>JAEWKA010000002.1 GCA_023386265.1 Bacillota bacterium
GCCAAAAGGTTCATTTCCATGTTCAATGGCAAGTTCGGACAAGCGAATTGCTTCCAGCATATATAATTCATCCTGATTAATATATATCCCTCCAGTATCGTGAGTATGTTGGTATGTCATAAACATAGCACTAAACCGCCTTCGGCGGTGGTATTGACAGTGGTTTCAGCTGCTGATAAAATAAAGCTACAACACAAACAACGTTGCCTCTAAAGAAAAACGGCTGGAATGATACCAGTGGATGTTTATTTGTTGTACCTAAAAGTAATATTTCTCTCGTTCCCAAACGCTGAACACCTTGATCTGCAAGGCTTTTTCAAATACTATGCTTTTCAAAAATCAAGCAAGAGAAATTATACTTTCCCCATAGACGGCGGTTTCGTGCTATGGAATTATCCAACGTCAGGCAGTTCGTGAATGCATCACAAGCTGTCTTTTTTCATGCCTGACCTCAGATAATTCACTATTCATAATGGGTAATTCGCATTTTTCGCTAAGTTTCTAAGTCATAGCTCATAATCACTCTTTGTGTAAACTTATGCATTCTTGAATAATCCATTTGCTTATAACTCTACGGTCCCGATCCGGTAGGCTTCCATCAGTTCGCCCGTCAGACTGATTTTCAGATGGCCACAGAGAATACTAACTGATCGTCGATGACATTTCTTTTACTGTATCAGTTACACTCTCATGCCTAATGCTTTTTACATCAAAGCGCAGTAATTTAAAAGTGAACTGCAAAATGAGTCCAATACCAAATACAGATATAACTGTCCCAATGCCAACTTTTGCACCTAACAGCCATCCAACAAAAAGAACGGTGCCTTCTATTAAGCCTCGTATTGCGCCTATGGGTACTTTGGGCATTCGCTTTCCCAGTGCAACCATGAGTGCATCACGGGGTCCACACCCGAGGGCTGCACCAATATAAAAATAGCTTGCAATACATATAACAACTTGTCCTATCAAAAGCATTAGTAAGCCAAGCCAAAAATTGGACATCGTAGGAATAAGATTGAACAATTGGATCAGATCAACAAACGTTCCTATCAGTATGGCATTGAGAATTGTACCAAATCCAATTTTTTCTTTCAACACAAAATCAATCGCAATGATCATAAATCCAGTAATAACAACGATATTTCCATACGATAAATGAGTCAGATAGGATCCGCCCATACTGAATGCTTCCCAAGGGGCTAGACCTATGTTAGCTTGTATGCTCAATAAAATACCGAGTGCATATAAAAACAGTCCAAATATCAATCTAATTGTTCTTTTCACATAGTTATTCATAGTAGAATACGTCTTTCTATTCATGAAATAGAAGCATAACAATATTTACTTCTTCATTAGTATTATTCAAATATTTATGCTGGTAATTTGCAAGAAACTGTATTGCTTCACCTTCTTGCAAATGAAACGCTTCGTCTCCGACTTGTAAGCTAAAAACACCCTTTGTACAAATAATATATTCTCTGATGCCTGCTTCATGGCACTCGGATACACGTTCAGAATGGGGAGAAATTACATGACGAAATATTTCAAACTTTTTATTTGGGTCAAATTCAAATAAGACAAATAGTTCAAATCCATTCCATGCAGAATAGTGTTTAACGGTATCATTCGTTGCAATAGATAATTGAGGCGTCGGTGTATGCGTAAGTTGAGCGAGTGGAACATTAATCCCATCACATATTTTTTCGAGCACGGATATGGTAGGACTTTTCGTGCAACGTTCAATTTCACTCAGCATACTTTTGCTGACCCCCGTTAAGATAGCTAGATCATCCAATGTAAGATTTCTTTCTTGTCGAACGCTTTTTATATTTCTACTTATGGTTTCGCTTGCTGAAATCATACGCGCCTCCGTAGTGCTATGGTGGATATAATTCGTTATAGTGGAGATACTACTATGATTTGAATTATTTGTCAAGTGTTTCACGCAATAACGCTCCTGATATCATGCTGATTATTAGCATATCACCCTTAATGAATTGCCTGGGCACGTCTATCAAGATAGCAGATGGCATGCTGAACTTGAAGACTCAGGATGCCATCTGCTATCTTGTCTTCTTAGTCCCATAAAGAATTAGATACATTCATCCCTAAGCTGATCAATTACCATCAAGTGAGAAATATCAGAAAACATTTATGGTCCTATGGCGCTTGTCTTAAGTCACTGGTCCATAAAACAAGATAACTTTTGATAAAACGATAGGAGGTGCTCTTATTCTTAAAAACTATTCTTAATAAAAAAGATCACAGAATCGCAACTGTATTTGTTTTGAAAATGTTTATATATTTTTTAAGCTGCAATACTAATCTGTAAGATCTATTGTTACACAGCGAGAGGAGAATCCGAGTGCTTCAAATAATAGAGATACGCAAGCAATACATTACGGGTGACCTTATTCAAAATGCTCTTGACGGCGTGTCTCTGAGCTTTAGGGATAACGAATTTGTAGCCGTTCTCGGCCCGTCAGGGTCCGGGAAGACCACACTGCTAAATATTATTGGCGGGCTTGACCGTTATGACAGCGGAGACCTCATTATAAACGGGATTTCTACTAAAAAGTATTCGGACAGAGACTGGGACGCATACCGCAACCATACAATAGGTTTCGTTTTTCAAAGCTATAACTTAATCCCGCATCAGTCTGTGCTAGCTAATGTCGAGCTGGCGTTAACCATATCCGGCATTTCAAAAGCAGAACGACGCAGACGCTCAATCGAGGCCTTAAAAGAGGTTGGGCTTGGTGACCAGCTCCATAAGAAGCCGAACCAGATGTCTGGAGGGCAAATGCAACGCGTCGCAATCGCAAGGGCTCTGGTTAATGACCCAGATATTCTTCTTGCAGACGAGCCTACAGGCGCTCTCGATTCCGAGACAAGCCTGCAAGTTATGGATCTTTTGAAAATAGTGGCAGAAGAACGCCTCGTTATAATGGTGACTCACAACGCCGAGCTAGCCGAGACTTGCGCGACCCGTATCGTAAAGCTACGCGACGGCAGAGTTCTAGACGATTCCGATCCTCTTGAAGCGAATGATGTTTCCTTGGCAACCGAAAACAAACGCATGGGCAAGGCCTCCATGTCTTTTCTAACATCGCTTACACTGAGCTTTAACAACCTTCGAACCAAGAAGGGTAGAACCATTCTGACCGCGTTCGCGGGCTCTATCGGAATCATTGGCATCGCGTTAATTATCTCTCTTTCAAGCGGTGTGAACAACTATATCTCTAACGTTCAGAAAGAAACGATGACTTCGTATCCAATTGTTATCGACTCCGAATCGATTGACCTGCGCAGTCTCAAGCAGCCAACCCAAACGAGGGTCATCTGCTTGTGCTTTTATAGTACCAATCGGAAGTTAAATTCACGTTCAACTGTAATTAGATAGTTTATATTGTAGTAGTTAAAGTTTAATTACTGCCACCATTGTATAGCAAAACAAAAAAAATAAATAATATAATTAATCTAATTAATCTGAAAGGACAAACCATGAGCTTCCCTGATATAATCTACTACGAATCTGGTGCACTGAATTACGAGCTTGGGAAAATGCTGTGGAAAAAATACCAACACGTTCAATGGGTGGAAATAGAAAGCCATAATAACATTCCCGAATTGCGATCCCAATCTAATAGCGCTTTTCCCCAAATGAAGCAGCATCTCATAATTGGCGTTCGGAAAACGAACAAGTACACAGAAAACCACAAGGTTTCCGACTACCTTGTTCCTTACACATCTTCCGGTTGTATTGCCTCGTGTCTATACTGTTATCTTGTTTGCAATTACAATAAATGCTCATATTTGAGGCTGTTTGTAAACAGAGAGGAAATGATGAATAAAATTATGAAGACTCAGAATAAATCTGAAAAGCCTCTTTGTTTTGAAATCGGATCAAACAGCGATCTTGTACTTGAAAATACTTTGACAGACAATCTATGTTGGACAATCGAGCAGTTTTCGGATAGTGAAAAAGGAAGTCTCACCTTCCCAACAAAATTTTCTATGGTGGAGCCGCTTTTGAACTTGAATCATCGTGGTAAAGTGATTTTCCGTATGAGTGTAAACCCTCAGGAAATAATTCGTAAAATTGAGCTCGGAACCTCACCACTTGATAAACGAATAGACGCGATAAATTCAATGTGTGAGGCAGGTTATCCTGTTGGGATCCTGTTAGCTCCCATCATTTTTGTTGATAACTGGAAGATTCTTTATGGTGAACTGATTGATGTTCTCTCAGATAAGTTATCGGAAAAAGTTAAACGTTGTGCCTTTATTGAGGTTATTTTTATGACGTACAGTTTTGTGCAAAATGCAATCAACACAGAAGCTTACCCTAAGGCACCGCCGTTCTTTAGCCGAGAGCTTATGACCGGCAGAGGACAAGGAAAGTATTGCTACAAACCCAAACTACGCAATGAAGGCGAGGAGTTTCTGCGAAATCAGATCTCTGAAAAGATACCTGATATGGAAATTCTTTATATTGTTTAGTACATCCAATAAAAAATATCTGTATTAATTCAATAATTATTTGTGGCAGGGCAACAGATAGCGTTTTGCGTTAAATTATTCGAAGAGTTCATTGGAAGCACTATTCATTTGTATGCTAGTGTTGTGGTCAAGCATTTTTGTAACGCCACCGTCTAATTTAGCCTAAATCAAATCGCGCCTCAAATGGCGTCAGATAATTGTTATATGAATGCGGGCGAATTTGGTTGTACCAAAGATACGCGTACTCCGCTATGGCATATTCCAGCTCGTCATCGGTGTTAAAGGCAAAACGGTTAATCAACGCTGCCTTCAGGCTGTTGAAATAACTCTACATTGGCGCGTTGTCATAAGGGCATCCCGCGCGGCTCATACTCTTCTGAATTCCGTGCTCATTGCAATATAATAAAACTAAGCGAAGTAAACTGGCACCCCTGGTCGGAATGCAGAATGAGGCTCTTGGGCTTGATTTTCTGAGATTTCAAGGCCTTATCCAACGTCTGGACGGCGAACTCGCTGGTAATCCATTTCCCGTTTTCAATTGCGACGACGCTACGGTCATAAAGGTCAATAATAGTGCAGTTATATCTCAGGGAACCGTTTGTAAGGAACAAATATGTAAAATCCGTACACAAGACCTTGTTTTTCTCGGTAACCTCAAAATGTTGATTCAAGAGGTTCGGGAAAATCTTGTGAGCCTGTCCTTTCTTGTAACCGGGACTTTTCGACCAACAGTTCAGAACGCGTAAAAGACGAATTTAATAACAAAATCGTTCAAGTCCGTTTCCAACATATCAACATTTTCCAAGAACGCGTTTGCTTGGTTTGTTGCTGCGGCAGAATCCTTTTATTAATAGATAGACTAAGGGTATCCATATTGCTATGTAAGCTATTAATGTCTTAGATCAAGGAGCGAAGGATACGGCGCTATTTTAAAATATCATAGTGACAGTTTGTATAGTCGCACAGTTGGCTTATGAGCTGTTTTAGTCTGGAAATGGATTCTATTTTATTAGCCATGTCGGTAAGGCCGGTTTGCGTTTTGCTTAATGCATATTCCCACACTGAAGATATCATGTCGGTATATTCCGTTTCGCAGATGGTAATCGGCGGCGTTGTTCTGAGCAGCATTACTTGACAGCTTTCTTTAACATATACGTTGCTTTCTAAGTCGTTTCCCTTTGAAAGAACTACATGGTAGTTTGGATAATTACAAAGCATATTTACGACGTTTATAAGATGACGGCAGTACTCATCCGGCGTATAATATCCAGCCTTGTTCTGAGAGATTTCAAGTGCAACATACCGAGCCTTTCCCGCTATGATATCTTCTAAAGATTCCAGGGGGAAAACCTCTGTGTATCGGTGATGTACCACTATTTGTTCAAAATGGGCGAAACAAAAGGAGTAATCTTGATTGAGCATTTTAACATCGAAATCTTTCGCTAGTTCAGAAATAATTTCTGGCGGGGTTGAGACAAATGACAAACAGGAGAGGATGGTTATGCAATTGGATTGATGGTTACAAAACCTCCTTACGCATCGCCGAAGCTTCAACGGAGAGCTTTGATCGTTATAAATATTCGTTGCAAGGCGGCACCGTGCAAGATAATCCATATATTCCCGATCAAAGTACGCAACAGCGGTAGGATCTGTTGATATAAATGTTGCTCCGCATTCAGCCTGCTCACCGACAGCGGTTGCGCTCAACGCGGCAATTCCAGGCGCGACGTAAAGCGTTCGGCAGAAAACATTGTCTCTTATATTAGGATAGTAGTAGGATTTCACACTCCCAGTAAAATACAGCGGGAGCCAACGGGTAACTGTATCAAAGGCCATTGCAAGATTAGTAATCCGCGGTACTATTCGTGTAATCGTGTTGCCCCTAGAAAGCCCCTTCTTAATGTTATCTGAAATTTCCTTAGCATATTGTTTGTCTTTCCATATCCATTCCATGTTTCCCTCTGTCAATATTTTTATCTCTACAGCACTGCTAGAGGCTAAGACAATTTGCTCAAACAATATGGTCGCGCGACGCCTGCCGTCGTCCCCATAAAAGGCATATAATTCTCTTTCCTTGAGAAGGCTTTTGGGCATGGTGGTTTCCGTCGCAGGATTTTCAAGTTCGCAATATTTTAATTGGTCAAAGGCATGCAAAAATAAGTTTGCTTGCGATTGAGGTATGGATTCTTCAGTTAAAAGCCATGATGTAATAATGGCGGCTACTTTTTCGACATTTGTCGAACAAGATAATGAAATCATGCCGGTGACTTCTGAAAGAAACTCTAACTGATATTTTGCTTTACAACGGGCAGCAAAATAATGCGCCATAGCACCTATATGTTCTGAGTTTTCAGGTACCCGCCTTCTCCCAGAACGAAAGCGGCTTATAAGCGACGGGTCTACCCTAATCGCGTCCGCCAACTGCTTATTAGATGTTGATGTAATTTCCATTAGAATCACAAGCTTATCCGCAAAAACCACCCAAAATCACCCCAAAAGCATTATTTTGTGTTTATTATTGCTTGTCCAGTGACGCTCAGCAAGAGATTTGTCATTATGCGTGACAACAAAATGGCAATGACTATCGCGCGAAAGTACTTGATTGTTAAGGAATATTGTTGTATTAATGTGATAAAGTAAATATAAGTAATTATATTTACAAAATATTAAAAATGTCAACTGTCAGATAGTATGCCCGATCTTCTAGTTATTGAAATTTAAGCAAAATAGTATTCGTGTTTGCGCTTGCAATGACGCGATGAGGAATGTTTCCTATTTATTGCATATTTCTTTATAAAGGATTGAGTGTGAAATGTATACAGAAGGCATCTTACAGCATTATGCAAAGACATCTTGCGATTCTGGGCTCGAAATTTTTATCAGTAGGACGATCATCGATTTTGGAATACCTCCAAGTGTCAGAGGCTATCAGTACCTCCGCGAAGCACTTTTAATGCTGGCGAAGGACAGTAACAACCTGTTAGGCGTTAGCAAAATCATGTATCCGGAAATAGCTCGAAAATATAATACCACTCCACAGAGGGTGGAACGAGCCATCCGTCATGCAACTGAGATCTCGTGGCAAGGCTTAGGAATCAATAAGCTGAAAAGCTTCTTCCCCAACAGATTTGAGATACCCTCAAACAGAGATTTTCTCGATTTTATGCATAGATGGATATGTTCGGCGACTAGAAAGCCATAATTTAGTGTTTCTTAGTGATTTATTAGAAAAGAAAGTATCTTAACAATGCGAATGAGTGGACTGGTGCGTGCGTTTCATCGTTTCGGCCTTGCACATATAAACATTCTGAGCCTTCACGGCTTTTGCACTGTGCTTGGATAAGCTTCTGTTCAGTTGCAGCATCTTTGAAGACGATAAGGAATAGCCTGAAGCCAGTAACATATTTCCTTTTTTTCGTCCTTTTTTGATAAACCACCAATGCCATTCAATTTTGATAGCAGTCAATGTAATTAACATATTATTCATTTTTTGTTTACTCCAAATTTGTTGTTGCAGGTCGAATTAGACCTACTCGAAAAATATAATAACGTAATTGCCAATCGAAAAATGTTGAATATTGTCGAAAATTAAATTATTAATCCGAGCTACAGGAATTCCTGTAACTCGGATGTTAACTATCCCCCTTACGGAGCTATCGAAATCATGAGGGGGAACTTTTTATTTATACGAAATAGGTAATAACGGTAAAGCTGTTCGTAAGCGTCAAATCTAATGTTTCAACACAGTTTCATCCGCTATTCTTTTTATGATATAGTGCTCGGTCAGCAGTATCGATATGTATTACAGGGATACGGTCTCTCTTTCGTTCGCGGTCATGCGGCAATCCGGTTCATAACAGTCGCTGCCATTGCGCGGCTTGCTGTATCTTCCGGAACGAAGGTCGTCTCCGTTTCACCCGTCATAAGTCCCGTTGCTGTGCAGTATGCGACGGCGGCTTTAGCCCAGTCGGCTATGGCCGATGCGTCGGAATATTTAAGCGAGAGGTCTGTCTGTGTGGCGGCACCCTTATAGACCGCATAACGATAAAGCATAGTGGCCATCTGCTGGCGCGTCAGCGAGATGTTTGGCTCGAAGGTCTTGCTCGTAATTCCATCGACTATTTTGTTCTGAGCTGCCCATAGTACGGCGGTGGAATACCACTGCCCGTCTGCGCAGTCGGTAAACATGCCCGAGACATTGCCAGTCACAGCAGGAGAGCCTGCATGACGGTAGAGCATGGTGACAAGCATGGCGCGGCTCATCGCGGAATTCGGTTCAAAGGTAGTTGCAGTGATGCCCTTCATTATGCCCTTGCTATAGGCGCTGTTGACAGATGTGTAGTACCAGTCGTAGGAGGCAACGTCCGCAAACGGGCTCGTGACGAGAGTGATGCGGCTCTGTGTCGTACCATAGCTCGCGGGTACGATACCCTTCAGCGTTTCTGTTATATAGCTGATGAGCACCTGATTGTCGAGCATAATGTTTTCAAGCGTATACTTGTTGTCCATGAACATATTTATTCCGTCTCCGCCGGACTTAAGCATATAGTTGTGGGAGGCAAGTGTATAGGTCTTGGTGAGCACGATAGGCTCGTATGCTCCGGTGGTTTTGTTTAAAACCTGTACGTCCTTTACGCGGCGAATATCGCCGACGCTTACAAACATCTTCTTGTCATCAACAACGACACTCGACGTATATGTCGTATCAATGGTGTACTTGAGGCCGGATACCTGCAGAAAGCCGCCGTTCTCATTAGGATATGAGCGTGAGGCCATTTCCAGCGCATCGATTATTTCCTGTCCTGTCGCCTGACAGACGCACAGCGCGTTTCCGTAGGGGTTGACCGCGATGATCTGCGAATATGTTATATCTCCGGCAGCAATGCTGTCTCTGATTCCGCCGCCGTTGACCCAGCCGATATCGGCTCCGCCAATGCTGCGGTATGCGTCGGCAACGAGGTCACCCATGTTGGTTTCCTTGCTGCGAACAGCTCGGGTGCCATCTGCATTCATAATAGTCAGAGCAACGGAGGTCTTGGCAACCACGGTTTTTAGGAGAGCTTCATTTTTGGCCTTGATCTCGCTGATATAGGCCGCAACCGTGCTGTCCTTTGCCGTGTAGCCGGTCACAAGTTCGCTCGTTACGCTGCCGTCGGCCTTAATGACGACTTTGCCGATCGCTGCTATCTTTGTGCCGGAGGAGGTCAGAACAACGGACTTACCACTCTTATCCGTAACATTCTGGGAAGCAACAACACTGTGCGAATGACCGTCGATGAAAGCTGTCAGTCCGGTTACGTTTGCAATGATATCGGTTGAACGCCAGGGCGCACTCTGGGCATCGATACCGCAGTGACCGACAGCGACAACGTAATTCGCGCCGGCGGCTTTTGCGGAATCGACAGCCGTCTGCACTGCCTTATAGAGCTCGGCGCCGTTGTTGCCCTCGCAGAAGCTGTAAATATAGTTGCCGGCCGAATCCTGAAAATATGCGGGAGTCGATTTGGAGAAGCTCTCGGGTGTGTCGATACCGACATAGGCGACTTTCACGCTTCCGTAGGTAATCATCCTATAGCTGTCAAATACCGGCTTGTTTGTCTTTAGGTCAATGAAGTTGCAGCAGGCATAGCTCGTACTCTGTAGCTTTGCCAGCTCAAGGAACCTGCTCATGCCATAGTCGAACTCATGGTTTCCGGGCACTATGACATTATAGCCGACCCTGTTCATGATATTGACCGTATATTCACCCTTCGACAGAGTACCCAGCGCGCCGCCCTGAAGAGCGTCACCCACGTCAACCAACGAGACATAATCGGTGGTCTTCAGCATATCCGTTCTATATGCCGCAAGACCTGCGTAACCGATATTGTCATCCACCGCGCAGTGCACATCGTTGGTGTAGAGAATAACGATGTCCTTGCTGTCAACCGCTAGTGCATTGCCGCCAATTCCAGTGCAGAAAAATGTTGCGACAAGAGCTACCACAAGGAAAAACGTCAAGGGTTTTTTCGTTGTTTTCATTTTTTATCCTCCATATGCATATTATTTCCAACCGTAATTCTATTGTAAATATAACACATTCCTATGTGAATTTGAAGAAGAATTTTGTACAGTTATAATAAAAAATGTGTAAAATTCAGCTTGAAATAGCGGTAATATGCGAAAAACATCAAGCGGGGCACCGACCCCAAGGAATCCGTGTCCCACTTTAATGAATTTGGCCTTTTAGACGTATATTTTTGAGAAGCCGTCGTTCTCAAACGATATGAGAACAGGTTTCATATGGTTAAATAAAGCCTTAAAACTTACTATTCATATTCAACGACGTCGATCCAGCGTAACAAAAATTCTCGCTCCTCTGGCTTGCCCTTTACAGACTGGGACGCCGCAACAATGGGTATCCATTTCTGAATATACTGCTTTGCGGTATCGCTTTTTTTACAAAACAGGTTCAAATATTTATTCGCCAGGGCGGTATCTCCGGTTAGGCAAAACAAAAGATAGGTTCGAGCCACATCGGCGGAGGCGTTTCCCTGTGTCGCGTGCGACCAGTCAAGGATATACGGGGTTCCGTCCTCCGAAATAATAATATTGGAGGGATTGAAATCTCCATGACACACCTTTCTGTGCTTCGGCATGCCGTCAAGTCGCGTATGCAGCTCGTAGCGCGTCGTGGCGTCAAGTGTCGTCGCGCTGATTTTGCGGTTCATCTTGTCTCGGAGCAGCGTAAGCAGCGGCGCTTCCTTGGAGTGCACCTCCATCTGCAAATTGACAAAAAGCTCAAGGTGCTCGTCCTGCTTTTCTGGATTTTCGGACATCAGTTGCTGGAGTGTTTTGCCCGCGATATATTCCAGAACAACTGCCCACTTCCCGTCGACTTTCAGCACCTCAAGGAGCTTAGGGATGTGTAGCCCTGTTTCCTCCACTCGTGCCTGATTCAGAGCCTCGTTAAGAACATCAGCCTTTGAATAGGATTCGTCGAACATTTTTATTACTCTGTCACCGTCGCGGTATATTCTTTTCGTGGCTCTTACGGCAATTATCTGATCATCCTTTAAATTCATTGCGTTTCCTCCTTACTTGCCATAGTACGCGTTCAAATACATCTGCTTAATTTCGCTCATCAGCGGATAACGCGGATTTGCTCCGGTACACTGGTCATCAAACGCTTGGTCGACCATTTCGTCGAGTCTATTAAGGAAGTCCTCTTCATTTGGAACATAGTCGCGGATGGTGGATTTGATGCCCACCTTATTTTTTAGTTCATTTATAAGCAAAATTAGTCCCTCGAGCTTTGCCTCATCTGTCTCCCCCTTAACACCCAGATAATCGGCTACCTCTGCATAGCGGGCAAGAGCGTGCGGATGGTCGTATTGCGAGAAGGTTCCCATTTTCACGGGTGCTTCAGATGCATTGAACCTAAGCACCTCGTTGATCATTAGAGCATTGGCAACCCCATGCGGCAGATGGTGGAAGGCGCCGAGCTTGTGTGCCATCGAGTGGCAGACGCCGAGGAAAGCGTTTGCGAACGCCATACCCGCCATAGTTGCGGCATTCGCCATCTTCTCGCGGGCAGCAGGATCGCAGGACCCGTTGTCATAAGCGCGGGGAAGGTACTCAAAAATCATCTTCAAAGAGCGAAGCGCGAGTCCGTCGGTATAATCCGTCGCGAGCACTGACGCATAGGCTTCCAATGCGTGCGTGACGGCGTCGATACCTGAAGCGCTAGTCAGCCCCTTAGGTGCGTTCATCATCAGGTCTGCGTCAACGATAGCCATTTTGGGCATAAGCTCGTAGTCCGCGAGCGGATATTTGACGCCGGTCGTTTCATCGGTGATGACCGCGAACGGCGTTACCTCGGAGCCGGTACCAGCAGAGGTTGGTATCGCAACAAAGTATGCCTTTTCGCCCATCTTCGGGAAAGTGTAAATCCTCTTACGTATATCCATAAAGCGCATCGCCATATCCATAAAATCGGCTTCGGGATGCTCATAAAGGACCCACATTATCTTCGCGGCATCCATGGCCGAGCCGCCGCCGACGGCGATTATGACGTCCGGGACAAACCGCGTCATTTGCGCTGCGCCTTCTTTTGCGCTAGCAAGCGTCGGATCAGGCACGACATTGGAGAATGTCGTGTGCATGATGCCCATATCGTCCAGCTTCTTTTCGATAGGTTTGGTATATCCGTTTTCATAGAGGAAACTGTCGGTCACTATAAACGCTTTTTTCTTTTGCATTACCGCGCCGAGCTCATCCAGCGCCACCGGCAGGCAGCTCTTCTTTATATACACCTTTTCAGGCACTCTGAACCAGAGCATGTTTTCTCTCCTCTCGGCAACGGTTTTTATATTCAGAAGGTGCTTTACGCCGATGTTATCCGATACACTGGTTCCGCCCCAACTTCCGCAGCCGAGGGTCAGGGACGGCGCGAGCTTGAAGTTGTAGAGATCGCCGATGCCGCCATGAGCAGCCGGGGTGTTTACAAGAATTCGGCAGGTCTTCATACGGGAAGAAAACTCGTCAAGTTTAGCCTGCTCCGTTTCGACATTCAGATAGATGGAGGAGGTGTGACCATAGCCGCCTTCAACAACCAGATTTTCGGCTTTTTCAAAAGCGTCATTGATGTTTTTCGCGCGGTACATTGCAAGAACGGGGGAGAGCTTCTCATGCGCTAATTCTTCGGTCTGGTCTACACTTTCGACCTCGCCAATCAGTATCTTCGCGCTTTCGGGAACGGTTATTCCGGCAAGCGAGGCTATTTTATACGCGCTCTGACCTACGATCTTTGCGTTCAGTGCTCCATTAATTATAATCGTCTTTCTAACCTTTTCTAGTTCCTCGGAATTCAGAAAATAGCATCCGCGATAAGCAAACTCCTTTTTCACCTGTTCGTATATCTTATCGAGAACGATAACGGACTGCTCAGACGCGCAGATAACGCCGTTGTCAAAGGTTTTAGAGTGGATTATTGAGCTGACAGCCAGAAGGATATCGGCACTGTCGTCAATGATTGCCGGAGTGTTTCCGGGTCCGACTCCGATTGCGGGCTTGCCGCTGGAATAGGCCGCCTTAACCATGGCCGGTCCGCCGGTCGCGAGAATAATGTCCGCTTCTCTCATCAATACGTTTGTCAATTCAAGGCTAGGGACATCTATCCATCTGATGATACCTTCCGGCGCACCGGCTTCGACCGCCGCTTCAAGTACAATTTTTGCAGCGGCAATAGTGCTGAGTTTGGCTCTGGGATGGGGGCTGAGGAAAATGCCATTTCTCGTTTTCAAAGCAAGCAGAAGCTTGAATATTGCAGTTGAAGTCGGATTTGTCGTCGGGATCACAGCCGCGATTACCCCAATCGGCTCCGCGATTTTTTTCACTCCGTACTGCTTGTCTTCCTCGATGACACCGCAGGTTTTTGTATCTTTATACGCATTGTATATATACTCGGCGGCGTAATTGTTCTTTATGACTTTGTCCTCAACAACGCCCATGCCGGTTTCTTCGACCGCCATTTTCGCAAGCGGGATTCTTGCTTTATTAGCTGCTATTGCGGCAGCTTTAAAGATTTTGTCGGCCTGCTCCTGTGAAAACGTCGCAAAGCTGCTCTGAGCTCTGCGCACTTCGAGCAAAGCCTCCTGCAATGACTCAACGCTTTCCACAATTTCATGTTCTTTTCTCTTTTTCATACTTTTCACCTCTGGTTTTTGTATTATATTTTCTGCAAAAATTGAAGATTTAGACCACGTATTTCCTTTTATTCGTGGACGTAGCCCCTCGTATTCGAGACGCTCCGCTTTTGTCATTTGCATCCTTATTGTTAATCGGTATTATTATATCGATATTCTGTTATCGATATAATAATACCGATTAAGGACATTGTCAATATAATAACAAAGTTTTGGAGGGATGCTGTAATATCCGTCTTTTGCATATGCTTCAACTGTGGAACAGGTATAAAAGCAGGCTGTATGATATGAACAACACCTCTATAGTTAGACCAAATAATAGACTTAATAATGAAAAATAAGTAGTTTTAAAGTGAGAGGAGTCGTCTTAGACGACTCCTCTCACTTACCTGAAGATATATCCGGTGCTTTCATCAAATCTTCAGATGATGATCAGGTATTCAAAATATCTGCAAGGCTATTTTGGCTTTGAAAAGACACAAACTAATTATAAATTACAATTTGACCACGGTTGTTAGGTATTCCGCAATACTCCGCTGGATTTCATCCGGCGATTTGTAGCGACCGTCGATACAATCAACATCTATCAGCAGCGAGGGAAGGCCATAATGCTCCTGAATGTAATCCGACAGAATCTTAGTGGAGGCCCAGGTGTGCTTGCATCCGACATGTCCGAAGAACACGGAAGTGTTGATATTGAAATTGTCCATGAGATACTTGATTCTGTCTGTATAATAATCGACAGGGCCTGCCGCGCCGTGAATCATAGGGAAGTTCATCATCTTTCTGGCCATAATTCGATAGCAGTCTTCCCTATCGTCCATATGCTCGTAAAAGTCACCTCTAAAATGACCAAGAACATCCATGACACATATGGCTCCGCAGTTTTGCTCCAGCCATGTGTAGGTTTTGACATTGGCCCAGTGCATATTCTGGTGGAAAAGCATACGGTATTTCTCCTCTGGGCAGGCACCCATACCCAGCTCAATCATCATCTCTCCGGCATCGTACTCGTGCTGAAGAAAATCTGCCAGGGCCGGATCTGCCGCCTGGCCGCTCATGCAGGCATTTGCAATTAGCAGGCTGCTGGGAAGAGGACAGGGCGTGTGCCTACGCTGGTCAGCGCATTTCACTAGCAGCCCACTTGTTTCGTTTGCAACATCCATGCAATATTTTAACTTGTCCCAGTCAAGCTTCGTGCCTGTGAAATTTTCCATAAATTCGATAAATTCCTTTGTTTGCCTGACAAGGTATTGTTCTCCGCGCTCATCTCTGCGAAAAGGCGTGTCGAAGGTGAATGTGGGCTTGTTCAGGATTTTTTGCATACTTGGATAAGCAATTCTGGAGGAGTCACAAGGCACGGTTGAATAGACAAAAGCGTCGGGCTCAACGCCATACTGACCTGCGAGCAAGGCCCCAAGCTCAATTTTATCCAAGGCACACATGCTCTGGTTTGTATACCGCTCGCAGAGGTCGATGTACTTTGCTGCAACATCGGTATTGGGCGCAAGGCTTAAGGGGAGCTGGTCAAGATAGTAGGGCTGGCAGTCAAATGCATAGATAACATCGACGGGAACAGGTCCGCCGAAAAATATAAGTTTTTTGCCATTTTTGTGCGCGTCACGTATTGGTAACCAGGTCGCTTTCTGTATTTCGTATGTCCATATGGTGTCAGGATTTTTTTCCAAGCAACGGTTATACTTACTTTCCACGGTATCGCAAATAAAGTCCATCGTGCTCATTTCGCCGCTCAAAACCTTGCTTGAGTTATCAACAAATTGTGCCATTGCTCAGACCTCCTTTTCAATCATTTCGATAAACGCTTCTGCACGGATTTCAAGCTGACCGACGTTCGATAATTTCTGTTCACGCTCCACATTGAGAAGAGGGATTCCCGCATTTTTAAGCTCATCTTCGAGAAATACGTTCTCGCCACCCCAGCACTCGCAGTTTTGCATTTTTTGATAGATTAATCCATCTACCATATATTCTTTTGCCCTGCGGAGTATCAGCTCATGAAGCTCGTCGCGGTTGTCTATCATACGCGGACATACCAGACGATCAATGTAGTAATCCGCAACAGACCCGATAACGTCGTCTTTTCTTATAATAAGCTCTTCCCCGAATGCCATGCTTCCCAGACAAAGCGTATCGGCAACGACAAGTCCGCCCATTTTTTCAATTATTTCTACATACGTAGGGTTGTCCATTGCGCTGCCTATCATCATAAGGCGTGCACGATATCCAGACAACGGTTCCCTGTTGCCTACGTCGGCGAGCAGCGCCTTCATAAGTTCTATGTATTCCTCCACCGGAATATTTGTCGACGATAGCATGATGCTCAGCGCTTCCGTACCGGTGATTACCGGGGGATCCTGTTTTTGAAGATCTAAAACCTGCTTTACAAGTCTACGCGCCTCGTTATAGAGTTCTGCGGATTTTATAAGCTTTTCGTCTGTGATTTTGTTGCCGCTAAGCTGCTCAATCGCAATAACAAGATCCTTAACCTCATCCTTGTAGAATTCCTTTGTGGTCTTGCTTCTCATTCGTGGAACGCCGAGCTCAAAAAAGAACTGGCTTTTTCCGCTTGCCTTTGTGTATGCCTTCCAGTTGTCAAAGATTCTCACCGCCTGCATGCAGCCATCTGAGGTAACCAGTCCGTCCAACTCGTATACGTCATCAATAAAATATTGAAGAATTGATTTTGCAAAGCTACAACTGAAACTTGACATCCACACCTCTGCTTCACTATAGTCTTCGCAGTAAGTTGCCCGGAGTCTTACCGGCAACACGTCCGCTGCATGGAGTATTTCCTGAGGAACGTAGCAACAGATAATACCCAATGCTTTTTTACCCGTCGATCTCCATGCGTTGATCGACTCATTTGAAATCTTTGCGTCGAATAGCTTTTGGTAGTTCATGTGTTTCCTCCTTAATTTGCATTGTAAACCTTGCTTAATTTTTATTGTAAATCGCTAATTTTGCATCAAATGTCAAAATATGTGTAAACGTTGATTTTACGATGATGGTAGAACAAAAGAAAAGGAGAACTTTTTTGACAGACTATATTATTACAAGCCAGCCACCGGTGGGTATTCCGGTGACTGGCTTGTTGCATGTGGCGGTGTTATGGCTTCAGCAAATATCCATTGCGGTCTCAAAAGCACTTTTATTGATTAATATAATGCTAAAAATCACGAAGTATTTCGTTTTTTAATATGTTCCACGTTTACCTTATAAAAATGCAAGGACTTGGGAAGACGATTTCCCAAGTCCTTGTTGAATTAGTTTTTTGTCGGAAACGAAAATAGGTGGGGCTCGCTTCGTTTCCTTATGCTTTTACTGCAGCTTTTTTAATTGCGATGTTTTGCTTGCGTTCCTCTTCATACTTTTCAAATATTTCGTTCCTGCTGAAGAACTCAACGCTTTCAACATTGTACACTTTCTTTATGTGGATAGCGTCAAACTTGCACTTGGTGGTGCAGACGGCACAGCCTATGCACTTGTTTGGATCAACAACGACCGCGCCGCAACCCAGGCAGCGAGCGGTCTCCTTGCGCATCTGCTCCTCGGTAAAGGTGATGCGGTTATCGCTAAAGCTCTTGGCCTTCTGTGCCTCGTGTATAGGACGCTGGCGCGGGGTGCTGTCAAACCCATCAGCGGTGATGGCCTTCTTGTCAAGACCGTCCTTATCCAAAGAGGTGAATATCCGGCGGTTACGACCGATGGTCAGACTCTGGCCCTCCCAGACAAAGCGATGGATGGAGATAGCGCCTTCCTTGCCTGCTGCGATAGCATCAATAGCGTACTTCGGTCCGGTATAAACGTCTCCACCAACGAATACGTCAGGCTGAGTGGTCTGATATGTAAGTTTGTCGGCAATAGCGGTATTGCCGCGTCCCAGCTCGACTTTGCTGCCATCCAACAGGCCGCCCCATTCGATGGACTGGCCGACAGAAAGGAGAACATAGTCTGCTGGTACGGTGATGGTGGTGTTCTCGTCATATTTCGGAGCGAATTTACCATCCGCGTCGAACACGGAAACGCACTTCTTGAACTCAACGCCTACGACCTTGCCGTCTTCTACAACGATTTTCTTGGGACCCCAGCCGTTGTTAATTTCGATACCATCGGCTTTTGCCTCCTCTTGCTCTTCCGGCAGGGCGGGCATTTCCTTTTCGCTTTCTAAGCAGTACATCTTGGTGGATTCTGTTTTGTCCATGCGAACAGCGGTGCGAGCCACGTCTACGGCCACGTTGCCGCCGCCGATGACTACCACGTTTCCGGAGATACGGATTGTTTGGCAAAGGTTGACTTTGCGCAGGAAATCAACGCCTGAAATTACGCCCTTGGCGTCCTCGCCCTCGATATCCAGCTTACGTCCGCCCTGAGCACCGATAGCGATATAGAAAGCTTCAAAGCCCTGCTTGCGAAGATCGTCCAGCGTGACGTCCTTGCCGACCTCAACGCCGCACTTGAACTCGACGCCCATCCTGCGAAGGACTTCGATCTCTGCATTGACGACTCCCTTGTCCAGACGGAATGAGGGAATTCCCTGAGTCATCATGCCACCGGGCTTCTCTTCCTTTTCAAAAACGGTAACCTTATAGCCGTCCTTGGCAAGATAAAATGCGCAGGAGAGGCCGGCAGGGCCGGAGCCGATGATTGCGATGGACTTGCCGTAATTATGCAGCTTCTCAGGGATGTACACACCATCGAGCTTGAGCTCCTGATCTGCGATAAACTTTTTGATTTCATCGATTGCAATAGCTTCATCGATACCTGCACGGGTACACTCGTTCTCGCAGTTATGCGGGCAGATACGTCCGCAGATTGCGGGGAATGGATTTTCCTTCTTGATGAGCTCAAGCGCTTCAATATATCTTCCCTGAGAGGCTAGTTTTATGTATCCCTGAACGGCTATATGAGCCGGGCAGGCAGTCTTGCAAGGTGCGGTGCCTGTGGGGACGACATTTTCGCGGTTGTCGCGGTAATCTGGGTTCCACTTTTCCGGACCCCACTCAGTGTCTATGGGCAGGTCAGCAAATTTGTATTCGATGGGGGACTCCGTGCATAGCTTCTGTCCAAGCTTAAGAGCGTTGTTCGGGCAGTATTCAACGCATTGTCCACAGGCGACGCAGGCTTCCTTATCGACTTCGGCCACGTAGTTGCTGCGAGAAGCGTCAGGAGTGTTGAAATACTGAGTTGCACCAAGCGCCAGACAGGTACCGGGCATGCAGTTGCATATGGCCACCGATTTTCCGGGCTGCAGCGTTGTTATCTGGTGAACACAGCCAATTTTTTCAAAGTATTTAAGCTTTTCATAGGCCTCATCCTTGGTGATCTGCTTGCCTTTGCCATTGGCAATGAACATATCGGCGCCGAAGCCCAGGAACATACACATACCGGTTTCAAGGTCAGAAGCACCTTCAAGGTCGCCGGCGCCCTCATTCATGTAGCGGCGAACGCGGCGGCACTGGCAGGGCAGAATAGCGATATGATTTTTGTTTGCTTCGATGTAGGTGCTCAGGCGGTCACTTGTCACCTGCTCTGTATCAGCAGGGATAGCCTTTTCCACGGGGATAGCGCGCATGACACCGGCGCCCATAGGAACATTGTGAATAACGTTTGCATAGCTCGTTGTCGCGTGTCCGGCGAAAGATACGGGCACTTCGGGATGCTCCTTGCAGAATTCATCGTTAACGAGCATAAATTCAAAGGCGCCGGGAGCGTAAACCAGAAGCACAAAAAGCTCCATGCCGCCCTTTTCAATCCTTTGTACAACGCCAATGTCCGCCATCTCGCGAAGCATCTCCGTGACTTTATCCTCAGATTCGCCGATGTCGTATGCAACGGATGCTGCCAGAGCCGGAGTCAGAAGTTCCATCGCCAAGAGAATCTTTATCTGCTCATCCGTCATCCACTTTTCAAAAGTCTTGTACTCCGCACAATTTTCGTTGATCTCATAGTGGCCGTGAGCCATCTTTTCGCATAGCTCGATCAGGTTTTGTCTTACTGCCATTTTTGTTCCTCCATTTTTATCCACATGTTTTTTATTTGCCTGATTTCTCGATAAAATAAATACACTCCACTCTGAGTATAAACAATATAGCAAAAAATGAAAAGAGAAAATGTTTTATTTCCCAAAATATTTTGTTGTACTGCGTAAATTTAAAAATGTGGTGATTTTAGTGACATTACAAAATCACCTATCACCTAAGGGCGTAATTCTGAAAACAGGATTACGCGCTCGTCTTTTTACTGGAGGAAACGGATAGATAGTTGTAAATATACGCGTTTTGTAGAATAAAACAAATAAGGAGCTATAACCATTTGACCAATTAACAAAAATACCCAAAAAATAAACAAATTACCAAGGGCGTATATAAGGAGAGCACACCATGAAAAACGCAAAAATTGCTTTGAAGTTCATACTTTTAATTGTTCCACTTCTTTTTGTTGCCGTTCTAGCAATTATTATGTATGTTACACAGTCGACAAGTATTTTTAACTCCGCGAAAACAACCTTCTATGACAAGATTTTGGTCAGTACTTCTAATGTAATAAATGCTGACAGAGATTTATACCAGGCTGCATACTCGGAGCAAAAACTTTATTTATCAACAACGTTGACAGCGGAAGAACGTTCAGCCTTGCTTAAAGATTTTGATGAAAACGCGCAGCAAGCATATGATAGAGTGTCAGACGCTATAAATAACGTTAAGGAGGACACGTCTCTTTATAGTTCTTACAAGCACTCGGTAGAGAACGTGACACTAAAGGAGTTATACGAAAGCTTTTCTGCAAATTTTGAGCAATGGAAAAGCTCCTATAATAATTCCACACAATCCGGTGATATGGATGCTCATATGGCTTTCTTTTCAGAATCCCGTGCGTCAATTAACCTTATGGGCGAATTACTTGATGAGTATGGCGAATATTACAGCATAAATTACAGCAAGAAAATTACTTCAACAATAATTAATACTTGTATCGTTTTTTGTGTGGTAACCGTTTTGGTTGGGATTTTTGCGTTGATTCTTGTGCGTTATATTGGAGGCAACATTAAATATATCACTGGAGTTAACAAGAAACTTGCCGATGGCGACTTCTCGGTCAATGTTGACAAAAAACGCATGGCAAAGGATGAACTGGGTCAGCTCTGCGCTGCAACAGACAGTGTCGTAATGCGACTTCGAGGATATGTTGATTACATATCTGAAATTGCAGAAGTTCTTAGTGCTCTGGCTAACGGGCAGATGCGAATTAACCTGAAGCAAGACTATTATGGAGAATTTGCAGTACTCAAAGAAGCCCTTCTTAGAATTTCCCATGCGCTTAATACTACACTGTCTGAAATAGCTGAAACCGCAAAACAGGTTGATGATGGCGCCAATGTTATTTCATCATCTGCACAGACCCTTGCGCAGGGTGCAACTGAGCAGGCAAGCAGTATTCAGGAGCTTTCCGCTTCCATTTCGGAGATTTCACAGCGCATCAGAGAAAATGCCGAATATGCCGAGCGGGCAAAATCCCTAACCGCAGAGTCACAAGTAATTATGCACGGCAGTGTAAGCGATATGGAGCTTGCGCGTCAGGCTATGGATGAGATTTCATCAACATCTAAGAACATTAGCAAAGTCATTAAGACTATTGATGACATTGCATTCCAAACCAACATTCTCGCGCTTAACGCCGCAGTTGAGGCGGCAAGAGCAGGTGCTGCCGGCAAAGGTTTTGCTGTCGTAGCCGATGAGGTGCGGAACCTGTCGCAAAAATCCGCGGAGGCGGCAAAGAGCACAACAGCTCTCATCGAAAGTTCAATTGAAGCTGTCGAAAAAGGAACTTTGCTTGTAAACAAGACAAGCGAGGGATTCTCTCTGGTTGCCGTAAAAGCCGAAGCGTCTGGCAACCTTGTAGAAGAAATATCTGCTCAGGCACAAGAGCAGGCTGCCTCAATTTCTCAAATTGCAATTGGCATTGAGCAGGTTTCCTCCGTTGTTCAGATTAACTCCGCAACTTCAGAAGAAAATGCTGCTGCCAGTGAACAGTTGTCAACACAGGCTAACAGGCTGCAAAGCACAGTATCGCGTTTTGAGCTATATTGAAATAAGGCAGAAAAAACACAGGGTTACCGTGCGGCGGCAACCTCGATTCTTCAGTAAACCAAAAAAGGACGCAGGTATTCCTGGGTCCTTTTTCTTTTATAACGGAAAGCCCACATGTGCGCTCGTGAAGGCGCTCTTCGGGCTTGGAACCTGTTTGTCAGCGCTTGAGCGTTCTGTAAATGGCTGAATCGCTCGGGAACACCCCGGAAGCATGCCAGCGGTATAGGATAAATAGCATCTATTCTATATGTAGGACTTCTTTTACAAAAAGAGCAGCAATATCCGGATCAAATTGAGTTCCCGCATGGCTCCGGATTTCTTCCACAGCAATATCTATAGGCAGGGCTTTCCGGTATGCCCGATCCTGCGTCATGGCGTCGTAGGCGTCTACAACGGTAATAATGCGTGAGATTAACGGAATATCTGTCCCCGACAAACCAATGGGATATCCGCTTCCGTCCCAGTGCTCGTGATGGTATAGAATGTACTCCGCAATATGACTGAGTTCGGACGTGGAATTGGCAATACGGTAGCCGATTTCCGGATGCTTTTTAATTTCTCGCCAATCCGCTTCACTTAGCTTGTCTGATTTTGTCAGGATATTCTTGTCGATGCTGATTTTACCGAGATCATGCAGCATAGAAACCAGTTCCAGTTCATCCATCTTATCCTCAGAAAGCCCTATTGCTTTTCCAAGTGTTTTTGACAGTTCGGCAAGCCTCTCTGCGTGTTCTTGGGTTTCGTTGCTTTTTTCAAACATGGTCATTTTGATCGAGGCCAAAATATCACTGTGCAAGCTTTTGTGCTCCAGAAGCTTTCTCCTGTACATCAGGTCTTCCGCCAATATCATCGTCTTATCCAACGATTCGGAGATCTCGCTTTTGGTGGCATGCCCCAGCGCAATATCGGTATAGATCGAATTCTTCTCCTGACGCTTTTCTTCGCATAAAACGCGGATGCGATCTACTACCGCTTTAGCAGACTGACTATTGGTATTGGGCATTAGAATGGAAAATTCATCACCCCCGGTTCTAGTCACAATATCTCCATTTCTGCTACATTGCGTCAAGATATCTGCAATTTCTTTAAGAAGTTTATCTCCTTCCATGTGCCCAAAAGCATCATTAATCAGTTTCATTCCATTTACATCACCGACTATTACGGAAAGAGGGAGATGTTCGGGGCTATCCAGGACCATCCTCGCATCCTGAAAATAGGTTCTGTTGTAGATTCCCGTCAAGGCGTCATGATAGCTTAGGTACTTAATCATATCTTCTCTATTTTTACGGTTTGATATGTCCCGACTGATTCCGATTAATCCTATTAAATGGTCTTCAAAATCATAATAAGGCGTCTTGAGAGTCTCAAAAATTACTTTTTTGCCATCCGGATACATGACAATCTCTTCATTTCTTTTGGACGTACTCGTTTTCAACATCTCAATATCCATATTAAGGAATAGTTCTGCTTCCTCGGGTGGAAACAGGTCCACGTCAGTATGCCCGACAATGTCCCGCTCTGGTTTTCCTGCAAACGTCTCAAAGGCCGTATTACATCCCAAATATACGCTATTGATATCCTTATAAAATATCATATCCGGAATGGAATTAATCATGGATTTGAGCAGTGCCTGCTTTTTGTTATACTCCTGATAAAGCTCCTTATATAATTTGTTTGATTTCTCCAACTCGATGTTGGTTTTTCTAAGCGTCTCTTTTGAATCCAGTAATTTTTTCATAGCCGGATAAGTAAGTCCAAAAATCAGAATTGAAGTGATGAATACATATACAAATCCCTTGACGATTGAATATAACATCACCTGGGATTGCTCTGAAAAGCTGATCTGTACCAATTTGTCTGAAAGTAAGATCCAAGCGCAGCCGACAAGAAAATATATGATTGTAATTTTAAGTGTTTTCCTTCGTGCATAATCTTTTTTCATTTAATCACCATAATCCTTTTCAGTTTCAGGGCTTACTTTGGCGATAACGGCATTAACACATTGGAAGATAACCACTTCTATTATTTTTCTAATTCTATATATACCATAATATTCGCTAAACTACAACATTCTGACCGATAACGATCAGGGATTCTGGAGTTCGAAAAAGCTTGAAATCGCAAACGATTGCCGCACATTACTGCAATTTACAATATTACCAATTACCCCCTTATAACCCGAAGAGCATATGCTCCAATCTGGGATGATATTAACAAATCGTTTGAAGGTTCAGATACCGAGGTTCTTAATATCGGGGACAGTGTCCGTGCAAGGCGTATTATTGACGGCACCGACGCAGGACGCCACATGGTTCTGAACGCTCTTGAGCCGCTGTGATTCCGGTAACCCATATTTTTTAAAGTCCACCCTATTTTTCTTCTAAAAAGGGACTGTCGCAAAATGGGTTTTTGCAACAGTCCTAAAGCTATTTGTTGACGGAGAATTCTTATTCATGGTGGGTCCCCACCCTTTCCCTTGCAAGATAGGATGGAGACCCGGAAGGAGAATAGAATCGTTGCCATATGGCAAATCTATGAGAACCGCAGGCCGGTGAGGGGAGGAGAGCCGGCGGCGCGGAACTACCTTAGTTGTAGGAGTAAAACCCGATGCCGGACTTTCTGCCGAGCTTGCCGCCGCGTACCATCTTGCGCAGAAGCGGACATGCACGGTACTTGGGATCGCCGGTTTCAGCAAGCAGGACATCCATAATGGCAAGACATACATCCAGCCCTACAAGGTCTCCCAGAGCAAGGGGGCCCATGGGGTGGTTTGCGCCGAGCTTCATCGCGGCGTCGATGCCCTCGACAGAAGCGACGCCCGTCTCGACAAGGCAGACAGCCTCATTAATCATAGGGATGAGGAGCTTGTTTACGACGAAGCCGGGAGCCTCGTTGACCTCGACCGGTTCCTTGCCAATCTGGGAAGCAATCTCCTTAATCGTGTTCGTCGTCTCGTCCGAGGTGTTCGAGCCGCGGATAACCTCTACGAGCTTCATTACCGTTGCGGGGTTGAAAAAGTGCATACCAATGAACCTGTCCTGACGCTTGGTCGCAGAGGCAATGGCGGTAATCGAAATGGAAGACGTGTTGGATGCGAGTATCGTTTCCGGCTTGCAGATGCCGTCCAGTTCGGCAAATATACTCTGCTTGATCTTGAGGTTCTCTAAAGCCGCTTCGACAACAAGGTCCGCGTCGGTGGCAGCAGAAAGCTCCGTCGTGAAGCTCATCTTAGAGGTGATGGCGGTCTTGCTCACCTCATCTAGCTTCCCTTTTTCAATTAGCTTGTCGAGTCCCTTGTTCAGTCTTTTTTCGGAAGTTTTTATAATCTCGTCGGAAATGTCGCGGACTAAGACTTCAAAACCGGCTCTCGCAAAGACCTGAGCGATGTCGAGTCCCATCGTACCCGCGCCGATGACCATTAGCTTTTTCATGCTTTATCCCTCCAGATGTTATTTATTTTTAAAGCCGTTGAGTTTTTCCTTCTTGACAAACGCATCCATCGCTTCAAACTGATCCTCCGTGTCGCAGCATACGCCGAATGAAAGCGCCTCGTAGGTCACGGCTGTTGTAATATCTGTCTGCATACCGCGGCGGATGCACTGCTTGGAAGCGCGAACAGCTATCTGAGCCTGAGAAGCAATCGTTGTCGCAAGGGAAAGAGCGGTTGGCATGAGCTCCTCGGGAGCAACGACCTGATTGACAAGGCCGATTTCCTTGGCTTCGGCGGCAGTGATAACTTTTGCCGAGAGTATGAGTTCCATGGCTTTCCCGATACCGACGATTCTTGGCAGGCGCTGTGTTCCGCCGAAGCCCGGTGTGATGCCGAGCCCGACTTCGGGTTGGCCAAACTTTGCCTTTTCGCTCGCGATACGAATGTCGCAAGCCATGGCGAGCTCGCAGCCGCCGCCGAGAGCAAAGCCGTTTACCGCGGCGATGACGGGCTTCGTAAAGTTCTCGATACGGAGGAAAACGGCGTTGCCGGCGTCGCCGAAGGCTTTGCCGTCAACCGCTCCGAAATCCTTCATCTGGCCAATGTCCGCGCCCGCTACAAAGGAACGACCTTCGCCGGTGAGGACGACGACATAGACATCGTCGTTCGCTTCAACCTCATCTAACGCCTTGCAGAGATCGGATAGGACTTCGGTATTGAGGGCATTGAGAGCTTCCGGGCGGTTAATGGTCATGATACAGATATGACCCTGCTGTTCGAGTTTAAAAAATCCCATTTAGTTTTCCTCCTAGCACTTTTCAAATATTGTGGTAACGCCCATGCCACCGCCGATGCAGAGAGTAGCAAGGCCCTTTTTCGCCTCGCTACTCTTCTGCATCTCATGGAGGAGGGTAACGATTATGCGCGCGCCGGATGCTCCGACAGGATGCCCCAGAGAAATCGCGCCGCCGTTGACGTTGACCTTGTTCATATCGAACTTCAGCTCGCGAGCGACAGCAATGGACTGTGCTGCGAAAGCTTCGTTAGCCTCGATAAGGTCCATATCATCTATGGTGAGATTTGCTTTGCTTAGAGCGTTCCTTGAAGCGGGTACAGGGCCCACGCCCATGATCTTCGGATCTACGCCGCCTTGACCCCAGCTAATGAGCTTTGCCATGGGCTTCAGGCGGTATTTCTGTACTGCTTCTCCGGATGCAAGAAGGACCGCCGCCGCTCCGTCATTGATTCCAGATGCATTTCCCGCGGTTACTCTGCCGCCGTCTGGTTTGAAGGCGGGCTTAAGCGTTGCAAGACTTACAGCATCAGTATTGCTTCTGGGAAACTCGTCCACATCAAAGCTGACGGTCTCCTTCTTGACCTTTATGGGAACAGAAACGATTTCATCCCTGAATCTGCCGGAAGCCTGCGCCTTTGCGGTTTTCTGCTGAGAAGAGAGGGCGAAAGCATCCATATCTTCGCGGGTGATGCTCCACTGGTCGCATATGTTTTCCGCCGTGATTCCCATGTGGTAATTATTAAAAGCATCGGACAGAGCATCATAAATCATGGTGTCAACCATCTTGCCGGGCCCCATACGGTTGCCCCAGCGGGCGGAGGGAATAGTATAAGGTGCGGAGGACATGTTTTCCGTTCCGCCTGCAACTATTATGTCGGCATCACCGGCAAGAATGGTGCGAGCTGCTTCAATAACGCTCTTCATGCCGCTGCCGCATACCATACCAACGGTATATGCCGGTATCTCAAATGGAACACCTGCTTTAAGCGATGCCTGACGGGCGACGTTCTGTCCGAGTCCGGCTGTGAGGATGCAGCCGAACATAACTTCATCCACCTGCTCGGGTTTTATACCGCCGCGATTTAGTACTTCCTTAATGACAATAGCGCCCAAATCCGAAGCAGGCGTGTCCTTAAGTGATCCGCCGAAGTTGCCGACAGCTGTTCTGCAGCAGTTTACAACATAAATATCTTTCATAAAAATGCACCTCTAAAGTTAAAATTTTAGGGATAGAGATCAAATCATTATATTTTGCTTTTTCGCTGCATAAGTCAGCTCATCTCTGAACTTGGGATGGGCTATTGCGATAAGCGCTTTTGTACGCTGGCTGAGCGTCCGTCCGCGTAACTTTGCGATTCCGTACTCGGTAACGATATTGTCAACATCGTTTTTTCCGGTGGTTACTATCGCTCCCGGGGTGAGGGTAGGAACGATCTTGCTGACGGTCTCGTTCATCGCTGTGGACGGGAAGGCGATAAAGCTTTTTCCGCCTATAGATGAAATAGCTCCTCTGACATAATCCACCTGTCCGCCTGTGCCCGATACGTGGCGCGTACCTATAGACTCCGCACAAACCTGCCCGAAAAAGTCCACCTCAAGCGCCGCGTTTATTGACATGAAATTCGGATGCTTTGCTATTGTGGCCGGGTCGTTTACATAGTCGACGGGCAGCATTTCTATGCTCGGATTATCATCTATAAAGTCATACATGCGCTTGGAACCAAACGCAAACGTAGTTACTGTTTTTCCCTGATGGATGGGCTTTCTGCTGTTGTCAACAGCTCCGCACTCCAACAGTTCCACCATGCTGTCCGTAAACATTTCTGTGTGGATCCCCAGATTGCGCTTGCTCTTCAGCGCCATTCCAACCGCATCAGGTATAGCCCCGATTCCGAGCTGCAGGGTGGCTCCGTTCGGGATTTCTTCAGCAATAAGATTTCCTATTGTTAAGCTGACATTGTCAAGCTTTGCGGGCGGTAAAACGGGCAGCTCCGCGTCATTTTCACAGAGTGCCGTTACCTGTGAGATATGAATTGCAGGGGCACTCAGAGCCCGGGGCATATTCCTGTTTACCTCAAGATAGATATGTTTTGCTTTCTTCATCAAGGCTAAACTTATCGAACCGTCACAGCCGGTACTGAAATAGCCATGCTTGTCCATCGGGGAAACGACCGCGCAATAAGCATCCGTGTCCACATATTTTGCGAACAGCGAAGGCATATCACGATAATAGCTCGGCATTATATCCGCATAGCCTTCGTTGACTGCTTTACGTGCGCCACCGCCCGAAAACCAGGAAACGCCGGTCAATTTTCCCTTGAATTCCTCACTATAAAAAGGAAGAGATCCGGTGGCCAGCATGGTATGAAGTGTCACGCCGGAAAGGCCGTCGTTCTTCACACAATCGCCCACGGCATTATATATAGTGTAGGGAATTGCCAAAGCAATATCCGTACAGCAAATCCAGCCCGGCTGTATTTGAGCTGCAATCTTCTCCGGAGTAGTTAATTTATTATTATATTCGTCGTTAAAGCTCATAGCTGGTTCCTTTCTTTTTGTATGTTGCAGAATCAGCATTCCTGCGCCCTGCCAAAACGTCAGCAGGGCGCAGAACTAATATATATTTATTTTACGCCCATCCAACTTGATACGACCATACGCTGGACTTCAGAGGTACCCTCGTATATTTCGGTGATCTTTGCGTCGCGCATCATACGCTCGAACGGATATTCGCGGGTATAGCCGTAGCCACCGACGAGCTGGAGCGTGCGGCGGGTAACATCGCTGGCAGTTTCGGAAGCGAAAAGCTTGCCCATCGCAGCAAGGTGGCTGTACGGCTCGTGGTCCTGCTTTGCTTGAGCAGCGCGATAGATGAGAAGACGGGCGGCGTCAACTTTGGTCTGCATATCTGCGAGCTGGAACTGGGTGTTCTGGAATTGGCTGATCTTCTTTCCGAACTGTACGCGTTCAGTTACATACTTGACGCATTCGTCGATCGAGCCCTGGGCTATGCCCAGCGCCTGAGCGCCGATGCCGATACGTCCGCCGTCGAGGGTCGTCATTGCTATCTTGAAGCCCTTTCCCACTTCTCCGAGCAGGTTTCCCTTCGGGACCTTTACGTTGTTGAAGATGAGCTCATAGGTGGCAGAGCCGCGAATGCCCATCTTCTTTTCCTTCGTGCCGAAAGTGAAGCCTTCCATTCCCTTCTCGATGATGAAAGTGGAGATGCCCTTGTTGCCCAGTTCCTTATTGGTCATCGCGAAGATGACATAGGTGTCGGCATAGCTGCCGTTCGTGATGAAAATCTTGCTGCCGTTAATGAGGTAATAGTCGCCCTTGTCCTCGGCTGTGGTTTTCTGCATGGCGGCGTCGGTGCCCGCTGAGGGTTCCGTGAGACCGAACGCGCCCAGTTTCTCACCGCTTGCAAGCGGAACCAAATATTTTTGTTTCTGCTCCTCCGTGCCGTATTCGCTGATAGGCCAGCAGCACAGTGAGCTGTGAGCAGAGAGCATAACGCTTGTGGTTGCGCAGTACTTGGCAGTTTCTTCGCATGCGGCGATATAAGAGAGATAACTGAGTCCCGCTCCGCCGTATTCTTCCGGATAAGCGATTCCCATTATGCCCATTTCCGCCAGCTTCTGACGCGTCTCCTCCGGAAAACGCTCCTGCTCGTCGATTTCCGCCGCCAGAGGCTTGACCTCCTTAATGCAGAAATCGTGTAGCATCGCGAGTATTTCCTGTTCTTCCGCGCTAAATTTGAAATCCATAATGTTACCCTTCCTTTTTAATTAATTTGTCTTTTCAAAAATTTATCTGTCACTTAACAGGCAAAAAACATACAATTTCAACTGGAGTTTTAATGCTGAAATTTCTAATTTCCTATCAAAATTATTATGATTTATGTTTTTTCTTTTTTAAACCTATCATCTATCTTCTGCCGCGTCCAATAGCTGTTACCTGCGTTTTTTGGCTTAATTTATAGCCTGACGAAAAACGAAAAGTTTATCTATTTACATAAAAGCGTTGTTTATTTTTAAATGATAGGCTTTAGCTATTAATTAATGTTTTAGGTACTAGGAGTTCCGATTGGAGCTTGACGGACTGCAATGATATGATTTATACAGCAATTTATAATTATTTGTAAAATCAGAACAGGAAGGATGAAACGATATGAGTTTGATTTACACTGATGATCAAAAAGAACTAATCGAAATGGTCCGCAACATGGCTGAAAAGGAAATCAAGCCCCATGTAGCGGAATGCGATGAAAAGGGCGAATGCCCCATCGAGCTGTTTAAACCCGCAATCGACATGGGTCTGCATCTCCTGGAAATTCCGGAAGAATACGGCGGCGAAGGCATGAGCTTTGAGACCACCGCAATGGTTTTCGAAGAACTGGCAAAGGTCGATGCCGGTTATGCCGACACCATAGTCACAAACTTCGTTGCTCTCCGCAATGTTATCCTCGCAGGCACCCCGGATCAGGCACGCCGCTTCGCGGATGTCGTAGTACCGGGTAATTTCGCGTGCTTTGCGATTACCGAGCCGGGCGCAGGCTCCGACGCCGGTGCTCTGCGCGCAACCGCTGTCCGCGACGGTGACGACTATATCCTCAACGGGACAAAGACATTTGCGACAAATGGCGCTTGCGCAAGCATGTATGTCAGCTTCTTCAAGACAGATCCCGCCGCCGGAAAGAAGGGCATCTCCGCTTTCATGATCGACCGCAACAGCAAGGGTCTCACCGTTGGCGCGCATGAAAACAAAATGGGCTTCCGTCTCTCTAACACGACCGAGCTAGTCTTCGACAACGTCCGCGTTTCCGCTTCCAACCGTATCGGTGAAGAGGGCGAGGGCCTTCACATTGCGCTCAACGCTTTGAACCTCTCCCGCGCATTCATCGCTACTCTCGGCGTGGGCATCATGCAGCGCGCACTCGACGAGGCCATGGCTTACGCGACACAGCGTCAGCAGTTCGGACAGCCCATCATCAAGTTCCAGATGGTTCAGTCGATGCTCGCGGACATGGCTATCAAGATCGAAGCCTCACGCTGCCTTGTTAACAACACAATGAAGCTCATGGACGCAGGTCAGCTTGTTCAGAAGGAAGGCGCCATCACCAAGACGTTTGTAACAGACTGCATGCAGGAAGTCACCTCCAACGCCGTACAGATTTTCGGCGGCTATGGCTACAGCAAGGAATACCCTGTTGAGAAGCTTATGCGCGACGCGAAGATATTCCAGATCTTTGAGGGCACCAACCAGATACAGAGACTGACTATCGCGAAGGCACTCGAACAGGAATACAAATAAAATCCGTATTTCAGCGCTAAAAGCAGAATTATACGGAAAGGCGGCTTGGGTTTTGAACGGAGTAAAGATAAATAAGTCTCTGAAAAAGCTGTATGAAGAGACGGGATACTGGAAAAGCGCAACACTGCTAAATCGCTGGAACGATTCCGTTTCACAGTTCGGCGGTCGAGAATTCGTCTCGGATGATCACGAGATTCGCTATACCTATGCCCAGCTCGACGAAAAAGCGGACGCGCTCGCAGCCTTCCTTGAAAAGTGCGGCATAGGCCCCGAGGATGTGGTGAGCTTTCAAATACCGCCCCGAAGCGAATTTGTGATAACGCTCTTCGCTTGTCTAAAGATCGGCGCCGTGCCCGCTCCTCTAGGTATGTGCTTTGTTGACGACGAGCTGAAAGGCCTTCTTGCAATGCTTGGAAGCCGTCTGCATATCAGCACCGCGACTTACAGGGCTTTGAACCGCGCGGAAATAATGATGAGGCTTAAAAACGAGCTTCCTATGCTCCGCAATCTATTTTTCGTTTGTGACAGCGAGGCCGAAAAAGCATCCCTGCCTGAAGGCGCTGGCGACTTCAAAGAGATAGTCGCCTCAGCCGCCGCTCCCCAAAAGGCATCGCCTGCAACCAGCGACGATATTGCTCTGATACTCTGCACCTCGGGTACGACAAAGGGCTGTAAGGCCGCCATGTTTTCCCACAACAACATCATTTACAGCGAGGAAGTCTTCAACGAAACGCTGGGTCTGACGGACGAGGACAGCATCTTCATGCCCGCGCCCCTGAGTCACGCGACGGGGCTCCACCACGGTATAATCTCCCCTATGCTCCGCGGCGGCAAACTGGTTCTTGAGGAAAAGTTCAGTTGCTCGGAAGCCGTGAAAATCATGAACAGAGAGAAATGCACCTATTCCATGGGAGCCACACCGTTCATCTATGACCTTTTGAAGCAGCTCGAAGAATCAGGCGGAAGTCTCCCCTATCTGCGCTTTTATATCTGCGGCGGCGCTCCGGTTCCCAAAGAACTCGTGCAGAGAGCCTGGAGCGAATTTGCGATACTCGTCTGCGAATGCTATGGCTCAACCGAGAGCGTGCCGCACGTCTGCGTACGCCCTGAGGAGTGCCTTGATAACCTCGGCAAATGGTCAGGGCGTGCAATGGGCGCAATCGAAGTCCGCGTCGTTGACAAGAACAGACAGCCTGTCCCTCCCGGTGTTATAGGAGAGGAAGCCTCACGGGGACCCAATGTTTTCGTAGGCTACTTTGGCGCGCCCGCTCTTACTGACGCGGCGCTCGACGACGAGGGATGGTTCTATTCCGGAGACCTGTGTGTTTCCGACAAAAACGGCAATATCCAGATAGTCGGCAGAGAAAAAGACATCATCGTCCGCGGCGGCGAAAACCTGAACTCGAACGATATTAACCAAAACCTTGAGGGCTGTCCGGGCATTGCCGACCACACGGTCATCGGTATGCCTGACGAGCGCCTTGGAGAGCGCATTTGCGCTTTCGTCGTGCTTGCCCCCGGAACCGAAAGCGTCACAAAAGAGGATATCCTTGCCTTTCTCCAGAACAAAAAAGTACATAAACGCCACTGGCCAGAGTGCGTCGAGATCATTGACAAAATCCCGCTCACCGAGAGCGGAAAGGTTAAAAAGCATGTACTTGCGGATGAACTCGCAAAACGTATGAGTAGGGAGGCGGCCAAAGTATGAGCGATGCAAAGCGTATCGGCCCTTGCCGTTATCTCGCCGCTTCAAAGCCGCAAATCAAGCGCCCCCCAGTGTCGTTTTACCGCTGCCCCATCTGCGGTACGGTACTCAGGGGCTCGTTCCCTGAAGGCAAGGTCTGCGAGGTTCTTTGCTGCGGTACAAAAGCCGAAAGGCTTTTGACGAAACCTGCGGAGAAGCTGCCAGATGACAGAACGCTCAGCTATGATATCGTCGGCGGCCTGAATGAAAACTGTGTACGAGTGTTCTGGGAAGGCAAAAAACCCGACTGGCTCTATCTAGAGACCTTCACGGGCGGACAGTATATGTATATAAAAAAGCGCCCTCCCGCGGTGTTCGCTCTCGCGGGTGAGGACGCCTATGCTTATTGTGACAAGGACCCGTGTGAAAAATGCAGCTTTCGCTGTAAAAATGGGTTCGTACTGTACGCGTGGTACGAGGGCGAGGGGCTCTATTCCCTGCAGCTCAATCAAATTGCCTCCACCCCAGGAAGCTCGGCGAATACGACCAGAATGCCGCAACGTAGTCAATGAAGCTCTCGACCGCGTGGCACTTATAGGCCTTCTGGTTGAATGCCATGTGAACGACGCGGAAATCATCCGGTACCTCGAGAAGTGGTATTGCGACGAGATCACTGAACTGACGTATGCTTGGAGTTTGCAGAATTACGGCGACGCTGTTTGAAATAGACGCGATACCGCTCATATCCAACTCGTTCGAATACTGGTGATTGGCCTTGAGCCCGTGCTCCTCCAGAAGTTTCGCGATCTTTTTCCCAATCGGCTGCTCAGTATGGTAAGAAAGCAGATCATAGCCGTGCAGTTGTGTGAACTTCAGCTTGGGTTCCTTTGTAAGGGGGTGATTCTTGTTTACGACTACCACCAGAGGCTGCTGGAGTACCGGCACGAAAAACAGGTCGGGTGCGTCTTCAACTGGCGAGCAGAACCCAATGTCCCAGACACCGCTCTGAATGGCGGAAACTATTGCGTTGGTCTGCTCCTGATGGATGCTGAACTTCACGTTACTGCCCTTCTCGGAGATAAATGAGCGAATTACCATGGGCAGATAATCTCCCTGAATGGTGGAAATACTGCCGATATCCACAGTTCCGCTCAATGCCCCGGCGTTTTCTTTTGCCACCTCGATGCCTCTTTCGAGAAACTGCAGAGAATTGCAGACGTACTGGTAAAACTCCTTGCCGTATTTGGTCAGATACACGTTCCGGCCACGCTTTTCAAACAGAGATATCCCTAGTTCGTCCTCCAGATTGGCGATTGCCCCGCTGAGACTGGGCTGAGTGATATAGAGTTCCTGAGACGCCTGCGTGTAATGCTGAAGCTCGGCGAGCTTGCGGAAATAATAGAGCTGTGAGAGATTCATGTTTTCACCTCTGAGGTCTTAAAATCACTTATAATGATTATCCGTACAACCAATACCAAATAAATATATCGTTCTTTTTTGAGTATAAAGTTACTTTGCCCGAAATGTCAATCCCCTATGGCCTTATTCCCATAAATTAGAATAGGAAAAAGGGAGATTTATAGGCTGTACCTATTAATTCTGCAAAGAATGTTAAATTAATTGCAATTGGACAGTTCATCCTGTGGAGACTACACTGATACTTAGAAATGACCAGATGAAACAGTTTTTTATTCCAATAATTACAGCAATATCGCCAAATTGCAGTGTATTTGATTGGTTAATTAATAAAATTACATGATATAAGGAGTGCTAACAATGAAAATGACTAAACAGGAATTCAATAACTATTTGCTGAAGATTCGCGCACTGGCTGAAGGCCCCTTCGACGAGATGCAGAAGGAAATCGAAATAACGAACACCTTTCCTCAGGCGTTCTACAAACTGTCTATTGAGAATGATCTTTACCGTTTCGCACTGCCGGAAAAATACGGCGGATTCGGGCTTTCCGAGAAGCAGATACTAATGGTTCAGGAAGAGTTCAGCCGTGGCCCCGGTGGAATGCGTATGCACCTCCATCACGCGGCAGACCTTGACTGGCGTATTCTCGATGATTTCGGCTCCGAAGAGCTTAAGGCTCAGTACATGGACAAGTTCCAGGACAAGACCATCTACTCCAACTTCGCACTAACCGAAGCCGCCGGCGGAACAGGAGCAGATATCCACACGACAGCCGTAAAAGACGGTGATTATTATGTAATAAACGGCGAGAAGACCCTCATCTCCCACACCGACTGCTCTGACTTTACTTATCTTATAGTCTCCACGGACCCCACCTCCGAAAAGGACAGCCGTCTTTCCGCTTTCTTCGTTGACGTTCATACCCCCGGCTATGAAATCGTTCCGATGCCCCACATGATGGGCTGCCGCGGTGCGGGTCACGCGGGACTTAAGTTCACCAACATGAGAGTACACAAGAATTTCCTTCTCGGCAAGGAAGGCATGGGCCTTGAGATTGCAATGCATTCTCTGGCAGTTTCACGCGCTCACATAGCAGTTTCAAACCTCGGTATGGCACAGCGCATGCTCGAAATGACCATTCGCCGCGCAAAGGACCGTGTGACCTTCGGCAAGCCCCTATCTAAGCGTCAGGCAATCCAGCAGACCATTGCCGATATGGGCACCGAAATCAACGCACTCCGCCTTATGATTTGGGACTTCGCAAAGGACTACGATGCAGGCAAGAAAATCGACATGAAGGCCTCAATGTGCAAGCTGCATTCCATAAACACTGTCCGTACCGTTTCCGACTCTATGCTTGAAATCTTCGGCGGCATCGGCTACTTCGAAGACTGCGAGTACGGCCCCGTCGAGCGCCTGTACCGCGACTGCCGCGCAATGTGGCTTGAAGAAGGCCCCCGCACAGTTCAGCGCCTGACCGCTTACCGCGGACTGGAAGAGTGCGGCGGCGCAATCGAATATCTCGACGACTAATAGCTTTTTAACTTTAAACTGCCCGCCGGGTCTGCGGTAATATAGCAAAACCCGGCGGGAAATCATTTTAGAGAATGGATGAATGACTATGAAACCCTTAGAAGGAATTAAGGTAGTTGACCTCACAACGTTCCTTGCCGCACCCACAATGGCGCGTGTTTTGGGCGAGTGGGGCGCACAAGTCATCAAAGTCGAGTCCCCTTCCGGAGATCCAGGACGAACGCAGGGCGCTGTTTTCGGAATGCCCTATGAGGATGATGAAAACCTCGGCTTTGACATGTCCAACATGAACAAGCGCTTTGTAACCCTTAACCTTAAAAGCGAAAGCGGTCTTGAGGTGCTTTATAAGTTGCTTTCAGACGCTGACGTCTTTGTTACGAATATCCGCACAAAATCGCTTGTCAAGCTCGGTCTTGATTATGACTCTCTCAAAGAAAAATATCCTAAGCTTATTTTTGCTCATTGTCTAGGCTACGGCGAAAACGGACCCGAAAAAGACACCGCAGGTTTTGATGTAACCTGCTACATGGCTCGCGGCGGTGTTTTCGGCACAACCGTCAACAAAGGCGATGCTCCGATGATTCCGACAAACGGCTTCGGTGATTTTCAGGTTTCTATGTGCATGGCTTCGGGCGTTTGCGCGGCTCTCTTTAACCGCGGCCGCACCGGCTTGGGCGATAAGATTAGCGTAAGCCTGCACCATGCGGCGATATTCATGCTTTCAACAGGCGTAGTTTCCGCTCAGTATGGCAACAAATATCCAAAAAGCCGCACCGAGGTTATCTGCCCGACAAATAATGTATTCCGCACTAAGGACGAAAAATGGGTCGCTCTGTGCGCACCGCAGTATGACAGGGATTACAACAAGATTATGTCCCTCATCGGACGTGACGACCTTGTCGGCAACGAAAACTACTGCAACTGTGACCGTCTAAACGATTTTAAGCTCAACAGCGAAATTATCGCAATTCTTGATGAAGCTATCGCGAAATTCACAAGAGCCGAGATTTTGAAGATTTTCAAGGACAATGATCTGCCCTGCGAAGCCTGCTACGAGCCTAGCGACATGTACGAAGACGAACAGGTTTGGGCAAACGGCATAATGACAAAGCTCGATTGTCCGTCAGGAAAAAGAAATATTGCAACAAATCCCGTGAAATTTCAATCTTATCCCGAACCGACTTATAAGGTAAGCTCCGCTCAGGGATCTCATACAGAGGAAATAATGCGTGAGCTCGGCTATGAAGAGGGCACCATTAAAAATTATTTGGATTCCGGCGCAGTAGTTGGCAAAAAAGCGCTGAAATAGAGAAACAAAACAGAGAGGAAGGATTTTACTAATGAGAGGTAAAAAGTATCTTTGGACTCTTGCCGCCGTCTACATGGCATATCTGACTCATGGTATTCAGGCGATTGTTATTTCGCAGAACCTTGATCAGTTTGTTGTGCAGTGGAGCACAGATGCCGCGGGCGTTTACAAAATAATCGCTTACACAGGACTTGCAAAGTTCGTCAGTGTATGGATTTGCGGTGAATTGTCCGACAAAATCGGGCGCAAGCTCATGATAGCCATCGGCGCAGTCATGTACATCGGGTTCTTTGCTGGTTTGCTTACAACAACAAGCTTTGCAGTTGCGGGCGTATGCGCATTTATGGCAGGTCTTGCAACATCGTTCTTCGACGGCGCTTGCTATCCCGCAGCACAGGAGAGCTGGAACAAGGCTCCAAGCTCTGCAGTTATCCTCATCAAGGGCGTTATCTCCGTATCCGGACTTGTGTATCCGCTGCTCCTCGTTTCTTTGAAAGCTGCAGGAAATTGGCAGGTCGGCATCATCATCCCTATCGTTATGTCTGTTCTTATTTTTGCTCTGGCTATACTCGCTCCCTATTCCTACGACAAGGAGCTTAAGGAAAAGCGCGCTAAGACAAAAGAACTGAAGGCAGCAGGCAAGACGGCTGATAAGCTCACTAAGGAAGAGAAGCTCGACGCGGACGCTCAGCGAGCCACTGCACGTTTCGTTAAAAAGCCCCCCTTTGGTGTTACTATTGGCTGCGCTCTCTACGGTTTCATAGCAATGGCCACAATGTACTCCGCTCAGCAGCTGCTCAAGCGTTACGGACTTACAGTTATCGGTATGGACGAGCTTACAGCTGCCTCTCTCACAAGTCTTTACACCTTCGGCAGCATTGCCGCAGTTCTTACTTGGGCATTCATGATGGCAAAGCTCCGCTGGAGAACTCTCAAGGTTCTTCTCATCGACCTCGCCGGCTCAATACTTGCGTACATTCTGGTTTGCACGGTTAAATCCGCCGTCGTTGTCCAGATAGCTTCCGCAGCAATCGGCTTCTTTGCAGCCGGCGGCGCTCTGCAGTGCGGTGTTTCCCTCATTCAGGAATTCCACCCCGGAAACAAGGGCAGAAACCTCGGCATCTACTACACCTTCATGGGACTTGCATCCTATGCAATGCCCCAGATCCAGTCCTGGTTCACCGCTGACGTCGGCGAAGGACAGGCTATCGTCAACAGTATGCTCCTAAACCTCGGACTTGCTGTTGTTGGAGCTTGCTTCATGGTATATCTCGCACTCAACTACAAGAAGTGGTTCGGTGTAAGCGTCTTCAGCAAAAAAGGCGAGGACGAATAAGAAAAAACCGCTTAACAGGCGGGTGTGCCGACAGTTATCTCCACGTCGCACGCCTGCCTGTTTAATGTTTGCCCGTCATAGACCCTGACAGATCAAGAAAGATGGGGTGCTCCCTATTATCACGAATATCAAAAGATTGATAACCGAGACCCATATTATCAGACGGCTTTCAATTTATCTTGTAGGTCTTTTCATCCTCTCCGTCGGTCTTGCTTTTTTCCTTCAGGCGGGTCTCGGGCTCCCAGTGAACTCGTCTGTGGCCTATGTTCTTAGCCGCATTATATCCGTCAGATACAGCGTTTGCGTTGTATTGGTGAATGTCGTGCTCGTATTCATTCAATTAGCCGTTTTGCGAAAGGAGTTCCGTCTTATTCAGCTTTTGCAGATACCGCTTTCAGTTTTGTTCGGCTTTTTCGTGGATTTTACCTGCAGGCTAACGGAGAAGATTCAACCGTCAGGCTATATGGCAAATCTTGTGGTGATGTTTCTGGGAATAACATTCTTAGGTCTCGGACTATCCCTGTATGTACAGATGAATCTCATACCCCTCCCGTTGGAAGGCCTTGCGCTAGCGGTCACGGGAAAACTCGGGCGCTTCCATCTCTATGCTGTTAAACGAGCTCTGGATATAGGTCTTTTACTGATTTCGGTGAGCCTCTCCCTCATTTTCCTTCATAATCTAGAGGCCGTTAGAGAGGGTACGGCGGTCGCTGCCCTGTTCGCAGGCAGACTTATGGGATTTTTTCAGCAGCAAATAAACCTTTCCTTACGGATAGGCCTTACGTCTTAATTAGCGAAAGCACATAAGGAGACAATCATGGATAAACGAATTTCCGTAAGAACATAGACTCTCTTCGGGACGAGTTCTTCATAAGAGCAGAAAAAACCGCTGAAAACATTTGCAGGGAGCTGCATGACTGCTCTGTCCGTGTGCATGACCTAGCCGACGAAAAGGCGCTGCTCGAATCCGTCATGAACAGTGACATATTTGCGAACACCACAAGAGCTGGCATGGCTCCGGACGTGGACAAAATGCCTTTCAGTTCAACTGAGGTACGTAGAAAAGGTCTCGTTGTAACCGACACTATTTATAAACCGAAGGAAACAAAGCTGCTGCGTGAAGCTAAGGCGGCTGGCTGTATTACTTTTGGAGGAAACGGAATGCTGGTATATCAGGGGGCCGCAGCGTTCAAACTGTTCACAGGCGCTGATATGCCAGTTAATGAGATTCGTTCACTTTTCTTCAGCTGATTTTCGCTATAAGCGTTAAATATACACAAAAAAGAGAATACTGCAAACAAGCATTTGCCCGTCCGGGTTTATCCGGACGGGCTTTTTTTCGCTATGCCTTATCCTGTATGCGTCTCAGATTCAGAGCATCAATTAGTACCGCAATGAAAATAATGAAGCCCTGTGCGAACTGTGACCAAAAAGGCGAAATGTTTAGAAGATTCAGGCCGTTATTCAAAACGCCGATAATAAGAACGCCTATTAATGTACCAAACATATTGCCTTTGCCCCCGCTCAATGAACCGCCGCCGATTACAATTGCGGATATTGCACTGAATTCCAGCCCCACCGCCGCTGTAGGCAAGGCGGCTGCAAGACGACCTGTAAGAACGAGCGCGGCAACGGCGGTGAGCCCTCCGGCAATTAGATATGTTATCAGTTCTATACGCTTTACGTTAATACCCGCGAGATAAGCTGCCTCGCGGTTTCCTCCTACGGCATACACCTGATGTCCGAATACTGTTTTTGATAAAACAAAATGCGCTAAAATAAATAGGAAAATTAGCAGAATTACCGGAAAAGGAATGCCCCATAGCTTTCCTTCGCCTATAAAATTAAAACTGTCTGGCATCCCGGAAATCGTAGTACCCATTGAATATACGTTGCCCAGACCCCTCAGCATCGACTGCATTGCCAATGTTACTATAAACGGAGACATCCTGAGTCTGGTCACGCTGAGACCGTTAACAAATCCAAGCACAATGCCCGTAATAATTCCCAGCACAATCGCTATAGGAACGGGAAAGCCATTATCAACACAAAAGCCGGCCATAAACAGACCCAGTATGGCGCTCATTGAACCCGATGATAAATCGATACCGCCTGTAAGGATAACAAACATTCCGCCGATAGCTACAATTCCGACGTTTGATACCTGCAGAAGTATATTGATAAAATTACTTGCAGATAGAAATTTGCTGGAGGTAATACTGAAAAATATGCATAATACTACTAATCCCATCAGGATTGACAGATTGCCTCTCATCTCAAATTTTATTTTATTCTTTTTTGCGGCGTCCATTTCTATTTGCCCCCTGTAGCATAATCCATAATAATTTTGGAATCAGCGTCCTTTGTATTCACTTCCGCAACTATTGTGCCTTCCTTCATTACTAGAACCCGATCCGTCAGCCCCAGAATTTCCAAAATATCCGAAGACACAATTATTATGGCAGTACCTTTTTCGGCAAAATCCATGATTTTATTATATATTTCAACCTTTGACCCGATATCAATGCCTCGGGTAGGTTCATCCAGCAACAGGATTCTTGGATTTGTTTCAGCAATCCTTGCAAAAACTATCTTCTGCTGGTTTCCGCCGCTCAGTTTTATTACCTTTTGGTTTCTCGAAGAGGTTCTGATATCAAAATACTTTACCGCATAATCGGTGATTATATTAATTGTATTCACGCTTATAAAAGCAAATCTGGAAATTTTTCTAAGCACTGACATAACAACGTTTTCCTTGACCGTACTTTCTAGTACCAACCCCTCCGCCTTGCGGTTTTCGGGCACTAAGGCTATACCGTGTTTCAGCGCGCTTTGTGGTGAGTCAATTCTGCATTGTTTGCCATCAATTTGAATATTACCTTTTTTCAAACGGTAAACGCCATAAATTGTTTTTACAAGTTCAGACCTGCCAGATCCCATCAAGCCCGAGATTCCGACAATCTCTCCTGCCCTTATTGAAAAGCTTATATCGTGTATTAGCTTGTTCTCCAAATTTGTAGTGGTAAGTACTTTTTCACCTATTAGGACCTCGCGCTTCGGGTAAAATTGGTCTATTTTTCTGTTGACCATCGCAAAAACCAGCGAATCCATATCCCATGCTTCTGTCGGACGGGTTTCAATTATTTCGCCATCCCGAAGGACGGTTATGTGGTCCGTAACACCGAATAGCTCATTTAGACGATGAGAAATAAATATGATCCCATAACCCTTTTGCTTCAGGTTTTTCATTGTTAGGAAAAGGCGTTCGGCATCTTCTCTGCCGAGAGAAGATGTTGGCTCGTCCATAATCAGTATCTTTGCGTCTCTGACCAGAGCTTTTCCGATTTCAACAAGCTGCTGAATGCTTATGCCAAGACCGCCGACTTTAGTTTTGGGGCTAATATCAAGTCCCAAAATGTTGAGAATTTCCCTGCTGTTTTCGTAAAGCGTCTTAAAATCTATCCTACCCGCCTGCTTTTTCGGTAAAGCTCCAAGATATAGGTTCTCTGCAACGCTAAGCTCCGGTACAAGACTAAGCTCCTGATAAATGATACTGATACCCATTTCGATGGCAGCATGCGAGTTCTGGATTTCTGCCTGTTTGCCGTAGAGCTCAATGGTTCCTTCATCCGGCTGATGAACACCGCCCAAAATTTTAATAAGCGTTGACTTTCCGGCTCCGTTTTCACCCGCCAATCCGAGAATTTCATTTGTGTTCAGCGTCAGATTGACATTTTTCAGGGCTTTTACACCCGGAAATCTTTTTGAAACGCTCTTCAGTTCCAATATTGGTGTGGAATTCATAGCAGGTCCCATCTCCCGTCTACATCTATATATAGTTAGCTTCCGGTACGTGACCTCAGCTGATCAGCCCATAGACCAAATTGCTGTACTTCCGAAGAATCTATATTAGCTTTCGTAATCATCATTTGGAGTGACTCTGTGTTTGCCTCCGGTGCTGTTCCGTTTTTAACATAGTCATAAACCATTTGAATTGTATTGGCAGACATTGAAATCGGGTTTTGAGAGATGGTTGCATCAAGTCTGCCTTCGCGTATTGCCTGAACACCTTCAGGGTTACCGTCTATACCAACTACATAAATATGCTTCGGGTCTCCCTGAGAATAGAAACGGTTTGCCTGTTCAATTGCTTTTATTGCTCCAAGAGCCGTGTTGTCGTTAGCCGCAAAAACAGCGTCAACCGTTTCGTTTGCCTGCAGAGCGTTCATCATTGCATTCATTGATTTTTCCTGATCAAACGCACAGTCCTGTCTGAATACCACCTTAATGTCCGGATAGTTTGCTATTTCATCCATAAAGCCTTTATCTCTATCGTAACCCGAGGCCTGGCTGATTGTTCCTGCCAAATTAACTACAGTTCCCCTATATTCGCCATTTTTTTCTTTTAATCTTTCAGCAATATAATCTGCTGCGGTTTTGCCTGCTTTTATGTTATTCGTAGCATTTCTATTTACAATTTCCCCGCCGTCGGCATTCGTATCAATAATGAATACCGGGATTCCTTTTAAATTTGCAAGCTCAATCGAAGGAATAATACCCTTGCTGTCAATCGGGTTTATAACTATCGCACTGACACCCTGAGTAATATAATTCTGCATATTGTCAGCTTGCACACTGGCATCGCCGTTAGCATTTGAAACATTTACGGTAATTCCCAGTTCCTTGCCTTTATCTGTAACGGCCTGATTAACTGCAGTCATAAATCCGGCGTGGAATGAGCTAAGGCAAACACCAACAGTAATGTTGCTGCTGTCGGTTGAACTTGGACCCCCCGATTTACTGCATCCCGTTACCAAAAGCATAAAAGTAAGAAAAGCCACCAGTAGTTTTGAACGCCTGCGAAATCCTCTCATTTTTTCACTCCTCGTAAAAATTATTACCCCAAACCATATTTATATATAATACTAATCTATACAACTTTAACAAATGAATCAAGCATTAATATATAGAAAACTTCTATTAATATCCGCTATATGTCTTATAAAAAACTATACAACAAGGAAGATTAGTTGAAGTGCACAATATGTTGCCTAATATTAAAACAAACTAGCTTAACTTATACTTATATACGTATGCTTTGGTTTCTTTTGCATCAAAATCTCCACGACCTTGCACAAAGCAACGGCGGTCGAGGTCATAGACAGCCGTACCTTTTCGGAGGCTTGCGGTTTCTAGATGACAGAGGATATGAATATTGCACCTAAATTACTTATAGGTACGCCCTATGATTTTCAATAAAATTCTTTTATAACTCAAATTGGTAGTCTTGCTATTACAGCTATATAATTTGAATCAATAATACTCTAACACATTAAGCTTGGGCTATGCAAATGAAGTATAATTACAGCAATGTTTAAAGGGGCAATGAAACACAAAGAAGAATATAGAAAGAAGGAAAACCTATCATGAAAATGCTTGTTTGTATCAAACAGGTACCTGATACCACAGAAATTAGGATAGACCCTGTTAAGAACACCCTTATCCGTGACGGCGTTCCCAGCATAGTGAACCCCTTTGATGCATATGCCTTGGAAATCGCTGCAAGAATAAAGGATACCGACCCGTCCGCTCAAATCGTTTTACTATCCATGGGCCCCGAACAGGCTAAAGTCGCTCTTAAAGAGTGTCTTGCTGTCGGCGGTGACAAGGCATACCTCGTAACTGACCGTTGCTTCGGCGGTTCCGATACACTTGCTACAAGCTACATACTTTCCTCTGCAATCAAAAACATTGAAGAGACCGAAGGCAAGTTCGACATCATATTCTGCGGCAAGCAGGCTATCGACGGCGATACCGCACAGGTTGGCCCCGAAATAGCCGAGCACCTTGAATATCCTCAGGTTACTTATGCCGTTGAAGCATCTGTTGCAGACGGCAAGGTAAAGGTTAAGAAAGAAGTCGAAGAAGGCTTTGAAATGATCGGTGTTAAGATGCCCTGCGTCGTAACCGTAACCAAGCCCCCGTTTGATCCCCGTTATCCTTCCATCAAGTCCAAGATGGCTGCAAACCGCGCAGAAATTGGCGTAATCGTTTGTGACGATATGCCTCATATTGACAGAGAGAGAATCGGACTAAAGGGTTCCCCCACAAAGGTCAAAAAGACCTTCACACCTCCCGTTAAGAGCGGCGGCATTAAGATTCACGAAGATAGCGACGAAGCAACAGCAAAGAAACTCTTCGCCACACTTGTTGCTGACGGCATTATTTAAGGGAGGTAACTTAAAATGGAAGTAAAAACCAAGGATTTATGGGTATTCATTGAAACAAACGACGACGGCACAGCTAAGAACGTCGGTTTGGAACTCCTCTGTGCAGGCCGTGAGCTCGCAGATAAGCAGGGCGGCAAGCTCGTTGGTGTCGTCATCGGTAATAGCGCTGACGAAGCTGTTAAATCCGCAACCGCTTTTGGCGCAGACACGGTCATTGCTGTTGACGGTAAGGAATTTGAGCATTATACAACAGATGCATATACAAATGCAATGTACTATCTTGTTGAAAAATACTGCCCGACCAGCATCCTCATCGGCGCTACAAACAACGGCCGTGACCTCGGCCCACGTCTTTCCTGCCGCTTAAAAACAGGACTTACCGCAGACTGCACAGCTCTCGCAATTGACGAGGAATCCGGCAATGTCGCATGGACTCGACCTGCTTTCGGTGGCAACATCATGGCAACTATTCTTTGCCCGGATAATCGTCCCCAGATTGGAACAGTTCGTCCTGGCGTTTTCAAAAAGGCCGAAGCCGATTTAGCTCGCGTGGTTGAGGTTATTCGAGAAGATTTCCACGTTGCAGCAGACGCAATTCGCACTGAGCTGCTTAAAATCATCAAAGAAGCTGCCGGTGAAATTGTTGACCTCGAAGGAGCTGAAATTATCGTTTCCGGCGGACGCGGCGTTGGCGGACCCGATGGCTTCAAGCCCATCAGAGAGCTTGCTGAAGTTCTTGGCGCAACAGTCGGTGCTTCCCGTGCGGCAGTTGATGCAGGCTGGATTCCGCACTCTCACCAGGTTGGCCAGACCGGTAAAACCGTTGGGTCTAAGATTTATATCGCGTGCGGTATCTCTGGAGCTATCCAGCATATTGCCGGAATGAGCAGTTCGAAAATAATCATCGCTATTAACAAGGATGAAACAGCTCCAATCTTTAACATAGCCGATTACGGCGTTGTAGGTGATTTGTTTGAGATTCTTCCCATCCTTACCGCTGAAATCAAGAAGCTTAAGGCATAAGTTGGGCCGATTGTAAATCTGTTAAGCATTGATAGTACTATGAATTAAAACGATACATCTATTTAGCTGCAGAACTTGGTGTGTGGACAGCGGTTTTTTGAAAGAATGTTAAAAACAACAGAACTGTGAACTCAACGGAGTTTAATAGGATCTCGGTAAATATCGAGTAATTGTAGTAATTAAAGAAAGCGATGGTTCACTCGCATATTTAATTTATAAAAACGACAACACAATTGCTGAAATCCACATTGAGAAAGTCAAAAATGCAGAAAATGAGCTTACAAAGGATAATAAAGATTTATTAAAATTAAGGAACTTTGAATTGCGGAAACACAAAGAGCAGCAAAAGAACAAAATCTTTTGCTGCTCTTGTTTTATGTAAATATGGAAGAATACGTAAACACATGTTTAAAATATCTGATTATATTTTATAGGACTCCATGAGAAAATTATCCGACCTACAACCTGATATTTATTTGATGTTTATTGCGGTCAAAAAAGGGCATAAAATCGCCAGAGATTATAGCCATCAAAGTTCAAAAAAGCTTGAAACCACAAGCAATCGCGGCACATTACTGCAATTTACAATATTACCAATTACCCCCTAATAACCCGAAGGTCGTAGGTTCAAATCCTGCATCCGCACCTAATTTTGCAGTAATGTAATTTAGGCGTTTTGCTAGTTTTATTTGCGATTTCCGTGTACTCCATATCCGCCGAAGGATGCTCCTATATCTGAGCTTACAACAAAAACATTTGTTGTAATACGATGTATATCTTTTACTATTTGTTTTTCTGCTTTACGGGGAATAACTGTATTTATTTTAAATTTCTTGCCTTCGTAGCCAAACCCCTCAAATGCGGTAAACCCTCTGCCGCCATTAATCAGGTACTCGATTATCTTGTTGCCGTCGTCTTCATCAGACATAAGCTGTAAATTTGTTTCGCCAAGCGCCAGTTTGTTTTCCAAAACAGAGCCGAAATATATTCCAGCCGCAAAACCTATACAATAGGCAATTAACCAGTACATATTGTCCGCTAGAGTAGTTATAACAGCCGAGGTTACAAGGCCCCAAATTACACATTCAAGAAATGCCAAAAGCGTTGATGCTAGCCTTTGTCCTTTTACCTGCATTATTACTCGTATTGACTGTACTGACATTTCGATTATTTTAACTCCGCAAATCAATAAGCAGGTCAGTATTTGCGGAAGGCTATTTAGAAGTTCTGTCATTGGTCAAAGGCCTCCTTTAGGCATTTATTGGTTAAAGATATCGACACGCTGCACTTGAATACAGCCGTCTTAATTTCCTTAAGTGTAGCATATTATCTGCGGCAAGTACATTCCTTTTTCATCGCGGCAAAAAAAGCTATAAGCGCAGGACTCATCGCCTGTATCTTTGAAAAATGCGGCAAGAGTAGTTATGTTTTCACAAAAAAAACTTGTTGTAGTTTCTTTTTGTTTTTTTATCAAATTGTTTTACTAAATTATCTAAATTACCAAGTAGGAAGCAAACGGATATATCGCATAATAAAACCCAAAAATTTGTCCGGATTCCGATGGATAAGTACGTCCAGGGATGGAATACTGAGACCGAGGTAACGGATTACAGCGGTATAGTCCACAAGAAAAAGCCGTATTCAATCCCTTAACTTACGGAAATCAGAATGAGAATCATAACGTCAAGAAGGTCAGTTTAGGCCAGAAAACCAACGATAAAACGAGAGGTAAATACTATGCCAAAGGGTCAGCAGAACAATAATAAACCCAGAATTGATAGATCGATCGAGAAGATCCCGATAGCACGGGAAAAGCAAGATCCAAACAAAAGTGCTAATAAGCAGTCAGTGAAAAACAAGAATGTATAACATTTGTTGAAATTTTATCTAACAATCTTCTTTTTCCGGTCTCGATGCTAAAAGGTATCGTAATTCCCGTGTATTGCGTACCTCCCCAACAAAAAGCCCTGTAAACTCAATGATTACAGGGCTTTGCTGTTTATAAAAATTTTGACTGCAATTAAATTGAAGCAAGCGCAGCTATTCAGGATGTTCAAAAATTATTGCGCAGCATTACGTTTTCCGTCGCACAAAATGCTGAGAGCTTCCAGATATCCCTCAAGCCCGCGTCCTTTTATCGTGGCAATGCTGGCGGAACGGATATAGGAAATTTTTCGGAAATCTTCTCGCTTATCGGGATCTGATAAGTGTACCTCCACTGTAGGAATTCCAACGGCTTTTACCGCATCAAGCAAGGCTACGCTCGTATGAGTGTAAGCCGCCGGATTAATAATGATGCCGTCAGCCGCACCGTACGCGCCCTGAATGGCATCCACCAGTGATCCCTCGTGATTCGACTGATAGAACGCTAACGTAACGCCGAGCTTATCCGCTTCCTCACTAAGCATTGACTTAAGGTCTTCATAAGTTTGGCTTCCGTAGATTTCCGGTTCGCGGATACCCAGCATGTTGATATTAGGCCCGTTTATTACCAGTATATTCATTAAATTCCCTCCATATTACTGCTGCGGTATCTTCAGGGGTGAGACGGTTTTCAACACAGACATCGCGGAAGCGATGATACGCCGGAAGCCGCTTACTGTACATTTCCGAAAGGTCGGCTCCCCGCGACAGCGGACGGCCCTCTCTCGAAAGCAGCGCCAAGTCCTGCTCAAGATAATATATACGTCCGTTTTGGCGCAGCGGCATGTAATTACGTTCGTCTTTAACAGCGCCGCCGCCTACTGAGATGATTTTTCCGGTCATCAGTCCCAGCTTCGCAATCGTTTCAAGCTCGAGCGTTCGAAACACATCTTCGCCGTTTTTTGCAAAAATGTTGGATATTGTGCAGCCGGTGCTTTTCTCGATTTCCGCGTCTGTATCTATCAGTTCTCTTCCAGTAAGCTTTGCCAAAGCTGCGCCGATCGTGCTTTTTCCGCAGCCCGGCATACCGATAAGAACGATATTTTCAGTTTCACAGCGAAGCTTTTCATATATTCTCAAATTCTCGGAGTCGTCTATGCCAATGTCGAAAAACAGTTCTTCCGCCGCCTTGGCCTGAGCGACGAGCATCGACAGTCCGTTGATGCGCGGAATCCCAAGCTCATCAGCCTTAATAAGAAATGCTGTGCGGGCCGGATTAAAAATAAGTTCGATAGCACCTTCGCATTTCGTGAAAACACGCAGATCAACAGGAGTTTTGCCCGCCTCGGGATACATGCCGACCGGAGTTGTGTTCACCACCACAGCGGCGTCGCTGTGCCTGTTCAAATTATCGTAGTTGTTCTCGCCGTTTCGGGAAACGACGATGACTTCTGCCGCCCCAAGCTTTTTTGCCACATACTGAACTGTAAGAGAAGCACCGCCGCTGCCTAATACCAACGTTTTTTTGCCCTTAAAGTTAATACCGGACAGTTTTACCTGAAACTCAAAGCCACAGGCGTCGGTGTTGAAGCCGTACAGCAACCCGTCAGCCTTGCGGACGATGGTGTTCACGCTGCCTATCGCCTGCGCTTCGGGAGACAAAACATCGCAGTACTTCATTACCTCGAGTTTGTATGGGATAGTCACATTCAACCCTCCGATATCATCACGACGGAAAAAATCGGCCAGATGCTCCGGCTCAAGCTCGAAAAGCCGGTAGCTGCTGTTTCCCAGCTCGCGGTGAATCGGAACGGAATAGCTGTGACCCAGTTTTCGGCCTAAAAGGCCGTAAAGTCTATTGGCCATACTCACACTTCTTCATAATTCCCGAGGAACACAAATGTTTCACAGCTGCGCTCAAGATCCTCCAGCATTGACATGACAAGGGGTTCGCGCACGGAGGCGTCAAGATCCATAAAGAAAACAAACTCAAAATTTCGGCCCGTGACGGGACAGCTTTCCATCTTGTTCATATTGATTCCGAGTATCGCTGGCTTTGACATTATATCATATAGCGCTCCCGGCTTGTTGTCGCAGACAAATATCATGCTGATTTTGTTTGCTCCGTCGTAAATCTTAGGTTCTTTCGTGATACAAATAAAACGCGTATAGTTGTTTTCACTGTCCTGCACGGAGTCAGATACGACAGTTAGTCCGTACAGCTCGGCGCAAGCGTGTGAAGATAGGGCTGCAATGTGAGGATCATTTGATTCGGAAACCATTTTTGCTGCCAAAGCGGTGTTTCCGCAGGGAATTACCTTGACATCTTTGAGTGAAGAAAGAAATTTTCCACACTGATTTATGGCCTGCTCGTGTGAATAGATTTCTTTGATGTCTGAGAGCGCGGTTCCGGGCTTTGCCAGAAGCTCGTGACGAATGCACAGTTTTGTGCTGCGCACAACAGAAAAATTCCTGTTCTGAAGCAGCTTATATATCGACCGAACTGAGCCGCTTGAGCTGTTTTCTATTGGAAGAACGCCGAATGCGCACAGACCGGATTCAACCGCGTCGAAAACCGCTTCGAAGGTTTTTACATATACGATATTCGCTCGTGTAAGCAGCTTCTCGCAAGCCGCCTGAGAGTTTGAGCCTTCAATGCCCTGACAGGCAACGGTGCCGCTGCGGGGAAAAATCGCTTCACCGGCTGCGAGGGCTCTCTCAATTTGCGTCCTTACTTTCGACGACACGGAGAGACGTTCGCTTTGACGGGACTTGGAAAGCTTGAACAAGGTCGAAAAAAGGTAATATGCGTATGGCTCCATATTCCCGGATTTCTCCGAGACCTTAGCCAGAATCTCCCGCTCCCGCTCTCTGTCAAATATCGGGAGACCAAGATTTTTCTTGGCTGCCGCCATCTCGTCGGCAAGCTCCATTCTTTTTAGAAAAAGTGACAGCATACTTTCGTCGACCTCGTCAATTTGTTTTCTGATTTCAGCTTTATCCATATCACATGCCCTCCTCAAGCAATAAATCCAAAATTACGACTGCAGTCACAGCTTCGAGCACCGGAACCGCACGGTGAGCGATGCAGGGGTCATGCCGTCCTCTAATTTTTATTTTTGTCTGTTCCATACGTGACAAGCTAACGGTGGTTTGCTCTCGCCCGATGGACGGCGTCGGCTTGATTGCAACACGGAATACCAAGGGCATTCCGTTTGTTATACCACCAAGAATTCCTCCACTGTTGTTGGTTTCCGTTGCAATATCGCCGCGCTCGTCAATGCAAAACTGGTCGTTGCATTCCGAGCCTTTCATAGCGGTACAGGCGAAGCCTGCGCCAAACTCGATTCCCTTTACGGCAGGGATTCCGAAAACTGCTGCGGCAAGGCGGTTTTCGATACTGTCGAACATAGGCTCGCCCAATCCGACCGGCAAGCCGACAGCGGCACATTCAATAGCTCCGCCAACGGAATCGGACGCTGCTGCCGCCGCCAAGATTGCTTCCTGCATCAACCGTCCCTTTTCATCGTCGATGACAGGAAAGGCTTTAAGGGCGATTTCGTCAAAGAGCTGTTCTTCCAGTCGGAGCGGGAACAAAGAGTCGGAAACGGTACCCACAGAGGCCAGATGTGCGCCGATAAATATCCCGCGACGGGAAAGCAACTGTTTTGCGATACCGCCCGCTATGCAGAGAGGAGCGGTCATGCGACCGGAAAAATGTCCGCCGCCGCGCATATCTGCCGCCCCGCCCCACTTCACGCGGGCAGTATAGTCCGCATGGGAGGGACGAGGAGTATCGAAAAGCTCGGAATAGTCCGCGGAACGGGTATCATTATTTTGAATTATTGCGCAGAGCGGGCTTGCGCAGGTTAGCCCGTCCAGGACACCCGAAAGAAAAATCGGCACATCCTGCTCGCTTCTTGCGGTTGAAACTGCGTCTTTTCCCGGACGGCGCCGAGCCATGAAGCGCATGAGCTCTTCCATGTCGATTGGCTCACCTGACGGAAGCCCGTCAATATTCACACCAATTGCTTTTCCGTGTGACTGGCCGAAAACCGAAACCTTAAGGCGTTTTCCTATTTCAGAGGACATTCGCGTTACCCCCCAGTTTCACATAGTCGCTGAAAAAAGCAGGGTGCGACTTGTTTACGGCCTCCGCTCCTGTAATTGTAACCGGACCGGAGCAACAGCTTCCGGCGATAGCCGCCGCCATAGCGATCCTGTGGTCATTAAAGCTGGATACGGTTCCGCCTGTAAGAGCTCCGCCAAAAACCGTAAGAGAGTCGGTGTACGCCTCCGCGTTGCCGCCCAGCGCATTAATCATCGAGGCCGTTGATGCGAGCCTGTCGCTTTCTTTATACCTTAAATGTGCGCCGTTCACGAAGCGCGTCTCACCTTCCGCATATGCCGCGACAACGGCAAGTACTGGCAGAAGGTCCGGCACCTCGGACAGGTCGATTTCACAGCCGCGTAGCCTGCCGGGAGTAACCGTGAAGCACATTCCGTCGGACGAAACTTCCGCTCCGAAACGACTCAGCAGAGTGACGATGGCCTTATCGCCCTGAGGCGAGCTCGAATCAAGGTTAGTTACCGTCACCGGAGCGCCTATGGCTCCTGCCGCGAGGAAAAATGCGGCGTTTGACCAATCTCCGTCCACCAAAAGACGTTCGGGAGAGCGGAATTTATCGCTTCCGGATATTAGATATTCGTTTTCGGAGCGTTTTACTTTAACACCGAAACGCTCAAGGGCCAAAAGAGTAATATCAACATATGCGGAAGAAACAAGCTTTGATGATAATCTAATTGAGCTGTCCTGCTTCAAAGCAGGCAAGGCCAGCAAAAGTCCTGTGAGGTACTGAGAGCTGATGCCGCCTGAAATGATAAATTCTCCTCCAGTAAGTCTTCCGTTTATTTCAAACGGAAGCTTATCCGAACTGAAAGAAACGCCGTGACACTTCATAGCGTCAGAAAGCTCCGTTATCGGCCTCTCGGGTAAGCGCCCGCCGCCCGTAAAGCTGACATGTTCACAGAGCGCCGCGGCTACAGGAAGCATGAATCGGAGCGTAGAGCCGCTCTCGCGGCATTCTAAAACAGGGTTTTCAGGAACGTCTCCGATTGGTGTTACAGTGACAGTGTCATCCTCTCTTTCTATACCTGCGCCCAGAGCTTTGAGACAAGCAATCGTCGCATCTATATCGTCCGAGGAGGACGGAAGAACCAAAGTTGTCGGCTTATCTGCCAGTGCTGCGCAAATGAGAAGGCGGTGCGCCACGGATTTCGAAGGGATCGACGAAACGCTTCCCGACAGCTTTGACGGAGTAACAACAACATCCATTATTGATCCTCCAATCCCGTTTTAATTACGGAATTCAGCTCCGCGACAGGGAACTTTTTCAGGGAACAATTGCCGATGCCGCCCGGAATGACCAAAGTTATCTCGTCTCCAGCGCGTTTTTTATCCGAAAGCGCGGCGGCGGTTAGCTCCTCCGCCGAAAAATCAGTGCCAATGCTCAGCCCGTTTTTGATGAGAGCTTTTTCGATACGCGTAGCAATAGGAGCATTGCTGAGACCGAGCTTGTCCGCGGCGCGGGCGATAACGGCCATTCCTATTGCAACCGCGTGTCCGTGAGAGATGTTGTAGTTACTGCATTTTTCAATTGCGTGACCGACTGTGTGTCCGAGATTGAGCGTTTTGCGAAGTCCTGTTTCAAACTCGTCAACTTCCACGACACGGCCCTTAAAGGCTACGCAGGTTTCAATAACTTCCGTCAGAGACGACTTGACGTCCCCGTTTTCAAAAAGGGAAAACAGCTTCTCTCCTGACAGGATTCCGGTCTTAATCGCCTCCGCCGCACCATCGGCGAAAACCTCATCGGGAAGACGCGCTATGCAGTCACTATCGCAGACGACAGCTTCAGGCTGAATAAACATTCCCGCCAGATTCTTGCCGGCTTTCAGGTCAACGCCTGTTTTTCCTCCGACCGATGAATCAACGGCCGCTAAAAAGGTGGTTGGAATCTGTACGTATCTTATTCCTCGAAGGTAGCATCCGGCGGCGAATCCGGCAATGTCGCCCACAACACCTCCGCCCAGAGCGATCACGCAGTCTGTCCGGGTAAGGTGGTTTTCCGCGAGAAATTCAAGGATATTGGAAAGCGTTTCAATTGTTTTCGACTGTTCGCCTGCAGGAAAGGAAAAAGAGCTGACAGTAAAACCTGTGTTTCTGAGACTCTCCGCTACGGTTTCGAGGAAAAGCTTTTCAACGGTCGAGTCCGTTATAATGGCGGAACGGCAGGGCTTGACGGCTTCCCCAATAATGTCGCCGCAGGAGCCGAGAAGGTTTTTTCCTATAAAAACGTCATAGCCTTTTCCTGCGCCGATACGAACAGTTTTAATTTCCACGCTAATTACCTCCTGAGGCGGTTTTCTTTTCCCTGCCGTCCTTCAAAAGTTGGCAGAGTTTTTCGGCGTCATCTTTTCGCAGAGCTTCAAGATACTCATTCAAATGGCTGATTAGAATATCAAGCTGATCTGTAAGATAGTCAGAGTTCGTCATCATAAGCTCCGTCCACATGTCTTCGTCTAGACGGGCAACACGAGTCATATCATTGAAGCTGCCCGCAGAAAAGCCTCTCCTTAACTGAGCGTCCGGTGATCTGATATAAGCGCTGGAGGTCAGATGAGCCAGCTGAGAGGTATAAGCGATTACCCTGTCATGCTCGTCGGGCGTTGTAAAGGTAAGCCCTGAAAAACCGATATCGGTGAAAAAAGTTTTAAGCTTTTCCAACATCTTCATGTCGGTCTTTTCGTCGGGAGTCAATATCATCGGCGCGCCTGAAAAAAGGTCGTCGGAAGAGTTGACAAAGCCTCCGCGCTCCTTGCCCGCCATAGGATGCCCGCCGATATAAGAAAACCCGAACCGTTGGGCGAGAGGCTTAAGCTCTGCACAAACTGCACGTTTTATTCCGCACATATCCACAAGAATAGCTTGTGGAGAAATACTTAAACCGTGTTCTTTGACCCAATCTATTGTTGACTGCGGACGAATAGCCGCGAGTATAAGGTCGCAGTCACCGAGATTTTCGTCAGTCAGCAGCTCGTCAATCGCACCGCAGAGCCTTGCAAACATGATTGTTTCAGGATTGAGGTCAGTGGCGTAAACGGTGTACTGAGTTCGGGCCTTTATGCTTTTGGCAAGCGAGCCGCCTATCAGTCCGAGCCCAATGATGCCGATTTTCATGACTAATCCTCCTGCGTTTTGATGAATTGATGCAGAGCAAAGAGCCTTTTTGCCAGTTTGTCAAAGGCTTCCGGTCTAAGCGATTGCTTGCCGTCGCAAAGCGCATGTTCGGGATCGTTATGAACTTCAATAATAAGCCCGTCAACACCGCAGGCTACAGCCGCGTTCGAAAGTGGTGCCACGAGAGCCGCGTCGCCCGCGGAATGACTCGGATCGACTACAATTGGAAGGTGCGTGAGTCGGCGAAGAACAGGAATTGCTGAAATATCGAGCGTGTTGCGGGTGTAAGTCTCAAACGTCCGGATTCCGCGTTCGCAGAGAATAACGTTCGAGTTGCCGCCGGCCATGACATACTCGGCACTCATGAGCCACTCCTCATAGGTGGTGGACATTCCGCGCTTGATCATTACTGGCTTATCCTGCGTACCCAGAACCTTCAGAAGGTTAAAATTCTGAATATTTCGAGCTCCGACCTGAATAACGTCCACATCGTCGAATAAGGTGAGTTGCGAAATGTCCATAATTTCCGTAACTATTGGAAGACCTGTCTCCTTCTTTGCGAGAGAGAGGAGGCGAAGACCGTCATCTCCAAGGCCCTGAAAGGCATATGGTGAGGTTCTGGGCTTGAATGCGCCGCCACGCAGCATTGTCGCGCCGCTGGCTTTAACCGCCTTTGCGACGGCAACGATCTGCTCCTCCGTCTCGACCGAGCAGGGACCTGCCATGAGTGTCAGATTACCGCCGCCGATTAAAGTGTTTCCGACGGTTATAACGGTATCGTTCGGATGAAATTTCCGATTTGCATTCTTGTAAGGTTCTTGTACTCGTTTAACGTTATCAACGATATCAAGGGCGGAAATAAGGTCCGTATCAAGGGTGGACGTGTCGCCTACAAGCCCGAGAATGATTCGGGAAGTCCCCTCGGAGATGTGCACCTGCATCCCTTTATCCTCAAGCCATAACAACAGGCTTTCCAGCTGGCTTTTCTTCGGTTTTTCTTTCAGTACTATAATCATTTCAATTATCCCCTTCTGAATTAAGTCCGGAATGCAAAAGGCCCGCAGTCGGCTTGACTGCGGGCTTCAACACAATGAATTGGAATTAGGCTTTCATTGCAAATCGCACGTTTTTGTCAAACCGAAATAAGCTTTACCAAAAAAATAATAGGTAAAGCTAAAGAAACGATATTCAGCTGTGTGAATAGTGTTCGACATAAATGTACTCCATTTTGAATAAAAGCGCAAATTGTTTTTATTAACATACCATGAAACAAAGAATAAAGAAAGTGGAGAATAATACAAACTTCCGAGGATAGTCTGCACAGAACTTGTGCAGATATATCTGCAAGGACATCCTTCTACAGCAGTCAACCGATGCAGCGGTAAAAAATTCATTTTGAAACGACCTCAAATTTCATAATTGTGTTGTAATCTTTTTATACCATAGTATTAATTACTTATGGGCTAATAATCACAAATAGGAACAAGTATACAAATATAATCTGCGGTCGTTTCGGTTAGGGAGGATAAGCGATGAAAAACGCTAGATTTACTTTAAAATTCACGCTATTAATAGTGACGCTTTTGCTGGTAGCTATATTGGCGGTTGTTATGTTCGTTATATACAACAAGCAAATTTCATCGAAAATATTTATGTTTCTTATAGGTTTTAGTGTGATAACTGTTTTAGCGGGTGCTTATGGAGTGTTTCTTGTGCGGTCCCTGGGTAGCAATCTAAAGCATATTACTGAAATGAACAGGAGACTTGTCTCCGGAGATTTTTCGGTCAGCGTTGACGAAAAACGCAAGACAAAGGATGAGCTGGGGCAGCTCTGGACCGCAACGGACAGCGTTGTAACGCGTCTTCGAGGATATTCCTACTACATATCGGAAGTTGTTGAGGTTCTTACCACCATGACTAACGGAAAAATGTGGATTCAACTGAAGCAAGACTTTGACGGTGAGTTTGAAGTGCTCAAACAGACACTTTTCCACTTTTCCGACACTATCAATGCTACGCTGACGGTTATTGCCAATACCGCAAATCAGGTGGATAATGGCGCCAGTGTTATCGCATCCTCAGCACAGACGCTTGCGCAGGGCGCGACTGAGCAGGCAAGCAGCGTACAGGAGCTTTCCGCCTCCATTGCGGAGGTTTCACAACGCATAAAACAAAATGCCGAGGGCGCGGAGAAGGCAAAGATACTGTCCGAAGAAGCCGAAATAATTATGCACGGCAGCGTTACTGATATGGAGTTTGCCCGTCAGGCTATGGATGAAATTTCCGCGACGTCCAAGAATATAAGCAAGGTTATCAAGGTTATCGACGATATTGCATTTCAGACCAACATACTCGCGCTTAACGCAGCGGTTGAGGCGGCAAGAGCGGGAGTTGCCGGCAAGGGATTTGCCGTTGTCGCAGATGAGGTCCGCAATCTGTCACAAAAATCCGCCGAAGCTGCGAAAAATACCGCGGCTCTCATTGAAAGCTCCCTTGAAGCTGTTGAAAAAGGAACTGCGCTTGTAAACAAGACTAGCATAGGATTTTCCGAACTTGCCGCAAGATCCGCAGAGGTCGGCAAACTTGTCGAAGACATATCCGATCAGGCCAAAGAACAATCTGCCGCAATTTCGCAAATTTCAATTGGAGTAGAACAGGTTTCGTCTGTCGTTTCGATGAACTCTGCGGCTGCGGAAGAAAATGCCGCGGCCAGTGAAGAACTGCTGGGTCAGGCAGAGAGCCTGAAAAATGCAGTTTCTCATTTTGAACTCTTCTAAAAAAAGAAGCAGCCCTGTAGTTTTAATGACTACAGGGCTGCTTCTTTTGAAAACTAAACAATACAGCTAGTTAAGCCTTTTGGTTTAACAAAGACTCCCATCTATCGGAGCTCGCGTTCAGCAAGCCAAAATTTCCTTTATGTTAAACGCTTCTCCGCTTATCACCGAAAAATCCTTTGCTCCGCATTCCGGACATACTCCGTTTACAGGCAGTAATTGGTACATGTGTGAGCAGGAATTGCATCTTCCCAAGCCGGGAATTACTTCGATTTCCAGTTTGGTATTCTCGAACATTGTCCCATCCACTGCGGCAGGGAAGCATTCCTCCATGTATTTTGGAATCATGGAGGACAACTCTCCAATCTCAAGCGTGACGCTCTGGACCTCGGTCAGCCCGTTCTCGACGACAAGTTCCTCTAGAGTACGAACTACCTCAAAGCAGACGGATAACTCATGCATAATCAGTCCTCGTTTTTATTAAAGGCGTTTTTGAGATTCTTAACGGCGATTTTGCCTTTACGCTTAATCATAGTCTTTATAACGGCAGGCTTGACATGCTCAAACGAGATGCTCTCATTATTGTACTCTCTCTCCAGATGAATGGCGTCAAACTTGCACTTTGTCGTACACTGACCGCAGCCGATGCACTTGTACGGGTCGACCATTGCCATGCCGCAGCCGAGGCAGCGCTTCGTTTCATTAAGCATCTGCTCCTCTGTAAAGGTCATGCGATTATCACTGAATTTTTCATCGACCGTTTTATGTGCCGCTTTCTGGCGAGGAATGTTGTCATATCCCTGCAAATCGAGATTTTCCTTGTCCAAGGACTTGTAGGCGCGGCGGTCGCGACCGAACATCAGGCTTTGTCCCGGCTGCACAAAGCGGTGCAGGGAAATCGCAGCTTGCTTTCCGGCGGCAATCGCGTCAATAGCAAAGCGGGGGCCTGTATAGCAGTCGCCGCCGACAAAGACATCGGGCTCGGCGGACTGATAGGTAAAGTCGTCGCCCTTAATGGTCTGATTCGGATTAAACTCGCATTTGGAATCGCTGAGAAGTTTTCCCCATTCAATGGCTTGACCGACGGAAACCAGAACCGTACCGCAAGGCACAATTATTGTGACATTTTCGTCGTATAGGGGTGCAAAACGTCCGTTTTCATCCAGTACGCGCAGGCACTTCTTGAATTCAACTCCCGTTACCTTGCCATCATCGACAATAATACGTTTTGGACCATATGAATTGTTGATTTCAACCTTCTCGGCCAGAGCCTCCTCGATTTCTTCTTCAAGAGCCGGCATGGTGTCGCGGCTCTCCAAGCAGAACATCATGGTTTTTTTCGCACCGACGCGGGTGGCTGTACGAGCAACATCAATGGCAACGTTGCCGCCGCCGATAACGACTACGTCACCGCTCAGCTTGACATCTTTTCCGAGGTTAACGTCTCGCAGGAACTCGATACCGCCAATGACGGACTCGTTGCCTTCGCCCTCAATATCGAGCTTCCTTGCCGCCTGTGCTCCTATTGCGATATAGAAGCCCTTGTAGCCATCCTGACGAAGAGCGTCAAGTGTAATATCCCTGCCGACTTCAACGCCGGTTCTAATTTCAACGCCCATCTCTTTAAGTATTTCTATTTCCGCATTAACAACGTCCTTTTGCAGGCGGAAAGCAGGAATTCCTAAGGCAAGCATACCGCCCGCTTTTTCCTCTTTTTCGAATACAGTGACGGTATATCCATCCAGCGCGAGATAATAAGCGCAGGAAAGTCCGGCGGGTCCTGCCCCGATTACAGCGATTTTCTTGTCGCTGTAGTTATGGCGCTTCTTAGGAACGAAGCGCTGCTTTTCGTTCAAGTCCTTTTCGGCAATGAACTTCTTGATTTCATCGATTGCTATCGCTCCGTCAATTTCTCCGCGAGTACAAGCCGATTCGCACTTTCTCGGGCAGATTCGACCGCAGACGGCGGGGAAGGGATTCTCTTTCTTGATTAGCTCCAAAGCTTCGGTGTAGCGAGCTTCAGAGGCAAGCTTTATATAACCCTGAATTGCGATATGTGCGGGGCATTCGGTCTTGCAGGGGGAGGTACCGGTTTCGTCAACGACGTTTTCACGGTTAATGCGGTAGTTTACATTGAAACGCTCGGGCGGCCATTCCATATCGCGCTGATTTTCGGGAACTTTAATTTTTATCGGCTTTTTGGTGCATAGCTTTTCACCGAGCCTGACAGCGTTAGTGGGACAGTTTGCTACGCATTCTCCGCAAGCAACGCACTTGTCTTTGGTGACTTCGGCAAGGAAGTTGCTGCGCACCATGTCGGTGTTCTGATACATGTTCGCGATTCTCATAGCAAAGCAGGAACAGCCGCAGCAGTTGCAGATGGCATGTGTTTTTCCGTTTCCGTCAAAGTTCGGAATAGTGTGCATCAGCCCGTTTTCTTCCGCGCGCTTTATTATTTCAAAAGCTTCCTCGCGGGTAATCTGGCGCCCACGTCCTGTGCGGATATAATATTCCGCCGCGTGGCCCATCTGAATGCACATATCCTCTTTCAAATGTCCGCAGCCTTCGCCCATGACCTCGCGGGAAGTACGGCAGGAACAGTCGGATACAGTGAAAACTGTATTTTCGTTAAGATACTTAGACACCTCTTCATAGGATGCGTGCCTTGACTCGCCTTGGATAGCTGTTTCGATTGGAATAACACGCATAACGCCAACGCCCATCGGAAAAATACCGACCGACCTCGGGCTGATAATTCTTCCGTAATGTTCGAAGGCACGCCCGATTTGCGGATATTTCGCGACATTTTCCTTATTGTTAACCATCATTTCCATGATGCCCGGAACCCAAGTGTCATACCAATACTTGTCTGTGCCGTCAACGTTGTTGACAAAACAAACGCCTGCCTTAGCCAGCTCAAACGCCAGCTTTGCGGTTGTAGCTTCATCCTTGCCGGATAGCTTAGAAAGCTCGGCGACACTCTTCGGTTTCCTGAAATCCATGCATAGAGCGACCTCAGCCATCTCATTGCTGACTACTGGCTCCATTATGTAGTATCGCGGATCATCGGGGGTAATCGATCCTTTTTTTCCTACCTTAGTGCCCTGAACCTTGTTTGCAAATTCCAACACCTTTTGTTTTACTTCTGCCATTTCAGTTCTCCCCTTATGTTTTACAAGCTGGTCCGACCAGAGATTGTTTATATAATAACATGAAAATATTCTTATATCAAGCAATAATTTCTTGCTTAGCTACAACAATTATGTTATAATTTTATTGTGACCTTTGGTCCGACCAATGCGAAAGGAAGCTCTCGATGAAACTAAAGCCTATTGTTGCTCCCAGCACAAAAGAACTGTTTGTAAGCGAAATAGAGCGGCTGATTGTTTCAAAAGAATTATTGTTTGATGAAAAGCTGCCCACGGAGCGCGAACTTGAACAAGAGATGAAGGTATCCAAAACTGTAATAAATTCCGGGTTAAACGAGCTGGCAAAACGCGGATTTCTCCGAATAGCACCTCGGCAAGGAGTGTTCGTTGAAGACTACATTAAAAACGGGAATTTAGATACCTTAAACTCGATTATCCGTTGCAACGGAGGAAAGCTTGATAAAAAAACTTTTGATTCCTTGACGGCGTTTAAAATATGTATCGATACGCAATGCGCGGGATTGGCAGCAGAAAATCGCAGTGATCACGATATTGCGGCAATGAAAGCATTGCAGGAAAAAATGGAACGCACAGCAGACCCCATGGAAACGGCGGAATTAAGATATGAATTTACAAAGACACTATATTTCGCGACAGGCAACCATATTTATCCTCTTTTATTAAACTCTTTAAAATCAATTGCGCTGACTTTCAATCAAATCGTATTCCGTCATTTTGGCAGTGCGGTGGCGAACGAATATCTGGATGAGCTTATTCAAGCAATCGAAAATCGAAATTCTGCAACAGCGACTGAAATTTCTATAAAAATCATTTCAAGCCGTATTGATGAGTTAAAGCAATGGTACTTTGTTGACTGATTTGCTGAATTTTTCTAAGCCTTACATTTTGGAGAAATAAAAAATTTCACTACTTATTTTTGAAAACAGCAACGGGGAATGGATATCCATTCCCCATTGCTGTTTTTGAGTATGTAGGCAAAAATTCAATCTTTACTATCAGTCATCGCCGCCGAAAGCCTCAAGCTTAGAGCTGGCGGTAATGGGCTTGTTGTCTCCGTGCTTAACAAACAGCATGGTGATAAAGGCAAGGAATACAAAGACGCAGCCGTAAGGGAATAACGTGGTCATACTGACCTTATCCATAAACATGCCGGAAATAAAGGGCGTCAGGGTTTGTGCCGCCATGCTGGCGGTATAGTATACACCGGTATATTTGCCGACCTCGCTGCCTTTGGACAGCTCGACGACCATTGGATAACTGTTTACATTAATCGTAGCCCAGCCTATGCCAGCCATGGCAAACAGTATGTTCATAACAAGTGTGGAGCTTCCGGCGCGTATAAAAGAGGCTGAGAGGAACGCAGTGCCGAGGATGATTATTCCGGCCAGTATACTCTTTTTCCTGCCGATTTTCGATGCGAGCGCGCCGACGGGTATATATGAAAGGATTGCGGCTCCCGTTGCAATCATAAGCGTGTTGTTGTAATCAAGATTAAGAACGCTGCTGGCATATACGGAATATTTGCTCGTAACCGCATTATAGCCAAAAAACCAGAAAACAACTGAGGCAAGGATGAGAATAAGTGAGCGCAGTTCTCCCTTTGACAGCTTGCGGCTGCCAGAACCGTCGTCATCGTCCTTATCGATATTATATTTGCGGCTTTCTTCGTGCATCTCCTTAACGAGCTTCGGTTCCTTGACCTTCCAGAGAAAAATCAGGAGCGAGACGATCATGAGCCCTGCGATGCAGATGAAGAACAGTTTATAACTCATAAGCGCGTTAGCTGCGCCGCCGGTTTTGAACACCATACCCATGCCAAGTATGATTATTCCTCCCGCCGCTCCCATAAGATTGATAACAGCGTTTGCCTTGCTTCTCAGAGGTTTAATTGTGACATCCGGCATGAGCGCGACAGCCGGACTTCGGAAGGTGGACATGGACAGAAGTAGAACAAAAAGAATGGCAACGAATATAATAAGCGGTGTTTTATCGGCCGCGACGACGTTTGCGGCATATGCCTGACGCGCGGGGACGACATAGTTAGTGTAATCAGGGTTTGCTTCGCCTTTTTCCGTGGTCATTATAATTGCGTCGTACTCATCCTTTGTAAACATATCCGAAATTGCGACTGTGTTGCCTTCGGGTGTGGTAATGGAAAGACCTGCATCGTACAGCGTCACCTGAGCGGTCGGATTTTCAGGCGCAACGGCAGAAATGTTCTTTAGCTGCATGCTGTCGGCGAAAGACAGAATGACGAGAAAGGCCGCAGCAATGATAGAGCCTGTAATGATAAACGGAGTACGTCTGCCTTTCGGGCTTCTGCATTTATCTGAAAGCACTCCAAAAAGCGGAAGCATAAAAAGTGCGAGGATGTTGTCCAGCCCCATGATGGCGCCGGACAAGCTTTGGGACATGCCAAATTTATCCGTAAGTATTTTTGGGATGATAGTATCATAGCCCTGCCAGAACGCGCTGATAAGGAAAAATGCAAATCCTACGAAGATGGTGCGTTTGTAATTCAGCTTCATGCCATCACTCTCTCTATGTAAAAATTTTTATATGTTAAAGTCTATACTATTTTTCTCATCGATTCAACATTAATTTGACTACAAAACAGCCTTGAGGTAAAATATAGCAGAATCGGAGGTGTTTCGATAATGAATAAGAAAAACTTAAAGATATGTTTTTGTTCAGCCGGGGCAATTTTAGCGGCAGCGGGCTTTGCCGCGTTCCTCGTTGCGCCTGACAAAGCATCCAAGGATAAACGTGGACCGTTTAGAGGGCGAAACTACGCACATAGAGGGCTTCACAATATAGATAAGAGCGTTCCGGAAAATTCACTGCCAGCCTTCGCTGCAGCAGCCGCTATCGGCTACGGGGTTGAGCTGGATGTACATATCACGCGCGACGGGGAGCTGGTGGTAATACACGATGGTGATACAAAGCGCGTTTGCGGCTTTGATGGCGTCGTGGAAGAAATGACCTGGGACGAACTGAGTAAACTAAGGCTCTATGAAACCGAATACGGGATACCGCTGCTTTCGGAAGTATTGGAAGTCATGGGTACTCAATGTCCGGTGATTATCGAACTGAAACGTGGGGGACGCAACAGGGAACTATGCGAAAAAACATACGCGCTGATGAGAAAATACGGTGGCAGATACTGTGTTGAGAGCTTCGACCCGAGGATAGTCGGCTGGTTCAGGCATCACGCGCCGGAGGTTCTGCGCGGACAGCTCGCATCCGATCCGGTTGAAATGGCAAAGGATACGAGTAGGCTCAGCGCTTTCGCGGTTGGAAATCTGCTTACAAACTTTTTGTCAAGACCGAACTTCATAGCTTACGGGCTGGGGCGCAAACCACTTATTGTGAAGCTTAGTGAGAAAATGGGAGCCATGAAGGTAGCGTGGGTCGCCAAAGACAGTACCTATGAAAAAACAAATGACGCGGTTATATTCGAGCATTACATACCAAGTGTAAAGTTCTGATAACAGCCAAAAAATATTCCTCTGCGGAAGCAGAAAATAACAATCAAGGTCCGGCGTAGTTGATACGCTGGACCTTGATTGTTTCCGTTTTGTGTTTATGCAATAACTATTAAAGTATCGAGGCTATTCAACGCCATTTGCCGCATCTTGCGCTTTAACAAACGCTCTGACGCATCTATCAATATCCTGCAAGGTCGTACGATATGAACAGATACTTAAGCGAATAACGGGCGCTCCATCCCATTGACTTCCACCGCACCAAAGCTCACCAGAATCCTGAACTTTTTTCAATATGTCAGTTGTGAGCTCAGGCTTTTCAGCAGAAATAAGCACCTGATTGAAACAGACTTCATTCAATATTTGAAAACCTTTTTTGGCCAGTTCGTTGGCAAAGTATACCGCCTTTTGATGCAGGTCTTCCGTAAGCTCAGCGACACCGGAGCGTCCCATTGATTTAAGCGTCGCCCACAGCTCCACGATTCTGGCGCGGCGCGACATATCCAGTGTGTAGACCATGCCATCCCGCTGTTTACTGTAAACTATGTAATCTCCGTTCATGCTAAGCGCGCTGGTCAGGGCTTCACGATCGCGGCACAGAACAATGCCGTTGTCATAGGGTGCGTTCAGGGTTTTATGGGCATCCACGGACCAAGAATCCGCTTTTTCAATCCCTTGTGTCAGGTGTTTCAAAGAATCCGATGCGGCCGCCCACAGACCAAACGCGCCATCCACATGAACCCAGGCTCCGACTTTTCTCGCTTTTTCGCAAAGAGAATCAAACTTATCAAAGGCTCCTGTATTGACATTACCTGCCTGTAAAATCAGCAGTGTGCGGTTATCAAGCTCAGGCACCAAATCCTCGCGGATTCTGCCCTGATAATCCATGGGAACTTTTATTACGCGCTCACTCCCCAAACCCAGAATGGAAAGTGCTTTATAAACAGTGGAGTGAGAACCTTCGCTTAGCACAACCTTGATTTCCGGCGCGCCAAAAAGCCCTTGCGTTGCAACGTTATAGCCCTCTGCTTTAAGAAGATGGTTTCGCCCGGCGGCGAGCGCGCAAAGCGTGGCTGTAGATGAGCCCCCAACAAAACCGGCTACTGTACTCTCGGGAAGTCCCAGTATGCTCACAAGCCACTTTTCACAAACATCTTCAAGCTTGGACGCAACAGGGGACGTAACATACATGCCCGCATTCTGGTCCCATGTGTCCGCAAGCCATTTGGCGGACAGCGCCGCAGGGGCGATTCCACCGTTGACGAAGCCGAAATACCGACCTCCCGTTTGAGCCACCGTTGCAGGAGAGCCTTTTTCATGCAGCAACTTCAATATTTCATGAGGATCGCCATGCATATCGGGAAGCTCTTCATCAAAGGCCATAAGTCCTTCAATGTCCTCTGAGCTTGGAAATACCGGACGCTCCTGAACAGAAGTCATATACTCTAACGCGTAGGCGTGGGCCTGTTCCATTAGCGTCGAGTCCAATGCTTGCGTTCTGAAGCGCTCACAGATAGCGGCTCCTTCAAATGGCACATCCTTCATAAAAATGTCCTCCAATCATGTATGTGCGTAATTAACTTATGGTTAATAATTTTACCTGATATTTAATAACCCGTCAATTGCTGAATCAGCTTCAGGCTTTCAGCATGAGGAAAACGTCTTTTTTCGGGTGAATTTGAGTATTCATGGCGGCAACTGCAGCGAAATATGGTTGGACTTTGTATAATACATAAATATTAGATAAAAATATTATATGTCCTATAATTTATATTTGAAGGAGAAAAAATGGGAACTAATAATATGGGAACTAATAGTATAGAAGAAACCAAAAAGTTAAATCAGCAGTCGGCCAAGAATGCTGCTCAGGCGGGAAACATGAACAATATGGAAGCCGGTTCTGACATGATGACAAAGCAGCAAAACGAACTAGATGCGGTTAAAAAGGCTAATCAGCAATCCGCTCAGAATAAAAAATAAAACAGACTTTGCCTGAAAAACACACCCCATTTATCAGTCGGTACAAATTATACTGACTGATAAATGGGGTGTGTTATAAAGCTCTAGCGCTGGACGCGTCCGGAGCCGTCGCCGCCACTGAGAGTCTCCACGTCCTTTACGGTTACTCTGTTGAAATCGCCTGAAATAGAGTGCTTGAGGCAGGAGGCAGCGACCGCGAACTCCAGCGCTTTTTGTCTGCTCTCATAGCTGTTCAGTCCGTAGATGAGCCCACCGGCGAACGCGTCGCCGCCGCCCACGCGGTCGACTATATCGCAAATCTCATACCGGCGGCTTACATAGAAATTCTCCCTGTCGTTGAGGCAGGCGGCCCAGCCGTTTGAGTTGGCGCTCCTGCTCTCCCTGAGCGTGATGGCTATCATCTTCATTTCGGGGTATTCCCTCAGCACCGCGTCGGAGAGGAGCCTGTATTTCTCGCGGTCGAGCTCTCCTTCTTCCACGTGCACATCGGCGGTGATGCCGAGAGATTTCTGAACATCCTCCTCGTTGGCAATGGCGACGTCAACATATTTTGTCAGCTCGCGCATCACTTCGGGAGCCGTCTTGCCGTATTTCCAGAGGTTTTTGCGGAAGTTAAGATCGCAAGAGACGGTAATGCCTCGCTCCTTGGCAAGCCTAACGCTCTCCATACTGAGTTGCATTGCGCTCTTGCTGATCGCGGGAGCGATGCCCGTGATATGGAACCAGCCTACGTCCTCGAAAGCCCTATCCCAGTCGATATCGCCCGGTTTTGCGAGAGCCATGGAGCTGTATTCACGGTCGTAAATAACCTTGCTGGGGAGCTGGTTTGCTCCGCCCTCTAGGTAATAGATACCCATACGTCCCGGACCGCGCTGGATAAGCGAGGTGCAAACACCGAAGCTTCGTAGCTCTTTCACGCACTCGTCGCCGATGGCGTTGTCAGGCAGAACTGTCAGAAAAGCGGCGTCACAGCCGTAATTCGCGAGACTCACCGCCACATTTGCCTCACCGCCGCCAAAGCTTGCTTCCAGCGTGGGGCTTTGAAAAAGCCTTTCCGTTCCGGGTGTTTTGAGCCTCAGCATTATTTCTCCGAAGGTAAGATATTTCATTGATGTCCCTCCGATTCTCTTTCAGGACTCGGTTTTTATTTTTATCGGTTGACTATGTAAGAGCATTCCTCGCCTGTCAGAACCGCGATAAGGGTATCCACCGCCATATCGGCCATTTTGGTTGAGGATTCCTCCGTATGAGCGCCCGTATGCGGCGTGGCGACTACGTTGCTAAAGGACAGCAACGGCGAGCCGACAGGAGGCTCAATCTCGAAAGCGTCCAGCCCCATGCCGCCGAGCTTACCGCTTCTGAGCGCGTCGAGCGCGGCTTCTTCGTCGATGATTCCGCCGCGGGACGCGTTAATTATAATGACGCCGTTCTTCATCTTCGCAATGGACTCGGTGTTTATCAGGTGCTTAGTATTCTCGTTAAGGGGTAGATGCAGGCTTATTACATCGGCGCTTTCGATTATTTCATCCAAAGTGCCGCATTTTATATCTTGCTCGGCGCAATAGTTGAGATCTATGTACGGATCATAAGCCATGACCTTCATTTCGAAGCCCTTTGCGCATCTAGCTACCACCTTACCTATGGCGCCAAGCCCCAGTATGCCGATGGTTTTGCCCTTGAGCTCCATGCCTGTCGAACGAACCCACTGGCCTTCTTTGGTTTTTTGGTCCAAGGCAGGAATATTCCGCGCCACGGACAGCAGCAGGGCAAAGGTCAGCTCTCCGACAGCTTCGGAGTTAGCTCCGGGTGTGTTGGTGACGATTATCCCCTTTTCGGTCGACGCGGCGATGTCTACACGGTCGTAACCCACGCCGTAGCGTGAAATGACTTTTAGGTTTGGGCACTCGTCCAGCACGCGCTTTGTGATGAAATCCAGTCCCGCCAGAAACCCGTCGCAGTCCCGAAGGAGCGGTATAAGCTCGTCCTCTGTCAGCGGTTTTCCGGTGGGGTTAAAGACAAGGTCGCGGCTGAAGGCTCTCAGCTTTTCCAGAGCGCCTGAGCTTTTTTTCGGTTGGAGGGACGTTGGTGTTACAAGGATTTTCAAGCCCATCCCCCCTATTTCTTAATACTTGCTATGGCTTCGACCGCCTGTCTGGTCAATTCTGTTATCTTGCCGAAATTGCCCTCGTCGATATAGGAATCCTTGACCATCCAGCTCCCGCCGACGGCAATGACCGCGGGGTGCGCCAGATATTCAAGCAAATTATCAATCCCGACGCCTCCGGTCGGCATAAAACGGACGGATGGGAACACCGAAGCATAGGTTTTTATCGTATTTAGACCGCCGAACACATTCGCCGGAAAGAACTTAACGACCTTGAAACCCATCTCCATGGAGGAAAGAATTTCGGTCGGGGTGCAGCAGCCGGGAAGCACAGGGACTCCCGCTTCTATCGCATACTCCACGACCTTCTGATTGTAGCCCGGAGAAACCAGAAACTTTGCCCCAGCACCGATCGCGCGCTTTGCCTGTTCCAGATTTACGACGGTACCAGCGCCAACCAGCATTTCGCTGTATTCCTTGCTTATGAGCCGGATGGACTCTTCCGCCGCGTCGGTGCGAAAAGTGATCTCCGCGACTGGCAAGCCGCCCGCGAGCAAAGCCTCCGCCAAAGGCAGCGCCGAGTCTGCGCTGTTTAGCTTAACCACGGGGGCAAGCCCGCGGCTTTCAAGTGTTTCAAAAAACTCCATAGCATTATCCTTCTTTAACTAATATCTGTAGACACTGATTACCAGCTTAATACCCTCTTGGGATTTTCCTCCGTGAGTTTTCCGATTTGAGAATCGGAAATACCTGCCATGCGAAGCATTGGCAGAAAGGCGGTCAGAATATAATCCAGACCGATTGCGTTTTCGTTATACGCTTTCAACCTGTCTCGTGTCGTATCCAGCGAAACCAGTAGTTTATCCTCGTGCCCGTTATCCAAAAGCTGCTTTATCAAAGCACATTCATACTCGTCGCTGTGGTATTTAAACCTGCCGATTGTGTCGAATTCAAGGGTCACGCCTGCTTTGAGAATATTATAAAAAACATTTATTTGGTCGCACGCTCTGTCCATATGGCAGAAGTACAGCTTTTCCGGGCGCACACCGAGACTTTTTAGAAACCGTAGCAGAAGCTCCGGGTCGCTCCCTTTTTCTATGTGTACCATTATAGGCGCTCCGGTCACGAGCTGAGCTCTCGCCGCCGCGCGGAAAAGGCGCTCATACGGCTGCTCCAGATTGCAGGAGTCCAGCGCGGTTTTGATGATTCCGGCCCGCGCCGCATGCTGTACCAGGCAAAACTCGGTGTCCGTGCCCGTAAACATCCCGTCGGTCAGCTCGGAGGTAAACAGCTCCGTAAGCCTGCCCTCGCTCATGCTTTTTATCCAGTGCCCTTCCTGATAGAACTCCATTTTGTGAAAACCGGTGGAGGCTATGATGTTTACTCCCGTTTCTTCCATCAGCTCTGCAAGGGCCTCGGAATCGCGACCGCAGCCCACCGGCTGCGCATCTACAAGGGAGCGCCCTCCATTTTGGAGGTATCTTAGCAGTTCCTCGCGTGTTTTCGCAGGATCATCTATGCAAAGAGCCGGATTGCAAAGAAAGGATTGGCCCTTAGTGAGCATCAGATGCTCGTGGCACTGTGTGTAGCCCAGTGAGTCCGGGTCGATATCGCGCAGTACAGTGCGTATCATTTTTGTTGCCATATCATTTCCACTTAGGGTTATCGATGATTAAGGGCTTACCGTCTCTTTCAACAATTATCTTGCGAAAGCCCTTGGTTTCGATCGCTCCGTAATCATGTCCGGCATCCGCCGCAAAGGTGAAAAACAGCACGAGCGGAGTTTTACCCGTGTTCACGGTTCGATGCGCATAGCGCTTGGGGACATAGACGGCCTCGCCCTTTTTTAGCGGCATCTCAATTGTGTCGCCTTCGGGGTTTTCCATGACCATATAGCCTTCGCCGCTGAGCGTATAATAGACCTCCGCTGTGTCGAGCTGGTTATGAAAGTGTCCCTTTGTCATGTAATACTCGTCACCGACGGTGCCCGGATATAAAATCGTAGTGCCGAAGGCCAAATCGCCCTTGCGCTCCGGAAAGCCCATCTCATGGAACGCATAAACAATCGGGTCCTCCGTTTCCAAAATCTTCTTTACTGCGTCGCTGTCACAGTACATTCCGCTCATCTGTGAAAGGCGGCGCTTTGTGGTTTCGGCCTTTTTTGAAAATCCGGTTTCAAGGTCAAAATCCACTAGAAAGCTCTTCTCGCAATCAAAGCTGTTCATATGTGCCTCCTCTATGCGTTTCTGGCTATAAGACTGAGCTCGTCTACTTTGCCGGCGATGTCGTCAATATGAAAAACTTCGGCGACGACCTGTGTCCAGCCGTGGATGAAATAGACCCAGCCGTCCTCGACCACCAGTTCCCGCTCTGCCTGCTGAGCCTTTGCCTGATCCATAAAGATAAGGTCTCCGCGATAATTGATTTCCCACACAAGGCTTCCCTTCGGAAATCTTGCGGCGTCGGTTATTGGCGAACCGGGAGCGTCTTTTCCAAGGCCTGTTCCGTTCACTATAAGAGAATAGTTGCTCATCTTGCTGAGAGTTTTGTCGTTATCCTCAGCGGTGGGGTTGAGTACAAACTCCATTTCAATGCTCTCGTTCAGTCCGGAAAGTATCTGACGGGCAGAGTCGAGCCGAGCTTTGCTTCTGTTGGCGATTGTAATTTTTCTTGGGATGTCCTCTCCTGCGTTCCTGCAGAAATACAGGGACATAGCAAGGCTCGCGCCTCCCGCTCCGAGCAGAAGTACCTCTCCGTTGTGCTCCGCCCAAAAATTCTTCGGCACAAAGCGCTGGAGGGCAAGTCCGCTGGATATGGGGTCCTTTGCATGTCCGCAGAGTTTTTTGCCCTGCTTGGAGATACAGGAGATTTCACCAAGCTGGACTGCATAGGGATCGAGATAATCAAACAGGTCACTGCATGAGTTATAGAGGTCAATCTTATGCGTGGTGACAAGCGCGCCCAAAGAGAGCGGATCGTTTTTGATGAATTCAACGGCTTCGCGGTACTCCGCCTCGGAGGAGTGCGGAACAAGGTCGATGCCTTTTATCACGGCGTCCAGCCCCAGCGCTTCCGCCCACTTGGGAAAAACGCGCATGATGGAGGAACTGCCGGTGGTTACGCCAATAAAATATATTGTAGGCCGTGTTGCCGGCTGTAAGGTCAGCATATTTTGTATCCTTTCAAATATCAAAAGAGTCTGTTTTCATCGGGAACTGCGCTTTTTAAGCTGATCAACTATAATGGCTATTACGATGACGCAGCCTGTAATGACCTGCATTACAAAAGTGTCTATGCCGAACTGAGTTCCCACGTTGTCAATTAGAATGATAAGTATAGTACCCAGTACCGTGCCCATAATGGAGCCGCTTCCTCCCGCGAGCGACGCGCCGCCAAGCACGCTTGCCGCAATTGCGTTTGTCTCGTAGCCCTCGCCCGCGGTCGGGATAGCGGAATTAATTCTGGCTGCCAGCATAATACCAGCGATTCCGTACAACAGTCCCGCAAAAGCGTAAGCCATGTATGTTGTTTTCCTGATAGATATGCCGTTGAGCTTTGCAACTTCCTTCCCACTGCCAAGCACAAACAGGTTGCGTCCAAACACCACATAGCGCAGAATCAGAACGCCGATAACCGCGATACAGAGCCAGACGATAGCCAGATTGGGAATGAACAGAGTCGATCCGCTGGCAAAGGAAGTAAACGATTTGTGCAGGCCGCTGACCGTACCGCCGTTTGAGATGACCTTAATAAGGCCGCGCAGTATCGTCTGAGTGCCCAGAGTTGCGACGAAGGCGGTGACGTTGAATTCGTGGACCAGAACCGCGTTGAAAATTCCGCAGATAACCGCCACAACAACGGCGATGCACATTGAAGGAAAGGTGCTCATTCCCGATGCCTGACAGGTGGCCACCATCAGAGTGCTCATGCCCACGATGGCTCCACAACTGATGTCGATTCCGCCTGTGATGATGATGTAGGTTTCCGCCACGGCAATTACGCCGATAATCGCGCACTGTTTTAGGATATTTGTCAGGTTATACGCGGTCAGGAAGTTCTTTGTACCGAACGTAGCCGCCAAAAACAGCACCCCAATAATCAGAACCATGGAAATCTCTGTGCGCATTAAAAGCGTTTTCATATTGGCGCGTCTTCTTTGCTCCGCCAGATTCATAGTATTACTAGCCATCATACTGCCTCCACAATAGGGTTGTTTTCTGAGTAGACCACGGACGCGATGCGCAGGACGTCTTCTTCGTTTACCTTTTTAAGCTGTTCGCTGTCCAGAATACCGGCTACGTGTCCTTCCGCCATAACGACCAGACGATCCGCCATGCCCATGGCCTCCGGCAGATAGGACGAGATAATGATTACGCTCTTGCCCTGTGCTATCAGAGCTTCGATTATCTTGTATATCTCATCCTTTGCGCCCACGTCCACGCCGACGGTTGGCTCGTCAAAGATAAGTATCTCGGGATTGCGGCAGAGCAGCTTTGAAATGACGACCTTCTGCTGGTTGCCGCCCGAGAGATTGTTTACACATTGTTTGATGCTCGGCGTCTTGATGCCGATCTTTTCCCTATAGTCCTCGGCGCGCGAACTTTCTTTTTTTAGACTAATAATACTCGCCTTGCTTATCATGTCGTAAGAGTAGATGTTGACGTTCAGCTCCACCGATTGCGGCAGCGCCAGACCATCCTTGCGTCGATCCTCAGTCAGAAAGCCGAAGCCGCTGAGCATGGCGCCCTTCGGACTTTTGAAACAGACCTTCTTGCCCTTTAGATACATGCTGCCGCCTTTGACCTTGTCCACACCGAAAATGGCACGCATCACTTCACTGCGGCCTGAGCCGACCAAACCGAAAAAGCCCAGAATTTCGCCCTTGCGCAGATTGAAGCTTACGTCGACGAAATTGTTGCCGCAGAGTTTTTCCACGCGGAGCAGCTCCTCGCCCGGTTCCTGATGCTTTATATTATAAATGTCAGCTACGTCGCGCCCTACCATTTTTGATATAAGGTAGTCCTTGTTGACCTCGGTGACATTTTTTGTCTCCACGTATGCACCGTCCTTCATAATGGTAACCGTGTCGCAGATTTCCATGATTTCTTCAAGTCGGTGAGATATATAGATTACGCTAACGCCCTTAGCTTTCAGTTCCTTGATAAAGTTAAACAGAGTTACAACCTTTTCGTTTTCCAGCAGAGCTGTAGGTTCATCAAAAATTACCAAACGAATATTCTCATTTACCGAAATCTTGCTGATGTTAATCATCGCCTGCAAGGCGATTGGCAGCGATTCGATTGTCGCTCTCGGGTCCACTTTCAGTTGAAATTTGTCTATAATTTTCTGACTGGACTCATACATCTGATTCCAGTCCACAGTGCCGAGCTTAGTTCTCGGCAGACAGCCTAAAAAGTAATTTTCTGCCACGCTCAGGTTCTTCGCGATATTTACGTTCTGATAGTTGGCCTGCATACCTAAATTCTTGGCTTCGATGGCGTTTTTGGGAGATTCCCATTTCCCGTCACAGTTAATTTCGATTTTGCCTTCCATAGGTGTTTCGACACCCATGATGCATTTGATCAGAGTCGATTTACCCGCGCCATTTTCGCCAACAAGCGCGCGAACCTCTCCTTTTTTTATAGTAGTAGTAATACCCTTAAGGGCCTGAACGCCCGGATAGGTTTTTACTATGCCGTCGATTTTCAGCAGAACATTGTCATCCATCAGTGTACACTTTCCTTTCTATGTACCTATCGATGTGCCGCAGATTTTTTCAGTATATTCCGGTGGACTCCGTGCCCACCGGAATATACCTATAATTACTGATTATTATTTCTTCTTGAGTATTGTAGGATCCAGAAGTGCTGCGTATTTTTCCTCGGCCATGTTCTGAGTTGTAACGGCGACCGGAGCGACGGCGAGCTGCTGCTCACTCTCGGGGTTTTTACCGTTTATTAAAGTCTCGATGGCGTTCTTAACGGAATTATAACCCTGACCGTAAGCATCCTGCACGATAATGCTGTCGAGAGTGCCGGCTTTGAGTGCTGCAATTTCGGTTGAGTCGGAGTCTACGCCGATGGTGATGACCTTGTCTTTGATTCCTGCGTTTTCAACAGCCAGCGCAATGCCGTCGCCGGAGATGTTGTTGGCACCATAAATGCCGATGAGCTCATCACCGTATGTTGCGATTTCGTTCTCTATGTCCGCCTGAGCCGCTTCCATATCGTTGTTGTTGTACAGAGTGTCAAGAACTATGATGTCGGGAGCGTTCGCGTTGATATAAGCCTTGAATTCATCCATGCGGGGCTGCAGAGATGCGTTGACGTTGGAAAACTCCATTGCGATGTAGCCCTTAAGAGGACTGTTGGCTGCTTTAAGCATATCCAGCATCTGCTGACCGGCAAGCTTGCCCACGTCAGCGCTGGAGGTGGTGTAGAACTGGTTGTAGCTGTCGGCGTACTGAGTGGAGCCGACGGGCTCAAGGCCGCAGTTTGTGAAGTTGACAATTATTCCCTGATCCATGGCTTCCTTGGCGACTGTGACGGTGGAATCAGGAACCTGTGTGGCGCTGATGATGACGTCGGGCTTGGAGGCGATAGCGTTTTCAAAGGCTCTGATATAGCCCTCTGTCTCGGCTTCGGTAGCCGGGCCCACGGTCGAGAAGTTGATGGTTACGCCATACTGCGCTTCCATGTCGGCTACGGCGTTTTCCATGCCGATCTGCTGATACTGCCAGAACTGCGATTCTGTGGAGCAGGTTACCCAAACGACGTCATAGGTTTCAGCGGTTTCGCCATCGTCTACAGCAGCTGCGCTGGGGCTGGATTCGGTGGAGGCCTTATCAGCGCCTGCTCCGCAGGCTGCTAGTGATAACGCCATTGCGAGGACAAGTAAGAGCACGAGTAGTTTTTTCATTGTCTTTTCTCCTTTTAAGTTTATTCTTAAGCTCATTCCGAGCATAAGCTCTTTTATCTGAACCGTTCGTTCAGTTCAATGCGCTCGTTGTCGGGGCCACACAGGAACACCCAACGCGAGCCTTTTTCAAAAACCTGCGGCGCCTCCTCGTAGCTTCCCTCTTCAAATGCGATACCTTGCTGAGAAAGCTGCCTCATCGTAGCGTCCAGATCGTCCACCCGAAGCGCCGCGTGATCTATGCAGCCCGTACCGCGTTTTTCCGGATCAGGAAATCGAATCAGCTCCAGAACACAGTCCGCGTTTTGTAAAAACGTGACCGCTATATCTCCCTCCGGCGAAGGGTTGACGTTATTCCAGATCACCTTGAAACCCAGAACCTCGGTGTAGAATTTTACGGAACGCGCAAGGTCCGATACGAAAAATCCGATATGCGCAAGCCCTCTTATCGACGTTGACTTCTCGTCGAAAACATTCCGAAGGAACTGCACAGATTCCGAGGCGTCACGGTCGAGCCGCTCTTCGGAGGCATCCTCAAGCAGGTCGCGCCATATGCGTATATCCTGCCCGACCTGTCCTCCGTGTATCACAAAAGGCTCCATCACGATATCGCCTTTATAATCGATTTCCCGCAGAGCTGAACCAATCTCCCGCCATGGTATAATGTTTCCCTGACCGGGCAGGCGGCGGTTATTCTCACCCGCATGGAAATGTCCCAAAAGTGGGCCGGCTGTGAGAATAGCCTCGCGGAAGCTGTCCTCCTCCATATTCATGTGGTAGGTGTCGAGCATGACCTTGACGTTCGGCGCGTCCACCGCCTTGACATATTCGACGCATTCCCGCGCTGTGTTTATAAGGTATCCTTCGTGGCGGTTGAGCGATTCCATGCAAAGAGTGATACCATAGTCCTGCGCCATAGCAGCTAAAGTGCGCATATTGCGGACGCTCCGCTCGAAGTCTCCCCGCTTATCCACGCCGGTACTGTAGTCTGCGGGCCAATAGGAATACAGCCCTCCGCCGACGGAGCTGATGTCCAGTTTTTTCAGCGCGTCGAAGGTCTGTTTCCAAAAGTCAAGCGCGTTTTTAACGATAGCGGAATCGGGAGAGGCGAGGTTTTCGCAGGCTTTCGGACCATAGCCGCCCGTGAGCCGTATGCCCTTATCGTCTTTGCAGTTCCGCAGCGCCTCGAGCTGTGCGTCGGTCATGTCCCTGAGCCCCGCACAAGAGATTTCTAAAATATCGAAACCTAAGCGCGCCGCTTTTTCTATATATTTTAGATAGTCTGCTCCCCACTGCTTTTCCCAGTAGGCGTAGTAGATTCCGTATTTCACGGTGGCTCCTTTCCGTCGCTCGCAGCGTCAAGCACTTGTATCGGGTGCCACGCCCTGCGCCGTATTGATTTTTTAAAATATCGTCTCAGCGCCACTGACCCAAATGTTTATAAGTATCCAGCAGCGCGTAGTAGCTTTCGTCAAACAGGTTCTTGAGCTCCCCATACTTCCGATGATTTTCCGCGTCGGACTGTACCGTTTCGTCAACCCTTATGAAGCGGTCGATGGCAGTGAAATCCTCTAACACGCCGACGCCCACGCCTGCGGCTACTGCCGCGCCCATGGATGTGGCCTCGTCCAGCCAGTTCAGGCGCTTTGCTCGCACACCGTAAACATCCGCCAGAATATGAAGAATCACTTCCCCGTTTGCTAAGCCACCGATTACGTTGATGTCCGTTATATCAAGCTTTTTGCGGAACACATCCAGAATGATGCAAAGATTCATCATGATGCCTTCGACACAGGCACGCAGCATATCCCCGCGAGTGTGCTCCATTTTTAGCCCGATGTAAGCGCCGCGGGCCTCGGAATTCCAGCGCGGGCTGCGCTCGCCCAGAATATACGGCAGGTACAATAATCCGTTTGCGCCCATCGGTGATTTTTCAATTTCAATGTTCATCAGGGCGTAGGTGCTACAGCCCTGTTCCTCCGCCAGCTGTTCAAGATCCTTGCATAAGTTCTTTCTTACAAATTGGTAGGAGTTGCCTGCCGCCTGCATGGTGCCGTTGGGGGAATACTTGCCCGGCACCATGTGCGCCCAGTTGTAGGTTCGCATCTGCGGGTCATAAATTGGCTCGTCGCTCGTCAGCGCTATCCAGGAGGAGGAGCCCAGATAGTTGAACGTATCGCCGCTGCGCACGCTGCCGGCGCCAACGGCCGCACATACGCCGTCGCCGCCGCCTATCACGATGGGCGTGCCGGGCGCAAGTCCGCATTCTTCCGCGACGGAGACTGTTATTTGTCCGGCAACATGCGTGGAGGGGTATACGTCCGCGAAAAGTTCCCTGCCGACACAAGCCATATCGAGTATTTGATCCGACCATTCCAGCCTGTTCAAATCAAGAGCGTTGGTGCCGGAGGCGTCGGAAAAATCAGTCACGAACTCTCCGGTAAGCCGATAAATTATGTAGTCCTTGGGCTGCAGCATCTTGTAAGTTCTGCGAAAAACGTCCGGCTCGTTGTCCCTGATCCACATCAGCTTTTCGAGACTGTAAGAGGCGCTGATTTTATGCCCGGTAATGCGGTAGAATTTTTCCTCGTCGATTTTGGTACGGATAAAGGATTCCTGCGCCTGACTGCGCTGATCAGCCCATATAATTGCCGGACGAAGCAGTTTGCCGTTTTTGTCTACAGCCACGCAGCCCATCATCTGCCCACTGAATGCCATACCGGCCACCTGATGGGTGTCATAGCCCTTGAGCAGCAGCTTATTGTTGGCGCAGACCGCATTCCACCAGTCCTCTGGATTCTGTTCGGCCCAGGTGCTGTTGAAATAATCCGTGCCGTATGTATAAGTCACGCTGCGCACCAGTTCGCCATCCGTTGTGAACAGCGTCGCCTTGTCTCCGGTCGTCCCGATATCGTGCGCAATCAGGTATTTTGCCATTCGGTTTATCTCCTTGCCTCGGAATTCTCAAAAGGCTCCAAAATTTTGTCTATCTTTTTCATTTCCTCGTCACTTATATCCCATGTGACGCAGTGAACGTTATCTTCTAGCTGTTCTGTCGACGAAGCGCCGCCGATTATCGAGGTCACCTCCGGCTTCTGCCTAAGCCAGTTGAGCGCGAGTTCATTCATGGGACGGCCCATCTCATCCGCCAAAACCTTGATTTCTCTCGCAGCCTTCACGTATATCTCAAACTCCTTGCCGGAGAGCTTCGGGTTGGCATTGCGGATATCGTGGGACGAGAAATCAACGCCGGTGAGGAATCTGCCCGCCAACAGTCCCTGAAACAGCGGACTGTAAGGAAGGAGGGCCTGACCGTATTTGCGAACTGTGGGCAGCACCTCTGCCTCGGTTCGGTAATCCAGAGGAAGTCCGTGATAGCTGGCTGGGTTTCGCTCGAGCATGTTGTAAAGGCTTTGCTGGCAATCGACGCCGATTAGCGTCATCATTTTTTCCACATCGTTCTGTGAAAAATTACTGAGACCGATATATCGGATCTTTCCGGCGGCTTTCATAAGTGAGAGCGCTTCGGCGGTCTCCTCGAGCGGAGTTTTGGGATCGGGCCAGTGAAGCTGATAAATATCGATATAATCGGTCTGAAGTCTGCGCAGGCTGTCGTCGATTTCCCTCAGCAGGCTATCCTTTGAAAGATTATTTTCGGTTTCGTGTTTTTCGTTCCATAACAAACCGCCCTTTGATGCGATGAGCACCTTGTCGCGGCGTCCGCCCTCTTTCAGAGCCTTTCCCAGAATAGTCTCGGATACGCCCCAGCCATAAACAGGCGCGACGTCAAAAAGGTTGATGCCCATGTCGATTGCCTCGTGTATGATGCGGATTGACTTTTTTTCCTCGGAGGAATCCCAGTCTCCGCCCATGTTCCAACAACCGATTCCGATAGCCGATATCTCTTCTTTGATTCTGGACACCTTTTTGTAAATCATTTTCCACGTCTTCTTTCAATATTAAATCTTGACTACAGACGCCGATTTTTTATTGTGTCAGCAATATGTAACCGGTTCCATCCGTCTCAAAAAAAGTTGGCTGACGCCACTGTATATTACCAACTCTTTATATTTACGAAGTTAATTCATTCAGCTCTTGCGTTTACTCAGCTCTCCGCTATAAACAGCATATGTGACTTGTTACGTGCATATTGTCGGAATCACACAGATCATTTCTTTATTTTTTCGGAACCCGAAAGCTGTACGCTGTAGGGTATCATGCAGATATTGCGGGGTCTGTCGGGGTTTTCAATGCGTTCCAGCAGCATCCGCAGGGCAACGTGGCCCATTTCGTGGTTATCACGGTAAACGCAACTGAAAGGGATTCCCAACATATCCAGAATATCGATACGGTCATTTCCAATCACCGCTATGTCCTTGCCGATTTCGATCCCGCACTCATGAGCGGCCTTCAGAAAGCCAAGACTAGTGCTGTTGTTGCTGGTGTATATCGCCTGGGGCCAGTCGCCGGAACGAAACATGGCCTTGGAAAGTTCGTAGGCTCGGGGCGTAAGGAAATCCCCCTCAAAAACATCTTCTTCCCGCAGCTTCAGTCCGCAGTCCAGTACTCCTTGCCGGAAGCCCTCCAAACGGTCGCGCCCGATTTTGAGCTTCAAATCGCCTGTAATCACGCCTAAACGGCGGTTTCCGGCTTTGTAAAGCTCGATTGCGGCCTGATATGAGCTCTGATAGTTTTCATAAAAGACACCGTCCCATGGCATATTATCCGAATCGCGGTCCACGATAACGACCGGGATATTCAGCGCGTTCAGCTGTTTGCGCAGATTCGAGGCCATCGCGTCGTTGGAATAGTCTACGGCCGGCGAGAGAATCAGTCCCCGAACGCGCTGCTGGCTCAACGTACGCAGAGCCCGCGCCTCCTTCTCACCGTTGTCCTGAGTGTCAAAGAAAATTAGCGATAATTCATTCTGATCGGCTACCTCTGTTATCCCGTGGAGCACATCGCCATAGAACATATTGTCAATTTCCGGAACCAGCACGCCAATTGTTGAGGTCTCCTGTCTGGAAAGACTCACCGCGCTTGCGGATGGTATGTACTGATGCTCTTTCATGACCACTTCGACCTTTTGCCGGGTCGCCTCATTGACATACCCGCTGTTGTTCAGTACGCGGGAAACGGTTGCCTTTGACACGCCCGCCAGTTGAGCAACGTCTTTAATGGTAATCAGGGTAATCCACCTCCGGGTGTGTAACTGGTTCCACATATGATTTAGATGCATTATATCTACCCAAACTAAATACGTCAATATATACAGCACCATTTCTATATAATGTTTATATATACCTGCATATAATTGTGGAATATGCCTATGTATTGAGCACTGTAACCGATTCCTTATAATTCGTCTTTTATTAAGTTTATGCAGTAAACCGGAAAACAAATAGACTGCATTATTAGGATGAAAACACCTCTTTCGCGGCATAGTACAGCCGAAAAAGAGGTGTTTTTTGCAATATATAAGTACTCGTTAAATCAATGGCGATACAGAAAAATCACTTTTACAAAATACGGCAGTCTCACACTATTAAGAAGCCGCCGTTAATTTGTATACACTCGCCGTTTACATAGCTGGAATCATCGGAAGCCAGGAAGGAGACGACGGACGCGACCTCAGAGACTTGGCCCACTCTTCTCATGGGGTTGAGCATGAGCGCCATAGACATAAGCTCCTCCGGTATGGTTTTTATCATATCGGTATCAATGAGTGACGGCGCGATAGAATTTACTGTTATGTTCTTGGGTCCGAATTCCTTAGCGAGTGTTCTGGTGAAGCTGAGAACACCGCCTTTTGAAGCGCTGTAATTCGCCTGTCCGGCATTGCCCCATGCGGCGTTTGAACTGATATTGACTATTTTGCCGTAGTTCCTCCCGCGCATTGAGCCCGCAACAGCCTGACAGGTATAAAACATGCTGTTGAGATTGACATCAAGAACTTTGTTCCAGGTGTCAACGCTCATTTTGTGGAACATTGCGTCCTTGGTTATCCCTGCGTTGTTTATGAGAATATCAACTCTGCCGAATTTTTCGATAATTTTGCCGAAGACCGAATTAACCTCATCACGATTGGAAACATCGCATTTCATCGCGATAACCTTTTCCCCAGAAGGATCAAGTGCTTTTGCCGTTAATTCGGCCTGCTCAAAGTCGAGGTCCAGAACTGCCAGTGCCTCGCAGCCGTCTTCAAACAGACGGGTAGCGACAGCGGCACCGATACCCTTTGCCGCCCCTGTAACAACCGCGATTTTGTTATCAAGCTTGCCCATAATAATACTCCTTTAATAGAAATTGAATATTCTCTTTTCAGACAGCGGTGCTACATCTTCTGCTGCCATTGAGAAGTACTATTATTTATATACAGCAATAGCCGTGCCAGAAGTAAAACTTCATTTTTCCCCGTATTATTAATCAGAAACGGAACTGAGCTATAGCAAGATGCTACTTTTGGCTAGCATTTTACCATAGCTCATGGGTTTACCTTAAGTATTCAGGTTGACTTGACCTGATTTTATTTTTCTGTGAATCGTCGACGGGTATGTCCCGAGCGCCTTTGCGGCGTCGACAATGGTGCCGTGCTGGGCATAAGCCCCCTCGATCAGTATTTTGTCTAATAAGATGTGTGCTTCGGCGAGCGGCATAATGCCCGTGACGCTTATTTTTTCTACAGGCCCTTCAGAGTCCATATCCAGAGCATACTGAAGTTGCTGCTCGTCAACAACCCCGTCGTCGCCGAGTATAACAAGCCTCTCAACGACATTTTTAAGCTCGCGGGCGTTGCCGGGCCAGTCAAGCCTTGTCATCCTTCGCATTACCATATTACTGAGACGAATTTTCTTACTGTACTTTTTGTTAAAGTACTCGAGAAAATGCGAAACCAGCGGGACTATATCGTCGGTTCGCTCACGAAGAGGGGGTATATGTATTGGAACCACGCAAATGCGGTAGTAAAGGTCTCTCCTGAATTTCGCTGAGTTTTTTAGTTCGTTTTCGGAAAGATTGGTTGCGCTTATGTATCTGATGTCAAGCTGAACCGGAGCCGTTGCTCCTATGCGATACATCTGATTTTCCTGCACCACCCTCAGAAGCTTGCTCTGCACGGGAAATGGCAACTCGCCTATCTCGTCGAAAAAGAAGGTTCCTCCATTAGCCTCCTCGAGAAGGCCTCTTTTTCCGCCTTTGCTGGCGCCGGTAAAAGAGCCGGGGGCGTAACCGAACAGTTCAGACTCGATGAGTTGTTCAGGTACAGCGGAGCAGTTTATCGCGATAAACGGTTTATCGGCACGACTGCTGCATCTGTGTATATATCTTGCAACCTCCTCCTTACCGACACCCGATTCACCGGTCAGGAAGATTGGTGCATCGGTCAGCGCGACCTTTGAGGATAGTCCGAGGATATGCTCCATCTTCTTGCTGGAGCAGACGGGGTCATTCACGTCTTTATTTTTGACTAGTTTCATAAGCTGGCTGTAGTAATCGTTCTTTATTTTTTCAAGCTCATAAAGCTTATTCTCAAGCTGAACCATACGAGAAACGTCGCGGCCTGTCAGAACTACATGCTTTACGTTTTGCTCATCATCTAAAACCGGAGTATCGGTGTAGGTCATATTAACACCGTTGCCGTACTTCATATTTTTTCTGACAGTGATCTTTTCTTGGATAGCCGTTGGATACAGAGCTTCATGCAGATAGTGGTTTTCTTTCAGCATCTGCCCGAGGTTTTCTCCCACGGCAAAGTATTTGGAAGCGGTATTCAGCGGCAGACCATTGCAGGTGAAAATTTTCTGCATTGTTGTAGTTATACCTAAAAGCTCTCGGGAGGTTTGGTTGCATATTTCCAGATTTCCGGCAGAATCGATTACAGTCAGCCCCTCATCGACAGCTTCAAGTATCTGAGAAAGAAGCTTTGAGGAAATGGGGGTGTCTTCAAACAGTAGCACGCTGTATGGGCCGGTGCCGTCGTCGGAATTGAAAGTGCAGACAGAAACCTGAAGTTTAAAATTGCCAAGCGCAACATCTCTGCAAACAAAGCCATCCTCTGGGCTTAATACCAGATCGGGAATGAGCTCAAGTATGTTTATGCAGTTTTCAGCCTTTGATATATTCAAAAGCGTCCTGGCACTTTCGTTCGCGTGAATGATCATGCCATCCAATGCAACAATAAAAATGGGGTTTGAAACCAGGTCTGCCAGCCGTTTAAAATTCTTCAATTCGACAACACCTCCAAACAAAACCAATAAGCAAACTTCTTAATCTAAAATGTATACTTTTAATTCATTCAGGTCAAGAATTATTGGTCTAATTGCATACATAAATTTGAGTATAAAATAACGCAGGAGTAGCATGTTGCTACTCCTGAAAAGCATAAAAAAAATTTTTATTTTGTAAATTCAAACATAACAACAAAAGAACCCTCATATATTGATGATTATTAGGCCAATTACAAATAATTTAATGTCTAATTCAATTTGGCACAGGACTTGCTAAATTACCAGAGTACAGCGCAAGTTTAAATCAACAAGTTTTTAAGGAGGAATTTCATGAATCAGAATTCAATATTGTCCGGTATCAAGGTCATTGAAATGTCAACCTATGTTGCGGGTCCCTCATGTGCGAGAATCCTTGGAGACTGGGGAGCCGATGTAATCAAAGTAGAAACCTTCTATGGAGACGCGTGGAGATCCATTACAGGCGGGCTTGCAACAGATGACGCGGACCCTGTTTTTGCGGCGGAAAACGCAAACAAAAGATTTATAGCTATTGATATGAAAGCGCCTGGGGGAGTTGATGTGCTTAAAAAGCTGATTTCCGACGCAGACGTATTCATAACCAATCTTCGTCCCAATGCCCTCGAAAGAGCGGGACTGACCTATGAGAAATTATCTGAAGAAAATCCCAAATTAATTTATGTGCTCGCAACGGGTTATGGCTTGGAGGGTCCGGCGAAAGATAACCCCGGTTATGATACCACCGGATTCTTTGCTCGCGGAGGTATTTCCATAAGCTTTGCGCAGAGGGACGGCGTGCCCTGCAACACGGGTGCCGGATTTGGAGACCATGTTCTTGGAACCAACCTTTTATGCGGTATACTGGCAGCTCTTTTCAACCGTGAAAAAACGGGAAAGGGTGACTTTGTTACGTCAAGTCTGTTTCAGTCTGCTGTCTATCTGCTTTCCAGTATGATGGGGTTTTATCAAATAGGAGTTGAATTTCCAAACAGCCGCAACAATCCGCCGAATTCGCTGAACAATACATATCAATGCAAGGACGGTAAATGGATAATGCTTGCAGGAGCGAGCTGGGCGTCCTATTTACCCAAGTTCTGTGAAATCACAGGGCATAAAGATGAATTTTATTCGAATGAAGACTATCTTAATCCTATCGCGGGCCTCATATACGGGCAGGAGTTATCTAAGCTTGTTTCTGACATTATGATTGAAAAAACACGCGAGGAGTGGGCGGAAATACTCTCGGCGTCCGATTTCCCGCATGAGCTTTTGCAGGATATCCCTATGATTATGGAAGACAAGCAAGCACTTGAAAATAAGTTTATTTTCAAACATGAGTTCAGCAACGGAACATCGGCGCTGTATTCAAATACGCCCGTGTTCTTTGGCAGTCAGCCCATAACCGATTTTATTCACTCCGCCCCAGTAGGTGCCCATACCGTCGAAGTTCTCCGGCAGGCGGGATATACGGATGAGCAAATTGAAGAGCTGAAAGCCGCGGGCGCAATCGCCAAGTAAACATATGAAGTTATAGATTCTGGAATAAATATTTTCTGTTTGCATTGAAAAACGAACAAAATGACTTGAACTGTGGTGGTTCAAGTCATTTTGTTTTATATTAATTGATAGACTGCGGTAGAAAATAATCGCGGTTTCTGATAAAATCATTTGGGTAGGATAGGTAGAAAGATACCTGCCAAAAACAAAGCCAATTACTGAAGGAGAAACGATGCTATTAGCGGCAGAGCACATATATAAAAATTATGATACTAAGCAGCTTTTGCAGGATGCGACAATGTATCTAAGCGAAAGGGACAGAATTGGAATCATTGGCATAAACGGAACAGGCAAAAGCACGCTGCTAAAAATTCTTGCAGGCTTGGAGTCGTCGGATGCCGGTTCCGTTACCGTTCAAAGAAACGCGCAGATATCTTTTTTACCTCAAAATCCGGTTATGAACGATGAACTAACGGTGCTTGAGCAGGTTTTTGCAGAATTCACGCCACAGTTTCGCGAGATTAACGAATACGAAGTTAAGTCCATGCTGACACGACTGGGCATAAACGACCATAATGCCAAAATAGGAACGCTATCCGGCGGCCAGCGAAAACGGGTAGCGCTTTGCGCCGCGCTTATCCATCCATCAGACATACTGATTCTCGATGAGCCGACAAACCACCTTGACAGCGATATGGTCATCTGGCTCGAAACACGACTTAGCCGCTTTTCGGGCGGACTCATTATGGTGACCCACGACCGCTATTTTCTTGAGCGGGTTGTTAACCGCATAACGGAGCTGTCGCACGGCAAGCTCTATACCTATGAAGCTAAATATTCTAAATATCTGGAGCTCAAGGCTCAGCGCGACGATTATGCTGAGGCAAGCGAACGAAAAAGACAGGCAATTTTGCGCAAGGAATATCAGTGGATTATGCGCGGGGCTAGAGCGCGCAGCACTAAAAGCCGCGACCGTATTGAAAGATATAATGCGCTTAGGGACCAATCCGCACCGACGGCGGATGATGCTGTCTCGATGGCGACAATGTCCAGCCGCATGGGGAAAAAGCTGATTGAGCTCGCGGACATTTCCAAAACTTTTGATAATACCTGCGTGATTGACCATTTCTCTTATAACATTAAGCGTGATGACCGCATCGGCATTGTCGGAAGAAATGGCGCAGGAAAATCCACACTGCTAAATATAATTGCCGGAAAGCTTGCACCGGATGAGGGTTCGGTGGAAGTCGGCTCTACTGTCAAAATCGGATATTTCACTCAGGAAGGTCGGGAGTTGGATGTCGGAATGAGGGTCCATGACTTTATTCGCGAAATAGCAAGCGAAGTCAAGACCGAGGAAGGTACCTTCACCGCGTCGCAGATGCTGGAGAGATTTTTGTTTACTCCGGATATGCAATATGCAAGCATCGGAAAGCTCAGCGGAGGTGAAAAGCGACGGCTCTATCTTCTTAGCATCCTTATCGCCGCTCCGAATATTCTTTTGCTTGACGAGCCGACTAATGATTTAGACATTGATACTTTGACCATTTTTGAGGATTATCTGGAGTCGTTCCCCGGCGCTGTTATTACCGTCTCCCATGACCGATACTTCCTTGATAAGATAGCAAGCTCAATTTTCGAGGTGACGGAAGGCGGAAAAATTACAGCCTACACAGGAAATTATTCGGACTACTCTGAAAAGCGTCCGATAACGCAGGAATCAAACGAAAGAAAAGAAAGCTCACAGACTGAGCCTTCCGCGGCAGATAAAAACGAAACAAGGATAAAGCAAAAAAAGCTGAAATTTTCCTTCAACGAGCAGCGCGAGTTTGATACTATTGATGATGAAATTGCCGAGATAGAAACTAAAATCGCTCAGTGCAGCAAGGAGATTGAAAAAGCCTCCAGCGATTATATAAGATTGTTGGACTTGTCGGCGCAGATGGATTTACTGAAATCAGAGCTTGAAACAAAGACCGAGCGTTGGTTGTATCTGAATGAGCTTGCCGATCAAATCAAGGCGCAGAATTAGGATTAAGCCATAAAATAGTAAAAGAAGAGTTAATATGGTTGTATCTATAAGCTATTAGGTGCAAGGCTATTTCATTTAATAGACAGCCCTAAATCAACGATTTAGGGCTGTTTATTCTAGCTTTCAGGAACTTTTAAGTCCTCAATTAATTAAACAGATAAATTCTTAAGGTTTAAAACGCTATTTTCCTTCTGCCCAGGACTCTTCGCGTGGGTCTGCTCCGCCGATTAGGGTTCCGGTTTCGGGGTCCTTTATGATTGCACATACGGCGCCGAACTTATTATCCCAATCTTCAAGCCTTGCGACTTTATAACCCATCGCCTTAAGCTGCTCACCGCAGGTGTCATATATTGAGGCTTCGAGCTCGATTTGTCCGGGGTGGTATTCATGCGGGGCAAAAGAATCCGGCCAATTCAGCGAGATAAATCTCGGAGCGCTGATTGCCTCCTGAGGATCCATTCCAAAAACCGTGATATTCAAAAAAACCTGAATAATTGCCTGCGTTTGAGAGTCGCCGCCCGGTGTGCCGAAGGACATAAAAAACTCTCCGTTTTTCAGCACCATGCTGGGATTGGGCGTTATTCTGGGTCTTTTACCCGGCATTAATCCGTTCGGGCCGTCATCATCAAGATAAAATTGAGTCATACGAGTGCCAAGGTTAAGACCCGTACCAGGAATCATGGGAGATTCGGGAAAATCGCTGGGTGTCAGGGAGACTGCGTTGCCGTACTTATCCACCACTGAGATATAGCTTGTATCTTTTCCGAAGCTTGGCGTATCCTGAGGTGCCGCTAATGTTGGCTCTGAAGCATTGGGTTCAGGAATGACCAATGCCGTACCCGTTTCCTGATAAGCATACGGATCGCCTGCAGGCGGCGTTTGACCAAAGGCCTTTCCGGGGGTCATCATCGCCCTGCGAGCCGACGCGTATTCGGGAGATAACAGTCCTTCCGTTGGCACATCGACGAAAGCGGGATCTCCGAAATATGCCTCCCTGTCCGCCATTGCAAGCTCGATGGCCTGAATCACGGTATGTATGTACTCCGTCGAGTTATGTCCCATCGACTTCAAATCAATTCCATCAAGGATTTGCAGAGCCATCGGGACAACACCGCCCTGATTCCATGTTTGGTTAGCAAAGATTGTGTATTCACCGTAGTCGCCGGACAGAGGTTTCTCCCAGCCACCGCTGTAATTGCGCAAATCCTCCAGAGTTATAAGTCCGCCGTTTTCCTCGTGATACTCAGAAATAGTTTCGGCAATCGGACCTGAAAAAAAATAATCCCGAACCGCGTCCAGACCCTCATCTCTGCTGCCGCCGGAGGCAAGAACTCTTTGCTCTTCATCGCAAAGCTTTTGCAGAGTGTTTGCAAGGTCCTCCAAAACTAAGCGTTCGTTGTGATGAAGCGGTCTCCACCACTCACCGCCAAAAAACACTTCCGAATTATACGGCATCATAACGGTTAGGCCCGCTCTTTCAACAAAGCTCAGATCCATGTCGTGCAACATCTGATAATGTATGGGAACGCCCTCTCTGGCTAGGCTGATTGCTGGCTGACATATATCGGTGAAGCTCATGGTTCCGTGCTCTTTCAGAACGGCGATTAGCACATCCGGTGAAGCGGGCAAAAGCTGAGCAATGAGTTTGTATTTCGGAACATTGTCATAGCCTTCCGACTTAAAAAACTCGACTGTTGCTTTTTCGGGCGCTTTGCCCGCCCCGATATAGCTTTCTACCTCGCCTTTTTCTGCGTCGTATATCAGGATTGGCGCAACGCCAGGAAAGCTCGCGGCCTGACTGAAGCTCACATTCAAGGCAAGTAACGCGGACATCGATGCGTCAAATGCGTTTCCGCCTTTATCCATGATACCCATTGCCGCCTCAGTCGCAAATGGCGTTCCGGTTGACGCCATGTACTCGTCCGACTCGACAGCGTCTCTCACCGCATGATAGGGGTCGTCAAAATCCATGGTTTCTCTTGGCCCCTTGGGCAAAAACAAATAAACCACAGTTAAAATTAGAATGACCGCCAAAAGTGATAAACCAAGCCATTTAAGGATTTTCAAGAATTTTTTCATAGTTTCTTCCTTTACATATCAAGTAAATTACGTTGCTACTTTTGCAATTAGTCCTATAATTAATTCACAGTTTATTACAGGCGATCTTTCCACTTATTGGTCAATATTATAATATATTCAAAGGAACTGCAAGACAAAAGTCAACCTTTATGACAATAAAAGAAACTATTTGGCACCGTAGTCAGTCGGTCATCTGAGTCCAACTGACTGCAATTTTATCCGAAAAAACGGGGGTGGATTATTCCACCCCCGTTGCAGATAACACTCAATCCAGCGGGACATTTACAATAGCGTCCAAAGCAATGTCGATTTCGTCCTCCACCGCTTGGCTTACGGCGCTTTGGTCGGGCTTATAGTCATCCACACCCACAAGCTCGAAGGCCTTGGCGTCGGCAGCGAGAATCGCCCCCGCCTTTACTCCGTGGAGAGAGGATACCACGAGCAGGGAGGCTACCTCATTGTCCATCGCAACGACGCCCGCCTTTGCGTAAAGCTTGACCTTGGATTCCAGCAGACCCGGATAGAAAAGAGCCTGGGTCAGCACGATGCCTTTATGCGTTTTTATGTTGCGTTCGCGTGCGGCAGCGCTGAGGGCGGAAACCACTTCTCCATCGCAGACTGCCGGATAGGACAGGGGAATCATCTTCTCAGTAACGCCTTCCTCGCGACAGGAGGCGGTGGCGATTACTATGCTGCCGGCATCGATACCGTCTTGCATACCGCCGCAGGTGCCGACCCTGATGATGACCTTAGCTCCCGCGCGCCATAGGCTCTCAAAGGCTATAGCGGCGCCGCCCGCGCCCACGCCGTGGGACGTGATGGTGACGGGAGTGCCCTTATATGTTCCGGAGAAGGTCCAGTATTCCCGATTCTTTGCCAAACATACAGGGCTTTGGAGCCGCTGTGATATCAGTTCAGCGCGCGCAGGATCTCCACAGGTGATGACGCGGGGCGCAATATCACCCTCGCCGACATGGATGCAGGGGAAAATTGTTTTTTCAGACATTCAGATGCTCCTCCCGTTTTTACTTTTAAGGCTTCTCCAGCCGGACAACATCAAAGCCAAGATGGTAGCGATATAGGGCAGAGTCATCGTGAGCTGACTCTTGATAACATTCTGAAGTGCCGAGCCTATGGACTGACACAAGCCGAAGAACAGACTGGATACTATGGTTAGCAGTGGGTGGCTGACGCCGAGACTCGCCGCCGCCATGGCGATAAAGCCTCGGCCGGAGGTCATGTTCTCTGTAAACATTGTTACCTGTCCCATGCTCAAAACAACACCGCCCAGACCGCACAGGGCACCGGAAAGGGTCACAACGGACATCTGGATGCGCAGTGCCTTGGTTCCAAGGCTCTCCGACGCTTCCTTGTTGATGCCAACCGACAGCGTTCGGAAACCGGAAACTGTTTTATACAAGTAAATGAACATAAGGATTGCTATTATGTACGCCAAATAATCTATGATGGTCAGATTCTCAAGCATGCGGCCTAAAAATGGTATGTCGCGGATGAGGGGCAGATTGATTTTCGGCAGTGATACCAGACTGCTGTCCACTAGCTTGCCTCGTAGACCAAAAATCAGATAGAGCAGGAAGCTGGTTGCGCCGCTCACCAATAGGTTCAGCGAGGTACCGATAACCATATCGGCCGCGCGGTATTTTACCTGTAGCACCGCTACAATATAGCCGACCAGCATGCCCGAGGCGATGCCCGCCAGAACAGACAAATACACGTCCCTCGTAAAGTAATTGACAACTATGGAGAAAAAGGTGGCGATTAGCATTTGAGCTTCAAGCGCGATATTGAATACGCCGACCTTACTGCAAATGGCACTGCCAAGCGCGGCAAGAAGGATGGGTGTGGTCATGCGGAGAGTAGAGTTGATAATTGAGGCGATATATTCCCAATTCATGCCTGCTCACCGCCCTTCTCTGCGGTAGCGCTGATTGCTTTTCGCTTCTTAATAAAATTGAAAACTAACTTAACGGAAACAAACAGCGTTATGCAGCACTGGATGATGGTGGATATCTCCAGAGGAATTCCGAGGGAACGCTGGATAGCACTGCCGCCAATCTGGAGACCTGCAAGGAAAATGGACACAAAAAACATTCCCACGGGGTTGAGATTTGCAATCAGCGCCGCCATAAGACCTGTCCATGCATAGCTTGTGGATGTGAACATGGAGTCGGCATAGCGATATTTGAGACCGAATATCTCCACAGTGCCGGCAAGTGAGGCTATTGCACCGGAGAGCGCCATGGTTATCATCATGACCTTAACCTGCTTCGTTCCGCCGTAGCGGGCGAAGGACGGGTTAAAGCCGCTCATTTTGGACTCGTATCCGAAGACGGTTTTTTTCGTTATAAATACCATGAAAATCACAACCAGAATGGCTATGATAAAGCCGAAGTGAAGCGTGTTTTTCGGCGTCAAACGCGGCAGCCACATACCGGGGTCTAGCTGCGCAGTCTGAAGAGCCAGACCATCACCGGAGACATCCTTTAGGGGATAAGTGACGAAATAGCTGGTAATATAGCTTGCAACATAGTCAAGCATAAGTGTGCATATGACCATGCTGACTCTAAATTTCCACGTCAGAACGGCCGGCAGCAGCGCATAGAGAGCGCCTGCGACCATACCGATTATAAATGAGATTATGGCTATCAAAATCGGGGAACCGGGTATGAACAGGGCGCTCACCGTTGCCGCAAATGCGCCGATGATCATCTGACCTTCCACGCCGATGTTTATGTAGCCTGCCCGCCACGCTATTGCAGTAGCCATCGCGCAGAGGATTATCGGGGTTGCTCGGGTAAGTGTAGAGAACAGATAATAGGATTTCAAGAAGGATTTATCGAACATTTCGGCATATACCGATAAAGGGTTTTTGCCGCAGGCGAGGATTACAACAGCGCCGACGATTAGACCTAGGATTGTGGCGATGAGGGGCTGACGCATAGTATTCCATGCGCTACGAACTCCTGCCGAAAATTTGCGGTCAGACAGCTTTTCGCTCATTGCTCTCGCCTCCCATCATTAGAATGCCAAGATTCTCCTCTGTCGCGTCCTGCTTGCGGAATTCTCCGGCAACCTTGCCATCAAAAATAACATAAATACGGTCGGATAAGGTCATGATCTCAGTCAGCTCCGATGAAATGAGAAGGACCGCGTCGCCCTTAGCTCGCTTGTCCAGAAGACGGCTGTGAATGAACTCCATTGCACCTATGTCCACACCGCGGGTAGGCTCCGCCGCAATCAGCAGATTGGAATTAAGCTCAATCTCGCGCGCAACGATCATCTTCTGGAGATTGCCGCCGGAAAGTTCTCCGGTTTTCTGAGATAATCCGCCGTTACGAACGTCGTATCTTTCGAGCAGTCCGGAGGTAAACTTCTGTATTCCCTTTTTGTTCAGGATACCGTAACGAGAAATCTCCGGCTCACGCTGATGCGCCATTATGGAGGTTTCCGCGAGCGTTGCCTGCTTGGCACAACCCCAGAGGTAACGGTCCTCGGGAATACAGGCACAGCCTGCCTCGCGTCTCTCGCCCACGGTTTTGCCGACTACGTTTTTGTCGCAGATGAGAATGTCCCCCGAGGTTATGGGCGTAAGGCCGGTGATGCACTCGATAAGCTCCGACTGGCCGTTGCCGGAAACGCCCGCGATACCGACAATCTCGCCGGCATCCACGTGTATGCTGAAACTGTCCAGAATGTTTTTCTTGTCGGGTCCTGCGAGTACAAGGTCACGAATATCAAGGACTGTTCCGGTCGTTTCCTGAGGAGGAATTGTCCGCTCCACGATGTGGCGGCCAACCATCAGGAATGACATCTCCTCAATGGAGGTTTCGGATTTGGCCATTTCCTTGATACGTTTGCCCTGGCGCATGACCATGACACGGTCAGCGACCTCCATGACCTCGTTAAGCTTGTGGGTTATTATAATTATGCTCTTTCCCATGGAAGCGAGCTTTTTTATCGTTTTCAGCAGTTCGCCGACTTCCTGAGGAGTCAGAACTGCGGAGGGCTCATCGAAAATGATGATGCTGGCGTCCTGGTACAGGACTTTCAGGATTTCCACCCTCTGTTGCAGACCAACCGGGCAGTTAGAGACAATAAGGCCGGGATCAATGCTCAAGCCATACTTTTCGCACAGCTCCTTTGTTATCTCCGCCGCCCGCTTGCGGTCAAAAAAAATACCGCTTTTTTTTGGCTCATGCCCATAAACAATGTTCTCCGCCACAGTGCAGGGCTGGAGAAGCATGAAGTGCTGCTGCACCATACCGATTTTTTTCGCCATGGCATCATGGGGACTGCGGAATTTCTGCAGCTCTCCATCAATATAGATTTCGCCTTCCGTCGGCTTTTCCAAACCGTAGAGTATTTTCATAAGCGTCGATTTACCGGCGCCGTTTTCGCCGACCACGGCAAGTATCTCGCCCTCACCGAGCGACAGATCCACATCATTGTTGGCGCGTAGTGTGCCGTATTCTTTTGTTATATGTTTCATTTCCAGCAGCAAAATTTCACACCTATCCTTTCCGTGCTGGCAAAGGTGACTTTCCTGCACGCAAAATAGAAGAGTCAGACGGGGAGCGGTTTTCTTCCCGTCTGACTCGTCGGTTAGACATACTATCCCTTTATTAGGACCAACAGAAACTTATTGACCCTTGCTTGCGAGATATTCTTCTTCGGTAGGCATATTGGTGAGATCCATCTTGCCAGTACGAATATCATCGGCGGACTGCTTTGCGATTGCTATATCAGCTTCGGTCAGGCGGTCGCTGATGGGATTCTGGCTGTCGTGGGTGACGTAAACGGCGCCGATGGTGCCTTCTTTGACGCCCCAAACCTCATCGTCGGTGTTCCAGCCGGAGAAATACAGATCAAGAAGATTTGTCATCGTGGCGTATGTATCTTTGATCTGAGAGGTGACTATATAGGTGTTTGCGGGATCGGTGAGGTCAACGTCCTGGCCGGATGTGTAGAAGCCTTTCTCTTTGGCAGCCTCGAAGGTGCCGGAGTCGCCGCCGGCGGCAGCGGAGTTAATGAACACGCAGCCCTGCTCGTACTGCTGAATTGCAAGTTCCTTTGCCTTGGCGGGGTCGCTGTAAGAACCTACATAGTTAAATACAAATGTTGCTTCGGGGTCCTGAGAAAGAACGCCTTCCATGTAGCCGTAACGCCATTTCCAGGAGCCGGGGCCCTCGTTGACATGGACAGCGCCATACACATGAGATTCGCCGTCGGTAGTAAGAGCCGCGAGCAGACCGATAAGGTATGCTCCCTCTTGCTCACGATAGGAAACGCACTTTACGTTCTCAGCTTCAACTTCGGAGTCGATGAGCGCATAATCACAGGCATCGGGGAACTCAGTGGCTACCTTGTTGATGGCGTCGCCCGCCTGCCAACCTCCGCCGATGATGAGGTTATAATTTTCGGCAACAAGAGCGCGCATGTTGTCCTCAAAGGCTGCGCTGTCAGCACATTCGGCAACAGTGTACTCGAAGCCATACTTGGCGGCAGCTTCTTTTAAACCATTAACCATCTGGAGCAGGAATACCTGGGTACCAACTTTGTCGCATACAAGAGCGATCTTCATGCCGGCGCCGGGAAGCGCTTCGGAGGAAGCTGCAGGAGCAGCGGATTCGGAGCCGGTGTCAGCGGGTTTGTCGCTACCGCAGCCGGCGAGCAGTACGGTGAGCATCGCAAGGGACAGGACCAGTGCAAGAATCTTCTTCATGTTCATTTTCTCCTTTTTGCATCTTTAATAATAATAAATCGATTTCCGATTGATTAAACGGTGGCAAATGAGGAGCTCTCATTGTTCATATTATATATCACGGCTAAGCCCCTTGTCAATTTGAAATTTACAAAAACAAACAACATAAAAGCAAATCGACACTAAATATTAAACAAATATACACAATAATCAAGCACAAGCAACATGATATATAAGAATTGACAATCATACAACGACTAAATATAATCAGAAGGGAGAGAACACAAGCGTTCGATGGTATATTGAAAACTTAATCAGACGCCAAATGCGATAAGGAGAGCAAATATGAAACAGGTTGAGGAAAAGCGTGGGAAACTGTCCGCTTCTGAGCTTGGACATCAGGATATGGGTGCGCCCGAAAAGGCTCCTGGTTATGTTCTTTTGCCCGGGGACCCGAACCGAATTGCGGTGATGGCTTCGCAGTGGGACAGCGCGGAGGAGTATACATTGTCGCGTGGACAGAAGGCCGCTCACGGCGTCTATCACGGGGCTGACATAGGAGCTTATTCCACGGGAATTGGCGGTCCCAGTACGGAATGTACCCTGACGGACCTTTGCGCGCGCGGCGCGCATACCTTAATTCGTGTCGGGACCACCGGCGCCATTCAGGAGAATATCGGAATTGGTGACATTATTATAAATGATTCCAATGTCCGCCTTGACGGGACTTCCCAGTTCTATGTCCGTCCGGAGTATCCAGCCTCGGCATCCTACGAGGTGGTGCTGGCGCTGGTACAGGCCTGCGAGAATCTAGGCTTCCGTTACCACGTGGGAACCGGATGCACCTGCGGCTCTTTCTACACAGGTCAGTGCCGTACAACGTACAACGGTTACCGTCCATCCGGTTTGGACGATAGCTTCGAAGACCTGCGAAAAGCGGGCGTACTGAACTTTGAAATGGAGGGCGCCACAGTTACAACGCTGTCCCGTATTTTCGGCAAACGCGCGGGAATGTGCGCCACGGTGGTGGCACATCGCATCACGGGAGAGTGGAACGAGGACCCCGACGCGGAGAAGAAAGCTTGCCTCGCGGGCGCTCTGGCCCTGCGAATTCTGGCTGAATGGGACGCGCTCAAAGCTGCGGCTGGGAAGAAGTATTTCTCGATGAGTCTTTTGAAAGGGGATCAATCATGATGGAAAGCGTGCTGCAGAAAGAGCTTATTGCCAAGGCGGCGCAGGCGCGGCTTAAGGCTCGGGCGTTCAGCGGCTTCCATGTGGGAGCGGCGCTGCTGACCATGAGTGGCGAGGTCTTTACCGGCTGCAATGTGGAGATCCATAGTACTTTGTCCAGCATCTGCGCCGAGCGATGCGCCATAGTAAAAGCGGTCTCCGAGGGTTATTCGGACTTCACCGCTATCGTGGTTGTGTCCGACGCGGAGCATCCAGTATCGCCCTGCGGTTTCTGCCGGCAGTACCTCATAGATTTCAATCCGGATATGGAGGTTGTCATGGCAAACGTTGACGGCAGTGAAGTTCTGTCCATGACGGCGGGGGAGCTTATGCCGCGCGCCTTTGTGGGCAGCGGACGAAATTAGTAAAAAAGATCGCAGCCCGCTTTGAGCTGTTTTGATGCTAAAATGTAATTCTCCATCATTCAACAGATACTGCGAACATCTTAAAATCGAAGAATGAAAAGCAATGATTGACGAAGTCGTTGTTTTATGCCATAATTACAGCGATAAGCAGTAATATTATGGAATTGGGCAAACAACATGTTCCAGAAAACAATCACTGCTTTCCACAGAAATGTACAAAATACGAACTGATACGACCTTTGAGTAGGAATCAGCGACGCTTTCAAGGTAATATAGGAAAGGGCTCAACGGCTATGATGACAGCGCAGAGAAGAGAAGAACTCAAGCACTATATGCTGGAGTATAAGAATGCCACAGTGGCTTCCATGGCGGAGAAGTTCGGTGTGAGCGGGCAGACTATACGACGGGACTTCAAGGAACTGGAGCAGGAGGGCTTTCTTCTTCGGTCATACGGAGGAGCGGTGGTAAAGGATCGCAAGGCCGTCAATGTACCGAACACGGTGAAAAGCGAATTGCTGGTGGACGCGAAGCGGGTGATCTGCAGGCAGGCGGTTCGATTCATCTCTCCAAACGACTGCATCTTTCTGGATCATTCCACTACAGTTCTTGCGCTGTGTGATGAAATTGCCAACATCCCGCTTACGGTTGTGACAAACTCCCACAGGGTCATCGGACGGTTATCGGGCTGTTCCAACATCCAGCTGATATCCACGGGCGGCATATTCAATAATTCCCTGGAAGGGTTTTTTGGACTGGAAACAGTGAAGTATCTTCAGCAGCACTGCGTAGACAAGGCGTTCCTCTCCTGCCGCGCTATCGATTTGACCCGCGGTCTGAACGATTCGGACGAGAAGACAGCTGACGTTCGCCGCAATGTCATCGAAAATTCGGACAGCGTGTACCTTTTGGCCGACCACACTAAGTTCGGCAAATCCGGGTTCATCGCCACCTGTGAAGTTGAAGAGCTTGACTATGTAATCACGGATGAACCTGTGGACGACGCATGGCACAAACTGTTTGAAAAGAAAAAAGTGGGGCTTTTAGAAGGAAAATGAGATATAAAGAAGCGGAGCTAAAGCTCCGCTTCTTTATATTATAATTGTCTTTATTAAGCTTAAACTATGGTTGCGCTTGTTATTTACCTAGGAAGGCGAGCTTTCGAAAGCTAACGCCGTCAGCCGTAGATGCATTTTAAGGCCGCCTTGACCTCGTAACGGATTTTTTCCTCATCCAGGGTGAGGAACTCGCCGTTTTCATAAAGTATCTTTCCATCCACCATGGTCATGCACACGTCACTTCCCTGCGCGGTATAGGTCAGGAGTGCCAGAGGGTCAAAGTTTGGTATCAGGTGAGGCCTATCCAAATCAAAGGCGATGATGTCCGCCTTCATGCCGGTTTCAAGCGAACCGACATCGTCGCGGCCCTGCAGCCTTGCGCCGTTCGCGGTCGCCATCCTCAGAATCTGTGCGGGCTTCATAAGGATGGGGTCGTGCGTGTAGCCGTTGTGCATGATGGCGGCAAGATGCATCTCCTCCATCATGTTGAGGTTGTTGTTGCTGGCGGCTCCATCGGTGCCGAGCGTTACATTGATGCCCATGTCCAGCATCTTCGGGATGGGAGCAAAACCGCTGCCCAGCTTAAGGTTGCTGGTGGGGTTGTGGATAACGCTGACATTCTTTGATTTCAGAATATCCATGTCGTCCTCGGAAACGGCGACGCAATGTGCGGCAGCGGTCGGCGAATCGAAGGTGCCTAGATCGCAGAACCACTTTGCCGGAGTTTTACCGTACTTACGGATACACTCATCATGCTCTCTGTTCGTTTCGGAAAGATGAAGGTGAATCCTGCCGCCCAGAGCTTTGCAGTCGGCGGAGTACGCTGCTACAATATCGGGGAAGCTGGTATATTCCGCGTGGATGGCGAAGTCGATGCGTATACGTCCATCAGCTGCGCCGTGGAAGTTGCGAAACAGCTCAATTGACTGTTTAACCCTAAAGTTGTCGGCGTATTTCTCCTTTGCGTCAAAAGACTGGAGAGGGCGGCAGAGATTGGCGCGAATACCGGCGGCAACTGCGTTCTCAACAGCGGTCTGTGTCTCGAAATACATGTCCGAATAGCTGGTGGTACCGCAGGCAATCATCTCAAGCAGGGCAAGCAGGTTGCCCACGCGAATGTCCTCAGCGCTGAAACGGTCCTCCACCGGAATCATCTTTTCAAACAGCCACTCATGCAGCGGCAGGTCACTTCCTATGCCTCGAAGCAGCACCATAGGCGTATGCCCATGACAGTTGATGAGACCGGGAGCAAGCAGCTTGCCACCCATATCCTTTTCCTTATCGTAAGCCGCAGCGGGTTTTTCTTTGCCGATATAGTCGATAACAGAACCGTCAATGCCGAGAAAACCGTTTTGTATCCAGCGGAAATCTCCATCCGCCGTTGCCAGAATATCACAGTTCTTTATTAGAGTTCTCATGGAATTACCTCACATTTGTCGTATGATGCTCTTAACATACTCACTGAACTTGCCGGAGATGATCTTGGCGGTTTCGTCCACTTCCTCGCTTGTGAGCGGGCAATCAAGCACACCTGCAGCCATGTTGGTCATTACCGAAAGTCCCAGAAGCAGCATATCACAGTGCGCGGCGGTCAGCGCCTCTGTAACTGTGGACATGCCTACTGCGTCACCGCCAAGGATGCGCACGGCGCGGATTTCGGCAGGAGTTTCGAACTGGGGGCCGGTGAAAAAGAAATAAACGCCTTCATGCACGGTGAGACCGGAACCCTCCGCACACTCGAGAGCCAGCTTGCGCAACTCAGGAGTATACATACGGCTGACATCAAAGAAACGAGAGCCAAACTCCGGAATGTTTTTGCCGCGGAGCGGGCTGTCGCCGTTGAATTTGATGTGGTCAGAGATTATCATGACGTCACCGGGACGGTAGGAGGTGTTCACGGCACCTGCGGCGTTTGTAAGGATGGTGGCCTTTACGCCTAGCAGCTTGAACACGCGGATAGGAAGAACCAGCTGCTCATAGGAATAACCCTCATAGGTGTGGAAGCGTCCGGACATGCAGACCACCTTACGCCCGCAGACTGTGCCGAATATCATTTTTCCTGCGTGCGAGGGCACGGTGGATACAAGAAAATTCGGTATGTCCTTATAGTCGACGACTATGGGGTTCTCAATTTGCTCCGCGAAGGGTCCAAGACAGGAGCCGAGGATAATAGCTATCTCCGGCGTGTAGTCAACTTTTGATTTAAGAAAATCGGCAATTTCCTTAAAATATTCATAGGTGTATTCCATTGTGTGGCCTCCCAATTAAAATGTCTGCGTCACATGGACTCAGGCGGGTCATATACTGTTTTTTCTTATTGTATCACGGAAGATAATGCCTGTCAATCGGACACGAATAAACAACAATGAACAATAAATGTGCGTAACTTGGCAGTCGAGACTATAGGCAGATAAACAATTCCACAAGAATACAGGGAAAATGCTGGACAGGACACAATGAGATGTGTTATATTTACCTTGTTAAGTTGTTTGAACCACTGTATACTGGACAAAACGAAATCAAAACAACAATTACTGACCGCTCTAATAAGGGCTTACACTATCACGACAAAAATACATTGATATAAAAATTTTGAAAGAGGAGCGGGAGTCTCTCGCTCAGGGATATATGGAAGAATTGCAGTGGGTTCAACGTGACCCCTTTAGATATTTGTTTTTACAGGATTTTTTAAAGCTTGGCGCTGCCGTCTGCTATGAAGCGGAAGACGGTGTTGTACTGAAGCGCCGGCGCATAGTTTATGCGGCGGGCACTATTGCGGATAGCTCGCTGTTTTCCGATACTTTCGTGGCGCTGGTCTGCGAGAGCTCCGTTCGCGATCACCTGTTGGAAACCGGAGTTTTTCGGGAATGCGTTGAATGTCTTCAAGCTGTTTACACAGGGGAAGCTATCCCTCTAGTACGGGATGACGTTACGGTCAGGCAGCTGGATATTTCAGATATGCCGTTTATTTTGGAAAACTACCATCATCCCGGCGCCAATGAGAAGCATATTCGGGAGCGGTTGGACGAATACATGGTGGGCGCTTTTGTGGACGGCAAGTGCGCGGGCTTCGCCGGTATACATGAAGAGGGTGCCATAGGTCTGCTCGAGGTGCTTCCCAACTACCGCCGGCGCGGTATCGCGGAATTTGTTGAGACACATGTCATCAACTGGTGCATTCAAAACTCAAGGCTTCCCTATTGCCATGTGATGCCCGGCAATACCGCATCCATAGCTCTGCAGAAAAAATTAAAACTCACATTTGATACTAAGCCGCTTTATTGGCTTTCATAAATAAAGGACGGCATGGCAGCATTGCCGGGAAGGAACAGACGAAATATGACGATTGAAGAGATGAAGCAGGAGGTATGCGACTACGCAAAGCAGTCGTATTCGGAGAAATTATTTGCCGGCACCAGTGGCAACCTCAGTCTTTTTGACGGCGATACTATGGTAATCACCCCTACCTCCGTTGCATATGAAACCATTACAGCAAACGATATGGTGGCAATGAAGCTAGACGGCACGGTGCTGAATGGAAAATACCAACCCTCCTCGGAGTGGCGGATGCACGCTGCAATATATGAGGAAAAGCCTGATGTCCGTGCTGTAATCCATACACATTCCCCGTACGCTACAGCTTTTGCAGTAAACCATATGAACATACCTACCATCCTTATTGAAATGGTGCCGTTTTTGGGCGGAGATGTGCCGCTCGCGGAGTTTGCCGTACCGGGGACGAAGGAAGTGGGACTTGAGGCTGTCAAGGTTCTCACAGAGCGTACCGGCTGCTTACTTGCGAACCACGGCGTTTTGACCGTGGGCGACACGCTGGCGCGAGCGCATATTCGCGCAGTTTATGTGGAGGATGCCGCGAAGATTTGCTCAATTGCTATGGGCCACGGGGATATCGTGACCATATCTGAAGAACATATATCCGCTATGCGCGGAAAATAGAACAAGGAGGGCATACATGAAAAGAGCCGATGAAGGTGTAGGCTTCCTGCTTCGCTATGAAAACGTGGCGTGGTATGAGGACGGAGCGGTGCGTATACTCGATCGCCGCATATACCCTGTCCGCAAGGAATATGTGACCTGCCGCCGCCACGAGGAGGTCGCCCAGGCGATTGCCGATATGGTGACGCAGAGCGGTGGGCCTTATCTCGCCGCCGCGATGGGAATGGCACTCGCCGCTTTTGAGGCGAAAAACCTCGGTGAGCGTGAGCTGATGGCTTATTTGGAGAAGGCGGCATATACGCTTTCTCATGCCCGTCCCACTACGGCTTCTAAAATGGAGCGAGTAACCGAGAGGGCAATGGACGTCGCGAGGCGCGAGATTGCCGCCGGTCATTCCGGCGCTATGCTGGTGGACGCGCTGCAGCGCAATGCGCTTGACCAGATTGAGGAAAATTATCGTAAATATGCTGTTATCGGCAAACTCCTCGCAGATAAGATTCCCATGAACGGAACCATTATGACTCAGTGCTTCGCGGAAACAGTCATCGGCACTATGCTGCGGGAGTGCCGCGAGCGCGGCAACGCGGTAAAGGTTATCTGTCCGGAAACACGACCATATTTCCAGGGCGCGCGCCTGACCGCCTCTGTCGCCTGTGATATGGGCTTTGATGTGACGGTAATCTCCGACAATATGCCCGCTTATACAATGAAGCAGAAGAAGGTGGACCTGTTCACCTCGGCGGCGGATGTCATCACTATGGACGGTCATATCATTAATAAGGTGGGTACCTTCCAGATTGCGCTTGCCGCAAGCTACTGGGGAATTCCCTATTTCGTGACAGGTACGCCAAATCAGAGCCATCCGGACATGAGCTCCGTAGTCATCGAGGAGCGCGACCCGAGTCTGGTGATGGATGCAATGGGAACGAAGACAACAATGGAGGGCGTAAAGGGCTACTATCCCGCTTTTGACGTGACCCCTCCCAAGCTCTGTGACGGTGTTGTTACAGAAAAGGGTATTTTCCCTCCCCTTGATCTGAAACGCTATTTCGAGATTTAAAATAAATAGGGCACGCTGCCCAGCGGCCGCTGCGGACGGTATCCGAGGCGGCCGTCTTAACTTTGGAAATACATATATTAATATTAAAAGGACATAGAATTATGAACACACCAAAAATGGGTTTCGCCACACAGGCGATCCACTCGGGAAAAATGAAGGACGCCTATGGAGCAATCACAGTTCCAATTTATCAGACGGCTTCTTTCGAGTTTGAATCATGTGCGCATGGAGCGGCTGTTTTTGCCGGTGAACAAAATGCGTTTTTTTATTCGCGCGTAGGCAACCCAACCGTAAGCATGCTTGAAGAGACAATCGCCACTTTGGAACATGGCGAAGCGGCTCTTGCGACCAGCTCCGGTATGGGCGCCTTTACATCAGTTATTTGGCCGCTGGTTTCTTACGGAGATCATATCGTTGCCGACAAAACTCTTTACGGCTGCACGTTTGAGTTTTTTTCAAAACACTTAAACCGCTTTGGCGTCAATGTCACCTTTGTTGATACAACAGATGCAGAAGCTCTAAGATCAGCCTTTACTCCCGCGACAAAAGTGTTGTATCTGGAGACCCCTGCCAATCCCAACATGAAAATCGTGGATTTGAGAAAGGTTTCCGATATCGCGCACAAATATAATCCTGCGATTAAGGTCATCTGCGACAACACCTTTGCCTCTCCATACCTCCAGACGCCGCTAACAATGGGCGTTGATATCGTCCTTCACTCCGCCACAAAGTATTTAAACGGCCATGGAGACGTTATAGCAGGCTTTATAGTCAGCGATGCCGAAACTATTTCAGCCGCTAGACTGATTGGCCTAAAGGATATGACCGGAGCAGTTATGGCAGCCAACGAAGCCTATTTGATTCTGCGCGGATTGAAGACACTTGAAATCCGTATGCAGCGCCATTGCGAAAGCGCGATGAAAATTGCTGAGTATCTTTCGGGGCATCCCAAAATCAAGAATGTATATTATCCGGGCTTAGCCGGTCATATCGGTCATGACATCGCCGCGCGGCAGATGCGCAATGGCTTCGGCGGCATGGTTTCATTTGAACTGAAAGGCACTAGAGAGGACGGGTCAAAGCTGCTCAACAGTCTTGAGCTGTGCACGTTGGCCGTATCCCTCGGCGGTGCGGAAACGCTCATTGAGCATCCGGCATCCATGACTCATTCTACGTACACCCTTGAGGAGCTGGCCGTTGCCGAAATTTCTGAAGGGCTCGTACGTCTCTCCGTCGGACTAGAAAACGTTGAAGACATTATCGAAGATTTGGATCGGGGTCTGGCAAGGCTGTAATCAAAATATGTGGGCTTGTAGGACTTTCATATGAGAATTAGGTGCAAGCGTTTAGACGGCATGCTGGTTATATTTAACCAACGTGCCGTCTTGTGTTTGCATATAAATAGCAAAGGATTCTACTTTCTTTTTGTGCCAACATATGAACCCACGCCGCCCGATACGTTTATTACGTGATATCCGTTCCGTGCAAGCGCTCTTGAAGTTCTTTTACTCCTTGCGCCGGATTGGCACATTATATAGTAAGTTGTTTCTTTACTCAAATATTTCTCGGTTTCGTTTAAAAGATCTCCCATTGGGATATTTTTTGCAGATTTAAGACTACCGCTCTTGTACTCATATGGCTCTCGGATATCAATCAGCTCAATTTTTCCAATCATGTTATCCAAGTCGTTAACATTAACAACATCAAGCCCATCTTCTTTTAAAAAGTTGAACATCAATTATTCCTCCTGAATTTATACAATTTTATAAACACCGCGTATTGCTTTCAAGACTAATTATATACTTAAATTAAAATTAATCTGTGATTTACTCACACGTTACAGATTAACAATTTGCTTAAGGTATTAAGAAAGCTAAAACACGTAGAAAAAATTAAAACGACATAATATTATGGAAAACTTGATACTATTCTCAAAAGCTAGTCTTTGTGATAAAATAAAAAGAGATAATAGGGGGGGCTTGATATGCAAAATGAGATAATTATAGGTGTGGTGTACAACGCAGCTCTACTATTGGTTCTCAGTGTGATTTATAATACTTTTTTTGTACAATACGGAAAAAATGCAATGTGGAAATACGTACTAACGGGTATAGTTATTGGTGCTATTGGAATTTTGCTAATGCTGACTCCCGTTAAACTAACACCTGGGGTTTTCTTTGATACGCGGTCTATTCTAATTTGTGTTGCCGCAATGTTTTTTGGCTTTATACCAACTGTTTTGGCAGTAATTATTGTTTGTGCAGCTAGAATTCTTATTGGCGGAGACGGTGCTTTGATGGGGGTTTTAGTTGCTATTTCGACAGCTATTGTTGGACTGCTATGGCACAAATATCGCCTAAAGTACGTTGCTGAAGGAAAGCAACATATTTTTATTGAGTTTTATATTGTTGGAATCTTAGCGCATATTGCAATGCTGCTTTGTATGCTTGCCTTACCACCGAATAGGGTGCTGATTGTATTTAAGCAAATGTGGGTTATAGTATTGCTGATTTATCCTATAGTCTCTTTTCTGCTTTCTGTCATCCTTTATAACGGCTTCAAAAACAACCAAACGAGACTTGCGCTAATAGATGGTGAAAACAGGTATAGAATGCTTTTTCAAGAAAATCAGAATAAACAAACTTTACTGAAAACACTTATAGATTCAGTTCCGGATTTAATCTTTTATAAGGACAATAGAGGTATCTATGCGGGTTGTAATGCTGCTTTTGAAAAGTATTTAGGCAGGGATGAGAGTGCGTTAGTTGGTTGCACCGATATGGAGCTTTTCCCAAGAGAAAGAGCAGAATCATTTTTAGCCGTTGATAAGGAAATCATAGAGCAGGGCAAACCAATCAAAATTGAAGATTTATCTATATATCCCGACGGAACCGAGGTTTGTTTGGAAACTATCAAGACATCGTATTTTGATAAACAAGGAAATTTCTTGGGGTTGATAGGTGTCAGCAGAGATATAACTGAACGCAAGAATAAAGAAGAAGAAATAATATATCTGACATATCATGATGGGTTAACCGGATTGTATAATAGAACATTTTTTGATGAGAAGATTATGCACGAAGACGTTCAGCAACAACTTCCTCTTTCGGTGATAATGGGTGATATAAACGGCTTAAAGCTTATTAATGATGCTTTTGGCCATAGTGAAGGAGACAAGCTGCTCATTGAAGTAGCAAAAATACTTGTGTCCTGTGTAAGGCCTGAAGATATCGTTGCCAGAATAGGCGGAGATGAATTTTGTATTTTACTCCCTCAGACGGATACACAGATCGCTAAGACTACTGTTGAAAGGATTAAAAATGCTTGTGAGCAATACGTTAACAGAACAGATAAAGAAACTTATTATGCAAGTATTTCCTTAGGATATGGAACCAAGTATTATGCTGAAGAATCTTTTGATAAAGTTATGAAATCTGCAGAAGAATTTATGTATAGAAGAAAGCTACTTGAATATCAAAGTATTCGAAGCTCAATTATGTCTTCAATAAAAACAACAATGTACGAAAAAAGCCATGAAACAGAAGAACATACTGAAAGATTAGCGGACTTATCAAAGAAATTAGGGATTATCTTAGGATTAAGCGATAAAGAAATGGTTGAATTGGAATTGTTGTCAATGCTACATGATATAGGTAAAATAGGCGTTGATGACAGTATATTGACCAAAGCCGATAGCTTAACTGATGCTGAATTGCTTGAAATGAAAAAGCACCCTGAAATAGGCTACCGTATTGCAATGGCCGCCCCGGAACTAAAACATATTGCTGAGTATATACTATGTCACCATGAACGCTGGGATGGAAAAGGCTATCCACAGGGGCTAATCGGTGAAGAAATACCTTTGTTATCTCGAATTATATCTGTTGTAGATGCATACGATGCGATGATACATGACAGGGTATATAGAAACGCTATTCCTGTAGAAATGGCAAAAACAGAAATACTGAATAATGCTGGGACTCAATTTGATCCACAGATTTCAAAATTATTTGTTGATAAAGTTCTTAACTTAGGTAATACATAATTGATTTAATTCATATAACTTATTTTAATATCATTTTTCTACTGTTTTCAAAACTTGATTTTATCAATGTCGGGCGCATTCAGAATATGGTTTTGATTGTTCTATCCGGCACAAAATTAAAACAACATTGCAAAAGGATATTTTTACCTGTATTATTGATTTAACAATAAAAAAAGGGAGGATAAAATTATGCATTTTGATTACAATGCTCGTCTTGCTAAGCTTCAGACTTATATGAAGGCGAACGCTTTGGATGCATTCATAGTGTCCACGCAAGACGGTATCTTTTATCTCTCCGGCGCATCCTACCAGCCGGTAGAGCGTCCTTTTTTCATCATAGTACATCAAGAGGGCGACTACGACCTTGTGGTGCCCTATTTGGAATTCGAACATATGAAAAAAGTCCGGAATTCGGGAGAAATCAGGCATTATTTTGAGTATCCCTCGGTTGAGGGTGAGAACTGGTATGATCTACTAAGTTCAATGCTTGGCTCCGATTCGAGAGTCGGAATTGAGCCCGATTTCTCCTCTGTAAAAAGAGAACTGCTGAATGTAAAGGAATCCGTCATATCAGATGCACTGATTAGGCTACGGATGATAAAGGAGCCGGAGGAAATCGAAGCCATTAAAAGTGCGGCGAAGTGGACTGACCTCGGCATGAAGAACCTTCACGGAGGCATCTATCGCGGCTGCTCCGTCTTGGAGACCGTTACACATGCTCGCAGCATTCAGACCGGCATCATCAAGACGGGAGAATACGACTACCTGAACTGCAATTTTCTTACCGCCGGCTGGCCTGCCCCAAAGAGCGCTCAGCCTCACAGCGTCCCCGATTTTTATATGACCATGGGCGAGGGTCCCATTGTGCTCATGAGCTACAACAGGGTGAACGGCTATGCCGCCGAGTGTGAGCGCACTGTGTTCCTGGGCGACCCCTCGGCGCGTGATCTGGAACTATACAATATTGTTATGGAAGCCCGTGACTTGGCTTTCTCTATGGTGAGGCCCGGGACACGTTGCTCGGACATCGACGAGGCAACGCAGGACTTTTTCTCGTCCAAGGGTTACAAAGACAAAATCATACACAGAACCGGTCACGGAATAGGTCTCGGCAATCATGAGCAACCCTGGCTGAGCCGCGGAAGCTCCGACGTTTTGGCGGAGAACATGGTCATCAGCATAGAACCCGCCTTGTATTTTGATGCTATCGGCGGGTTCCGGCACTCAGACACGGTTTTGGTTACGAAGGACGGCTACGAGATTCTTACAAAATATCCGTCTGATCTTGAGCATCTGATTGTGAGGGATAAACGCATAGCCAATCGCATAAAAGGTTTCATTACTCGCAAGGCAGTAAATTTCTAATAGCTTATTAAAAAAAGACTTATGTCGGCTTTTCAGGCAAAACATGCTTGGAAAGCCGACTTTGACTTTTCTTGATAAGTCCGAGTCCGTTATATGGGACAAATATAGCGATACAATTAACCCATAAAGATATTTAAAGGTGGGAATTATTATGCGCAGACAGGACGGCTTTGTTGGTTTTTTTGTTGACTCATTTTCGAATTATATCGACCCACGCCCGGAGGATACGGCTTCATTTTCATCATGCAGGAATGGTTCAAACGCAAGCAGATCGCTCTCCGATTCTGACAGGCTCTGTTTACTGATATTCATATTTGCATTTATTTTCATCGGAGTCGCCTCCCCAATTTTGTGCTTAGGCAGCTTGTTTATCAAATTGAACTTCGAAGGCTTGTGGTATTTCTGGTTCATTACGTTTTCCGAAATCGCATATCTGGCGTGGTTTATCCTACGAAAGAAAGCAATAAAGCAGCACAAGCATATTTACACAAAAAACACAATGGATGTACTGTGTATGTCGATAACACATAATGTCTCCGCGGCATCTTAAAATATAATAGAGCGTGATATTATTATTTTGGATTCTCTTGCTTATCTGAGCATTTCACTTATACTGTAATTGTCCGGTTTATCGGACTCAGCTGAGCGTTATATAGTATTTACGGAGGGATGAACAATGCCAAAGAGCCCAAATCAGAAGCTTAAGCTTCTCTATATCATGCAGTTCCTTTTTGAGAAATCCGACGAACAGCACCCCGTTTCAGTGAACGATATTATCGAGCATCTTGAGACTAACGCCATCTCCGCCGAGCGCAAGAGCATTTATTCTGACATTGAGTCTCTGCGGGTCTTCGGTGTTGATATTATCCAGCAGCGGGGAGCAAACGGTGGTTACTATGTTGCAAGCCGCAAATTCGAGATTCCCGAGCTGAAGCTGCTCGTGGACAGTGTACAGTCTTCAAAATTCATCACTGAGAAGAAAACCATAACGCTAATTAAAAAAATAGAAAGCTTCGCAAGTGTTCACGAAGCCCAGCTTCTTCACCGGCAGGTCTATGTTAAGAACCGTATAAAGAACATGAATGAGTCGATATATTACAATGTGGACGAAATACACACCGGCATTGCGTCGGACTGCAAAATATGCTTCAAGTATTTCGAATACTCGGTCAGTAAGGAGCGCATATGCAAACATAACGGCGCAAAATACTGCATCAGCCCATTCGCACTCACATGGGATGACGAAAACTACTATATGATCGGGTTTGACAGAAGCGCGGGAATTATAAAGCATTTCCGCGTCGACAAGATGATGGATATATCCGTTTCCGGCGAAAAGAGAGACGGGCGTGAGCAGTTCGAAAACCTCGATCTTGCCGCCTACTCGAAAACTCATTTTGGAATGTTCACGGGGAAGGAGGAGCGGGTCACGCTGGAATTCTCAAACGGCCTCGCCGGCGCGGTCATTGATCGCTTTGGAAAAGATGCAGCCTTGATTCCTGCTGATGCTGAGCATTTCCGAATACATACGGATGTAGCTGTCTCGCCGCAATTTTTCGGCTGGCTCTGCGGCTTCGGAAACGGCGTTAAGATCATAGCCCCGGAAAGTGTTGTTCAAGAGATGAAGGAGCATATCGCCTCGATAGATAAACTCTATCTCGACTGATAGTCGGTCATAAGGTCTTGAAAGGAGCGGCATATGGCGAAGGACGATTTAGGATATTTCGGAAAAGGACTTAATGGCTATATACATTATCAGCTGTTTCAGGAGAGTCAAAAGGGCGGCGGTGGACGAAAGCCCCCAAAGAACATCGGCTGTCTGACGACGATAGTCTCTGTTTTGGGGGCTGGGCTATTGCTTGTTATTTTGTTTGTATACTGAGGATTTTTGAGAATTTATTTTTTCTTATCAGGTGTGTTGTCATGAAGACCGAAAACCGCTCTTGCGCTTTCAGCAGCTGGGCCATGCTTAATATGCTTGGAATGAAATTTGCCGTCTTCCTTTTTGCCGTTAGTGGTGCTTCTCATTTTATTTTCTTCGCCCGTAAAATCACCTTATTTCATTATTTATAATATTGCCGATAAAATATTGTTTCTCAGGCGAATGGATTTATACAGCCCTCATGTGTTAAGCTATTATTGCCGCTGGCTGCGTACCATTAAAAAATAGACCCGAAGTGAGGAACGAATGACAGCTTCTGAATTATTTAAAAATATAGATAAGCATCTGATTGAAGACGAAAAACCATCTGTCTTTTTAAATGATGTTTATTATGATGGCCATTTTAAAGAATACCCGTTTAAAATGCTGTTTGATCTTAAAAACGTTGAACAGTCGCCCATACATCATCCAGAAGGGAATGTGTGGAATCATACGCTGCTGGTTGTAGATGAAGCGGCAAAGCAAAAGCGCAAAAGCAAAAATCAAAATGCTTTTATGTGGGCGGCGCTGCTTCATGATATTGGTAAGACGTCGACCACGCAAGTGAGAAAAGGAAAAATAACAGCTTATGACCATGACAAGGTAGGAGAAAAGCTCTCAAAAGAGTTTTTAGCGGCATTTATGGATGACGAGAAATTTGTCAATGAGGTGTCACAGCTTATCAGATATCATATGCAAATATTATTTGTTGTAAATAATCTGCCCTTCGCTGATATAAATGGCATGAAACGCAACACTGATATTAATGAAATCGCCTTGCTGGGGATGTGCGACAGGCTTGGCCGAACGGGCTATGACAGAAAAAAGGAAGAGGAAAATATAGAGCTGTTTTTAAGAAAATCTAGTGACGGCTGACGGATGGAGCTTCTTTCTGGCTAAATTAATCTGGTATACACATGAGAACCCCCTGTATAGTTGCGAATACAGGGGGTTCTCATGTCTGTTATTCATGCAGGTTCAGCGCATCACAAATTAAATGCCGATTATTGCTATTTCCCGAATATGTATCCGTGCTTCGGCGGCATTGAGTTATAGACCCTGTCTATTTCCACTGTTGCCATGCCTCCTCTAAAGCCGGAAAACACGCCCTTTAGGAGTACGCTTTCAAACTTCAGGTTCGCGCCGAACACCGCAACCCGCGCTCCGGCAGGAATTGCGGAGAGCTCCGTCTTATACGGCGAAGACGAAAGAACGAGGGTGTTCTCATCTGCCGCCTGAAGCTGTATGCAGGGAATTAGCGCCGGATAGCCGTCTGCGTCTATGAACGAAATGAAGGCAAGCGTGTCTATTTTTTGCATTAGCTCCTTTGCCCAGTGCTTCATTGCCTTTTGAGAAAGCCTGCGTTTATAGCATCCGCGGAGCAGTGACACGCGAAGGGAATTTGCAACGATGCCCGCCATATCCAGCTTTTGGCCCTTAGAGATACCTAAAAGGTCAAAGTAATAAACACTGTCGATGCCAAAATAGGTGTTATAGCGGTATAGGGGCTGGCGGTTATAAAGCTCATAGTCCTCCCCGTTTGTCAGCGTGTGGGTATAGGTCATTTTTCCCGTCCAGAATTCCTTTTCCAGACTCATGATGAGAAAGCCGGCTTTCGGTTCGCGCAATACATTTTCCTTGCTCTCACCGCAGATAAATTTTCCGAGCATCAGCTCTCTGTCGCTCTTCGCCATGAGGGTCGACAGCAGCGAGATGTGCGGGTCACCATTTTCCTCTATTGTCGCGACGAGGCCGACCTTATATGAGGTCTCGAATTTTTTTATATCCTTCGGGTTTATCCTTAAGTTCATGCGCGCTCCTCCTCCATTCTTGTTCTGCCGGTGTAGCTCACGTTCTTCGCTCCGGCGTCTAGCGCGGCGGCGACAAGAGCCTCCATTCGCTCCCGCGCCATGAGTTCGCTGCTTTTGAAGTTCCAATCCTTGTATATTCGTTCGTATTTATCCCGACAGAGGTTGTTGAAGGCGCAAAGCTCCCAGCGATCCGCCTTGTCGCCGATTATTCTCGCGATAGAGCGAATGTTCTCCTCGTCGTCCGTGGCACCCGGAATAATCGGTGTGCGTACCCACAGACCGAGGTCGGGCGCGCTTGTGCGCCGAAGCTCATTAAGGTATTCGAAGTTTTCGAGTATCCTGCCGTTTTTTACACCGGTCCATTCCTCGTGACGGGCGGAGTCCGCAAGCTTGAGGTCAAAGAGAAAAATGTCCGTATACGGCAGTACCCTGTCAATGTCCTCCCTTTTGCAATAGCCGCTGGTGTCCACGGCTGTGGAGATGCCGGACTCTTTCAGTAGACGCAAAAGCTCCGCTGCCTCTTTAGATTGCATAAGTATTTCGCCGCCTGAGAGGGTGACACCCCCGTCCACCCCGAAATAGGCGCGGTCCTTCATCAGCTCCGCAAAGATTTCCGAGACAGGCACGTCCTTGCCCTTACACTCCAGGGCGCCGGTGGGACAAGCCGAAACGCACGAAAAACAGCGGACGCATTTATCATTGTCTATCCTTATGCCTTCCTGCTCCGCGACGATGCCGCCGCTTAAACAGGTATTCACACAGGTACGGCAGCCCATACAGCGGACGCCTATCCACTCCACAGAGAGCTCACGGGAAATGCTCTCCGGATTGTGGCACCACGCACAGCGCAGGGGGCAGCCTTTAACGAACAGCGTGGTGCGCAGTCCCGGACCGTCCTCGGTGCTCATGCGCTGATAGTTAAGTATCCTCATGAGCTTAAACTCCCTTGTGGCTCTCACGGGCGATAATTTCGTCCTGCAGCTCACGTCCTATGCTCGTGAAATATGCGTTATAACCCGTGACACGCACTAAGAGGTGCCGATAGTCCTGCGGGTTTTTCTGTGCGTCCTTAAGCATTTCGGGATCAAGGATATTTATCTGCAGCGCCGTGCCGCCGTTTTCGATGTAACCGCGAAGGAAGGATTTGAATTTTTCCTTGTGGTCTGCATCGGCAATCGTGGAGGTGTTGAAGGTGATCGTGTGGCTTGCACCGTTAGGCAGACAGTTCAGATACTCCAGATAATCGCCGTATTCGGACTTGCCGCCCAGCGCCTTGCCCACGGAATTCGAGTTTGCGGTAGGGCCGTTTATGTCCGCGCCGTTGGAGGGGCAGATGGCGTTGGATAAAAACTGCGACTCGCGTCTGCCGTTTGCAGAGGCCTTGAGGATATAACCCGCGCCCACCCAGTAGTTCCACGAGAGCATACCGGGGCGGTAGCGCCGTGAAGTTGAAGCGGTTGTATAGTTCCAGACCTCGTCTGTCCAGAGAGCCATTACGCGGGCGGCAAAAGCATCTGCCTCCGAGTCGTCGCGCCCATATTTCGGCGCACGGTAAAGGGCCTTGTTCTGCAGTATCTCATAGCCCTCCCAGTTGCGGCGAAGAGCCTCAATAAGCTCGGGAAGCGTGCACTCCTTTTTGTCATAGACGAGATATTTGACCGCCAAAAGCGAATCCACCGTGGTTGCAAAGGTTACGCCCTCAAACGTTGTGAAGGAAAGCTCCGCACCGCCTGAGGTCACATCGCGTCCGGATTCCGCGCAGCCACGTACCAGAAGCGAGAGATAGGGTGTGGGCTGGAAGCTGGAGCGGATGACTTCTGTGAGCTCGTAGTTATCCACAAAGCGCTTAATGCAATATCTGAGCTGCGAAGCAAATGCGCCATAAAATTTATCAAAGCTGTCGAGCGTTTCCGGCACGCCGGTTTTGGGACCGTCCTGGGTCTGCTTCGAGCATTTGCCTGTCATGTCGTCCTTGAACGGGATGAAGTCGCGTCCATTTCCGTATACAAGCTCCATTGCTTTCAAAAGATTGATATTGTTGTCAACAGTACCGGAGCGGTCGTTACCGACCATCGTATTTTCGAGACAGCCCACCGAGGCGTAGTCGAAGACATTATCTTCGTTAATGAGCTTTTCGACTCCCGCCATCTTTGCCTCGCGGAGCATTCCCGCCATTGAGCGCTCATCGAAGTTCAGTAAGAAGGGCGCTCCCTGACTGCCGGAAACCATATCCACAACGCGGTCAAGCAGCTTATCCGGAGTGTTCCTGTGCAGGCGGACGTTGGGTTTGGGTTCCAAAATGGGGCTCATGTCGTCGATTACGTCCAGCAGCAGGTAGGTGAGGTCGTTTGTCATATCCCTTCCGTCCCTGCCCATGCCGGAGATGTTGAAGAGCTGACCGAAGCCCGCGGTGATACCCTGATTGCCGCCCACCCTTATTTGGGCGTCATAGGCGGTGTTGCAGTGAAACCAGAAGCAGCCGAGTATTTCCTTAATGAAGGATTCTGACATACCGTCATCGATGGACTTTTTGTAATACGGATACATGTACTGGTCGAGTCTGCCGAAGGAGACGCCGGGACCTGGGTAGTTTTCGTCGGCCATGACCAGCATGTGTGTAAGCCAAAGTGACTGTATGGCCTCATAGAAATCCCGCGCGCCGTGCCAGGGAACCCTGTCCATATTCTCCGCCATGCGCAGAAGCTCTCCTCGCCGTTTTTCGTCCGATTCCTTTTCCGCCTGCTCTCGGCAGAGCTTGGCGTATTTTGAAGCGAGCTCCCTTGGAGTTTGGCAGGCGGTCATCATGGCGCGGAGCTGGGCTCCCTTCTTGCCTTTTTTGTCTGCCTCCGTCATGGCGTCGTACAGCGCCTTGATATCCTCATATTTCTTCTCGAAGCCGTATTTAACTATGTATTCGTAGTCGGGAATGAGATGACCGCTGGTGGAACCGCTGTTTCCGTAGCCCCTTTTATAGAGCAGGAACGCGGATTCCCGCGCTTTCGCCGTTAGTCTGTCGCGCGTTTTTTGCTCGGCTTTCGTAAGGCACATGGACGTGAGCATATTGAAGCGGGCACCGCAAAGCAGATCGCCCGGCAGGAGCTCCGCCGGCATATGCTCCGTTATCGCCCGGCGGTTAAATTCCGCCACGCGCTCGGGGATACTCATCTCAAAAAAGCCTTCCGGCAGCGGTATGACCTCCGCTGCTTGGTTGACGCTACGGAGGAACGTGTCGAAAAAGCTGTATGTCTCTGGCACTATGAAATAGGTCAGCTCGTTAAATTGCAGATCCCAGTCCGTGCCGGTGGAATAGCAGCAATACTCGTTATTCCAATCTCTCTTTACGCCCTCGAAAAAGTAGTCACGCAGAAATTTCACCCGTTCCGGGAGCTGCCCCGGCTTCTTGAGTGCGCTTAAGTAGTTAGTCTCCATTTTTGTCCACACTCCTAATCCAATCTCTCGAATTTCTTCCGTGCTGTAAAAGCTCCTTCATGGCTGTTTTCGCTTCCTCGCTGTCTCCGCGTCCAATGGCGCTAATCAGCTCACCGTGTTTTTCCTTAATAAAGGCTATCACCGCAGGGTCGCGGTAAAATTTTTCTATAAGATGCGCGATAGAGGGCTCGAAGGACTTGAGTATCAGCGGATAAACGGCATTTCCGGAGGCCGACGCCACAGCTCGGTGGAGCCTCATGTCGTATTCCGCAAGCTTCTCCGCGCCACCTTCATAGTCCTCCTTTTCCACCATAGAGCGAAGCAGACTCATGTTTTCCTCCGTGCGGTTAATCGCCGCAAGAAATGCCGAATCCGTCATTATTAGGTAGCGGCAGTCAAACATGGAGGCGAGCGTGCGCTCATCCATAAGGTCGTTTGCCAGCAGCCCGTTCAGAATTGCCAGCGAACCTTCTTTTTTCCAATCCGCAACTACCGTGTTTTTCCGTGCGGACGAAGAAAGATAGCCCAGACTCTCCAGTTCGGATATGCCCACATTAACAACTGAGCGGCTGACGCCGAACTCCTGCGTCAGATTCCTTAGCGACGGCACCATGGAACCGATAGGCCACTGCCCGGTCAGTATACGCTTTTCCAGCGTGCTTACGAATTTTTCGGTTAGGCTGGGGCTTCGCTCCAAACTATTCGCCTCCTATTACGATAATATGCTGGTAATACCAGTTGGTATTACCAGCATATTATATAACTCAAATAATTGCAATATAATTCAATAATTTTTTAAAAATTCAAAATAATATCAATGGTCCAGCCCATTTCTCTCCTAAACGCCAAGCCCTAGGCCGGTTCTTTTAGCCATGATATGAGCTTCAATATCATTTGCGGCTTTTACGGGGTCATCTCCTAAAGCGACCTTACCGCCAGTGAGCTTTTCAACATCCTGTGTCAAAAGCTTCACCAGATTTGGCGCTCCCGTAATGAAGGGGGTAGGAGACAGATGCGTGTAAGCACCGTAGGCCACCGCAAAGATGCCGTCAATCGTCGCTTTCTGCTCCATCCATTCAGGTGCCGTTACAGCAATTGGTAATTGAGGGATATCAACATCAAGAAAATCAGCAAGGGCAGTTACAAGCATTGAAATTCTTCCGGTATCTGTGCATGTGCCAAAGCTCAGTACCGGAGGAATGTTAAACAGACCGCATATTTCTTTCAGACCGGCTCCCGCCATTTCTTTCGCTTCATAGGAGCATAGACCCGCTACCTCGAGCGCGTGGTTACCGCAGCCGCAGCTGACAACAAGTATATCTTTTTTAATCAGTTCCTTTGTCAGAGTAACAGTATTCCAGTCCTGAGGTCCATTACGCAAGGTGGAGCAGCTGGCGAGCGCAACCACACCTTTTATCTTTCCTGTCTTTAGGACATCGACGAGCGGATCGAGCTTATTTCCAAGTACACCGAGCACGGCTTCGGTTGAAAAGCCTGCAATTGCTTTTTGCGTTTTTTCGGGTACCTTTGAAGTAACCTTAGCGCGTCTTTTTTTGAAATTTGAAATGGCAAAATCAATCAGCTTATCCGCCATATTATCCACATCCTGCGGATTATACGGAAGCTTGTGCTCTGTACCGGGCACGCCGATTATGGTACTGACACTGACCAGCGTGACCTGATATTTTTCTGCATATTCATTGATTGCAGGCGGAGAGCAGTTTTCATCCATCGCCAAGACATCGACGGTTCCTGTTGCGAGCAAGGGCTCGATTGTAATCCAGTCGCCCATAAGCCCGACAAAAACATTGTCAACGGGGAAGCGCTGTAATAATTCCTGTCCTGTTTCGATGGAACCGACAATACGGAGCCCCTTGGCTCCGGCGGCTTTTGCTTTCTGCTGGACTTCTTCGGTTTTTGCCTTCTGTAAGGCTGCAACGCCGACCCAAGGCTGATGTCCGTTAAAAACGATATTTACAAAGCTCTCATCCATAATTCCAAGATCGGTATCGACCTCGTGCGGCGAGGGAGTGCCAAACAATATATCCTGCACCATTTCAAGCCCGATTTGCGCCGTATATATTGTCGATAAGCCAAGGCGCATGGCTTTAATCGCGAGAGAAACGTAATCGCCGTCAACATTTGTGAGACAGCTCGCCACGCAGTTTTGTTCTTCGTGAATGACGCCTGAGGGATAAATATTTAGATTTTTCCAGACTTCTTTTCGTTTTTTTGGCGCGAAGGCATCTACCATTACACTCGGCTGACAGGGTCCCTTGGACATCTCCGATTCTAGAAAATCAGCCAGATCAACCGCTAAATCGGTATATGCTTTGTTGACATCCAGACCGACCATCTGGCACAGCCATTTTAACTTGTTGGTATCCTTAATTGTAAAGCTGTTTTTTCCCTGAGCGGCCGCTTTCAATGTCCTGTAGGCTTCATAGGCATGATGGCTGTAAGTGCCGGCGCCCATAATGTTGTGCAATAAAAAAGTTCTCATTGCCATAGCGTCGGCATCGATACCGCACACGCCCTTGGTTTGTCCGCCTTTTTCGCTGATACGGCACGGACCATGTGAGCACAATTGACAGCTGAGCCCCTCAAGACAGAATTTACATCTGATTTTTTCCTGTAATTCATACCTATCAAAGACGTTGGATAAACCATCTTCTCGTATTCTGACAAGCATTTCTTCGACGGAGTCGTGATAGCTTACGCGACCTTCAATTTTTTCATAAATATCCTCGTTCAAAAAGCATCCTCCTAAAATGTGTTAGAAATACTTTTCCCCCACAAATTAGGATTATGTATATGTGATTTTAGGAGAGCATGCTGTTTTTAGGGTATGGATATTCCGGCGAAGCTAGGGTATATTGGATTTAACTATATTCACAAGCAGAATAGAAATTAATTAAAGAGGGATTTTAATGTCAGAACAATATTTAAAAAACATCGATTTTGAAACAGCTTTGAATTTGGCTGACTTGGTGGCATATCATAATGGTCAGGTCGTGAGCCGCACCCTTGTCCAAAATAAGGCGGTTGGAATTACGCTCTTCTCCTTTGATAAAGGGGAGCAAATCAGCTCTCACGCGTCGACGGGTGATGCCATGCTCATGGTATTAACAGGCAAGGCGCGAATAACGATTGCCGAAAGGGAACACCTTGTTAATGCGGGAGAAACCATTGTCATGCCCAATAATGTGCCTCATGCTGTGTATGCCGAGGAACAATTTAAAATGCTGCTTACAGTTGTGTTTCCGTTTTAAATCGAGCAAGGCAAATCAGAATAAACATGTAGACCGGTATATCCTAAACATGAATAAAGCGCTAAAACGACGATTGTTGTCGTTTCAGCGCTTTATTTTTATACTCGTCGGAAAGTACTTTAAATATACAGGTCCCTTTTCGGATAAAAGATATAGGTTGAAGCCGCAAAAGCCGCAACGAGCAAAAGGGAAAGTATAACGATTACAATATTAAGACCTTTTCCGCTCACGAGATTTACATAGCTGAAATACTTAAATGGTGAAAGTATGTTGAGGGCGTTCATTTTGTCGGTCAGGTCGGTAATTTTTGAGATAATAAAAGCAATCAGCAGCATCCCCATTGTAAATGAACCCGAAGACTTGGGGTTTTTCATGAAAGCCGCTACCGCCGCGCCAAGTGACAGAAATACAAGCTGAACGATGAACATGCTTAACATAAACATAATTACTTCAGAAGTGATGTCGGGTCCCGTGTTGTATTTCGTTACCATTGTGACCGAAGCAATGAGCGTGACAATATTCACGACAGCAACATTAAATAAAGCCGCAAGTAGCTTAGAAGTAATAACCGTTTTTCTTGAAACAGGCTTTATCATCAAAAATTCTGTTGTCTTGTCGCGCTCCTCCTTGGCGATTATGCCAGCACCTAGCAAAGCGGCGTGAATAGCTACCGCCAGCTCAATATAAAGAAACAGCATTGCGAAATAGCCGGCCATAGTCGTTACATCAAAGGAACCCATACCCAGCAGGGCTTTGACTGAAAACGGCATATCATTAAAAACTGCTGCGGATTGTCCGCCTGAAGAATAAGCCGTATACTTAGCCATACCGCTCAGAACCAGCAGAAACATACAAACACTCCATATTATAAGGGACTTCCGGTTTGCTCTCAGTTCCCGTAAAAATATATTCACAATCGAACCTCCTTAAAAACATCTCAAAGTTTTTCAGTTTACGGCATGTATATCCTTCTTCACATAAATGATATAGCTTGCCGCTATCGCTACTGCAACAATGATAGCTCCGGTAATCATATAGGTGCTTTCATAGCCCACATTATTAAGAATATAGCCTATATTGAAATATTGGAAAGGTGATAAAAAGCGGGCAGCATCGTTTTCGCCTGTCACTAGGACTGCCCCGAGAATATAAAGCCCGAAGACAACACCCAGTGAGATGGGAAGCACGGATTTGAGCTTTTTGAAGAACACCGATATAAGCACGCCTAAAGCAAAGAATATAAGCTGAATGAAAAGCAAAGTGAGACTAATCATAAAGAATAGCTTGAAGCTATAATCACTTGTTTTCACAAGGCTGGCACTAATGAAAGCGCCTGCAAAATAGAGAACATCGGTCGCGAGCAGCATAGTGAGCACAGCCAAAAGCTTGGAAGTGACAATAGCGGTACGTGAGACAGGCTTAACGAGCAGAAAGTCCGCAGTACGCTCCCGCAACTCCTTTGAAAGTGTTGATAAGCCGTAATTCATCGCTTGTATAGCTCCGCAGATGGCAACAAATGAAAATATCATGGAGTAAAAGCCCAGAATTGTGGTAATGCTGTCAAGCGATATTCCAAGCATTGCTCGAATCTCTGCCGGATACCCTGCCAAAAGACTTCGAAAGCTCTCTGCGTCTTTTACAATTCCGGTATAAACTGAAAAATAAATTACAGCCAACGCTATCATCGAGCTTGCCCATAAAATCGTTGATTTTCTCAGTGATTTAAGCTCGTGAAGGTACATGTTCATAGTGATTAGCCCTCCTTTGCATAGTAATGCGTGAAGATTTCCTCGAGGTCAGGCTCATCAATCGTTAGGTTAGTAAGTTCGAATTCGCTGATTTTCTTTATGATGGAGTTTATATTTCCCTTATAAATAAAGTCGGCAGAGTTTCCTTTGAGCTCCAGCTTGCTTATGCCGTCAATATTGAGAGCATCCTTAGTCATAGCGGACTTTGTTTCAAGTTTAATTCTTTTGTAGCTGTTCTCCTGAAGCGCGCTCATCTTTTCGAGCTTGATTATTTTGCCGTCTTTTATAAACGCAACCCGGCTGCACATTTTCTGGACCTCGCCGAGTATATGAGAGGAGAAAAACACGGTTGCGCCCTTTTTGTTCTCCGCAGCAATGAGATCAAAGAATTTCTGCTGCATGAGCGGGTCCAGTCCGCTGGTGGGTTCGTCCAGTATGATTAATTTTGGCTCATGAAGGAGCCCCTGAACGATGCCGACCTTTTTCTTGTTGCCGAAGGAGAGGTCGTCAATTTTCTTGTTTAAGTCGAGATCCATGATTTCAGCAAGTTCATTAATCCGCTTTGTGCAGTCCTTTTTATAAAAGCTGGCGGAATATTTGAGCAGGTCCATAACCTTCATATTGTCATAGTAAAATACTTCGCTTGGAAGGTAACCAACCTCCTGACGTACCTCCGGAGAGTCAAAGCAGCTTTTACCGAAAATTTTTGCGCTGCCGCTCGTAGGGTGGATAAGCCCCAGCAGGGTTCGAATAGTTGTCGATTTTCCGGCGCCGTTTGGTCCGATAAAGCCAAAGACTTGGCCCTGTTCAATAGTAAGGTTGACGTCAATGATACCTCGTGATTTCCCGTAGTTTTTAGTAAGATTTTCAATTTCGATTACATTCATTTGGAAGTCCCCCTCAATTATTTATAAAACACGCTTCTAAGCAGCTTCATATATCCGTCAAACTCCGCGGCAGCTGTGGTCATGTTAAAATTGGATTTAAAATCCGGATCTAATTTCAGTCTTTCCATCATGCGGTTGCCGAACCCCTGCGTTACCCAAATGATGATTTCCATGACCTGTTTAGCATCCATACCGCTTTTAAAAACGGAAGTATCAATGTTTACGAGTAGTTTTTCGTAGGCGTCCACCACAATGCTTTTGTCTATGTTCTCCATATCCTTCTTAATCTCATTGCTGTCATCAGAAAACGAGGTCAGGAGAAATCCATATAAATCCGGATGCTTTTGAATTAGGTCAACTTTCAGGAGTGCTATTTGTCCCCACCTTTTCAGGATATCGGTCTCGTCATAGTTTATCCTGCTGTAAAGACCATCTGCAAAAACATTAATGACATAGTCAATAAGGAACAGGAACAGTCCTTTTTTGTTGCCGAAATAGTGAAAGAGGAGCCCCTTTGAGATGCCGGCGTTTTTGACAATCTCGTTTGTCGAGGCGTTATTATAACCCTTCTTTGCAAACTCCTCCAACGCCGCATTTATTATTCGTTCTCGTTTTTCTTCTTCAAGGTTCATAAATTTATCTATCATGGTATCACCTCCCTCTATGCAGCTGACCACCGTGGTCAATATATTTATAACGCCATTGACCGCATTAGTCAATACCTAATCGAGAGAAAGATGAAATAAAAAAGTCGGACGAGTTTTTGCACGTCCGACTGGGAAAATTTTTGTTTTTAACTAACTAAAGCTTGGCTTTCTGTTCCTCGACGAGATCTTTGAGGGTTATATTATCCACAACATCACTGACAGCTTTGTCAATTCTTTGCCAGACGCTGAGTGTCGCACACTGCTCGCAGCGGGCGCACTGGTTCGGGGCATCCTCCATACAGGCTACGGGTGCAAGATTGCCTTCTATTAGGCGCAGTATCATGCCGACTGTATATTCCTCAGCCAGCTTTGCAAGCTTATAGCCTCCCTGAGCTCCGCGCACGCTTTTGACATAACCTGCCCGGCTCAAGACCGATATAATTTGCTCAAGGTATTTTCCTGAAATTTCTTGACGCTCTGAAATGCTTTTAATGGTTATATACTGATCTTTGTCGTTGAGTGCGAGATCGAGCATAAGACGCAGAGCATAGCGCCCTCTTGTAGAAATTTTCATACATCCACTTCCTATTAGCGGCCAATATGTATAAATGCCGCACGGGGGTTATTATACCACAGGCGCAAAGCGCCGTTGTGGTATATGCATTAAATTAAGTATACTAACCGCGATGCGGCTATTATAACATATGAATAATATGAATTCAATAAAAGATACCGCGAAACAAGAATTTCTTTGTCATAAAACTTATTAAAAAATCACGTTGTTACCGCCGGTTTAGTTTTGTACACCTTGAAAAGCTCCGCGAAGGCGGCTCCGCCCAGAACAAGAAGCGCGCCGATGAGCTGGACGGCTGTTAGGCGTTCATGCAGGAACAAAGCTGAAAAGCCCAACGCCGACAAAGGTTCAAGGTACCCGCAGATTGCGACCGAATGAGCCGGCAGCACATGGATGGACGAAAAATAAAGATAGCAGCCGACACCCGTGTTGACGATACCGAGGAGGAGGATAGGCACGATGCTGTCCTTCGGAACCGAAAGGGCGGCTCCGTCTTTTATCAGGGTGAATGCGGCAACGATGAAAAAGGCGACGACAAGCTGGGACATTGAATTTTCAGAGCCGGAGATGTTTTCCGCCTTTTTATTAAAGATGACCATTATGGGGTACATGAGGGCCGAAAGCACTCCGAAGACTAGTCCCCACGAAAATCCGCGTTTCATAAGCTCCGCACCGTAAACGCAGAACATGCCGACTAGAACAGATGCGATGCCAATCACTTTCGCCGCCGTCAGCTTTTCCTTAAATACCACCGGCGCGAGAGCCATCAGAATCACGGGTCCGCAGTAGCAGGCAAGAGTTGAAATGCTGACGCCAATCTGCCTGTATGCCTCATAGAGAAACAGCCAATTTGCGCCCATGGCCGCTCCTGAAATAAAAAGATACAAAACGGTCTTCTTGTCCTTCAAAAAACGGGGTTTGTTTTTTCCGATTACGTATACCGCTATAAGAAAAACGCTACCTATAAGGGTTCTTGAAAGAACAATCTCATAGCTCGTGAGCGAAATATGGCTTGCTATTATTCCGTTCGAGCCGAAAAGAAGCAGGGCCGCAATATATTTTATGTATGATTTTTTCATCAGGTTATACGCACTCCTCGGGACCGGCTCTGATAAAACCGTAGGTTGCACCGTTTATTTGAAGTATAGCACGTTTGTCAAGACGACACACCGCCAAATCGCCAAGCGCTCTTGGGCATTAATGAACGTGTTGCCAATATGCGGGGGATTATATTATAATCAAATTATAAAATTCTGGGGAGGAACTTATGACAGTCGAAGAATTCTGGAGGGACTTTCTGCGTGAAACAGGCAGGAATCCTGATACACGCTATTTAGAGAGCTTCCACTTTGATTTGAACGAAAAATCTGCTAACGAGCTTCTTGAGCTGGTTCTCTCAGGCAAAAAGCGCGCAACGGCGTCAAGCCTTCTCGCCTATGAAAAAGAGGGGTCAAATGCTCCGAAGGTCGGCGATCTTAGCATCGTGACCGATTGGGACGGAATCCCGCGCTGTGTCATCGAGACGACGGCAGTTACTATCTACAAGTTCAGGGACATCACCTTTGATATATGCAAGAGAGAGGGCGAGGACGAATGCCTCGAAACTTGGCGCGAGGGACATACCCGTTACTTTACGGCGGACGGCAGAGAACTGGGTTATGAGTTCTCTGAGGATATGCCCGTCCTCTTTGAGGACTTCGAAGTGGTATATTCGAAATAGCGTTGTCACTTAAGAACATATATCTAAAAAGGATAAAACCAGTTTGGTTTTATCCTTTTTAGATATATGTATTATAGGTAACAGGGAACGCGCGCCTCAACTCTGGACGGCGTAAAAAAGCGCGAGGCTATCCTGCCATCTACCCTCTTCTGTGCTGCCCATCACAACGCATATATAGGTTATACCGCCAATATCGGCACTCGAGACGAGGCAACACCCGGCATTTTCGCTCTTGCCGGTCTTAAGTCCCGCCACGCACTCGTAATAGTAGGGGCTCTCTGGGTTAATTAGCTCATTGGTGTTGTTATAGGTGACCGCTTGTCCGCTCAGCCAGACATCGGAGATACTGCTGCTGGACGCAATAGAATCCAGTGTGTCCGACTTTATAAAAACCCGGGCGATGCAGGCCAAATCAAAGGCCGTCGTATACTGACCATCCGCATCATAGCCGTCGGGGTTAACGAAGTTTGAATCTTCCGCCCCCACATCTGCGGATTTTAGGTTCATTGCCTCGACAAAGGCCTCAAGAGCCTTGTCAACCGATGCATCTTTATCCTCGCAAATTTTTCTGCCTGCAAAAACGGCAAGGGCATAGGCCGCGTCGTTGCCCGAGGGCAGGAGCATCGCGTCCAGAAGCTGGCGAACGGTAAGCTCACAGCCGGGGCTTAGCCATGCTCTGGAGGCGTCCTCAGCAATGCGAAGCACTTCGTCACCGACAAGAACGCGCTCGTCCTCCGTGCAATAGTCCATTGCGGTTAGCGCCGTCAGCATTTTTGTTGTACTGGCTGGGGCAATCTGTGACTTGCTATCCTTCTCAAACAGCACCGTATTTGAGCTCAAGTCCCATAAAAGTGCGTTGCGTGCGGCGATATCGACGGAGAGCAGCGTTTTGGCATAAACCGGTTGAGACTGCTCATGAGGAGAGCGTAAATCAAGGACCGAGTTTAAAGAAAGTAGTGTAAATCCTGATTTTGCCGCGAAGCCTGTAATAATAACGGAAACCAAAACAAAAAGCGACAGGATTGCGATACTTCCGGCATCTTTCTGCTTTCTATAGTACCTACCGGCGATGTTAGTTAGGACGCCAACCCTGCTCTTCAGCGGCGGGATCAGGCCGAGAATTAACTTTCCCAGAATGTAACCGCAAAACGTCCCTACAGTGTTCAGGATAACATCGTCAACATCGGTGCCTCTGCTGCCGAAAAGCTGAAGAAGCTCGATAAAAAGCGATAGCCCCGCGCCAGCAAGAAGCGTTATATGTAGCCACTGGCAGCGCTTGGAAACAAGGACCAATAGCAGTCCGAACGGAACGAAAAGAACGATATTACCCCCAAAATTAGTGGGGTTTCCGTACATATCCTTCAGCACCTGAAAAGGCTTTAGATTGATGCTGCTTCCAATGTTCGACAGCGAAAAGCCGTAAATCGGCGACACTGTCAGCGCGAAAACGATCGTTAGGTATAATCCGAGGAGGAGCAGCATGAACCTTCGAAACCATGAGTTCTTTTCCTTTTCAGATTTCAACCTTAACTCATATATAAGTAAAAAAAGCATACTTGCGGCAAGACCGCAAGGCAGATACGAAACAGTGTCAACCAAATAGAACATAATAACCCTTCCCCCGATGCCTTTTTTCTTCTGGCAGTACAATTGTATCAAAAAGAATCAGGGCATTTTTTAAGTCGCAGCTATTTAATTATTAAGAATTTATATAGATATTATTTAGATTTCGGGATTACTGAGGATTGTTCGGAAGCGTTATCGTGAAAACGGTGCGCCCGTCACGGCTTTCGGCCCCAATCGAACCACCATGAAGAGTGATGATATCCTTTGCGATTGCAAGCCCCAGTCCCGCACCGCCGGTAGCAGTTGAACGGGCGTCATCAAGGCGGTAGAATTTTTCAAAAATCGAGCCCAGCTTTTCCTGTGGGATGGTTCCAGCGTTCTCAAACCTAATGAGCACGGCGTTGCCCTGTGTCTCGGCCGAAATATCGATTGTACTGTCCGCATCGCCGTAGGCAATCGCATTTTTCAGGATGTTGTTGAAAACTCTTGCCAGCTTGTCCGAATCTCCCCACACCGACATATTTTCATCGGCATGAATTATGGCCAACTTGCCGTTTGCGGAGAGCAGAGGATAGGCTTCGTCAACCATTTGAATCAGCATATAGTATAAATCAATGCGTTCTTTTTTCAGCGGAATGGTCTGGAGATTATAACGGGTAATCTCAAAAAACTCATTAATAAGTCCCTCAAGTCTGAGAGCTTTGTCCAGCGTGATGTGGACATATTTTGTCTTTTGTTCTTCCGGCATATCCGGTGTTTCGTCTATCAGGTTCAAGTAGCCGATTACCGAGGTTAGCGGTGTTTTTATATCGTGTGCCAGATAGACGACAAGGTCGTTCTTTCTTTGCTCAGCCTCCTGCGCGTCCCTTGTGCGACGCGCCAGAGAGTCCTTCACTTGATTGAGTTTTTCCTCAACAAATCCGAGTTCCGGACTCATTGCAATCCTGCTATGGGTTTCATCCGCAAGCTGGTCGACGCCGGCGACGATTTCGTCAAAATATTTTGTGAACCAGGTCAGCGCGACACGGACAAGCACCACGAAAAAAACGACTATTGTTGCAACCATAATGGTGTCGAGGTTGTTTCTTATATAATAATGATAGGTTCCGAGGGCCTCATCCCAACTGACTCCTCGGAGCTTTGAAATCAGCAGGGTGAGAGCGTTTCCGACATAGCCTCTTCCGGCGGATCGAAGCACCAAAACAATAAGTATTGCGGCGACAAGGATTATTAAAGTTTGTAGGAACATCTTGCGGATAAGCGCCGCATAGGGTTTTGACCGAAGTGTGTTATTTTTCAATTTTGTAGCCGACCCCCCATACCGTTTTGATATACTTCGGCTTTTCAACCGAATCATTCATTTTTTCTCGCAGATGACGGATATGGACAGTTATAGTGTTGTTTGATTTGCTGAAATATTCGTCGCCCCAAATCTCGTGGAAGAGCTGTTCGGAGCTGACGACATTTCCCTTTTGCTCGCACAGTATACGCAGGATTGAAAACTCCGTGGGCGTGAGAGCAAGCGGCTTTTCGTTCAGAAGACACTCATGAGTGTTAACGTCTATAACAAGCCCCGCGTGAATTATAAGCCCTTCCTCCTGCAAAGGGGCAGCATTATATTTCTTGTATCTGCGAAGCTGGGCCTTAACTCTGGCAACCAGCTCCAGAGGCTGGAAGGGCTTCGTGATATAATCGTCCGCACCGAGAGTCAGACCCGTAATCTTGTCGGTTTCCTCCTCCTTGGCGGTTAGCATGATAATAGGAAAGGTGTATTTCTCCCGTATAGTCCGGCAAATCTGCAGACCGTTGCCGTCCGGAAGCATCACATCCAGAATGGCAAGGTCAAAAGTTGTCTCCTCAATGCATTTTAGGGCTTCTTTTGCCGAATAGCATTTCCAGACCTCAAAATTCTCGTTTTTCAGATAGACCTCGACCAAATCGGCGATTTCTCGCTCGTCGTCAACGACAAGGATACTGCTAATCATACCGTAAACTCCTTTTAGGCGGACTTTATTCATGCTATTCTACCATAGCCGATACGCTCAATTGTGATTTATTTACGGAGGAAATATTAAGGTTTTCCTAATTATATACATTATTGCCCACGCTTTCAAGAACACCCGAAACAATTGGAAAATAGTTACGCTGTTTTGGTTGACTAATCAAGAGCTTTGCTTTATCGTATTACTAAAGAATTATTTATTCAGGGAAAGGAGAATATAACAATGAAAACCTTGGTAGCATTCTATTCACTGGAGGGATATACGGAGCTTGTTGCAGGAATCGTCGCGACAAAGCTTGGGGCGGATATTCTGAAACTGGAGACCGAAAAGCCTTTTCCGACTAAAGGTTTTGCAAAGTTTTTTATGGGCGGCATGAGCGCAGTCCGCAAAGCTACGCCGAAATTAAAAAACACGAACATCGATCTCAGCTCTTACGACAATATCGTACTCGGGACCCCAGTCTGGGCTTCGACCTATGCATCTCCGATAAATACGCTTATACAAAAGCATAAGTTTGCAGGCAAAAAAGTTGCTCTGCTTGTGTGCAGCGGCGGCCCAGACGTTGAAAAATGCCTTGTAAATTTAAGAAAAGCGCTTGTCGGCAACGAAATCGTCGGGGATATTAATTTCACAGAACCGCAAAAGCAGGACAAAGAAGCGGTCACGAAGAGGGCGACCGCATGGGCGGAGAGCCTCAAGTTTTGATGTCTTTCCATAAATAAACGCAGGTGACGGCGCTCGCCGTTACCTGCGTTTTTGTGAGAAGTTTTAATTAGCCGCAATAGATGTCAATTGCTTTTTTAAAGAATTCCGCGGCACCAGGCGCAATCTTTTCGTAGTAGGCTTTGAAGCGCTCGTCTGCAACATACATTTCAGCTAAACCGCGATGGGTCTCCTTGCTGTAAGCGCCGTCCTTCCAGAACATACAGAGCCACTGCCTATGCTCATCACAGGCTCGCTGGGAAAGCTCTCCGGCTGGGTCGCCGGTCTTTATTGCGTTTTTCAGCGTTTCGCTGAATTTTTCCTCAAGCTCCTTCTGCATTTTCCACTGCTCCTCGCTCATGCCGGCGAGCTTTGCATTCGAGGCGTCAACGGTATCGTTTCCGTATTTTTCTCTGACCTCTTTGCCGTAGGCGTTTTCATTGTCGGAAATAAGATTTTTCTTAAATCCCTCAAATTTTTCCTTGTCTGTCATAATAGTTTCTCCTTCCAGTGTTCCGATTGATTTCCTTACGTTTTCAATTAGGATTTCAATCTGTGTTTTTCTTTCCAACAGGGAGGCAAGGTGGCTCCGGAGCGCGCAGCTTATGTCAAAAACTTTTGAATTGATTATTGTTTTAATCTCATCAAGTCCACAGCCGAGTTCACGGTAAAACAGGATTTGCTGGAGAGCGTCAACCTGCGCTTGACCGTAAATGCGGTATCCATTGCTGCTTATTCTTTCGGGTTTGAGCAAACCAATCTCATCATAATACCGCAAGGTACGGGTTGTGACGCCTGACAGCTTGGCGAGTTTATTAACGGTGTATTCCATTCTTCAACCTCCCAAATTCGAGGATAGACTATTACGTTACGTAAATGTCAATAGTATATCACAAAAAATTTCGTGACCAACATAAAAAAAGAAGAGAAAAACCCGTTGAACACGAATTTTTCTCTTAATTTACGTTTTTATATTACCACAAATTTAGAGAAATTACAAGTCTTGTATTCAATCTTATTTGGGGACATACTCTAATGTGAGGTGATGTTAATGGAAAAAGATTTTTCTCTTGAACCTGTCAAGACGCAGATGCTTGCAGAAGTTAAGGAACTTTCCGATTGCAACGAATTCAGCGTAAAATACGGGTTGGTTTTGTCCGATAATCAAATACAGAATCTTGTCCAAAAGCGTTTTGAAACCCTTAGGGACTCGGGTCGGATCGAGTTCGGAGCCGGAATCCTCAAAAAACTCGTCTACGCTTTCTGCGACTCGCCGTATATTCATAATTTGAACTATGAGGAGACTATTCTGGAACTGCAGGACGCATTTTATTACTTCAAAAACGAATCCGACGACAGAATTTCAGACGATGAGCTAATTGAGCATATGAAAGATACCTTTGACGGCAAAGCGCAGGGTTCGATTGAATACCTCACCGGAACATCCCTTGAAGAGCTGTGTCGCTCTGCGCACAACAGCTTTACTGAAATTGAAGATGTCGATGACGGAAACGGAAATATGGACTAAGGAGCATTATGTCAGAAAACGAGCTTAGCTTATCAAGGGCGGGTCTTTCGGGCCCACTGACCGAAGAGGACGAAAGAATTATCCAATCTAAGCTCTGGAACCTTCTTGCAAGACGCACAGAGCTTTACACAATGGGCGACAGCAGCTCCGTAAGAATCGAAATCGCGCAGGAGCTATTGCAGTCCATCAGTTTCTGTCTTGATCTTTATCTGAAGAAAAGCGGAAACACAAAAAAGTCTTTTGTAGAGGCCGACCTTGAGGAGCTTTTAAAGCTGGGGCAAGCGGTCTGCGAAGAAAAGATTGAGCTTGGGAAATTGCTTTATAACAAAGCCTGTCTGACAGCGCCTGAAATTGAGAACATTTCTTATAGTGACACGCTCAAAGACATCGGCGGCTTTTTCAAGCATTACGATTATCGCTTTTTCGCCCACCAAATTCCCTGCGATATAGATTATCAGCTCTGCAATCCTGTTAAGGAGAGCATGCAGGGCATCGAATACATCAATGATTATCTTGGACGTATTATAATCGAGAACGACTTTGTAAGAAGATTTGAAAAAAATAAGGCTGAGAGACTGCTCCTCAGCTACTGTTCCGATTACAGGGGGCTGCTTATTAACCTATACGCGCCCCTTGCCGCAAACGCCATCGGGCTTGCGCTATTGCAGGAGGACGTCAGTACGCTTAATATTACAGCTTCGGAGGGGGAGCTCCTTTCAAAGCTCTTCGAACCGCTTTCGGTTACGCCGGCGAAAAAAGCACTGAGTGAAGCTGCTATAAGAGTCAGCAGCGAGCTGAAAATGAGCGATGATTCGTCATTGCGTTACCTGCGTAAGACGGCGGAGGAGCTATATCCCCGTATCGAAGCGGCGCTGCCGCACGGCAGGCTAAGCGGGATATTCATATCCTTTGATGAAATGCCGGACGGCACTTGAAAAAGCCTCTTACTTGTGCTATCATAAAGAAAATTTGATTTGGAGTTGGGAAGATGCGCAACTAATCCTGCTATTTTAAGAGCATTACGGAACTTTTCGCGGTGATACGCTTCACCGTTTTGTTTAGTTCTGCCTTTGCAGGAAAGCTGACGCGTTTTTCCCTGACTTATCCTCTCCCTGCGCATATGCGCGCAGGGTGCTATGAGCTGCGGGAAGGCCTTTCCTGCAGCTCATATTATATTATGGGAGGATAAATTCATGTCTATGATAGATGTAAAAAACCTTAGCTTTGCCTATGAGGGCAGCTATGACAATATATTTGAAAACGTGAGCTTTCGCATTGATACCGACTGGAAGCTCGGTTTTACGGGGCGAAACGGAAGGGGAAAAACGACATTTTTGAAGCTGATTATGGGAAAATACCCATATCAGGGCACAATCTCCGCGAATGTTGACTTTGAGTATTTTCCGTTTGAGATTGAAGACAGAGCAACTGATACGATGGACGTGATAAGCGAGATACTCGGGGATTTTGAAAACTGGCGGCTCATGCGTGAGCTGAATCTGCTAGAGGTTGCGGAGGATGTGCTTTATCGCCCGTTTTCGACACTCTCTAACGGCGAACAAACGAAGGTGCTGCTCGCGGCACTGTTCCTCCACGAAAACAGCTTTCTTCTTATCGACGAACCGACAAACCATCTCGACATTACGGCGCGAGAGACCGTGAGCCGCTACCTGAACTCCAAGAGCGGCTTCATACTCGTTTCGCACGACAGGGCGTTTCTCGATGGCTGTGTCGACCATATAATGTCGATTAACAAAACTGACATTGAGATACAGAAGGGTAATTTCTCGTCGTGGTGGCACAACAAAGAGCTGCAGGACGGCTTTGAGATTGCGGAAAACGAAAGGCTCAAAAAGGAAGTCAAAAGGCTTACCGAAACGGCAAGAGAAAAGGCCGAATGGTCGGCGTCGGCAGAAAAGCGAAAAATCGGCTTCGACCCTAAAAGCACTGAAAAGAACATCGGCCGAAGACCCGTGCAGGGAGCAAAGGCAAAGAAGATGATGTCAAGAGCAAAGTCCATCGAGGAACGTCAAGCGTCAGCCGTTGAAGAGAAATCGAAGCTCCTGAAAAACCTTGAAGATAGCGACGAGCTCAGACTCATCACGCTGAAATATCACTCAGAAAGGCTCATTGAGCTTCGAAATGTCAGCATTTCTTATGGAGAGAGAACTGCCTGCGAGGGCGTAAGCTTTGAAGTCAAGCAGGGTGATAGAATTGCCCTCGTTGGCAAAAACGGGAGCGGGAAATCAAGCCTCCTGAAGCTGATAAACGGCGAGTCCCTTGGCTATACAGGTGAGCAATATAGGGGCAGTCAACTGATAATTTCCTATGTATCGCAGGAAACGGCGCATCTTTACGGCGGCCTTTCCGACTATGCTCATGAGCATGGGCTTGACGAAAGCCTTTTTCGAGCGATGCTCCGCAAGCTTGATTTTTCAAGGACGCAGTTTGATAAGGACATGGCGGATTTCTCGGGCGGGCAAAAGAAAAAGGTGCTCATCGCCGGAAGCCTCTCCCAGCGCGCGCACCTCTATGTATGGGACGAACCGCTCAATTTCATCGACGTAATTTCGCGTATGCAGATTGAAAAGCTACTACTCGAATACAAACCGACACTCATTTTTGTCGAGCACGACAAAGCGTTCTGCCAGAATATCGCCACAAAGATTGTCGAACTATGAACCGTTTTCAGGACAGCAAATTTCCCGTTGAGAAGCTATTAAAGAAAGATTACTGCCGATCGCCGAGACAAGATTGGAGAGCACATTCAGATCATCATTATCGGGAACCTCCGCTGCGATGGCGATGGCAATCGTCGAGGCTATGTAGACGAGCTGAGCGCTGGGAATGCAGTTGAATTCTCCGATAGCACATCACCTCCCCTTGCATATTTTATGCGCAAAGACATAGCAAGGATAAAAAAATGAAGCATCCCACCTTTAGGCGGGATGCTTTGAACGTATAATTGGGCGGTAGCAGTTGGAGTTGACCGCTACCGCCCGGGCTATGCGATTATTTAGTAAAGGAAAACAATGATTAAGTAATTATTCTACGTCCTGCAGAGCGTCATAACCTTCTTCGCCGGTGCGAACCTTTACGACATTTTCGACATCATAGACGAAGATTTTGCCGTCGCCGATGTTACCGGTATAGAGCACGTTTTTCGCAGTTTCGATGACTGTTCTGACAGGAACCTTAGCAACAACGATTTCGACCTGTACCTTGGGCAGGAGATTGACCTCGGTCTCAATGCCGCGATAGAACTCGGTTTTGCCCTTTTGCATACCGCAGCCGAGAACCTGAGTGACGGTCATGCCGGTGACGCCGATTTCATTCATTGCAAGCTTGAGAGCTTCGAACCTGCTCTGCTTGATTATGATTTCTATCTTAGTAATCTTAATGTCGGAAGCAACGGCGGTTGCGGGCCTGGAGACGAGCTCAACAGGGACAGCCTTATCGATGCTAACCGTTGGAGAGGCTGGAACGGAAACCTTTTTCGGAGTGTTGTAACCGAATCTCGCGAGCTGCTTGATGGGCGCATTGTCGGCGGAATCAAAGTCAAGATCGCCTCTGATAAGCTGCTGGTCAGGATATGCCAGAACACCCATTTCTGGAATATCAAGACCTTCAAGCTCATCTTCGGGAGCAAGTCGAAGACCCCAAACCTTATCAAGAAGCTTGTAGAATATGAACGATACGCCGAAGCCATAGACGACAAGGACGGCTAAGCAGATAAGCTGGGCCACGAGTTGGGAAGCGTCGCCGTAGAACAGGCCGGTAACACCTCCGGCTACGCCGTTTATGCCATCGCCATATTTGCCATCTGCAAAAAGTCCCAAAGCGAGCATGCCCCAGAAACCGTTTACACCGTGGACAGAGATTGCGCCGACGGGGTCGTCGAGCTTGAACTTGTTCTCGAAGAAGGGAACAGCAAGGCAGACAAGAATTGCGGCTACTATACCGATGATGGCTGCAGAGATGCCGTTTACGAATGCACAGGGAGCCGTGATAGCGACAAGACCTGCCAGAGTTCCGTTTGCCGTCATGGAGGGATCGGGCTTGCCGAACTTTGCCCACATATAGAACATTGCGACAAGACCGCCGACAGCACCTGCTATCATTGTGTTGGTCGCGACAACTGCGAGCCTGAAGTCAGATGCGTTCAGCGTGGAGCCCGCGTTGAACGAGAACCAGCAGAAGAACAGTATGATAGTACCGATTATAGCCATTGGAATGTTGTGACCGGGGAAGGCTCTTGCTGTGCCGTCCCTTTTAAACTTGCCGATTCTGGGTCCCAGTACGATGGCTCCGGCCAGTGCAAGCATACCGCCCATGGAGTGGACAACTGCGGAGCCTGCGAAGTCAACAACGCCGTGGCCTAAGCCGAATTTTGTGCCGAGAGTTGCAAGCCAGCCGCCGCCCCATACCCAGTTAGCAAAGAGCGGATACAGGAACATCGAAATAAAGAACGATGTGATTACGACTGCGGAATACTTTACACGTTCTGCCATTGCGCCGGTTGGAATCGTGACGGTCGTGTCCATAAACACCATCTGGAAGAAGAAGAGCGCATAGATACCGGCGTCATAAGTACCGCTTAGTGCAAAGCCTTTGTAGCCCATGATTCCGCCGAGACCCGGTATTGAGAGCATAGTATTGAGCGCGGAGCCTCCGCTGCCTAGACCTATTGCTCCGCCGGAGCCGCCCATCTGTATAGCAAAGCCAACGAGAAAATAGCCGACAGCGCCGACGAGGAAGACCATGAAGTTCATCGTCATCGTATGTGCGGCATTCTTTCCGCGGCAGAAGCCGCATTCAACCATTGCAAAGCCGCACTGGAAGAAGAAGACCATGAACGCGCAAATCATAATCCATGTGAAGTTCGCACCGAAGTACGCTTTGTTTGCCACAGTTGCGACGTCCTGAAGAGTTTCGTTGCCTGTCAACGCAACATAGGACGCACCGGTCGGGTCGGCTCCTTCAGCGCATGCAGTGATCGCGAAAAGGGACGCGACCAGCATTACAATGAGCAGTACGCCAAACATCTTTTTGAATACTTTCATTTTTCTACACCCCATCTTTAATATAATGAACAAATTGCTATTTGTTTTCGACTATGACTTAGCTTTCTTTTCCTTTTTGAAATTGCTCCATGAGAAGGTTGAAGTCTGTTTATAAACCTCTGCCTTGAGTCTCCTGACGGAAATTAGATACCTTATTCCAAGGAAGACTATTACCGCCCCGAAAACAGCTCCCGGGATTTGATTTGAAAGTACGGGAATAGTGATGCCGTTAACCAAACTGTAAACGCTGAAAGCTGTGCCGAGGAGAATAATTACGATTGACACGATAAAGAGCGTTATGATCGGGATGACCTTTTCTTTTCCCACATACGGTGAGGATGCCTGATTCTTCATACTGGAACCTCCTTTTAATTAATAAAAACGGGGTCTAACCGACAGCCGCAATTCCGGCTGCTCGATTTGACCCCTTTGTCATATACAAGTGCGATATATATCAATATATGCACCTGTAGCGCTATTTTGTTTTTCGAAAATTTTGTTTATGAACATTTTTGATAAAAATAGGCGCTGTAAATCTCTTTACAGCGCCCTTGCTTGAGGAAATAATAAGTTACCCGCCCGAATTTGTCAAGGCTTTTTCCGAAAAATGAAATCAGGTTTGTTCTATAGACTGAAAAACGGCAAGATTATTGAAAGAAAACTAGAAAAATTCACTGTTTCCCCTCAATAAAAATTACATTTCTGTTGAGGTCGATACTCTTAAGTAAACCTTCGATTACGGTCTGCGTGCCCAGAAGTGTCGTGAGTCTGACCGTGTCCCCCTCGACGTTAACATTCGTTATTCTGTCAGTGATGAATTTTTCACTGCCGCCGCCGACGTCATATGCTGTTGAAAGACACATTTTATTTACCTCCTAGGAGCTTGAGTGCCTCGGCGAGCTTTTCGTTGCCGTGGTCATAATAGTGTAGCGCTTCTGCGACTAGCTTTGCCTCTCCGGCTTTTCCTGCGCTCTCAAGAGAGTGGTAAAGCTCATGCAAATCCTCGCCGTGGTGACGGTTATGCTCGAGCATATAGTTCAAAAGGGCAAGGTTTTCGTCCGCCGAAGGAGCTTTATGTTCTTCACCACAGCTGCAATGCTCGTGTGTATGCTCATGCTCGTGAATGTGAGTGTGATCGTCATGCATATAAAAATTCCTCCTGAAATTAAAACTTAAAATTATAACTGTCTAAAGATATTATAAGACTAAATCTCAATATTTTCAACCCTCCCCGGGGGTTAGCAAAAGATTTCTGCCCGCAGAGGAAAAACGGGAATTACCTCTGCGGGCACATAAGGGGGAGTTACACACAAATTATTCGCATTCTGAGCAGTCGCCGTCGCATTTTGGTCTGTATTCTTCGGGCATGGTTTCGCCGCGCTTGGTGTAATAATCAAGCATCGCGGTTCTTACGCCTTCCTCCGCAAGGACGCTGCAATGCATCTTAACAGGGGGCAGCCCGTCGAGTGCCTCGGCGACAGCCTTGTTCGTAAGCTTGAGAGCCTCGTCAATGGTTTTGCCCTTTATCATCTCGGTTGCCATGGAGCTCGTCGCAATTGCGGCACCGCATCCGAAGGTGTTGAACTTCGCGTCGGTGATGACGCCGTCGTCAATTTTGAGGTAAATCTTCATTATATCGCCGCATTTTGCGTTTCCGACTTCACCTATCCCGTCCGCGTTTTCAATTTCGCCGACATTGCGCGGATTTGAAAAGTGGTCCATTACTTTTTCACTGTATAACATGGTTATTTTACCTCCTTCATCTTTTTCCAAACAGGGGACATATTTCTGAGTCTTTCCACAATCGGAGGCAGTTTTTCTAAAATGTAATCGATTTCTTCTTCCGTGTTATATTCACAGAGACTTAAGCGCAGAGAACCGTGCGCGACCTCGTGAATAAGCCCGATAGCAAGCAGGACATGGCTCGGATCAAGAGAGCCCGAAGTGCACGCTGAGCCAGAGGAGGCGCAAATGCCCTGCATATCGAGCATCATCAGAAGGCTTTCGCCTTCGATGCCCTTAACGGAAACATTCACGTTGCCCGGCAGTCTCTTTTCTCTGTCACCGTTCAAAATGACTTCGTCGAGCTTAAGAAGTCCGTCGATGAGCTTGTCTCGAAGTACCTGAACCTTCGGCATATTTACGGACATATTATCGTAGGCTTCTTTTAAAGCCGCCGCCATGCCGACGATTGCGGGCATATTTTCGGTTCCGGCGCGCTTTCCGCGCTCCTGAGCGCCGCCCTCGATGATTGCGGTTATCGGAATACCTCTCCTGACAAACAGGACGCCTGCGCCCTTGGGACCGTGGAACTTATGTGCAGACAGCGACAGCATATCGATGTTTTGTTCTTTTACGTTTATGGGAAGGTGTCCCGCCGCCTGAACGGCGTCTGTATGGAAGAATACTCCCTTTTCCTTGCAGAGCGCTCCGATTTCGGCTATCGGCTGGATAGTTCCGATTTCGTTGTTTGCATACATGATGGTTACAAGCGCCGTATCGGGGCGTATTGCCGCGGCAAGGTCCTCGAGCCTTACGATACCGTTTTCATGCACGTCAAGCAACGTTATCTCATAGCCCTCTTTTTCCAGCTTTTTTAGCGTATGGAGGACGGCGTGATGCTCGATTTTGGTTGAGATTATGTGCTTTTTGCCCTTCTTGGCTCCTAATATCGCCGCGGTGACTATCGCCTGATTGTCCGCTTCGCTGCCGCCCGAGGTAAAGATTATCTCGCTCGGCTCCGCGCCTATAAGATCAGCAATTGTCTTTCTTGCGGCAATTAGCAGTTTTGCCGCTTCCTGACCTATGTGGTGAGGACTGGAGGGATTGCCGTAGGTTTCCGTAAAACACGGAAGCATTGCGTCAAGTGCGGTCTGACTCATTTTCGTAGTAGCCGCATTGTCTGCATAAATGATCATTTCGATTCTCCCTTTCAATTTCTTAATTATCCTAATTCGATCATTCGATCGATGCAGTGTTTTGCTTTTAATCTTGTATCCTCGTCGAGCTCGATAATTTCTCCGCCTGTGCCTTTCACGCAATTGAACACATCGGTCAACGTCGTGACCTTCATGTTGTGGCAGACAAGGTCGATTGAGAGAGGATAGAAGTCCTTGTTCGGACATTCGTATTGGAGATGCTCAAGTATGGCAAGTTCAGTTCCTATAATAAATTCCTTTGCGTCGGATTTTTTCGCATAATTCATGATTGCTGTGGTGGAGCCCACAAAGTCGGCAGCCTCGGTTACATCGGAAAGGCACTCGGGATGGACTAGAAGCAGAGCTTCGGGATGTAGGGCTTTCGTTTTTCTTACTTCCCTCATTCCCGCCCGCAGATGCGTAGGACAACCACCCTGTAAAAGTTTAAAGTTCTTTTCGGGGAGCTGTTTTGCTACCCATGCGCCAAGCTGCTTGTCGGGAATGAAAAGAATGTTTTTATTCGGAAGTTTGCCGACAATCTTAACTGCCGAGGACGAGGTCACGCAGACATCGCAGACCGTTTTAAGCTCAGTAGAAGTGTTGATATAGCAGACAACTGTATAATCGGGGTACTGCTGTTTAACCTGCTCGATGAGATCCTTGTCCATCTGCTCTGCCATCGGACAACCCGCGAGAGGATTTGCGAGATAAACTGTCTTATCCGGCGAAAGAATTTTCACTGTTTCCGCCATAAAACGAACGCCGCACATGATAACGGTCTTCTGCGGGGCTTTGGACGCTTCAACACTGAGCCCGAACGAATCGCCGGAAAAATCGGCTATCTCGGTTATCTCCCTTGCCTGATAGGCATGGGCCAGGATGCATATATCTTTTTCCTTTTTCAGCCTCAGGATCTCATTCTGAAGCTCTGTGATACCCATTTTCAACACATCCTTCTCGCCTTTTGCTGAGTTGCGTAACCGCCTACAGCAATAAATCTGTATATCCTATAGGACTAATAGGATTATAGCATTTGTTTATTGTCCTGTCAATACCGACGAACCACTTTTTCCCTTAGTCAGATATATTTTGTCACAGATTATGCGATTCAATGCAGGAGCAGCTTTTCGAAACATTGGTCTGCTTTACAAGATCGGAAATTGTGACGCTCTCGAGATACTCGTCAATTCTTCTGTCAAGCTCCGTCCACATCGGAAGAGCCTCACAGTGTCCGGCATTGGGGCAGATATTTTCGGGTAGTTCCAGGCAGGTGACTGGAGCAAGGCTGCCCTCAGCCGCTTTGAGTACGGAGCCGACAGAGAATTTTTCGGCGGGCTTTGAAAGCTTGTAGCCGCCGCCTTTTCCGCGTGAACTATAGACAATTCCGGCTTTGCTCAAAAGTCCAATTATCATCTCGCCGTATTTTTCAGAAATCTCCTGCCGTTCGGTAATTTCTTTTAGCGGAATGAAAGCATCGGTCGTTTGCTGCGCGAGGTCAACCATGATCCGCAGCGCATACCGTCCCTTTGTGGTTATCTTCACTCTAATCGCCTCCTTTCTTTGACCCTATTATACTATAGGATTTATAGGAATTCAAGTGTTTTTTATGGTGCCGGCATCTAAATTGTTCGACAAAAAAACAGGACTTGTAATTTTCTCTGGATATAGGATAATAAGAAATTGAAGCTATTATACTTAAACACAAAATTTTGGAGGAACACGGGATGGCGGATAACTTGAGCAGAGCTGAATTAATTTTGAGCGGAGAAAAGAGCATCATCGACTATATCTGCGAAATATCGGCTTTGGACTGCGGAGAACCGGGGCACCCAAGCGACCTCGGCTATTGGGAGACGGTTCGCGACGCCCACAATAACGGGAAAAAGCTTATTTTTACAAATGGCCCTGTACCGCTTGAGATACTTTATGCGCTCGACTGCATCCCTCTTTGTCTCGACCTTCTGCCTTCGTGCATATCACAGGACGAAGCGCTGACGGCAAAGCTTATAAACGAAGCCGAAACGCACGCGAACAGTTCTCTGTGCTCGCTGCACAAAACGAATACTGGCATCCTGCTTTCGAATAACCTTGGGCTTAAACCAGATGCCTATGTTACCGTTCCGATTGCCTGCGAATCCGCCCGCGCCGCTTGTACCGAAACCGGCAGATATATAGAGGCTAAAAGCTTTCATTTTGATATCCCTCTCCGAAGGGACGAAAAGAGCGTCCGCTATATTGCGATGCAGTTTAACTTGTTTATCAGCTTCATGGAGGAAGTATCGGGTAAAAAGCTCGATTGGGAGCAAGTCAAATACCGCATGGAGCTCTATAATCGCTCGGCAAAGCTACTTTACGAGTGCACGGAGCTGCGCCGTAGTCGTCCATGCCCCCTGTCCTCGCATACGACGGTCTGGAACGAATTCATGAACGCCTTTGGTCCGACGGAGCAGATGGAAAAACTTCTTGAAACGGAGCTTAAACTGTGCAAGGAGCGGATCGATTCGGGGAAAGGCCCCTGTCAGGGCGGCCAAAAGCACAGGGTGCTGCTGCTCCACAACTTTCTGCGTCAGGGTGCCGATATTACAGAAATGCTTGAAAAAGATTTCGGCGCAGTTACAGTTGCGGACGGTTACTGCTTTGGTTCACGCGAACAATTTACGCAACTCGAGGATAAAGAGGCCTGCATCAAGCTCATGTGCCGTAGGTTACAGTCAGGTTCCATGGCGCACGGTGCAGGAGGTACGGGCGCAGAACTCCTCGCGTCAATAGATGATTTGCTCCGCGATTTTGAGCCGGATGTTTTCATCTTCCTCGGTAACCGTGGCTGCAAGCACATATGGGCGGCCACAAAAATGGTCGCGGATGCGGTGCAGGAGCGATACGGGATTCCAATGCTCATACTCGATGTCGACAATACGGACTTCCGGTACAAGTCCGAAAGGGAAATTAGAACCGCGATTTCGGAATACATGGACACAGTGGTCAATAAAAAATAAAAATATAGCGCATCGGGGAAACCCGATGCGCTATATTTTTAAATATCCTGCAATATTCCGATCAGTCGATAGTAGAACTTAATAGTGTCGACGAGCTTATCAACAGGAATCCTCTCGTCTTTGCCGTGAATCATCTCGCGCTCCTCGCCGGAAAGATACATCCCTGAAAAGCGGAAAACATTATCACAGATTTTCAAATAATGGCGAGAATCGCTTCCGGCAATCATGAGATAGGGCGAGACAAGAACACCCGGAAAGCTCTGCTTAATGGCATGCTCCAGAGCGAGATAGCTCGGAGAACCGGTCGGCGAGACCTTGGACGGCTCTGAACCGACCAGAGATATGTATTCGATGGAGTCATTATTGACGAGCCGTTTTATTCGTGCCATCGCGCTCGCCTTAGAATCGCCCTCAAGCAAACGCAGATTCAGAATTAGGCTTGCGGAAGAAGGCAAGACGTTTGCGCCTTGGCTTCCCTCTGCCATCGTAAAGGCAACAGTTGTACGCATCAAGGCATTGAGTTCTCCGCCCTGTTTTTTCGTAATCAGATTGAGAACTGGCTTAAATAGCCAAAGGTTTGAAAAAATCATTCGGTACAAGAACGTGGAATACGGAGCAAGATTATTCAGCATCTGCTCTGCCGGCATAGTAATGCGGAACTTGAACGGATGATCGTGGATTTTTCGGCAGGCGAGGGCAAGAATGTCAATCGGGGAATCCGCAGGAGGAGCAGAGGCGTGTCCGCCCTTTGAATTAGCTTTGAGCCTCAGGTTCCAGTTACCCTTTTCGGCGATGCCAATAAGAGCGCAGCTCTTTTTAACGCCGGGGAATACGTTGTCGACAATCGCGCCGCCCTCGTCAAGCACGAAACAGGGCTTGACGCCGCGTTTTTCGAGCTCGTCAACAATTGAGGGAGCGCCGTTACCTGCGACCTCTTCATCTCCGCCGAAGCAGAAATAAAAGTCGCGTTCGGGCACAAAGCCTTCCGTCATGCGTGTTTCAGCGGAAAAAAGGGCGCTGAGCAAGGTCGATTTCGTGTCGAGAGCGCCGCGACCCCAGATTTCACCGTCTTCGATAATGCCGTCAAACGCCGGTTTTGACCATTCAGCCTCGTTTACAGAGACAACGTCGAAATGCGACATGAACACGACGGGAGCCTTATCTGTTTTGCCCTTCCAGCGGAGCATAAGCGCTCGGGAATTGAGACGCTCATATTCGCAGGTCCAGAAAACGTGTGGGAAAAGCTTAGGCAGCAGTAGCTCGAATTTAAGAAATTCCGAGTCGTCGTCAAGCGTCGGGTCGGCGTGAGACACGGTCTTGCAGCGAAGCATTTCTGAAAGCGCCTGCGCCGCCTTTTCGGAATCAATTTCAACCTCCGTCTGCGGAACGGCGGTCTGCGGATGCGGTTTAAATCTGACGGTTCGGACAACCAGAACGGCGATAAGTATAATTAGTAAAGCAAGGATTGCATAGCCTATCATTAGAACATCCCTTTCAGTTTATTTCAGCCAGCCTTTTTTGTACATAAGACGGGCGGCGGCAATCGCGATAGCAGCCGCAACAGGAACGAAAATCGCTCCGCTGGCAGTAAGTGAAGGTACGCATACAAAAAGGATTACCATCGATACGATAGGAGCAATCGCAACCTTCAAGTTTTGTCCGATGAGCGCAACGCCGAGTCCGCCGAACAGAGCGGGAAGTATCTGATCAAAGGCCGGTTTAAGCGAGGGACTGTCCAAAACCGGTGTAAGCGGGACTATTAACAGGACGCCTATGAATATGATAAGAGTGGTAACTATGCTTGAAACAGCGACAGCAATCGTTCCGACAACCTCACCCTCGGGTGTGCCGGGCTTTGCGCCAACCTTGTTTAAAGCTGTAATCGTACAGGGAACCTTAAGGTTAGTTAGGTTTCCCGTTATGAAGCCGAGATAGCTTCCGCCTGCACCGAGCATCGGGACATAGGTTAGAACCTCGATTGTGCCGACTGCCCAGAACATTGGGGCAATTGCTAGAAGCCCTTTCAGAAAACCGTTAGCCTCCGGCCAGGCGTTAAAGTAAAGGCAGATTGCGGTGGGGAATAAAAGAAGCACTACGCCCATGCCCCACATCCATATACGTCCCCAGTAATGGGTTCCGTCGTCGTAAGTCATATTTCGTGTTTTCATGTTTTCCCTCCTTATCTGACAGCCGAATTCACGGCGTTTGTAATTGGGATTGCAAGAGCCATTGCACCGATCATGGAAATCGGCAGAGCGTAATCCTCAACCCACTTGAGCTTGAGTTTTTTTATTAGCACCGCGCAGATGAGCATGATTACCATTGACGCGAGCATTACGAAAACAGGTATCCAGCCTGCGAGGCCTAAGTTGACCTTGCCGAAAATCATGCCGAGGAAGGCGGAGATCATGCCCATGAAAAGAGCGGACATGAGTATTTCACCCCAGCGTTTGTCTCGCTTTTCAAGCGTGTCAACACCGTTCAAGAGTCTGCGGCAAATGATGGGAGTAAGTATGACGCCAGCCATGATACCCAGTGTCATTACCCAGGCTATAGTTGAAAATTGGCTTGCATTTAAAAGCGTAGAAGTGTCGCCAATGCTTGTGCCGACGGCGCTTGCTGCAGCTTCCGCCGCTGCGGTCTCATAGGTGAGCGCACCAATAACTGATAGGCGAAGCCACGGTAACGGAAGCCCCAGCTTTTTCGAAAGTGCGATTACGCCGATTAAAATTGAAAAAGCCGGAACGATGGTGAAGATTGCGCTGGACTTAACAACGCTTTTTAGCTTTGCGGTATCAATTCCAAGCTTTTTGGCCTGCCGCCATGCACGGACGAGGAAGAAAATCGCCTGCGCCATGACCAAAAGTAAAATGATGCTGACGGCTACAAACAGAAACGCGCTGTTCACATTAAATTCGTGATTCAAACCATTCACTCCTTACATAATAATGGAAAAACACTATAAAGTCATAATAACACACTTATTCGATTGGGAAAGCGCAATTTCGCCGATATTCGTAAAAAAGTGAATTTGTATAAAAAATTGTCGCTTTATTAGGGTAAAGAGGCGATTTTCAACACAGGTAAATTGACGAAGTCCGGAGGCGAATTTTGTGATTTTGACAAAAGCATTATTATACGGCATCTCCATAGCTAAAAAGCTGGATTTATCGGCGTCGCTACCCTATAATGGTACAATAGCATATAAGTCATTGGCTAAATTTAGAACCCCACGTTGACAGGAGGCGCTATGCAAAAAGGAAAAACCCGAATTAGGCTCTTAAGCGCGATCCTAATGTTTGCGCTAATCGTCAGCCTTGTACCCTTTACAACGGCTGAAGCAGCCTCCTTTAGCGACATTTCGGAAACGGACTATTTCTACAACGAAGTTAACGAAATGTATTCGCAGGGTGTGATAAACGGCTATGGGGACGGAAGATTCCTTCCTCAGAACTCCGTTAAGAATTGCGAGGCGTTGAAGCTTGTCTGCTCGATGGCTGGTGTGAGCTATTCGGCCTACTCCGGAAAGACCGACCCGTGGTATTCGGATGTGTGGGCGTGGGCCACGGATAACGGCATCATAGCCTCCGGCACCGACCCGAATGCATACGCGACGAGGGCGCAGATAAGTTCCTACATAGTCACGGTATATAAGCTGTCGACCGATACAAATACGGATGCCTTTTCGGATACTGATTCGAAAACAGCAAACACGCTTTATGACTACGGCGTCGTCAAGGGTGTTCCCGCGGCAGACGGCACAGTCTCATTTGGGGGCGAAGCAAACGTTAAACGCTGCGATACCTGCATAATGCTGTACCGCCTTAGTACAAAGGTTTCAAAGCCTAGCTGGATAGTATTGAACAGGAGCCACTATAGCATTTCGAGACCTATGTCCTTCAAAACATATGACGACTATGTGCAGGCGTGGGACTATATGCTGGTTAACGTGAAATTTAAAGATTCTTTCCAGATGAAGGGTACATTTACAAAGGCGCAGATTGATAAATACCTTAACGATGTACTGGACGCCTACTACTTTGCTATATTCGACTACATGGAGTATGCTTCTTTCCTCAATCGATGGGAAGTTGGAATCAGTTACATGGTTATAGGCGGAAGCTACACGAACCCGACATTTACGCTTGAGCTTTCAAGCAGCGAAGGCTCGTCAAATTCTGAAATCGCAAGTGAAATATCTATGTTTGAAAGCACCTGCGAGCAGATTGTGACCTCGCTTTACAGTGACGGCTCTTTGAATAGCGGCATGACGGACAAGGAAAAAGCGCATGTCCTATATGTCTATACGGCTTACCATACTAAGTATGACACTAGCTCTACCCAATATTCGGGCTATGATGCCGCCGTGAAGGGCTCCGCCGTCTGTCAGGGCTATGCAGCCATGTATGCCTATCTCTGCAACCTTGCCGGAGTCAGAATGGAGAGCATGACAGGGGATGCGGACGGCGTCGGGCATGCGTGGAACAGGATATACTCGGATGGAGTGTACTATAACATAGACCCGACCTGGGCCGACCCCATCCCAGACAGAGCTAACTACTGCGATGAGGACTGGTTCTGGGTTTCGGACAGCTATCTCAAGACCTGCAGCGATCCCCGAACCTTTGACAGTGACACACTGGTTTACGGATGAACTTACAAAAAAATGCGCCGCCGGATTTATATCCGGCGGTGTTTATGTTTTTTCAGGCGAATTTCTTATTCCTCATTTTTTAAAGTGCTTCGAGACAAAATTGTCTGCACGCAGTTTTCGCAGACCTCCTCGGAGGGAGACATCACATAGAAATACACTGCGGTGTCCCATTCGGGGAAATACCTTGCATAGACGAGGCTCTTCATTTTCACAGGAGCGAAGTCCAAGGAAACGGGAAAATTCGGCGAGCCGTACTGGAGATAGGATGAAACAAAGCCCTTCTTTTCGTGGTTTACACCGTTGACGGTCAAGTCTGATGAAATTCGAGTCCAGCCGTCATATCCTAGAAAAGACACGTTCGTCTTCGCGTAGGCAGCCGAGTCTTCGAAAACCTGCTCATTTGAGCTTAAGCCAAAATCATCCAGCACGAGCGTGAAAAAATCAAACTTCGCGATGTCCGAAATAGCCTTTTCGTCCGGCTTACGCATATCAGGCGAAAAGCCAAAGGGCTCACTGTCTGCGCGGCGCACAAGATATGCTCCGTAGAAGCTGCTGTAATAGGAGGAGTCCTCGTCGAAAAACCTGCTGCAGCCATTCTTCAGTGAAAAAGCAGGGAAATTATACAGTATCGTGAGCTTCGTGCCCGGAAGCCCGATGTAAGCGGAAAAATCTTTATCTGCCTCATAGGTCATAACGAAGGGGTACCAGCCGTCGCCGGAAGGTATCTCAAGCTCGATGTTTTGCTCCTCCATAATACTGTTTTTTGCGCAGTAAGGGCTGTAAACTTTCATCACCGCAAGACTGCGGACATAGGGGAAAACGGGACTTAATGCGAAAGCAGCCAGCAGGACTATTACACAGGTGAGAACAAGTAGCCGGTGCTTTTTCTTTTTCTCCATGGACATCCCCTTAACATGGCATTTATAAATCAATGAGCGTCGGCTCGTGCCCCGTCGCGGGCAGCAGCTTTTCAAAAAGCTCCGACGTTCGGAACTTCAGGCTGCTGGTATTTATGCACGGATGGCAGGCGAAATATTCCTGTTTTAAAATATCTCTGTCAATCAGAAGCCGGACATTGTTTTCCTTGTCGTTTATAAGCCCCATGACGCTGACGCTTCCGGGACGTATATCCAAAAACTGCTCCATGTGCTTTTCATCGGCAAAGTGCAGACGGGCAACGCCTAATTGGGACGAAACGACCGAGGTGTGAAACTGCTTGTCCGCAGGCATTGCAAGAAGATAGAAGACGGTTTCCTGCCTGTTGCATAAAAATAGGTTTTTGCATATGCGCGTACCCAGAACCGATGCCCGCTCGAGGCAGACTTCCATAGTCTCAGCTTTTTCGTGGTCCACGCGTGTATATTCAATCTGCAGACGCTCCAGAAGGTCATAGCTGCGTAGCTCCGAAGCGATGCGTCCTTCCGTGTCTTTGGGTCTGCCTGTTTCAACGTCCATTCTTTTTCTTTTTCCTTTGCGAGATCGATTTTAAACAAGGATAGCACAACAAAAGCACCGATGCAAGGTCTCGATACGGTTGAATATCGCATTTTATAAAGGTATAATAACCTTAATAGGACTTAAGACTCGGCGGAGGTTCATATAAATGAATCCTTTTCCCTATTCAAATGACAACAAGCGATACAGAAGCCTTGCCTATGAGAATAGTCGGCAGGGCTTGAAGATCTATAAAGCGGCTGTCGATGCGGGACTCAGCTGCCCAAACATCGACGGAGCTAAAGGCGTTGGCGGCTGTATATTCTGCGACGGCGGCAGCGGATATTTTACGGCGTCGCCTAAAGTACCGATAGACAAGCAACTCACGGATGAGCTTGAAAGAATCCGTGCAAAAGTGCCCGACGCGATGGCCGTCGCCTATTTTCAGGCGCATTCGAACACATACGCCCCGCTTACGAAGCTACGCGAAATGTTCGAAACCGCGCTGTCCCACGAAGGTATCTACGGAATCTCCCTCGCGACACGCGCAGACTGCCTGTCACCTGATGTGCTTGATTATCTAGCCGAGTTGAGCACGCGGACGCGTTTGACCGTTGAGTTGGGGCTCCAGACGGTTTTCGACGAAACAGCCGAAAGGATAAACCGCTGCCACAGCTTTGAGGACTTTTGCACGGGTTATTACGCCCTTAAAAGCCGCGGCATCAGAGTCACAGTCCATATCATCAACGGGCTACCCGAAGAAACCGAGGACATGATGGTCGAAACTGCGCGAGTATTGGGAAAAATGAGACCCGACGGCGTGAAAATCCATCTTCTACACGTTATAAGCGGCACTCGCCTTTTTGAAATGTTTGAACGGGACGAATACGTTCCGATGAGCCTCGCGGACTATACCGACACGGTTGTGTACCAGCTCGAGCTTCTTCCGCCGGAAACTACGATTGAACGCCTGACAGGTGACGGCGACAGAAGAACCCTCATAACCCCTCTCTGGAGCCGCGACAAGATACGCGTTCTGGGAACAATAGATAAGCTTCTGACGGAAAGGAACACCTGGCAGGGCAGGCTTTACATGAACACAAACGAAATTGAGGTGGCGAAATGAGCCTTTTTATTTGCCCGATTTGCGGCGGAAAACTTGAAAAAGGCGAAAAAGGCTACGTATGCTCCGAGGGACACGGCTTCGACCTCGCGTCCGAGGGCTATGTCCACCTGCTTCCCGCGAACCGAAAGCACTCGAAGCTCCCGGGTGACGACAAAAACATGGTGCGGGCGAGAAACCGATTTCTTTCCGGCGGGTATTATGAGCCGCTCCGCCAGACGCTGGCTGCGCTTGCGCTCGAACTGGCACCCGACAAACCCGTGATACTTGATTCCGGCTGCGGCGAAGGCTGGTACACCGAAGGCATTTATCACGCTTTTGAAAACGAAGGGAAAGCCCCACTTGTTGCGGGCATCGATATTTCGAAGGAAGCAGTGCGCCTTGCCGCAAAACGTCTTAAGAGTGCCGAATTTGCAGTCGCTTCTGCCTATCATCTGCCGCTGGCGGACGAGTGCGCGGACTTTATACTCAACTGCTTTTCTCCGCTTTGCGTTTCCGAATTTCTTCGCGTACTGAAGACGGGCGGGATCTTCGTTTATGTCGTTCCGGCTCCGCGCCACCTTTGGGAGCTCAAATGCGCAGTTTACGACAAGCCCTATGAAAATGAGAGAGTAAGTGCGGATTACGAGGGCTTTGAGCTAATAAAAACGGTGACGGTCGATGGAAGTATAGCCCTGCCGGATAGGCAGACAATTAGCGACCTTTTCACCATGACGCCTTATTTCTGGAAAACTCCAAAGGAAGGCTCAGCTCGGCTCGAAAAGTTGGAACGGCTAGAGACGGAGATTTCCTTCGATATATATATCTACCGGAAGACAGCCGAAGGGGCATAAAGTTATCAGAGTCTGGGCAGCATTTTTTTCGATACCAATAATAAAAAAAGTATTGCATTTTATAAAAGCCATGATATACTATAATTAGTAATGATTACTGTTACTGATTATGGAGGCTATAATGGCAATCAAGCGATTTTCAAAACAGCGGGAGCTCATATATGAGGCTGTACGCAACACAACCGAGCATCCCACTGCCGAAACGGTATATAGCTGGCTCAAGCCGGAGAATCCGGCCTTGTCTCTGGGCACTGTTTACCGCAATTTAAATCAGCTTGTGGAGGAGGGAAACGTTCAGCGCCTGCCCTTTCCGATAGAGCGCTATGACGCGAACACGGCACCACACGCACATTTCCTGTGCCATGTCTGCGGAAATGTCTATGATCTCGCCGGAATGTGCTATGACTCCTCGCTTGACAAACAGGCCGAAAAGGCGTCCGGTCACACCGTCAAACAGCATGAATTGTTTTTCGATGGGACCTGCGCCCACTGTTCAGTAAATAAATAATTTCTATAAAATTTAAGGAGGCTATACAATGGAACTCAAAGGCAGCAAAACAGAGGCAAATCTTTGGAAAGCGTTTGCAGGCGAAAGTCAGGCCCGCAACAAGTATACTTATTTCGCAGGTCAAGCACGAAAAGACGGCTATGAGCAAATAGCAGAGATTTTTGAAGAAACCGCCGGCAACGAAAAGGAACACGCAAAGCTCTGGTTCAAGGCTCTGGGTGAGCTCGGCAAAACACCCGAAAACCTTATCGCCGCGGCCGAGGGCGAGCATTACGAGTGGACAGATATGTACAAGGAAATGTCTGAGACCGCAAGAGAAGAGGGCTTCTTTGCTCTGGCAGATCAGTTTGCGGAAGTCGCAAAGATCGAAAAGACCCATGAAGAGCGCTATGTCAAGCTTGCCGAGAATATTCAGAACGGCGAGGTTTTCAAACGCTCCAACGTCAAGGTTTGGTATTGCCGCAACTGTGGTCATCTCGAATATGGCACGGACGCTCCCGAGGTCTGCCCTGTATGTTCACATCCCCGCTCATACTTTGAAATAAAGGCTGAAAACTATTAAAATCCGGATTATAATGAATAACCGACGCATTTGCGCCGGTTATTTTTTATGTTTTGATTAAACTTGACGAGAAAAGTCATCATGACTGTTGAGTTTTACACTTTCTTATAATATTATCTTTATATAAGAAATGACTGGAAGTAACCCGATGAAAACAAGACAGAGAAAAAAATACACAGCTCCGGTTCTTGTCGTGACAGCTGGAGCCTGCTGGGGCTTCATAGGATTCTTTACAAAGCACCTATCCGCTATCGGTTTTTCTGCGATACAGATTGGGTTTCTCCGCATGGCATCGGCGGCCGTACTTATCTGGATATATATTCTGCTTTTTGCACGCGATAGGGCAAAAATATCCTTTAAGGATATTTGGATGTTCTTCGGTACCGGAATCTTGAGCATCACACTTTTTTCTGTCCTTTATTTTACGACTATACAGCTAACTGCGATATCATTTGCGGTGGTACTGCTTTATACGGCTCCGTGCTTTGTGATGATACTATCGGCAATTTTCTTCCGAGAAAAAATCGGGGCTGTTAAAATTACAGCGCTGGTTATAGCCTTCTTCGGCTGCCTGTGTACGACAGGACTTCTTGAATCGCTCATCGGCGGAGTCGGTCTCGGCAGTGTTTCCGAGCTGGGAATACTCACCGGTATCGGATCAGGTCTCGGCTATGCGCTATACTCGATATTTGGGACGGCAGCGCTGAAAAAATACGACACCGTCACTGTTACGGCTTATACGTTTCTCCTGGCTTCCGCGGCACTTCTGCCGTTCTGCGCGAGCAAGGAGTTTTTTGGCCTGATAAAACGCCCCGACGCTCTCATCGTCACTGCGGGTATCACGCTGCTTTCAACGATTTTGCCCTATCTTCTCTATACTCAGGGCTTAAAATACACGGAGCCCGGCAAGGCTTCGATTCTCGCCTTTTCCGAGCCTTTGGTCGCGACCCTCACAGGACTTATTATTTTCCGCGAGAAGCTTACGGCCGGCGGGATAGCTGGTATGCTCCTAATTTTTGTGTCCATCGTGATTCTCGGTTTTAAGAAAACCAACGGCAAATACAGCCAGATACAGGGCAACTAACATAAGACGAAAGGAAACGACATTGGATATTGATAATAATTTGCGATTCAATATGACAAAGCCCGCGGAGAGGCAGCAAAACTATCTTCGTCCCCTCACCTGGGCAATCAGCTTTCCCGAGGTCTGGAGCCATAAAACAAAGATAAGCAGAGTCAATATGGAGGGGCTGAAGCCGCCATATATCCTGCTGTGCAACCATAATGCTTTCTATGATTTTAAGGTCGCGACTGCCGCGATCTTCCCCGCGCGCGCAAATTACGTTGTCGCAATCGACGGCTTCATCGGGCGCGAGTGGCTGATGCGGAAGGTCGGCTGCATCTGTAAGCGTAAATTCACGAATGACCTCACGCTTATTCGTCAGCTAAAAAGAGTGGCTGATAACGGCGATGTCGCCGTTATTTACCCAGAGGCGCGGTATTCTCTGTGCGGTACAAATGCGGTTCTGCCCGAGTCTCTCGGAAAGCTCGCAAAGCTGCTAAAAGTTCCGGTCGTAACCCTCATCTGCCACGGGCATCATGTAAACGCGCCGTTCTGGAACACAGTTAACCGCGGCGTCAAAGGGCTGGAGGCTGAGCTTACACAAATTATTACGGCGGAAGAACTGAAAGATATCTCCGTAGGAGAAATAAATCGGAGAATTAGCGAAAAATTCTCCTATGACGATTTCGCGTGGCAAAAGGAAAAAGCGATCAGAGTCAAATATCCTTTCAGAGCGGTCGGCCTGCATAGGGTGCTTTACCAGTGCCCGAACTGCGGGAAGGAATATCGAATGGATTCGTCTGGCAAGAAGCTGAAATGCAAAAGCTGCGGCAAGGAATGGGAGATGACGGAGCTGGGCGAGCTCCGAGCTCTTAGTGGTAATACGGAATTTTCGCACATTCCTGATTGGTATGAATGGGAGCGCGCGAATGTTCGACGAGAGGTCGAGCGTGGCAGCTATTCGTTCAAAGCTCCGGTGCGAGTCTGCTCACTGCCGAATTCGAAGGGCTATATTAAGCTTGGCAAGGGCTCGCTCACCCACAACATGGATGGCTTTGTGCTGGAGGGAAAACACGGAGGTCATCCGTATCGCGTCGAGAAATCCGTGCCCTCGCTCTATTCCTGCCATATCGAATATAACTATCTCAACAAGCACGGCGACTGCATCGACCTCAACACATTAGACGACACCTATTACATTTATCCCTATGACTGCGAATTTTCTGTGACCAAGATTTCACTTGCAACAGAAGAGCTTTTCTTTGCGGACAAACGAAAGAAAGACGAGGCCAAAACGGCTTTAGGTTTATAAATGATAAAGGAGCCTGATCTTGCAGGCTCCTTTATCATTTTACTTTCAGTTCATGTTTTTTTGTAAGATTGTAGGGCTTGCGCAGTTGCGAATATGCGGAGAATATACCGCTGAAAATGACCATCGTATAAAAATTAATAAATCTTGAAAGCAGCATCGCCGGCAAGGCCGCCTTAGTAAAAAGTGGACCGAACATAATTACGAAGCCGCCTTCGGCCGCGCCCATCGAACCGGGTAGCGGGAAAAGATTCAGCGCGACATATAGGACTGCGCTGATTGCAACAAGGTCTATAAGTGTAGCTCCCGATAGCCCGAAAGCCTTGTAAACAAAAAACGGCACCAGATGATAAATCAGGAAATGAGCCGCCGTGTAGAGCAGAATCAAAGTAAAACGCTTTCCGTTTGTCTTGATCAGCTCAACGCCGTCCTTGAATTCTTCGAGATAGTCATCAATGCTTGCCTGTGCCTTTTCTCTGTTTTTAATTATCCTAATTCTAGAGAAAAAAGACAGCGCTTTATTCAGTATTCTTCTGAGAAGATTCTCCCTAAACATCGTACCGAGTAGTATTAGCAGGATAAGTAGATTCAGGCTGAGTCCGAGGAAAAAGAGCGCGATTATAGTTCCGCTGACGCTTGCTATATAGCTGATTTTAAAAAAGAACGCTAAAAGTCCCAGCACCACGATAATAATCTGATAGGCCATGTTCGTTATGAACAGAACCAGCGTCGCTTTGGACGGGCTCATTTTATCGCGGCACATATAATAAAACTGCATGGGCTGTCCGCCGGCTGCGGAAGGGGTTATGCCGCTGTAAAAGAAACTGACGAAGGAGTATTGCATCATTTCCCATGTCGTGAGCTTTATTTGCTGGCATTCCGCCGATAGCCCGATAACGATGCCTTGAAAAATAAAGAATCCGAACATGGCTAATATTCCGGCAAAAACATAGGAAAGCTTTACCGTTTTGAGCAAGCCCCAAATCTCGTTCAGCGAGGTGTCTTTGAAAATGACATAAAAGGTGACAGCCATTAAAACAACAAGAAAAGCGCCGCTCAGAATGTATTTTTTTGTGTTGCTTTTTTTCATAAAAGCTGTTTCCCTCTGTTGATTTGGCAATTCTATACCCACAATTTTAGTTTTGCCGATTTTTGAGTAAAAAGGAGATGGAAATTTTGGGACATAAGCCACATCAACCATATCGGGGCAATTATACATATCAAAAATGAATAATTCAAGCAACAATGCATTAAACCAATATTAGAAACCAATTAAGAAAGCGGAAAAACGCAAAAGCAGATTCCATTATGTTTCGATTAAATATCCTTGAAATATTTTTAATTCGACAACTTGCTTCTTATTTCAAGTCGATTTCGGTCATAAAACAGAAAAATATCAAGATAAATACTTTCATTTCCCAACATTTTCCCCTATGGTATTTTGAACTTTTTCTGCTATAATGTGAGCAATGTCACGAATTGGGAGGGATGACGATGGAGTATACCGTCCGTCCGATGGAAAAAGACGACTGGAGTCAAGTCGTTGAAATTTATTATCAGGGAATACAAACCAATAATGCAACCTTCAACTCTTCCTGCCCATCATTTGAGGCATGGGACGCATCTCATATCAGGGAATGTCGTTTGGTCGCAGAGTTTGACGGCGAGGTCGCGGGTTGGGCGGCGCTTTCTCCCTATTCATCCCGAGAATGCTATAAGGGAGTTGCTGAGGTCAGTGTTTACATCGATGCGAATCACAGAGGCAGGGGAGTCGGCGAATTGCTGCTCAGGACGCTTGTAGCGCAATCCGAGGAGGCCGGCTTCTGGACGATTCAGTCCAGCATATTCCAAACGAACGCTGCAAGCCTTAGACTGCACGAAAAGTGCGGCTTCCGCGTGGTAGGCTACAGGGAACGCATTGCAAAGGATCGATTCGGAATGTGGCGGAACACGGTCATAATGGAGCGCCGTATCACAAAGGACATCGCCGGAGGCTGTGACTGCGAAATGATTCGGGCAATGCAGAATGAACGCGTTGAAGTTTTGGTGTGAAGAATACCATGGAACATAAAAAGATGGATACCGCAACTTGCGGTATCCATCTTTTTATGTTCTTCGAAAACCTAGGCGTAAACTCTGCGGCGGGAGGAGGCGGGAATACCCAGCTCGTCCCGATACTTTGCCACGGTTCTGCGGCTGACGGAAATGCCCAAGCTTTTTAGAGAATCGACGATTGCCTCGTCGCTAAGGGGAGAGAGCTTGTCCTCCCTGCCGATGATAGTCTGTATGTTGTTTTCGATATTGTTTTTTGTCATCATCGGGTGTGCTTCCACAGAGGACTTCGGAAAAAAATAGTCCGTTGGGAACATACCCCAGTCGCACTCGACATATTTGTCCTTGAGCGCGCGGCTGATAGTTGACTCGCTCCTGCCGACCTGCTCCGCCATATCCTTGCGGCTGTATGGGAGAAGGAATTCCGGACCGTCTTCGAAAAAGTCCCGCTGACTCTTTAAAAGTTCTGCAGCGCAGGCCATGAGAGTTTCGCAGCGCTGCCTGATGCTGTCCTTCAGCCATTGGGCCTTTTTCATGTTTTCGCCCAAGAAGGTACGGACAGTATCGTTGTCTGTTTCCTTATATATCTTTGAATAAGTGTCGTCAATTATGATGCTGTCCGAATTGAGCTGGTTAAGCTCCACCACAAAGGACTTCTCCTTTTTAAAAACGCGGATGTCGGGGGCAATATATTCGCTGTTCCTGTGCGTGGCCTCCATCATAAGCGGCTTCGGGTTCAGTGTCCTTATCAGCTGCTGTGCGTTGACGACCCGATGCAGCGGGATGCCGGATTTTTTAGCGATTTGCGGAAGCTGGTTCTTGCCCAGCAGCTCAAGGTAATTCTGGGCGATCTTCCAAGCGTCACTGTCTTTGAGCCCTTTACGCTCCAGTTGAAGCAAAATGCATTCCCGAGGGTTAAATGCACCGACGCCTGCCGGCTCAAGGGTATGGAGAAGGTCGATCGCGATTTTCAGATCGTCGAGAGAAATGTTTGTTGCCTGAACCAGACGTTCGACGTCGTCGTAATATAAGTAGCCGTTCTCATCAAGAAGGTAGATAAGGGCGTAGCCGATATGCTCAATTGCCGGAGGGGGCTTAAGCATCGCGAACTGCAGGCGCAGCGATACCATCGGGGAGGAGTTATCGTCCGCAATTATGTCCGCAAGAGCCGACTCATCGTTCGAGCCGGATATATAGTGGGAATTTCGGCGGCATTTTTCGGCGTATTCTATACTGTCGAAGGTTATTACAGGATTCTCCTCCAGCTCCTTCATAAGATAGTCGTAAAGCTCAGTGGACGGCATCTGCAAAACGCGCAGGGATTGCAGCATGCGTGGGGAAAGGATCTGAACCTGTTCTTGATCTTGCAGCTGCTGCGCGCCGAAACCATTTTCCATTGGCATTACCTCCTATCATTTATAAATTGAAAAGCTTGTTGAAAGTTGCAAACATCTCGTCATATTTAGTAAAATTATATCATTAAAACTCAATTTTATCAAGTTATCACTTTCGACTTTCCATATCGAACGAAGCGGAAAGCACAACACCGCCGCAAATCTGTTCCGACTGCGGCGGTTTTATTATCACAACTTGTTTTTCCTGAATAAATATGTTTTGACGTATTTTTGTAAAAGCAGGTATACGGTAAGAGCGACCATCGTGCCGACAAGCATTCCGAGCAGCACGTCGGTGGGATAGTGTACGCCGACATAGCAGCGTGAAACAGCGATTAGAACGGCGGGGATATAGGCAAGTGCTCCCCTTTTTCCATAGGCGAGCGTCAGCGCAGTGGCTGCGGCAAAGCTGAAATTCGTGTGCCCCGAGGGGAGAGAGTATGAGGACAGGGGTTTTACAAGTATCTGTAGCGCCTCGATTGTGTCGTAAGGTCTTGGTCTTGCGACGAGCGGCTTGATTACAAGGTCGTTTACGATATAGGCGGCGATAAGGCAAATGAGCAAATCAAAGCCGCCCCGCCTTGTTTTTTTAGAAACGAGCAAAAGAAGTCCTGTAAATATCCATATAAACCCGGCGTTACCAAGCTTTGATGAAAACACCATAATCGGGGTCAAAAAAGGGGTGCGCAGAAAATCCTGAATATACAGCAAAGCGCCCGTGTCAAGATCTTGTATCGCTTCTATCAAGGCTTCAGCTCCACAATTTCGTTTTCTTCCATCACAGTTTTATGCTCGTGGTATACCCTCTTGCAGGCCGGAATGAAGCCGCGGACGTTTGTGAGTGGAAAAACCCAGGTGTTTGGTCCGATGTGCGTTCCCGGCTGAGTGACCGCGTTTGCGCCGAGCCGCGAGCTGTCGCCGAGGATACAGCCAAAGAAGCTGTCTCCGAGATCGACTCTCGCGCCCTCGATCTTGAGGGTAGCGTTCGACTGGTCAAATTTGCGGTTTGCAGTTATTACGCCGCTGCCGATGCGCGCAGAGGCGCCCAGAATGCTGTCCCCTGCGAAGGCTAGCGACGCAATCTTGGCTCCGCCGAACAGGACGCAGTGCTTGACCTCGCTTCCGTGGCCGACGCTGCAGTTATCTGCAATTATAGTGTTGGGGCGGATGACCGCACCGGGCATTATCTCGCAGTTTCGTCCGATATATACTGGGCCGATTATTGTCACATCGTTATAGATGACCGTTCCCTCGCCGATGTAGTAGTTCCCGTGCAGATTGGGTCCGTCGCCTCTTATTTCGCCGTTGTTCTCTTTTACATCCGGTACTACCAGAGCTTCTTTTAAGTAGGTCTTGGCCTTCTGAAGGATCTCATATGTTTCGGTGAGACCATCAAAAAAATCGAGAACAGGAAATTTATCAAGCTTTGAAAAATAGTAACTGATTTTTGTGGACATAGTATCATCCACCTTTCTAACTGCTGAATTTTTTATTAGGAAATTATGGCGCCGAACCACAGACGCATATGGCAGGCATGCCGGCGCCAATCTTTTTTAATCTATCAATGATACTTATATCTGCCGCCGCCTATGAACTCCGTAAGCAGCGAATCAGGGAGAAGATACTTTTGCTCGATACCTTCGAATAGGTCGAAGGCGGGTGCGATGGCTTTCAATTCCTCAAAGCGCTCGATGCCTCCGGGAATGTCTGCGAAAAGCTTCTGCGCCGTAGATTTCATGACGCATACCTCATAGGGGAAGGACGAATCAAATTTCCAATCAGCCTTGTCTTTGAACGGACTGATGTTGTGCTTTTCGCCGCGACGGACATTTGCCCATATACTAAGGGTATATTCGGGCGAGGCCCCGCGAAACAGCTTATCGCGCACGACCCTGCGCACAAGGCGCATCCAGGTTGCCTTGAAGCACACTTCACTGCCATTTTCCACGTTCGAGCGCGCGCTTATATAGAGCTTCAGCGCGTCCGGGTTTGCGAGCGTCAGTTCGTCATTAAGGGCGTGGATACCCTCCGCGACAACGATTTCGTTTTTTGCAAGAGTTATTCTGTCCGATGGTACGGAGGCTCTTTTGTGTTCTCCAAAAATGTATTTCGGAACTTCTATGGTTTCTCCGCGCGCAAGACGATGAAAATGCTCCGTCAAAAGCTCCATGTCAACACATTTCGGGGATTCAAGGTCGAGCTCTCCGCTTGGAGTTCGCGGGGAATTCTCGTCAATGTTGCGGAAATAGCTGTCCATTGCGAGCGCATGGGTCGTTATTCCGCGGCGGAACAGCTCCTCTTCAAGCTTCTTTGAGGTCGTGGTTTTTCCGCTGCCGGAGGGACCTGACATGAGAACTATCGGGCATTGTTCACGGTGCTTTTCAATCAGATCAGCGGCACGGCGAATCTTCGCGTCATATTCCGCGTCGCAATCGCGGATAAAAGCTGCGGGGTCATAGGCCGCTCTTGCGTTGATGTCTTCCAGCTTAAACGCCATTGGTTAAACCTCCTGTGCTGTTTAATTGGTTTTTATCATCGGCCAGAAGTATTAAATAAGGTTAAAACTTCATCAGTACCGGAATTTTTCTTTTGTCCTCAATGATCTTGTCGATAGATTCGATATATTCGGCAGGGTACTTCGGATCGAATATGCGCTCAATGCGGCCGTCACCTAGGCACAGTTTAGTCGAGGCGCCGCCTCCCACGGAAATTATAGAACACAGCTCTTCCATTATACATATGTTGTAAATATTCTCGGTGTGAGAGCGCTGCCAGCCGATGTTCTCGAATCCGCCGGACATATATTTCTGGCGATAGAGATAGTATGGCTCATATTCTGCGGAAAACAGTGCGCTGTTCGCACAGTCTATCATTTCGCCGACGTCCTGCGCCGAAGGACGCGGAGTGTCGCCCAACGTAATGCGTGAACCCTTTTTAAGTGCGAGCGTGTGGACGGTGATGTTCTCAGGATGGAGCGCGAGAACCTTATCGAGCGTGTTTTTGAAGCCCGCAGGAGTATCGAGAGGAAGCCCCGCGATAAGATCCATATTCACAATGAAGCCGCCGACATCGGAAACGATTTTAAGCGCGTCAAGAATATCCTGCGCCGAATGTTTCCTGCCGATTGCTTCGAGCACTGCGTCATCCATCGTCTGCGGGTTTACGCTTACGCGAGTGATGCCATGCTGCTTCAGGGCCTCCAGCTTTTCCCGTGTTATTGTATCCGGTCTGCCCGCCTCAACTGTATATTCCCGAACAGCGGAGAAATCGAAAGCGGCTTCAAGTGTTGAACAAAGCTCGTCAAGCTGCAAAGCTGAAAGCGTCGTCGGTGTACCGCCACCCATATATACCGATACCGGACATAAACCGAGCTTATTTACGACCTCGGCTGTCGCGTCGATCTCTCTGTAAAGCGCGGCGAGATAGTCCGGAATCAGCTTCATGCTCTTTTGCACGGACTGGCTTACAAATGAGCAATAGGAACAGCGCGTGGGGCAAAACGGAATTCCGACATAGAGACAAATATCGTTTTTATCTAGACTTTTCGCACAATCAAGTCCCGCGTGCGCTGTGTGAAGGCACAAAAGAGCTCTCTCGGAGTCAACATCGTTGTCGCTAATAAATCTTGACAGCGCGGCCTTATCGCTCAGACCGGATTCAAGCAGATTCGAAAGAAGCTTACCCGGGCGTATCCCTGTGAGGGCGCCCCAGACGGGTTTCGCTTTACCTGATTTTAATGCAGCGCGATAAAATGAGAGTTTAATTATCCGCTGGAGATATTTTGACTTCGAAAGCTCATCTGTAATGCGCGAGGAAGAAACATTTGACCTGCCTCGGAACTCCTTGCCATCCAAATAGATCCTGCATACGGCTGTGTACCTTGAATCTGCAATAAATAGATAAAGCTCTGCCCTGTCCCCCGTAGGTTCCTCCTGAGGGTACTCGGGACGTTCATTGGGAAACAAAGTCAGCATTATTTGTTCCGCTGCATAGCGGTAGTCATGGTTTATTAAAAACAGTTTCATATTGTATTAGAATACCTTTTCTTTTGATTCCAGTCAAGGTATAAAAAGTAAACACGGCTCAGAAAAAGATAATTTGCCAAAGCATTTACTTTAAGGATATAAACGGGGGATAAATATAGTGCAGGTAATCATTATCAATGAAATATTATAGTTATTTACCTGCCGGCGTGCCTTGCATAATGTTGAAATTGGTGTTATTATACAAAAAATAGGCGAATTACAAATATTGTTATTTCAACGGTAGGGAAGGAAACTAAATTTGGAAAACAAGAAGACGTTCAGAGGTGCTATAACGCTTATTATTACCGTTATAGCAACCTTGCTGTTATTTGTTCCCCAAGCATTATTTGTGCGCCAGAGCTATGCGAAATATACTGAAAACGTATTAGATTACGAGAACAAGCATTTTTCAAATTTGACCGAAATGGGAAAACTGCATGTCCTTAATTTTATAGAAAATAAGACAGAAATGGTATATAATGCGGGACTTACGCTGTCACTAATAGACATCAATGCAGAGAATGTGGAACGCTATTTTCCCGAGTTGTACGACCATTCGCGTGCAGATGAAATTTTGGTTTTTGCAAGCGATGGAAGTTTGACGTACGGAAAAATGAAATATAGCTCACTGTTTCTTGAAACTGCAAGAGAGGCGTTTAATTCGGGAGAAACCGCTATTTCTCAGATTAAACAAAGCAGCGACGGGCTCAATATGATGGGCGTTGCCTCCAGTTTTTCAGAGCCAGACGGCACGTTGACCGCTATAATGCTGCTTTTTAGTCAAGCGTCACTTGAAAATATGCTTGATAGGCCCTCCCTAAATGATAACGGAAGACTGGGAATAGTCGATGAAAATGGCAGTATGTTATTATGTCAGAGCTCAGAAGAATCATGGTTCAAAAATGGGCTTTACAGCTTCGGAGAAAGTGGGGATTTGAAAGAAAAGCTGCTGACCGTTACACGAACAACAGATGGCGGGAAATTTACAGCATATATAAAAGCGTTGGGAATAAACAACTGGTCGGTCGTTTACATGCAGCCCACGGAAGAAATAAATTTAGATATGGATAGAGCTCTTACAAATGTCAACCTGTTCAGCGCAGTGGCGGTTATACTGATTCTGGGTTTAATCGCTTTCAGCGTTTTCAATGCCGATCGCGCGGCGCGGCGCATGGATCTTTTCAGAATGAAATTCCGCATTGCAACTAAACAATCGGCAAGAGCAGCGTTTGAATATGACAGGAGGACGGACAAGCTTGTATTTATCAGCGAATCCGAGCATGTAAAACTCCCTAAGCCTTATGTTTCTCTTATGGAGCTTGGAACCTATGTTCATCCGGCCGATCGCCCCACTTATTACCAGTCAGTCTCCGACCTTCGCAATAAAGGGGAAACATCTGTTATAGTGCGCATATTTAACTTTTGCGGCAGAGACGTCTATAGATGGTATCGTGTGACCGGAACGAGACTGACGGACAAAGGTGAAGGCGAGGCTCTAACCATCGGAACGGTCGAAGACATCGACGAACAGGAAAATGAGCGACTGATTCTGCGTGAAAAGGCGACAACGGACAGTCTCACAGGTCTGCGAAACCGAGCGGAAACTGAAAAAGCGATAAATGAGTGCCTCTTGAGGCTAGAAGAAAACGAGCACTCGGTATTTGCTCTGCTCGATTTAGACGGGTTCAAGGATATCAACGACAAATTCGGGCACAATTGCGGCGATAAGGCTCTGGTACATTTTGCCGAAAAGCTGCGAAGCACCTTCAGGTTCGGTGATATTCTTGGGCGTCTAGGTGGAGACGAATTCGTGGTATATATGACGCTTTCGTCGGATAGGAAGAGTGTCGAGCGCAGGCTCAGCGAGCTTATGGACAGCTTAGTCAAGGATAAGCTAAGCGGCGATATGGACATTCCGTCCGCAAGCTGTTCGATAGGCTGCTGTTTTGCAGGCAAGGGCGATACCTTTGAAGATGTTTACAAGCGTGCGGACAATGCACTGTACAAAGCTAAAAACAACGGCAAGGGTCAGTTTATACTTGACGATTGAAAAAAAGCATCCGGCACGAAGAAACGTGCCGGATGCTTTTTGTTATTCTTCTTCGCTTTCGGCGACTTTAATCATTATCGCGCATTCCATTCGCTTTTTGAAAAGTTCACAGCCGTATTCATAGGTGCCTGATATATCACCGGAGGCATGGTAGGCGTTTGCGGCACAGCCCCCGCTGCAATAAAGCTTTGCCCAGCAATCGGCGCATGACGGGCGCGCATAAGCGTTGCAGCCTTTAAAGCTCTCGCGCAGCTCGATGTTCGTAACCCCGTCCCAGACGTTGCCCATGCTGTATTTCTCGTCGCCAACGAACTGATGGCAGGGATAAAGCTCTCCCCAGGGGGTGACGGCGAGATATTCGGTGCCGCTGCCACAACCGGAGATGCGCTTATAAATGCAGGGTCCGCCCTCAAGGTCTATCATATAGTGGTAAAAAATGAAGCCTCTTCCCTCTTTATCGCGCTTTATCATCTCTTTGGCGAGTATCTCATACTGTTCAAAGAGAATGGGCAAATCCTCCTGTGTCAGCGCATAGGGATCGTCCGGCGCGCAGACAACGGGTTCCATCGATAGCTTGGTGAAGCCCAAATCCGCCATATGAAAAAGGTCCTTTGTGAACTCGGCGTTGTTATGTGTAAAGGTTCCGCGAATGTAATAATCTCGCTCACCGCGCATTTTCGCAAATTTTTGGAATTTTGGGACAATCAGATCATAGCTGCCCTTGCCATTCGGGGTTTTACGCAGGCGGTCGTGGACTTCCAGCCGCCCGTCAAGACTCATAACCACGTTATGCATCTCACGGTTTGCAAATTCGATAACATCGTCGTCAACGAGTAGACCGTTCGTCGTAAGAGTAAAACGAAACGACTTTCCCGTTTCCTCCTCGCGTGAGCGTGCGTAGGCAACGAGCTTTTTGCATACGTCCCAGTTCATAAGCGGTTCTCCGCCGAAGAAATCGACCTCAAGGTTCTTCTGATTCCCTGAATTCGCTATCAGAAAATCAAGGGCCTGCTTCCCGACTTCAAAGCTCATCAGAGCTCTCTCGCCGTGGTACTTGCCCTGTGCCGCAAAACAGTATTCGCAGCTAAGGTTGCAGGTGTGTGCGACATGCAGGCACAGTGCCTTGATTGCATGGTTATTGTTCTTTAAATCGCAGGCATGCTCGCCGTAGCAATCCTCGGTGAAAAGCTTGCCTTCGTCCTTCAACTCACGAACATCAGCTATGCAATCAAGTATCTCATCACGGGTTATCGTGGAATCGGAAGCGTGTTTTTCGAGCATGCGGGATACAAGCTCCTCCTCGGAACAGGTCTCAAAGAGCTCTATTATGTCGTATGCCAGCTCATCCACTGAATGTACGGCACCACTGAAAACATCCAGCACGATATTGCAGCCGTTTAGTTTATATTGATGTATCATATATACCTCTAAATAATGATCATTTATCTGAAAATGCACAGACAGGAAAAATGCTGTTCGACCAAAAACAGACCGAACAGCATCTAGTTACCGTAAGTGGCTTATTTGCACTTCTCGCAGACCTGATTCGCAACGCCGCAGGAGGTTTTGCACGCGGACTGGCAGGAAGTCTGGCACTCGCCGCAGCCGCCCGTCTTGAGAGTCTTGTTCAGGTCGCGGGTGATGAGAGTTTTTATTCTTTTCATGGTGACAACTCCTTAATGAATTACTGCTTACGCTTTAATATAGATTAAATTGGGGCAATTGTCAAGGGTGGGAGGCTTTTTGAACCGCTAAAACAAACTGAGTTATAACAGTACACAAAGCGTTTTCGGCATACCGCCTGCAGTACTGTGCAGTGAAACGCCCGCTTCACGCTGAATTACAAGGCTCCGTATAGTCTCGTCCGTTAGTTCCTCGCCCGGAACGATAAGAGGTATCCCGGGAGGATATGCCCAGACATATTCGGCTGAAACTTTGCCTCTTGCGTCCTTAATGAGAACGGTTTTAGTTTCACTTTTACGCACCTCGGAAACGCTCATGCGCCTTGTCGGTATTTTTGGCGCAGTGAAGGGCACGCGCGGTGCCGTTCCGCGTATCTCTTTGTCTAGCTCGCAGAGCGCACTGCCGAACCGTTCAAGGTTTTCGTCGCTGTCCAAAAGTCCCGTCATCGCAACGACATAGCGGCAGGCAGCCATTTCGCATTCGACGCCGAAGCGAGTGCGGAGCTTATCCATTAGTACAGCTCCGGAGGTATCCGTTCCCTCGCAGGAAATGAGGATTTTGCTTCTGTCAAAGCCATAGACCGCACCCGTTTCGATGCCGCGCCTGACGTACCCCGCTTTACTGGTTTTTTTCTGACAGTCAAAGGGGTCGCTGTGTCCGGGCAAACGAAGGTTCTGAAGCGGCGTGACAAGTGAATCAAAGCGGTCGAGCCGGTTTTTCCAGGCTTTAAAGAGCTCGCTGCCCCGTTCCTCGATAAGCTCTCTTGTTCCATCGATAGACGCCATTAGCAGATAGGACGGACTGCTCGTTTCAAAAACGGCAAGCTCGCGGAGTATGTCTTCCTTTGGTATGAGTCCGCCGGAGAGGTGCAATAGCCCCGTCTGCGTAAGTCCGGTCAAAGTTTTATGCAGGCTCTGCACCGCAATGTCGGCACCCGCGTGAATCGCGCCGCCCACAAAAGCCGATGAAAGGTCAAGGTGAGCGCCATGCGCCTCGTCCACGATGAGCGGCGAGCCGTACATATGACAAATAACAGCGATCTCGGAGAGATTTGATGTCACACCTTCGTAAGTCGGGCTTGTTAGGATAACGGGAGTGCCGGGATTATCCCGAACAGACAATTCTATGTCTTTTGGCGAAATGCTTCCGCAAAAGCCGAAACCCTCGACCGTTTGGGGAGCAATGTATATCGGTATCAGGTCATTCAGCTCGGCAGCATTATAAACCGACCTGTGACAGTTGCGCGCCATGATGATTTTACCGCTCCCGCAGAGCTTGGAAGCCGCGCCGACGGCGGCGAGCACGCCGCAGGTCGAGCCGTTCACGAGGAAAAAGCAGCTTCCGCTTTTCCAGAGTGATGCCGCCTTTTTCATTGCGTCACCGAGTATGCCTTCGGGTTGATGTAGATCATCAAAGCCTGCGATTTCCGTAATGTCGTATTTTGCACCGAGCTCCTCCAGAAACTTTATGCCTTCGGAATTGCGCTTATGTCCGGGCATATGCATCGGAGTAGTCCCGCACCCTGAGTAGTCTATCAGCTTCTGAAAAAGCGACTGAGCACTGTTGTTCTGAATGTTGAACATCTCCTTTAGCCTAAATCGAATAGTAACAGCTTTCGCAAATACACCGTGGCGGAATTCTCGAGCGAGCCTGACGCAACCTTTACTGTAATGGGAATTACTGCTCCAGTGCTACCTGAAGCAAAGGTGGTTTTTGTAGCGGAAGGCAACGCTGCCCAGACATCATCAATTTTCATATAATAAATTTGATTTGACTCAAGCGCTGCGGATGAAATAACAGGCGAACCCGTCGAGTCGTAAATCGGGACTACGACCGTATCCGTACCGGTACCGTATCCGATAGTTGCGGATACTATACTGGCTCCTCCGCTGATAGTAAAGTAAAGGTTTCTGTCTTTGCCGGTAGAACCGGATGTCGTCAGTATACCAAAATTATCGAACGGCATCAGGTAGTTTGCCAGAACCTTTGAGCCTGAGGCGTCGGAGAACTTTACTTCCGGAGCAGCGCTGAAAACGCCGCTGGCTGCTATTATGGTGTTTACAAAAAGCTTTGTCTCGGCGGAGCTTGATAAACTGCCGACAGTATTACCAAAGTCGGAAAATGTGACGTTTCTACGTCTATAGATGTAGGGGGCGTTTGAAACGTCATTGAATTTAAAGGCGCTATTATTAAGACAATAGAATACAGAGGTATCTGCAGAATTCATGTTGACTTGATAATACTGCGCATGGGTGCTGGCTACAGTTGCCGTAGCGGCGGTTGCCCTTGTAAAAGTCCCGGAATTAATGTCGTACGGATAGCTGGACACTTGTCCCTCATTGACCTGCGACACAGTGGTGGCGGTAGTAGTCGAGCTATGAGAAATTGTGGAAATATAGTTTGAAAATCCTTGCGTCGTTGTAACAAATGTCGCTTTATTTGAACCGGGCAAATAAGCAATGCTGTAACCATTGCCCAGAAGTGCCGTTTTGTCATCGTCGGTTATTCCAGAATATCCTCTTGCCACAAGTCCGCTTGAAGATAAACTTGGATTAGACATTTTTGTGTGACCATATGTGTCGTTCGTAACACCGTATCGGTCAAGACCGAAGGAATCACGTAAAACGGTATTGATAAAATAGCCGTAAAAAGGATAGTAGCTGTAAACCATGTTGCTACCATTCCAGGTTGCCTCATACGGATACGGCAAGTTCATCCACGAGGTAGTATCGTGAGTAAATAGTACCGGTTTGCTATTAAGATATCCGGCTATCGCATTGGTCGTAGCTTCATTTAGATCATAATCAGTAATGCCGTCTCCAACAGTCAATGCATCAAAGTAATTGGTATCTGTACCGCCAATGCCCATGATAACCAAGTCGTAGGAATTGAGAAATGCGGCGACATCTGTGTAGGGGGTGTTTTTTCCGTCAAGCTTGTTGGTAATACCTGTTGTGCCGATAGAATTTATAGCGCTTGTGGTAACGGTCTGAATATTAATATCGTAGTCGGCGGAAACCGCGTTAAAAAGTGTATTAAAAGTAGACCATGTGGTATTGAGAGCGCTCGACCCGTTAAGCGATGCATTCGTTGTGTTGTCGAGTGAAAGCCCGCTGCTGCTGTTGATTTGAAGTATGTTTAAAACTTTCGCTTTTCCGGCGACCGGAGCTAAGCGAGTATATCCGATGCGGGATGCGTTTACGATTCCGGCGCCGGTATCAATCACCTTAAGCTGCCAGGGAATAATGCCGTATGTTCCTGCCGGCAACGTACACGTGGCAGTATATACCGTTCCGGACTTCAGATTGCCGGAAGTGATAACTGTGCCCCCTGATTTGATAACAAGGTTCGAAAGACGTTCACCGGTGCCGAAGGTACCGTCAGCGTTGGAATCGATGGCAAGATAGCAGTAATAGCTCGTGCTCGCCGGAGAAGGGTCGGTAGCGTTTGCGATTGTAAAGGTGTATGAAAGCGTATAGATCGAGGGGCTGCTGCCCACATCTGCGGCAAGGGTCGCTCCCGTCATGCTAGTGTACGAGGTGGGGTACGCCGTTAAATTGATTGTCGGCTTTGAAAGATTAATAGCGTTAAGCAGGGCAGTCGAGTCAATGTCGGTTGTGCGCATGATATTTAATCTGCTCTTGTTGCTGTCCAGGAACGTATACATATTCGAGCAATTATCTACCTTGGTGGTGTCTATGGAAAAGTTCTCGGGATTTCGCGCGGGAACGGGTATAGATAAGCCGGCCGCACCAGTAGTTATGCTTGCGGAAGCGGAAACATAATTGGTAAGTATTGCATCTCTTGTCCAGCCAATAGTAGTGTTGCTAAAATAGTCGGTTATATTGCCATCGTGAACAAGAGAGTTTAATGTTATTCTACAATAATAGGTTCCATTCGCCGTCGGAGTATAACTTATTGTAGTACTTCCATTCGTTGACGCTTGAGTTGTTCCCTGAGCAATTACGACGTTCGAAGAGTTGTACCATTTATAATCATATACAATGTCTGATACAGTTAAAGTGGATGTCTTCGCAAGTGCCACATTTAGCGTAGCACCTGTATTACTTATCGCAACAGAGTATCGATAAGTACCAGAGCGCCATTTGTTCGTATAGTATTGATAGGCAGCAACACCGGCAGTGTTGGTGCCGCTGTAAGAAACGGAAGCTGTCGCAGCCGTAACAGTTGCAACGACATTATTGCTCATTGCGGTATATGGAGTACCGTTCACGGTGTAGCTTATTTTGCAGTAGTAAGTATATGTACCGTTTGTTTTACCGAGCATGCTATCTGAGTATGTGGAAGAAATGGCACCACTTATTTGAGTCCCATTCAAGTACCACTCATATGTTGGCGTAAATGAGGCGGGAATCGTTCCGGTTGTGGCCACAGGACTTGCCGTAAAATTCAAGTTGCTCCCGCTTTTTACTCCACTTAAATTTGCTTTGAAAGAAAATGGTTCAGTTGTCCGCACCACTGTACCACTTGTTAAGCCGCTGCCGTATATGACAGGCCGACCTTCAACCGCATATTTGTTCAGAGCCGCAAGCTGCGCTGCAGACAGGTCGTTTCCCGAATAGCGCGTATTTGTGACGGGGTACTGCAAATCGCGATATGTGCCGTAGGGGCTGGGTAAATATCCGCTTTTATACTCAGCGTCGGTAAGACCTACAGCGCTCTCGGGCATAGTAACCGTCTTGCCTATGTTTGCGTAGAGATAATTCGTATCGAGATTTAATCCTGTTGTGCTGCCGCCGTTGTCGCCGACATAAATAAGGTCATAGTTTTCGGAGAGATCCTCCTTAATGCCGTTAAACTCAAGAGTTGAAACGTATGTGATATTGACAGTGCCGGTATATCCCCAGCTGTTGACAGTTGAGGCTGTCAGCAGGTCGCTGTCACTCGGTTCTATCGCCAAAACGTTTATGCTTGTTTTTGTTCCCGCTGCCTGTGCTGTGCCGCTGTCACCGATTAAGGCTAAGGTCGCCGGAAAAACCACGGCTAAGCTGAGCACCAGTGAAAGCGCTCTCCGCAGGAATGTTTGTTTTTGTTTCATATATCGCAGCTCCTTTCGAATAAAAGGATAAAAATGATCAAGTTAATATCCGGTCAGTTTAATGTAGCCGCAATCGGCCTGTTGCGCAGAGCGATTGTTCTATGACCGTCGAACGAGGCGGAATTGCTGGTCAGCTCGAGCGATACGGTAGCTGATGTAAGCCTTGTACCGTCAGAAACCGTTGTCACCGAGAACGCGGTCACGTTCTCAGCAAGCAAATCGCCGGCTGTAACGGTACAGGTAAAGTTCCCGCCAACCAGATTGGCGGAGTCTTTTCCGAATCCGTATTTAATTTGATTGCTTGCATCATCGTATTTTAAAATGTGGACGTCGTATTGTGTGTCACTGCTTCCTTTATTAAAAACATAGAGAGTGTCATCTGCATAATATAGACCCGTGTTGCAGTCAATTATATAGCTTTCGAGCTGATTGAGAGCAAGCTGCGACTGGACATCCAGATTGAGCCTGTTTGTCACCGTGCTGTATGAGCGTGAGCCCGCCAACATGAAGCCGAAAACAGCAGTGACCACTACCGCGAATATCGTGAGGGATATCATTAGTTCGATGAGCGTAAAGCCTTTGTTTTCTTTATACATGGTGCGCCCCCTAAGTCAGCCTGTGATTGCCTGTTAAGGCAACAAGCTCAATCGTATAGGAACGAGCGCTTAAAAAGTTGATTGATGTGCAGTATATTTCTTCCGTTAAGCTCTGCGATTTTTGAGCTCCGGTGGAACGATCGAACGAGAGCGTGAGCGGCTTATCTGAAAGCTCATAAGTTTCGGTTGTGGTCGTGCATGAAACTATAATGTTTTGCCCGGGGAAGGTATCGGTGCTGACAAGCGCGCCGTTTTCGAAATACTGGCCGACGATATTACCGCTGCCATCCACCGTCAGAGTGAGATGAACATCGCCCGAACGCCCGAGACAGCCCGCTCTGCATTTCGAAATGAGGTAGTCTATCGAGGTCGCGCTTTGCTTGACTGTTGCGGAGTTTACCGCGGAAACGGACAGCGAGACAAGCCCTGTCACAACAACCATTATTGCCATTACCACAATAAGCTCGACCAACGTGAAGCCGTTGTTATTTTTTTTCAAGACCTTTCCCCCTCCACGTTTATTCCGCAAGATTTTTTATTTTGACCAGTTCTCGTAGTACACCAAGGAATCGAGATCCCACAGGTCTTCCGATGAGCTTGTTTCTCCGGTAAACTGAGCGCTATTTTGGATAAAGTCGGACAGCTTATAGGTAGTGCCGCTGACTGTGCAGCTCGCATTGAGCATTTTTGAGTCAAGCGGAGCAGCGGTCACATTCCCGTTAACGGTGACATTGCCTCCTGCTATGACTATGCCGTTAAATGTGTCCGATATAGTTACGTCACCCGAAGAGATAATCAGGCGAATATCATCGGACGAAGATGAAGAATAAGTATAAGCCACGGGAGAAACAACAGCGACTGTCTTACCGTCATAAACAAACTCGCGAGCCACACCTCCAAGATTTGCGAATTTGGTCGTATTAACAAAGCTTGTGTATGGCGATATCATGCCGGTATAAGTCTGCTGCGCACCAGCTGCAAATACCGTATCGCTTGCTGCATTGAGGGTCAAAACTTCGCCTGCCGAATTATAGAAAGTGTTTCCGGCGGTGTTTGTGTAGGCCGATTCATTGCTCAAGGTAACATAGAGCTTGAGATATTGAGAAATATCGTTGGGGTTCGCCGCAAAGTAATCTTTGAAATAAGCGTTTGCGTATGACTTGTTGTTAAAAACCAAAAAAACATAGACAATTTTTGCGCCGTCACCCAAGTTCTTATAGACAGGTTGAATATCACCCTTGCTATAGTTATATCCGCTGTTTTTAGTTCCGATATAGTCAGACAGGTACTTATCGGTGCCGTTCAAATTCCATAGGACTGTAGCAGATTCAATATTCGGAGAGGAGACAGTGTCGCTGGATTCAAAAACAAGAGGATTTGACGCATAATTGCTTATGCACGAAACCGGAACAAGATAGGCCAGCTGGTCGGTTTTTGCGGACATCGACTGCCCCATCATAATACTGGAGCTGATGTCGGAGTCGTTCAAAGCTTTTCCTGAAACATTTATGAAGCTTATGCCTGCCAAAGAGAGCTTATTTAGTCCGTTGATATTAAGTACGGATGGAGTAGAACCTCTGCCGTTAATAAGAATAGAGCTGCTGCCTTCCGAGGAAGAGGTGCTGTTGCCGAAACCGAAGTATGAGTTTTGGAGAGTAACATTAGTGCTAGCGCCCAACATCAGGTCATCGGCGACATAGATATTCCCGTTTAGGGTTGCCGTGCCGGAAGAACCTACCGTTATTTCGCTGGCCCATAGCTCATTAGTGGAAGAGTTGAAATCTACTGTTGAACCGCTTTCAATACTTAGAGGCCCCTTGCTGATAAGATTGCCGCCTGTAAAGGCGAGGGTGCCGCCTCCGGCTACAGATACGCCTCCGTTTCCGGCAAAAACACTACCGGAGATATTGGTGCCTATCATGCTATCATACAAACCGGTATTCGCGACGATTGAGTAGTTGTTTATATTTGAAAGCGCTCTGGAGCTTGCGAAAAAGGAGGGCATCGTAATGGTTATATCGCTTGTAAGATCTGATTCATAACCGTTCGAACTTACATATTTCACGCTCAGTGCTTCGATGGACACAGAGCCGGAATCGCTCACTGCCGTACTGCCGGTTACAGTAACCGCCGCACCGTACGGAGTAGCATCCATGAAGGTCTTCATTGCAGCGGCATTGTAACCAGTGATATTACCAGCTAAATCCGCAGTAAAATAGTGGACAGTTTCTACCCCAACGGTAGTTGTTTTTGATAAAAGCTGCTCAACGATAGCGTCGTTGAAAGTGGCTTGCGGATCGTAGTTCGGGTCAGCCGAGTCCGTGATAAAATCGGTAACAACATTCGTATAGGCTTGTTTAATTGATTCTGATAAGAGCGATTGAACGCCCAGACGCACATCGTCCATCGCCGAGCTGGCGTTATAAAAATTTTCTTTGTCTCCGCGCTGGGTGATTTCGATCGAATAAGCGGTATGTGCGGCAAAAAGGAGAGCCGCGCCAAGTGCCATTACGAACAGCATGGATACAACGACGGTAACGATGGCGCTGCCTTTATCGTTTGTAAATATATGGTTTATGCGCTTACTGTCACGCATGAAAGCTCCCCTCCTTTCGTGAGAAATCAATAGCTAAGCTTTGTCGAGTTAATCTCGGCGATTGCGGTGCCGGTAAAGCCTGAGCCACCCTCAAAAAGCTGGATACTGACGTTAAATTTCCTGTTTCGCGATTCTGTTTCAACCAGATATCCGGTTACATCCGGTGAGATGCTTGTATATATGTCTTTACGGGCAATGTATGTAAAATTGTCGGCGGGGATATTCGCATACACAAGGCTGTTGATTGCCTCGCTACCCGAAAAATCCTGATATTCATAACTAACGACCGCCTCGTAGTTTAAGGGCATCGAAGTCGTAGTGTTGGTATTCACAAGAAAGAAGTTGATGTCCGGATACTCCGTGGGGTTTGTTATAACTATATCCTCACCCGAAAGCCCGCTAGTTTTGTAAAAAGCGTCGTAAAACATGAATACGGAGAAAGCCGGATTGCTGTCTGTCGGGTCAGAAACGGAGCTGACGCTTGCAGAAGCCTGCTCTTCGTGGGAAAAGAGATATGTCGCGGGATTGTCATCCTTGTCCGTATAGCTGATTGCAGCGTTGTATTGGAACACGACATCAATCATGTAGGTATATGGTGCAGCACTGCCGCTTCTCGTTACATTGAAGGTCACGCTGCGAGTAAGAGCGTTTGTGTCAAGTCCAACGAGGCTTTCGGTAAGATCGCCGCATTCGGCCTGAAGAGCAAGCACCGCGCTGGCATCGGCGGTCGACATGTTGAGCAAGGCATCCATATGATTACCGACAGATACAGGGGTGGTGTTAGTGGTTCCGGTTGCTGTTGTGCTCGCGTCCAGCGTGATGAGCGCATCAAAGGATGAGCCGCCGTAGGTATAATTCGGAATTCCGATATAATATATTTCTGACGTGGGTGCGCTCACAGTTGTACCGGCTGAAGTATATGTCGTGCCGCTTTTAGTATAGAAGGCTGCGCCTGAAGCAACTGCACCTGAGTTTAAAAAAATCGAATCGGCATCCAGAGCTTGAATCTGTTCAACAAGGTTTTGTGCTACATTGGTTGATTCGGCGTATCTGCGGGTCCTATTTTCGGTGTTTGCTCCAGTTAAGAAGGTGTGGAGCAGGGGTACCGTGATGATGCCAAGTATAACGACGCCGACCAGAAGTTCAACGAGGGTTAAGCCCCTGTTATCTTTGAAGGCTGACTTCTTTATTGAGCTCCCCTCCTTTATAAAAAACAGTCCAAAAATCCACTATTCCCGCCCCTTTACGAGGCGGGAAAACAATTTAGTTTGTGCCCGTCGGCGAGGGCGAGGGAGATGCGGTTAACGGCGCCGTAAGAGTTGCAAACGGGTCTTTAGTGCCCTTTACGACCGAGGGTATAGTGGTTGGCGTATAGGTATAATCCGCCGAGCTTATGAAATATTTGTCTATCGTGACGGAGCCCGAAAGTCCGCCGGTCTGACTGTCATAGCTTACAGAGACATCGGAGATATCCGCTTTATTAGAGTTTAAATTGACATAGTTTATCAAGTTTTTAAGCTGCGTATAATTCAAGCTGCAGTCTATGGTAAGTGCCATTTTAATGGCGACGACGGGAACGAGTTGATAAGAGCCGCTAGATTTATTCGGAACCGTGAATTTCGCAACTACCTCTGGGGATGCGATGGAGATGCCGTGGACACTAATGCCGAGCCCTGATTCAAGCTCTGTTACATACATTATCAGGTCCTCGCTGCGGACATCGGAGGGATAAGCTAAAAGCTCTTTTGCGATGCTGTCTCCGATTTTATTTATCTCATCCTGATAAGCTGCCTGAGACGAGGAATAAGCGCTCAGCGTCTCGACCTCGGCCTGTAACTGAGTAATCTGCGCCTCCGCATCGGCCTTTCTGTCGTTGAAGGATTTGCAGATTCCAAAATAGGCCGCGAGAAATACGGCAATGCCCAACAGCACAAGTATCAGCTTTTGGTCATGCTTGGAAATTTTCATAGCTTTACCTCCTATGACTACTGACCCTGTAAATCAGACGCTGAGCTCGCTGCCGCGTCCGTTGGTGTGTTCTCTGTCGTATTTGGCGTTGTATCCGCCGCGGTATCTGTCGTACCAACTGGTGTGCCATCGGAATAGATAAATTGGTTGTACGGGTTTATCTTATTCAGATATGGGTTTGCCCCGTAGAGGCAGTTTGCAGAAAACGAAACTCTTTCGATACCGGCCTCGTTCGAACTGCGGGAAAGTCCGCTGATTTGAATCTGTGCGATACTCTCGAATTCTCTCAAAGATGAGATGACGGAGGCGGCGTCAGTATAGCTTCCTACCGTTATATTGAGAGAAACGCCGTCGTTTGTGCAGGTGGAGGACAAAAGCAGTATACTGGAAGGCATTTTGGCCTCGAGCTCTTCGAAAAAGCTGACAAGCCTCGTGTTCGGATTAACAGCTATAGAGCTGAGAGAATCGACCGACTTTTGGCTCTCCTGATAGGAGACATACTGATTATAAGTCTGTACTGCGGACTGAAGACTAGTGATCTCCGTTTGGACATCCATCAAATCATCTACCGTCGTGGCATAACCGAGCCACGAGGATACGGATAACAGAATCGCTCCCACGACGATTATTCCGCACATGATAACGCCCGGAATAACGGAGGAATCATCGTCATCAACTGTAATCCTTCGGGAGGGGAGAAACTGCTTTGGGATAAGGTCAAGCGGGGCAATTGAGCAGCCGATGCAGTTGACGAAGGCGGGTGCATCCGGCGCGGTATTTGTGAATTGGGCAAAATCGGGAATGTCGTCCAGATACAGAGTCTCAAGCCCCGTTGCTTCCGCGATGAGATCGCGTAGACCTACAAGGTGGCGGTTGAGACCGACGAGCACAACCCTCGTAACTGCGGTATCCCACTGGCTCGAGTTGAAATAGTCAATTGAGCGCATGACGCCGCCTACGAGTCTTTCAAGATCACTTTGTATATCGCCGAGAGAGAGCAGCTTATCTGCCGCAAACTCAGAATGAGTGATATCCGTTTCATGAAGGACTTCTATATAATCTTCTTTGGTTTTGCCGCTAAGAGTCATATAGTGCGTTGTCAGCTCGTCCGCGCCGAAAGCAAAGGTGCGCTGCAAAAGAAGCTTACCGTCGCGCATGAAGCTGACGACACTTGAAGCGCTGCCGACATCTGCGAACACCGTTACGCCCTTTAGGTTAAGCTGTTTGAGCGCCTGATACTGACTGTTTCCGCTGCTGTCGATGGCTTTAATGGAGAGTCCCGCTCTTTCGGCAAGCAGGAAATAGCCCTCTATCATCGAAACCGGAACAGCCATAACGAGGATGCGGTTATAGGGCTTTGCGGAAGAGGCCGTGTCCAAAACATAATATGCAATATGGTAGCTCTTGAGGTCAATCGGGAAATAATCCGTGGAGTTCGTGCGAATCGCTGAGGCGATGAGCTTTGTTTTCATCGGCGGGAGCTTAACCTCGCGCGCCGCGATTTTGCTCGACGCCAGGGAAAAAATTGTGCTCTTCGTTCTGGTAATTCCGTGTGACGCAAGCTGCATCCGCAGCTCGTTAGCTAAAAGCGTGGGGTTTGAAATAACTCCATCCGAAACGCAACCGTCAGGAGTGGGGAAAACAAAAGAGTCGAAGACCCGCACGCTCTTTCCCTTTCGTGCGGTACGGCATATAGATATGGTCTGGTCACATATCTCGATGTTAAGTACCTTAGCCGCCATAAAATTCTCCTCTCACTCGATAAGCTCAGGTAAAATATCCGAAAGCCCGATAACGGGCAGTAAAGTCAAAATCAATGCAGAAAATGCCAATAATGCGCCGATAACGCGGCGCAGAAAACTAAAGCATATTTAAATACCAGTTAATAAGGGGTTCTCCCCAGAGCAGAGCCGCAAAAATTCCTGCGGACAAATAGGGACCGAACGACAAGGTTCTGTCCGCTTTTTTTAACGCCATAAGCGTCAGGTGGATAAGTGTGGCCGCAAAGCAGCCGATGAAGAAGCCCAGTATAACGAGCTTCCAGCCGAGAAGGAGCCCGCAGCCCGCCATCAGCTTGATATCGCCTCCGCCCATGCCCCGTCCCTTTGTCACGACAAAGATGAGGAATAGCGGCAGGGACATTGCAAAGAAGCCAATGAGGTGTGAAAGCCAGTTCGGCATGTCGAGAAGTGTTGCCAAAACACCGAGAACAAGAATGAAAATCGTTGTGCCGGAGGGTATCTCGCGCGTACGCGCGTCAATAAAGGAAAGAATGATGAGCGCGGAGACGAGGAGGCAAGCGATTGCAGCGCTCGCTGTGAAACCCAGCACATAGAACGAAAGTAGCCAGAGTGCCCCGTTCAGCGCCTCGACAAGGGGGTACTGCGCTGATATCTTGGCTTTGCAGCCCGAGCACCGCCCGCGCAGGGCAAGAAAGCTGAACAGCGGTATGTTTTCATACCATTTCAGCCTCTTGCCGCAGCTCGTGCAATGTGAAGGGCCCGTTACGATGCTCTCACTCTTCGGTATACGCAGTATGCAGACGTTTAGAAAGCTGCCGACCGCGATGCCGAACAGAAATACAAGTGTGTACATCAGAGCTGTGAGAGCATCCATTTAATAGGGGTCCTTTCAATAGAAATTAGGTGGATAATTTTCCGCCAACAGCAGTGCCGCCGATTGACGGAACAGCTGTCTTCCATCCAACGCCAGTTGTTGCGCTGTAAGTAACGGTGTAAACAGTTGTAGCAGCTGTTCCTTTGCCGCTGGTAGACTTCATCGTAGAAGTAGCGGTAGGGCAAATAGCGGCAACTTGAGTAGCAAATGTTCCGCCATATGCTACTGAACCGTCAGCTTTAGTGACTGTTATTGTTAGAATATCGCCTGCTGCAAGGTTTTCTGTTGATGCAGCGGTTATTTCTGCTGCGTGGTAAATCTCACTTATTGTGTTTCTGTCAGAACCTTCTCTTGCCTTTTCAACATACTGGATGTACTGGGGAACGAGGACTGCCGCGAGGACGCCGAGGATTGCGATTACAACGATGAGCTCTACAAGTGTGAAGCCCGCGTTGCTTTTCTTGAGTTTCTGGATCATAGTGTTTAACTCCTTTTCTTTTACTTCCCATTAATTTTATTTAAGACGCCGTTGCGGTCAAAGTCTGCAAAGACGTTCTTTACTTTTTACATACCGTTGAGCCCAGTGTACATTGACATCATCGGCAGGATAATTGAGAGGATAATTGCGCCGACAACGACGGCGAGCACCACGATGATAGCGGGCTCGATGGCGGCCATCAGCCTTTCAGTTGCGCCCTCGACCTCCTCCTCATAATAATCAGCGAGCTTTGTGAGCATGTTCTCAATCGAGCCTGTTTCCTCCCCTATGCTGATCATATGCCGGACAAGCGGTGGGAAAAGATTGTCACGCGCAAACTGTGCCGCGAGAGGAGAGCCAAGCATAACCGCTTCACGCGCCGCGAGAAGTGAGCCTTTATAATAGATGTTCGTCATTGTATTCGAAACTATGCTGAGCGCGTCGACCAGCGGCAGACCGGAACCGAGGAGATTTTCAAGCGTTCTGGCCATCCTTGCCGATGCGGTTTTTTTTGCGAGATCGCCGAAAAGCGGAAGACGGAGCTCGAGTTTGCCAAATAAGTACTGTCCTGAACTTGATTTTTTATATTCGCGTAGAATAAATATCAATATTAGCACGCCACTCAAGACAAGATACCAGTAATGCTGTAAAAATCCTGAGATGGCGAGAACAACAGAGGTCAGAGCAGGCAGCTTCACTCCAAGCTGATTGAGCACGTCCTCAAAGGTCGGAACAACGAAGGTCAGCAAAACAGTGATCGATAGAAGTGCGATGATGCTTACAATTGTCGGATAAACGGTGGCTTTTTTGATGGTTTCCTTGAGCTTGGCTTCCTTTTCAAACTGTACCGCCATCCGGGTAAAGGAGATGTCCAGAGTTCCGGCGGCTTCTCCCGCTTCGACCATTGTCACGAACATTGAAGGAAAGACGTCCGGCCACTGAGCCATCGCGTGGGAAAGGGTTTCGCCTCGCTCGATTGTTTTTTTGCACTCTGTTATGGCTTTCGCAAGCAGTTTATTCTCTGTCTGCTCGCCAAGCATCTCAAGAGCTGAGGCAAGCGGTACGCCTGCGTCAATAATACTGACAAACTGGCGGCAGTACACCGAAAGGTCGCGCGGCGTTGGCTTTTTCGTGAAAATAGAGAGCTTTATATCTCTGTTGAGTATGCCGACTTCGTTGACGGATATTACGAGGTCGCCCCTTTGCCTAAGAGAGGAGAGCGCTTCTTCACGCCCTGCGGCGTCCAAAGTGCCTTTTATCTCTTTGCCTCTTTTGTCTATGACGAGATAAGAAAATACGGCCAAAATATCACTCTCCTGAAATGGGATAAGTGTCGGGGCGCTTTAGGCGAACCGCTTTGCGAGAATCGACCTGTCCTGTGCGTATAGCAACGCGATTTCCTCGCTGATTGCACCGTTCATATAGAGCTCGAACAGCGCGTCGTCCATTGTTTTCATGCCAAGCTTTCCGCTCGTCTGCATAACAGTGGATATCTGATAGGTCTTTGCTTCGCGGATGTGGTTTCGGATTGCGTTGTTTGCAAGCATGACTTCAAAAGCCGCGATACGTCCCCTTCCGTCTTTTCTGGGAAGGAGCTGCTGCGAAACTACGCATTGCAGAACGTCCGCAAGCTGAGTTCTGATTTGCTGCTGCTGATGAGGTGGAAAAACATCGATTATTCGGTCAATTGTGTTGGCCGCCCCGTTAGTATGGAGAGTAGAAAACACGAGATGTCCTGTTTCCGCCGCAGTTACCGCGGTTGCAATCGTCTCAAGGTCACGCATTTCTCCTACAAGGATAACGTCTGGATCCTGACGAAGAGCGGCGCGAAGTGCTGCGGAATAGCTGGCCGAATCCGCTCCCATCTCACGCTGATTGACAATGGATTGGTTGTGCCTGTGAAGATATTCAATGGGGTCTTCAAGCGTGATTATATGGTCACTGCGTCTCTGATTAATAAGATTTATCAGTGAAGCCAGAGTTGTTGATTTACCGCTTCCGGTTGCACCGGTTACGAGAACAAGCCCGCGGCGCTTTTCAGTTATTTCAACTATCGGCCTAGGTATGCCCAGTTCTTCAGGCGTTGGAATCCTGAGGTTAAGGATTCTCGCCACCATTGAAAAGCTGCCTCGCTGGCGGAAGACGTTTACACGGAACCTGCCTAGAGAAGGAATTGAATATGCGAAATCGACCTCTCCAGCTTCTTCAAGAACCGCATGGTGTCTCTCGTCCATTATGCTCAGTGCGATATCTTCTACAGCCTTGGGCATCAGGGACTCGGTGTCCTCCATCCGGACAATAGTGCCATCTATCCTCATGCAGGGAGGAACGCCGACGCTCAGGTGAAGGTCGGAAGCGCCATTTTCAATTGCTTTTCCGATGAGTTCCTGAAAAGTCAGCATAGCATTCTCCTGTTGAAGATGTAAATTAACAAATAAACCGAGGGAATTCGACAGCTATTCTTCAAAAGAAACCCGCATCATTTCGGCAATTGACGTTGTTCCGTCCAGAACATATTCCGCTGCGCTTGAATGAAGCGTCTTCATACCTTCGGTGACTGCGGTGTTTTGAATATTAGCGGTGGAGCCCTTGGTGGAAATTATCCTCTTGAGGGTCTGCGAAATTTCCATGATTTCATATACGCCTATTCGCCCGAAATATCCCGTCTCGGCACACATCGGGCAGCCGACCGGCTCGTATATCGTTATGCTGTCGCTAAAATCCCTGCTCAGCATAAGGTTTTCCTCCGGACTTGTGAGCCTTGCCTTTTTACAGTGGGGGCAAAGCCTGCGCACGAGGCGCTGAGCGATAACGCCAACGAGTGAATCCGCCAAAAGATAGCTTTCAATGCCCATATCCATGAGGCGCGTGACCGTTGCGGCGGCGCTGTTAGTATGAAGAGTCGACACAACGAAATGACCTGTGATAGAGGCCTGAACCGCAATCGAAGCAGTTTCATAGTCGCGAATCTCGCCAATCATTATTATGTCGGGGTCCTGACGAAGTATTGAGCGAAGAGCAGTTGCAAAGGTCAAATCTGCCTTTGGATTGACCTGAACCTGATTAATGCCCGTGACGCTGGCCTCGACCGGATCCTCAACCGTGATGATGTTGACGGACTCGGTGTTCAGTTCGGACAGCGCGGTATATAGTGTTGTCGACTTTCCGCTACCTGTTGGTCCCGTAACGAGCAGGATACCATTCGGACTTGAAAGGATATGGTCAAAGCGCTTAAGCTCGCTCTCGCGCATGCCGAGTTCGGATTTGGATTTTGTTAGCGCGGTCTTGTCCGCAAGACGCATGACAATCTTTTCGCCGAAATATGAAGGCAGAACCGAGACGCGTATGTCGTATTCGGAGCGATCGACGGTCACCGTAATGCGGCCATCCTGCGGCTTGCGCTTTTCGGAGATGTCCATTCCGCCGAGTATTTTGATTCTCGCTGAGAGTGCGGGAAGAAGCGTAATGTCATAAACCATTTTCTCAATCAGCACGCCGTCTATTCTGTAGCGGACTCGGAGCTGCTTTTCAAGAGCTTCGATATGGATGTCGGAGGCGCGGGAGCGCACTGCCTGCTCAATTATCGACCTGACAATCTGGACGATTGGCGCGGAGCTGAGATCAAGTGCTTCTTCAGCTGCGGCTGCCGCAAGATCGTGATCCTTGACCGCCTTATCCTTCGAGAATTTTTCAGCTGCGGAAAGGGTTTCGTCCGTGCCGAAGTATCTGTCGAGCACTGCGTTTATTTCGCGGGCGGTGGATATGCGTGGTTCAATAAAGCAATTTGTGATTATCGATATATCGTCCTGAGCGACCATATCGAGAGGGTCGGACATAACGAGTATAAGCGTGTTTCGAGAGCCATTCACAAAGGCTATCGGCAGAACATTATGCCGACGCAGTACACTGCCGCCGACGAGAGTAATGACGTCCTCAGGTATATCGATTCCTCGAAGCTCGACAATTTCTATCCCGAGTTGGATGTTAAGCGCTTGTGCAATGTCTTTATCAGAAACGATACCCGAGTCTATAAGGTAATCTCCCAAACGCTGTTTGGTCTTTTTTTGGGCATCCAGCGCGGATTTCAGCTGAGTATCGGATATATAGCCCTGCTGCAGCAAAATATCGCCGAGCCTGTATTTCTTGTTTTTCGGAACCATTTCAATTTCTCCGCATCATCTGAAATTTATGGACAGCGAACAAACGGCATCCTGAGCAGTATCCGCACAGACGCAAAATTGCATACATTAATAACGCAGAAATTGTGCTAATTCTTCTGCCGATTCTGTATTATACATTATAATATTTTAAGAATCAACCTGAATATATTTCATATGAGTAAAAATAACATAAATATGCGTCAATTTACATAATTATTTTCGTATTTACAGCAAAGTCCGAGAGAAATTAATCATTCTCTCGGACTTTGCTGTAAATAAGCATGTACTATAACATGAGATATAGTGACGATTTAGCGAAGATTACTGCATTTCGTTCAGCTTGACTGTGAGCTGAGACTTCTTGTTTGCAGCGTTATTCTTGTGAATAAGATGCTTTGTTGCGGCGTGATCGACAGTTTTGACAGCGACCTTATAGGCGCTGACGGCTGTTTCACGATCGCCCTCAGCAATTGCCGCGTCGAACTTCTTAAGATTTGTCCTAAGCAAAGTCTTTGCCGCCCTGTTCTTCGCGTTCTGAGCTTTGGCAAGGGCGTCTCTTTTAGCCGCAGATTTGATATTGGGCACTAGTTGCCACCTCCTCCTATAATAGTTGCGTCACCTGTGGTTCCGCGGAAATTAATTCTACCACCAATAGTCGTGTTTTGCAAGTAATATTTTCATTTTTTTAAATTTCGATTTTGCTTGTATAACTGCGGGTTTGATACAAAAAATAACCACAAAATATAGTTGATTGGGAGATATGAGTATGGAAAGATTCGTACAGAGAACCGACCTTGCCGCTGAGTCCAGAGAACTTGCGATGAGCGGGAAAGCGGGCGACGTCGAAGGCACAAAATTCGAAGAAGGGCAAGATCGCACGGTCAAATACCAGAAACTGGAAGTGTTTAATGAGGCTGGCCAAAATGCAATCGGCAAACCCATAGGAACGTATTACACGGCGGAAATTGCATCAGTCCTTAGGAGGGAGAGCGAAACCTTCAGCGATACAGTTGGCGCGATTTCGGGTTTAATAAAGAACCTGTTGGGCGAGAAAAAGGGTGAGGGATGTACACTCGTTGTTGGACTGGGCAACAGAGACATTACTCCGGACATCATTGGTCCGCTCTGCACTGAGTCTGTTTTGGTCACGAGGCATCTAAAGGAGCATGCGCCAAAGGATTTTGAATTCTTAAGTCCTGTCGCGGCTATTAGTCCCGGTGTCCTCGGCACGAGCGGAATTGAAAGCGCGGATTACATTAAATGGGTCTGCGACAACTTGAAACCTGAAAGAGTTATAGCAATTGATGCGCTGGCTGCACGAAATCTCGATCGCCTGTGTCGGACCGTTCAAATAACTGACACGGGAATCACGCCGGGGTCTGGCGTTGGCAACTCGCGAAGCGCCATAAACAAGGAAGTGATGGGAGTTCCTGTAATTGCAATAGGGATTCCGACGGTCGTTGATATTCGAAGTTTGCTGGTTGATATGGGAGATGGAAAAGTATCCGAGAAAGCTGCAAGCACCAATGATATGATTGTAACTCCGAGAAATATCGATAGCGAGGTGGTCTGCGCAAGCCGTGTTGTTGCATATGCAATTAACCTTGCTTTGCATGAAGGCCTGACAGTTGAAGATATTGATATGATGGTCGGCTAATTAAAATGTTTCACGTGAAACAAGTCTTTCTACTTGTGGAAGGTACACGAAATGTTTCACGTGAAACATTTTATAGATATAATTGTTAACATAAAATTGAAATCTACGGTAAAAAGCATTGAAAACTTATACTTATGCTGTTATAATGAGCAACGACATACAGAAGGCGCGCTTTAGGGAGAAATTATATGGGCAAAATAATAGCAATTGTAAATCAAAAAGGCGGGGTTGGTAAGACAACCACCTGCCTAAACCTTTCCTATGCGCTGCACCTTCGCGGAAAAAAGGTGCTTTTATGTGACTGTGACCCGCAAGGCAACAGTACGTCCGGTTTTGGAGTCAATAAAAGTTCTACCCCAAATATTTACGACGTTATTATGAACGGTGAAAGCCCCGAGAACGCCGCTATAAAGACAAAATTCGGAAACCTTATCCCAGCAAATAGGGAACTGACCGGTGCATTAATTGAGCTGGTGAGCATTGACGAGCGCGAATTCGTTATGAAAAAGGCGTTCGCCTCTATTAAAGATAAATATGATTACATATTTATTGACTGCCCTCCTTCTCTCGAGCTGCTGACGCTTAACGCTCTATGCGCGGCGGACAGCGTTCTTGTGCCTGTACAATGCGAATACTTTGCACTTGAAGGGCTGACTGACCTCGTAAATACTGTTAAAACAGTTAATAAGCGCCTTAACCCCGTTCTTAAATTCGAGGGTTTTGTACTGACAATGTACGATCCACGCACAAAACTATCGCTTGAAGTCGAGGAAGAAATTAAAAAGTTTTTTGGCGAAAAAGTATATCTTACCAGAATTCCTAGGAATGTCAGGGTTAGCGAAGCGCCGAGTCATGGTATGCCGGTAATTGCTTATGACAAATCGTCAAAAGGCAGCAAGGCGTATCTGAAGCTTGCGAGTGAATTTCTTGCGGCACAGGGCGAAAAGCAGAAGTTGTTCTGGTAAAGAGACAATAAAACATCTAGGAGGTCGCAATGACCGAAAAAACACATAAAAGAGGACTGGGAACAGGCCTAGGAGCGCTTTTTGGAGAGGATTCTCTCGGAAATGAGTTGTCAGGCGCACTAAATGTACCGATCGTAAAGGTTGAACCGCGTGCAGATCAGCCGAGAAATATATTTGATCAGGAAACCCTGCAGGAACTTGCGGATTCAATTAGCCAATATGGAATGATACAGCCGATAACAGTTAGGAAACTCGATTCCGGCTACTATCAGATAATAGCGGGGGAGCGCAGATGGCGGGCCGCAAGGCTCGTCGGCTTGTCAGAAGTGCCGGTTAGAGTTATTGCGGCCGATGACAAAAGGGCAATGGAGCTTGCGCTGGTAGAAAACCTTCAGCGCGAGGACTTAAACGCGATTGAAGAGGCAAAAGGCTACCGTACTCTAATTGAAGAGTACGGAATGACGCAGGATGAAGCATCAAAAAGTATTGGAAAATCACGACCGGCAATTGCAAACTCTCTTCGGCTACTAAACCTTACACCACCTGTTATCGCAATGGTCGAGGATGGGGACATCTCAGCAGGTCATGCCAGAGCGCTTCTCGCTATTAGGGACGAAGCGGATCAGCTGCGAGTTGCTACAAAAGTGGTCGCGGAGTGCCTTTCCGTCCGACAAACCGAGAACTTAGCGTCAAAGACAGCCTCATCGGCTTCAAAAAAAGAGATGCAGCCTGAAGAGGGCCTTTCAATCAAGATAAATTATCTTGCAGATACCGAAAAACGCCTGGAAACGGCGCTCGGAAGGAAGATAATAATAAAAGACAGCAATAAAAAAGGTAGCATAGAACTGGAATATTATGGAAGTGACGACAGAGAAGCCTTGATTGACGCTCTGCTGGAATTTGGAAATTCAAAAGGAGGGCGCGATCAATGAAGAAGCCTGAAAGCAGGGCAAAAAAGAAGCCATACCCTGTAATGCCTTACCTTATCGGACTTTTTGTAACTGTAATCGTTTTGGTTTTACTATCATATCTGGTGGAGCTTCGCAACAAGGATGAGCTCCGCTCTTATGAAACACCACAAAGCTACGTATCAGAATACTCAAATATTACAGTCTGAAAAAGATAATAATTATTATATTATAAAGGAGAGCATACTAAAATGCTGGACATAAAAATTATAAGGGATAACCCTGAAGAAGTAAAAACAAGGCTAAAAAGCAAGCTTGTTGATTGCGATACTGCGATCGATAGGATTATGGTGCTCGACGGAGCGCGCCGTGAGCTGATATTCAAAACCGAGAATGCGAAAAGTGAACAGAACAAGGTATCCAAGGATATACCTCAGCTCAAAAAAGCCGGTGAGGATACGACCCAAGTTATGAATCAAATGAATGCACTGAAAGCCGAAATCAAAGCCTTTGACGACGAGCTTAAGCAGGTCGAGGATGAATACACCGAGCTTATGCTTTCGCTTCCCAATTTGCCCGATCCCGACCTCAAACCCGGCGGGAAGGAAAACAATGCTCCCCTTCGTTTCTACGGTTCGTCGAAGGTCTATGATTTCGAGCCGAAAAATCACGTCGACCTTTGCACAGATCTGGGGCTTATCGACTATCCAAGAGGGACAAAGCTCGCAGGAAACGGCTATTGGATCTATCGCGGAATGGGTGCACGTCTTGAATGGGCCCTGCTAAACTACTTTATTGAAACGCACGAGCTCGAAGGCTATGAGCTTTTAATGGTTCCGCACATGCTAAATTACGAATGCGGACTTACGGCCGGCCAGTTCCCCAAGTTTAAAGACGAGGTGTATTGGGTTGAAACCGCCGAGGATCAGCAGCGCCGCTTCATGCTCCCCACCGCGGAAACTGCGCTCGCGAGCATTCACAGAGACGAAATTTTGACAGAAGCCGAGCTTCCTAGAAAATATATTTCCTATACCCCCTGCTTCCGCCGTGAGGGCGGCTCATACCGTTCGGAAGAGCGCGGAATGATTAGAGGGCATCAGTTCAACAAGGTCGAAATGTTCCAGGTCACGAAGCCGGAGGATTCCGATTCCGCATTTGAAGAACTCGTAACAAAGGCGGAGATGCTCGTGAAAAACCTCGGACTTAAGTTCCGTACGGTCAAACTCGCCGCAGGCGACTGCTCCGCATCAATGGCAAGAACCTACGACATCGAGGTCTATATCCCCTCGATGGGCGGATATAAGGAAGTCTCCTCTGTCAGCAACGCTCGTGATTATCAGGCGCGACGCGGACAGATCAGATTCCGCCGTGAGGAAACCGGCAAGGTCGAGTTCTGCCATACCCTCAACGGTTCCGGACTTGCAACGAGCCGCGTTTTGCCCGCTATTGTTGAGCAGTATCAGAATGCTGACGGCTCCGTCGAGGTTCCAAAAGCGCTTCGCCGCTATATGAGGGGCAAAGAAACAATCTCGAAAAAAGATATTGTAAGGGTACAGATGAAGAACCCTCTCAGCTGTGGTTAAATAAAACTTAGAATTATAATATCCTAAATGGATAGTATTAAGCTTAATAATGTCCAAAAAGCATAAAATAATGCGCGGTCTTTTGACGGCGCATTATTTTACTTCTATTTCAGAATTGCTTCATGGAACCCATTTCAATAAATCTCTGATGCCAAGACAGGGCCTTAGAAAGATCGTGCGGGGTCTGGCAGGGACCGCAGAGCTCAAGAGCACCGTTATAGTAATCCCAGAGTTGCTGCCTATAATCGGGGTGTACGCAGTTTTCAATAATTTCCTTAACCCGCTCCTTCGGAGATTTACCGCGCAGGTCAGCATAGCCGTATTCGGTAGCGATAACATCTACATCGTGCTCGGTCGAGTCAACGTGAGATACCATCGGAACAATGCTCGATATCGCGCCGTTTTTCGCGGTGGAGGGTGTTATGAAAATTGATAGCTTAGCGCTACGGCAAAAATCATTTGAACCGCCGATGCCGTTGAGCATTTTCATCCCCATCGCGTTTGTGGAATTGATATTGCCATAAATATCGGCCTCGAGAGCCGTGTTCATAGCAACAAGCTCCATTGCGCTTATTTGTGCAACGCCGTTCGAGATTTCAAGCGGACGAAGGACAATATGTTTTTTATAGAACTCCGTGTTTCCGAAGAAAGTCTCGAGTCCAATTGGAGAAAGGTCTAGCGTCGTGGTCGAAGCCTCGGTGATGACGCCGCTTGATACAAAGCCCAGCGCGCCGTCTGCTAAAACCTCGGTAAACATTTTAAGACCTCGATAGCCACCCTCGCTGAGACCCTGAAGCACCGCGTTCGCAACTCCCCCAACTCCGGCTTGCAAAGTGAAGTCTCGCGGCAGTCTATTTGCGCTTATCTCCTTATCCAGAAGAGTTAAAACCTGTCTTGCAATGTCCTGATAGACCTCATTAGTATCCCGAAAGTTGATTTTTGGCTCTAAATCATCTGTAATTACGATACCCGCAATCTTTTCGGGGTCACAGCGGAAGACAGTTTCGCCTTTTCTTTGGAGGATTCCATTAAGAGGCTTGAAATCGTTTTTATATATATCGTGCATACCCTCAATCTCGGCAGGCACGGCGAGATTAATCTCCAGAAGAACTTTCTCGGCACAGTCCAGAAGAGTATTGTTAATGCCCAGCGAGATCGACGGCACTAAACCGCCGTCCTCGTTTATCGCGGAGCATTCAATGATGGCATAATCCATCTTTCCGAAAACCCCATTGCGGAGCTTGCTCGACAAATGCCCCAGATGGATATCCGTAAAAGCGATATTGCCGCTGTTTATTGAGTTGTGCATCTCGCGGCTCCACTGAAACGCGGCATAACGGGAAACAGCGCCCGATTCGGCAAGCTCCTTTAGCATACCGACGCCCGCTCCCTGAATAACGGTAAGATTCTTGACCTTCCCTGGCTTCACAATTTCAAGAGGAATAACTTTAGGTGCGCCGGTGCTGAAACCGCTGAGTCCGACTGTCATGCCGGACTTTATTTGTGAGGCGGCTTTTTCGGCACTCATTATTTTATCCTCAAGTCCCGCGCATCTCATTCTTTCACAATACACTATAGTTCACCCTGCACTTTTATGTATATTTTGATTCTTACGGTTGCCTAAAAACACTCAATCCTGCTTCATAGAGCCCGTTTCAAGGTATTTCTGATGCCAAGAAAGAGCCTTTGAAAGGTCATGAGGAGTCTGGCAGGGGCCGCAGAGTGCTACAGCGCCGTCAAAATAGTCTCGGAGCTGCTGCCTGTAATCGGGATGAGCGCAGTTTTCGATGATTGAGGTTGCTCTCTCCTTAGGCGATTTGCCGCGCAGGTCGGCATAGCCCCATTCGGTGGCGATGACGTCGACATCGTGCTCCGTTGAGTCCACATGGGGAACCATGGGAACAATGCAGGAAATGAGTCCGCGCTTTGCGGTTGAGGGTGTTGTGAAGATAGAAATTTTCGAATTGCGGCTGAAATCGTTAGAGCCGCCAAGCCCATTGATCATCTGTGTACCCATCGCATGAGAGGAATTGACGTTCCCATAAATGTCAGCTTCCCACGCCGTGTTCATTGAAACAAGCTCATTGGCAACAATCTGCGCAACTCCGTTCGTCAGGTCTACGGGACGGAGAACAAGATGCTTTTTGTAAAACTCAAGGTTATTAAAAACATCATCAAAGAAAAGCGGTGTAATGTCGAGAGCTGTGGTAGTCGCTTCCTCGATAATACCCTCCTTGATGGCATAAAGCGCTTGGTCTGACAGAACCTCGGTATACATTTTAAGTCCCTTGTAGCCCTTGTTCATAAGACCCAGCATAACGCAGTTTGCAACAACGCCCATGCCGGACTGGAAAGTGAACTGCTCAAGAATGCGGCCCTGAGCAATTTCCTTGTCGAGCATGGAAACTACGTTGCCTGCGATTTGGTTATATATCGGGGCGATATCGGGATAGAAGAGATCTGTGTCCGGAATATCCGTTATGACGATTCCGGCGACCTTGCTCTTGTCAATCTTAATATATGGCACGCCTAATCTGTCGGAGGGGGATTTTATAATAGTATAGGAGTCAACACCGAAATCGTGGAAACCGTCGACCTCGGCGGGGACGTTGAGATTTATTTCAATAAGAATCCTGTCCGCATATTTGACTATAGACTCGGAGATGCCGGCGGACAGAGTGGGCACTAGGCTCCCGTCTTCTCTGATTTTGCAGCATTCGACAATAGCGTAGTCAATTTTTCCGTAAACTCCGTTTTTTATCTTGGTAGAGAGCTGCCCCAGATGATAATCGGCAAACTCCATGTCTCCGGCGTTGACTACGTTTCGGGCGTTCTCGTTATAGAGAAAGCCGCTAAATTTTTTAAGTACCCCGCTTGCGGCCAGAGCACCCAGATGCATCTCACCTCTGGCTGCGCCGTTAATAAGAGTAATATCTGTTGCGTGTTTAGTTGCGGCGAGCGATGTAGGGATAGCCTTCGGGTAACCTGTACCGAAGCCACTAGTACAAAGGGTCATGCCGGATTTGATCATCGAAGCCGCTTCTTCGGCACTCATAACAAGGTCTAGCATTTCGGGTGAAAGGATTCGCTCCTTGGCTTTCTCGGAAATGGTATCTGTGAGCATGCGGGTTCCTCCAAGTATTAGAATGATATACTTACTTCGTTTGCTGATGCAACGAAAAATATACAAATAATGTAAAGAAATGGGTGTAAAATGCCGAAATCGGTCGATTTTACACAGCTTAGCTGCTATTATAACTCATTCGATATAGAAATGGAACAGTAAAGATTAGAATTTTCGCGTCTTTTTCCTATAAATGACTTAATTCCAAACGTTTCGAATGAGGCAAAATGGCGAAAAAAACGTATTATTTTTGTGAACAAGTGTAGCCGTATCAGAAACAAAATTACTTTATTTCCTTAAAGTTCGGTGTTATAATCCATTTGTGATATTATAGGCTCCGGCATCGGCTGGCAAAAAAAGCGCTGTCCCAAAACAATAAGGAGGAGAAACATGAGTTACGAGAAGCTGTTTGAATCTGATATTTCAAACGAGGCTGCAAAGGCTTGGAGGGCCCAGGGGAAGAAGGCTTTGGGCATTATTTGCTGCCATGTACCTGAGGAGATTTTTTATGCCGCGGATGTTCTTCCCGTCCGCATGAGAGCCACAAACTGCGTTGACAGCAGCGCGGCGGAAACATGGATGTCCAGTTTCAGCTGCAGCTTTGCAAAATCTATCCTGCAGTATTGGCTTGACGGAACCTACGAACTTGACGGCTTAGTGGTTTCTGATGGATGCATGATGGCATCCCGCATTTACGATAACGCTAAGTACATCAACGAAAGAGGCGATAACAGCAAGTTCATCATGCAAATCGGCGCACCGCGTAAAGCAAACGCCAGAACTGTCCCCTTCTTCAGAGCGGAGCTTCAGGATCTTATCGAAGCTCTTGAAAAGCTCACCGGCAACAAAATAACGGACGAAAAGCTAAAGGCCGCTGCAGCAAAGCTAAATGAGGCCCGCGCTCTGGTAAATCAGGTTTATGAACTCCGCCGTGAGAAAAATCCCGTTATTAGCGGTACCGATATGCTGAAGCTGACACTGTCTGCGACCAATATGCCCATCGACGAATACATAGAGCTCCTCAAGGCTTTCCTTGCGGACGCAAAAAATCGTGCACCCATTACAGACTCACGCGCACGCATAATGCTGATTGGCTCGGCGCTCGATAACCCTGAATACATCAAGGTCATCGAGGAAAAGGGCGGCCTTGTTGTAGCGGACGCGCTGTGCTTTGGGGCAAGGGGCTTCAATGAGCCTCTCGTCACCGATGATAAGGATGTTCTCACTTCTATCGCGAAATATTACCTGGACAGACTCGTTTGTCCGAGAATGATGGACAAGCACGTTGAAATGCACGACTTCATAATCAAGTCCGTCAGGGATTACAAGGCTGATGGCGTCATCTATGAAAGAATGCAGAACTGCGAGTGCTGGGGTGGCGAAAATGTCCTCCTTGAACAGAGACTTAAGGACGAGGGTATCCCCCTGCTTACGGTCGAAAGAGAAGAGCATATGGCAAATGCCGGTCAGCTTTCGATTCGCGCCGAAGCGTTCGTTGAAATGATAGAGAAGGAGGACTAAGAAATGGCTGACATAAAAGATCTTGAAGGACTCGTGTTAAAGGGAGAAATGACCATCACCGAGTTCGCCTGCACCAAAATTGACGCATCTATAGAGCGTATGAAGGAAAGAAACCCCGACTTGCTCTGGACAATGGAAATACAAAAGTTCATGTGGGACGGCTTCCGTGACGCTCATAAGAACGGCAAAAAGCTTGTTTTCTACGGTGGGTCGGTTCCGACCGAGTTAATCGCCGCTTTCGACTGCGTCGGATTTTATCTGGACACCATTCCTTTCCGCCTCTCGACAAACCCCTCTCTAACCGCGAAATACATTGACGAAGCCGAAAAATACGTAGGTGCTTCGATGTGTGGTCTCGACAAAGTGGAGCTTGGTGCGTGGCTCAGCGGTGCTTATGGAATGCAGCCCGATATGTTCATATATAACTCCGTCCCCTGCGACAGCTCACGCGTTGCCTATCCCGCGATGGAGAAGATCATCGGCGTTCCTACCTTTAGCTTTGATATGCCGTTCCGCAGAGATGAGCGCGGAGCTGAATACCTTGCCGACCAGATGGAAGACCTTGTCGCCTTCATGGAAGAGCACACGGGTCACAAGCTCGACTGGGACAAGCTGAAATACTACATGGAAAACGCCAACCGCAACTTTACGCTTCAGAAAAAATGTGCGGACCTGCGCAAGAACAAGCCCTGCCCGCTGCCCGGACGTCTGCTCGTTCTGAACGGAACAACAAATGCTGTTGCCTGCTACCCCATCATGGGAGACCTCTATGAGAGTGAGCTTGAGGCCGGACAGATGATGGTCGATCTCGGCATGGGAGTCTGCGAGGATGAAAAATATCGTATCGCGATGCTTCAGAACATGATTTGGGGCAATGCCGGTATAATGGATTGGATGCAGAAGGAATATAACGCCGTCGCGGTAATGGACGCTTTCGGCTTCCAGGGCGATATTACTTACGATCACATGGATGACAGACGCGACTGCTTCAAAACCATGGGTAGAAAAATGCAGAACAATCCCATGATTCACGGCGCCTCAGGTCCAAGCGAGCATCATGTCAAGCTGGTGGAACACATCTTCGAGAATTACGAGCCCAACGTTTCGATGTTCCTCGGTCACGTCGGCTGCAAGCACACATGGGCGTCCGCCAAGATGGTTTCAGACATGGTTCAGGAAAAGTTCGGAATGCCGACGCTGTACCTCGATCTTGACGCTATCGACGGCCGCTATAAGTCCGGTGACGAGATTAAGGCGCAGATTGCTGAGTACTTTGAAACCGTCGTTATGAGGTGAGATTGGCAGAATATGTACATATGGTTTAGAAGCAATTCATAAAATTTGTGAGATGTATACATAATCGGTTGGTTATACATTAGGTTTTTATGAAACAAACCATGGCTCAATTGCACAAAAACACCGAGCAAATTATCGTTTAATCAACAGAAATATTTTCGAGAATTGACTTTTTTATTATCCGATTGTAGAATATGTTTCGTATGATTGACTGTAATATAGGACAATCATACGCTTTCGGGTTAGGACAGCCCGAGAATTACTCGATACCTAGCGTATAAGTAATTTAAATTTTATCTTGTGGTACGGTTCAGGTTTGATTGGCAGACCGAAGCGTTTTCACGAGGTTGAAATTATTGCCCACGAAATAAAAGGAGGAGACACATGGATTACCAGAAATTATTCAATTCAGAAATTTCAGGCGAATCAGTAAAAGCCTGGAAGGCACAAGGTAAAAAAGCACTCGGTGTTCTCTGCTGCCACGTTCCGGTAGAAATCCTGCACGCGCTGGATATTATGCCTGTTCGTCTGAGAGCAACAGGTATCACTGAAACCCCCGATGGAGACACATGGATGTCCACATTCAGCTGCAGCTATGCAAGAGGTATTCTGCAGCACTGGCTGGATGGCGTATACAGTGATCTTGATGGTATAGTTGCAACCGACGGCTGCATGATGACATGGCGTGCTTTTGATAACGCAAAGTATACCGACGAGCTCAAGAATGCTGGCAAGTTCCATATGATGTTTGCTGCTCCCCGCGTTTACGGAACCTACAAAGATCTCGGACATGAGTTCTATATCGACGAGCTCAAGGATCTTATCGAAGCTCTTGAGAAGCTCACCGGCAACAAGTTGACCGATGAGAAGCTGAAGGCCTCCATCGCGAAGTACAACGAAGCCCGCGAGCTGGTTATGAAGGTTTATGAACTGCGCAAGGAAAAGCACCCTGTAATTAGCGGCGAAGATTGCCTCAAAATTACACTCGCATACAGCGATGTTCCCGTTGAAGAGTACATAGAGCTCCTCAAGGCTTTCCTTGCCGACGCTAAGAACCGCGCTCCCATCACCGACAAGCGCGCTCGTCTTATGATCATCGGCTCCGCTCTCGATCAGCCTGGTTACCTCAAGGTTATCGAAGATAAGGGCGGTCTGTTCGTAAACGACGCTCTCTGCTACGGCTCCAGACCCTTCAACAGCACAATGGAAGTCAACGATAAGGACGTTCTCGGCTCCGTCGCCGATTACTACCTAATCCGTCTCGTCTGCCCGCGCATGATGGACAACCGCGAAAGAATGCAGCAGTGGATTGTTGATACAGCTAAAGAATACAAAGTAGATGGTATCATCTATGAGAAAATGCAGTACTGCGAGTGCTGGGGCGGCGAGAACATGTTCCTTGATCCAATGCTCAAGGAAGCCGGCATTCCGATGCTGACAGTCGAGCGTGAAGAGCATCTTGCCAATGCAGGACAGCTCGCAATCCGCGCAGAAGCATTTGTTGAAATGATAGAAAAGGAGGACTAAATAATGGCTAAGGATACAAGATTAGAAGATGCCGTAATGGCGGGAGAAATGTCCGTTTTCGATTTCTGCTGCGAAAAGGTCGAGGGACAGATCGAACGTATGAGAGAAAAGAATCCCGACCTCCTTTGGACTCTCCAGATTCAGTACGATATGTGGCATCAGGTTCGTGACGCTCATAAGAACGGCAAGAAGCTCGTTTTCTTCGGCGGCCCGGTTCCTGTTGACATTATTGTTGCGTTTGACTGTGTTCCCGTTTATCTGGACACTATCCCCATCCGTCTTTCCCCGAACCCCGTTCTGACCGGCAAGTTCATCGACGCGGCTGAGAAATATGTTCCGGCTACAACCTGCGGTCTTTGCAAGACTTATCTCGGCACACTGGTCGAGGATCAGTACGGCGTCAAGGCCGACGCTTTCGTTTATTCCACCGTTCCCTGTGACTCCTCCCGTGTTGTTTACCCCAACATGGAGAGAATGATGAAGGTTCCGACCTTCGCGTTTGACTTCCCCTATCGCAGAGACTGGCGCGGTTCCGAATACATGGTCAACCAGATCGAAAGATTTGTAACGTTCATGGAAGAGTTCACCGGCACTAAGCTCGACTGGAACAAGATGAAAGAAGCCATGACGAACTCCAACAACACATTCGAGCTTCAGGGCAAGTGCTGCGATCTGCGCAAGCATAAGCCCTGCCCGCTGCCCGGACGTATGCTGGTTCTAAACGGAACCTCCAATGCTATGGCCTGCTATCCTGAAATGGCCAATCTGCTCGAGAAGGAGCTTGAAGTCGGTGAAATGATGATCGCGCTCGAAATGGGTCCCTGCCCCGGCGGCGAGAAGCACCGTGCAGCTCTGCTCCAGAATATGCCTTGGTCTTCCTCCGGTATCATGGACTGGATGGAGAAAGAGTACGATACAGTCGCAATTATGGACGCTTTCGGCTTCCAGCACGGCGATCTCTATCAGGATCTGGAAAACAGACATGACTGCTTTGCTGTCATGGGCAGAAAAATGCAGAACAACCCGATGATCCACGGCGCTGCCGGCCCTGTCGATAACTACACCTATCTCGTAGACAAAATCTTCAGCGAATACGAGCCCGACGTGTCCATCTTCCTTGGTCACATCGGCTGCAAGCACACCTGGGCTGTCGCGAAGATCGTCACAGACATGATTCAGGAGAAGTATGGTGTTCCTTCCCTGTATCTCGACATCGATGGTATCGATGGACGTTATAAGTCTTTGGACGAAATGAAGGGTTCTCTCTCCGATTATTTCGACACAGTCGTCAACAAGTAATAAGCCGAAAACAAAGGTTTTCAGTACCAATAGAGCGGAGGCAATACACTGCCTCCGCTCTTCCTTTTTTTGTGGAACAGTATGGAACAACAGGTGAATCAAATTTAAACGGCGGAACAGATGAGCGTCCGAACTGTAATTCTCGGAAAAAGTAATAAACAATTTCTAAATTCTTAACGACTAGGGAAAATTATTCGGCTATAACACCAAAGCAACCGACGGCGATTTGTGCATAAAACGCTAAAATGTTTTAAACTAATAATTTGGCTCACCGATTGCTCCTACTATTCATTGTGTTCGTATAGGAACTTTGAACTAACAGGCACCCAAACTCAACGCTATGACTGTTGGCAGAGTCAGTCCGGATTTGGACCTTGCGCTACACCCTCGATAAAATTGTGAGTCGAAGTTCGGTAACGTCTTAACCGGAACTTAATTGACAAAAAGTCCCGCAATTCCAACAAAAAGTCTGCTGAGAGCGGTTTCCTGTCTTATAAGAAAACATGTTTTCGAACAGGGCGGAAACAAAAATGACACAATATAGCTACAATGATGAAACAACTACCAGCTTGATTCTTGCAAAGCCAGCAATAAGGCAGGCCTTATACAACAGCTTTCATTCAATGAAACAACAGGACTAGCGGTTGAATGAACAAGATTCACAAAATGTCATACGACTATTTGTGTGAAGCTTACTAATTTGTTAGAAATTGATGAATTGGCACATTTTTTGCTCAATATTAGCTGTATGGATCAGATGCCGTAGATAGATATAGTTTCATTATTTGACGGCATAGCATATTAAGGAGGAACATATATGATAACCGCAGGAATCGATTGTGGCAGTCAGAATACAAAGGCCGCCATCATGAAGGACGGAAAGGTCCTCGGAAAAGCGCTGCTCCCTACGGAGTTCGACGCGGATCTGGCAGCTCAGAGAGTATATGAAATTGCTCTGAGTGAAGCAGGCATCAAAAAAGAAGACGTCCAGCGACTCGTTATTACAGGCGTCGGCCGCGAAATCGTAAAATGGGGCGACGGCGAAGTCAATGAAGTCGGTGCAGCAGTTAAGGGCGCAAGATATGTGATCCCGGACACCGACACAGTTATCGACATGGGTGCAGACGGCTGCCGCGTCATCCGTCTGAACGATGACGGCTCCGTTATGAAGTACGAAGTCAACGATAAATGTGCATCCGGCGCCGGAACGTTTATCGAAGCCATGGCTCGTGCGCTTCAGATTACAACAGAAGAAATGGGAGATTTCTCTCTCCGTCACACAAAGGAACTGGCCACAAACGCTCAGTGCGTTGTTTTCGCCGAGTCCGAAGTCATTTCTCTGATTCATGCCAAAGAGACAAGAGAAGACATTGCTTACGGCGTACATATGGGCATAGCAAACCGCATTGCTTCAATGATCCGCAGAGTTGGTCTTACGGACCATTTCACGATGATAGGCGGACCCGGATACAACAAGGGACTTGTCAGCTGCATGTCCAAGGTCTTCGGAAGAGACATAAAGGTTCCTGAAGGCAACCAGTTTATCAGTGCAACTGGCGCGGCGATCTATGCTGCTGAGAATCAGTAAACGGAGGAAAAGATAATGGTTGAAACTGAAAAAAAAGTAGATTATTGGAGATGGACCGAATCCAATTGGAAGAACCCTGAAATACCCGATTGGCACGGCAGTCTCATTACCGCCGGAGTCGACATTGGTTCGACCAGCACTCAGGCCGTTATTCTGGCGGACGGCGTGCCCTATGCATATTCTAACATGAGAACTGGTTCCAACAGCCCTGATTCCGCAATCGGCGCTATCAACTGGGCAATGAAGGATACCGGATTGACACTGGAAGATCTGACCTATACAATAGGAACGGGATACGGCCGTGTTAATGTTCCGTTTTCAAACAAAACGGTCACAGAGATCACCTGTCATGCGAGAGGCGCAAACTACATATATGGACCTACCGTACGCACCATCCTCGACATGGGCGGGCAGGACTGCAAGGCTATCCACTGCGACGAAAAGGGCACAGTTACGTCCTTTATGATGAACGACAAGTGCGCTGCCGGAACAGGACGCGGCATGGAAGTCATCGCAAACCTTTTGGCTGTCCGTGTTGAAGATATTGGCGATATGTCTTTCCAGATAGACGAAGAGCCCGCGCCCGTTTCCTCCACCTGCGTTATCTTCGCAAAGAGTGAAGCCACGAAACTGATGCGCACCGGTTGGACAAAGGAAAAGGTTCTTGCGGCCTATTGCCACGCAATGGCACTTCGTGTTGTGCGTCTCCTCGAGCGTAACGGCATGGAGCTTGATTTCGCCATAACCGGCGGCATAGCAAAAAACATCGGCGTAACGCGCAGAATCGAAAGCCTTATGAATATAAAGGCTCTTTCCCCCACCATGGATACACAGATAGCCGGAGCGCTCGGCGCTGCTCTAATCGGAAAAGAACTCGTTGAAAAGAAAAGGGCAAAAGAAAACCAGTAATACTCATCTTATAAAAAATGATAAGCTCACTTTTTATATCCTCGTTCATCGAAGTTTAGTATTAATATCGGGCCGCATACACGGGGTGAACACCCGGATATGCTGCAAAAAGTCGGAAGGAGGCTAATGTCATGATAGCAAATTATGGCTACGAAGATGGTTCCGGCCACTACTACATTAGGATTGACACCTCAAAGTGTGCGGAGTGCAAGGACAAGGGCTGTATTTCAACCTGCCCCGAAGCACTTTTCGCAATAGAGCTTGACGATTTTGACGATGAAGTAGTGCTCATAAGAGAGGATGCCCGCAACACCTTGCAGACAAGCTGCGCCCAATGCAAGGCCGGCGGAGAAAAAGAACTGTGCGCAAAAGCCTGCACCGCAGACGCAATCGGCTTCTCTTGGTAAGGAGCCCAGTGTAGAATTTTTGTCTCACGATGCGGACAGCCGCATCAGATGAGATTTAAATTATTTTTCCTAAGAAATTAAAGGAGGAGACACATGAGTTACGAAAAATTATTCGAGACCAACATTTCAGGCGAAGCAGCAAAAGCCTGGAAAGCTTCCGGCAAGAAGGCAGTCGGCTATGTATGCTGCCATGTCCCCACAGAAATTCTTTTAGCGGCAGACGTTATGCCCATACGTCTGAGAGCTACCAATTGCGTTGACTCGAGCGATGCAGAAGCCTGGATGTCCAGCTTCAGCTGCAGCTACGCAAGAAGCATACTTCAGTATCTGATGAATGGTACATACGACCTTGACGGCCTGGTACAGTCCGACGGCTGCATGATGGCTACCCGTATCATCGACAACTGGGAGCACATCGCAAAGAAAAACAATAAGGCTCAATTCGTCTATCAGATCGGCGCTCCCCGCATCACAAACGATACCGCAATCGGATACTACAAAGCAGAGCTCCAGACGCTCGCAGACAAGCTTGGCGAGCTCTCTGGCAAAAAAGTCACCGACGAGGCCCTGAAGGCTGCCGTTGCGAAGACGAATGAGGTCCGTGACCTTATTGCCCAGCTTAGTGCGCTCCGTAAGGACGCAAAGGTTTCCGGTACAGAGGCTCTCAGAGTCATGCTGGCTAACTGTGATATGGAAATTGATGAGTACATCGCCGCTCTCAAGGAGTTCCTTGCAGACGCGAAGGGCCGTAAGCCTATCGAAGCCCGCGCACGCCTCATGCTCATCGGATCCGCTCTCGATAACCCCGAATATATCAAGGTAATCGAGGACAAGGGTGGTCTCGTTGTTGCTGACGATCTATGCTTTGGCGTTAAGGCATTCGGAGACAAGATTGCCGTTGACGATAAGGACGTTCTCGGATCCATCGCAACTTATTATCTTAACCGTAGTGTTTGCCCCCGCTCTCTCGACAACCGTCCCGCTATCCACAAGAGCATTGTCGACGCTTGCAAGGAATACAAAATACAGGGTGTCGTATACGAGAAGATGCAGAACTGCGAATGTTGGGGCGGCGAAGCTTATTATCTTGAGCCCGACCTCAAGGCAGTAGGCGTACCGATGCTCCAGGTCGAGCGCGAAGAGCAGATGGCAAATGCCGGACAGCTTGCTATCCGTGCGGAAGCTTTCGTTGAAATGATAGAGAAGTAAGAAGAAGGAGGATAATACTATGGCTAAAGCACCTACTCAGAACTTTGATCCTACAATGCCGGTTAACATGATTGACTTGACCTGTAACCAGGTTGACAGTATATACCAGCACATGCTCTCCAAGGGTATGCCTGAAGTTATGTGGACTGTTGACATCCAGAAGTTCACTTGGGAAGAAATCCGCGATGCAGAAAAAGCCGGCAAGAAGCTCATCGCTTTCGGAGGCCCAGTGCCCGTAACGATTATGCGCGCATTCGACTGCGTTCCCTTCTTCCTCGATACTATACCCACACGTATCGCTTCCATGGAAGACCTCTGCGGACGTTACATAGACGAGACCGAAAAGTACGCTCCCACCAGCATGTGCGCTATCGATAAGGCACAGCTCGGCTGCGCACTTAAGGGCGAGTTTGGCGTAAAGATTGACGCTTTCGTACATGCAACCGTTCCCTGCGACTCCGCACGTATTGCATACCCCATGATGGAGCGTCTGTTTGACTGCCCCTGTTTCACATTTGACTGCCCCTTCCGCCATGATGCAAAGGGATTTGCATATGTAGCTGAGCAGATTGAGGCATTCATTCCCTTCATGGAAGAGCTCACCGGACTTAAATGGGACGCTGCTCGTTATGAGAAATTCAAAGAAATCACCGAAGAGTCCAACAAGGCTTATGCGCTCCTCGCACAGCTCGGTGACCTTCGCAAAAAGACCCCCTGCGTATTGCCCGGACGTATGCTCGTTCTGAACGAGATCATCGCTCCTCTGGCTGGTACTCCCGAGGTTACTGCAATGCTCGCAACCCAGCTCGAGATGGGCAACATGCTCACCGACATGGGAATGACAGCAACTCGCTGCCCCGAAGAGCGTTATCGCGTCTGCCTCATGCAGAACATGCTGTGGTCCAACACCGGCATAATGGACTGGATGGAAAAGACCTATGGCGCAATCACCGTTATGGACGGCTTCGGTTATCAGGACGGCCTGATCTTCGAAGATTTGGACAACTGGGAGAAAGTAAAGCTTCAGCTTGCTGAGTCCATGCTTCTTGTTCCGATGATCCACGGCGCAACCGGCCCGACCGAGTACTGGCTAAAAACCATCGATAAGATGTATGACGACTATAAAGTCAACGTATCCATCTTCATGGGCCATGTCGGCTGCAAGCACACCTGGGCTTCCGGCAAGATTGTTACCGACTACATCCAGGAGAAATACGGCATCCCCACACTGTACGTCGACGTCGATGCAATCGACCCGCGCTACAAGTCCAACGACGAGCTCCGCGCCCAAATCGGCGAATACATGGAATCCGTTGTCGGTGCAGAGAATTTCTGCAAATAAGCAACTGAGCTTAATATCGATCATGGCCGCAGTAATCTCTACTGCGGTCGTGGTCGAGAATTATTCATATTATTCATATTGGAAAGCGAGTGGAATATATGGAAAAAATAAAATCAATAGCCGTCACAGGAAAAGGCGGAACAGGCAAAACGGTCGTTTCAACTCTCCTCATCCGTTTGTTGGCTGACCGTTTTCCCGGCAGAGTACTCGCCATTGACGCAGACTCCGCGATGAGCCTGTGCTATACGACCGGTCTGAAGGTCGATAAAACAGTCAGCCAGCTGCGCAGCGAACTTGTTGGCATGCGGCAGGCAAGAGAAGAACTTAACAACGGCCCCACAAAGGATCTTATGCGCGGAATTCTCGCGCACGGAAAAGGCTTTGACCTTCTTACTATGGGACGTCCGGAGGAGCCGGGGTGCTTCTGCGCCTGCAATGAGCTGCTCCGTTTTGGTATAGATACTCTTATGAGCGATTATGACTATGTCGTAGTCGACGGCGAAGCCGGTCCCGAGCAGCTCAACCGCCGCGTCATGAAGAGCGTCGATTGCCTACTTGTCATGGCTGATATGTCTGCGAGAAGCCTTCAGACCGCTGCTGGTATCATCGCTGTCGCCAATGCCGGAGAGAACAATATTGACGTTAAAACCACAGGTCTTGTTCTGAACCGTGTTCGTGAAGATCAGCCCAAGGAAGAGCTTTTGAAAAAGGTCGGGCTCGAAGTCTTCGGCGAACTGCCCGAGGACGCAATGGTCAACAAATTTGACCGCGAAGACAGAACCCTCTTTGACCTCCCGATGGACAGCGCCTGCCCGCAGGCAGTCCTTGCGATTGTGAAGAAGCTCGTTCCCGAGTATTAAATCCCTGCCAAAAAGGAGTAACCGCTATGCATGATGCAACTGAACACGACTTGCTTGGCTACCATGTCCATGCCGACGGGAGCGCACACTGTCACGGGGAGGAACATGAAAGCAGTTCGACGCACCCTCATGTCCACACCAACAAAAAAGCAGTCCATGACCGTCTTTCAAAAGCGAAGGGTCACCTGGAATCCGTAATACGCATGATTGATGACGACAGGGATTGCGCAGAGGTGCTTGTCCAGTTGGCTGCGGTCAGATCCGCAATCAACAACGCCGGAAAGGTTCTTTTGCAGGATCACATTTCAGAATGCATCACCGAAGCTGTCGCTCATAACGATACTCAGAAATTGACTGATCTAAACAAAGCAATCGAACAGTTTATGAAATAAAATACAAATCCAAAAGGAGCCGATGTGGCTATACTGTACCTGAAACTTCAGGTATAGCAAGCATACATCGGCTCCTTTATTACATTTCGAATATATATCTATATTAATATTGTACAATTATTTGCATAAATACTGGCTTTTTCATCACTTAAATTTCGTTGCAAATTACTTTTTAGTGTTGTAAAATTATTCTAGCAGTGTGTTAAATTATTATTTACACATCATACACAAAATTATTCGATAAGGGAGTTTTACTATGGCAGAGAAAAATCTTAGTATCGACTGGAAAAAGCATTATCAAGACCATTTGGTAACACTAGAGGATACAGCAAAAGCTGTAAAACCCGGCGATGTTTTCTGGCTTGGCCAGGCTTCTACCATTCCATATGCATGGTTGGAAGAGCTTTATGCACACATGGAAGACTATCATGACGTTACTTTGTTCTACAACGTTATGAACCAACCCGCATCTATGGTTTTTGACACCGATACAAAAAAGCACTTCAAAATGATTAGTGCTTATTGCCTACCCGTTGAGCGTATGGCAATCGGAATGAATACCATTGAGCCCGGCGGATGCACCTATGATACTCTACAGTATGCTCCTTTTGAGTATGGCTGCAATGCAATCGCAATGCACGTTGCTCCCCCTGATGAGAACGGCTATTGCAACGTTTGCGCTTACGGTGTTACCACGAACCAAATTATTGTTCTTGACCCCCGCATAACCAAGAGAATCTGCTTTGTCGACCGTACTGGTGTATATCCGGTTCCCGGCCCCTATGAGACGCACTATATTCACGTTTCGCAGATAGACTACATATGCGAGCTCGACACCGAGCCTAGCTTCATTCCGTCTCCGCTGCCTACTCCTGTTGACGAGAAGATAGCTTCTTTCATCATGCCCCACATAAAGTCCGGGGACAATGTTCAGATAGGCTTCGGCGGTCTGGGCGAAGAAATCCTTAGAAATCTCAGAAAAGCAACAGGAACCTTCCAGATTTACTCCGAGGTCGCTTGCGACAACATGCAGGATCTCGTTGAAGAAGGCAAAATTACAAAGATCGTTGCTTCCAGCCCCGGCTCCTGTTCTGAGAAATTCTTCAAGTTCATGCGTGATGACCCACGTATAGAGCTGCGTCCGCAGCAGAATATGATCGATCCGCTTGGCGTTATGCAGTGCGACAACCTTGTCTCCATCAACGCCACCTTCCAGATCGACCTGCTTGGTCAGGCTTGCTCCGAAGCCCAGGGCATGACTCCCTTCTCCGGCCCCGGCGGCTCCTTTGCATACCTTTATGGTGCAATTCGCGCTAAGAACGGCCGCAGCTTCCTGTGCCTGCGTTCCACCTACGTTGACCACGACGGCGAGCGTCATTCCAACATTCATGCGTGGCTGCCGGAAGGCTGCATAGTCACAACCCCGAAGGTCTATGTCATGTATGTCGTTTCCGAGCACGGTATTGCCGACATCTACCTCAAGTCTCTTAAGGACCGTATTAGAGCGCTGCTTAAGATAGCCCATCCTGACTTCAGACAGGAACTGAAGGACAAGATCTGCACAACAGCTCTCATAAAGGAAGACGACTTTGTAGATTACGATCTTTTCGATAACGTCGGAAAGTAAGATTTAATAAAAAGTCGTAATAAGCCAAATATTGGGCACTCCCGGCGTTCCGTTTCGAACGTCCGGGAGTGCTTTTGTTTTGCCAACTGTTCCATACTGGTTTTTGTTAGGATTTCGACGATAATTAAAGTAATAACTATCCATTTTGCATTGCAAATGTTAAATTTTAGTGCTATCATAGTAGCGTTAAAGCCTAAAAGGCAACATTTTTTACGGAGGATAGGACTATGGTTATCTGCAACTGCCTTTTCACGAGCGAAACCACCGACATGAAGGACTTTTTCAAGATTCTCTGCGATGAGGGACTTGTGGAAGGCTCCCGTGCGGACAAGGGCAATATAATGTACGATTTTTTCATCAATGTTGAGAACCCTAAGAGCATGATGCTAATCGAAAAATGGGAGAGCTTCGATGATTTGCAGGCTCATTCCGAGACTGAGCTTTTTCAGAAGTTCCGTCCCGTCTGCAAGGCAAACGGCGTAAAATCCAAGCTTGCTATGTACGAAGAATAGTTCGGGAAAGACATAATAAAAGCGAAGCCGAAAGGCTTCGCTTTTTCGTTTTGATGCAGTTTAATCTTGTGCCGGGATGGCAGTCGTTGTCCGTATGCCGTACTTTTCCGCATACAGCTTTGACTCGCTGTCTGTCTGGGCATTCATGATATCCCGGCTCTCACCCATAGTGCAGGGCTCGAGACCCAGATTGTCTGATAGCCACTTTTTGGTGCGCTCGGAATTCAAAGTCAGTGTTGTATAGAAGTAATCGCTTTTATAATTATTATCTGACAGGCGCTTCTCGACAGAGAAATTAATCGTGCAGTCATAAACACTGGCGTAGTAATTATCGTCGGGCACAAGCCATATCTTCCCGAGCGTACCGTCGTCAATATCGAGCAGAATGCATTCTGTATATAACTGATATGCCTGTTCGGTCGAAAGCTCAAAGTCCTTGTAAGTCATTTCGGCTTTATCAAAATAGCTCACATAGGCGTCTGCAATTGTATCGACGTTCACAGGGACACTCAGCTCCTTGCGGTAATCAACGGCTTCCTTAACATTCATCAGATCGTTCAGCGTATAAATATCCTTGCTGGCCGAGGTGTAAATGTTGTAGTCCCTAGAAAACGTCTTTCCGTTTTGGTATGTATACACGAAAGAGACATAATTGTAAGCCTCATCATAGTTTCCGGTGTAGGCCTCATTCAAATCCTTATGCGAGATGATGTCGCTTTGCAGTTTGATTGCCGCCTTGACGTTTTCCGATTCCTCCAAAAGCACAGGCTCGCCCGCGCACTGAATCGAAACGCCTTTCACCTCATTAGCGTCGGGCAGTTTGCTCTCTATTCCGAAAACATCATATTCTCCGCATATCATCAGTGCAATTATAAGGAACGCGGTAGCACCTATCCCGATCCAGTTGCGGCCTGAAAAAACATGGAGTGTTTTCTGCATAAGCATTTCGGCAGCAAAATATCCGACAAAAGCTCCGAAAAGCATGAACAGCAGCATAAACAGCATAGCTTCAGCACCGTACAGCGTAGTCACTCTGCTGAACACCGTCTCATATATGACTATTCCCAGAACGAGTGCGCAGCCGACTGATAGGCAATATTTGAAGACAGGCTTCAGCGGCTTCAGTGCAACCACATCTCCGGCAGCTTCCATCCGGCGGCGCTTGATAATTGCCATTGCTAGAACCGCGAAAACAATACCGACTGCGGCATAGACGGCAAGCGCAATCCAGCCGTTGTACCAATATCCAACGGTAATATTGGAGCCGTTACCCAAAGGCTCGAGAATGCCCTCCAGATTCGTACGTGAAAGCAGGTAAACAGGAGGTGAAAGTGTCGTGAAGGTGTCCGCGTCTCTCATGCTGATGCCGTAGATGAACAAGCTCATTACGGTTTTCACAAGGAATTCAACAACATAAACTGTAAAATTTAGAACTATATAGACCAAAGGCAGAGTGAAAATATTACCCGTGAAGCTCGCGCAGAGTGAGGCAAAGCCTAAAAAGAACAGGTTTGTCAAACATGCGATTGCAAGCCACGAAAGAGCGTATCCAGCACCAAGAGCAAGCATGCCATAGGCCGCCTCGACGCAGAGCGTGATGAAAAACACGATAACATTAATTGTGAACATTACCGTAAGTCCCGATGTGAAAACTGAGAGGAAAATTCCCTCGCGCTTTATTGGCAGAGAGCACATCATCGACACGCTGCGGGCGTTATATAGATAATTGAACGCCGCCATGGCGATGAGCATTCCAAAGATACCGGACATTATCACTCCGCCATAGAGTCCAGCTGACAGGATATGATGACCCGCAGCTGCGACAAAGACGCGTATGTCGCTGGTATATGTCATAGTCAAGCTGTTATATTGAATCATGTTTGCCAGCGAGATTGGCAGAATTATAAGCCATACAATTAAATATATCGCGAAAATCGGCCAATTGCGCTTCAGAAGATTCAAAAACAAAGTTCTATTAAAGTATGATGTCTTTGACTTCATAGTGCTCACCTCCTAACTCGTAAATAAAAATCTCTTCAAGCGACAGGGGAACAACGTCCATAAACAGCGGCTCACAGGTCGCAAGCTTGTTCGTTATCTCCTCCGCTTTTCCGCGGACAATGATAGTCTGAAGCCTTCCGGTAGTGCTTTGATGAAGTATTTTGAGGCTCTCCGGCAGAGATTTCCCATCCGGAAGGGCGAGCTGTACCTTCGCAATATTGTCTTGAAGATCGGAAAGATTGCGCTCGAGAAGAAGCTTTCCTCTGTTCATGATGCCGACGTGATCACATACGTCCTCAAGCTCTCGGAGATTGTGGGAGGACACCAGAACGGTCGTTCCGTATTCCGCAACGTCCGCCATAAGTATGCTCCATACCTGACGGCGCATTACGGGGTCGAGACCGTCCACGGGTTCGTCGAGCACCAGCACCTTTGGGCACATTGATACCATCAGCCAGAATGCAGCCTGCTTCTGCATACCCTTTGAAAGGCTGCGCATTTTTGTGTTCTCGTTCAGGTCAAAGGCCTTCCGAAGCTTTTCGTAGCGCTCGACGGAGAAATTCGGGCTGACGCCCTTATAAAACTTCATCATGTCTTTGATAGTCGACTGCGTGAAGAAAAACACGTCGTCCGGAATATACGCTATGTCCTTTTTGATTTCGGGGTTCTCAAACACTGGGTTGCCGTTTACGAGCACCTCCCCCTTATCCTGACGGAAGATACCCGTTATGTGGCGGATTATCGTCGATTTTCCCGCTCCGTTCGGTCCGACCAGCCCGTATATCGCACCTGTCGGAACATTTATTGAAAGATCATCCAGTGCCTTGAAGCCTTCAAAACTCTTTGTGACATTCCTTACCTCTATCATTCCCTGTCCTCCCTGCTTCTGAAATTCCTGATGTGGTCGCATATTTCATCCTGCGTCACACCGAGATGCATAATATCCGCCACCGTTGTATCAAGATGACCATATAGCTCCGCTTTTCGCGCCTCGAACGCTTCTCCGCACTCGCCGACAAAGCTTCCCTTACCCGGAACAGAATAGATATAGCCCTCTGTTTCAAGCTCGCGATAGGCTTTTTGGATAGTGTTCGGATTAATCGCAAGTTGCCCAGCCAGATCGCGAACCGAGGGGATCTTTTCGTCCGCCTTGATAATGCCCGTGATGATTGCCCGGCGCAGGCTATCCTTGACCTGTTCGTATATGGGACGCGGATCTCTGTAATTTATAGAAAACAAACAAGCACCCCCTATGACCGTTTTTTGCCTGTACTAGTTGTACTAACACAGTCAATGTACTACCTTTGGTTTATCTTGTCAAGCATATTTCAGATTTTTGCCTTATATTGAGTAAAAAGTGGTTATTTAAAAATATTTGCACGTAAACGGATGTTGGACTATAATATCAGCTATGATGTTTTTTATGGCAGCACACGGGAGGGTTCACTTGATATGAATTATGACGCGGGAAAATGCGAAGTTGCGATCATCGGAGCGGGTCACGCGGGGATTGAGGCTGCTCTTGCCTGCGCCCGTATGGGGCTCGACACGATGATCTTTACGATAAATATGGATGCCTGCGGCAATATGCCGTGCAACCCCGCAATTGGAGGCACTGGAAAGGGACACCTTGTCCGCGAGCTGGACGCTCTGGGCGGAGAGATGGCTATTGCTGCAGATAGAGCCTGCATACAGTACCGTATGCTGAACCGCGGAAAGGGCCCCGCCGTACATTCGCTCCGCGCGCAGGCGGACAGACGAAAGTATCAGGGTATAATGAAGCACACACTGGAGCTTCAGGAAAATTTGCGAATTAAGCAGGCGGAAATCGTCGAGATCGGAACGGAAGGCGGCAAGGTCTCCTTCGTTCGCACACAGACCGGAGCTACCTATTTCTGCAAGGCTGCCGTCATCTGCACAGGGACTTATCTTAAGGGAAGAATAATCATTGGTGATGTCCTGCAGGAAGCGGGGCCAGACGGCAATGCCGCGGCGGTGCCTTTAGCTGCCTGCCTTGAAGATTTGGGGCTTTCAATAAGGCGGTTTAAAACCGGTACGCCGCCGCGTATAAACCGCAGGACGGTCGATTTTTCAAAGATGGAAATTCAGCCGGGCGATGATGTCATCGTTCCATTCTCCTTTCGCACGACCGGACCGCTCGAAAATCTCGCAACGTGCTACCTTACCTATACGAATGAGAATACGCACGAAATAATAAGAGTAAACCTTCACCGCAGTCCCCTCTACAGCGGCGTCATCGAGGGAGTCGGCCCTCGCTACTGCCCCTCGATTGAGGACAAGGTGGTGCGCTTTGCCGATAAGAAGCGGCATCAGCTTTTCGTCGAGCCGATGGGACTCGACACCGAGGAGGTCTATATTCAGGGCTTTTCGTCGTCATTGCCCGAGGAAGTGCAGATTGCAATGCTCCATACTCTCCCGGGACTCGAACATGCGGAAATGACACGTCCTGCATACGCGATAGAATATGACTGCGTTGATCCGACGGAGCTTTATGCTACGCTCGAAACCAAGAAAATTTCGGGACTTTACGGCGCAGGCCAGTTTAACGGTTCTTCGGGTTATGAGGAGGCCGCCGCCCAGGGCTTTGTCGCGGGCGTAAATGCCGCGCTAAAAATTAAGGGCGAAGAGCCGCTGATTCTTAAGCGCAGCGACGGATACATTGGTACGCTCATTGACGATTTGGTCACAAAAGGCACAAATGAGCCCTACCGGATGATGACATCGCGAACGGAATACAGGCTCCTGCATCGTCAGGACAACGCTGATCTCAGACTCTCCCACTTCGGCAGACGCATTGGGCTTGTTTCGGAGGAACAATACAAAGCTGTTCTTGAAAAATACGAAGCTGTTGAAAAAGAGGCTGAAAGGCTTGAGAACACTTACGTTCCGCCGACGGACGCGCTCTGTGAAATGCTGATTTCCAAGGGCACGACTCCTCCGGTTTCCGGTATAAATCTCGCAACTCTCCTGCGCCGCCCGCAAATCGAATATAGTGACCTTGCGCCGTTTGATTTGGGACGACCTGAGCTTTCGCGCGAAGTGACAGAGCAGGTTGAAATACAACTAAAATATGCGGGTTACATTGACCGTCAGCTCAGGGAAGTTAAAGAGTTTTCAAAGATGGAAAACCGCAAGCTGCCGCCCGATATTGATTACAGCGCCGTTTTGGGACTCCGCATCGAAGCTCGACAAAAGCTCGCGAAAATACGCCCCGAAAACTTCGGCCAGGCTAGCCGAATTTCTGGTGTGTCGCCTGCTGACATCGCCGCACTGATGGTTTTCCTTGAGAGCCGCAAGGGCGGAAATAAATCGGATTAATAATATGACAGGCATTAATAAAGGGCTTCATCTAATAGAGATGAAGCCCTTTATTAGTCTTAATTACAGAATGAAATCAACAAATTAGCTTTAGCAGATAACGGAGCCTGCAGGAACGGTGTCGTCGAGCGTTAGCAGATTGAGCGCTCCGTCCTTTTCGGCGGAGAGGAGCATGCCGTTCGATTCGTCGCCCATCATTTTGCGCGGGGGCAGATTCGTACAGGCTACAACTGTCTTGCCGACGAGCTCTTCGGGCTTATAGAACTTCGCGATACCAGAGAATATCTGGCGGGGTGTTCCCGAACCGTCGTCCAGCTTGAAACGGAGGAGCTTATCGGACTTCTTGACGTTTTCACATTCCAGCACCTTGCATACGGTCATGCGTACCTTGGCGAATTCGTCTATGGTGACAGTTGGTACTTCAGGGGCTTCCGATTCAGTATTTCCTCCAAGCAGCTCGTCAAGGAAGGCAAGCTCTTTTTCAAGGTCGATACGCGGGAACAGGGTTTCGCCCTTTTGTACTGTCACGGTCATTGGCAGAACACCGAAGACATTCGCGTTGTCCCAAGCCTTGTCTTTTTCGACTGCGCCGATTTGCGCAAAGGTTTTCTCACAGCTTGCGGGCATGACGGGCTGTAAAAGTGTCGTCGTTATTCTGATGGTTTCGAGAAGATTATACATGACGGAAGCAAGGCGAGCTTTGTTCGCTTCGTCCTTCGCAAGCACCCAAGGAGCTGTCTCGTCAATATATTTGTTCGCGCGCGAGATGACCTTGAAGGTCTCGATGAGCGCGGCTTGCGTCAAAAAGCCTTCCATGTTCTGTTCATAGATGTCACGAAGAGCCTTTGCCATACCGATTAACTCGTCGTCGATTTGGTCGGACGAGCGTTCCACTGGCAAAGTGCCGTCAAAATACTTGATTACCATCGCAACGGTTCGGGAAACAAGATTTCCGAAGTCGTTTGCTAGGTCGGAGTTGATGCGGCTTATCAGCAGCTCGTTCGAGAAGTTGCCGTCCGACCCAAGAGGAAATTCGCGCATCAAAAAGTAACGCAGGCTGTCCACGCCATAGCGCTCCGAGAGCAGATACGGGTCGACGACGTTGCCCTTGGACTTCGACATTTTTCCGCCGTCCATAAGCAGCCAGCCATGACCGTAGACCTTTTTAGGCATCGGAAGCTCAAGACTCATGAGCATTGCGGGCCAGATTATCGAATGGAAACGGACGATTTCCTTTCCAACCATATGAACTGCGGGCCAGTATTTATTAAAATCGTTATACTTTTCGTTGCCGTAGCCTAGCGCGGTTATATAATTCGAAAGCGCGTCGACCCACACATAAACGACGTGTCCGGGGTCAAAGGTAACGGGTATGCCCCAGGTGAAGGTAGTACGTGAAACGCACAGATCCTCGAGCCCGGGCTTAATGAAGTTGTTTATCATTTCATTGACGCGGGAAGCGGGCTCAAGGAAACCGGGGGTTTCCAGAAGCGCCTGAATCCTGTCCGCGTACTTGGAAAGGCGGAAGAAATATGCCTCCTCCTCCGCATCGTGGACTTCGCGCCCACAGTCTGGACATTTGCCGTCTTTGAGCTGGCTCTCCGTCCAAAAGCTCTCGCAAGGGGTGCAATATTTGCCCTTATAGGAGCTCTTATAGATGTCTCCCTTGTCGTACATCTGCTTAAAGATCTTTTGTATCGCTTCAATATGATAATCGTCTGTCGTGCGGATAAAGCGGTCGTTTGAGATGTTCATAAGCTTCCACAGGTCTAAAATTCCGCCCTTGCCCTCGACGATGTTGTCGACGAACTCTTTGGGACTGACCCCCTTAGCTTTGGCCTTTTCTTCGATCTTCTGGCCGTGCTCGTCAGTACCTGTGAGGAACATAACATCATAGCCGCACATTCGTTTATAGCGCGCGATAGTGTCCGTTGCAACGGTGCAGTAAGCGTGCCCGATGTGCAGCTTGTCCGACGGATAATAAATCGGAGTCGTGATGTAGAATGTTCCTTTGCTCATTTTGTTTCCTCCTGTATTTTAAAGCGCACTATTCAAAAGCGCTTTGCAATTATTATAAACCTCGCTAAGCCGTTTACCCGACAATGTCCGTTCCCGATACCGGATTAACTGTTCCGCTAGGCGTCGGAGTAACAGGTTGGGTCGGTGTCGGCGTTACAGTCGCGCTTGGTGAAGGCGATACGCTTGGAGAGGCAGAAGCGGAAGGACTGACAGAGGGGCTGGGGCTAGTGTGATAATAGTATCTGCTCTTCGACTCAGCCTTACTACTAATAAGTTTTCCGTCCTTGTCATAGACATTTCGAGTAGATTGCGCGCCGTAGCCGTCAGCGAGTTGCCAGGAGCTGGTTGTCATCTCCACTCTTATGCCATCGGGGTTCGAGCCGTAAATCTGAACTGTAACAGTGTTTTTGGTCTTGTCAACAGATGCCAGTATCTTTATAGGATACGCGCCGTTATTTTTAAATTTGAAGTCCGGCGACGGCCAGCTGACGGTTGCGTCAAGTCCCGCGGGCAGATAGCTGACTCCGAAGTAATGGCAGGTTCTCTCGGTAATCTCAAGGTTAGCGACAAGCGAGCAATAATAGAGCGTTGAGGACACCTGACAGATGCCTCCGCCGACTTCCTGAACTACCTGACCTCCAGAATAAGCGCCGGCTTCCATATAACCTGCCGCCTTTGTTCGCTGACCAAGGGTTTTGTTGTATGAGAATTCTTCGCCGGGATTTAAAATAATGCCGTTGATGGACGCGGCCGCCTTTGTGACGTTATTTATACGGTTAGCCGAGCTTCCCTGAAGGGTCGTGCTCTTTTGCGAAAGAAGATCCGCAAAAAGCATTGAATTCAGCTTGTCGGTCGTGATTTCAGGCTCAGTTTTGATGAGAGGGATAACGACCTCGTCGCCGTTTTTGGCATCATCCCAGAGCGTTTGCGCGGCATCGATGTCAAAGCTCCTGCCCGTCACATGTGCAGTTGCCTGCTTTGTCTCTGGGTCATATTCTGCGTTTACAGGATCTTCGAAAACGGTGTCATAAAGCTCCTGAAGGTCGATTGATTCAGCTTTTGAACCCTCGACGGCCTCGGCGCTATATTCAATCGGGGTGTAATTTCCGTTTACCAGCGCGTCCTTGACCGTGTTATAGAGCTCGTCCGAATTAATCTGAACAGAGCTTGCGCCTTTGATGACTGAGATGCTGTCCTCGCCGATATCTACGCTGGACTGCATAAGCTTAAGACTCGACTGCTTTGCGCCCTCGTCAATCTTGTTGTGAAGATAGTCCTCGTTTAAGCTTTCTCCGTTTGAAGCTGCAAGCTTCATGCCGGACAAAGCGCACTTTATGTAGTTGAAGGTGTTCGCAAGGAAGGAACCGCCGTGGCAGGCGTCATAGGCATAGACTGCCGCATCGGGCGCCGAAAGATAGCTCCCCGCGTCCTTACCGCTTATGGATAACTCGTATCCCGCAGGAAGGGAAACGGTGAGTGTCTTGTCGTCTTCCGTCCCGATATTATTCGCGATGAGTGCATCAGCAGCTTCGGAGGAGCTCATACCCGAGAGGTCTGTTCCCTCCATGCTGACATTGGGGAAAATGGTTTCGAGCGAATTAGAGTATACGCCGATTCCGGCAATTCCTGCACATATAACAGCCAGAACTATGGCTATGGCAATAATTGCTTTTCTGCCACCGGTTCCACTCTGTTTTTTCGTCATTTGAGTCTTTTTGGCAGGTCTTTCCTGTGGTCTTGCCGGTGCGCTCTGTATAGGCCTGCTTGCGCGGTTCGCTTTCGGAGCAGCCTTCTGATTTATGCCGGATCTTTCGTGATTTCCGTTTTCTCTTGATTTCCCACTGACCAGTTTAATGTTGTCCACTTCCCCTGAAATTTTCTATGTCGAGCTTTGTTTCTATTATTGACTATTCCTGTGGATTTTCCTCGCCCGCGCCTTCTAAAATTGGTTCTTCGTGTACTGGCTCGTCAGGATTTTTAATCATCCATGGATTTGCGCTCATTTTTGCCTGTGACTGTGCTTCAAGCAAGGTGCCTATCAGAATATTCGAAAGCAGAAAGCCAGATGAAGTGAAGCTCCATCGCTTGCCGCTATGCCTTGTCCATCCCTTTTTCTCGTATTCACTCAAAAGATATTCGATTTTGTCGAAATTGCTCCTGTAAACGGTATTGTATTCGTCCCTAGAGATGCCTCGGATCGTCCTCATGCCCAGCATGATGTATTCTGTCGCTCTGCCGAGCTTGTTTGTCTCCTCGTATTCATCAATAATATCCGTGTTTCCTAATATCCCGTCGATGTACCTATCAAGGTCACGGACAAAACTGTAACGAACACCTCCGACAAAGGAATGGGCGCTAGGGCCAAAGCCCATATAATCGTCCAGCCGCCAATATTTGAGGTTGTGCTTGGATTCCTTGCCGGGCAGGGAATAGTTCGAGATTTCGTACTGCGGATAGCCGTAGTGCTCCAAAATATCCGTCATATAGAGGTACATGTCCGCCTGATCATCGTCGTCAGGCAAAAATGCGGAGCCGCGGTATTTGCATATCGGCGTGCCGTCCTCAACCTTTAGCCCGTAGCAGGAAAAATGCTGAGGTCGGAGTGCAATGCATTTTGAAAGCGTGTCCGCCCAGTCGTTTTTCGTCTGACTCGGCAGACCGTAGATGAGGTCGAGACTAATATTGTCAAAGCCTTCGGCCCTTGCTAGTCTCACAGCTTGCTCCGCCTGCTTGAAGCTGTGACGGCGGCCGATGAGCTTTAAAATATCGTCGTTTGCGGACTGGACGCCGAACGAGATACGGTTTACGCCTTCGTTTTTCAGCATGCGCAGCTCGTCCTGAGTGACAGTATCGGGGTTCATTTCAACAGTAACCTCAGCGGATTTTAAAACCTTCGCCGTACGTTTCAGTGTGTTGAAAATCTCACAGATGTATTTTGCCCCATAAAAACTGGGCGTCCCGCCGCCAAAATAAAGTGTGTCGATGTAATACGGCTCCATCTGAGGAGCGGCTTCCTCAATATGCTTAATAAGAGCGCGCTGGTATTTTTCCATCTTACTTTCTTGACCCGCAAGAGAATAAAAATCGCAGTATGAGCATTTGCTCGCGCAAAATGGTATATGTATGTAGACTCCGAGCATACGCTCCATGGCTCGCGCTCCTTTCCTGAACATTAAACTCTATTTTATATAAAATGTGGGTCTATGTCAATGTAATGTATCGTCATAAATGGAATTTGCGTCAGCCGCCGATGACCGTTTCCCCTTTTAGTCGGAGAAACGGTCATCGGTCAGAGCTGTAAAATCTTAAATAGTCTTAAAACAGTTCGCAGATGAGCTCGGTGTATTCGGCTGCGTTATCGAGTGGCAGACCGGCAATAAGCAGAGCCTGAACTAGCAGTATCTTTGCAAGCTTTGAAGTCTTGTCCTTATCGGTTTCAAAGGCTTCCTTCAAGGCTTTGAAAGCATGGTGCTCGCTGTTAAGCTCCAAAACTCTTTTTGCCTTGATATTCTGCGCAGCTTCATTTTTCATCATCATGAAATATTTTTCCATCTCGAGGGAAATTTCGCCCTCGGAGGTGAGGTAAACGGGATGGCTCACAAGCTTATGGCTCAGACGAACGTCCGAAACACCGTCGTCCAGAGTCTCCTTCACGAAGTCTAAAAGCTCCTTGTATTCCTCAAGCTTCTTGTCCGCTTCGGTTCTTTCCTCCTCAGTTTCGAGACCGAGGTCGTCGTTTGTGATGTTGCAGAACTTAATGCCCTCGTATTCCCTAAGCTGGCGGATAATAAAGTCGTCAACCTCATCGGTCATGTAGAATATCTCAAAGCCCTTGTTGCGAACAAGCTCTGCCTGCGGCAGGCTCTCCGCGTGTGCAACGCTGTCAGTACAGACGTAGTAAATATACTTTTGTTCCGTGGGCATTTTTTCCTTGTACTCTCGAAGTGGGACAAGCTCTTTTTCCTTGCTCGAATAGAACATCAGAAGGTCCATGAGCATGTCCTTCTTTTCGCCGTAGTTATCGACTATGCCGTATTTGAGCTGCATGCTGAAAGAGCTGTAGAATTTTTCGTAGTTTTCGGACTCTTCATCCATCATCCTGCGGAGTTCGTTTTTAACCTTCTTTTCAAGGTTCGTCTGGATTATCTTGAGCTGCCTGCCGTTCTGCAGAGTCTCACGGGAGATGTTGAGCGGAAAATCAGGGCTGTCGACAACTCCGCGCACAAAGCGGAAGCAGTCGGGAATAACATCCTTGCAGCGTTCCATTATCATTACGCCGTTTGAATAGAGCTGAAGGCCCGGCTCGAACAGGTCGGAGAAGAAGTTCGTGGGAGCTCTGCCCGGGATAAAGACCATTGCCTTATAGGAAACCTGACCTTCAGCACTAACTCGTATTGTCGATACCGGAGATTCATAGTCATAATAAATGTTTTTATAGAACTCGTCGCTCTCTTCCTTTGTGACCTCGTCCTTTGAACGCTGCCAGATAGGGACCATGCTGTTAATGATCTGCGGAACGGTCTTCGGAACCTGCGTCATAACAGGCTTGCCGTCAGCGTCCAGTTCGCCTGTCTCCACGTCCTCGGCGATAGTTGCGTCGATAACTATGGGCCAGCGGATGAAATCACTGTATTTCTTGACGAGCTGTCCTATGGACATGTCGTTCAGGAAGCGTGTGTATTCGCTGTCCTCAACGTCCTGCTTTATGTGCATAATAACGTCCGTTCCGACGCTGTCCTTCTGCCATTCCTCAACCGTATAGCCGTCCGTACCGGTACTTTCCCACTTATAGGCTGTGTCGGAGCCATAGGCCTTCGTTATAACAGTGACCTTATCGGAAACCATGAAAGCGGAGTAGAAGCCGACGCCGAACTGCCCGATGATATCAAGGTCGGAAGCCTCGCCGGTTTTTTCCATTTCGCTTTTAAATTTGAGCGAGCCGCTCTTTGCGATAACACCGAGATTGTTTTCAAGCTCCTCTTTCGTCATGCCAACGCCGTTGTCGGAAACGCTGATGATGCGGTCCTCTTCCGAAAAGCCGAGCTTGATTCTGAAATCGGAGCGCTGCAGCCCGACATTTTCGTCAGTGAGAGACAGATAGCAGAGCTTATCGATGGCGTCGCTCGCATTGGAAATAATCTCTCTAAGGAAAATTTCGGGGTGTGTGTAGATGGAGTTAATCATCAGGTCCAGAATTCTTTTTGATTCTGTTTTGAACTGTTTTTTTGACATAGCTTAAAGTTACCTCCTAGCAATTGAGAAAATATAGCGTAACTTATATATTATCACTTTTTTGCTGTATTTCAACACTTATCAGGAATAAAAAGTCAAATATACCATCACCGATTTAGATAATTTTATATTTTTGAAATTTACTTATCTGTCGATGCCAGGAAAACAAATGAATGAAGGTGAATTTGCCGCACGCATCTGATTGTTCCACTATTTGGGTTAGTGCGATTTAGCTATATTAACAGTTGTGTTCCGAAGAAATCATGATATAATTATTATACAGGAGGGGCAGTTTCGGCTCCCCCGGATTGGCTCCTCTGACAAACCGGCATTTTGCCACAAGAAGGAGTTGTACATTATGAAATTCACAATCACAGAAAAGAAAATCAAAGTACCAGACGAGATCAAAGAATATGCCGAGCGCAAGGTCGGCAAGATTGATCGCTTCTTCCGTGGAGATTCAAAAGCCTTTATTACATTCAGCTCCGAAAGGGGCAGATACAGAGCAGAGGTCACCCTTGAAAATAACGGCATGTACTATAGAGTCAGTGAGCTGACTGGCGATATGAGGGTTTCAATCGACTCGGCCTGTGCCTCAATCGAGAGCCAGATTAGGAAAAACAAGACCCGTCTTGAAAAACGTCTGCGCGAGGGCGCCTTCGAAATAGAATTTACAAGCAGCTTCATTCCCGAAGATGAAGAAACAGACTTTAATATCGTCCGTTCAAAGCGCTTCCCGATTAAGCCGATGACGCCGGAGGAAGCAATTCTGCAGATGAATCTTCTGGAACATGAGTTCTTTGCCTTCAAAAACCAGTCGGAAGCTAACGCCTTCGCAATCGTCTATCGCCGCAAAAACGGCGGCTACGGTCTGATTTCTGATGCCGACTGAAGCATAAAATACAACACATAAAAAAGGGAACGGGCGAAAGCCCGTTCCCTTTTAATACAGATTGTCTTAAGAATATACGTTGTTATTATGCGAGGAAAATCGTTAACCATGAAGGCGACCCATCATAATTAAACGACATAAAGTTATAGTTGCATCCATTAATTTCATATTCGATGAAGTAACATGGATGGTCTGGAGTCTCAATAAACGCATCATGTATTTGTGTTTTACCAAGAATGTTCTGTATCTGGGCAAAATCCATTCCTGATTTGGCTCCATTGATGTCAATTTGCTCATCGCAGTCAATCCAGCATAATAATCCATCTGTTTCTGATGGGTCAAAGACAAATGACATACCAATATCGGCGTATGTATAGCCGACAAAACAAGCTTCTGCGCCTGCAGGAACGATTTCGTAATTCGAGCCAAATTTACTAATTATTTCGTCTTTTGTTAAAGAAAAATACTCAGCAGTTTCTGATATAGGTAAAGCCGTGATATCCGCGCTTGACTGCGGAGTCTCCGTAGCTACGCTCGCTGAGGGAATTGGCGTATTTGCTGTGATTTCCGGTACAGGCGAAGAGGTGACTTCCATACTTGGCTGCGGAGGTTCAACAGCCGCGCTTGTTGAGAGCGTAGGTGTATTTGAAGACTCTGCTTGTTTCGAGTGGCTTACCATGATGGGGCAAAGAATAAGGACAATAAATAACAGTAGAAGCTTCTTAGTCATTTCTTTATGCCTCCGCTTCGTGTTGATATATATGACATCATTTTATCATAACTACCAGATATTAGCAAACAGAAGCAACCAAGAATTTAGAACTATTAAATAGCTTTGGAATGTCACTCAGGAGCCTTCATGCTCTCGACCATACTGATTCTGTGCAGCTTCCTGCTCATAATGAGGTTTACAAGAACGCTGAAGAGCATAGTAAACGCGGCAGAGTAAACAAAGCTCAGCGCCTTGACAGTGCGTCCGAACATCATACTGGTCAGCTCCGCGCTGCTAACGATATACCTGTGCAGGAATATCCCCAGCACAAGCCCGATGGCCGTGCCGATGATGGAAAGTACAACAGATTCGCGGTTTATATAGGCATTGACTTCTTGGTCGGTGAAGCCCAGCACCTTGATTGTCGCAATTTCCTTTACACGCTCCGAAATGTTTATGTTGGTCAGGTTATAAAGCACAACAAAGGCCAGTGCCCCCGCGCTCAATATAATGACAAAGACGATGGTGTCAATTTTGTCGAGCGCCAGCTCGAAAGCGTCCTTCGAGTTCGCGGTGTAGCTGATACCGCTGACGGCGCCCGTCTCAAGAAGTCTTTTGCCAATATCAGTTTTCGATGCGGGCGCGTTTTCGGCTAAGCGAACAAGCAGAAGGTTTTGCGGCGCGCTAAGCCCCATGGCCGCGCTGTATGTGCTCTCGGTCATATAGATATAGTTTCGCAGATAATTTTCACAGATACCGCTTATCGTAAAGGTACCTTTATCCCCGTTCTTGGAGGTCAAGGTGACCGTATCTCCAACCTTTACTTTTAGAATCTCACTCGCCTTCTCGGTCAAAACAACGCTGTCTTCATCAAAGCTTACGGCTTTTCCGTTTTCTCTCTCACGGAGAGTGACAAAACCGTCAAGACCTGAGGCGTTTTCGGGGATGAAGGTATAGACCTCCATAGATTTTCCGGCGTTCGAGGCCTTGACAGCCTCATAGTTCACAACCGTGCTGCCGGAAATATTATCGCTATCCTTGAGCAGAGCTTGAAGCTCGGCATCATCCATATTCTCCTCACTATCGTATGGAGCCATGATGTTAAAGGTCTGAAGCACACTGAACTGTCTGTCAGCAATGTCGGAGAACGAGTCGTGCAGTCCGAAGCCGGCCACCAGAAGGGCGGTGCAGCCCGCAACGCCGATTGTCGTCATAAGAAACCGCTTCTTGTATCGGAAGAGGTTACGAGCCGTTACCTTATGGGTAAATTTCATGCGTTTCCAGATAGGCGTTATCCGCTCCAGTAGCACTCGCTTGCCGGGTTCGGGAGCCTTGACTAGCATAAGCTTAGCGGGCTTTTCCTTCAAGGTCGCGCGGCAGGCGTTCATCGTCGCAAGAAGCACGCAGATAATTGCCGCTCCGCTGGTACCGAAAACGAAGACCCAGTTGAACGGGTAATAGAACCGCGGCAGCTCATACATCATTGTATAGGCGTTCCATATGACTGCGGGGAAGAGCCGAAGTCCGACAACAACGCCGACGATGCTCCCCAAAACCGAGGCAGAAAGCGCATAGAGAATATACTTGCCCATGATGGCGTTGCGGCTATAGCCCAGAGCCTTCATGGTGCCGATTTGAAGCCTTTCGTCCTCGACCATACGTGTCATCGTGGTGAGGGCGACAAGAGCCGCGACTACGAAGAAGAAAAACGGAAATATCTTTGCAATCGCGTTCACCTTTTCGATGTTTGCCGAAATTGAAGCATAACTGATACTGTTTGCGCGGGTGTAGACATGCCAGCTCGGCATTTTTATATTTGAAATCGTTTTTTCCGCGTCTGAGATTTGCTGAGCGCCATCCGAAAGAGAGCTATCGGCCTCCGCTTTCGCGTCACTGTACTTTTCCCTGTTCGCCGCGAGCGTAATTTTCGCGTTGATTAGCTTTTTTAGTTCAGCTTCGTATTGATTTTTAGCCGTTTCAAGCTCCGCTTTTCCCGAAGCAAGCTTTTCGCGGGCGTCCAAAATCTGTTTTTCTGCGCTCGCCTTTTTTGTAGCAAGCTCCGTGCGCTGCGCGTCAAGCTCTGTTTGTCCCTCATCGAGCGTCATAAACGCCTCGTCAAGGCTTCCGAGCTTCAGTGCGAGAGGAGGCAGATTGGGGGAATATGCGCCGGTCATCTGAAGATATCCGACACCCTGCGCGAAGGCTTTATAGGCATTGCCTGAGGTGATATTCTGAATTTCAGCTTCCAGAGCTCCCTTTTCAACTGTCAGCCCTGCCGCTTCGTCGGCGTATTCCGCATGTCCATTAGCTATCAAAGCACTGATTTCGGCAAGCCGGACAGCAATTTTATCGAGTCTCGCGCGATTGTCCGAAAGCGTCTGAAGCTGGTCAGGGAGCGTTGGATATGTGACGGGGAGCTTACGAAGCTTATCAAATTGCGACTTCTGCAGCCCGTCAAGATTGAAGGAAGATAACTCGCTTTGCGCAGTAGTGAGACTGCTGTTTGCTGTTTTGCGGTTCTCGTTAATTTCGTTCTGAGCTTCCAAAATCTGTACTGCAGCATCGGCGAACTGCGCCTTCATATCACTTTCATTGCTGTTGAGCGCGTTTTCGTTTTCTTTAAGCGTGTTTTCGTTCTCGTCGAGCTGCTTTTTTGCATCCGAAAGCTGCTTGTCGCCGTCCAGAAGCTGCCTTTCGCCGTCTTCAAGCTGTCTTAAAGCGTCCGAGAGCTTATCGTCGGCCTCCGATTTGGCGTCGCTATATTCCGCTTTGGCTTCACTCAGTTTCGCGTTCGCGTCGCTCACGACCTCATTGTAACGAAGCCTGCTCCGCTCGGACGAAATAGAATTAATTTTTCCGGCGGTTTTGTCGATATAAGACTGATATTCGTCAGTCAGACAGGTCAGGCTGGCTGCGTCCTTGACTGTTAGGTAAACATCCGTGTAGACATCGGTATTAAAGCTTTCCTCCGGAACCAGCAGAAAGGCATCGATAATTCCACTGCCGATTTTCGTATACTCCTTTTCGGCAGAGAAATACCGGCAGTAGTCCGCAAAGCCGACAATCTTGAACGTCTTTAATTTCAAGAGCTCACCCGAGTTCGTATCGTTCTCGGAAACCGAAAGTGTATCGCCTATGTGGAGCTTTGATTTACCGCTGAGAGGGATATTCACTGCAACGCATTCATTCGAATTCTCCGGAAAGCGCCCCGAAGTGAGCTCAGGGCGATTAAGCACGGTATCGCCGTCCAGATTCAGGCTGTGCAGCCGCGTTGTGTAATCGACATCCTTGCCAGACGTCAATAACGCATCTGCGATATAACCTGGCTGGACCTTTTCAACTCCCACAATTGAGCGCAGATTCTCTATATCTGTGTCCGTTAACCCAAGATCACCCAGAACGCGTATGTCGTACATAGCATTATCGTCGAAGTATTTATCAAACGAATAGCGCATATCGGGCGTGGAAGACAAAAGTCCTGCCAGAAAGCCCACTCCCAGTGTGACAATCGCAAAAATCGCTGCAAAGCGCCCGAACGTACCCTTAACGGTTCGCAGAAAGTTCTTCCCGTACGTTCTGCGCATTTACCACTCGATCCTTTCAACGGGCACGGGGTTTTCGTTTACTTCGACCTTTGTCACCCGTCCGTTTTTGATATGGATTACTCTGTCCGCCATTGCAGTAATCGCCGTGTTGTGGGTAATGACAATCACAGTTCGTCCTGTGTTTCGGCAGGTGTCCTGCAAAAGCTTCAAAACCTGCTTGCCCGTCATATAGTCAAGAGCGCCTGTCGGTTCGTCGCAAAGGAGAATTTTCGGGTTTTTAGCGAGCGCCCGAGCGATGGAGACTCTCTGCTGCTCACCGCCTGAGAGCTGTGCGGGAAAGTTATCGAGCCGTTCAGAAAGTCCGACCTTTTCAAGAGTGTCGGCCGCTGGGAGAGGGTCGCGGCAGATTTCTCCTGCGAGCTCGACATTTTCAAGAGCCGTGAGGTTCTGCACCAAATTATAAAACTGGAAAACAAAGCCCACATCATAGCGGCGATACATCGTGAGCTTCCTTTGAGAAAATGAGCTGATTTCCTGCCCGTCAAGCAGAATTACGCCCTCGTCACATGCGTCCATTCCCCCGAGTATATTTAAAACGGTGGTTTTTCCAGCACCGGAGGGGCCAACAATAACGCAAAATTCGCCCTTTTCGATATCAAAGCTGACATGGTCAGCAGCAGCGATCTTTGTTTCTCCGGTTCTGTAATACTTGCAGACGTTTTCAAAGTGAACGAAGCTCTCCATATAATTCTCCTGCCCGAACGGGATATTCCCGCTAATTGCTTTGTTTGGATTTGTCGAATAAGCTGCTGATGCATGTAGTTATAATAATTACATGTTGTGATGTCAATTATAAATCGCCATATTTTGTAGTCAAGTGTTTTAAATGGCTTGTTCTTTACTAAATTGTAAACTTTTTTGCGCAAAATTACCCGCAGAAACGTAAAAAAACGTCACTGCGGGTATTATTGTTGCTTATCTTTCATTTTTTGAATTTTAGACTGATATCCAGAGCCTTCACGCTGTGCGTCAGAGCGCCGATGGAGATGTAGTCGACGCCGGTTTTTGCAACCTCCGAGAGGTCTTTTTCTCCCATGTTTCCGGAGGCCTCGGTGAGTGCCCTTCCGCCGATAATCGAAACGGCTTCCGTCATCATCTTGACGCTCATGTTGTCGAGCATAATGACGTCTGCTCCCGCATCTATGGCTTGCCTCACCTCGTCGAGCGTTTCGGTCTCGACCTCTATCTTCATTACATGAGGAACGACGGCTCTCGCAGCTTTTATCGCTGCGGCTATTCCGCCCGCCGCTGCGATGTGGTTATCCTTAATTAGAACACCATCTGACAAATTGAAACGGTGATTATGTCCGCCGCCAATCCTAACAGCGTATTTTTCAAGCACACGCAGGCCGGGAGTGGATTTTCTGGTGTCACAAATCTTAGCCTTTGTCCCCGAAACCTCGCTCACCGCCTTAGCGGTTGCGGTTGAGGTGCCTGAAAGTCGCTGCATAAGGTTCAGCGCAACGCGCTCGCCTGTCAAAATCCCTCTTGCAGGGCCACTGACTTCCGCGATAATGTCGCCCTTTTTGACGGAAACGCCATCCCTCATATTAGGAATAAGGGCAATCCGTTCGTCCACAAGATGAAATACCCTTGCCGCGATGTCGATACCGCAGATGACGCCGTTATCTTTTGCGAGAAAATACGCCTCAGAGCGATTTTCCTCCGGAATACAGCTTATTGTGGTTATATCGCCTGTGCCAACATCCTCTTTCAGCGCCGAGCGGATAAGCTCGTCAAGACCCAAATAGTCCAATGTCGTCAATCCTCCCTGTAATGAGCGCCGACGCTTTCTTTTCTCGCGAGCGCAGCCTCCAGTATATCGACCGCCAGTGTAGCAATGTTTAAAGTCTCGATGTATTCTCGACCCGGGTAATAGCTGTTTTGAAGCTCGCTCGCAATCTGGGAAATGCGGGTCAGGGCTAAATCTAAGCCCTTTTCATTGCGAAGGACACTTCCGAAGTCGTTCATGAGCTGCTGTATCTCAGTCCGAAGAGCCGCAAAATCTCTCTTTACGACGGTTCTGTTTTCATCAGTGGGAAGTTCTGCAGGCTGTTTTTTACCCATGTCTGCAAGGCGCTCGTTTATGTTTGTGGCGGCACGTCTGCCGAAAACAAGACATTCAAGCATCGAGTTCGAGGCAAGCCTGTTCGCACCGTGTACTCCGGTGGAGGCGGCTTCGCCGCAGGCATATAGCCCCTCGACCTTTGTTCTCGCGTCAAGGTCAGTCTGTATCCCACCGATGAGATAGTGCTGGACGGGGCAGACGGGTATCCATACCTTGCTGATATCTATGCCGCGCTTCAGGCATTCGTTGAAAATTGTGGGAAACCTGTGCTCCAGGTATTCACGCGGCTCAGAGGTAGCGTCAATAAACGCATGAGTCTCACCGCTTCTCATAAGTTCTCTTGTTATCGCCCTCGCGACGATATCGCGCGGTGCAAGCTCGTTAAGTTCGTGCGCACCGAGCATAAAACGCTCGCCCTTTGAGTTTTTAAGAAGCCCGCCCTCACCGCGGAGAGATTCGGATATTAAAAATGCGCGGTTTTCGTGTTTACCCGACCAGAGTCCAGTCGGGTGGAACTGAATAAATTCCATGTCCTTTAGGTTCGCTCCTGCTCGCACAGCGGCGGCGAGCCCGTCTCCCGTGGCGACGGAGGGATTTGTGCTGATTTTATAGACCTGACCGATGCCGCCTGTAGCAAGAACGACGTTTGGCGAGTCGATTATAAATAAGGTATCTGTTTTGTCCAGAACAGCGCAGCCAGAAACAGCACCGTTATCATCCGTAAGGATGTCGACACAGAAATTATGCGGCATAAAGGTGACGTTTTGCTTGAGCGAAACAAGATGTGCCAGAGCCTTGACTGTCTCGCGACCCGTGGCGTCTCCGCCTGCGTGGACAATTCTTCTGCGTCTGTGCCCACCCTCGCGAGTTATATCAAGGTCACCCTCATTATCAAGGTCGAAGGGCACCTGCATATCAACGAGACTGCGGATGTCAAAAGGGCCTTCCGAAACGAGAACGCGGACTGCGTTTTCGTCGCAAAGCCCCGCGCCCGCGATCATAGTGTCTTCAAAATGATAGATAGGCGCGTCATCGAGCGAAATCGCCGCGGCGATCCCTCCCTGAGCGAGCCAGGAGTTGCTGACCTCGGCGTCTTCCTTTGTAAGGATACAACAGGAATGCTTATCGTCTATATGCAAAGCGGTATATAGCCCCGCGATGCCCGCACCGATCACAACAACATCATATTGAAGATGCTGAGTCTTATCGGTATACTCGTTTGTTGCAAATCTCATAGCTGCGACGCCTCACAAAAAATACTGTAATGCTTATTGTAACACATCGCAAGTGTTTTTCAACATATATATTGATTGTTATTGATTTCGCAAACACAGAGGACAAAAAGACTCTTACCGGAAAAAGCAGTGGAGTCTTTTTGTCCTCTGTCCACGGAAGCCTAGATTTTTGAGCAGATCGCCCTTCCAGTATCGCAGCAACCGAGGAGCGTTTTTCCCTCGCTCATCGCGTCGCCTGTACGGAAGCCCTCTTTCAAGAATTCATCGACCGCCAATTCAATAGCGTCCGCCTCTTTCGGCATATCGAAGGAATAGCGCAGCATCATCGCAGCAGAAAGTATCATGCCGATGGGGTTTGCTTTGTCCTGCCCTGCGATGTCCGGCGCACTGCCGTGTATGGGTTCATACAGTCCGCGAGTGCCATCGCCGAGGCTGGAGGAGGGTATCATGCCAATCGAGCCCGTTATCATGCTCGCCTCGTCCGAAAGTATGTCGCCGAAGAGGTTTTCGGTAACAATAACATCAAACTGAGAGGGGTCGCGGACGAGCTGCATCGCGCAATTGTCGACATACATATGTGAAAGTATCACATCAGGATAATTGTCGGCAACTCTCGTCACAATCTTACGCCAGAGCTTGGAGCTGTCCAGTACGTTTGCCTTGTCGACAGAGCAAACCTTTTTCTGGCGCTTTTGCGCTGTTTGGAAGGCAACGTGAGCTATGCGCTCAATCTCATGCTCGGAATAGCCCATGATGTCCTGAGCGTAATCTTCGCCGTCCCGTTTTTCGGTTGTATGCTCGCCGAAGTAGGCTCCGCCGATAAGCTCACGCACAACAACGAAATCGATACCCTTGTCAATTATAGAGGACTTTAAGGGACTCGCGTCGCGCAGCTCGTCAAAAAGTCGGGCGGGGCGCAGATTGGCATAGAGCCCAAGTCCCGCGCGCAGACGAAGAAGCCCACGCTCGGGGCGCAGTTCCTTTGAAACATCGTCCCATTTCGGGCCGCCAACAGCAGAGAGCAGTACGCTGTCGGAATTAAGGCAGGTGTCGAGACTCGATTTCGGAAGAGGATCATTAAAGAGATCTATAGCCTCGCCGCCCATCGGCGCTTTCGTATAATTAAATGTATGGCCGAATTTTTCCGCGACCTTATCAAGCACTGCCATTGCCTGGGCCATAATTTCGGGGCCGATTCCGTCACCGCGTATTATTGCAATATTTTTGGTCATTTCATTTCTCCCGTAATCGATGCCATAAGCCCGCCCGTTGCTATCATGTCCTTGATAAAATCGGGAAAGGGCACGGCCTGATAGGTCTCGTTTTTCGTGACGTTCGTGATGACGCCGGTATCGAAATCGATGTCCACCTCGTCGCCCTCGGCAATATTTTCGCTCGCTTTATCGCTCTCTAAGATAGCTAGACCAATGTTTATCGCGTTTCTGTAGAATATGCGCGCAAAGCTCTTTGCAATGACGCAGGAAATTCCGCTTGCCTTGATAGCAATCGGCGCGTGCTCACGCGAGGAGCCACAGCCGAAGTTTACGCCTGCAACCATGATGTCGCCCGGCTTCACCCTTGAGACAAAGGACTTGTCGATGTCCTCCATGCAGTGCGAGGCAAGCTCTTGATGGTTTTGGGTAGCAAGATGTCGGGCGGGAATGATGACGTCCGTATCGATGTGGTCACCGTATTTAATGGCTTTTCCGTGTGCGTTCATTCTCCCATGACCTCCTTAGGATGGCTGATATGCCCCGTTATCGCGCTCGCAGCGGCGACTGCGGGGGATGAGAGATAGACCTCGCTCTCAACGTGTCCCATGCGCCCGACGAAATTACGGTTCGTTGTAGAGACGGCTCTTTCACCCGCGCAGAGAATACCCATATGTCCTCCGAGGCAGGGCCCGCAGGTTGGAGTCGATACTATGCAGCCGGCATCCATAAATATCTTCGTGTAGCCGCGTTCGATGCATTCCATATAAATTTTAGGCGTTGCGGGAATTACAATCCCGCGCAGACCCTTTTTAATATGGCTGCCCTTGAGTATCTCAGCGGCCGCCGCCATATCCTCGATGTTGCCGTTCGTGCAGGAGCCAATTACGACCTGATCAATTTCAATATCGGTGCCTTCCGTCGCGGGATGCGTCTTTTCAGGCAGATGCGGCCACGCAACGGTGCAAGGGATTTTTGAAAGGTCAAGGTTAATGACTCTCGCGTATTCGGCATCTAAATCGGCATCAAATGCCGACCAGCTCCTGTCGCAGCGACCATTCATATATTTGCGAGTAATATCGTCTACGGCGAATATTCCGTTCTTAGCTCCTGCTTCAATCGCCATATTGGATATTGTGAGCCTGTCGCTCATGGTCAAATTAGACAGTCCTTCGCCCGAAAATTCGAGAGATTGATAGAGAGCGCCGTCCACGCCTATCATGCCTATGAGGTGCAGGATGACATCCTTGCCGCTGACCCATTTTCCTTTTTTGCCGGTAAGATTGACCTTGATTGCGGAGGGCACCTTGAACCAGGTTTCACCCGTCGCCATTGCCGCCGCCATATCAGTCGAGCCGACGCCGGTTGAGAAAGCGCCCAGCGCGCCGTAGGTGCAGGTGTGGCTGTCCGCACCGATTGCGGCTTCACCCGGGGCGATGAGACCCTTTTCCGGTATCAGCGCGTGCTCAATACCCATTTCGCCTACGTCGTAAAAATGCTCAAGGTCAAAGCGCTTGGCAAAAGTGCGGCATTTTTTGCAGCTTTCCGCCGCCTTAATATCTTTGTTCGGCGTGAAGTGATCCATCACAAGGGTAATCCTCGCGCCGCGAGCGACCTTTTCAAAACCCGCCTTGTCGAACTCGTTAATCGCGACGGGCGCGGTTATATCGTTGCCCAGAACAAGGTCAAGCTTAGCCTTTATAAGCTGTCCTGCCGTGACGGACGGTAAACCTGCGTGCGCGGCAAGTATTTTTTGTGTCATTGTCATTCCCATAGTTTTTTGTCCTTTCGGGAAATTCTAATTTTTCGAACCGACGATCTTATTGATGCCGTTAATATACGCACGTATCGAAGACTCTATCACGTCGGTGGATAGACCGCAGCCTGTGACCAGCGCATTTCCGCAGCGGAGCTTAACAACGGCCTCGCCCATCGCGTCCTCACCGTCCGTAACGGCATTTAGGCTAAAGTTTTCAAGCGTGATGTCGAGTCCAGTAATTCTATCGACAGCCTTGAAGGAGGCGTCAATCGGGCCTGTGCCGATTGCGACCTCTTCGATGATTTCATCGTCCTTTTTAATTTTCACGCAGGCGAGGTTCGTGATATCCGTGCCCGTGCTGACAAGGTGGCTGAGTAGCTCATAGGTCGCCGCAACAGAGTGCGTGTCAACGAGCGCGAGAGCCTCGATGTCGTGGTCGGTGAGGTTCTTTTTCTTGTCGGCAAGAGCTTTGAAGCGGACAAAAATCTCGTCGAGCTGTTCTTTTGAGACTTCGTAGCCGAGCTGACTGAGGCGGTCGCGCAGGGCGTGTTTTCCGCTGTGTTTGCCGAGAACCATAGTGTTTTGGGGTATGCCCACATCATCGGGTTTCATAATTTCGTAGGTAAGAGCGTTTGCTATGACTCCGTGCTGGTGGATGCCGCTTTCATGCGCGAAGGCATTCGCGCCGACAATGGACTTGCTGGGCGCAATAGGTACGCCCGTGATTGAGGACAAAAGCTTGCTGATTCTGTAGATCTGACGTGTGTTAATGCCCGTCTCCGCCTGATAGTATTCATGGCGGGTTTTGAGCACCATTGCAATCTCCTCAAGGCTCGCATTTCCGGCGCGCTCGCCGATGCCGTTGACTGTGCATTCAACCTGAGTCGCGCCGGCTCGGATGCAGGCAAGCGAGTTTGCAACAGCCATTCCGAGGTCGTCATGGCAGTGCGCGGAGATGTCCGCGTTTTCAATGCCTTCGGTGTTCTCACGCAGGTAGGTGATGAGGTCAAACATCTCCTGCGGAGAGGAATAGCCCACAGTGTCGGGGATATTTAGCACCATCGCGCCGGCTTTTATTGCCGTTTCGCAGCACTTGACGAGGAAAGCCCATTCGGAGCGAGAGGCGTCCTCACAGGAGAACTCAACGTCCTCGCAGAACGACTTTGCGTAGGCAACATGCTTTGCAATGCTCTCCAGAACCTGTTCGCGTGACATTTTCAGCTTATATTCCATGTGTATGTCACTGGTTGCGATGAAAACGTGGATGCGCGGGTACTTCGCGCCTTTCACGGCATTCCATGCGGCGTCAATATCTCCCTGTGTGCAGCGGGCGAGACTTGCCACCTTGCAGTTCTGTACAGTCTTGGCTATAGCTTCAACGCTCTTGAAGTCTTCCGGAGAGGCAATTGCAAAGCCGGCTTCAATTATATCAACACCTAGCGCATCGAGCGACCTTGCCATTTGCAGCTTTTCCGAGAGGTTCATGCTGCAGCCTGGGGATTGCTCGCCGTCGCGCAGGGTGGTGTCGAACACCTTGATTTTTCTCATTTTATGATCCTCCTAATTCAAAATGAATGCAAAAAAGCTCCGTCTTCCTGAGAAGACGGAGCTGAAACTCCGCGGTACCACTTCAATTGACAGTTATACTGTCCACTTACGACATCTCGTAATGAAATATCGCCTCTTTGGTAACGGTGAGGAAACCCGTTCACACCTACGACCACAAGGGCTTTCAGCTGACTGCTCGAGGGTGAGATCGCCTTGTCTATACATACCGTTTCACACCAAACAACGGCTCTCTGAATGTATTTGATAGGCTTTGTCCCTGTCACTGCATTTATGATTTATTGTGCTAAAGCCTACACGAAGTTTTGACATTTGTCAAGAGGGGCAATAAAAAATATTTCCGGTTTGACCGAAGTCTTATGATTTCATCCAAATGCGTCATATTTCGTGTTTGGTTTCTTGTATACATAATCCAGTATATGCACCAAAAGCTATAATGAATATAAATATTTTCCTGAGCCTTAAGTATTTTAGGAAAATAAACAGTTGACAACAGGTATTTTTGTGATGTAACATGAAAACAATCAAATATTTCAAATGCTTTGATGGGAACAAGTATTTCGAGGCCCGAGCTTCAGCGAGCTGCCGTTTGGTGAAAGACAGCGCCGCGTTTCGAAAGAAAATCATCCCGGAGCAGTTTGCAGAAGGACGGTGAGGCCCGTCTGTGTAAGCAAAAACGGTAAAACGCCCGTTACAGCGTCAGACGTTATTAGACGTCCCAGAGTGGTTCTTTTAGGGCAGTGCAGCGCCGTATAAGAGCAATAAGAGTGGTACCGCAGAGGAGTTTTGCCTTTGTCTCTTGATATTCAGATGAAAGAGACAGGGCTTTTTTTGTTATCAGCCGGCACTTCCGATTTAAAGTATTATACTGATAAAGAATTTTGACCACTAATAGGAGGAATGCGATTTGAAACTGACGGGAGCAGAAATAATTATCGAGGTTCTGATTGAGCAAGGTGTTTCGGACATGTTTGGTTACCCCGGGGGAGCCGCGCTCAACATTTTCGAGGCTCTGTATCACAGACAGGACGAAATAGCGTTTTACCTCACCGCCCACGAGCAGGGAGCAACCCATGCGGCGGACGGCTACGCAAGAGCAACAGGAAAAACGGGCGTAGTTCTGGCTACAAGCGGCCCGGGTGCGACAAACACGATAACCGGTATTGCAACAGCATATCTGGACAGCGTCCCGATGGTAGTTATCACGGCAAACGTCGGAACCGCTCTCATCGGCAAGGACAGCTTCCAGGAAGTGTTCATAACGGGCATTTCCCAGCCCATCACAAAGCACAACTATGCCGTACGAGACATTACAAGGCTTGCCGATACGCTTCGCAACGCGTTTAAAATCGCCGGCAGCGGCAGACGCGGACCTGTACTCATTGATATACCTAAGGATATAACGGCAGCGAGCTGCGAATTTACTCCCGCGCCGAAGTGGGAGGAGCCCAAGGCTGCCTGCGCCCCACAGAGCGAGCTTAAGAAGGTCGCAGACCTCATCGCGAAGGCAAAGCGTCCCGTCGTTTGCTTTGGCGGCGGCGTTATAAGCAGCGAAGCGAGCGAGGAGCTTCTTGAATTCGTAAAGAAGGCAAGGATACCAGCCTGCCATACAATTATGGGAACGGGTGTCATCGGTTTTGGAGATGACCTCGACCTCGGAATGATTGGTATGCACGGCAGCATGACTGCAAATCACGCTATTGACGAGGCAGATCTCATGCTCGCGATGGGAACGCGTTTTTCCGACCGCGTAGCTTTGAACCTGCGCGACTTCGCTCCGCACGCAACGATAGTACAGTTCGATATCGACGAAAGCGAAATCAGGAAAAACGTTTTGGTAGATCTCGCGATCATCGGCGATCTAAAAATGGAGCTTCAAAGCCTTATTCCGCTTGTGGAAAATCAGGAAAGACCGGACTGGCTGGGAATGATCTCGAAATGGCAGAAGGAATATGATATAATAGACGGCAAAGATATAGAAGGTATACGCCCCTTTGAAATTATGGAAGTCATCGGTGAAAAATGCGGTGATGACGCCGTTATAGCGACCGACGTCGGTCAGCATCAGATGTGGGCGGCGCAGTTCTGCAAAAAGACAAGACCCCGCGGCTTTTTAACAAGCGGAGGACTGGGCACGATGGGCTTCGGCTACGGTGCCGCGATAGGCGCGGCAGTCGCACTCAAGAACGCGACAGTTTTTCATATCACAAGTGACGGCAGCTTCCACATGAACATGAACGAAGCCTGCACGGCAGTTTCTAACAATCTTAAAGTCATAACGGTCATCCTCGATAACAAGGTCCTAGGAATGGTACACCAGTGGCAGAACGATTTTTATGAAAAGCACTTCGTTGCAACCGAGCCTGAGCGCAAGAGCGACTATTTAAAGCTCGCGGAAGGCTTCGGAGCGAAAGGATTTAGGGCGGAGACAAAGGCGGAGCTTGAAAAGGCCATCGATGAAGCCATCGCCTGCGAAGGTCCTGCATGGATAGTCTGCCCCATTGATCGCAACGAGAAGGTTCTGCCGATGATACCCAACGGCGGCACGGTTCGCAACGCGATCCTTATTTAGAGAGGGAGGATGTAATTATGAACGGCAAAAAGGCTATCATAGCAATGCTCGTTGAAAACAACGCGAACGTTCTCACACGCGTAGCCATGCTTTTCGGCAAGCGCGGTTACAACATCGACTCTCTTACCGTTTCGGAGACGAACGACCCGATGATATCGCGCATCACCATTACGACACAGGGGGACGACAGAATCATCGAGCAGATAATCCTTCAGACTAAAAAAATGGTCGAGGTTAAGGCTGTCCGGCTCGAGGATGAAAACGAAGCGATTTTGCGCGAGCTGCTGCTTGTCAAGGTCGGCGCCGACGAAAGCCAGCGCGCCGCTATACGCGACATCTGCGATATTTACAAGGCCAGCATAGTCGACTTTTCCCCAGCGAGCATCGTCTGCGAGTTGACTGGAAAGCCCTCCAAGATAAACGGTTTTCTCGAAATTATAGGCAAATATGAAATACTTGAACTTTGCCGTACCGGCGTAACAGCGATGGATCACGGCAACAAGATAATGGTCTGCGAGAACAAGGAAAGCCACAGGGCATAACCTATATTATTAAGTTTATAAGTTTTTAAAATACAAAAGGAGACTACTGAAATGATCAACAAATATTATGATTCGGACTGCAACATGGAGCTTCTGAAAAACAGAACAGTCGCCATCATCGGATACGGCAGCCAGGGACACGCACACGCACAGAACCTCAAGGAATCAGGCGTAAAAGTTGTCGTGGGACTTCGTAAGGACTCCTCCAGCTGGGCAAAGGCTGAAGCTGCGGGACTCACCGTTATGGATGTCCCCTCGGCGGCTAAGGCGGGCGACATGGTCATGATGCTTGTTCCCGACGAAAAAGCTGCCGACATCTACTATGCCGAGGTCGAGCCCAACCTTTCCGAGGGCAATATGCTCATGTTCGCACACGGCTTCAATATTCATTTCAATCTCATTGCTCCTCCCAAAAACGTTGACGTGGCAATGGTCGCCCCCAAGGGACCCGGGCATACCGTTCGCAGCCAGTATCAGGAGGGCAAGGGTGTTCCGAGCCTTATCGCCATACATCAGGACTACACAGGCAAGGCCAAGGACTATGCGCTGGCCTATGCCTCCGGCATCGGCGCAGGCCGCGCCGGTATTCTTGAAACGAGCTTCCGCGAAGAGACTGAAACAGACCTATTCGGCGAGCAGGCCGTTCTCTGCGGTGGCGTGACGGAGCTTATGAAGGCAGGCTTTGACACTCTTGTCGAAGCAGGCTACGAGCCCGAAATGGCATATTTTGAGTGCATCCATGAGATGAAGCTCATTGTAGATCTCATTAACAGTGGCGGCTTTGCAATGATGCGCTACAGCGTTTCAAACACCGCAGAATACGGCGATTACCGCACCGGCAGACGCCTTGTAACCGAGGATACACGCAAGGAAATGAAGAAGGTTCTGCGCGAAATTCAGGACGGCACTTTTGCAAGCGAGTTTATGTCTGAATTCTCCTCTGGCAGACAGGCAAAGTTCCTCGCTACCCGCAGGCTTGAGAGCGAGCATCCTCTAGAGAAGGTCGGCAAAGAGCTCCGCAAAATGATGAGCTGGCTGAAAAAATAAGCATACTGTTTAACAAAGCTAACAACCGTTTCTCTTTTCTCCAAAGAAAAGAGAAATGGTTTTTAGCAATTTCCGTAGAGAAAAGACGCCAAAGGACTGCGGCCCTTTGGAAACCCAAAGTTAAATTACTCTTCGCTTCCCCCTTGCGCCGCCTGACGGCGGAAAATGCCGCGCTCCACTTTGTAGTCGCGCTGGAAAAGCAACGGGCAAGAAGTTTGGGAAAACGGGTCTTAGCCCATGCGTGCAAAGGAGTTGCTAAGTAAATGAAAAGCGATAATGTAAAAACCGGCATCCAGCAGGCGCCGCACAGGAGTCTGTTTTATGCTCTAGGTATGACAAAAGAGGAAATGCAGCGCCCCCTCGTGGGCATCGTGAGCGCCCATAACGAGATAATCCCCGGGCATATGAACCTCGACAAAATCACCGAGGCGGTTAGGACCGGCGTTCTCATGGCGGGGGGTACACCGATTGTGTTTCCGTCAATCGGCGTCTGCGATGGTATCGCGATGGGACACGAGGGAATGAAATATTCTCTTGTCACGAGAGACTTAATTGCGGACAGCACCGAGTGTATGGCGCTGGCCCATCAGTTTGACGCGCTTGTAATGATTCCAAACTGCGACAAGATCGTACCTGGTCTGCTCATGGCGGCGGCGCGAGTAAACGTTCCGACCATCTTCGTTTCCGGCGGACCGATGCTATCCGGCAATTTAAACGGCAAGCGCACCTGCCTGTCCTCGATGTTCGAAGCCGTGGGCGCGTACCACGCAGGGAAGATGAGCGCCGAGGGTGTCGAAGAATATGAGCTCAATGCCTGCCCGACCTGCGGCTCCTGCTCCGGAATGTACACCGCAAACTCCATGAACTGCGTGACCGAGGCTATCGGTATGGCGCTGCGCGGCAACGGCACAATACCCGCCGTAATGTCCGCAAGGCTGCGCCTTGCAAAACAGACCGGCATGAAAATCATGGAACTGCTCGAAAAAAATATCCGTCCGCGCGATATTATGACAGAGGCCGCTTTCCATAACGCCGAAATCGTCGATATGGCGCTGGGCTGCTCGACAAATACGATGCTGCACATCCCCGCCGTCGCACATGAGGCCGGAATCAGAATAAGCCTTGACATGGCCAACGAATATTCCGCAATAACTCCGAATCTCTGTCACCTTGCACCGGCGGGGTCAACCTTCATGGAGGACCTTGACCGCGCGGGCGGTGTCCATGCCGTCATGGCAGAATTGAACAAAAAGGGACTCCTCGATACAAGCGTTATGACGGCCACAAGCAAAACGTTGGGCGAAAATCTTGAAGGCGTCAAAAACTTGGATCCCGAAATTATCCGTCCCATCGAGAATCCATATTCACCGTCAGGCGGAATAGCGGTTCTAAAAGGTAACCTCGCACCCGAGGGCTGTGTCGTGAAACAATCCGCTGTCGCACCCGAGATGATGGCGCATCAGGGACCGGCGCGCGTTTTCGACAGCGAGGATGAGACAATCGCGGCAATAATCGGCGGTAAAATCGTCTCCGGCGACGTTATTGTTATCCGCTACGAGGGACCCAAAGGTGGTCCCGGAATGCGCGAGATGCTGAACCCGACCTCCGCAATCGCAGGTATGGGACTTGATACGACAGTGGCACTGATTACTGACGGCAGATTTTCCGGCGCGACCCGCGGAGCCTCAATCGGACACGTTTCGCCCGAGGCGGCTCTGGGCGGCAATATCGCCTTAGTCCGCGAAGGTGACACGATTTCCATCGATATTCCGGCCTGCAAGATTGAGCTTCTGGTTTCGGACGAGGAGCTCGATGTCCGCAGAAAAACGTGGGTCTGCCCCGAACCGAGAATCAAAACAGGTTATCTGCAAAGATATACAAAGCTTGTAACCAGCGCCGCGCAGGGCGCAATTCTCGAATACAGATAATATTACACATATAAATACCTTGTAAGGATAAAAATTTCCTGCAAGATATTTATTTATTATTTTCTGTCGAATCGCTGCTGTTGACAAGTGACCATTTTGTGGTAAAATATGCGGTGCATTGAATATTCAATACACTTACGGCGCATATCACGGCGATTTAAATTTGGGGGCATTCTCATGAAAGAAAAACCTTCGATACTCCGTGTACTTTTTGATAAGTATCGCGAGATAATTATGTACTGCATTTTTGGCGTAATGACGACGATTATCAGCTGGCTTGTATACAGCGTTTGTGAACTTGCTTTTTCGTCCTTACAAGTGACGAGTCCGGGAGTTGTGAAGTTTGTCTCACGGATAATCGAGATAACCGGAGACAACACAGATGTCAACACTTTTGTCGTTATAACACTTTCCGGTGTAATATCTTGGGTCATCGCGGTTGCTGTAGCATTTGTAACGAACAAGCTTTGGGTTTTCGAGAGCAAAAGCTGGGAGGGCAGGCTTGTCTGTAGAGAAGCTCTTACATTCTTCGGTGGACGTATATTTACCGGTCTTCTTGAAATCATAGCTGTTCCCGCTTTTGTCAGCTGGGGCTTCAATATGAAGCTTTTCGGCATTGACGGGCTACCGGCCAAAATTTTAATATCCGTGGCAATAGTAATATTGAATTACATTTTAAGTAAGTTTATTTCTTTCCGCAATCACAATGAAAAAGCGAAGTAGACAAAATGAAAACCGACACCTTAAAACCTTTAGTTTTGAGGTGTCGTTTTTTTTGATAGAAATTTTATTTGATCCGTTTTGTGTCTTTAATTTTTTTACGTAGCTTCACAATTTCATACCAGAGAACGGAGAGTGCCGCTATGCCTAGGCAGGCAAAGAACTGCTCCGCCGATAGAGCTTTAAGCTTTAGGAAGGTATTGATAGGAGTATACAAAATGGCGCAGAGCATGACAATCGTGACTCCGTTTGCAAGCCACATGACCTTGTCACGGGCAAGACGCATGATAGACTTATATGCGAAATCTCGGTCGGAGCTGTTCACCTGTACAAGGAAGACATTGGAGAGCATGATTATCGCAAGTCCCATCGCGCGCGCAAGCGGCGCGTTTTCGGGGTTGCCTGAAAGTATATAGAAATATGTGCCAAAGGAAGAGGCGAATATTACAAGTCCCTGTATGATGCTTTTTATGAGTATTCCAGCATTTACAATATTATCCCTTGGATTGCGCGGAGGACGGTCCATTATGTCTCGCTCCGCTGGCTGACGCTCAAGAACGATAGAGCAGGTCGGGTCAATGATGAGCTCAAGCAGAACGACATGCAGGGGCAAAAGCAGAAGCGCGGTTGGAGAAATGCCAAGGAGAGGTGCGAGCAGAGAAGCAAACGCGATCGGGATATGTATCGTAAACACATAGCCCACGGCCTTGCGAATGTTATCGTATATTCTTCTGCCGTCTCTGACGGTGTCTACAATAGTAGTGAAATTGTCGTCCATGAGGATAAGGTCGGCCGCCTCGCGCGAAACCTCGCTGCCGCGCTTGCCCATTGCGATGCCGATGTCGGCATATTTGAGAGCTGGTGCGTCGTTGACGCCGTCTCCGGTCATAGCGACGATTTCACCATTTTCCTTAAAGGCTTTGACTATGCGCATCTTGTGCTCGGGTATGACACGGGAGAAGATGCTGACGTTCTTGACCTTTTCGCGAAGCTCCTCGTCGGTCATGGCGTTAAGCATATCGCCTGTAATAATATTATCGCAGTCATGCATACCGATTTTTTTTGCAATGGACGAAGCGGTTATTCCGTTGTCTCCCGTTATCATTACAACGCGGATGCCTGCCCTGTTACAAAGGGCGATATTGTCTTTTATACCCTCTCGCAGGGGATCGGCAAGACCGATGAGCCCTAGCAGGGTGAGCACGCAGCAGGTGATGTTTTCGGGAATATCCGACTCTGTCCGTGGCTTCATGGTTGCAACTGCTATTACGCGAAGCCCTTCCTTGGACATTTCAAAAATACGGTTATTTGCCGCAATTCTCTCTATATCGGATAATACACAAAGAGATAGTATCATTTCAGGCGAACCCTTGGTGGCAACGACGATTTCACCGTTCCTGCGCCAGACGTGCCCCATCATTTTAAGTTCATTAGTAAAGGCATATTCGGTGATAAGCTCTCCGGCGAAAAGATGTTCTTTTGTAATGCCGTGGCTTTCGCAGTAAGCGAGCATAGCCTTTTCCATGGGGTCATAGGCTTCGGTTTCGCAGCCGAGACCCATGGTCTCAATCAGCTCTTGCTCATCGCCAAAAACAGTCCATGTATCCTGGACGGTCATCTGGTTCATTGTAATAGTACCCGTTTTATCAACGCAGAGAACTGAAACGGCGCCCAGAGTTTCAACAGACGGGAGCTTGCGCACGAGAGAGTTCTTCTTCGCAAGACGCCATGCGCCCATGGAGAGAAAAACAGTGAGAATTACAGGAAATTCCTCGGGAATCATTGCCATTGCAAGCGTGATACCAGAAAGAATGCTCTCGATAAATCTTGCGCCCGTGCTGTGGTCGGGAATGTTTATGTATGTAAACATTCCGACGAGCGCGAAAAGCACGGCGGCAATTCCCGCGCAGAGCTTGACGAGCTTTCCTGTCTGCTTCTGCAGAGGAGTATCCTCGCTGGGAGCTGATGCAACGTTGGCGCCAATTTTGCCGTATTCGGTGGTAGCTCCAATTTTGTCGACCAGCACGACTGCCGTACCCTGAGTTACAAGGGTTCCAGCATAGCAATAGTCGCGGCGCCAATAATCTTTTGTTGGCTCCGCACTTTCGGTGTTTAGCTTCCAGACTCCTTCGGCCTCGCCTGTAAGAGAGGATTCGTCTACACAGAGGTCGTTGCACTTAATTATGACGCCGTCCGCAGGAATTTTGACACCTTCACATATTAGCATGAGATCTCCGGGGACAAGGTCGATGCTTGCAATGACTTTCTCTTCGCCGTCACGGATAACCGTAACCTGAGGCGCGGATAGGTCTCGCAAAGCGTTTAGGGTTTTATCGGTTTTCCATTCCTGGATAATGTCGATACTGATGATGCCAATGACAAAAATCAGCATGATTGCGCCGTCACACGGTTCGCCGAGGATAAAATAAATAATTGCAGCGACAATAAGCAGCAAAAACATTGGCTCGCAGATAATATGGAAGGCTTTTTTGATAAAGCTTTCCTTCTTCTGCGGCGTCAGTTCGTTTTTGCCATATTGTTTCTGCAAGTTCTCGGCTTCGGCAGAGCGCAGCCCCGCCATGTTCGGTTTTAATTCTGTCATAACAGTTACCTCCGTATATGCCTTTCAGCACTCGTTTGATAGCTCTATGGCACTTCATTATAAGGTCTATCCGTCAATGCGCGCAAAAAAGCGCGTATGCGGAACATACTACTGTCCCGCATAACGCGCTCATAACGCATTCTGCTGCCGCCTTTCCGCGGCCCGGCCCCATGACCTGGAAGGGTCATCGCCTGCTCAGTTTGTACTGTTGATCTCGCATTTCTTTTTGGGAAATGTAATGCAGTGCAAAGAGATTATTTTTTGAACACTAACACAATTATATGCGTTTGTCAAGAAGAACGTGCGGGATATTTGCGGATGTTTCTTTCTTGACAGGAATCAGCAAGAAAAGCAAAAAGTTATTTAACTCAATAGAATCAAACACATCAGTCTACCTCAAACCGAACCTCAAACAGACTTCCCTTGCCCAGTTCACTCGTCACGCTGACGATTCCTCCGAACTGCTCCGCTATCCATCTGACAATGGACAGACCGAGTCCGGGACTTGAATTTATAGTCGACTGATCCGCTTTATAAAACCTGTTCCAAATCCTCGGCAGGTCTTCCTCGGATATGCCGATACCGCCATCCGCAACGGATAAAAGCACGGTGCTTTGCTGCTTTTTCAGAGATACATTGACCCACCCGCTGGGTACATTATATTTCAGGGCGTTGTCAATCAGATTATAGAGTAACCTCATAAAGAGCGTCTGGTCGAAAAGCATTATTATGCCATTATCAATATCGGCAGAGATCGTGATGCCGGAATTTTCTTCTCTTTCAGTCACCTCTTCGACTATCGTCTGGGTCAGAGCGCTCAAATCTATATATTCCATTTCCTGCATATAGTTTCCGTCTATGCTTCTTGCCATCATAAGAAGTTGAGAGATCAAGGAGTTCATTTTTTTCCCTTCGAGAAGTATGGTGCTCAGGTTTTCCCTGTATTCTTCAGCGGTTTTGTCTCCGACAAGTGCCTCCTCAGCGTTGACTATGATTGCCGTGACGGGCGTCCGAAGTTCGTGAGATACATCGGCTGAAAAACGTTTCTCTCGGTCAAATGAATCCTCGAGACGGTCGAGCATTTTATCAAAGGTCGCGGCTAGTACGCCAACCTCGTCGTGACCACCCTCAAAATTAATCCTTTTCGACAGGTTGCCCTGCCCGATCTGCTGTGCCGTTTTCGTGATCTGCTTTACCGGTGAAAGCGCTCGCGTTATGAAGCCGCCGCTAATCATCATTAAAGCGGAGAAACAAATAATAATAAGCGTTGCTATATAAATCATGGTTTTAAAATATGCGAGTGCACTGTTAATCGCGTCAAGCGATTTGACTACTCTGAACCAGCCTGTTCTCTTACCATTAACAATCAGCTCACGATCCAATACCATCCATTCGTGTCCGGCAGCGCCCTCATAATATACGCCTTTATAAGCCGGCTGCACTTTTGGGTCGAAGTCATCCGGCAGTCTACCCGAAATTAACTCATTGGCGTCAGAATATATCCCTATGTAGGTACCTGTCTGGATTAGATCAATTCCACTGTCTGGCTCATACATGCCCTCTCCCAGCCGCAGAAATCTGGTTATCTGCGCGGCTTCCGACTGCAGGAGCGTCTCGGACCCCTTGTACAGATGGTTTGAAATCACAAGGTACATTATTGGTAAAACCGCAATAAAGATGAGCAAGAGCGCGAGGCTGTGCCAAATCATAATTTTCCATCTAATATTCAGCTTTTTCATTAAGACTCCTTAATGATATATCCGCTGCCACGAACCGTTCCGATAAGTTTTTTCTCAAATCCGTCGTCGATCTTCTCGCGCAGATAGCGTATGTAAACATCCACAATGTTGGAAGAGCAGTCAAAATCATAGTTCCAGACATGATCGACAATTTGTGTCCTTGTTAGCAGACGGTTTTTGTTGCGTAGCAAATATTCAAGTATCGCAAATTCCTTGCTGGTAAGTTTAATCTCTTTATCTGCGCGCCGGACGCAATGATTTGATAAATCCACGGTAAGATCGGCCATAGTCAGCTCATTTTTGCGCTCGGAACTCTGCCGGCGCATAAGAGCACGCAGCCGCGCCATCAGCTCGTCAAGAGAAAAGGGCTTAATCATATAATCGTCGGCACCGCAGTCGAGTCCCCTGACGCGGTCAGCAACGGTATCCTTTGCCGTCAGAAGAAGAACCGGTGTCTGATTGCCCTTGTTTCGCATATTTTTGAGTATTGTCAGCCCATCGATGCCCGGCAGCATGATGTCCAGAATGATACAGTCGTACTCGCAAAGAGAAATCAAGGACTGAGCATCGGGGCCGTTGTCGCATATATCAACACTGTACCCGTTTTTTTCGATACCTTTTGCCGTTGCAGTTAATATTGATTTGTCATCTTCAACCAAAAGTAGTCTCATAGTCAGCCTCTCATCAATTGGAGTATTTATATTAAGATTATTATTTTGTTCGCATATTGTCAACAAAAGAAAGAAATTGTCGCAGATTGGCAGAAAATATTTTGGGAGATTTAATCGTATTTTAATCTTTGCGTGATAATTATTAGTAAGAAAACATAAATATCTGTTCTGAGCGGAAGAATAATTAAGTTTTTCCGCACATTTTAGCCACAACTTAACAACGACAATAGCAAATTTACCGAAAGGTAGAGACGCAAAGCCATGGGGTCTAAGGTCTTTGACTATGACAGCCCGGTTGCCGAATTGTTTTTTTATAGCTGTCTTGCGCTATGACTCTATTCGTGCACCCTTGGGCTGCAGAATAGGGTTTTTTTGTTTTCAATTGAGCCTTAATAAAAGGCAGGGTGATTACATGAATATTTATCTTAAAGCTATGTTTCTGCTAATGGGAGCGGCTCTGGGCTTTGTACTTCCTTATATCGCACAGAAGCTTGCCCTATACAAATACCGAAAAAAAGGTATGTCACTCGAAGATGATTCGCGTTATACAGTTTTACCGTTAAAACTTGGACTTTGTGTACTTAACGGAGCCGCATGGCTCTTCTCAGGCTATCTCGCTGATAGTTTCCTTATCGCCGCTTTGGTTTCAGTTCTTTTCTCGACAGCCTTGCTGATGGCAATTGTGGATATTCGAATCAGGATAGTCCCAAACGAGCTGCTTATTGTCTTAATTATTCTGGGGCTTGCGTTTCAGGCGGAACAATTTGGCTTTGCGGCGATAATACCTGCTATCCTATGCACGGTCGCAATGATGTTCCTGTTTTCTACGGTTGCCGGCTTTATCGGCTTCGACAAGGTGGGAGCGGGAGACGTTAAGCTCGCCGGAGGGATGGGACTTGCTCTTGGTTATCCCGCAATAATTTCGGGCCTTGTGATAATGAGCGCGGTTTTCCTTCTCTTCACCCTTGCGGGGCTGCTGACAAAAAAACTGACCTTGAAAACCATGGTGCCCTTTGCTCCGTTTATGATGACCGGAATGGTCTTCGCTCTCTTATACACTATCTATTAATGACGGGCTGGTCGCTTAATTTTGGCAAATACCATCACGTATGGTGTTTACATATATCGATAAACAAATTTTTATAGGGGGTATTTTAGCATGAAAAAGTTTTTAGGGTGGCTCAAAAACGAAGAAAGCGGTCAGGGTATGGTCGAGTACGGTCTGATCATCGGCCTCATCGCGGTAGTTGTCATTGCGGCAATCGGTCTACTCGGTCCCAAAATCAATGCATTATTCAATGGCATATCGCTGCCGGCGTCGACGTAAAACTCGCCTAAACACAAATAGGCGGAGTGAGAAAGCAGGCTCAAGCATTTATGGCCTGAGCCTGCCCTTTCTCTCTTAAACCGAAATGCGAACAAACGATATTAAACGCGCGGACAGACCGCGGCGGTCTGTCTCAGGATTACATATGAGGCGGTGATGTTCGGATGAAAAGCGAAAGAGGACAGGCCACGGTTGAATTTGCGCTGGTGCTGCCGATACTTTTGCTGCTCATAAGCGGCATCCTGAACTTCGGTTGGGTTTTTGGAAACCAGCTCCTTGCTCAAAACGCGGCAAGAGAGGCTACGAGATACACCGCTATACACTATTATGACAGCAGCACAGATGACGACAGGACAGTAGCCGCCGACATCGTTACTTCGAGAGCGCCGACGATTGGTTCACCCGTCGTAACTCTGTCCGTTACGGGCGACACCATTACTGTCAAAGTAAGCAGCAGTGTCCAGCTGCTCACACCGCTCATTTCGGAACTATTTCCGGACGGAAAATGTACTATTACAACTCAATGTGTTATGAGGCTGGAATGAATATTTTGTTCTGCGATTAGAGGGACTGATGATTATGCGCAGACTGGTTAAAAAATTCTATAGCGAACAGCATGGCTCGGTCTCAATTGTTGTCGCCTTGATACTGGCGGCTCTAATTGGGATCACCGGATTCGTGGTGGATAAAGGCGTCTATTACAGCGAGGGTGCAGAGCTGCAGAATTCTTTGGACAGCGCGGTTCTCGCGGCAGCCAAGGAGCTTCCGGCAAGTAGTGTCAGTTCCACTGCATGGGCCTCGGCGGAAAATGAAGCCATAGCCTATGCTTCCTTAAATAAATTTGAAATTACGCGTGATGATATTGAGCCCGTATATGCAAATGACAATCCCGAAAATCAGATTATCGGGATCAGGGCGACGAAAACAGTCACGGTCGAATACAGTTTTATTAAAGTCCTCGGTATCGATTCCGGTAGGGTCACGCGCACTTCGTCGGCGGGACTTTCACCTGTCGGCGGGGTTAAAGGAGTAGTTCCTCTCTGTATATCCGAATCCGGTCTGAGCTCGGCAATAGCCGCAGGGGTTATCGAAGGCCTGACGATAAAATGCAGTACCGATACAGACTTGATTGGCATTGACACCGGCACGGTAAGCGGCTGGTTCGGCGCCGTAAGGATTGACGGTTCAGGCGCAAGTACATACAGCTTGCTTCTTGCCAACGGCTACAGCGGCACTCTTACCGTTGGGCAGGTACTTGATATGGAAAGCGGCAATATGTCTGGACCGACGATGGATGGCTTCACGACTCGCGTTTCAAGATGCACTGACGGCTGCACCGCTGATAACTATCTTCCCGATTGTCCCAGACTTGTATATGTGCCTGTGATTGAAGTGCTTCCTGAAAAGCAAGTGAAGATTGTATCTTTTGCTGCGTTTTTCCTTGAAACGTGCGGCGGCAGCGGCAACAACTCATATATCGAGGCTACTTATATTAAGGATATTACCCTGCCGAATTCCGCAGCAGGAAAAAGCGGGCAGGATTTCGGACTATACGTCACTAAGCTTCTGGACTAATTTGCTTTTGCATAAAGGGGAGGTCGCGCGTCGTGAAAAAAGTAAGGATACTGGCTATTATTTCGGCTGCTGTGACAGGGTTACTGCTGTTTGTGTTTTTAAGCTCGCTGAACCGACCCACATATACCGAAACGATGACCGTTTTCGTTGCGGCCTTAAATATTCAGGCTGATACGCCGATTACGGCGGCGATGATTCAGATGACGGAACTGCCGTTGGGGGCTGTAGTGTCGGGCGCGATAACAGACCAGTCTAAAATCATCGGGAAGGTCTCGAACGCAGAAATTTTTGCCGGAGAGCAGATTATAGGCGCAAAGCTCGTTAAGACAGGGGAAAGCGGAAACGAGACTCTTGCCTATGCGATTAAGCCGGGTATGCGCGCAATAACGATAGCAGTTGACGAAACCTCAGGGCTTGCCTACATGATTGCTCCGGGAAATCGCGTTGATATAATCGGCGAATTTTTGATTACAGAGTCCAATGACACCGCAGACAGCTCCGCCAAGGTTTCACATACCACGATGATTCTCGAAAACATAAATGTTCTCGCTGTTGATAATGTGCTTTCCAAGGATGGTAAAATAAGCAGCGACACACCGGTGTATACCACGATGACTCTCGAAGTTACTCCAAAGCAGGCCATGGAGCTTTCTGAGGCGCAGTTTGAAGGACAGCTTCGCGCAATCCTAAGATCACCTATCGATACGGATGAAACCAAGCAGCCGAGCATAACGCTCGACGATGTCATGGCAAGATGAGCGGCGGGGTAGCGGGAAATGAAAATTAATGTTTTGCTGATAAGCAGGCTTGAGCGTACCCAAGGCGCAATCAAGCGCATGATAGATGACGAGGAAATCACAGTCATCGGAGAGTCATCGGGCGGGACGGATGCCCTTGAGCGTATCGAAAACCTCTCGCCGGACATTATCATAATGTCTTATGGTGCTGGGGAAGACGACGTCCTGAGCCTGACCGAAAGAATTACCTTCTCAAGACCGCGCTCCCATGTCATATTGCTCTGCGAGTATCTGGATGTGGATTTGCTTCAAAGTGCGCTTTCAGTTGGCGCGCACAATGTGATTGGGTATCCGAAGTCTTCAAAGGAATTCTGTGATTACATAAAGACTGTCTTTCACAACGAGACCGCCCGAATAGAATCGCTGAGCGGGAATCAAGGTCTTTCTTGGATATCGAAGGTGATAACAATTTTCGGCGCAAAAGGCGGGCTTGGAAAAACAACGCTCGCAGTGAATCTCGCCGTTAAGCTTGCAGAAAGCAGGAAAAAGGTTGCTCTAGTAGATTTGAATCTTCAGTTCGGCGACGCAAACGTTTTCATGGACATTGAACCCGTCGACACAATCTCCGAGCTTTCACAGGAGCTTTCTTCTCCCAATATTGACCTCATAAGGAGCTATATGACTGTCCACTCCAGTGGAGTGCACGTTCTTTGCGCACCGAAAAGTCCCGAATATGCGGAGCTTGTTTCACCCGAAAAGGTGCAAAGTATTCTGGGACAGCTGCGAACCTATTACGATTATGTAATAATCGATACCCCTCCAACCTTTTCGGACGTCACGATAACGGCGCTGGAGGTCTCGACCATGATTTTGTTCGTGACGGGACTCGACATCTCAATACTTAAGAATTCGAAGCAGAGTCTAAATATTTTGAAGTCGCTCCAGCAGATTGACAAGGTGAAGATTTTGGTCAACAGAGCGGTAAACATCGGCGCGATAACGCTGGACGATGTTCACAGACTTATCGACTGCCCGATATGGGCGAAGATACCCAGCGATTACAAGGTTGCGGTAACGGCGTTGAACCTCGGAATACCCTTTGTAATAGGTGCCCCAAAAACCGAGCTGAGTCAGGCGGTAACCACGGTTGCATCCCTGCTCCTTGAAGGGACGCAGGATATTACCACTCTCAGTCCGAAGCAGAAAAAGAAGCTTGGGCTTCAAGGAAAAGGAAGCAGGGCTCGTCTTTCGGGAAAAGCACAGTAACTATGGATCCCGCAATTGCGGCATTTTGAACGGAGCTTATTATGGGTTTGCTTGAAAGGATCGAAAACAAAAAAGCGGTGTCCCCGCAGAATACAGTTCCCGAAGCTCAGACATTTTCGGGCAAGGGCGGCGCCTCTTACATAGACGAGTATTCCGACCTGAAGGAAAAAATCCACAGCGATATAATCGAGCTTATTAATCAAGACGCCTATTCTAGGGGCAAGGTCGAAGGCATCAGCGAAGAATACATATTGCAGTCTATAGAGGGACTTGTGGACGATAACGGGAGCGCCATACCCCGCAATGAGCGAATGAGGCTCGTGAGGGATATCTATAACAACGTGGTGGGCCTCGGCCCCCTCGAACCGCTTCTCGCCGATCCGGAAATAACGGAAATCATGGTGAACGGTCCCTACAGCGTCTATGTGGAGAGAAAGGGCAAGCTCCAGCTGTCCTCAACAGTCTTTAAGGACAACGAGCATTTGTTGAATGTCCTCAGCCGTATAGTATCAAGCGTTGGACGGCGCGTCGATGAGGCAAGCCCTATGGTGGACGCGCGCTTGGCAGACGGCTCGCGTATCAATGCGATAATCCCTCCGCTTGCGCTGAACGGACCGACGATAACCATAAGAAAATTCTCAAAAACACCGTTTACGGATACGGACCTGATACGTTTCGGCTCGGTTTCTCCGAAGATGATGTCGTTTTTGGAAGCCTGCGTCAAGGGCAGAACGAATATCATCGTTTCCGGCGGTACCGGCAGCGGTAAAACGACGCTTCTGAACGTTTTGTCGGGCTATATTCCCGACAACGAGCGTATCGTGACAATTGAGGACGCGGCGGAAATCCAGCTCCGGCAGGGTCATGTCGTTACGCTCGAATCAAGACCGCCGAACCTTGAGCACGCGGGACAAATCACGATAAGGGATTTGGTGCGAAATGCCCTGCGTATGCGGCCCGACAGGATAATTGTCGGCGAGGTACGTTCCGGTGAAACTTTGGATATGCTTCAGGCCATGAACACAGGACACGACGGCTCACTTACGACCGCCCACGCAAACACACCGAGGGATCTGATATCAAGACTTGAAACAATGGTGCTCATGTCAGGGATGGAGATTCCGGTGAAGGCCATCAGAGAACAGGTCTCCTCCGCACTGAACATCATAGTTCAGCAGGCGCGTATGAGGGACGGTTCAAGAAAGATTACAAATATCACCGAGGTCGTTGGTATGGAAGGGGACATCGTAACCCTTCAGGACATCTTCTATTTCAAGTCTGAGGGACTGGATTCCTCCGGCAGGCTCAAAGGGGCGTTCCTTTCCACCGGTATCCGCCCGGGCTTTGCGGAAAAACTTGCCGAAAACGGAGTTCCGATAAAAGACGAATGGTTTTTTAACTGAGAGGGACTATGGAAATAATTTTACTGTCGATCTTCGGCGGAGTACTCGCCTATTCGGCTCTGACGCTTGCGCTCTGCTATAGTCCGAAAGCCATTATGCGAAAAAGGCTAACGGAGTATTTCAAAAAAGCTGATATTGATGAGATACAGGTCGAGGTGCTGAAAGAAAAGCATAGAAAAAGAAAAAAGAATGAGCGGCACAGATTCAAGTTAGTCAGCAGGGAATTTGCGTCATATCTCGTGATGTCGGGGGTCAGACTGCGCCCTACAGAATTCGTTTTCGCTTGGGCGCTGTCCGCAACGCTGCCTGCCCTAATAGCGTTTTTTATCAGTGAGAGCCTTATCACGGCTCTGGGCATCGGGATAATCGGGCTTTCCATTCCGCCCTTACTCGTTCAACGATCGAGGAAAAAGCGCGAGAGCGAGTTTTCCAAGCAGCTCGGCGAGTCCCTCTCTGTGATGGGAAACTGCATCAAGGCGGGTTTTTCGTTTCAGCAGGCCATGGAGAGCATCGCAAGAGAAATGCCGCCTCCAATCTCGACGGAGTTCGAAAAGACTCTGCGTGAAATGCGTTACGGAATCAGCATGGAGGAGGCGCTCAAGCATCTTGTGGACAGAGTAAACAACAAGGATCTTGATTTGCTGGTGTCCGCAGTCCTAATTTCGGCGCAGGTCGGCGGAAATTTAAGTGATATCATCGAGGTTATAGCCGACACTGTATGCGACAGGCTGAAGATTAAATCCGAAGTCCGTGTGCTGACAACTTCGGGACGCTTTTCCGGCATAATTATCGGATTGCTTCCGGTTTTTATAATACTGATATTGATGGTGCTCAATCCGCACTATTTCGATTCCTTTGTCGAGTCCGTCATCGGCAAAGCCATGCTAGTTGGGTCAGTGATACTTGAAGCGGTGGGCTTTCTTGCAATCAGAAAAATTGTGGACATTAAATATTAAGGTTATTAAACGTGGAAGCCTCGACATAAGGTGTGCCGCTTATCGGCGATTGGCATGAGTGGCACTTGCCATTATCCTCCCATATGAGGAGGGGATTTAAACCCGCTATACAAAGCGCATATGGGAGGTATTTTTTATGGAAGCTTATGTTGCGATCTGCTCGGGTATCTTCATATTTGCGCTGATTGTCCTCCTGAACGGCTCGAGCAGCGCGCGCGAAGACCGCGTACGAAAGAGAGTCTCCAATATTATGAATAGCGATGCAAAATATGCCGGCGTCTATGACGAGGATATGTCAAAGTCCCTGTATATACGAATTGTAATGCCGCTTATGAAATCCCTCTCCGCGAAGCTAGCAAAGCATACGGCAAAGGGGCGGTTTTTCAAATCAGACTCCGGAAAGCAACGGTCGGAAAAACTCAAAAAATCCCTTCGCCAGGCTGGCATCAGCATGAGCGTGGACGAATATTCAATGATAAGGATTTTCGTTACCGCGGGAGCCGCCGGAATTCTAGTCCTTTTTTCCTTTTACCTCGGGCTTGGCTACCGCTCGGTTTTCGGCGCGCTACTCGGAATTTATGGCGGTTTTGTGGCTTTGCGTTTTAATTTGACACTCAGAATTTCGGCAAGGCGAGCTTCCATGGAGCAACAGCTTCCCGATGTGCTCGATCTTCTCAGCGTCAATGTCGAGGCAGGCCTCGGTTTCGAGCAGGCGCTTTTAATGGTCATCGGACATTTTGAGGGTCCCTTAATAGAGGAGCTTACAGTTACATATAGGGAAATCTCAATGGGCAGAACGAGGAGGGACGCGCTTCTTTTATTTGCCGAACGCTGCGAGCTCGAAGAAGTGAAATCTTTTACAGGCGCAATCATACAGGCTGAGCAACTCGGTATTTCAATTAAAAACATCCTCCGCTCTCAGTCCGCCGCCATGCGTGCCTCAAGACGGCGCAAGGTTGAAGAAAAAGCGCAGAAGGTTCAGGTCAAGATGCTTTTTCCGATGGTCGGACTCATTTTTCCGGTGCTTTTAATCGTTCTGCTGGGTCCGGCTCTGGTTTCAATTATATTTTCGTTGAAATAAGGTGTTTTTATGAAGGTTACAAGCAGTGGTCGGGTAATAGCCGCCAATGTGCGCCTCGCCGACAGTTTTTGGTCGAGGTTTTGGGGACTAATGGGCAAAAAAAGCCTTGGTGACGAAGAGGGGCTTCTCCTTATGCGCTGTTCGTCTATACACTGCTTTTTTATGAAAATACCGATAGACGCGGTGTATTTGTCAAAAAATATGACCGTTTTGTGTACCGAAACGCTGAAGCCCTGGAGTGTGGGACGGTTTGTTAAGGGTACGGCAAATGTGCTCGAGCTCAAAGCGGGGAGAGCTATTGTAACGACGGGAGACGTTCTCCAAATTCAAAGTGACGGAGGTAAACCCTATGACGGAAATAAATAGCGATGCAAGTATAGTGGAAGTACTGCGCTCAAAGGTCGAGGAGTCCGATATAAAGCAGTATCTGAAGAGTGCTCTGGGCGGATACACTAAAAGCTCTGTCCTTGATTATCTAAATCTTTTGCGGAAGCAACAGCAGTCGACAGCAGACACCTTTGTCCGAAATCAGCAGCTGCTGTTTGATGAAAAGGAAAGCCTTCGAAAGGCGAACGAGATCCTTAAAGCGCAGCTCGTGCGGACCGAAAACAATTACTGCGAGCTTTCGGATTCTATCAAAATTCATGAAATTGAAAACGATGATCTTACGCCGTCCGATATATCAGCGCTAAAAAGTAAAATTTCAGTGTTAGAGGACGAGCTCATTAAAAGCGGAAATGATAAGAACCTTCTGGAAAAACAGCTTGAGCATCAGAAAAGCACCATAGACGATTTTTCGCAGAAGCTGGAGCTCTCCGAGCAGGAAAAACTCTCGCTCAAGGAGCTTATCAAAGCCGAGGTGCAGAAGGAAAAAGAACTCAGCTCCGTCATTTCAAGGCTTTCCGGCACTATTGCGGAAAGAGACGAAGAGGTAAGCTTCCTGAATTCGCTTCTTTCCGAAGGGCGGGTCGCGGAGCTCGTCTCAAAGGTCAATGAGCTTACAGAGCAGCTCTCAACTCAGTCAGAAATGCTGGTCACCTATAATAATGAGAGCTGCCTGAAGCAACAGACTATAGAAGTGTTGACGGGCGAGAACGAGATTCTTAAACAGCGTATTGCGGAGCTTTCAAGAAACAGTGAGGAGCTAAGCAGCCAGAGTATGAAAAATCTGGCGGCGTGCAAGGCGTTGACAGAGCAGCTTGAAAGCGAGTACAAGCGGTCGATTGCACTTATCAAAGAGCGCTCCACTTTAACCATGGCAAGACTTGAAGCAGTCAGAAAGCTGGATGAGGCCGATTCGAAGCTGACACTTATGGAATTGCAGCTTAAAAAGCAGGCAACACTCGCGGATACAGCCGCCGTAAATGAGAGTGCGGCCAAAACGGACAGGATGAGTCCCAAATATGAAGATACTATCACTGCCCAGGAGACTTGCTCCTGATACACGTCCCATTAATGAGCCCCCGACATCCTAGGATTTCGGGGGCTTGTTATATTTAAAGCTCTATTAATATTTGTTTTGGGAGGTGTTTACGTTTTCCTTATCCATTTCAGTCGGGACTTTACCCTTGACAAAGGATGCAACCATCGCCGCAACGGCAACCGCGGCGGCTACTAGCGCCGTAAGGTGCAGGGCATAAATGAAAGCGTTGCTCGAAAGAAGAGGCTCGCTCTGTCCCTGCAAGGATAAAAGCTGCACGGCGTTGCTTTCGGCGTGTGAAAATAATGCGCCCGAGACTGCAACACCAAGCACCATTCCGATGTTGCGCATAGTTGCAAGAGTACCGGAAGCCGTGCCTCTGTTTTTGAGCGGGACGCTGCCCATAATGGCACTGTTATTCGGCGTTTGGAACATGCCAAACCCTGCCCCGGAAACAATCATAGAGACTATGATATAAACATTCGGCGTATCGGCCTTTAAAAAGCTGAGCATATAAAGCCCGCAGGCCAGAATAAGCGCGCCTATGGAGCTTATATATCTGCTGTCGACGCGGTCCGATGCGCTTCCGCTTATCGGCGCGACAAACATCGTTGCAAGAGGCATTGGCAGATAAAGAAGTCCGCTTTGCATTGCGGTATAGCCGCGCAGAGTCACAAGATAAAACGGTGTAAGGAATATCATTATAAATTGTGACATGTAGATGAAAATTGCGGCGGCGTTTGATGCGGCAAAAACTCTGTTTTTAAAAAAGCTCATATTTAGCATCGGATATTTAAACCGTTTTTCATGGATTACAAACCATACGATCAAGAGAAGACCCGCAGTGATTAAGCCGATAAAAAGTGCAGGCGGTATCGGATAATCTCCCGATATATCTAAAGGCAGCAATATCAGAAGCAGCGCGAAGAATATCAGCAAGCTTCCTGCAAAATCGAACGGAACAGACTCCGCTGCTTTTTCTGCAGGAATGTTATTTATAACCATTATCAGACCGAAGATTCCAATTGGAACATTGATATAAAATATGCTCTGCCAGCCGAAAAGTGTTGACAGCGTGCCACCGAGAACCGGCCCCACGCATAAACCCAGAGCCACCGCGATGGCTGTGATACTGAGCGCTTTTCCGCGGTTTTCAGGCGGTACCGCATTTGTAATGATTGCAGGACCAGTCGAGAACAGCATACCTGCGCCGATAGCTTGAACTATTCGAAATGCGATCAGAGTGGTTATATTAGGAGAAAGCGCGCAAAGGAGCGAGCCAAAGGTAAATATTACAAAGCCTGTCAGATATACTTTTTTATGCCCGTAAAGATCTGAAAGACGCCCAAAAGTGAGAAGAAGGCTGCTCACGACAAGTAAATAGGCAGTTACTATCCATACGACCATGGAGAGAGAAACGCCAAAGTTGTTTTTAATAAGCGGCAAGGCAAGATTGACTATGCTAGTGTCGAGAGCGGACATAAAGGTTCCTATCCCGACAGTTAAAATAATGGTAGTTGTTTTTCTGTTTTTCATTGGTTTGCCCCGATTCAAATAAATATGAGCATATACTCGCGTTGACGATTATACTCCGCCCCAGCGCCGCACTTGAGTTGTTCTGCGAAAAGGCTACTGCGCGACTACGACAAGGAGCTCAATCGTGAGCTCGTCGTTCTGTCATATTATAATCCAAAAATCGCAGTCTATTTTGGAATATAAAAACGTTACACACGGGAAAAGCCGAGCTTTTCCCGTGTGTAACGTTAGCTGATATTACTTATAAACCGAAGGATATTTTCCATCGTAAGATAAAGGTCGTTTTCGCTTCGCAAAACTGCCTTGTCGTAAGGAACGGCAACACGATTAATTGAAAAAATGCCGCTGAGACCGAGTTTGTACGCTTCTTCAATGCCGTCTCCAATGTCTCCGACGACCGCAATCACGGGAACGTTTTTCGCTTTCGCGCGCTTCGCAACGCCGATAACTGCTTTTCCTCTCAGAGACTGCGTGTCGATCCTGCCCTCTCCTGTTATTACAAGGTCAGCGTCGTCGAGCTGACACTCAAAGCTCGCGGCGTCGAGTATGGCATCGATACCCATCTTCAAGTCGGCGCTCAAAAAACACACTGCGCCAGCGCCAAGACCGCCCGCAGCCCCGCCGCCTTTGATATTGTCGATGTCGGCGCCGAGCTCACTCTTAACTGTTTTCGCGAAGTGCCTCAGTCCATCGTCCAGAAGCTTTACACTAGCATCATCTGCGCCTTTTTGAGGGGCAAACACGTAGGCCGCGCCAGTTTTACCGAAAAGCGGGTTGTCGATATCGCACATCGCCGTCACGGGGACGCCGAGGCGCAGTCCGCTTGTATCGATTCTTCTGATTTTATTGAGTGCTCCGCCTGTCGGGACGAAATCATGCCCATCGGCGTCATAGAACCGTGCTCCAAGAGCGCACGCCATGCCGCAGCCCACATCGTTTGTCGCGCTGCCGCCCATGGCAAGTATAATACGTTCGCAGCCGTTATCCACAGCGTGTCTAATAAGCTGACCGACGCCAAAGGTGGTCGTAAGAAGCGGATTTTCCCGTCCTTTTGCGAGCGGCAGTCCGGCGCAGGCGGCCATCTCAATAACCGCTGTTTTGTCGGGCAAAACGCCATAAAAGCTCTCCATATCCTCAAAAAACGGATTATTAACGATTGCCCTGACCTTTTTTCCGCCCTCGGACGCCAAAAATGCGTCGACGGTTCCTTCGCCGCCGTCCGCAATCGGGATAGCTACGACCTGCGCTACAGGGTATATTTCGTTAATTGCCTTTTTCGCGATTGCACAGAATTTCTCCGAGCTAATCCCGCCCTTAAACGAATCTGGAACGACAATGATTTTTTTAATTTCCTTCATGTTCAGTCCTTCAATGCGGCGTTCTCTTTTGCCCAGTATCGTCTGAAATATGGGTTTCCCTTGATTCCTCGAGGATGAGTCGCTTCGCCCTTCTTCAGCATCGTGTCTGCGAAGCGGTTGTCAAGCTCCATGCACTGTCTTAGAACCTCGCCGACATCTTCCTTCGATGCCGCATACATGTCTGTTCTTCTGTAAAGCGCAAGAATTTCCCTCTGGACGGCGTTGCGTTCCATTATGTATTCCGCTTCAATGAGCTGCCCCTTGAGCAGCATACGGGTTATTATTTCGCGTTTTTTCCAGAATTGAACGCCCGTCTCCTGTTCCTCCTCTTTGAAAAGCGCAAAATCGGAGTCGAATACAAAGGGCTTAAAAACAGAGATACAGGGCAGGGACGAACCTGTATAAAAGTATTCGCTGGCATCTTTCAGCTCTCCGACAAGGCTCGCGGTGGTCTGGCTCGAAACCAGAGCGCCCCCATGCATACAGAGATTTTTCATCGAGCCCTTTCTAAAATTATTATAGGAAGCATCCTGATGACTTCGAAGAGTTGACATCATGGTTTCCACTGTTACATTTCCCGTTGCTCTTTCGAGAAGCTCCATCGAGAGCGGGCGTCTCTGCTTACATCCGGAAAACTGCGTGTACAGGGGATCGGAAAAGATTTTGCGGAAGTTTAAATCATCCCGGCAGCTGCATTTCTTTGCCTCCACGCAGTCCTGTATAAGCTCTGGATGACAGGCATCATAATCATTCTCGATTGTGAGACCATTCGATATAGAATAGAAGTCCTTAACCTTTCTCATGACCCAGTATCTGCCCGCCGTTTCGATCACGTATGCATCAGCTTTATCTGCAACGATGAAGGCATTGTGATATTCCATTTTCTTGGTATATCCGCAGTTGCCGCCCTGACCGAAGCGCCCAAGCAGATAAATAATATAATCCACTGCTTCTTTTGCCGTTTTTGTTCTCTCGAGTGCGAGCCTTATCATGTCCATACCGGTAAGTCCGGTCTTTGCGTAGTCTTCTTTCGTGAAGACTGCCTCGTTTCCAATCATAACGGAATACTCGTTGAAGCCCATCTCACAGCCCCACATCCACGAGGGCTTGCTGATGACGATTTCGTTGGTTTCCTCCACCTGATCCAGCTCGATGTATGTGGTTTTCAGCTTCGGGCAGATGCTTAGGTCGTATCTCTTGCGGGGTATACGCAGCAGTACCTGCGGTTCATCAGGCTCTCTGTCGCTGTTTTTTGCAAAAATGACATTACCTGATTTTGTAACACTGCCGACTGCCACCATAGTATCGCACATAGTATCCGCCCTCCATTGTATGTTTTTCGTGTTTTCCATAATATGTTTTCACCATATTATAACTCAATCGTGTTACTCATTACAACGCCGATTATTTTAAGTGGTTTTTTAAAATAAGTACTTGACTTTGCCCTTACTGGAAGCCCTATACTGAATCCAGAACATGTTCTTATACCCAATTGGGAGGTTAATAATGCTGACAATAGGAGAATTTTCAAAGCTGAGTCGAGTGTCCGCAAAGACACTACGCTACTATGACCAGATAGGTCTTATAAAACCGAAATATGTGAGCGGGGAGAACGGCTATCGTTTTTACGAGGCCTCACAGCTCCGAGACATGCTGCTTGTTTCCAGACTCAAGCAGTATCTGTTTTCCCTGCCAGAGATAGCCGCAGTCCTTGCAAAGAAGGATGACGACTATCTGGTCTCGCTCATCCGCGAAAAAAGGAGTCTTCTTCTGTCGCAAATATCCGATCAGGAACACGTCCTGCTGCAAATGGAGCGGGACATTGAAAAAATCGAAAGGTGTGAGAATATCATGGAATCAAAATATCAGATTAAAACTGTCGACTTCCAGCCGAGGAATATATATTCGGTAAGACAGATGATGAGTATGAACGACTTCGGAGAAGTCTTCGGCAAGCTTTATATGGGCTTGGGTAAAAACAGATACAGCCCCGCGGGCCCCTGTCTTTCCGTCTACCACGACGAGGAAAACTTCAACCGCGATCATACGGACGTTGAGGTTGGCGTAGTTGTCGCGGAGGAAAGCGGAGACGGTATCCGCAGACTCGACCCGGGTTTTTGCTGCTATGCCGCACATGTCGGACCCTACGACGACTTTACGGCGTGCTACACGGCGCTCGCGGAGTGGATTGAGCGAGAGGGCTATACGATTTCCGGCGAGCCTGTCGAGCTGTATGTAAAAGGCTGTGAAGATGGCGTAAAGCCCGAGGAATATGTGACCGAAATTTATTTCCCCATAACGAAATAAACTCAAAAAGCAAAAAAGGCGGAGTTGTTCGAAAGAACCGCTCCGCCAAAGTTTTCTGGTAATGACTATATCATATTTTAGAGATTATTAACGACAATCTTCCCCCGCACGATTACCATTTTTAGATTAAGCTCCTTGTCAAGGACCACCAAATCTGCTGCTTTTCCCGCTTCGATGCTGCCAACTCGCCCGTCCTCGGCGACCGCCATCGCGGGGTTTATGGTGGCGGCTTTTATTACCTGCCGGAAAGGCACTCCGAAACTGACAAGATTTCTGACCTCGTCAAGTAAATTTGTAGTTGAGCCGGCAATTGTTCCGTCCGCAAGCCTAGCCTGTCCATTTTTTACAAAAACCGTCTGACCGCCTAGACCGTAGCTTCCGTCCGAAAGTCCCGCTGCGCGCATGGAGTCGCTTACAATTACAGCCCTGTCCTCGCCAAGAATGCAGAACGCCGTACGCAGGACAGCCGGATGGAGATGGAAGCCGTCACAGATAAGCTCCGCTCTCACGCGCTCGTCATCGAAAACAGCGCCAACAACGCCGGGCTCGCGGTGATTGAAGCCGGGCATGGCATTAAATAGGTGCGTAACGTGAGTGATGCCTTTACTAAAGGCTGCTTTTGCCTGCTCATAATTCGCGTCTGTGTGGGCAATCGAAACAGTGCAAAGCTTTGAAGCGTTCTCTATGAATTTGTCTGTGCCGTCACATTCCGGCGCAATATCTACGATTTTTATGATGCCTCCGGACAAATCATAAAACTTTTTAAACTGTTCCCAGTCGGGGGTTTTGACATAATCGCCCTTTTGACCGCCTTTTTTGTTAATCGAAATATAAGGACCTTCCATGTTGATGCCGAGTATTTTAGAACCCTCAGGAGGGTTATCCATGCAGCTTTTTATATTCACAATAGCTTTCTCAATTTCGTCGGAGGAAACGGTCATAGTCGCAGGGCAAAATGAGGTAACGCCCTGCTTTACAAGCTGTGCTGAAATTGCAGAAATAGCCTCTCGGGTTGCGTCGCAGGCGTCAAAGCCGGCACAGCCGTGTATGTGGATGTCCACAAGTCCGGGAATGATAGTTAGACCTTCGAGATTATAGACATCTCCCAGAGTGGAAAGTCCGTGTCCTACCGCCGTAATGATGCCGTCCTCGACAGCAATATCCGCTTTTTCAAGTTCAAAGTTCTTGTTCATGACTTCTGCATTTTTAAAAAGCAATTTCGTTCCCCTGCTTTCTGTATCGATTTCAATGTGTTTGGGCTATAAATCAGCTTAAACCGTGCGAGCGCATCTGGCTTAGGGCGTCCGCATCCGCTACAACCGTTACGTCGGGATGCAGCTGCAAGATCGACGCGGGAACGAGTGGCGTTACAGGTCCGAAAAGTGCCTTTTCCAGAATATCGGCCTTTCCAATTCCGCTCACTACCATCAGGATTTTTTTTGCCCTCATGATGCTTTTTATGCCCATAGTGATAGCAAAGCGCGGAACTTCCTTCGGGTCGTCAAAAAACCTTGAGTTTGCAAGGATAGTTTCTTCCTTCAGCGCCACTCTGTGAGTCGTTTTGTCAAAGCTCTCGTTCGGCTCGTTGAACCCGATATGACCAGTGTTTCCAAGCCCGAGAAGCTGGAGATCGATTCCGCCGAGAACGGTTATCGTTCTGTCATAGTCCGCGCACTCCGCGGTAATATCGCGGACAAGACCGTTCGGGATATTGATATTTTTCTCTGGTATATTCACGTGATCAAAGAAATTTGTGTGCATGTAGTAGTGATAGCTCTGCGGATGGTCGGGCCTTAGCCCGCAGTATTCGTCGAGGTTCACAGTGTGCACGCCCGAAAAATCGATATCGCCCTTGTCATACCATTCGATGAGCTGCTGATAGACCCCAACAGGGGTTGAACCCGTAGCAAGTCCCAGAACACTTCTAGGATACAAAATAACTTGAGCAGATATGATGTTTGCCGCTTTTCGGCTCATGCTGCGATAGTCGGCAGCTTCAATTATTTTCATCGTTTATCCCTTCTTTTGAATCGCTTCGTCTGCCTTTCTTCGTTCAATCTCAGCCGTTGCTCGATAAAACAGCTTTTTTGACTGCCGGAATCGATGCCGGCGAAACGGAAAGTTCGTCTATGCCGATTGACATATAAAAATCGATCAGCGAAGTATCCGCCGCCGACTCTCCGCAGATGCCAACCCAGATACCGTTATCGTGGGCGGCTTTGGCGGTCATTTCTATAAAGCGGAGTACAGCCGGGTCGGCGGGATTAAAAATGTCCCTGATGCGGGAGTTCATGCGGTCAGCCGCCATGGTGTACTGGGTGAGGTCATTCGTGCCGATCGAGAAAAAGTCGACCACTTTTGCAAGCTCGTCGCTCATGACCGCAGCCGCAGGAGTTTCAACCATTATGCCGAACTCGATGTCTTTGCTGTAGGGAACGCCCTCCTGTTGAAGCTCCTCTTTTATCCGCCCGACGATTTCCTTGATTTCTAGCACCTGACCGAGATGGGTAATCATGGGGAACATCACCTGCAGCTTACCATAGACCGAAGCTCGCAGTAGAGCACGCAGCTGGGTGCGGAAAATCTGCGGCTCCTTGAGGCAGATTCTTATCGCCCTATAGCCGAGAGCGGGGTTTTCTTCCTCCGGAATATCGAAATACGGCGCTTGCTTGTCACTTCCCAAATCGAGCGTGCGTATTACGACAGGATTTGGGGATAATTTCTCGAGTGCTGCTTTATATGCCTCAAACTGCTTTTCCTCGCTCGGGAAGCTGGGACTCTCGAGATACAGGAATTCACTGCGGAAGAGCCCGACGCCGTCCGCACCAAAGGTTTTTGCCGCATCTGCATCGGCCACGCCACCAATGTTCGCGCAGACCTTAACCGTGTGCCCTTTCGGAGTCGAGGCGGTCACATTGCGGTATTTCTCGAGATCCGCCTTCTGCTGCCTGAAGTCCGATACGCGGCGGAGAAAGGCCTGCCTTTCGCTGTCAGTGGGAGAAACGAGCACCTCGCCGGTTTTACCGTCGATAGCGAGCTCTCCGCTTTTCGGAAGCTTGTCAAAGCTTTCGCCCATGCCAACGATGCAGGGGATACCCATGGTTTTTGCGAGTATGACCGAATGCGAGGTTACGCTGCCGCGCTTTGTCACGAAGCCCGCTACCTTTTCCCTGTCCAAACGTACGGTCTGACTGGGCAGAAGATCCTCCGCCAGAACGATTACCTCTTCCTTGGGTCCGTCGTCAATTTCTTCAAGTCCCTTGAGTATGCGGATAAGCCTTTCGGAAACGTCTCGAACGTCGGCAGCGCGGGCACGCATGACTTCGTTTTCCAGCGTTCCGAGAAAACCTATAAGCGCATCGGCCGAAGTTTTGACGGCGTACTCGGCATTTAGCCCCGATGAGAGCGCGTCCTCAACACCGTCACAGAAATCAGGGTCGTCCAACATCAGCTTGTGGATGTCGAACACCTGCGCGGCGGCGGAGTCGGTTGTCGCCGTTTTTTCGAAAAGCACGTCGAGTTCTGTAAAGGCTTGATCCTTGGCCTTTTCGTAACGCTCCGTTTCCGCTTCCGGATTCCTACCCTCCTGTTTTTCGACAGACAGATCGAGCTGTTTAATATAAAATATATGCGCAATAGCAGCGCCCGCAGACGCGCCCACTCCTTTGAGCAGCATTGCCGTCATCCTTCCTAACAAAAAATTTGTTTTACAGGTTCCAGTGTTATTACTTGCTCTTTTTATCTTTAGATTTAATGCTTTTCAGCTGATTTAGAAGCTTCTTGTTGCGATTATTCATGATGGTTATGAAGCCCGAAAACAGCAAACCGAGAACGGCAAGCGCGATATAGAACACGCCGGTCTTCGCATCATTAGCGCCAAAGCTCTTCGTCGCTTCACTCACTGCAATGACGACAATCGCAGCGCTTGCTATATAGCAACTCGTAAGGACAGTGCCGGATACTTGTTTAATTTGCTTGTTCCTCTGCAGCGGGCCAGGCTTTGCCGGACGCTTCTTTTCTCCTTCGAACATATGGTGCACCTCCGTTAGTTATTTTCTGCTTTGTTCTATATATAACATATATTTTCAACAACATCAAAGGTTGTTAAAAATTGACGAAAAACAACAAGGAAATCCCTTTTTATTTTACAAAAATCATATTATAATGGCCTCAATCGGAGGATTTTGACATGAGAGCTGAAGAGGTTATCATTTTTTCAGATATGGACGGGACCCTGCTTTCCGACTGGAGTTTTGGACCATATGTCCCTGAGACCAATCTGGAGGCTATACGGCGGTTCATTTCCGAGGGTGGTCTGTTTTCCATCGCAAGCGGAAGGCAGTTTCGCGAGACCTTGGACTTTTTTGGGGGAATGAAGTTCCCCGTTCCAATGGTGCAGGATAATGGCTCCGTGATATATGACTCCGTTAGAGGAGAGGTTCTTGAAAAAATCGCGCTACCCGAAGATGTGAAACTGGAATGCCTGGATTACAGCAAACGGAACAAGGGCGTCTGGCTCATAGCTGCGGATGAACACAATCTATATCAGGTCATTTCCGACGATGCCTCCGGTGATACTTTGCTCAAAGACCTTCCCCGAAAACCTATAACGGAGGAACAATATCTATCGCTTGAGCTTGTTAAGGCCTGCTTTGTAATAGTGAACGAATCGGAGCTTCCCTCGGTCGCTTCCGATCTCATGAAATTCAAAAGTGCGGACGAGTTTATCCTCATGCAGTCGTCACCGGTTTTTCTTGAGGTGCTGGACAAAAGCGCGGGCAAAGCTGCGGCCATTAAAAAGGCTGTCAGGCTGGCAAACGCCGGCCGGCGAAAGCTGATTTGTATCGGGGATTACGATAATGACTGCGGTATGCTAGAGCTTGCAGACATCTCCGCCTGTCCCGTCAATTCATCTCCTCGCGTGCTCGAGATGGCAAAAATCGTCACCTGCAGCAACAATGAGGGCGCCATAGCCGATCTTATTAATAGGTTGGACAAGCTTTAAATCAAATAAATTATATTAAAATTTTACAATCCATAAATGCTAATTAAATCGGCAAAATCCGAGATACTATTTTGGAGGTAAGTATGGGAAAAGACTATCTTCGCATAGACGACAGGCTCATTCACGGTCAAATAGTGACTGCGTGGTGTAAAGCTCTGGAAATCAAGGAAATCATCGCGATTGATGACAAGCTTGCGTCAAACCCAACTCTGCAGTCGATAATGATGATGGGAATTCCTTCAAACTACAGGCATCATGTGGTAACTATCGAGCAGGCACGGGAAATTTTTGCTCAGCAAGGAGAAGGCAACAGGCTATTCGTCACTCGTATGCCGCAGGACCTTGCCAATCTGCGAGAGGAACTGCAAAAGTGCGAAACTGTTTTCATCGGAAATGCGGCAAAGCGTCCCGATACGACCTTCAATTTAACAAAAGGCGGCGGCGGAGTCTTTTTTGCAAGCCCCGAGGATGTGAAGCTCTTTGACGAGCTTACGGCATCCGGTATAAAGCTCGTCGCCCAAACGGTTCCAAACACTTCAGCGCGCCCCTGGCCAGAGGTCAGGAAATCTATTAAACTATAAATGGCGAAAGCTTTTATAGAATAGAATTGAGGAGGAATATATCATGACAATGGCACAAGTGATCCTGATCGCGTTGTTCATTTACCTTGGTGCGATAGGATCAATTGTCGGCAACACGATCGGATGGTACTGCCTTGGCAGACCGCTGGTTGCGTCATTCGTAGTCGGTATTATCATGGGCGATGTCCAGACCGCTATGATTGTCGGCATACCCCTCCAGATTGCTTATCTGGCAAATGTCACCCCCGGCGGCGCGGTCGCGTGGGACCTTTCCTATGCAACGTATATAGGAACTGCAATGGCGCTGGCACTGAAGGGTACCGTGTCAAATGATGCGGCACTTATCGGACTTGCCTTCACCGGAGCCGGAATCGGCGGTGTAATCGGCGGCACGATGTGGAACGTCCATTACGCGCTCAATGTTCTGCTCAATCGCTGGGCTGAAAGAATTGCCTTGAACGGCGATGCTAAAAAAATGTGGATGCCTAACGTACTTGGCGGCCAGCTCATCGGCTTTGCCTGCCGCTTCATCCCTGCTGTCATCATTCTTCTGGCAATCAGAGCGGGCGCGGATACGGGCATCAGCATTCCGGACTGGTTCATAAAGGGTATCTCCACCTTCGGCAGCATGATGGCTGCACTAGGTATGGGCATTATCCTGTCTTTCCTTATTAGGAAAAAGTACGACTGGGCCGTCTTCCTCATCGGTTTTGTTCTTGTAACATATTTTGGCCTCGGAACGATGGCTGTCGCCGTAATCGGTGTCCTTGCTGCAATAATCTTCTATCAGATAATTGACAGAAAGGAGGTCGCTTAAGATGGCAAAAACTGAAAAGAAAACACTTAACAGAAAAACCCTTAGGAGATCCTTCAACAACTGGTTCTTTTGGAACGGCTGTTCTCAGCAGGCTGAATCGATGCTTGGTATGGCTTTCGGCCAGTCCATGGCCCCCGTCATCGATGAGCTCTATGAAAAGAAGGAAGATAAGGCTGCCGGTTTAAGACGCCATATAACCCTGTTCAACACTGAGTCCCAGGTCGGTTCCGTCTGCAACGGTATCGCAATCGGTATGGAAGAGCAGCTTGCAAATGGCGTTGGTACTCCCGAAGCAATTCAGGAAGCTAAGGTCGCCCTCATAGGCCCCACCTCCGCAATCGGCGATTCCCTCTGGGTCGCAACAATCATTCCGCTGCTTCTCACCATCTGCCTGTCAATTTCCAGCTCTCTGACTAATACGCCATGGGTAGGTCCCCTTATCTATATCATCGTATATCCTCTCGGCACCTATCTTTTGAGCTGGAAGATTTTCCAGATGGGCTACAGGGCCGGACTTGAAGGCGTTCAGAGATTCATGGTGTCAGGCCAGCTGGACAAGATCATTAGAGCTGTCACGATACTCGGACTTCTCGTCGTTGGAGCACTGACCGCAAGCTTTGTCACCGCAAACCTAAACATCGATATCAAAACTGCTACCAAGGTTTTCGATGAGGCTTCGCAGGCATACATTGATGGCAGCATTTCTGTTTTCAATCTTGACAATCTGCTCAACACAGTATTCCCAAAAATCGTTCCTCTGGCTCTGACCGTCTTTGTTTACTGGCTGTATACAAGGAAGAACTGGAAACCGTTAATCATCATGCTCCTTATTCTCGTGCTGGCTGCGGTTCTCACCGCCGTCGGATATATCCCCGGAATCGGAGCATTTGCCTGATAACTTTAGTAAACTAGGAGAACAAGAAAATGTCACAGTTGGAGTATCTTAAGAAAATCACAGAAGTAATCAACAAAATCGGCGCTGAGCAAACAGAGAATATCGAAAAAGCCGCCGACATCTGCGCCGAAACCATAGGCTCGGGAAAGCTAGTGCACCTGTTCGGCAGCGGTCACAGCGTTCTGCCCGTACAGGATGTGTTCCCACGTTACGGCGGGCTTGTCGGCTGGCATCCCTGCATGGACCCAAGGCTCATGTGGTCAAATGTCATCGGTCCCGGCGGTGCGCGTGAGCTTCTCTGGATAGAGCGCCAGGAGGGATATATTAAGAATTTCCTCCAGAGCTACAACTTCCAGAAGGGTGAAGCTATAATAGTGTACTCCCACGGAGGGCTTAACGCGGCGCCTATCGAGGCCGCCATGTATGCCAAGGAGCGCGGGCTGAAGGTTATCACCATAACAAGTGGCGAGAACTTCAAAAAGGCTGCTCCGGTGCATTCCTCCGGCAAAAAGCTCGGGGATCTTGCGGATGTCATGATAGACAACTGCTGTCCGCTCGAAGACGCCCTGGTGGAGATACCCGATTATTATCAGAAGGTCGGCGCATCCTCCACTGTGGCGACAATAACAATCTCCCAGTCCATTGCGTCGGAGACTGCACTGCGTCTACAAAAGATGGGTCACAAGATGTTCATCTTCGTTTCGCCCAACGTCACCGAGGTTCCAAAAGACTATATGCACGAGGTTTATGCCTCATATACCGAGACCGTATTCAACAATCACAATATGTGAGAAGCACGGGTTAAACAAAAAACAGGAGCTTGCCCCGGCAGACTCCTGTTTTTGTTTAAATTCAAATCGATATGTGCTAATATAATTATACTCTGATGAATAACGGAGGCTTTATTATGACGAAGGTAATAGTCATTGGTCACGCCGGTTACGGTTCGGCCATGAAGAGAAATATAAACATGCTGGTCGGAGATGTGCCCGATTTCATTTTTGTGGACTTCAATGAGCAGGATGACCTTGAAATTCTGCGGGGAAACATAGCAAAGTCGCTTAAGGAGACGGAGGGAAGCGACGTGCTCTTCGCCTGCGACCTTTCCGGCGGTTCGCCCTTCCGCGAGGCCGCGCTTATCTGCTCCGAGAAAGAAAACTATGCTGTTGTGGCGGGTCTAAACACCTCCGCCTATACTGATATGGTTTACAGCCTAGACCTTGCGCCCATCGAGCTTGCGGAGCAGGCGGCAGATGTGGCACGTTCAAGCATACTAATCTATTCTACGGGTAAAAAGTAATGATCAAGTTAATTTCGGCGGGAGAGTTCTGGGCCCAATATAAGCCTTTCATCATAGGCTTTGCCGTTATGGTGGTTTTGGCGTTTGTTTTGCTGCAATTTCTGGTCTATGCCAGACGACAAGCCGAGCTAGAGCTCGACAGGCTGTTTAAAAGCGATATCAAGCTCTATCTGGAGCGCCTTGAGCATAACAAGCGACTCGGCTATATTTTCCGCAAGCCGATATTGCTCCTTTTAAAGCTCGACGGCTATTTGAAAACCGGCAATGATGACGCTATACGCTCCCTCGTTAAAGAGCTCGACAGCATAAGGCTGGAGCCGAGGGACAAGGTGGAGTATTACCAGAAGCGTATGTCCTTTTTTGTGTCGGTAGGCGAAGCGGACGAGGCAAAGCTAAGCTTTGAGAAGCTGCAGAGCTACCTCCATTCGGTCAAGGCCGATGAAGAGGACAGATACCGCACCCTTTTGGACGAGGGGCAGGAGATAATCCGAGTTTATCTGGACAGAGATGTTTCATATATGGCCAAGCTTAAGAAGAAGGCTGAAAATACCGAGCACCCTGTTATGCGCGGCGTAATGTATTATAGACTTGCGAAGCTTGCCCATTTCAAGGGTGACGAGGAGCAGAGAGAAAAATATCTCAAAGCCGCCGCCAAAACTCTTTCCGGCACCGATTATGAGGAAATCATAAAGCAAGCGCTTATAGCGCCCGAAATTCTAGAAACCAAGTAAAAGCAAAGGAGAAAAAAGACATGGTGTCTTTTGATTATACAATTAAGGATACAATGGGTCTGCATGCCCGCCCCGTGGGAATAATGGTGAAAGCCGCCGCTCCCTATAAGCAAACAAAAGTGACAGTCACCCACAACGGAGCCTCAGCGGACGGAAAAAGGATGTTCGCCATCCTCGGCCTACAGGTAAATCAGGGCGAAACAATAACAGTCTCTGTCGAAGGAGAAAATGAACAGGAGCTCGCGGACGCTATCCGCGGTATATTCCAGACGGAAAACCTCTGAAATAAAGTAAAAACTATTTCAGACTACATATATTTCGAACACGTGCTGCCCGCATAGCGGACAGCGAAAGGGATGGATTTATGAGCCTTCTGGTGAAGATGCGGCAGATCAAGGATCTGTCTCCGTCGGAGCGACATATTGTCGATTATATTTTTGAAAACCTCAACGATATTTTTAATATTGGTATAGTCGATCTTGCTGAAAAGACTTTTACATCGACTGCGACTGTGAAGCGGCTGTGCAAAAAGCTCGGCGTAGATAGCTATATTGATTTCAGGCTCCGGCTGTCCTCCGAAATGTCTAACTACAGCACGGATTCTATTTTGGAATCCGCGACAACTCCGGTTGGGCGGTATGACTCCACCGACGACATTATCAAGAAGGTATCGAACCAGAATGCGAAGTCGATAATTGACACTATGAACCTGAACAGCGCCGAGACGCTCGACAGTGTGATAGTGGAGATGTCGCGAGCGGCAAGAATCGATTTTTATGGTGTTGGTCCGTCGAACGTAGTTGCGGAGGACGCGCAGATCAAATGTATGCGTCTCGGTATTCCAAGCTCGGCATATAAGGACCGCGTTTCGATGCTCATAAATGCCAAGGCGTATACACAGGGCACCCTCGCTTTTCTCATTTCATATACGGGCATGACCGATGAAATAATCGAAGTCGCGTCAGAACTTGTCAGGGTCGGCGTGCCGACCGTATCGCTTACGTCCTTCGGCGAAAATGATCTGAGCAAGCTTTGCAGATACAATCTGTTCGTGGACGCGAGCGAATCATGGGACCGTCTGGGCGGCATGTCGAGCCGCATTTCTACACTGAACATGATAGACGTATTGTTTACGGCGCTCATAAACGCAAACTATGAAAAACACACAGGTTCCATGGATCACACCAATGTGAGCTGTGTGAAGCAGGACAACTGAAAAAGAAAAGTAATCGAGCCCTGATGCTGTATCAGGGCTCGATTTATTATGAAGCTTTTATATAGGCTGTTTCAGAAGGTTGCTTGTTGCAACTACGTCAACGCCGAGACCGAGAACATTTGCAATCACCGCGTCGCCGCAAGCGATGGGCTGCCTCACCACGATCTTGTTTATTTCGCACATCACGTCGAAAATGCGGTTTTTGGGGATTTCCGCAGAAACTCGAACCGGCAGAACGGGCGCATATGGAAACGCGGTTTTGACCGTGGAGCAAATGGTGCGTGTGGGGTTTGTTTCCTCGGCATACGCGAACTGCTCACCTTTAGGACATTTATTTCCTGCAACGGTGATGTTTTGCCCGTCCGTATTGACCGTCATCGCGCAGCCATTGGGGCAGACGATACAAACAAGCTCTTTCATGTGCGTCCGACCTCCTCTATTCTGAAAGATATCTGAGACTGGGGCGTGAGCCCGAGTATGCCGAAATCGAACTCGACCCGTTCCATTTCAGGCGGGCGCAGGACGGAAAACCATTTGCGGAAGACATCGCGGCCATCCACGGTCAAAATGAGAGAATTTTTTTGGAGAACCTCGCGGCTGCGGAAATAGAGAACTGTTTTCAGGCTCTCCGCGTTCAGGTCGAGACGCTGAGGAACCAGATACTGAATGTTTTGGTTGACTTTAAACTCGATTTCCGTCCGTTCTCTGCGCAGGTAGCCTGCCGCCGCTTTGCCGGCGCATTCTCCCGATTCCGAAACATAGTCGACAAGATCGTTCACATGCAGAGCGTTTCCGCAGGAGAAAACTCCGTCCACCGAGGTCATCAGGTTTTCGTCGCATTTAGGCCCCTTGGTGTACGGGTCAAGCTCCACGCCAAGGCTTTCAGCAAGCTCATTTTCGGGTATGAGCCCGACCGACAGAATCAGAGAATCGCACTCAACGATTTCAAAGGTCTCTTCAATCGGACGCATATTTTCGTCGACCGAGCAAACCTCGACTGCTGTCAGACGGTCGTCGCCGAACACCCGAGTAACGGTTTTGGAGAGATACAGCGGAATGTCGTAGTCGTACAGGCACTGATAAATGTTCCTCGTCAGACCCGAGGGAGTGGACTTTGCCTCATAAACGCCCATGACTTTTCCGCCCTCGAGTGTTATGCGCCGCGCCATAATGAGACCGATATCGCCGCTGCCGAGAATGACGCATTTTTTTGTAGGCATCTGACCGAGAATATTGATAAAATTCTGAGCTGTACCGGCGGTGAATATACCGGAGGGACGGGTGCCGTGAATGAATATCTGTTTCGCGGTACGCTCCCTGCAGCCCGTTGCGAGCACAAGAGCCTTTGACGATAGCTGTACTACACCGTTGCGGTTGACTGCAGTGAGGCGAAAGCCCTCATCTGTTTTTTCTATCCTTGTCACAAAGGTGAGGGTCAACGCTTCAATGTTCTCTTCATTAAATTCTTGAATAAACCGCTCCGCATACTCGGGACCGGAAAGCTTTTCTCCGAAGCGGACAAGCCCGAAGCCGTCATGTATGCACTGCTTGAGTATTCCGCCAAGGCGTGCCTCTCGCTCAATAAGAAGGACTTCCGCTCCGGCTTTTTTTGCGGCTATCGCCGCTGCAAGACCGGCGGGGCCTCCGCCGATTACAATAACGTCTGTGTTTGTCATACCGCCGCCCCCTTCGTTTCGCCATAGGTGACGATGGCCTCTTTTGAGCTCTTTTTAACTTCTGAGAGCGGTATACCCTCGTGCTCTGCAATTATCTGCATAACAAGCGGTGAGCAGAAGCCGCCCTGACACCGCCCCATTCCCGGGCGCAGACGACGCTTAATGCCGTCCAGCGTGGGTACGCAGAGGGGAGAATTCAGAGCGTCGATAATCTCGCCCTTACTTATTTCTTCGCAGCGGCAGATTATCACGCCGTAATCCGGGTTTTTAAGGATCAGAGCGTTTCTGTCCTCCTCGCTCATATGGGCAAGGAGGGGCGGCGCGTGACGTACGGGGACGAAGGAGCCGTTTTCCTTTACCGTCATGTTCTTTGAAAGATTTTCCACAGCCCATTTGGATATGTCGACGGCAATAGCGGGCGCCGCTGTTACTCCGGGGGACTGTATCCCAGCCGCTTCAATGATGTTGTCGGTGAAAATGCCTCGGCGCACCACAAAATCTTCCTCGTAGGTCGGTGCGCGCACACCGGTGAAGTAGGCAATAATATCGCTGAATCTCAAATCTGTGGCAACATGCTGCTGAACTTTGATTATTTTTTCCACTTCTTCGCGGTGTGTCGCGGTGTCCTCGCGGTCAGGCGTTTCAATTGCGTTCGGGCCGACAAGCATGTTGCCGTGTATTGAATGAATCAGCCCTATGCCCTTTGTGTTGCTATGCAGGGTGTTCATCAAAAACTTTATGCGTCCGAGCGGTCCGCGAGGTATCTGTGAGTTTTGATACGGCAAAATACTGAACGGTGATTTTTCCATGCTGGTTTTGACCATATAACCGGCTTTTTTGTCCGTTATTATGTCTGTGCCTCGGCGCGGATGGATGGTAAAGGTGCGGTCTCCGGCCATTTCCGCGATCTTGTCGGCATATACTCCAGCGGCGTTTATGACGAGCTTTGGGTAAAGTCTGCCGCGGTTGGTATTAACACTTACTATGTGTCCATTTTTGGTTTCCATATCCAATACAGCAGTGTTAAGGAAGAGCCGAACGCCATTTTTTACGGCATTTTCCGCAAGAGCCACCGTCATCTCCATCGGACTTGTTATGCCGCCTGTGGGCATATACATACCGCCGATCACAAAATCCGGCGCGCAGGGCTCGTGCTTCAGCAGTTCATCTCGCCTGAGCCAGCATACGCCCGGGATTCCCATCGACTTTCCGTGCAGCTTCAGAGCTTCAACGAGTAACCTCTCCCACTTCTTGCAGCATAGCAAAACTTGACCCTTTTGCTCAAAGGGCACATCCATCTGCTTTGACAGCTCGGCGTACATGGAGTTTCCTCTGATGTTGTAGTAATGCTTCTGCGAATGCTTGGAGAAGTTGATTCCGACATGAACGACGCCTCCGTTCGCGCGGGACTGACCATATGCCACGTCAGGACCTTTTTCGACCAGTACGGTATTGAGTTTCCATTTGGATAGCTCGCGGGCTATAGCGCAACCGGTAATTCCACCGCCGATTATCAGCACATCGGGATGCTCTCCGTCGAGACTGTTATCATGCTCAAAAGGCAGTCGGGGCTGCTCGATGAAACCCTTCAGCCTTATATCATTGACGACACCTATGTATTGGTTTTCTTTGGCGGCGAGCTTTCCAGCATTGACCGCCGTTTCCCAAGATTCCACTTCACCCCGAAGCACAATGCAGCCGCGCTCCTCAAAAACGCTGATATCTGGCGAGAGTTGCGCGATATTTTTGCAGATTTTCTGAAACTTGCTCATGATTATCCTCTATTTCCGAAGTTCGTCCCTGATCTTTTCCTGAAGAACATTTATCTCACTGTCGATGTTCCACACACTCAGGCGGAAAATCAAAAAGGGCAGGCGCCACGGCGCAACGTCGGCATCGGTCATGCCGGTTTTCTTTTTATAGGCGGCGTAATACTTTTTGCAAATAGTTTTTCGAATTGTTTCCAGTATGGCCGCGACAGCCTTGCTAAGTCCGGGAATCATTTCCCCTTCGTTCAGCAAATATAGCGTTGCTGCAATATCCGCCGCAGGGACTCCGCGCGCCGCAGTCATCCAATCAATAATCGTGGTCGTTTTACCGTCCGACATGATATTATCCGGATGATAATCAAAATGAAGTATGGAATTGCCGTCAGGAAGGGCGCTGAGCTTTTTGACCGCTGTCTGCCTCTCTTCCGCCGTTAAAAAGCCGAGCGGTTTGGAGTCCAGAGCGTCAAGAACGAGTTTTTTATAACTACGGATTTTATCGGTGTGAGTAGTATGCATCTTCAGCTGAAGCTCCGCCATCAGGCTCGGAACCTTGAAAACTGTAAGCGGCTTTGAGCCGGCAAGGCTGATAAGCGTTTGGCCCTCGACCCGCTCGATTATTATACCTGTCCTATCCTCGACCTGCACATGGCCATAACATTTGACCAGAGAAACGCTCTTATCATATGTTTCCGTTGTATTGATCTCCTCATTTTCAATCAGCACCGGATCCACACCGGAACGAAATAGTTTAAGTAAAGTGTTTTCATGCCAGGTGAAAATTTCCGAGGAGCGGCTCGTAAACAGAGGCTCACCCAGACTTTCAAGTTTGCAAGTGCCGGCGTTTGCATTGTCAGACATACTCCATCTTCTCCTTAACGAAAATCACATTTGTGAATCACGAATGTATTATTAGAAATGTTATATATTGTTTCTTATTATAAGTCAATATGTGTAGGCAACAGCGCACATATGTGACGGACTTTCGTAAGCTTGACCAGATATACTCCCCAGTAATTATTACAATTTGCTCTGCACATTGACAAATCACAAATGTGCAGATAATATCATGCTATCTATATAAATTGAACGGGGGAATAAGATGACACCCAATTATGATAAATTGACGATTCTTCGGATTGCAAAATACTATTACCTCGACAACTTGAGCCAACAGGAAATTTCAGACAAGGAAAACATACACCGCTCTCAAATTTCGCGAATACTGAAGCTGGCGCGCGAACTGGGATATGTCCAAATCCGTATTAGCAGCCCTGAAAGCTACACTTCCGAATCACTGGCAAAACAAGTGAAGGAAAAGACAGGGTTACGGGAAGTGTATATCACACCCTCTTTGACCCCACAGACGGAGCAGGAGGATTCGCTTTATTTTTTCGCTGCGAGGTATCTGGAGGAGATCCTCTCTCACAGCAAAAAAATCGGTATCGGAGTTGGAAAAACGCTATACAATGTGGCTTCTCAGCTTTCGGTACAAAAGCTTGATGAAAGGCCAGATTTCTATTCCGTTGCAGGATCCTCCGGCACCGACAACCCCTATCTGCAGGCTAGTGTGATTCTTGACAATTTTGCGCGTCCATTTAATGGACGATGCCATTATAACAATTTTCCCATCTGTCTTGAGCACAACAGAATGTCTCAGTTTGATACTAATCGCTACCGAGAGTTGCAGGAGGCTTATCAGAATCTGGATGCGGTGGTATTATCTATCGGCGGGCCTTTCAACGTCGAATATCCGTATCTCGAGGAGTTTTCCCGCATGGAACGGGGCGTAGATATCGAGAGCGCGCTGAAACGTCCGCACGGCAACCTTTTAGGACATGTCTTCTATGATGGAAAAGAGTATCTTCGTTTATCTGATGATTACCTTATCACAAGCATGAGTCTATTGCTTCTGGAAAAGACGCAGAACGTGATTTGCATCGCATGCGGGAAACAAAAAGTTGGCTCGATAATAAGCGCCGCCAATAATAAGTATATAAAAACCCTTATTACCGATGAGTCTACCGCAAGGAGCATCCTGCAAAGAATATAATAAAGCTTATGAAAAGCAAAGAGACCGCACCACTTCGAATGTTGTGCGGCCTCTTTGCTTTTCAAGATATTCCGATAGAAAAGCATACGCTACTGCGTTTTTAACAATTTTTCAATCTCATGAAACTCCGGCATGGCAGGAATCGCACCGTTCTTTGTGACACAAAGAGCCGCAGCGGCATTTGCAAATCTTGCAATTCTGCGGATATCCGCAAAATCAATCTCAGAAATTTTCTTGTCAAGTGCTCCGAGAGAAAACAGGAAGGCTCCCCAAAACGCGTCGCCGGCTCCGGTCGTATCGATTGAATCAACATTAAACCCATGCACAACTTCACAGCCGCCCTTTGTTGCGACAAGTGCGCCGCTTTTGCCCAGAGTCACAGCCGCAAGCTGTATTCCGCTATCAATCAGATGCTTTGCCGCTTCATGAGGATCGGCGAATCCCGTAAGAAGCTCAGTTTCCCCATCAGCTAGCTTTATCATGTCCACATAGGGCAGCACGGAGCGCATTTGCTGCCTTGCCTGCGCCTTATTTTTCCAGAGGAGCGGTCTGTAATTGGGGTCATACGAAATAATGCAGCCTGCTTTTTTCGCTTCCTCAAGCGCGAACAGAGTTGCCTCGCGTGCGGGGCTGTCCGTCAATGACAAGGAACCAAAATGAAAAATCCTGCTGTTTCTGATGATTGAGAGATCTACTTCTTCTTTGCAAATTTGTGTATCTGCCCCGGGCTTGCGCGCAAACGAAAAGCTCCGCTCTCCGTTTTCATTAAGACTTACGAAGGCAAGCGTCGTAAAGAAGTTTTCATCAATGACAAGTCCATCGATATTAATCTTTGCATCTGAGAGCGTTTTTCTCAAAAACTCGCCATGCATATCCGCACCGATTTTCCCAATAAATGCAGTCTTTTGTCCCAGCTTTGCCGCGCAGGCAAGCACATTGGCGGGAGCGCCGCCGGGGTTTTGCTCAAACAGAACCATGCCGGAGTTTGATACCCCGACCTGAGTAAAGTCAATCAGCAGTTCGCCGAATGCAGTAATATCAAACATGCTCATCTGCACTTCGGATATTCGTTGCAAAGCAGATACCTTGCGGGCTCATCCTCTTCGATAGCCGTAAACCTTGCCTGCGCTTCATAGAAGCGGTTGTCGGTTCGGTCGTCATTGACCATGGAAACCTCCCATGCAAGGACTTTTTCGTCCTCGGCGGTAAACAGGTGATACGTTCCGGGGCTTAGGGTTATGCTTTCGCCGGGTTTAAGAAAAACCTTCCCTCCGGCAGGCAGCGTGCACTTTTTGCCGTCGATGCGGACGGTGACCTCAGTATTATCAAGCGCTTCATCCTTTGTTGAATTCCAGAGCTGCATCATCAGAACGCCGCCTCCACGGTTAATAATGTCTTCCATCTTGTGCCAGTGAAAATGATTGGGGGAGAGCTGTCCAACTTCGGAAATCAGCATTTTTTCCGCATACGGCTTCGAGTAATTCGGATTATTCAAATTCCCGTTTCTTATCGTGAAAAGAAGCAGACCGACTTTGTGAAAATCTCCGCGACCGTAATCAGTTACGTCCCAGCCAAGCATGTTTTCACGGATTTCGTCATATTCGTGACCTTTTGTCGCCCATTCCTCGGTAGTCCAGTAGGCAAAAGGCGGTAGATAAACCTTCATCACGCCGAGCCATGCAATTGTATTTTCAATAAGTGCGTTTATTTGCGAGCGTTTCATTCTGAGCGCCTCCTGTAGGGAATATCACGATTGCAAAACTTGAGTGCATAGATAGTCGGAAAGCTCCGCCGTCTGTTCCCTGTCAATAAGCGGCAAAAGTCGCTCTCGAATAGCAGACGAATCAAACAGACAGCCTTTCAGCGTTCGGCTGACAGCGTCGACCCAGTCCGCGTTCATCGCGTCCGAATACATGACCGCGTCTTGTATCATGCCATCCGACACCTTTAGCCGCAGCTCGATTTCTCCGAAGGACAATCTGGTTTGAAACTGCCTGTCAAAGTCCGAAAGCCTGCCGAGCGTCCACTCGCGGCTTCGGTAATGCTCCGTAAGTCGCTCCCATTCTAATACGTCAAGCACAGCTTCGTCAACGACTTCGACTAAAGTTCCGTAGATCTCTCCGAAAGAAGAGACGAGCGCGAGTCGCATACTTTCAGGCGTAAGATTCGGGTTAAGCTCGCACAGATTGACGACCCTCGAGCGAACGCTCTCTACGCCCTTGGCCTGCAGTTTTTCCTTTGAGGGCGTTAAAAATTCGCCAAGTTTCGACATATCGGAGTTTAGGAGTATCGTTCCGTGGTGGTAATGAGCATCGCCCGATGAATAGTAAGCGTTGCCGGAAAACTTCCGTCCTTCGGCAAGAATGTCGTTTCTGCCGCTGAGAGATGCGTCAATGCCAAATTTGCGCGCCGCGAGACAGATAACTTCCGACTGCTTCGTGGTATCGTATAACCCTTCATGGGCAAGGAAAGTGAAGTTCTGGTTCCCCATATCGTGATAGACAGCTCCGCCACCCGAAAGCCGCCGGGCGAGCCTGCCATTTTCCGCGGCGAAGGCTTCGAGCTTGCACTCGCGCCAGGCGTTCTGATTTCGCCCGATGACGACGGTGTTGTCGTTCTGCCAAAGATATAAAAGCACTTCATCGGGCTTAACATACCGCAGCAGCATTTCTTCCGCGGCCAAATTCCGATATGGGTCCGTGCAGTCTGTAATAAACACTTTAAGCTTCATATTTCACCTTTTTGGCTTGGACATGGTATGAATAGCCCGCCCCTCGACATCCTCCACGGCTTCGGTTACGGCCTCGGTAAAAGTTGGGTGAGGACGTATGACAGCCGAGAGCTGTTTCACCGTCAGTTTGTTTACAATAGCTGAGGAAAGCTCGCTTATAAGGTCGGAAGCCCGCGCGCACATCATTTGGGCGCCCAGCAAAACCTCTGTCTCAGCGTCGAACAAGAGCTTGATAAAGCTTCGATCCTGCTGTTCGATGATTGTTTTTGCGTTGCCGCTCATTGCGTATTTGCCTGTTTTGACCTCGATGCCGCTGGCTTTTGCCTGCTCCGCCGTAATACCGACAGAGGCAATTTCGGGGCTTGTATAGACGCAGCTCGGTACGACCGAAAGGTCGATTAAAGGTTTTTCACCATTCATATAAGCGACTGCGTTTTGCGCCTGCGCCGAAGCGGCATGGGCAAGCTGAATGCTTCCTTCGGTTACATCGCCGATGGCGAATATCCCTTTCTCGCTTGTTTCAAAGTTCTCATCAACTTTAATTCCGCGCCCGATTCCAAGATTTAATCCCTCGCCGAACAGCCCGTTTATGTTCGGCTTTCTACCGACGGAGACGAGAACGCCTTGAGCCGCAAGCTCCTGAACCCCGTTTTTGCCGGAAAAGTGACAACAAAGACCGCTGTCTGTTTCTATTATTCGCTCCACCGAACAGCCGGTATGTATCGCGACACCGCGCTTTTTAAGTATCATCGTAAGGTTTTGTGAAATTTCGCGGTCAAGAGTAGGGACAATTCTCTCCGTCGCCTCAATGATTGTGACCTCGCAGCCAAGAGCGCTGAAAACGGAGGCAAATTCCGCGCCGATTACGCCGCCGCCGATAATAATAAGGCTTTTGTAATCGACTGCTCTACCTTCCAACAATTCGTCGCTAGTTATAACGCCGGATAAGCTTATTCCCTCAATCGGCGGGCGGGAGGGAACAGCGCCTGTTGCGATGAGTATTTTTGCTGCATTTAAAATTGTGGCTTCTTCAGCTCCTGACACCGACACTTCTTCTGCTGAAAGGATTTTAGCCGTTCCGTGAAAGAGGTCTATTTTATTCGCTTTAATGAGCGATTCGATGCCATCCCGGACGCCGGAGACGACCTCGTCCTTGCGCCTGTATATGGCATCCATATCGTAGCTCAAATTTTCTGCGTAAACACCGAGACTCACGCTGTCTTTGATTTCGCGGAAGCGTTCCGCGGAATGCAGCAGGGTCTTTGCCGGAATGCAGCCCCGATTAAGGCAGGTGCCGCCGGTCTCGCGGGCTTCAATTACCGCGACCTTCATCCCGCGCTGAGCTGCCGAAATCGCCGCCGTATAGCCGCCGGGTCCCGCGCCTATCACAACAAGATCATATTTTTGCGACATTGGGTTCTCCTTTATAAATGAGGATTACTGTTCGTCGGGTTTCCAGCGCAGATGCGGATTGCGCGCCGCTTCAACCTCGTCCGGACGGCGTATAGTTGTCGTTAAAGGACTTGCGTGAGCCCTTTCGGGATTACTCATCGTCTCATCGTAGACTTTAAGGAAAATGTCCGTTGCCTCGTCCAGCGTCTCTTTGCTCTCGGTTTCTGTGGGCTCCGCCATGAGCGCTTCGTGCACGATGAGCGGGAAATACATCGTAGGCGGATGAATTCCCTTATCCAGCAGGGACTTAGCAATATCCATTGCGGTAACGCCCCGCTCTTTTGCCTCATGCTCAAGCGTCATTACAAATTCGTGCATACAGATGCCGTCGAACGCCATCGTGTATTTTTCTGATAGGCGTTTTTTCAGATAGTTTGCCGAAAGCACAGCGTACTTTGCGGCATCGGGAACGCCTTCTTTACCCAGCGTAAGAAGATAGGTAAGCGCTCTCACGATTACAAGGAAGTTACCGTAAAACGCCTTGACGCTGCCCATACTTTGAGGGCAGTCTGTATCCAAGGAGAGCTGTCCGTTATCGGAAACGATGCGAGGTTTCGGCAGATAGGGAGTAAGAGCCGCCTTGCATCCGACAGCACCTCCGCCGGGTCCGCCGCCGCCGTGAGGAGTTGAAAACGTTTTGTGGAGATTGAGGTGAACGCAGTCAAAGCCCATATCACCGGGACGTATGACGCCCATAATGGCGTTTAGGTTCGCGCCGTCGTAATAGCACAGTCCGCCAGCGTCATGAACAATTTTCGTTATCTCAAGAATGTTCTTATCGAAAATACCGAGCGTGTTGGGGTTCGTTAGCATAAGCCCTGCCGTGTCCTCACCGACAGCATCGCGCAGCTTTTCAAGATCGACACAACCGTCATCTCCGGAGGGAATGCTGATAACCGTCATGCCGCACATAACGGCGGTAGCGGGATTTGTGCCGTGCGAGCTGTCCGGTACTATAACCTTGGTGCGCTTTACGTCATTGCGAGTTTCGTGATATTTCTTAATGAGCAGCATTCCGGTGAATTCGCCGTGAGCGCCCGCTGCAGGTGCAAGCGTCATTGCGTCCATACCAGTAATTTCGCAGAGCACTTTTTCAGCTTGGGAGAGCACCTCAAGGCACCCTTGAACCGTCGATACTGACTGCAGCGGATGCACTTCCGCAAATCCGCAAAGTGACGCGACCTTTTCATTTATTTTCGGGTTATATTTCATTGTGCAGCTGCCGAGCGGGTAAAAGCCGTTATTTACGCCGTAAGCACGGCGCTCCAACTCGGAATAGTGTCGGCTCACGTCGTTTTCCGAAAGCTCGGGGAGCTTTGCGTCTTCCGCACGCGTGAGGCTCGAGGCAAGCGCTATTACAGGCACATCGCATTTTGGAAGATAAGTGGAGGCTCTTCCCGAAACGCTTTTTTCAAACAGCAGTTTCATTTCGCGCTCACCTCCCTCAAAAGTTTAACAAGTAAATCAATTTCGTTTTTCGTGTTCATTTCAGTAGCGCACCAGAGGATGCCGCCGTTCGGAAGCGGCAAGCCACCAAGTATACCTTTTTCTTCGAGCGCGGACATCAGTTTCCCTGTGTTGACGGGGCATTCGGTTACAAATTCATGGAAGAACTCTCTCTTGTGCCTGAGGGCAAAGCCCGGAACGGACGATATTTCTGAAGCCATGTAGTGCGCCTTGGATAGGCACTGAGCGGCGACGTCCTTCATTCCTTCACGTCCCATGGCGGCCATGTACACAGCTGCAGTCGTTGCGCAGAGCGCCTCGTTGGAGCAGATGTTGCTGCTGGCCTTTTCGCGGCGGATATGTTGCTCTCTCGCCTGAAGCGTCAAAACAAATGCACGGTTTCCCTCTGAGTCTTTGGTTTCGCCGACAATACGCCCAGGCAGCTTTCTCATCATCGCACTCGTCGCCGCCATGGAGCCAAGATAAGGACCGCCGAAGGAAAGCGGCATACCGAGCGGCTGACCTTCACCGACTGCGACGTCAGCTCCGCATTCTGCAGGCGTTTTAAGCAGAGCCGCAGCTATGGGATTGACGCCCATAATAAACTTCGCCCCAGCGTCATGGGCGGTCTGCCCGATTAGAGCGGCGTCCTCTATTAGACCGTAGTAATTTGGCGAAGCGAGATAAACGCAGGCCGTCGTCTCGTCCAGCATAGTGCACAGAGCGTCAATGTCCGTCAGGCCGTCTTTTTCGGGAATGAGGGCAAGCTCCGTATTCGCCGCCCAGCAATAAGTCTGCATTACACGAATGACCTCGGGATGTGCGCAGGCGCTGACGAGCGTCTTAGTGCGCTTTCGCTCGCGGCACATGGCCGAAGCTTCAGCAGCAGCTGTTGCCCCATCATAAACCGAAGCATTGGAAACATCCATTCCGGTCAGCTCGCAAATCATAGTCTGATATTCAAATATTGCCTGCAAAATACCCTGTGAAATCTCCGCCTGATAGGGAGTGTACGCCGTTACAAAGGTTTCCTTTGAGACGACGGAACTAACCACGGCAGGGATATAGTGTCGATAGGCTCCCGCGCCGCGGAATACGGTCGGAAACACTTTGTTTTTGGAAGCCAAAGCCTCCATAGTCCTCAGTATCTCGAGCTCACTCATTCCGGACGGAAGAGAAAGCTCGTTTTTTAAAATGAGCTCGGTTGGCGCGGCGGCATACATTTCGTCAAGTGAGCCAAGGCCGATGGCATCCAGCATTTGCTCTCGCTGTTTATCGGTTATAGAGAGGTAATGACCCATGCCTATTCCTCCTTTGCGCAGAAATCCTCGTACTCTTTTGAGTCCATCAATTCGTCATTTTCAGAAATTATATTCACCTTTACAAGCCATGCGCCGTAAGGGTCGTCGTTTATCATTCCGGGGGCATCAAGCAGAGCCTCGTTTATTTCAACAACGGTGCCGTCAATAGGAGCCAGAACGTCCGAAACAGCCTTTACGCTTTCAACATCGCTGAAAGCTTCGTCAACAGCGATTACATCTCCGACCAGAGGAAGATTAACAAAGACAAGCTTGCCGAGCTTTTTCTGCGCATAGTCTGTCAGCCCGATTTTGGCTATGCCGTCGTCTAAGAATTCTACCCATTCGTGAGTGCTGGAGTATTTAAGATTTTTTGGTGTGTTCATTTTGATTTCTCCTTTTTTATAATTAACTTGTCAGGATTTTTTGTAAAAAGGTAGGGGCACGATTTCGGCCTCAAGTCTGCGTCCGCGAACCTCCGCAGATACTAAAGTTCCAATTTTACTGTGATTCTTGTCAATAAGCGCCATAGCGTAAGCTCCGTTCAGATAGGGCAGGAAGGTGCCGCTCGTCGTATCTCCGATCTTTTCCTCGCCGATAAATACAGGACAATGCTCACGGATTATACCCCTACCTGTGACCTTCAAACCGACGCGGGTGATTTTCAGCTCTCCTCGAGCCGCAAGGGCACCTTTTCCGATGAAATCGTCCTTTTGCATTTTGACTCCAAAGTCAAGCCCTGTTTCAAGAGGACTGACTGTGTCGTTCATCTCGTGACCGTAAAGCGGCATCGCGGCTTCAAGACGAAGCGTGTCGCGAGCGCCAAGCCCACAGGGAATGAGCCCCTCGCCTTTTCCGACCTCAAGCAGAGTTCTCCAGAGCTTAACGGCATCCTCAGCACCGCAATAGAGCTCATATCCGAACTCCCCAGTATAACCCGTCTGCGAAACAAGACATTTTATCCCTGCAACATCGCAATTGTCGATGAAGGTATAGTATTTTTCGGGAAGGTTTTTGGTATCAGTCAGTTTTGAAAGTATGTCTTTAGATTTTGGCCCCTGAAGAGCAATCTGTGCAATGGAGTCGGACACGTCCTCAAGTTTAACCTGCCCGAAGATATGGCTTTTCATCCACTCGACATCTTTCTCGCGGTTTGAGGCGTTCACGACCACCATGTATCTATACTGACTCATGCGGTAAATCAGCAGGTCATCGATGACTCCCCCGTCAGGATTGCACATCGGGCTGTATCGAACCCTGCCGTCTGTCATACTGGTGAAGTCATTTGTAAACAGATAATTGATGTTTTTGAGAGCATCATTCCCGCTTATTATTACTTCGCCCATATGAGAAACATCGAACAAGCCCGCTTTGGTGCGAACCGCCATATGCTCTTCGATTATGTCGGTGTACTGAACGGGCATCAGATAGCTCGCAAAGGGAACCATAGAAGCTCCTGCTTCAACATGACAGTCATACAGCGGCGTTTTCTTTTCCATACGCAATCTCACTTTCATATTATAAAAAAATCGGAGACGCACCTGTTTCTGGTGCGTCTCCGTTGTGATACCTGAAAGATTCTTCCCCATAAGGGGAATTGCTTCGTCGGTGCCAATTTAATGGCTTTCCGGGGTCTCGTCCGGACCCGGTCCTTTTTGCCTGAGAGTTTCTCGCTTGTTTCTCCTTCGGCGCCAGATTCACTATGTGAATCTGATCTCTCCCGAGTCCTTCATCCGAACTTTATTCTATTAATTTTAGTTTAAACCCATGCATTTATATTGTCAATATAAATGAGCGGATGCCAGTATTTGTTTTTCTTACGATATCTTTTCGAACTGACTGTTGTAGAGCTCGGCATAGAACCCACCCTTTTCAAGAAGCTCCTGATGGCTGCCGCTCTCGACGATGTCGCCGTCCCTCATTACAAATATAACATCGGCATTTTTTATGGTTGAGAGACGGTGCGCGATAACGAATGAGGTTCTGCCCTCCATCAGTTTATCCATTGCCTTTTGTATCAGAAGCTCTGTTCTGGTATCGACAGAACTTGTCGCCTCGTCCAGAATTAGCATTGGGGCATTTTTAATCATCGCCCGGGCTATTGTAATCTGCTGCTTCTGACCTGCCGAAAGACTGGAATCATCACCTAGGACCGTATCATAGCCTTGCGGCAGGGTTTTGATGAAGTGATGTATACCCACCGCCTTGCAGGCCTTGACCACTTCGGCGTCGCTCACGCCTTCTTTACAGTATACGATGTTTTCCTTAATTGTGCCCTCAAACATCCAGGTGTCCTGCAAAACCATACAGAACAAATCATGGACGTTCTCACGGGTAATTTCGCTTGTGGGGACTCCGTCGATAAATATTCCACCGCTTTGTATTTCATTAAAGCGCATTAGCAGATTTACCATTGTGGTTTTGCCGGCACCCGTCGGTCCGACAATAGCAATTTTCTGACCGGGCATAGCCCGCGCTGAGAAGTCGTGGATGACTGTCACATCTGAGTCCTCATATCCGAAACGTACGTTGCGGAATTCCACCTCGCCCTTAATGTCTGTGAGCTTAGTTGTCTTATGGCTTTCGTCTGCCATTTCTGTTTCACCGAGGAAGGCGAACACTCGCTCGCTAGCGGCGGCAGTGGATTGGAGGCTCGTCGCGACCTGCGCGAGCTGGGACAGCGGCTGAGTGAAGAGTCTCACATAGAGCATGAAGGCCACGATTACGCCGAAAGAAATCGTGCCGTTCATAACGAGCACTGCCCCCGTAACGCAAACGGCGACATAGCCGAAGTTGCCTATAAATATCATGATCGGCATCATCAGACCGGAGAGGAACTGGGATTTGAACGCGCTGTCACATAGAGCACTATTGATATGGTTAAATCTCTTCTTTGCGTCCTTTTCACAGTTATAGAGCTTTACGACATTGTGTCCGGCGTAGATTTCTTCGACATGGCCGTTCATGGCACCGAGGTTTTTCTGCTGGCGTGAAAAGTACTTCTGAGATTTTGACATAATTACCATCATCAGCACAAAGCCGATAATGGTCGCGCCGACCGCCGCCAGAGTCATGATTGCATTTGTCGTCAGCATCATGATAAGCGAACCCAAAAAGAGTGTCGTGGCAGATACCAGTGCGCCGATGCTCTGATTCAGCGTCTGCCCTATCGTATCGACGTCGTTTGTAACGCGGCTGAGCACGTCACCGTAAGAGGTTCTGTTATAGTAGCTGACGGGCAGTCTGTTGATTTTTTCAGATACGTCCGTTCGCAGCTTTTTTGATACCTTCTGCGTGACTGTTGCCATTATATAGCCTTGAGAAAGAGACAAAATCCAGCTTGATAGATATATGATTACCAGCATAACACAGATTTTCGTGACAGCGGGAAGGTCGATTCCCGTCATAATCCCGTCTGTTATTAAGTTTGTAATCCTTTTGAGCGTATTCGGTCCGACCAGAGTCAAAATTGCTCCGCCGGACGCGCATATTATCGCAATGATGATTATAGGTAGAAAGGGCTTACAGTAGGCGATAAGCTTTTTCCAAGTCCCTTTAAAGTCCTTTGCCTTTTCTCCGCCAACCGCCATTCCACCGGGGCCGCCCATACCGGGACCGCGACGCGGGGGGACAGGCGGTGCGCTTTTATTTTCATCGATTTCGTATTCGTTTTTACTCATTATGCAAGTTCCTCCTTTGAAAGCTGGGAAAGAGCGATTTCCTGATAAACGGAGCAGTTTTCCATTAGCTCCTCATGCTTGCCGATGCCGACTACCCGACCCTCTTCCAACACAACGATCTTATCTGCTTCTTTGATAGTGCCGATGCGCTGCGCAACGATGAGCGATGTCGTGTCGGAGGTTTTTTCTTTCAGTGCCTGACGCAGAAGCTTATCGGTTTTATAGTCAAGAGCGGAGAAGGAGTCGTCGAAAATATAGATTTCCGGCTTTCGGCATACTGCGCGCGCAATGGAAAGGCGCTGCTTCTGTCCGCCTGAGAGATTGGTTCCGCCCTGAGCGACTTTTCCTTCCAACTGACCGGGAATGTTTTCGACGAAATCGGTGCTCTGAGCAATCGCAATGGAGCTTTCAACGTCTTCTTTTGAATAAGAGCCCCTACCGTTATCACCGTAGGCAACATTGGATTCGACTGTGCCGGAGAAGATGACGGCTCTTTGAGGGACATAGCCGAATTTGTTGTGAAGCGCTTCCTGCGTGTAGTCCCGAACATTGACGCCGTCAATCAGCACTTCGCCCTCTGTCGCGTCATAGAAACGCGGAACAAGGTTAATGAGAGTGCTCTTTCCGCTGCCTGTGGAGCCTATGAAAGCAACCGTTTCGCCCTTGTGCGCTGTGAAGCTCACATCCTCCAGAACATATTCTGCGGCGTCTGGATATTTGAAGCTGACATTACGGAATTCGATTTCACCCTCAAGGCCTTCTACCGATGCGGTCTTTTTCCCATCAAGTATGGTGGGCTTTGTTTCAATAACCTCGACTATGCGCTTTGCCGCAACAGAGGCGCGCGGCAGCATTATGAAAATCATACTTACCATCATAAAGGACATGACCACCTGCACCGCATAGTTCATAAAGACGACCATGTTTGAAAACAGTGTGATTTTGTCCATCATCCCTGCGGAGTCGATTAGATATGCGCCAATCCAGTATATCGCAAGGCTCATCCCGCTCATTATCAGTGACATGGAAGGCATCATGATCGACATGACACGGTTTGCGAAGAGGTTGTTGTTTGTAAGCTCGCTGTTCGCGCTTTCGAACTTGTTTTCCTGATATTTCTCGGCGTTATACGCCCTTACGACACGAATACCTGTAAGATTTTCTCTTGTAACACGGTTGAGATTGTCTGTTAGACCCTGGATTCTTCTGAATTTCGGAATTGCAAATGTGATAACGATGCTGATTACAATAATAAGAACCAGAACGGCAACTGCAGTTGCCGTTGTCCATTGCCAGTCCTTGCCAGCAATCTTTGTGACAGCCCAGACCGCCGTTATCGGCGCCTTTATAAGAAGCTGCAAGCCCATTGCAATGAACATCTGCACCTGTGTGATGTCATTTGTGGAGCGGGTGATAAGACTAGCTGTCGAAAAGCTGTTTATCTCCTGCATGGAAAAGGCCTCAACCTTGTCAAACTGCAGCTCGCGAAGTCCCTTGCTGAAGCTTGAGGCTATCCTCGCCGCAAAGCCTGCTACGATGATGGACGCGACCAGACTTCCGAATGCGCACAGCAGCATCCAGCCGCCTTGAGTGAGAATGTCGCTAATCTTGTTGTCGCCTGTCTGAACGAGTCTAGTAATCTCGGTCATATAGTCGGGGAGCTTCAAATCGAGAAAAACCTGCGCGACTATAAAAACAAGACTGCACAGAACCAGCAAGCGTTCTTTCTTTTTCATGTACTTTAAGATTTTGATCATTTTAATAAAAAACCTGCCTTTGCTTTTGATTGGCATATATATATTCCAGTTAAATGAACCATATATGAACTTGAAATAAAAAATGCCGCTCCAAACAGATCGGCATTAATCAATGATAAAACTAATCTACTAATTCTTTGATGGGAAGCGTAATAACAAAGTTTGTACCTGAACCTATTTTGCTTGTAACCGATATGCTCCCTCCAGAAACATCGAGTATCCTTTTGACGAGAGCAAGTCCGAGCCCGTGACCTTCCGCTGCGTGGGAAGAGTCCCCCTGATAGAACTGTTCAAATATCCTTGCCTGAGTTTGATCACTCATTCCCTCGCCGTTATCTGATATTTTCACGGTTACACTGCTGTTTTGGGCGCGCGCCCAGATGCAGATAAGCCCGTCGTTTCCAGTAAACTTAACAGCATTGTCAATCAGGTTGCTCCAGACCTGCGCAAGCAGCGCCTCGTTTCCGATATACACTATCTTCGGAATATCTATATCTATAGCTATGTTTTTAGCGCTCCATTCAGGCGAAAAGAGCAGAACTGCCTGCCTTATTTGCTCGTCCAGCCTGAAAGCTTCAGCTTTTTCCTGTATTTTCTGGTGATCCAGCCTCGAAATGCTCAGGAGGTCGCTTGTAAGCTTTATAAGCCGCTTACTTTCCTTTTGTATCGTAAGGCTGTATTCGTGACGGTCCTTATCCGAAAGCTCCTCGCCGTCCAGCAGCTCCGCATATCCGGAAATTATAGACAGCGGAGTTTTAAACTCATGGGATACATTTGATATGAAGTCTTTGCGGAGATACTCGTTCGCCTTTAGCTCCTGAGCCATCAGGTTAAAGTTGCGGGCGAGCCGCGCGGGGCCACCTTTTTTGTGCGCCCATCCGATTAATATGTCAAAGTTTCCGGCAGCAATCTGTTTTGTCGCATTGGAAAGCTCAACAAAAGGCGCAACGGCTTTTCGCGAAGCAATTATAAACATAAAATTATAAAACAAAATGATTAGAATGGGTGTCAGTATCTCTCTGATGGTAAGGCCGCGCACAATCATATCCTGCGTGCCGGTATTAAAAAAAGTTTTGGTAATCAGCATCGAAATCGGTATTGAAATAAGTGACGCGGTCAGAACGATAAAAGTGGTCATCAGAATAAGGTGGATTCTCATGCGTTTCATCTATTTATCACCGCCTTATAGCCGAGCCCTCTAACGGTCTCTATTTCAAAGTCCTCCGACTTCGCGAATTTCTCGCGCAGGCGCTTGATGTGAACATCAACGGTACGCGGGTCGGTTTCGCTTTCAAAGCCCCATATTTCATCCATCAGGGCCTGCCGTGTAAAAATTTTTTTAGGGTAGGATAGCAGCATATGCAAAAGAAAAAATTCTTTTTGCGGAAGAGTCACCGACTGCCCGTCAGTTGAAACAGTCAATGCGTCCGAATCCAGAATTGTGCTGCCGACTGCAAGAATATGCTCGCCGGAGAGGTTCGAGCGGCGCAGAAGCGCCTCAACCCGAAGCAGCATTTCTTCAAAGTCAATGGGCTTTACCATATAATCATCTGCACCGGTTTTAAAACCCTTTCTTTTATCCTCAAGTGTTTCCTTTGCTGTGACCATAAGAACCGGAATCGTAATTTTTGCGCTCCGCAGCTCGCCTGTCAGCTCATAGCCGTCCATCTTCGGCATCATAATATCGGCAATTATCAGGTGTATAGCGACATTCTCCAGAACGTCTAGCGCCTCCATTCCGTTGCCGGATTCGTAAACATTATAGCCGACGCGTTCCAGATGGATGCGCATCAGTTTTCTCAGCTGCTCGTTATCCTCTACAACCAAAATGTGTATCATGGCGCTCCTCCAGTGGTCAATTTTGTAATCCGATAATAATATACTTTTGGATTATGAACTGAATATGAACGATATGATTGCGCTTAAAATGCAAAGGAGAACCGAATGAACCTCTTAACATAATATGATTAAGGAGGTGTTTCTTTTGTTTCAATATATTGTTCAGCCTGGCGATACCATTTACAGCATCGCCGACATGTTCAACGTTCCTATTGATGTCTTACTGTCTGCCAACCCAGGCTTGTACCCATATAATTTAATTGTTGGACAGATTATCCTTATACCCACCGATTACTATCCCAGATATCCGGTGTACCCCAGATATCCGGTGTATCCGATTTTCCCGATATTCCCCATCATATTCCGGCGCTTTGGAAGGCATAGACCCGGAGGACCCGGCAGACCCGGTGGACCCGGCAGACCCGGAGGACCCGGTGGACCCGGCAGACCCGGTGGACCAGGCGGACCCGGCAGGCCCGGTGGACCAGGCGGACCCGGCAGGCCCGGTGGGCCCGGAGGACCAGGAGGACCGGGAGGACCCGGAAGACCAGGCGGACCCGGAGGACCAGGCCGACCAGGAGGACCCGGAAGACCCGGAGGACCGGGTAGACCCGGCGGACCAGGCGGACCCGGCAGGCCAGGCGGACCCGGCAGGCCTGGTGGACCAGGTGGACCCGGCAGGCCCGGTGGGCCCGGGCCCCGTAGATAATAGCAAAATTGGAGGAAGCAAAATGATTAATCAAGAGAATTTAAATATGGAACCAATGGGAGATATCCGCTTAAGCAATCAAAGCGGAACACCGGATATGATGCAGGACTATCCTATGGTTTATCGGTCAGTCTATCCGGAAATTTATTATAAGCTGATGCCTTTCATTACAATGACTGTCGATTTGATTTTCTCATATAACATGATGCCTACGCAGGAGAAATTGGAAGAAATGTCCGACGGTATTCACGATGATTTCTGTAGGATGCATCCAGATATGAAAGAATATATGGGCAAATCCGAAGAAAACGACGACTCTCCATCCTTCATAAGTGTGTTTAGAGATGGTAGAGGATTTAGACCGGGTTTCGGCGGATTCAGAGGAGACGGAAGGTTTGGGTCAGGCTTCGGCGGATTCAGGCGCAGGGGACTTGGCAGAGATTTAATATATGCATTGCTGCTTTCAGAACTCTTGGGCAGAGGCGGATTTTTATATTGAATTTGGTAAATAAACAGATACTATCTAAAACAATTAAGGGAGAGAGCAAACTTTAGCTCTCTCCCTTATACATATTGATAGGCCTTTACTATGACACATAAAATGCGAATTAAATCTATTTGAACTCTACGCTGTTTATCAATTAATTCCACTCTTAAGCTGGGCGGTATCAACTCGTGAGAACAAAGCTGTCACTTCCGCTCGTGTCACTTTATTGGAGGGCTTAAAGCTGCCGTCGGAATAGCCTGTTATAATTCCTTTTTCACTCAGAGCGTTTATGGAATCAAAGGACCACGAGTTGCTCTCCTTGGATACGTCTCTGAAGGCGGTTACTGAATTGCTGCTAGAATAACCCAAAATGTTGTTGAGCATAACGGTGATTTCCTCACGGGTAACCGTACTGTCCGGTGCAAAAAGATTGCCGCCGACTCCGGACACGACGCCATATTTTCTTGCAGTGTCAATATATTTTTCAGCCCAAGAACCTTTGCAGTCATCAAAGCTGTATGCACTGTTTACTTCGGGGTTAAGCTCAAGCATACGAACGAGGATTGTTGCTGCCTGAGCCCGCGTCATAGGAGCATCAGGCGAAAAAGTGTCGGAGCTGATGCCGTCCATCCACTGGTTCATATAAGCTGTCAGAATAGAACTCTTTGCCCAGCTACTCTGGATATCGCCAAAGGTACAGCCGTTGAGCCAAAGCTTGTAATAATCCCAGGTTTGACTCGGTTCCTGACCAAGGCTCCAGCTTCCCGTGCCCTTGATATCGTATTTTGTTACAAGACCAAGCACCGCTTTGATTGACTGTTCGTTTGAGTACCATATTTTATAAGTACCGGCAGCCAAGGCCTTACCGGCAACAAGAGGCTTCGAATCGCTCGTTTTGACAGTTATGGTAGCGCACGCCGCCTTGCTGGTGTTATCAAACACTACGGTTCCGTTGTAATCTCTGATTAACGTTTCAACCTTCGTGTTACTGATTCCGTATCCGTTTGGAGAGCTGCCACTGGAGGACCATATGCGTCCATAAAACGGTATTCCAAGAACTATCTTCTCCTTTGGGACAAGGCCAAGAGCATATTTAAGCGACTTCTCGACAAAACCTATGCTCGCAACAGGACCCGGCGCGCCTCCGTCATAGGATTCATCGTAGGTCATGAGCATCAGATAGTCGCAGTAATAGGCAAGCCCAGCGTAATCATAAGACCCTGCCCAGCCTGAAGTATATCCATAAGGATTCGCGGCAACGGCGACCGTTATGATTTTGCCACTGGCAAGTTTGGAGCGAAGGAGCTGGACAAGTGTGACATACTTTATCCGCTCGGCGGGCGTTACGTTTTCGATATCGATATTAACCCCATCAAGATTATAAGCGGATATGGCGTTGGCTAAATCGCTGGATAGTTTATCTAAATTATTTAACGCGGCAACGCCCTTTGCCCTGTCCCAGTCGTTTGTTAAATATGGCGTAACCAGTATGCCCTTTTGATGCATAGCTTGAACAAAGCTAATGCTTGCATCAGACGTAATTACAAGATTTCCGCTTGAGTTAAGCGAAAAGTAATCGGGGGATACCTCGTTTACCGAGTTCTGCGTATTACTCACTTGCTGCGCATAATTTGCAGCGCTCCCGAAGTATATATATGACATATTGTATTTGTAATCCAAGGCGTCGGCCGACAAACCAAAATTCAGAGTAATTGTTAAAATGACAAACAGACATACGCACTTTTTTACAAATTTCATTATGTATCCTCCTGCGTGAATAATATCCGACTTTCATTTTTACTTAATATGACGGTATTGTCTATGCAAAATTATTGGATACTAACCCATAATCCGCCGGAATGAAACAAATTCTGAAGGATTTCGGTGCATCTGTCAGAAAGTACAGAAAAAAATATTGGAAATTTATGTTTATTTTATTTGGGGTATGTGGTAATATTATTTTAAACGAAAGACGTTTTATGTTCCGGCACCAATTTAGTTGAATGCAACATAAAGGGGGATTGTAATGGCTGAATCGGCAAAACTAGCACTAGCGCAGCTTAGGAGTTCGGCGAATTTTGAATGGTATATCATCCCTATAGTAATTATTGTTTTTTACGTTTATTCGGTTGAGGTCGAAAAGAAAAACTGGAATGTTCTGTTTGCGGGACTGGCATTTTGGGGCATGGATGTTTTTAATGAAATCTGGAACGGGCTGGTGTTCCACTTTACTCAGTTTGCGCCGGTCTGGGGTACTCCGACTAAGTCTACATTTGAAATTTTTATCGGTCTCAATATGGAGATTTCGCTCATGTTTCTAATTGCCGGCATCGCATGCGCTAAAATGCTGCCCAAGGACAAAAAAACAAAAATACTCGGAATTCCGAACCGTCTTTTTCTGGCAGTACTTAATTCAATTCTATTTGTAATCGTGGAATGTGTACTTAACCATATCGGAGTTCTCACCTGGGAATATTGGTGGTGGCAGGCAAAATTCCCGTATGTGCTGTTCCTTATCGGCTACATGCCGTTCCTAGTTGCCTGCTATTGGGTACATGACATGGAAACAGTAAAGAAAAAACTCATCGCTGTGGGCTCGATATTTGGAGTCGATGCTCTGGCAATAGTAATATTCTCGTGCATACTGAAATGGATATAAGTAAGAATAACAAAAATCAACCGTTCAAGTGAACGGTTGATTTTTGTTATATATCGATTTACAAAATTATATTGTCAATTGTATCTTGATTTGTGTTATAATAAAATACAAATCAATGACATATATTTTGATATACAGGAGTGAATATCAATGACAAATAATCCAATGTATCGAGAAGTCTATTTGCAGATTAAAAAACTGATTCGCGACGGCGAGTATGAAATCGGGAATTTCCTGCCTACGGAAGAGAAGCTGCAGCAAATCTATGGCGTTTCGCGCACGACTATCCGAAAGGCAATTAATTTACTCGCGGATGAGGATTATGTTGAGGTGCGCCAGGGGCGCGGAATTAAAGTGATGGATTTCCGCTATACGCAGAATCTCAGCTATGTTACTTCCGTTACTGAGACCCTGCGGAATAAGGGCTATGAAGTTATGACAAAAAGCATCTTTATAGACGTAATACAAGCCAATGAGCGGCAGGCAAAGCGTTTAGAAATCGAGGTCGGTAAAAACATCTATCGTATTCAACGCGTTCAGAATGCTAACAATGTGCCTATTACCATAATGGAAAATTATCTGGACGTCGACCTTGCTCCAGATCTTGAACAGACGGTCAGCAAGTCATTTTCCTTGTATAACACGCTGGAGAAGAAATATGGTATCCACATCGATACAGCCATAGATACTATCGGAGCCAAGACGGCTGATTTCATAGAGGCGCAGCTGCTGGATATCAAGGTCGGCGCGGCGCTGCTGGATATCAGACGTATCGAGCTCAGCGGCGGCAAGCCGATATCCTACAGCAAAACCTTGCTGCGGGCAGATCGTTATCAGCTTGAAATCACGACATCCGGCAGACGATATTTTTGATTACAAGTAAATAATCAAAAAAAGACCTCCTTTAATGCGGTAATTCAAGAAAAAAGAATTCCTCATCTGTAAGGAGGTTTTTAATTGGCTTTAGCGCGGCCAGACGAGATGAAGCTGTTTTTTACTTAATTAAAAAAATAATTTTCAAAAAACATTAATATCATAAAAGAGCATAATTTAGATACCTATTAAAAGACTAGCACTTAAAGTTGTACTTATAAGCCCGATATTTGGTATCATCGGCTTATAAATTGACTAATAATCGGGCTATTTACAAAATATTATTTATATGATATACCGTAAAAGGTATCTAATTGGTTACTAATTAAGGTGAAAAACAGCAGAATTCATTACATAGCAAAGGGGTCTATAAAAAATGCAATTGAGTTATAAAAAGATTCCCGAATTGATCGATATCAGCGCGGTCAGAACAAATGTTTCTTATGATGAAATCGAGGAAGTTGCGAGAATCGCAAAGAAATACCATTTTGTCTGTGCTTTTACAATGCCTTGCTTCACGGGCAAACTTGCCGAACTGCTGGAAGGCTCCGACGTTATGTTAGGCGGCACTGCCGGATTCCCCTCCGGGGCAGATTGCACTGAGGAAAAGGTCTCCTGTGCGGTCCGCGAAAAAAAGCTGGGCTGTAATGAGATTGATATGGTCATCAATGTAGGCGCTCTTATTTCCGGCGACTATGAACTGGTAAAAAAAGATATCAAGGCTGTGGTGGACGCCGTTTCCCCCCTTCCGGTTAAGTCCATTTTGGAGATTGCCTATCTTACCGATGAGCAGATTGCCAAAGCCTGTGAACTTGCGATAGAGGCCGGCGTGACGTTTGTAAAATCCGGTACCGGTTGGGCGGAAAAACCCACTACGCTGGAGACGATTGAAATTATGCGAGGAGCTGTCGGCGAACGTGCCAAAATCAAGGCTGCCGGCGGTGTCCGAACGCTTCAGACTCTGGAATCAATGGTCGATGCTGGCTGCAGCCGGTTTGGCATCAGCCTGAAATCTGCGCTGAGAATTCTGAAAGAAGCGTACGATAGGGAAGGTGTTCCTTTTGACGAGGAAATTTGACGGCGTAACAAACTCAAATAAAGGCTGGGCTGATATGAAATACATAATTGCTTACGATTTGGGAACAGGAGGAATAAAGTCGTCTCTATTCGATGAGAACGGCATTAGTATTGCTAGTTCGTTCAAGCAATGTAAGACATATTACCCCGCGCCGGACTTCCGCGAACAGGATCCGGAGGACTGGTGGCGCATTCTGGTCGAAACTACGAAGGAACTTATTTCGAATGTCGGTGTGGACAAAGAGAATATCGTTGCCGCCGCGTGCTCGGGTCACAGCTTGGGCATTGTGCCAATCGGCAAGAACGGCAGTTTGCTGCTCAACAGGGTCCCTATTTGGTCGGACGCCCGCGCGACGGCTGAAGCCGACGAAGCATTTGAGAGCGTTAATGATTACAACGCATGGTATATGATGACCGGCAACGGTTTTCCGTCAGGCCTTTATTCGGCCTTCAAAATTCTCTGGTATAAAAAGCACATGCCTAAAATTTACGAAAACACCGCAAAGTTCATCGGCACAAAGGACTACCTGAACTACAAATTAACCGGTGTAATATGCACTGATTACTCCTATGCCTCCGGCTCCGGTGTCTACGACTTGCTGAAATGCGACTATGACGAACGCTGCATAGAAAAGTTTGGTTTGAAAAGAGGCATTTTCCCGGATTTGTGCGAGTCTTGCGAGATTATCGGTACAATCAAACCGGAAGTTGCCGATATGCTGGGTCTGTCCCGTAATATTAAAATCGCGGCGGGTGGTGTTGACAACGCTTGTATGTCAGCAGGCAGCGGTTGTGTAAGCGAGGGTATGAGTTACACAAATCTCGGAACCTCCTCCTGGATAGCCGTATCCGGCTCCGCACCGGTGCTCGATATTAAGACTAAACCGTATGTTTTCGGACATTTAATCAAAGGCATGTATGTTTCCGCCCAGAGTATTTTTTCCGCCGGCAATACCTATCGCTGGGTGCGCGACCAGCTGTGCCGCGATTTGGTGGCGGCTGAAAAGGCGGGCGGTGAAGACAGCTATATAGTAATGGACCGATTGGCGGCAGAGTCCCCGATTGGCGCGAACGGTCTCATTTTTACCCCTACACTTGCAGGCGGCAACGCGCTGGATAAATCCATCAGCGCTCGCGGCACCATCTCCGGCCTTGACCTTAAGCATACAAGCGGAGACATTATCCGTGCCTCGCTCGAAGGCATATGCATGGGATTAAAAAACGCTCTGAATGAGCTCTCCGCCAAGGTTCCGATGGCAGACAATATGCTGATAGTCGGCGGCGGAGCCAAAAGCAACTTTTGGAGGGCCCTGTTTGCAGACATCTACGAGAAGAATATTACGGAATCCCGTGTCGGTGAAAACGCCGGTTCCATTGGCGCCATGGCTTGCGCCGCAATAGGTGTTGGCCTGTGGAAAGACTATACACCGCTGCTGAAAATCAACAAGCCCATCAGTATAATTGAGAAGAACGAGGAAAACGCAGCCGAATACCGTAAGATATTTCAGGTTTATAAAAAAATCGCGGACTTTCAGAGCGATATCGCTGATTATCGAAAGGGTCTTGGAATTTAAGAAATAAACTAAAGTAATTTTGGCGGGAGTGCCATGATTATAAATAATTAACTATGGAGGTAAACATGAAAAAAGTCATTTGTTCAATCCTTGCACTGGTACTTATTTTGTGCTGCGTAGGGTGCACGAAGAGCGCAGACAATACGTCCCCGGCCGGCACCGACGCAAGCCCGGACGCCACAACAACGTCTGGCTCCAATTCAAAGGTGACTATCGACCCGACCTTCTATGCGGTATCTCTCGGCTGGTCTCAAAACACCTCCGGCCAGCGTCAGATGAAAGGCTTCAAAGACAAATTTGCCGAATATGGCATTACAAATTACGAAGTCGTCACCGCCGAATATGACGCAGTTCTCCAGAGCGAGCAGATCCGCGCACTGATTGCAAAAGGACCCGTTGCAATGTTCATTACACCTTCTGACCCCTCCGGTATTTCCGAGGCTGTTAAAGAAGCCTGCTCCGCCGGAATAAAGATCTATATGTCCGATGGATACATACCCGGCACCGACGTTATAACCACTACCATGTTTGACAACTATAAATGCGGTGTTACAACAATGACTGCTCTGTGCGACGCTCTGCAGGCAAAATACGGAACTACCGACGAAATCAAAATTGCTGCAGTTTGGCTTTCCGCGAACCTCTCCTGGCATCAGAGAGATCTGGGCGCCAAGGACGTTTTGGCAAAGGAAAAATATAGCAACATCAAGATCGCGGCTGAGTGGGACTGGGATGCTACCGGCACAGTACAGGTCGGCTCCGGCATCGACTCCATTCTGAACTCTGACCCCAACAAGGAAATCAAAGGCATTTGGTGCGCATGGGACGGCGCTGCCGAGACAGGTCTTGATAAGACCTCCGCTGCTGCCGGCCGTGAAGAAACAATGTTCGTCGGATGCGACGGCGGCGAAGATTGCTGGAAATACATGCTGAAGTTCCCCAATCAATTTATCATGACCGCAGGCGAAAACATTATCTCAATGCCCTACACCCTTGTTGACTATGCAATGAAAGATAACAGTCAGGTCCCGTATCTGAATCTCGTTCAGGGCTATGCCGTTAGCAGCAAAATGATTATTGACGTGGACTCCATCCGCGATAAGAAGCCTGCCGGCAGCGACCTGACCGCTTGGCAGCTGCTGACAGACTATGACCTGCCCGGATATGTTGATCTTCTCAATCAGGTTCTGACAGAAAACAATCTGGCTCCTGCTTGGGTGCCCTCAATCTAGGAATTCATCTTTCAGCAAGAACGCAAATCAGAGGTAAGCTCGACTTGCCTCTGATTCTTTAAAAAGGAGTTATAAAATGAGTTGTTTTATTGAAGTCAAAGGCGTCACAAAACAATTCGCTGGTATGAAAGCATTGGATAAAGCCAACTTCTCGCTGGATAAGGGCGAGGTTCGCGCGCTTTTAGGCATTAACGGCGCGGGAAAATCCACGCTGATCAAGGTGATTTCCGGCATTTATATCAATGAAGAGGGCGAAATTTATATCGACGGCAAGCCTGCTAAGATTGAAAAACCGCAGGACGCCATCAATCTGGGTATTTCCACCGTATATCAGGACCCGCAGATGATACCCAGCCTCACCGGATACGAGAACATCTATCTGGGCAATGAAAACGGCAATAAAATGCTGTTTACAACAATAAACAGAAAAAAACTGCGCGCCAAGGCGATGGAGCTTCTGCGGGAATACCCGCTGGAAGTGGACATTGATAAGCCGGTTTATCTTCTCCCGGCAGTTGAACGTGAGATTATCGCGATATTGAGAGCTCTCTCAAAGGACTGCCGTTTGCTTATCCTGGATGAGCCAACCTCAATTCTGACCGAAAAAGAAAAACATGTGCTGTTTGACTTCATTCGTGTTTTAAAGTCAAAGGGCGTTGCTATCATATACATAACTCATCATATCGACGAGATACAGCAGATATGCGACAGCTACTCCGTCTTTCGCAACGGAAAAGATGTCGCGCATGAGAAAATTGAAAACGGTAAGGTGGACGTCAACCAAATCGTTGAATATATGCTTGGCGAGAGCCTCGACCAGCTGTATCCCGAAAAAGTGAAAAATGCGTCCGAGGTCGAATTTGAAGCCAAGAACGTCGTTGTCGGAAATAAAGTTAACGATGTCAGCTTCACCGCAAAAAAGGGCGAGGTCCTGGGTATTTTCGGCTTGGTCGGCTCGGGAATCGATGAGCTTTCCAAAGCTGTTTTTGGTTCCATGTCCTGCAAACAGGGCGAGTTTTTAAAACACGGCAAGCCGATAGATATGAAAAGCCCGAAGACCGTCATCAGCAGCGGGGTTTTCCTTGTTCCCGGCAACCGCAAGGAAGAGGGCCTGCTGCCGGAATTGTCTATTTCGTTTAACACCACCATCTCCAAAATCAAAAAGATTATTTATGGCGGCATTATTGTCGACGCAAAAAAAGAGGCGCAGGACGTTCAGATGCTGGCGAACAAAATGGAGGTTGCCACCCCCACGATTAGAAAGCATGTCGACGAGCTGTCCGGCGGCAACCAGCAGAAAGTCGTTGTGGCCAAATGCCTGTATACCGACGCGGATGTATATATCTTCTGCGAGCCGACGGCCGGTGTTGATATCGGCGCAAAAAACAAGATTTATCAAACGATGAGAGATCTATGTAAGAACGCCGCCGTTATCGTACTTTCCTCAGAGCCGGAAGAGGTCTACGGCATAGCTGACCATATCATGGTTATGTATAAGGGCCATATCACTATGGATAAGACCGATGCTGAAACAAGCGTAAAAGAAATGCTGTTTCATGCGGTTATCGAAAAGTGAGGGGTATAACTATGAAAAAAGAAAAGAAAACATTGAAAAACATACATATGGGTGACTCCTTGCCGGTAATTGTATTCACCCTGTTGTTTATTCTCATTATTGTCGTCTTTCGGATACTGCAGCCGGGCTTTCTACAGGCGTCCAGCATCTACTCCATACTTAGAAAAATCGCAAGCATTTCTCTTGCGGCCACGGGCTTAACCTTCATTATCATCATCGGAAAGTGCGACATGTCCTTCCATCTGATCGGCTGCTGCAGCGGCGTCTGCTTCTGCTGGCTGATGGTCAACATGGGTGTAAGTCCAGTCCTAGCAGTATTTCTCACCGTTGTATTTGGTGGTCTCTGGGGTTCTGTCACGGGCTTTCTGGTCAGTAAAATTAAATTTCCTGACATCATCACCTCCATTGCGGTCGGATGCATAGCCTACGGTTCCGGTTATCTGTTCAGCAACGCCGCCTATATCTACCTGCACGAGGATGTGCAAAAGGCCATTGCTTACGGAGTCATCGCGACCGTACCGCTTCCTATCTGGATTATGATTGTACTGCTCGCCGTCTGCTACTGGCTGATGGAAAAAACCGAAATCGGACGCAAGTTCTATGCTGTCGGCGCGAACCCCAAGGCCGCATATCTCAGCGGTATCAATGTCAACCGCATAACCATGATTGCCTTTATTCTGGGCGGCGCATTTGTAGCCTTCACAGGCATGTTCATGAACGCGGAGCAAGGCTTCGCGGCGGTCACCACAACGCAGAGCATTTTGCCGCAGTGCTTCTCTGCCGTCTATATCGGCTGGGCGATTTTTAAAAAGCCCTGCGTCCACGGCACACTATTCGGCGCCGCGCTGACAGCACTCATCACGCTGGGTCTTGCGCAGATGAACATTGCCTACTACTGGGGGAATCTTGCTACCGCAGCCATTTTGGTTGTGGCACTGCTGATCTCCAAGCTAAAATACAATGACAGATCCGAGATGCTGCCGGCGAAGAAGATAGAAAAGGAGGCGGTGACGGTATGAAGAAAGTTCTGAAAAAAATCTTCCGCGCTGAATATGTACTGTTCTATATTCTGATTCTCGTCTGCGTGTTCTTCTGCCTCGTCTGCGGCCCGTCGTTTTTCAGTTCTCGGAATATCACAAACATTTTAAAGGCTGCCGGACCTCTCGGCATTATGCTGTATGGCGTTACCTGGGTTGTAAGCTCAGGTAAAACGGATGTTGCTTTCCCCGAAATCGGCAGTCTTACCAGCATGACCTTCGCATATTTTTATCTGGCCGGGACCACTTCCGTTTTGGCCGGTCTGTTCGGAATCGGCGTCGGTCTTGCAATGGGTGCCGTCAGCGCCTTCCTTGTCATTAAGTGCAAATTCCATCCGCTGATTTCCACCATCGCTGTATCCACCGCAGGCGGAGCGTTGGCCATCAGCTATTCCGGCGGCTCCGCCATAAAGCTATCCGCCATCGCGAACAAAACTTTTATCTACGATATCTGCCAGTGGCAGATTGGTCCTTTTCCGGTAATTTTCATCATAGCTGTAGTAATGGCAATTATCATGTGGTTCATTCAGGAAAAGACCAAATTCGGTCAGTACATTTATGCCATAGGCGATAACCCTCAGGCTGTGAAGGAGGCCGGCGTTGCCACATGGAAGATTGACCTAATTCTATATTTAGTCTCCGCATTCTGCGCTTCATTTGCCGGTCTGGTTTACACGATTACCGTTTACACCTCCGGTCAGCCAATCATGGGAACCAGCTTTTTCCTCAACGGCTTCACTATCGTGTTTCTCGGAGCCCTCGCTATTAAGCTTGGAAAGTGCAATGTTTTAGGCACGCTGATTTCCGCGGTTATTCTCTCCTGCATGACAAACGGTTTGACTCAGCTTGGCGCTCACTATTCCGTCACACAACTTTCCAAGGGCATTTTGCTCTTGATAGGTGTCGGCGTTGTTACAGTAACCCGAAGAAATCGTATTGGAAAGATAGGTTTACTGAAGTATGAATAATTTTGAATTTTTCAATCCCGTTAAAATCATCTTTGGCGCCGGCGAAGTAAAAAAAATCGGCGCTGAGACCGCTCGGTACGGCAAAAAGGCTTTGATTATTTCGTATTCCGAGGTCGGTTTCTATGGCGATTTATTCGAACGTATTCACTCCTCGCTAAAAGAGCAGGGAGTGGAATTTGCCGATTGCTTTGTCGCAACCGCAAATCCCAAGCTCGGCGAGGCAAAAATCGCCATCGAGCTGGGTAAAAAAGAGAACTGCGACGTCGTCATCGGTGTCGGTGGCGGCAGCGCGATGGACTTGGCTAAAGTGGTTGCGGCGGGTATTCTGTACCCCTATGAACTGACTAAAATGATTAAATTCAGCCACAGTGAAAATAACCAGATTCCGCCCAAGGAAGCCCTGCCCATAATACTTATCCCTACGCTGTCTGCCACCGCCAGCGAGATGAACCCCACCGCAGTTATCACTGACGAAAAAACCAACCGCAAAAGCTATGTGTGGGAGCCCTCCTGCCTTTATGCCAAGGCCTCAATCCTCGACCCGTCATTGACCTTAACTTTACCGGCGTATCAGACGGCCTGCGGAGCTATTGACGCGATAAGCCATGTGATCGAGCCGTTTTTCTTCAGCGACGAGGCCACTTTTGGCAATCTTGCTCTTCATGACCAGATGCAGATTGGCGTTATCCGTGCCATTTATGAAAACCTTCCTAAGGTTTTGGCGAATCCGAACGATATCGAGCTGCGCGGGCTGATGCAGTTTTCATCAACAGTCGGGCTGAACGGCTGGCTGACCTGCGGAGTACAGGGTTGGACCCCGATGCACCAGACGGGCCACGTCATTTCCTCACATTTCAAAGCCACTCACGGCGCGACGCTTGCCTGCATGATGCTTGCGTGGATGCGGTTTTTTGCTTACAAAGAGCAGAACGGTCGCTTTAAAAAGCTCGCTCTGTTGCTGTGGGGTACCGAAGATTTGCTTAAGGCCGCAGATATTTTCGAAGTGTACATCAAATCTGCCGGCGTCCAAACTCGCATCTCCGAATTTGGATGTACCGAAGCCAGCCTGGACGAATTGACTCAAGGCGTTTATGATGTCTCCTTCAGCGCGGACGGTACCTTGGCCAGCATTCCGCCAATAACAAAAGAAGAAGCCCGTAAAATCTACGAGCTGTCGCTGTAAAACTATGATAAAACAAATAAAATTCGATGGGTTTGACGCTGTTGAGATCAGCACTCCCGTGTTGAAAGCGGTGCTGATATATGAAATCGGTCCGCGCATTGCGTTTTTCGGCAAAGCTGATGCGGAAAATCTTTTATACTGGGATAAGAACGCCGTGACACGCAACGAGTGGAAGCTTTATGGCGGCCATCGTGTCTGGATGACACGCCCTATGGCTGATGAGTCGGAGGATACGTATCTTTCCGACAACACGCGCTGCTCGCTGGAACTAAGCGAGAGAAAGGTAGTGGCTACAGCTCCGGCTCATCCCGTAAACGGTCTGGAAAAGGGCATCGAAGTAGAAATTATTTCTGAAACCCAGCTGCGTGTACGAAATTTCATAAAAAACTCTGGCAGTCTCATTTATTCCGGAGGCGTGTGGTCGCCAACCTGCGTTAACCCAAATGGTAAGCAGATTGTAATACCGCTTGGTGACGACGATTCCAGTTGGGATGTTGTGCGCATTGTTATTCCACGTGTATTTGCCGGGAATCGCACTACGCTGGAAGATGACCAGGCTGTTTTCATTGGTAACGACTTAGTCGTTTCTCCCAAAGGCCGCACACTCAAACGCTGCTGCTGTGCCCCCAAAGGGAAAGTCCTGCTTAAATGTGACAATTATATCTTCGAGAAGTATTCCCCGTATAACAAGCTGCTGCGCTACCCGTTCGAGGGCTGCAATGTGGCATGCTTCGTGGGGAAAGATAACTTCATGGCAGAGCTCGAAACTTTTGGCGGAGAATCAGATATAGCGCCCGGAACTACAATTGACAACACCGAATTTTGGTCTATTTTATAACGCTTTTTTTCTAGTCACCGTCCAAATGATTATGTTCCGATAAAACCGAACAACCCCCTGCAGACTAATCTTATCTGCAGGGGGATCTTTTTTATGGATTATGAGAGCGATAATGAATTAAGTAATATTACGGTTAAAGCGTTCACTGATTGATATTGCTTTTATCGCCAGCGAGTTTTTCGCGTATATAGGGAATATCAAACCTGATAATAGCGATTGTGATTGAAACGATGCTGAAAGATGCGTTGATAATGCCGGCGATTGAGCCGCAGGTCACGTTGTAAATCAGCCACAAAACATAAGTCGGTAATTCTATCATACGTATTGTGCGGGTGCTTGTCATTGCATAAGCGACAGTACTGACATTTTTTGCGAAAATAGGGATAAGAGTTATTGGCCCCTCCCAGGTTAGGATACCCGCCGCGGTAAAGAAGATGCAGAAAACCGCAACAGCATATTTCATCTTCTTTTTTTCGTTCTCAAGCTTAATAAATATTAGATTCCTTATGCCGCCTACAAATTGCAGCGCACTGCCGGATATAACGCCCAGCAGCAGAAAATGAATTCCGAAAACGAATTCCGAGGCTGTACGCATACCCATAAGGGTTCGATAGCGATTGCTTTGATAGGACCAGACACATAAGATAAGCGCTACAAAGCCAATCGCCTGAATTACAACCTGAGAGCGAAAAAACTCAGCCAAGAAGATGATCTCCCTTCAAGTTATATACCCCGTACATAACAATAAACTTAGGGCTTAAAGCGATTTTGTATCTTCTGAGTAGATTGTTTTTAATTCTATTATCTATAATAGCATAAATTCCCATGAATTAATAGTATTACAAGATATGATTTGCAAAGTTAAGTGTGACATTTTGTGAGAAAGATTTTTAAGGGCCGGACTCGTTTTTGTAATACCTTATTTTTAAAGTCTGTGTTGTTATCTAAAGAAAATTGTGGTAAAGTTTATAGTGATAGTTTAGCTATCATTATAAAAATATTTGCAATACCCATTTTTATTTCTATTGAAATGCGGGGCACACGATGATTAAAAAAAAGATAGCTCTTCTCGATTATGAAAATCCGGAAATTATCGAATATAACAAAGAAACTGCCCACGCTATTTGGATGCCGTATGATAACATAAGTGATAAATATAAGCTCAGCCTAAACGGCCTCTGGGATTTTAAATGGGTTTTCGGAGAGGACGATATACCCGAGGGTTTCTATATGCCTGATTACGATGCTACCGGCTGGGACAAACTTTTTCTCCCCTCAGTCTGGCAGCTCGAGGGCTACGGCAAGCCATATTATCTTGCCTTTGATTTTCCGCCGGTATTTAGCAAGAAAAAGAACGAGATACCAAAAATCGACCAAAGCAAAAACGAAAAGGGCTTATACAGAAGAACCTTTAAACTGCCAGCGAATTTTGAAGGCAGAGAAATATATATCCACTTCGGTGCAGTTAAAGCTGCGTTTTATCTCTACATAAACGGTGAAAGGGTCGGATATTCGCAAGGCTCAATGACCCCTGCCGAGTTCGACATTACCGCATTCGTAAAAAGCGGAGATAACGTCGTTGCGGCTGAGGTCATCCGCTTTAGCGACGGAAGCTATCTTGAAGATCAGGATATGTGGTTTTTCAGCGGTATTTACCGCGAAGTTTATATTTATGCCGAACCTAAAGTGTTCCTGCGCGATATATTCGCCCGCTCAACCCCAGATGCAACATATACCGACTGGACGCTGAATATTGATGTCTACATTGGAAACAAAACCGGACAGGACAACAGCATCATCATAGAAGCTCTGCTATGTGATTATCACGATTATCACGTTGTCGACAGTGTTTCCGGCGAATTTTGTGCCCGTACAGAATTGGCAAATTGTATCAGTCTTGAAAAGCCGGTACCCTGCCCGAAACAGTGGAGTGCCGAGCAGCCGAATCTTTATCAGCTCATAATAGTGCTCAAGGACAGCAATGGGGCGGTGATCGAGGCAAAAACTATACACTTTGGTTTCAGGTCGGTTGAAATCAAAGATGAAAAAATAATGATAAACGGGAAGCCGCTTATGATCTGTGGAGTCAACCGCCACGATTTCGACCCGGACTTTGGCTGGGCGGTGCCGCGGGAAAGATACGCTCAGGATTTGGCGCTTATGAAGCGCGCTAATATCAATGCAATCCGCACCAGCCATTATCCGAACGACCCGCTGCTCTATGAGCTTTGCGACATTTATGGTATCTACATTATGGACGAGGCGGATATTGAAACGCACGCGATACGCAGAAAGAATGTGCCCGGGGATAATCCTATTTGGACGCGGGCGGTGGTTGACCGCGTGGAGCGCATGGTGCTAAGGGATCGGAACCATCCCTGCGTTTTTATGTGGTCGCTTGGAAATGAGGCGGGCTACGGCAGTAATTTTACGAAGATGAAGGAAGCCGCGCTTGCGCTCGACTCGACAAGGCTGTTTCACTACGAGGGCGATTTTGACATGTCGGTGAGCGACGTGGTTTCAAAAATGTATCCCAAGTTTGAGCTTCTCGATAAGCTGGGCCGTCACGAGGAAATCAAAATCAATCTAATTGATAAACTGCTTAACAGGCTTACGGTGACGGCGGATAAAAAACCGATGAAACCGGAGCAATACAGGGGCAAACCTGTACTGCTGTGCGAATACGCACACGCGATGGAAAACAGTCTGGGTAATTTTCAAGAGTATATGGACGTTTTCGAAAAGTACCCGAACATGGCGGGGGGCTTCATCTGGGATTTCGTAGACCAGTCTATACGAAGAAAAACTGAAGACGGTCACGAGCAGTGGCTATACGGCGGGGATTTCGGGGAAGAAGTCTCGCATAGATATTTCTGCGCAAACGGCATAGTTTCTGCCGATCGTACGCCGCACCCCTCCTATTATGAGGTAAAAAAAGTATATCAGCGCGTCAAGGTAACGCCTGTAGACTTGCAAAACGGAGTTATTCGCATCGAAAATCAATACTGCTTTATGGATCTGTCGGAGTTCAGACCGGAATGGACGCTCACCGAAGATGGCAGAGCCGTTTCGTGGAAGACGCTTGAACCGATCTCCCTTCCCGCAGGTGAAAGTCTTGATATGAAACTCGATTTTACAAATTATAAATTTAAGCTCGGCAAGGAATATCATCTTACGCTTGATTTTCTCATGCGCGACGAAACGCTCTGGTGCGCAAAAAATTACCCACTCGCCTTTGAGCAGTTTGAAGTGCTCCCCGACCGTATTCAGATAAAGCCTGATAGAAGCAAAAAGATAGAGGTTTCGGAGTCTGAAACCGAAATTGACGTTATGGGCAAGAGGTTTCGCATAACTGTTTCCAAAAAGGACGGCAGCATCAGCTCCATTGATTATGGGAGCGGCAATATCCTGAGTTCATCCCTGACTCCAAATTACTGGAGGGCATACACGGATAACGACCTCGGCTACGCGAACTTCAAGCCCGAGCTCGAAAGCCTACTTGCTTTTCCGGTGAAACGATGGAGAACCGCAACGGAAAGGCGAAAGGTTCTCTCGGTGAATCTTACACGCTCGTACGGTCTTGTGTCCGTAACAATAAGGCAGAGCATTCGTTACTGTAAGGGCGATGTTATTACGATATATAAAATTGACAGTGTCGGAACTATCTTTGTCCGGCACGAAATATGCCCGGCAAAGGATATGCCGCGCATTGGCTTTACAATGGCTTTGAGGCGTCGATTCGACAGCTTCACTTGGTTTGGAAGAGGCCCGCATGAGAACTACTGCGACCGTAAAACAGGCTCGCCGGTCGGTATTTATTCCCTCGATGCCGAGAAAATTGGTCACAGCTATATGCGTCCGCAGGAGAACGGCAACCGTACCGATGTACGGTGGCTTAAAATCAGCGATAAATACGAAAAAGGTCTTATGATTACAGGTAATCTTTTCAGTTTCAGCGCCTGGCCGTATACACAGGAAGCACTTGAAAAAGCGAAGCACCAGCACGAGCTCACAGCTCAGGATCTTGTTACGGTAAATATTGATCACATGCAGTGCGGCGTCGGCGGGGATTTCCCGGGAGTAGCAAACCTCCATGAACCGTATAAGATCCATAAGGGGAAAAGCTACGTTTTTGAATATGCAATTTTGAAGATTTAGGTCACAAAACAATCGGAAAAGAGCACTTGACTATGGATGCAAAAGCAAAGCGCAGAATCGAGCTCGACAGGCAGATTGAAGCGCGAAAAGAAAATATAATAGACTCAGCGATACAGGAATTTATCGAAAACGGCATCGATAACTCTAAAATCTCGGACATTGCCAAAAGGGCGGAGGTCGGCGCGGCAACTGTTTACCGTTACTTTGAAAACAAGCCGAAGCTTGTGGTCGAGTGCGCAACAAAGCTTTGGCGTTCTGAAATGAGCAGTCTTACACCGCTGCTCTACCCTGCAAATTATAATGAGCAAAACGGATTTGAAAAGGTCAAACAGATACTTTATACAATTGGTTCTCTGTATGAAATACGACCCCATTTGCTTCGTCTACTGGAGCAATTCGATAACTACACCGTCCGAGAGCGGATTTCAAAGGAGCTTTTGCAAAAGTATGAAGCGGGGGTAATCGACACACGAGAGATGATGCTTGCGGCAATAAAAGCAGGTCAAACGGACGGGTCAATTCGTCCCGATATCGACGCCGTTTCATTTTACACAACGGTAATACACTCCACCATTCCGCTAATTCAAAAATTGATTTTGCGAGGGGATGTAATTCAAAGCGACAGAGAAATTGACGCAAAAACACAAATTGCATTACTGATTGATATGGAGCTTTCTTATATTAAGGGCTTAAAGGAGTACATTGGATGAGTATAGTCAGCGGTAAATTGACATACAAAAAAGGTAAAAATAATTTCTCATGTGTTTTTAAGCAAAGCGTGGAGACAGAGGATTTCAGTCTGGTAATTAATGAATCGCCCACGAACGGCGGCAGCCGGTTCAATGCAGTATTAACACCTAAAACAGTGCTTACGATAATAGACTGCTCTCTTATGACTGATGAAGTTATGACAGATGTCAATCCCGTGTTTCTAAACGGCTATCAAACTTGGACGGACAGCTCTGAAGTACGGCTTGGTCACAAAATTCCAAAGCTGAATCCCCTTGCAAAACCTCTAATCGGCATGTACGGCGACTACTCTTTTTATAAATCCGGGAGTGACAGGCTCCAAAGCTGGAGCTATACCTATATCCGCGACGCGAAGGATGGATTAATCACATTTTATGGCTCAATCTCTGAAAAGTCGGGATTTACCATCTTTGAGTATAACAGCGAAGAGAAAAATCTGCGCGTTATAAAGGACTGTAAGGGGCTTGAACCGCAAGTCGGCATCCCTTATGCCCTGTTTGATATTTTCACAATACACACGGAGGAGAACACCGCCTTCGATAGCTACTTTGCGGCTGCAAACATTACGCCGCCTCATGTACAACCCTGCACCGGCTGGACAAGCTGGTATAATTATTATACGAAAGTGACACAGACTGATGTGCTCGAAAACCTTGCAGCTTTCAGCTCTCGAAAGCTGCCGATTGATTATTTTCAGATTGATGACGGGTTTCAGGAAGCCGTCGGCGACTGGCTTCATATAAACGAGAAGTTTCCGCAGGGAATGGCTTATCTTGCCGACGAGATACATAAGGCCGGCTACAAGGCCGGGTTGTGGCTTGCGCCGATTATTTGCGAAAAAAAATCGAGGATTTATAAGGAGCATCCCGAATGGGTGCTTAATAAGGCTGGCTTAAATCCGGGCTGGAGCGGTATCTTCTATGTTCTCGATTTTTACAATCCTGAGGTTCGAGCATACCTGAGAGAAGTGTTTGACACTGTTCTGAACAAATGGAATTACGACATGGTGAAGCTCGACTTTTTATACGCCGCTTCACTTCCCCCTCGTAAGGATAAAACGCGTGGTCAGGTTATGTGTGAATTCTTCGAGTTCCTGCGTGAAATTTCGGGTGATAAAATCATCCTTGGCTGTGGAGCACCGCTTGGGCCCGCGTTTGGTCTTTTCGATTACTGCCGCGTAAGCAGCGACGTTGCGCTGATGTGGGAGGACAAGTTTCTTTCAGCAATTCATTACAGGGAACGCGTATCCACCCTCAACGCGCTGACGAGCACCATAGGAAGACAGCAGCTTAATGGTCGCGCGTTTTATAACGACCCCGACGTATTTATCTTGCGAAACAGCAACAACAGCTTGTCAGAGGATCAGAAATACACACTGTTTATGATAAACAGCGTTTTGGGTGGGCTTGTATTCACCTCCGACAATATAAACGAATATACGGATAGTCAAATGGAGTTTTTTAAAACTCTGCTTATAGCAGAAGACAAAAAGGTCATTAGGGCCGAAAAAACCGAGGTATTTCGCATTTACTATTCCATCGGAGAAAAGACCTTTTGCCTGATAAGCAATCTGAATTCGGACAAGGTATCTGTGAAGACTCCGTTTACCGGAGCTCTGCAAAAAGAAAAGCTCCCTGTTAAGAAAAACGAAGAAATTGAACTGCGCCCCTATCAAACAATCTGCATTGAGTCGACGGAGGCATAGTTATAGACATGGAAAATAACAACATGATAGTGCCCCAAAGCGAATTATCTCGGCTTTACCCCGACATGAGCAGCGAACAAATTGAAAAGCGGCTCGCTTTGGCTCTTGATGGATTCTATCGCATTTATGGCAAGGCGCAGCCCCGCTTATTCAGCGCAGCAGGCAGAACCGAGCTCGGCGGCAACCACACAGACCATCAGAACGGTCTTGTTATCGCCGCGGCAGTCAACCTTGATAATGTTGCTGCTACTTTACATAATGACGATAATGTCATTCGCATTTTCTCAGACACTCACGGCTCTGCAAGCGTTGAACTAAGCGAGCTCTCACCGCGAGAAAGCGATAAGGGAACTCCCACTGCTCTCGTGCGTGGTGTCGCTGAATATTTCACAAAACAGGGCTTCGGAACTGTGGGCGGCTTCGACGCATATATATCCGGTCAGGTGCCCGTCGGTTCGGGACTTTCGAGCTCGGCGGCCTTCGAAACTCTGATTGCGTCCGTTATAAACGGACTTTTCTTCGACGGGAAAATTCCGCCCGAAACTCTTGCTCGGGCCGGACAATATGCGGAAAACGTCCACTTTGGCAAGCCCTGCGGCTTGATGGATCAGATGGCATCGGCGGTCGGCGGCATCATTGAAATTGACTTTAAGAATCAGGATGCACCCAAAATTGAGCGTTTATCCGTTAATTTATCGAATTTTGGCTATGTGCTCTGCATAATCGACACAGGGGCCAAGCACGACCACCTGGGTGATGAATATGCCGCGATTCCGTCAGAAATGACGAGCGTCGCGCGGCTTCTTGGCGTGGACAAGCTCCGTGATGTCTCGTCCGAAAGGTTTTATTCCGAACTTCCGAAGCTACGAGGACAGGTGTCCGACAGGGCTCTGCTTCGTGCAATGCACTTCTTCAATGAGGACGAGCGAGTTTTGTCTGAAACTGACGCACTAAAACGCGGAGATTTTGATAGCTTTTTGAGCCTCGTACGCGAAAGCGGGCACTCCAGCTGGACGCTTCTGCAGAATATATACCCCCATCAGTCCTTGCAGGACCAGTCCGCCGCTTTATCGCTTGCGTGGTGTGAGAGTCTGCTCGACGGTAAAGGCGCCTGCCGTATACATGGAGGTGGTTTCGGCGGCACGATACAGGCTTTCGTGCCTGTTGGGGCTTCAGATAGTTTCAAAAAAGATATGGAACTCCTGACCGGCATTGGCAGCTGCCGCTTTCTCCAGACTAGGGATGCAGGCGCGGTAGAAATCGTCCTATAGAACATTTTAAAAATGGAGATTTATGATGAGTAAATTTGACGTGTCCTCGGCGATTTTCGGAATCGTTGAATATGCGCTCGGGAAAGGCGTTTTGCATCAGACGGACAAAATTTGGGCGGTCAACGCCATACTGAGCGTATTGAAAATTGACAATCTGGACATAGCAGCGGTACCGGCGGCACTACCGCTTGAAAAACTGCTCGATGTTCTGCTGGTTGATGCTGTAGAGCGCGGCGTTATTGCGAATACGACAACGTCTCGTGATTTGCTCGACACGGCCATAATGGGTTGCGTGACCCCGCGTCCCTCTAAAGTCATCGAGGACTTTGCCACGCTTTATACTCAAAATCCGAAAGCCGCCACCGACTGGTTCTACAGGTTTTGCATGGACTGCGACTACATTCGGGAATATCGGCTTGCCAAGGACGTTAAGTGGACATATCCGAGCAGTTACGGCGATATGGAGATAACAATAAATCTCGCAAAGCCCGAAAAAGACCCTATGGATATCGCCGCAGCGCTGAACGCAAAAAAAACCAACTTTCCCGCCTGTCAGCTATGCCGAGAAAACGAGGGTTATGCGGGACGGATAGATTATCCTGCACGTCAGAACTTGCGAATAGTCCCTGTAGACATACTTGGCGAGCCTTGGGGGCTGCAGTATTCGCCCTACGTTTATTACAACGAGCACTGTATAGTTCTGAACGACGTTCACACGCCGATGACCATCGATGCCGCCTGCTTCCGCAAGCTCTTTGATTTCCTCGATAAATTCCCCCAGTACTTTGTCGGCTCGAACGCCGATCTGCCAATCGTCGGAGGCTCCATCCTCTCCCATGAGCACTTTCAGGGCGGACGCCATGAGTTCCCGATTGAACGCGCTGAAATAATAGAGGAGCTGCCACTTTCGGATAAGACCATTACTTGCGGAATTCTAAACTGGCCGATGGCGACCTTGCGGCTATCAGGTACGGACAGCGAGAAAGTCGTGCATATTGCGGATATCATCCTCGAAACATGGCGAGGATACAATGACCCCGAGACAGGAATTTTTTCAAAAACGGAAGATACTCCCCACAACACTGTGACTCCGATTGCCAGACGGCGCGGTGAGTTTTATGAGATGGACATTGTCCTTCGCAATAACCGAACAACACCGGAACACCCGCTCGGTCTCTTTCACCCGCATAAGGAGCTTCATCATATCAAGAAGGAAAATATCGGTCTTATTGAGGTAATGGGACTTGCGATTCTGCCCCCGCACCTGAAAAAGGAACTCCAGATGCTTGGTGAAGCTATGGTCTCCGGAGGTGATCTATACGCACCGGAAATTTCCCGCCATGCGGATTGGGCGGAGGAAATTATGACTTGGCGGCAGGTGTCGGCACTTAGCATAAACGAAGTTCTGCGTGAGGAAGTCGGCGCTGCGTTCGTCAAATGCCTGGAGCAATGCGGCGTATTTGGGCTAGGTGAAAACGGGAAGACGGCCCTAAGCCGTTTTACGCAGGCGCTTATGAACCGTATATCTGGTTAATAAAATTAGCTGTTGTACTGCCAAAAAGGCATTATGCTCAAACTAATAATTGCAAGAACCGACGTTACTAACAAGTAACGTCGGTTCTCATTTTGCGGATAATTAATTTACGAAAAATAATAATTATTGGACATGACAATTGTTAAGCGTCTTGTAAATCATGGAAGGAGGAGAATAAATATTAAAGACCTATTTTTGCGCAATTATCTACAGATAATGGGGGATCGGCTTTATGAAATCAATATTCAGCAAAATGAATGTCAGTAAAAAGTTTATAGTGACATTTATAAACGTATTCGTAGCCACAACAGGAAGCATGGCTATATTATTTTCGCTTTTAGCCGGAGCAGATAAGCAGCTTGACAATTTTCTGCGTGGGTCTTTTTCATCGATTGAGTCCCAGTTGACTGTCAGAGCTGAACTGGACGATATCAGCCGGTCTCTTTTTAATATGGCGGACGGAGCAAATTCTTCAGAAGTAAAAGCCGGATATGAGGAGATAACAGCGTCCGAAGCGACTATCGAATCCGAAATTGGCAAGATGTCGGAAACTCCCGGCATAGATGCCTTTTCGGCCGACTATCAGAAAGCAAAGGAAGCGGCTGAAGATATATATAAGCTTGCCGAAAAAGGAAATCATAAAGAGGCTCTTTCGAGATATACAGGAACATATACGCCCGCTCTCGAGGCCCTCAGCGAAGCGTTGAATGAAATGGCAACAGCTTCAACGGCTGATTCGCAGAGCTCCGTAAAAAGCTATAAATCCGCAAAGACTAGAGCAATATTGATTTTCTGCGGACTTGCAGGAACAGCACTGATTTTTACTGCCTATGTTCTGATTATTCTGCAAAAAAGTATTGTACTGCCGCTAAAAAAGCTAGTCGATTCCTGTCAGGATCTCAAAGACGGCAGGAAGATAAAACCCCTTCATATAGACTCGCAGGATGAGTTCGGAGAGCTGGGGAAGTCCTTTGAAGACATGAGCAATACCGTTTCATTTGTCATTGACGACACTTGCCATATGCTTGCGAGCGGCGCGGAGAAAAATCTCGCTGCGCGTTCGGAAGACGAAAGCAAATATGTCGGCAAATATAACGAAATAGTGCATTCAACCTATGCCGTTTTCTCCGACATCAGCAAGGGTATGCAGCTAACCAACGGAATTGCCGAGCAGGTGTCATCGGGATCAAACCAGATTTCCGCTGTCTCACAGACTCTGGCGCAGGGTACTACAGAGCAGGCGTCTGCAGTCGAGCAGCTTTCGGTAACCGTTTCAAATATTGCAGAGCTCAGTAAAATGAATGCGGAAAAGGCAAACAAGGCCAGCTTAATCAGCATAGAATCGGCAAAGGTTGTAAGTGAAAGCAACGAGTATATGACCCAGATGCTCGCAGCTATGAACAATATTACCGCCACATCAAAAGAAATTGGAAAAATCGTTAAGGCGATCGATGATATTGCCTTCCAGACGAATATACTTTCTCTCAATGCGGCTGTTGAGGCGGCGCGCGCCGGTGCTTCAGGAAAAGGCTTTGCTGTCGTTGCCGACGAAGTGAGAAACCTCGCGCAGCGCTCGGCGGAAGCGGCGAAAAATACGACCTCGCTTGTTGAAAGCACAGTCGTTGCTATTGAAAACGGAACTAAAATTGCGAACGCGACAGCTCAATCTCTCCGTGTAGTCGGAGAAAAGACAGAGTATGTAGGTGAGGCAATTTCTCAAATCGTTGAAACGTCCGAAAGCCAGTCGTCTGCTACCGACCAGGTTCTGCAGGGCATAAGTCAGGTTTCTACGGTAGTCCAGACGAACTCCGCGACTGCTGAAGAAAGCGCGGCGGCGGCGGAGGAGCTTGCGGCTCTGGCAAAGCAGCTTTCCGAACTGACAGGACAGTACAAACTTTATCATGAAATCGGTAAAGCCGATTAATTAGCAAAATCATAAGAAAAGCCCGCAAACCATAAGATTTGTGGGCTTTTCAGATGTAATTAAGATAGCTGTTATTTGTCATTATCTGTATTTATCGTTTCAAACAGCTGCATTTGCATTTTATATATGTTCATGAGCATCGAATAGTAAAGCTCACTCGGGCCGGCCGGATCTCCGGCTGTCGTTAAAGTGTTTTGCGAAGAATTATCTGGGTGTGAAATAACGGTATCGGTACTTAAATCGCTTCCGCAGTATTCCAGAACTTTTTTTACATAGCTTTGTGTTTCTTTAAATGGAGGAATACCGTCATATTTTTCAACATTTCCCGGACCGGCATTGTAGGCCGCAATAGCAAGCTCAATCTTGCCGCCAAACTCCTTGAGCATTTGCGCCAAGTATTTGGCTCCGCCCATAATGTTTTGTTCGGGATCATATGGGTCGAGCACTCCGAGCGATTTAGCCGTGGCAGGCATAAGCTGCATAATTCCCATTGCCCCGCAGCTTGATGTTGCCTTGGGATTAAAGTTTGATTCGGTCTTCGCAACCGCTTTAAGAAGGCTTATCGGAACGCCGTATTTCTTTGACGCAGCCTCAAATATACTATCAAGGCTGGTTCTTGATTTATCGGCTGCATCGCTTAATACGCTGGCAAAGTCGGAATTTCCCAGAGTGTTAACGTATTGTATTTGATTGTTTAATTCGGCTCCGTTAGAGCCAATGCTGTTTATGTTCATATTTTTCACCGTATTCAAGGTTATAGCAAGTCCGTCCTCTTGTCAATGGCAAGTCTTGCTTGAATACAAAGATTATGACAAAATACGACAAAATACACGAATTTCGCTGTTATAACCGAATAAAAGCAAAGATAACTTTTTGATGGCTTTAAAATATTTTTTAAAGGGTGCAGCTTATGAAAATTAAGAGAAATAAGAACACAAATATCGAACGTTCGCTAAAGAGCATATCCGATTCTGTTGATTCGGATATGGTTATTGTTCGTAATGATAGATGTGAAATTTTATTAATGAATGAGGCTGCCAGTAAGCGTGTTGACGCAGAGCTTCTCTCTGTTACTAACTGTAAGAGCGGCTATTCGCATATTTTTCCTGAGCTTTGTGACAATTGTCCCCACAAAGCAGACTCCAAGACGGAGACAGGGGCTTTTGATATAAAGGATAGGAACGGACGGGTTTTCTCCGCCACACGCAATACCATCGAATGGATAGACGGAAATCCGGCGACAGCGTTTATCCTGCGAGATGTTGATGAGGAACGCAGCTTAAAAACAAAAATGTATAACCTTGCCTATTTTGACCAATTGACGGGAATTCCCAACAGACAAAAGTTGAAGGAAGATTATGAAAATGCGTTGAAAGACGGCAAAAATGGCAGGTATTGCGGAATATTAGCCATGTTTGACCTTGATAATTTCAAAATAATAAATGATAATTACGGTCACAATACTGGCGATGAGATGCTCATCCGTATTACGGCTTATCTTGAGAGCAACGATGATTTTAAGGGCCATCTATACAGGCTGGGCGGAGACGAGTTCGTGCTGTTTTATAAAGAGAGGCTGTCAAACTTTGAAAATCAAGCGGCAGTTCGGTCATATTATCAAGAAATGCTTCAAAAATCGCTTCTTTCCTATACGATGCCGAACATTGAGTCAAAGTGTACACTAAGCATAGGAGTAGCCTTATATCCCGCCCACGGAGAGACTTTATCGGAGCTTCTGCGCAAGGCGGATATAGCGCTTTATAAGGCAAAGACCGAAGGCCGGAACCGCGTTGTGCTTTTTGAAGACAAATATGATGCTTCGAAAAAATTCAGAGATCTGTATATAAATATGCAGCCTATCCTGTTGAAAAACGGTAACACCTATGGATATGAGCTAGTTGACAACGACAAAAGCGAAAAAGAGGACGACGGAACACTCAGCCTTTCGCAGTTCGACCGTACACTGGATGCGCTCGGCATGAATGACATCAAAGACAATACAAGATATTTCATATCCTTCACGAAACAGCTTTTCAACAGAGCTGTGCTTAAAAACTTACCCAGAAATAAATTCATCATACAGATTAACGCGTCCGACAGATGCACAGACGGACATATGCAGCTTTACAAACAATTAAAATTAAACGGCTACCTGCTGTTGCTGTCAAATATCGATAATAGCAACATGCACATGAATTTGTTGGCCCTAGCGGAATATTGCAAGTTTGCGCCGGAAGGAATAAGCGTCAGCGAACAGATTAGTTTGATTGCCGCTAACTCGACGAAAACATTTATTGCAACAGATGTGTCAACAAACGAAGAATTTGAAATTGCACAGCATCGAGGTTTTTCACTGTTCCAAGGATACTACTTTAATCAGGAAGTAGTAATTAAGAAAGAAAAAGATATTGAGCCATTAAAGGCAAATTATTTTCGGCTGCTTCAGTTAACCAGCACAGATAACTATGTGGATTTCAATGAGATAAGCGCCGTTATATCCTCTGATGTGGCATTATCGTATAAATTACTTCGGCTTTTGAATTCAGCTTCTGTAGGACTTCGTACAAGGGTGTCGTCAACCCTAGCTGCATTGACCTTTTTGGGTGAAGAAAACTTGAAACAGTGGATATCGGTTCTGGCTCTGCGAGGCGTCTCGGATGAAAAGCCCTTGGAGTTGGTACGAATGTCCCTAATCAGGGCGCGTTTCGGCGAAAACCTGGCATACTGCTTTAAGCCCCCGATGGATGCGAAGAATGTGTTCATGGTTGGACTTCTATCGCTATTGCATATTGCGCTTGATAAAACCAAGGAGGAGCTCCTTGACGAAATACCTGTGGCAGACAAAATCCGAAAGTCTCTTCTGGGAAACGACGGTCCCTACTCAGAGCTGCTTGAGTTTTATAAATACTATGAATATGCCAACTGGGATGAAATTACGCGGTTCTCGGAAGCGCACGGTATAGGCTGCTATGCAATTAATAACGCATATGTCAACGCCGTAAAATGGTGTAATGGTTTGATAAATGCATACTGACAAGAAATAATAGAAGACCCTATGCTTAAGTCCTGTAGCCATTAAGCATAGGGGCTTGCGCTATAAAAGGCTGCAGTAATAATAAGTCGTTATTCAAAAAGCGTCCCATGCCAAGCATAAGACGCTTTTCAAGTTCACTGTTGCCGCTCTCGAAAGCGGCTGGGATGTATAATGAGAAAAGGAGTGTTGAAAGAATGATTCTTAAACGTCAATTGTTCTCGTCGTGATATGAAGTTGCCAGTTTGAACTGGTCAACGAGATTCTTAAGCACCTCAGCCTGACTTGAAAGCTCCTCACTTGCTGCGGCGCTCTCTTCGCTCGTTGCTGAGTTCATCTGTACAACGGATGAAACCTGCTCGATGCCGATCGAGACCTGAGAAATCGCGGCCGCCTGCTCCTGAGCCTGTTCTGATATCGAATCGACAAGTTTGACGACTTCGGAAGCTTTCGCCGCAACCTCGACAAAGCCAGTGCTTGTTTTGCTAACAAGCAGAGATCCTTTTTCAACAGCCTCAATTGAGCTTTCAATGAGGGCGGTAGTGTTCTTGGCTGCCTCTGCGGACTTCTGGGACAAATTACGAACCTCATCAGCCACAACCGCAAAGCCCTTGCCTGCGGCTCCGGCTCTCGCCGCCTCAACAGCGGCGTTGAGCGCAAGGATGTTGGTTTGGAACGCGATGTCATCGATGGTTTTGATGACCTTGCCAATATTCTTTGATGTCGACGAAATCTCGTCCATAGCCTGACGGGCAAGGTCCATATCGCTTACACTGCTCTGCATGATAGACTCGGTTGCCGAAGTCAGAGCTTTTGCCTTTTCGGCATCCTCGGCGTTATTCTTGACACGCTGGGATATATCCGCGATAGAAGCCGAAAGCTCCTGAACGCTGCTGGCCTGCTCTGTCGCGCCCTGAGCAAGTGATTGTGACCCAAAGCTGACCTGTGAAGCTCCTGCCGAAACTTGCTCCGAAACCTGAAGTATATTCTGGAAGGACTCTGTAAGTCCGCGCTTTAAGGTCCGGAATGAAGTTAGAATGTGTTTATAGTCTCCGACATACGATGCAGCTTCTTTTGAAAAGACGTCAAAGTTACCGCTGGAGAACTCTGACAGGAGGTAGTCAATATCCCCGATTATTGCTCCTGTATGATCAAGCGTGCCTTTGAGAGAGCTTTTCAGCACCACGAATTCGGAAGTGGTAGCATTGAACTCGGGCATTGCGGAATTAACGTCGCCGTTTGCGAGCCTGGAGAGTCTGTCAACAATAAGCTTGAGCGGATCGACAACTTTGTTTGCGATATAGATGCAGCCGAATACGCCGATGAGAATGATTATAACTAGCAGTATTGCGGAACCATAGATGGAGGTCGTGACTCCGCCGGTAAAATCCGATACCGGAGCAGTTAAACAGATTACCCAGCCATCACTACCGTCGATAGCGGAGGAAGAGAGGAATTTGTTAACGCCCTGATACTGGTATTGATCAAATGTGATCTCTCCGGATGACGCGTTATTAAATGAATCCACCAGCGGCTGTAAAGCGGGACTGTTTTTTGCCATTTCCACAATATTTTTTTTGTCAGTCATATATGCAGCATCTATATAATCGACAAAATAACCGTCTTTATCAACTATGTATGCATAGCCATTTTTGCTGATATGCATGCTTTCGGTGGCTTCACTAATTATAGTCTGAGGTAATGTTAAACAAGCAACTCCCACAACATTGGATCCCTTTATTCCATTAGACCAAATCGGAGCGGAAAGAGTCATAACAAGCTCGCCCGATTTCTCATCAACATACGGGGATGTGATGAATGTTTTGCCTTCCTTGCAGGCAGCAAAAAATTCAGTACTGGAATAATTGTTGCCGGTTTTAATGTCTTTACCGGCTGCCGATAAAATAAATCCGCCAAGTAAACTATTTTCTTCGGCCTTCTTTGAGATATAATCAGATTTTTCATCGTTCGTAACTTCGGGACTGTACATGTTGCTGTTAGACGCGATTTCTTCCAGAAGCCCTGAAAATGCGCTCAGTTTATTGGCTACGGAATCCTGTGCGACACTGGCAGTGGCAATCATTGAGTCGGTCAGACTGCCAATAGTACTACGATAACCCATATAGACAGTGAACACCGCAAGGATGACGGCGGCTGAACAAATGAAGATAATTATAGGCACAGTTATTGACATTCGCAGACTCTTTTTTCTTTTTTCCCTTAATGTTGCTATTCCTTTGATGTTGCTTTTATCCATTGATAACACCCCTACTTTAATACTTTTTTCTTCAGTAGAAATTTGCTTTTTAGCTTTGATTAATTTATACTATGTAATTGAATTGCTACAAGCGGTAACTGAGAATAGTTATTAATTATTTGTAAGATTGAGAAAATATTAACGGAATGTATTAGTAAATATTGCCATAAGACAAGAAGGCCGAGACCCTAAAACGAGTCTCGGCCTTCTTGTCTTATGACAGTCGCGAGTCAACTTCCGAATGATTCGAAAGAGTCTTCGGAGGATGGCAGCTCAAAGGTTTCGTTATCTGATGCGCCCAGAACGGAGCTTATGGTTAAATATAAATATCGTACATCCTCAAGCAAGTCGATTTCATATCCTTTTTGGCCGAGCGGAGAGTCTTCAAGAAGCCTTACACATGGACGGAAAATATTTTCCGAGTGGTTTTTGACAATAACGGCAGTTGAGCCGTCGGACAATTTGACCAGAGTCCCTGTGGGATAAACGCTGATAAGATGCGAAAATACCCGGACCAGCTCACAATCAAACTGAGAATCTGAACCGGCAATTATATACTCCAATGCCTCTTTGGGATGCCATGCCTTTCGGTAGCTCCTTTGGCTTGTCAGCGCATCATAAACATCGGCTACCGCGAGAATGCGTCCGAAGAGAGGAATCTGACCGCCGGAGTGACCAAAGGGATAGCCGCTGCCGTCTATCTTTTCGTGATGGCTTTGTATCCCGGGTAAAACCTCGGTAGAAAGGTTGTAGCATTTGCGCATACGCTCGACGCCCTTTAAGGGGTGATTTTTGATAACATTGAACTCATCAGGGGTTACGGCACCGTTTTTATTGATAATATCAATAGGAATATCAATCTTTCCTATGTCGTGCATCAGCGCACAAAGGGCGAGGTCTTCAAGTCTATTGCGAGTGATGCCGAGTTCTCCTGCCAACATGGCGCTGAGAATCCCGACATTTAAACTGTGCGAATATGTATAATTGTCGTAACTTTTTATTTCAATCATGTCCATGAGATGTTCTTCGCGGTTCAAAATGTTGTCTACGATTTTCCCTGCGATCTTTTTTGTCGACACAACAGTTGAACCCGAAATACAAGGCTGATTAAAATAATTATTATACAGTGAACGAAACTCGTTCGTCATCTCCTGCTTGGTTTTCGGGCTGATTATACTCCTCGGCTCGATGCCCTCGGTACCCTCCATCTCAACGTAAATGCCGTCAATATCACAGGCGGCAAGTCGTTTAATATAGCGGTCGGACAAAACTTCCCCATCCTGAAGAAGAGAAAATAAACCATTTGGCGCAGAAACGCTCTTTGCGAGAGTCATTCCGGGGCTTACCCTGGAAAGAGGGATATATATCACTTCGATGACCCCTTTTTTATCTTAAGATACACAAAGTGTTGCTTTAAAGACTATTTCGGAAACGGAACAGATCAGCTCCCACACCTGATTTATTCTCCGAGTCCGGAAAAAGTAAAGTTAATAAATAATAAAAATTAGCCGAATAATGGATAATAAGGATATTAATATCCATTATTTATATATTGAAGCTCGCTATTTTGCATATTCAGTATAAATAAAAGCGCCAAAATAATTGTTGTACAAAGATTTTGTCGCTTGTTATTTAATTTCATCGCTATATTACGCGATTTTTGAGTCTCGATAATAAATCTTCTGCGATCAAGTCAAGCGGGAGCTGCTTTACGACGCCGCCAAGCTTAAAAGCCTCCATTGGCATACCATAAACAACACAACTGTCTTTATCCTGCCCGATAGTGTATCCGCCAAGCCTGCGTATCTTTGCAATGCCCGAAGCGCCATCCGAACCCATACCTGTAAGAATAATGGCAGTAGCGTTCCGTCCGACCAGCTCTGCAACGCTGTCAAAAAGGACGTTGACGGAGGGGGCGTGCCCGCTGACTTTTTCACCGGCGACGCTTCGGATATAATAACCGTTGTCGTCTTTTTTCAGCGTCATCTGATACCCGCCTGCACCAACAATTATTTGACCGGGGACAACTCTGTCGAAATCCTCTGCTTCTTTAGCTCGCATTTTGCATGTCCTATTCAGGCGGTCGGCATAGAGCTTGGTAAACGTGGCCGGCATATGTTGAACTATCAAAACGGGAGGAGTCGATGCCGGCAGGTCTTTCACGACATTAATAATGGCTTCCGTCCCTCCTGTCGAAGCTCCGATGGCAATAATGGTATTGCTGTTAAAAGACAAATTCCGGCTCATGGCTGAGCCTGAACTTTGCGCGAAGCTCGGTTGTACTGCGGAGGGCGAAGGTTCAGTATGTTTTACATTGGCTTTGGACGCAATTTTTACTTTTTCAATAAGTTTTGTTATAAATGTTTCGGTGGAATCAGCAACACCTGCCTCGGGCTTTTTTACAAAATCAACTGCGCCGAGACTCAAGGCGTCTAATGCGTTTGCGGGCAGCGAGCTAACAACAACAATGGGCAAGGGATTCGTCGGCATAACGGTTTTCAATAACTCAAAGCCGTTTGCGTTGGGCATTTCAATGTCAAGCGTTACGACATCCGGCTTCAGCTCTTTGATTTTTTTCAGCGCGTCTTCCACATCCATCGCTGTGCCGATAACTTTTATTTCAGGGTCTTTACTTAGAGACAGATTCAACTTTGTCCTAAAGACAATTGAATCGTCGACGACCAATACATTAATTGGCATTATTCAGGACACATCCTCATTTTTTTTGCTTACGGTATACTGATGGAAACAGATATGTATAATCATTTTCGAATCTGCTTATCGTTTCCGAATGACTTATAAAAAAGTATCCGCCCTCAACGTTTGCCTGATAAAACTTCTTAACAATCTGCTGAGCGGTCTGCGGTTTAAAGTAAATCATAACATTACGGCAGAAAATAATGTCGTAATAGTTACTGTACGGAAACGGATCCATCAAATTGAATTTTTTAAATGATACCATATTTCTTATATTAGATGCAACCTGAAAATTCCCGTCAGGCAACTTTGACATATAATTTGCCTTCCATGAAGCAGGCATTACATCAAGCGAGCTTTCGGGATAAACTCCTTTTGCGGCGACAGAGAGCGCCTCGGTGGAAACATCTGTCGCGGTGATTGAAATTGACCAGAGATTTCGCTTAAAACCAACGGCGCTGTCGATTGCCATTGCGATATTATAGGGTTCCTGTCCTGTTGAGCATCCGGCGCTCCATATTTTTAATGTTTTCTTTGCGGATTTTTCCATCTCAGGGACAACAGTTTTTGCAAGATAATCAAAATGGTCTGTTTCCCTCGAAAAAAACGAGTAATTTGTAGTTAGCTTATTCATTACGGATTCAATCATCTTTAAGGACCTGTCTGCCTTGAGCATATCAATATATTGAGTGTAGCTCGTTAAGCCGTGAGCTTTAAGCTCTCCTGCAAGGCGCGCTTCAATCAGATGACGCTTCTGAGATAAATCAATTCCATAGTGCTGACTGACGAACTTTACAAAATAGTCAAACTCACTATCGCTGAGCTTTACTATCCTGAATGCTTCTTCGGTTTTCATAGGGGTATTTTACCTTTCGGTCAAGATACAGCTATTTCAAAGTCGTTAGAGAAAAATCTTTCGCAGTCAAGATTCAAGACGATTTTGTCATCAAGCTGAGATACGGATGAGATGAAGTTTGAATTCTCGCCAATCGTTTTCGGCGGCGGAATTACTCTGTCAGACGGTACAGTCGCAACCTCAGATACCATATCAACAATGAGACCGACATGCACATCTCTGATTTCGATTACGATTATACAGTTTGCATCATCATAAGGGCGCTCGGGAATCCCAAGCTTTTTCCTTACGTCCAGAACCGGAATCACCTTTCCGCGTAGGTTGATTATTCCCTTAACATAGTCCGCGACCCGAGGCAGTTTCGTTATAGATTGCACGGTCAATATTTCAAGCGCCAGCGCCAAGGGAAGCCCATAGTATGAACCTTCTATTGTAAATAATAGGTATCTGTCATTCAGGAAATCGGCCAGTTCTGCTTTTTTTTCCAAGTTAGTCATCAGATTATCCCTTCCTTCGTAAAATTTCGGAGAATATTGAAAAGCTAAGCGTTGTTCGCTAAGCTAAGAAAACGAGCTTTGATAATATCAGTCGTTTCTAAGCGTATTGACGTCCAGAATCAGACTAATACTGCCGTCTCCGAGCACGCTGCAGCCTGAAAGCCCCTGGTTTTTCAGGTTGTATTTTTTTAGGAACACAGGGAAGGGCTTAACAACCACTTGGTATTCGCCCAAAAGCTCATCGGCAAATAAGCAGTATCCGGAATTGTTGCTGTCAACCTGAATCATAATTCCATCGCTTATGTTTTCACAGCCGTCTTCAATATCAAAAAGCTTTTTTAGTCTTGCAATAGGATAGCACTCTCCGCGCAGAAGAATCATTTCCGTGCCGTCTGAGTTGTGGATTATCTGAGATTCATCGGTAATTTTAAAAGATTGTCTAATTGCCGTGATCGGAAGCGTAAACACAGTTTTCCCCACAGCGATGTTCATCCCGTCAACAATTGCAAGGGTGAGCGGAATCTTAATTGTAAAGGTAGTGCCTTTGCCCTTTTCGCTGTTTATGGATATCGTTCCGCCAACCTGGTCGATGTTTTTCTTAACCACATCCATGCCGACTCCGCGGCCGGAAAATTCAGTAACGTTAGCATTCGTTGAAAAACCGGGAAGCAATATTAGGTTAAATATTTCTTTTTCTGAGTACGAGGCCTCGGGCTTTTGCAGCATACCGTTTGCCTTTGCTTTAGCGAGCAGCTTTTCTGTGTCGAGACCTGCGCCGTCATCAGAAATGGTAATCAGTATTTCGCCGCCTGTGTTCCTCGCTGAAAGTACCAGCGTTCCGACTTCCGGCTTGCCGAGAGCAATACGCTCTTCGGGTGTTTCAATTGCGTGATCCATTGAGTTGCGGATCATATGCATAAGAGGATCAACTATTGCGTCGTTTATTGTTTTATCAACCTCGGTATCTCCGCCTTCGGTGATGAGCTCGGCTTTTTTCCCGAGCTTTTTGCCCATATCCCGAACGATCCTGTCCATTTTGTGGAAAGTGCCGAGCAGCGGCACCATGCGAATCGACATCACAATGTCCTGCAACTCGTCCGTCAGTTTTCTCAGCTCACGAACAGACTTTGTGAAATTGTCCAGACGAAGGCCGAGAATGTCGGGATTCCTTGCAACCATAGATTCTGCCGTGACGATCTCACCCACAAGGTCCATAAGATGGTCGAGCTTCAACTGGTTGACACTGATAAGACTTTGCTTCACGCCGCCTGCGGAGGCCTGAACCTGGTTTTTGATTGTATCAATCTTGGTGTCAAGAACTGCCTGCGAAGTATCACCCATACTGCTTTCGCTTGACGCATAAGCCATGCCGTCATCGGGCTTGATTGTTTCTTCGGCGAGCACCTCGTACGATTTTATGCTCAGCGCGCTTTCGATTACATTCAGCACCACATCAAGCGAATGCGAGGGCTTACAGATGACCTTAAAGCCGTTCTTAATTATTTCAGCTGCGAGAGCGGAATCGGCCTCAGGATTCGCCGGAACAGAAGCCATTTCGTCGCAAAAGGGACTAAGCTGACTTAGAAGCATGAACGCGCGGACATTTTCCATTCCGCAGTCGTTTTCGAAAAACACTTGTATAGTTACTGCTCCGTCGTGGGATAGAACATCTGAATCATCAGAAACGGCGTTATTCTCAGAGGTAACGGAAACCGGTCCCGAGTTTCCCTTGATTATGGCGGCCTGACTTGTCAGCTGAGCAATAATCTCGGAGGCATCGCCTTCAATATATTCGCTGTCCTGAAGTCTTTCCAGCTCACGCTTAAAAAAGTCAGAGGCCTTAAAAACAAGGTCGAATATTGAATTAAAAACAAGCCGCAGGCTGGACGGGTTTTCTCTCAGAATGAAAAACACGTCTTCGACAGAGTGCGCCAGCGTTGAAATCGTGTTGAAGCTCATCATGGCCGCGGAGCCTTTAATTGTGTGTGTGATCCGGAATATACTGTTTATGTTTTCATCCGTGATACTTTTAGCCCGTTCAGAATCAAGAAGTATTTCATCGAGCTGTTCAAGCATTTCATTCGTTTCGTGAATAAAAGCTTCCAGCAGAGACTCCATTACAAAATCATCAGTACCCATAAAATCACCTTTCCATAGTAGCAGTCGCCTGGTGTAGTTAGATTTGTAGTATTTATACTATTATTCTGCGAAAAGGAAAGAGAAAATGTAGGTAAACGCTTAAAGACAGGATATGGCAGGCGCAAATGAGTGAAAAGTCTTGCATTTTGACGCTTTTTGTTGATAAATAATAATAAAACTATAGACTTTACCCATTGTGTTTTTTGAAAAACAGTAAATAAATATAGTTGTGGAATAGTACATAAATTCAGCCCTAATTATATTCACTTTATGGAAAAGGAGGAAGCAAGTTGCCGGATTTTTTACGAGTTACGAAACCTTTAGTAACTCAAAACCAAAGCATACAGCCTAAGCCGGGCGCGGAGACAACCGGGGCATTTAACATACAGAGCTCGACTAAAGTTGTTTCGACTCATAACCAAAGCGAAATACTCAAGCAAAATAACGGTTTTATGGACGGCAACGATGTACCTACCCTTTTACTTAATCTGCTTAAGGACCCCACCGTTACGGTGTCCTACTTAAAAAACATCTTTATGCTTGAAGAATTGTATAAGCTCCTGCCTGCAAACAACAAGACTGTTACGGCAGATATTGAGGATATTTTGGGCACTCTGCTCATTAAACCCGAATACCTGACTGAAGAGATGCGCAGACAGCTGCGTGGGTCAACAGCCTTTTCCGGCGAACTCTTTGATTTTTTAAGAGAGATAAGCTCACAGAACAAGGATAAGCCCGATGTGCAGGTCGCAATCGCAAGAGTTCTGCGTTCAGTTAACAACATGGGAAACCAGCGCGAAATACTTGATTCCGTTGCTAACAATCTTTCATTTATACAAGGCCAGTTGTCTCCGAGTAAATCGCTTTCAGCAAAGCTTAATGATCTTGTTGTGAGATTTCTCTCGCAGGATGCGCCGGAGAACTTTTCTGCGCTTAAATCAGACGCACTCGCTTTGATGAAGAGTATTGAAGACAGTATATTGTACTCCCCCACGCTTTCCAAAACGCTGTCAATACTCATCTATAACCTGTCCAGATATAACGCGAACACTGATTATGCCGCCGAGTCGGCTTATAGGCTTAGCCAATTCCTTGCGTCTTCGCAGAGAAGCGAGCTAAAAGCTCTTATGCAGTCGTACATGGATTCGGAAACCGATAATTCAGACGAAAATGAGTCCCGGGTAATGGCTTCGATTATCAAGCTTATATCGCAGCAAAGAGAAGCGGGAACAAATCCTTCAGATGCGGCAAAGCTAGAAAAAATGCTTTACAGTCTGCTTTCATCGCCCTGCAACTTCACCCCCCTGCTCCATTTCATACTGCCGCTGCAGTATAATGACATGAAAGCCTTTGCGGAATTGTGGATTAACCCGGAGAGCGACGAAAAAGACATGCCGGAGAATGCTCCGCAGGGAATGCATCTGCTTATGGTAATTGATGTCGAAGGCGTCGGACGCTACGAGGCGGAATTCTCGGTATATAATTCGACGGTCGATTTTTCACTCTATTGCCCGAAAGGCTGCGAGCAGGGTTACGAGGAGCTTATGGAATCACTTCCAAAGCTCTTTCACGGAACCCCTTACCATGTTGGCAAAACAGAAGTATTAACCTTTGAAAATACACGTTCGCTCATGGAGGTTTTCAAATCGTTGCCTTACAGGAGGGTTGGAGTCGATGTCAAAATTTGATAAGAAGGCCGTCGCTCTGAAATACGACAAAGACAACGATTTTGCGCCTGTTGTTGTCGCGTCAGGATACGGCCCGATTGCTGAGAAAATAATTGATATTGCCGAAAAACAGGGTATACCTGTTTACAGAGATGACAGTGTTGCATCAATGCTGTGCATGCTGGACGTCGGTAAAAATATTCCTCCGGATCTCTACGGAATTATTGCGAAGATATATTGCAGCATACTTATGTCCGCTGAAAAGTACAAAGGAATTAATGCCGACAATTAGAGAATTACAACCCAAACGATTTGCCGTGGGGTGATAAAGATGCAAGGCCATACTCAAATTCTAAAAAACCGTGAGCTAGAGGCAAAAAAGCAAAAATTGAAAAACATGAGAATGAGCTGGCTTCTACTTGCTGCTACACTTCTCGGTCTTTCAATGTTCAGCTTATTCACCATAGGCTCGACTATTAGTCCCAAAAACTCCGTTCAGAAAAAAGATTCTATTATTATAAAAGATGTTGCGGAAGTGGATTCTTGGGAATTGATACTAGTTAACAGCAAAAATATTGTGCCTAGAGATTTCACAGTTGATTTAATTCCGTTTGAGAATACCCGCGTAGATGCAAGAATTGCAGATTCTCTTCAAAAGATGATAGATACAGCAAAAGATGAAGGTATAAACTTAAGTGTTTGCTCGGGTTTTCGAAGCGTGTCAGAGCAGGACAAACTATATAAAGCTAAATGCTTAATATATACGACTGCAGGGTACAGTGATGAAAACAGCAAGAACCTTGCATCCAAGTATTTACAAATGGGCGGAGCGAGCGAGCACCATACGGGTCTTGCCGTTGACTTACTTACTGACAATGTTTCAGAGCTGGACGAAGGCTTTGCTAAAACACCTGCATATACATGGCTTGAAGAAAATGCTGCAAAATACGGTTTTATTGAACGGTATCCTAAAGATAAAAGCCAGATAACAGGAATTGATTGGGAACCGTGGCATTACCGTTATGTCGGGAAAGACAATGCGGAAGCTATTAAATCGAAGAATCTTTGTCTTGAAGAATATTTGCAAGATATGTATAGTAAATCTTAGGGCTTCAGCTAATTGTATTAATGTATTTATGTCGTTTATTAGACTGAATAATTTGCGTTCGTTATAATTTGATTATCTTAACAGACAACGAATAGCAAATATGATTAACGATTTTGAGTCACTGTACGCAGTAAAAGGACTTTTAGGGAGAATTCTTGTGTTCCCAATTTAAGACTTAAGGGAGAAATGATATGGAGACCCATATAGTAAGAGCGCCTATACTCGACAAGAACCTAAAGCTTATAGCCTATGAACTTGTTTATTATCAGGATGCCAGCACCCTGTATAATCAGCGTGATACTCATGTTGCCAACACAATAGTTTCATTCTTTGCGGGAGTCGATGCCGGCGGCTTTTTTGAAGGGAAAGATTGTTTCCTGACTTTTACGCCTAATCTGCTGATGAAAGACATACCCAAGATTTTTGACGAGAAGAAGCTAGTAATTCAGATTGAAGAAAACATCTTGATTAATCCGGATGCGAAAGCAATATTGAACAGATATAAAAAAGACGGCTACCGTATAGCCGTTCTTGGATTTGACTTTAATAAGCGCTATTTGGATTTGCTTCCCGATATCGATATTATTAAGGCGGATTTTTCTGATCCAAAAATCGAAAGCCTAGGAGTTCTATGCAAGCTGGCAAAGAACTTCGGAAAGAAACTTGCAGCTTATGGCATTAATTCTCCAGAATCAAAGGAGCTTGCATTATTAAACGGCTGCGACTATCTGCAGGGCGACAGTGTTTCTGTAATGGTCACGACGAAGGTACACAAAATGAACTATCTTCAGTCGAACTTTTTTAGGCTTATGGGGTCTATAACTAAAGAAATCCCGGAATTTGATGAAATAGCAAAAATTATTTCAATGGATGTCACTTTGTCATTTTCGCTGCTTAAAATGGTCAACTCCTCATATTTCGCCCTGCCTAATAGAATCAGCAGCGTAAAACAAGCCTTGACAATTCTTGGACTCGGTCAGCTGAAACAGTGGATATATCTGCTGAGTTTTTCGGACGACGGCGGTGTTACGGATCAGCTCATCAAGCAGTCATTTCTTCGTGCTGTTTTTTGTCAGGAAGTGTCTCAGTACATTAATGATTTCCCTATATCAAGACCGGAAGCTTATTTGCTTGGAATGTTCTCAACGCTTGGGCTGCTGCTCGATGTGCCGGTTAAGGATGCCGTAGAGGAGCTTCCGCTTACGCCTGAGCTGAAAAGAGGGCTTACAGGTGATGACGGGGATTGTGCAGACTTATTGAAACTATGCACCTTATATGAGAAGGGCAAGTGGAGTAAAGTCGCCGTAACAATTCAAAAACTTAGACTGCAGGAAGATATCGTTAAATCGAAATACATGGAAGCAGTTGATTACGTTAATGGTATTTGGTCTGAACTGTCAGTACCTTCTGCCGGCATTGAGTATCTATAAAAGTAAGGATCTTTTGAAACTGTAGAATTGCGCTTGGCGGTGATAATATTTGAATATTAATCTAAATAGTGTTCTTGGCTGCATGTGCGAGATCAAAACGATGGATAATGAGTTTTTAGCTATCGGGAGAATCAGTGCTTATCTTCCAAAGAATAATTCCATTGAAATTGTTTCCTGTGACGGGAGCGATCTGCCGAGCATGCGATATGAAACGAAAATCAAAATCAACATATTCGGCAGCAAGAGCGGTTTTTTGGGCCTGGAAGGCTATGTCTACATTGCGAACAGCAGCTTCTGGAGATTATATAATGTCAGCAGTTTAGGCGAAAATGAAAGACGCAGCTATTTTCGAATTAAGATCAGTTCGCGTGCGGAGGTCGAGGAAATTACCGAGCAGGACCAGCTGGAAAATGACGGGCAGGAAGCGGCGGATGAACAAACAGTAAGGTATCCCTGTACCGTTATGAGTGTCAGTATTTCCGGAACGCTCATTGCAATTGATGACGAAAGCTGTAATTTCCAAGTTGGTTCAATGCTTCAAATTAACGCTTTTTCTGTTGGAGAAGGCGGTCAGGCATTCACCTTGAAATGCAGGGTTAAAAGAAGCGAAAATCACGAGAGGCTCGGCAAGCTTCTAGGATGTGAATTCACTGACTTAAACGATAAGGAAATCCAAAGTCTGTGTCAGGCGATTTTTGCACAGCAGCGCCTTGAAATACACAGAAAAAAGGGACTTCATTAGTGCCGGTGGATGCAATCAAAAAAACTGCTTAGTTTTACTTACTAAGCAGTTTTTATCTAAAGGTATTCTAATCGTAATAAATCAGTGGTGCGGGTGGGAACGAATCTGTATTGCCGCCTTTATAAGTGCATCCATAATAACTTTCTTAGGTATTTCTGCTTCGACTTTGTCGATTTTCGAAGATTGAACAACCGCATAGCGCGGGGGGAGAGCGTTCAGAGCATAAGCGCAGACATCACATCGGCAACGGTCACAGCTACAGACGTTGAATCTTTTAATAACTGCGTCAACGTTCTTTAAAACAAGGCTTTCCATTACATTTATCGTTGAAATCGTTTCTGGCTCATAGAAGCTCGGGCTTCTGGCGAAGATTTTATCTCGCAAAGCAGAAAGCGAATCTGGACTTGTTTCAGCTTCAGCATGGTCCGAAGAAACGTCAGAGCTGAAAGGATTACTGTTTAAAGCCGGGATAATTTTCGAAAACATCAAATCCTTATCTAGCTCTTTTTTTGATTTTGCCATTTTCTAAATTAGTCTCCTTTCAAAAAGCTCTCTGACCAAAGCCATATAATCCTGTACAGCGTTATTATCGGGAGCGTAATCTATAATATCTTTTTGCAAAGTTGTCATCGCTTTGCTGATGACATTGCTATGCCTAATAACAGTATCAAGAAGAGGTATGTTCAGATGGGTGGCGAGCATTTGAGCTGTCTCCCTTGTAGTACGGCTAAGCGCTTCGCGGGGATAGTAGCGCAGTAAAAACATTCCGGCTATCGTTAAATTGGGGTTAAAGACCTTCTTAATGCGGAATATTGTTTCATGCACTTGAATGATACCATGCAGACTATAGCCGTCTGAAAGACCCGGAATAAGGACTATATCCGAAGCGACTATAACATTGGAAGAAAGCAGGCCAAGCTCCGGAGGAGAGTCAATTAGGATATAGTCATATAGCGGAAGAAGCGTTTTAAGGCTTTCCTTCAGCATGTGCTCGCTACCGGGTCCTGTAAATTCACGCTCAACATTGCCAAGCAGAGCATCGGCGGGAATGATATCGACAACGTTTGACTTCTGTATCGCATAGCGTGGTTTCACGTTGTGCTTAATAACGTCGTATATCGTTGAGTGCTCCCTTGTGTCAGCATTCATACTGAATGAAAGATAGCCTTGAGGGTCAAAGTCAACGCAAAGAACACTGTATCCCATATGTTTCAGGCAGGCGGAGATGGCATTTGTTGATGCAGTTTTGCCCACACCGCCCTTTTGATTAATTAAAGAAATTACCTTCGCCATTTTGATCATCACTCCTCAATTGCTGATATTATCATAAATAATCCTATAATCAAATAGTTTATTACAGGTTTCTCTCGTAATTTTATGGCGCAACAAAAACAGATGGAATTAAATAATTGCCATATTTAGTTTTCGTGGTAGACTTTTAGTCAGTAGTAAAAGCGTACTTCAAACGTCAGGAATAATATACCGCTTGATACAAAACCAAAAAAATATACAATAATTCATATGTTGTTATGTGTAAGTACTTTAATTTTCTCATTTTAGATGTATAAATAAGTTGAGATATAAGTTTCTAAATAATAATTTTCTTAAAAAAATGCTATGCTAAGTACACTTAGGATTTAATGATTATTCAACAATATTTTGGAGGTGCCATAAAACATGGAAATTAAACCCATTGCTAATTATTATAAGGCGCAGGCTGCGGCAAATACGTTAAATACCAAGAAAACTGTCGAGGAAAATAATACGCCGGTAGCGGATGCCCGCGGAACAGATAAGATTGACATAAGCGCGGAAGCAAGCTTCAAGGCTGAGCTCGGCAAATATGCCAAGACTTATACAGCAAAAATCACAGACGGAGCGTCAAGCGAGCGTATCACAGAGCTCAAGCAGCAGTATAAGGGGGGTACCTGTCCGATTTCCGGGAGCGATATTGCGGCAAAGATAATTTCCGGAATACTCGGACCAGGAGCTAAAGACTAATTGGAGAAACATATAATGGATTCGCGATATAACGAGTACATAGGCTTTTTAACGAAATACAGGGACGAGCTTTCCTCTTATCTTGAAAGCGAATGTGAAAAGCGCAGAGCCTTGCTTAGCGGTGATTTGATTAGACTCGAGAAGATGCTTAATGTTCAGCAGGCGGAAACCATGAAGTTTCGGGGGCTTGAATTAAAAAGAGCGGGGCTCCAGTCAAAGCTCGGCCTGCCTGACGCAAAGGCAGCGGAGCTTCTCGAAACGATAGACGACATTGAAGCGCGCGGGAGGGCCGATGCGCTTTTGGCGGAGATGGCTGAGATTGCGCAGCAGATTCGTGAGCAAAACCGACAATCACTTGAACTAGCGGAATCGAATCTGAAAATCTTCGATTTGATTCGCAGGGGCGGCGAAAAAGAAATACGAAGCTCATATTACGGCCCCGAAAACGGCCGACGCACAGTCTATTCTGCCGGAGATGCTTTTGAAGAGACGGTATAGGAGGGCATTTAGTTGAGATCAACTTTTATAGGATTGGAGACAGCTAGGTCCGCTATTGTCGTTAATCAGCTGGCGCAGGATGTCGTTGCAAATAATATCGCCAACAGCGAGACTACAGGATACACAAGGCAGCGTGTTGAAAGAACCTCTGTGGCTGTGTCGTCCTATTCAAACCGTGTGTCCACAAGTTCAATGGGAAATACCGGTACAGGCGTTGCAGCACTTGGAGTTTCGCAAATCCGCGATTCGTTTCTGGATAAGAGCTTTCGTGACGAGTATTCAGTGAGCAGCAGTTTTTCTCAGACAACGGATATACTTAACGATATACTCAGCGTTTTTCCCGATGGCGCGGATATTACGGACGACTCGGGACTCATAGGCGGTCTTGAGGAATTGTATACTAATTTGAATACCTTCATCCAGTCCCCCACCTCCGAATCGGAGGCGAATCTGGTTAAATCATCATTTACGAATATTTCTCAGATATTGAAGCAGCTGGACAGCGGACTTACGACTGTATGCCAGCGCCAGACTGAAAACCTTCAGACATCTGTTGACAGAACAAACGATCTGCTTGAGCAGATAGCCAACCTGAACAAGAGCATTGCCGGTGACGCATCTGTAATGTCTAATTCTCAAAGTGAGTATTTCGCTCCCAATGAACTGCTCGATCAGCGGAATCTGCTTCTGGATGAGCTTTCGTCATATGGCAATATTAGTGTAAAGAATAACAGCGACGGTACGGTAAGCGTCGAAATGGGCGGAATAAAGGTTGTTGATAAGGGCGATTGCGATTCCCTTTCTATGAATGTGGATAAAAACAACTATGTCGATGTCGTGTGGAGAACAACCGGTGACAGCGTTTCGCTCTCTGGCGGCTCAATACGAGCTTATGTGAATGTTATAAACGGCAGAGGCAAAAATGTTCAGTCCAACAGCGAGACACCTGTTCAGGGAATACCTTATTACCGTGACAGGCTTGATACCTTTGCAAGAGCGTTGGCCGATGTTGCAAACTCCACGATACCTGCATCAGTGGACGCATCAGGGAAAGCTACGTCATATAAAACTCTTCTCTCCGGGTATAATTCGGATGGTACGAAAGCAACCGAGATTACTGCCGGAAATATTTCAATAAGCAACGAATGGAATACAAACGGAGCAGGATACATTGTTTACAGCAAAAGCGAAAATGTTGAGGATTATGCCCAGCTCCTTTCAAATAGGCTTTTTGAAGAAAGCAACACCTTCAGCTCCTATGGCGAAAGCTACAAGGGGACTTTTTCAAATTACACTATCGAAATGCTTGGAAGAATCGGAACCGATGTAAACTTTAACAAGGGCCGAAACGAGGCTACAGCTACTATTGCCGACGATTACCTTTCGAGCAGGGACTCGGCCTCAGGAGTCCAGCAGGACGAAGAGACTGCAAATATGCTGATTTACCAGAAAAGTTATCAGGCAGCTGCACGCCTTATGACTGTAATGGATGATATGCTCGATACTCTTATCAACGGTATGGGACGAGTCGGAAGGTAAGCATTTCTTAAATCAAAGCAATGAAAGGAGCTGCCGCAAATGAGAATATCAGACAGGCAGACTGCCAGAGATTATCTTAAATATCTCGACAAAGCTAAGACTAATTATGCTGAAACCAACGGAAGAATTGCTTCAGGCAACAGGTTCACAAGTATATCAGATGACGTTTCAGCCGCGACAAAAGCGCTTAGGGTCAGAGTTGAAAAGGCGAAGTCTGAGGAATACTATGGCAACGTCAAGGCGGTTAACGAGCAGCTTTCCACAACGGAAAACGCGTTGACCTCAATTAACGGGGTCTTGAGCGGAGCGCACTCAAAGGTACTTGCCGCGATGAACAGTACCAGCGGTGAATCGGGAAGAACGGCGCTTGCCAACGAAATCGGTTCATTACGCGATGAAATTCTTCAGTTTGCAAATACGAAATATAACGATGCATTTGTGCTTGGAGGCTCCAGCGCCGGCAGCGCCCCGTTTTCAACGGACAGTTCCGGAAATCTCCTATATAACGGAATCGATGTAAATATTATTGAAAAGGATTCCGCGGGATATTATTACATGGACGGGGCTGACAGGAAACAAATCCCGATGAACGGCGACACCTATGTGGATATAGGGCTTGGAATCACAATGACGGGCGCTACTGTTCGGTCTGATACGGCTATGAAAGTCTCGTATTCCGGACTTGAGATTCTGGGTTTTGGCAAAGATGCCGACGGGAAACCGAATAATGTTTTTAACATGCTGACTGAATTGAAAGACAATATAACGAATTACGATGCAGAGACTGTCGGGAATTATGATGATAAACTGGTCTCGTTTACCACGAGTTTCAGAGGGTATCTCACAGACATAGGAGCGAAAACGGGCTTTCTCGATACGATTGAAAAAAGAGTCAGTACAACCATAGACACATATCAAAGTCAGATAAGCCGGCTGGTCGGTATTGACGACGCGGAAGAGGCAACCAATCAGAGTATGAACGATTATGTACTTAAAGCGGTTCTATCTATGGGATCAAAAATTATTCCGACTTCGCTGATGGATTTTCTGAACTGAATTAAACAGTGGATTAAGAAAGGAGGATAAACACAATGCAACTACTTAAAATCTCAACTACACCAATGAAATACGAACTCGAAGTCGAAAGCGCAAAGCTTGAGTATAAGCAGGAAGTTAATCCTTCTTGTAATATAACCACAACGCCTTCGCAGCTCGAGATCCATTCACAGAATGCTGAGATACACATCGACACCTATGAAGCTAGGAAGTCTCTGGGACTGATGAACATAGAGGACAGCATCCAGCAATATGCCGCGAAAGGTAAAGAACATATACAAAAGCAGACCCGGGAATATGTACAAATTGGGCAAGCAATGGGAGATATTCAAAACGGAGCAGACATCGGTGACATTGTAAGACAAAAGATGCTGGAACAGCCCGAGCTTTATACTACGTTTCTGCCGAGCGCCCCCGCTGATCTTTCGTTCGTACCTGCGCAGATGGATATAAACTATAAGCCCAGCGACGTGAACCTCGACTGGCAGATTAAAGACAGCTCCATCAGTTACAAACCCGGGAGCGTCCATATGAAAATAGTCCAGTACGCAGATATAGACATCAAATATCTTGGAGGGCCGATGTATGTACCGCCAAGTGCCGATCCGGACTATGAGAAAAAGAAGGAAGCCTGAGAAGACTTCTATGATCGCTAAATGCTGAAAGTCGGGTGAATGAGAATGATGATTAAAACAAGGGACTTCGGAGAAGTTGATATATCTGAAAAAGATGTATATCATTTCACGCAGCCACTATTCGGATTTGAGGATTACACCGATTTTGCTATCCTTAACGATAAAGAAATCGGAGAAAACCTCATCTGGCTCCAGTCCGTGCAGGAGCAGGGACTTTGCTTTATTCTAGTGGATCCGAGTGGGATGTCCTCTTCGTTTTTACCGGAATTGCCTGCGGGAGCTGAAGCTCTGCTCGGCAAAGGTGACTGCTTATGCTGGGTCGTTGCCGTTGTACCTCAGAATTTTAAGGATTCATCGGTCAATTTAAAAAGCCCGGTTTTTATCAATACGGAAACACATCTGGCCGCCCAAATCATGCTCGAGGGCGACTACCCTGTCAAATTCTTCTTTTTAAAGGAGGGAAATGACCAATGCTAGTGATTTCCAGAAAAACCGATGAGTGTATCATCATCGAACAGGAGACTGGCGAGCAAATCGAAATCAGACTCCTGTCCATTGATAATCAGGTGCGGGTCGGAATCAGCGCTCCGAGCGGATGCAAAATCTGGCGCAAGGAACTCTATACAACCGTTGAAGCAAATAGAAAAGCGGCTGAAAACACATCATTCCGAAGTTTGCGTAACTTGACTTCTCAGATGAGCAACGGAAAAGGCAGCGATTGAATGGTTGGGGATATGACAAACAATCAAAAATTAAAACAGCTCCTTCGGGAGAAAGAGATACTTTTCAACGAGGTCGAAAGAATTACCAATGACATTTTCGAGTCTCCCGTTGATGTTATAAACGCGCTCCTTGAAACAAGAGGAAGTGTGCTCGAACAGGTAAACATTGTCAACCAGAAAATCAGTCCTCTTATTGAGGGTGACGAGAACCTTAGAAGCGTCCTTAATTGTACCTGCGATATCTCCGGTCTTTCGGGAGAAATGAAAGAGCTGTTTGAACAGTCGCTTCGAATTAGAGCGGTCGCAAATCGGATTATCAAAAACGAGGACTGCGTTCGCCAGAAAATCGAAAATGAAAGAGATTCGCTGCTTGAAAAGATTGAAACCATGAATAGCAGCAGCAAAACAGTGGCCGAAAGCTATAAGCGCTCTGTTGAAACAGCACTGCCTCGCGGCTTCGGTAACAGCAAAAACAAGACCGTGTAGAAAATAGCCGAGTAATTAAAACGTTCATGTTCTGAGTCGGTTCAAACGCTACGTATAGTGAGGTGACGATTTTATGAGTTCAAGCATCACAAGTTCAAATTACTATAATGTGAGCAGCTCTAGCAATAACGGTATATCAGGACTTATGTCTGGAATGGACACAGACAGCATGGTCAAAAAAATGCTCAGTGCTACGCAGACAAAAATTGATAAACAGAACCAATTAAAAACAACGACTGAGTGGAAGCAAGCTATATATCAGGGAGTTGTTTCAGATATTAATGCTTTTAAAAGCAAATATTTTGATTCTACTTACGGTTCAACGCTTTCGACAAATCTTGCGAGTTCTTCGTTTTTTAACTCCATGATTTCAACGGTTACGAGCGGAAGCTCAGTAAAGGTTGTTGGTTCTAGCTCATCAGCTTCAACGGGAGAGATGAGCGTTATTGTTTCTCAGCTTGCAAGTGCCGCCCAAATTTCATCCGGCAGCAAAATGAGTGGTACACAGACGATAACAGGCATAGCCATGGATGTGACCTCGATAAAAAACACAATTACTTCCGGCAAAGAACTGGCCTTAACACTTTCACTTGACGGAACAGCCAAGACCCTGACTTTATCGAGCGCGGATTTTTCGGGTGAAATTGATGCCAGTACAATTAAGAGCGCTTTGGATGCAGAAATAACAAAAGCGTTTGGTTCCTATGTCAATGCCACGATGTCTGGGGATAACAAGCTTACTTTTTCACTTAACCTAAAAGACACTAACGGTGTTATAGAAGAAGGACACGAGCTGGCAATAACAGGCGCAGATGCAAAAAGCTTTGGCATAACCCCAGGCGACTCAACTCTGATTTCCGGTAGCACAAAGCTTGGTGATTTGGCGGGAATACAGGGGGATAAGTATTCGTTCACTATAAATGGAACGACGCTTGAGTTCTCATCCGATGATACTGTCAGCAGCATGATGAACAAAATCAACTCCAGCGATGCAGGAGTCAAAATAAGCTATTCTTCAATGACTGATAAGTTCTCTATGCAGACTGCCTCAACAGGCGCGCAATACGGCATAGATATGGAACAGGATTGCGGGAATTTACTTAGCGCGATTTTTGGCGGCAGTGCTGTTTCAGCTGCATCAAAAGCAAGCAGTGCAACACTGCAAGCCGGATCAATTAGCACTGCGGGGCTGGACAGCGCATATACAACAACCAGCGCGTTAATGAACATGACAGTGAACGGAAATGCTTACACCTTTACACTTGCTAACAGTGGAACTACATATACAAAGACAGATGTTGAAAATAAACTTAACGAATGGCTGACAACAACCTTCGGCCAGACGAACGGTACTTCAAATATTAGCTATGCTGATGGTAAACTGACTACCGCGGCAGGTTATGCGGTCTCTTTTACAAAAACCTCAGTCGACACGTTGGATTCTGCCGCAGTTGCAGCAGCTACGAAAACTGACCTTGCGCTGGCATTTGGATTTTCAACTAACGGCGCGTCAAATGCGGTGACAGGAGCTACAAATATAGCGGATGTTTTGCAATTGCAGGGCCTCAGCTTTTTGAAATCCGATGGAACTACAGCAGCAACAACGCTCTCCGATATTGCTTCCTTTTCCGGAGTCAGCAATGTAATTAGTTATGCCGATGGTAATATGTACATTTCAGGAACATCAACGCTTGATTTAACAGGAACAGGGCTTGAAAGTTTATTTGGTACAACTGTTGAGCTTGGAAGCGGTACAACGACCCCAGGTGCTGTCAAGGCGGGTACAGATGCACTTGTTGAGATAGACGGCGTCAGTACATCTCGCAGCAGCAACACGTTTACCGTTGGCGGAATAACACTTACGGCTACAAAAGTGAGCAGTGAGGAAACTGTCATTGGGACGACTCGTGACACTGATTCAATTGTCAACGCAATTAAATCCTTTGTAAGCGACTACAATACGATGATTTCCAAGTTTTATTCTTTAACCACCGAAGACCCTGATTACCGCGACTATGCTCCCTTAACCGACGCCCAAAAAGAAGAAATGTCGGATACGGAGATTGAGGCTTGGACCAAAAAGGCGAAGACCGGCCTTGTGCGCAGCGATACGGATATAACTTCTTTTCTGTCTTCATTGCGAACAGCTATGTATACAACTTCTAAGAAAGCGGGAATAGCTCTTTACAGTATAGGGATTGAAACAACGGCATGGGATTTAACCGGAAAGCTGACTGTTGATGAGACGGCATTAAAAAGTGCAATCACCTCTGACCCTGAGGCAGTAGCAACTTTATTTACAGATTCAACGGATGGTCTGGCAAAGCAGATTTCGACAATTTGCGATAAAACCGCTAAGCTAAGCGCAGCAAGCCCGGGATCGCTTGTTGCAATTGCAGGTGCAAACGGTTGGGCAGTAAACGCGAAGACCAACGACATGTACCAGAAATTATCCAGCATAAGCGATAAGCTCGACGATCTTAAGGATAAATATGATGATGAGAAGAAGCGTTATTGGGCAAAATTTTCCGCAATGGAAACAGCGATGGCGCGCTATTCCTCTCAAAGCAGTATGATAACGTCAACGTTCAGTTCATGATAGTATCTGATATAAAGGCAGTGGTGATTTTTTATGATGACAAATCCATATGAAACCTATAAGCACCAGTCGGTAATGACAATGACCGCTGGACAAATTCTTTTACTCGTGTATAATGAGCTAATAAAGCAGCTGAGTTTAGCTCAGAAGGCATTTGAAAAGAATGACATACCCGAGATTAACCGCAGTCTGCAGAAATCACAGCATATCATACACGAATTGAAGAGTACACTTAACTTTGATTACAGTATTTCGACCGAACTCAATAATCTCTATGATTTCTTTTATTCTGCTCTTCTCAACGCCAATACAAAAAAAGACGCCTCCGAACTGCCGTCACTTATAGAGATGGCGACCGATATGAGAACCACTTTTGCGGAAGCAGAGAAGATGGCGCGCGAATAAAACCGGGCAAGGGGGGTAACCGTTTAAGTGTTTTACGATTCCAGTAAGTTCAAAGTGCTTGAAGCAGGCGTTCAGCTCGCACTGATGCAGCAAAAGCTGAGCACACAGAATATCGCTAATATAGAAACTACGGGATATAAATCCAAGAGTTTGTCGTTTGACGGCGTTCTGAGTTCTGTTCAAAACGGTTCCGATACGCTTGAAATAAGCGGCATTAAGGCTTCCATTATTACAAGCGACGCAGAGTCATCGCAGCCGAACGGTAATAATGTCGATCTTGAGAAGGAAAGCATTACTCTTTATAAGGCATATGCGCAGTACAGCGTTCTGCTGAATCAAATTAGCACGGAGTTTGATAAATACGGCTATGTTCTGAACTGTAACATGTAACGCAACTATACATAAAAACACTTGCATGACGAGTCATTGGAGGAAAAGCAATGTCATTTAGCACATCTTTGGATATAGTCGGCTCAGCACTGACGGCTGAGCGCTTTCGTACCGACATAATCACACAGAATATCGCCAATGCACAAACGACGGAAACATCGAGCGGTGAACCATATCGCCGCCAGCTAGTCGTGTTCGAAGAGATACCGCTTGCCTTTTCGGAAGAACTGGATAAGGCAAAGTCGGGCGGCGGTGTACGTGTATCGAACGTCGTAAAGAGTGACGATGAGTTCAAGCTCATCTATGATCCTACGAATCCGGACGCGAACGCGGAGGGCTATGTTCAATCCTCCAATGTCGATACGACCGAGGAGCAGGTAGACCTTCTCGCCGCGAGCAACGCATATGAGGCCAATTTGACAGCCTTATCAGTCGTGAAGGCCATGATAAACAGAACAATCGAAATGGGAAGCAAATAAAACAAGTAAATTCGAAGCCCTCGCACTGTTGTTCGGTGCGAGGGCTTCATTATTGCTATATTAAAATAAGTAATAATGAATGATCAAAATTTCAGGCAAGACTAAAAAACAGGGGCGGTTCCGAAGAACCGCCCCTGTTGATGTTATAGCCAGATAACCATAAGGTCCACTTGCTCTTACTGGAGGAGCTGTAGGATGGACTGCGGGTTCTGGTTTGCCTGAGCAAGCATTGCCTGAGCAGCCTGAGAAAGGATGTTCATCTTGGTATAGGTCATCATTTCTTTTGCCATGTCTGTATCACGGATACGGCTGTTTGCAGCGTCCATGTTCTCAGTCGTGGTGTCCATGCTGTTAATAGCATATTCAAGTCTGTTCTGGAGAGCACCAAGGTTGCCGCGGTTTGTGGAAACCGTATTGATGGCAGCTTTGATTGTGCTGATGGAGTTGCCTGCAGCGGACTGAGAAGAGACGTCAAGACCGGCAGTTCCGAGGCCTTCAGCAGTCAGGTCTGCAACGTTAACAGTAACCTTGTTGAAGGAGTCGTTCGAGTCGCCGACCTGAAGGACAAGACCAGCGCCTGCTTTGCTGGTGAAAGTAGTAGCACCGGGGGTGGAAATATCCACGTCCATGTTATGCAGTTCTGCCGCTGTTTTCAAAGAAGCAAGGTCATCGAAAGTCTTGCCGTCAGAACCGTCGACAGTTGCTTTGAAGGTAAAAGTGTTTCCGTTTACGGTTACTTTGTCTCCGGCTGCAAATGTTCCGGCCAGATTGGAGGTGTATGCTAAGTCCTTACCTGCAACGACTCCGCCGGCGAGCGCTCCAGCAGAACCATCGATATCTTCGTTAAATCCTGTGACTGCCGCTTTGCTAACGCCCACAGTTTTGTTCGTAGCTATCAGATGGCCGGCTCCGTCATCACTGAAAGTAAAGAGTGCATTGAGATCTGTGTCAGCATTAGCTGCCGTGGCCATAGCTGTTGCGTTAGCGGCAGCGGTGCCGCCAGAACCAGATGCTAAAGTATCAAAGGTGACAGTCTTTGACTGAGTTGCTCCGGTAGCATCAGTGTATGAAACAATAAGTGATGCACCATTATGAGCGGCTACGTTAGTGCCAGCAGCTGCGGATGCTGTGTACTTTGTTGCAGATGCAGGAGTTTCTGTGGTGACAATACCAACACCGGCACATGTTCCGGAGGCCTTTAAAGACTGACCGCCTTCGCCGAGGGAACCGTCGAGCAGGTTGATGCCGTTAAAGTTGGTGGATTTTGCGATACGTGTGATTTCGGTGTTAAGCGCGTCAACCTCAGTCTGGATAGCTTCACGGTCAACAGTATCCTGGATTGTTCCGCTTGCAGACTTTGTTGCAAGGGATACCATGCGGTTGAGCATGCTGTGGACTTCTGTCAGTGCACCTTCAGCGGTCTGAACGAGAGAAATACCGTCCTGAGAGTTTGCGGAAGCCTGTTCGAGACCTTTGATCTGAGCCTTCATCTTTTCGCTGATTGCGAGGCCAGATGCGTCATCGCCTGCACGGTTGATGCGGAAGCCGGAAGAAAGTTTTTCAAGACTCTTTGCAAGCTGTGTGTTGTTTGTGCTCAACTGACGATAAGCGTTAGTTGACATTGTGTTGGTTCTTACTACCAAACCCATAAAAAAATACCTCCATGTATTTTGTTTGTTTCGGAGCGCGTCCATGCTCTCCGAACTGTAATGTTGTGTCTCGACCCACGAAGCGATCTGTGCACCGAACACTTACGAAAATCGAAACGCTTCCGACCGAATCAATCCGGTCAACATAGTTATTTCACGTCAATTAAAAAACTAAAGAACATTTTAAATTGTTTTTTAAAGTCGGATAATGCGAATGTTAATTGGAATAAACCGGCATAAATGAATAATTATTCATTTATGCCGGTTTATTCATTTAAATGATGATAGATTACTGGATATTTTTAATGAAGAATATTTGTAACGTCCCAAACAACATAAAAACCATAACATTATAGTTACGGAGTGGCGATATACATAACAATGTAATTATGGTTTGTGGATAACATTTGGGAATAAAAGCTGTTGTTTTCCATATTTGGATAAGACTAGTTCTAAAATAACCAACTATGCGACAAAATACTTTAAAAAACGAATAAATACTACAATTTTTGCTTTACAAGTCCAAGCTGAGATGATACCATTAACTCAATCAGTTATACTATGATTTATGATTTTCTAAAACAAAAAACAACAATTTTTTTATACTAAATTTTGGTCCTAAAAGGAGCGCAAAATGGGAAACTTTATTTCGTCTATTCAGCCGATTGCGAATATGGCCCTTTCTAAGATCGGAGAAACGGAAAAAAGTACTGAGTCGTCGGCACCGTTCCTGAATGTTTTGAAGGATGCAGTCAGCGAATATACATCACAGCAGGAGAAAGCAGATGCAGACAATCAAGCTCTGGCGCTTGGCGAATCAGATAATCTTGTGCAAATCCAAATTGACACATTAGAAGCGGAAACAGCGCTGCAGACAACTGTCCAATTAACCTCACGAGTAGTTAACGCATATAAAGAAATCATGCAAATGTCCGTATGACTGTGTTTTTTACTTAAAAAATAAGAGCAACGTCCGCAGCTTTCCTGGCGAGCGTGCAATAATAAGAGGTCAGCGTGAATAATAACATATTTCAAAATAGCTTTTCTAAAGCTAAAGCTTATATAGGGCAGTTACCGACAAAGACAAAAAGCAGAATCGGCATTTCTTTGGCTGGAGTTCTGCTGGTTGTCGTTATTTTTACGATTTTTATTAATCTCCAAAACGGCAAGTACACAGTTCTGTATACAGGTCTGAGCACCAGTGAGTCAGGGAGTATTTACAGCGTTCTAAGCGGCCTGGGAGCCGATGTCAAATTCAATTCAGAGGGCAACATTATGGTGCCGAAAGATGAATACGACATCTGGGTTCTTCAGCTGGCAGCGAAGGGCTATCCTAAGACTGCTCTGACTTATGATGTGTTTTCGAGTAATTCCGGTATGACAGCAACGGAATCGGAGAAGGCTCAATGGTTAATATATCAATTGCAGGACAGGATACAGTCAACGCTCGAAAGGATTGACGGTGTGGAAAGCGCTACCGTCACTATTACCGTGCCCGAAACCAGCAATTACGTTTGGGAAACAGTTTCAACTGAACAGAGTGCAACGGCCGGAGTGCTGCTCTCACTAGATCCTGGGGTTAATATTAGCGGAGAGCAGGTTTCGGCTATTTGTACCTTAATTGCCTCCAGTGTTCCGAAGATGAAGCCGGAAGATGTCAGCGTGGTCGATGCGGGAACGATGCTTGAGCTTTCACCAGTTAGCGACTCTGGCAATGAATCCAGCGGCGCCAACGGCATGGGGTTTGAGCTCTTGGTACAGACAAAAATTGAGGACAATGTAGTGAGGCTTCTTTCTCCGCGCTACGGTACGGGCGGCGTAGTTGCTGTTGCTAAAGCGACTATTGACTATGACAAGATGATGACCGAAAAACTTGAAATGACGCCAAATACTGACGGCAAAGGCAATGTTACTCACAACGAGGGCTCTTATTCGATCGAAGGGACGGAAAACGCGGGAGATGTCGTTGGAACGGAAAACAACACCGACATTCCCACCTATGGCTACAACAACCCCTCTTCCGGCAACGGGATGACGGATTATACGTGGAGCTCGGACTACGATTACAGCTATATAAAGACACAGATTGAATCAGGCAATGCAATTTTGAAAAGAGCAACAATTTCAGTAATGGTTAATGAAAGCGCACTGACCGATACCCGCATTAACGAGCTGAAAAGTCTTGTCAGCGGCTGTACCGATATCCCGGTAGACTTAATTTCCGTTTCTGCCTTTGATAAAGCCGCTCTTTATGAGGAGCCGGGCACCGAGCCGTCGGCTGCTCCTGAAGAAAACAATAATTCAATTTTTCCTCAATTGTTTAACCTGTCGACTCAGACTTATATAATTATCGGTGCAGGCCTTTTGCTTCTGCTTGCGGTAGTTCTCTTTCTTGTCATATTTATCAGACGAAAAAGAAAGAACCGTTACAAGGTAAAAGCTGAGGCGGATAAGCGCGCAAAGCTGGAGGATGCCCGCCGCAAGCAAGCAGAAATAGAAAATTACAAAAAAACGCTTGAAGATGTTGCAAAAGGGAAAATAGACCCAAAGAACGAGGCGATAGTTGAAGAGGTCCGCGAATTTACCAAGACCAACCCCCAGATAGCCGCAAATCTGATCCGGACTTGGCTTAAGGAGGAATAGCGATGTCAAGATCTTCATCAAAAAAAATAACATCCCTGACGAAAGCTGCAGCTGTTATTGTTGCCTTGGGAAGCGAGCAGGCTTCAGCGGTTTATAAAAACTTATCTGAGGACGAAATTGAAACGCTGACGATTGAAGTCGCAAAGCTTGATAGATTATCTCCGGACGAAATGCAGGACATCGTTGATGATTTTTATGGCCTTTGCACCACCCAAAAGGTTATTTCGGAAGGCGGAATCCTATACGCAAGGAATGTTCTCGAAAAAGCGTTTGGCGCACAGCAGGCAACATCCTACATGGACCGCGTTTCAAAATCAATGCAAACAAGATCCTTTGAGTTCATCAGAAAGGCCAACTATAAAAACCTGATGATGATGATACAAAACGAGCATCCGCAGACCATCGCGTTTGTGCTGTCATATGCATCAGCTGATCAGTCGTCGAAAATAATATCTGAATTACCCAAAAAGCTTCAAATCGATGTAATTAGACGGATTGCGACGCTTGAAAGCGTCAGTCCGGAGATCGTTTCGATAGTTGAAGCAGCACTTGAAAAAAGGTTCTCGACTGTTGTTTCGGTGGATATGACCGAAATCGGAGGAATCAATTTTGTGGCAGATATTATGAATCATGTAAACCGCACAACCGAAAAGTATGTGTTTGATGAGCTTTCAAAGAGTAATCCTACTCTTTCTGAGGAGATAAGAAAGCTGATGTTCGTATTTGAGGATATCCTGAATCTCGACGATACAACTATTCAGATTGTTTTGCGGAATGTTGATACGCAGGATCTTGCTGTTGCTATAAAGGGCTCAAGCGAAGAGATCAAGCAAATGCTTCTTAACAACATTTCTTCCAGGGCAAGGGAAAATATACTTTCTGACATCGAATTCCTGCGTAATGTTCGTATGAAGGATGTGGAACGGGCTCAGCAGAAAATTGTCGACGCGATTCGAATCCTTGAGGAAAGCGGCGAAATAACGATATCTCGAGGAACGGAGGATGCAATAATTGAATAGCGCACATGTTTACAAGAGGCATAACTTTGTCTCGAAGGATGAATGTGTCCGCATTCCCGATGGCAACATTAAGCGTAATGCAATTAACCTCTTGGCAGAACAAGATGAAGAAATATCGTCTGATGCTTTTTTGACTCCAAGTGATACTATTGCGATTAATTCAAATCCAGCAGGAATACCGGATAAAGATCCTATAAATTCTGATAAGTACTTGAAAGGTGAGGCTAACAGCGACTTTGAGCACCAGCCAGAAACGAAAAAGCAAACAAAAAAAGCTGCAAACACGGCTGGCATTGAACAGGAACCGGATAAGGAAGCTCTCTCCTTGATTTACAAGAAGGAATTGGAAGCTCTTTCTAAAGCCGCAGCCGAGGCAGCTGCCCAAAGCGCATATTTCGATGCACTGAATAAAAAAAAGTGCGAGCTTAAGGAATGCATATCCGATGTTCAGATGCTGCTGAATGAGCTGACACATAAGCACGAGGAGTTTATTGAGCACTATACCAATGAACTGAAATACATGGCTGTCGATATTGCCGAGAAAATGATACTTGAGAAAATCTCTGCCGACGATGCCATACTGAAAAAGCTCGTTCTCCAGAACATTAAAACGGTAAAGAATGCCGAATGGATAAACGTTGAACTCTCCGAGCGCCTTGTCGGACTTGTTGATTATGTTAAAAAGGAACTCGAAATGCCGGAATACAAAGGAAGAACCAGCGTTTATACGGTCACGGATAAGGATGATACTTGCCGTGTCACTACCGATGAGGGAACGATAGTAAGCACAATCAGTGTTCAGGCGAACAATTTAAGAAAAGCCTTTAAGGAAGCTGATGAGGAGTAGCGAAAAACAGGGAGAAAAAAACTGCTGTGAAACAAACCATTCATGAATCAATGCAAAAATATTATAAAATCATTCAGCAGTCCGATCTCCGGACTCATGAGGGAAAAATCAACAAAATCGTCGGGATGACTCTTGAAGCTACAGGGCTGAAATGTAGTATTGGAGATCTTTGCACGATACATATCGATAAAAATCAAACTGATGTGGTTTCAGAAGTGGTCGGAATCACAGAGAACAAAGTCTTTCTTATGCCGTTCCAGCAAGTTCAGGGAATCGGTTATGGCTGTGCGGTGACGACTAAGGGAGAAAAGCTTACAGTTCCGGTATCAGATGCTTTAATAGGCCGCACAATAGATCCACTTGGAAATCCAATTGACGGCGGTCCCGATTTGCCAAAAGGGTATGCGATGTCGATAACCAAAAATCCTGAAAATCCGATGTCCCGACCTCCCATAGCAGAAGTGATGGAGCTTGGGGTAAAAGCGATTGACGGGCTTATGACAATCGGCAAAGGTCAAAGAATTGGGATATTTGCCGGCAGCGGCGTCGGAAAAAGTACACTTATGGGTATGATCGCGAGAAATGTTCGCGCCGATGTCAATGTTATCGCTCTTGTAGGCGAGCGCGGACGAGAGGTTGTTGAATTCATCGAAAGAGACCTTGGACCCGAAGGAATAACAAGATCAGTCCTCGTTGTAGCGACCTCTGATCAACCGGCTCTGATGAGATTAAAATGTGCCCATACCGCAACGGCGATTGCAGAATACTTCAAGGATCAGGGTCTGGATGTCTTGCTTATGATGGATTCGCTTACGCGCTTTGCTATGGCGCAGCGCGAGATAGGGCTATCAACAGGAGAAGCACCGGTCGCCCGAGGCTATACTCCGTCGATTTATTACGAGCTTCCAAAACTGCTTGAACGCTCGGGAAATTTTAGAAACGGCTCGATAACTGGTATCTACACGGTGCTTGTTGAGGGAGACGACACAAATGAGCCGATTGCCGATACTGTCAGAAGTATCATTGACGGACATATTATTTTATCAAGAAAAATCGCCGCCAAAAACCATTATCCGGCAATTGACGTGCTTAACAGCCTTAGCCGTCTGATGTCCGGAATTGCCGATCCTGAGCATAAAAGAGCCGCCAACAAATTGCGGAGCATGCTCGCGGTTTACAGAGAAAATGAAGATCTGATATCGATTGGCGCATACAAATCAGGAAACAATTCGGAGCTTGACACCGCTCTGGAGCATTTAAAAAACATCAATGATTTTTTAACGCAGAAGGTTGATGAACCTTCGGATTTTGATGATACGCTGAAACTGCTGATTGAATCTGTAAGATAGGAGGGCTTGACCTTTGAAGCAATATGAATTCTCTTTGGAACGTCTCCGCAATTATAAAGTGCAGATTCTGGACAAGGAAAAGAAAATTCTCGGCAACCTGAATAGAAAAAGGGATGATATAGCCGAGAAAATTTGCTCCTTGGAAAAGTTCAAAGACGAGAAAACAGAGCAAGTGCTGATTAAGCAGACTGAGGGCGTTTCAATGATGGAACTTGTTTCGCTCAATTATCTAATTGAAAGCACCAGAAAACAAATCGAATCACTGCTTATTGAACTGGAAAGAGCAGAGGAAATCGCTGAAGCTCAGCGCAAGGTCGTTATATCGATCTATCAGGAAAAAACCGGCATGGATAAGCTTGAGGAAAAGCAGCTTGAAGAATATCGCCTTCTTGAAGCAAAAGCCCTTGAAAGTGAAGTCATGCAGGGAATAAATAATAAGATGGCAAGAAAAATTACCGCATAGAAAAGACTTCGGCCTGATAACCGCGGGAAATTCTTCGCCAAGCTGTGAAAGGAGGTGAAAAACATGCAAAGTACTATGGTCAATATGAAAACACGCGAACCACAGAAAATCGACAAGGAACCGTCGGGAGCTTTTAAGAAGAGCGAGGGTAACGCCGAGCTCATAGATCCGTTTCTACAAATTATTATGAGCCTTCTGCCGCAGCTTGAAGAGCAAAGCTCACAGCAACAGGACAGCACTTCGGGAACCGGAACTGTTGAGTTAAGCGAGCTTGCCGCCCTGTTCCAAAGCTCGCCGCGCGACTTAGCGGCTCTCCAGAGCTTGCTTCAAAGCGGGGACCCAAGAGAAGGTGCCGCTCTGAGCTCAGCCAATTCCACAAATACGGTCGCCCTTATGAGCTTGCTTGCAAAATCGGAAACTCCAGAAGGAGCCATCAATAGCACGACCGACAATGTAACCGGAGCGAACGTAACACCGTCGGGCTACACAGAACAGCCAACAGATATATCCGGTTTACTTAACCTGGTGGGCAAAGGCGCAGACAATGCCGGGAATGTAGCAATCTCTTCGAGTGTACTGACCCAGCTAACCGATTTGCTCGGTCTTTCGAGCAAGAACGAAATGCAGACTTTGTTAAAAAACGTCGGCATTGAAGTAACAGAAGACGTAGTGGGTTCTGTACAAAGCGGAATATCGGAAGCGGTCGTCAAGGCTAAGGAGTTGCTCTCAGAATATCTGCAGCAGCAGCAGAGCGATAAGGACGAACTCGACGTTGACAAGCTCCAGAACGAATTTTTGAAAACAGACAAGACAGCGCCCTTTGAGATTCGGTTCAAGAGCGTCGGTAATGCAGCTGATTCTAAGGTTCTGGATCAGATCACTGACGGAATTAAGCAAAACATTTCCTTAGGTAAAAGCGAATTCACAATCAAGCTTAAACCGGAAGCTTTAGGGGAAATTACAGTCAAGCTCGTTGAAGAAGCCGGAAAAACGACGCTGACAATCACAGCGGCGAAAGCGCAGACAGCGAAGCTTATCAACAATGACCTCGACGCACTGAGAGCGGCGGTCGCCCCCATGAAAGTTGAAGTACGTGATGCGGTCGTATCAACAAACGAAACTGCAAGCGGGTCAATGCAGCAGTTCAACATGACAGGACAGCAATTCGCAGGGCAACAGTTCGCGGGACATCAGAGCTTCATGCAAATGTCTCAGGCGGCATCAACGCAGGCCGGCAATCAGAGTGCGGATGACGTTTATGAGTCGTCGCAGGTAGCACAGTTAAAATTTCAATCGAGCGACAGGCTTGACGCCTACATCTAAGTGAAAGGAGGTAAATACATGAGCGCAGCAGTAAACAGCGCTTTAGCGTCCTCATCGAGCGGCAGAACAACTACAACAGCTAATACCGGCACAACAAAGCTCACGGCTTCGGATTTTCTAAAGTTGTTTGTGACACAGATACAGAATCAGGATTTCAACAGTCCCATGGACAACAGCGAGATGATGAATCAGATTACGCAACTATCTAACATGCAGATGATGCAGGAAATGGCGTCGTATTCAAAAACCGGTTATGCAATGTCTCTGGTAGGCAAAACCGTTATTGCATCAAGATTTACAAACGGCGAGCTTGACACGGAAACGGGAACCGTTTCAAAGGTCTCTCTTGTCGACGATGACTATGTTTTGTATGTCAACGGAAAGAAGTATGGTCTGGATGAAATAATGGAAATCAAAAATGACTCCGGCAGCGATTCAAAGCTCGATCCATCTTCTTATCCCCTCAAAGTAACATCCGTCACGAGCGACTCAGCGGCCATCAATTGGAGCGTTCCGACAGAAGATCCTGTTGAAGCGAGCGGACTTAAGTATTCCGTCTATTACTCAAAGGAAGGACCGTTCAATACTGTTACAGACGTCGAAAAAGGAACCGTGTATGGGGCTGCAAATCAAACGGGGCTACTAAAAGAAACCATCACAGGACTAGAAAAAGGTCAGGCCTATTACATTAACGTGCTGGTTCAGGACGCAGACGGAAACAAGTATGTATATAAGCCGACGATAGTAGTAACAAACAAATGACAATGCTTAAGAAGGAGCAAATATCATGGACGATATGCGCTTGAACATCAATTTCCCCATCGTTTCGGGAAATCCCCTCATAGAGAAGACGCAGAAAGTTGACAAGGATGTTAACGATGCTGCGGATAAAGACAGCTTCAAAAGCATCCTCACAGAAATGCTTCGCAATAACAGCGAGGTAAACTTTTCAAAGCACGCTGTCAAAAGGGCTATCGACCACAATATTGAGCTTACCGACGAGAATTTGAGCCGTCTTAATGAGGGTGTCAAAATGGCGAGCGAAAAGAATTTGGAAGAGCCACTAATCCTTGTCGGAAACACAGCATTTTTGGTCAATATTCCGAACAACACAGTAATAACTGCGGTTGACAGCAGCGACATGAAAGGAAACGTATTCACAAATATTGACGGAACCGTAATAATCTAGCCGGACCTTTTGAGGAGGCTATAGTACCCCGAATGACTGACGGGTGCAGTAGGTGCGGTTCCAAGAAAGGGATCAAAATGAACAGAGCATTATATTCAGGTGTGGCGGGTCTTAAAGCTCACCAAACCAAGATGGACGTTATCGGAAACAACATTTCAAACGTCAACACCTATGGTTACAAATCCCAGCGCGCAGTTTTCAGCGATGTGTTTTACCAGACGGTTGCCAGCGCAACTGCGGGCACGGCCAGCAAGGGAGGCACAAACCCGTCAAGCATAGGCTATGGCTCACAGCTTGCTGCGATTCAGACCAAGATGTCGCAGTCCAGTATGCAGTCAACAGGCTATGGACTCGATGTGGCAATTACAGGCGAAGGCTTTTTCCAGGTCATGGATGCTGACGGTAACATTTTTTATACAAAGGCAGGTTTGCTTGACTATGACGCGAACGGGTACCTGACCGATGTAAACGGAAACTTCGTTCTAGGCGCCGCGAAGGCAGACGGCGCTGCCGCTTCCGAAAAAATCAAAATCGATAACCTTGGCGCGGTACCGTCGGCAGCTTCAAAGGCGGATGTTACAATAAACGGTATCAAATATACTATTACAGCATCGAACGCAACCGAAAGCGGAAACATCTCAATAGCAATCGGTTCAAGCGATGATCTTCCTGCCGGACAAAAAGCGACGGCGACTATTTCCACTACGGGAACTGTAACCGTAAAGCTGAGCAGTACCGAGAAATTCACCGATATTGCCTCAATTAACGCTGCGATAAACGCAGCGATAACCGAAGCAAACGGCGGCAAAGCGCATGCGGCAGGCTCATTCAATATTGCGGCTCCAGACGCGGCCACCAAATTCCCAGCCGGCGGACTTACAGGCAAAGAAATCTGCGGAACCGATTACAGTGTTACGGAAGGAACGATCACAGGAGATCCGATATTCGGAGGCTTGATGACAATTAACGGTACAAGCAGCGATTTTACAGGAAGCGGTACAGTGAACCCTTCCGATTTTACAGCTGCCTATACCGCAGCAAGCGGCGGCAATCCAGCGTTCTGGACAATTTCGATGACTGTGGGAGCAAAAACATATTCAGGCGTTCTGAAGGACGGAGAGCTTGCAAAGTCTCTATTACTAAAAAGTTCAGCCGGAGATTATATCGAAGTAACAAATCCGGATTTCAGTCAGCTTGTCACTCAGGTGGGTGATGCTGACACCGATGGCGTACCCGATCTGAATGTCGACACGGATTTAGACGGAACTCCCGACGTCACTGTCTTAAATGCTTTAGCTATGGGAGATTCGCTTACAGTAAGTCCGGCGACACAGTCAAATGAACTCGGACTCTCATCCGTTTCATTTAGCTTGGTAGGCGGCACAAAGGGCGGCGCCGTCACACTAGACCAGCTCACAAGCATCGCGATTGGATCTGACGGTGTACTTTCCGTAACACACGCTGATCTGGGAACTGTTACGGCTGGAAGAATCTCTCTCGCAAATTTTGCCAATCCGGCAGGTCTTCAGATGAAGGGCTCCAATTACTTTACGCAGACCACAAACTCCGGTAAACCTATACTTTGCAACCCCGGTTCAAGCGGAACGGGCGAGCTGCAGAGCAACACGCTGGAGCTGTCCAACGTTGACCTCTCATCCGAATTTGCGGAAATGATCACCACTCAACGCGGGTTCCAGGCTAACTCGCGCATCATAACCGTTTCAGACACTATGCTTGAGGAACTAATAAATCTTAAACGCTGACCGAAGTGCCTCTGACGACGGTTTTTACCGTCGTCAGAGGCAAGCATAATTTAAAATTGCTTTAAAACTCCGCAGTGAGAAAGTAATTTTTCCCAATACAATCTACCAAATGTTGTAAATTGATAAAACTGTATTATAAATTAATCAGTTAAAGGACACATTCTGACTATTAACCAAAATCTTTGGGAGGCCGCGATGATCATATTAACCAAACTTAATGATATCCCGTTTACCCTTAACGACGATCTGATTGAAACGATTGAAGAAATGCCTGACACTACGATCAGACTTACGAGTAAAAACTATTTTATAGTAAAAGAGTCCATGATGGAAGTTGTTGCAAAGGTAATCGAATTTCGAAGGCAAACAAACGGAGTAATAGCTCTGAAAAAAGACTTTTAGCATCACTTCCGGTAAGAAAGAGGGCTTTTCTAATAATGAAAAGAAAACTTGATATTATGACTGTCGTAGGGCTTGTACTAGCAATAGCCTTGACTGTAATGGGGATAATACTCACCAAAGCACCTGCTGACGAGGGCGGAGGATACAAAATCCTTACTATAAGCCTTAAGAGCTTTTGGGATCTTCCAAGCGTAGCAATAGTAATAGGCGGAACGTTCGCCACACTAATGCTTTCATTTCCGCTGAGTCAATTCACAAGAATTCCAAAGCACTTACGCATAATCTTTTTGCCGCAGGAATTCGTCGCAGAAGAATACATAACTAAAATTGTCGATTGCGCAAAAAAGGCGAGAATCAACGGTCTGCTCGCGTTGGAAGAGGATGCAAACTCTATTGATGACGCTTATCTGAAAAACAGCCTGCAAATGATAGTCGACTCAACAGACCCCGAGAAGGTTAAATCCCAGATGGAGTCATGGGCTGACAGTGTCGAGGGGCGGCACGAACAGGAACGTTCATTCTATGATAAAGGTGCGCAGATTGCTCCTGCATTCGGTATGATAGGAACTCTAATCGGACTTATCAATATGCTTAAAAATCTAGAAGACATTTCATCTGTCGGCCCGAATATGGCGGTTGCGCTGGTAACGACTTTTTATGGTTCTCTACTTGCAAATGTTATTTTTGCTCCGATTTCAAATAAACTTCGCGTAAGGCATGACGAGGAATACTTGTGCATGCAGATTGTGTATGAAGGCGTACAGGCAATACAGTCCGGTGAAAACCCGAAACTAATACACGAAAAGCTGACACATTTACTGCCTGAATATCGGCAGGAAGCCCTTGGCTCGAAGGAAGGCGGAGAAGGTCCTTCAAGTAGTAAAGCTGGGAAGAAGAAAAAGGAAAAGGAAAAGAAATAACACATAGAGGCTTGTACTTTCATTTATACTTTTTCTTTCACATTCCTCAAATAGCTGTCTAGACCCCGAATTGCTTAGTTAGACTTCAACCGCATGATATAGACACAAACCTAAAGATTCTACTTGTGAAACAATGCGGCTGTGTGAAATAGATGGAGGCTCTTATGAAACGAAAAAAAGGAGGCGGCGGTGAAGGCGGCGGAGATTCTTGGCTGAATACCTATGCGGATATGGTTACGTTGCTGCTGACCTTTTTTGCTGTTTTGCTTAGTATGTCTTCAGTAAATCAGGAAAAATACAACGCTTTCATCAGATCCTTTTCCAATCTCCCTCAGGAAGTTATTGATGAGATAACAAACCCTGTCGTAGACCCCGCAGATGTTGAAGAAACGCTTACGGATGCGCAGGCCGAAGAGGCAGCACAGGCGATGAACGACCTATACAAGAAACTTAGCGAGTATGTCGAGGAAAACGGGATGGCCGATACCGTCAGCGTAAATAAAAAGGACCAGGTAATATTTATCAAGTTTGACAGCTCGGTCTTTTTTGAACCGGATAAGTACATAATGCGGTCAGGGGGCAAGCAGGTAATTTCGTTTATTGGTGACGGCATCAAGGAATACGAATCGATGATTAACCTCGTTTCCATATGCGGCCATACGGCAACGGTACCCGATAATTCTAATTCCACTGTATCGGACTGGATGCTTTCCGGCGAAAGAGCCGCGGTAGTCGCAAAGTTTTTTGAGGATGAAAAGCAGTTGAACCCCAAAAAGATGCTTCTGCTCGGATATGGCAGGAACATGCCGATTGCTTCAAACGATACTGAGGAAGGCCGAATGGAGAACCGGAGAGTTGAAATAGTGATTATCGGAGAAAACAGCGATATTTCGTTCGATCCCTATTCCGACCTGAGAGAGATCTACAGTATGGTTGATAATTCGGATTACGGTTTGGCAGCGACGGGCACAGATACCTCTAAAACCTCCCCGGCGCCGCCTGATTCGTCGAGCGCTGCCGCGGGACAATCCCCTGAACCGCCGAGTGTAAGCGGCGGGAAGGGAAGCCTTAGCCCCGATATTCAGACCGACGTTTCACCATACGACTAATTAACTTTTTTCGTAAAATGTGTCCGCGTAGACAAAGGAGTTGAGTTTCATTATGGCAGAAGCGCTGTCACAAAGTCAGATAGACGAATTACTGCATCAAATGCGTTCGGGTAACGTTCAAAAACAGCAGGCCGAATCAAAGCAGAGAATCAAAGAATATGATTTTTCGTCTCCTAAAAAGTTCACCAAGGACCAGCTAAAATCTCTGAACAACCTGTACGAGAATTACTCCAGAATGATGTCCTCCTATTTCACCAGTGTTCTCCGAAGCAGCTGTGAAGTATCAATTAGTCAGATTGAAGAGCAGCGGTTTTATGAATTTACAAACGCGCTTCCGGACAGCACTTTAATAGGAATATTCTCGTTTCTGCCTGAGGGCAGTGCCTATGGCGAAACAACAATGATGATTGAGTTCTCAACTGTGTTTGGATATTTGCTGATAGATAGGCAGATGGGCGGGAACGGAGAACTTGCCACATTGGACCGCGAATACACAGAGATTGAACTGTCGCTTTTGAACCTGGTTATGGACAGGATCACATTTTATTTGCAGGAAGCATGGAGCAGTTTTTTTCCACTTCAAACACGCTTTTTGACTATTGAAACTAATGGAAGATTTGTTCAGACTTTTGCACCCCAGGACGTAGTTGTGATAGTCACATTTGATATTGACGACGAGTTCTGCAAAACTTCGGCAAACATCTGTATGCCAGCTGAAAACCTTGAGGAACTGATAAACAGTCTATCCGTAAAATACAACCACTCTTCAAAGAAACAGGATGCTGCAAAGGAAAAGCAAAAGCGTGACAAGGTTTTTGATTATCTGAAGCAATCAGAATTAAATCTTGAAGCACATTTAGACGACTGCCTTATGAGCCTGGGAGAAATAGCACACCTTCAAGTCAATGATGTTATTTTCCTTAATAAGAGAATAAACGAAGATATTTCGGTAAGCGTAGAAGGAATTCCCTGCTATAAAGCGAGACTCGGCGAAGTTGATTCTAAAATGGCTTTAAAAATTGTTAATACGGAGAGCATATTAGATGACAGAAGAGAGGGATAATGGGTGAAAAAGGATAAAAAAGTACTGACCAGCGACGAGCTCGACGCAATAGGAGAAATCATGAATATCAGTATGGGCGCGGCTGCAACCGCTGTTTCAACTATGCTAGAGCGGCAAGTTGTGATTACAACGCCTCAAATAGCTCAAGATCAGCTTCAAAATGTGGACTTCTCCGAGTTCGAGCCTGCAATTGTCGTAAAAATCAACTATATAGAGGGCTTGTCGGGTACAAATGTCATTGTGATACGACGCAAAGACATGGGAATTATACTTGATTTACTGATGGGCAACGACTATACCAATACCGATGATTTTGAATTTGATGAAATGAGTATGAGCGCGGCCTGTGAAGTAATGAACCAGATGATGGGGTCTTCAGCTACAGCGATGTCGGAAATGATAAATCAAACAATCAATATTTCTACACCGCAGGCAATTCTCGTCGACAGTTCAAGTGACACGAAAATTATTTTTGACAACATTGACCAGGCTGAAAATGTTGTTGCAATCTCATTCAAAATGACAATTAAAGAGACGCTTGATACAACCTTCAGCTGCGTTATTCCGCTTGGCCTTTCGAGAGCTATAGTCGAGGCTGTGAATGGTGGGATAACTGATTCCGCGGAACCGTACCAGGAACCAGCGGCTGAGAGCCAGAATCCGGTTATTCCCCGGCCTCAGCAAATTCCTCCTCAGCCGGAACAGACATATCAGCAAGCGCCTACGTCGCCGCAGCAAATTCCCCCACAGGCGCCGCCGCAGATTCCAGATTACTGGCCGCCGAGCGTACCTAACGACCCGCAGTATCCGCCCTCGCCGGTGAAGCCGCCGAACGCATATCCGTATCAGCAGCCCTTTCAGCCGCCAGTTGATCCGGCTATGCAGTATACGCAATATCAGCAGCCATACCCCCAGCCGCCTTATGGACAAGCACCTGCAAGGCAGTACCCTAATGGGCAATACAACCAATATCCTGAACAACAAAATCCGCGTTATGTTATGCCTTCATTGAATGTTAAACAGCCGGAATTCCCGGATTTTTCCCAAAAGTTGGGACAGGCGGCGGCAGTCTATAGTTCAAACATGAATTTGCTCTTGGGCGTCCAGCTTGAGGTGTCGGTTGTAATAGGCAGAGCAAAGCAAAAGATAAAAGATGTGCTTGATTTGGGGCAGGGCTCTGTTATCGAGCTCGACAGGCAGACGGGCTCTCCCGCTGAGATTGTAGTGAACGGGCAGCTGATTGCGTATGGCGATGTAGTTGTTGTAGGTGATAATTTCGGAATCCGCATTACTGAAATAGTAGGAACAAAGGAACTAATAGATTCCATTGAAAAGAACAATAAGTAATCATTTAGGAGGAACGGGCAATGTATAAAATTCTGATTGTCGATGATGCAGGGTTTATGAGGAAGATGGTTCAGACCCACCTTTCAAAGGCAGGATACACCGACTTTATTGAGGGAGAAGATGGACAGCGTGCAATTGATATTTACAAGGAGCAAAAGCCGGATCTTGTCATAATGGATATTACCATGCCCAATGTAGACGGGATAGAAGCGTTGCGGCAGATTAAAGGGACAGACTCTGACGCAAAAATCATCATGTGCTCTGCTATGGGGCAGGAAGCAATGGTCATGGAAGCTATCAAGCTTGGAGCGCTGGACTTTATCGTTAAGCCCTTCAAGGCGGAACGCATTATCCAGACCGTAAATAAAATTTTACCGCTCTAACAAAAAGACTGAGCAAGGGGTGACGAGAGCTTGAATGGCTGGTCGGAAGTATTATCTATAATTGGCACGATAGTTCTAATGATTGCGGTTTTTGCTGCGGCGTATTTTGTGTCGAAATATGTTGGAAAGCATTATAAACCTAATTATGGTCTTTCAAAAAATATTACCGTAATCGACAGCACTGTAATCGGCAAGGATAGATCGCTGCTTCTTGTCAAGGTTGGAGAGAAAGCCTTCTTTATAGGTTCTACGTCCAATGAATTTACTCTTCTGAGCGAACTTGACGCCGAGCAGTTTGTATCTGCTTCCGAAACAGAGCAAGCTTCGCCCAATGACTTCATTACGACTTTTCGCAACGTTATTAAAAGCAAACTCAAAAGACCCGACGATGGAGAAGAAAACTAATGGATTCACAGACTCTTGTTATTACCCCCGCTTCGAAAAAAGTACATAACAACAGAAAAATGTGGCTCAAATCGCTCCTAATGGGACTGGTGTTACTGCTTTTCTGCATCCTTTTATCGTCACGGGCTTTCGCGAAGACGGTTGATTTTACACTGAACACAAACGGAGAGGGCAACACAATGGACAGCCTCAAGCTGCTGTTTACATTTGCGCTTATTGCCCTTGCACCCTCTCTGCTCGTCATGATGACAAGCTTTACCCGAATCATCATTGTTTTTTCGTTTTTGAGAAATGCGCTAGGCTTGCAGCAGACGCCCCCGAATCAGGTTATTATCGGGCTCTCCCTGTTTCTTTCGCTGTTTATTATGTTCCCGACCATTACGGAAATGAATAACACCGCAATTTCGCCGTATTCAAAGGGCGAAATAACTCAGGAGCAAGCATTCGAAACTGTACAGGTTCCGCTAAAGGTCTTTATGCTGAAACAGACAAAAACAGCCGACCTAAATTTGTTTTTATCTATTTCGGATAAGGATAATACTATAACCGAGGTTAACACGGCCGAGCTTCAAAAGCTCGGACTTCAGGTTATAGTACCGGCTTTTATAACGAGCGAATTGAAAAGAGCTTTTTTAATCGGTTTCCTTCTTTTCCTCCCTTTCCTTGTAATCGATATGATCGTCGCGAGTACGCTTATGTCAATGGGTATGGTTATGCTGCCGCCGACGACTATTTCTTTGCCGTTCAAGCTCATGCTTTTTGTTGTTGTTGACGGCTGGAGCCTGATAATGGAGATGCTCATAAAAAGCTTCCATTACTGAACGTTTTTCGTAAATTCAAAGCAATCGGAGTTGAAAACATGACACAAGGGGAAGCCTTGACAGTATTTAAAGATGCATTATGGCTTATTTTGAAGCTCTCTGCGCCTCTGCTTATTGTTAGCATATTAGTAGGACTTATCATTTCAATATTTCAGGCGGCAACGCAGATCCATGAGCAGACTCTGACCTTTGTGCCGAAGATAGTCGCGATTGCGATTCTCCTCATAGTCTTGGGATCATGGATGCTGACTAATCTTTCTAACTTCTTTGTTTCTCTCGTTAATCTGATGAGCGGGCTGTAAATATGCTTAGCCTAAGTATTAATGATATAAACATTTTTGCTCTGGTTTTTGTCAGAGTGGGCGGAATGATATTTTTTAATCCGCTTCTCAATCGCAAAAACATCCCCACACAGTTTCGAATTGCCTTTGTTCTAGGCTTATCTCTGCTGATTATCCCGACTGTACCAGCGGATGCCGTGAGCGGAATCGAGGGCTTTTCGCTGGCTTTCGCTTTGATAAAAGAGCTCTTTGCCGGGATTTGCTTCGGAGCCGTTTTTCAAATTTACTATTATATGGTGTTTGTTGCCGGCGACATTATCGATATGGGCTTCGGGCTTTCGATGGCAAAGGTATTTGATCCGGCAACCAATATTCAGACCTCACTCTCGGGCGGTCTTTTTCAATTATTTTTCGTTGTCTATTTTTTTATTACGGACTGCCACCTGATATTTGTTAAGCTCATTGTTTCGACTTTTGATCTTGTCGGAATCGGGGCATTTAACTTCGGTGCCGATGTCGGCAGCTTTATTTGCACCCAGTCTGTATCAGCTTTCGCTTTAATTATGCACCTTGCGCTTCCGTTTTTAGCCGCATCGTTTGTTCTTGAAATCGGAATGGGTGTGCTTATGAAGCTTATTCCGCAAATCAACGTGTTCTCGATAAATTTCCAGTTTAAAATCCTTCTTGGACTGGGGTTGCTGTTTTTATTTGCATTACCTATAACGGAATTTGTCCAGTCATACATAAACGAAATTTTTGTGTCGATGCAGAACCTGATAGGTGTCATTAAATAGAGTATGATGCAACAACTGGCGCTTTGGGGGGGATATTGTGGCTGGCGAAAAAACTGAAAAAGCAACCCCGAAACGAAAACAAGACGAGCGAAAGAAAGGCAATGTATTTCTAAGCCAGGAAGTCATCACCATATTTACACTTCTGGCGACATTCTATAGTCTAAAACTTATGATGCCGGCAGCTATGAGAACGCTGGAGGAAAGTATCAAGTATTTCAGCACGCTTGCTTCTTCGACATCGGAGCTTACATACGGCGAGCTTGGCAAAATATTTATAAACCTACTGATAGTTTTTGCGAAAGTAGCAGCTATTCCGCTGCTTGTCTGCGGCATGGTTGCCATTATTGCAACTATGTTTCAGACCAAGATGCTTTTTTCGGCTAAGGCGTTTTCCTTTAAGGCCGAAAGAATAAACCCGATGAAGGGGCTTAAGAAAATTTTTTCTATGCGCGGCTTTGTGGAGCTTTTAAAATCGCTCATAAAAATAAGCATAATTTTATATGTCATATATTCTGTAATCAAAGGCGAGCTTTTCCTCATGCCGCAGATGATGCATATGACCTTCGGACAGTCGCTCACAAAGACTGGTTCGATAATCATGTCAATCGTCACAAAGGCTGGAATAGCCTTTATTTTCGTTGCGGGTGCTGATTATCTGTATCAATGGTGGCAATACGAAAAGAATCTTCGCATGTCCAAACAGGAGATTAAAGACGAGTACAAACAGACAGAAGGAGATCCTCAGATTAAGGGCCATATTCGGTCGATGCAGCAGCAACGCGCAAAACGACGCATGATGCAGAGCGTGCCGACAGCAGATGTCGTTATAAAAAACCCGACCCATTATGCCATTGCAATTAAATATGACCAGGAAAAAAATAAAGCGCCTCGTGTTATCGCAAAGGGAATTGACAGCCTTGCTCTACGAATAATTGCCGTAGCCGAGGAAAATGACGTTCACGTCGTGGAAAATAAACCGCTGGCTCGTGCACTTTTCGAATCCGTTGATCTTGACAGAGAAATACCGGAACGTTTCTACAAAGCAGTGGCAGAAGTACTGGCATTTGTATATAGCCTTAAGAAAAAGGAATTGAAATAGGATGAGCTTTAAATTTCTTAACAACAGTGTCGCGGTATTTGTCATCCTGATAATAGCGCTGCTGATTGTCCCGCTTCCAACGCCAATACTTGACTTTTTGTTCATTCTAAACCTGACTATATCGCTCATAATCCTGCTGATGACGATGTACATAAAGGAGCCCCTCCAGTTCTCGATATTCCCGTCTCTCCTTCTTATGACGACGCTGCTTAGACTGGGACTAAACGTCTCATCTACACGCTCAATCTTCACAAGAGACGGATATGCCGGCGAGGTAATCAAAACCTTCGGTGAATTCGTTATTCGTGGCGATGTAATTGTCGGTCTGGTCATTTTTCTCATCATCGTTCTCGTCCAGTTTATCGTCATTACAAAGGGCGCTGAACGCGTTGCCGAGGTATCTGCTAGATTCACGCTGGACGCAATGCCCGGCAAGCAGATGGCAATAGACGCCGATTTAAGCTCTGGGATAATCGACGAAGGCACGGCAAAAACACGCAGAGAAAAGATTCAGCGTGAAGCGGATTTCTTCGGTTCGATGGACGGCGCCTCAAAATTCGTCAAAGGCGACGCGATAATATCGATAATAATCACCCTTATTAACCTCATCGGCGGTCTGGCTGTCGGTCTGGTCAAGGGCGGAGCCTTCGGCGATGTTGTAAACACTTATTCGGTCGCATCGGTCGGCGATGGCCTCATGAGCCAGATCCCCGCGCTTATGATCTCAATTGCAACCGGTATGGTCGTAACGAGATCAGCATCCGAGGGAGACCTCAACAGTGAAGTTTTAAAGCAGTTCACATCTCAGCCGAGAGTTCTCATAATTGCCGGATGTGTTATGCCCGCTCTAATGATAATCGGTTTTCCGCCTTTACAGATACTCATAATGTCGGGGCTTCTGCTGACGCTTGGCGTAAACCTGCTGCGCCGCGGCAGGGAGGCAATCAAGGCGGAAGTAATCGGTCCAGAGCAGGTCGAGGAGATTACAAGCGAGGTCAGCTATTATAAAAACATGGATAATATCTATGGCCTATTAAGTGTCGATGCTATAGGAGTCGAGGTCGGATATAGTCTGCTGCCTCTAGTTGATGAAAAAAGCGGCGGGAATTTTCTTGACCGCATCGTTATGCTGAGAAAGCAGTTCGCGGACGAAATGGGTATGGTCATACCCTCAATCAGGTTAAAGGACTCAAGCCGCCTTAACCCAAATCAGTATGAGATTCTGCTCCGAGGGGAATCAATCGCCGTCGGTGAGGTTTTGGTGGATTATTATCTGGGCCTAATTCCGGATGACCTTGCGCCGGAAAACGCGGTGGACGGCATTGAAACCACCGAGCCGGCCTTCGGGATGCCCGCTGTTTGGGTCAGCGAAGACAACAAGCTTCGCGCTGAAATGAACGGATACACGCTTATCGACCCGACCTCAGTTATAATTACACACCTGTCCGAACTGATTAAGCGCCATGCCCATGAGCTGCTGAGCCGGCAGGAAATCAAGCATATGCTTGAAAACCTGAAAAAACAAGGCGTGAGCATTGTCGATGAAACCATACCCGAACTCGCATCAATTAGCGATCTTCAGCATGTACTTAAAAATCTGCTCCGCGAAGGCGTTCCGATACTCGATATGGAGCTGATTCTTGAAACTTTGTCTGACTATGCACCGAAGGTTAAAGACACGGATATGCTTACTGAATACGTCAGGCAGTCCTTAAAGCGTACGATTACTAGCAGATTTTCCTCAGGCGCACATATGAAAGTTCTGACGCTGGACGGCGAGATTGAGAATTCTATCCTCAAAAATATAAAACGCACTGATGGCGGTGCTTATCTGACGCTGGAACCGGAAATAATACAGAAGATTATGGCGGGAACAAAGGAACAGGTCGAAAAAATGCGCAAGCTGGTTCAGGAACCTATAATTCTGACTTCGCCAGTTGTCCGGGTTTATTACAAAAAGCTGTTAGATCAGTTTTATCCAAAAATTACGGTTTTATCTTTTAACGACCTGGATCCTTCTGTACAGGTACAGTCTCTGGGAGTTATTAAAATATGAACGTGCATTCTCTCTTAGGAGGTGGCTATGTCTAATAACGAAAGCAGATTTATAAAAGAAATAAAAATCGAGGACCCGGAAAAAGTTATGCTCAGGTATAAGGAAACGGGAGATGTCGAGCTGCGCAATCAGCTCGTAATGCACTATTTGCAGTATGTAAATATTGCGATTTACAGTATGCGTTCGATTCTTCTCTCCAATATACCCTTCGATGATTTTTTCAATCAGGGCATCATGGCGTTAATTGACTGTATTGAGCGCTACGACCCGTCTCGCGGAGCGAGCTTTGATACCTACAGCTATATGGGAATCAGAGGCTCGATATTGAAATATCTGCGAAAACAAAACTGGCTTCCGAATCGCGTTTGGGAGGCGAGGAAGAGAATATCGCAGGGCAGGATTGACCTTGAGCAGGCATTATTGCGCGAACCTACAGACAAGGAGCTTGCAGATCACCTCGAAATGACCGAAAAACAGCTAAATAATTTAATTTCTGAAATAACTGTTGTCGAAACTGTTTCATTTGAGGAGTTATTGGAGAATACATATAGTGGTATAACAGAAAACACCGGTTTGATATCGGATATCGATATATCGGACAACATTCTGCAGCAGGAAATGCTTGATGCTCTGGCGGACGCAATAAGCAAGCTGCCCCCAAAGCAAAAACAGGTGATTTCACTCTATTACTATGAGAATTTGAACCTTCGGGAAATCGGAGAGGTGCTTGATATATCCCAGCAGCGTGTTTCGCAAATCAGAAGCAAAACGCTTGATGCATTGACTGAAGCGATGAAGGATTTTGGTTCCAGAAAAAAATGTTAACTCGTGATCGGAGGCGGTTAAAATTTTAAGCGGTTATTATACTATAGCGTCCGGTATAAAAGCAAACCAGAAGAATATCGACATCATAGGCAACAACCTGTTAAATTCGGAGACTGCCGGATTCCGCACTGAAAGATCAGTCTATTCAGCTTTTGAGATGGAAATGATGTCGGTTCTGAGCAATGGCGGGCGAAAAATTCTGGGAGACGGCATTGGCTCACCGATGGTCACCATCGACAGCGGAAAGACCCTGTTACAGCCCGGAACGATTGAAGCTACGGACCGCAGCTTGGATGTTGCAATTAACGGCGACGGCTTTTTTAACATTACCGGAGAAGACGGTACGACATATCTGACCCGTAACGGTGGCTTTGATTTGGATACAGAGGGCTATCTGGTTCTTCCCGGGGTCGGCCGTGTTCAAGGCTCGAGCGGATATATAAAAGCCTCAGGGACAAGCGTTGAGATAGCTTCTGACGGCACTGTATCAAGCCTGACGGGGGCTATGCTTGGGAAAATTCTTGTCACTTCTCCAGCAGATTACGGAACATTAGAAAGAACGGAAAGCGGCCTGTTCACATTTAGCGGCGCCGCGCCAATATCTGCAAATTATCTACTGATACAAAACAGTCTGGAAAAATCAAATGTTAACATGAATGTGGAGCTCACAAATCTTGTTGCGGCACAGCGGGCGTTTCAGAGCTGCAGCTCCGCGTTAACAACAGTTGATTCGCTTAATCGAAAAGCGGCGCAGACCTTAGCCGCGATATAAAGGAGGTTATAGGGCAATGAGAGCAGCGTTTTATACAGGAGCATCGGGTTTAGTCGCTTATCAGGAGCGCATGGATGTAATCGGAAATAATATTGCTAACTGTAGTACTACCGGATATAAAGCCCAAAGAACCGCCTTTAGCCAGCTATTGGCAACAAAGATGAATGAAGAGGCAAATCCCGTGCTTGTCGGAAACGGAGTTCGCACCGTGTTTACCGGAATTGATCCGAGCTCAGCCGATGTCATGGAAACGCAGGGCTCCCTTGACCTTGCTATCGCTGGAAACGGCTGGTTTTGCGTTCAAAGTGGCGGGCAGAAGGAATATACAAGAGACGGCTCTTTTTCACTCAGCCTGTCCGGAAGCAACGCATATCTTGTGAACCAAAACGGGGCCTATGTGCTTGATTCATCCGGAAAACAAGTAACAGCCACAATAGACTCGAAATCGAACAATGCTGATATTGGCACTATGCTTGATAATGTCGGTGTTTTTACCTTTACAAATCCCGAGGCGTTGACTCCGGCTTCATCGAACAGCTATCTGTCCAATGCTTATACCGGAACGGCCACAGCTGCCAAAAAGAATGAATACACCGTTTTAAAGGGTTATCTTGAGCAGTCCGATGTATCCCTAGCTGATGAAATGGTTGCACTTATTACAGCTCAGAGAGGCTATCAGCTCAGCGCTCGTGTTGTTCAGACAGCCGATGAAGTTGAGCAGACTATAAACTCGCTCAGACGCTAGTTTCTTGCTGAAATGCAAATTCTCGGCATTGAGCGTACGAACGGACGGTGGAATGTATATGGCTCTGAAAGATTACGGAGATCTGAATGAATATCAGCTTGACGCACTGAAAGAAATCGGAAATATCGGCTCGGGCAATGCCGCAACGGCTCTTTCGGATATGCTGGAAAGGTCTGTAAGTATAAATGTCCCGACGATTAAAGTCCTTGACTATAACGCGGCTGTCGAAAATCTTGGCGGGCCGGAAACGATTCTTGTCGGTATTCTGCTTTCCTTAAAAGGCGACATTCAGGGAATGATGATGTTTCTGCTTAACAAGGAGTTTGCTCATACTGTTCTGAACTCTCTTTTAGGCACAGATTTCAGCGAACTGTCCAGCCTTGACAGCATGAGCCAAAGCGCAATCCTCGAAGTCGGAAATATTATGGCGGCTTCATATGTCAATGCGATTGCATCATTGACAGGTTTGAAAATAGATATATCTGTTCCGAACATGTGCTTTGATATGGCAGGCGCCATGATGAGCGTGCCCGCAATTTATTACGCAAACATCAGCGACAAGATAATTTTGATTGAGGACGAATTTGGCCATGTGAACAGAGATATGTCCAGCCACATTCTTCTGATTCCGGAAGTTGAAAGTCTGCAAAGAATTATGGAGAGTTTAGGACTGGATTCATGAGCAAACCAATAGTAGTCGGTATATCGGATCTTAATATTGCCCTAAAGGGCGATATTCTTGTCACTTATGCGTTGGGATCGTGTGTCGGTATTTGCCTCTATGACCCAATCTCAAAAATTGCCGGCCTGTCTCATATTATGTTGCCAACTATTTCGGATTTTTCGAATTCCAATACGGTTCGTGAAAAGTTTGCTGATACAGCGATCGAAATTCTTTTACAAAAAATGCTGTTAAGTGGCGCTATGAAAATCCGCATAAGGGCGAAAATTGCAGGCGGTGCCCAGATGTTCAGCAACCTAAACAATTTATCTCTTGCCGGTATTGGTGAGCGCAATGTGCTCGCAGTAAAGCAAGAGCTTACTAGGCTCCGCATTCCAGTTGTCGCAGAAGACACTGGGAAGAATTACGGAAGAACGGTTTATTTTGATTCCGAAGATGGCATTATGAAAGTAAAGTCCGTAAATATGGGCGAATGGTCATTCTGAGAAGCAGATAATATCGGAATAATCGTTCAGATTAATTATTAGGAAGGGTCAATTGTATATGAATGAAAGTAAGCAGCCGGAAATACTTCTGGAATCAGGCATTAATGAACTGGAAATCATGGAGTTTACAATTGGCAGTCAGTTGTTCGGTATCAACGTTGCCAAGGTCCGTGAGATAATGAAAACCGAACCCTTAGTGCATATACAAAAGTCAAACGAATACATTGAAGGGATATTCAAGCCCAGAGATAAGGTTCTGACTGTGATAAACCTTCCTGCTTTTTTGGGTCTTGCAGAGGCCGATAAGCCTGAGCGGGACATTTTCATCATTACGGGTTTTAACAACAGCGAATACGCTTTTCATGTGCATACTGTTGTTGGAATCGATAGAATTTCATGCACTCAAATGAAAAAGCCTGATCCCGTGATTTTTGGCGGCAAAGAGGGCGTCGCAACCGGAATCGTAGAGCATGAAAAAAAGCTCATAACGATAATTGATTTTGAGGCCATCATTGCTGAGATATGCCCCGAAAAGGGCTTGAATGTCTTAGAGATTTCTGACCTCGGTAATCGCAACCGTAACGAAAAACATATATTAGTAGCCGAGGATTCGATGCTTTTATCAAGAATGCTCATTGAATCACTTCATAGAGCTGGCTATAATCAGACGGTAAAGGTTAATAACGGACAGGAAGCATGGGACTATCTGTGTGAACTGCGTGACAGTGAGAATGATATCGACAGTGAGCTGTCATGTATAATAACGGATATTGAAATGCCCTTGATGGACGGGCACAGGCTTACAAAACTCGTAAAAACCGATAAAAAACTAAAACATATTCCTCTCGTGATTTTCTCGTCCTTAATCAGTGAAGAAATGCGCATCAAGGGCAAAGAGCTTGGCGCGGATGAGCAAATAACAAAACCCGAAATAGGACAGCTTGTTGATATAATTGACAGCTTGACAAAATAAGCACTATATGAGAAAAGCGCGCGCCGGATGATTAGTCCGGCGCGCGCTTTATATATTCGCTTGTAGTGCTTAGCTGTTCCGGTCTACCCTCCAGATGACCGCTTCATAGGGCCTGAGCAGCTTTTCAGGAGCGTCCGAGTAATTTCCAAGTATACGAGAAGCATTTGGAAGGATGTCTTTTCGCTTTTTCATTTCGCTTCCAAGATTGCACTCGATATAGAAGCTCTCATCTCCGTCTGTGCGCCAGTAGGTGAACAGATCCGTTTCCTTTTTGTTGACGATGCTGATGTCCCCGTAAACAAGTGCAGCGTGCTCTTTCCTAAGTCTTATTAGCGTCCGGTGATAGTTCAGCACAGAGTCTTCATCTCCAATCTGTGCCGACGCGTTGCAGATTTCACAGTCACGTCCGCCGTCTATCCACGGTTCGGCTTCCGAAAAGCCCGCATTAGCCCCGTCCGTCCATTGCATCGGAACACGCGCATGGTCACGGCTGCCTGCCAAAATCTTTTCAAAAGCGTCCTTTTCGCTCATGGTTTTTTTAAGCTCAGTATAATAGTTGAGACTCTCAACATCACGCAGCTCGCCCATCGATGAAAAATCTCTATTGATCATTCCAAGTTCCTGTCCCTGGAATATAAACGGAGTGCCCTTGAGCGTCAGGAGCATTGTCGCGAGCAGCTTTGCTAGTACAGTTCTGTACTGAGGGTCGGGGTTCACCTTTGACACTACGCGGGGATTGTCATGGTTCTCATAAAACAGCGCCATTCTGCAATGCGCACCGTAGTTTTCCATCCAATCCGTAATGTATTCTTTATAGTAGTTGAGATCGTACTTGTAGTCGTCAAAGCGGATGTGCCCCGGAGTCTCAAGCTGGTCGAAGGAAAACACCATGTCGAGCTCCTCACGGTAATCAGCGGTCAGGAGCTTCGACATCTCCATGCCTATGCCGGGAGTTTCGCCGACTGTAAAGGCGTTATAGGGAGAAAATGCCCTGCTTTTAAGCTCACGCAGATACTCGTGCAGCCTCGGTCCATAATAGTAGTGCTCCATGCCTGTAAAGTTAGTCAGCACACCTATCAGCTTGTCGCCTTTCGGCAGACCGGGACGCTTTGAAATGTAGTTGATGACATCCATACGAAAACCGTCGACGCCCTTCTCCAGCCACCATCGCACGAGCTCCTTGACCTCTTGGCGGACGTCGGGATTCTCCCAGTTCAGATCCATCTGTTTGTTAGAAAACAGATGCAAGGCGTACTGCCCCCGCTCCTCAATCCATCGCCATGCGCTTCCGCTGAAAAACGAGTTCCAGTTATTAGGCTCATCGCGGAAAATATAGTAGTCCCCGTACTTGGAGTCGGGTTCCTCCACGGCTTTTTTGAACCACTCGTGCTCGTCAGAGGTGTGGTTTACCACCAAATCCATGATAAGGCGCATGCCTCTTTCATGGACTCCCTCGAGCAGCATGTCAAAGTCCTCCATGGTTCCAAACTCCGCCATTATTTTCCGGTAATCTCGAATATCATAGCCGTTGTCGTCGTTCGGAGAATCGTAGACCGGTGAAAGCCATATCGCGTCAACTCCGAGCTCCTTTAGATAATCAAGCTTCTCTGTTATGCCGCGCAAATCGCCTATACCGTCCCCGTTTGAGTCTTTGAAGCTGCGGGGATAAATCTGATAAAATACGGCTTCCTTCCACCATGAGGGGGTTTCGTTTCCGTCGTCCTTAAGCGGCATATCCGGCTCTCCGTTAAGGATTTCAAGCAGCGCATGGATGAAACCTATGCTAACTTTGCCACAGGTAAGCTTCGGCAGATATTTCAGCTTTATTGCACTGATTAACGGATTTCGGACCAGCTTGTCGCTATTACCGACCAGAAGCAGAACTTTTCTGAGAATATCCCTTCCGACAGGATGTGCGTAAAGCTCTTTTACACTGCTGTTTTTTGTTAGCATATCCTTTATTTTTCCTTTACGGATAAATTGAGGTCTCCGCGTTCGCCGAGCTCAGAGATGATTTTATCAAACATCGCCTTGTCAATCTTGAATTTGAAGCGGTAAACTAAATAGCCCGCGACAATTGAAATCAGGGGGAATATAAGCATGGCCAGCTTCATTGTGAGAAGGCCTCCGGCTGTGACATCGTCAGGCGTGGCAGCGGAATTGATACCCGAAATAATGAGCGTGACCGTCATGATTCCGCTTGCGATAGCCCCGCCGATTTTGTTTATAAAAGGCTGCACAGAAAACGTAATGCTCTCGTTGCGGCGTCCGAGTTTGAGCTGCCCATACTCGATTGTGTCGCTAAGGAACATCAGCATCAGAATCTGAATGAAGGCCTCTCCAACAAAGATCAGCACCCCCGCGAGACCGATGTAGAGCATATTCATGGGGGCAAAGAAAAAGATGATATATCCGAACACAATCAGTACCGTCGCAGCCGTATACAGCTGTTTACGGTTGTATTTTTTTGAGAATAAGGGGAAAACAGCCAGTGCGGCCAGCTGCGATATACCCAAAACACCCGCAAATACGGAATACATGTCTGCGTTTTTATATGCGTACTTGAAGAAATATACCCCAAATTCCGTGGTTGTGCAGTAGCCGATCATAAACAGCGCCATCGAGATAGCTGTCCACATAAGCTGGTCGTTTTTGAAAAGAACTCCAAACATTTCTTTGAGCGAGGTGTTATCTTGCTTATTGACAATGGCTTTGTTCTCTTTGACTCCAAACAGCGTGAAGCAAAGGAAAGCCCACGTGATTAGCACGATTGCCACCGCGAAGATGAACCAAGCCGGTTTTGCCATAGGGTCTACAATTGCCGTGGGGTCTCCGCCTAATTTAACTGAAATCCATTTCGTCAGTGGCATGATTCCCACGACGCAGGTAAACATCCCGATATTTGCGCATATGCGGGCAAAGGCACCGGTTTTTTCACGCTCCGTCTGGTCAATCGTGAGTGAGGGGAGCATTGACCAGTAGGCAATATCGTTAGCTCCGTATGTGAGGTCCCAGAGAAGATATATTATTACAAATACGATTATGTACCAAGCACCAGTCAGTCCAAGATCGGTGAAGAAAAGCACCGTGAGAATACCGCCGATAACGCCGCCAATAGCTATCCAGGGCTTGAATTTGCCGAAGCGCGAATGCGTGTTGTCGACCAGAAAGCCCATTATTGGGTCATTTATTGCATCAAATACTCGCAGAACAGTGAATATGCCAGCCATCCACCACATAGTGGAGTCGGGCAAATTCAAAATATCGGTTAAATAATAAATCAGGTACATGCTTACCAATGAGTAGAGCATATCTCTGCCCACGGTGCCGAGGCCAAAAAAGTAGCGATTTTTATTTGCGCTCTTGTCCATCAATTATTTCCTCCCCTAGCTGCAATATCTGCCGCTATGATTAACGACAAAATACAGGCAAATAATGCAGACATTTTAAGTATTATATCACAACGTCTCCCTCTTTGCATCAGCAAAATCAGGCGAAGATAGTAATTATTTCCCACCTACTATTTTTTAGCGTGAAGTTTACACCGGCTTTTTCAACGCGGGTCAGAGGCCATCAGAATTCCTCGGGTCATGGAATGTTATTTATTAATGTCCACAAATTCCTGAAAAAATAATGTTCTTCAGCATCTTTAAAGAATATCATATTTATTTCTGATTATTTAGAAGATGTGCGAGCTCTGTCTCAAAGCTCTCGTCCTGGAAGGCCTCTCTTTTTGATGGGCCCTTTAATCTGCCGCCGGAGTTGCGGATTTTTTTAGCCGTATGGCGGGCAAGCAGCAGAGCGTCAATGTTGTCGGAGGTATATTCCATACCGTCCTGATTAATGACTAGCGCATTTCTTGACAAACACATAGCGGCAAGTCCGTAATCCTGAGTAATGACGATATCTCCGGCCAAAACGCGATTGACGAGAGCATAATCGACGCTGTCTGCCCCTTTTGAAAAAGTCAGTGTAGTTGCTCCGTCCTTATCAAAAACGTGTGAAGTGTCGCAAAGTATAAAGCATTCGATATTGTGCTCTGTTGCCAGACGAACGGCTATGTCCACCACAGGGCAACCGTCAGCATCAATTAATATACGCATGAGAACCTCCTTGTATGATTTCGGGTTTTTAATATATTGTGTCATAATCTGATGTTTTACATTTGAGAATGCAACTATTTTCCAAAATCCAAAATAATGGCCTTTAATAACAATCGCTTCAAGAAGTATAAATGCAATACATCTGCAAGTCAATGCTCATAGACGGCAGCACAAACACGTGCGAGAACAGGACACGGATAACGTGAATCCGAATTGGGAGCCGAGCGGTAAAAAAGAACATCCCTTCGCAGAATTACTCTGGGAAGGGATGTCTTTTGGAGGAGCATACACATGGAGAAAATAGGACAAATATAGAAAATAAAAGGAGACAAGATAAATATACCGGGGTTAAGGCATAGAATTAAAGAATTAACTGGCTTTTTCGGCCGTATTTGTGCCTCGCCATTGCCAGTCGCGGCATTTGCCGTAAGCTAAAGTGCGCTCAATACGGCGTATACTGCATCGGTTTAGGTTTGAACAATATTTGCATTCACTGCCTTTTGCCAAATCATCCAGAGCCACATCAAGCAGCTTCTGCTTTTCGTCCAAGACGGATTGAAGGGCCTCGATTGCTTCGGCGGTTTGTTTAAATACCGAATGGTCACATTCACCGGGAACATCCTTGCAATTTTGAAGAGATTTGATCAGTTCGTCATATTTATTCATCGTTCATTCCGCCCCCTACGGTATAGATTTGGTTTGTTTGTTGAGCGAATGTACAAAGTGCTTAATTGCGTGATTGACATTTGCAAAATATGTAGGCACAATGTATATCTTTATGTCTAGATTATAACCGCCCTTAGCTCGCGTGTCAATAACATTTGAAATGTATGTAACGTTTAATATATTGGAGGGGTCAATATTGTACAGTTATCACAATACTTAATATTTAATTCGGCTTTAAGTTGTGATTGACTTTATCGAATTAAATTCTTATAATAATTTCTAATAGCAAATAATGACAACATATCAAATTCGGTGAGGAAAACGACTGAGCTTGGAGGACGCCATGGCAGAAAATACGCGCGAAGAAGCATCCATAAAAATCGGAAAAAGAACATTTATAATTGCTTTTTCCATTCTTCTTCTGCTGATAATCACCGTAGGAATATTGACGCGGGTGGTTCCGACGGGCAGCTATGCCCGACAAATCGTTGATGGAAAGGAGATACTCGTACAAAATTCTTTCCAGTTTACGGAGGTCGCGAGACTACCTGTTTACCGTTGGTTCACAGCTCCTGTGGAGGTGCTGGGTAGCTCTGACGGCGCGGTTATCATAGTCATCATTTTCTTCCTCCTTGCCGTAAGCATAGCGTTTTCACTCTTAGAAAAAAGCCATATCATGTCGCTTTTTATCTCTAAAATAGTCAAGAAATTCAGCAATATGAAATACCTGCTGATGGCGATTATTGTGTTTTTCTTTATGCTTCTCGGGGCTGTACTTGGAACCTTTGAGGAAAATATTGCCTTGGTGCCTATAATTATCGCGCTTTCCTACTGTCTCGGCTGGGATTCGCTCGTGGGTCTGGGCATGAGCATGCTTGCCTCCTGCTTTGGCTTTACGGCAGCCATAACAAATCCGTTTTCTATCGCTATAACTCAGGAAATTTCAGATCTTCCTTTATACTCCGGTTCAGGTTATCGCGTGATTATATTTATCATCTTTTATGCCGTGGTGTTCTTATTCCTTTTTCGATACGCCCGTAAAATCGAAAAAAATCCGGAGAAATCTCTGGTTTACGGAGAGGACGCCTCTCTGCGTGAAAAATATCGGAACATTGATAGCCTGGAACAGGTGCTAAACCAAAAAACGCCGGAGGAATATAAAAAGCTTAAAACCGCAACCCTTGCTTTCGGGGCTTTTGTGGTGTTGATATTTGCGTCAATCATACTCGCATCTTTTATTTCCGTACTGTCCGATTTGACTCTTCCGATTATCGGCCTGCTCTTCCTCGTCGGAGGGCTTGTGTCCTCGACTATTGCCGGAATTCCATTCAAGGAAAGAATGAAAATCATAGGCAGGGCAATCGTCGGCATAGCTCCGGGAATTATCTTGATTCTAATGGCGATGAGCGTTAAATTTATTATCAGCCAGGGCGGAATCATGGACACCATCCTTTACTACACCGCTACTGCGATAATGTCCACCTCGCCCTATGTGGCTATTCTGCTTATATATGGGCTGATACTCCTGCTTGAGCTGTTTGTCGGCTCGTCCTCGGCAAAAGCGTTTCTGGTTATGCCTCTTATCGCTCCGCTTTCGGATTTGGTGGGTATCACAAGACAGAGCTCGGTGCTTGCCTTCTGCTTTGCGGACGGTTTTTCAAACATCATTTATCCGACTAATCCGGTGCTCCTTATATGTCTGGGGCTTACGGTGGTCTCGTATACTAAATGGATGAAATGGACAATCAAATTGCAGTTAGTATCGTTAGCCCTTGCCGCGATCTTTTTATTCATCAGTGTTGCAATTAATTATGGGCCATTTTAAATTACATAGAAAGCCGGTGCTAAGTTGCTCTGGATACTTTATATATGCATCGTTTTAATCATAGCGTTGGTCTTGATAATCGCAATAAAAACCCGCAATTTCAAACCTGTCGAGCTTGTATGCGACAGCAGCTATGTAGAATCAAATGATCTTGCGGGCCCCTCGAAGCTCGCGGACGCCGTCCGTATTCCGACGATATCCTATATCGAAGCCGGAAAAATGGACGAGGAGGCCTTTAGAAGCTTTCATCAATTACTGGAAAAGCAGTTCTCTCTCGTCCACAAGTGCTGCGAAAAGACCGTTATCAATGAATACAGCCTTGTTTATTGCTTAAAAACGAAAAATCCGCATCCGGCGGAAAAACCAATTCTTATCACCGCGCACATGGACGTCGTACCTGTCGAGGACGGCACCGAGGACGACTGGACAAAGCAGCCTTATAGCGGTGAAATTTCCGATGGCATCGTCTGGGGGCGCGGCACACTTGACACCAAGGTGCATCTCATCGGCGCTTTGGAAGCCATGGAACGCCTCCTCGAAAAGGGTTTTTCTCCGGCGCGGGATATTTATCTGGCTTTTGGCCATGACGAGGAGATTAACGGTGAAGCAGGCGCGCTCAAGATAGCAGAATATTTCAAAAACGAAGGACTTGAGTTTGATTTCGTTCTGGATGAAGGCGGCTGCGCCATAACAAATGTGCTCCAAGGAATAGAAAAACCCATAGCTATGGTCGGCGTCGGAGAAAAGGGCTTTGCCAACATCCGTCTGTCGGTGACGATGGACGGCGGACACGCCTCAATGCCCGCGCCGCATACATCACTGGGTGTTCTGGCAAAGGCGCTCTGCCTTCTGGAGGAGCATCCCTTCAAGCCGCGCATTATTACGTGTACGAAGGATTTTCTTTTGAGAATCGGGCCGTACATGAAGGGCATTAACCGTGTGGTGCTGGCTAATCTCTGGATTTTCAAGCCGCTGTTTTTGCTGATGTTTTCGAAAACGAACACCGGAAGCGCACTGCTCCGGACGACTATGGCCGTTACTATGGCGCAGGGCAGTCCCGCTCCAAATGTTGTTCCGCAAAAATCTTCGGCCTTTGTGAACTGCCGCATCCTGCCGGGTGAAAACGGGGAAATGCTGCTTAACCACATGAAAAAAACCCTCAAGGATCTGCCCGTAATGCTCGAGCCTATCGCGCTGGACGATCCTTCCGCTCTCTCGCCCTGCGATTGCAGCGCCTATCGTTTAATCGAGAGCTTAATCTACGATTTCTGCGGCGATGTCATCGTTGTGCCATATCTCGTCATGGCGAGCACGGACGCGAGAAAATATGAAGCAGTCTGTAAAAACATCTACCGCTTCACACCGTATATCATCGACAACGAGGATATCGGGAAGATACATGGAACCAACGAAAACATAAGCGTTGCAAACGTCAACCGCTGCATTGATTTCTTCACCGCTCTCATGAAGAGACTATAAAAAGGATAGAAAACTCCACCCCGTAAGCAGTTGCGGACAGGCGTTGCCTTATCCGGCTTTTTGCGGGGCGGAACTTTTTTGCTTTTTGCAATCTATGCTTCTTTAAAAATTAACGGTTTCGTAAAAAGCGTATAAGTATCCAAATCAGCCATAGACCGCCTGTACAAATTACGAGCACAAAGTCAATAACAAGTCCAAAAGTACTGCGTTTTTTCATTTTATACATCCTCCTATTTGTTTTTGAGTCGATACTTCTCAGCTCGTTTCTCATAATAGGAAATGCAATTTGTGCGAGGCTTTTATTAAATTGCGCCTTATGTAATTGTATAAATAACAGACATCGCTGACTACAATTATGTAATCAGCGATGTCTGTTATTAAGCTATGTTCGAATCTAATCTACAGATTGATTTTCACCAGCATGTTAAATCATATATTAAATTTCATCTATAACTTGCTTATTGTTCTCAACTCTCCACTTTTTATATTCCTCAAGATCAGAGCTAATTGACTTTAATACCCAACTTAGTAAAGCTATATCATCGATGTAGCCAACCACAGGTATGTTATCTGGAAGTATATCAATAGGTGATATAATATAAACCAATGTTGAAACTATACTGATAATCGTGCCTATAGGTATGTCGGTATATTCTTTTTTTATATAGCTTCTAACCAAAGAGACCATGCAAGCTATATCACTTAGATATTTACCGATAAAAGGTACTAACTTTAACTTCTTTTCAAGTCTTTGGACAAATCTCTCAAATTTGTCCTCATCTTCAATCGTCGATTTTGCTTCTTCGTTATAAGGTTCCAGTGCTTTTTCAAGTTTTTCTTCAGTAAATATTTCATTAGCCTTTTCCATTTGAATTCTCCTTAAATTTAATTTTTCATTACACGCCTTGTAATTTTCGCGAGTAATTCTTAACGCGCCGCGCGTGTCGCGGATACGGTTGTTGCGTTACAGGAGCCGTTCTTTATCCTTACTATATCCCCAATTCTTGCATTTGGCCAGTTTTTTCGACAAATTGAAATATAAACTCAAACCAACTTGAACCTCAGGTTCAAGTTGGTTTGAGTTGCTAAATCACATTTAAACTCCGCGCGGTATTTATCAGGAAATCTTGCACATTCGTCACAATGCTGTTGACGCTGAGGCTCCCTCTATCACGCAGCTTGCCCACGGCAAACTCTGAAATGTCCACTGTATAGAAGTATACGGGGCGAAGTTTGCCATCTTTAATGTGCCACGAGGGCGTCATGTTTCCTGTTGCAATTGTATGTAGCTGGGTCGCGAGAGCAATTACGGTTGTGGCCTGCATGATGTGCTTTCTCATTGCGTCCTGCGCGTCGTAGACGCTTGCGATAACCCCGGGGAGAGGGCCGTCGTCCCTTATGGAACCCGCAAGCACCAGCGGCACTTTGTTTTTCACGCACGATGATATAATACCATTTTGCGACGGGTTTTCCGCAATAAAGTTTTCGATTGAGCCCGCTTTTCTTACGCGGTTTATCGTTTCAAGATGGTTATAATGACCGTTATACTGCAGTTCCTTCGTGTAAATGTCCTGACCGAGACCCGTATTGAAAATGCCGGCCTCCACGTCGTGCGTGGCGAGGGCGTTGCCCGCGAAAAGCGCGTTAACATAGCCGTTGGCGACTAGACCGGACATGGCTCTTCTGGAATCATAGTCAAACGCCACGGCGGGACCCAGCACCCAGACTATGTTTCCGTTGTCACGGTCGTGCCTCAAAATTTCATATAGCTCGTCATAATCTCTGGAATATGAGGATTCTCTGGATTTGCCGGTACGGAAGGCAAAATTTTGCGCCTTGCCCTGAGCGTCTGTATCCTGAAATGCCGTAAAATCGATGAAAACACCGTTGGACATGTCCTCCTCGCGACCGATAACGATGCTATCGCCCTTTTTGACTCTTCTTGCCTCGGTGGCAACAGGTCTGCCGTCTTTTATAACGACGACGCAGTCCATCCTCGGAGCGTCGATGAGCTGCCAGACACCGTCAAGCTTGAAATATTCGGGGTATATATTCGTCGCGTAAAAATCATCGGGTAGGATACCGTCCTCGGGGGCAGGCTCAATATGAACGTTTGGCGCTGAGCAGAATTCTTTCCTGCTGAAATCGGGCGTTTTATATTCAGGCAAAGTAAACAAACAAATCATCCTCTCAAAACCAGTTAAAAGCTTACCTTCAGATTATTACATATATTACAAAGTTTTTCAATCGCATTTAATTACCGCAATTCATAAAGGAAAAAGCGACCTAATTAAGGCCGCTCCTCCTTGCGTATATGAAAATTATGCGCTGAGTATTAAAATCTATTTCCAAATAGAATCATGTGGAATAATTTTCTGGAGACATATGCTGTCGCCCATTTTTATGCTTTTTAGCAGCTCCACATCGACTTCGCAACCAAAGGCTTTTTCGAAAAGAACTTTGCTATAGCCGATTGTGCAATGACACCATGCAGCAGATTCCAATTTCTCCACTTCGGCAAGCATCGGGCAAGGGCAGAACATGAATTGCAGATAGAGTTCACCGTTTGAGACGTATAGCCCTGCCGCCTTTGCTTTGTCATGGCTTGCAAACTCTTCCAGATTTGACGAGGAGTCAACTAGCTCTTTCAGCAGAGCGAATTTATCGTCCATTCCGTATCCGCATTGGCAGCTCATTCTAATTTGCTTTACTTCAGCCCTGTCAAAGCGGTTTTCCAATCTGCTCATGGTGGCATTCACCCATGCCGCATTATCCTCAGAAGACGCCTGCCCGTTAACTCCATATACGATTTTTGCGGCTGTTTCATCGTTGCTTACAGCGTTTACAGCGCCGAAAATCACTTGCTCTTGAATTTTCCTTATATCAAACATAATAAACCTCATTTTCAAAATTAATTGTGAAAGTGGTTTAGAATATATGAAAAAAGCACACCAAAACAGTGTGCGGCATTAAGGGCATTTCCACACAGCTTCTCCACCATTCACTATTATTTAAACGTATAACAAATAAAGGCTATACTAAATAGCCGGATTAATTGTTCCATTTAAAAATTAGCGATAGATCGGATCAAGCATGTATGTACTTCCCTTTCGATATTGATATGTTGTATTTTACCATATGGAAAGGATATTGTCTAATGAATTTTGGAGAGTGGTATTCGAAATTGTCTTGAACTAAAGTCTCATTTGGATTAAACTGACTGTACAGTCCACACACGTCTGAGGAGAAATTACTAAATGGAAATCGAAAAAATGATTGGAATTCTGGCTAAAGAGTTTTCACAAAAACCCGAACATATAAAAAACATAATATCGCTCATCGATGAGGGCAACACCATACCCTTTATTGCTCGCTATCGAAAAGAGTTGCACGGAACGATGGACGACCAACTTATCAGAGAAATCGCCGACAGGCTGCAATACCTTCGCAATTTAGACAAGCGCAGGGAAGAGGTCAGCTCCTCAATCGAAGCGCAGGGAAAACTTACGGAAGAGCTTATTTCCGCCATTCAAAACGCGGCTACGCTCTCGGAGCTGGAGGACATCTATCGTCCGTATAAGCAAAAGCGCCGCACAAGGGCGACTATCGCGCGTGAAAAAGGGCTTGAGCCGCTCGCCGAGCTGCTTTTCGCTCAGAATATAATAAACGGCAGTCTCGAGGAACTTGCCCAGCCCTATATAGATACCGAAAAGGGTGTTGCGAGCGTCGAGGAAGCTCTTGCCGGCGCTTCGGACATCATAGCAGAGGACATTTCGGACAATGCCGAAATCCGCAAAAGCCTAAAAGAGCTGATTAACGCGAGGGCATATCTTGTTTCGACGGCGACAAAAGACGAAGACTCCGTTTACAGGCTATATTACGATTTTAAAGAGCTTGTTAGTAGGCTCCAAAGCCACAGAATTCTTGCTATCAACCGCGGGGAAAAGGAAAACTATCTTAAGGTGAGCCTTGTTCTGGACGAGGTTTCGGCCTTGGACACCGTAAAACGCCACGCCGTCCGTCCGGGGAGCATCTCGAGCGATTTTGTGGCCTCAGCCGCCGAAGATGCTTATGCAAGGCTGATTTTTCCGTCCATCGAGCGTGAAGTGCGAAATGACCTCACAGATGCTGCATCTGAACAGGCAATAAAAATGTTCGGACTCAACCTTAAGCCGCTTTTAATGCAGCCTCCGGTTAAAAACAAGGTAACGCTGGGCTTTGACCCCGCATATCGGACGGGGTGCAAAATCGCTGTTGTTGATGGAACGGGAAAGGTTTTGGAAACCGGTGTCGTCTATCCTACACCGCCGCACAATAAGACCGAGGAAGCAAAACAGACTCTGACGCGAATGATAAAACAGTACGGTGTCGAGGCTATTTCAATCGGCAACGGCACGGCTTCAAAGGAATCGGAGATTTTCGTTGCAGGCTTAATAAAGGAGCTACCCAATGTCGCCTATATGATGGTAAATGAGGCGGGAGCCTCCGTCTATTCCGCATCAAAGCTCGGCGCACAGGAATTTCCTGACTTTGACGTTTCCCTGCGTTCCGCCGTTTCCATAGCCAGACGGCTTCAGGACCCTCTTGCGGAGCTTGTCAAAATCGACCCGAAATCTATAGGTGTCGGGCAGTACCAGCACGATATGCCCGAAGCAAGGCTGGATGAAACTTTGAACGGCGTTGTAGAGGATTGCGTCAACGCGGTAGGGGTCGACCTAAACACAGCCTCGGCCTCGCTACTCGCGAGAGTTTCGGGCTTGAGCACTGCGTCCGCGAAAAACATTGTCGCCTTCCGCGAGGAGAACGGTGTGTTCACAGCTAGAAAAACTGTTCAAAAGGTGCCGAAAATCGGACCTAAGGCCTTTGAGCAGTGCGCGGGCTTCCTCCGCGTTTCGGAAAGCAAGAACATTCTTGACAACACCGGAGTTCACCCCGAATCATATGCCGCCGCGGAGAAAATCCTTGAGCTCTGCGGATATACACTAAAAGACGTCGCCGCCGGCAAGGTGCAGGATTTGCGCGAGAGAGTTAAAGCTGTGACAGCACAAAAGGCAGCGGAATACAGCGGCGTCGGCATACCGACTGTTAACGACATTGTAAACGAACTAGTAAAGCCCGGGCGCGACCCGCGCGACGAGCTTCCGCCTCCCATGCTTCGCTCGGATGTTATGGATATGAAGGATTTGAAGCCGGGCATGACAATGCGCGGAACAGTGCGGAATGTCATCGATTTCGGTGTGTTCGTCGATATCGGCGTGCATCAGGACGGGCTTGTGCATATATCTGAATTGTGTGACCGCTATATAAAGCACCCGTCCGAGGTAGTCAAAGTCGGCGATGTGGTCGATGCAGTGGTGTTGGGTGTGGATGTTGATAAAAAGCGTATTTCCCTCAGCCTGAAGCAGGCAAAGAAGCAGTAAATCCTGCTGGATTTATCTGGAAAAATATAAACAGCAGTATAAAAATAAACGACATTTAAGGAGCCTTTCAATAATGGATTACATGGAGCTGTCTCTTGAGAAGCACTACGAATGGGGCGGAAAGATAGACTACGCCACAAAGATGCCAATAAAGAATAAGGAAGACTTGAGTATTGCCTATACTCCCGGTGTTGCCAGACCCTGCGAGGTCATACGCGACGATCCCGAAAAGAGTTTCGAGCTGACGAACCGCCATAACCTCGTAGCCGTAATTACGGACGGAACCGCGGTGCTCGGTCTCGGCGATATTGGCCCCGAAGCCTCGATGCCTGTCATGGAGGGTAAGTGCGTGCTTTTCAAGGCACTCGGAGGAGTGGATGCTTTGCCGCTCTGCTTGCGCACGAAGGACGTGGACGAATTCGTGCATGCGGTTTCGCTCCTGCTAGGCAGCTTCGGCGGTGTGAACCTTGAGGATATCTCGGCTCCGCGTTGCTTCGAAATCGAGCGCAAGCTGAAGGCAATAAGCGACATCCCGATTTTCCACGACGACCAGCACGGCACGGCTGTAGTGACGCTCGCGGCGCTTATAAATGCGCTGAAGGTCGTCGGCAAGGATATCGGAAGCATCCGCGCAGTCACCTGCGGAGCTGGTGCGGCAGGTGTCGCCATAGTTAAGCTATTGCTGAAGATGGGGCTTGGAGATGTAGTTATGTGTGACCGCAAGGGCGCAATCTATAAGGAGCGCGGCGATCTCAATGACTCGAAGGCCGAGATAGCTGAAATTACGAACAAGACCGATATAAGGGGCAGTCTCGCGGACGCGATGCGTGGTGCCGATGTATTTATCGGCGTTTCCTCCCCTGGTACTGTAACGGAGGAAATGGTACGCTCCATGGCACCGAAACCCATAGTCTTTCCGATGTCCAACCCCACGCCGGAGATTATGCCCGACCTAGCCGAAAAGGCGGGGGCCGCTGTCGTCGGAACAGGGCGAAGCGACTTTAAGAACCAGATAAATAACGTCATGGCGTTTCCGGGCATTTTCAGAGGTGCTCTGGATGTGCGAGCGTCCGATATTAACGACGAGATGAAAATCGCGGCGGCGCTTGCGCTTGCGGGGCTCGTCGGCGAGAGTGAGCTATCTGCGGATTTCATCCTACCCGCGCCGTTCGACCCACGCGTCGCGCCGACGGTTGCGGCGGCGGTCGCCGAAGCGGCGAGAAAAAGCGGTGTCGCGAGGATTAATAAATAAGCCCACAAAGGCGGAATTAGAATTGCCGGAAGTATATGCTGGTTTGAGCATATACTTCCGGCGATTTTTTAGTTATTTAATAATTTTAACTGACATCGTCTTGAAAATGGCGTAAAGTACGTCGCCTTTTTTTATATTCATTTCAATCAGTGATTGATTGGTAATTTGCGCGCATATTGAAATTCCGGCATCTATAAAAACCTTAGCACTGCGATTATCTGTGACTATTTCAGTCACGGCACCTTTAAATACATTTCGTGCGCTGCTCACGAAGGTTCCGGCGCTCAAAATAATATCTTCGGGTCTTATCATTACTTTAACTGTGCCTTCAAGCTCGGTTAAAACACATATCATCAAATTATTTATTTGCGCATATTTTGACTCACCGTCATTTACGATTACCGCTTCGTATATGTTTTCGGTTTGCTTTGTACTCATAAGGTAAAGCTCGAGCTGACTCTGCGAAACGCGGATACTGCGGCCTATATGGTAGGCCGGTATATCGCCATGCTTAATCATTTCGTAAACCGTATATCGAGACAGCTTGAGAATGCTCGCCAGTTCCTCCGGCGTATACAACAAATCTTCCTGCATAATTTGCCTCCTTAAATACATAAGCCAGCTCAATAAAATGAATTACTTACAGAATACAGGAAAAACAGGATAAAGACAAGCTAAAAAACTCAGCATAAGTACTTGCAAGCGAGTTTGGTTTAGTTTGGTATAATTGGAATAATAACATTGTAATTTAATATCGCTTGTTGTATAATCAGGAAAGTTGCTTTGCAGATACATTCAGACAGCAGATTATATTGTTAGGAGGCTCAACATGAAATCCACGAAGAGAATACTCGCAATCCTTATCATGATTTCACTAGTGATAAGTATGACCGCCATCACGGCGTTTGCGGCGTCGACACCTACGATATCCATAGACGGCACAGCGCTCGCAATTTCGGCTGCTAACGGAACACCCTATATCGATTCATCCAATCGTCTTCAGGCACCGATTAGGGCTATTTCCGAAGCGCTCGGCGCAACAGTCGATTGGGATCAAAGCACATCCACAGCGACAATTAACGGCACTATAAAAGTCAAAATCGGCGCATCTTTGATAACTACCGCATATGGCACTATCACGATGGATACGACCGCAGTCAACAAGAGCGGAAGGATATATGTTCCTGTTCGTTTCATAGCCAGCGCACTCGGATATGATGTCAATTCTACTACGTCAAACGGAAAAATTAATGCCGATATCATCACTAAAGCCAAGCTTACAATTGCCGCCGCGGCAAGCCTGAAAAATGCGATGAGCGAGATTCAGGCCTTATATTTAAAAGAAAAGCCCAATAGCAAGCTGACCTTCAACTTTGCGGCGTCCGGCACCTTGCAGACTCAGATCGAGCAGGGCGCTTCTGTCGATATATTCTTCTCAGCGGCAAGCAGTAACATGAATTCGCTCAAGAGCGCAGGCCTGCTTGTCGACAGCACTATCAAAAATCTGCTCGGGAATGACGTCGTACTTATAATTCCTAAGGATTCGATGCTTACGCTGGAAAGTTTCAAGGACGTAACCGGCAGTTCGGTTAAGACGATAGGTCTGGGCGAGCCGGCCTCCGTTCCGGCAGGTAAGTACGCTCAGGACGTCTTTACTTACTACAAAATCTGGGATCAGGTTAAAGCAAAGGCAGTTTTCGGTACGCCCGTTACTCAGATACTTACATGGGTTGAAACAGGAAATGTAGACTGCGGCGTTGTCTATTCAACCGACGCGGCGGCATCGTCAAAGGTCAAGGTTATTGCAACAGCTCTCAACGAGTCGCACACCGCAATCGTGTATCCTGCGGCCGTCATCAAATCCTCAACACATACAGTGGCGGCTACTGACTTTGTAAACTTCCTGTCATCGGCGGCCGCAAAAGCAGTGTTCGTTAAATACGGCTTCAGCACTTTGAAATAATTTCGGAGGACAATAATGAATTTTGATCTGTCCCCCGCATGGATATCCATTAAGATAACGCTCCTTTCAACGGTAATCATTTTCTTTCTGGGGATATTCATTGCATGGCGGATGACAAATTATAAGGGCAAATGGCAGGGGCTACTGGATGGAATCCTGACCCTGCCGCTGGTTCTGCCTCCCACGGTGGTAGGCTTCGCGCTGCTGCTTCTCATTGGGGTGAATGGGCCTATAGGCAAGTTCTTTGCGCTCTTCAATGTAAAACTGGTTTTTACATGGTATGCGGCGGCATTTGCATCGATTATTGTAGCTTTTCCGCTGATGTACAGAGCCGCTCGCGGCGCATTTGAACAGATAGACCAAAACATTTTGAGCGCCGCCCGTTCACTCGGAGTTTCGGAGCGCAAAATATTCTGGCGCGTCACTCTACCGCTCGCACGACCGGGCATTGCGGCGGCCACAGCTCTTGCTTTCGCAAGGTCACTCGGAGAATTCGGCGCAACGATGATGGTTGCCGGAAACATCCCCGGAAAAACGCAATCTATTCCGATTGCCATATATTTTGCGACTCAGGATAACGATATGAGAACGTCTCTGATTTGGGTAGCAATCATTTTTGTGATCTCTCTTGCTGTTCTTGTTATGCTTAACAATATGAACAGCAAGAGTGCCAAAAAGAAGCTCGGAGCAGGAGGCGCGAAATGGGACTAGATATTAGCATAGAGAAAGCTCTCCCCGGGTTTTCGCTCAACATGAAACTCAATTGTTCAAATGGCATCACCGGCATCCTCGGCGCTTCCGGTTCGGGAAAAAGCATGCTTCTCGGCTGTATCGCAGGACTGATAAAACCCGATAAAGGAACAATTTCGCTGGAGGGCAAAACTTTATTTGACTCAGCTAAGAAAATCAATTTATCCCCCCAGAGCAGAAAAACGGGCATACTGTTTCAGAACTACGCGCTGTTTCCCCATATGACAAATAGAGAAAACATTGCGTTTGCTCTTGATGGATTGCCGAAAGAGGAGAAAAATGCACGCGTAAAAAAGCTTCTTGACCGATTCCACATATCTGACTTCGCCGGCAGATATCCCGCTCAGATTTCCGGCGGTCAGCAGCAGCGCGTCGCTCTGGCGAGAGCGCTCGCCGTCGAACCTGATATACTGCTGTTGGACGAGCCTTTTTCGGCGCTAGACCAACATTTGAAGCAGAGCCTCATGAAGGATATGCTCGAAACGCTCAAGGATTATGAGGGCTGCGTCCTGTTCGTCACCCACAACATGGAAGAGGCCTTCCGCATGTGTGAAAGGCTTGTTATCATCGAAAACGGCAAAATTGAGACTATGGGTACGAAGCAAGAGTTGTTCCAAAGACCCCCGACCTACACCAGTGCAGTGATTACAGGCTGCAATAACATCAAAAAAGCGGTTCTCTTCTCCGACGATGAAGTTTATATTCCGGATTGGGACATTGCTCTTAAATCCGGAATGAAAATTGAGTACACTGAAGGCTTCGTGGGCGTCAGAGCCAATTATATCCGATTGGCGGAAGACGGCGACTCGGAGAATGTTTTTCGGGCATGGATAGCCGACGAAAGCGAAGCTCCATTCACGGCGACCCTGTATCTGAAGTTCCGAGAAAAACCGAAGAGCAAGGATGACTATCAGATACAGTGTGAAATAAAGAAAGAGCAAAGAGCATCAATTATTGATATGTCGCAGCCGATTAACATTTTTATAGACCCTCAGTATGTGTTTTTCACTGATAGATAAACTTTATTAAATCTAAAGGCGCCAAGGTATACCTTGGCGCCTTTTGTATAAAAATAGGAAAGGTTAGCTAGAACTTGAGACAGGGAGAATATAATGACTTCTTTATCGACTTACAGCCGTCTGAGCGAAATATTCGCGTCTTCAAGGGAACTGCCTTTTGACAGCTCTTCAAAAATAGTCCTTATTAGTGACTGCCATAGGGGCGACGGCAGCTGGGTCGATGACTTCAGACATAATCAAAGCCTTTACTATGCCGCCGTAAAGTACTATTACACGGGCGGTTTCACTTATATTGATCTCGGCGACAGTGAGGAATTGTGGAAGAACAAGAAATTCTCCGATATAAGCGGTATTTATTCCGATACCTACCGTATGCTTCATGATTATTATAAAGATGGCCGATACTTTATGATTTACGGAAACCATGATATCCAAAAAAAGTACCCTGCGTATGTTAAAGAGCACATGCAGAAGTATTACAACGGTCATACCAATAGCCATGAGCCTTTGTTTGAAAATGTGGAGATTCCTGAAGGCCTTATATTAAAGAACACTGAATCACAAACGAGAATATTGCTCGTACATGGTCATCAGGGAGATATACTCAGCGATATTTTGTGGAAGTTGGGCCGCTTACTTTCGAGATATGTCTGGCGAAGAATGGAATTTTTCGGGCACAATGACCCGACGAGTGCCGCAAAGAATTTTCTGGAGAGAAGAAAGGTCGAAAGAAAGATTCTGGAGTGGGTGGAGAAAAATAATCAGATGGTGGTAGCCGGTCACACGCACAGGCCGACCTGTCCGCCCGAAGGCGAGCCACCCTATTTCAACGTCGGAAGCTGTGTGCACCCTAACTGTATAACCTGCATCGAAATCGTAAATTCGGAAATTTTACTTGTTAAATGGGATGTCAGAACTAGGGACGACAGAACCGTTTATGTCGAAAGAGCGCCGCTCTCCCTGCCTAGAAAAATCTAATTAAAGATTTGGTTTTCATCGCAGTATTAGCATACATTTACCATTTGCGCTAATAAAAGGAGACATTTTGCGGAATACTATTACAGCTACTATTTAAGTTGTGTTTTCAGGAAGGATCACGATGGATAATAATAAAAACAGGAAGAAAGACAGACCGAAAAGCAATCCTGAGCTTCGAAAGATGAAGCCCCGGGAAAATGCGGACTTAGGGATTATTGAAGGCAAGAAAATCGGACTACATGAGAGCAAACACGAAAAATAAGTGGAGGACAAAAGATGAACAATATGCTTTGCAGCGTTTCCGGTATTCAAAACAAGGAAGAAAAGACACAAATTAAAAATGCTCTGAAAAAGATAAAGGGCGTAAACGAAGTCGGGGTCAATCTTATGACAGGTACGATAGAAATCCAATATAACGAGCCCGCAACCGAAAACGAACTGAAAAATTGTATTGAAAACACGGGATTCAAAATCGAATACGAATAAAGCAAATCGAAAGCTAAATTTATAACAAGTAAAAGCGCCTGCTCTTTTGGATGCAGACGCTTCTATATATGAAAACGCTTCCGTCAGGGGGGTAAGCATGATTAGTTTTTCGCAATCAGTCTCAATGATGTTTAAGGGAGCAATAAGGGCTTTTCGAACCTTTCCTGCTTCAATCGGCAGCGCGCTAGCGCTCGCTATTGTAACAATGATAAGGATTCAGCTTGACTGGCCGCAGCAGGAGCCCTTGAATTTCCTGTTTGACGCTCTGAACTGGTCTTTTGCTTTGGGCGCTATACTAAGTATGGCGCTTATCGTGGCAGAGAGAAGCCGGTTTAACAGGGTTAGAACTTTTCTGACCGTAAATCTGCTTGGGATTACGGCAATGGTCGTTACCTTCGTCGCACTGTATCTGTTTAGCGGTAGGGAACTGTCTGGATCGCAGTATGCCGTGCTTTCGTCTTTAGCTGTCGTCCGAGTGAGCGCCTCTATTTTGGTCAGCCTTATTGCCTTTATAATCCTGAGCGGCGACCCGAGGGACAGGTTCGAATTTACCGCCGCCTTTTTTATGACGCTTAAAGCTTTCTTCATTGCGCTAATTTATGGCGTTGTAATATTGGCAGGGACAACCGGAGTTGCGCGTGCCGTGCAAGCTCTGATTTATCATGACATGAGTAGCAAAGTTTATATGTATATCGCTACCCTGGCAGGGTTTCTGGCCTTCACAATTTTCATTGGCTATTTTCCGGATTTCCGCAAAGGTGAAACGGACGAGCACCGAGAAGTAGCTCAAAAACAGCCACGGTTTATTGAAATACTGTTCGTATACATTATAATTCCAATCGTATTGGCACTGACCGTGGTACTGCTTATCTGGGCAGGCATTACAGTTTTGAACGGCATGCAAGCCCCTTTTATGCGGCTTTTGGGAATAGCTGCCTTATATACAATTGGCGGGCTTTGGCTTCACGCGATGGTATCGGAACATGAATCAGGTTTGGCAAGGCTATACCGCCATGTGTATCCTCTCGCCTCGCTTGTAATCCTCGCCTTTGAGCTTTGGGCAGTGCTCAAGCAGATCCAAAGCTCAGGGCTTAAAACCGCTGAGTATAGTTATATCATGATTTGGATTGTTGCCGCTATTGGGGCGATCATGCTGCTCGTCAAGAAATCCAAAGCACATCGGTCGATTGCTGTTTTAATTTGTGCTCTGGCTGTTTTCGCAGTGCTGCCGGTTGTTGGTTACCATGCGTTGCCCGTCACTTTTCAGGTAAGCCGGCTTGAAAAGCTGCTGACTGCGGAGCACATGCTTGATAACGACCGTCTGATACCCGCTTCGACAGAACCCAAGGAGCCCGTTCGTATCGCAGTCACTGACGCTGTCAACTATCTTGCATATGCGGAGGATGCAAGACTGCCTGAATGGTTTGACAAGGAACTCAAGGACAGTGCAGTATTTAAAACAAAACTTGGTTTTGAACAAACCTGGGCTACCACCGATGGCACAAGCGAACCCGGGCAATTCCTTGGGACTTATCTGCGTCTGACACAGGAAGCAATCGATATCAGCGACTATCGCTGGGCGGTCAATCCACAGAATGATTATAAAGACGGGCAGGCCTATGTCACAGTTAGCGGCGGCAAGGGCATATATAAAATTTATTGGACAATAACTTCCGGCGCCGGTATTCCCACAATCAAGATAATGCTCAACGATGAAGTCATCCTTGAGCAGGACATGAGCAATTATATAAATACGCTTTTTGAAAAATATCCGCCGAGACAAGAGGGAAACATTGAGGCAAGCCTGGAGGATATGAGCCTTAAGCTTAAAACACCGGACTTAGATATTCTTCTTATCTTTAGCAATATACAAATCAGCGTCGATACCTCGAACGACGTAACAAGCTATTACCTTGATTTGAAAAACATGTTTATAAAAGAAAATTCTTAGGCAGGAAACAGCTTTTGCATGTCCTTCGGCAAAGGCGCGGAAAAATGTAAAGGCGTTTTGGTAAGAGGGTGGGGCAGCTGCAGCTCGCCCATATGAAGAGCGTGACGAGCGATAAGCTCGTGATCCTCCGTGCCATACAGAAAATCTCCTGCCAGAGGACAGCCGATGAACGCCATGTGCACACGAATTTGATGCGTGCGTCCTGTCAGCGTTCGAACACGCAGCAAGGCGAGATTTCTTTCCTCGTTGCAGGATAAAAGCTCATACTGGGTAATGGCCTTTTTGCCGTCCCTCTCCCCGCATACCTCGCGTTCAAGCGCGGAGTCCGCCTTACGGCGGATATGCGTTGAAATTTCTCCGCTTTTCTGGGACGGAATGCCTAGGGTGATTGCAGTATACTCCTTGGCAATGAGCTTCTGTTTTATCATCCTGTTCAAAGTTCCTGCGGCAAGGGCGTTTTTGGCGAACAGAACGAGACCCGAGGTGTTGCTATCCAAGCGATTTATCACCCTTGCGGTAAAGGTCTGCCTTTGCTCTAAATAATAGGCGGCAAGGTAATTGGATAGAGTGTTCTCGCGGTTGCCTGTTACGGGATGGCAGGGCAAATAGGCGGGCTTATTTACAACCAAAATATCCTCATCCTCAAAGACGATATCGACAGGATGAGCCGTGGGTATAACACCTTCGGAGGACATTTCTTCGGTTTCAACCATGAAGGTGATTTGCTCGCCCTCACGAACAAAATAATTCACATTTTGCGGTCTGCCATCCACCAAAATAGCGTTATCGTTATGCTTCATGCGCGAAATAAGCCCTGCGGACATACCGCATTCTTTTTGCATTATCTGCTTTAGCGTGCGACCGCTGTGGCGTTCCTCTGCACGAAGCTGTAAAATGCGTTCCATATGAAGCCCTCATATTGCCGTTACACGATTTTTGTTGTCCAATCCTCAAGATTCCAAACACCCGATACGATGTCCTGATAAAATTCCGGCTCATGGCTTACGAGCAGGAGGGTGCCGCGATACTCTTGCAGCGCTTTCTTCAGTGCGTCCTTGGCATCCACATCAAGATGGTTTGTCGGCTCGTCGAGAACAAGAAGATTCATGCTTCGCAGCATTGTTTTGCAAAGGCGTACCTTTGCGTTCTCACCGCCGCTGAGTACCTTCATCTGACTTCCGATGTGCTCCGAGGTCAGTCCGCATTTTGCAAGCGCGCCGCGAACCTCCGCGTTGGTCATGGAAGAAAACTCTCTCCAGATTTCTTCAAGCGCCGTGTTACTTCCCGCCGCCTTTTCCTGCTCAAAATAACCGGGTACGACGAACGGATCGAGCTCGACCGTTCCCGAAATTGGCGGCTGTATGCCCAGTAGGGTTTTGAGTAATGTGGACTTTCCCAAACCGTTCACGCCCTTGACGGCAATTTTTTGTCCTCTCTCAAGCTGTAAATTGAGCGGGGAAGTGAGCGGCTCATCATAACCCAGCACTAGGTCTTTTGCGTCAATAACAACCTTGCCCGGAGTCCGTGCGCTGGTGAAAGAAAAGATGGGTTTTATCTTTTCCCTGCCGAGCTCTATGATGTCCATTTTGTCCAGCTTTTTTTGGCGGCTCTTCGCCATGTTCGTGGTGGCGATTCTTGCCTTGTTGCGTGCGATAAAGTCCTCAAGACCCGCAATCTCTTTTTGCTGCTTATCAAAAGCTTGTTCCAGCTGGCGTTTTTTTAGCTCACTCATTACAATAAAGTTGTCATAGTCGCCCTTATAGCGTGTAAGCGTTGCGTTATCAACATGATACACAACATTGACAACGCTATTCAGAAAAGAGACGTCATGCGAAACGAGAATAAAAGCGTTCTCATATTTTTGCAGAAGCTTTGTCAGCCACGCAATGTGGTTCTCATCCAGAAAGTTGGTCGGCTCATCGAGAATCAGAATAATGGGATTTTCCAGCAAAAGCTTGGTAAGGAGGACCTTCGTGCGCTGTCCGCCGCTTAATTCCCCAACGTCTTTTTCGAGACCGATATCGCAGAGGCCGAGACCGTTGGCATACTCCTCTATGCGGGAATCCAGAATATAAAAGCCGCTATGGTCCAGCATTTCCTGTATTTCAGAGGCGTCCTCCAGCAGTTCCGCCATTTCATCCTCACTGCAGTCGCTCATCTGCTCATACATCTTCAGCATTTCTGCTTCTTTAAGATACATGTCAGAAAAGGCTTCGCGCAGTACCTCGCGTATAGTTTTCCCTTTGGTCAGGGTACTGCTTTGGTCAAGATAGCCCGTTGTAATGTGCTTGCACCAGCTCACGCTTCCCTCATCGGGAATCAAAGCTCCGGTGACTATATTGAGAAAGGTGGATTTCCCCTCGCCGTTTGCTCCGACGAGACCGACATGTTCACCCTTTAAAAGTCTAAATGACGCGTTTTCTAAAATTTGTCGTGAACCATATCCATGTGTTACATTTTCTACATTTAATACGCTCATGCGTGCCTCCCCAAAATAGGATAGATAAAAACGAAACTATCGGGCATTTTATCACATATCCGCAAGGTGGTACATAGATGATGCAAAATTAATCAAAAATCGTTTGAGTAGACTCAATTTTTGGCAGTAATAAATTTGTTGCATCAGGTCACAATAATATCGGGTTCCAAAGATTAAAATCTGAGGGGCCGGAACTAAACTAGCAAGCAAGGAAGTAGTTCGGAGTAGGGAGATGATTGGATTGAATCGACCTGTATTTGAACCCGTAATGATACGAGCAGTTTTGTAACGGAGTGGGGGATGGTTAAGTTGGATTATTTTGATTGTCACTGGAAGAATGAATACTAGCTTGGAAACAGAGGCTCAGTAATGAGCCTCTGATTTTTATTGAGAGTGTGTCAAAATCGGTCATTGATATTGTAATCCGCAAAAAATACGCATATACAGGCGCGGAAACTGATTTAACTTCCGCGCCTGTAGGTTATTTTCTATGAAAAGCTATTTTATATGCATAAATCTGCGGGCGATTGTGGCTACTGGTTTATAAAGTGGCCCCTCCAGCTCGCGTTTAACGGTTTTAAGCTGCTTTCTGATTTCTATTTTCTGCGGGCAATGGTTCTCGCACTTGCCGCATTCGTGACACTGCGAGGCTACGGCAGGTTTTTGCGAAAGAGTACCCATGGTCTGATAATACTTGAATCTGACCGATTTGTCGTTCATCAGATATTTGTCGTTGTAGCAGGAAAAGCACCCGGGTATATCCACGCCTAAAGGACACGGCATGCAGTAGCCGCAGCCGGTGCAAGGAATTTTGGTCTTTTCGCGCATTACGGTCTTAACCCGCTCGAAAACCTGCAATTCTTCATCAGATAAAGCATTGGAGGTAGCGGATGAGGCAATACGGATGTTTTCGGCGAGCTGCTCTTCGTCGCTCATTCCGGAGAGGACAACGTTGACCTGGGGGTGATTCCAAACCCAGCGAAGCGCCCACTCGGCTGAAGATTTTTTGGGCTTCTGTGAGGCAAATTCGTTTGTTACCGATTCAGGAAGATGTGTGACCAGCTTGCCCCCGCGCAAAGGCTCCATAACTATTACGGGAATGCCCATTTCAGCCGCGAGTAGGAGGCCGTCCTTTGTCGCCTGATTGTTTTCGTCCATGTAGTTATATTGAATCTGGCAAAAATCCCAGAGGTATGCTTTCAGTATGAGTTCAAAGTCTTTTTTGCCGCCATGGAAGGAAAAACCTATGTTCTTTATAGTCCCGCTTTTCTTTAGCTCCTCCAGCCACTCCATTATGCCGAGAGACGAGAGCCTATCATACATGGCTATGTCGGTAAGCATGTGCAGCAAGTAATAATCGATGGAGTCAGTCTGTAGTCTTGTAAGCTGAGTGTCCATGATTTTCTTCGCATTTGCAAGAGTCTTGACCATGAAGGGCGGAAGCTTTGTCGCGATTTTGACTTTCTCACGCCAGCCGCCTGCTAGCGCCGCTCCGAGCAGAGCTTCGTTTTTCCCGTTTCCGTAGATGTATGCCGTATCAAAGTAATTCACACCATTCTCGATTGCCGCGTGTATCAGGGCTATTGCTCTTGGCTCGTCAACCTCTCTGCCCTTGGTCGGCAGCCTCATGCAGCCGAAGCCCAAGATGGAAAGCTCCTCGCCGTTCTTTTGATTGGTTCTTGTTAACATATATATTCCCCATTACTCATGCAATTCTTAATCCGTTTGTTTTCATACATCATCATGTCTACCTGTTTAATGAAATCTTCAATTCCTAAGTTGGAATGATAGTCATAAACGGCATAACCAGCAGTTAAACTGAGCTTAAACGGAAACGTGTTCGAATTATTCAGCGAATCAACATAATGATTTATCCGGCGTAATACAGCCTCCAGACTTTTTTTATCGTATGTTTCAAGTATTAAACAAAATTCGTCGCCGCCATAACGGGCAACATAATCTTTCGACCGTATACACTTTTTCAGCAGTTCCGCAGAAGCCTTCAGCGCATTGTCACCCATTTCGTGACCAAAGGTATCGTTGATTTCTTTAAACTTATCAATATCCAGCATAACCAGAGAAAATGTTCTGCGCGGAGAGGATTTCCGTAAACATTCTTTCAGAACCGTTACGGCTTTTTTCCTGTTGCCGATGCCGGTAAGATAATCGGCATAAATTACGTCGTCTTTCATATTTAAGAGTACTATCAGTAAAGACAAAGTCATTGCGTTCAGCGCAAATGCAAGTCCATATATGCACAATTGCAGTATGGTGCCCATTATAGGCAGTACCGGGAAAAATAATAATGAAAATAGTTGCTTTTGATTAATTTTATCTTTGTTGCGCACACAGATGATAAAAGATGCAAAGAGTGGGATAAACATAAACGCCATTGATAGGATAAAGAGCGGCCCTCTGTGATAAATGTTGCCGGCATCTATGAAATAGTACCATCCGTTGAACTGAGAGATAACTACAATCACGGCGTTAACGGCATTCAATATGAGCAACGGGGCAAACAGTCTTTTTACATTTCCCTCGTTATGAAAAATTTGGACGTCAACATACATCAGCCATATTGACGGCAGGATAGGATTAAGCAAAAACAGCAGGAAGTTACAGACCTGATTGATAAAAGGATAAATGGTGCCGAGATTGCCATCAAACCTGCTGAACAAGTCCAAAACCAATAGAAGGATCGTGCTTAGAAGAGTGCAAATGTAAAGCTTTTGCCGCGCGGATCTTTCATCCGTTTTTCTCAAAGTGTGGACGCAAAGAGTTATTAGCAGAAGAACAGAAAAACCATTCAACATTACGTTGTTTATCAAACCCATTTTTGCCTCCGCCATGTTTCCGGCTATATAATGTATTTAAATTATTCTAACACAAATTTGCTGCTCTTTACAACGTATAATAATTGTTGGGTTATTGAAGCAGAAATTCTAAAACCCCTTTATTAAATAGCAAGCCCCCCGGATATCCTACCAGGGAGCGTGTCTTTTGGCTTTACTCTATCGTTCCTCCGCCAATGACGATGTCACCGTCGTAAAAAACTGCGGCTTGACCTGAGGTCACGGCACGCTGGGGTTCGTTAAACCGGACCAGTATCCTGCCGTTATCAAGAGGGTAAAGTACGGCCGGTGCTTCCTTCTGGCTGTATCGTGTTTTCACGAAAGCCTCGGTGGGCTCAGTGAGAGCTTCGACGGATATGAGGTTTAAGTCCTTCACCGTCATACTGCTGCTAAATAGCTCGGATTCATCACCGAGAACAACGACGTTATGCTCAACGTCTTTTCTAATGACGTACTTCGGGCTTTCGAAACTCAGACCCAGTCCCTTGCGTTGTCCGATTGTATAGCGGATGAGCCCTCTATGCGTTCCGAGAATATTCCCCGCGCTGTCCGTAAAGTTTCCGGGAGGGGAAATAATATTCATCGTGTTTTCGAGAAAAGAGGCATAGTCCCCATCCTTTACGAAGCAGATGTCCTGACTGTCCGGCTTTCTTGCGTTTACGAGTCCTTGCTCCTCAGCAAGGCGGCGCACCTCGATTTTGTTCAGGCTTCCGAGAGGGAAGAGTGTCCTTTTGAGCTGCTCCTGCGTCAAACCAAAGAGAACATAGCTTTGATCCTTCGTAATGTCAGTCGCTTTCTTTAGAAGATATCGTCCCGTGTTTTTATCTATCTCAACACGCGCGTAATGCCCCGTTGCAATGTAATCCATATCAAGCACGAGCGCGCGGTCCAGAAGCTCGCTAAATTTTATATAGCGGTTGCAGTCAATACAGGGATTCGGCGTTTCGCCGCACGAATACGCGGAGGCAAAGCGGTCTATGACCTGTTCCCTGAATTGCTCTCCGAAATTGAAAACATGGTGATTGAAGCCGAGCCTGTAAGCCACACTGCGCGCATCCTCAACGTCTGCAAGAGAACAGCAGGTTCGTGAGCGTTCAATGCCAATATCCTCGTTTGAAAATAGCTTTAAGGTGACTCCCGTCACCTCATAGCCCTGTTCTATTAAAAGAGCGGCTGCTACGGAGCTGTCCACTCCGCCGCTCATTGCGACTAATACTTTTTCCGACATTTGCTGTTCTCCCGTTGCATGACGAGCTGTTTTCTTGACCGCCCGACTAGTTTATCCATGAATCTTAATATTCATAATAGCATTTTAAATATGTGAATTCAACCCACAGCTGCTCATTATTGTCAGATTTCGGTCTATTACGAGAAACCGATAAGGAGGAGACCCTTCGAGCTGCCCTTTATTGACGAACAATTGCATGTATTTTTGCATTCTTGCATCTATCGACATATTTCGCTTCAATAGTGCGATATATGTATATTACGGGACTAATTTGTCCTAGTATGATGCAAAGGATGAAAACACCATGAAAAAACTCAAGCTTCGTTTTTTAGCGGCGAAAATCGAATGGCATTGGTGGTTTATCAGGCGGACTCGCAAAAGAGGAAATTCTTTGCTCACCCGGGAGGTGCCATTTTCCTCTCAAAAACTGTTTATACTTAACCGGAGTCTTTCAGCGCACAGCGTGAAAGCATTAAGAGCACAGTCGGCATACGAGAAGTTAACACGAACGATATAGGAAGCAAAAAGGACTCCAAAGAGTCCTTTTTTGGTGCCTATATAGGGTTGCCTAGGATAGTATAAATTGATTTTTCCGAAAACTCAGTACCCCTTCGTCCCTGAGCCTGCCGAGCTCTGCGGACATCGCGCTCCGGTCGACGGATAGATAATCCGCAAGCTCCTGCCGGCTGTAGGGAATCGAAAAACTGCTGCTTTTTGCCTTCTGAGCTTCCGATGAAAGATAGCTGAGCAGCTTTTCACGAGTCGTCCGTTTGGAGGTAAACTCGATTTTTTGCGTAAGCGTTACATTTTTTCTCGAAATTATATTCAGCAGGTTTCGTATCAGAAGGCCGTGAAAGGAGCATGCGTTAACACAGGGCGAGGACAGCCTAGAGCAGTCTATGAACATGAGTTCGCTTTCGGTCGGCGTGATAACGCTAACCGGAAGCTCTTTTGTTTCAGCAAAAGCAAACGACTCTCCGAAAAGACCGCCCGGCCCTACGTTTCCGAGAATGCTTCTGTTTCCAAAATAATCGTCCTGATAAATCTGAACCTGTCCCGAAAGTACTATGCCGAAACTGCCAATTGCTTCTCCACACCTGAAAACGATGCGGTTTTTTTCAAAGCGGACAGTCTTCGCCGATAGACAGGATAGGAGTGACTTAAGCTCCGCTTCTTCTATTCCTGTGAAAAGTCTACATCTTTTTAATATTTCGAAATATTTTTCCATATAAGCCCCGTTTCGTTGTAATTACAACATACATTTTTCTTAAATAATATTAAACTCAAACCATAAAGTCAAGAAAACAAATTTTTAATCAATTAAAAAGGAGAGACATCAATGCTTAGAAAAATAATTAAAATAGATGAAGCTGCGTGCACAGGCTGCGGACTGTGCAGCGATGCCTGCCACGAGGGAGCAATAGCCATAGTAAACGGCAAGGCAAAGCTTATGCGCGAGGATTACTGCGACGGACTTGGCGACTGTCTGCCCTCCTGCCCCGTCAACGCTATCAGCTTTGAAGAACGCGAGGCTCCTGCCTATGACGAAGAGGCCGTGAAGCAGAGCAAAAACGGCGCCTGCCAAGCCGCGCTTCCCTGCGGCTGCCCCGGAACTCACTCAAAGAGTATAGTTCATGCGGAAAAGTGCGAGCGCCCCCGCTTCGCGGAAGCTGAAGTGACAAGCCGCCTATCCCAGTGGCCGGTACAGATAAGGCTTGCTCCTGTGAACGCACCGTACTTTAGAGGCGCGAACCTACTCATAGCCGCTGACTGCTCGGCCTATTCCTATGGCGACTTCCACAACAAATTTATTAAAAACAGAATAACCCTGATCGGCTGTCCGAAGCTCGATGATACAGATTACAGCGTAAAGCTGACTGAGATAATCAAAAACAACGATATAAAGAGCGTAACAGTTGTGCGGATGGAAGTGCCCTGCTGCGGCGGTATTGAAAGCGCGGTAAAGCTTGCCCTTAAAAACAGCGGTAAAATGATTCCCTGGCAGGTTGTGACTATCTCGACGGACGGAAAAATACTGGACTGATGTCCTAAATAATAAATCAATAAATGGAGGATTTTAAAATGAGCATGTTTTGTTTTCAGTGCCAAGAGACTGCAGGAGGAACCGGCTGCAAAATGCGTGGTGTTTGCGGAAAAACCGAGGAGGTCGCAAAGCTTCAGGATCTTCTGATTTACACAGCCAAGGGCGTTTCAGAGATGGTCATTAAGGAGAAGCTGGACGTCGAAAAACTGGGCGCCGTGAACGGCGAAGTCTTGAACAGCCTTTTTATGACCATCACGAATGCGAACTTTGATGCGGATGCAATCGAGGCCCAAATTAGAAAGCTGATGACCCTCAGGGATTCCCTTAAAGGACAGGCGGAAAATCTGCACGACAGTGCGAGCTTCATCGCTTGCACAAGAGAGGATATGCTTGAAAAGGCCGCCTGCGTCGGCGTGCTTGCAACCGAGAATGAGGATGTGCGTTCTCTAAGAGAAATGATAGTTTACGGTATTAAGGGTATGGCGGCCTATGCTGAGCACGCAAAAAATCTTGGCAAGGAAGACCCTGCTATCTATGCCTTTATCTATGAGGCGCTCGCCGCCACTCTTGACGATGCCCTGACAGCGGATGAGCTCGTCGCTCTGACGCTGAAAACAGGCGAATACGGCGTAAAGGTGATGGCGCTTCTTGACGAAGCCAACACCTCGAGATTCGGAAAGCCCGAAGTCACGACTGTCGACATCGGCGTTCGAGAAAATCCCGCGATACTCATTTCCGGTCATGACCTTCCCGACCTCGAAGCGCTTCTGGAACAGACAAAAGGCACGGGAGTTGACGTTTACACCCACGGCGAGATGCTGCCCGCGCACTACTACCCTGCATTCAAGAAATATGAGAACTTTGCCGGCAACTACGGAAACGCGTGGTGGAAGCAGGTCACGGAATTTGAGAGCTTCCATGGACCGATACTTTTCACAACGAACTGCATTGTCCCGCCGAGAAGCGAGGAGGTCAGAGCGAGAATATTTACAACAGGCGCTTCGGGATTCCCCGGCTGCACTCACATTATTGCTGATGAAAACGGAAAAAAGGACTTCTCTGCACTCATTGAGCTTGCCAAGTCACTGCCCGCGCCCGAGGAGATAGAAACAGGCAGCATAGTCGGCGGCTTCGCACACGATCAGGTTTTCGCTCTTGCCGACAAGGTAGTCGAGGCGGTGAAATCCGGCGCTATCAAAAAGTTCTTTGTCATGGCAGGCTGCGACGGGCGTATGAAATCCAGAGAATATTATACGGAATTTGCCGAAAAGCTCCCGAAGAATACCGTAATTCTGACAGCGGGCTGTGCGAAATATCGCTATAACAAGCTGAACCTTGGCGACATCGGCGGGATTCCAAGAGTTCTCGACGCAGGCCAGTGCAACGACTCGTATTCGCTTGCGCTCATCGCGCTCAAGCTCAAGGAGGTTTTTGGTCTCGACGATATTAACAAGCTACCCATCGCCTTTAATATCGGCTGGTATGAGCAGAAGGCCGTCATCGTACTGCTTGCCCTTCTCTATCTTGGAGTCAAGAACATTCATCTTGGCCCCACGCTCCCGGGTTTCCTTTCACCGAACGTCGCAAAGGTGCTGGTCGAAAGCTTCGGCATCGCAGGAATCGGAACCGCAGACGAAGACATTGAGCTGTTTGTTGGAAAATAATAGAATTATATTTTTAAAAATCCCGCCGTTAACGGCGGGATTTTATTTTCCTTATATTGTTTCTGCTAAGCAACATAAACGTGCAAAAAATAAGACTTGAGGTAACTTATATGTATTTATTATTGTTTCTTGTTTTAGTGCTAATAACCTTAATTATCGTCGCATATTCCGAGCCGCTGTATTTAAAGTTTGTTTTTAACAGCGACGAGATGGATATGTACCTTGCCATGTCATGGCTGAAGCAAATAAAAATCAGGGCAGAAATAAAAGATCTCCGTCCGTACGTGTCCGTCTTCGTCTTTAACAAAAGGATAATGTCGAGGCCCCTGAAAAAGCGGAAAAAAAAGAATGGATCCATAAGCGCTCTGGCTCTTCGAGACACGGAGGTAAGGGTGAGTTATGGGATAAACAGCCTTGCCGGGTCAGGCATAATATACGCCGCTTTAGAAATAATAGGACAGGTAGGGAGACTTGATAACTTTGAGCAAATCCCCGAATTTCTGCATGCAGATGAGTATTTGAAGATTGATGCCTCAACAAAGCTAAACATTGGAAAAACGGTTTCAAATATGATTCGGCTCAAATCAAAATTAAGAAAAAGGAGAAAAAACATGGATCAGTCTAATTCAGTCCAGTCCAATCTTACAGAAAACGTCGATTCCCTATTCCGCAGTCTCGAGAACTTTACTCAGAGGGAGGGCATAATCGGAAAGGCTGTAACACAGGGCGATAAAACTTTCCTGCCTGTTGTCTCGATTACGCTGGGCTACGGTGGAGGCAATGCTTCGATGAAGGGACAGGCTGGCGTCGGAATGGGCACAAATGCAAATACCGGAACGGGCGCTCTGGGTCTTGGCGCGAAGCTCTGCACAGACGGCATAATTGTTGTTGACAATCAGGACGTTTCTCTGCTGCCGATGAATTCAGCGGCGGCTGTTTCGCTAGTCGACAAGATTCCACAGATCATCTCCGGCATGACTCAGCAAAAGCAGGCTAACCAGCAGACACAGAATCCGAACATGCAGGGCTAAGCTCGTGAAAACAAAGTAAAGCGGACGGGGAACCCGTCCGCTTTACTTTGTTTTCACGGTTCCGTCATATTGCATTCCCCGAGCTTGCAGAGGTAGTAATTTGCTTCCCTTAAAATATGGTCCGCGAGTATTGGAATGATGATTGACCTTATTCTGCATTCTAAAAGTCCTTCTAGTCCCGAAATCTTAAAGGCGCGCAAGCGCTGCGTCGCTTCTGTGCTGTCGTATGTAACTGCGGCTGCTGCGCAGGGCAATGCCGGCGCCGTCTTCGCTTCGATCGCAAGCTCATCAAATTCCTGAGCCAACATCCTTGCTATGTTAATGAGTTCCTCTTCGGATGGATCAAAAAGTCCTGCCATGACTTTTGCGTGCCCGCCCATTTTGTCGTTCCAGAAAACCTCTTCACTGAATATGTCCATAGTATCCGTTAGGCGTTTTTTATCAATAAGGGTCTCGAGCATCTCGATATAGTGGTTAGCCTCTGCCAGCGTATGCTGTATCAGACTCGGATAATTTGTCGTGAAGGTTTTGCAGGAGAGAACGTCCTGCAAAAGCCTGCCTTTGAAGTCGGACAGAGCCGAGGTCAGCCTAAAGGCACGGCGATTAAGCATATCAACACGACGCTCCACGTCGCTTGATTGTCCGCCCCTTGGATTCAACATCATTTCCCTGCGTGTCAAATTTAGATTAAAGGGCATGCCCGTATAGAGGCCGGTCAGCCTCTCCGCCTCGCTCGTATACTGCGTGACAAACTGTCTGGATTCTACAGCTTCATAGCTCACATTTCCGTTTGCAAGCTCGAGCGCCTCTGTGAGGAGTCTTTCAAACTCCATTCTAAAATTCCTGGCGTCGATCGCCATTTTCGCGTCCTTAGGAGTGAACCCAATCTGTAAAAAAAATGAGTGTTCCATCATGATTCTCAAAAAGAAAAGGTTCAGATCGAGAGACTTCGTTATGAATTCGTTCCGATAAAGCATATTCTCAGCCCCTTTGTAACGGATAAAAAACCGCAGCTGTTACATTATATTTGGCTGATAAGGGATGCGTTCCAGCATGAACTCCGTGGGCCGCGCATAGCCAAGCCGGTGAAAAACGGATTCTTCTTGACTTGCCCGACAACTAAAAGCATAATTAAATTAAAATATTAGCATTTTGAAAGATGTTGCGGACGCATACTGGTAAATGCGAAAACTATCTGAGGAGGACAAATCATGAGCAGCTTTAAGGACTTGCGCATAGTTGATAACTTTTATCAGACCTCGGCGTTTTTTCCGATGCCGACAGTGCTGATTTCAACGCTGACTGAGGATGGCACTACCTCAATCGGTTCCTATTCGCTTTGCTTTCCGTATTACATCGCGGGCAAGGATCGCTATGCGATGCTGCTCGAGTGCCGCAACAGCTCGAACACGGCGCAAAACCTCCTGCGCTCGGGCGTCTGCGCCCTGAACTTTATTGAGGATTCGCGCGCCGACTTCAAAGAAGCGGTGAGACTCGGTTTTCCGGGCGAGACTTCAAAAGAAAAGATGGCAGACTGCAAATTTAAGCTTGAAAAGGGACAATGTGAAGGGACTCGTCCGCTCGTTATCTCAAGTGCCTATCAAGTGTTTGAATGCACCTGGAACTCCGAGCTCGAAAACGCCTTTGAGGACAAAGCACGAATCGGTCAGCTTGAGGGTATGGAACCGCCTTACAGAAATTTTAACGGCGTGACAAGCAAATTCGGCTGCCATTTCATTCTCGAGATAGACAAGATACTCATGAAAGAAAAGCAGTATAACGCAATAATAAACGGTGTGAAAGCCTCCGCCTTTCCGAATGTTCCGGTGGATTATGGCTACCGCGATTCAAAAAGCTTCTGGTATACCCGTTTCCGAAGACCTGTCTCCGAGCCGATTCCTAAGGATAAGGGAATCGACATATCCTCCGTTAAATACGCCGCGAACCGCATTGATCCGGATATTAAATTTACCGATGCCGCCTGCGCGATGATGGTTAAGGTGCCGCGTGTGTTCCTTAAGCTGGCTTTACAGGGCTGCGTGGACTGGGCCAAGGAAAACGGTGTTACCTTGATTGACGTGGCGGAAATGAAAATTATTAACGATAAGCGCTCAAAGGAAAAGAAGGGCTGAGACAAGCAGGGCGGAACGATTTGTTCCGCCCTGCTTGTTATTTGACAGTCTACAGTTCATATCTTCGAAGTTTTGAGACGTTTTCGCAAGCGCAGCCACTCAACGGTATCTGTAACCGTTTCGCTGAAGGGACGCGGTTTGAAGCCGAGCTCCTTTTCAGCCTTTTTATTTGAAAAGAGCGAGTTTGACGAAAGCGTAAAAAGAGAATACGAGGTAAAAAGCGCCGTTTTCTTGCTTAGTCTGGAATAGAGCTCGGCGAAAGGAGCCGCTGCCTTTGCAAGCCAAATCGGTAATGTCACAGGTGTTTTAGCCCCTAGCGCCTTGCTCATGGTTCTGATAATTTCGGGAACCGCTATATAGCTGCCGGACAGAATATAGCACTCGCCGCCTCTGCCGTTTTCGCAGCAGGAAAGTATTCCGTCGGCTACGTCTCGGACATCAACAAAATCATAGCCACCGGTCACACAGGCGGGCAGCTTTTCGGCGTCAAGGTCTAAAAACAGCGCTGTCATCGGCGAGCATCCGTTGTCGAAGGGACCGATTATGCCCGACGGGTGCACTATCGAAACATTAAGTCCGTTGGCTGCGGCTTTCATTACATATGAACTAGCCTCCGCCTTGGTTTTTGCGTAAAAACCGTGCACGCGCAGAGGAGAAAACTCTCCGATTTCAGTCATGGTTTTGCCTTTTGGCAGCAAAGGCAGGGCGTGCACCGAGCTGACGTGAACGAGCTTTTTCACCTTGTATTTTATGCAGAGGTCAACGATGTTCTTTGTCCCCTGCACGTTAATGTTGTATATTCTCTGCTGTTGACCCGATGCTATAGAGACGATCGCCGCGCAGTGGATAACAATGAGCTCATCGCCATAAGCTTTAAAAAAGGGGTGCAGCGTGTTAATATCAAAAACATCGCCGAAGCAAAGCTCCGGACCGGAGGGCAGGTGTTCAAGAAGCTTATCTCCAGGAAGTACGAGCGCTCTTACCTTTTCGCCGTTGGAAACCAGTTTTTGTATTATTGTATTGCCGAGATGACCGGTTGCACCGGTTACAAGATATAAGGTACCCATAAAAATAATCAGCTCCCTTCAAATATGATTATAAAAATTTAACATAGTGTTGATTATATTATCTAATGTCATTATAATAACTCTATGTATAATCTTCAATAAACACCTAGGCCGAATACGAAATATAACATACACAACGCGACAAACTGTTGAAGATAATAAAAAAGTTTACAATTTGAATGGTGGGGAAAGCTATGAAATCAGATCGCAGAGTGACTTATACCAAGATGGTTCTAAAAAGGAGTCTGCTTGAAACCATACACGAAAAACCTGTAAGCAAAATTACCGTAAAGGAAATATGCGAAAAGGCCGATATTAACCGCGCCACGTTTTACTCTCATTTCAACGACGTGTATGATATGCTCGACCAGATTGAAAATGAGCTTTATGAAACAATAAAGCGCACCCTGGACAAGGGCTGGAGGGCAAACAGCCTTGCGGAGCTTCTTACGGGAGTCTGTACCGATATCAAACTGAATGAAGATATTTGCAAGGCCATTCTCAGTGATAACGGGGACAAGGATTTTCTGAACAGGGCCTTGTTTGTCGCGCAGGACAAGTGCGTATCGGATTGGAAAACAGCTGCGCCGGAGGCGGATACGGAAACGCTTGAAAAGACATATACTTTTTTTTCACATGGCAGTGCCGCGATAATCCTTTCCTGGGTTAGAGGCGGGATGAAGGAAAGCCCAGCGGAGATTGCGTCCTTTATTGAGCAGATAACCAACAAAGGACTGGGGCTGCTGCAAAGCGATATGAATGGGAAGGCAATATTACCAATATCTATTGGATAACAGATGAGTACGGTCAATTCTGAAAAGTAATAAGCGTGCTTATTTTTAACAGAGGTTAGCAGGTGACGATTTTTTAAAAACTGGTACAACCAAAGACCAGATGTATATTATATAGTAATTTTGTTATATAAAGTTCACAAAGATGCTGAAAATAATTGTGAACCGTTTATATTTATTGACACCCCGGGGCGGGGATGTTATTTTTAATATGCGATAATTGGGTAAATAAGAGCCCAAAATAGTATTAGGATGCTCTTTTATAAGGTACATCCTCATCAATTTACACCGCGAAAATAAAAGTTGTAATTTTTATGAAGCGAGGTTAAAAATATGCGAGAAAAAATAGTTGAATTGGTAAACCTCATTCGCAGCATGCCAGATGAGCCACTTAAGGAAACAGCTCCTGAATACTATGGCATCGAAAGCGTCGTAACGGACGACATGGCTGACGTGGCTCTTGGAATGGAACTGAGAAGGTACATGGGCGCAGAAGAAGTCGCCGCCAATGTCGGAAAGTCCGTGGAAGAGACTCACAAGCTGCTTCTTGAGCTTGAGGAAGTCGGCATAATCGAGTCAAGAGTCATCAATGGAAAAGAAGAATTCTGCGTTCTCATCTTTGTTCCCGGCGTATTCGAACTGATGGTCGCTGATATTCCGCAGGTCGAGGCGCATCCGGAGCTCGCGAAAGCATTTGAGGAATACACCAGAATCAGAATGGGCAAGCTTGTCCCCAATGTACCTCGCGGAGCGGGACCCATGCGTGTTATCCCCGTTCAGACCGCCCTTGATGGACAGACGAGAACAGCCTCATTTGAGGAAATTACATATTGGCTCGATAAGTACGCTCCCAGCATCTCCGTTGCCGACTGCCAGTGCCGTGTTTCACGCCGCCTTGCGGGCGAGGGCTGCGGACATCTTGAAAAGGACATGTGCGTTATCGTAGGTCACACCGCCGAGTCCGCCATTCGTACCGGCAAATCGAGAAGAATCACGAAACAGGAAGCTCTTGATATTTTCAAAAAGGCTGAAGAGAACGGCCTTATGCATCAGGTCACCAACATTGACGGCCCCGATAAGATATTTGCCATCTGCAACTGCTGCAGATGCTCATGCTTCGCTCTTCGCACCTCCCAGTATTTCAACACTCCCAACATGTCGAATAACAACTACGTTGCAAGGATTGATAAGGAAAACTGCGTCGCCTGCGGTCAGTGCGTCGAGACCTGCCCCGGAGACGCCTTGCTGCTTGGACAGAAAATCTGCTCCAAGACTCCCATCACGAGAGTGCAGACGATTCTTCCGGATGACCACGAGTGGGGTCGCGACAAGTGGGATCCCGAATTCCGTGACAACAGGCACACAATTCTTGATAGCGGCACGGCACCCTGTAAGACCGCCTGCCCCGCACATGTTGCCATTCAGGGCTACATAAAGCTTGCAGCACAGGGCAAGTATCTTGAGGCTCTGGAGCTCATCAAAAAAGAGAACCCTCTGCCCGCAGTCTGCGGACGTATCTGCCCCCACAACTGCGAGAGTGAATGCACACGCGGCGAGTTCGATGAGCCTATAGCTATTGACGAAATCAAAAAGTTCATCGCAGATCAGGAGCTTAAAGCCGGAAGCCGCTTTATCCCCAAAAAGCTCCAAAACTACAGCGACAAAAAGATTGCCATAATCGGATCAGGTCCTGCAGGCCTTTCCTGCGCGTATTATCTGGCACTCTATGGCTATACAATCACTGTTTTTGAAAAGGAAGAAAAACTCGGCGGTATGCTGACGCTTGGCATCCCCTCCTTCCGTCTCGAAAAGGATGTCATCGACTCCGAAATTGAAGTCCTCCGCGCGATGGGCGTCGAGTTCAAAACAGGCGTCGAGGTAGGCCGTGACATCACAATTAAAAAGCTTCGCAGCGAAGGCTATAGGGCTTTCTATATTGCAATCGGCGCACAGGCCGGACGCAAGCTCGCCATCGAAGGCGAAGACGCCGAGGGCGTTATTGCGGGCGTCGATTTCCTGCGCAGCATCAATCTTGGCAAAGAAGTTAAGCTGTCGGGCAACGTCGTCGTCATCGGCGGCGGAAATGTCGCAATTGATGTCGCTCGCACCGCTGTACGCGAGGGCGCTGGCAATGTTGCAATGTACTGCCTTGAGAACGCGTCTGAGATGCCTGCTCTTCCAGAGGAGCTTGAGGAAGCAAAGGCCGAGAACATCGTTATCAATAACGGCTGGGGCCCGAACCGTATTGTCGTCAAGGACGGCAAGGTTACAGGCGTTGAATTTAAAAAGTGCGTCTCCGTATTTGAGGACGGCAAATTTGCTCCCAAGTACGATGTATGCGAAATTATGAATGTCCCCGCGGACTATGTTCTCATGTCCGTCGGTCAGGCTATCGAATGGGGTGGCCTTCTCAAGTACGATGCGGTTGAGCTCGGACGCGGCAATACCGCCGTTGCGGATGAACTGACCTATCAGACCGCCAAGGCTGACATCTTTGTTGGCGGCGACGTGTTCACGGGACCGAAGTATGCCATCGACGCAATTGCAGCCGGTAAGCAGGCGGCAATATCCCTGCACCGCTTCGTACAGCCCGGTCAGAGCCTGACCATTGGACGCGACAGAAGAAACTATACGTCGCTTGACAAAAATAATATCGACAAAGATGCGGTTATCGCAGGCTATGACAACACCCCGCGCCAGAAGCCCGCTCATGACTCGAAGAATGAAAAATCCTTCAAGGATACCCGCGTGACCTTCACGGAGGAACAGCTCAAGAAGGAAACCGCACGCTGCCTCGGCTGCGGCGCAACCGTTGTCAATTCCGACAAGTGCCTTGGCTGCGGACTCTGCACGACAAAGTGCAAGTTTGACGCGATTCACCTTGAAAAGATTGCAGATACGGAAGGCTCTCTGTATGAGACTGCGCCCATGATATATGCCCAGCGCTTTGTGGACCGCGAGGACGCAATAGCTGCAAGAGCGGCGTCTGGCAGAAGCGACGTGGAATACGTTAACATCTGATTAAAACGGGACTGAACGTCAGTGCCTGTTTCGGAGGGGAAAACGCAAGGGGCCGGTGAGGGTTTCTTCACCGGCTCTGATGCACAGATTCTCAGCCTTACATGGACAATAATTTGCAAACATTATTTTTTTCACGGAGGTCAATATGCACGAGCTTAGCATTCTAGTCGAGACCGTCAGGATTGTTGAGGAACTGGCCGAACAACAGAACATCGAAAAGGTCGGAGCCATAGTTCTGCAGATTGGCGAGCTGTCCTCCGTCGTGCCTCAATTCATGGAAGAGTATTTTCCGTTAGTCGTTGAAAATAAACCGATTTTCAAGGACACGAAGCTCGAAATCGAAATGCTTCCCGGCATGGCAAAATGCCAGAAGTGCGGAGATGTGTTCAACGTGGTCAAAAATGAGGGCTATTGCCCTAAGTGCCGCAGCTTTGACAAGGATCTTCTATGCGGTCAGGAATTTTTAATCAAGGAGATTGTCGTTCCAAACTCCTGATTTCCATCATCTTAGAGATTAAATGAAAGAACCGTTCCGATTGCCTAAGGCTTTCGGAACGGTTTCTGTTATAGATTAGTTTTCCGTTTTTGTCAGTTTTTTCTCACAGGGGACGCCAGCCTTTTCGTAGCTTTCAATTTTAAAATTGAGCCGTTCCAGCGTTTCCCGCATGTCCTCCATTTTTTGGAGCAGAGATACCCGCTGCTCAATCAAAAGCTGCTTGCGCTTGTCGATTGTCGCGTCGCCCTGCTGGAAAAGCGTGACGTATTCAATCAGCACTTCAATCGGCAGTCCGGCGCTGCGCATACACTTGATAAACTCAATCCATCGGCAGTCTTCCTCGGTATAGTCTCGGATACCGCTCTGGCTACGATGTATATTTGGAAGAAGTCCGACACGCTCATAGTAACGAAGAGTATCCGGCGAAAGGTCATACTTTTTGCTGACTTCCGCAATCATCATCTGACTTTGCCTCCGATTTCTGTATTTTGGCTCTTTATCAATCAATGAAGTTTGTATAAGTGGTTTTTTCCCTTATCGGGAGCGGCACTCCGGCCTTCATACCGGCATCCTTGCATTTTAGGAACCACGCCATATTTTTTCCTAAGATACGCATGGTCTGCAGTCCTTCCAAATCCTTTTGAACATCTTCCGGTACAGCGCCGTGAACCATGTTCCAGTAACGGGAGGAAATGACCGGCATCTCGGAAATGGTAAAATATTTATTCAGTTGATCGAAGGTAGCTGTTGTTCCGGCTCTTCTGGCGGAGATAACGGCTGCCGCTGGTTTCAGGTAAAAAGACTGTCTGCCGGACGATAAATCCGTATAAAACGCCCTATCCATAAAAGAAGTTATAGCTCCGCCTGCCGCCGCAAAATGCACGGGAGAGCCGAAAACAAACCCATCGGCATCCTTCGCAAGCTCGAGAAAATCGTTAACGCAGTCAGGGAAAGCGCAGCGTCCGTTCTTGGCGCAGCTATGGCAGGCGGTGCAGCCTGCAAGGGGCGATTTCCCTATCTGGAAGATTTCTGTTTCAATACCTTCCGCATTCAGAGCCTTTGCAACCTCTTCAAGTGCGGCATATGTGCACCCTTCAGCGTGGGGACTTCCATTTACTAATAATACTTTCATTTTTGCCACTTCCCTTCAATATTTTATTATTCGGAAAAAGAAGCTTTCATTCGAACGTTTTCGAAACGTCCTTAAGAAACTTAGTAATTTCGATGTGCTGAGGGCAACTGCTCTCGCACTGCTTACAATCGATGCAGTCAGAGGCCTTGCCGTAAGTTTTAGTATAGTTGTCATAGTAGGTGCTTTGGATGGAAAAGCCGGAGTTGAGTGACTGCTTATCCGTGTTGTAAAGCGCAAAATATTTCGGGATAGCAATGTTTTGCGGACAACCCTTAACACAGTACTGGCAAGCCGTGCAAGGAATTAATATCTCCGAATTTATTATGCTGACGGCGCTTTCGATTATTTCATGCTCCTCATTTGTCAGGGGCTTGAATTCCTGCATATATCCTGTGTTGTCAAGAAGCTGCTCCATATCGGACATTCCGCTTAAAACCACCATAACGCCCTCAAGGCTTGCCGCATAGCGTATAGCCCAAGACGCAATCGACATGTCGGGGTGGCAGTCCGTAAATAGCTTCTCCGCTTTTTCGGGCACCTTCGCCAAAGTTCCGCCCTTGATAGGCTCCATTACGATGACGGGTTTTCCGTGCTTTTTTGCAACCTCGTAGCACTTTCTCGACTGGATGCTTTCATTATCCCAGTCAAGATAGTTTATCTGAAGCTGGACAAATTCCATTTCGGGATGCTCAGTTAGTATCTTATCCAAAAGCTCCGCATTGTCATGGTATGAAAACCCGATTTTTCCTACTTTTCCCTCGTTTTTCATTTGCGAAACGAAAGCAAAACTATCCAATCTCTCGGCGACCTCGTAATGCTCATAGCCCAGATTGTGGAGGAGATAGTAATCAAAGTAATCAACTCCACATTTTTCGAGCTGCTCTGCGAAGATGCGCACTTGGTCTTCCTTTTCGTGTAAAAACATCGTCGGAAGCTTGGATGCAAGCGTATAAGAGTCTCTCGGGTGACGCCTCACAAGCGCTTCCCTTGTGGCATCCTCGCTTGTAAAGTCGTGGTACATATACGCGGTATCAAAATAGGTAAAGCCCTGCTCAATAAATGAATCTACCATCCTGTTTAGGGTTTCCATATCGATACTGGTCTGATCTTCAGCGTCGTTAAGCGGCAGACGCATAAGTCCGAAACCTAGTTTTTTCATTAAATCCTCCGTTTTTCATTTCTCAAAATATCAAGAGTGCGATTTATCTCGTCATAAGCCTCTCGTGGGTCATCGACTTCCGCAACGGCATTTTCCATCGGGCATGGTCCGGTACCTGCCCTGTTAATAATCGATTCTGTTACGGTTTCACAAGAATACTCGACTGCGTGTCTCGTTAAAATCTCTTCCGCCTTTTTGCTCAAAACAGAGGAGAAAACTTCCGTGACTCCTGCCAGAACAAAGAGCAGGGCCGCCGCTTTTCCGACTATCTTGTCAGCAGCCGAAAAACCGCTCAAATTGACGCCGTCTTTTATAAACCCCAGCATTGGCGCAATTCCGCCGAGAGTGCTCGTTAGGATTTTGTCGTCTTTTACAAGCACGCAGGTATATTCGCCCGTACTGAAAAGCTCTTTTGCCTTTTCAATGTCAGACATGTCCGTTATTCCTGTTTTGCACACGGAAAATTATAAGCGGGATGAGCGCCCACTGAAGTAGGATGCCCGGAAGTCCGGCTGTGACGCTGGTCCAGATAAGCGAAGTGGGGACTACTGCATTTTTCATTGCATAAACGGAGAGCAAAATAACAACAGCTTTAGTCACATGACCGGCTAACTGCGCGATAAGGAGCTTTCCGAAAACAGGCATTTTCGCCCTGCAGAGGAGTCCGGCTACAAGTCCGTAGCCCGCAAGCTCCGCAATAAGGTTGGGAAGCATAACGGCTGAGGGCATACCCGAAATTGTGAAGCTGACTAAGGGGCTCAGGATGCCGGCTATGAGACCGACAATAGGTCCGGCGAGCAGACCCGCAAGCAAAACGGGAAGCTGCATGGGAAGAAAGGCGGCTCCCGGTGCGGCGCCGAGCCCCGACGCCATTCCGGCAATATGGAATAGCTGGGGAAGGACAACAGCGGAAATCACAGCTGCCACAGTCAGCAAGGTTTTTGTTCTGACATTCGTTCTGTTAAGCGCAATCGAATTTGTCATAAAATAATCTCCTTGAGTTTAGTATTAAAAAGAGCATAACACTTGGAGTTAGCTCCAAGTCAAGAGTTTTTTAGCGATTTCAGATACAAAGTGCTTATTATTGGAAAAGATGTAGCCAGTCGCCATAGCCCTCTTTCTCCATCAGGTTTTTGGGGATAAATTTTAGTGAAGCGCTGTTTATGCAGTAACGAAGGCCGCCCTTTTCACGGGGACCGTCTTCGAAAACATGCCCGAGATGAGAGTTCCCTTTCTTACTGCGAACCTCGGCTCTATGCATACCGTGGGTTTTGTCGGTATGCTCGTCGAGAAGCTCGCGCTCTATGGGCTTCGAGAAGCTGGGCCAGCCGCAGCCGGATTCAAATTTATCCACAGATATGAAAAGCGGCTCTCCGGTTGTAACATCAACATAAATCCCGTCCTCAATCTTGTCGAAATATTCGTTTGCAAACGGACGCTCTGTAGCGGCGTTTTGAGTTACTTCATATTGAAGAGGGGTGAGAAGCTTTTTCAAGGCGGCTTCGTCGGGCTTCGTAAAGCGAGAAGCAGGTCTCGCGTTCTTGGCAAGCTCAAAAAGTTCGGGGTCGATGTGACAGTAGCCTCCCGGGTTTTTATTCAAATAGGCTTGATGGTATTCCTCCGCGGGGAAGAAGTTTATAAGCTTCGCCACTTCGATTGCCACAGGTTTTCCTAGTCTGTTTTCAAGTTCTGCAACGGATTTGTTGATAACAGGCAGGTCCGCTTCGTCTGTATAATAAATGCCAGTGCGGTATTGTGTGCCCCTGTCGTTGCCCTGACGGTTAATGCTTGTCGGGTCAATTGTTTTGTAATAGAGTTCGAGAATAAATTCAAGTGGTGCGAGCGTGTTGTCATATAAGACACGCACGGTTTCCGCGTGACCCGTACCGCGCTTGCACACATCCTCATAGGTCGGGTTTTCAGTGTTTCCGTTTGCGAAGCCGACCTGTGTTTCTTTAACGCCGCCTATATGCCTTAGAAAGTGCTCGGTTCCCCAATAGCACCCTCCTGCAAGATATATCTCGGAATACTTTTCCTTCATAGAGTGTATCCTCCTTAACTTGAGAATTGTTGGGTATTTCATATCAATATTATAATACTTTTTCGGACGATACTAAACAAGTTTTATTATAAACAACTGATGTGCCAGTCGGGAAAAATCCCGACTGGCACATCAGCTAAACATTGCTACCAGACTCGTCTGTTTTTGTAGGCGTATCTAATTTTTTCATCGAAGTAGACATCGGGCGACGGGGCTTTGAGCAGTTCGTCAAAAACATTTTTCGGCACCTCGTTATAAACATGTACGGGACCTCTCGTGAATTCTATTGCCAGAACCTTCGATTCATCATCATATCCAACGGTTGAAAGTGTTTTACCTTCAACAAAGTCCATGTTTATTACTTTTCCGTCGATGCTTTTCTTCATTACTTTTCCTCCGATAATATGCGTTTAGTATTTTGTGTTTTTAGTGTTCAATCCAGTCCTTAGAGCGTTCCACCGCACGCTTCCAGTTGCGGTAAAGCTCGTCTTTGCGGGATTTGTCCATTTGTGGTTCGAAAAGCCTCTCTGTCTTGCGGTAACTGCGGATTTCATCCGTGTTTTTCCAGAAGCCGACCGCGAGTCCGGCAAGGTAAGCAGCGCCCAGTGCGGTGGTTTCAACGTTCTTAGGTCTGTTGACTTCCATGCCGAGTATGTCTGCCTGGAACTGCATCATTAAATCGCTGACGCAAGCGCCGCCGTCAACTCGCAGACTATTGCAGGGGAGCGATGCGTCGCCACGCGCTGCTTCAATCAGGTCTCTGACCTGGAACGCGATGCCCTCGAGTACGGCACGAGCAATATGCTCCTTGCCTGCTGCTGCAGTCAGCCCGACGAGGGTTCCGCGCGCATACATATCCCAATAAGGCGCGCCGAGACCGGTGAACGCGGGAACAAAATACACGCCATCGGAGTCCTGCACTTTTTCGGCGAGCAAGTCACACTCATGCGGAGCTTTGATGAGCCCGAGTCCGTCACGAAGCCAGTTTATCACGCTGCCTGCGTTAAAAACACTGCCTTCAAGGGCGTATTCGACCTTGCCGCCATAGCCCCAGGCCACGGATGAAACAAGATTGCAATGTGAACGGATGGGCTTGCTGCCGGTGTTCATAAGGAAGAAGCATCCCGTGCCGTATGTATTTTTCATCATGCCGGCATCGAAGCAGCCCTGACCGAACAGGGCGCTGGTCTGGTCGCCCACAGCGCCGGATATTGGTACACCCTTGAGCTTTTCAAGACCGGGTATTCCGCCCGCGACCGTACCGTAGACGAAGCTCGAGGGCATAGGCTCCGGCAGCATGGCTAGAGGTATCCCGAGCTTATCGCAAAGCTCCTTGTCCCATTCAAGAGTATGAATATTAAAAAGCATTGTGCGTGAAGCGTTGGAATAGTCAGTGACATGGGCGGCGCCTTTTGTGAGGTTCCAGATAAGCCAGCTGTCCACGTTTCCGAACTTGAGCTCTCCGTTTTCGGCTCTCTCCCGAGCGCCGGGCACGTTGTCGAGTATCCATTTGATCTTTGTGCCGGAAAAATATGCGTCGATTAAAAGCCCGGTTTTGTCCCGAACAGTCTCGTCGAGCCCACAAGCCTTTAAATCGTCGCAAATTGCCGCGGTACGCCTGCACTGCCATACGATGGCGTTCGAAATTGCCTTGCCCGTTTTTGCGTCCCAGACTATGGTTGTTTCGCGCTGGTTTGTGATACCGACTGCCGCAATGTCCTTCGCCGTGAGGCCGCTTGTTTCAAGGGCTTCAGACGCCGCGCGGCATTGACTACGAAATAGCTCCATCGGATCCTGCTCCACCCAGCCCGGCTGTGGAAATGTTCTCGGATATTCATTCTGGGCCTTTGCCAAAATGTTGCCCGCAACGTCAAACAAGATAGCGCGGGAGCTCGTCGTACCCTGATCGAGAGCCAAAACTGCCTTCATCAAAGTTCACTACCTTTTCTCAAATTTACCTGCGGCAGATGAAGCCGATACTTCACTGCCGTCTATTTTATTGTTTATTTACGCAAATTTCAACACAGTTAGAAAATTTCTTTCATAGAAATTTTCATATACTGGCGCCGACATTAACCGTTCTAGTCGCAATGATGTCGATTCCCGTTCCCGCAATGTTCTTGACGACGGCTTCGCCCGACTGAACGGGTGCATTGAGCCGCATTTTGCGAACCTGCGCCATCGCTTCAAATATTTTGTCCTTTGGAATATCGTGCGCGGTCTTGACCGGAACCATACGAAGCTCGCCGCCATCGACCGGAATTGTGGACGTAAGCGTGCGCTCGGGATGAGTTAGCTCCTTTTCGGCATATTCCTTGCCGCGCGGGCAGCTGTTGCCGGAAACTTCGCCTATCGCGCCGTCCTCAAGCTCGACAGAAACGAGACAGCCCATCGGACAGCCGATACAGGTGAGTTCTTTTTTCTCTTTCAATGAAATAACCTCCTTCTTCATTCGGCTTCCACTCGGACGTTTATTTCCTTGCAATCGGGGTATTTCTTGAAGTGCTCGGGCCGCAGCAGCACCTTTTCCATCTCCCCGGGAGTGAGGATGCGCTTTTTTAGATGCGTCTCGCGCTGCCCGTCAAAATAAACCGAGACAAAAGAGTCCTTATATACTTCGCCTACGCGGAAGCGCACTTCCAGCGGCTGGTTTACATGGGACGGGGAAACGTAAGAGGGGACGGTGTAGCGCACTCCGCCGGAGGTTTTGATCGGGATTTCTCTACCGGAGCTCTCGCCCTTCAGAAAATTAGCGGCAGTCTCGCCCGCAAGATAGCTCTCGGCGGAGACGTTGTCGACCAGATCGTGCACGTGCAAAACATTTCCGCAGGCAAAAACGCCGGGGACGCTGGTTTGAAGACTCTCATTCACTACAGCGCCGCCGGTGACGGGGGAGAGTTCAACTCCACAGATGCGAGAAAGCTCGTTTTCGGGCAGGAGCCCAACCGATAGAAGCAACGTGTCGCAGCTTATCACCTGTTCTGTACCCGCAATAGGGCGGCGATTTTCATCCACCTTGGATATGGTCACGCTCTCAAGGCGTTTTTTGCCGCTTATTTTTGTGATGGTGTGCGAGAGAAGAAGAGGAATGCCGTAGTCGTCGAGGCACTGAACGATATTTCGTTTGAGTCCGGTGGAATAGGGCATCAGCTCAACTACAGCCTTGACTTTTGCTCCCTCAAGCGTCATACGGCGCGCCATAATGAGTCCGATATCGCCCGAGCCGAGGATTACGACCTTTTTTCCGGGCATATAGCCGTCGATGTTGACGAGACGCTGTGCTGTTCCGGCCGTGAAAATTCCCGAACAGCGGCTCCCCGGAATGTTCAGCGCGCCGCGGGGACGCTCCCTGCAGCCCATAGCGAGTATGACCGCGCCCGCGCGTATTTCGAGTATACCGTCTTCGGGGTTCACCGCGGTAATGAGCTTTTCACGGGTTATATCAAGGACCATCGTATTAAGTTTAATTTCAATGCCGAGATCATGCGCCTGTTCGATAAATCTTTCGGCGTATTCCGGGCCTGTGAGCTCTTCTTTAAAGGTGTGCAGACCGAAGCCGTTGTGTATGCACTGGTTGAGGATACCGCCGGGAGCGTCGTCGCGCTCGAGTATGAGTATATCAGAAACGCCCTTCTCATGAGCGCGGACTGCCGCGGCAAGACCTGCGGGCCCCGCGCCGATTATCACAAGCTCTTTATTAAGCATAAAATAATCCTCTTTCTCTTTCATCTTCTGACGGTCAGAAGCTCTGAGCCCTTGCCGAATTTGGTGACGGACTCTCTGGGGATTTCAAGCTCCCTTTCGAGTATCTCCAGAATGCGGGTCGTGCAGAAGCCCGACTGACAGCGCCCCATTCCCGCGCGGGTTCGACGTTTTATTCCGTCGAGCGTCGTGGCCCCAAGCAGGCGGCGTATCGCATCGACTATCTCCGCTTCCGTGACTGTTTCACAGCGGCAGACAACTCTGCCGTAGGCAGGATTCTCGGCGATATAACGAGAACGTTCCTCGTTATCCATCTCCCTGAATTTCGGGATGCCGTGCCGTATCGGATTGAAAGACGGATTTGGCTCCGCAGAAAACTTTTTTGCAAGTAACTCCGCCACCCATTCGCCGATTGCAGGAGCGCTGGACAGTCCCGGAGATTCTATGCCAGCGGTATTAATGAAGCCCGCTGCGTCCGGCGCTTCGCCGATTTCAAAATCATCCGTTTCGAGGTGCGCACGCAGACCTGCGAAAGATGTGATTATCTGTCTCTCCGGCAGGGCGCCGACGGACAGCGCCGCAGTTTTCAATATGTATTCCAGTCCCTCGCGTGAGGTTTCAGTTTCGTCTTTTCCGTCTACGTCAACAGCGTTCGGTCCGACGAGCAGGTTTCCGTCCGCCGTTGTCGTCACCAGTACGCCCTTGCCCATCGCTGTAGGCGTCTGGAATATTGTGAGCGGGGCAAGCTCCTCCGCCGCATGATCGAAAAGGCAGTATTCACCCTTTCTCGGTATAATCTCAAGCTTTCTTGCGCTCACCATGTTGTTTATTGCGTCTGCATAAAGCCCAGCGGCGTTGACGACTGTCCTTGTTTCGAGCGTTTCACCCGAGCTAAGCGTCAGCTTATAGCCGTTTTCAATGCGGTTTATCCCTAAAACAGGAGAATTAAAGCGGAAGCGAACGCCATTATTAAAGGCGTTCTCCGCGAATGCCAGTGTGAGCTCATAGGGGCAGACGATGGCGGCGGTTTCCGCGTATAGTGCGGCGACGACCTTTTCGGAAAGACGAGGGCACTTTTCGAGCGCCTGTTCGCGGCTTAATATCTCAAGACCCTCAATTCCATTTTGCTTTCCGTTTTCGAGCAGTTTTTCAAGACGGGGGGCGTCCTCCTCAGAAAAGCTCACGACAAGAGAGCCGTTACGTCTGTAAGGCACATCGAGCTCTCGGGCGAGACTCGGAAACATAGCGCTGCCCCTTGCATTGAATTTTGCCTTAAGCGACCCAGGAACAGCATCGTAGCCCGCATGGACTATGCCGCTGTTCGCCTTTGAGGTGCCTTCGGCGACGTCTGCTTCCTTCTCGAGAACAATGACATCGAGCCTGTAGCGCGAGAGCTCTCTCGCAATGGCGCAGCCTATTACGCCCGCGCCGATAATAACAACATCTGTCATTTTATGCCCACCTTCCCTTATCGCTTCCGTTGGATACAGAAGCAGCGTTTTGCCCAGCAAAAACCTTCTGAAGACGCAAAAAAAGCCATGACCGCAAAAGCCCTTAAAAGGCTTCTAACAAGTCAGGCTCTCAAATCTCTGCCGCGACTATATTATTTATGGTATCATCTTATCATAGATATCGACATATAGCAAGCAATAATTCCGAAGCGCTCAGGGCTTGGAATGAAATCGCGAAATCGTCATAATTCCCAAAGTTCTTCCTTGCTCGTGGAAATGGCAAGAGCGCCGTATGACAGTGATTCCATTACCTGCTCTTTGTTAATGATGAGCCCTCCGGCAATTACGGGAATCGTTATCCGGCGTTCCATCTCATTAATCAGACGGCAGGCAATACCCGGCATGATTTCGACCGCGTCGGGGTTTGTCTCAAGGATGTTCTTGATGCCGCTCTGGAGTGAAAGGGAGTCCAGCAGGAAGACACGAAGTATGGTCTGCAAATGCAGTTGTTTTGCAAATTTGATGATGTAAGGCCTGGTGGACACTATGCCTGCAGGAGAAGCAAAGCGTTTTATAAATTCAATGCCCGCCATATCGCCGCGAAGACCCTCGATCATATCCGCGTGGACAAAGACCGTTTTGGAGGCTTCATGCAGCCTGTTGCAGATTCTTGGCACAGTCAGGATGCTGCCGTAAAGCACGAAAACAATCTTGACGCGGCTCAAAGCCGATTTTTGAAGCTCATCATCGTTCCTGACCGCCGCGATAACAGGGTTTTCTATTAAAATGTCGCTTAAACTGGACAATTCAATACCTTCTTTCGGACTAGGTCTTTTAATATTATAACACAAGTTTTGTATGAGTGCCAACATATTCCCAATCAAGTTGACTTCTGCATACAATGAGTTATGCGAGCGAAAGGCTTATTAAGGAGCGTGATATCAATTGATTATTTATGTCGTAAAACCGGGCGACAGTATATATAAAATATCTCGGGAATACGGAGTGCCGATAAATACCATTATTGCCGCTAACGGGCTTCCGAACGCCAACAATCTTGTAGTCGGGCAGGCCATCGTAATCCCCGGAAATTTTTTTAACCATACTGTGAAGCGTGGAGAGTCGATGTACTCTATAGCGCAGTACTATGGAATTCCGCTGCGAGCTTTACTTGATTCTAATAGCGGGATAAATCCGAATCGGCTGCAGCCCGGGCAAACCATAGTCATCCCTCTTCCACCGCAAAAGGGGAGGGCAATATATGTTAATGGCTATGTGTTCCCCAGCGTTACTAATGATGTTTTGCAAAGTACACTGCCGTATCTAACGTATCTTAGCATATTCAGCTACCAGGTCAGAGCAAACGGAACCCTCAAGGGCATAGACGACGCAGGCCCGATACGGATTTCGAGAGCGGCCGGCACGGCACCGCTGATGGTGATAACGAATATAGAAGAGGGTTCTGGCTTCAGCAGTGAAATCGCACATGAAATCCTGACGAATGCTCAGGCGCAGGAAACCCTTATCGGAAATATCCTCGGCGTTATGGAGGGGAACAATTATTACGGACTGAGTATCGATTTTGAATATCTCTTCCCCGAGGACAGACAAAACTTTATCAATTTCATCGGCAGAGTTGTGAACACACTGCGGCCCATGGGATATAAGGTTATGGTCGCTCTGGCTCCGAAAATCAGTGCCGACCAGAAGGGACTTCTTTATGAGGCACATGACTATCCCGCGATTGGCGCTCTTGCCGATTTTGTAATACTGATGACATATGAGTGGGGTTATCTGAGAGGTCCCGCAGAAGCGGTAGCTCCCATCAATAAAGTGCGGCAAGTGCTCGATTACGCTGTCAGCGAGATTCCAAGCGAAAAGATTATGATGGGCATGCCGAATTATGGCTATGACTGGACGCTTCCGTTTGTAAAAGGCTCAGCGGCAAGAATACTCACTAATTACGGCGCTGTTATGCTGGCGCAGAGAGTCGGCGCGAGAATACAGTATGACTATACTGCTCAGGCACCGTATTTCAATTACTACGACAGCGAGCGGAGAAGGCACGAGGTCTGGTTCGACGACGCCAGAAGCTATTATGCCAGACTGGGACTTGTGGACGAATACGGTCTGGCCGGAGTCAGTTACTGGACGACGAACAATTACTTCGCTCCGAATTGGCGTGTGCTTGACTCAATGTACAGTGTCAGAAAAGTAATCTAAGGCTTATTGGAAGCAATGCTAAATAATAAAAGCACGGGGACGGACAATTTGCCGTCCCCGTGCTTTTAATGCGAACGTTTATATCACCAAAGCGTGTTGTGTTCTTCGGCACAGCCATTGAGATGGTCAATTTCAATCTTTTCTCCGTCCGCGGTTGTTATGTTTCCGGTGAAATAACCTATCATCTGGTGCATCTCGGATTTGACAAGAACAAGATTCGTGTTGGCAATTCTCTCGTAAAGAGGAGTGAAGACAAGGTTGACACTATCAGAAGCCGTTTTGAGCTTCCACGGATTCATGATATTTTTGAGGTCGTATTCGTAAGCGACATCCTCGCTGATTTTGGTCAGTTTTCCGTCGACATAGAGGGCGTTCTCGGTCATTCCGGTGCCGTCCGTCCACTTTGCACCGAGGTTAAGCCCGATTCTTCTGCCGTTAACCATGCCGGACGCAGTGCCCCAGTTCCATGAGATTCTGCGTGGCCATATACCGCGCCCGAAATCCAAACCCGAAAATGTGCTGTCGGGCTTGAAACTGTATTTATAGTCGCCAACGCGGAGGCTCCCGCTTGTGGGCAGGGCCGCCTGCTTTGAAGTGAACTGAAAGGTCTTGCTGTTCCAAGGGATGACTACGTTGAGCGTCTCATTTCCCGTAGGAGCAGCAACAAGAATGTCGGCTTCCAATGTATAACCGCCGAAATCCTCGCTTTTTACTATCATATGGGTGCTGCCGTTTTCATCCAGGAAGCTCACGTCCATGCCCGAGCTTTTGAAAGTAACAGTCTCGTTTACGTTAACAGGAATATTGCAGCCTTTTGCAAAGGGGACGGTTATATTCTTTTCAATAAATTTCATGGTTTTCAAATCCAGAAAATAAACGAACACCATTCCGGCGTAGTCGAGACTGGATATTGTGGCGGAAAACAGGCACTCGTCGTTCATCGTATACCAGTAATTCCACTTTTTCTTTCTCGGCCATCTTCCCGAAAGATTGCAGTTGATGAGAGCCTTTCTTGACCAGCCGATACAATCCCTGTTCAGGTCTCCTTTGTCGGTGCAAAGATTGACTGGAGCTATGATCTCTTTCTCACTGTATATATTTTGTTTTGTCAAAATATTACACATCCTTTCAAAGTGGCTGGGAAATATATATGCATATTGAGCAGATATATATTAAAAGTATAAAATATTGTACTTTTAATGTCAAGATGTGGAAACGCCAAGATTCTGAGGCTAAGATTGGAAGATTAGTTTAAAGCACGCCGAGGATGAGTATTCATCCTCGGCGTGACTACTTATTTATTTGCAGAACTCTATTTGTTCGATCTGCGCCAGATATGCTGCGTTTCGGCGGCACGAATCAGCTCCTCACGATAATCGGGGTGGGCAATCGAGATTAGAAGCTCCGCTCTCTCCCAGGTTGAACGCCCAACGAGGTTCACGGCGCCGTATTCCGTTACTAAGAAATAGGTCTGGCTGCGCGGGGAGGTCACGATATCCCCGTTGAAGGTGGGCACGATACGAGATTTGCGGACGCCCTCATGGTTTGTATAGGTGGATTTCATGCAGATGAAGGCCTTGCCGCCCTTGCTCATCGCGGCGCCCGTAAGGTAATCGAGCTGGCCGCCTGTGCCGCTGATGTGACGAGTCCCGTCGCTCTCCGCGCAGACCTGTCCGTAAAGATCGGCGGAAATGCAGCTGTTGATGGAGATCATATCGTCGATGCTGCCGATGATCTCAGGAGAATTCACATATTCAAGCGGGCAGGCGTGCAGGCTGGGATTCTCATTCAGCCAATCGTAAAGAGCCTGACTGCCAAGGGCAATGCCGAAAACACCCTTGTCACGCTGAAGGCTGCTCTTGCGGTTCGTTAGAACGCCTGAATTATACAGATCAAGATATGCCTCACAGCAAAGCTCCGTATGCATACCAAGGTCTTTTATTCCGCTGTCGCAAATCAATCTGCCCACCGCGTTGGGAGTGCCGCCTATGCCTAGCTGAAGAGCAGAACCGTTCTTGATAAACGGGACAATATTTTCGGCTATTTTCGTATCTTCCGGTTTGGGCTCCACCATTTTCAGCTCTGGCAGCGGTCCATGTTCGCCTTCAACAACCATGTCGACTTCAGAAATGTGGATGACCTCGTCAAAGCCGTGTACTATGGGCAGCTTTTCATTCACTTCAAGGATGATGACATCCGCTTTATCAAGAATTCCACGCGCAATTCCGGTGGAGGTCGAAAGGTTAAAAAATCCATGCTTATCCATTGGCGCAACGCTCAGCATAGCTACGTTGACGTCAAGAAAGTGGCGGTAATACGGCACGACGTTTCGGAAAATCATGGGAATATAGTAGCAGAGCCCGCGATCCGCGAGCTTGCGCTCGTAAGCGGAACAATGCCAGCTGTGATAGGTGAAATGAGACTGTTCAAGGTCGCATTCCACACACTGTATGGGGCCAAAGAGCAGATTGCCGCGAATTTTAACGTCCGTCAGCTCATCTCTCCGCTTGGCCAGAGCCTCATCCAGAAGAACAGGCATGCCAAGCGCGGTGAAATAGTCCACCCAGTCCCCGCTTTTCACGGTTTTAACAGCTTCTTCCGGTGTGCGGAGCTTCGATTTGTATTCAGAAAGATAATCCATGTCTATCCCCTTAAGTTGAAATCAAACGTCTTTGCGCACGTATAACATATGAAAAATATCAGAACTTAACCATTATTAAAGATACTCCAACTAAGCCTTTCCGTCAATGAACCAAGGTAACGAAAATCATGGCGCTTTCTTTATCCTTTTGACAGTGAGCGTTTTTCGATGTTAGAAAATGGATCTTAAGCCACATACGCTGATTCCGCGAAAGCATAAAAGAAAGACACCCTTTTAGGAGCGTTCACACAGGGATTTATGAAAAAACTTGTGTGACAGCTTCAAGCGGGGCAAAAAGAGGCCAGCCATGTTCAAGCGTAATTGCTTGCCCATGGCTGGTCTTTTTTTTATGCCTTATTCAGCCTTTTGCGAACGGAATGCATCTTCAACCGCTTCCTCCATATCGAAAAATATTGTTCTGCTTTCTGCGTCGAAATATCCTGTGACCTTATAACGCAACTTTGGTTTGCAAGAGTCCTTCATAAGCGTTCTGACGGATTCTATGAAATTCTTATTACTGGTACTGAGCGTTGTGGTCTGTTCGCCCTTTGGCTTTGAGAACGGGGTGCTTTTCGCCTCGTTGCTCTTGCAGGCACGAACGGCAAACACTTTGTTTTCTGCACTAACGCAGTATTGCACATTCGCCGGATACCCCAAATCTTCTAATACCTTTTTTGTAAAGGTGATGTTGTTCTTATTTATGTAGATATCAGGTGTTGCGTTTACGGTCAGGTCGATGATGTCAAAATTGATGTTTTTAAAGTCTTTCATTATGGTATTCCTTTCATTGCGAGTCTTCTGACTCGTTAAGTGATTTTAATATGTTGATAAATTTATTGCGTTCTTCCTTGTTCCAAATGGGGTCTATCAGATAGAATCCACGCAGACGCCCGGATTTCACCCTTGCCACCACGAACTTATTAGGCATATCTTTGATTTTAGCATGATAACTGCTCCACTTTTTATTAATGAGCAGATCCTGAGCTTTATCCCAGCTGCCCCGTTCAATGATGGCAGGATGGCAGTTCTCCCAACGGTACTGTATCAGTATGTTGTCATTTTTTGCGGATTTGTGCGTCAAGAAATCCTTTGTATAAGTTTTCTGATATAACACATCCCCGCAATACTTTTCGTTAGACAATATTCCCTTTATCGTACCTTGCCGCCAACACTCCATACCCTTTGGTGAAGTAAGCCCTTGTTGGGTCAGAGCATCGGCAATGTCCTGTGTTGAAGCACCTTCAAGAAAACTATCGTAAATATAGCGTACAATCTCCGCCTCCGCAGGTTCAATTTTGACCGCGCCAGCGTAATCACGATAATAACCGATGGTGTTCTGAACGGCAAATTTGTAGACACCTTCGTGCATCCTGTAGCGGATACCCGCTTTGATGGCTTCACTTTTTTGTTGTGACTCCAGTTCGGCAAGCGCCGATAGCATAGAAATCAACAGCTTATTCCGGCCGTCCGATGTGTCAATGCCCTCTGTCTCAAAGTTAACAGCAACAGGTGGGTTGAGGTCACTCAGTATACGGAGCGAAGTCAGTATGTCAACAATGTTTCTCCCAAATCGGCTGATGCTCTTTGTAAGTATCAAGTCGATTTTGCCATGCTGTGCGTCCTCAATCATCTCCTGAAACTCTTTGCGCTTTGCAACAGAAGTACCTGAAATGCCTTCATCTTTGTAAATTCGTGCAAGTTCATACCGCGTATTGTTTTCTATTACTTCGGTAAAATGCTGAACCTGCATCTCAAAGCTGCCGACCTGTGCTTCTTCTGCTGTGCTGACACGGCAATACGCTGCTACGCGCAGTTTTTTTGTAGATTGGTCTGATGTGTCCTGCTTTGTAGGCATTATGACAGTGACCTTGCGCTCGCCGTCGCGATTTTGCTGAATTGCATCTCGTAGCCGTTTTCGCTCAATTTCCTTGCTGTTAACCGTTTCACCTTTCTGCCGCGCTTTTTCAATACGGTCTGCATCTAACTTCTTTGCCATTCAGCCATCCTCTGCATTCATGTTTTTATGCATTTTCAAAATGAACGCCCTCCTCTCTATACAGAATGTGCAAATCATGGGCCTCACCTCCTTTCAGGAATTTTACGCAAAAACAGACCACACCGAGAAATTCCCAGTGTGGTCTGCTTACCCCGATTATGTTGATCGGCATATACCCGCCAGTAATTGATTTACAACTTTAAAAAGCCCTGTTTGAATGCGTCCGGGAAGATGAAAGTCTTTTCACCCGCGCTAAAGGTTACGCGGATATGCTTTTGTGCTTTATCAATCCATGTGACAGTACCTGCACCAAATGCCTTATGTGTGACGGCGGTACCGACTTCCACACCGGAGAGGTCAAGTTCTTCCTCTATTGGCTTCTGTACTGGTGCGGTAACAGGTGCTTTCGGAGCGTCCGGCTTCTTGATGCCGTAGGCTTCAGTGATGAGACTCGGTTTGGCGGCAACTGGCGATACAGGCTTTTTGGCCTCCGGCACCGGCGTTTCTTCTTCCTCAATATCCGGCTCCTCAGCAATACCCGGCTTCACCATCGTAGACTGCTGATTAAAGAAAAGCCGCTCGTATTCCTCACGTTTGATGACAGTATCCCAGCCGCCGATATCCTTACCCTCATGCTTATCAATACCGGTATAAGATAGGCTGGAATCCTCATAACGCTTGAACTTGAAAATGGCATCGTTCATAAGGCTTGCATTAAACACTCCGATAGAACAAAGCACTTCAAAATCCTTGATATTTAGGCCCGTGACCTTTTTGAACAGGCCCGGCTCCAGCTGTGTGATAACATCCTTCAGGGAACGCTCACGATAATCGGTGAGGTACATGAACACAGGAACACGCGTAGCAAACTTGATGAGTTTCTCCTGTATTTGCTTGCGCATGGATTTGTATTCTTTTTCTTCGTCGGAAAGCTCTTTTTTCTCTTTGGGTGTGAGTTTTTCATCGCCATCTTTTTTTGCTTTTTTGACAGCCTCTGACTTGTTGATGATCGTCTCAATATCGGAATTGAGGCTGCGAAAGCCCTCGATATTCATCAGCGCCGCAAGCGCATCCTTATTATTCATAAGGCGCGTAAGCGTATCGTTATCGACATTGACGAGCAGAGCGGACTCCCAGCGCTTGGCAAGCAGTGTGGCGGAGGTTCCGGCCATAGCGATATCCAGAACATCCTGTGCGCTGATTTGCTTCATGGAGCTGCCGTCATAAGCGAGAACAGGCAGGAAGTTGATGAACTCAGCTACCTTCTTCTCAGGATTGCCTTCGTTTATGTCCAAACGGCAGCTGTAATCTTGAATCTGCCGCAAAGCGCGATCAAGCGCAAAATCGAAAACATAGCATTCCTGCTTCATAATCACACGTTCGCCGCTTTCGTCCATAACCTCCCATGGCGACTGCACGCGGAAGGCCGCTTGAAAATAAGTCTCCGGGCTTTTCAGGTTGCGCAGCATGAAGATGCCCGTCCACGGGCGAATCGTCACACCGGTGGTCAACTTACCGCAGGAGAGCGTGATGGTATTTGTCGCCAGAGGGTCGCCCATAGCGGCTTGAACGGGTTTTAATGCGTCAAGGCCGATTCCGGCTTTGGTACCGGCGCAGACGTTGATTTTATATTTATGGTAATAGCTGTTCTGCTTCTGCGTTAACAAATTCGCCATCGCCTGACAGGACGCCACATTCGGCAAAAACCACATTGTATGTGACAGTACATTCATCAGACGCGTATCGGAATACGGCATCGGTGGACGCTTGTCCTGCCCTAACTTCAAATCGTCAACGCTGGAGGGAAGGAAGGAGCCGCGAATGAGGTCGAGCCACTTCTGCACCTCGTTTTCATAGGTAAACCTTGCGTCTTCTCCCTTGCCTTTGGCGGAGAAAAACACATTTAGGTCGAATTCGTCAAACTCGCCCTGCATGGCAATCTGACGGATACTGTCGGGAATGCGGTAGGTCAGCATGACCATCCTCGGCAACGACAAATAGGGATTGCCGGAGCCAATCCAGTTCTCCTTTGCCCGCTGCTCGTCAGAATAGGTCCAGTTATATATCTGATCCTCAATAAACTCGCCGGAGTTGAGCGCCCGGAAGGGTGTGCCGGACAGAAACAGATAATGACCAGTAGTAATAGGCAGGAAGGTTTCATTATAGGCGTTATCGGCCTCGTCCTTCTTGTACTGTTCCGGGTCGAATTCGGCTTCAATTTCCTCATCAGGATTATCAAACAGTTTTTTGGCATTTTCGCGCCACGCGCCAAAGTGGTATTCGTCGAAGACGACCAAATCCCAGTTGTCGGTATGTATAAATTCGTTTTTTGCCTTGATACCACCGTTTTCATTCGTGCCAAGCAGGTCCTGAAATGAACCGAATACCACGATAGGCTGCGATTTATCTGCCTGCGCGTATTGCTGGTCGATATTGATGCTCCCCAAGTGAGCGTCTTTGTTGGATATAAACTGCCAGCCCTCAAAATCCACATGCGTCATCAGGTCTTCCCACCAAGCGGATTCTACTGCGGGTTTAAAGGTCAGCACCAGAATACGGGTAAAGCCCATCTTTTTAGCAAGCTGATAGGAGGCGAAGGTTTTGCCGAAGCGCATTTTCGCATTCCATAGGAATTTCGGTGCGCGGTGCGGTTCATCCTTTTTAGCTGACGCAAAGTAATCCATCGTGCGCTTGACAGCGTACTGCTGCTCCGGACGCATTTTGAAAACCTGTGTGCGGTTTCCTTCCAGTCGAATACCGGTGCGCAATTCCTCAATGGCGGCGCGGATATCGCCCTGCGAACATTTAAACCACTCGTTGCGGTCAGCGCCCTCCTTCAGCTGTGAGAAACCTTTGCGGCGCAGAATAGAGTGGACATCGTGGTCGGTGAAACAGGTGCCATCCTGACACATGGCGGATTCCTTGAGAAGAATTTTATATGCCACACCGCTGGTGTGCATCTGCTCGGCAATACGTTTTTCCACATACCGTTCGGTATAGCCGATCTTGATGTAGCCCTTGTGTGACGCCACACCGTCAAGCGCGTAAGCATAGATGGTCGGAGTAACAGCGGGACGCTGCACAAAGAATTCAGTCGGCATCTGTGTCACCTCCGCTCAAATCCATCGGGCGAATTGTAGTCTCAACAAGTTGAATTTCTTCATAGATGGGAGGTGTCGCTTATGGACGAAAAACTGAATAACCGTATCACCCGCAAAACCATAGGCGGCACTGTTTATGTTGTGGAATCTTTGGTAAGCGATACGGCTAAAGAAACGGTGTATGACAAGATTATGCGGCTCGTTATGGCTGACGCAAGCAGCCGTATAAAGTTATCCGATAGTTCAGTTTTATGTTCGCAAATTGACTCGACTTCTTCGAAATAGTACGGTAATATGCATACTGCCTACGCTTGAAGACTGTCGGAAACGGAGGATGATTAAATGTATAGACAGCTTACAAGCGGCAAGCGCACACAAACCGTAACTATAGACACGACAAAAATCACGGCTCTCTACTGCAGATTATCCCGTGACGACGAGCTTGCGGGAGACAGTAACTCGATTGTTAATCAAAAGGCCATGCTTAAGAAGTATGCGGATGATAATGGTTTTCTCAACATGGCATTTTTCGTTGATGACGGATTCAGCGGGACGAACTTCGAAAGACCCGATTTCCAGCGCATGGTAGCGGAGATGGACGAAGGTAGAATTGGCACAATAATCGTAAAAGACATGTCGAGGTTGGGCAGAGATTATCTAAAGGTCGGATACTATACCGAGGTCGCATTTCCAAACGCCGATGTTCGTTTCATTGCCGTCAGCAATGGTGTGGACAGCGCAAACCAGCAGGACAGCGATTTTACTCCCTTTTTGAACATAATAAATGAATGGTACGCCAAGGATACGAGCAAAAAAATACGCGCTGTGTTTAAAGCCAAGGGCGAGTCCGGCAAGCCGCTCTGCACCAATCCACCCTACGGTTACATAAAAGATCCAGAGGACAAAATGTGCTGGATTGTTGACGCAGAAGCCGCCGAGGTGGTCAAGGCGATTTTCAAAATGTGTATGGAGGGATTCGGACCCACGCAGATAGCAAAAAGCCTTGAGAAGAGCCAAATTGAAACACCGACGGTACACCTGAACGGTATGGGCATTAACACTCCCGCCAAGCAGACGGAAACGCCTTATGCATGGCAAGCACGTACGGTAGCCGACATTCTCGCAAAAGTCGAGTATCTGGGACACACGGTGAATTTCAAGACCTACAAAAAATCCTACAAGAGCAAGGTGAAGGTCTGGAACAATCCCGAAGACTGGACGGTTTTTGAAAATACGCACGAAGCTATAATGGACGAACAGACTTGGGAAACCGTCCAGAAAATCCGTGAGGGTAAACGCAGACCGTCCCGTATGGGTGAAATGGGTATCCTTTCCGGCATGATGTTCTGCGCGGACTGCGGCGCGAAACTATATCAGGTCAGAGCCAACGGATGGACGCATGACAAGGAATATTTCGTCTGCGCTACCTATCGCAAGAAAAAAGGTCTGTGCAGTTCGCACCAGATACGCAATGTGGTCATTGAGGAACTGGTACTTGACGATTTGCAGCAGGTCGTAACCTTTGTGAAGAAACACGAGCGAGATTTCATTGCAGCCGCCACGAAAAGTTCAGAAAAGCGGATTGCCGAAGACCTGCGTATGGCGCAGAAGGAATATGAGCAGGGACAGGCGCGAATCGCCACGCTGGACAAAATCATGCGGAAACTTTACGAAGACCGTGTAATGGAGAATATTTCGGAGGAACGATTCTACAAGATGTCAGCGGACTATGAAACCGAGCAGAAAAGCCTTGTGGAGAGAGCCACAGCATTAAAACAGACGCTCGATGCCGCGAAGGAGCAGAATCTGAACATTGAGCGTTTCCTCAAAATCGTACGCAAATACACTGACTTCTCCGATTTGAGCGGTGAAATTATTCGAGACTTCATCGAGAAGATAATCGTGTATAAGGCAGAAAAGGTCGACGGTGTCCGTACTCAGCGGATTCAAATCATTTACAATTGCATCGGAGCAATAGATTTTCCGAAATTGGACGAAAAAACGGCATAGCCGCAATTCACGACTATGCCGTTTTTTTCAGGGATATCAAATCCCTATGTGAGGAGAGCTTTGGGGGTGCCGTTCTTCTATGGAGGAAAAGGAGAAAAACATGAAAAAGAATCATTCTTTTACGCCGCCGAGGGCAACGCCTGCCACGATGTACTTGGAGAGCAGGAAATACATTAAGAACATAGGCAGGATTGTTATCGCAAGCCCCACAAAAACGATGCCGTAGTCCGTCTTAAAGGATTCTGCTGTAAGCATCTGAACAAACATCGTCAGAGTTTTTTTGTTGCTGGAGTTAATGATCAGAGACGGCATGAATAGGTTGTTCCAGCTTGCGACGAACTGGAAAATCGCCTGTGTTGCAATCGCTGGCTTCATCATGGGAATCACGATGGTATTGAAGGTGTGGAATTCGCCGCTGCCGTCAATACGTGCGGCTTCAATAATCTCCAGCGGCAGCGAACCGCGAAGATACTGCCGCATGAAAAATACGACCGCAGGCGTAGTGATAGCAGGAATGATCAGCGGCCAATATGTATCTATCAGGTCGAGTTGGATCATAAACTTGTAAAAGCCAATCGCGAAGACCTGAGTGGGCACCATCATTACGGCTAGGATAAAGCCCCATGCGAAATTTTTGAGCTTGAAGGTGTATACATGGATGCCATATGCGGTCAGCGCAGAGAAATAGACCGACAGGATGGTCGCTGGTAGCGCCACCGTGAAGGAGTTGAGCATCGACTGAAGTACGGTCACACCAAGGCCGACCTGTTTTGAAGCGAAATTAGCAAGGTTATCCTGCAGTTGGCTTCCAAACATGAACGATATGCCCGCCTTGATGTCGTTGGAGGCTCGTGTCGAGTTTACAAACATGAGGTAGAACGGGAGCAGACTCAGCAGGCAAAGGAAAATGAGAACGAAGGCTCTGATTATTTTGCTCCTTAGAACGGATTTATCCGTAATTGCCGGAGCATTGGACGTTACTTTCATACCTGCGTACCTCCTTTGCCGGAGGTCAGCGCGGACTTCTTTCCGCGCCTGCCCTTTTTAGCCTGCTTATATTCATCGGAATCCCGAAACAGCCTGAAGAACACAAGGCTGATTATAAGCGTAATAATGAAAAGCAAAACGGATACTGCCGCGGCGCGGCCGGTATCGCTGGAATGCAGACGCATGATATACATTGCGGCTGTAGTTGATGTGTCATCAGGCAGTCCCAAAAGACCGCCGCCGGTGCTCGTGTTGAACAGCGCAGGGATATCGTAAAGCTGCAGGCCGCCGATTATACTTGTTATAAGCACATACAGCAGCACGGGCTTTAGAAGCGGGAGGGTAACGCGGAAGAATTTATTGAAGCCGTTGGCTCCATCAATATCTGCCGCCTCATAGAGCGAGGGATTGATGCCTAACATACCGGCTATCAATAGCAGTGTTGAGTTGCCGTACCACATCCAGAAGAGTATGAAGGAAAGCGTCAGAGAAGTTCCCCATTTACTGGTCATGATATCGGCGTCGGCAGCAAGCCACCCCCAATCCTTAAGCGTCGAAATTATGGGGCCGAACTTGCTTAGCAGAGCATAAAACAAGAGCGAAATGGAAGCGGCAGTTATGATGTTAGGCATGTAAACCATGACCTTATAAAGGCCGCCGCGCTTCATCCTGACGCGGCTGTCCGTCAGCCAAGCGGCAATCAGTAAAGCCAGAAGAACCTGAGGAATGAAGTTAAAAATCCATATTCTCAGTGTATTTCCGAGGTATTTCAGAAAATAGGCTTTATCTCCGCCCAGACCCAGAATATTTATATAGTTATTCAGTCCCGTCCATGTAATGGTCGTTTTCAGATTTCTGGTTATATATTCGAAGAAACTATAATAAAAAGTGCTGAGCAGCGGCCAGAGCGAAAACAGCAGATACACGATTAAAAACGGCAGAATGAAAAAGTATCCATATTTACTGTAATTGTTGCTTTTCAGCTTTTTAGGGGTTTTACCGTTCACGGTAGCTCCTCCTGTTTTAGGATAGCTCCCTCCCGCTCTGCGGGAGGGAGCGCTAAGTTCATATAGTGTTATCCGCTAAATCGGACACTCAACTGACTTTAAGATAGGGGAATGTGTCGTGTACGGAGCTTTTAAAGTCGCTGACGGCGGTATCAAGATCGGCCGAGCCGTTAGCGTAGGAGGTAACAGCCGCAGGGAACATGACCTCACTGATCTTCAGGTCTTCGCCCTTGGCTAGAGTCCCGTTGATGCCATCGCACTTATCCTTGAAGAAGCCGATGATGTTCTGATCGTTGTAGCACTTAAATGTGCTGGTTCCGCCGGTGCCGTTTTTCTCGATGGTCGCGATAGCGGTCTTGTTGTTGACGTAGTCGCCGTTAGCGCCGTTGATAGCTACCATGGAATCCGCGTTGCAGGTCGTATAGTACAGAACCTTTCTTGCAAGCTCGGTGTCAGCGCAGCCGGTGGTCGCAGCTAGACCTGTGCCGCCCCAATAGAAAGCCTGCGGGCCTTGAATAAGGATGTCGTTGCCACTCCAGGTATCGGTCAGGCACCAATATGTATACCAGGGGCAACCGGAGAAGCAGATGCTGGCTTCGGTAGCAACGCCGTCGCCGTCCTTCAGAGATGCCCACTCTGTGCTCCAAATGTTGGTGTTGAAGGTTGAATCGTCCGTATAAAGTTGTTTTGCAACTTCCATGTACTGGAGCATAGCGTCATCGACCTGGATAACATCGTTGTCGTCATACCACGCATTTGTGCGTGCACCGTTGGCAAAGATATACTTAAGATCGTCATAGCCGGGGAGGAACTTTACCTTGCCTCCGGAAGCTTCATTGACCTGCTTAGAAACAGCAACAACCTTGTCCCAGCTGTCGAGCATTCCCTGAAGCTTTGCGGGGTCGGCGGTTCCCAGATATTTCTCCGCAAGATCTGCGCGGATATTCAGGCAGCCGGGAGTGGCCTGCCAGAACAGGGCCTTCGTTGCGCCGGAGGCGGCATCGCTGCCGAGCTGAACATTGTAATCATACATATCAGCCATGTCCGCATCGGTGATGCCGACATCCTTGACATCCATGAGGAAATCAGACTGAACGTATTTCTGCACAAAGCCGACTTCAAGAAGCATCACATCGGGATACAGGTCATTGCTGGGATCGGCAAGGATCTGATCGATCTTGTCCTGATAGAAATCGGAGCCGCCGGCATTGACGAATACGATGCGCTTCATCTCGTCCGCGCTCAGGTAACTCGGCAGAACTTTTTCAAGGATCGTTGCATAATCCGTGTTCCAACCCCAGACTACAAAAGCGTCCTTCGCGGAGGGATCGCCGGTGATAGTATTATCGGGTATCGTGGGACTTGCTGCGGGGGTGGGAGTGGGTGTGCTTTCAACCGTGGGGCTTGCCGAGGGACTGGCTTCGCTCGAAGAAGTGCCGCAGGCTGTCAGCAGACCGACCAGCATGACAACAACAAGAGAAATAGCTAGCCACTTTTTCATATAATGTCCTCCTAATTAATTTATAGTAACCTTTACGGTTAATTACTTTTTAACGGAGCTAACGCTTTTGCCTTCCCACAAGTCACCGCTGACTACGGTGGTGCGGGCCAGTGTGGTTTTCGGATGCTCAATCATTTCAATGAGCTGGAGAGCAGCGGTTGCACCCATGGTTCTGGTTTTCTGGTGTATGGTGGTCAAAGGTGGATCCAAAACCTTCGACATATGGATGCCGTCGTAACCCGCAACGGAAATGTCCTCGGGAATACGAAGCCCCCGTTGATTGATTTCGCTCAAGCCTCCCAACGCGGAAAAATCGTCAGGAAACAAAATGCAGGTCGGCGGCTCAGGAAGATCAAGCAACTCCCCAGTAAGACGTGCGCAGCTGGCAGGATCGTGGAAGATACCTTCTCGGACGTAGGAGTCAGGAATGTCAAGATTGGCTTCCTCCGCCGCTCTGTAAAAGCCGACGATTCGGGCCTCGGTAACGCTGGAGGGCGCACCGTGTATGAACGCTATTTTGCGGTGCCCTTTATCATAGACATAGTGAAAAAGATCAGTGATTCCCTGAAGGTTGTCGGACAGGACGGCCATCTTGCCATTAAACACATAGTCAAAAGTTACGACCGGCAGATTGCTTTTTGATAGCTCCAGTACCTGAGGATTGAAAAAATTCGCGCAGACTATCGCAACGCCGTCTACGTTACGGTAAACGCAATGCTCAAGGTAGCTCATGGAGGCATTATTTGTGTTGATAAAGGTAATATCGAAGCCCTTTTTCTCCGCTTCGCTTTTGAAGCCTTCCAGAACCGCGGAGAAATACTCATGCGTAAGTCCACTGTCCGCTTCGTCCTTAAAGAGAACGCCGAGATTATAGGTTCGGTTTGTTTTCAGCGCGCGTGCAGCCGCGTTGGGACGGTACTTCATCTGCTCGGACACCTGAAATATCCGCTCTCGGGTGGCCTCGCTGACATCCGGAGCTCCGTTGAGCGCTTTGCTGACAGTGGCAGTTGAAACGCCGCAGATAGCGGAAATATCTTTTATCGACACCATATCCTGCTCCCGTTGAGGCGTTTTTCAGCCCGTTTTCTTTACCTTAATCGATTTCGTAACTTCAGCATACGACCGACAAAGCGCGTTTGCAAGTGCTTTTTGTTATATTCCACAATTTCTAACGCTCCTCTAAAAACTGTTTATGAATTTTGTACACTTTGCTTATTCTCTTCATATTAGTTTAAATTTGGTGGAGAAAATCGCATAATCCGTTTGTTAATTACATTAAAAAGTTGCAACAGTCTTTAAACAACAAATTATAATTAAGCGTTTTTCGAAAAGCCCTTGAAATTTCTTCTTGCATTTCGAAGATATATCCGCTACTTTTATACTAAGCAGACGATTTGCAACTTAATCGTTTTCGAATTCGAATTTAAAGGCCGGTGCTTTATGAAATACGGATACTTCGACGATCAGAGACGTGAATATGTTATCACGACGCCCAAGACGCCGCTTCCCTGGATCAACTATCTTGGGAGTCAGGACTTTTTTTCTCTGATATCCAACACCGGTGGCGGCTACAGCTTTTATAAGGACGCAAAGCTGCTTCGACTGACGCGTTATCGCTATAACGACAGCTCTTTTGACAGTAACGGGCACTACTACTATATCAAGGACGGAGAAACCGTTTGGAATCCCGGCTGGCAGCCCACTCAGACGGTTCTTGACAGCTATGAATGCCGTCACGGTCTGGGCTACAGCGTTTTCGAGAGCAGAAAAAACAATGTTTCCGCTCGTCAGGAGGTCTTCGTCCCGCTGGATTCACCCTGTGAACTGACAAGACTGACCATTACCAATACCGGCGAAACGGCAAAATCTCTGGAGATATTCAGTCTGGTGGAATTCTGCCTTTGGAACGCGCTGGATGATATGACGAACTTCCAACGCAACTTTTCACTTGGCGAAACTGAGATTGAGGGCAGTGCCATCTATCATAAAACCGAGTATCGCGAACGCCGGAACCACTATGCAGTTTTTGCGGTTAACGCTCCGCTTACGGGCTTTGACACGGACAGAGAAGCTTTCTGCGGAGCGTACCGCGGCTTTGCGAATCCCGAAACGGTATTTGAGGGTGAAAGCCGCTCTTCAATTGCCCACGGCTGGGCGCCTGTCGGGAGCCACCATCTCCATGTTGAACTTGAACCCTCAGAGACACGCAGTTACATATTTGTTCTCGGTTTCTGCGAGAACGAGGAAAGCGAAAAATTTGTGGCCCCCGGCGTTATCAATAAAGCACCGGCGGAGGCATTAATGAACAAATACCGCACCGATGCGCAGTTTGACGAGGCGTTTGCAGCACTGGGCGATTACTGGACGAAGCTCTTATCAAAGTTTGCCCTAAAAAGCGACGATGAACGCTTGGATAGGGTGGTGAACATCTGGAATCAATATCAGTGCATGGTCACCTTCAATATGAGCCGCAGCGCAAGCTACTTTGAAAGCGGTTTGGGTCGTGGCATGGGCTTTCGAGACTCCTGTCAGGATATTCTGGGCTTTGTGCACCTGCTGCCTGAACGCGCGCGAGAACGCATTCTCGATATAGCGGCGACCCAGTTTTCGGATGGCAGCGCCTATCATCAGTATCAGCCGCTCACAAAGAAGGGAAATCTTGATGTGGGCAGCGGCTTTAACGACGATCCTCTGTGGCTCATCGCTTGTGTTTCAGCCTATCTGCGTGAAACAGGTGACTTCTCAATTTTGGATGAGCCCTGCGCCTTTGACAGCGACGAGACGAACAAGGCTCCTATGCAGGAGCATCTGCGCCGCAGTTTTCGCTTTACCGTAACTCACAAGGGACCACATGGTCTGCCGCTTATCGGGAGGGCCGATTGGAATGACTGCCTGAATTTGAACTGCTTTTCAAAGGAACCCGGCGAAAGTTTCCAGACCTCCGGGCCGTCAGAGGGACCCGTAGCCGAAAGCGTGTTCATTGCAGGTTTGTTTGTTAAATCCGGCTACGAATTTTCGGATATTTGCCAGCATATGGGTCTTTCAGAGGAGGTGACCGAGGTTCTCCGTGAAGTGTCCATCATGGAAAAAACCGTTCTGGACTCGGGCTGGGACGGAGAGTGGTTCATAAGAGCCTATGACGCGTTCTCAAAGCCTGTCGGGAGCAGGGTCTGCGACGAGGGACAGATTTTCATCGAGCCGCAGGGCATGTGCGTCATGGCCGGAATCGGCACCGAAAACGGCCTCGCGGAAAAGGCGCTTCAAAGCGTGAGGACCCGTCTTGATTCCGAATACGGCATAGTTTTGCTGCAGCCGGCGTATACCTCTTATCGCCCTGAGCTTGGCGAAATAACGTCCTATCCGCCCGGATACAAGGAAAACGCCGGAATTTTCTGCCACAACAATCCATGGGTCAGCTGCGCGGAGACGGTTCTCGGACACGGAGACCGCGCCTTTGAGATATTCCGCAGAACCTGCCCCGTATATCTTGAGAATGAGGGTGAAGTTCGCCGTACCGAGCCATATGCCTATTGCCAAATGGTTGCGGGCAAGGATGCCCCTTCGTTCGGCGAGGGGAAAAACAGCTGGCTCACAGGCACTGCCGCGTGGACCTTTGCAAATATCAGCCAGTACATTCTGGGCATCATGCCCACGCTGGATGGCCTGCAAATTGACCCCTGCATTCCCGCATCTATGAAGAGTTTCTCGGTGACCCGCGTTTACCGCGGAGCTGTCTATCATATAACAGTTGACAACACGGCAGGTGTTCAAAAGGGCGTTTTGTCCGTCGTCGCGGACGGCAAAGTGCTGTCAGGAAAGCTTCTGCCTGTTGTGCCCGCCGGTAAAACAATTGAGATACGCGTAAAGATGGGATAAAGCCATGAGCTTTAGCGAATTTGTATGGGGCGTTGCCGCCTAACAGTTCACTGCCAGTTGAAAGTCTCTTTGCGTTTTGCACATCATAATATTTACAGAAGCCATGTATTGTGGTATGTTATACAAAATAAGAGCAACTTAATCGTTTTCGAAACTTTTGCGAATCCTAAACGGCGGAGAGCCGCCGCAATCTGATCCGGCGTGCGACTCACTTTTTCGTGCGCCTGATAAATGAATGGGGGAAGCCTAAGCTATGGCAACTGTATCTCTGAAAAACCTGAAGAAGATTTATCCCTTCACGGAAGGTAAGAAAAAGAAAACTAAAAAAGGCGAACCGGAAGAGAAAAAAATCAATCTTCAGATTACTGAAGAGGGCGTCGTCGCTGTTCAGGAATTCAATTTGGAGATCGCCGACAAGGAATTCGTGGTATTGGTCGGTCCCTCCGGCTGCGGAAAATCGACGACGCTGCGGATGATTGCCGGTCTGGAGGAAATATCCGCCGGAGAGCTTTACATAGACGGAAAGCTGATGAACGACGTTGCCCCCAAAGACCGCGATATAGCCATGGTCTTTCAAAACTACGCCCTTTATCCGCATATGACCGTGTATGGGAACATGGCGTTTTCGCTGAAAATGCACAAAACACCCAAGGACGAGATTGACCGCAAGGTCAGACAGGCCGCTGAAATTCTGGATATCACCGATTATTTGGACAGAAAGCCCAAGGCTCTTTCGGGCGGTCAGAGGCAGCGAGTCGCAATCGGGCGTGCCATTGTGCGTGACCCGAAGGTCTTTTTAATGGATGAACCTCTTTCAAACCTTGACGCTAAGCTTCGAAACCAGATGCGTACAGAGCTTATTCAGCTCAGGCACCGTATCAATACAACCTTCGTCTATGTCACCCACGACCAGACCGAGGCAATGACTCTTGGCGACAGGATTGTTATAATGAAGGACGGAGTAATTCAGCAAATCGGAACTCCGCAGGAGGTTTTCAACAACCCCGCCAACGTCTTTGTGGCAGGCTTCATCGGCGTTCCGCAGATGAACTTTTACGATGCGGAGCTTGTAAAGGAAGACGGGAAATACGCTGTACGGCTTGAAAACGCATGCATTGTCCTCTCTGAAGAGAAGCAGAGGAATCTGGAAGCTCACGATGTGAAGCCTCAGCCCATTACTTTGGGCGTTCGTCCGGAACACATCATGCTGGCGGGAGACAGTCCCGAGATGGTCCATGGCGTCGTCGATGTATCCGAGATGATGGGAAGTACTATGAACCTCCATCTGAAAGCCTGCGGCAAGGATACGATTATCATTGTGCAGACTATGGATCTTTATGGAACAAATCGCGTGGACTTTTCATCAGGACAGCCGATTTCCTTTACCTTCGGGGGCAATGTTGCTCATATATTCAGCAAGGAAACAAATCGAAATCTGGAGTTTTAACGAAGGAGCGAGTTAGGGCGCTTATCTTGCCATTGACTCGCTCTTTAATTTAACGAGGAAGGAAGGAATTCACATGAACCCTCGGCAGCTGGGAAGCCCCCTTCTGCGTTTTCTGGAGGTATTTGCTGATTTGTGTATCGTCAGCGTATACTGGCTGATCTGCTGTATCCCTATAGTTACCATCGGCTCTTCCTCCGCCGCGCTTTACAGCACTGTTACGAAGGTAATTCGGGATGAGAAAGGTACGCTGACCCGAACGTTCTTCTTGGAGTTTCGTGACAGCCTCAGGCAGGGAATATTTCTTTCCTTAATTTTTACGGGCGGCTGCGGACTTCTTATTTACTATAATTTTCTCGGAGAAAGCATCCCGTCCGAAGCAGGATATTTCGTTGCCTATTGGGCGGTCGTCATCCTCCTGACAGTGATTCTGACCGGCACATTCATATATGTATTTCCGCTTCTGGCGCGTTTTCGGCAGAAGACTTGGATACTTCTAAGAACCGGATTTTATCTGAGCGTGGGCTATCCGATAAAGACACTGGGGCTAATCTGTCTACTGGCGCTGGCTGCTCTGGTCGCGTGGAAAGCTCCGCTGCTGATGCTGCTTCTGCCGGGGGCTTATGCGCTACTCGCGACTGTAATTCAGGAGCCTATTTTTGATAAGCACACAGCCGAAGACGAGGACTCATCCCAAACGTAGAACAATGCGGTCAAGATGAAATAACAGAAGTCACCGAAAAGGCTATTATACAGATTGAAATGGATATAAAGATACAAAAAATCCTGTAATTACAAAGATTACAGGATTTTTTGGTACGCCATGAGGAATTTGAACTCCCAACCTTCTGCTCCCGTAGCTGGAGTTTTCTTGAATATTAACGTGCTCGTGACATCGCCTGTTCACGCTTTAACATGTCGGTCGGACCGTAGCTTGCACTGTCGTAACCGGTAATAAAAGAGTATGTAGTTGCAGTGTCGACATAAGTCAATCATATTTTGTTAAATAACGAGAATAATAAAATACATATGACTCAAGGAGAAATTAGTGTATGTTTCGACGGCTATTTTATAGAGATAAGCAAAAAATCATCGATGAAAAGGTTGCGGATTTGAACAATGGCCTTGAAAACAGTCAGCTGCTTTCATCTCTTGACAAAAACGTTGACACCATAAAGACGCTTTTTCAGGATGTCGATATTTTCCGATTCAAATATATTACCAACAACCACGACAGCAGGCTTAATTATTGTATAGTCTACTGCGACAGCGTTGTAGATAATGCTATTATCAATGACAGCATAATCAAACCGCTTATGCTGTCTTCGGTTCCGGTGATGAACGAAAACTCTGTCGACACCGTAATGAATCAGATTGTTCAGATTAATGATGCGGAGAAAGCAGACAGGTTAAGCGATATCGTCGAATCGATCACCTACGGGGATACTGTTCTTTTCATTGATGGGGCTCCGGAGGCCATAGTATTCAATACCAAGGGCTTTAAAACCAGGGCAATAACAGAACCTGAAAATGAAAGACTTTTAACCGGTCCTAGAGAAGGTTTTACGGAATCGTTGATGATGAATCTCTCCATGATACGCCGCAAGATTCTCAGCTCAGAGCTCAAAATGAAGTTTCGCACTCTTGGCCGGCGCACAAGGACAAGGGCCTGTATTTGCTATATGGACGGCATTGTAAACAGGGAGGTTTTAGCCGAGCTGAACAGGAGGCTTGATAAAATTGATATTGACGCGGTTTTCGATACGAACTATATTACCGAACTGATAAGAGACGCCCGAATGTCTCCCTTTCGCACAATAGGCTATACCGAAAGACCGGATGTTGTCGTCGGCAAGCTTCTAGAGGGCCGCATAGCCATTCTACTCGACGGTACGCCGGAGGTGTTGACAGTCCCTTATCTTTTTATCGAAAATTTTCAGAGCAGCGAAGATTATTATTTGAGCTTTTTTTACTCATCTTTTTCAAGAGCGCTGCGCATATTTGGATTTCTCCTTACCATTGCCATTCCGGGTCTCTATATCGCCATCGTAGCCTTCGATCAGGAAATGATGCCTTTGCAGTTGTTTATCAACATTGCGGCCGAACGTGCGAGCGTGCCCTTGCCGGCATCGCTAGAGGCTTTTATTATGATCATTGTTTTTGATATTTTGAGAGAAACGGGGGTCAGAATGCCAACAAATATAGGACAAGCGCTAAGTATTGTCGGTGCGCTGGTCATCGGTCAAGCAGCGGTAGAAGCGAAGCTTGTTGCGTCTCCCATGATCATAGTAGTTGCTATGACGGGTATTACCAGTCTGCTGGTTCCGAAAATGAATGCTCCTGTGATTTATATGCGAATGCTACTTCTTTTATTATCTTCCGTTTTTGGCTTTTTTGGCTTTGTACTTGGGGCGGCCGGTATTCTGATCCATGTGATTAATCTGCGCTCCATGGGTATTCCGCAGGCTTCACTCTCAGGTAAGCTGCAATTTCAGGATATCAAAGACACTTTTATCAGGGCTCCCTGGTGGCAAATGATTTTGCGCCCCAAATTTGCAAAGGATAAGGTTCGTATCAATAATGACGGGAGCGGTCATGTTTAGAAAATTTGTTTGCCTATCATTAATTTTATCACAGATTTTGTTGCTGAGCGGTTGCTGGAATTACCGTGGTCTAAATGAAATGTCTGTCGTAGTAGGTATCGCAGTCGATAAAGCCCCCGAATGCGGCGGTTATCAGTTCTCTTTTGAAATCGTGGATATTTCGACACCCATAAAGGATAAAGGCGCACAAAGCAAACTTGTTGAATCAGAAGGAAAAACTGTCTTTGACTCGGTCAGAAACGCAAAAAAAAGGATAAATAACAAGCTCTATTTCGGACAAGTTCAGCTTATTGTGGTCAGTGAAGAAATCGCGCGCAGTAAAGATTTGAGCGGCATACTCGACTGGTTTTTAAGAGACGGCGAGCCGCGCGAGACTATATACATCGTCATATCGCAGGGAAAAACCGCGCGCGAAATTATTAGTTCCAAATGCATAGGTCAGAGTATCATTTCCGTTGAAATACAAAAAATTATAGAAAATGATGAAAGCACCACTGCTTCGACTTCTTCCGTTGAATTATATAAGGTGTTTTCTATCCTCAGAGCACAAGGCGAATCGCTCACACTGCCGGCAATTCATAATGTGACCAACAACGGTGAAACTGTCGTCGAAACGAATGGTACAGCCGTTTTTAAAGAGAATAAAATGGTCGGATATCTGACACCAGATGAGTCCAAGTACTATCTTATCGCCGTTGATGAAGTTAAAGGCGGAGTTTTGACTATTTCATCCGCGGGAGACCAGTACGACGATATTTCACTTGAAATTTCCGAGAACAGTACCAAACGTTCGTTTGAATTCAAAGACGGAAAAATTAAAATCTTGATAAACACGGATACAACCACATATTTGGGTGAGGCTATGGTGCATAACGACGCGCTTGACGATAAGCTGATTGCCGCCATGGAAGACGCTGCTGCGGCAAAGCTTGAAAATGAAATCAGTCAGGTAGTACAAAGGGCCCAGTCGGAATATGACTCGGATATATTCGGGTTCGGCAATATGATATACAAGAAAGATTTTCGGCTGTGGAATCAACTTAAAGACACCTGGGATGAACAGTTTAAGGCGCTGGAGGTAGAGGTGCACTCAGAGGTCCATATTTTGAACACTGGCGCCATCCAAAAATCATGAAAGCGTGATATTCAATGCTGATGACTATTGTCATAGTGCTTTATGTTTGTGTTATATTATTCGATTTTATCCCACAGAAGAAATCCCGATCTACAAAGGAAAGTATCATATACTGCGTTCTTTTATCCGTCAGCTTCTGCGTGCTTATTCTATACAGCCTCGATATAAAAGTCCCCGGACCTTCCGAACCGATCAGACATGTTGTTGAAACGCTCTTTAACCCATCCAAATAATCCCTCTTGAAAAGGACGCTTTACCATGCAGAAGGATATGATATCTGCGCGCCAAATGCTTTGCATCATAGTCATGTTCATATTTGGAAGCAGTGTTATTATGGGGGTAAGCTCCGGAGCCGCTCAGGATTCCTGGATGTCCCTGCTGCTGGCTTCGGCTTATACCATCCCCATGCTTCTTGTTTATGCAAGAATTATAAGACTGTTTCCGGAAAAGAATCTATTTGAAATTATAGAAATAGTGTTAGGAAAAATCGCAGGTAAAATCATTATCATTCTTATGGCATGGTATTCATTACATCTATGTGCGCTGGTTTTACGTAATTTCTCCGAATTCATACAAATAGTTACCATGCCTGAAACACCGCAGCTTCCCATAATGATAGCAATGATTATGGTTGTGGTTTATATGGCGAAAAGCGGCATTGAGACGATGGGGAAATGGTCGATATTAACGTTAGCCGTTGTTATGATAGTGGTCATTATTACAATTCTGTTTTCCCTGAATAAAATGGATTTTACCAATATCCTTCCCTTTATGGAGCATGATTTCAAGGAAATCTCCACCGGTGCATTTCGGCTTTATGCCTTTCCGTTTGCGGAAACGGTGCTGTTTTTATGTCTGGCAGACGCCATGAAGAGAAAGGACAACCCCTATAAGCTGTATTTTCTAGCGCTCTTTTTCGGAAGCGGAGTTTTAATGCTTGTAATACTGCGCAATTTGTTTATGATGGGGCCGAAGCTGGTGGGCGCGAGTTATTTTGCATCCTATATCACGGTAAGGCTCATTGACATTGCAGATTTTTTTGCCCGGATAGAGGGATTTATCTCTATGAACTTCATTTTGGCGGGAATTATAAAAATAACGGTTTGTCTAATGGCTGCAACGAAGGGTACCGCAAGACTCTTCGGCATAAATAATTACAGGAAACTACTGCTGCCCGTAAGCCTGCTGGTCGTTGCGTTGAGTGCTATTGTTTATAGTAATGTTATGGAAATGTTTGATTTTCTGAGGTTCTATACCTACTACGCCGTTCCGTTTCAGGTCTTGATCCCACTTACGGTCTGGATTGCCGCAGAGCTTAAAAAGCTTAAGAGAAGGGCGACTTAACAAATAGTGAACTTGCTAACTTATTGCATCTTTTTTGCAAGTGGACTCCGGCAAAAAAATGATAGTACTTTTGTACCGATACATGCAACTTGTGTGTATAAAATTATGCGGTTTCTCCATCATGTTTTAGACGAAATTCTATTAGACATAGATAGCGAATACAACGGACGTCTGGCCTTGAGGACAGTTGAAAAAGTCACCGTTTACGAGGACAAATTCGCTGTGGAATTTAAAACAGGTGTGACGGTAGACGTAAATTAATAAGGAGCGAAACGAACAAGGCACTCTACGGAACTAATACGCAGGGTGCCTTGTTGAATTTTACCTATCAAGATCACCATTTTCTTGAGTTTCTCAATTTCTTCTTCTACTTCTTCAGCACCTTCAGCATAGAACTTTTCTTCATCGGGATCAAGTTCTTAAATCAGTCTAAGAGGCTCGCCAGCATTTCTGATGCATCATTGTGGTATGAAACGTATAAATAGTAACGATTGTAAATATTTCTGTTATTTAATATAATTTCGTCGATCAAATAAGAAGTGCTTTTAAAAACAAGGCGGTTATAATATGTCAGATACGTGTTATTATGTAGTGACCTCGTGAGCCTAAACATGATTATTTTAGGAATAAATATTATTGAAAATGCTCCAGTTGCGGACAATATCAACCATCTCGTGAATTTGCTCTAAAATACTAGATTATTAAACGCTGCCCCCTGAATCTTCTTTGTGCCATAAATTCACTAATTGTCGGCAGGTTTGTCCTAAGAAAGCAATCCGCTATAGCAAATAGTATTTTTGATATCAATTTGTTGTAATAACAACAGACATGGCGTGGCAATATATGCTATAATAATTTAAAATATCTATATTAATTTTGTAAAATATGATAAAATTTAATTTGGAGGTAAGAAATTATGGTTGAACAAATATTCAAACTGTCTATAGGTGATGAAAAGGCTATTGAAAAAATAATTTTTGATGATAACCTTCATTATCTCCACATGGTATTTTCCCAAAACGAAGGCCTCCCCGAGCACTTTTCAAATTCAAACGTATACATGACCGTCATTAGAGGAAAGCTGTCCATTGCGCTAGATAATCAGGAAATTCACGTTTATGAAGCCGGTACCTTACTGGTAATTCCAATCAACACAAAAATGAATGTCAAAAACCTAAATTCAGAAACTTTGGAATTAATCATAGTAAAAGCACCAGCTCCTAAAAATTGAGAAGGAGGACATTAAGTGAAAAAATACAGATGCATTCCCTGCGATTATATGTATGACCCGGCGCTTGGTGATCCCGACAATGGAATTAATCCCGGTACGGCATTTGAAGATTTGCCGGACAATTGGCAGTGCCCCATATGTTTTGTTGGCAAGGAAGATTTTGAACCCATAGAAGAATAAAGGATATAAAGAAAATGAGTATGTTTTGTTTTCAGTGACAAGAAACCGCTAAAGGGACAGGCTGCGAGCTTCGCGGCGTATGAGGGAAGACCGAAGAGGTCGCAAAGCTTCAGAATCTTCTCATTTACACGATAAAAGGTATTTCGGAAATCGTAGAAAAAGGAAAGATTAATGTCAGCACGGCTGATAATTTAAACCACGAAGTTCTCAAAAGTCTTTTCATGACAATTACAAACGCAAATTTTGATGACGGCTCAATTGAAAATCAGATTAGAAAAATGCTGTCCTTGAGAAACGATTTAAGAAAGAACTGAAAGTATTAAGAAATATTGAAAGATAGCAACAATTTGATATAAAAGATTTTAATAAATATAGGGAGGACAATAAAATGAGCGAAAACCAAACGCATAACAATCTTATGGAGGCATTTGCAGGCGAAGCCCAGGCCAACAGAAAATATCTGGCGTACGCTAAGAAAGCTGAAAAAGACGGAAAAACGAATGCGGCCAAGCTCTTTAGAGCAGCATCGGACGCAGAAACGTTGCACGCCTTAAAGCATTTTGAAGTTGCCGGTAAAACCGGCTCAACTGCTGATAATCTGAAAGATGCCGTTGCAGGTGAAACCCATGAATATAAGGATATGTATCCCAGCTTTGTAAAGGAAGCTGAAGCCGCGGGAAATAAAGCTGCGCTTATGTCCTTTACTTTTGCAATGAAAGCAGAAGAGGTTCACGCTAAGCTCTATAAGGAGGCATTAGAGAACCTCGACCAGACTGAAGAAGTCTTTTATTATCTCTGTCCAGTTTGCGGAAATATTGAAACGTTCGTTCCGGAAAAATGCAGCATCTGTGGTGTTCCGGGGGATAAATTCATCAAGTATTAATATTGTTATACAAAACGAATATGATTAGAGGGTGGGTTTATGGATAAAACAAAAAAAGAGTTGGTCAATGGATTATTTTTGCTTGTAACGCTGGTCATCAACACCCTAGGCGCTTTAGGACTAATCAATGGACTCTCACAAAAGCAAATTTCTGATATGTATGTCACCCTTATAACACCGAGCCCTGCCACCTTCAGTATTTGGAGTATTATCTATTCCTTACTGCTGATATCTGTAATTGTAATGATAGTAAAGAAAAATGACCCATATTATGAGAGCGCAGTAAATCAAATTTCTGTTTTTTTCAGGATTTCCTGCATCCTAAATATTGCGTGGATTGTTGCTTTCTCTTATGTACAGATTGAACTGTCCGTGATCTTTATTTTAGGATTCGTAATTACATTGTCCCTGATTTGCATGGAGCTCTTGAAGGTTAACTACGGAAATCACTGGCTGTTACCATTGAGTTTTGGTATCTATACGGGCTGGTTATTCATTGCAACTGTTGTTAATACAGCTGCTATGCTTGTCAAGTTGAAATGGAACGGTTTTGGAGTTGCCGATGATATCTGGGCTATTGTTATCCTTGTAATTGCAATTCTTTTGGTCGTTGTGGTACTCTCGAAAATTCGCAACGCTGCATTCCCATTACCCATTGCATGGGCTTATTTCGGAATCTATCAATTTTTAAACGCACCGGAAGGGTTTAAAGGGGAGTTTAGTCTTCTACAGAACATAGCTCTTGTAGGGGTGGTTGTTTTGTTGGTGTTGGCAGCGATCCAGTTTTATCAAAACCATTTGGCACTAGTTCCCAAACCGAAAAAAGAAAACTAGATCAAAATTTAAACTTAACAGTATTTGATATATTAGGGAACTATTATTTCCAGTTTAAAAAAGGACCCTATGATTTGTAGAATACCTTTTTTACTTATCCGCTATTCAATCACATCCATCATCATGCGGGACTTAAATTCCGCTGTGAATTTGTCCTCGTAGACAGTGACTTTTTAATCAGCTGCCTTACTAGCGGCTCGTCGTATTCGGCAATGGCACAGCTGTGCCGCTTTTTGAAAAATACAGGATTGACTGACTTTTAAAATAGCTTTATCATCAAGTTGTAGACATTGTTTGGAAGCGAACAGTTTTTAATTACAAGCAAAATGTTGAGAGAAAGAAGGGCTTTTTGTGTTAAAAGAGTTTAAAGCATTTGCACTAAAAGGAAACGTAATCGATCTTGCTGTTGCGGTAATAATCGGCGGAGCCTTCGGGAAAATAGTAAGCTCGCTTGTTAATGACGTACTTATGCCGGCGATAGGTATTATTTTAGGCGGCGTAAGTTTTGCAGAACTGAAATACGTCATTACTCCGGCAATCGGAGACATTCCGGAGTCCGCCATTCTGTATGGCTCATTTGTACAGTCTATCGTAGACTTTCTTATCATTGCATTTTCATTATTCCTGTTTGTTAAGCTTATAAATTCAAGAAAGAAAAAAGAAGAGGCCGTTCCCGTGACGCGGAGCAGCGAAGTCGTGCTTCTTGAAGAAATACGCGATATAATCAAATCAAAATAAGCTAGAGAATTTTATCGCTTTAGGGGGCAACTCCTGTATCTCCGCCAATTTCAGCCACAGTCTTTAAAGCTCTGCATTGCTCATGCTTTGAGAATACAGGGCTTTTTGTTTCATGAAGAGGGATGAAGTTTCTGTATTAGTGTCCGCAGCGGATTTAAAAACAGAAGCGTAAGAATAATGCTCTCCACGCTTGCGCTCTTGTACTTCTGTTATATAATTCTGGTAGTCCATAGTGATTGCTCTCCTTTGGCAGATGGTTGTTTGAAAACTCCATTCTAACGTTAGTAGACATCTCTATGGATTTTCTATGTAAGCATACAACTTCATTTTACAATAGACTCAGGTATGCGCGACTTGCTGAGTTCTAACTTTGCATGAATTATCCTAAAGTATTACATTAACTGATTATTCAACTCCACAGTATAATGAATAAAAATGTAGAAAATCGTTTTTTATGAAAAGCTGAGTAGCAGCGCGAGAGTCCCAGTTTGCAGACGAGAAGCTTGTTTTGCAATCGGAAAATCCCGCCCTAGTGTGGGGTTTAAGAAGCTGGTTTTGCCGGTGGCGTGTTCTAAATTAGGTTGCTTTTTGAGGAGTCTTGGCTTCAGAATGATGTTTTCGGCTGGTACCCGTGAGCATCCCAAAAGCTGTAGCAGTTCCTCGCCGTAAAGGAAGCTGAACGCGTTGTATGGATAACGGTCGTTCAGCTTTTTCCTTTTGTGGGAGTTGATATGGTCCATCATTCGGGTGACGTTGCCTTGTGTAAGGTCGCTGAGGGAAGAGCCTTTAGGAATAACACGGCGAATCAGCTCGTGATACACTTTTATTATGCAGTATTCAATCAGCAAGATGCAATAATTGCCAGCTTAAAGCGTTGGAGCTAAAATTGAGGCCAAACTATCTGCACATCATTGAAAATAAAGAATTTTATATGAAAATAAAAAACCCGCAATCCACTGAATTATCAATGGATTGCGGGTTTGCCGTTTTGGTACGCCTTGAGGAATTCGAATCCCCGACCTTCTGGTCCGTAGCCAGACGCTCTATCCAGCTGAGCTAAAGGCGCGTATTTGCATAGCGCTTGAGTATAATACCACAAGCTACTTTGAAATGCAAGCCCCTTTTGTTAAAAAACGACTGTTCCGCTCAGCCGGTCATGATCGTTACATACTTAGAGCGCTGCCGATGTTCTCCATGATGTCGCCCACGGTCTTCATGGCTCTGCTTACTTTCTTGCTGGTTTGTTTTCCGTTCTTTTTGGCAGCGGCGCCGACTGTCATGCCAATAGCCGAACCTACGACCATTCCGATACCAATGCCTCTTGCAAAGTTTTTGGCGTTCATAATAAATACCTCCCGTGCGCTCGGTGCGCAAAATTTGTTCTTTTCTTCCCCGAAACAAAACGAGCATTATATCCGCAAAAACAGGATAAAATCGCAGGGAAGAAATTTGATGGCTGCAAAACCCGCTTCAAATGCTGTTCTGCCCGCCGGGTACGAAAATAGTATGTGCAAATTGTAAATTTATATGAATTGATTTGCACAAAGAAGACAGTATATGCTAAAATATAACAAGTTCGAAAACATTGGATTTTAAGTTAACACAAACAGACAATAAGACTTAAGGAATCCTGCCAATAAACCCGAAAGGAAATGCCGAATGACTGTCAATATCCTCGCTGTCGGAGACGTCTGCGGAAAGACGGGAATCGATTTTCTGAACCACAATCTTTCCGCTGTAAAAAAGATGTACGATATTGCGTTCACGGTGGTAAACGGTGAAAACGCCAACGTCGTCGGCATCACTCCGGCACAAGCGGAGAACATATTTTCGGCGGGCGCGGATGTGGTTACGCTTGGCAATCACACCTGGGCGCGATACGAAATAAAGGAATACCTCGATGCGAATAACCGTATTCTGCGTCCCGCCAATTTTGCGCTCTGCTGCCCCGGCTTCGGGCACGGTGTCTATAAAACGCCGTTCGGCGACATAGCGGTTATTAGTCTTATGGGTCGCTTCACGCTGGACTCGAACACGGATAACCCCTTTTATGTTGCGGACGAAATCCTTTCGTCCCTTGGCACAAAGCTTATCCTTGTCGATATGCACGCGGAGGCAACAAGCGAAAAGGCGGCCATGGGCTTTTATCTGGACGGCAGAGTCTCCGCTGTTTGGGGGACGCATACTCATGTCCAAACATCTGACGGAGGAGTTTTGCCCAAAGGTACGGGCTTTATAACCGACCTTGGAATGACAGGGCCTGCCGTTTCTGTTCTGGGCATTGACCCGCAGCAGAGCGTTGAAAAATTTTTGGGCGAACCGCCGCGGCGCTATGAATCGGCCGAGGGGCCGGGCAAAATGGAGTGCGCGGTATTTACGATTGATACCGATACAGGAAAATGTTTGAAAGTGGAGGCATTTAGAATAACATGAGAGAGTTAAAGCTTCTGCATGCCGCTGACCTTCATCTGGATTCCGCCTTTGAAGCGCTCTCCCCTGAACAGGCGGCAGAAAGACGTCAGGGTCAGAGAGAGCTTCTTTTCAGCATCGAAGAAATCGCCGAAAAGCGCGGAGTTGATGTGGTTTTGCTCAGTGGCGACGTATTCGAAGGAAACAGCGTCAAAAGCGAAACGCAGCGCGATATAGGCAGCTCGCTTGGCGCCCTGTCCTGCCCTGTTTTGATTGCGCCTGGAAACCACGATCCGTATTCGGCTCATTCCGTGTGGGAGACCCTGCGCCTGCCGGAAAACGTTTACGTCTTTAAAAATGCGGAGCTTGAGTACGTTGAAATTAAGGGGATACCGGCTCGATTCTGGGGAGCGGGCTTTCAGAACACGTTCAGCCCCCCTCTGCTGCGCGGATTTTCTGCGCCCGAAAAGACTGATGATATCCCCGATGTCATGGTTACCCATGGTGATACCGGCGTCGGCGCATCGGACTATAACCCTATAAGCCGAGACGACCTAATAAAGAGTGGTATGGACTATGTAGCGCTCGGGCATATCCATGCCCGCACGCCTATTTTGAGGGCGGGAAAAACTGCCTATGCCTATCCGGGCTGCTCCGAGGGGCGCGGCTACGATGAAACGGGCGAAAAGGGGGCTCTGCTGGTTACAATTTCGGATAACGGAATAAAGGCCGAATTTGTTCCTCTCGGCGGAGTACGCTATGAGATTATTTCGGTCGATATCGGCGGGAAAGACGCAGTTGCCGCCATTACAGACGCGACAAGCGACCTTTCCGCAAACGACTGCTGTCGTCTTATTCTAACCGGCGAATGTGAAGTGCCGCCGGACGTTAACGCGCTTCGAAAAAGCCTTGAGGGAAAATTCCGTGAGCTGCAGCTCAGAGACGAGACCGTTATGAAACGCGACGTTTGGGCGCAGAGAGGTCAGGATACCCTTACGGGAGTGTTCCTTGACAGGCTGTATATAATGTATGAGTCCGCAAAAAGCGACAAGGAGCTGGAAAAAATCTCGCTTGCTGCGAAATACGGGCTTTCGGCAATCGAAAACGGAGGCGAGCTGATATGAAAATACATAAAATGACCGCTTCCTTTGGAAGACTGCAAAACGAAACGCTCGAACTTGATGACGGTTTTAATATCGTATATGCCCCGAATGAGAGCGGCAAATCAACATGGTGCGGCTTTATTAGGGCCATGCTTTACGGCATAGAGTCATCTGCGCGCGAAAAAGCGGGTGTGAAGCCAGATAAAGTCAGATTTGCCCCGTGGAGCGGCGCTCCGATGGTGGGCTCAATGGATATCGAGCAAGAGGGAGCGGAGATAACCCTCATAAGAAAAGGCCGTGAGAGCGCGCCTATGCGCGATTTTTCGGCGGTCCTGACCGGAACGACAACCCCTGTGCGGGGTATTGATTCAAGCGCCGTAGGTGAGACGCTTCTGGGCGTTTCTAGAGACGTTTTCGAGCGCTCCGCCTATATCGGGCAGGGAAAAGTAGCGGCAGGCGGGAGCCCCGAGCTTGAAAAAAGGATATCCTCGATCGTCCAGACCGGAGACGAAAATTCCTCGGCGACCGAAGCGGAGGAGCGCATCAAAGCGGCGATACGCAGGCGACGCTATAATAAAAGCGGACGCATTCCGGAAATCGAACGTGAACTGGAAGAGATACGCGGCGAGCTTTCAGAGAGCGTGCGAGAAGCGCTGAAAGGCGATGAGCTGAAAAGAGCAAAAGTTGCGGCGCTCGAGAGAAGGGACGCTCTTTTAATAAAGGTCGCAGATTCCAGAAAGACCACTAGACACGAGACGCTGGAAAAGCTCACGAGCTCCAGGAACAATGTAAAGGAACTTGAAAATAGCTATAATGAGCATTATGAAAGGCTGCTCGCGTCGGAGCGAAAGCTGGACGCCGGATTTTTCGGCAGACAGGACCCAAAGAATTGCACAAGCCGCTTTGAAGCCGACGCGGACAAGCTGCATAAGCTTGAGAAAAGTGCCAACAAAGGCGGAAGCGCAGCGCTTAACTATGCGCTGCTTGTGGTTTTGCTGTTAGCCGCAGTCGCATTTGAACTGCTGGCTGATTTCAATCTGATGCCGCTCACGGGCTTTGCGGTGTATATACCGCGTATCGCGGCCGGAGTTTTGGCTATAATCCAATTTATACGTGTACTCATGCTCCGAAAAAAGAGAAAAACATTTCTCGTACAGAAAAATGAAATCCTGTCCCAGTATGGCGGCGCGACGGAGGACGCTATACGCACCGTGCTAGCGAGCCATGAAAACGACTTCGCTGAATTCACCTCGGCAGAAGCAGGTAAAATTGAAGCCTCGGAAAAGCTCGAGGAGGCAAGATTCACTCAATCGGAGCTGGAAGCAGCAGTTTTGAAGGATCTTGATTTTGTGGATAACGACAGTGAGGCATCGCAGTATAAAAAGCTTCTCGACGACGCGGAAATTGCCCTGCGCAACATTCGCGAGCAGTCCGCTTCGTGGGAGGGACGTCAGAGCGCCATGAAGGATCCGGAAGAACTGAAAACACGGCTCACGGATCTCACGGCGGAGCTTGATAAGCTGACAGAGGAACTGGGCGCGCTCAATCTTGCGCTCGACACCCTGCGCGACGCGGGCGAAGAAATTTCCCACCGTATTACACCGCAGCTAAGCGCGAGAACAGCGGAGCTTTTTTCAAAGCTCACAGCATCGCGTTACGACGCTGTGCTTCTCGACAAGGAACTTAAAGCAGCGGCAAGACCGCAGGGCGATTCCATACCGAGAGATTTTTCGTTCCTAAGCGCGGGGACGATAGACCAGCTCTATCTTGCCGTAAGACTTGCAATAACCGAGCTTGCGCTGCCGGAAGAAAAGTCGTGCCCCATAATACTCGACGACGCGCTCGTGAATTTTGATGACGAACGCTGCGAAAGAGCGCTCGCACTTTTGAAAGAGCTGGCGCTTCACAGGCAGGTCATCCTCTTCACCTGTCACAGACGCGAAGCGGAGCTTGTGAAAGCTGTATCCGGCGTGCGGGTGACGGAAATATAAAAAGTTGAAAACAGCGAAAGGAAGCCGAATGAACACATTTGGAGAAAACTTGAAGCTGACGATATTCGGCGAATCGCATGGCGAGGCTGTTGGCATGGTGCTGGACGGATTTCCGGCCGGTGAGAGCATTGACCTTGACATGGTTCGTGAAGAGCTTAAACGAAGAGCGCCAGGAATGTCCGAACTTAGCACGGCGAGAATTGAGCCTGATGAGCCAATATTAATATCCGGACTTATGGACGGACACAGCACCGGCGCCCCCATCTGTGCAATGATTAAAAATACCGACGCGAGGTCCTCGGACTACCGCCCCGAAAAGCCGCGCCCGGGTCACGCTGACTTGACCGCACAGATAAAATACAGGGGCTTTGCCGACTACAGAGGCGGCGGACCTTTCAGCGGCAGACTGACCGCGGCGATGGTTCTCGCGGGCGCCATTTTTAAGCAGGCGCTCGAACGGAGAGACATTTTTGCCGAGGCGAAGATAGTCCGAATCGGTTCGGCAGAAATTATGCAGCCGGATTTTGATTTTGCGATGCGAAAGGAAATTCTTGATGCGCGCGCAAGCGGGGACAGTGTCGGCGGAGTTATAGAGTGTACCACAACGGGGCTGCCTGCGGGTCTGGGAGGACTCATGTTCGGCGGGCTGGAGTCAAGGATTGCGGCCGCCCTCTGTGCAATACCAGGAGTCAAGGGTATTGAGTTCGGAGCGGGTTTCGAAATTGCAAAAATGCGCGGCTCGGAGGCGAACGATCCTATCAGGCTCGAAAACGGCAGGATATTTACAGAGACAAACAATTCCGGCGGTATAAACGGCGGACTCACGAACGGAATGCCGCTCATCGTACGCTGTGCCCTTCGGCCCACGCCGTCTATTACGAGAGAGCAGAAGACAGTAGATCTGTCAAAAATGGAAAACACAACAATGCGCATTTCGGGAAGGCATGACCCCTGCATCGTACCCCGTGCCGTACCCGTTGTTGAGAGTATGGTGGCGTTCTGTATAATGGACGCTATCTGCGGTGACTAAGCGTTTAGCGTTCGGAAACCCGGACACTTTACATATGGAGAACTCCATAGGAAAAATTGCGGCGATGCCGTGAGAAAAGAGATTTGGTTATGGACGAAAAGACAAAAGAAACAGAACAGGAAAACCCCGTTGATACCGGAGCCGAGACTTCTGCTGAAGTCGAGGTAGCCGGAAAAGTGGCCGAGCCTTCTGCTGAGGTGATGCCGGCAAAAGCGGACTTTGGCGCCACATCCGGAATACCCGAAGGCGGAGCGCCTATGAAGAATAACAAGAGACTCATAAACGCTCTTATCAGAGTCGGATGCGCCCTCATTGTGGCTGCGATTCTGATAACGGTGACGAAGCTTTCGATTTTTGACCTCATAAAAAGGCCGGCGGAGACGGACGCTGCACAGAACGAAGAAATGGGCAGCTTTGTGAAGCAGGATGTTACGCTGTTACTGGGCGACCTGTCCGATCAGGGGTTGTCCAAGAACTATATGCTCGCCGTCAGCTACGACAAGATAATTGTTGTGCACTTCACGAATCGCTATCTTGCTAACGCGACCGCAATTGAAAACGATACGCTCAAGTTTATCAATGGGGAAATTACGACATATGACAAGTATGTGACCGTCGAAGGCACAATCGAAAAACAGAGCGAGGACCTTTCGGGCAAGCTGTACGAATGGTTTGATGCAAATAGGTCATGGATGCAGGAAAAAGGCGTCATTTACGAGACTAATGACGCTGCAATCTACCTCTCCGACGCTGTTTTGACGGTTGACGCAGTTAACTCCATGAGCGAGACTCTTGTTTGGATTTTGACGGTGCTTGCCGCACTCTTGCTTCTATATATAATTGTGGAGCTTGTCCTTATGGCTTGCGGCGTCTATCTCAAAGAGCCGAAAAAGAAAAAAGCAATGTCTGGAACTGCAGAAGCAGACCACGACGAAAGAGAAGATAGCGGCAATGACGTGCAGGAAACCGCTGAAAATTCCGAAGAAACAGACGAGAAGCTTTGTGAAGACGCGGATGAATGCATAAAAGACGATGAAAAGCCGGAAAATAACGGCAGTTCGGAAGAGACGTCTGAGGAAAAAACAGAAATACAAGAGGATAAATGATGGAGCTGACTATCTGCGCTCCCTGCCATTTTGGCCTCGAGGGTCTGGTGGCGGACGAAATGCGCCGTCTGAACTTTAAAAATGTGCGAGCCGAGAACGGGCGCGTCCGCTTTGACGGCTCAGAGGCGGACCTTGCTAAAGCAAGCGTAAATCTGCGCTGTGCCGAGCGCCTTCTAGTCGAAGTCGGTAGCTTTGAGGCTGTGACCTTCGATCAGCTTTTCGAAGGCGTGAAGGCCCTTCCATTTGAAAATTTTATACCGAAGAATGCTGCCTTTCCCGTGAAGGGACACAGCGTAAATTCAAAGCTCTTTTCAATTTCAGACTGCCAGAGTATCATTAAAAAGGCTGTCGTTACAAGGCTTTCAAAGAAGTACGGGCTCGAGTGGTTTCCCGAGGACGCCGAAAAAATACAAATCCAATTTTCAATCATGAACGATATCGCTACGATATATCTCGACACGAGCGGAGAAGGACTGCATAAGCGCGGCTACCGTCCCGCCCATGTTGCGGCCCCCCTGAGCGAAACGCTGGCGGCGGCGATGGTCATACTCTCGCGCTACCGCGGCAGGGACGATTTTTTCGACCCCTTCTGCGGAAGCGGAACGCTTGCAATCGAGGCGGCGCTCATCGCAAAAAACCGCGCCCCGGGGCTTAACCGCAGCTTTGCGGCGGAGGAGTGGTCCTGCATTGACCGAAGGGTCTGGCGCGACGCCCGCGAGGAGGCACCGACGCGCGAATATAAGGGTGATTACCGCATTTTCGCTTCAGATATCGATCCAAACGCGGTTGAGATTGCTAAAAACAACGCGGTACTTGCCAAGGTCAGCGACATAGTCCGCTTCGAAGTTGCAGACGCGACGAAGTTTAGCCGCAAAACCGAAAGGGGCGTAATTGTCACAAATCCGCCCTACGGTGAGCGCATCATGGAAAAGCGCGAGGCGGAGGAGCTATATTCAGCCTTCGGCAAGGCTTATTTCTCTTCTGAGAACTGGAGCCTATATCTGCTCTCCTCGCACACCGAATTTGAACGCACCTTCGGAAAAAACGCAGAAAAAAAACGCAAGCTATATAATGGCATGATAAAGTGCGACCTGTATATGTACCTGAAATAAAAAAACGGCAATTTGTTTTTATACTGCTGTGATTAATATCAGGAGAAAAACGGAGTAAATCCATGCTTGAAGTTGCAAAGCGGGTACAGTTGCACTTTGTTGAAAAAATTAGCTGAATTTAGCTATAATTTCGTCAAAATACAGCTTGCAGAATATTCCTGCATGGATTATTATAATAGTCGTTAGCACTCAAAGCCAACGAGTGCTAACGACCATAATTTCACAAACAATTTAGGAGGTATATAAAAAATGAACATCAAGCCTTTAGGAGACAGAGTAGTATTAAAGCAAATAGAGGCAGAGGAAAAGACGAAGAGCGGCATTATTCTCACAACCAACGCAAAAGAGAAGCCCTCGATTTTCGAAGTCGTTGTTGTTGGTGACGGCAAGCAGTCGGATGACACCGAAGTTAAAATGTTTCTCAAGGTCGGCGACAAAGTCATCGCTAACAGATTTGCCGGAATGACCGCAAAGCTCGACGAAGACGAGTTTATTATCTTAAAGCAGTCCGACGTCGTTGCAATCGTTGAAGGCTAAAGGTCTTTACACAATATAACATTTGGAGGTTAACATTATATGGCTAAACAAATTATTTACGGTGAGCAGGCACGCGCAGCGCTAAAGCAAGGCGTCGATCAGCTCGCAAATACAGTCAGAATAACACTCGGGCCCAAAGGCCGCAACGTAGTTCTTGAGAAGAAATACGGCATCCCCCTTATCACCAACGACGGCGTTACGATTGCAAAAGAGATCGAACTCAAGGATCCGTTTGAGGATATGGGCGCACAGCTCATCAAGGAAGTCTCCACAAAGACCAACGACATCGCGGGCGACGGCACCACCACCGCAACCATCCTCGCACAGGCGATGATTACAGAAGGCCTCAAGAACGTTGCAGCGGGAGCTAACCCCATGATTATGCGCCGTGGCATCAAGAAGGCGGCAGACGCTGCTGTCGAAGCTCTGCGCGTAAACTCCAAGCCTGTTAACGGCACGAAGGATATCGCAAGAGTCGGAACAGTCTCCTCTGACGATCCTTATATCGGAAACCTCATTGCAAACGCAATGGAAAAGGTGTCCCAGAATGGCGTTATCACTATCGAAGAGTCAAAGACCGCCGAAACATTTTCCGAGATTGTTGAAGGCATGCAGTTTGATCGTGGCTACCTCACCCCTTACATGGTGACCAACACCGAAAAGATGGAAGCCGTTCTTGAGGATCCCTACATTCTTATCACCGACAAGAAAATTTCGAACCTTCAGGAGATTATCTCCGTCCTCGAAGCAACGATGAAGGCCGGCAGAAAACTTCTCATTATTGCCGAAGAAATTGAGGGCGACGCTCTTACAGGCATCATCGTCAATAAACTTCGCGGCACTTTCACCTGCGTATGCGTTAAGGCTCCTGGCTTTGGCGACAGACGCAAGGAAATGCTTGAAGATATCGCTATCCTCACTGGCGGACAGGTTGTAAGCTCCGAACTAGGAATGCAGCTTGATGATTTCGACGTCAACAACTTTGGTACCGCGCGTCAGGTCAAGGTTACAAAGGACAACACCATTATCATCGACGGCGCAGGCGATTCCCAGAAGATCAAGGACAGAGTCGATGCAATCACCCGTCAGATGCAGGATTCCAGTTCTGACTATGACAAGGATAAGTACAACGAGCGCATAGCAAAGCTTGCGGGCGGCGTTGCTGTCATTAAGGTCGGCGCAGAAACCGAAACCGAGATGAAGGAAAAGAAGCTCCGTATTGAGGACGCTCTTAACGCAACCCGCGCAGCTGTTGAGGAAGGTATCGTTGCAGGCGGCGGCACAGCCTATGTCAGAGCGGCTCTCTCCGCGGCAAAGCTTCTCGACGAACTGGAGGGCGACGAGAGAACAGGCGCAGCCTTAGTAGTTAAGGCTCTACAGGCGCCTATCCGCCAGATTGCGGAGAATGCGGGCGTTGAAGGCGCGGTTGTTCTCGAGCAGGTTAAAAAGAGCGGCAGCGTCAACTACGGCTTCAATGCGGCAACCGAAGAGTATGTCGATATGATCGAAGCCGGCATTGTCGATCCGACAAAGGTTTGCCGCAGCGCAATCCAGAACGCGGCTTCCGTTTCCGCACTGGTCCTCACTACCGAGAGCCTTGTTGCCAACATTCCCGAGCCCCCGATGCCCAGCATGAGCGCTGATGTCGGCGGTATGGGCGGCGGCATGGGCGGAATGTTCTAAACCACCAGAAAAACTAAATATTTCGTCCCGTGAATGATTTTTATTCACGGGACGCTTTTTTATGGGTAGAATATAAGAAAAATGAACTGCATATTCAGCTTGTTATCATCATCGGGACAATATTTGCGCTTGACATAATATTCATTACAAGTTAGAATAAACTGATGATATTTATTAGGATAGGGGAAGTCCTTTAACTCTCATTGCGATTCACCGGATAACGCCTGAAATGAATGTTTATCCGTATTATTAGTTATGCTTGCCACCTAATTCATAAAATGAAAAGGAGGTGTATAACTTACTATGCCTTCTACCGGATGGATTATCGGTATCATCATTGCATTGATACTGGTTTTTGTACTAGCTTTTTTGCTCGGAGTACTTTATCGCAAACGTGTTTCTGAACGCGAGATACAGAGCGCTGAGGAAGAAGCCAAAAGAATTATAAACGAGTCTATCAAGACCGCAGAGAACAAGCGGAGAGAGGCTCTTTTAGAGGCAAAGGAAGAAATACACAAGAGCCGCGCGGAGTATGAACGCGAGGTAAAAGAACGCAGGGCTGAACTACAAAAACAGGAGCGCAGGCTCCAGCAAAAAGAAGAAGCTCTGGACAAGAAAACAGACCAAATCGAAAGCAAAACGGAACAGCTGAACAGAAAAATCGCGCAGGCCGAGGAGCAGCAGGAAGAAATTGCACTGCTCAAGCGCAGCCAGCTCGAAGTGTTGGAAAAAATTTCCGGATTTACAGTTGAAGAGGCAAAACAGCACATCATCGAGGACCTCAAAACAGAGGTCACACACGAAATGGCCCTCAAAATCAAGGAGGCCGAATCAAAGTATAAAGAAGAAGCCGACGCTCGCGCAAGAGAGATCATTACGCTTGCAATCCAGCGTTGTGCTGCGGATCATGCTTCCGAGGTCACAGTTTCTGTCGTACCTCTCCCCAACGACGAAATGAAAGGCCGTATCATAGGCCGCGAAGGCCGCAATATCCGCGCTATCGAGACTCTTACTGGAGTCGATCTTATTATCGACGATACTCCCGAGGCGATTACGCTCTCGAGCTTTGACCCCGTCAGACGTGAAGTTGCTCGTCTTTCGCTTGAAAAGCTCATTCAGGACGGCCGTATCCATCCCGCGAGAATCGAGGAAATGGTCGCCAAAGCCCAGAAGGAAGTTAATGCTACCATCAAAGCCGAAGGCGAAAGAGCCGTATTTGAGACAAACGTACACGGTTTGCACCCCGACATAATTAAGATTCTGGGCCGCATGAAATACCGCACCAGCTACGGTCAGAACGTTTTGAGCCACTCAATCGAAGTTTCGCACATAGCGGGACTCATTGCTTCCGAGCTCGGCGTAAATGTTACCGTTGCAAAAAGAGCGGGACTTCTCCACGACATAGGCAAGGCAATCGACCATGAGGTTGAGGGAAGCCATGTCACAATCGGCGTTGACCTTGCACGCAAGTACAAGGAGAGCGAGGAAGTTATCCATGCTATTGAGGCTCACCACGGTGATGTTGAGCCCCATACCGTCATCGCCTGTATCGTTCAGGCGGCGGACACGATTTCTGCAGCGCGCCCCGGCGCACGCCGCGAGAATATCGAAAACTATGTCAAGCGTCTTGAAAAGCTCGAGGAAGTTTCCAAGAGCTTCAGCGGAGTCGAAAGCTGCTACGCTATCCAGGCGGGACGCGAGATACGCATCATGGTCAAGCCCGAGGAGGTTTCGGAGGATGAAATGATCCTTCTGGCACGCGAGATCGCAAAGAAGATTGAAGGCGAGCTGACATATCCGGGACAGATCAAGGTTCACGTACTCCGTGAGACAAAAGCTGTGGAGTACGCGAAATAGCCGGGTATTTATTTAAACAAAATGTATAGAAAAAGCGCGTTCATAAGGCCTCCGGCTTTTATAAACGTGCTTTTTTCGTCGCTTTAACAAATTAGCAAGCACAGAAATTTACAATTGCCCCAAATCGATTTATAATAGGTCATTTCCACGGTCATTTGGGCAATAAGCTATTGCAATCGACCGAATTATTGTATATACTGCTTTGAGTAATTGTAAATATTTCTTTAACTATTTCTGCCGCGACCCCAAGAATAATAGGAGAAAAAGGCGCTGATAGGTCTGTGTTAAAGAAGTAATATACGAACTAATAAGGAGTACTAAGCAATGAGACACTTAAGAAAAATTCTCGCGCTTTCTTTGGCAATCCTCATGCTGTCTGCTGCACTGAGCGCATGCTCCGGCGGCAAGACCAATGAGGCGTCAGCGCAGCCTACCGCAGAAACTACGCAGCCCCAAGTCTCCGCTGAACCCGTTATGGGCGGAGAGCTCACAGTCGGAATCGCACAGGATCTGGATGACACGCTTGACCCACAAAAAATGGTCTCTGCAGGAACCAGAGAGGTGCTTTTTAATGTTTATGAGGGTCTTGTAAAGCCAGATACCATAGGAAATCTCGTCCCCGCAGTCGCGAGCGATTATAAAATAAGCGACACAGGCGACACCTTTACTTTTACACTTCGCGACGGCGTTAAATTCCATAACGGCAATGCCGTTACCGTGAAAGACGTTGTCTATTCTATAAAACGCGCCGCCGGTCTTGATACCGGAACACCCCTTATAGACGGTTTCGACGCTGTTAAGTCAGTTGAGACATCGGACGAGAAAACCGTCGTCGTAACGCTCAAGGAGCCGAATATAGAGTTTCTGGCGCTTCTGACAGCGGCAATCATCCCCGATGGGAACGACCCGACTAAAGAGACGATAGGTACAGGCCCATTTAAGTTCATTTCACGCACACCGCAGGAGAGCATTGTCCTCGAAAAGTTCAGTGACTACTGGGGTACTTCCTCAAACGTCGATAAGGTCACCTACAAGATAATTGATAATGCTGAAACTCTCGTTATGTCGCTAAAGAGCGGCGCGGTCGATCTGGTCGCACACCTCACGAGCGCGCAGGTCAAGGAGCTCGGCGAGGGCTTTACGGTCATGGAAGGCACTATGAATCTTGTGCAGGCCGTTTACCTCAATAACACCAAGGAGCCCTTTAACAATATCAAGGTCCGTCAGGCTCTGAGCTACGCCATTGACCGTCAGGCGATTATGGACTATCTGGCCGACGGCAGAGGAGCCTTGGTCGGCAGCAGCATGTACCCCGCGTTTCAGAAGTATTTCAAGCCTGATCTTGTAGACTACTATACGTACGATACCGAAAAGGCAAAACAGCTTCTTGCCGATGCTGGTTATCCCGACGGCTTTGAAATGACGATAACCGTTCCCTCCAACTATCAGCCCCACGTCGATACGGCGCAGGTTATTGCCGAGCAGCTCAAGGCAGTCGGCGTAACCGTGAACATCGACCTGGTCGATTGGGGAACATGGCTCAGTAAGGTATACCAAGGCCGCGATTACCAGAGTACTGTCATCGGCGTAGACGCCTCCATGATGACGGCGCGCGCTATGCTTGAGCGTTTCTCATCTGATTCCGGCTCAAACTTTACGAATTTCTCAGACCCCGAATATGACGAGGTGTTCAAGGAAGCAATCACCAGCACGGACGACCAAAAGCAAGTCGAGCTCTATGGCAAGCTTCAGACCATACTCACGGAGGACGCCGCAAATCTTTATATCCAGGATATGTGCGATCTAGTTGCGATGGGTAACGGCTTACAGGGCTATGAGTTCTACCCCATATATGTCATGGACTTGTCGAAGGTTTACTTCACAAAATAAAACAGCTCAGAGAAAAGACAAACTCTGAATTTGATTAAACAGGGCGGTCTTTATTCAAGGATAAAAGGCCGCCCTGCATTAAAGCGCACTTTTTGATACGAATTGGAATTACTTTGACCGAAAGCTCGCGGTTTACGCGTATTTGGCCGAAGGGAGGGGAATAAATGAAATACATATTAAAGAAAATAGGTATTTTTCTCTTCACCCTTCTTGGAATCTCGGTGCTTGTATTTCTGGCATTTCAAATAATTCCCGGCGACCCGACAACGAGGATGCTGGGCACACAGGCAACGCCTGAAAAGGTAGCTTTGCTCCGCGAACAGCTCGGGCTGAACGAGTCTGCGGTGCTGCGCTATTTCAAATGGCTTGCAGGCTTCGTAAAGGGCGACTACGGCACATCATACAGCTACAATATTCCCGTGAGCGAGCTGCTGTCCGGAAAAATCGCGATTACAGCGGCGCTGTCCGGGATAAGCTTTATCATGGTGCTCGTAATCTCTCTGCCACTGGGCGTTCTGCTTGCGCGTTTTGCCCATAGCATACCGGACAGGATTATATCGGTCTTAAACCAAATTATAATGTCGATACCGGCCTTTTTCATCGGCATCATCTTCACCTACGTGTTCGGGCTTATCTTCAAGCTGTTCACGCCGGGCGATTTCATTTCGCATTCCGAGGATTCATCGAGATTCTGGAGCTACCTTGTTTTTCCGGCTCTCGCCATAGCTCTGCCAAAGAGCGCAATGGTCATAAAGCTCCTGCGGAGCAGCATGGTCAAGGAAATGAGCGAGGACTATGTCCGCACTGCTTACAGTAGAGGTAACAGCCGCTGGCAGGTTCTTTCAAGACATGTCATGCGCAACGCGATAATTCCGGTCATTACATTTCTCGCCGTTACACTGGTGGACATTATCGCGGGAAGTATTATAATAGAACAGGTGTTCGCAATACCTGGCATGGGAAGACTGCTCCTCGCTTCAATAATCGGACGCGATCTCCCTGTTGTTCAGACTATCATTATGATAATTTCAATCGCAGTTATTACCGTCAACTATATTGCCGACATATCCTATAAATATATAGACCCAAGAATAAGATTCCGCTGATTATTTTTACCATCTTTCAAAAATTAATAATATAATAATACTCTACCTAAATAAAGATAAACGTTGAGCGTTCCGTAAGATACTGCCCACGGAACGATCCGGAGGAACCCGTGAGAAAATCACCGAACTACAACTTAATAGCCGGCTGCACTCTCACTGCTGTGACGGTTTCGGTTATCGTTATGGGCTTTTTTTGGACGCCGTTTGACCCCGATACGATGTCACCGATTGAAAAAAGTATCGGTCCCAGTCTTTCGCACCTTCTGGGCACAGACAATTTCGGGCGAGACATTCTGAGTCGGGTTATTGAGGGAGCGGGAACAACGCTGTCAATAGCATTTTTTGCAGTTTTAATCGGAGCGACATTCGGAACCCTAATCGGCGGACTTACAGGCTATTTTGGCGGCGTTGCGGATGAAATAGTGATGAGGATTAACGACGCGGTCACAGCTTTTCCGAGCATACTGCTGGCACTCGTCGTGGTAAGTATCACCGGCTCGGGCAAAGAAATCATCATTATCGTTCTGGGCATACTCTTCATACCGAGTTTTGCGCGTGTCGTTCGCGGTGAATTTGCAAAACAGCGGCACATGGACTATGTCAGAAACGCAAAGCTAATGGGCGTACGGCATACGAGGATCATGTTTGTGCATATTCTTCCGAACATAGGGCCCGTACTTCTTAGCTCAATCGCAATCGGCTTTAATAACGCGGTGCTTGCAGAGGCGAGCATGAGTTTTTTGGGCGTCGGCATAAAGCCAACCGAAAGCGCGAGTCTCGGACGTATGCTCCTCGACTCACAGTCATTTTTGTTCTCGGCGCCCTGGCAGGCACTTTCTGCCGGTTGTGCCATATCGATACTTATCCTTGGCTTTGCGCTGATATCGGAAGGTCTGGGTTACCGGAGAGTATGGCGGACGGCCGCGAAACGGAGGCGAAAAGTAGATGCTTGATATAAAGAATCTTACCGTGACATTCAACGACGGACGTGCCGGTATGGCCGTTAGAGGTATCGACCTGCATATGGAGGCAGGTGACACGCTCGGACTTGTCGGCGAATCCGGCTCCGGAAAGACGGTCACCGCGCACACGATTGCGGGACTCATTGAGCGCGAGCTTGCAACCATTGAGGGTGAAGTGTCTTTTGAAGGTCACGACCTTCTTAACTGCTCCGTTGAGGAAATGCGCCTTTTGCAGGGCAAGGATATAGGCATGATTTTTCAGGAGCCTATGACAAGTCTTGACCCGCTTATGAAAATCGGACGCCAGATTGAAGAAACTCTTAGGCTCCACTGCAAGTTCACCGCCGAGGAAAGGCGCAATATGGTTTTCGAGGTTATGAAGCTCGTAGGTCTTCCAAACCCCGATCTCACCTATAAAAAATACCCCCATCAGCTTTCTGGCGGACAAAGACAGAGAGCTATGATTGCAGCAGCTTTCATTACGCATCCGAAGCTGCTAATACTCGACGAACCGACAACCGCGCTGGATGTAACCGTTCAGGCGCAAATTATAGAGCTGTTAAAGCGCCTGAATGAAAAGTGCGGCGTTAGCCTACTTTTCATATCGCACGATTTGCGTGTAATTAGGCGCGTATGCAAAAAAGTCGCCGTTATGTATAACGGCGAGATTGTGGAGCAGGGCGAAACGGAGCAGGTCTTCAGCGATCCGCAGCACGAATATACCAAGGAACTGGTTTCAGCTGTGTCGATGAGGAGAAGAGTCAATGTCTGAGCCTGTACTGGAGGTTAAAAACCTTAACGCCTTCTATGTCAATCACGGGTTTCTAGATAGAAAAACGGTCAAGCAGATACTTTTCGATGTGAGCTTCAGCGTCGGCGAAGGAGAGATTCTCGGTCTTGTCGGTGAGTCCGGCTGCGGAAAATCAACTCTTTCAAAGACCATTCTGGGACTCCACACCGATTATGACGGCGAAATAATCCACTATACGGAAAGACCGCAGATGGTTTTTCAGGACCCAAAGGGTTCTTTGAACCCCTCGAAGACTATCGAGTGGATAGTTGAGGAGCCACTTCGGGCATATGGAAAGTACGGCAAGGATGAGCGTCGTGAACGCGTCATGGATATGCTCAAAAAGGTCGGTCTCGGTCCCGAATATGCGGACAGGAAGCCGCGCGAGCTCTCCGGCGGACAGCGTCAGCGCGTCGGTATCGCTGTCGCACTCATACAAAGGCCACGGTTTATCATTGCGGACGAGCCTGTTTCGGCGCTAGACGTAACAATTCAGGCGCAGATACTGGAGCTTCTCTTGCAGCTCCGTCACGAATTCGAACTCAGCTATCTTTTCATATCGCACGATCTGAACGTAATACGGCAGATGAGCGACAGGGTACTGGTTATGGACGAAGGTCGTATCGTTGAGCAGGGAACTCCGGAGGAGGTCTTCAATACACCGAAGACGGACTACGCAAAAAAACTCATCGCGGCTTCGCTAATATGAAATAAAAAGCGCTTTCGTAAAAATCGAAAGCGCTTTTTTGATTGTATTATGGTCAGAGACTTTCAAGCTGCTTCAGCCACAGGTCGCATCTGGCATCCGAGGGCATTCGAAGGTCGCCGCGTGGACTGAGCGAGAGTGTGCCGACTTTCGGGCCGTCCGTCAGACAGCTGCGCTTAAACTGTTGAGCAAAAAAGCGGCGGATAAAAGTGCGTAGCCACTTCAAAATTGTTTCATGGTCATAGACTCCGTCAAAGGCAAGCTCCGCGAGACGGAGAACTTTTTCCGGCTCGCAGCCTCGGCGTATCATGTGATAGAGGAAAAAGTCGTGCAGCTCATAGGGACCCACGAGTTCTTCTGTCTTTTGACTTATGTCGCCATCCTCGGCGGGCAGAAGCTCGGGCGAGACGGGCGTTGCAAGAATGTCGCGCAGAACGTCAGAGAGCGCTGTCGTTTCCGCAACGTCCGCGCAGTAGGCGACAAGATAGCGCACGAGCGTTTTCGGGATACCGCAGTTCACGCCGTACATCGACATATGGTCGCCGTTGTAGGTCGCCCAGCCGAGCGCAAGCTCGGACATATCGCCGGTACCGACGACAAGACCGCCCGTCGCGTTCGCGATGTCCATGAGCACCTGAGTACGCTCACGAGCCTGTGAGTTTTCAAAGACGACGTTGAGCTCGCTTTCATCGTGCCCTATATCTTCAAAGTGCTGTCTTACGGCTTTTGTGATGTCAATCGCCCTTCGGGTCACACACATCTCATCGGTGAGAACCTCGGAATTGCCCTTAGTACGCTCGGTCGTGCCGAAGCAGGGCATGTTCACAGCGATTATGCTCTCGCGTGGGAGCCCCAACAAATCGACAGCTTTTGCGGCGATTAACATCGCAAGCGTCGAATCGAGTCCGCCCGATATGCCGATGACGAGGCTTTTTGCACCTGTATGCTCGATACGCTTCTTTAGCCCCAACGCGGCAAGACAGAAAATTTCCTCGCATCGCGCCATGCGCTCATCAGTATTGCGCGGTACGAAGGGAGTGGGCGAGAAACACCGTGTAAGCTTTGTTGCTTCGTACTTCAGTGAAAACCCGATTTTAACAAGTCGTGAATCATTTATGGGACGGAAGCTGCCTATCCTCATGCGTTCGAAGCACAGATATTCAATATCGAGCTCGGACACGATAAGCCCGGTTCCGAAGCGGCGCTCGGCAAGTAGATAGCCGTTTTCGGCGATGAGATTATGCCCTGCGAACACAAGGTCGGTGGTACTCTCGCCCTCGCCTGCATCCGCGTATATATAGCCGCAGATGAGGCTTCCCGATTGCCTTGTGACAAGTCCGCGGCGGTATACATCTTTGGATGCGACCTCGTTGCTTGCTGAAAGGTTCAATATTACCGTAGCTCCAGCCTGCCCGAGATATGAGGAGGGAGGAATAGGCGTCCAGAGATCCTCACAGATTTCAACTCCTACGCAGAGCCCGGGAACGTCTTCGCATGGGAACAAAACGTCAGAACCGAAATAGGTGTTGTGCCCCGCGAAAGAAAGGGGGTGTCCGTCCCTTTCACCTTCGAAGAACCAGCGCTTCTCGTAAAACTCGCCGTAATTTGGCAGAAACATCTTAGGAACGAGCGCAAGAAGTTCTCCGCGACAGCAGACGGCGGCACAGTTATAGAGCTTTCCTGAGAAAAGCACCGGCAGACCGACAGTAAAAAGCAGATCGATTTTCGAAGTGGAGGAGAGAATGAGCAAAAGACTCTCCTCTGCGGCTTTTGTGAGCGTGCGCTGCATGAAAAGGTCGCCGCAGGTGTAGCCGGTGACACACATTTCGGGCAATGCAAGAATCTTGACGCCCTGCATATCCGCTTCTCTTATGATGTTCAAAATTGAAGTTCTGTTGTAATCGCAGTCCGCCACGCGGATTTCCGGCGTTCCGGCCGCGACCTTTATAAATCCGTCTTTCATAGATGTTCTCCTATGCACGGCATTTTAGTTCGATTTTAAGATGAATTCGAAGAGACTTTCGTCGTAGTACCTCAGAATTGCTGAACGGCACTTTGCGAAAGTCACCGAATCAATCGTAATGACAAGCCTGCCGTCCGAAATAACGCAGCTCTCGACTCCGGTAAGCTTGGGGAAGGCATTTGCCTCAAGCTCTGTTTTAAGCTCGCCGAGGGTAGCGTCGCTCTGCGCGTAATAAGTTGAGTCATGAGGGGCTTCATACCCTGCTAGCGGGTTTGAGCCCGACGAAAAGCAGATGTATAGAAACAGCCCAAAGAGGAGCAGAAACATTGCAGCGCCGATTGTGCGTATTTTTTTGACAAAATCCTGACCTGTTGACATTTTAGCCTCCGACTTAATCAATCATAAACGGAGATTTGCGCAGCTATAGCTGCGCAAATCCTTTAGAATTCAAGTCTCTTTTCGATATATGCGGCAAGCTCGCCGATTTTTATACGCACTTGCTCCATTGAGTCGCGCTCACGAACGGTGACGCAGCCGTCTGTTTCGGAATCGAAGTCGTAGGTCACGCAGAAGGGCGTGCCGATTTCGTCCTGACGGCGATAGCGCTTGCCGATTGAGCCTGACTCGTCGTATTCGACCATGAAGTGCTTTTGCAGGGAGCGGAAAAGCTCCTCCGCCGGATCACCCAGTTTCTTGGAAAGAGGCAAAATAGCGCACTTAATGGGCGCAAGAGCCGGATGGAGATGCAGAACAACACGAGTGTCATCCTTCTCGGCGTCGACGACTTGTTCGTCATAGGCGTCAACAAGCGCAGTTAGCAGGATTCGGTCAACACCGACGGCGGGTTCCACGCAGTACGGGATGTAGTGCTCGCCTGACTCCTGATCAAAATAGCTCAGCTCCTCGCCCGAAGCTTTTGAGTGCGCCTTGAGGTCGAAATCGGTGCGTGAAGCCACGCCCCAAAGCTCGCCCCAGCCGAACGGGAAGAGATATTCAATGTCGGTCGTAGCGTTGGAGTAATGAGAGAGCTTTTCCTTCTCGTGGTCGCGCATACGCAAATTTTCTTCCTGAATGCCCAGCGAGAGCAGCCAGTTTTTGCAGTAGGAGCGCCAGTAATCAAACCAATCGAGCTCCGTACCCGGCTTGCAGAAGAACTCAAGCTCCATCTGCTCGAACTCGCGTATGCGGAAGATGAAGTTCCCCGGGGTTATCTCATTGCGAAAGCTCTTGCCCGCCTGCGCAATGCCGAAGGGCAGTTTGCGGCGAGTGGTGCGCTGAACGTTTTTAAAATTGACGAACATACCTTGAGCTGTTTCAGGACGCAGATAAATTTCCGTGCTGCTGTCATCCGTGACGCCCAGATGTGTTTTGAACATCATGTTGAATTTGCGTATATCCGTAAAATTGCTCTTGCCGCAGCCTGGGCATGGAATCTGATGCTCGCGGATATAGGCAATCAGCTCCTCGTTAGGCAGACCGTCAGCCACCATCTCAATGCCGTGCTCCTTGTTGTATGCCTCGACGAGGTGATCGGCGCGATGGCGCATCTTGCATTCCTTGCAGTCGATGAGCGGGTCGTTGAAGTTGACGACGTGTCCGGAGGCGACCCAGACCTGCGGGTTCATCAGGATAGCCGCGTCGAGACCCACGTTGTAGGGGTTTTCCTGCACGAATTTTCTCCACCAGGCGCGCTTTATGTTGTTCTTGAGCTCAACGCCGAGAGGACCGTAATCCCAGCTGTTTGCAAGTCCGCCGTAGATTTCGCTTCCGGCGTAGACAAAACCGCGATTTTTGCAGAGGGCTACGAGCTTTTCCATCGTTTTTTCTGTGTTTTTAAGCATTACTTCGTTTCTCCTTGTCCCATGGCTGGCTGCCATGGGTATAATTTAATAAGCGGTGTCCCGCTGTATTTACTTTGTCAGCTTACGCTTTACACCTTTTTCGTCAATGATATACACCGTGTCGAGCGTTTGCTTTGCTCCCTGCCGCCACTCGGCGAGGTACTGCTCGCGGAGAGCCTTGCGCTCCGTTTGCTCCTCACAGGTCAGCTCGCGTTCGCGAGAGATGCGGGTGAGTTCGCTTATGCGGTCCAATTTGCACTGTTCCATTAATAGACTCCCAATTTTGATAGAGCTTAGTTTTTAAGACTGTGCATCGGCGCAGGTATGCGTCCTCCGCGAAGGATGAATTCCGTGGGGTTACAGGTGTTCACGGGCATAATCGGCGCGCTTCCGAAAAGTCCGCCGAATTCAACCATGTCGCCGACCTTTTTGCCGACCACGGGAATCAGACGTACAGCCGTGGTTTTGTTGTTAACCATGCCGATAGCTGCTTCATCAGCAATAATAGCGGAGATGGTTTCGGCAGAGGTGTCGCCCGGGATAGCAATCATATCAAGCCCGACGGAGCAGACACAGGTCATCGCCTCAAGCTTTTCAATCGTGAGATACCCTGCAGTTGCCGCAGCTATCATGCCTGCATCCTCACTGACGGGGATGAAAGCGCCCGAAAGCCCACCGACATTGCTTGACGCCATGACGCCGCCCTTTTTGACAGCGTCGTTTAAAAGTGCGAGCGCCGCCGTCGTGCCGGGTGCGCCGACGGACGAAAGACCTATTTCCTCGAGTATATCCGCAACGCTGTCACCGATTGCGGGAGTGGGTGCCAAGGAGAGGTCAACAACCCCAAAGGGTACGCCCAGACGAGAAGAGGCCTCCTGCGCGACAAGTTGACCTACGCGCGTAATTTGGAAGGCTGTCTTTTTAATTGTTTCCGCGACTACGTCAAGAGACTGACCTTTTACGGCTTTCAGCGCCTCATATACGACGCCGGGACCAGAAACACCGACGTTAATTTCACATTCAGGCTCGCCAATACCATGGAAAGCACCAGCCATGAAGGGGTTATCCTCAACGGCGTTGCAAAATACAACGAGTTTAGCGCAGCCAAAGCTGCCGGTGTCTTTTGTGAGCTCGGCTGTTTTTTTGATGATTTCGCCCATAGTGCGCACAGCGGTCATATTTATGCCGGCGCGCGTTGTTCCGACGTTCACGCTTGAGCAAACATAGTTTGTTTCCGCCAGAGCTTCGGGTATGCTGCGCAGAAGTCTTTCGTCGCCCTTTGTGCAGCCCTTGTGTACAAGCGCGGAATAGCCGCCAAGGAAATTCACTCCGACTTCCCTTGCAGCCCTGTCCAGAGCCTTGGCAAAGGGGACGTAATCCAAAGCGTCGCAGCTTTCGGCGACAAGCGCAATCGGCGTGACCGAGATGCGCTTATTGACAATCGGAATACCAAATTCGGCTTCGATTTGTTCGCCGGTTCGCACGAGCTTACCCGCATAGCGGCAGATTTTGTCGTATATCTTGTCACAGCTTATTTTGATGTCCGAATGGGAGCAGTCGCGAAGAGAAATGCCCATCGTTATAGTGCGGACGTCAAGGTGCTGCTGATCTATCATTTTTATAGTTTGAAGTATTTCGCCCTGATTAATCATATCCTGCCCAACCTATATCTTATGCATTGCGTTGAAGATCTCCTCACGCTGGATGCGGATGGTGAGGTCCATCTTCCGGCCGAGCTCGGAAAGGCTCTCGGAAAGTTCTGCGAAGTCAACAGAGCATTCGGAAGCATCGACAAGCATGAACATCGTGAAGCAATCCTGGAGAATGGTCTGGCTGATGTCAAGAATGTTGACGTTTTTCTCGGCTAAGAGGATGCAGATGGCGGCGATGATGCCGACCTTGTCTTTTCCAACGACAGTAACGAAAGCATGCATAAATAAGTAACCTCCCGTGCGATCTCGCGCACAAATTTGTTAAACCTCCGCGGTGGAGGAAAATTCTGATATATCAAAAAGCGCAATTACCTTTAGATTAGTTCATAGCGCCCAGCTCATCAAGCGTAAGCTCAAAGGCGGGGATGAAGTTTTGCATGAAGTATTCGACTTCCGGCAGGGGATTTTTCTTAAGTATACCTAAAATTTGCGCCTCTGCGGAAAGGAATTCGTTGTTGCCCGCCTTGCGCTCCTCGATACACTTGATGTAAGCGGAGAGCTTGTCCGCCGCTTTGACATAGGCGCAAATCTCGGGGTCTTCTTCTACGAGCAGGGGTTCGAACGAAGGCCTAAGCTCGTCCGGCAGGAAGCTCAAAAGCTGTCTGCACGCATTTTTCTCGATTTCTTTATAGGATTTCCTGATAGCCTCGTCGTGGTATTTTATCGGCGTAGGCAGGTCGCCCGTCAGAATTTCTGAAGCATCGTGATAGAGTGCGGCGGCGGCACATTTTTCGGGGTTCACGGGTTTTCCGTAAATGTCACGTCCGATAACGGCGAGACTGTGCGCGATGACCGCAACCATGTGGCTGTGCTCCTGAATGTTCTCGGGCAGACTGTTGCGCATCAGTCCCCAGCGCCCGATGTAGCGCATACGCGAGATTAGCGCGAAAAAGCTATGCTTCATAAAAGACCTCCGCCTCCCTTGCCGTAATCCGCTATGCGCGGACATCGATACGATAAATTGTATTCTAACACAAATACACGAAAATGTAAATTGATTATTGTGCAATAAATCGACTTGCGAGGTGGCTGAAAACGCTTAACTTCGTGCAGAATGATTGACATTCGTGGAGCTTGAAAATATAATATACGAGTATGTGAAAGAAACAGAGGATGAGGATATGTACAGATTCGAATGTGATTATACCGAGGGGGCACACCCGCGTATTCTGGATGCGTTGGTAAAGACCAACAGAGAGCAGACTCCTGGCTACGGCGAGGATGAATTTTGCGAAACGGCGAGGAAGATTATCTGCCTTGCGTGCGGAAAAGAGGACATGCACGTCCATTTCCTGATGGGTGGGACGCAGGCCAACACAACCGTCATCGCTTCCGCTCTTCGTCCGCATCAGGCGGTTGTCTGCGCGGAGCAGGGGCACATTGCCGTCCACGAATCCGGTGCAATAGAAGCAACAGGGCATAAGGTCATCACGCTGCCCTCCGAAAATGGAAAGATAACGGCGGCGCAGGTCCGCAAATGTATCGATGGGCATTGGAGCGACGCAACGCATGAGCACTGCCCGCAGCCTGCCATGGTATATATCTCGCACCCTACCGAAACGGGTCTTATTTATACAAAGCAGGAGCTTCGGGATCTGCGCCGCGTCTGTGACGAAAAGCACATTCCGCTTTTCCTTGACGGAGCGCGGCTCGGCTATGCCCTCGGCTCCGAGGAAAACGACGTCTTCATGGCAGACCTTGCCAAGCTCTGCGACGTGTTCTATATCGGCGGAACAAAGGTCGGCGCAATGTTCGGAGAAGCTGTCTGTATCTGTAACGAGGAGCTAAACAGGGACTTTCGCTATCATATCAAGCAGCACGGCGGTCTGCTCGCAAAGGGCAGGTTTCTTGGCATCCAGTTCGAAACTCTCTTCAAGGACGGACTCTATCTTGAACTCGGGAAAAATGCCGTTCGGGAAGCGATGCGCATCAAGGATGCTTTCAGAAGCGCCGGCTGTGATTTTCTCTACGACTCGCCGACAAACCAGCAATTCCCGATACTAAATGGTGCAGTGCTTGAGGAACTGAAGAAAAATTATTCCTTCTCGATATGGCAGGAGCTGCCTGGAGACAAAACTGCTGTCCGCTTTGCGACAAGCTGGGCAACGAGACCCGAGACTGTCGATGCGCTTCTAAACGATATAAAGAAAACGTGCAGGATTTACGGCGATAAAACGCCGTCATGGTCCGCCGATATGCCAGAATAAAAAGAGCGGCGCTTCATTTGAAGCGCCGCTTTCTAACTTATAAATTTACAGGGGCTTGCCGCACTTGGGGCAGTATTTTATATTGCCTTCGATGGCAGCTCCACAGCCCTGGCAGAATTTGGGGCCTGTCGGCGCCGCTGTCTGCTGATAGAAATATTCGGGGTTCTGAGCGCTCGGCTGCTGATATGTGCCCTGCTGAGCATCAGGAGCCTGATACGGCTGCTGGGGGGGCTGATAACCCTGAGAATAGGGGTTCTGGTAACCCTGTTGCTGATAGCCTTGCTGACCGTAGCCGGGGTTATATTGTCCTTCTTTGCCCGGAACGCCGACATAAGCGATGTCCTTGCTGAAAGCCATGATCGGCAGGAAGACATAAAACAGGAAAATGAGTCCGCAGGCAAAGCCCCCGCCCTTGCCGAAGGCCTTGGCAAGTTTGACTAGTGTAATTATTGCGATTACAATGTTAGCAAGGGGGATAAGCAGAAGCAGGAACATCCAGCCGTTGCCCCATGTGATTTTAAAAAGCACATAGTAGTTATAGAAGGGAACAATGGCAGCCCAGCCTGGCTCATTGGCTTTTTGGAAAATGAACCAAAGCGAAACTATTAAAAGAGCACCGAGCAAAAGACTGATAAATGTGGAGCCAGCCGACATGTGAAAAAAACTGTCTGCAATGTCATAGTCGTAGTCGTAACTGTAATACATAAAAAACCTCCTCGAAATAATATAATTCTCTCTAGATGCAGAAAATACTCCGCATTGAGTTCATTTTACAATAAAACACAAGTTTTAACAATAGATATTTTGAATATTACTAAATAATGACTGCTTGGAATGCAAAGAAAAAGCGGAGGAATGTTCCGCTTTTTCTTTGACAGTGTGTATGTAGAAAACAAAAATAGACCCATCTGCCGGCTATGTTATTCTGGACTTATTTGCCCGGTACGCCGACATATGAAATGTTTTTGCTGAATGCCATGATGGGGAAGAAGATATAGGGAAGGAAAATAAGACCGCAGGCGAAGCCGCCGCCCTTGCCAAAGGCTTTTGCAAACTTGACCCAAGTGATGATAGCTATGACTACGTTAGCAATAGGGATGAGAAGTAGCAGGAACTTTACACCGCTTCCCCAAGTGATTTTGTAAAGTACATACAGATTGTAGAAAGGAACGATTGCAGCCCAGCCCGCTTCACCTGCTTTGTTGAACAGTATCCATAGAGATACGATGAAAAGAACTCCTAACAGACAACTTATTACCATTGCCCCTGCCGACATTTGGAATATGCTACTCATTGCCTCATAATCGATGTCCATAAAATCCTCCAAAATATAATTTTCTCTCAAAAAACAGAAAATTCTCTGCATGGAAATCATTTTACAATAAATCTCATATTTTTACAATAAGTATTTTTGTATCTATCCAAATTCTAACTATTACTCTATTTACTGTGGCTTGCCGCATTTTGGACAAAACATATCGTCATTCTTCATAGAGCCGCAGTCGGGACAGTATTTAACGAAGTCGTTTGGCTGCTGATTATCGCGCTGCGGAGCCTCGGACGGCTGCCAGCCCCAGCCCTGAGTCGGACCGTACTGATTAGGTGGCTGGGTCCCATTGTAAGGTGGCTGCTGATAGCCGTTCGGCTGGTAATAGGGATTCTGCCAGTTAGGCGACTGACCGAATGGCTTAGAGGGATTGCCAAAGCCCGGCTGACCGTAAGGAGGCATTTTGCCGGGGATACCTACATAATATATGTTTTTGCTGAATGCTAGTATGCAAAGAAAGACGGGGGAAAGGAAAATAAGACCGCAGGCGAAACCGCCGCCCTGTCCAAAGGCTTTTGCAAGCTTGACGCAAGTGATGATGCTGATGACCAGCATAGCTGTCGAAAACAGGAATATAAGCACAGAGAACCCAGCGACATTTGACACAATATCAAAGTTTGCAAAGGGAGCCCCGCCATAGCCGTTATAACCGGAGAGAATTCCCCTCGTCAAACCAATGCTAAACGGTATATAGAATATTAGGTAAAGCACGCTGGGAATTTCGTTCAGCAGAAAATACCAACCGTTGCCCCATGAGATTTTAAAATATACGTAGTCGCGGTAAAATGGCACAAGCGATGCCCAGCCGGGTTCACCTGCCTTTTCATAGACCTTCCAAGTCGCGATTATTACGAGAACGCCGACCGAAAGACCAATTATCCAGAAAAAAATCGCAAAACCGATCATGAACTGCACAGCCTCATTCATAAAATTACCCCCTCAAATATAATCTCTATAATGAAATTATACCTGAGGGGGTAATATTATGCAAGAATTTCTATCTTTCTTCGCGGAAATACGCCATACCGAGATTTGCGGGCGGTTGGTTTTCGCGATTTTTACGGAGTGACACGACAATCAGAACGATTATTGTGACAACGTAAGGCAGCATCTTGAATATCTCCTGAGACGAACGAGTAAGTCCGGGGATATAGAGGAAAAGCCAGAATAGAGCGCCAAAGAGGTAGGAACCCCAAATAGCCTGAATCGGTTTCCAGCGTGCGAAGATAACGAGCGCCACGGCAAGCCAGCCGAGCTTTTCGATTCCGCCGTCAGTGGACCAAGTGCCCTTGATGTAGTCCATGACGTAGTAAAGACCGCCGAGACCTGAAATTGCAGCTCCGATGCAGGTGGAAAGGTATTTGTATCTCGTTACGCTGATACCGGCGGCATCTGCAGTAGCGGGGTTTTCACCGACTGCGCGGAGATTCAGACCCTTACGGGTTCTGTTAAGGAAGTAGCTCGCTAAAAATGCGAGGATAATAGCAAGATAGACCATGAAGCCCAGACCGGAAAAAACTCCGACATTGGACAGGAACGGTAGTGTGTCACGGAAAGCGTCGCTGGTTAAGCCCACGGATATCTGGCCGACGCCGCCGGCCATCTTGTTCATAGCTCCGCCAAAGAGATTGGCAACGCCCGAGCCGAATATCGTGAGCGTAAGACCTGTGACATTCTGGTTTGCACGAAGCGTAATGGTAAGGAAGCTATAAATGAGACCGCCGAGAGCGGCTGCCACAAGTGCACAGACGAGGGCGATGAGAAGACCTACCATTGCACTTGGTGTTGCAACGTTGGTCTGATACCAGAACGCGCCGGCAAGTCCGGCAATACCGCCGAGATACATGATGCCCGGAACGCCGAGGTTAAGGTTGCCTGACTTTTCAGTCATTATCTCGCCGATTGCGCCGAAGAGTATGACTGTGCCGAAAACCATAGCCGCCTGTAGGAGAGAGAGTATTTGCGTCATATCATTTCGCCTCCTTTTTTCCGCGGAACACGAGCCTGTAGTTTATGAAGAATTCACTGCCAAGTATGAAAAACAGGATAATGCCCGTTATCATCTGAGAGGCGAAATCGTTCAGGTTATATTGCGAGGCTATCTGCATGGCGCCCTTTTCAAGGAAGACAAGCAGCGCTGCAATTAGGATCATCACGAAGGTGTTGAATTTCGCGAGCCATGCGACAATTATAGCCGTAAAGCCGCGTCCGCCGGCTGTGCTTGTACTAATTGTGTGGGACGCACCCGAGACAGCGAGGAAGCCCGCGAGACCGCAGATGGCACCGGAAATCATCATGGTACGGACGATGACGCGGCGTACAGAGATACCAATGTAACGCGCGGTGCGCTCAGATTCGCCGACTACGGAAATTTCATAACCGTGTTTGGAGTAGCGGAGATATATGTACATGGAAACCGCCAGTGCCAAAACGAGGATGACGTTCAGTAGATACTGCTGACCAAGCAAAGACGGGAACCAGCCGGCCTTGGTTTGCTGGTTTATAACGCCGACAGTGTTTGAGCCGTAAGGGTTTTCCCATAAAGCCACGCAGTATGAAGTGAGCTGGATGGCTACATAGTTCATCATAAGGGTAAACAGCGTCTCGTTAGTTCCGAAGCGCGCTTTAAAGAAAGCGGGGACGACGCCCCAAATTGCGCCTGCGATGCAACTGACGACAAGAGAGGTGAGCAGTAGCGCCCAGGTCGGCATAGAATTTCCGCAATAGATCAAAACGGCGGCGGTTGCAATGCCGCCGACGAGGATTTGACCCTCGGCGCCGATATTCCAGAAGCGCATTTTGAAAGCGGGAGCGAGGCCGACTCCGATGCAAAGCATCATCATCGTGTCACGAAGCGTGACCCAACTGCGTTTTTCAGAGCCGAAAGCTCCTTCCCACATAGCCGCGTATACTTTAAGCGGGTTCAACTTTATCATAGCGTAAATTACAATAGCAGAAACAGCAAGAGCTAGAATAAGACTTACAAGTCTTATTAGCCATCCACGCCAGGAGGCCAGTCCGTCTCGCTTTGTGATACGGACAAAAGGATCTCTTACTCTAGAATTCATTTTCCAGCCTCCCCTCCGAGTTTTGTCATCATCATACCAACATCGCTTTTGCTTGCGCCTCTTCCGGGAACAATACCGCTGACCTCACCGCCGCAGAGGACGAGGATACGGTCGCAGAGTTCCAGAAGAACGTCAAGATCTTCGCCGACGTAGACAACGGCGACGCCCTTTTCTTTCTGTTGATTGAGAAGGTCATAAATCGTATAGGAGGAGTTGATGTCAAGTCCTCGGACGGCGTAGGCCGTCATAAGAACGGAAGGTGCAGATGCAATCTCGCGGCCGACAAGAATTTTCTGGACATTGCCGCCGGAAAGCTTGCGAACAGGGGTCGTAACACCTGGGGTAACAACTTCCAGCTCGTCGACAACGCGCTCAGCGAGTTGTCGGGGCGATTTACGATCCGCAAAGATTGACTTTCCGCGGCGGAAGGAGCGAAGCATCATATTGTCTGTGAGGTCCATGTTGCCTACAAGACCCATTCCAAGCCTGTCTTCCGGTACAAAGGATAGAGCGACACCCAGAGAACTTATAGTACGTGGATCCTTACCTATAAGTTCGACCTGTTTACCGGTTTCGGGATCAAGATAGCTGATGCTACCGGATTCTACGGTTTGAAGACCTGCAATAGACTCCAGAAGTTCCCTCTGTCCACAGCCGGAGATTCCGGCAATTCCTAATATTTCGCCAGAATTCACGGTAAATGATACATTTGAGAGTTTCTTTACTCCGTCAATATCTTTGACCGTAAGTCCATCCACAATAATCCGAGGCTTTGGGTCTTTCGGCTCGGGACGTGCAATGTTAAGAGAGACAGTGCGGCCGACCATCATGTTGGTCATCTCGGCTGCATTAGTGTCTTTCGTGACCATATCCCCGATATATTGGCCGTGACGCAGAACGGCGACACGATCGGAGAGTTCCTCCACTTCGTGGAGCTTGTGCGTGATGATGACGATCGCTTTACCGTCGTTGCGCATGTTGCGAAGAACGGCGAAAAGCTTGTCCGTTTCCTGGGGGGTAAGAACTGCGGTTGGCTCGTCCAAAATGAGTATGTCCGCGCCACGGTAAAGAACCTTAACGATTTCCACCGTTTGTTTCTGAGAGACGGACATGTCGTATATTTTCTGTTTAGGATCTACGTCAAAGCCATAGAGTGAACAGATGTTAAGTATCTTGTCGTTCACGACCTTCATGTCGAGACGTCCTTCACCCGGCATACCGAGAATTATGTTCTCAGCGGCAGAAAGTACATCCACCAGTTTGAAGTGCTGGTGAATCATCCCGATGCCAAGATCAAAAGCGTCCTTGGGGCTCCGGATGGACACCTCGCTGCCATTAACGAAAATCTGACCGGCATCGGGATAGTAGATGCCTGATAGCATGTTCATCAATGTCGTCTTTCCGCTGCCGTTTTCCCCCAGCAGCGAAAGAATTTCCCCTTTGTTAATGTCGAGACAGACACAGTTGTTTGCGACGGTCGAACCAAAGGTTTTGGTAATTTCGCGCATGCAAACTGTAGCTTTGGCGACTTCCATTTTGGATTACCCCCTTGAAAAGAAATTTATTAGAAGGAAAAAGCCGTCTCTTTCGAGCGGCTTTTTCCGTTCGCGATGTTTTCGGTAATTACTGAGCGTTGAGCTCGGTTATACCGTCGATACGGAGACCAAAGTACGGGGCACTGCGGAGAGTGGACTCCTTGAATATTCCATTTTCAATAGCTTCGCCGGTATCGCCAACCCAGTCGCCGTCAGTGTCGATGGCAAGATAGGTGGTGACAGCCGCGCCGTCGACCGTGAACTTGGAGCAGTCAAATATGTTGAGTGTGCCGTCCTTGAGAGCGGCTTCAACTTCGGCGACCTTCGCGTCTGTGCCAGCTGCGCAGGAAGCTCCGAGAGCGGAGATCATGTTGGCGCCAGTGACATAGCCTTCGGACCAGTCGGTTGCGATGTCTTCGCCCTTAAGAGCGCAGTTGAATGCATAGGTGTAATAGACGCTCCAGTCATTCTGAGCGCTTGTAAGAGCAGAGGTCGGAGCAACGGAGAGCATATCCACGTTGTAGCCAATGCAGTAAACTTCGGTGCCGGCCTTAAGAGCTGCTTCGCAAGCGGAGGGAGCTCCGGTGGAGTCAGCATGCTGGCTGAGAATGACGCAGCCGGCAGAAATGAGCTGGTTGGCAGCTTCTGCTTCAGCGGTCGGATCATACCAAGAGTTGGTGTATGAAACAGTCATCGAGACGTTATCTACGATGGACTTGACGCCGAGATAGAAAGCAGTGTAGCCGGAAACCACTTCTGCATAGGGATAAGCGCCGACATAGCCGATTTTAATTGTGCCGTCTGCATTTTTGCTGGTTGCGGGAACTTTGTCAGAATCAACAAGCTCCTTGAGCTTCATGCCGGCAACAACGCCGGAAACATAGCGAGACTCAAAGGTGTGGGTAAAAGCATTTTTGAAGTTGGGGAGCTTGGAGAGAGCAGCAGTGTCACCGGTCATGGAGACGAAGGTAACATCGGAGTTCTCGGACGCGGCCTGCTGCATATAGCTCTGATGGCCATAGCTGTCGGAGAAGATGTAGGTGCAGCCCTGCTCAACAAGGTCTGTTGCGGTGTCGTAGCAGCCTTCGTCTTCGCTGACGTTGTACTTCCAGACGATCTGGTCGTCTGCGATGCCGGCAGCAGCAGCGGCTTTCTTGATGCCTTCGATGTGAGCGGCGTCATAACCAGTGTTTTCATCGTGAACGAGGATTACGCCGATTTTAACTGCCGCTGTGTCGGCAGTGGGGGCTGCGGATTCCGCGGGGCTGGGGGAAGTTTCTGCGGTCTTTGCGCCGCAAGCTGCAAGAGCAAATACCAGTGTGAGTGCCAGTAGCAGAGCGATGACTTTTTTCATTTTTGTTCCTCCGTTTTTTTCGATTTAGATTTGCCTGAGACAGAAAACGCGTACTTGTAAGGAATTAACAGAAATTGATCTTTCCGTTTTCCATAGATGCGATTTTTGCCAGTGACTCGATCCGCAGACCCTGCGCGCGAAGGGTGTCGCCCCCGTGCTGAAACGCCTTTTCAATCGCTATCCCGGCACCGACAGACGTTGCGCCCGCTTCCTTTATTATAGTAGAAAGTCCGGTGAGCGCCGATCCGTTGGCAAGAAAATCATCGATTATAAGAACACGGTCGGAAGAATTTAGAAATTCCTTAGCTACTATAATATCATAGGTTCCGCCATGTGTAAAGCTTTCAACCACAGCAGTGTAAACGTCACCTGCAATATTTTTAGTCTTGGATTTTTTCGCAAAGATTACGGGACAGTCAAACGCCTGTGCAACAAAACACGCCATACCTATTCCGGAAGCTTCAATGGTCAATACTTTACTGACACCCTCATCGTGGAACAGACGATAAAACTCCTGTGCCATTTCTCCGAAGAGCTTTACATCCATCTGATGATTTAGAAAGCTGTCTACCTTCAGAATGTTCCCGTCCCTGACTTTGCCGTCGCGGAGTATTCTTTCTTCTAAGAGTTGCATAGATTTACCTCACAAATATTTATGTAAATTGGATGCAACCTAAATAATTTTTATGTTCGACTACAGTGTACAATAATCGAGTGAAATAAACAATATATTTAGGCAAAAAAATATCACTGAAAATAGTATATACGGCTTAACACTTTTGTCAATACGACGTCTGAATTTGTGAGAAAAAGGTAAATTATTTATAAATTATGCAAAATATTAGAAAACATAAAAGTACCGCGCAGCAAGGGCTTTTAAGCCGCTTGAGCGCGGTACTTGGTCATTTTTGTTTTGGTATGCTGATTGTCAGGACAAGTTCCGAGTCCGTCTCATGCTTTTCCATACCGGCTTCTATGCCGCCCTGACGCATGATATCCAATCCATGTGTCAAGGTGTTCAGAAAGACGCGCACATCCTTTAGTACGAAAAGTGTTTTCCTTGATGTCTTGATTTCATTTTCCGGAGCTTGTTCGCGAGCTTTGAGAAGACTCTCTATGTATTCCTCAGCGGCCGAGACATTCATATGCTGCTGTATCATGTACCTAAGGGCTTGCCGTTGCGCCTCCTCGCCCGAGAGTCTCAGGAGTGCTCTGCCGTGGCGCTCGGTCAGCTCCTCGTCACGCAAAGTATCCAGCACATCCGGAGGCAGGCGCAGAAGCCTCAGCTTGTTCGCAATCGATGGCTGGGATTTTCCGAGTCTTCGCGCCGCTTCCTCCTGACTCATCCCAAAGAGTCTGATGAGCTGCGAGATGCCCTCTGCCTCCTCCACGAAATCGAGATCACGACGCTGTATGTTCTCGACAAGGGCTAGCAGACTCGCCTCCTCCATGTTCGCATCAATCACAATACAGGGGATTTCTTTTAGTCCTGCAAGACGCGACGCACGCAATCTTCTCTCGCCTGCTATAAGCTCATACTTGCCGTTTCGCTTGCGGACAGTGAGAGGATTTAAAACACCGTATTGCGCTATACTCTCCGAAAGCTCCTTGAGCGACTCCTGCTGAAAACGTTTCCGCGGTTGGACGGATGAAGGATATATTTCATCGACGGACAGATAGCTAATCCCGTTTCGCAGGATACGCGGACCTTTTTTTGTTGCCTGCATTTTAACCGTCTCCTTTGCTCACTAAACGCAGTTCGTAGCTCTTTGTGAGTTTGTAGCTAAATAAAAATTGTGGTATATAGTATTTGTTAAAAGAATGATATACCATATATTGTGCGGAAATTGACGGATAAGGTACTCATACGCAAAAAACGCGCCGCTCCCGAACGTCGGAAACAGCGCGTTTTTCGTCTAACAACAAAATCAGTCCTCGTCACCTTCGCCGCGGTGATCGCGAAATAGGAGGGATATACACCATATAGCGGAAAGACCCACCAGAGTGTAAATCACGCGGCTAAGCGTTGCCGTCTGTCCTCCGAAAAGGTAGGCCACAAAATCGAAACGGAAAAGACCTATGAGACCCCAGTTCAAACCACCGATAATGGCGAGAATAAGGGCGATTCTATCTATTATCATATTACCTGCACTCCTTTAATTAGCTTCGGTGATATGATAACCTTAAATTATTTAAATATTCATTTTGCAATTCAAGTTAAATTCCAAATGTTTATAATCGGCAGTTTTTTATAACATAGCTTCCGCGTGCCTCGTCACATGGCAGCCGACGTTCACGACACAGGGAAGCCCTGCAATATGAGTGGGAAATGCTTCAATATTAACTGCAAGCGCGGTTGTTGTCCCGCCGAAGCCCTGCGGCCCGAGTCCGAGAGCGTTTATGCGTTTTAAAGTTATTTCTTCGAGTTCTGCGTAGAACGGATCGGGATTCCGTGTATCCATCGAACGTGTGAGAGCTTTTTTCCCGATCAGCGCTGCCAGTTCGAGCGTGCCGCCAAGTCCGACACCCAGAATAATGGGAGGGCAGGGATTCGAGCCGGCAGCATCAACTGTTTCCACAATAAAATCAATTATATCGTCGACGGAGCAGGAGGGCAAAAACATCTTAGTTTTACTCATGTTTTCACTTCCGAATCCCTTAGGCGCCAGCACGATTTTAAGACCGTCGCCGGTGACTATGCGGGTATGTATCACGGCGGGAGTGTTGTCGCCCGTGTTTTCCCGGCGCAGGGGATCTTTCACGACGGACTTGCGCAGAAAGCCCTTTTCATAACCCTGACGTACACCCTCGTTTATTGCATCCTCAAAAAAGCCGTCAATTATATGCACGTCCTGACCGAGCTCTGCAAAAACGACAGCCATGCCCGTGTCCTGACAAATCGGGAGTGATTCCTTTTCCGCAAGAGTATAATTTTCGCGAAGATCACGCAGTACGTCTATTCCCGCGGGAGATTTTTCGGTTTTTTCAGCACGGTCTATGAGGACCCTCACGTCCGCGGGCAGAACGGTGTTTGCCCTGACACAGAGCAGAGCGACCGTCTCGATTATCTTTTTACAGCTAATTTCGCGCATGGGCACATTAGGCTCCTCTCACTTGACCGGCAGATACTTTCCGTTATTTAAGCTTTTTATTATTTGGAAAATAAAAAAATTCAATTCGACAAAAGTAGTGTCCGTTTGCTATTTACAAGTTGGTAAAAAAGGGCTATTCTCACATTACAGCTTATCCAATGGTGCGCGTAACAGCGTGCCGGGCTCATATCTTTATCCCACAACCCTGTTTTGGCGGGCCGCGTTTGCGTCCCGCCGCTTTTTTATTTTATGTTCAAATAAATAAAAATACCGACGGCAAGCTGGAAAATTAAAATTAAGGGGAACCCGAGAAAAAATTTTCTGTGCTTAGTCTTGTGCCTGAAAGCATACATACCTGCAATACCACCGACGCTCCCGCCGATTGCAGCGAGCAGGAACAGCGTTTTTTCCGGAGTACGCCAAGCCCCATGCACTGCCTTGCGCTTGTCGGCGCCCATGGCGATAAAGGCGGCAAGATTGATGATGCCGAGCCAGAGCCAGAGAATGGATAGAGGATTCTGTAGCAGAAATTTAAAAAATTGCATCGTCATTTACCTCGGCGCGCGACTCCACCCGACGAAGACTTAGGCTCCGGAGCTTTACTTTTGCCGATGGGCACGTTTCTTGTACTCGAAGTGGGTTTTGCGGTTTTGCCGCCCATGCCCTTTGCTCTGCCGGAAACCTTAATAGGTGCAGAAGGTGCGGGAGCAGTTTTGCTTTTCTGAGCGGGCGAATTATTTTTGTTTCCCTTATACCCGCCGCTTCGAGCTGCATCCGGTCTTACAAGGCATTTTTTATCAAAGCCTATGAGATCTTCGCGTCCAGCCTCTTTTAATGCTTCGATTACAAGACGGCGCTTTTCAGGCCTTTTCCATTGCAGAAGAGCGCGCTGAAGCTCCTTTTCACGCGGAGTCCTTGCGACATAGACTTCCTTCATCGTGCGCGGGTCTAGTCCCGTATAGTACATACAGGTGGAGATCGTTCCGGGAGTGGGATAAAAATCCTGCACCTGTTCGGGCTGACGTCCGCGTGACTGGAGATATTCCGCTAGCCTCACGGAGTCACCTAGCGTACAGCCCGGGTGTGAACTCATAAGGTAGGGCACGACGTACTGCTCCTTATCAAAGCGCTGGTTAAGACGGGAGTATTTGTCCATGAAGCGTTCATAAACTCCAATGTGCGGCTTGCCCATATAGTCCAAAACACTGTCGATGCAGTGCTCGGGCGCGACCTTGAGCTGTCCGCTGATATGATGTTTAACGAGATCAGAAAAGAATTTGTCATTCTTATCTTCCAGCATATAGTCGAAGCGTATGCCGCTGCGGACAAAAACCTTTTTAACACCCGATATTTCGCGGAGCTTTTGCAAAAGCTCGAGGTAGTCCGAGTGGTCGGCGTTGAGATTTTTGCAGGGAGTGGGGGCAAGGCAGCGTTTGTTTGCACACATTCCGTGCTCCTTCTGCATTTCGCAGGAAGGGTGACGAAAATTTGCCGTTGGTCCGCCGATGTCCGAAACGTAACCCTTCCAGAGCGGGTGATGTGTCATGTTTTCAACCTCGTTGATAACGGATTCGTGACTGCGCGAGGTTATCATCCTACCCTGATGAAAGGCGAGAGCGCAGAAATTGCATGCGCCAAAGCAGCCCCTGTTGTGTATGACGGAAAAGCGAACCTCTTCGATTGCCGGAACGCCACCGTCCTTTTCATACATTGGGTGGACTTCTCGGGTGAAGGCAAGCTCCGCGACTTCGTCAAGCTCCTTGGTAGTGAGCGGGATTGCGGGCGGGTTCACTATGAGCGTTCGGCCCTGACAGCTCTGGCAGAGCGCTCTGCCGCGAATGGCGTCGTGCTCCTCGTATTCGATACGTGTCGCGTTCGCATAGGCTTTCATATTTGAAACCGTTTCTTCATGCGAGGGCAAAGATATTTTTTCAAAAACGCAGGACGTTTCGTCAGGCGCGATGAAAGCGGTACCGCGTATATCGGTGAGCTCCGAGGGGTGAACCTTGCGTTTCAGGCGCTTAGCAATCTCGCGGGTTGCATATTCGCCCATGCCGTAGACAAGCAGGTCGGCCTTCGAGTCGAATAGTATGCTTCGTCTTACCTTGTCGTCCCAGTAGTCATAATGAGAAAAGCGGCGCAAGGACGCTTCAAGTCCGCCGATAATGATCGGCATATCGCCGCCGAAGGCTTCCCTTGCGCGGTTAGCGTAGACTATAGTTGCACGGTCGGGGCGCAGACCAGCCCTTTTACCGGGAGAATAAAAATCCTCGCTTCTCGGCTTTTTGGCTGCAGTGTAATGCGCGACCATGCTATCGAGATTGCCTGCTCCGATGAAAACGCCGAATCTCGGCTTTCCCATGGCCTCAAAAGCGGAGGCGTCATGCCATTTCGGCTGTGCGAGTATTGCTACTTTGAAGCCCATGCCCTCGAGCACGCGCGCGATGACGACAGGGCCAAAGCTCGGATGGTCGACATAGGCATCGCCCGTAACCACGAGAAAGTCATAGCTGTACCACCCGCGGGAAACCATATCCTCTTTTGAGACCGGCAGAAAATCCGTTATTTCCATGGGTGCGCCTTTCAATAAAACAAATTAAAAATAAGAATTACAGCTTCATTTCCATTAGTTTTAGAGGACAGAGATTTCCTTCCTCGGTGCCTATATGTTTGAAACCGAATTTTTCGTAAAACGCCAGAGCTGCTTTATTATCCTCCGAAACGTGCAGCTGCAGGGAGCTTCTTCCCAGTCTGCGATATACCGAGACTGCGTGACCAACGAGCTGAATGCCCATATTGTGTCCGCGGTAATCCGAAGCAAGATACACGAGACTTATCCAGCCGGCACCTTTGTCCGATGCACGGGCTAAGTCGAGTTCAATAACTCCCGCAAATTCTTCGCCGCAACAGGCTTTCATAAGCGATAAAGGATCCTTTTTCACAGCCTTTTCGGCATCGCGCAGATAAGGTTCTTCGGAAAAGCCCTTAAGCGTTCCGTGAGCGCTCTGCCAGCTGTCACGGTAACTATTCACATAGAGCTCCGCGTCCTCTTTAATATTAAACGGGATAATGCGGAGATTTGAAAAATCCTCTCTAATGTCTTTTTTCCACCACTGCTGACCGGCAAAGGTGCTCATTTCGGGGGGCAGATGACTGTTGTCGTTATAGTATTCAATATTAAGCTTTCCGCCGGAATAGGTCAGGGAAGCTACGCAGGTGTTGTCCCCGTGCAGTATTTCGCAGATGTTCTCAGAGGAAACGCCCATGAGTCCGCTCAAAAAAGCGCGTATAGCCATGCCATGGCTGAAAACGGCAATAGTCTGTCCCTCATGCTTTTCGGCAAGTTCGGTGACGACGCCCGTGATGCGGCTTTTCAAATTCTCGAAGTGCTCTCCACGCTCAACGTCCCATTTTGCGGGGTCATTTGCAAAATAGACCATTTGCTCGGGGTCGTCATAGGCGACATTGCCCCAGGGCGTGTCCTCCCATACACCCATATCGACTTCCTTCAGACGGGGGTCGATATTGAGCGGAAGCTCATGATACTTCAGAATCGCTCCGGCGGTTTTCTGAGTACGCTGAAGATCGCTCGCGTAGAGCGCGTCGATTGGGATTTCACGGAAACGCTCGGCAAGAAGATTAATCTGCTTGTGACCTTTGGGAGTTACATCTCCGTTATAGTGTCCGTGTATTCGACGATATAAATTTCCCTCCGCCTCCGCATGCCGGATAAGATAGATTTTTGTCATAATGACCTCCATAGAAAGGTTCTCTTCACCTTGACCGCTCGGAACAGGTGATATATAATCAGTACGTCAAACGTACATAGATTAGTCTGGTCAACGATTGTGCTTAAATATATACCATATTATTTTATAACACATATCAATTTTTAACAAGTGAGCAAAAAGCCCTTTTTATGTTCCGATAATTCGGAAAATATGATATTACGCACTATTTCCATGAAAGCGCGTACGGAGGTCAGAGTGAAAGTCATTCATTTAATAAGCGGCGGAGACACCGGCGGAGCCAAAACGCATATCCATTATCTTCTTTCGGGTATCTGCAAAAATATAGATGCAACGCTCGTATGCTTCATGCGGGGCGAATTTTCCGATGAGGCGGAAAGGCTCGGAATACCTACCGTCGTTTTGGATGGGAGCCTGCCCTCTGTCATAAAGCGGCTTAGAGCTATGATTCGAGACGATGGATACGATATAATCCATTCACACGGGGCAAGAGGAAATTTCATCGCGAGGATTCTGCGTCTTTTTTGCAAATTACCTGTGGTATCGACTGTTCACAGCGACCCGAGGCTCGACTATCTCGGCAGACCGGCAGCCGCTCTCGTTTATGGAACCTTGAATGATTATGCCCTGCACAGAGCAGATTACCTAATCGGTGTCTCAGACTCGATGAAAGAACTTTTAATTGAGCGCTCTTTTCATCCAAACGATATATTTACGATTTATAACGGGGTCGATTTTTCGGTTGAACCGAAAATTGATAACAGGCTGGAGTATCTTAGGAGTCTAGGCCTTGATGTTTCGGAAGACAGCGTTGTGGTCGGCATTGCCGCGAGACTTGACCCGGTCAAGGATGTCGCAACCCTTATAAAAGGCTTTGCCAAGGCGTTCGAATCCTGCCCGAAGCTAAGACTAGTTATTGCGGGCGACGGAGCGGAGCTTGAAAATCTGAAGGTGCTGACCAGAGAGCTCGGCATTTCCGAAAAGGTAGCCTTCCCGGGCTGGATTTCCGATATAAACTGCTTTTTCGCGGCTCTCGATATAAATACGCTCTCCTCCGTTTCTGAGACCTTCCCCTACGCTATTACCGAGGGTGCAAGGGCGCGCCTTGCAACAGTTTCATCGCGCGTCGGAGGAGTCCCGAAGCTTATTTGCGACGGTGAAACAGGCTTTCTCTTCTCCGTGGGCGACTATGAAACTCTGGGAAAAAAGCTTCTGGAGCTTGCCGAAAGCTCGGAACTCAGACGAAAGCTGGGAGACGCACTCTATAATAAGGCAAAGCGTGAATTCTCCGTTGAAGCGACAACAAAGAGGCAGCTCGATATTTATGCTGAGGTCCTTCGCCGTGAAATAGTCAAACAAAGCGGGGGGCGAAACGGGGTTGTCATCTGCGGAGCCTACGGTATGGGAAACGCAGGCGACGACGCGATATTGGAGGCCATTGTCGGTGAGATGCGCCAGATTGACCCCTTCATGCCGATAACCGCACTTTCGCGCAAGCCGATGGAGACGAGGCTGAAATACTCGATAGACTGCGTGCATATGTTCGATATTCCGGCGTTTCATCGTGCCATGAAGGGCACAAAACTCTATCTCAGCGGCGGCGGGAGCCTTATCCAGAACGTAACGAGCCGGAGAAGCCTCTGGTACTATCTTTATACGATCTCAGCGGCGAAGAAAATGGGCAACGCCGTTATGATGTACGGCTGCGGAATCGGTCCTATAGTTGATAACCGAGACGAGAATCTTATAAGGCATGTTCTCAACAACTCTGTCGATGTTATCACTCTGCGCGAGAAATTCAGCCTTTCTGAGCTTGAGCGTCTTGGCGTTACGGGGCCTGAGCTCATCGTCAGCTCCGACCCCGCCCTGACGCTGCCCGCATCTTCGGAAGACAGGGTTTCCGAGGAACTTCGAAAATACGGTCTCGATCCTGATGGGAAATATGTCTGCTTCTCTGTTCGGGATTGGACAGGTTTTGCGGAGAAGGCACAAGCCTTTGCTGAAACTGCCGACAATGTTTCAGAAAAGCTGGGACTCATGCCCGTGTTCATTCTAATAAACCACGTAGAGGATGGAGCGGCTACCGAGACCATCCGAGGCCTCATGAAAGCGGATGCCACAGTTATCAGCGAGGCGATGGATTCCGTGCTGACTATCGGCGTTCTCGCGCGTATGAGAGCTGTTGTATCAATGCGCCTGCACGGACTGATTTTCGCTTCCTCACAGGGTATCCCAATCGTGGGCGTGTCCTATGACCCGAAGGTGACCGCGTTTTTGGATAGCGTCGGAAATGAAAACTGCATACAGTTCGAGGAATTGACGGCTGAAAAGCTGATAACCATGACAGAAAGGGCAGTTGCCCAGTACGACGACAGGGAGGAGCGAAAAAGGAGCGTTGAAAGACTCGTTTCCGCTGAAGCTCTGAACAGTAAGTGCGCCAGAAAACTATTGGGGGAAGAGCATTGAAGCAGAATCAAACAAGTTCAACAGATTTTAAACATTTAGCATCAAAAAAAGCTGAAAAAAAGGTCAAAACTGCGGTTTTAGTGTCGGGTGGGGGGCTGAATCTTCAGTCTATGATTGATGCGGACACATTTGGGGAAATTCCGCGGTGTGAGCTAACGGCGGTGATTTCCTCGAATCCCGGCGCATATGCGCTCAAACGCGCGGAAGCTGCTGGCATACCCGCTTATGTCGTTGACAGAGAGCTTTTTCCGAGCCAGACAGTTTTCGGCTTTGCGGTTCTGGACAAGCTACGTGATTTGGATATTGAGCTTGTAGTGCTTGCGGGCTTTGATAGCGAACTGACACAGCCGATATTCAAGCATTACGGAGGCAGGATAATTGACACACGCTCCTCACTGATGCCGGCCTTCATGGACGAAGAGCTATCAGGTCTCGCGATACAGGAAGCTCAGCTCAAAAGCGGAGTTAAAATTTCGGGAGCAACGGCGTATTTTGCAACGGAAAAACCGAATTCCGGACCGATAATCCTCCAGAAAGCGGTCGCCGTGCGCGAGGATGATACTCCTGCGACGTTGCAGAGACGCATTTTAGAGGAAGCCGAGAACGTGATACTTCCGCGGGCGGTTGCGCTATACTGTGCGGGAAAGCTCAGCGTGACGAATGGGACGGTACATATCTCGGAGCCCACTGAGAACAGCTCCGAGAAAATGACGAAATAGAATAAAAACGCCCGAAGATTCGTTGAGTCTTCGGGCGTTTTAATCTTAGGAAGCTTACTGATTATAGGGAGGTCTGTCGTTACGGGGATCTTTATTCTGTACCGGTGGTACGAGAGGCTTTGTTTTTTTCTTTTTGTTAGCCGCTCTCACGATAAGGAGAACGATAACCGCGATGACGCCAAGCACTACGAGAGCCGGGAAGATTGCAACGAGGAACTTGAGTAAACCCTTGAAGAAGCTGCCGAGCGCGTAGAGAGAGTGAGTAAAGGTTTGCTTGATTTGCTCGCCGTAGCTGACGGTTGAAGCGTTGTCCTTTGAGTAGAGCGCGACCTCGCGAACGGACAGTGTGAGAGTCGAGTAGCTCACCTGGGAGTCCCAGTTCTTGAGCTGCGAGGTCAGACTTTCAATATTGTAGCGCACATCGGAAAGGCGCGTCTCTATCGCGAGCATATCCTCAACGCTCGATGCCTTGGCAAGCAGTTCAAGAAGTCTTGTTTCCTCGGTTTTATAAGCATCCAGACGCGACTGAGTGTCCGTGTACTGCATTGTGATGTTATCGGCATTCGTGCTGCTGTTTATGACGTTTCCGAGATTTTTAAGACTGTCGGTGACGGATTTGAACTTATCCACGGGTATGCGGATAGTATAGTCCGCGGTGCGGGAAACAGCGGTGCCGCCATAAATTGAGCTGTAGTCTCCGCCGGTCACGTTCGAGGACTGAACAAAGCCGCCGCAGTCCATAATCAGCTGCTGCAGATCTGTCATGGTCTTGTCAAAATCGAGAGTTTCGAGCGTGGCATATCCAGTATAGATAATCTTGTCCGCCGAAGGAAGCTCTGTCACACTTTCTCCGGTAGTGGTAACGGAGGTATCGGTCAGGGTGTTTTTCTGGCTTTCCGCCATATCAAACGAGGCACCGCCCGCCTCCTCGGGGGCAGGGACTGCGGCCATATCGCTTGTGACAGATTCATTTGCTGTTTTACTCGCCGCACCACAGGCAACAAGTGCGAGGATAAGTATAAGGGCGAGGGCAAGAGATAAGAATTTTTTGTTCGTTTTCATTGTCGCTCCTCCGTTTAAATGTTTGAGCCTTGTGCGAAGAAGACCGCGAAGGCTCAATGACTTCTTTGTCGCTTTAGTGACCATTAGACGAGGCCGTGAATGAAAATGTTTCAGAGTTTATACTAAACTTCGTGAGTGTTATTTCAAGGTGCCCAGAAAGCCTTCGAGAATAAGCGAAGCCGCGACCGCGTCCACGCTCGCGCGGTGCTTTATCATCTTTTTGCCGTTCGCGTGGAGAATTTCGTGAGCGGCAATCGTTGTGCGGCGCTCGTCCCAGAGCGTCACGGGAATATCGCAGCGCGCTTCGAGGGCTTTTTTGAAGAGTTCGCTTTTTTCCGCCCTCGCGCCCAAAGTTCCGTCCATGTTTTTAGGGTATCCGAGAACGAAACGACCTACGCCGCGGGAGAGAGCCTCTTTTACGATTGTGTCGGCAGCTCGCTCCGCGTTCCAATCCGTAAGCGTCCACGCCTCGCCGCAAAGTGTCGCTGTTTCGTCCGAAACGGCTAGCCCGATGCGTGCGTCACCGTAATCGATTGCCATTATACGCATAAATACCCCTTTCTGCGCAAAAGTGCATTAAATAATGCTATTCTATATGATCCAGTTTTGGAGCCAGTTTTTGCAGGAGTGGTATCAGCACAAAATATAGCACGATGAGAACGGCACACTGCAAAAGCCGTGATATCATTACGGGCAGATAAGGCGCGTGCTGAAGCAGACTTAGCCAGTACGAGTTAAGACCAAGACTCAGCAGGACAGTGTTGATAAGTGTGCAAATTATGACATTCGGGAAAAACCTGACGTTTTTTCCGTGAAGAAAAAGACCAAAAACTGCGCCCATAAGGACATAGGTAAGTGTAATTGGAGGAAAAATTGCGTTACCCGAGATAAGAGTGCCCATAATATCGGCGATACCCCATGCGGCAGCGGACCAATATGGACCATATAATATGCCGCAGAGAGCTATGGGCAAGAAGCCGATTCCAATACGCAGGGTAGGAGTGTTTAGCGACAGAAAGCGCGAGAGGACAAGCTCAAGCGCGATGAGAACGGCCACGCGGCAAAGCGTGACAAGATTTTGTCTTTTCATTTGTGATACTTCCTTTCGTGACATGCCACAAAAGGAGCGGCGCTCCGGTGTGGCAGCGGATGCGGACAAGGCACCGCATGGTAAAACCATTTCGTCAGGACGGCAACTCCCATCCGCCTGCACTTAACGCGCCAAGTCCTACTCTGACCATAGTGTTAGATTAATGAGCGCCGATAATCACCCTCCTTGATAAAATAGCGGCTATTTGCCGAAATACTCCCTCACGCGGCCTGCCGAGTAAAGCGAGCCGACAGAACAGACAACGCCGTCTTGTCCCGCAAGTCTGAGAGCAGTTTCGATGCCGTCTTCAATGTTCTTGCTAGAAAACACGGGCTTTCCAAAGCACTTCAGCTTTTCGGCAAGTTGGGATGCGTCCAGCGCTCGCGTATTTTGGGGCGTGATTGTCACAAAAACGTCAGCGGCGGAATTGAGCAGCTCCGCCTGACCCATGTAATCCTTGTCGGCAAGTACGCCGAACAAAATGACCCTTTTCATGTCGGGGAAATACTTTAAAAGATTGTCCCTGACGGTCTCCGCGCACTGTGGATTGTGCCCGCCGTCTACAACAAAAAACGGATTCTCAGAAATTATTTCGAATCTTGCGGGCCATTCGGTCTCCAGAAGCCCCTGCCTCACGGCGTCGCCCGATATGTTATAACCCTGAGAGCGCAAAACCTTGATGACTTCAAGCGCCACCGCAGCGTTCTTGAGCTGATGAACGCCGAGGAGCGGCAATTCAAGGTTTTTAAATTCCTTATATGAGAAGACCTGTCCCTTTCGGCTGTCCGAAATCGTTCTTAATTCGTCAAAATCAGCGACAGTCAGAGAAGAAAACATCTCGCGGCAACGTCCGGAAATAACGTCCATGACGTTTTCAGGCAGCTCGTAGACTACAGTGGGGCAGCCTTTTTTGATGATGCCCGCTTTTTCAGCGGCGATTTTTTCGACCGTGTCGCCCAGCTCTCGCGTATGGTCGAGTCCGATGTTAGTTATAACGGAGCACAGGGAGGCTTCAATCACGTTCGTCGAGTCGAGTCTGCCGCCCATGCCGGTTTCCAGCACAACGACATCGCAGTTTCCGCGGGCGAAATACTTCATGGCGATTGAAGTCACGAGCTCAAACTCCGTCGGTCTGTCCTCCATCTCAAGGGCGAAGGGAGCGCAAAAGCCGGTGACTGAGGCAAGCTCCTCATCAGTTATAGGTTTTCCATTTATTCTCATACGCTCGCTGAAATGGGAGATATAGGGTGAGGTATAAAGGCCTGTCGTAAGTCCTGCAGCTTGAAGTATGCCTGCGAGCATTGCGGAGGTTGAGCCCTTCCCGTTAGTTCCCGCGATGTGGATAAAACGAAGGCGTTTATGCGGATCACTCATTTTTGAAAGAAGCTCACTCGTGCGTGAAAGCCCGGGCTTCGAGCCCTGCCAGACCTTTTCGTGGATAAATTTCATTGCTTCTTCAGCAGTCAAATATCTTCGCCTCCGCTGTAATTGTTTTCTTAGTATAACATCAGACGGGCAGTAAAATCAACACGCAAACAATTCTTGTAGCATTGACTGAAAATAGGGAAAAAACTCGTCTGCTGCTCCGCTAAATAACAGCGCGAATCGTATTTAGAGAAAAAATCTGGCTTTGCTACATTTATTAATAAAAATAGCAAGAAAATTGTTGACCGGCGCAAAACATTGTGCTAAAATACACATTACCTGTCGGCGGAGAGGTTCTATTTTTGCGCGCGAAAATTCGCCAGATCAGACCGCATGTTCCGAACAGGGAGGCAACGTGGCCGTAAGGCCAAATATTACAAGGAGGTGCCGATATGCGAGTTAAAGTTACGATGAGATGCAGTGAGTGCAAGCAGAGGAACTACAATACTTTCAAGAACAAGAAGAATACCCCCGACCGTCTTGAAATGAGTAAGTATTGCCCGTTCTGCCGCAAGCACACTACGCATTCAGAAACGAAGTAGGTTTTTTGAGAAAGGATGTGCTCAAATGTCAAAAGCCAAGGAAGACGCGGTAAAAAAGACCACGACCACAGAAGCAGTCAAAAAAGCTACCGGAAACGAAAAGAAAAGTACTAAGGAGCGTTTGACTCAATGGTTCCGTGACCTAAAGGGTGAGCTCAAAAAAGTCGTTTGGCCCACAAGGCAGCAGACAGTCAAGAACACGACTGTTGCGCTGGCGCTTACGTTTGCCTCCGCAATCGTGCTTGGGGCGTTCGATTATATCGCCGGTCTGGGAGTTGACGCACTTATCAAGTTGGTAGGTTAATAGCATGGCTGAAGATGCATTGTGGTATGTTGTCCACACATATTCCGGCTATGAAAACGCTGTGGCCGCGGCTATATTAAAAGCAGCCGAAAACCGCAGGATGCAGGAACTCATCACAGAGGTCAACATCCCCATGGAAACCGTTACGGAGCTTACGGACAACGGCGAAAAATCCGTTGAGCGCAAGACTTACCCGGGCTATGTTTTCGTGAAGATGACCCTGACCGATGAAAGCTGGCATTTGGTTCGCAACGTGCGCGGTGTTACCGGTTTTGTGGGAAGCGACGGCAAAGCCGTTCCGCTTACCGAACAGGAAATACTCGATTTGGGCGTTGAACGCCACGAGATCGTCGAAGGCTTCAAGGTCGGCGATACCGTTAAGGTCAACGATGGCCCTCTCGAAGGTTTCATGGGTACTGTCGAAGAAGTCGACACCGGCAAACAAAGAGTCCGCGTCATCGTCTCCATGTTCGGCAGGGAGACGCCAGTCGATCTGGATTATTATCAGGTCGAATATGTTTCAGAATAATTAGGAGGTGCACTTAAAGTGGCACAGAAAGTTGTTGGCATTGTCAGATTTCAGGTTCCCGCGGGCAAGGCAACCCCTGCTCCTCCCGTAGGTCCCGCACTTGGTCAGTACGGCGTAAATATCGGCCAGTTCACCAAGGATTTTAATGAACGCACAAAGAACGACGTCGGAATGATGATTCCTGTCGTTATCACGGTCTATTCCGACCGTACTTTTACCTTTATCACAAAGACTCCCCCGACCGCGCTTCTTGTTAAGAAGGCCTGCGGTATCGAGCATGCTTCCGGAGTGCCTCAGCGTGATAAGGTCGCGACACTCAGCCGCGATGATCTCCGCAAAATTGCCGAGCTCAAGATGCCCGACCTCAACTGCTCAACCATCGAATCCGCAATGAGCATGGTCGCCGGCACCTGCCGCAGCATGGGCGTTAACGTCGCCAAAGCATAACATTGTTTCGGCGCACGCGTCGCCGTTCCCTTTACGTGGGAGGATAATTCCATCCGACGAACCACATTACAAGGAGGAAAACTAAATTGTTTAGAAGTAAAAACTACAAAGAGAGCATTAAGCTCGTAGATAAAACAGCACTTTACGACCCCACCGAAGCGTTCGAGGTCGTTATCAAGGCTTCCAAAGCGAAATTTGACGAGACCGTTGAACTGCACGTCAGACTCGGCGTCGATTCCCGCCACGCAGACCAGCAGGTCCGCGGCGCTATCGTTCTTCCCCACGGCACAGGCAAAACCCGCAAGGTCCTTGTTTTCTGCAAGGAAGAGCGTCAGCAGGAAGCCCTTGACGCCGGCGCAGATTTCGTCGGTGGACAGGACATGGTGGACAGAATCCAGCGCGAAAACTTTTTCGACTATGACGTCGTTGTTGCAACACCCGACATGATGGGCATTGTTGGACGTCTCGGTAAGGTACTCGGACCTAAGGGCCTTATGCCTACACCTAAGGCCGGCACAGTTACTCCAAACATCGCTCAGGCGGTCAAGGAAATCAAGGCCGGTAAAATCGAGTATCGTTTGGACAAGACCAACATCATTCACTGCCCCATCGGCAGAGTAAGCTTTGGTCCCGAAAAGCTCAACGATAACTTCAACACTCTCATCGGCGCTATCATAAAGGCCAAGCCCGCCGCCGCAAAGGGCCAGTATATCAAAAGCTGTGTTACGGCTTCGACCATGGGCCCCGGAGTTAAAATCAATCAGGCAAAGCTCGTCTAACCGAACACCACAGAAGACTTGTATCGCAAAAAGCATGGCTTTTTGCTTACTTCGTCAAAGCCGCTCTGCTGTATCTTTATACAGCGACGAGCGGCTTTTTCTTGTCTGCGAGCTTTCTGAGATGCCCGGAGATTTTCAAAACAATACAGCAATGAGCAGTCATTTCTTGTCTGCGAGCTTTCTTTGGGCTCTTTCAAACCTCCGAAAAATAATTTTTTATTTTCCGCTTGACAATAGTGTGCGGCACACAGTATAATAAATTTAACGATATTGCGAAACGAAGGTGTAGTACTTGAATTACGATGAAATAATTTCAGGGCTTGCTCTGGAGCTTCGGCGAGGAACGCTGATAATGCTTGTGCTCAGCCAACTTAAAAAGCCGATGTACGGATATAACCTAATTAAAATTTTGGAGGACAGCGGGATACCCATTGAAGCGAACACCCTTTATCCCCTGATGCGGCGGCTTGAATCACAGGGGCTTCTTAAGAGCGAATGGGAAACGGGCGGCACAAAGCCGCGAAAATACTATGAGCTTACAGGGGACGGCGCGGTCGTTCTCGAAGAAATTAAAAGACATTGGCATGAGTTTTCTGAAAAGGCGAATTTGTTGTTGGAGGCAAAAGAAGATGAAGGATAATGAAATGATTGAGCGCTATGTTTACGCGGTCACAAATCGCTTATCCCCAAAAACAAGGGGAGATGTCGCACAGGAGCTTCGTTCCATAATTTCGGATATGCTAGATGAACGCTGTGGTGATGCCGTTCCGTCCGATGTGGATGTCAAATTCGTTTTGACGGAGCTTGGAACACCTAGCGAACTTGCGGACAAATACGATCCTGATAGCGGGAAATGCCTCATCGGCGGCGAGTATTATAAACAATATAAGTTTGTGCTGAAAATTGTTCTCGTAAGCGTTGCCTTTGGTATGGCAATTGCCGGCGCAATTTCGGCGGTCATGGCGCAAAGCGTGTGGTATGTAGCTTTTGCGGAATGGTTCTGGGCAATCTTCAACGCCCTTGTTCAGGCCTTTGCGTTTGTAACGCTGCTTTTTGCATTTTTCTATCATAAACGAGTAAAAATCGAAATCAAGCATGAGTCGCTTGATGATCTACCGCCAGTACCTAAGGAAAAAGCAATCATTAAGAAAAGCGAGTCAATCGTAGGTATCGTCTTTAATGTGCTGTTTGCTGTGATTTTTTTGGCTGCGCCTCAGATTTTTTGCGTTTATTATTCCGATGGAGGCCCGGCTGTTCCCGTATTCAATGGCGAAGCGATGCGCAGTGCATGGTATCTCATTATTTTACTTGCCGCGCTTGGAATAGTCAGCGAGTGCGTAAAGCTTATCGACGCGAGATATTCGCGCAGAGTTATGATTGTAACGATAATAACCGATCTGTTCTCCGTAGGAATCGCTTTTTGGTGGCTTATGAACGACAAGCTGCTGAACCCCGAAATGATTGACAGCCTTTCAAAGGTGTTCACAGGCAGCAGTACCTTCATTCTCAAAATAGTTTCCAATTCGCAGTATTATTTCCTCGGACTAATGGTGTTTTTCCTAATTATAGATATACTGACGACCGTTATAAAAACATTAAAATACGGAGAAGATTAGAATCGGGCTACATGGCTTGAATACTTGAAAGAAAAGTGGTATCCTATGCCAGAGGATACCACTTTTCCGTTTATAGGAGGACTATTATATGGCAACACCGCATAACAGTGCCGAAAAGGGCCAGATTGCAAAAACCGTTCTGATGCCCGGCGATCCGCTGAGAGCTAAATTTATCGCAGAGAACTTTCTCGAAAACCCCGTACTCATTAACAATGTGCGCGGCGTGCAGGGCTACACCGGCACAAAACGCGGCGTACCCGTCACAGTCATGGCGAGCGGTATGGGAATCCCTTCGATTGGAATTTACAGCTATGAGCTTTATAACTTTTATGATGTGGAGAACATCATCCGTGTCGGCAGTGCGGGCGCCCTTTCGGACGACCTGAAGCTCCGTGACATCGTTGCGGGAATGTCCGCTTGCACTGATTCAAGTTTTGCCGATAAATTCGGAGTTCCCGGAACTCTTGCGCCGACGGCGAGCTTTGAGCTGCTACGGAATGCGGTCGAATGCGCCGAGGCAAAGAAGCTGAATATTAGAGTCGGCAGTGTATTTTCGAGCGACAATTTCTACGGTGATGAAAACTCCTCAATGGACAAATGGAAGAAGATGGGCATAATGGCTGTGGAGATGGAAGCCGCAGGGCTTTATCTAACAGCCGCGAGAGCAGGTAAAAGAGCTCTGTGCCTCTGCACGATTTCCGACCACATCTACAGGCCGGAAGAGATGAGCGCGGAGGAAAGGCAGCTCGGCTTTGCAGAAATGATCGAGCTTGCGCTCGACGTCGCTGTGAAGATGGGCTAATCTGAGAGGGTTTCCCTTTCAGCGACACATTCTCCGTTACCATTGATTTTGTTCGGAAACAGGTGACAGCAACATGCAAATTCTTCCCGTCGTTTTTTTAATACTGGCGCTTTCGCTGGTGTTCTTTTTCTACGCTTGCTATTTGCGTCTTTTTAAACATGAAGACCCCGTCGCGGATGTCTATGAGAGGGAAACCGCCTCTCTGAGTTATCCGAGACGGCGTTTTCCGATGACGTCAAAGGATGCTCTGCCGCTTATTATCATAACGGTTATTTACGCGGCGGTGGCTTTTTACGGTCTAGGCGACAGGCAGGATCCCGAGAACTTCTGCCACTTCTCCGAAAAGGGCCGATATGTCATAGTCGAGCTGCCGGAGGAGACGCCGGTTTCACGGGTAATGTACTATTCAGGACTTTACACAGGTAACTATTTTCTCCAGTATTCGCTGGACGGAGAAAACTACACCGACGAATCAACGATGGAGCAGAAATACTCCGACATTTTCAAGTGGAATGAAGCAAAGCTGAATACCGCCAACAAGCCGGCAAAGTATATTCGTGTTATTGTTGATGAAACGCTGGAAATGGGCGAAATTGCTCTCTATGGTGCGGATGGTAACCGCATTTCGCCGGATGTTTTGAAATTTGACGCGGGCTGCGCACCGCTTTTTGACGAGCAGGAAACAGTCCCCGATGTTATGACCTATATGAACAGCGCGTATTTCGACGAGATCTATCACGCGCGTACGGCTTATGAAAATATCCTTGGCATCAAGCCATATGAGAACACCCACCCGCCGCTCGGCAAAATCATAATAGGGCTGGGTATCAGAGCCTTCGGATTAAATCCCTTCGGCTGGCGCTTCATGGGAACCCTGTTCGGCGTGCTGATGCTGCCATTCTTCTATATATTTATTAAAAACCTTTTCGGCTCTACGGCAATATCAACCTGCGGGACGCTCCTTTTCGCGTTCGACTTCATGCACTTCGTGCAGACGCGTATCGCGACAATTGATACCTACGGCGTGTTCTTCATCATCCTGATGTATTATTTTATGTACCGCTACATTACTGCGCCGCGAGACGACCCGTATATGAAAAAGCGGCAGGAAGTCATTCCTCTCTTTTTGTCAGGGCTATTTTTCGGAATCGGTGCCGCTTCGAAGTGGACTGCCATCTATGCTGGAGCGGGACTTGCGGTGATATGGCTTTTGTTCCGTATCGCAAGGGGCAGGGAGCTAATCATGACAGGGCATAGGGAGGAGCACCGCAGGGAGCTTATATCAAATATCCTCCAGTGCGTCGTTTTCTTTGTTATTATTCCCGCCGTTATCTACTATGCCAGCTATTACCCCTATGGCAAAGCCGAGGGCTTGTCCTGCTTCGGAATGTATTTCAATAAGGACTATGCAAAAATAGTGCTCGACAATCAATCGTCCATGCTGAGATACCATGAGGGCGTCCACGCGACCCACCCATATTCCGCGCGCTGGTATCTGTGGATAGTCGACGGAAGACCTATCCTGTATTTCCTCGGTTCATACGCGAACAACATGAAGTCGGCGTTCGCGGCTTTTATGAACCCGCTGGTCTGCTGGGGCGGTCTGCTTGCGATTTTTGCAATGGGCTGGAAAACCATTAAATACAGAGACGGGAAAGCGATGTTTATCCTTCTGGGATATTTAGCACAGCTAGTCCCATGGATGTTCATAACTCGCATTACCTTTGAATATCACTATTTCCCCTGCCTAATCTTCCTCGTTTTCGCGATTTGTCATGTGTTCAACTCATTCAGGCTGAGGGACGTCAATTGGAGACCGAAGGTATACGGCGCAACCGCTCTGTGTATGCTGCTGTTCATTGTGTTTTACCCCGTATTGACCGGTGTAACCGTACCAAGGGCCTATTCGGATTTACTGGCGTGGATACCGGGCGCGTGGCCCTTCTGATAATATTCGAGAGATAAGCTCTGCAGATAAAAAAGAGGATAAAAAATGCAACTCGTAGATTACCATATTCATAGTACCTGCTCCGGTGATGGGCATAATACCATGCTTGAGATGGCGCTTGCTTCCCGCAAAAAAGGTGTTTCGCAGCTTTGCTTCACCGACCACTGCGACCTTGATGAATTCATGACAGGTACGCCCGACCCTGACTGCTTTTGCAAACGAGAAGCAATGCTCCAAATGTACAGGCAGACCGTTGCGGCCGTTCCTAGCGATATAAAAATTCTGCTGGGGCTTGAGCTGGGAGAGGGAAACCATGACCCAGAACAGGCAAAGTCAATCGCTGCATCGGAGGAGCTGGATTTTATCCTCGGCTCGATCCACAACCTTAAGGGTAAGCCCGATTTTTACGGTTCCGAGTATCGCGGCGACGACTATAGCCAAAGTATTATCGACAATTATATGGACGAGCTTATCGAGCTGTCGCTTGTCGACTGCTTCGACGTGATGGCCCATATCGGTTACCCATCCCGCTACATTAAAAAGGGCGGGGCAAAAGTGGAGATAAGCACAAGAACCTACGGCGAAAAACTCACGGTTTTGCTGAAAAACCTAATCGAACGGGGAAAAGGCATAGAGATAAACTGCTCAGGCTTTAGGACTCCGCCCGGAGGAGGTTCGCTGCCGTCTTTTGATGTGCTGCGGTTATATAAGGAGCTTGGAGGCGAGATTATAACTGTCGGAAGCGACGCGCACAAAGTCGATAATGCCGGAGTCGGTCTTGCTGAAGGCTTTGACATTTTGCGTGATTTGGGGTATAAATATGTCACGGTCTTCGAAAAGAGAAAACCGAGCTTTTTAAAAATATAAAACCGGATAATATAGAGCCTATTACATCGTATCCGGATAGCGGCGTTACGAAAACGAAAGGAACGGGCATAAACGATGATAGCACTGGGAAGCGACCACGGCGGCTTTGAGCTAAAAAATGAAATAATGAAGTACCTTGACGAAAAGGGTATCGCCTACAAGGACTTCGGCACATATTCCAAGGACAGCTGCGATTATCCCGTATATGCGGAACTCGTCGGCAAGGCTGTCGTCTCCGGCGAATTTGAGAGCGGTATCCTCATCTGCGGGACAGGCATTGGCGTTTCGATTTCCGCGAACAAGATCAAGGGCGTCCGCGCAGCGCTCTGTCACGACTGCTATTCCGCGGAATATACGCGCAGGCATAACAACGCGAACATCCTTGCGCTCGGCGGACGCGTTATCGGCGTCGGTCATGCGCTCAAGATTGTGGATATTTTCCTGAATACGGAATTCGAAGGCGGGAGACACGCAAGACGAGTCGACCTTATCTCAAAGATGGAAGAAAACAACTGATTTTCGGAGGCCAAAATGGCGATTAGAGCAAAGGATATCTATCAGGGCAGAAAAAAATCGCGCTCGCGTGTGGGCGTGATCATAGCTATTGTTCTGGTCGTTCTGATAGCTGCCATTTTGATTTTCTATGGACTGAGGGATTACGCGGTGTATGATGAAAGCGGCAACGCGACGATTGTCCTGCCGTTCTTTCATAAGGCGGAAACCGAGAGTCCGGTTCCTAGTGCCGATGAGAGCCCGACAGCAAGTCCGTCAGAGAGTCCCACGGGAAGCGCAACGCCGAGTACATCAGAGAGTCCGGAAGTGAGTCCGACACCGAGTGAGACCGTGGGCTAGCGCTGATTTAGTTCATTTTGTTACTTAATGTAACATAAATCAAAAAAGTGCTTGCAAATATTAAATACCTATGCTAAAATAAATCTTGCGCGTTAATTATGCGTTTTAGGTTTAATTGCTGAACTCATGAAAGAGGTGAACATAATGAAGGAAGGTATCCATCCCAACTACCAGCAGACCACAATCAGGTGTGCTTGCGGCGAAGTTATTGAAACGGGTTCTACGAAGAAAGACATAACGGTTGAAATTTGCTCCAAATGTCACCCTTTCTATACAGGCAAGCAGAAACTGGTTGACACCAGCGGACGTGTTGAGAAGTTCAACAGAAAGTTCGGTCTGTAAGTCGGTAATATTATTCGTCAGTAATATGACCCGTGCCGTTTGGCACGGGTCATTTGCGTATTTAAAATACCACCGGTCGTTATATTAGCGGCAGGTGGTGTTTTTGTTTACGTTATGATAGAGGTTTTATCTCCGATACAAGTCCCGCGCGCAGGAAGCATAGCAGGCAGGAAGAAACGGGCTTTCCCAGAATACGCGACATGGCATAGGCATAGGCAAGAAGCTGTTTTCTGTAGTGCTCTGTGAGGTCAGAAAGCGTCTCCTTAGTTACATAGTCTGTTTTGTAGTCGATTATCGTAAGGACTCCCGCCTCTTCGATACAGCAGTCAACGACGCCCTGAAGAAGGACGCTTTCGTTCCCGCCCTTCGGAAAGAACACACCTGCAGGACAAAGGAGCGAGAAGCGTTTTTCACGGTGTACCTTGTCCGCCGCTTTGATGCGAGCTCCCGTGGCGGATGCGAAAAAGCCGAGTATAGAGACGCGATCAACAGCTTTCGCCTGCCGTTCGGTAAGCTGGCCGAGGGCTTTTATCCTAGAGACCTCTCCTTCGATACCGGAGAGCGTTTTGGTTTTAGTAAAGTCTATGAATTGCATAACGATGTGCGTCGCAGTACCGCGTTCAGAGCCAGTAAGCGGGCGTTCATCGCCTGCGAAATCCGGCAGACTGAAATAGTGTGTAAGCTCCTTCGCGACCTTTTCGCCCTCGTCATCCCCATCATCCTGCGGCAGCGAGGTCGCCGTGAGTTTAGATGGTAGAGCGACTGCACTCTCAAAGGGATAGCGCCAGTCGAAGACTCTACGAAGCGCCTGCAGCGCTGCTGCATCAGGGGCTTTTGTTTCTTGAATCGAAAAATCGTTCACATCCGAAATCGGCTCTTCGGCTGAGTCAGGATTCTCTGTCCTGATTGCGATTAAACCGCCATTTTCGATGAGAGCCGCTGAAAGCAGCCAGTGCGCCATTGACGGCAGGGCTTTAAGTATTTCGGGGTTAATTGGTGACGAAAGATTTTCACTGAGCTTTATTAGCAGGGCTTCGGGATCCTTCGACGCACAGGAGATGTAAAGCCGCTCCTTCGCTCTCGTCATCGCAACGTAGAGAACGCGCACCTCTTCCGAAAGCATCTCGGAATTGAGCCGTGACGCGATCGCACGACGTGCCAGAGTCGGATATTCGATGCCGCGCTCCGTGTCGGTTCTTTTACAGCCGAGACCAAGCTCGGGATGGATGAGAACAGGTGAGCGGAGATCCATTTTGTTGAACTGGCGCGAAACGTTCGCAAGGAACACAACAGGAAATTCAAGTCCCTTCGACTTGTGGATGCTCATTATTGCAACGGCGTTTCCCGCACCGTTTGTGCTGACGACGGGTTCCTCGCCGCGCTCTTCCATGCGCTTTAATTGCTTTAAGAAGCCGAAAAGCCCACGGTAGCCGTTTTCTTCGAACTTGGCGGCGTATTCCAGAAGCAGCATGAGGGTTCCGCTGCCGGAAGAGCCGGTACTCGCCGAGAAAACCGCAGGGAGCTCAAGACGACTGTATATCAGACAAAGCAGCTCATATACGCCGATATCTTCCGATATTGCGCGAAGCTCCGAAAGCGTTTCGAGAAACGATGCGCACTTATCGCTTGCTTCGGCGGCTTTGGTCAGAGCCGCAAAGAAGTCGCTGTTTCTATCCGTCGCGCGCACCTGTGAAAGCTCGTCGGCGGTAAAGCCAAAGACAGGCGAAGATAGAATTGATGCAAGGGGAATGTCCCTGTGTGGGTTATCTATAATAGATAATAATGATCTTACAATCTGAATTTCCGGCGAGGTGAAGAAGTCGCCGCCCTGTTCGGCAAAAACAGGCACTTTTTCTTCCGACAACGCACGGCGGAAAGCCTCGCCTGCGACATTCGGGGAGCGTAGCAGAATTGCGATATCACCGTATCTCACGGGGCGCTCCGCACCGTTATCCAAAACTGTTTCGGAGCTTTCGACAAGCTGTCTGATTTGACGCGCGACCATTTTCGCCTCTAGGTAGGTCTTGTCGGGGCGCTCCTCGCCGTCTTCCGCTTGGGGAACTGCAAGGACCGCAATCTCCGTTTTTCCGCGAGGCGCAGGGGAACCATCGGGTGGCATAAGTGCTGCGTCCTCGTCATACCTTATCTCGCCAAGAGACTCGGACGTTGTGTTCGAAAAGACGTGGTTGCAGGCGCTGAGAATGTTGCGGTCAGAGCGGAAATTGCTTTGCAGGAGTATCTTTTGCGGTTCACTCTCCGCTATAGATATAAACTCTTTGAATTCATGGTATTTCTTAATAAAAATCGAGGGATCGGCTAGGCGAAAACGGTAAATTGACTGCTTTACATCTCCGACCATGAAAATGTTATTTTCTCCTTGCGAGACACAGCGAAAAATCAAATCCTGAACGGCGTTAACGTCCTGATACTCGTCCACCATAATTTCCGTGTAGCGGCGTGAGATATCTTTCGCCGTTTTTGTAGCTTCATTCGTATCGGGATCACAAAGGAGCTTCACCGCGAAGTGTTCAAGGTCGGAAAAGTCCAGCAGATTGAGCCGCCTCTTTTCGGCGGAGAAAAGTCTGTCGGTTTCGAGCGTGAGCCTGAGTAGCGCACGCATCGCGGGTGCCGAAATTGCAAGATCATTCAGCAGTTTTTCCGAGGGCGAGTCAAAAAGGGCACACAGGCTTTTGCATGCGTCCTTACAGCCCTCTCGCGCTGAAACGAGCGAAGCTTTCCGCTCCTCAAAATCGTAGTTTTTGAGCGGCTTCAAACGCAGAAAGGGTATAGGCAAAGCATTTGCCGCCCTGTCCCAGCCCAAGTTGAGTGCGTGAATAAATACTCGCAGAGCGTCCATGGTTTCGCCAAGACTCTCGCCGTAAGCGGAAATAATCGGCGCGTTTTCGGTTTCATTTGCACATAAGGAAGCCCAGACGCGCTCCAGACGCTCTGCCCAATAGAGTGCCGTTCGCCTTGCGTTTTCCGTGAGTTCCCTGCCCCAAACAGTGTCGTTTGCGTCACGAAGTCCTGAAACATCGAGCGAAGCGAGCTGCAAAGCCGCCCATTTTTCGGGATAGGGGTGACTCTGCATCTTCCCGTGAAGCTCGAGCACCGCAGAGGAAAGGCGAGAGTCATCACGCCCAACGCCGACGCTTTCAACTAAGGCCGCAAAGTCCCCGTCCTCAACGATGCGCTCATAGGCTAAGTCCAGTGCCTTCTCGAGTGCCTTCTCTTTGAGCTCCGAGCACTTGTCCTCATCGCCGACGCGGAAATCGGGCGTCAGGCTGAGCTTGTGGCAGTATTCGCGGAGAATTTGAGTACAGAAGCTGTGGATGGTTCCAATCTGCGCCCGGTAGCAGAGAGTGACCTGACGGCGCAGACGGCGGTTTTCGGGTTCCTCCGCCGACCGCCTTGATAATTCGTCGAGTATTCTTGAGCGGAGCTCGGCGGCGGCGGCGCGGGTATAGGTGATGATGAGAAAGCTCGATATATCCTTGGGGTCTGCTTTATCCGTGACATACGCCATGAGACGCTCGGTGAGAACCCTTGTCTTACCGCTACCTGCCGCAGCGGAGACGAGAACGGAGGACGAGCGGGAGTAGACCGCGTTTTTTTGATCCTGTGTCAATTCAAACCTGCTCATTGCCTATCCTCCAATCTGTCCCAGAAATCGCTTGGTTTAAGCTTTGAAAGATATCGAATTTTATCGTTCTTTTCATCAAAACGGCAAACCGCACCGTAAGGACAGTAAAGGCAGGCATTGTCCGCCTCGCCCCTGTAGTAGGGCGAAGCCTCAATTTTGCCGCCGGAGAGGTTTTCGGAAAGCTCCAGAAGCCTCTTATCAACGTGGGAATGAAGTGCCTTGAACTGCTCAGAGCTTGCGAGAGAGTCCGCGCTCAGGGAACCGTCCTTTTTGATGGTTACGGGAATATATTCGGGGCTTTCAGAGTTTTCCATCGCAGAAATAATTGAAGAATCGTCCAGAATCAATCCGCTGCGCTTGCGGGCTTTTGCCTTCAAGGCTTCTAGCTCCTCATCCGTCAGGTCGCCGCTTGCGGAGATAAGCGTGTCCCGCGCGGGAACATAGAGCACGCCAGCTGGAACAATCGGAGCGCCGTAGCGCTTTTCACCCTCCTGCTCTAGCGCGAAAAGGTAGAGCAGCATCTGCATCCCCATGCCGTACCAGACGTCCGAGAGCGAGAAGGCCTTTTTGCCTGTTTTATAGTCGATGATGCGCAAATATAGCTTGCCGTCGCGCAAACAGCCGTCCACGCGGTCGGCGATGCCGTTGATATAAAGCTCATTTTTGCCGTCCTCGATACGAACCGGAGGCAGCTCGCCGCCCGCGCCGAGTCCCAGCTCAAAGTCGAGTGGGGCAAAGTCCGAGCGAGAAAGCTCTCGCACCATGTCCTTGACGACGCGCCGAACGGAGGGACGTAGCCTGCCGAACAGGTAGACGAAGCGGGGAGATTTGTCCTCAAAGCCGCCCAGCCTTTCCGCAATGTAGAGGTCGGTATATTTATCGACGAGAGCGTCGGTTTCCTCCGGCGAAACGTTCTTGAAGCCGCTGCCCTTTGAAATTTCATCTGCGACGTTCTCCAGAACATAGTGCATGAAGGTGCCCAGCTCCGGAGCCTCAAAACCTGCGCGCTCTGATTCCTCAAGCTTCAAACCGTAGCGAAGGAAATACGAGAAGCGGCACGCGGAATAGGCGTCCGTTCGCGAGGGCGAAAGCGAGAGCTTCTCGCCGTAAAGAGCTTTAACGGCGCTTTCAGAGAGCTCTCCGCGTTTTAGTGCGGCTTTCTCCCGAAGCTCCGAAAGTTTCAGTTTTCCGTCGTCTGTTCCCGAAAAGTATGAATATGCGAGGAGCGAGCTTTCATCCTCAGCGCCGTTCACCGCGAGCAGGAAAGCGGGCTCGGGTGCCGCAAGCCGTATTTTATTCAATTCGAGCGCTTTTTCCTCAAGTCCAAAAAGTAGCTTTGCACGGGCAATGAGAAAACTCGGTCTTGCCTGAGCACCGTTTTCGGATTGTCCGCAGTAAGAGAGCGTGAGTGTCTCGGAAGGCAGGGTCACGCAATTATAGATGAGCGAAAGCTCGCGGGATAATTCATCAGTTCCGCCGCCCAGAGACAGCCCGATACCATCTAACTCATCTCGCTCTTCGTCCGAGAGTATGCCGCTGCCCTGCTTCAGAAGCGGAATCCTGTCGTCCGAAGCGCCAAGGATGATGAGGTGCTTAATATTGCGGCGGCGCATCCTGTCCATATCGCCGGCTGAAACACGGTCAAGTGATACCGGAATTGCGGAAACGTCATATTGCGAGAGCGTCTGCAAAAAGAGCTTCGAAAACTGCTCCTGCGTCATCGGCATGTCGCCCAAAATTGCCGCAGTCTGTTCGAGCGATTTTCTAACAATGTCCCAGAGCTGGGCGTATTCCGCAGCAAGCAGAGAGCGGTCGGATTTTTCCAGCTCGCTTGCCTTGCTTTCGAGCGTTTCAGGAAGCCTCAAAGCCGCAAGGAAGTCGGAAAGCACCTTTGCCTGTTCGGTCGCGGTCTGCGCTTTTTTGCCGCTTTCGGAGAGCGCGGCGAGGGGGGACGAAAGCGTGCGCCTTATCGCGTCGATTCTGGCCAGAAGCTCTGTTGACTCATCGGTTGGTTCCATCCCGAAGCCGTCCGGATGCAGTGACCAGGGCTTTTTACGCGTCCACATCGAGCCGCGGATATCCCACAGGGTAACGTAGGTTTCAAGTACGTCACGATCCTCCTGTGCGATGCCGGTGAGCCCGGTTTTTATATAGCTCAGAACGGCGTCCGCTTCCCATCCGCCGAGGATAACCTCAAAGGCGTCCGAGACCAGTGCGGCGACCGGCTTTTGCAGAATACTACCCCTATGAGCTGTAAAGAGCGGGACCTTGTAAAAACGGAACGCCTCCTCAAGCGCGGCTGAATAAGAATCGAAGCCACGCACGGCAATTGCGATGTCCCGGTAGCGGCAGAGCCTGTCGCGCACGAGCTCGAGACACTTTGCCGCCGCCATTTCGCACTCCGTGCGGGGGCTGTCCGCCTTTACGATGCTTATGCAGCCGTCCGTATTTTCGCGTGTTTCTGAGGTGTAGCTGTAGAGCTTATCGTCAAGAAATAAAAGCGGCGCGGCTTTACTTGGTGTGGTTTCAGGGTTTACAATCTCTGTTTCTATGCCGAAGTCTTTTGCAAAGCGTACAAGCGTGTTCGCCGCCCTGCGCGAGGGCTCGAAGTGCTCATAGTCCCCGTAAAGTCCGTCGCAGGTCAGGCAGACCGTGAGGTCAGCGGTTTTTTTGAGGAGCTCCTTAATAACAAGCAGCTCTGCTCCGGTAAAATCGGTGAAGCCGTCGATATATATGTGTCCCGTCGAGCCGACAGAGCTTTGGCCAATGGTTTCTGCAAGCCTTAATAGCCTGTCCGAGGGGTCGGCGCGCCCTTGCGAGAGAACAGCATCATAGGCATCAAGGCACAGGGCAAGATCATAAAGCTTTTCGGATAGCCCCGTTCCGGCTCCTTGTGCCGCCAATGTCAAGTCATCAGAGCTTATGCAGGCCGCCTTAAGCTCGGTTACTGTCTGCAGAAGACTTGTAATCAGCTCGGCCTTGTTTTTAACTGAGGAATAGAGCTTTAGCCGCGTGCTTATCTCATTAAGCGCGAGCGACATGCACAGAAGTCTTCCGCCTTTGTCAAGCGGGGTTTTCCCACCCGTACCGGTTTCCTGAAAGACTCGCATGGCAAGGCGCGAAAAGCTGAGTACCTCGGCATATAGGGACAGGTTATCTCCGCAGACGTAGCAGAGCTCGCGCTCGGCCTCATGGCTGTACTGCTCAGGCACAAGCATAAAAATGCCGCCCTCATGGAGCATAACCTTGTTTCGTATTTCGTTTGTTATGAGCGAAGTTTTTCCGCTGCCTGCGGCACCCAGAATGAGTTTCAGCATACTTTCGCTCCTTTCACAAGATGAGGTAAGTATAGCACAATATAAGAACCATATAAAGTACTTCAAATTAGAATATAACGCAAAATCAGTAATAACTGAACAAAAATGGATGGTAGATCGCCAGTATGTAATGGAAATTGATTATTATTCTTGACTAATACCAATTATGGGATTAATATAAGAAATAAAATCAATGGGGGCGCATTTCTACGAAAGATATTAATGAAGTCATGCTGAATCCTGTTCGGCTTAGAATTATTCAGGCGCTTGCGACAAGTGAAACCCTCACAGCGACGGAGCTTTGCGAAAAAATCAGTGATGTTCCTCGCACAACAATTTATCGCCATATCAGTATTCTTCTGGACAACAACATTTTGACTGTCGTATCCGAAAAAAAGATTCGGGGGAGCTTGGAGCGGACACTCGCCTTAAATATAGGGGAGATTACAAAGCACAATGCCATCGAGAATGCGGATCGGAATGCGCTGACCTTTTTGATGAACAGATATGCAAGGTTCCAAAACTATTTCAGCGGGGAAAATCCTGATCCGGGCAGGGATAAGATTTTTCTGAACAATACGGTAATGATGATGGACGATAATGAGTTTGACCGGTTTTTACTGGAGCTTCGGGAGCTTCTTATCAAATACAGCTTTGGAACTGGAGACGGGCGCAGAGCCAGAGATATTTCAATTATCTCATCGCCGGCCACTGATATATAAGAAGGAAGATATTATGGTTTCAAAAAACAGTAAGACTAAGCCTAAAACAAAAAGAGGTAAAAAGATTATGATTATAATAGGGATAATAGCCGCGATTATCGCAGTTTGTATGACAATCGGCGCAATTATGCACTCTACATATTTCAAAGAAGAGCTGGAGCAGATCGAGCCTTACGGACAGCTTGTCAATGTAGACGATGGTGAGATGCACGTCTATTCGATCGGCAGCGGAGAGAATACAATCGTACTGCTGCCCGGTATGGGCGTTGCTCTCCCGTCCGCCGAATTCGGTCCTCTTATGCGCAAGCTCTGCGAAGAATATACAGTCGTCTGCGTCGAATATTTCGGCGTGGGCTTCAGCAGCGAAACGGAAAAACCGCGCACCTGTGAAAACTATGTTGAAGAAATGAGGATGGCTCTTACAAAAGCTGGCTTTAAAGCTCCGTATGTTTTGATGCCGCATTCCATATCGAGTGTTTTCAGTGAATACTATGCCGAGAAATATCCCGATGAGATTGAAGCCGTCATTTCTCTAGACGGTACATCGACCGCGGTTGAGGGCGAAATGCCGGCGATTATAAAGTACGTTCTCCCGATTGCGAAGTTTCAGCAAGCTGTTGGCCTGACTTCGCTTTTGGGGCCGTTAGCAACAAACAGAAAGAGACTCGTTTCATGCGGATATACGGAGAAAGAAATAAATGACATGATTAGCTTCTCGGGCTTTTCGATGAACGACAATGTTCTGGAGCAAATGCTTAATTCGGTTGAATTTATTAAGCAAACCAAGGCGCATCCTTTTCCCGAGTCGATCCCTTACTTTAAAATAATTTCAAAGCAGACCTATGAGACCTCTAATTCGCAGCTTAAAAAGTTGGATATCACCCCACAGGAGTATCAGCAAAAACATCTTGAGCGAATCGGTGAAAACGCAAAATTTGAAATACTGGACGGCACTCACTTTATCTACGTAAACAATGTTGACAGGATTTCAGAAATTGCCGATGCTTTCCTGGTCAAATAAGCAGCGTAAAAAGGATAAGCTCCCGAACAAATTTTCGAGAGCTTATCCTTATCGTAATGTGCACCCGAAATCCGCCGTTATTGATGAAAGAAATACTCGTACTGCGGTAATATGACCAAAAACAGCGCCTTTTCGGCTGAAACTCTCAATTGACTTGCCTTATGCACCGTGATAAAATTAATTGGTTAATATACATTAAGTTACCTGAGATTTTAAGGAGTGATTATCCGAAATGGATGAGGGCAGTTGGTTGTCCTGGTTTATAATTGCGCTGCTGATTCTGGCAGCTTCATATTTCGCGACGGCTGAAACGGCTTTTGCCTCCGTCAGCCGCATAAAGATTAAATCCGAACTGGACAGAGGCGACCGTCGGGCAAAGAAAGCCATGTACATACTCGACCATTTCGATAAGGCGATAACTACGATACTTATCGGTACGAATATTGTACAAATTGTGGTTGCCGCGATGGTCACAGTCCTTGTTACAAGAAGATGGGGCATTTCGGCAGTTACCATCTCCGCAATAATAACTACCCTCGTTCTCTTCTTCGTGGGGGAAATGCTCCCGAAGAGCATAGGTAAGAAGTACAGTTGCCGCTTTTCACTTTCGCTTGCTGCATCCCTGAACTTTTTTATGCTCATTTTCACGCCTATTGCCTATGTCCTAACCAAAATCGGACGTTCGGTTGCAAGACTGACGAAGAGTGATCCCGAGGTTACCGTCACAGAGGACGAGCTATATGATATAATTGAAAACATGAAGGACGACGGCGATTTAGACGCCGAGCAAGGCGACCTTGTTCATTCTGCACTCATGTTTGCGGACGTGACGGTCGAGAGCATCGTGACCCCGCGTGTGGACGTTGCGGCAATCGACGTCGAAACGCCGCTTAATGAGATACTGACGTATGTCAAGTCGTCTAGACACAGCCGTTTTCCCGTCTATGAGGGAAGCGTCGACAATATCATTGGCGTCCTCCAGATACGCAGATTTATCAAGGCTTATATCAAACAGGGCGATGCCCTTGAAGTCAGATCCGTTCTCGACGATATTTATTTCGCTCATCAGAGCACCAAGATAGACGAGCTCCTTTCCGAAATGAGCCGTAAAAGGTTAAACATGGCGATTGTCACCGATAACTACGGAGGGACGCTCGGCATCGTTACGGTTGAGGATATCCTCGAAGAGCTTGTTGGCGATATCTGGGACGAGGACGATGAGGTCAAGGAGTTCTGTGTCCTCCTTTCCGACGGAAGCTATGATCTTGACCCCGAGCTCGGGATTGAGGAGAGCTTTGAGCTGATCGGCTTCGAAGACCCCGAAGATTATGAATTCGAGCATAAACTTCTCGGCGAATGGGTCTTTGAGCACTTTGACCGCATCCCCACAGCGGGAGACTTTTTTGAGTATAATGGACTTTTAGTTACTGTGAAGGAAATGAAGCAAAACAGGATAGTCAAGCTGAATGTGACGCTCCCTCCCGAGAACGATGATGAAGGAGGGGCAGGCAGATGACATCTCCCTATTATTATGTGGTTGTCGTAGTTTTCATCATGCTCTCCGCTTTTTCTTCCAGCGCGGAGATGGCCTATTCCTCCGCAAACAGGATGAGGCTTGAGAGCATCGGCGAGGGCGGCAACAAAGCGGCCAAGCTTGCATGCAAGATTTATGACCGTTACGACGATATGCTTTCCAGTGTTCTCATTCTTAATGACCTTGTCAACATTGGTGCGTCTTCAATCGTTTCAATCATGGCCATGGAGATTGCGGCAAACGGCAACACTGCCCTTGCGACAACGATCGGAACGATTTTGTTAACTGTTCTGATTATTATTTTTGGCGAAACGATCCCCAAGATTGTCGCAAAGAAAAACGCGAACAGTACCGCAATTGACGACGCATACATCGTCCGTGGACTGATGATAGTCCTAAAACCCATAGTTTTCCTTGTGGTATCACTTATCCACCTTATCATGAAGCCGCTCAAGGGAGAAAAACCCGCAGATGAGCAGGAGACCGCCGTTGAAGAGCTGTTTTCGATTATCGAAACGGTCGAGGACGAAGGTGTCATTGATGAGGAGCGAAGCGAGCTTCTGCAGGCGGCTCTCGATTTTTCGGAGATTTCCGCGAGCGAGGTTATGACGAGCAGAGTCGATATGGTCTCTATCGATATCGACGATGACTGGGATACTATTTTCCAGATAATCGACAAATCGCCCTATTCGCGTCTGCCCGTTTATGAGGACAGCATAGACAACATTATCGGTATTCTTTATCTCAACCACTTTTTTAAGGCGATAACGAGCACTGAGGAGATAAACCTAAGACCGCTTCTCATTAAGCCCTGCTATGTATATAAGACCGTAAAGCTCCCCGCGGTCCTTGCTGAGATGCGCAAAAGCAGGACTCACCTTGCCATAGTAACGGATGAATACGGCGGCTCAATGGGCGTTGTCTCCATGGAAGACGTTCTGGAGGAGTTGGTCGGCGATATCTGGGACGAAACAGATGAAGTCGAGCCCGAGGTAATAGAGCACGAAGGGAACCTCTTTGAGCTGGACGGCGACATGAACATTTCAGACTTCCTAGAAATGATTGACCGGAGCGAGGACAGCTTTGAAACAGACAGCGCGACAGTCGGAGGCTGGACAATCGAGAACTTCGGCCGCTTCCCCGAAATAGGAGACAGTTTCAAGTTCGAAAACCTTACGATAACAGTTCTTGAGGTCTACGGTCAGCGTGTGGAAAAGGTGTTGCTCCATATCGAAAAGAGATAGGCTATGGAAGAAAAAAAGGAATGTCCCTGCCCGAAAAAGAACTGCCTGCGGCACGGAAAATGCGACGAGTGCCGCGCCTACCACGCGGAGCATAAAAAGCACCCGCCCTTCTGCGAAAGAGAGAAGCAGAAAGCGGAAAAGCGTGAAGAACGTGCGCAGAGACGGGCGCGGAGTTGAAAATAAAAGACGCGGCGCAGTTTCTGAGAACTGCGCCGCGTCTTTATATATAGTAGTTATAAATCTATGCTTACACATACCGGAATTCAAGGTTCGCGAAGGACACGCGACCCTTCACCGTCAATGTGGGCGCATCTGGAGACGCGGCTCCGACGCGGGGGGTGTTGCTTACGGCACCGGCAGAGGTATGGACCTGATCAATGACACGCCATCCCTTCGGCAGATACAGCTCAATTTTCCCGAAGCTTACATCGACATAGACTTCCGCTCCGTTCGGACTGAGCTTTACATTATCGAAAAACACATTGAGTTTTCCAAAGGAGCAGGAGATGTTCGCCTGCCTTAGGCATTCTGCGTGAAGATACTTGGAGACTTCGTTGAAGCTCTCGCTGATTGACACGCTGTCTCCGTCGACATATTCATCCGAGGGACCGCGGACTGCGTAGTTCTCTCCGCAATGATTCCATTTGCTACAGTGCCTGTGTATCCTGTTTTGGAAAATCATACTGAGCCCGATTGAAACGAGAACAGCTGTGAGAAGCAATAGCCATACCGATACGGACGGCCAACCCAGCGGCTCCTGATAGATAGCGTAGAGCAGCGCTGCCGAGACCAGTGCTCCAAAGAAATTAAGTTTAATAAGACTGCCTATTAATGTCGCTGCGAGCAGCACCGAAGCCGCGATGCTCCAGAAACCAAGCTGCACGAAGCCTCCGAGCTGATTTGCTACAATAAAAAATCCTGCGGCTAAAAAGAAAATGCCCCAAAACCAGTTCCGATTTTTCATATTATTTTCACCTTTCCTGCAGCCTCTGCTGCAAATACTTATAATAATTTCTCGAGGCGTATATCTGCTTGTGGCTTTCCGAAAACTGAATCAGGCTCGCCGAGGTTAAGTTTCGAGCGACGGAGTAGACCTTCGCCGCGTTCACAATGGCGGATTTTGATACCCGCACAAAATTGCGGGGAAGCATGTTTTCCAGTTCGTAAAGCCGGTGCTTGATCAGGTAGGCGTCGTCCTCTGTATGGGCGTAAATGCGCTCGCCGTCAGTTTCAAAAAACAGCACATTGTTCAGCGGGAAATAGAACTCCATGTTTTCCTTGAAAAAAGTGATACTTGGCTCGCAAGAGCCGTTTTCAAGGAGTAAGCGGCAGATATCCTGAATGTTCCCGTCCGCGCGGCCGCAGCGGATAAGAATCTCGTCTTCCGGCATGGAGCTGTCTACCTCGATATGAACCTTCATCTGATCACCTCTTATGGTGAAAGTATATATGATTATCCTGAAAATGAAAAGAGGATATCGGCATCAGGTGCTTTTCAACTGCCGACAGGTAATAAAATGCAGCCGAAAGGTATAAAAAAACAGGGCGGCTGTCAGAAAACCTGACGGCCGCCATTAATGTGAAGCTATTTTTTCTTCTTTTTGCCGAACGGAGCGGACGAAGGAGCGGATGCGGGCTCGCCGGTTGCTTTCGCAAATTCACGCAAAAGCTGCTTCTGAGCCTCGCCAAGATTTTCAGGCGTTACGACCTTAACTGTGACGAACTCATCGCCGCGGCCCTTTCCGCGGATAAAGGGTATGCCAAGCTCCTTGAGACGGAAAACTGTACCGGTTTGAGTGCCCTCGGGAATGGAATATTTAATCTTCCCGTCGAGCGTCGGTATCTCAAGCTCAGCGCCGAGCGCAGCCTGTACGAAGGATATCGGCTGGGTAAACAGTACTGAGGAGCCGTCGCGCTTGAACTGCGGGTGGGGTCGCACGCCTACGGTTACAAGTAGGTCGCCCATCGGACCGTTGTTTTTGCCCGCGCTGCCAAGTCCGCGCAAAACGATGGTCTGCCCATCGTCTATGCCGGCGGGGATGTTGGCAGAAACCTTACGTTGCTTTCGGACTGAACCGTTACCGCGGCAAGTCTCGCAGGGCTGATGAATAATTTTGCCTGTGCCTCTGCAGTGCGGGCAGGTGGAAGATGTCGAAATCATACCGAAGGGGGTGCGCTGCTGCTGTTGAACTACACCGCGACCCTTGCAGTCGGAGCAAATCTCGGCGGTCGTTCCTGCGGCGCAGCCCGTACCCTTACAGTCCGAACACTCCTCAATGCGCGCGATGCTGAGTTCCTTTTCGCAGCCGAAAGCAGCCTCCTCAAAGGTGATGGTTATGCCGGTGCGTATACTCTCACCCTGCATCGGGCCGTTTTGCGGTCGCTGTCTTCCGCCGCCGAACATTCCGCCGAACAGGTCACCGAAAATGTCACCGAAATCAAATCCGGTACCGCCCATTGAGGGGTCAAAGGCCGCGTGTCCATACTGGTCGTACTTCGCCTTTTTCTCGGGATCGGACAAAACCGCATAGGCTTCGGCAATCTCCTTGAAGCGGGCTTCCGCTTGAGCGTCACCCGGGTTCAAATCCGGGTGATTTTCCTTTGCAAGTGTTCGGTATGCTTTTTTTATATCGCTGTCCTGGGCGTCCTTTTTAAGTCCCAGAACCTCGTAATAATCCCTTTTATCTGCCATAAATAAGTATCCTTTTCATAAAATGGTCAGAGTTTCAGAAAATCCATAAAAACAGACTTTCAGACCTCTGCCAGCCCATCAAAAAAGTTGTCGGCTCAAGGGCGCACATAAGTGCGCCCTTGAGTAAGCTGGGACCATTCTATTTCTTTTTGTTGTCGTCGTCAACTACTTCATAGTCGGCATCGTAATATTGTCCGTCCGCACCGCCCTTGTGGTCGTGATTGCAGTCTCCGTTTCCGCCGCAGTCACAGTTCGGGTCTCCGCAGCCGCCCTGAGCGCCGCTCTGGGAATAGAGCTTCTCGCTGACCTTATAGAAGGCCTGAGTGAGTTCTTCTGTTGCCGCCTTGATTGAAGCGGTGTCTGTTCCGGAAAGAGCGGTCTTGAGCTTCGCGAGAGCCGCTTCGACTTCGGATTTATCGGCAGAGTCTATCTTGTCGCCCATTTCGGAGATGGTCTTTTCGGTTTGGTAGACCATCTGATCGCCCTGATTGCGGACGTCGATTTCTTCCTTGCGCTTTGCGTCTTCGGCTGCGAACTGCTCCGCTTCCTTGACTGCCTTTTCAATATCGTCCTTAGAGAGGTTGGAGGATGCGGTAATTGTTATGTTCTGCTGCTTGCCCGTTCCCATATCCTTCGCGGATACGTTTACGATGCCGTTCGCGTCAATATCAAAGGTGACTTCAATCTGAGGTACACCGCGGCGTGCCGGAGCGATACCGTCAAGGTGGAAGCGGCCGAGGCTCTTGTTATACTGAGCCATCTCGCGCTCGCCCTGAAGGACGTTAATTTCAACGCTGGTCTGGTTATCGGCAGCAGTGGAGAATATCTGGCTCTTCTTCGTCGGAATCGTGGTGTTGCGCTCAATAAGCTTTGTGCAGACGCCACCCAGAGTTTCAAGACCGAGGGAAAGCGGGGTAACATCGAGAAGCAGAATGCCTTCAACGTCGCCGCCGAGAACGCCGCCCTGGATAGCCGCGCCGACTGCGACGCACTCATCGGGGTTGATGCCCTTGAAGCCTTCTTTTCCCGTAAGGGATTTAACCATGTCCTGAACAGCGGGGATACGGGTCGAACCGCCGACGAGGAGAACCTTGGAAAGTTCGCCTGCGGAAAGTCCCGCGTCGGAGAGTGCCTGACGGACGGGACCGACGGTCTTTTCGACCAGATGATGTGTAAGCTCATTGAACTTTGCTCTCGTGAGTGTTACGTCGAGGTGCTTGGGACCTGTAGCGTCAGCGGTGATATAAGGGAGATTTATGTTTGAAGTGGTTACGCCCGAAAGCTCAATCTTCGCTTTTTCGGCTGCCTCGCGCAGACGCTGGAGAGCGACTCTGTCAGTGGAGAGGTCAACGCCTTCGGCTTTTTTGAATTCCTCAGTGAGGTACTTTGTGACGCACTCGTCGAAATCGTCGCCGCCCAGACGGGTGTTGCCGCCGGTTGCGAGGACTTCGATTACGCCGTCGCCGATTTCAAGGACGGATACGTCGAAGGTACCGCCGCCGAGGTCATAGACCATGATCTTCTGATCGGATTCCTTATCGATGCCGTAGGCGAGAGCTGCGGCTGTCGGTTCGTTTATGATACGCTTAACGTCAAGACCTGCGATACGTCCTGCGTCCTTTGTCGCCTGACGCTGGGCGTCGGAGAAGTATGCAGGAACGGTGATGACGGCTTCGGTGACGGTGGTTCCTAGATAGCTTTCGGCATCCGCCTTGAGCTTTTGAAGTATCATCGCAGATATTTCCTGCGGAGTGTAGGACTTTGAGTCCACGGTGACCTTGTAGTTCGTGCCCATTTCACGCTTTATGGAGCTTATCGTGCGGTCGGGATTCGTGACTGCCTGACGCTTTGCAACCTGTCCTACAAGGCGCTCGCCTGTCTTTGAAAACGCAACGACTGAAGGAGTTGTTCTGTTGCCTTCGGCGTTCGCGATAACAACGGATTCGCCGCCTTCCATAACTGCAACGCAGCTGTTCGTAGTTCCTAAATCTATTCCGATAATTTTACCCATTTTGAATTCCTCCTGATATGAATATGTGAATTTGATTCTTCTTGTGATTAACTTATTTCTAATGAGAGATTTTCTCTCTGATCAGCATTTAATTTGCGACTTTAACTATGCTGCAGCGTATAACCTTGTCGCCCAGCTTGAAGCCCTTCTGGAATTCCTCCGTGATGATGCCCTCGCCAAAGTTTTCGTCCTCAACGTGCATCACGGCGTTGTGGATTTCAGGGTCAAACTTTGTGCCGGTGCCGGCTCCTATCTCGCAGACGCCGAGCTTTTCGATGATCTCCCTGAACTGAGTCAGTGTCATTTCGACACCGCGTCGATAGGCCTCATCCGCCGTTTCCGTTTTGAGCGCACGCTCAAGGTTGTCGTAAACGGGAAGAAATTTTGTAACTGTGTCCGCACGCACATCGGAATAAGTGCTTTCACGCTCTTTCTGACTGCGTTTACGGAAGTTATCGTATTCTGCAAGCATCCGCAGATATTTTTCCTTTTCGGCAGCAAGCTCTTCCTGCACCTTTTTCAGCTCGGCGTATTCTTTGTCCTTTATCTTATCCGTTTTTTTGTCTGATTTTGTTTCCTCGGCTTTTCCACTCATTTCGCTTGTTTCGGGAGCTTTCTCCGCCGTCGTTCCTTCTTTTTCTTCTTTCGGATCAGACGTCTTCTTCATGCTCATTTGTGTTCATCTCCTTTATCTGCAGTTTCTCAAAGCCTCGCGGAGCCTCGGGCATTGCCAGAACGTGGCTTAAACCTTCAGCGATATAGCGGAGCTTTGCGGCAACACCGGAATAGTCCATACGGGTTGGGCCGACAATGCCGATTATACCTTTCATGTTGTCTCCCGCGTTGTACCTCGCTATGACGACCGAGGAGTCCTTGAGCTCCTTTGCGACGTTTTCGGGACCGATAATAACCTGAATGTCGTCGTCCGAGCCGTCGTTCGGCAGTCCCAGAAGATGCTCGCTGTCGGAAAGATAGCTCATAACCTCATGAGCTTTGTCGGGATCACGAAATTCCGGCAGACGTAATAGGTGCGAAGCGCCGGTGACAATAGCCTTCCCCTCTTTCGCCTTTCCAAGCGTATCGATAGCGAAAGCGGCAATGACGGAAACGAGCCCCATCGTGTCACCGCAGGCGCGTTCCGCGGAGCCTATCAGTGCCGGCGTTATTTTCTCTTCTTGAATGCCGACAAAGTTTGTGTTGAACACGGAGGCAAGACGCACTATCATGCCCTGATCTACCGAAAAGGGCAGGTGAATGAGTTTGTTATGCACCGCGTCGTTTGAGAGCATTGCGACGGCTATGAAGGTGTTGAAGTCGACATATATGAGGTCAAAGCGTTTTATCGTCGATGCTACAGGCGCTGCCAAGGCAACGGAGGGATACTGTGTCATCGAGGAAGCAAGTTTTCCTATGTCGCTCATCATCTTATCGAGCTGCTTCATTTTTTGGCTTAGGCTGTCGTTTATGGCGTCCGTTTCATCAATCGAAAGGCGCTGACGCTCCATAAGCTCGTTGACATAGAGCCGATAGCCCTGGGGCGAGGGAATACGACCTGCGGAAGTGTGGGGCTGTTCGAGAAAACCCATCGCCGTGAGCTCTGCCATTTCGTTGCGAATCGTCGCGCTGCTCAGATCAAGAACGCCCGACTCAACAATCGACTTTGAACCGACGGGTTCAGCAGTTGCAATGTATTCGTCAATGACGGCTGTCAGTATCTTCTTCTTACGGTCACTGATTTCCAAAGTGCACGCTCCCCCCCGGTTTTTAATGAAGAATAGCACTCTCGGATAGAGAGCGCTGGCACTCTCGCCTTCTGAGTGCTAATTTAGCACTGTGACCCCAAAAAGTCAATACTTTTAACAAACGAATTGACAGTTTATTCATATTTTAAACAAGACTGGACTTTGAGCGGCAGATCATATTCTCTTTTAATTTCAGACATCTATAAAAAATGGCTGTTACGTACTGGTATGGAGGTACTTAATTTTTCTTTGCGGAAAATTTAAAATTATTCTTGCAATTATGTTTACGTTCTGCTATTATTATAAAGCTATTCGTCTGAGTCGATATTCGACTAAATGGCTCATATTCTTAGAGGAGGTGCAGCTAAAGATGGCAAAGTGTGAAATTTGCGGTAAGGGTGTTGCTTTCGGTATCCAGGTAAGCCACTCTCACAGACGTTCCAACCGTACATGGAAGCCCAACGTAAAACGCGTCAAGGCCATAGTGGACGGGACACCTAAGCATGTCTACGTTTGCACCCGTTGCATGCGCAGCGGCAATGTGACCCGCGCTGTGTAATATAAACGGTTATAATTTCATGTATATAGTAAAAGCGCCGCTAAAAAGCGGCGCTTTTACTGTTTCTGTATTAAGGATATTATATACTGGAAAAAGGGACTAGGCCGTGCTATAATATATAAAATAATGATACAAAGTTTAAGGCGGGTGCAAGGTATGACGGAGGATTATTCGGTGCTGCTTTGTCAGCTGGTCAAAGAGCATGAACTGAATATAGTCCATGTTTCGAAGGACTATGAAACGGCAAGGATATACAGTATGGCGGTCAGCAGACCGGGACTCCAGTTTGCTGGTTTTTTCGAGTATTTCGATCCGCTGCGTATGCTCGTTTCCGGAAAGCAGGAGCACACGTTTTTGGAAAGGCTCGATGCTGAGGCGAGATACAAGGCGGTGGAAGGGTTAATTATGCGGCGCCCCTGCGCTCTGGTTGTCTGCCATCATGTTATGCCGCTTCCGGAGCTTTATGAGCTTGCCGAAAAGTACGATGTAAATGTTTTCACATCGGATATGGACACCTCGGAATTTATGGCTCAGCTCATAAGCTCGCTGCATGTCCATCTTGCCCCGCGCAAGACGATACACGGCGTGCTGGTCGAGGTCTACGGCGAAGGACTCCTTATCACCGGTGACAGCGGCATAGGAAAGAGCGAAACCGCTCTGGAGCTCATTAAGCGAGGACACAGACTGATAGCGGACGACGCGGTTGAGATAAAAAGGATTGCCCATAACAATCTTGTCGGAGAAGCGCCTGCGCTCATTCGGCACTATATGGAATTCCGAGGCTTGGGCGTTGTGAATGCGCGTTTTATTTTCGGCGTCGGCGCCGTCAAATCGACTCAGACGATACACCTTGTGGTAAATCTCGAAAATTGGGAAGATTACAAGCCCTATGACAGGCTCGGAGTCGAGGAGGAATGCACCGAAATACTCGGCGTAGCAGTGCCGAGCGTCACGATCCCTGTCCGTCCCGGTCGAAACCTCGCCGTCATTCTTGAGCTTGCCGCGATGAATAATCGCCAGAAAAAGCTCGGCTATAACGCGGCGCAGGACCTCGAACGTATGCACGACCAGTGCATTGATAACGATTTATTCTGATATTTTTTATAAAAGGAGCGTTTATGGACGATTTTGCTCTCCTTACACAGGAACTTGCGGCGAAGCTTCCTATGCTCGAGCTACGCGAAAACGAGCCGATGAAAAATCACTGCTCATTTCGAATCGGCGGGGATGCAACTGCGATGGCTCTGCCGTCGTCTGTTGAAGAAACGGAAGCACTCTGTAAATTACTCCGCGAAAAAGGTGTGAAGCCGCTTATAATCGGCAACGGCACGAATCTTCTCGTAACGGATGCTCCGCTCCGCCGATTCGTAATTAAGATGTCGGACGGGATGAGCGCAGTCGAAAGACGTGGGGAAACGGGAGTTTACGCCCGCTGCGGTGTGAGCCTTGCGAAGCTCGCTTTAGAATGCGCGCATTTCTCGCTGACAGGGCTTGAATTTGCCCACGGCATTCCGGGCACGCTGGGAGGCGCTGCGAGTATGAACGCCGGAGCTTACGGTGGAGAGATGAAGCAGGTTGTCCGCTCGGTCACTTTTTTGGATGCGAACCTTATACTACGCGAAAAGCCGATAGAGGAACTCGATTTCACTTACAGACACACCGCGTTTTCCGATACTGACAATGTTGTCTTAGGCTGTTTGCTGCGGCTCGAAAAGGGCAATGAGGAAGAGATATTGAGCAGGATGCGCGAGCTTTCTGATAAACGGAGAAGCTCACAGCCGCTCGATAAACCCTCCGCCGGAAGCACCTTTAAAAGACCTGAAAACGGCTACGCCGCAGCGCTAATCGAAGAGGCCGGGCTCAAGGGTTTTGCAATCGGAGGGGCACAGGTTTCGGAAAAGCACGCGGGATTTGTTATAAATCGCGGCGGCGCGACCTTTGACGATGTTATCAAACTAATTGAGCACATAAAGGAAACAGTTTACAAATGCTCGGAGATAATGCTTGAACCTGAAGTTAAAATTATCGAGAATGTCTGAATGGGATAGAGAGGAACTTGGAAATGGAATTTCTGATTATATCGGGTCTTTCGGGCGCGGGAAAGTCCCGCGCTGCGGATATCCTTGAGGACCTTGACTATTACTGCGTCGACAATATGCCCATCGCGCTAATACCTAAATTCGCGCAGATATGCCTTGCCGCCGGCGAGCGATATGAAAAGGTAGCGCTTGTTACGGATATACGCGAGAGGGCGAATTTTGATGAGCTTTTCGAGGTGCTGGACGGACTCTGGGATCTCGGCTGCGATTATCGAATAATATTCGTGGAGGCTGACCCCGATATCATAGTCAAGCGTTACAAGGAAACGCGCCGGCGTCATCCGCTGACGGTTCCGGGCTCCACAGTTGAGGACGCCATTATGAGCGAGATAAAGCTCCTCGAGCCTGTCCGCGAGAGAGCTGACTATATAATAAATACCTCAAACCTAACACTTGGCATGCTTCAGAGCGAGATATTCCGCCTTTTTGTGGGCGGAGATTCTAAGCGGAAGATCGTTGTCAACATTATGTCCTTTGGCTACAAATATGGTATTCCGCTCGAAAGCGATCTCGTTTTCGACGTCAGATTCCTGCCGAACCCCTTCTATGTATCTGAGCTTCGAGAACTGAACGGACTGGACGAGGCCGTGAGCCGCTTTGTTATGCAAAACGAGATGACTAAAGAGTTCTTTGCGAAACTTCAGGATATTACGAAGTTCCTTCTTCCTCTCTATGTGGAGGAGGGCAAGATGAGTCTTTCAATATCAATCGGCTGTACGGGCGGTCACCACCGTTCCGTCGCCATTGCAAAGGCGCTTACAGACTATATTGAAGGTCTGGGCTACGCGGCTCAGAACATTAACAGGGATATCCAGAAATAACGCTGTACGTAAGACGTAATTAAGCCTGCCCGCGGCTTTAATTTTGCCCGCGGTGAATGAGAGGTTTTAATGGTAAGGCAAATAGCGGAACCGTCCATCGTCGTTATCGGGGGCGGTACGGGTCTTTCAAATATGCTGAGGGGCTTAAAACTCCACACAAGCAAACTTACAGCGATAGTTACAATGGCGGACGACGGGGGCTCTTCAGGAACACTTAGAGACGAGCTGGGTATGCCGCCTCCCGGAGATGTGCGCAACTGCCTTCAGGCTCTCGCGAATACGGAGCCGACCATGGAGCAGCTTCTGGGCTACCGCTTCACGGAGGGCGCGCTTAAGGGACAGAGCATGGGAAACCTGTTTCTGGCCGCCCTCAACGACATTTCAGGCTCCTTCTATGAAGCAGTGTGCAGGCTGAGCGAGGTTCTGGCTATTACGGGAAGGGTGCTTCCCGTAACAACAGAGGACGTTCGTCTTAAGGCGTGCTTTGACGACGGGACGGAGGTTTTCGGCGAAACGAAGATAGCTGAACACAAAAAGCAAACCAACGGGCGGATTACGAAGCTTGCACTCATTCCCGAGAATCCCCCTGCCCTGAAAGAGAGCCTCGACGCCATAAAAAACGCGGAGCTAATCATTCTTGGTCCGGGCAGTCTGTATACGAGCATTATTCCGAACCTATTGACTAAAGGCGTGGCGGAAGCGATTGAAGGCTCAGACGCTCTCAAAATTTATGTACTTAACGTTTCCACGCAGGACGGAGAAACGGAGAGCTATACAGCCTCAGACCATGTGAGAGCTCTATTCTCACATTCAAAGAGAAAGCTTTTCGATTATTGTCTGGCTAACTCTACACAGCTGCCTGATGACGTAGCCGCCCGTTACAGGGAACAGGGCGCGTCCCGCACAGTCGTTGACATTACGGAGCTCGAAAGGCTCGGGGTGACAACGATACTGCGGCCAATGCTCGACTGCACCGACGGTTTTGCAAGGCATAATCCACAGCGCCTTGCCGACGAGATTATGGATCTTTACAGAGAAAAATCTCCGACCAGGATATTTGGATAACAATTTTAAATTTTGCAGTTAAGGAGGTGAGCGCATGTCATTTTCGTCGGATACGAAAGCGGAGCTCTGCAGAATCCAAATTCAGAAGCACTGCTGTGCTTTGGCGGAAGCCTACGGAATTTTGCTTTACTGCAACATGTTCACGGCTGACGAGATAAGAATTGTGACCTCCAGCTTACTATTTGCCGAGCGCTTGCCTAAGCTATTTAAAAGAGCCTTCAATGTGGGATTCGACTGCGTGCCTTCCACCGACATAGTTGGAAAGCAAACTCTTTCAATCACAAACAGAGAACACATCCGCCAGATTTTTGCGGCCTACGGCTATGAGGCAAAGGGGATACTTGCCCACCATGTGAATTTGGGCGCCATTGAGGAAAACTGCTGCAAGGCCTCCTTCCTGCGCGGAGCCTTTCTCGCGGGTGGGAGTATAACGGATCCCTCCAAAAGCTATCATCTAGAGGTAGTGACCGACCACTACAACGTGTCACGCGAAACTTTTTCGATACTTCTGGAGCTTGGGTTTTCACCAAAGGATGCATCGCGCGGCGGGAATTATGTCATTTATTTCAAGCAGTCCGAGTCAATCGAGGACTTTTTCACGCTGATTGGAGCGCCTGTTTCGGCGATGGACATTATGTCCGCAAAGGTCGAAAAGGATATGCGCAACGCTGTGAACAGGCGCGTCAATTGTGACAGCGCGAATGCCGACAAAATCGTTCTCGCGGCTCAGGACCAGCTTGAGGCAATACGCCGTATCGAGCGTACATCGGGGCTTGACGAGCTTCCGGACAAGCTGCGCGAAGCCGCGCTCCTGCGCATTGCAAATCCCGAGGCGAGCCTTACCGATCTTGCCGCGCTCGCCATCCCTCCTGTCAGTAAATCCTGCATCAGCCACAGGCTCCGCAGACTGACGGAGTATCTGGGCTAATAAACTAGAACAAAGGAGCGTAAGCCATGTCGTTTGTTCACCTGCACGTCCATAGCGAATTCAGTCTTCTGGACGGCGCCTGCCGTATCGATAGTATGGCTGAGTGCGCCAAAAATCTCGGACAGACTGCGCTTGCGATAACAGACCATGGCGTCATGTACGGCGCTGTGGCTTTCTATAAGGCGGCGAAGAAAGCAGGCATCAAGCCGATAATCGGTTGTGAGGTATATGTCGCGCCGCGCTCGAGAACGGACAGGGAATATGGGCCCGACAGCGGTTATTCCCACCTAATACTTCTTTGCAAAAATGAGACAGGCTATCACAACCTCTGCTATCTCGTCAGCGAGGGCTTTACAACAGGCTTTTACGTTAAGCCGCGCATCGACTGGCAGCTGCTTCACGAGCACTCGGAGGGACTAATTTGCCTTTCAGGCTGTGTAGCGGGCGAGGTACAGCAGAAAATTATAAAGGGCGACTATTCGGACGCGAAGGAGCGAGCGCTTGAACTAGCTGAGCTTTTCGGGAAAGACGGCTTTTATCTTGAGCTGCAATCTCACGGAATACGCGAGGAGCGCATTGCGGCGGAGGGACTTATAAAGCTTCACCACGAAACAGGAATACCTCTTGTTCTGACGAATGACGCGCATTACCTTAAAAAGGAGGACGCGCGCAATCAGGACGTTCTGATGTGCATTCAGATGGGCAAGACGGTTGATGACCCCGACCGCATGAAGTTCCAAGGGAGCGAGTTTTACCTCAAGTCAGAGGATGAGATGCGGGAGCTGTTTTCGGAATTTCCCGAAATTTCCGAGGCCGCCGACAACACAAGCATTATTGCTGAGCAGTGCAATTTTGATTTTGAGTTTGGGCATTACCACCTGCCCAACTTCCCGCTTCCGATTGGGGAGACGGATGGCTTTGACTACCTGAAAAAGCTCTGTGACCGAGGTTTTGAGAAACGATACGGACATGTTTACAGCCTTGATAACGCTGAAGACGAGATAAAAAAGCTCCGTGCTCAGCTCGCATATGAGCTCGAAATGATACATAAAATGGGCTTTACGGACTATTTTCTCATCACTTCGGATTTTATCGGATACGCGAAAGCGCAGGGCATACCTGTCGGCCCCGGGCGCGGCTCGGCGGCAGGTAGCATTGTGTCCTACTGCCTTGAAATTACCGATGTCGACCCAATTAAATACAGCCTCTTTTTTGAGCGCTTTCTGAACCCCGAACGTATTTCCATGCCCGATATAGATATCGACTTCTGCGTTGAGCGCAGGGGTGAGGTCATTGAATATGTGACGCGCAAATACGGCTCCGACCATGTCGCGCAGATTGTAACCTTCGGCACCATGGCGGCAAGGGCGGCAGTCCGCGACGTGGGGCGCGCGCTGGGTATAAGCTATGCCGAATGCGACGCTGTAGCAAAACAGATTCCTTTTGCACTCGGCATAACGCTTGACGAGGCTCTCAAGCTCTCAAAACCGCTCCGCGAAATGTACGAGGGCGACTACCGCATAAAGGAACTCGTGGACACCGCAAGAGCGCTTGAGGGCATGCCGCGCCATGCCTCCACACATGCGGCAGGCGTCGTTATTTCGGGAAAGCCGGTTTATGAATACGTTCCGCTTGCGAAAAACGACGAATCAGTTGTTTGCCAGTTCCCGATGACGACGCTTGAGGAGCTGGGACTTCTTAAAATGGACTTTTTGGGTCTGCGAAACCTGACCGTTCTTGAAAGAGCCAATCAGATTGTTCGCAGAAAGCAGCCGGATTTTGATGTTGCCAATGAGCCTGACGATGACAAGGCCACCTTCGAGATGCTTTCTCAAGGGCGCACTGAGGGCGTTTTCCAGCTTGAAAGCACTGGTATGACATCGGTCTGCACAGGTCTCAAGCCGCGCTCGATTGAAGATATTACGGCGGTCATCGCGCTCTACCGCCCGGGACCGATGGAGAGCATACCGCGCTTTCTCGAGTGCAGTTCAAATCCGCAGAAGATTCGCTACAAGCACGAGCTTCTGCGCGACATCCTCGAAATCACCTACGGATGCATAGTCTACCAGGAGCAGGTCATCGAGATATTCAAAAAGCTCGCGGGCTTCTCGCTCGGTCAGGCGGACATGATTCGCAGGGCTATGTCCAAGAAAAAAGAGAAGGAAATCAAAAAGGAGAGAGACTCCTTTATTCATGGCGATCCGGAACGTAATATTGCGGGCGCGGTTGCAAACGGCGTTTCCGAAGAGATTGCCGGCAGTATCTATGATGAGATACTGGATTTTGCGAACTACGCCTTTAACAAGGCGCATGCGGTAGCTTATGCAATTGTCGCCTACCGAACAGCCTATATGAAGCTGCACTATTCCCGCGAATACATGGCGGCCCTTCTATCCTCCGTTCTCGACAGCCCCACGAAGGTTGCGGAATATATAGCCGAGTGCAGAGATTGGGGAATAAAGCTCCTGCCGCCGGATGTCAACGAATCGGAGGCAGACTTCACTGTTTCGGGTGAGAATATCCGCTTCGGTCTCGTCGCGATAAAGAACATCGGGCGCGGCTTTATAAACGCGCTCGTCGAGAGCAGAGAGACAGAGGGAAAGTTCCGGAGCTTCGATGAATTCTGCCGCAGGCTCATTGGCCGCGACCTCAATAGACGCGCGGTCGAAGGTCTGATACGCGCCGGCGCGTTCGACTCTCTTGGCTATAAGCGTAGCCAGCTCATGAAAGTTGCCGATAAGGTTATAGATGGCGTGAACGATTCCGCGAGAAAAAATATTGACGGGCAGCTGGATTTGTTCTCTATGGGACAGGACAGCGAGGATAGTCCGTCAGTTACGGAAACTCAGATGCCGGATATACCCGAATTCACCCCGAGCGAACTTATGGCGATGGAGAAGGAAACAACGGGGCTGTATCTCACGGGGCACCCTATGGACGAATACCGTGCTGCCGCAAGGCACGCCGGAGCTGTCCCGATTGCCACGATAATAAACGATTTTTCACAGGAGGGCGGACCGACATCTTTTGCGGACGGGCAATTTCTGACGCTTGCAGGGGTCATCGCCGCCTCTAAAACGAAAACGACACGTAACAACAGCCTCATGGCGTATATCCAGCTTGAGGACGCCACCGGCACGATTGAGCTCATCGCGTTTCAGCGCGTTCTTGATGTGAGCGGCGGATACATTAAGGAAAACGCCCCCATCGTAGTCAAGGGACATATCTCCGTCCGCGACGAAAAAGAACCGCAGCTCATGGTCGAAACTCTCCGCCCGATGACGGACCTTGAACCACTTAACCGCGAGGAAAAGCCGAAGGAAGAAAAAACGCTTTGGATTAAATTGCCTTCAAAGGAAGACCCGAGACTGAAAAAGGTCGAAAAGATACTTGTAATGTTCGAGGGAGAAGAGCGAATGATAATCTATTGTGAGGACACTAAAATGCGGCTTTCCGCAAAATGTATGATACATGATTCGCTAATTTGTGAGCTCAAGCAGCTGCTGGGGAGCGAAAATGTCGTTGTAAAATAATTAGCATATTCAAAGGAGAATAGCATGAAGAGTTTTCAGTACCGCAATCATACAAGGATAGTATTCGGTGAGGGGGCCCTCGATAAGCTCGCCGATGAGCTTCGATCCTGCGAAAAAAATATTTTGCTCGCCTACGGAAAAGGCGCTATCAAAAGAGAAGGCATATACGAATCAGTAATAAAAATTCTTGCCGACTGCGGGAAAAATGTGACAGAGCTTTCAGGTATCATGCCGAATCCCACGGCGGCAAAGGTTCGCGAGGGTGTTGCGCTCTGCAAAGAAAACAACATCGATTTCATCCTTGCCGTCGGCGGCGGCTCTGTTATCGACTGCTGCAAGGCAATCGCCGTCGGCGCAGTCGTGGAGGAGGATTTTTGGGATGTGCTCTATAAAGCACATAAAAAAGCGCCAAAGGCTCTTCGTATCGGCACAGTGCTGACAATGGTCGGCACTGGCTCTGAAATGAACGGGAACGCGGTTATCACAAATGAGGAAATCAAGGTCAAGGCAGGCTTTAATTCTCCTTATGTGTATCCAATGTTTTCAATCCTTGACCCGACCTTTACCTACAGCCTGCCGCAGTATCAGATGGTCAGTGGCGTCTGTGACATCATGAGTCACTTGATGGAGCTTTATTTCAGCGGGGAAGACGACAACGTCTCTGATGATTTGAACGAGGCGCTGATGAAGAGCATAGTTAAAAACGCTCGCATTGCGGTTAAAAACCCCAAAGACTACGATGCGAGGAGCAATATAATGTGGGGAGCGACACTTGCGCTCAATGACATGCTCGGCGTCGGCAAGGCGCAGGACTGGGAAGTCCATCAGATAGAGCATCAGCTTGGAGCGTATTACGACGTTGCTCACGGAATGGGACTTGCGGCAGTTTCCGCTTCGTATTATAGATTCATCTGCAAGGACGGACTTCAAAAGTTCGTGCATTACGCCGTTAATGTCTGGGACGTCGACCCGAAGGGCAAAACCGATGAAGAGACGGCCCTCGAGGGCATAGACAGGCTTGAAGCGTTCTTTAGAGAAATCGGTGCTGCGACCTCTCTGCGCGAGCTGGGTATACCCGACAAGTCGAAGCTTTCTGAGATTGCAGAGAGCACGAATCTCTTAAAGAGCGGCTACAGGACGCTGACGCATGAGGACGTTAAAAATATTTTGGAAGCCAGCTTCTGATAAAAATAGGAAGAGCCGCCCGATTTGGGTGGCTCTTCCTATCTTTATCAGTTTTATTCGGTGTAGTCTTTAGTCGTATCAATGCTTATCGTGCTTGTCGCCGAGTCCCAGCCGATGCCGAAATTTATAGACGAGCCTAGATCGCGCAGCTTGAAATAATTGTTTCCATTAATGTTGTAGGCCGTCAAGCTCAAAAGCTTTCCGTCAAGATAGACGCTCGAAGCGGTCTTAACCGCGCTGACATCCGAAGTGTTTCCGTAAACGCTCAGTTCTCCGCCAACGGAGGTGTATGCCGAGCCGGAGCTCAGAGTAATAGTTTTTCCGTCCCAGCCGATGCCGAACTGCTTTGTGCTACCTGAAAGTGCCATAGCGATGTCGCGGAGCTTGAAGTAGTTGTTGCCGCCGATGCTGTAAGCGTCAAAAGCCTCGGTCTTGCCGTTTACAAGAACGCTTGCTTTTGTCGGGGTTGCCGTAACGGCTGAGGGCACAAGAAGTCCAATCTGCTTCCAAAATTCGGTGGCGATGGCCTTGTAGCCTGCAGCAGTCGGATGAATGTCGGTCGCCACAAGATAAGCGCTCGAATCTGCGGCCATTGCCGTCATCGTATCGATATAAGTTATGGAAGCTTCCGCATTTGCGGCGGAAACATTTGTAATTGCCTTCTGGATATATACGTTGAAGTCCTTGAGCGGAGTGTCGAGATCGACACCCGTTACTGCAGCCGCTACGGGGAGCGGGTTATAGTAGCCCATGACGTATATCTTTATATTGGGGTTTGCGTTCAGGATGTTCTGAAGTATCGTCTCGATGTTTTTTTCAACGGCTGGAGCCGTTACGCCGTCATTGACGCTCTTGCCTATGGAGGTCAGAATTTCCTTGATTTTTGCCATATCGGGCATCGCGCCGGCAGTCAGAGTCTTAACGTATGCATAAATCGGAGCCAGCAGATCGTTGCCGCCTACATCCAGTGTCGCGATTTCGGCGTTTTTAACGAGCTTATATCCGACAGAAGTCGTGTCGTTAAGGACAGCGGTGTTTGCTGCGAGCAGTTTAGCCGTTATTCCAGAAACGCAAAAGTCTTCGTTAAAACTGCCGAGAGCGCCCGCTGCTTTTAGATCCGCCGCAATAAGATCCGTATATCCGAAATCGGAGCCTGTCTCTCTATAGCCTCCGCGTACTCCCGAGGCAACCGAATCACCGAAAGCTACGTAGTCGATAGAAGGTGTTGCTGCAAGCACAGGCGCGACCGACATTACGAGGATGACAGCAATAAGTATTACTGACACAGAGATTCTTGATGATTTTCTCATTTTTTTCCTCCGCTTAGGTTTGAGACTCAAATCAAATGGCAGACACGGAATATCGTGTCTGCCATATATACCATTTATAAGTATTTCAATCGCGGCGTCGGCGATAGCTGCCCTTTTTATCTGCGTACATACGGCTGTCCGATATGCGGCTGTCGGAATCCTGCATAAATTGCTTGAGCTTATCTTCAAAGCTCGCCTCTGCGGGAGGCCCTGCATTGAATGATTTCTGGGCGTAGCCCTGCCTTGGGGAAAAGTCTTTTTGTCTGGGCTGACTTGGACGCGCCGACATTGCATGCTCCTGTTCGGGACGGGGACCCGGCGCTTCAGCTTTTTTTATTGAGAGATTTATCTTGCCTGCCTCATTAATCCCGATGACCTTGACCTTAACGGTCTGCCCTTCGGATACATGGTCATGAACGTCATTTACATAGTTGTTCGCGATCTCCGAAATGTGGACGAGACCGTTGCTACCGTCCGGCAGCGAAACGAAGGCACCGAATTTTGTTATGCCTGTAATCTTGCCCTCAAAAATTTCTCCCACTGTTGGCTGCATATAAGAGCTTTGTCCTCCTGTTTTGTTCGATAGGTCCGACTATGTATGCGTGGGGATTCAGTTGTTAACGTCGTAAAAAATCTTCTCGCCGGGTTTTACGAGCCCGAGCTTGCTTCTGGCAATATCCTCGAGTGTATCGGGGTCTGTGCTGTGATCAATCGCGTACTGGAGCTCAGTGTTTTTTTGAAGTTCCCCGTCGACCTGAGTTTGCAGCTCGTCGCGCTGCGCTCGGGCGTCTGACACCTGAACCTTCAGTGCTACTAAGGTTATTCCCGCGTAAACCATGATTGCTAGAATGACGATTTTTGTGATGAGACCGGTCCGTTTGAACTTCATGGATATCAGCCCTCCCGTTGTTCGGCGGTGTTGAGGATTTCTTAACATTGGCTTTTTTTTCGTTAACCCTCATTTTATACCTGAAAACAGATTTTTGGAAGAGCTTTTTCAAAAAATCAATTAAATTTATAAGGATTTTAAACAAATAGTCAAAGGGTTTGCGCACAATGCCCATGATTTTTACGACGAGGGAGACAAGTGAGCAGAAAATTCCAAGAAAAGTCGGACTCATCAGACAAAAATAGACCACCGCTCCGACAAATGTGCAGGCGCAGATATAAACCCTAACCTCACCTTTACCGGGAGCCATTGCGAGATAAAAGAGCAGAAAAAAACCAAAGAAGCAGACTAGAGTGTCGCACAAAACAGTGCAGAAAACGCTCTTTGCCCTCAAACGCACAGCCTTGAGCGCATCGTAAAATACTCCAAATACAAGCCCTCCCGCGAAAGAGCAGAACGCGATGATGAGCTGGGATATGACAGGCTGTTTCAAGGCTTACTTGAAAAGACGCGACCAGAGATTTCCGCCGGGTGCGGTTTCCTCATAGCCAAGGTCTGTGATAAGTCCCGTAACGACGAGTTCACCCGAATCGAGACTCAATTTTTCGATGTGCAGCTCGCTGCCGCGGATTATGAGGTTCCCTTTTGAGGTCTTTGCGACAATCTGCCTGTCGTCAAAGTTTTCAACATCCAAAACGCCCGAAACGGAAAGGCGTGCCCTGTCCTCCATTATTACATTGTGCGGTTTTACCGTGAGTTTTTCCTTTTCTTCATATAACATAGTTTGTACCTCCATATTTATGGTGGTATATCCTATGCGCGATGGATAAGCATTATACGATTAAAACGAGCTTGCGCTGTATAGCAGCCATGCCTTGTCGGCCATTGTGAGAAGTCCCTCGAGCCCCGCTCCGTAGTCGTCCTTTTCCCAGAGAAAGGCGCCCATAGCAGTATAGCTCGAATCTTCTGACCCCGAGAAAAAGGCGCTGTTTGCAGCGTCATATTTTGCCTTCTCAACGTCTTTGCCGGAGACCTTGAAGCTCTCACTTTTTAGTTCGCCGCTGTCAATGTCGTATTCGTCGTATTTATACATCAGACTTTTAAGAGTCAAAACTCCGTTATCGTTACCGAAGCGAATTAGCTCATTGTAGCTGAAATCGGCTGCACCGTTGCCGCTGTCTACGATAAAAAATTTCTGGCCCATCTTTTTGTCCTGCATAAGACGGAAATCATCGAAACGATTTGCGTTCACGATTACCTTGCTAAGATGGTCTCCACCGAAAGCCTCACCTACGGCGTCCATATTTGCCGAAACGCATTCAACCTTATCATCAATGATGTCAAAAAATTGAAGCCCCATCGCCGCCGAAGCCCCGGCGTCAAATATAAGCATTTCAACTCCGCCGTCCAAATCAAGGTCAATAAAGCCGATACCGGAGATACCGTTAAAGAAAGCGTCAGAAAGCTTCTGATAATTATCTGACAGGAAGCTTCGAAAAATATTGAACCGAGCGTCATTGTCGACCGCTGTGCCCTGTGTCGGGGTCGGCGCGGGCGTGGCAGTCTCTCCAGTTATGTCGGTTGGAGATGTACTCTCGGTTACCGTTGAATCTCCGGAGGGTAAGCCGGATATAGAGGAAAGACCTTCGCTCCCGCACGAACAGAGGAGCGAAAAGACCAGTATCAATACTAAAATACAGTAAATTCTACGCATAAAGACCTCCATAGAATCCGGTTGGGACACGTCTGCTAACAGTGTTTTTTCATCATGAGAAAAGGGGGTAATCCGTATTATAGCATAGCAGTTCAGAGTGGTAAATACGAAGGCGGCATCTGTAGAATTTGTTTCGATTTTGATTTATTTCACGGGATTTTTGTAATTTATTCGTTTTGTGTCGAAAAAAGTCCTGCGACGGCTTAAAGCGGTCGCAGGACACATTGTTCGATTGTTTTGAGTTAGAGAACCTTCGCGAGAAAGCTCTTCAGCCTTTCACTCTGAGGATTTTCGAAGATCGTTGCGGGGCTGTTTTCCTCGATGATTTTGCCCTCGTCCATGAAGATGACGCGTGTGCCGACTTCCTTGGCAAAGCCCATCTCATGGGTCACGACGACCATCGTCATGCCCTCGTGCGCGAGCTGCTTCATAACGTCGAGCACTTCGCCGACCATCTCGGGATCGAGTGCGCTTGTCGGTTCGTCAAACAGCATCACATCGGGATTCATGCAAAGCGCGCGGACGATTGCGATTCTCTGCTTCTGACCGCCAGAAAGCTGGCTGGGATAGGCATTCGCCCTGTCCTCAAGTCCAACACGTTTAAGCAGTGCCATGGCCTGAGCCTCCGCTTCTGCCTTGCTCTTTTTAAGTATTCTTATGGGAGCAGCGGTCATGTTCTTCAGTACCGTCATGTGAGGGAAAAGATTAAAGTGTTGGAAGACCATGCCCATCTTCTGACGATGGAGGTTAATGTCGGTTTTCTCGTCCGTAATATCCGTGCCGTTAAACAGGATATGCCCTTCCGTCGGTATTTCAAGCAGGTTCAGACAGCGCAGAAAAGTTGATTTTCCACTTCCGGAGGGCCCGATAACAACCACTACCTCGCCCTTGTGTATCTCAGCGGAAACACCGTCCAGAGCCTTGATTTTTTCGCCGTTGTAGTATTTTTTGAGGTTCTGCACGCTGATTAAGGTGTTATCGTTCATTAGCGCGTAGCCTCCTTTCGAGCCTGCCGAAGACCCATGTTAGCAGCATGACCAAGCCAAGGTAAACCAAGGCGATTGCAAGTAAGGGCATTAAGGCTTGATAGGTCTTGCCCTGAATAAGCATTGCCACTTTTGTCAGGTCGCGCAGACCAATGACAGTGACTATCGAAGTTTCCTTGAGCAGTGTGATAAGCTCATTACCCAAAGCGGGCAATATCATTTTTATCGCCTGAGGGATGATAATAAGCCGCATAGTGGAGGTATAGCCAAAACCCAGAGAGCGCCCGGCCTCCATTTGACCGACGTCTACCGCCATGATGCCGCCTCTGATAATTTCGGACGCATAGGCTCCGGAGTTTATTCCGAAGGCCAGCATGGCGACGCCAACCTGATTACGAGAACTCGCGAAAATTACTAAATACATTATGAGGAGCTGCACCATCATAGGCGTTCCGCGGATTACGGTGACATAGATCTTACAAATAGCATTGAGAACCTTCAGAGCAGGGTTCACCTTGCCCAGTTCTTGCTGATCGTGCGCGGAGCGGACGACAGCCACAAGAACGCCAAGAATAATGCCCAAAATTAGTGCGAGCACAGTAACCAGCAAGGTTATACCAAGACCCTTTATGTATAAGAGCCATCGGTCACCTTCTATAAAGCTCTGATTAAATTTTTCAACAAAGCTGGCCCAGAATTCCACTCTTTTTATTTCTCCTCTCTACTCTACGGCTAAAAAGAGGGGAGGCCCAAGGACCGCCCCTCTTTCAGATGCGTTACGGTTAGACTGCTTTGATGTATTTGTCGAGTATGCTCTGAACCGTGCCGTCTGCTATAAGTTCTTTAAGAGCGGAGTTGACAGCTTCAGTGAGAGCGGTGTTGTCCTTGGAAATGCCAATTGCATAGTCCTCGGTGACGAAGGGGGTCTCAAGAATTACAAGTCCTTTGTTGGCCTTGACATATTCTTCTGCAGGCTGGCTATCGATAATGACGCAGTCCACTTTGCCTTCAACAAGTGCCTGAACGGCCATCGCACCATTGGTATAAGCGGTAACGTTTTCTTCGCCGTAACCACCGTCTTCAGCGGAGGCGGAGCAGTAGATATAACCGGTGGTGGCTTCCTGCGTTCCAATCATCTTGCCGGTCAGATCATCGGCAGACTTGATATCGGAACCTTCTTTAACGATAATGACCTGCTTGCCGGTAGCGTAAGTGTCGGTAAAGTCAATGTTTTTCTTGCGTTCGTCGGTAACGGTCATTCCAGCCATGGCAATGTCGCTCTTGCCTGTCTGAACTGCTGCAATTACGGAGCCGAAGTCCATATCGTCGACGACCAGTTCAAGTCCGAGCTTTTCCGCAATCTTTGTGGCGATCTCTACGTCGACGCCTTCATAAGTACCGTCGTCTTTCACCATTTCATACGGAGGAAAGGCGGCGTTTGTTGCCATGTGGAGCTTGCCGGTTTCAACTGTAGTAACAGTCGCGGCTGCTTCGGAGGGTTCTGCAGAGGCAGAAGGTTCTACCGAGGCGGTGGGAGCCTTAGTGCCGCAGGCACCGAGGGAAAAGAGCATTGCAAGTGCAAGAACAGCAATTATTGCTTTCTTAAAGTTTTTCATTTAAATTCACCCCATAAAATAAATAATTATCCGGTTTGTTTTCCGTGAATATAATTATATTACAAAGTGAATGATTATTCAAGAGTTTTTTTAATTATTTAATAATATCTGCATAATACTCAAAAATAGTGATATAAATATGCACTATTTGTAATATTATTTCAAAGACAGGCGCATAATTATTCGCTTAATTTATTATAATATCGACTTACCACCGAATTTTTCGGCAAGCTCACTGTATTTTTTACATATTTGTAGCCGCTCATTCTCTCTTCCGCCAATTGCTTCAACGGAGATCGAGGATTCTTCAGCGAGCGGCGAGATGCGCACCTTGCACCTGCCGTCTACAAGCGTTATTCCATCCGTAAAATCAGCGCCTGCCTCCCAAAGAACGCAAGACATTTCGCGCATGAGTCTCGCCCTGTTTTCGCAGGAGATCTCACGGCAGAGTCCGGTGGCTCCCCTTCTCGCGCTGAGCTTGGATTCGGGTGCGGGGGGCGAACCTGTGCAGCCCGCGGCAATGACATCACCTGAAGCTGTCACTGTATCAGGATATAGCACGGCTCCTCGGCAAACGACAGAGCCGCTTATTACACAGGCTTCACCGATGTTACCGCCGTCAATTACGGAATTAACGACCCGCGAATAAGCTCCGACACGGCTGCCGGAATGAATGATGCTTTTTCCAATCACGGCGTCATGCCCGACAAGAGCACCGTCGCAGATGATACAGGGCGGTATAAGACGTGCGGACGTTGGAAGTCCTCGAGGAGCATAAACTCCGGGGGACAGGGAATTTTGCTGTGCGGGACTTATTTTCAGCTTTCCTTCGAGAGCGTCAAGGCAGCAGCGAAGATAGCTCTTGCTGTTGCCGATGTCGCACCAGTAGCCCTGCATGGGAATGCCGATAATTTCAAGCCCTTTTTTCGCCATCAGGGGGAACAAATCTCGCGCAAAATCAAAGGGCGCGTCCGGAAGAATCAGGTCGAGGACCTTTGGAGAAATCATATATATCCCCGTGTTGACAAGATCCGTGACTACCCTCTCCCAGCACGGCTTTTCGATGAAGCTGATGACTCTTCCGTTTCTGTCAGTGAGGACAGTTCCGTAAGGTAAGGGTTCGGAATGAGGATAAAGTGCCATCGTAACAAGGGCGCCGTTCCTTTTATGCTCTTCCACCAGAAAACTGAGGTCGAAATCACATGCTGCGTCGCCGCTGATAACCAAAAAATCCTCGTCTCCGACAAAGTCTTTGCAAGAGCGAACGCCCCCCGCTGTTCCGAGAGGCTTTTTCTCAACCTTATACTGCATGGAAACACCAAAGCGGCTGCCATCGCCGAAGTAACGGGTAATGCATTCGGGCTTATGTCCCAGCGTCACGCAGAGCTCTTGAAATCCGTTCAATTTCAAAAGCTCCGTCAGGTGTTCCATAAGCGGTTTTCCGAGAAGCTCGGTCATGGGCTTTGGCATCAGGTCACATATCGGCCGAAGCCTTGTTCCCTTGCCGCCCGCCATAATAATCGCTTTCAAAACGTCACTCCCTTTTGCTGAAAGTGAGGCGCGTCGGGTTAACTCGCCTCGCCTAAAAGTATTTCCCGCGAAAGGCGAAAATAACCTTGGAAAAAATGGCATGTACGTTTTGAAGTTTACTGTGGTTTGAAATGGATACTATTGTAATAAGTATTTGCGCAACAGACCGATTAGTATTGCAGGAAAGAAAAAACATTGATATAATAACTAATCTACCAAAGATATTGTATCCATATCGCATGAACCAAACGGAGAGCGTCTCCGTTTGTTGAAAGGACTGGCTTCGCAATGAACAAAACTCTCAGAAGACTGCTCGAGCCGGGGACAAGACTATACTTTTTCTTTTTGGTGGTATTTGCCGGGATTGCGTTCGTTTTCAACATGAAGCTCGCTTATGCCGAAATTGCTGTCGTTGCATTGCTTTTCATCTACTCTGTCATTATAAACCGTCGCAGACGCAAGGACTTTCAGGCTTATATCGAATCCGTGACCGCAAACGTTGAGGCAGTGAAGAGTGACACTCTCGTGAATTTCCCGCTGCCGATGGTGGCGTTTCGACTTGATAATACTGCAATTGTCTGGGGCAATAGCTTTTTTTCCGACATTTTTACGAAAAAGAAGTTCCATTTTGATACCCGCCTGAGTGACCTCGTGCCCGGATTCAAGGCAAAGTGGCTGACTGAGGGCAAGCTCCAGTATCCGGAGCTCGTCGAGGTCAGCGGCAGGCGGTACAGGATTTACGGAAACATTGTCCGCGGCGAAACCGATACGTCAAGAGATTTCATGGGTATAAGCTATTGGCTCGATGTTACGGACTATGAAAAGACCAAGGAAGAATATGATAATTCGCGTCCGATAGTTGCGATAATACTATTTGACAATATAGATGAAATATCGAAAAATCAGCCCGAAAGAGTTAAAACTCGCCTTCAGAATGCTATTTCCGAAAAAGTTGAGAACTGGGGCTCAGATATAGGCGGTATTGTATGCCACTATGACAAGGACAGATATATGCTGATTTTCGAGGAGCGCCATTATAAAAAGCTCGTCGAAGAAAAGTTCTCGCTTATGGACAGTGTACATGAGGTCGTTAATCCAAGCGGTATACACGCATCTGTCAGCATCGGCATCGGACGCGACGGAGGCTCTTTCGAGGAGGACTTCAATTTCGCCGTTTTGAGTACCGAAATGGCGCTTTCGAGAGGTGGCGACCAAACGGTCATCAAAAACCGCTTCAACTTTGAGTTTTTCGGCGGACGCGGCGCGGAGATAGAGACGCGTACGAAGGTCAAATCCCGCGTCATGGCAAGCGCGCTTTCGGAGCTTATTAAATCCTCGGGACAGATCCTTGTAATGGGGCACAAATTCGGGGACATGGACAGCGTGGGCGCCGCTGCCGGACTTTGCTGCATCGGCAGAAAAATGGGCTGCAGAACCTATGTAGTCATTGACGAAAGCAATACGGCAGCAGAAAGTCTTTTGGAAAAGCTCCGTTCTGCAAGCGAATACAAAGACATAATCATAAGTCCGCAGGAAGCTATGATGAAAGCGGACAGGAATACTCTTCTCATAGTTGTTGACGCAAATCGTCCAGAGCAGGTAGAGGATCAGAGCCTTTTAATGAGCTGCAACAGGGTAGCGGTTATTGACCACCACAGGCGGGCGGCGAGCTATATCCAGAACGCGGCGCTGACCTTCCTTGAGCCGTATGCGTCCTCGGTCTGTGAGCTTGTCTGTGAGCTCGTTCAGGAACTCGTCGAACAGGCCGATATCCTCAAGGTCGAGGCGGATGCGATGCTCGCGGGCATTGTCATGGACACCAAGAACTTTACGATGCGTACAGGTGAGAGAACCTTTGACGCTGCGGCTTTCCTCAAACGTGCCGGAGCAGACACTGTTGCAGTCAAAAAGATTCTTCAAAACGATATGGACGACACGGTCGCCCGCTATAAGATACTCCAGCAGGTCAAGCGCTATCGTGACAACATCGCGATAGCGGTTATTGAGGAGCCACAGGACAGGATAGTCGCAGCGCAGGCGGCGGACGAAATGCTGAATATAGTCGGCATACAGGCTTCAATCGTTTTATATCCCACCGAAAGCGGCGGAGTGATAATCTCTGCTAGATCGATTGGTGAAGTGAACGTTCAGCTTCTTCTCGAAGAGCTCGGCGGAGGCGGTAACAGATCTGCGGCCGGCGTCCAGCTTGAGGGTATTTCTCTGCGTGAGGGCGTAGAAAGGCTTTTTGAGGCAATAGATAAATATTTCAAGGAATGATCGACAAACCGATATTTAATACGAAAAGCGAGGATAAATACATGAAAGTAATTTTTCTGACAGACGTAAAGGGGCAGGGCAAAAAAGACGAGCTCAAGGAGGTTTCGGACGGCTACGCGAGGAACTATCTGATCCCGAGGAAGCTGGTTATGGAGGCGACGAGCGACACCCTTAACGCTATAAAGCTCAAGGAAAAAGCTAAGATCGCCCATGCGGCTAAAGAGAAGGCCCTTGCCGAGGAAAATGCGAAGAAGCTCGAGAGCCTCATTGTGAAGGTCTCCGCAAAGGCGGGAGCGGGCGGAAAGCTATTCGGTTCGGTTACATCCAAGGAAATCAGCGAGGCGCTCCTCAAGCAGTACAACATAACGATAGATAAAAAAGATATTGTTCAAAGCGACCCTATTAAGAATTACGGTACGTATTCCGTAAAGTGCAAGCTGGGTCATGAGACAAGCGGCACCATTAACTTAATCGTGACAGAAGAAAAATAATTCTGATAAGGAATATTCTATGGACGAACTTTTCGAACTTAGAGTGCCGCACTCAGCAGAAGCGGAACAGGCGGTCATCGGCTCACTGCTAATTGATCCGGCCTGTATACCCGACGTTCTTCAAAAGGCAAAATCGGATGATTTTTACCTGCAAACGAATCGCGACGTGTTCGATACAATCAGCAACATGTATATCTACGGGCGTACAGTCGATCCTGTCACGACGCTGGATCAAATGCGCATCCGCGGCTGTTTAAGGGATAATTCACAGAGCTATCTGCTTGAACTTATGCAGGTCACGCCGACCGCCGCGAATGTAATGAAATACGTCGACATTCTGCGCGAGCAGTCGTTGCTCCGTGCTCTTTTAAAGGTCGGCGGCGAAATCACAACGATGGTGCGCGAAGGCTCCGGCGAAGCAGACACAATGCTTGAGGCTTCGGAACGGAAGATTTATGCGCTGCGTCAGGGACGCACGATAGGCGGACTCGTCAAGGTTTCGAACGTCATTCAGGACGTCTATAATCAGATATCCGAAATGGCGGCGTCAGGGGCAAAAATGCCCGGTCTTCCGACAGGACTGCACGATTTGGACAAAGCTATTCTGGGACTTAACAAGGGCGACCTTGTCCTCATAGCTTCAAGACCAGGTATGGGAAAGACGAGTATAGCCTTAAATATCGCCATGCACGCGGCAAAGGCTTCAAAGAAAGCCGTTGCAATCTTTTCTCTTGAAATGTCGCGCGAACAGCTTGGCACACGCCTTCTTGCGGGAGAAGGACTTATCGACGCCCAGAAGCTCCTGACGGGTAGGCTCAGCCCCGCGGACTGGCAGAGAATCGGAACAGCCGCCTCGACAATCAGCGAAACGGAGATACTCATTGACGATAACCCGTCCCTCTCCGTTGCGGACATGAATTCCCAGTGCCGAAGGCTCGATAATCTGGGTCTCGTCGTCATCGACTATTTACAGCTTATGCAGTCAGCTGGAAGCGGTCGCAGCTACGCGGGCGAGAACCGTCAACAGGCAGTTTCGGACATGAGCCGTATGCTCAAGATTATGGCGAAGGAACTGAATGTACCGGTCATATGCCTGTCCCAGCTATCCCGTGCGAACGAGAGCAGATCAGACAAACGCCCCCTTCTTTCGGATTTGCGCGAATCGGGCGCAATCGAGCAGGACGCCGACATTGTAATAGGTCTTTTTAGAGAAGGCTACTATGACAGAGAGTGCGCAATGCCCAACGATGCGGAGGCAATAATTCTTAAAAACCGCCACGGAGAACTGGGAACAGTACATCTCATGTGGCTACCCGAATATACTAGTTATGTTTCCGCCGAAAGACACCACGACGACGATGAATATTGATTTTTGCGATAAATACGGTATGCTTCCACAAGGCGGAATTGTGCTCTGCGCCGTCTCAGGCGGTAAGGACTCCATGTGCCTGCTTGAAAAGCTCCGTGAACTCGCGCAGATTTATGGGTTCGAGCTGCGCTGCGCGCACTTCGATCACCGACTGCGCGGCGAAGAATCCGACAGAGACAGAGCTTTTGTTGAAGATTACTGCAGGGAGAGGGGCATCCCCTGCTATGTGGGCTCGGCTGACGTTTCGGTCTATGCCGATGAAAATGGGCTTGGAATTGAGGAAGCGGCGAGGAAACTGCGCTATGCTTTTCTCGAAAAGACGGCCGATGAGATTGGAGCTTTACGCATTGCGACGGCACATACGGCGGACGACAATGCGGAAACGCTCATTTTGAACCTACTGCGCGGCAGTGGACTTAAAGGTCTCTGCGGTATCCCACCCGTGCGCGGAAAAATCATCCGTCCCCTGCTTCAGACAACGGGTAACGAAGTGCTCAGATACCTCGAGGAGAAGGGCGTCCCCCGTGTTGAGGATTCAACTAATGAAAAGGACGACTATACTCGTAACAGGCTTCGGCATAGAGTCATTCCCGAGCTTAGAAGTCTGAACCCAGGCTTTGACGAAAACCTTATCCGCTGCCTTGAACTGCTTCGTGAGGACGAGGAATATCTCTCATCACTTGCACAAGACTTTTTGAACAAATATTTTTCAGGCGGCAGCCTGCCGGTTTTGGAGTTTTCCTTGCTGCCGAAATCCGTTTCGGCAAGAGTACTGCAGCTCATCGTGCCCTGCGGACTTTCCGAAAAGCATATTAACGCGGTCCGAAACCTTGCCTCCTGCGAAAAAAAGCACGCCTATGCTGATATTCCCGGTTTGCGTGTTGCGCGGGCCTATGACAGGCTTTTTTTTGGAACAGAGGAATGCAGCGTGATATCTAAGCGCGAGCTTGAACTCGGTGCAGTTACGGAAATTCCGGAGGCCGGACTAGAAATTACTAGCGAATTCATAAAAAACTACAAGGAAATTCATAATTCATTTAACATTTTCTTCTTTAAAAATGATAGCATCTGTGGTAAGATGTTTGTCAAGTCCCGTTCGGAGGGCGAAAAGGTCCGTCTGGTGGGAAGAAATTGCACGAAAACACTAAAAAAGCTTTTCTCCGAGGCAAAGTTGAACGGAGAAGGCAAAACGCTTGTTCCCGTTATATATGACGAAAAGGGCGTAATTGCCGTCTGCGGGTTTGGAATTGCGGAGCGCTGCAAGCCTGAAAACGGCGATAGCGTTGTTAAACTCACTGTCAGGGACGCCTGCAAGAAATAAATGAACGGCAACATTATTTAATTTTTAATTTTCGGGGAGAATTATTGGGATGACAAACGATATTATGAAGGTCCTTATTACCGAGGAGCAGATCGAAAGACGCGTTAAAGAACTCGGCAAGGAGCTTTCAGATAAATTTGAAGGCAGCGAGCCTCTCTTTATCGGAGTTTTAAAGGGTAGCTTTATTTTTATGGCCGACCTTATCCGAAACGTAAGCCTTAAGTGCTCTATGGACTTTATGGCTGTCTCGTCATACGGCAATGGGACAACGACCTCGGGCGCTGTCAAGATTAACAAGGACTTGAACGAGGACATCGGGGGTCGACATGTAATCATCGTGGAGGATATCCTCGACAGCGGCGTGACGCTCACCTATCTCTGCGGCTATCTCCAAAACCGCAAGCCCGCGTCAATCACACTTGTCACCCTTCTTGATAAACCTGCCAGACGCAAAGCGTCTATTAAGGCTGACTACGTGGGTTTCGAAGTCCCCGATGAATTTGTAGTTGGCTATGGTCTCGATTTCGCGGAGAAATACCGCAATCTCCCCTTCGTGGGAGTCCTCAAGCCAGAAATATATTCGGACTGCGAGGAATAAAGTCTGTCTTAGAGGGCAGACGAACATACTTCATTTAACGCAAAGGAAGTGATTTTCGCTTGAAGAAAAACCGAAGCCAAGCTAGAGATATAGGTTTTTACGCGCTGATCCTCGTGATTTTGATGGCAACGGTCTGGTCCATGACCTCACAGCCGGATACTTCGGGTAGTGTCAAGTATTCTGAAATAGTCAGTCTCTTTCAGAAAGAGCAAGTCGAGTCTTTCTCAACTATAGGGAATGACATAACTCTTCAGCTCCGCGAACCCTATAATGACAACGATACAGTAACATCGGAGCTCGGATCTGTCGATTATTTTTATGAACAGATGGGAGACCTGATTCAGGAACAGAAAGATAAAGGCATTCTGAAGGAGTATGAATATACTCCGGCTCTGGCTACGCCATGGTGGATTCAGTTCATTCCTTATCTTATATTGCTTTTGGTTTTTGGTATTTTCTGGTATGCCATGATGAAGACAGCCGCGAAAAACGGCGGAGCCGGTGGCGCTATGAAATTTGGCAGAGCCAGAACGAGGCTCGGTCAGGATGAAAAGAAAAAAGTCACTTTTGATGATGTTGCAGGCGCTGAAGAGGAAAAGGAAGAGCTTCAGGAAATTGTCGGTTTTCTGCGCAACCCCGCCTCCTATACCGCGATGGGCGCAAGGATACCGAAGGGCGTGCTGCTCGTAGGCCCTCCGGGAACCGGTAAAACTCTTATCGCAAAAGCGGTCGCGGGCGAGGCGGGAGTGCAGTTTCTCTCAATCTCGGGTTCCGATTTCGTCGAGCTCTATGTCGGCGTCGGCGCATCGCGCGTGCGTGACCTCTTTGAACAGGCTAAGAAAATTGCACCAGCAATCATATTCATAGACGAAATCGATGCTGTCGGACGGCAAAGAGGCTCCGGCCTCGGCGGCGGTCACGACGAGCGTGAGCAGACCTTGAACCAATTACTCGTCGAGATGGACGGCTTCGGTAACAACGATGGAGTTATAGTCATGGCGGCGACGAACCGCTCAGATATTTTGGACAGTGCGTTACTGCGCCCGGGTCGTTTTGACCGTACGGTCTATGTCGGATTGCCCGATAAGCGCGGACGTGAGGCCATTTTGAAGGTTCACTCAAGGGGTAAGCCTCTTGGCGACAACGTCGACCTCAACAGTATTGCCAGAGGAACTCCAGGCTTTTCGGGGGCTGACCTTGAAAACCTTCTAAACGAGGCCGCAATTCTCGCCGTAAGGCGCGGCAAGCGCTTTATAACGCAGCCTGAAATCGATGAGGCAATTCTTAAGGTCATTGCAGGTCCCGAAAAGAAGAGCAAGGTGATGTCCGAAAAGGCAAAGAAGCTCACAGCCTATCACGAGGCGGGGCACGCAGTGGTGGGGCATTTCCTCAAGCCGAGAGAGCCTGTTCAGTATATAACCATCATTCCGCGCGGACCTACGGGCGGTATGACCGTCTATCGTCCCGAGGAGGATAAGGAAAGTTATGCTTCCCGTGGCGAAATGTTTGCCGACATCGTTGTTAGCCTAGGAGGGCGAGTTGCCGAAAAGCTCATCATGGATGATATATCGACCGGCGCATCTGGTGATATTCAGAGCGCGACCAGAACGGCGAGAGCTATGGTTACGGTATATGGCTTTTCCGAGAGGCTCGGTCCCATCTCCTTTGAGGACGCAGGGCACAGCATATTCATCGGACGCGATTTCGGCACAACAAAGAGCTATTCCGAGGAGACCGCCGGAATCATCGATGAGGAAGTCAAGCGCATCTTTGACGACGCGGGCAAAAACTGCGAAGAGGTTCTGAAAGAGCACCAGGATCTGCTTGTGAAAGTCGCGGAATACCTGCTTGTTAACGAATCCATGGATGGAAGCGATTTTGCGTTTCTCTGCGAGCACGGTTATGTTCCCGAGAAGGAGAATAAGCCGATTGACGAGCTGAAGATCGAAGAAGTGAAGTCCGATGACCCGTCGTTTAAATCCGACGCGCAGGCGTCATCGAAGCCTGACGACAAGAACAACTACGGATACTAAATTAACACAAAGGGCGGAAGAGATTCCGCCCTTTTCGAGAGGAATGGTAAGCACATGAAGCTTGGAATTGTCGGTCTGCCGAATGTCGGAAAGAGCACCCTGTTTAACGCGATTACGAATGCGGGTGCGGAGAGCGCGAACTACCCGTTCTGCACTATAGACCCGAATGTGGGAACTGTTGCTGTTCCGGACGAGCGCCTCGATTTTCTCGCCGAGATGTACAGCCCGAAAAAATACACCCCTGCCGTTATCGAGTTTGTCGATATTGCGGGGCTTGTCAAGGGTGCGTCGAAGGGAGAAGGGCTTGGCAACAAATTTTTAAGCAACATACGCATGACGGACGCGATAATTCATGTCGTCCGCTGCTTTGACGACGAGAATGTGATACATGTCGAGGGTAACACCGATCCCTTGCGAGATATCGAAATTATAAACCTCGAGCTCATCATGGCGGACATGGAAATGGTCGAGCGCCGCGTGGACAAGGCAAAAAAGGCCGCAAAGGGCGGCGATAAGAAGTTCCTGCACGAAGCGGAGGTCATGGAAGGCCTGCTCGCCCATATGAACGACGGCAAACTGGCGAGAAGCTATGAATGTGCGCCCGAGGACAGGGAGATTGTCGAGGAAAGTGAGCTCCTGACGCTGAAGCCTGTCATATACGCGGCTAACATGGACGAAAAAGGCTTTTCGGAAGGTTCGGAAAACAACGCTTACTATAAGCTTTTAGAAAAATACGCGCTTGCTGAGGGTTCGCAGGTTCTGCCTATCAGCGCGAAGGTTGAGCAGGAAATCGGCGAGCTGGACGACGAGGACAAGGCTCTTTTTATGGAAGAACTGGGCATGAACGAAAGCGGTTTAAGCCGCCTGATTAAGTGCTCCTACAGTCTGTTAGGCCTCATATCCTTCCTCACCTGCGGCCCCGATGAGGTGCGCGCCTGGACAATACGAAAGGGAACGAAGGCTCCGCAGGCAGCTGGAAAAATACACACTGACTTCGAGCGCGGCTTCATCAGAGCCGAAATCGTTGCTTTCGACGACCTAAAGAACTGCGGCACAATGGCGGTTGCAAGAGACAAGGGACTCATCCGCTCCGAGGGCAAAGAATATGTCATGCACGACGGCGATGTGACACTATTCAGATTCAATGTGTAAAATTTGCCGTGTTCAACAAGCCCTTGACAAAATTCGCGAAAGAGACTAGAATCACTTTATTATCAAGATACAGGCAATGACGGAGACTGACTGTCCTGCGCGGCAAAGAGAGAGCGGCAATAGCTGAGAGCTGCTTCGAAACGCGGACAAACATCATACCACTCCCGAGCCGAAGCGCCGAAGAAGCCGCTTTTTATAAGCCAAGCTTTCTAGGCCCTCCCGTTCGCGCACGTTACAGCGCACCTAAAGCGGCAGATTATGTCTGCAAGCAGGGTGGAACCGTGTGAAATTCGCACCCCTGACTAACGTCAGGGGTGTTTTGTTTTTTATACGCCGAAAATGCCTTCCTTTCTTCGACTTCCATGCGCTGAAAATGCGCTGCGAAGATAAGCATTTGACCTTTCGCCGAAGGCGAAGGACCATAGAGCGAGCTTTGCGAGCGGTACTTAAAGAGGGAATACAAGGGGATACTCCCCCTTGTGCCTTATCTCTTTGGAATTTCAAAAAACCATTTCTCTTTTCGCGAAAAGAGAAACGGCGTTTTGCATAGTTGAGGAGAAAATAGTAATTAAATTAAGGAGATATATATTATGGATGAGAACAAATACAGCTTTGAAAATCCGGACTTCAAGTATGCCTACAGACACACAAGCTCTCACATACTTGCGCAGGCGATAAAGCACCTTTATCCCGATACCAAGTTTGCAATTGGCCCCGCAATCGATGAGGGCTTCTATTACGATGTCGACTCCGAGACCGTTTTCACGCCCGAGGTGCTCGAAAAGCTCGAAGCCGAAATGCGCAATATTTGCAAGGAAAAGATACCTCTCGAGCGTTTTGAGCTACCCCGCAATGAGGCGCTTGAGTTTATGAAGGACGAACCCTATAAGGTGGAGCTCATAAACGACCTGCCCGAGGACGCGGTTATAAGCTTTTATAAGCAGGGAGACTTTACCGACCTCTGCGCTGGCCCGCACATGGACAGCACAGGTCGCATTAAGGGCAACGCCATTAAGCTCACAAGCTGCACCGGCGCATATTGGCGCGGCGACTCCAAGCGCAAGATGCTTCAGAGAATTTATGGCACTTCTTTCCAAAAGAAAGAGGAGCTGGACGCCTATATTGAGCGCATTGAGGAAGCAAAAAAGCGCGATCACCGCAAGCTGGGGCGTGAGCTTGACCTCTTTATGATTACGGACGAAGGCCCGGGCTTCCCCTTCTTCCTGCCGAAGGGCATGGTTTTGCGCAACGAGCTTGAGAGCTTTTGGCGTGAGCTTCACAAAAAATGCGGCTATCAGGAAATTAAGACTCCGATGATTTTGAACGAGGAACTTTGGCATAGAAGCGGTCACTGGGATAAATACAAGGAAAATATGTATTTTACCAAGATAGACGGTGAGGACTACGCGATTAAGCCCATGAACTGCCCCGGCGGCATGCTCGCCTATAAACGCCGTCCGTGGTCGTATAAGGATTTGCCCATGCGTGTGGGCGAGCTGGGTGTCGTGCATCGCCACGAGCTTTCCGGTGCCTTGCACGGACTTATGCGTGTCCGTTGCTTTACTCAGGATGATGCGCACATCTTTATGACAAGGGAGCAGATGCACTCGGAGATTCTCGGCGTCATCAATAAAATCGACAGCGTTTACAGTATGTTCGGCTTCAAATACCACATCGAGCTTTCGACCTGCCCCGAGAACTTTATCGGAAGTCAGGAGGTACGCGAATACAGCGAAAACGTGCTGAGGGAGGTTCTTGAAGCAACCGGCAGAAAATATATCGTGAACCCCGGAGACGGCGCATTTTACGGACCCAAAATCGACTTCCATCTCGAGGATGCCATTGGAAGAACCTGGCAGTGCGGCACGATTCAGCTCGATTTCCAGATGCCCGAGCGCTTTGAGCTTGAGTATACGGGTGCGGACGGAGAAAAGCACCGCCCGGTCATGATTCACACCGTCGCTCTAGGCTCCATAGAACGCTTCATCGGAATACTCACCGAGCATTTTGCGGGCGCTTTCCCGCTTTGGCTTGCTCCTGTTCAGGCCGTGATTATGCCAATAACCGACAGAAGCCGCGAATATGCGGAGGGCATCTACAAAACGCTGTTTGACGCAGGTATTCGCGTTGAGACAGATTACAGAAGCGAGAAGATCGGCTACAAGATTCGCGAGGCACAGCTGCAGAAGATTCCCTATATGCTCGTTCTCGGTGACAAGGAAGCCGAAGCGGGGCTTGTCGCCGTACGTACACGCTTGGGCGGCGATGAGGGAACCTTGACACTGGATGCTTTCATTGCGAAAATCAAGGAAGAGATAGAAAGCAAGAAGAATTGATTTTGTGAAGTTATTCCCGATGCTCATCGAAGTTTAGTATAATTTTCAAACTCATATAACCGAATAATGAAATTAACTCCTTCGTAGACTATTGGTAAGGTCTGCGAAGGAGTTTGTTGTTTTCTTGTATATAAAATTTTCGGCAGACGATAACGCATGGGAGGAGCTTACATTATGAACAGAAAAAAGATGTGCCTAGTACTTGCTGTGATATTTGCTTTGAATATTCTTGCTATAACGCTTGTTGCAAGTGCGCACGCCGCCTCATATAAAAAAGGATCGACAGGCAACGTCGTGACCCAGATTCAAAAGGTGCTAAAAAATCAGGGCTTTTATGGCGGAAGAGTTGACGGTGTCTTTGGAAGCGGCACAGAAACTGCGTTGAAGGGGTTTCAGAAGGAGTATGGTCTTCCAGTGGACGGAAAAGCGGGACCCAAAACGCTTCAGGCGATGGGTATCTCGCAAGGTACAACCCAATCCTCCGATTCGGGTGATGTTGACCTGCTCGCGAGAGTGATCTCGGGCGAGGCGAGGGGTGAACCGTATACCGGTCAGGTGGCGGTCGGTGCTGTTGTGCTCAACAGAGTGGACAGCCCTGTTTTTCCGAACACTATTTCGGGGGTCATTTACCAGCAAGGTGCGTTCACTTGCTTGACAGACGGAGAGTTTAACAAGCCCGTCGCAGACAGCGCATATCGCGCGGCCCGCGATGCCTTGAACGGCGTTGATCCCTGCGGGGGGGCAATCTATTATTTTAATCCCGCAACAGCCACGAACAAATGGATATGGTCAAGACCTTTGATAGTTGTAATTGGGAAACACAGATTCTGCGCATAGCGCTTATTCTCCTTGAATCGCGCTTCAGTTTGTATTATAATGTATAACACAAATTGATTTAAGGGAGAATGATTATGGCTTATTGCAGACAATGCGGAACACAGGTGCCAGACGGTGCCGCCTTCTGCCCTTCCTGCGGGACAAAGAATGAAACACAGAGCGGCTATGGGCAAACTCAATATACTTCTCAGCCACATCAGCCGAGCGACGCAGAAGACAACAAGCTGATATCGATACTCTGCTATTTTGGCATATTATTTCTTATACCCTATCTTGTAAAACAGGATTCGCCGTTTGTAAAGTTCCATTCAAATCAGGGGTTAGTGCTATTTATTCTTGCCTTGATTTCCGGTGTTGTGTCGAAAATACCGTTTATCGGCTGGATAATCGGCGCGATCTGTGGTGTATTTATTTTTGTATGCTTCGTTCTGGGCATTGTAAACGTGCTTAACTGCGAGATGAAGGAACTTCCGCTTATCGGTAAAATTGAAATATTGAAATAAATATTGTATAGAAAAGACAGGAGTGCCGCAATACATTTGCGGCACTCCTGTCTTTTCGAAAATGCTAATTTAAGTTAAAAATTCTTCGCTTCGACAGCGCTTTTTAGCTCCGTATCCAGATGGTCAAGAAGTCTTTCGATTCGTTCCCTGTCCTGCGCGCTCCCGTATAGACCTACCCCGAAAGTTATTTTATCGTTGAAGCTTGTCACCGACAGCTGGAGGTGCGGCCTGTATTTTATTGAGGCAAACATTACGGCGTTCTCGACGGGCAGTTGAGGGAAAGAGAGCTTTGCCGAGTCAATGATACCGATATTCGTCATGGCTATTTTGGGATGCCTTAAGGTTTTTCCCATTATTCTGTACGCGTTGACGAGAGGAAGTCTGAAACCTGCATCGAGCTTTAGAAACGTATTCATTCCCAGTTTTCCGGACTTTTTCTTGTTCATTATCGAACTGATTTTTAAGAGAGTGGAAGCAAAGCTCTCGTCCGGTAAAACGGCGGCTTTAACTATTGTGGTTGAAGAAAGATTGGTGAGGGCGCGAAAGCTCTTGTCCGTCAGATATCTGCGCATATCTATCATTATCGGGATGGAAAGCTCCCTGCCCTTAATGCAGAGCATTTCCGAAAGCGCGCGGAAATAGGCAGCAAGTACAAGATCGTTTACCGTTGCGCCGGTCAGGCGGCAGTAGCTTCTAAGACTTTGAAACAGATCCTCCGATACTTCTCGCGAAACAATGTAAGGTGAAACGTCTTTTGATTCATCCATAGGAAATTCGCAGGTGGATTTCTGATTGTTGTCCTTGCGGTTCACTAGAAGCAAACCCAGCCTATGCAGGACACCTTGCTCACGGGCAATGGACTTAAAGCCCCTGTCCCCATCGAAGATGTAATCTGGCGTATAGTCGGGAGTGTTCAGCAGCTTTGAATAGATTTCAGAGAACAGATACATACACTGTTTGAATCCGGCGCCGTCCGACACCATGTGGTTGATAATTACCGACAAGCAGTCATTCGCGCCCTGAAAAAGGCAGAATTTGATTTGCGGACCGGTTTTTTCGTTAGTTTTTGAATTAGTAAAGCGATCGAAGTCTACCCGATTGCCGGTAATCGTGAAAAGGTCGTCCCAGGCTGACGGATCGGCGTCTTCCCAATACGAGTTTTTGCCGAGGTCTATGTAAGTTCTTGATAGGATAGGCACGGCTTTTATAAGCAAGTACGCGGCTCTTTCCATAATCTCGGAATTTGCCTTGCCTTGAAAGTTTATTACACAATGCACCTGATGATCGCTGTAACCGGTAACATCGTAAAGATATTGAAATTTATCAAATATTTCGGCTTTATACTTCATATTAAAAACATCAAGCTTCCTTCCGTTTGTGTTCCTGGGCGTTCCGCTCCTTGCTTACGCACAAACCCAGAAAATAAAGCGCTGCGTTGCGGCAGCGCTTTATTCATATTATTCTATTTATTAATGTATTCTGCAAGGCTCGGGTCCTCGCCCTCCATATCGGGCGTAATGGAGCTGATGACATAGGGTGTGGTCTGGTATACATAGAAGTTCAGCCAGTTTGTATACAATAGCTGAGCCGCAGCTCGCCAAGACACGATAGGCTCCTTAGTGGGGTCGTCGTTTGTGAAGTAATGGGCCGGAACCTGGATGTTAAGCCCCTTGCCAATGTCCCGTCTGTACTCCATCGCGAGAGTATCTCTGTCGTATTCGGGGTGACCGAAAACAAAGAACTGCCGGCTCCTCTGGTTTTTGACTGCGAACACGCCGGCTTCATCGGAAACGGCAAGCAGCTCAAGCTCCGGAACGTTCTCGATATCTGCTTGATGGACTTCGGTATAGCGCGAGTGCGGAGCGTTGAACACGTCGTCAAAGCCACGGAAAAAAGGAGAGGTTGGTTTCATAATTCGATGACTGTATATACCGGAGAGCTTTTTTGGGAGGGAGTATTTTTGAATACCGTAATGATAATAGAGTCCAGCCTGCGCACCCCAGCAAATATGAAGTGTGCTGTGGACATGCGATTTTGACCACTCCATTATCTCGCAAAGCTCGGGCCAGTAATCGACGTCTTTAAAATCAAGGTTTTCTACAGGCGCGCCGGTTATGATCATGCCATCGTAAAACCTGTCCTTTATATCGTTGTGACCAACATAGAAGGATTCGAGATGATCAGAGTCGACGTTCTTGGAGTCGTGGCTGATAGTACGAAGCAAATCTATTTCGATTTGCAGGGGTGTGTTTGAAAGCTTTCGCAGAAGCTGAGTTTCGGTAACAATTTTTGTCGGCATAAGATTAAGTATCAAAAGCTTTAGCGGGCGAATATCTTGATGCAAGGCGCGATACTGCGTCATTACGAATATATTCTCTTTTTCAAGTGTTGTTTTCGCGGGCAGAGAATCCGGAATTCTAATAGGCATAGAAACTCTCCTTTCAGGTGATACTATATTAATAAAAGCGAGTATATATGAAATTACCATGAAAATCAATATGCAATTGAATTGTTAGCAATACTATGGGAATAATGATATAGAAAAAACTCGTCGAAAAAGAAAAATACAACTTGACAAGAGATAACCAAGGTGTTATTATAAACAAGCTCTCGCCACGGGGGAAGCCGAAAAGCCAGTAAGTGGTTGAAGAAAAGGCTTGACAAGAGTAGTAGCGATGTGCTATTATGTAACT
>JAEWKA010000003.1 GCA_023386265.1 Bacillota bacterium
GCGGCAGGCTCTAGCCTGCCGCTTCTGTTTTCTATTTACATATCCGCGATATCGCCGACCCCGTCAAGGACGAGCCGTGGACGGTACGGGAAGCGCATAATTTCTTCTCTGGTCGTGACGCCGGAGAGCACAAGAACCGTATCAAGACCGCTTTCGATGCCCGCGATAATATCGGTATCCATCCTGTCACCTATCATCGCGGCCTCCTCGGAATGTACGCCCAGCATCTTCAGACCTGTGCGCATCATCAGAGGGTTTGGCTTGCCGACGTAATATGCGCTCACGCCGGTCGTGATTTCAACCGGAGAGACAAGCGCGCGGCACGCGGGCATTATTCCGTCCTCGGTCGGCCCCGTGAGGTCGGTATTCGTGCCGATAAGTCTTGCGCCGTTATAAATATGGTGCATTGCACGGCAGATACAGTCGAAGTTGTAGTTCACCGTCTCGCCGATTACTACATAATCGGGATTAACATCGTTTATCATTATTCCTGCGTCATGCAGGGCATTGAAAAGTCCGTGGTCGCCTATTACATAAGCGCTGCACCCGGGGCTCTGGCGGCTCAAGAACTTTGCGGTTGCAAGCGCGCTCGTATAAAAATGGCTTTCATCCACGTCAAGTCCCATGCGAAAAAGCTTTTGCTGAAGCTCTCCAGGGGTCCTGCCGCTGTTGTTCGTCAGAAACAGGAACTGCTTATTCTCGCGATAGAGCCAGTCTACAAATTCCTTAACGCCCGGCAGAAGACGGTTACCGTGATATATCACGCCATCCATGTCGCAGATGATTCCTTTTTTTGATCTTAGTGTTTCCATATCGTATCCTCACTGCATTAATACTAACAATTCTAATATACCGCCAATCGACAGAATTTGCAATCAAATTTATTGTAAAACGCCGAGGATAATGATTCAAAATAATGCAAGAAGACTGACTTCTATTTCCTGCGCACAGGGTACCGAAGTATCGTCCTCATTTTAGTGATATCCGCTTTTCTCGGGTCAGAAGAATATATTTCATGGTGCTTCCGCGTATCGGAAAGATCACAGGCAAGGCCGTTTTGTTCCATATACCCCTTCATTTTCGCAAGGGTTGCAGGCTCGTCGTCAAAGGGGCCGATATGCATGCACTGCACGCACAGACCCTCAGTAAAGGCAAGAAGCCTTGCCTTGCTTGTATCGAGTCCGGGCTTTTTCTTTTTCACAAGCGCCTTTGCAAGCTCGAACACCTCTTTGGTGACGAAATCGGGCTGACGCACCATGGAGGTCCAGCAGTATTTGGACTTGTCACCGGAGAAATCTGTAAAATCCGATAACCACCACAGACCCTCGAGCGGCGGCATGACATAGTCGCGGTATCCCTCAATGTCAATATTGCTCTTTGGTGCCATTTTGATGGTATAGGCCAGCGCATAAATTGCTTCGACTGCCGCTTGATATTCTCCATCCTTGTCATTGGGGTTTCCTCTGCCGTCAACCGCGATGAAGGTCATTTCGGGAACGTCAATAAGCATCGGGGTCGTTTTCGGGTCATAGAGCTCTTTAAACTGCTTCTTGTAATCAATCTTTTCCATATCAAAAGCCTCCTAATGATTTATACTCGCATCATATAACGGCAAATAAGACATCTGCGTGTCATGTTATAAATAACTTTTCAGGCTTTTTTCGAGCTTATCTTTTACTGCGTTTCTGACATCTTCAGGCTCCAGCACCTCGCATTGCTCGCCGAAAGAAAAAACGTAGCTGTAAATCCAGTCCGCCTTCGGCATTTTGATTTCGGCGATGAAGCTACCGTCATCCAGCCTTTCCAATATATCAAATTCGTCATAGACCCGAAACGAAGCGGCGGACGATAGTTTGAGTTTTAAGGTCACATATTCGCCGTCCCACGGCTTTTTCTGGATAATCACTTGCGGAGCTGTACGCTCGAATGCCATTGAAGAAACGGTGAGCTCCTTTATACGACTCAGCTTGAAAAATCTGTAGTCCTGCCTCATATCGCAAAAAGCATAGAGATACCACGAGCTGCCCTTGAAGCAGAGCCTCAGCGGTTCCGCTTCGCGCCTCATATTCTCACCATTTGCATTCGAATACACGAACGATATGATGTTTTTTTGTATCACAGCCTTTTTCAGAACGCCGAAGGTCTCTTCCTCTTTAGACGTATTCGACCACGAAGAAAAATCGACTTCGAGCCAGTCCGTGTTCACGCTCCCGAATAGAGACGACAACTTTTTGAGCGCGGTATCCGACTCGCTGATACCGACTGAATTTACTGCCTTTAGCGCCAGAAGGATATCTGCCTTTTCTTCTAAATTCAATACACTCTTATCGAGCGTAAATGAGGGCAATAACGAAATACCACCGCCTTTGCCTTTTGACATATAGATTGGTATTCCGGCAGAGGATAAAACTTCTACATCTCTATAAATCGTGCGCTTGGATACTTCGAAATGGTCCGCGAGCTCCCCCGCGGTCACGGTTTTTTTATCGAGCAAAATATAAACCATTTCAAACAGTCTGCTTATCTGCATAAATTTCACCCTCTTTAGCATAACAGGATAATATGACAGCATCAAGTCATATTATAATTTTTAACTATTTCATGTATCGACAGCAATAATTGCGTTGATTTGCAGGATACTAATTCGAAGGCAATTAACACCCGACAAGGAGAAAACTATGTTTAGACATGATAAACAGCTTTTAAAAGATGTAAGGGTCGACGGACCGAATCCGAACTATGCAAATTTACTTCAGGAGCAGCTCGGCGGACCTCAGGGCGAGATGAGGGCAGCTCTGCAATATCTGTCCCAGAGCTACAGAATTAAAGACCCACGGATCAAAGATATGTTTCTTGATATTGCGTGCGAGGAACTGGGGCATATGGAGATGGTCGCAACTATGGTCAATCTCTTGAACGGTCATCAGCCGGACGCAATGAACACCACCGTCGGAAACGTGGAGGCCGCCGTGCTCTCCGGTCTTACGCCGATGCTCACCAATGCATCCGGTTATCCCTTCAACGCGGCCTATATCGACGAAACAGGAGATCTTGCCGCGGATTTACTCTCCGACATCGCCGGTGAACAGCGGGCTAAAGTGGTTTACCAGTATCTCTATCGCCAGATTAATGACAGCGGGGTCAAGGAGGCCATCGATTTCCTTCTAAACCGTGAGGAGGCACACAACACCCTGTTCCGGATGGCTTTCAATATGCTTGAGGAAACAGGCTCACTCTCCGACTGGGGCGTGACGTCGGATTCACAACAATATATGGATCTATCGAATCCAGGAGCTTATTTTAGACAAAACAGTATTGGAAATCCTCAGCCACCAAAGTTCAACGTGCCAACTCAACCGGATGTCCAGCGCTCGAATGTTACTCAGTGAGTCATAGTAGAAAGACCCCCGCGATAAAAGCATCGCGGGGGTTAAATAACATCGATCTTCTATTCCGTTCCGATCGATGTATCAAACCTATAAACGGTCACCGTGTGGTAATGCTCGCCTCTTTTCAAAATCGGGCTCGGAAAGTGAGGGAGCGCAAGCGCGTTCGGGAAAACTTGAGTTTCAAGGCAAACCGCAAAACGACGGTCTATCGGGTTTCCTCCTTTGCCCGCTCGTGGTGTGAGCCAGTTTCCACTATAGAGCTGCATTCCGGGGAGAGTCGTAAAGGTAGTCATTCGGATGCCGGTCTCGAGACAAAATAGCACCGCCGCATTTTTCAGCTCAGCCTTATCGGAAAGCACGAAGTTGTGGTCATATCCGCTGCCATTTTTAAGCTGAGTATCTTCCAGAGCAATGTCACGGCCGACAGTCTTCGGCTTGGAAAAATCGAAGGGCGTACCGGCGGTTTTAAGCAGCTTTCCTGTCGGCAGGCAGGCAGAGTCGTTCTCCGTGAATTCGTCCGCAAACACCTGCAGACTGTGATCCAGAACAGATCCCTTGCCGCTGAGATTAAAATAGCTGTGGTTCGTGAGATTCACTACGGTATCCGCATCTGTATCCGCGTCGTATGTAATACGAAGCTCATTTTCCTCTGTCAGCTCATAGGAAATGCGGACTTTGAGATTTCCCGGGTAATTTTCTTCGCCATCGGGTGAAAGCCGCGAGAGAGAAAGCACGTCTCCTTCCTCGCTGGCATCCCAGATATACTTATCAAAGCCCTTGATTCCGCCGTGCAGGTGGTTTTCTCCGTCGTTTTTTGCGAGCTTATAGCTCGTTCCGTTCAGCGCGAACTCACTTCTACCTATGCGATTTGCAACTCGTCCGATAGCCGCCCCGAGATACCCGCCGTTTTCCTCGTATTCCAAAACCGTGTCATAGCCCAGAACGACGTCTGTAAAGCCCCCCTGCGCATTCGGTACGGAAACGGACTGCACAATGCAGCCGAAATTAAGTATGACAGCATGGGCCCCCTTGCTGTTTGTCAGTCGATATGCCGAAACGGCCTCGCCTTCTTTGGTATATCCGAAAATGTAGTGTGTCATAGAATTGCGCACCTCTCTTTGCTGTCCATATGCGTCGACGGCTGAGGTGCTCTGAGGAGACAAACAGAGCGCCTGAGCCGTCACGCCGAAGTATTCTTTTCAAAGCTGCTTATGATAATCAGTCTTTACCGCTGTCACGCTTATTAAGCAAACCGAAAAAGCCCTTTCCCTTACGCTCATTAAGCTCCGCCTGCAATAGCAGCTGCGAGGCAACCTTTTTTTGCGCTGGCAGATAGCTGTATTTGGGATAAAGGTCCGAAAACAGCTCCGAGAGACCAGCCGCGTCCTGCTTCGTAAGGAACGGGATAAGCCCGTTCGTCAGTCCCTGCACCGCAAGCAGCATCAAGTATACAAGCGAATCGTCCTTATACTCCGGAGGCGTTTCATAAATAAAACGCAGTGCGGCATAAACCGTTTCCGAGGAGGGCGTAGCTTGTACAATGTCATTTAGTTTCTGCTCAAGCCTGTCGGCAAAGCGTTCATGACATATATCGTCGCCCGCCCTCTTGCCGAAGCCCATTAATCCGTCAGTCGGTTTACGGGTTGCCATGAGGGTCTTAACATCAGCGATATAATCGTCATAAATCCCGCGTATTTCCCGAATGATACTTTCGACTTCCATAAACTCTTATGCGAAGGGGTTCTCGGTGGGATACGGCAGAGCCTTCGGCTGATTGAACCCAATGTCGCCTACGCCGAGGAACTTGAACACCTCGAATATTTGCTTGCCGCAATGCGAAAACGCGACTGCACCATGGTGCGGGAAACGCTTCTGAATCAGTACATGACGGTAGAATCTTCCCATTTCTGGAATTGCAAAAATACCGATGCCGCCGAAGCTGCGAGTTCCGACAGGCAGAACCTCGCCCTCCGCTATATAGGCGCGCAGGACACCGTCACTGTCGCACTGCAGGCGGTAGAAAGTTATCGGACTGTCAGCAATATCGCCCTCGATGGTTCCGCGAGTAAAATCCGGCTCCGCGCCCGCCGGTTCGAGCAAGCGGTGCATGATGAGCTGGTATTTAATTGCGCGGTCGGCGCACATTTTGCAGGACGGCGTGTTGCCGCAGTGGAAGCCCATAAAGGTATCTGTGTGCTTATAGTTAAACTTGCCAGCTATCTCAGCGTCATACTGGGACTTCGGAACGCTGTTGTTGATATCAAGCAGGGTTACGGCGTCGCCCGTGATACAGGCTCCGATATATTCGGACAGTGCGCCATAAACATCGACCTCGCAGGCGACTGGAATTCCGCGCGAAGCAAGGCGGCTGTTCACATAGCAGGGCATGAAGCCGAATTCCTGCGGGAATGCGGGCCAGCACTTATCCGCAAAGGCAATGTATTTCCGGCTCCCCTTGTGCTCCTCCGCCCAGTCAAGCAGAGTCAACTCAAACTGCGCGAGCTTCCGGTTCAGGTCGGTATAGTATCTGCCCTCGCCCATTTCCTTCACCATGTCTTCTGCGACCGCTGATATGCGTGTGTCGTCCGCGTGAGCTTTAAAGCTCACGAGCAAATCAAGCTCGGAATTTTCCTCGACTTCCACGCCCAGCTCATACAGGCCCTTAATCGGCGCGTTGCAGGCAAAGAAGTCCTGCGGACGCGGACCAAAGGTTATAATTTTTAGGTTTCTCACGCCAATGACCGCACGCGCTATGGGGATGAAGTCCGCAATCATGTCGGCTATATCGGCAGATGTGCCGACCGGGTATTCGGGGATATAAGCGTTCAGATGACGCATCCCGAGATTGTACGAGCAGTTTAGCATGCCGCAGAAAGCATCGCCGCGTCCGTCGATAAGGTCGCCGTCGCCCTCAGCCGCAGCTGCAAACATGCAGGGCCCATCGAAATATTTTGCAATGAGTGTTTCCGGTGTTTCCGGACCGAAGTTACCCAAAAACACAACAAGCGCGTTGCAGCCGGCATTCTTCACTTCTTCTACGGCGCAGAGCATATCTTTTTCGTTCTCAACGGTTGTTTTGGCCTCATATATATCCAGTTTCTTCTGCCCGCAGACGGCAACAATGGCCGCTCTGCGTTTCTGTGAAAGCGTTATAGGGAAACAATCGCGGGAGACCGCGATGATGCCCAGCTTCACTTCAGGTATGTTCGTCATCATTATCATATCCTCCTTAAGGTATCAGTTTTCTGATTCAATGTCTATATTTCTGCCGGTCAGACCGACCCATGCTCCGGCCTTGGCTTCATCGGATTCGGGATGGGCAATAAGCCATTTGTTGCAGGCCCAGAGCAGTCTGTCTTCCAGTGTGACCGGCGTAATTTCCGGTTTTTCGGTATTAGTACCTTTCGGCAGGGCAATCATCACACGAAAGCCCTTTGCTTTGTCCATTTGGCAGGGCGCATAGTGCAGAGTCGTCGCGTAAATCTCCAGCGGAACCTCAGCCGGTGCGCGAAACGCCTTTACCTTTTCTGTGTCGAGTTTTCCGTTTTCGATTTCGTCCTCTTTTGCAAGGAGCAGGATAAAATCCTCTGTTCCAAGCTGGAACTCGCTGTCACGGTGGTATTCAAGACAGTTCAGCTTCGTATTGTGCCCGTTGCACCAGCCGAACTGGACGGGCATCCCGCCGTAAACTGAGCTTCCGAATGCGTGTGCCTCCGGCAAAGACGAAAGCGCGTAGTCTTCCGGCACATAAGCCGTACCGTCGGGAAGCGGTGTTTTCTCTTTGAGAGCCGAGATAAGGGAACTAATCTCTACACCTTCTACTATTTTTCCGTAATGTTTAAATTCAGGGTCGGTGACCTCAAAAATCTTCATTGTTAGACCTCCAAAATGCGCGAATCAATCTTCCTCGTCAGTTTCGTTCTTCTCTGTGATGTCGGTTCCATTGTTTTCCGGCAGCTCCGCCATTTTTCTCAAGATAAGGTATTGCTTGACCGCAAATACGCAGAAAGAAACTCCTGCAGCGATAAAGGCCGCGAAAATCAGCCATGCTCCCCAAACGGGTATAGGGCTGTCTCCATTCAGTGTACCTGTCAGTATCTGCCACGCCAGATATGTGATATATCCTGCAATAGCAAGACGCAGCACTAGACCTGTCAGTGCTTTGCTTGTCATTGACGTGTCATATTCTTTTTTCTCTCTCATCTTCTTTAATCAGCCCCTATCCTGCTCATTTTTGATAATTCCGAACAGAGGTTTCACGACAGGATAAATCTGCCGGAAAACCTTATATCTCTCTTCATAACGGACCGCAATCTCCGCGTCCGGTTTAACGGTGGAGCTCACCTTGACTAGATTTTCAGCCGCTTCGCGCACAGAAGAGAACTCACCGCAGGCAACGGATGCGAGGATTGCGCCGCCATATCCGGGGCCCTCCTCTGTTTCCACGCTGTCGAGCTCCAGATTGAGTACGTTTGCGATGATTTCTTTCCACAGTGGGCTTTTTGCACCGCCGCCGCAGATCTTGCTGCGCTTTATATCGATACCGAGCGACCTTGCGACCTCGAGAGAATCGCGGATACCGAAAGCAACGCCCTCAAGCACCGAGAGCGTAATGTCTTCTCTCGAAGTGTCCATTGAAAGCCCGATAAAGGTGCCGCGAGCCTCCGAATCGTTGTGGGGCGAGCGCTCACCCATGAGGTACGGCAGGAAAAACACCTGAGAACGGCCGAGCGCGTCACGCGTTATCTTTGCCTGTTCCTCGGAATACCGGTCTGTCTTCAGTATGTCCTCCATCCACCACTTATTGCAGGAGGCGGCGGAGAGCATACAGCCCATAAGGTGATAGTTACCGTCTGCGTGAGCAAACGAATGAAGTGCATTGTGGTTGTCTACGCCGAAGGTATCGCTGGAAATGAAGATTGTGCCGGAGGTGCCGAGCGAGATATTGCACCGTCCGTCCCCGACCGTAGCAGTTCCGACAGCGGCAGCCGCATTGTCTCCCGCTCCTGCGGCAATCTTAATATCTTCTGAAAGTCCGAGAGTCTTGGCCATTTCAGGCGTCAATGTCCCAACGGCATCAAAGCTTTCAAAAAGCTGCGGCATCTGTTGCTCTTTTATACCGCAGACATTGAGCATCTCCTTACTCCAGCACTTGTTTTTTACATCTAAAAGCAGCATACCGGACGCGTCCGAATAATCGGTGCAGTGAACATTGGAGAGCTTATAGTTGATATAATCCTTGGGCAGCATTATTTTGTCGATCCGGGCAAAGAGCTCCGGCTCGTGTTTTTTCATCCAAAGTAGCTTCGGCGCTGTGAAGCCCGCAAAGGCAATGTTCGCGGTATACTTAGAAAGCGCTTCTTTGCCGATTACCTTGTTAAGCCAATCCGTTTCCTCGAAGGTGCGCCCGTCGTTCCATAAAATCGCGGGTCGCAGGACTTTATCGTCCTTGTCAAGCGCGACAAGACCGTGCATCTGACCGCCGGTGCCGATGCCCGCAATCTGCTGTTTGTCGCAGTCCTCAGTGAGCTCTTTGATGCCCTCAAGCGTCTCGCGGAGCCAGTCCTCGGGATTCTGCTCCGACCAGCCCGGATGCGGGAATGATAAGGGATACGAGCGGGAGACAATCTTTCTGATTTTTCCCTCTCCATCCATAAGCAGGAGCTTAACAGCCGAAGTGCCAAGGTCAATTCCGATATACAGCATTCCAATTACCTCCTTGGGAATGGTTCGTCCATATACAGGGCAACGCAGACGCTCCGCATTGCCCTGTATTAACCTAATTTTTATGCCTTGCCGGTCTTGTGGTTTGAAACGACGTCGAATATGACAGCGATCAGAAGAACCGTTCCTTTAACGACGTATTGCCAGTTGTTATCAAGGCCAAAGATACTCATGCCCTGGTTGATAACGCCGAGCAGTATTGCACCGACCATAATGCCGGAAACCGTACCTGACCCACCGTACGCGGAGGCGCCGCCTATGAAGCAGGCGCCGATTGTGTCCAGCTCGTATGTCAGACCGGTATCACCGCTGACGGAGCCGATACGGGCTGCTACTAACAAGCCAGAGAAGCCTGCCAGTATGCTCATCGAACAATAGGCCCAGAAATAAACCTTTTTCGTATCAATACCGGAGAGCTTTGTTGCCTTTTCGTTTCCGCCTACCGCGTAGAAATAACGTCCAAAAGCGGTCTTTGACGTTATAAACGCATACAGAAGCACAACGAGCAGTATCCAGAGGAGCATCACGGGAATACCTTTGTAATGAGCCAGCTGCCAGGTGTAGGCGATTATCAGCAGGTCGATAATGGCAATCTGAGCATACTCCGCAATTGCCGACTTCATCTCATAACCCTTTCTGGCCTTCTTCGAACGGTTGACGAAGGTGAGGACAATTAGGGCTAAAGAAACGGCTACTCCCACAATAAGAGCCGACCAGTAGATTGTGCCGTCAATGCCCGGTACTGTAATGTAAGAGGAGAAAATGTCCAAAAAAGTCTTGTTAGCAATACTGACTGTTTTGGAAGCCAACAGTACGCGCCCCAGACCGCGGAACAGGAACATGCCCGCAAGCGTTGCAATAAAGGGCGGGATGTGCATATGTCCTATCCAAAAGCCCTGCCACGCACCGATTCCGAATGAAACGGCCATGCAGATTCCGATGGTTGCAAATGCGCCTAATGCCGTCTTGGACAAAAGCTGAGCGGCGAGAGCGGCTACTAGGCAAAGTGTTGCTCCGACTGAAAGGTCGACGTTGCCGCCGGTAAGTATGCACAGCAACATACCGCAGGCCATGACCAGAACATAGGCGTTCTGCAGCAGCAGGTTTGAGATGTTCTGAGCGTACAGCAGCCTGCCGCCGGTCAGTATGGCGAAGAAGATGAAAACCACCACAAGGGCGATCATCATTGTATATTTTTTTACTATAGCAGATGCTTTCATTGTCTTACGCTCCCTTGCTCTCTTCTTTGGCGCTCTTTTTGGATTTGAGGATTGCGCCCATAATCTTTTCCTGCGTAGCGTCATTGGCGCCCATTTCTGCCACCATCTCGCCTTCGTTCATTACATAGATACGGTCACACATGCCGAGCAGCTCCGTCAGCTCAGAAGAAATCATTACAACGGATTTGCCCTGTGCAACAAGATCGTTCATGATGCAGTATATCTCGTATTTTGCGCCGACGTCGATGCCTCGCGTGGGTTCATCAAGAATCAGCACATCGGGATCGGCAAACATCCATTTGGAAAGAAGAACCTTCTGCTGGTTTCCGCCGGAAAGGTTATTGACCATTTGCTGTATCGTCGGCGTCTTGGTACGAAGCTTTTGCTTGTATTCCTCCGCGACCTTGTTTTCCATGTTGACGTCGATAATTCCTCTGTGGCAGACCTTTTCGAGCCTTGCCAGAGTATTATTTCTCGCAATAGAGTCAGCAAGTATGAGCCCGTTCACCTTTCTGTCCTCCGTGACGTAGGCGATTCCGGCTTCAATGGCTTCACGCTCGTTTTTAAGCTTAACCTCGCGACCATTGACCTTCAACGTACCGGTGATAGCTGTGCCGTAGCTCTTTCCAAAGATCGAGCGAGCAAGTTCCGTACGCCCCGCGCCTTGAAGTCCGGAAAAGCCGACTATTTCGCCCTTGCGAACGTTGAATGCGACATGGTTCACGACGCGTTTTTCGGTATAGACCGGATGATTTACACACCAATCCGAAACCTCCATGCCGATTTCGCTGTTTACTTTGCGTTCACGCTTCGGAAAGCGGTCAGTCATTTCTCGTCCGACCATCCCGCGGATAATTCGGTCCTCGTCAATATTGTGGTCGGCGTTTTGGATGGTTTCAATCGTTGAGCCATCGCGCATGACAGTTATTTTATCTGCGACATAAGCTACTTCGGAGAGCTTATGTGAGATGATTATCGACGTCATCCCCTGCTTTTTAAACTCGATAAGCATATCGAGCAGCATTTTGGAATCCTCCGAGTTCAGCGACGAAGTCGGCTCATCGAGGATAAGGAGCTTAACGTTCTTCGAAAGAGCTTTCGCAATTTCGACGAGCTGCTGCTTACCTGTGCCGATGTCCTTTATTAGCGTCGTTGGGGAATCTTTAAGCCCCACCTGCTTCAAGTGCTTTGCCGCTTGGCTGAACGTCTCGTCCCAGTCGATGCCGAACTTACCCATACGTTCGTTTCTAAGGAACATGTTTTCGCCGATGGAAAGCTCCGGAATCAGCGCAAGCTCCTGATGAATAATGACTATTCCCAGCTTTTCGCTGTCGCGCACGGTCTTAAAGTGGCACTTATGCCCCTCATAGAGGATCGTACCGTCATATTCTCCTATCGGGATCGTGCCGCTCAGGACGTTCATCAGCGTCGATTTACCGGCGCCGTTTTCTCCGACGATCGCGTGGATTTCTCCGCGCTCAACCGCGAGATTGACGTTGTCCAGCGCGCGTACGCCCGGATAGAGCTTTGATATTTCTTTCATTTCAAGAATGTTATCTGCCAAAATGATGCCCCCTTATTATGCTTTGTCGGGCACTTGCCTCGCATTAGAATCGTGATTCAAACTGGAAAATGGGCGGGGCTGAAGCCCCGCCCATCTAGTGCTGAAAACTATGTCCGGGTTGTTTCGAATATTCGAAGCTTAGCCGGCTGCCTTGGGATAGCCATCGGTGCCCATTGTGTAGTAACCGGTGTCTACAAGCTCTTTCTGGATGTTGTCCTTGGTTACAACTGTCGGAACAAGCAGGTAAGAAGGAATGGTTGCGTTGTTGTTGTTGTAGGACTCTGTGTCATAGGTGCAGTCGAAGGTCCAGCCTGCAGCTGTGATCAGGTCGCCGTTGGGGGTCTCGCCCTTGAGGATAGCGTCTGCGAGGTCAACAGTGACAACTGCTTCGTTCGCAACAGCCTTATAAACTGTCATGGACTGCTTGCCGTCAACAATGTTGGCGAGGTTGGCTTCGTCGCCGTCCTGGCCGGTGATGAGAACGGAGTTCGTGCCCTTATAGTCAGATCCGATAGCCTGGGTTACGCCGAGTGCGGTGGAGTCGTTGGAGCAAAGAGCGACATCAAGTACCGTTCCGTCTGCATAGAAGGAAGCGAGGATGTTCTGCATACGGTTCAGAGCGTTCTCGGTTTTCCACTGTGCGGTAGCAACTTCTTCAAACTTGGTCTGGCCAGACGGAACCTTCAGGATGCCGGCATCTATATACGGCTTAAGTACGTCGAAAGCGCCGTTGAAGAAGAAGCCTGCGTTGTTGTCGGCGGGATCGCCGGCGGTGAACTCAATGTTGTAGCTCTTGGATGTGTCAGCAAGATCAAGTCCCAGTGTTTCGACGACATATTCACCCTGCAGTTTGCCGACCGTGTAGTTGTCGAAAGATACATAATAGGAAATAGCGTCGGTGTTCATGATCAGACGGTCATAGGAGATGACGGGGATCTTCGAATCAGCTGCGCTCTGCAGAACAGTGGACAGAGATTCGCCATCGACTGCGACGATAACCAGAAGGTTGACTTTGTCAGCAATCAGGTTCTCGATGTCGCTGACCTGCTTGGTGGCGTCATTGTCTGAATAAACGAGGTTTACTGTGTAGCCCTTGTCTTCAAACTGCTTCTGCAGGAACGAACCATCGCGGTTCCAGCGCTCCAGGGATTTGGTCGGCATTGCGATACCGATTTTTCCGCCTGCCGTTACTTCTGCCGATGCTTCAGCCGATGCTGCCGGGGATTCTTTGCTTGCCGATGTGCCGCAAGCGACAAGAACCAGTGCCAGTGAAAGTGCGAGAACGAGTGCGATAACCTTTTTCATTTTTTTCCTCCTCAAAAATGATTGCACACTAAATCTTTGCGCATCCTTACATAAAATTCTTTTGTAAAATTCATTTACAAAAGTCCTTGTATTTATAATACAATTGTCTTCGCGAGAAGTCAACGGATTTTTGGCGAAATTACTATTTTAGGAACAATACACAAATTTGATATGCCATTTTGATGCTAAAGGTTTGAAGTGATTTGGCATTACACACAGAGCAGGGCAGTCCGTTCTGTGCATATGGTTAGAGTGCATTTATGTCTGCTCTCTCAGTTCCGCCGTCTGCAGCGGAATGGTATTTTAACCCAACAATTGCGGCTTAAATAAAGTTTGTTTATTTCAATTCTGGAATTGACATTTTCCGACACTATGCTTATCATATATAAAGAATGTTTATAAAAGTTGGGAGAACGCCAATGACGAATCTTGAAGGAACAATCACTGAGCGGCGCAGGCAGACGAGGAACAGTATATATCAATATCTGTTCTACTCGGACACGTCGCACTCAAAGCTGGAGATTGCTTCCGACTTATCCCTCAGTCTACCGACTGTCCATCAAAATCTGACAGAACTTATTGACGCGGGGCTTATTCGGCGTGACGGAACATACCAGTCCACGGGAGGCAGACGCGCCATGCGCCTGACTATTGCGGAGTATGCCCGCTTTGCCGTAGGCGTATCCGTAACTGACAACGGGCTTCGATTTGTAGCCGCGAATCTGCGTATGCAGGAAATCGCCTGTAAGAAGACGGAAAAACTCTCGATTAGTGAGATTGATGATGTCGGAAGGCTTTTGGCCGATGAGCTTGAAAAGTTTCTCGATGAATTTGGGCTGAACAGAAGCAGTCTTCTGGGCGTTGGAATCACCCTCCCCGCGGTCATCGACCCCGATAACGAAAACATCCGGCTTGCTCCAACCCTCCATTTAAAGGATATAAGTCTCAAAAAAATTATTCAATATATTAAATATCCGGTTTACGTTTCGAACGACGCAACAAGTGCAGGCTACGCCGAGTGGTTCTCATCTCCTGAGCAGAGCAGCATGGCTTATCTGTTTTTAGAGAGCGGCGTCGGCGGTGCGGTACTTCTCAAAGGCGCACCCTATTTCGGCGTAAACCAGCGCAGCGGCGAGTTCGGACATATGTGCGTCGAGCCAAACGGACGCCCGTGCAAATGCGGAAAGAACGGTTGTCTGGAGGCCTATATCTCATCAGCACGCATCAGCGACGATCTCGGTATCTCGATTGAGGAATTTTTCAAAGGTCTCAAAACTAAAAAACCCGAATACGAGGCTCTCTGGCAGGATGTCCTTGTACACCTTGCTACCGGCGTCAATAATATTCGCATGGCGCTCGACTGTGATGTCGTAATAGGCGGTTTAATAGCGACGTACATGGAGCCTTATATGCCGGAGCTCAGGCGGCTCGCAGCGGAGCTGAACACCTTCGAAAACAACGGCGACTATGTTAAGCTGTGCCGCTACTCCAAGAACGCCGCGACTCTCGGCGTCGCCCTTCACTTTATCAGAGAGTTTATCGAGAGTATATAAATGGGAATCCCCGCAGTGCTTTTGCACTGTGGGGATATTGCTATTTCATAAATCTCATATTAATATTCGGTATGTTTTTCTTTTTTGATTTTATACTAATATAAACAAAAATTATGTGCATATATTATATTTAATTGTTGTTTTCAGTTACTATTTTTACTGGAGGAATAATCCGAGAGGACGTATATTTGATGTTTTGTAAAAACTGCGGAAAACAAATCCCAGATGGTTCTGTGTTTTGTCCTGAATGCGGGACAACGCTAAACCCTTCTACTCAACAATATTCTCAGCAACCAGAGCCACATGTAAAAGAAAAAAAGCCGATTTATAAAAAATGGTGGTTTTGGGTTATACTAGCGGTTGCTTTATTCATAATTATCGGCGCATTGGGGAGTGAAGGCAAACCTGACTCTAAAACACCTGATTCTATAGCTTCTGCTAATCCCGAACCAACAAAACGCGCCGAAGAAACACCAGCGCCATCCAGCACTCCGGCTATCCCTTGGTATGAAAGCGGAATGTATAAAGTCGGCACCGATATAGATGCGGGAGAATATTTTATTTTATCCTCTGGCGCATGCTATCTTGAGGTTACGTCCGATAGCAGCGGAACTTTGGAAAGCATTGTTACCAATGATAACGTCTATACTTTTACGTTTATTACAATACAGGATGGACAATATCTTTCGATAAGCGACGGTAAATTCGTTAAAGCTGAATTTGCAGAAGTTCCGGGTCCCGAAAACGGGATGTACAGTGAAGGCAAATATCGAGTAGGATTCGATATCCCCAGTGGTGAATACAAAGTCGAGGCACTATCAGGGCAGATGGCTTATATAGAAGTTACCTCAGACAGTTCCGGAAATTTAAACAGTATTATTTCAAATGATAATTTCGAAGGTTCAAAATATATTAGTGTTACAGCCGGGCAATATCTTACAATTCGTTCTGGCGTAATTTACGCTAACGAATAAAACTCATTGTGTAATCCACTCCCCTATGTTACAATTTTTGCACACTAAGTTGAAGCGAGGGACGGGTTATGTTTCGAAAAATGCGGAGATTCAAGCAGGAGCTGTCGCACGAAGACACAGCGAAAATCTTTGAAAGCGGCTCACATGGCGTGCTCGCTGTTTCAGGCGACGAAGGTTACCCCTACGCCGTTCCGATGAGCTACGTTTACACGGACGGAAAGCTGTATTTCCACGGCGCGAAGCAGGGGCACAAGCTGGACACACTGCAAAACAGCGCAAAGGCTTCCTTCTGCGTCGTCGCGCAGGACAGGGTTGTTCCCGAAACCTTCACGACCATTTTCTCGAGCGCAATCGCTTTCGGACAGTTGCATATTATTGAGCACGACGTTGAAAAGCGCGGGGCGCTTCGACTGTTTTCTCATAAATATTTCTCTGTCAACGGTGAAGCGAAAAACGAAGAGGAAATCGAAGCAGATTGGAGCCGCGTGTGCGTTATTGCTCTTGAAATTGAGCACATGACCGGCAAGGCCTCTATGGACATTATTAACTCGAAGAAATAATAGTAAGAGCGTCATCACTCGGATGACGCTCTTACTATTATTTCAAGCTTTCAAATATCTTGCTCAAATTGCTTTCCATGCGTTCGAGGTAGCTCATGTTGTCTTCGGCGCTTTCAATTGTATAAATAGTTTCAACCCTCGCGCCGACCTCGCTTGCCAAAGTTGCGGAAACCTCGGGGCTTGCCATTTCCTCGGCGAAGACTGTCGTTACTCCCGACTCATTGCAGTAATTCACAAGCTCGGTTAGCTGCTGCGCGCTCGGCTCGCCCTCTGCGAAAACATCCTCCACGCTCTTCTGAGTCAGCCCAAAATCACGGCACAGGTAGCCGAACGCCGCGTGCCCCGTGACGAAGGTCATATTAGATAACGTGCCGAACTTTTCGGCATATTCATTGTATAGACTCTCGAGCTTTGAGGTATAGTCCGTGCAGTTAGCTTCATAATAATCCTTATTTGTGGGGTCAACCTTGACGAGCGCGTCCTTGATGCTCACGACCTCGGTTTCGGCGCATTTGAGAGAAAGCCAGATGTGTGGGTCATACTGTCCGTGCTCGGAGATTTCTTCCTCATCGACATTAGTGATTGGCGTTACGTCCTTTGATGCATCGACCACGATTAGCGACTTGTTATTAACTGCCGCAATCGTATCTTCCACCCAAGATTCCATGCCAAGTCCGTTATATACAAAAACCTGCGCGCTGCTTAGACCGACGAGATCCTGAGCCTTTGGCTCAAAATCGTGCGGCTCCGTTCCGACGGGAATTATCGTGGATACCTCCACCTCATCTCCTCCGACAGCCTCCACAAATTCGCTCAGTGCGTCGAAGGTTACTGAAACCTTCACTTTCTCTGACGCTTGATCGGTCGTTTTTTTACTGCTACATGAGGTAAGGCTGAGTATCGACGCAAGGCACAGGATAAAAATTGCTATTTTTTTAAACATTTTTTCGGTCCTCCGAATTTCTACTTGCAAATGATTCGCATTCGCGTATAATAGATGATAGCCTGACAGATGCGGATTTGTCAAGCAAAAGGGATAATTCTCGGAAAAGAAAACGGTGAAATTCTATGATAAAGGCGGAAAACCTTAGTTTTTCCTATAGCGGCTCAGGCCCATTCATACTGAACGGACTGGAGCTTGATATAAAAGATGGCGAATATGTTTCGATTGTCGGCGACAACGGCTGCGGAAAATCAACACTTCTGAAGCTGATTTTACGGTTTATCAGGCCGACGCGTGGCAGCATCGTGTCCTCTGCCCGCAAAACCGGCTATGTGCCGCAAAAGAGTGACGGGACGAATTCGGGCTTTCCCATAACGGTCTGGGAAATGCTGAATTCCTACAGTAAACTTCTGAAAATCAAGGACAAGTCAGTTGTCTCGGAGAGCCTTCGGCAGGTCGGTCTTTCGGAGCATTCACGGTCTCTCATGGGTAACCTTTCTGGCGGACAGGCGCAGAAGGCGCTCATTGCACGGGCGCTGATGGGAAGCCCCGACCTTCTCATACTCGACGAACCCTCCGCTGGAGTCGATATTGACAGCCAAAGGGAAATCTACGCGTTCCTGAAAAAGCTGAACCATGAGCACGGCATGACTATTGTTTCGGTCGAGCACAATCTTGACGCCGCAATTTCAAACTCGACAGCGATCTTCCACCTTCACGGCGGACATGGACATTTCTGCACGCCGGAGAAATACTCCGCTGAGTACTTGGGAAAGGACGACCGCCATGCTTAGTTACGGTTTCATGCAAAACGCGTTTTTCGTTTCGCTCTTCATATCGATTTTGTGTCCGTGCATCGGCGTTTTTCTCGTCCTGCGGCGCTACTCCATGATTGGCGACACGCTTGCTCACTCCTCCCTGGCAGGAATCACAATCGGACTTCTCTGCAACCAGAGCCCGGTGCTTGGCGCGTTTATCTTCACGTCCATATGCGGCGCGCTCATCGAATATCTGCGCAAGTATTTCAAAAAATACACAGACCTGATACTCACGATTGTTCTCGCGCTGAGCGTCGGAACAGCAATAACCATAATCAGCTCCGGCAAGCTCCACACAAGTGCCGATTCCTTCATGTTCGGTAGCATCCTGACGGTTACAAAAACGGATATGATAATGGTCGCGGTTCTGAGCGTCATATCTGTTCTTACGCTTGTATTCCTCTATCATCAAATGGTCTACATCGCCTATGACGAGGAGGCGGCAAGAGTCGCCGGTGTCAAAGCGGGACTGATTAACTACGTTTTCTTCGTACTCGTCGCCTCCGCAATTTCAGTTTCGATAAGGATTGTCGGCGTGTTGGTGCTCAGCTCGATGATCGCGCTGCCCGTTGCGACAGCTCTCCAGCTTGAAAAAGGCTTCAAAACGACGCTCTTATTCTCCATAGTTTTCAGCATGATTGACATTATGTCAGGGCTTGTCATTTCGTACTATCTGAACGTCGCGCCTGGCGGCTTCACAGCTCTGGTGTCGGTTTTCGTGCTTATCGTCGTAATGGCGGGAAAAAAGATATTTTACACCGCAAAAGCCGCTTCAAAAGCTTAATCGTTATCACTCATAAAAATCGAGAGGTGATTTAAGTTGAAAGAGAAGGAGTCCGGATGGCCCGCAGGGATTAAAAAAACCAAACAGAGAAAATGCGTACTTGACGTCCTCGAGCATGCGGAAGCGCCTTTGAGTGCATCCGACATATTCAACAAAGCAAGGAACGAGGACTCGTCCTGCTGGCTTTCAACTGTATACAGGATACTCGATTATTTTGTGAGCGAGGGGCTTGCTGTAAAAACCGCCGTCATGGATAGCAGTATGGCTCTTTATGAACTCAACCGCAACAAGCACAGGCACTATGCGGTCTGCGTAAACTGCCACAAGGTCGTTGAGCTTGTAAACTGCCCTATGGAGAAATTTGAGCCCGAAATCGCGGAAAATGATTTCCGCGTAGTTGGACACAGGGTTGAAATGTACGGCTACTGTAAAGACTGTGACAGAAAAATGTCCGGAATACATTGATAATCTAATTGCCGGCAATTAATAAAGCTCTTGCTCCAAGGCATACTAGATAAAAGTTTGCTTTGGAGGTCGGAGCATGAAAAAACTAATTGTTGTGGTCATTGTCTTATCGATGCTGGCGGGTTTCATACCCGTTCAGGCAATCTCAGCCGACTCTCCGGCTGATAATCAGAGTGACGACACATATCGGAGGCTCTCCTTAACACTCCTATCTCCGTATGTTGATAAGGCTATCGATGACTTTTACGACGAATATTTGACGTATTTGCCACTTGAGGATACGTGGGATTATAGAGTTCTGAGCATAAGAGCTCCGCAGCCTGGTGATTATTTCTACACGGTTATACTTGAAGTGCTGCCTTATGTCGGTCCACATCTGACAGTTGGACGAGATCGAATCACGCTAAAAATTGATAACAGAGGAAACGTCGTGCTCGAAAAATTTGAGCACCTCGAGAGCCATGAGCTACCTCCCCACTATCAAAACATGATAAAAAAGAAGCTTCCGAGCAACTGATTTTCCAAGCATCTGAAAAATAATACCAAAGGGGTACCATTCAAGTGAATGATGCCCCTTTTTATATCAAGAAAACCTCCGCTTACGCATCGGCTCTCCGTACTTTTGCTGAACCGATGAAATATATCACAAGCCCGACTGCCAAGAGAGCCGTGCCGGCCGCCCAATAGACCGTCATATAGACCGAAGTGGTGCCATAAATATCTAGAACACCTTTTGCAAAGCTTCCGACTGTGAGCGTCGCAATACCCGAATTATACAGTCTTGATGCAGACCTTGAGGGGCAGGGTATATGCGGGGTAAGACCCAGAATTGCGTAAGGCAGGACGCCTCCGGTGAATGGGAACATGAACAAATACACCATGTAGTTTGAATACACGCCGTAACTGAAATGCTCATAGACCGCGCTGAAGAGTCCGCAGAAAAGCGTTATGCATAAAAATATCAGTGAATATCTGCGCATTTGCTTTTTATCCTGACTAATATGCGATGCAGACAATGTCGCTCACGCTCCTTTCGGTAATCTGTTTGCCGTTGGTTGTCGGGTTATTGATGACCGTACCGTTAAACACCATCGTGGATGAACCACCGCCATCAAGGTTATACGCGTTCGTGACCCCGAGCCCCTGCATGAAACTCGCAAGCTCCGAGAGAGAGAGTCCCTCAGACTCACTGGTACGTACGTCAGATACCACAAGTACATAATGCAGGTCAGAAATCTGTCCTATAGCGGTACGGGGGTTCGAGGCTTTGGCTTTATCAACTTCCTCGTTAGCCGTGACGGAGACTTCTCCATTCTCGACTAGTCCCGGCCCGAAGGAGAGCACCTGCACCGCGCCTTTTTCGAGCAGTTCTTCAGCGGTGACAGATCCCTCGGTTACGATATCGAATGAGCCGTCCTCGTATATTACCAAATCCTCTTGGGAGGAATCAGACTCCGTTTCTCTGTAAATCTTGCCGTTACGGATTACATAGCCGCTGTTCTGCGCTCCGTAATAGTCGCCGTTTATGGCCAGAATCGCGCCGCTTTCTTCAGCTATGACTGAAGTTTTCTCAGTGAGGTTTTTCCCGAAGGTGGCGTCGGCAAAGGCTGTTTTTAAATAGTCTGCGCTGTTGAGCGTAAGGTCCGCGACATATATATTCGTGTCGTATTCGCGGTAGGTCGTTATAGTTATGCTGATGTTATCGTCGCTGTACGAGTTCTCGGTAACAGCGGCTGTTGTGACAGCTGCGGAAGAACCCGACGACACCGTCGTCTTAGCGGCTTGTCCTGAACTGCTGCTATCCGGCTCAGCCACATAGGCTCTAGGTATGATGAAAGTGTCGAGCATGACAAAAACCGTGAACAGGACGAGAAGCGTAGAGTATAGCCTTGTCCAAAGGGAGGACTTTTTTGTTCTTTTCATTTTTCCTCCGTCAATTCGTTTTAACCATGCTCTGCAACCCCGAGCCTTTCGGTTTTTTTACGAAGATGAAAAACTTCTGCGCAAAAAAGCTCGTAGCAAAGAAGCTTATTTCTGTGATAGTTTTCGCCGCATATTCGTTTACATTAAGACCATTGACCATTAAGCTCAGAAGCAGGGTGTTCCCTGCAAGGATGCATGCCGCAAGTGTGAAATATTGCACCGCCGTCTTTGAAACGCACTCCTCGCTTTTGAAGACAAAGCGTCTGTTGAGGGTGTAGTTGACGGAGGAGCTCACTATCCTCGCTGTGATGTTTGAAAGCGGGATACTCACCGCGCCGTCGAGACCACCCGTTAAAGCAACCAAGAGAATATACAGCCCGTAATCTACCAGGAAGCCAGTCAAAGACGAAAAAGTAAACTTGATGATGTCTCGGTAGATAATGAAGGAATCCTTTAACGTTGAGAAATGTGAACCCGAATTATTGTCAAAATAGATTGTGGCGATTTCGATCTCCCTCATAGGTACCTTACTCCTTGCACATTTGAGCAGGACGTTCATTTCGTATTCGTACCTATCTCCAGGCACCTTCAGCATAAAAGGTATTAGCGCGGCATCGAAGGCGCGAAGTCCGGTCTGCGTATCGCTTACATTCAGACCTGTAACTGTGCGGTAAACAAAGCGGGTCACTGCGTTTCCAAAACGGCTGCGCTTTGGCACTACGCCGCAGAAGCGGCGACAGCCGAGAATGAGGCTCCCCGTGTCGGAGAAGGCGGCTTCAGACACTCTAATTGCATCCGTAACACTGTGCTGACCGTCCGCGTCCAGAGTGACGACAACTGAGTTTTCGGGACAGTGCTTTTGTATATAGGATAGTCCGGTTTTGAGAGCTTCACCCTTACCTTTGTTCGTATCGTGTACCAAAACTTCTGCGAAACGCTTGGCCGCAGAAAATATACGTCTGTAGTTTTCGCCGCTTCCGTCGTCAACGAGAACGATGCGGAAGTGAGCGTCACTGAGCTGGACGACCAGATTTAGAAGTTCGTCCGCGGGCTCATATGCGGGTATGAGCGCAATCCTTGTCTGTCCCTTAAGCATTTGAAGTCCCTCCTGTCTTTGTGGAGCGGTTAATGCCGATAAGCAATTAAGCTTTATGAGCCAATTAAAACGCCAAAACCTTAATTCAGCCTAAAAACATACGGGCTTTAAAAATAAAAATGGGTTAATAAAAAAGCTCCGGACTTTTGCTTGTCTGGAGCTTTTGAATTTAATTTATATGCTTAATGCAACAGGATTCGTGTTGGCGTCGCGCGCATGATGCGACAAAAAAAGTTACGCCGGGCAGATATACTTTTTAGTATACTCGGCCCGGCGAACACAGTTAAAACAAATTTACTTCCTCACCACTTGGTCAGATTTTTTCTTATTGTCTCTTTTTACACCCCGCACAGGTGCAGCGTCAGCCAGGCGACACCGGCTGCAGCCGCACCTACCGCGACGAATACCGGCGCGGGGAGCTTTGACATGAAACTGTTGACTGTCTTTTTTCTAGTTACTGGTTTGTTTCTCCCCGAAACATACGAATTCGCTACTCGCCGGGCCTCTTTCAGAACAGCCTCACTGCTTGCGCCTCTGCTCCTCAAAACGTCCTCACGTATCACGAATATTGCCTCCTCAAAATACTTATCCGGCGATTTTACTACGATAACTCTGTGCGAAACACCTTTTACCACGTCAAATCCCCCTTGCGGCTCCATTTGTTCCCAGTTTAACCGCAGAAGGGATCGATTATTCAGCTTCGGCATCCCCGAGCTGTCAAAAAACCTTCTTTTCTTTTTTTGGCGTCTTTCCGCGTTCATCGTTTAAGTCCTCTCGTCGACGCGCACCGCCAGAACCGTCATGTCGTCCTCGCATCCAAACTGCCGCACAGCCGCCCGCAAAGTCTCTTTCGCAAGAGTCTTCGTGTCCATGCCGTCAGAGGCTATTAGCATCTCACGGAGCCACGCGTCGTTTTGTTCGACCAGCACCCCGTCTGACGCGATGAGTGCGACATTTCCGGGCTTGAGCCTCATACGGATAATATCGGGCGCACTTCCCTCCCCGGCACAGATGCCGGCGGCTAAGCTCTCACAGCGGACACGCCTGATTGCTTTTCCGTTTTTGACGAAGGACGGCGCCGCGCCGTACTTGTAGAAGCAGGTTTCGCCTGTGAAGAGGTCGACGCACATGAGATCAATGGTCGAGTAGCCCCATTCCTCGCCGTTTTTGAGAAGCAGTACCGAGTTCAATATCTTCATCGCAACCGTGGGGTCAACTCCCGCCCGCAGGAAAGCCTCGAGCGTTCGCACAGCGCTGATGCTCTCTTTTGCCGCGTCCTCTCCGCTTCCCATTCCGTCCGCGAGAATGACGCAGAGTATGCCTTGATCGGTTTTGAAATATGTCCCCCGGTCGCCACTGACCGGTTCGCCCTTTTTCTTCATTCCCGCGATACCGACGCTAACGACGAGCGGCTCTGCCTCAAAGACCACGAGCCTTCTGTCGGTTATATCATCTTCCGTGGGAGGCTTGCAGAGCCTGACTCCGAGCACTCCCGAAAGTATTTCAAGATAGTTGCCCTGTCGGAGCAGCGGTCCAAGATGCCCGCTTTCGATTATCGCGCGTAAGCGCCCCCTGTTGTCGCGAAAGACAGAAACGTCCGCCTCGATATCCATTGCACGCAGGAACCTCTTGACTCTTCGCTCGGCGAGCGGGTCTGCTCCTTTTGCATAGTTGAGCTCTTTTGCGACGCCCTCCATGATATCCGCAAGCTCCCTGTACTGCCCGTACGCAGCTATGCGGTTCTCATTGAGCCTGCTCCGAAACTGCCTTCTGTACATGAGACCACGAAGCTCCGAGTTTACTGACGATATGAAGGTATAGTGTGATGGGCACTTGTCCGTGAAGCGCTCCGCCAGATCCTCCTTTACGAGCTTACCCCTTCTCATCATCGGCCCCGTCGCGTCGTTCATAATGGAAAGCGTGTCCATAAAGTTTTTCTGCCAGCAGTCATCCTTGTTTTTGCAGCTGACGCAGACGGCTCCGGCTGCTCTGTCGAACACGGTTGCAACATCATTGTCGTTCTCGGTACCCGTAAGGTTTTTAAAAACGGTTCCGTAAAGCTCTCTGAAGGCCGTGCTGATTCTCTCGGCTCTGCCTGCGGCGTAGCGGCGAAGACCTGATTCGCCTGTTCCCGGTACGGGAAGCTGGGCGATACCGCCCACATATTCAAGGAGAGAGTCTGGTAAAAGCGCGAAGATGACCGTTGCCGCGAACACCTCGTACATCAGCTCAACCCTGAGCGACGCGCCCCAGGTCCAGAGTACTGCGACCGTATTCGCGATTATGTAGCTTACGAGGAACATCAGCCTCCCGTGCTTTGAAAAAGTGCCTCCGATTAATCCCGCGAAGGCATAGGCCATTGAGAAGAAGACCGCCCCGCCGGACGCCATGTCCATCGCGAGTCCGAGCGCCGTTCCCGCTGCGCAGCCGGGGAGCATTCCTCCTTTGAAGGCCGCCGTCAGGACTATGATAAGCGCCAGAAATCTGCCGACCGAAATAACATTTAGAACCGTGACCTGCGTGAGCGACATGAGAAGACAGGAAAGCAGAACGAGAAGGCTCACAGCCTGTCTGCGTTCGGTTGCCTCGCTGCCCGTTTTCTGCGGTGTCAGCGCGATTGAGAAGAAATAAGTGCTTGCTCCGGCAAGGACGACCTCGGAAAATATGCTGACGGCACTTGGGAAGCTGTCGAGGAATTCGTAGGTATTCAAAAACGAAGTCGCGGCCGTTATAACCGAGACTGCGGCCGGCATAAACCAGGCCTTTTTTATCACCCTCGTGTCCCTGAATATGAACGCCACCGTGAATACGAGCGTGACCGTTGCAACATACTTGATTCCCCAATCAAAACCGCCCAGCAGAATATAGCTTATACAGGACCCGAGAAGACAACAGACCCCTGACCAATCCGATCCGGCCCTTCCGACTATGCCGATGCCGAAAGGCGCGAGATTCGTCATTACTATCGAGCCGGACATCGCAAAGCCCAGTACGAAATTGAGTATGTACCCACCTACGCTTTTAATCCGCGGCTCATCCCGAAGCCGCAGAAGACTGACTATCGCCGACCTCCTTTTAACGACTTTTTCTTTGACTGCCATTAATACCCCTCCGTTCTTAGTTGTTGACATAATTATATTTATGTCTACCTAAAAACGGAGTCGTTCCGCGCTGCTGAAATCTACTTTATTTGTGGAGGAAATAGCCGGAAATGGCAAATAATTTTGACCGTCCACAAGAATGTATAAAAACGTACCCCGCCCGTTTAAGGACAGGGTACGTTTTTCTGTGCGAGCCGAACTCAAAGTGAGTCTTAATTGTTGACAGTCATTGCTTCTTTTCCGTCAGTTTTTGATACATCTTCATAAGCTCGGCAACGCAGGCGGACTCCGTGTTGTACTTTCCCCAGAAACCATAAGCCTGCATAACGGCTTTGTCGTTTTCTTGATGTGCACGGGCGTTGTTGGCGGCATTGTAATCTCGTCATAGAGGTCGGCAAGGCTGCAATCGTGATAGAGGGCGCGGGCGTCCAGAATAGCTTGCGCGGTCTGCTCGATTTTGGCTTTTTGTTCGTCGGTAGGCGTCGGCCACGGGAAGTTGTTGTAGACGATATCCTTGGAATAACGATAATCACTTTTTAGCGCCCACAGACGGCACGCATCCACGCCATGTGAACATTAGAGGTCAGCACACCGAAATGGTATAGGGTAGCATCGGGAATTATAGTAACAAGATTTGTTGCAATGGTGTTCTTATCCAAAAAACCTATGGGAACATATCTTCTTCGCTCGGATGATACAGCCGGAACAACGATGAATGAATCCGGATTCAAAGTCTCTCTAAACAAGGTCGGCTGTTCTGCCAATTTTCGTCGTCCAGCGTCTGGCGCGGACAATCTATCTGCCTTGCATAGTTCAACTCTATTCATTACAAGTGGCATCTGCCTCAAGGAGGCTGGTCTAACTCCTACAAGCCATAAGCACCACCGTTTCTTGTTGTTGATAAATTCAGCGGCACCAATTAGTTTTTTAATGTACGGCAAAGAACTGGGTTCTTTAGAAACGAATTCAGCATAGTCAACATCCTCGATTATTAAATGTCCACCATCTGCAGGTCTATTTCCTGTCGTCATTAGCGGTACATCGCAGATTGACTTACTACGGCTATCTACAAAAACATCCGGTGCGTCAATCAGATAAGCATTAACGTTCTCCACTTCTTGGAAACGTTCCGCAGTGAAAAGAAGTCTTTTCTGCGTGTTAGGTGCGATACTGAATCCAACAATTACACAGTGGACATGTGCCTTTAGGCTGGCTTCGCTATCCCAGCGGAAGGTGCGGTGTGCAAAGTCAATGTGAACACCAAAACGGTCATAAAGCGGTTTCCAGACACCCGCGACCTGTTCGCCCTGCGTAATAGAATTTGTGGATACAAAAGCAGTTCGAATTTCGATTTCCTGCATGAGCTTCGCTGCTTTGAAATACCAACCGGCAACATAGTCGATTTTTCCCGCAGTATTATAAGGCTTACCTTTTTCGTCAACGTAGATGGACAGAATGTCGTCTTTCTGTTCTTTATTCTGCAAAGAATATCCCACAAACGGCGGGTTGCCCATGATGTAATTTAATTCTTCCATCGGCACGACGCTCTCCCAATCAAGGCGCAGAGAATTGCCCTCAACGATATGAGCGTTTGTTTTCAGCGGCAGGAAATCGAGGTTCATGTGAACAACGTCCTCGGTCTCCTTCATCATCTGGTTTTCCGCAATCCATAGCGCGGTCTTGGCAACGGTCACGGCAAAGTCGTTGATTTCAATGCCGTAAAATTGGCCGATAGATACTTGAATGGGGTTTCCCACATCCATAATAATTTGGTCGCGGTGGAGCAGCGAAATGACCTCGTTTTCAAGGCGGCGCAGGGACAGATAGGTCTCCGTCAGGAAGTTGCCGGAGCCGCAGGCGGGGTCAAGGAATTTGAGTGAGGCAAGCTTCACCTGAAATGCGCGCAATTTTGCATCTCGGGTCCTATTTACGGCAACAGTCATAATCTCTTCAAGTTCGCCGCGCAGAGCATCCAGAAACAGCGGGTCAATGACCTTGTGAATGTTTTCGATGCTTGTATAGTGCATACCGCCGGAGCGGCGCGTTTCGGGGTTTAGGGTGCTTTCAAAGACAGCGCCAAAGATAGTGGGGCTGATGGCTGACCAGTCAAAATCAGCGCTTGCGCGGTTTAAAATGAGCTCGATTATAGTTTCGTCAAGGCGCGGGACAATAACGCTTTCGTCGGCAAACAGGCCGCCGTTGACGTAAGGAAACGCCGCAAGGTCATCGTCTAAATATTTATCTCTGTCCTCCGGTTTGGTGTCAAGAACTTTGAACAAATCAATAATTGCGCGGCGGGCTTCACCGCGATGATGCTGCAAGTAGTCATGGAACATATTATGCTTGCCGAAAATGCCCGCGTCCTCAGCATACAGGCAGAACACAAGACGAACACTAAGGGCGTTAAGGCTTTTCAAGGTTTCTTCTGCTTCTGTGTCTTCATATTGCTTGAGAAGTGCATCATAGAGGATGCCAACAAGCCCACCCGCCTGCAGGGAAATCTCCATTTCCTTTTTGATATTCGCGTCACCTGTGTCAACGAGAAATTGCAGACGGTAATACTCTTTTTCAAGGTCGGCCAGCTTGATGGTTTCCGGTTCGCCCGTCGGGCGCTCCATGTCGTAAACATAGAACTCGGCAAAATTGCAGGTTACAATCCAACGTGGGCGCAGGGAATAGGGCAGTTCCGCAGCGTAGCGTTTAGCCTGCTGGAACGGAGACAGCAGTGAACCGTCGGACTGCTTAATCGGCTTGTTCAGTTCCTTGCCCAGCCCCTTTTGCTCAATCAGAACATGGGTGGACGGAATATGACCATCAATAAAGCTGGTGTGGTCGAGATGGACTTGATCTTCAAATGATATAAACTGCTCGGGATGCTCCACACCGTAAACATCACGCAGCAGCGATAACCAAAACGGCTGGCTGTGTCCTTTTTCGTATCCTTTGCCGTTCCAATCGTCGGCAAATTTCTTTGCGGCGGCTCTCTGCTGTGCATCTGTCAAGGCGTTGTCCTCCTATTGCGGAATTTTTTACATCATATCACAGACTTGTTAATTTCTCCATAAGGTTTTATCCTCTGTTGCCGATTTTTGTTGATTAAGAGAACTTTTAGGTACAATAAGAGGCACTGCCTTTGATGACAGTGCCTCCCTCTTATTTTCCGTATTTTGTTATTTCAGCCGTGAACCCGAACGTCGCTTGCAACTAGACTCTCGCCCAATTTATAGACATCGCCCGCGCCGACCGTAAGGATAATATCGCCGGGTTCGGCGGTTTCCTCAAGGTTCTTTTCAATCTCTTCGAAAGACTTGAAATACTTTGCTCCCGGGATGTTCTCCGCGAGATTGGCGGAGGATATACCTAGCGTGTTTTTCTCGCGTGCCGCGTATATTTGCGCAAGATAAGCAATATCGGGGCGACGGAGCTGCTCAATAAAATCGCCGAACAGAGCCTTTGTCCTCGAATAGGTATGCGGTTGAAAAACAAGGATTGTGCGCTTGTAGCCAAGGGGCTCAACAGCGTCAAGCAGAGCCTTGAGCTCGCCCGGATGATGCGCGTAATCGTCATAGACGTCGGCGCCGTTATACTTTCCCTTAAACTCAAAGCGTCTCCCCGCTCCGGTAAAGCCTGCGAGTCCGTATGTCACGGCTGTAGGGTCGATACCTAGGCAGATTGCGGCGGCAGCCGCAGCCAGCGCATTTTTGACGTTGTGCAGACCGGGCACGCGGAGACTTGCATGGGTAAAAAGCTTCCCCTTATGCATTATATCGACTTCCGTCTCGGCGCCCTTTCTCTCGATGTTTTCTGCGTAAACATCCGCCTTATCGGTGAGTCCGAAGGTAACGAGCTCACGGTTAAGCGGCTTCAGCGCATCCATCGTATTTTTATCGTCCAGATTCGCGACGATGTACCCATTTTCCGGCACCAGCGATGCAAACTTTAGAAAAGACGCCTTGACATCCTCAAGGTCCTTAAAAAAGTCCAAATGATCGGCCTCGATATTGAGTATAACGGCAATTGTCGGAAAAAAAGCGTGGAAGGAATTATAATACTCGCAGGACTCCATGACAATTGTGTCGCCCTTACCGACTCTGTGTCCCGCGTGGAGCAGCGGCAGTGTGCCGCCTATCATAACTGTCGGGTCTTTCTGCGCCGCCATTAGGATGTGGGTCGACATTGAGGTCGTCGTGGTCTTACCGTGAGTGCCCGAAATGCAAAGAGCGTTTTTATAGTCCCGCATGATTGCTCCCCATGCCTGCGTACGCTCAAAAACGGGTATACCTTTTTTGTGTGCGGCGACTATCTCGGGGTTATCTTCATGCACAGCCGCAGTGCGTACGATGAAATCCGCGCCGCCTTCGAGGTTTTCGGCTGCGTGCCCGATATGGACCGTTATTCCCAGCGAGCGCAAATGTTCGGTTTTTTCGCTCTCATTCATGTCGGAACCGCTGATTATAAGTCCCACTCCGCTGAGCACCTCGGCAAGAGGCGACATTGAAACTCCGCCGATTCCTATTAGATATCCCTTTTTTCCGGGAATCATATATTCTTCAAAACCTGTCATAGATCGGTAATCCTTTCAATAACCAGAGCAACATTTACGCCAAATCAGGAGGGATAAAAGCATTTTTTTAGGCTCTCTGCTATATCCATTCGCTTTTTGATATTGTTTGGTAACTAAATCGGTATTATAATACAATTGCAGAATCAATACAAGTAAAAACTATAACCGTTTTCGGGCGAAATAAACAACGAATTTAAAGGAGCCAGTGTGGTTTTGAACAATGTGAGGCCTCCTAAATATGTAATAAACGTGATGAAAAGGCTTTCTCGCCATGGCTTCGAGGCCTATATGGTCGGCGGCTGTGTGAGAGATCTCATCATGGGGCGCCGCCCCTTTGACTGGGACGTCTGCACCTCTGCCCTGCCAGAGGAGGTGATGGCTTTATTCCCCAGTTCGCGCCCAACCGGACTGAAGCACGGCACGGTCACGGTCATTTCAAACGGCTCTTCTGTCGAGGTTACGACCTTTCGCTCGGACGGGGAATACAAGGATCACCGCCGCCCTGAATCCGTCCTCTTTATCGGCGATCTAAAAAGCGACCTTGAGCGGCGCGACTTCACAATTAACGCCCTCGCCATGCAGCTATCGGGAGAAATTCTCGACCACTTCGGCGGAAGACAAGACATTGAGAAAAAGCTTATACGCTGCGTCGGCAAGCCCGAAGAACGCTTTGAGGAGGATGCCTTGCGTATGTTCCGCGCCTTCCGTTTTTCGGCGGTACTGGGCTTTGAAATTGAGCACGAAACTCTAGTTGCAATCAAAATAAAAGCTCATCTTTCAGAAAAACTCGCCAGAGAAAGAGTGCGCATTGAGCTCGAAAAAACCCTTCTTTCGGATTCCCCGCAGGTCATTTTGGACGTAATCGGATATGGTCTGCTCCACGGAATCCTTGCAAAGAATTCGCTTGAAGCCGATTTATCCGTGCTGAAAAGACTTCCGAAAAACCGTGCTCTGCGCTGGGCGGGCTTATGCGCCCTGCTCCTGATTGACGGCGTAATCGATGACACGGAAAAGTTCCTTACATCACTGCGACTGGATTCGGCGACGATACAAAGCTGTTCAAAAGGCTGCGCCTTAGTTTCGGAGGGTTCGCCGAAAGACGCTATTTCATGGAAAAGGCTGCTCGCGGCAAATGGCGCTGAGACTGCAAAAAGCGCGGCTGCGGCGGCTGACGCGCTTTACGGCGGGGGGCATCTTAAGCTCCTGCGCTCGGTTTTTCATAGCGGTGATTGCTTTTCTCTAAAAACGCTTGCCGTATCGGGAGACGAGCTTCTGGAGCTCGGCTTTTCCGGAACGGAGCTTGGAAAAACTCTATCCTTACTCCTTGACTACGTTATCGAGCACCCATCCGACAACAAAAAAGAGCTTCTTCTGGCGATGGTAACGGAAATTAAATAAACCCGAAATGCCGACCCTATATTATATGAATTTCTTTTGTGAAATGTGAATATACTTGATGCGCAAAACGCGCTGCGACCCGGGTTGAACCCTGCCGCAGCGCGTTTATTATATTGCTCTGTACCTGGTCAGCTCTCCATCTTCGTATGCTTCGACCTTTCCCCGCTTTTCGAGATGGCGGAGATGACTGTGGCACTCGCCAACTGCAAACCACTTCTGGTTCGGGGGGAAGTCCTCCCACGAATTGCAGCGTATTCTCCATGTCATTTTTCCCGCAATGTCATAGACCGTCAGGTCTGGGTTACCCAGCACCACATCAAAACATTCTTCAAGGCGCTTTTCGTGGTGTTCGAGAAGGTCCGCGATCCTTGCGTGAAAATCTCCCGTTCCCCTATGTCCCGGCAGGGCAAGTTCAACGTCATATTTATCAATTTTTTTCAGACTCTCAAGGTAATCTCCCAGTGAGTCGTCGACGTTCTGCCAAAGAGTTATGTTCGGCGATATATCAAAAAGCACATGGTCGCCGGTGAACATTGTTTTTTGCTCTTCCATCCAGAAGCACATATGCGCCGGAGTATGTCCCGGAGTCATAACAGCCTTCAGCGTATAGCCACCGCAGGAAAATTTATCTCCCTCATCAATGGAAAGATATTTGTCGAAGTTCGGATCTGACGCCATTCCACGGGATGTTGAAAAGGTTTTGCCGCTCCCTATCGTATCGGACGTAAAACCCGAATGCAGCATCCTCTGGTTATCTCTTGCCCACAGCTCGCGGCGCGTATCCCCAATCATCCACGGGATTTCCTGCCGGGAGAGGAAAACTCTTGTCCCTGGAACGTAAATCTCTGGCGCAAGACCCGTATGGTCGGCGTGAAGATGCGTAAGAATGATGTCTGTATCTGCCATGTTGGCTCCGAGCTCACTAAGTCCTGTCATAAGTGATTCCCTGCATTCAGTTCGATTGAAGCCAGTGTCTATCAGGATGTTTCGTTCTTCACCCTTTATTAGATAACTGTTCAGTATCCTCAAGGGGCTATTGGGAAGCGAAATCTGTATACGGTAGATATTGGTCATTATTTCTTCAGGCATTTATATTTTTCTCCCAGCTGAGCAATGCGCTCGGATTCTATCTGTAGAATAGCAATTTCACTTAATGAACGTATTGGCGAAGCGTGAAATTATCGTTGCAACCTCGCATCTTTTCGCACTGTCCTTCGGGCAAAGACTGGTTTCGCTTCGGCCGGTTATCAGATTGTTTTCAACCGCCCACGCCATCGCATTCGCCGCCCAGTCGGAAACCTCAGCCTTGTCGGAGAAGGTGAAAAGCGTGGCTGTACTACTGCCGCCGTCTGTAAGCCCGTAGAGTATCGCGTAGCGGTAGAGAAAGACCGCCATTTGCTCTCGTGTAACCGAACCCGAAGGATTAAAGGTGCCGTCGCCCAGACCTCCCGCTATACCGTTTGCGGCTCCCCATGCGCAGGACGCAGAGAACCACGTATCTTCGGGTACATCGGTAAAGCTGTTTGGAACACCTGTAATCGTCTCTCCGCTCATACGGCTCAGCACAGTTACAAACATCGCGCGGTTCATGACGGTCTCCGGCTCGAAGGAGCTGGTCGTAACGCCCGTGAACAGTTCGTTCTTGTAGCAGTAATCAATACTTGTCGAAGCCCAGTGTCCTCCTACATCAGGGAAGATTTCGCCAATGCTCCGAAGCTCATAGCTCTTCATCACTTCAATAAAATTTGCTATGTTCAGCGAACCGTAACCGTAAGATGTATCATAGCCCTCTAAGCCGCCGTCAACTGAGGAGTTCTTGAGTATCTCCCCGAAATCATTGATTGTTGCGCTCTTTTCATACTGCTTGAGAATCGTGGCGGCAACAGCTACGAAGGGCGCCGAAAAGGACGTGCCGTCCCATGTGAGCATATCATTATTATTGTAATTCAGGCTTACAATCCTAGCACCCGGGGCAACAACAAATACGGACCTGTTTTTCTCCGAAAAACTTGCGACCAGACCGTTCTGATCTACGGCACCGACCCCGACAACGCAGTCATAAGCCGCTGGGTAATTTAGCGTCGAATTGCCCTCGTTCCCTGCCGAGGCAACAACAATAACTCCTTTGCTCGCCGCATAAGCGACTGCTTCTTCCAGACTCTTTATGTTTTCTTCCATGCCGGAGCTGATATTAATAACATCACAGCCGTAATTGTCCACTGCGGTATAAATTGATTTGATTATATAGGAAGCGCTTGTTTCCTTACTTACTCCAAAGCATTTTATTGGAATTATGGTAGCGTCCGTGGAGAAGCCCGCAATTCCCTTGCCGTTATTCCTCGCGGCAGCAAAAAGCCCACAGATAAAGGTGCCGTGGCCCATCTCGTCTCGAACGTCTTTAGAGTTATTAATTACGTTATATCCGGGCGCGAAGTTTGCGCCCTCAAAATCCTCGTGCGTGAGGTTTACGCCACTGTCGATAACCGCAATTTTTACACTCTGTCCGTTATAGCTCGCGTCCCACGCGGAGGAAATGCCAAGATAGTCAATACTCCACTGCTTCGAGGCATAAGTGTCGTTTGGGATATCCGCAAGCTTCATCTTGTAGTCGGGTTCATAATATAAAACGTCGTCGCCCAGATCTTTGATTTCCGAAACCGAATCAGCATGATAAAGCTCGGCATTCGAGCTTATTTCTGTAAGACCGGTGTTTTCCATCAGGGAAACGGCATCCGCCGGAGTATCCTTTAGCTTGACTATGTAACCGTCTGCCGAGTCTGTTGTGGAAGTATATGTATCACTTTCAAGTGCTCTACACGGCTGGAAGACTGAGAGCAGAAAAACCGCCGCCAGTATTACGCACAGTTTTTTCATTTTGTTTACCTGCACACCGGTATTAGTGATTCTGGCTGTGCCTTTCCTCTAAAAATTTTCTGATACTGTCCATCTGTTTTTGTACGCTCTCCTTCGCGGGTCCGCCCGCGACTTTCCTTGATGCAACGCAGGTTTCAAGCGCGATTGCCTCATATACGCCGGCGTCAAAGATGGGTGACAGCTTGCGGTATTCCTCAAGCTCAAGCGTTTCGAGCGTTTTTCCCGTCTCTATACAAAGGCTGACAAGCTTTCCGACGGCTGTATACGCGTCGCGGAACGGCAAACCTTTTTTCACAAGATAATCCGCGCAGTCCGTTGCGTTTATGAAGCCACGAAGAGCCGCATTGCGCATATTTTTAGGGTAAAGCCGCATAGTATTCAGCATGGCAGAGAATACCGGCAAGCATTTCTTGACGGTATCTACAGCGTCGAATACAGGCTCCTTATCCTCTTGCATGTCCTTGTTATAGGCCAGCGGGAGAGCCTTCATAACTGTGAAAAGAGTCATAAGGTCGCCGTAGACACGTCCGGTCTTACCGCGGACTAGCTCCGCAATATCGGGATTTTTTTTCTGCGGCATGATAGACGAGCCTGTGGAATAGGCATCATCCAGCTCAATGAATTTGAATTCCCAAGAACACCACAGGATGATCTCTTCCGAAAAGCGGGATAGGTGCATCATAAGAATGGACAAGTCGTTCATGAGTTCAAGCGCGAAGTCGCGATCCGAAACTCCGTCCAAGCTGTTCTGAGTTATCCCAGCAAAACCGAGCTCACGCGCGACAAACTCCCTATCGATTGGATATGTCGTTGCAGTGAGCGCCCCACTTCCGAGAGGGCATTCGTCCATTCTCTCAAGGCAATCCTCAAGTCTTGTAACGTCGCGTCTAAACATATTCGCATAGGCCATCATGTAGTGAGCGAAGGTCGTGGGCTGCGCTCTTTGCAAATGCGTATAGGCCGGCATTATAACGTCCGTATTTCGTTCGGCTAGATTTAAAACCATTTCGAGCAGCTCAAGTACAAGACTTTTAATCTCCGAAATCTCTTCTTTCAGGTACAGCCTGAAATCGAGCGCGACCTGGTCGTTGCGGCTTCTCGCCGTATGAAGGCGCTTTCCTGCATCGCCGATTCGCCTTGTGAGCTCGCTCTCAATCGCCATATGTATATCCTCGGCATCGTTTCCAAAGCTCAATGAGCCCGCCTCGATATCCGCGAGTATGGCGCGAAGTCCGTCCGCTATGAGCAGCGCGTCCTCTTGCGTGATTATCCCCTGCTTTGCAAGCATGGCAGAATGGGCAAGGCTGCCCCTTATATCCTGCCTGTACATCCTGAAATCGAACCCGATACTGGCGTTAAGTTCATCAACCAGCGCATCGGTGTTTTTGTCAAATCTTCCCGACCAAAGTTTCATTTTGTATTACCTTTCCGGATGGATTTTAATTTTTAAAATAGCGGCGCGAATACGCGCAGAACCGAGTCAATCAATCCGCCCCAGAGCTGACGGATCTTCCCGCGTTTGCGTTCGCTTATGCTGACCTCGTGGGACACGTCAAAGGTTTTCAGTGCATCCCTTTTGAGCTCCATAACCTCATTGGTTTGATACATTAAAACTCCGCACTCAAAGTGCAGATAAAGACTGCGGTAGTCCATGTTGATTGTACCGACAACAGCAAGCTCGTCATCGCAGACATAGCTTTTCCCATGCATAAAGCCGGGAGTATATTCGTATATCCTCACTCCTGCCTCCATGAGCGGCAGATAGTAGGAACGCGATAGCCTGTAAGCAATCTTTTTATCCGGCGTTCCCGGAAGAACCATTCGCACGTCCACCCCGCGCTTGGCGGCGGCGCACAGCGCAATGTTAAGCTCGTCGCTAACGGCAAGATAAGGCGTAAAGATATAAACATAATTCTTCGCCTGCGAAAGAATATCGAGATAAATATTCACCGAGACGGTCTCTCCGTCCAGCGGAGAATCGCCGAAGGGTTGGACAAAGCCATCGCTGACGAAACCGCTGCCTAGCTCCGGATCGGGTTTGAAAACCGAAAAATCCTCGTCGTCGGAATTGTAGGAATTCCATATTTCAAGGAACATGACCGTGAAGTTCCATACAGCGTCACCCTTGAGCATCACGCCCGTATCCTTCCAGTGACCGAACCTAATTCTTCGGTTAATGTATTCGTCCGCAAGATTTATTCCGCCGGTGAAGCCCGTGACGCCGTCGATAATCATTATCTTTTTGTGGTCGCGGTTATTCATGACGAACGAAATTATCGGAATGAAGGGGTTGAAGTCCAGACACTTGATGCCCAGCTTCTCCATCTTTCGATAATAGTTTGCGGGCAGCTTGGGAAGACATCCCATGTCGTCATAGATGACCCTGACATCGACGCCCTGTTTGACCTTTTCGCTCAGGATATCGAGGATAGTGTTCCACATCTCGCCCTCCTCGAGGATGAAATACTCGAGGAAAATGAACTTCTTTGCTTTTCGAAGCTCTGTAAGCATATCCGCATATTGGTTTTCGCCCAACGGATGATAGGTGACCTGCGTATGGTTCCAGACGGGATAATGCGCGTAGTTCGAAACATAGGAAAAAAGTCCGGCCGCGCGCGGAGAGTGCTGCTTGAGCTCCTCCATAACTTCTGGCTTCTGTACCGTCATTATGTCATGACTCTTCATACCCTTTTCGAGCCTGATGCGCATATATTTTGCAGGGCGTTTTTCACCCAGCAGAAGATACAGCAGTCCGCCGAACAGCGGAAACATCATAATCAGCAGTATCCAACCCATCCTGTAAGCAGGTACGTCGGCCTTGCTGATAATATAGAACGCCATAACGATGCTTAGTAACGTGAATGCACCTGAGAAGATTTCCGAATAACTGACAAGCTTCAGGAACAGCAGGGCAATCCATGCTCCCTGCAAAACTATGAGGATGAGCGTTACGGAAAACCTACTCGTCAGAAATTTTAAGAGCTTGAATTTCTCCGTAACAATCACCTCTTTAGACTTTTTTTGAAGGAATATTTTGGCTTATGTTTAGAACATAGCCTGTAAACAGCGTAACACGGGACTTCAAGTATTTTTTCTGTTGTTCTGATTCTATATTCTAAATTCTAATGATTATATCATCCTTCAGTTAAAAAATACAGTCCAAATATTTCAGCGCATTACCGGAAAGGAGTTGACTATGAGAAGCAGAATTGTGATATCGGCTTTAATTTTTGCCGTCCTGTACTCGGCGAAGGTATTCTTCCCCGCAAACGCCGCAAAAGTCAGAAGCATAATTTCGCCCGCGATAACGCGTGAGGCAAGCCTCCGAGAGGACTGCATAGCAATCGGACGTGCCATATCCGGTGAGGAAAACAGCATTGGAGTCTGGGAGCGCCTTACCGGTCAGGAAAAGGCGTCCGAAGCAACGCCATCGCCTTCCTCCACGGAGGAAAGTCCTTCCGCGAAGGCGGACGCCACCGGAGAGTTTGCGCTCACCGAAATGGTAAATAAGAACCTAAGGGGTTATGAAGCTCTTGCGGGGCTGCCCGTGGAAGAAACTCCCCTGCCTGAAAGCTCCACGGTGCCTTCTGAGGAACCCGCCACCGAAAGCCCCGCAGTATCGAGCGACCCCGTGTCCTCAGTTGGAGCGGTAGCTCCCTTAGCCCCCGATACGCTCCCTGTAGAGAGCACCGCACCCGTTTCTAAACCGAGCACTAAGATTGATGAGTTCTTGCAGGAGCAGGCCGCTTTCTCCGATTATGCTGTACCCGTGAACGTGAGCTATGAGGCTCCAAACATACCCTTTCAGTATTCAGACCCCTGTTCCTGCGCAGTTACGAGTACCTTTGGCTACCGTGAACACCCGCTCGACGGCGGCGTGAAGTTTCATTACGGAATGGACCTCGGCGCAATTGATGGCACCAACGTCACTGCCTTTGCAGACGGGAAGGTGCTCTCTGTTCAGGAACTCGACGGCTACGGCCTTGCTATACTTATTCAACACACTGACGGCTTTTCGACCCTTTACGCTCATCTTGGGCAGGCACTTGTCGAGCAAGGTGCAACAGTAAAGCGCGGGGATAAGATTGCGCTTTCCGGTCATTCCGGAGAGGTCACGGGGCCGCATCTGCATTTTGAGATCATCTATAATGGAAAATACCTGAATCCGGAGTTTTATCTGTAATGCGGCGGGCAAAATTGAATGCGATCGGAGCACCCATTTTTCGTATCGAGTTCGGCAGCGGATTCATCCTGTTATTTGCTCTGATCTGGTTTTTTGATGAGAACGGCTTTCTCGAGGCGCTTCTCCCTGCCATGCTTATGCACGAGCTTGGGCATATTGTTTTTCTGCATTTCTTCGGAGCCAGACCGACGAAGCTCACAGCCGCGCTTTCGGGTTTAAAAATCGACTATTCCGGCATTATGACAGACGCCCAGGAAATGCTCGTGGCTCTCGCGGGACCCGCTTTCGGACTTCTGTTCTCATTTCTTTGCGCAAAGCTCGGCAGAGTATTTGACAACGAATATCTTCTCATGTGCGCTGGACTGGGCTTCATCATAAATATCTTCAACTTCCTGCCGTCAGAACCGCTCGATGGAGGTCGCGTGCTGGGCTTTTTTCTCCGTGCTCTTCTCGACGAAGAGCGAGCTTGGGCTATTGTGCGTGGAGCAGGACTTATCACGGCAACCCTGCTCGTTGCTTCGGGTTTATATCTAATTTCAAGAGGACTCGGTCCCGCTCTTTTCCTCGCGGGGGTCTGGCTTTTCATTTTGCAGCAGAAGAAGTCTTGTAAATAGACGTTTTTCGGTATACAATATGTCTATAATCTTTGTGCCGTCTTATAAGCGGCACATTTTAGACGGATGTGGATATGGACAAGAGACTACAGAGAATACTGCCGAGGGTGCAGAAGCCCGCGCGCTACACCGGCGGCGAATATAATCAGATAATCAAGGACAAGGCAGCGGTCGATTTGCGTATGGCGCTAGTATTTCCGGACACCTATGAGATCGGCATGTCAAACCTTGGCATTAGGATACTTTACGGCGCTATCAACGAGATGGACGGCGTCTGGTGTGAGCGCTGCTTTGCCCCCTGGGGCGACATGGAGGACGAGATGCGTCGTGCCTCGATTCCTCTTTGGGCACTCGAAAGCGGCGACCCGCTTACGGCTTTCGACGCAATCGGGTTTTCGCTAGGCTATGAGATGGCTTATACAAATGTCCTCAACATGCTCGACCTTGCAGGCATTCCACTCAGGAGTGCGGAGCGATCTTCGCTCACTCCCCTCGTTTTTGCGGGCGGTACAAGCTGCGTGAATCCCGAGCCGATGGCTGATTTTCTCGATTTCATGTTCATCGGCGAAGGCGAGGAAATGGACAAAGAGCTTCTCACTCTTCTGCGTCAGGCAAAGAGCGAGAACTGGTCAAAATGCGAGTTTTTATCCCAAACTGCGAAAATTGAGGGTATTTATGTCCCATCTCTCTATGAGCCTATATATAACGACGATGGAACGTTGAAGGAACTGAAGGCTCTCGAGGGCGCGCCCGAATTTGTCAAGCGTCGTATCGTCACCGATTTTGATACCGCCTATTTCCCGACAAAGCCCATAGTCCCCTCGACGGAAATCGTCCACGACCGCGTGACGCTGGAGCTTTTCCGCGGCTGTATCCGCGGTTGCCGCTTTTGTCAGGCAGGCTTTGTCTACCGTCCTGTACGTTCCCGCGACAAGGATAAGCTCGTTGAACAGGGCATAGCCTCGCTCGAATCAACAGGCTATCAGGAGATAACGCTCTCATCCCTGTCGACGAGCGATTACCGACCCCTGAGCGGACTTTGCGACGGACTTCTTGACTTCTGCGTACCTCATAGCATTGGGCTTTCCCTGCCCTCCCTGCGCGCGGACAACTTTTCCCTCGACCTGATGAGCAAGGTTCAGCAGGTTCGCAAAAGCGGACTGACCTTTGCCCCGGAAGCCGGAACGCAGAGACTTCGTGATGCTATCAATAAAAACGTCCTCGAGGAAGACCTCCTCAACACCTGTAAAATCGCCTTTGAGGGCGGCTGGAACAATATCAAGCTCTATTTTATGCTCGGTCTGCCGACGGAGACGGACGAGGATGTTCTCGCAATCAGCGAGCTTGCAATGAAGGTGCTCTGGCTTTGGAAGTCGCACGCCTCGAACAAGGCGCGGGGTGTGAACATCACGGTATCAACCTCCTGCTTCGTGCCCAAGCCCCACACGCCCTTCCAGTGGGAAGCGCAGGTGGAAATGGAAGAATACCGTCGCCGCGTCAAACTTCTGCGCGAGCATATGCGGGCGAAAGCCATCAGCTATAACTGGCACGACGCGGATACTAGTCTCATTGAGGCGGTTTTGTCCCGCGGGGACAGACGAGTCGGCGCGGTTATCGAGGAGGTCTGGAAAAATGGAGGCAAACTCGATTCATGGTCGGAGTATTTTTCCTTTGAGCGTTGGATGAAGGCCTTCGAAAAGTGCGGACTTGACCCGAAATTCTACGCCTGCCGTGAACGCACCTCCGACGAAATTCTGCCGTGGAGTCGCGTGGATATCGGCGTAAAGCCCGAATTCCTCTGGAGCGAGCGCGAAAAATGTTACAGGGCGGAGCTTTCGCTCGACTGCCGCAACAAGTGTACAAACTGCGGCGCACTCTCCATGATGAACGGAGGGCGCTGCGATGGATAATCTGAGACTGAATTTTTCAAAGACAGGCCGCGCCATTTATATTTCACACCTCGACCTTTTGCGCACGATGCAGAGAGCTTTCCTGCGTGCTGATATGCCGCTCAAATACAGCGAGGGCTTCAATCCGCACGCACAGCTTGCCTTCGCTCTGCCGCTTTCTGTTGGCGCCTCAAGCCTTTGCGAGCTTATGGATTTCAAGCTGAACGGCTTTATGGAGCTTTCGGAAATCCCCTACAGGCTTAACAAGTCCTTGCCCGAGGGTATTGAGGCTCTTGAGGTATATGAGTCGGAAAACAAGTTTAAAAACATCAAGTGGCTGGACGTCGAGGGTATTTTTGAATATGACGACCGCACTTCGCTTGCTATGCTCCCCGGGTTAATGGATTTCTTCGCGCTGGACAGCATAATTATTAAAAAGAAAACGAAGAGCGGCATAAACGATTCCGACATCGCGTCCGGCATCCGCAGTATCGCCTTTGATACGTCAGCCGGTCACGTGAAGCTCAAGGCGGTGATTTCCGCTCAGGAGCCGACACTCAATCCCGAGCTTCTTTCCTCCGCGCTCGAACAGCTTGCACCAGAATTAAAGCCCGATTTTGCGTCTTTCACACGTACACAGATTTATGACAGTGAGATGAACATTTTCAGATAGTTTTTATAGAAACGCAAGACTGCGGATACCGAAACATCCGCGGTCTTGCGGAAAAATAGTCCCTAAAGCGTCTTTTTGCGCTTGAGGAAACCTTTTTCTCTTGACAATTGACGATAAATTATCTATACTTTCAATTGCTCGCTTCGGGGTGTGGCGAAGTTTGGTATCGCGCTTGGTTCGGGACCAAGAGGCCTCGAGTTCGAATCTCGACACTCCGACCATTTTAAGCCTTAACTTTTTAAGGCAAAATACCCGCTTTCCATTGATATTTCAGTGAAAAGCGGGTATTTTTTATGCAATTAGCTGTTTGTGTCCATGCGGTAAATACCGATGTTTTAAGATGTTTCACGGTGTATTTGATGTCAAAATTGATGTCAAAATTATCGCCTTGTCACAGGTGCACTATTCATCTTTAAAGCTATACTGAATGACTTCCTGAGGGTCAGGGCGCAGGTACGGACTCGGGCTTCTTAGATAGGCAATCAGAAGTATTATCAATATTTTTCTGAATTGTCTCTAATATACGTTGATGTAAGAAATCTAGAAATTGCTTGTTTGTCGGTACTAACGAGTCATTGGAACATTGCTTTTTAAGTGAGCCTTCGCCATTCCACGACCACGAGATCTCAATTGCATGTTTGATTGCTCGTTCCACTCTTGAAGCCGTTGTATAGCACTTAATTGCAACACACGAATAAACTTCATTAACTAGTAGACGCATGTTATCACTATTTTCAAACATCACCAATTCGGACTCAATGATATACTCATATCCTCTCAACATGGGAGAGATACCGAATGAACAAAGAGTTTTCTCTAATAATTTTCTTAATAAAATTTTTTCATTTAGGGAATTAATTAATAATTGAGATTTATCCACAGTTTTCACTCCAAAAAAGCAACAGTCACCTACCCACAAATTTAGCGGGCAGGTGACTGTAAAAATTTTAACTGTAATATACGGTGTTAGAATCCTGAGTGGCAATCTCCACAAGAGTTCCTGAGGTAAAAACATAAGCAATCACATGAACCCGATAATAATAGCCGGATAAAACATAGTCATGCGCAGTTTGACTTATAAAGAAACTTCCGGAATTTGTCCAAGTATCAATGTTCGTCCATGAGCCATTGACCATTTTCTGCAGATTCATATACGTTGTTCCGGTATCTGTATAGTTCATGAGTTCCAGTGAAGATGTGCAAGTTGCGTAACCAGAGGAAGTGATTGTAAGGCCTGCACCAATGCATGCGATGTGTGACTCCATAGCTGACTGAACGATTCTAGGAGAATTCTCCATGGCTAATGCGCCGAACCCCGCTGTAAGTATACTGATTACAAGGATTATGCTGAATACTCTCTTCGATACTCTTCTCATAGGTAATTGCTTGATTGAGATTAAGCGACTGCTTGTACTCTGCAAGGATTTCATCCTTGTAGGTTTGCCTTGATATGATCGAAAGGTCGTCCATTATCTTGCTCAACCCTCGAGCAATCTGTTCCTTCAGCGCTTTGAGGGAGGTAGAAAGCGTTACCTTGATTCCGGCGTTTTCCCATGTCACGAAGGTTATTCCATAAGCCGTTGCAAGCTCACAGTAGTATCTTTTTGCTTCGTCCTCCTTTTGCTGTTTCAGGTCATTTTCAACTGAATCAATCTTTCCTTTAAGCTCTGTATCTGCGGCGAGATACTTTGAGGAAACACAGTCCTTATAGACTTTTTCGAAAGCTTCGTAAGGATCTAGCACAGCTTTTTTTACAGTCTTACGCTGATTCTCAAGCTCGTTAAATTGCTTGTTAAGCTCGGCCCTAACGGTTTTAACACTCTTGATTGTTTCCTCCGTGCAGATGAGGGACATGGCTTCCTGCACCTTTATTTCAATTTCTTCACTCAAAGAGCGTAAACGTTCTTCAATTATGGGAAGTTGTCTGACTACAATAAGTTGATTTGTATCTTCGTTCATGCCCGTTCTCCTTTTCTTTTCTTTTGATAACAATTTCAGCGAATTCCGCCTCGCTCAAGTAATATCTAATGTCATCGCTCTCCTTAAGGTTGGTACTCGGGTATCCTGTGAGAAGAGCGCAAGTTATACCAGGATGTTCATTAGGTTCCACCTTGACAAATCCTTTCTTTGTGCTTATAATGAAGTGCCTATATATAGAGAAGCTTTTTTAGCCATCAATGGAGTTACTGCTCCACTGATGGTTTTTTCTTTGTTACAGTCACAGGTCTCGCCTGGATCCAAATTCTGACCGCAGTTTGGACATTCGTGATAGTACGGCATTTGTAGTCTCCTTCTAAGTTTTTGACTAATTCGACAAAGTGTGATACAATATTAATAAATATGTAGATTTGGGAGGAACTTATAATGACTAAAGAAGGTAGAATGGCTCTTTTGTTTAGCAAGTCGCAATTGTATCGGTCTAATTTCATTAGATCAACAGCAAAGGGAGACACTGAAGCGGCTGCAAAGTGGAAACGCGGATATCACTCCATAAAATTAGAAATCAGTGAGCTAAAAGAAGACTAATACGCTTTGTTTGCGTCTGTGTGCCGTTTCCGATTTAAGTTCGGAGACGGTTTTTTCTTTTGCTCAGTCACATAATCACACAGTATGAGAAAAACTGAAGTTTGGATATAGACAAAAGCAGCGACAAACCAACTGATGATATTGTCAGCTTTTTCACCAACACGTTTGCACATATATCAGGTGCAACTAATCTTGAAGCAATTAGATTCATTGAAACTTTGCAACAAAGACTAGAAACTGAAATGAAGAAAATTATATCCAAAAGATTGGATGGTGCATTTTGGAGATAAAAAGTATTTGCGAAAACAAAAAGCAGTTCATGGATTTACTCTTGTTAGCTGATGAACAAGAATCCATGATAGACAAATATTTAGAGAGAGGATATCTTTTTGCCTTATATGATAGCGACTTGAAAAGCGTGTGCGTAGTTACACGGGAAAGTGATGATGTATGTGAGCTAAAAAACATAGCCACTTATGAAAAATGGCATGGTAATGGGTATGGCAGCAAACTTTTGCATCACATTTTTTCACATTACAAAGGCAAGTATACGACTATGATTGTGGGAACAGGGGACAGCCCATGGATATTACGGTTTTACGAAAAAAACGGTTTTAGGATTTCACATAGGGTTAAGGACTTTTTTATAGACAATTATGACCACCCAATGTTTGATAGCGGTATTCAATTAGTGGATATGATTTATATGAGTAAGGCTCTATAACTTAGTCAACATTCTTACCTAAAGGCGCAGAAAACGCATTATCCTAAGAACGCGAAGTAACGATTAATTTTTTATTATTCACCCTCGACAGATACTGCGAACTTGAGCTTCGCATAATGAGCAAAGCGGGCAGTTAGAATATAGCTACGAGCTGAACATTATCCATAGAACATACCACCGGAACCTGTTGATATAGAGTTACTGGAGATAAAGACAATTATGGAACACAGAATTGAACGTCTTAATATAACAACGAACTTTGGCGAAATTGAAAACAGAGTATTTCCTACTTTGCTTTTGGATCCAAAAAACGCAGTCCTTGTTGATTGTGGCTTCATCGGTTCTTTGCCAGATATTGAAAAAGAATTACAACGACACGGGATATCGATAAATCAGTTAACTGGGCTTGTGTTGACCCATCACGATCATGATCATATGGGTGCAGCGGCCGCTATTAAGAGGATAAATCAAGACATAAAAATATACAGCTCTCTCGTTGAAGCACCATTTATCTCTGCACAGGAAAAGCCGTTGAGGCTGCGTCAGGCGGAAGAAATGCAAAAAACACTTCCACCAGAGCAACAAGCTTTTGGACAAGCGTTTTGTGATATGCTTCGTCGAGTCGAGCCAGTTAAAGTGGACATCCCGCTGAATGATGGAGAGCATCTGGACTGGTGCGGTGGATGCCAGATTATTGCTACTCCGGGGCATACGCCAGGGCATATTTCACTTATCATGGAAAGAGATTCAATTATTATAACTGGTGACGCCATTGCTCTTGAGGAAGGCTTGCCCGTTATTGCAAATTCACAATTTTCATTAAACATTGAACAAGCTGCTGAATCCTTGGAGAAATTACTTTCGATGAATGCACGCGCTTATTACTGCTATCATGGGGGCGTTTATCGTCCGACCTGCTGAATTACCCATTATGTTTATGACATACCAACATACTCACGATACTGGAGGGATATATATTAATCAGGATGAATTATATATGCTGGAAGCAATTCGCTTGTCCGAACTTGCCATTGAACATGGAAATGAACCTTTTGGC
>JAEWKA010000006.1 GCA_023386265.1 Bacillota bacterium
CTAAAACGCCGAGAAATAGGTTAGCATTGCTGCACACCGCATACAGAGTCTCGTTTAAAACCAAAGCAACCAGTGAAATAACTATTCCCCTAAGACACATAATGCTCATCATTACCGCAACGGTCACGAAGAACGTATCTTTCAACGATTTTCTGAACATTACCAGCAGTTCGGCGTATAAAACCAGTAAGGATACAAAATAGCCGGTATTTATCGGAATGTTAAAAGCCATTAAAACCATTAAGGCGGCGTTTACCACGCCTATAAACATCCGAAATAGCAAACCATATTGCTTCCCATAAAGCATACCTTCAATTATAGTAAAACACTTATAAATAAAAAGCAGGTAGGCAACAAAGTTTGCTGCAATCATAATTATTTTTACCATTGCAATCCTTCCTAACTTCAAGTTTATTTTTGAGTTTACAGGTTTAATATACCATAATATGTTTTACAAACCAATACCATTTTCGTGCTAATTTGACATTATTCCCGTACCCACTGCTAGCCTTTGTATAAGTTTATGGCAAGACCAAGGCGGCTATGGTTTAACCTCAATCTCCCCGATTGTTTTATTCTGTCACTCTTGACATCTGTAAGAATAACATATACCCACTCCGACTTAATAATCAGGGCGGGTATTTGCTTTCTAGTGATAATAGTAGCATATCTTCCTGTTTTCGAATACGGGGTCAAGTACTTCACTATTTTGGGTGTTAACAGCGAAAAGGTAGAGTTTAATCAAAAGCTATCCAACAGTATTTTCTGAAAGAATTTTAGAATGATTAACAATGTTACAGTTCGTGGAGTTGCCTTGGAAAAACCCTTGGCGAAATAGATTGATCACACGCTATTAAAACCCGATGCAACCGTAATTCAAATAAAAACAATATGCCAAGAAGCGCTGCAATACAGCTTTGCTTCTGTGTGCATTAACTCTTGTTACGCCAGTCTGGTTTCCGATATGCGATGTGAAAACCCGCTATGTGGTCGGATTTCCTTTGGGTGCGATACAGAGCAACGCAAAAGCATATGAAACTAAATCCACAATCAGCCATGGTGCACAAGAAATTGATATGGTGATCAACATAGGTGCGCTCAAGTCGGGAAACCTTGACCTAGTACAAAATTATATTGCTGCTGTCATTGCCGCGGCTGATCATAAAGCCTTGTTGAAAGTCATCATCCAGACTTGCCTTTTAACTGACTAAGAAAAAGTCCTAGTCTGCGAGTTGGCCAAGTGCGCCGGAGCGGATTTTGGCAAAACTTCGACGGGGTTTTCAACTGGTGGCGCACTCGAAGCGGATGTGGAACTAATGCGGAAAACCGTTGGTCCGGAAATTGGTGTCAAAGCCTCCGGCGGTATCCGCGATCTTGAATCTACTTTGTCCATAATAAAGTCGGGAGCAGACCGCATGGGTGCATCTGCAGGTATTAAGATTATTCAGCAAGCCGAACAGGGAAACTGACATAAAAGAATACAAAATACTTGTCCCCTTGAAAATTCGTAATAAACCCCAATTCTATATAGAACAAGCCCGCAAATCCTTATTGTATTAAGGGCACTGACAAACCCCTGCTTCAAGATTAGCAGGGGTTTGTCAGTGGCATATTATTGAGTTTGATTTGTAATAAGAATCATTGGCTAGGCAAAATAAAAGGAAACCAGCGGTATAAAGCTGTCTGCAGTTTGGTTGAAACGCTCAACTGTGCCTTTCGCCTATGGCGAACAGGCTTGCAGAATATGAGCTTAATCCCAAGAATATTGCAGGCTAGATGAAGTGTTTCGCTTCGATATTGCTTGCCGTTGTCGCACTGCAGGGAAACCGGTTTCCCGAACTGCATAACGGCTCTTCGAAGGCTGTCCTCAATAAATTACGTTTGCTATTGTCGTAAAATCTTGCTCTGACCACATAGCGCGTGGTGTTATCTATAAACACCGACAGATGCGTTTGAAAGACCTCACCCGTTTTGGGGTTCGTCACATATGGTCAGTACTTTATATCTGCCTGCCAGAGTACACATCGGTGCTCTTTTTTGAACCGCCTTGCAGATTTGCCCTTTTGTTCATATACCCGCATTTGCTTGGAGGAATATTCCGCCTTTTGCAGGTGGCGCTGCAGCGTGCTGAGTTTCATTTCCCCCGGCTTAGCGTAGCCCTCATAATCAAGGACTTTAAATCTGAGGAATTTGGGAATTAACTCCATCTGTTGCTATTGGAAAAAATGATATTAAGTTTCCGCCTACGTTGAATTTCCGCATTTTAAAGGTCTCAGTCCTCTTTGAAATAAGGCACGCCGAGTTTGGCGGGGACATTGAAGCTCCTGCGGCTGATAGTCAAAATGATTGTCAGGATATATGGCAGGGCAATAATGAGCTCGTTCGGGAATATCGTCCCTCCGCTCACGGACTGGATGTATATAGAGACCGCGTCCGCAAGACCGAATACCAGCGTACCGATTACGACGCCCTTGGGGTTCCAGTTTCCGAGGAAGCAGATTGCAAAGGCAATCCAGCCGCGTCCACCGATTATGCCGCTCGTGAACATACCGAGATAGCCCAGCGTATAAAATGAGCCTGCAAGGCCTCCGAAGGCGCCCGCTACAAGGACAGTCAAAAAGCGGATGCGGTTGACATTCAGCCCCGCGACATCGACGGCCTCAGGGTTTTCACCAGTCGAGCGCAGCGTCAATCCAAGCGAAGTCCTGAAAAGCACGAAGTAAGATACAGGTATTATGAGGTATACGAAATACGTTAGGATATTTTGATCGAACAGCACTTCTCCGATAACAGGTATCTTGCTCAAAAGTGGAATTGCGAGCTTGGGAAGGGTCTCAATCTTGAGAGGTGTGGTTGGGATGCCAAAAAGCACGCGATAGAAAAAGGCGCAGAAGCCGGCCGCCAGGATGTTTATCGCTGTACCGGTGACAATCTGCTGCTGGCGCATATAGACTGTAATACCGCCGTAAAGCGCCGCAGTTAATAGACCGCAGAGTATAGCTATCAGCATACCGAGGACTATGCTCCCAGTAAAATATGTTCCGACGAAGCCGCCAAATGCGCCCATGAGAAAAATGCCTTCGATGGCCGTTATCATCATACCGGTGCGCTCGGCATAGACCTCCGCCATTGCGCCCAGCATGAGAGGCGTGCTCATCATTACAGCACGGCTAAGAATGTTCAGCATGACTTTTCACTCTCCTTCATAAGCAGCTTCTTCTCTTTCCTGGTGCTGACATAGCGGCGCAGGAAATATGCGATGATGACACAGATCATTACGATTCCTTCTATGTAGTCGATTACACTCGAAGGAATGTTAAGGCCCGGCAGACGGCCCATGGTCGTTCCCATGACGTTCATAAATCCGAACAACACGGCCGCGAATATAACGCCTATAGGGTTGCCGTTGGCTAGTATCGCGATGCCGATTCCGAACGATCCGATGGATTCGTTGAAATTCTGGAGGAGCATATGTTGCACTCCGTTGACCTCTGTAAGTCCCGCGATGCCTGCAAGTCCACCGCTTATCAGAAAGGCTATGACATAAATTTTACTGGAACGTATGCCCGAAAGCTCCGCTGCATTCGAGTTACAGCCTACCGCTCTTATGCGGAAGCCGAGCGGAGTCTTATAAAGAAGCACCCATACGCCGATTGCAGCGACAACGGCGATGATAAAGCCCAGATGCACGCGAGTTCCGGGGATAATATTAACCAAGTATGCGCTCTTTGAAATCGGGTCGGTCTGCAAATACTCACCCTTTGTCTCGCGCAGGACTGTTCTCAGAAGATAGTCCATGATTGCGGCAACTACATAGGTCGACATCATGCTGACCAGAAATTCGTTTGCGTTGCACTTCGCCTTGGCAAGACCGATGAGAGCACCCACAGCTCCTCCTGCTATAAAAACCGCAATCAGCAGAATGATGATGAGCGGCACAGTCGGAACAACGCCGCCGAGCAGCAGCGAAAGGGTAACGGCAACTATCGAGCCGGCGTAGAACTGTCCCTGAGCGCCGATGTTGAAAAGGTTTGCTTTGTAGGTGAAGGAAAACGCCAACGCCGTGAAGATGAGCGGCGTCGCCTTGACGAGTATCTCGCCCGTCGTGTAGCCATCCGAAAAAATCTTCTTGAACGCCTCGGCGTAGACCTCGGCAGGATTGACCTTGAGGAAGAACAGCATACAGGCGCTTATGAAAAGGCCTACGATAACCGCGCCGACATTGTAGATAAATACGTCCTTAATATTATTTTTCATTGCCGGCGACCTCCGCTTCTCCTGTATAGCCCGCCATCAGCAACCCTATCCTCTCGGTGGAAAGCTCACCGTTTTCAAAGATACCCATGATTTTTCCTTTATACATAACAGCAATGTGATCCGACATTTCAAATATTTCCGACAGCTCCGTTGAAATGAGAAGAACGCCCTTCCCCTTTTCCTTTTCGCCGATAATTGACCTGTGTATGCGATCGACGGCACCCATGTCGAGGCCGCGAGTCGGCTGATTGAAGATTATTACCTTCTGCCCGACATCGATCTCGCGGGCAAGCACCATCTTTTGCTGATTGCCGCCTGAAAGGCTTTTTGCCGTTTCATCGGGGCCAACAGCTTTGACCTTATGGTCGCGAATGATGTCGCTGGTGTACTTGTTCAGAACTTTTCGAGAAAGCAGTCCGTGCTTTGTCCAATGCTTACTGAAGCTGCTCTTGAGCATCATGTTCTCCGCTAAGGTCATGTCCATAATAAGCCCGTCGCGGTAGCGGTCGACCGGCACATAGCCGATGCCCGCGTCGATGCGCTCACGTATCGTATAGGAATTTATGCTCTGTCCGCAACAGAGGACATCTCCGTCCGTCAGCTTTCTTGAGCCGCTAATGACCTCGCATACAGCATCCTGTCCGTTGCCGCTGACTCCGGCGATACCGAACACTTCGCCTGCGCGTAGCATAAACGACACATCCTCGAGCAAAGGCGTTTCGCCCTTCTTGATGACCGATACATGAGAAAGCTCGAGAAGCGTTTCCGCCTCGGAGAAATCTCCGCCGCCTGCTTTTTCCGAGGGTGCCAGCTCCTTGCCCATCATTAGCTTTGCAAGCTCGCGCTCGTTCGTCTCGTTCTTGAGGACATTGCCGGCTACCACTCCGTCGCGCATGACGACGATGCGGTCGGCGACCTCCATGACCTCCTTGAGCTTGTGTGTGATGAAGATAACGGAATTGCCTTTTGCGGCAAAGTCCTTGATGAAGCCCATAAGATGGTCCGATTCCTGCGGAGTCAGAACTGCGGTTGGCTCATCCATTATTAAAATCTTCGCCTCAAGATACAAGGCCTTTAGTATCTCAACCTTCTGCTGTACTCCGACGGCAAGCTCCCCAACCTTCGACTCGACGGGAATTTCGAAATCGTAAGCCTCGGCGAGCGATCTAATTTTTTCGTCGTATTTTTTGAGCGATATTTTCCCGTGTACGTTTCCGAGAATGATGTTTTCCGTCACTGTATGCGTCGGCACCAGTGAAAAGTGCTGCTGAATCATTGCGATGCCCATAGACATAGCGTCTTTTGGAGATTTGATGGTCTTTTCCTCGCCTCGAATCAGAATCTGTCCCTCGTCCGCGCCGTAAAGCCCATACAGTATCTTCATTATCGTACTCTTGCCCGCACCATTTTCTCCGAGCAGCGCAACGACCTCTCCCTCTCCGACGGAGAAGGAGACATTTTTATTTGCAATAACCTTTGCGAAGTATTTTGAGACATTTCTCAATTCTACAACCGGCGTTACCATGCAATTTCTCCTTTAATTAAAAAGTGTCTGTCGCAAAAATTCTCTGTCGTTAACAGATAATGTTTTTTGACAGACACTTTTGGTTGCCTATCGTGCTTTACGCACGTCTATTGAGATGGGAGACAGATTAGTCGTCGAACAGCGTCTTCAGATCGACCTTGCCGGCCTTGTAATCCGAAATAGCTGTGTTGACAGCGTCAACAACATCCTGAGAGACATTTTCTGTGAATACGGGAACAAAGATGTCCTCATTGATGCCGACTTCGTGAACGGTGTGACCCTTCAGCTCGCCGTTGAGGTAGGCGTTGATAGCCCACTTGTACATGGTGGCAAAGTCAAAGCTGATGGATGCAACGACTGTTTTCGGGTCGATGGTGGTTTGGTCGGAGGAATAGCCGACGACCTTGATGCCCTTTTCAATAGCTGCGTCAATTGCGCCAAGACCGAGCTCATTCGCATATACGAGCAGAACGTCTGCGCCTTCGTCAATCATGCTTTCAGCCATCTGCTTGCCGAGAGCAACATCGCTCCAGCTGTTTGCATATGCCAGATTGTAGGATGCGTCTGCAAGTCCCTTGTCTTTGCTGATGGAAACAGCGGTCTTGCCGTAAACGGACATGAGGTGTTCCATAGCCTGGTTGGACTCGCCGCCGATCATAGCGAACTTGCCTTTTTCGGAGATGTTGCCGGCGATGATGCCTGCGAGGTAACTTGCTTCATATTCTTTCGGGAACAGGGGGGAGAGGTTATCAAGGTCGCTGTTTGCGCCGTTAACCATAACGAACATTGTTTCGGGATAGCTTGCAGCAACAGTTGCTGCAGCTTCGTCGAACTGGGAACCTGCCGCCATGATCATGTCATAGCCGCGCTCTGCATACTCTCTGAAGGTCGACTCGAAGTCTGCGGACTGCACGTTTTCAACGTACTCCATGTTGGTGCCCAGCTCTTCGTTGCAGGCAACAAGGCCCGCATAGTTGGACGCGTTCCAGCCCTGATCGTTTACAGCACCGGGGAGGATAAGTACGATTTTGTAGTCTGCGGCCGTTTTCTCAGCAGCAGCTGTTTCTACTGCGGGGGAGCTTTCCTCCGCCGGGGTCTCCTTGCTGCCGCAGCCGGCTGCAAAAAGTGAAAAGACCAATACCAGTGCGAGGAGCAGTGACAGTTTCTTTTTCATGTTTCCTCCATTCCGCCGTATTTCGGAGTTTCCGAACTCGGCATATTGTTTAGCAACTTGCATATCAAGCTACAATTTCATTTTAAGTTTTTCACCATATTTCACAATACAGAAAGTTTACGATTTTGTTAATAATCTTACGATGTTTTAAAAAGACGTGAACGAAAACCGTTCACGTCTCAGCGTGTCAAAGACTCATAAGCTCTCGTTTTTTCGCTCGAGCCGCGCAAGCCCTGCTTCCTCGGCATATTTGCCGCGGTACTCCATCGGAGTCATGCCAAAAAACTTTTTGAAGGTGCTGCTGAAATATCTGGAATCGCTGAACCCGACGAGACCCGCGATGTCCGAAACTTTGTAGGCGATGTTTCTCAGATACGATTTGGACTTCTCCATTCGCAGCGCCAGAAGATAGTCGGAAAAAGTCTTTCCGGTGTGCTTACGAAACAGTTCCGAGAGGTAATTTGGTGAAATGTACAACTCGTTTGCGACATCCTTCAGGCCTATCTTCTCGGAATAATGTATCTCCATATGCTGGACGGCTCTCAAAACCAGCAAATTTGAAATTGCAGCATCGCTGCTGCTCTGAAGACTTTCAGCCTCCTTGAGCAGTTCCGACTCGATCTGTTCAAGCGTCGCAACGAGCTCTCTTGTGTTGGTCGGCTTCGTCAGATATTTTCTTACTCCGAGCTCGATTGCTCGCTGGGCGTATAAAAAATTACCGTATCCGCTGAGGATGATGACCGGAATTTCGGGGTTCCGCTCTCTGATGCGCGAAATCATATCCAGCCCCGACATCCCGGGCATCTGAATATCTGTTATAATAACGTCGTTTTCCGACTCGTACATGGACTTCAGCGCCGAGGCGGCGTCGGCGAAGGCGCCGGAAACCGTCCAGTTTTCATGGGTGCTGAGAAGATTTATCAGTCCGTTGCGTATCTTTGGCTCGTCATCTATTATAAGAATGTTCATTTAGTCGACCGCTCCTTTCGCCGGAGTGCTTTTAATCGTTACCATAATTATTAATTTTCCGCGTTTTTTATTTCCTTCGTTACAGGTATAACAATCGTCATATTCGTTCCGACGCCCTGCACGCTCTCGATGTGAAGCTCGCTTTCCTCTCCGAAAAACAGCTTCAGTCGGCGCACGACGTTCATCACGCCTATACCGGTACTTCCACCTCGTTTTTCCGACTGCTGCAGTTTTTCCAGCTGTTCCTGCGTCATGCCGCAGCCATTGTCCTGAACTGAAATGTTTATTTTGTCCTCCCGCATGAACGAGCGTATCGTGATGAGCCCCGTCTTTTCGTAAGGCTCGATGGCGTGTTTTATCGAGTTTTCTACCAACGGCTGCAAAATGAGCTTAGGCACTAGCAGCTCTCCGAGTGGAGCTTCAATTTCAAGCTCGTACTGCAGGCGGTCCTCCAGCCGATTCTTCTGAACGCACAGGTAGTCTTGGATATATTGATATTCCTGATTGAGCGGGACAAGCGCATTGTCCGTGTCGATGCAATATTGCATGAGCTTTCCCAGGGAAACAATAATTTCGCTGATATCCATTTCGCCACGATCAATGAGCATCCAGTTGATGGAGTCCAAAGCGTTATAGAGAAAATGCGGGTTGATTTGCGCCTGAAGCGCTTCAATCTCAGCACTTTTTTGAGCAAGTTTTTCCTGATACACCTCGCGGATAAGGAGATTAATTTTGTTGACCATGTAATTAAAAGACTCGTTCAGCTGCCCTATCTCGTCGCGCCTGTCAATGTCCAGTTGCAGCTCGAAATTTTCGTCCTGCACGGTCTTCATCGCCTTGCCCAGAGTATTTAGAGGACGCGTTATAGACTGGTACATCATAAGTATCGCAAGCAGCATGAAAAATATCACGCCGACGACCAGCCACGTAATAAAGTCTCTGAGCGTGTCAGAATCGGCGAACAGGTTCTTCACGCTGATAATTGAAAAGGTTTTCCAGCCTGTGAGTCCGTTATACTGTCCGCAGGCGTAATACGGGTCTCCATTCCAGTCGAGCAGAAAACGTCGCGTACCCTCGTTGAATCTCTGCTCGACAATGTCGTAGCAGGCTGGATATCCGTTTCGGTCGGCGCAGATGACCTGTCCGTTTTTGTCCACTATGTAGGTGTACTGGTAGCTCAGTATCTTCTGATTTTCAAGCAGGAGATTGCTGAAGGAGTCCGGAAGCAGCTCGACAACGAAAAGCCCGATGACCTTTCCCTCTTCGTTCCGAACCGAACAATACGCAGACAAGACCTGGCTGTCCTTGTCTTCAGCGTCCGAGAATATGCTTGACCTGAGATTTGACCAATAGACCTTTTCCGGCTTCTCCTTAGCATTTTTATAGTAATCATCTACGACGCTGCGATTGAGCACCATCATCTCTTCATCGCCTGTATAGAATAGCAAATGATTTCCGGTTATGACGCTAATGCTCGAAATCGCATCAAAGGCCCGCGTCATACCTTCGCAGTAGCTTTCCATTTCGTAGGAAAGCTGCGGATCCTCTGTCTGGCTGTAATAATTATCAATAAGCTCGATGGCCATTTTGTTTTCCGTCGCGGTGCGGATAGACTCTGTGATATAGCGCACCTTCATGTTTAGGTTGACGTCAATACGGTAAACGGTGTCGGCTATTACTTCCTTCTGCGCGTTTGTAACGATATCCTTCGCGTAGTTATAGGAAAAATAGCCGATTAGCGCGCCTAGTATCATAACCGGTATTACGCCGATAATCAGCAGCTTCTGCTTAAATGATAAATACTTCATCTTCTGGACCTCATCGTCTTTTCTACAGCGTAGATGATTTGTCGAAGGAAGTCAAGTCCAAGAAACACTCATCCAGTTTTTGTCGGTAAACTTGGAGTTACGGGAATATATATTAAACTTGTGATTACATCCGCCCCATGGAAAAAAGTTAAGTGCATAAATAAGCCTGATTCCACCGTGTTTTTTAGCTTTGACGCTCGAAACCGGATGGATTTGCTCAAGTTGCCGTAAAGGCCGAAGAGTCTGGCAACTTCGTAGAAGAAATATCTGTTCAGGCACAAGAACAGGCTGCCGCAATTTCTCAGATTGCAATTGGCATTGAGCAGGTTTCCTCCGTTGTTCAGATGAACTCCGCCACGTCAGAAGAAAGTGCCGCAGCAAGTGAGGAGCTTTCAAGTCAGGCGGATGTTCTTAAGAATCTTGTAGGTCAGTTTAAGTTGGCGACTTCATTTAACACAGATGATTAAGCCTTATTCAACGCAGTTGTTTCATCGATAAAGCATTAAATGCTATGGATATGTTGCAAAATATGACCACAAAAAAGCATTAGTTGACCGCAAAAGGTTGACTGGTGCTGCATTTTATTGACTGTATAACTCACATGTATTCAAATATTTGAGGCATCTGAGCTCGGAATATCCCTATCTCTACTCTCTTAAAGTCAAAAAACCTTTCTGCAAAGAAAAAAGATGCTGCAAGGTACCCTACGTCAAATTTCGTAGAGTGCCTTGCTACACTTTCTCCTTATCTATTCACATCCACCGTCACGCGGTACAATTCCACGGTGAATTTGTTCTCGTAAACGGTAACTTTTTCAATCAACCGCCGAACCAGTGGCTTGTCATATTCGATGATGGCGGTGGTCTGCCATATAGGAGACTTTTCTTTTATAGGAGCTGTAACAAACGGCAAAATATTGTTCAGGGTCATCCTCATCCCGCCGCAACGCATTTCTTGTAAAGATCTGCGGCATGCACCCAGTTAACGACACTGAACCAATCATCAATGTATGCCGTCCGCTCATTGTAATGCTTCAGATAATATGCATGCTCCCACACGTCGATGCTCGCAATCGGGCATAAATGCTGCGAGATCGGCGTGTCCTGATTTGCCGTTGTCATAATTTTCAGCTTCCCTTTTTGATTTGCAACCAGCCACGCATACCCGGAGCCAAAAACGGACAGCGCATGATTTTTTAATTCATTTAAAAACCGCTCCGCAGACCCGAAATCTTTCACAATTATCGGATACAGCATTCCAGCCTGTGACCGTATTTCGGAATTTGTCATGCCGTTGAAATAAAAAATGTGGTTATATACGCCTCCGCCGTTGTTTTTGACGGGTATCTGGATGGCAACGGGCAGACTGCCGATATTGGTCAACAGCTGTTCTAGAGACCAGTTTTGAAATGTGGGATAGTCTTTCAGTGCTTTGTTAAGGTTGTCTACGTATGTTTGCAAATGCCTGTCGTGATGCAGATGCATCGTTTTCGTATCGATAAACGGCTCGAGCGCGTCATAAGCATAAGGAAGCGGTTGATTTACGAATGGATAGTGTTCGTTCATATTATGACCTCCTACATCTTCATATTATATTCAGGAAAAAAAATATATGCCTTTACAGCACGGAATGCTATAGCTGTAACAAAAAGTCACCTTACGTTGTAATTTCGTAGAGTGGCAGACGGAGTCTGTTGCGCTATATAAACGATCACTTTCTATCTGATGTAGCTCCCTTTATACTGAGCTTGGCAAAATCCTCTTTGTAGAAAGGGAGTTGTTTTATGTCTCAAGATGAAGTCGATGTCACTTTTATCGAAAATCAGCGACCATGTGTGACGGAGTACCCACTCATAATTGCGCATCAGAGCCATATAGGAAACAATTCACCTAAGTTGTGAGCAAAAATAAAACCTTACTTATTAACGGGTGGATTTGAAAATATTATGTATCTAGCTACTTTATTATCCCATAATATGGTGAATAAATATAAAGTATTAAAAAAGCAGTTCTGCTAACCAAAAACGAGGAGTATTTTTATGGAGAAAAAGAAAAAGAAATTGTCAAAAGAAAAAAAGAGTTTATCATTGAGTACATTAATCCTTATTCCAGATGTTTTGATGATAATTATAGTATCTGCATTGTTTGCTTTTCTTGCAAGTGTTATGTCCTACAGAAGTACGACATCATGTCTTAAGGAATCCATGAATCAGACGGCGGCTGTTGCCTCGATGGCAACAAAAAACGAGATTACAAGATTTTATTCTTTGGCACAGGAAATTGCTTCCGACAGCGTTCTATATAGTGATACATCTACCAAGGAAGATAGACTGGCGTATTTGAGCGCAAAGTCTCAAAACAGTGAGTTGGAAGGTATATACTACTACACTGCTGACGGTACACTTATATCCGACGGACAAAATTACGCATCAGCTGTTTATTTTAAAAAAGCGATAGGCGGCGAGACATATATTTCGGCTCCGGAAACAGACAAGTCAACCGGGAAACTCGTTTACTATGTTTCTACTCCCGTCTGGAAGGATGGAGTCAGCGGCTCATCGGTTGTCGGTGTCGCCAATTTCCTCGTTAAGCAAGAAGTGCTGAACTATATCGCGGCAAATATCAAGGTCAGCAAAAGCGGAAATTCCTATATTATTGATAAAAACGGCTATACGATAGCTGACCCCGATATTAATCTTGTCGCCGAAAAAGAAAACATTCCCCAGCTGGCAGAATCAAATTCCAACCTCAAATCCCTTGCCGTAATTTACGCTAAAGCTATTGCGGGTGAAGCGGGATTCGGAAAGTATACGTACAAAGGAGTAAAGAAGTTCGTAGCCTATTGCCCTATTCCGGGCACAGACGGATGGAGCATATGCGTCGGCGCACCTGAATCAGAATTTACTCAGGGTGTTACACAGACAATCTATATTTCAATAGCGCTTCTCATAGTAATGTTGGTTGTAGGAACAATTATTACATTAGCCTGCGTAAAGGCTCTTGCTGTTCCAATTACAACGGTTATGGACAGACTCTCCAAGTTCGCAAAAGGCGATATTTCGTCTCCCGTGATTGACATACCTACAGTATCTATCGAACTTGATAGTCTGAAAGATTCAATGATTCGAACAACCGAATACACAAGCGCAGTTGTTTCTGATATAGATTTTATACTGTCAGAAATGGCAAACGGTAATTTTAATCTTATATCCAAGGTTCCGGAAAAATATATCGGAGATTTTGAACACATACTCACATCTTTCAAAATCCTCAAGGAATCTCTTAACGGTTCTTTCAAACGGATAGCGCAGGTCTCCGAACAGGTCTCGGCTAGCGCCTTTCAAGTCAGTAACGGTGCGCAGTCCCTTGCTGAGGGAACAACTGAACAGGCCAGCAGCGTTCAGGAGCTATCCGCTTCTATTGCAGATATTTCACAACGTGTAAAGGCAAACGCCGAAGGCGCAGAAATGGCAAAGAGTCTGACGGCAGAAACCGAATCGATTATGCAGAATAGCGTAAGCGATATGAATCTTGCTCGTGAGGCTATGGATGATATATCCGCTACATCGAAGAACATCAGCAAAGTTATTAAAACTATCGACGACATTGCATTCCAAACAAACATCCTAGCGCTTAATGCGGCGGTCGAGGCAGCAAGAGCCGGCGCTGCAGGCAAAGGTTTCGCCGTTGTAGCTGACGAAGTCCGTAATCTTTCACAGAAATCAGCTGAGGCTGCGAAAAGCACCACCGCTCTCATCGAAAGTTCTATCGAGGCTGTCGAAAAAGGTAGTCAGCTCGTAAACAGGACAAGTGCAGGGTTTGGACAGGTTGCAGCCAAATCCTTCGAAGTCGCACAACTAATCGAAGATATATCCATCCATGCGCAGGAGCAGGCAATCGCCATTTCCCAGATCTCGACCGGCATCGATCAGGTTTCCACTGTGGTTCAGATGAACTCCTCCACCTCTGAAGAAAGTGCTGCAGCGAGTGAGGAGCTTTCCGGCCAGGCAGAGGTACTTAAAGGCCTCGTCGAACAGTTTAAGCTGGCACAGGAATAATATAGTTATTTTAATTCGGTATAATAAAAAAACGGTGCAGGCCTATAACGCACCAGTTGTATCGGACATCAATAAAATGGCAGCATAGCAGAATATTTTAAGATTACGCAAAGCTGACGCCGCTTTACTATGGGCGTCAGCTTTATTTCCCGCTGAATGCGATTGTTTTTTTCGAGCTAAATATGCTCAACAATGAATTTCCTAAATCTAAACATATTCTAATAATAAGCATAACACTAAACCGCCTGCGGCTGTAGTATTGACAGCTATATCATCGATTGTTAGAATAACATCACAATAAAAACCACGTTATCTTTAAAGAAAAACGGCTGGAACTATACCAGTGGAGGTTTAATTGTTGTACCCATAAGTATATTGTCTCTCTTTCAATTACGCTAAATGCTTCGATTTGCAAGGCTTCTGGGAATATTGTGTTTGACAGACATCGAGTAAGAGAAATTATACTTTTCCCGTAAACGGCGGTTTCGTGCTAGGGATTATCCAACATCAGGCAGTTTGTGATGCACAAGCTGTCTTTTTTCATGCCTTATCTCGGATAATTCTCTACTCATAGGGTAAGCCACCAAACAGTCCACCTGCTTATATGCTCAATGATCGTGCCATACTATTCTCATCTTGCAGAACAGGAGTAATAATAATTATGTCAAAGGTTGTTATGGGCATCCAGCTTCTAGAAAGAACCGAAGATTCAACTAATTTTCAAAGTATACTATCAAAATACGGTAATATTATTCAAACTCGTCTCGGTCTTCACGAAACAGCATCAGATTCGTCTGGTATCATTGTGTTAGATTTCGTTGAGGACTCAGATTCTAAAGTTGAAAATCTGGAAAAAGAACTTTCGGCAATTGGTAATGTTAATATTCAGAAAATGTTTTTTTAATCTATATTTGTTGGATATGTGGAGGACAATGCATGGTATATAGGTGCCGGGATCAGCTCCGGCATCTTTTATCCAATATTATCGGATGATTTTGAATTCGCCATCATCAGCCTTATCCTGCTTGCTTTTTGCTTTTGATTGAACAAATTCTATAAATATTTTTTTCTTTGTCTTTTTTGGCATACCGCTGTATACCGTTGGTGAGAAGCCCTAATTTCTATTCCTGCGGGCATCAACGAAATGAACGTGCCGCTGTTTTTAGTACTCACCGCTGTCGGCAGTGCGGTATGGAACACGGTGCTCGTCTTAACAGGCACTTTTTCATTCTTCGGCAGTATTACCTATAAATTCGGCAAAGTTTCTTTTCCTTGTCAAAGTCTTTGGGTCAAAATAGAGTCAGGCATTTTCGTTATCTCCATTCAAACACAACCCTTTAGTGAAGCCCCAGAAGGTCTTCACTGCCGGAGCTTTGCTTTGTTGTTCGCTTTGTAATACTTTGGTTATTTATACCAGGAACTTGTCAAAATAACAAGAAGCAGTCTACTTTAATGCGGTGGTACTTAAAAGTATCAAAAATCATAACTGAGATGGGCGTAATAGAAGTCAGTCCCGATGGACTGGTACTTACGGAGTACAATCCAGAATTTACTCTGGAACAGATTCAGCGCGGAACCGAAGCCTCTCTTATCATAAGCCCGAACTGAAAAGCATGGTATACACCTGATACGGGGCAGTCTTCTTTTCTATACTTGATAATTGGAACGCTATGTTCTGATTGTATTCTTCTCCTCCTTTTTCTTTACGGCAAAGCTCCTGATAAATTTTTGCATCAGGGGCTTTTGTCAGTCGTGTTTTTTCGATATAATAATGATATTTACAAGCTCCGCAGGTGTTAACGGATTTTGATTGGAGATTATTATGGAAAAAGACAATATTGCTGAAATTCTGCGGCAGGTAGAAAGCGGCAGTCTGAGCGCTCAGGACGCCATGCTCAAACTGAAGCTGGAACCGTTTGAGGAGCTAGGTTATGCAAAGGTTGATCATCACCGCGCGATACGTCAGGGAATATCCGAGGTAATATACGGCGCGGGAAAAACGCCCGAGCAGATTTGCGGAATAATCTCCTCTATGTTATCGGCAGGGCAGGAACGAATCCTTATAACCCGCCTAGAGACACACTCAGCTGAGTTTATATCAAAGACCTTTACCTTTGATTACCATAAGGATTCAAAGATAGGAATCATCGGCGGTATTCCAGATCCCAACGGCAACGGCAGAATCATAATCGCCACCGGCGGCACCAGCGATATCCCCGTAGCCGAGGAAGCCGCGCTGACTGCCGAAGTCCTGGGCAACGATGTTTTCAGGCTCTATGATGTAGGTGTTTCTGGTGTTCACCGACTGCTTTCGTTCACGAAAGAAATTATGGACGCAAGTGTGATCATCGCCGTTGCCGGAATGGAGGGCGCTCTTGCGAGCGTTGTAGGCGGCTTGGCAGATTGCCCGGTTATAGCAGTTCCGACCAGTGTTGGCTACGGCGCTTCCTTCGGCGGAGTCGCTGCCCTGCTTTCTATGCTTAATTCCTGCGCCAGTGGTGTAAGCGTCGTCAATATTGACAACGGGTTCGGTGCTGGTTATATTGCAAGTATGATTAATCATACGAGGGTTACAAAATGAAGATATTATATTTTGATTGCGGCATGGGCGCAGCGGGTGATATGTTATGCGCTACTCTACTTGACTGTTTGGAGAAGCCCGATAGCTTTGTTGAAGAATTCAACAGGCTCGGTATTCCCAACGTTGAGATGGTGCTGGAGAAAGCTGAAAGCTCCGGGATTCGCGGACGCCGCGTTCATATCCATGTGCACGGGCTGGAAGAAGGCAGCGCCAAACTTGACGAAGCGCATCACGAACACGGCTCCTCGAATGGGTACCAAACAAGAGGGCTTGACGATGTTTTAAATATTATCAGCGGTCTGTCTATTTCCAAAACAGTACGCAAAAACGCCGTAAGCATATACCGCTCTATCGCCGAGGCCGAAGCAAAGGCCCATAACAGGCCGCTTAGCGAAGTCCACTTCCATGAGCTGGGTTCATTAGACGCTGTAGCCGACGTCGTTGCATTCTGTATGTTGGTTGAGCAGCTTGCACCCAATGAAATCCACGCTTCTCCGATTCAAGTCGGAAGCGGACAGGTCAGATGCGCTCACGGGCTTATGCCGGTGCCCGCCCCAGCGACCGCGGAACTGCTTTTAGGTATTCCCACTTACGGCGGGGAAATTGCCGGCGAGCTTTGCACGCCGACGGGCGCGGCGCTTCTAAAGCATTTTGTGAAGAAATTTGGTTCTCAGCCTGAAATGTCTGTTAGTGCGGTAGGCTACGGTGTGGGAACCAAGGTCTTTTCTGCTCCGAATTTTATCCGGGCGTTTATCGGGGAATCGCAGGATTCGCCTGAGACGGTCGAGGAAATCTGCTGTAATCTGGATGATATGACCGGAGAGGCTATTGGTTTCGCCATGGAGACGCTTTTGGAAAACGGAGCGCTGGACGCTTATTACGTTCCGATAGGCATGAAAAAATCACGCCCTGGCGTGATGCTCTGCTGTCTTTGCAAGTTCGAAGATACTGAGAGATTAGCCGGAATCATGCTCCGCCACACGACCAGCCTAGGCGTGCGGATCACCGGCTACCAGCGAATGACCCTGCCGAGAACAATTAAAACTGTGGAAACCCCCTACGGAGCGGTTCGGGTAAAATCCTCTGGAGAGGTTTCCAAGCCTGAATATGAGGATCTCGCCAGAATTGCGAGAGAAAACAATCTTACGCTCGGTCAGGCGGCGGGGCTTATAAAGCTATGATTTTTCAGCCCGCAGAAAGGACGTTATATGCAGACTTTAGAAGAAAAATACGAGGTTCTCAAAAGTATCATACGGAATTACGGTCGCGTAGGCATCGCTTTCTCAGGTGGTGTCGATTCCACCTTCCTGCTCAAGGTTGCCCATGACAATCTCGGAGATAGCGCCGTGGCCTTTACCGCTGCTCAGCGCTCCGTTCCAGCTTTCGAGTTGAAAGAAGCGGACGCGTTCTGCAAAGCGGAGGGAATCCGGCAGATTGTCTGCGAAATCAACGAACTTGAAACAAAAGAATTCGTGACAAATCCCGATAACAGATGCTATTACTGCAAAAAGAATGTTCTGTCTAGAATCTGTTCCGAGGCTCAAAAGCTCGGAATAATGCATATTGCGGAAGGCTCAAATGTAGATGATCTCGGTGATTTTCGACCTGGGCGCAAGGCTGTGGAGGAATTCGGCGTGTCAAGTCCGCTCCTTGAAGCTGGGCTGAGCAAGGCCGAAATCCGTGAGCTGTCCAGACAGCTTGATCTGCCAACCTGGGACAAGCCTGCTTATGCCTGTTTGGCTTCTCGTATCGTCCGCGGCGAAACAATCACCGAGGAAAAGCTGCGTATGATCGAGAAAGCCGAAGGGTTTCTGATGGAAAACGGCTTCCGCCAGATGCGCGTCCGCCTTCACGGCGACCTTGCACGTATCGAAGTGCCGCCAGAAAATATCGCGGAGCTTGTTCATCCTGATTTAAGGAGTACTATCACAAAAAAATTCAAAGAGCTGGGTTTTAGGTATATTTCACTTGATCTTGACGGATATAAAATGGGTAGCATGAACCCAACCGAGACTTAGTGTCTATAAAATCTAGTTGCAAGTATAACAACTGTTGTCTTGCATCTTCTATACTCTAAGCGTCACATACCCCTAGGACTGAAGTCCGAAATCTTCGTACTCATATATTATAACAAATATACTGTAATGAATTTTAACCGCTTTGGGACTGAGATTCGGTAATCTCAGTCCCAAAGCGGTTTTTTATCATTAGATTCTTTGAATAATGATTATTTTAATTAAGAAAAGCCTCATCTTGGTTGATTATCAGCTAATTTTTGTACTCTTATTAATACACTTAACTTATTCGACTACTATCAATTCATAGTCACGGGTACCCAGGCTAATTTTCTCCGCGTGTGCCAAGCAGGTCTTCCACTCCGATTCCGGAGTGGAATTGACGAAATGGTCGTGGTGATCGACAAAGTCGGGCTTCAAGATATTGTCGGAAAGCTGGCTGCCCGGAAGAGGCGCAACCTTAAGGCAGGCATCGGCGCAGGCTTGGTCCAAGGCAAGAGGGTCGAAAGACGCAAACATTCCGATATTGGGCAATATCGGAGCGTCGTTTTCTCCATGGCAGTCGCAGTTTGGCGAAACGTCCACCACCAAAGAAATATGGAAGTTGGGGCGGCCATCAACAACCGCCTTTGCGTACTCCGCCATACGGCAGTTTAATTCGGCAACTGCGGCGTAATTAGAGAAAACAATAGCATCAAAGTTGCACGAGCCAAGGCATCTTCCGCATCCAACACAGTTATCTTCGTTAACACTCATCTTTTTGGTAGCCTTGTCGAAAGACAACCCATTGTTGGCACACTCTTTCTGACAGGAGCGGCAGCCCCGGCACAATTCAGTCTCAACATGTGGTTTTCCATTGATGTGCTGATCTTTCTTTCCAGCACGAGAGCCGCAGCCCATGCCGATATTTTTGATAGCGCCTCCAAAACCGGTCATTTCGTGCCCTTTGAAATGCGTTAAACTGACAAACACATCCGCATCCATGACCGCACGACCAATTTTTGCCTCTTTAATGTATTCTCCTTCGACAACAGGTACGGAAACATCATCCGTTCCCTTCAGGCCGTCGCCGATCATGATCGGGCAGCCTACCGTCAGAGCCGTGAAGCCATTCTCCCATGCGCATTCCAGATGCTCAAGCGCATTTTTTCGGCTCCCTGGATACAAGGTATTGCAGTCGGTTAAAAAAGGTTTGCCGCCATATTCTTTAACCACATCCGCAACCGCTCTTGCGTAATTAGGGCGCAGATAGCTGATATTTCCGAGCTCGCCGAAATGCAGCTTAATTGCAACAAATTTCCCGTCCATATCGATGTCTGAAATGCCGGCTGCCTTTACGAGTTTTTTCAGCTTTGCTGGCAACCCGTCGCCAAAGGCTTTTGTACGAAAATCCGAAAAATAAACTTTTGCCTTTTCCATATCACATTTTCTCCGTTTCTTATAGGGGCCTGTCTATATAGTCTTGTTATTGAAACATATAAGATGAACCTTCAATGTCCCAAAACGAAATGTTTTCAGCTCGTTTAACAAGTTCATATCCGCCCTTTGCGCCTTGGCTTGAACGGACAATTCCGGATTTTCTTAGTTTCGTAAATATTTTCGAAAGATAAGTTTCAGACAGTTTATTCAGCTCTGCAAGCTCCTTAATCCCTATGGTAGTGCCAACAGGCATATCAATCATATAGAATAGTGAATGCAAAGCATATTCAGTACCTTTACCTAATTGCATAAAAACATCCTTTTGTAGACAATATATATCTATTATATCAATTTTTTTATGTAAAAATCAATTGACGTATATGTAGATATTTAATATCCGTGTTGGAGGTTTTTATGTTTAGCAAATCATTTTTAGATGTACTAAAGCACGAAGGTGTTGTGTCTGTAACTTCATGGGCAAATGGCAATGTTCATGTTGCTAACACTTGGAACAGCTATTTGCAAATTACTGATGATAACAGAATACTCGCCCCGGCTGCTTGGTTTAACTAAACCCAGCAGAATGTGGATGTGCAAAACAAAATCATCATGACATTAGGTAGCCATGAGGTTCAAGGTAAAATCGGCATGGGCACTGGTTTTGTTATAGATGGAACCGCTAACTTTCTTACGGAAGGCAGCGATTTTGATAGAATGAAAGAAAAGTTTTCATTCTTAACTCGAGTTCTGGAAATTAAAGCAGATAGTGTCAGACAAACTATATAATATTAGTATCCGAATTTCTAACCCCCTTACCGTATTGCAGTAAGGGGGATAATTTATAACAGTTATAACATTATTAGAACAAATTAAGTAGACCATTCGGGTTAATGCACAGTATAAAAAACGCCTTATATATGTAATGAATGCAAGTCTGCCTTTCATCATACGTATGAGTTAATTGTTGATCGCACTCGTAACAAATATGAAATAAAGCAAAAAACAATGTTGGAAAGCCTAAGCTTCATCGTTTCAACATACTTGCTGCATATACGGCAGGTATTTGTTTTCTCTTGTACAATGGGAGCAACAAATTTAAGGAGATGGTTCTATGACAAACGAACAAGTATATATGCGCGCCTACGATGAAATCAACACGGGCTTTTGCCGCATGCGGTAGAAGCGTATCTCGGAAAGCTGTCTATTTTCCTCCGCTTCTTCCGTTAGCGACAACTTGAGAGACACCAAAATCGAGGAGAGTGATGCTTTTTATATACCAAATTAAAGAGCATGATAATGTCCATTTTGCCCACTGCTACCTGAATTGAAGGTAATCTTAGAAGCGTTTTACCGCCAGTGAAGCGGAATTCTTATTTTGTAATGCAAGACCAATATTAGGTGTTCAGGTACGTCCAGTTCTTTTTCAAGAATTCTGTACGGGGCTCGCTTTAATATAAGCTCCGCTACTTTCGTATCACAATAATATGGTACATCAGTAATACCCTGTAACACTTTGATACTATATTATTAATAATTACTTATTGATGGAATTGGCAATTGTGTCAATATTCATTTGCCAAACTGCCATTTTAACCAAATTGGAGTACGATAATATTGACTTTGGTACTATATGGAACAATATGATTCGATAGTCCTATAGCACAGTAGTACTATATGGCTATCGGGCTATACCTCTATAGCACCACAGTATGATGATACTTTGCTTTCAAAAAATGTGATCTGCTTCCAAAAGCCAACTGGTTGTAACATTAGTAACTTGCCAGTTTAGTAGCGTATATAATCGTAGTCAAGTTTTCGTTACAGTTTTAATTAGTTGCTTACGTTCATATTCTATATTATAAATACTTTTCCTGTAAGTGAAAGGGGGTTATGGCCTTCGAAATCATTGTGCATTATCCAATTTCGGATGAAATAAAGTGCGAACTTGAAAGACACGTCGCTGAGGTACACGCTCATGCCGTGACGAAATACATACAACGTTTACCCTGCCCCAAAGGGCAAAAAATTGCCTTAATAAAAACAATACAGTCTGATATTAAAAGCCGAACGACCGAGGATTAATCCCCGGTCGTCCCTATTATATTTTTGAATATATTTTCCCATGTGCTTTTTAGAATTACAACTTTATCCAGTTCCCATTTGCCTACCACCGACCTATCCACCCCACAATACTCTGCAAAGTCGCGTTGGCTCATCTTGAGACTACTTCGTAAAGCTCTTATCTGGCGCCCTTGACCTTTCTGAATAAAGCAGTTGTACTCATCGATAAACTCATCTACCGGTGCTTCTAATAGCTCCGCGATTTTTGTTATATTTTTTAATGAATAAGTGTCCACGCCCTTTTCATAGTCGGCGTAAACACATCGAGATATTCCCGCATATTTAGCCACATCAACTTGCCTGAGCCTTTCACGTATCCTGTATGAGCGAAGACGATCCCCTACTTTCTCCATTGATGAAGGTTCTAAATCAGGTATCTCGTTTGTTTCAAGCTGAGAAAACAACCACAACGGAAGAATAGAAAAGCTATGAATATATAATGGTGCAAAAATAACGTCTGTGTTAGTATGGCTTGCCATTATAACTAAATGTCCACCTATGCGGGTTAAAGGTCTCCATTTTCCTCTAAAATCGCTGTTTTGGCGTTCTCCTCCGCTCATATTGGCCACAGTGATGGTATAGCATTTTCTATACATCTGCTTGCGTAGGTGGCGAGGCGAACCCCCTTTTCCTGTTTGTATGACGATATCCCTTTTATCAGTCCTATTGTGCCTATCGAAATCAGATCGTCCAGTTCCGCACTCTGTGTATAATACTTTTTGACTATATGCGCTACCAGTCGAAGATTGTGCTCTATAAGCACATTTCGCGCCTCGATGTCTCCTGCGGCCCAGAGTTCAAGGTATTTTTTCTCGTCGCGCGCGCTGAGAGGCTTGGGGAAGGAACCCGAGTTTTTGCCCAAACGCAGCATCAGAAACGCACTGCTAACCAATAACATGAAAGCGCCAGCCAACATTTTGTCGCCCTCCCATCGCTTATTGGTACAGTTTATGTAAGCGCGGCAAGTCCAAATGCCGTTTCTGTCTCAGCAATTTCGGTTCTTCGGAATAAACTGAAAAAACGGCAGGGAACATCTTTCCCTGCCGCTAAATATTTATCTTATTGCTTATATTTCAGTCGTAATTGAAGCCGAAAAGATATTCAAACATGTCTTTCATGTAATACTGAGTATTTTTCACCGGATTGGGTATCTCGACGTGTTCAAGATAAAGCACTGATATGACGATTGCGATTAGCATCAAAACCGAATAGGCCGTAAGCTCACGCCAAAGCTTCTTTTTAATTAGACCCGGAGCTTCAACAAGAATGAGGAGAGCAAATGCGGCAAACATTAATATTATCATTCGTCTGCACCTCTTGCGTTTTTAACAAAGCTTTGTATTGCGATTACTATCAGCGTTATCAAGGGAAGAACAATTTCGAAAAATGCTGCATTAAACGGCCATATATTTCTTCCAGCGTAAACCTGTTCCATATCGGACGGATAAAGGTTTACCGAAATTGCTATAGCTATCAGTCCGATAGGAACAATCAGCGGCTTGTATGAACGCAGTCCGAGCAGCTGGGCAAGTCCCAATACAGTAGTATAGTAAAATACTGACACCTTCATAAAAATCGTTGTAAGAAGGGTCAGCGCAACGAGCACATCGAGCCTCGTAAGCACATTGCCGATGTCTATTTCACGCGTTATGGCGAAAGACACGGACGTTGAATTTGTCATCCTCACACCCAAAACGGCCGTATTTACCAATACGACTATCAGAATCATCAAGGTACTGAGACTTATCGCAATCAGCATTGGTTTTCTGATTGCCTTATTGTCTTTTGCAAAGGGAAAAATCATGAGGAAAGCTATTAAATCGCAAAACTGAATAGTTAGAATAATATGGACGCTCTGAATGAAATCCTTTGGAGATAAGTCAAGAATAGGCAGAAAGTTATTAATCTTCATGTCTTTAAGCAGCAGTGATATTACAAAAGCCACTGTAACTGATACGATTATTGTGAATATAACGCTGCAGCGTGCAATGGTTTCAATTCCGCTCCAAACAGCAAAAGCTGAAACAATAACTACCATAATTACGAAAACTAAGCGCGGGGTCTCCGTCATTATATATGTGATCCAAAAACTGTTGAAAAAATATGCGTAGTGAATAATAAGTTCAAATAAAAACCAGATATATAGAGCCGAAAACAATTTGCCGATATAAGGGCCTAAAGCTTCTTCATTAATTTGGATAAGGTTTTTTCCCGGGTATCTTTTTGCGATTGCGGTATAACCGAGCACTATGGGTATTGTAATAACAAACGCTGCCAATACCGCAATCCATGTGTCCTGCTTGCTGATGCCATAAGAAAAGTTAATTGAAATTACCATGGATTCCAGAAAACTTAGGATCAGATAGATGAGCTGCGTATTTGTAATAACACCTTTTTCAAGCTTCATTAATCAAATCCTCCTATTTCGGTACCGAAGGGGCATTAATCCTGCCCACAAGACGTAGTTTAGCCTCAACTTCGACCTCTACTTCAATTGTCGGAAATAACTCATCCCATTTGTCTTCCATGGAAATCCATTCCTTGGGATATTTGCGGTGTACAGATTCGCCAAAGCCGAAAATGTCCGCATTCAGCTCTTCTGCTTTCTTGACCGCTGCCATTACTTCGCTCTTAATTACCTCAGCTTTCTGCTGTTCCAAAAAGGCGACTTCGGAGAGAGTTGAAAGATCTTCCGTACCGGCGTCTTCAGCTATATTGCCTTCTTCAAATATTTTTACTTTTATCTTAACTTTCCCATCGACAAGCTCGGATGAAAATTCTCCCTGAGCGCGGACAGATTCCAGCGCGACCAAATTGCCCCCGGAGCTTTCTACTTCAATAATTCCGCTTTTGACCTCATCAAGCACCCACATAAGACCTCTGCCCTCGGACTTATCCAGGGTTCCGACCATCTTGTCACCTTTAAATATAGCGGTTCCGTTCAGCGTTGCAGTTTTTTTGCCGTTTTCTTCTGTTACCTCAATAATAGGGGCAACCGCCGCGACCGTTTTAAGCTGAAGATTTCCTTTTAAATCCTTAAGTCTTACTTTCATTTCCTGCGAAGCAGACGTGGCTTCCGTATCAAGCATCAGTGAAATTGAATTCGCCGGTACCCTTTCCAGTTTCGATTTTGTGTCCAATATTTCGGACGCAGAATCTTTAGCAACCAAAACATATACATTGAGCCGCGTCTCCGGGTCACGCATGAAAAAATCGAGGTATTTTGTAATTCCATCTTCGGCCGCACTTCGGCCAATTATGAGCACCTGATTATGCGGAAAAAACAGCTTTCGGCTCGATTGATTTGTAATACCTCTGATAGCTGCAAAAACCGTTCTGCCTGTTTGTTCGAAATTGGCATAAGCTTCTTCTCCTCCGCCCCCCTTTCCGCCGGACGATATTTGGCCCGGTTTTACAACCTGGGCCGTGATTTTTACAGCATCCGATGCTTCGTCTTTATCTATTCCGACGCCTATAACAATACCCAGCTCATTCAGCTCGCGGCTAGTCCCGCATCCGCACAGAGAGGCGATTACCAGAGCGCATATTACAAATTTGTATAACCGGTGATTATTCCTCATTCACAGCCCTCATCATAAGACATCGTATTTTCAATTTTCTTTAAACGGCGGCGGTCCTGACGGCTTTTTTTGCTTTATATCGTCCACAGCCATCCCCTTTGGTCTTTTGAGCATAGTCCAAAGAGGCGCTCTGATGAGTGCATCTTTTAATCCGCTCTTATCAAACGGAGCCAGTGGCATAAGATAGGGTGTTCCGAAAGACTTCAAGTTGACCATATGGATAATCAGCGCGATAAGGCCTATTGCAATTCCAAACCCGCCCATGACTCCCGCCAGTATTAGTAAAACAATTCTAATGATAGTTCCAGAATCAAGTTGCACCGGAACAGTGAAGCTCGATACAGCTGTTACAGCAATTACGATAACCATGGGCGCTCCGATCAGACCGGCCGACACCGCGGCCTCTCCTATAACCAGAGCTCCAACGATACTGACAGCCTGACCTATAGGACGGGGAAGGCGTACTCCGGCCTCCCTCAGTATTTCAAAGAACAGAAGCATTATGGTCGCCTCAACCAAGGACGGAAACGGAACTCCTTCATGTGATGCAGCCATGGACAAAATCAGCTGAGTCGGAATCAGCTCCTGATGAAAAATCGAGAGCGCGACATATAGGGCAGGGGCGAGTATACTGATAAAAAATGCGGTGAATCTTAGCATTCTTAACGCGCTCGTAAATGTTGACCGCGAATAATAATCCTCAGAGCTCTGAAAGCTTTCAATGAACACACAAGGAACCGTTAGCACGAACGGCGTGCCATCGACCAGAATTGCCACCCTGCCCTCCAAAAGCTTAGAAGCAACCTTGTCCGGCTTCTCGCTGTTTCCGACAGTTGAAAAAATCGAATAGGGGGCATCCTCGATATACTGCTCAATATAGCCCGACTCGAGAACCGCATCGATTTTGATTTTCATTAGGCGACGCTTAACCTCTTCAATCAGTTCCGACTTGGCTAGATCTGTAATATAGGCTAAGCATACGTCCGTTTTCGTGCGATCGCCTATTGCAAAGGTTTCAAATTTCAAATTGGGATTTTTGATTTTTCGCCTTAACATGGAGGTGTTGATACGCATCGTTTCCGTGAAGCCCTCACGCGGGCCGCGTACAGTCGCTTCGGTCGCCGGTTCTTCAATTCCGCGCATTTTCCATCCGCGCAGTGATATTACCAAAGCTTTTGCAGCTCCGTCCATCAGAAAAACCGTATCACCGGATAAAATTTTGTCGACTGCCTCATTTACTTTCTGTTTCGAGTCTATACTGCCGACAAACAAAAGCTCCGATTCCACATAATTTATATCAACAGTTTCCGGCAGCGAGTCCATTTCTGAATGATACATCAGAGGCTTGAGTATCGTTTCGTTGACAAGTGCCTTATCTACCAAGCCGTCAATATAAATGATCACTGCATTAACCTTTTTACCGATAACAAATCTTCGGATATTTAGATCGTTGCTTTCGACGATTATGCTTTGTATCAGTTGAAGATTTGCTTCGAGGTCTTCGGAAAGCTCGTCCGAGCTTTCTTTGGAAGCTTCCGGACTTTCTTTGGCACTGCTGCCACCGCTGCTCGTCATCTTGCGGTACCTTATTACTTTCTGTATATAATTAAACATAGCCGCTCCTATGGATTCGTTTTGCTAATATTTTTAGCTGATACTGACGATTTATGCGAAGAAACCCATTTTTGGACTCTTTCCATCGAAACCCATTGAAATCCGATGAAAAAAGCCGACAAGGTTAATTTCCTTGCCGGCTTACAAATTCATTAAATTATTTAATTTCTTATAAACGTTCCGCTCTTGCCGCCGCTCTTTTCAAGCAGCATCACGGAGCCGATTTCCATTCCTCTGTCAACGGCTTTACACATATCATAAATTGTCAGCGCCGCAACGGAACAGGCGGTCAATGCCTCCATTTCAACGCCAGTATGCCAGATGCAGGACACAGTCGCCTCAAGACGAACCCTGTCAGGCTCCATCGCCGTCAGCTCGATCGAAACGGAGTCCAACGGCAGCGGATGGCACATCGGGATGAGTTCATGTGTGCGCTTCGCCGCCATGATACCAGCTATGCGGGCGCAGGCGAATACATCTCCCTTGGGCACTTCTCCGGAGCATATCAATGAGAGCGTCTCGGGCTTCATGGTGACAATGGCTTGAGCAACGGCCCTGCGCTTCGTGTCGGGCTTGTCCCCCACGTCCACCATTCTGGCTCTGCCGTGTTTATCTACGTGAGTGAGTTTATCCATTTTTTCTCCTTTTTGCGGGAAATTTCTTAGGTACTTCAGCTTTTATTAAAATTCATTCCGATACAGACCGCCCCGCCGGAAACGACATGGGCAAAGGCGCAGTTTTTTGGCAGTAGACATGTTTCGCCCGCCTGATGCAAAAGGCACTCATCAAAGCAGCGCTTGCCCGCCGTGGAAATTTCAAGCACTGCCTCGCCGATAATAAGGCGGCGGCCCGCTGCAAGAGAGGCGTAATCCAGTCCCTCGGTGATAAGGTCCGCATTGAATTTTTGAGTACAGAGACCGGAGATACTTCGGGCGTCTTTGAGAGCTTTTCCGTCCGCTAGGCAAATTTGACGCGGGGATTCACCGAATACAAGCTCCACAGAGTCCGCATTTCGGTAAAGCCCGTCAGTTCCCTTTTGATGAATTTCGGTTAATTTCATAAGTCAATCACCGCTCCCAACACGTAACAATTCTAATCGGCGGCTATAGTATCGGCTGCATAAGACCTCTGAATGCTTCCATTGATACTGCAATCAGGTCGAATTCACCGTTTTTACAGCACCAGGTCACAAGAATACCCAGCAGCAGTCGTGTCGCAAGATAGACCAACGCTCCCGGCTCAGTCATATTCCGGATAGCTCCGGTACTTTGACAGCTTCTGACTAGTGGTATGGTCACGTTTTCGCTTACATAGTATTTAGCGAGCAGATCACCGTTTCCGTCCATACTGACTTTAACAAAGGCTCGGCAGACACTGAGTCCCTCACTTTCAGCAAGCTTTAAATGAGCTTCAATGATATATCGCAGCTTTTCCCAATCGCTGGGAAGCGCCAAAACGTCGGCAAGCAGGGTCTCAGTAAATCTCGGGATGTTTTCAAAATACGAGCTTAGAAGTCCCTCCTTGGAATCGAAATAATAATAGAAGGCGTTTCGGGTCACGTTCGATTTTCTGCAAATCTGCTGGATGGTCACGTTGTCATAGCCGTCAGTTCGAAAAAGCTCCATTGCTTTATCAAACAGAACGGTCTTTGCATTTGCTTTTTCCATTTATACTCTCCGATTTTTATGCTTTCCATAATATTAAAACAGTCGGCACAATAATGCAAGCCGAACTATTCGTTTCTCTATCAACATTGTACAACAATCATGTAACTATTTACAATACACGTATATGGTAAAATACACTGTATTTTATCTCATTAACTGGATATATGGACGAAACTGCTATTCCCCTATTCCTAAATGTGTGGTTTTATGGTAACATTTATTAGAAAAACAAGCAATGCTCAAGTTGGAGCAAAACTCCTCAATTGCATGGAGGTTTCCATTTTCAAGGCATATCCCAATAAAAATGAAGGAGAGCGGAAAATATGTGGACTCTTAAAAAAGCGTGGTATAGGACATTTCAATTCGTTTTCAACATTTGCGAGGTCTTTTTGCCTCAGCACAGTCCCGAGCTGCTGACAGGAGCCGGCAGTATCAAAAAACTACCCGCGTTTATTAAATCAAAAGGTATCGATAAGGTGCTCATCGTCACCGACAGCGTTCTTTCAAAAATTGGTCTTTTGAACAGTCTTTTTGCTGCCTGCGATGAAGCGAAGCTCTCCTATGTGCTGTATGACGGGGCTGAGGTTAACCCTTCCATTGAATGCATCGAAAAAGCATATAAATCATATTGCGATAACAAATGTCAGGGCTTCATCGCCTTTGGCGGCGGCTCCTCCATGGACTGCGCGAAAGCAGCGGCCGCAAGGGTAGCAAGACCCAATCGCAGCATTCAGCAGCTCGGCGGTACGCTCAAGGTACTTAAAAAGGTTCCGACACTTTTTGCTGTTCCGACCACCGCGGGAACAGGCTCCGAGGCAACTCTTGCAGCCGTCGTGACAGACTACAGCACCCACCACAAATACGCTATTCAGGACCCCGTCCTGCTTCCCCGCTTTGCAGTGCTCGATCCCGAACTTACAGTCGGTTTACCGCCTCATGTCACATCCACTACCGGTATGGACGCTCTGACACACTCTGTCGAAGCCTATACAAACAAATTCGCCCCCAAATACACCCGTATTCTCGCGGAAAAATCCACAAAGCTAATATTCGAAAACCTAGAGAAGTCCTACTCTGACGGAAAGAACCTCGAAGCCCGCAGTAATATGCTGCTTGCCTCCTTCTACGGCGGCAGAGCGTTCAGCCGCGCCTGTGTCGGCAATGTTCACGCGATTGCGCACACTCTCGGCGGACTGTACGGAACTCCCCACGGTCTGGCAAACGCAATAATTCTGCCTTATGTTATGGAGGACTTTGGCCCCGCTGTATATAAAAAGCTAGCAAAGCTTGCCGACATCGTGGGCATCAAAGGCAATGACGACGGTGAAAAAGCTCGCGCGTTTATTACCGCTATTCATGAGATGAACAAAAACATGAACATTCCCGAGCAAGTCGATGTTATTAAGGACAAGGACATTCCGCAAATGGTTGAGTGGGCTATGAAAGAGGCCAACCCCATCTATCCTGTTCCTGTTATCTGGGATGAGGAACAGTTCACGAAAACCATCAATCGTCTCCGTAAACCTGTAACGGAAGAAGCAACTGTAAGCTGATAGCAACTTTCTTTGATATGAATCTGATCTCAAAATCCACAAGGAGCCTTATATGACGGAAGGACGATATTCAAGAAACCTCGGTGCCTTGACCCAGACGGAAATCGACACGCTTCACCTCAAAAGGGCTTGCGTTGTCGGCTGCGGAGGCTTGGGCGGTTATGTCATCGAGCTACTCGCAAGGATAGGGATAGGCGCGCTAACCGTCGTCGACGGTGACCGCTTTGTTCTGTCAAACCTCAACCGTCAGCTTCTGTCGACCGAGGCGCTAATTGGAGAGGACAAAGCAACCGCTGCTTTTGAGCGTATACAAGCGATAAACTCTGAAGTGCATGTAAACGCAGTTCCGATGTATCTCACTGCGGAAAACGCTGATAGTATTCTGGAAAACCACGACATTGTGATTGATGCTCTGGATAATGTTTCTTCACGCCGCATCCTTGCCGATAGCTGCGGCAGGCTAGGCTTGCCACTTGTGCATGGAGCAATTTCGGGCTGGTGCGCACAAATCTCAGTTATAGCACCGAACTCGAAGGCTTTTGACCGCATTTATCCTGCGGAAACCGCTGTTAAACAAGCTTCAAGCCTTTCCTTTACGCCGGCTTTAGCAGCAAGCATACAAACAGCGGAAGCCGTGAAAGTCCTCTTAGGAAGAGAAGTCTCTCTTCAAAGCAAACTCCTTATCATTGATTTACTCACGCAGGAATATAACACCGTCATAATATAAAAAAACAAGGTTTTGCCCATGCCCGTTAGTTCTATTATAGGGAGATTAAAAATGGCTTATTTTATTTCTGAGGACTGTATCGGATGCACACTCTGCGCGAAAAACTGTCCGGTACAGGCAATTGAAGGAACAGTCAAGCAAAGGCATGTAATTAACCCCAAACGCTGCGTCGAATGCGGTGTTTGCGGAAATGTATGCAATAAATCAGCGGTTTTGAATTCAGAGGGCGAAGTTGCGCAGAAGATACCGAAGGCGCAGTGGAAAAAGCCCGTTATCGATTCGACGCTCTGCAGCGCCTGCGCCATCTGCGTGACCGCGTGCGGAAGAGACAGTCTTGCAATCTCATTACCGCAGTTCAAGGGCGACATCCATGTGTTTGCCTATATCGCAAACGAAAAGCAGTGCGTCGGCTGCGGACTGTGCGAGTCATATTGCCCGCTTCACGCCATCACAATGAAAGTCGGTGAAGGATCATGAAACGCTCGGAACTGATATTACCAAAGTACGCGCTGATAGACCTCTCCACCGGCGAGGTCAGCGATTATCCCATTTCTGAGGAGCTTTTCAGAAACTACATAGGCGGTAAAGCACTGGGCTCGCGTCTGCTCTTTGATTTAATGCCTGCCGGAGTTGACCCACTTTCCAAAGAAAACGTAATGATAGTAAATACCGGTCCCATGAACGGTACGGGAGCCCCCTCTTCGAGTCGCTTTAACGTCTCCTTCAAAAACGTCATGACAAACGGCATCGCATCCTCAAACTGCGGAGGGCAGTTCGGCGTCATGCTCAAGGCGGCCGGATTTGACGGCATTATTCTCAAGGGCGGCGCTGAAAGCCCCTCTTACATCGAGATACTCGACGGTGAGATAACGCTAAAGGATGCTGGACATCTTTGGGGCATGGACGCGGAAAAGGTTCAGGAGGAATTCGACCCCCACTGGGGGAAGCTTGTCATCGGCCCCGCCGGGGAAAACGGTGTGCACTATGCGGCGGCTGTTTCGGGCGAGCGCGTCGCCGGACGCTGCGGTGCCGGCGCTGTTCTCGGCGTGAAGAATATTAAGGCGCTTGTGGCTTTCGGTACGAAAAAGGCTCCGATACAAAATAAAGAGGAATTTGATAAATACAACAAAAAATTCATCAATTTTCTTAGAACTCATCCGATGACCGGAAATGCCCTGCCGCGTTATGGCTCTGCCGGTCTTCTGAATAACGCAAACGCATCGCATGCGCTCCCGACAAAGAACTTTAGTAAAGGTCAATATGAGCACGCAGATAAAATCACCGGCGAAGCGCTGGCGGATACCGTGCTGACTCGTAACTCAGGCTGCGTAAGTTGCCCTATCAGGTGCGCCCGCCGCGTAATGGTGGACGGTAAAGAGGTCAAAGGTCCGGAATACGAAACAGTAGGTCTTTTCGGCGCCAACATTGAAAACTGCGATTTGGTATGGATCAATACTGTCAACTACGTTGCCGACATCTACGGTATGGACGCTATCTCCCTCGGAGGTACGATTGCCTTCGCGATGGAGCTTCAGGAAAAGGGCATGGGAGATTTCGGCCTGCACTTTGGTTCAAAAGAAGGCGTTCTCGAAGCAATACATGATATTGCCTACGGTATAGGGGCTGCCAAGGAACTGGGTCTAGGCTCTAAGCTGCTCAGCGAAAAATACGGCGGGAAAGAATTTGCCATCCACGCCAAAGGGCTTGAGCTCGCGTCGTACGAACCCCGAAGGTCAGTCGGCATGGGACTCGGCTACGCAACATCATCAAGAGGCGGCTGCCATCTTAACGGCGGTTACACGGCTTTGATTGAAACCGTCGGAGTGGTTGCCGTTGATACTCAAACGCCCAAGGGCAAAGCTGAATTGACAGTGTTTTTCCAGAACATGATAGAAGCAACGTCAGCGTCCGGATTCTGTCTCTTTACGATGATGGCGGTAATCCCCGGGTTCCTGTCGAACCTTGGACCTGCGCACCCTTTCACAAGATTCGTCAGCAAGTTCTTAATTACCGCTCGTCCTGTACTCGGTGCATTATGGACAATGATGCCGTGGGTACTCCCATTTAACTGGATGTATCTTGTCCCCTATGCTCAGTCGCTTAAGCTGGCAACCGGTTTAGACATCACGGCCGGTAGTTTTTTGCAGGCCGGTGAGAGAGCGTTTAACACAGATAGGCTTTTCAATCTGCGTGAGGGATTGACGGCGGCTGACGATACGCTTTGCGACAGAATGACGAAAACGCCGCAGGATCCTACGAAGCCTGATACTATTGTCCCGCTTGACAAAATGCTTCCGCGCTATTACAAGGTGCGCGGCTGGGACAAAAACGGCGTTCCGACACCAGAGAAGCTCAAGAAACTCAGCATAACCGTTACGATTTGACGGAGGTATAAGAATGGTACATATAAAATATTACGGAGACATGCGGGAATTGACGGGCAAAAACGAGGACGATCTTGAAGCCGTTACCCTTTCGGGTCTAATTGACGTAATAGGAAATAAGTACGGCAAGGCGGCTAAAAAAGCGGCAAAGTCATCGCTAATCATCGCAGACAGCGAAAAAGTGCTCGCTATACGAAAAGTCAAGCTTCAAAGCTCCTCCGAGGTCGGCTTTTTCCCGATGTGCTGCGGCGGATAAGAGTTTCAATTTAACTTAATATACTTCATTCGATCTGTTTTTTCTAAAGGAAACCAAGAAAACTCAGGCTGTAGGGTAAGGCCGGAAACAGCTTTGCCTCCCATTGCGGAAAGGATGAACCTACTTGCGTAGCTATATCTGCGCTTTGACGGTCATGCTTTCGCTGACCGTCTTTTTATATTCTTTTTTAGTGTGGAGGCCGGATAATGAAAAGAAAACTCCTTGCTGTGCTGTTTCCCGTTTTTATATTTATTCTGTTTGCCGCCTGCGGTGGGGGGACAAATATTGATTTTTCCAATGTTGATTATTCCTCCAGCGTCTACAAGCACATAAATAACGGAGGAATTTCCGACAAAGCCGGTCTGCCCTATGACGTAGACGCCATAACAAGCGCGACGCTGACAGTCGAGGGTCCCGGAATGGTCAGCAGTATTCCGCTGTCCGTCCGCGAGCTTGAAAACAGGATGGAAGGTCTTTCGCGCGGGGTTTACACCGATAAATCAGGAAAAAACATATACGAGGGCATAGACCTCGCCTATATGCTTAAAGATATGGTCGACGGCGACAACGGCATTATTCTCACGGACAAGGCCTATTACGTTGACCTCAAAAACTGCAACCGCGAAACCATCGGCTCCTTCGCTTTGGACGAGGTTTTTAATGCATCTGATGCAGGTCGTCCCATACTCCTCGCCTACGGAAAGGGCACAAAGGACGGAACGCTGGCGGCTCCTTTCGTGTTTGACTCTCCTAACAAGTCGGAGCACTCTCTCGGCTATATAGCCAAGCTCAAAAATGACGATGGCTGTCTGCGGCTCGTTTATGACCTTGACTCCTATGGAGAAAACAAGGACTACAATAAGTTCTCCAATGTCGCATATATATACGTTCGCGAAGCAGAGGAACCGGGCTTCAAGCATACTGAGGCAAACGGTGAAGACTACGGCGCATCCAAGCTCACCGACTACATAATCTCTTTCCGTGGAGACGCTCTGGGGCACGAGCTGAATTTGACCGTAAAGCAGCTCGAAGAGCTCTCAAAATACTGCGAGGACGGTAAGCCTGTTGAGGGCGGCATCGGGTATTCTGATTTCTATAGTCTCGCCAACACCACTTACTGGTACGTTAACGAATATGAGGGACTTGACCTCTATAAGCTGCTTCTTTATCTCGGCATGGACAATGCCGAGGATATGGGAACGGCTAAAGCGAGGACAACGCTTGTCAGCTTCCTCGCGGCGGACGGCGTTACTTCTCAGCAGAGCTTTTCGGTGGACACGCTGTCATACCCCGATGCCTTCGGTTTTTATAAGAAGAACGCCGCGGACATGAGTGACGGTGGGTACAAGCCCACGAACGCAGACCTTGTTAAAACCGGCTACCCCGTGCTTCTGGCATACGGAGTCAATAACTATCCGTACACTATCGGCAAATCGGACGCAGGCTATCTCTCCGGACTTGCAAACAACGGCGGTCCGATGCGTGTGGTTTTCGGCAAGACCCAATACAGCCACGCAAACGGCTCTTATCAGGTTCAGTATCTGAGCGATGTCATAGTCGGAAATGATGTACACTATAACACCCACAAATATACCGATAATACCGCGCAGAACACACTCAAGAACAACACGCTTTCCATAGAGGTGTATGATGAAAACGGCAACGCTCTGACAGACAGCACTATCACTGTCGGCGAGATAGAGGACATCGTATACGGAGAGGGCGTGCAGGTAAATACCGTCAAAGCAGCAAGAATCAAGGACTCATATGAGACTGATGAAAGCGGTGAAGCGGTGAACTCTATCTACGAGGGCGTGGGGCTTGAATATCTGCTTATGAACGTACTCGGTCTGCCCGGCAAAAACGGCACCGTGACCTTTTCAAACGGTACCGACGAGCTTACCGTCACGATGGCGGAACTATTCAGCGAGGGCTACAACTCAACGCTAAAGCGCGAGGGGCTAAGCTCCCTGCTTGCTTTCGCCAAAAACGGTTCGCCGCTCGTTCCAACCGAAACGAGCGACGGTTATGTGAAGGAATTTGCGCTTAAGCCCTTTATCGATGCCGACCCTGCTACCTATACGGTTGACAATAGCGGTGGGCCACTTGCTGTTATAATTCCAATCTCCGATGAGAACAAGTGCAATGCCTTATCCGTGATGAACGTCACAAGTATTAAAATCAAGCTTGAGCCGGATAAGTATGCGCACACCTCCGAACCTTATTCCTCATTAGCTGATTCATCCGTTCGAATCTACGGTGAGGGGCTGAACTCGGAAAAGAACTACACCCTATCGGACCTTGAAAGCATGCAGACACGCGCAGTCACAAGCGATTACAGTGTGCTCGGAAGCAATAGCAAACTCACGGAAGCTCGATACCGCGGTATTCCTGTCTATGAGCTTTTAACCGAAATCGGTCTTAAGAACAACGCGGGCGATGTTACCGTTTATGCTGATGATGGAACACACATCACCTTCTCCCTGTCTCGCCTTAAAAAGCAGAACTATACAAATTACATCACGCCGAGTCAGTCGCCCCTTGGCGCTATCCTCGCCTTCGGAACAGGCCGCATAGAAGGCAATATTATGGACGGCAAACCGCTTGTACCCTCTGCTAGCTCCCAAGGCTATGACCTTGCCTACGATAACTCCGACGGACCGCTTAAGCTCATTTTGCCGCAGGCATCCGAGGATGAGGCGAGTTCCAATCTGTGCGTCAAAAATGTCGTCGCCATTGAGGTGTCCGCAAATGACATCGACACCTGGGGTCACGCGATGAGCGACGTGTACTCCGAATTCCTCGACTACGAATTTACCCTCACGATTAAGAACGACGACAGCGAATGGTCGCAGGTTTTCACCTTGGAGCAGCTTGAGGCTCTGCCGGGTATCAGAGTACGCGATAAATACTCCGTCCTCGAGCTTGGCGAATGTGAGGGCATCGATCTCTGGACGTTCGTAAAACTCATTGCGGGGGACGTGAACGGTATCGACAATCCTGTATCTGTAACAGTCTACGCTTCCGACGGCTATAAAAACGACCTATTAAGCGTGTTCTATAAGGACGGTTTAGAAAACGGCGTTGAGGATGAAAACGGTGACCGCAAGCCCCTCATTCTCGCCTACGCCGCGAACGGTTATCCGCTGGTGGATTCCGAGAGCCATGAGGGCTACACGGGGCTTGCCAAGAATTCATACGGTCCTCTGCGCGTCGTTGCGGAGACAAACCAAGGCGCATCGGTCAAATTCGCGACAAAGCTTGTCGTCACTGTTCCGGGTTCCGGAAAAATCAATATGACCGTGGACAACAGCATCTTCGATGCAAAAAAGTAAGGAGATACTATGAAAAAAGCAGTTTCTCTCTTACTGGCTTTCGCCCTCGCGCTGTCCCTCTGCGGCTGCGCAAGCGGCGCGAGCCAATCTGCCGTTTCCGGTAAGGACACAGTTACGGACGGCTCCGGCGCTGTGCTCTCTATTCCGGATAACAGTATGAAAACCACTATTGCTTCTGTTTACGCCGTATCAGTGCCCTTCATCGTAGCTCTGGGGCTTTCAGAACGGGTCAAGGCTATAAACGTAAAATCGAAGTTCTGGACGGACAATGTTGAGTCTCTCGCTACTGCTGGCACTGTCGGGCGTGGGACGGTCGATCTCGAGGCGTTGGCAGCGCTCGCTCCAGATGTGCTCATACACCGCTCAAACGACCCCAAAACTGTTGAGGCCGTTTCTGCGCTCGGCATCGACGTTTTGTGTATCAAGTCCGAAAACCTTGACGACATCAAAAACACTCTAACCCTTATGGGCAAGTATTTCGGTGTATCCGACAGGGCGACTGAGGTCTCGAGCTGGATGGACACAAAATTTGCCTACATCGATTCCATTGTGAAAACCATACCAGAGGATAAGCGCGTTACCGCGCTTGTCATGGGCGGCGAGCTTGGACGCATTGCCGGCGGCGATATGCTCCAATCCTGGATGATTGAGAAGGCTGGCGGCATCTGCGTTGCGGAAGAGGTCGGTAAAGACCACAACTGGATAGACGTAGGTGTGGAGACTATTTTAGGCTGGAACCCCGATTTTCTGTTCTGCACCGGCTCCACCGCGCTTAATTACAGCGTAGAAGGGCTATATGACGATTCGTCGTGGAGCTCTGTGAACGCTGTTAAAAACGGCAGCGTGTATCGCATACCCGCGACATATGACGCTTGGGATATGGCCGGTATCATCTGCGTTATCGGTACAATGTATATGCTACACGAAATGTATCCCGACTATTTCTCCGCCGAAGAGCTACAAACGCAGATTGACGACTATTATACTTTTATGTTCGGCGAAACCTTTGACGACGCATACCTCGGATACGATTTGGAGGATTAAATGGAGCAGACAACTCAGAAAAAGAGAAAACGAAATGTCCTTGCCATCGACCTAACATTCCTTTTTCTTCTGCTGGGGGGCGTGGTTCTGGCGGTTTGCGTCGGCAAATACCCTGTTTCGCCGGGCGAGAGCATTTCTATACTCTGGAGCCGTCTTTTCGGACTGACAAACGGACTGCCTGATATGACGCAGAATGTCGTAATGGGTTTGCGTGTACCGCGCATCCTTGCTTCTGTCGTGGTCGGTGCTGCCCTGTCCATGTCGGGAGCGGCCTATCAGGGCATATTCAAAAACCCTCTGGTATCTCCCGAATTTCTCGGCGTCTCCAGCGGAGCCTGTATAGGCGCAGCGCTCGCAATACTCCTGTCGATGACAACCGTTTTTATTTCACTGTTCGCCTTCGTCGGCGGTATTATTGCCGTTTTGCTGACTGTAAGTATTCCGTCGCTCATTAGAAATCGCTCTAACCTTGTGCTTGTTCTGTCCGGAATAATTGTCGGCTCGGCGCTGTCCTCCGTCTTTGGTTTTATAAAATTCATGGCTGATCCGGACACGCAGCTTGCATCGATAACTTATTGGTCCATGGGTAGTTTTTCCTACATAAAGCTCTCGGAACTTCTCACTGTTCTTCTGGTCATAATCGTTCCGGCAGTCATTCTGGTTTTGCTCTCATGGTGGATAGACGTTCTATCGCTCGGAGAAAACGAAGCTCGTTCCCTCGGCGCTGACGTTAAGCTGATACGCGGAATCGTCATCACCTGCTCCACTATTTTAACGGCTGGCTCTGTTTGTATAGCAGGCACTATTGGCTGGGTGGGACTCATAATTCCTCACTTCGGCAGAATGCTCGTCGGTCCCGCGAACCGCCGCCTCATTCCGCTCTGCGGACTAATAGGCGGACTCTTCATGCTCCTTGTCGATACGCTGACCCGCACGATCGGAGTAGCTGAGATGCCCGTCAGCATACTGACCGGTATCATCGGCGCACCCTTCTACTGCTGGCTGCTCTTCCGTCAGAGGAGGACACTGTCATGAGTATTATTTATGAAATTGAAAACGTATCCTTCACCTATCCTTCGCTTGATCGCAAGGTGTTGGACGGCGTTAACCTCAAAATTTCTGAGGGCGACGTGCTCTCCGTTCTCGGGCGCAACGGTTCCGGCAAATCCACTCTGCTTAACTGTATGCTCGGTAGTCTTAAACCGCAGGGCGGCGAGATACGTCTCTTTGGCAAAAGCCTGCGTGATATGTCAGAGCGTGGGATAGCGAGCGTTGTCGGCTATGTACCTCAGAATCACATTCCCGCGTTCGGATATACGGTATTTGACTTTGTGCAGATGGGCTGTGCCTCCCGCATTGGTCTTTTTTCCCACCCGGGAAAAAAAGAGCACGACGATACTGCGGCAGTATTATCAGAAATGGGGATTGAGCCACTTTCTGAGCGCCCCTACACCGAGCTATCCGGCGGCGAAAGACAGCAGGCCACCATTGCCCGGGCAATCATCTCTCGCCCTCGCATTGTACTCTTCGATGAGCCGACCGCACATTTAGATTTCGGCAATCAGCTCCGTGTACTGAGACTGATAAAAAGCCTATCCGATAAGGGCTTTGCCGTGGTAATAACCACACACAACCCCGACCACGCGATGCTACTTGGCGGACGCGCTGCTATTCTCGACAGGCAGGGGCATCTCATTTCCGGCAAGGTGGATGATATCATCACTGAGGCTTCCCTCAAAGACGTCTACAGCTCTGACCTAAAGCTCAAATACATAGAGGAATTCGGCCGCAAAGTCTGCGTATATCCAAATCTTTAGTTAAAATTCTTCGAAAGAAGATTTTAAATACCTTTAACACAAGAAAGGAAATGAAAATGAAAAAGCCTTTATCTCTCGTTCTTGCACTTATGCTTATCCTCAGCCTTGCCGCTTGCGGAGGGGGAGCAGCGAAGCCGTCTGACGCCGCAGGTTCGGTTGCGGAAGAAGTCAAAGGCGTAACCATTCCCAATTTCTCGGTTACAGTAAACGGCGTTACAGTCGACCAGACCGCAATGGCGGCTTACCCGATGTATTCCGTGCAGGCTACCAGCACGAACAGCGCCGGCACCGAGTCCACAAAGACCTATGTTGGCTTCGCAATGAGCGATGTTGTCAAAGCCGCGGGACTGACGGACTCTTACATTTGGCTTGAGGCAACAGCAGACGACGGCTACGCCGTCACAATCAAGGATGACGCAGTTCTTGCGCCCACAACGCTTTTGGCTATGACCGAAGACGGCAAACCCTTTGCCACCTCTCCCTGGCTTGCTCCCTGCGCCTCAGAGACCTCAGGCGACTATCTCAAGGGCTGTGTCTCCCTTCTTGTGAACACCACCGAGGGCGCGCCCGAAGTCAGCGCCGCCCCTGCCTCTGAAAGCAGTGCAGCTCCTGCAGCGGCAGGCGGGCTGCCCGAAATTCAGGACAAGACCGGCAAGGTCGAGTTTGCGGCATTTTCCTTCCTCGTAAACGGCACGGCAGTCACGAATGATACGCTGAAGGATCTCCACGTTTACAAAATTACCGTAAGCGTAACAGACAAGTCAGGTGCTGTTTCAGAGTCCACCTACGCCGGCTACAAGCTGGCTGACGTGCTGACCGCCTGTGGTGTTACATCTCCCGCCTCCGTAACTGTCAAGGCCAATGACGGCTATGAGACACAGCTCAACGCTAAACTGATTTCGAGCGAGTATACACTCGTCGCAATCGAAAAGGACAAGACTGTCGGCGAGGACGGTACAATCTGGGTAGCCCCCTGCACCGAAACCGCTTCCAAGAGTTACTGCAAGCTGGTCACCGAAATAACTGCGAAGTAATAAATAGACTAAGATAAAATATGGCGGGCGCGTTGCGCCCGCCATATCCCGATTTTCCATTAAGGGGTGGCACTCATGAAAAAGCTTCCCTTTTTCCTCGCTCTCGTAATGCTTTTCGCCCTGCTCTCCGCCTGCGGCACTTCGGCGCAAAAGTCTCTGCTGGCAGCTGACCCGGACTTGGATAGTCAGTTCGGCGTGGACAGGAATATTAATATCGACACCATCGACAACTGGCTTGGCCGCGACGATGTGGTCTATCGGGATGTGCGCATGCTCTTCGACCCTGCGGACTACGCGGCAATCGGCGGCGACGCGGATCTGACACTCACCATTGAGGGTTTCAAAATCGTGCCTTATCCCTATATTGCCACTTTGCAGACACTTCCCGTTTCCGGAGCCTACAGCGGTGACTGCCTTTTCGAGGTGACTTGGGGGGATGATGGCTCAGTAGTCTCCGCAGAGCCGAATTATGAGGAATCCCTGATGATATTTGAGGAGCTTTTTCCAAAGGACAAAGCAATTTTTCTAATGTGCGGAGGAGGAGGTTATTCTGGCATGATGAAGTCACTGCTGATTTTCCTCGGCTGGGATGCATCAAAACTGTACAACATAGGCGCTAACTGGAGCTACAAGGGCGAGCACTCGCTGGAGCTCATCATCTATCCTGAGGATGCCGACGGCGATAAAATCTATGCCACCTGGCGCGCCGACTATGCCTATATTGATTTTACGCGTCTGCATTCCATCGGTAAATAATTATGAGAAGCATAAAATTACTGTCGCTAATTCTTGCTGTCCTGCTCTTCGCGGGCTGTAATTCGTCCTCAACGGAGCATAAGGACACATTCGCCGAATTTACCTACACTCACTATTCCTCCGGCGGAACTCCGGAGAAATACTCCGCAGTCATTCTTTTTGAGCAGTCCTGCTCAACCTTCACGGCGTATCAGGTGGCTTTCGCCTCCTGTACCTGCCGCGATCCGCTGGTCAGCTATTTATCTGTCTGCTATGTGGAGCTTCTAAACACAAAGCAATCTTCGGGAGAGGCAGCTATACGCACCATCACTTTCGGAAACAACATGGGGCTCTACGGCGACAGCAACCCGAACTACTATATATCCGACTATACCGAGGAATATATGGACGAAAACTTTATCCAACGCCTTGTCGGCGCTTCAAGGAACGATTTTGACGACTGGAAGGGCTACGGCAGCCAGCTTTCCAGCTTAGATACGGACGCCGTGTCCGGTGCAACAGTCACCACCTCAAATGTGACCTCCATGCTCAAGTCCTTGTTTCAATATCACGCTGATAAGTATTACGGGGAGAAAAGTAAATGAAAAACATCTTTCTGACGGGTGATGTAGGAGTTGGTAAATCAACTGTAATACAGAAGATTCTCTCTCTGCTGCCCTCCACTGAGTGCGGCGGTTTCCGCACGGTCAGCGCGACGCCGATTACGAAAGGCACAATCTTGGATGTTTTCATTGAGAAGGCTTGGGAGCGGACCCCGCACGACACTGAGCATATCGTCGGCTCACGCCTGAGTGATGGTCACTTTAGCTCCTACCCATCTGTTTTTGACTCAATCGGGACTTCCATTCTAGCGTCGTGTCCCATTAATGCGAAGCTTATTATAATGGACGAACTGGGCTTGATGGAGTCAGACGCAAAGCTGTTTCGAAAAGCCGTCATGGACGTGCTGGACGGACCTCTTCCCGTACTCGGTGTCATCAAACCTAAGCACTCCGATTTTCTCGATGCTATTCGCGCTCACGAGCGCAGCGAAATTTTCAAGGTCACAGTGGATAACCGCGAGGCACTTCCCATCGTTCTCTCTGAGCTACTTTTTCATGATTAAATGGGCGATTTATACTCATCTGATTCTAGAATAAAAAGCGATGTTAAGGCAATACTAGTTCAAAAAGAGAGGTTATTTTATTATGAAAGCTTTTATTGAAAGAAGCGGTTGTATTTCCTGCGGGCTCTGCGCCGCAACCTGCCCCGAGGTGTTTCAGATGGCCGACGACGGTTTGGCGGAAGTGATAGTCGATGAGGTGCCGGAAGAGCATGAGGACCACGTGGTAGAGGCTCGGGACGGCTGTCCGGTTTCCGTTATTTCCGTTGATTAGCGCTCTACAAAAGTAATATTAAATAGGAAAAAGCGGCTCATTTCAAATGAGCCGCTTCCTCTTATGTTTTTTTATTCCGCCGTCAGGCTTCTCCGGCCTGTGCCGCCGCATTACCACATTCAGAGCATTTCCCATAATTAGTATCTGTCCACAGATATAAATCCAGAGCATAAACACAATTACAGACGCTAGTGAGCCATATATAAGAGGGTATTTCGTAAACATACTGATAAACCACGAAAACAGCACGCTGACAAGAACCAGAATAGCCGAGGCGGTCAGCGCGCCGGGAAAGATAGTGTTGTGTATATCTGCCGGTGCTGTTATGCGGTATAAGCCGTATATAATCAGTACGAATATGACCAGCATCAGCGGGAACTTGAGCAAATTCCAGACCTGCAGTCCGGCAACGATGGGAAAAATACCACCGATGTAATTGAACAGCCAGTTGCCCGTGATCATTACAATAATTGAAAAATAAATTGCCGCCATAAAGATGAGCGAAAAGACAAAGCTGAAAAGCAGGGCAAATATCCCGCGGAAGCGTGCGGCTCCTTGAATATCTCCCATAATTGCGTGTAACGAACGAAATGCCGCGGCGGATGTCGTCGCCATACCGATTATGCCCGCAGTCAGCAGCGTGTTGTTGTTATGGGTCGTAACATATTGCAGATAATCGGTGATGATGTCCAGCGTTTCGGAAGGGATGAAGCCCTCGAGCGCATCAATCGTGACATTGATACCGGGCAGAAACCACGCAAGCATAGCATGGATGCAAATAAGCGTCGGGAAAATAGAGAGTGTCATAAAATAAGAAAGCTCCGCCGATGACCGTGAAACGCGGTTTTTAACGTATATCTCGATGAGCTCTTCAATACTAGCCAATATTCGGTTTTTTGCTCTCGGCTTTTCCATATCTATCCTCCTCCAAATCAGCAGTTCTTGAAACCGTTCTGCAAAATTTAGAAGCTCCCCCCGCCACCATAGGCAGAGGGAGCTTTATAAAGTTTATGCAGATTATTTGGAGTTAAAGATTTTAAATATGCTATCGAAGGGGTCTTCTTCCTTTTTCTGTCCTTCGGGCTGCTTTCCGGCCATTTCAGAAGCCGCAGAGAAGAGTCCCTGAGTTTTTTCGGACTCGCGTTCCTTCTTTGCTTCTCCCGCTTTCTTGACAGGGCCGTCGTCAAAGCCGGTTGCGATGACAGTCACGCGGATCTCATCATCCATCGTATCGTCAAACGTTGCGCCAAAAATGATGTTTGCTTCGGGATGGGCAGCCGCCTGAACGAGGTTTGCCGCAGCTTCAACATCTTCAAGACCCATGTCCATGGAGCCTGTGATATTGATAAGGACGCCTCTTGCGCCGTCGATTGAGGTTTCCATGAGTGGGCTTGCAACTGCCATACGGGCAGCGTCTTCCGCCTTGCCCTTGCCGACTGCATGTCCGACGCCCATGTGAGCAAAACCCGCGTCCTTCATAATGGTTGTAACATCGGCGAAGTCAAGGTTAATGAAACCTGTGTTTTTAATAAGGTCAGAGATGCTTGTAACAGCCTGATGCAGGACATCGTCAGCAATCTCGAAAGCATTTGCAAAGGTTACGCGCTGATCGGTGGCGAATTTAAGACGGTCGTTGGGGATTATAAGCAGTGAATCGACTTTTCCAAGCAGGTCGTTAATACCCTGTTTCGCCTGATCCATCCTGCGCTTGCCCTCAAAGCTGAAAGGCTTTGTGACAACGCCGACAGTAAGTATTCCGGATTCGCGCGCAATATCCGCAACGATGGGAGCTGCTCCCGTTCCGGTTCCTCCGCCCATACCGCCAGTGATGAACACCATATCGGCGTCCTCAAAGCTTTTGGCGATATTGTTGCGGCTTTCTTCCGCGCTGCGCTTGCCGATCTCGGGATCAGAGCCCGCACCCTGTCCATGAGTCAGCTTCTCGCCAATCTGTATCTTTTGCGTAGCGCTGGAAACAGAAAGGGCTTGTTTGTCCGTATTTATGGCGATGAACTCAACGCCCTTCGTTCCGGATTTAACCATTCTGTTGACAACATTGTTTCCCGCTCCGCCAACACCAACGACTTTTATAGTAACAACATTTTCGGGACCGGTTTCAAGCTGAAACGACATATTCATAGCCTCCCATGTTTTATCAATCTGAACATAATTATACAGTTCAGGCAATTTTCTAATTATTCGCTTTATTTTATAACGAATTTTGCTGTAGGTCAAGTATTCTTTGCAAATATGTTATGTGAACTAAAAAATTATTTTAGTGTTTTGTACATTTTTATGCCGAAGTGTGGCCGATTTCATCAAAACGGGCTGAATTGAGCCTTCTTATCTTGCGAAAGGTCGATTATGCCCGTGTCGTCTGAGTCAAGTTTCTGGACAACATTCAGTAATAGTTCAAACTTGTAATCCAGGTTTTCGTCGGCTCCGAGTTTGACCGTATACCTTTTATTCAGATAGTCGAACTCCGCGTTTAAAACGTTGCTCAGGTCGACGCCGCCGACATCTGAAATCATACCGTTTGCCGACATCGCGGCGAGTATTCCTTTTAGAAAATCCAGTTTGGGCTTGTCCGCTTGCGCGGTCGAGACGGTGTCTCCTTTTTTCGGTTTTACTGCGGAAAGTCCCTTCACCTTAACGTGAGACTCCGCATCCTGCGTCGCGCATTCTTCCAAAAGTCTGCAATTTTGGTCAATCAACCAGAGACCGGAATCGGTTTCGATTACGGCGGCAACTCCGCTTTCCGAAACCGTTATTACAACCGTATTCGGTAGCTTTCGGCTGACTTTGACATCGCCGATGTATATCAATTTCGAGTATATCTTTTTTGCGGCCGCCTCACGGTTTATGAACATGAGGTTGTCCCCATCCTTGAGTCCAGACGCCGCAACTATTTCATCCTTCGTATAGCGTCCTGCGCCGCTAACCTCGATATCCGACACGCGAAAGAAAACGCTCATGCCGAACACCAGCGCGGCGCAGATTACTATGAACGAGACAGAGCTGAAAACAAAGCTTCTAGCTCCGCTGTTTTTTTGTTTTTTCTTCTTTTGTTGGGTGGCCATTTTTCCTCCCATATCTGAACGTAGGCTTCAAAGGCTCAGTTAAACCTGAGCCCGCCGTTTAGTTGGAGATATAAATTTACTCCGGTAAAGACGTGCTTACGGTTACACTACTGATGCAAGGGTTTCGGGGTCAAAGCTGACATCCGCACCCAGACTCAAAAGCATTTTGTCAAAATCGTCATACCCGCGCACGACGTGCCCCGTGTCATATACGGTCGTGAGTCCTCTTGCTCCCAAAGCCGCCGTGATGAGGGCAGCGCCTCCGCGAAGGTCGGCTGCCGTGACAGGTGCGCCAATAAGTTCATTTACTCCCGTTACAACGGCGACTCTGCCGACGACGCTGATATCCGCGCCAAATCTCAGAAGCTCCGGAACGTGACGGTAGCGGTTTTCAAATATGTTCTCTGTGAATACCGTCGTTCCCGCTGCTTTCAGTGACGCGGCCATTAAAAGCGGCTGGGCGTCGGTCGGAAAGCCTGGATAAGGGCGGGTCACAATCGGTCTCGGCGCGTGCAGTTTGCCGTCCGAGCTTATTTTAACAGATGTCGATCTGCGCTCAATTTCACAGCCCATGGATTCCAAAACAGATGTTACGGTTTCAAAATACGTCGGTACGACACCCTTTAGCGTCACACAGCCACCGGCGGACGCTGTAGCGCAAAGCGCCGTCGCGGAAACAATGCGATCTGTCATAACCCTGTGCCCAATCTTTTCCTGCGGTACAAAACCGCTGATTGTTATGGTCGATGAACCTGCGCCTGTAATTTCGGCTCCTAGCTTGCGCAGAAAATCCTGCAGGTCAATTATTTCGGGTTCCTTTGCGGCGTTTGTGATAACTGTTTCTCCCTCGGCTCCGCAAGCGGCAAGCATTGCGTTCTCCGTCGCGCCGACGCTGGGGAAGGAAAGATTTATCCTTGCGCCCTTGAGTCCCTTGTCACGGCAGTATAGGCTTCCGCCCTGCTCGCTGATTTCGGCTCCGAGGCTCCGAAGTGCCTCCAGATGTAAATCGATGGGTCTGGCTCCGAGTTCGCAGCCTCCCGGATAGGAAAGTGCTGCCTCATGAGCGCGGGCCAAAATGGCGCCCAAAAAAATAACGGACGAGCGCATTTCGCGCATAAGATCATGAGGAATGTCCGTTCGGTTCATCCCCCTTGAGTCAATCCAGACCGTATCCCCGTCACGCTCCGCCTTACAGCCCAGATGCCGCAAAATAGCCATTGCCGCTTCGACATCGCTGAGCTGCGGACAGTTCAGCAGTTCAGTCTCGCAGCCGGTTATGATCGCCGCCGCCATAATGGGAAGCACCGCGTTCTTTGATCCTTGTATTCTAATATCGCCAAAAAGCTTTTTTCCGCCCGAAACTTTCCAAACGCTCATGTTTACCCCTCCGCACTGTGGATTTTACACGCCATACTATGCGGAAGCCGTAAAATGTGCTAATTCAAACTTCGGGCAAATATTATTTGCGTTTGAAAAGCGCTTGCGGGCCGCATTAATGGCCGGATTTATCCGTTGTGTGATTTGTCGCTATTTAACGAGGTCGAGAACGATATCGGCTATTTTCTCGGTCGCGTCGCCCATATCGATCTTTTTCATCTGCTCTGCCATTGCCGCCAGCGTATCTGGGCGGCTTAAAAGCAGAGAAACGGACCCGAGGAGCTTATCTTCCGTAATCTCGCTTTCGGGAATAACGACTGCCGCGCCAGCTTTTTCAAGTACACGCGCATTCTTCTCCTGATGGTTGTTCGTCACGTTCGGTGAGGGAATGAGAATTGCGGGTCTGCCCAGCGCTGTGAGTTCACTCAGTGTCGAAGCTCCGCTCCGGCAGATGACCAAATCTGCGGCAGCCATGACAAGGGGCATATCGTATATATATTCGCGGACGTCCATTCCGCGTTCCTTCGCGTTTTTAATGCCTGCTCTTTCCATATCCTCGAACATTTTCTGGTATCCGCTTTTTCCAGCTGAATGGATGAGCCCAAAAAACGGATCTCCCAGCGCTTTACTGATAAACCCGACCATGGTCTTGTTCATAAAGGCTGCGCCGAGCGACCCCCAGACCGAAACCACCAGTGGTTTATCCGGCGAAAGCCCCAGTTTAACCCTTGCGTCCTGCTTATCCGCGCAGTGAAAATCATGTCGGACCGGAGTTCCTGTTACGATGACTTTTTCCTTGTGTCTATAATACTGCCTTGATTCCTCAAAACCTACGAGAATTTTGTCGGTCGTTCCTGACAGCATTTTTGTTGTAAGTCCCGGAACAGCGTTGCTCTCATGCACTACTGTTGGTATCTTCAGCGAATGTGCCGCTCTGAGTACCGGATAGCAGACATAGCCGCCGGTACCGACAACTGCGTCGGGCCCAAACTCGCGGATAATTTTCTTTGCCTGCGTCATAGCGGTAAAAACATTCTTTACCGTATCGACGTTGTGCTTGAGTCCCTCAAAGTTCAATTTGCGGCTAATGTTCGTGATTTTGACCGTTTTTATCGGAAAGCCTTCACGCGGGACGAGCTCTGATTCCATGTGTCCCTCCGCGCCGACAAAAAGAATTTCGCAATCGGGCATAAGTTCCTTCAGCCTCTGCGCTACTCCAAGCGCGGGGTTTATATGTCCCGCGGTCCCGCCGCAGGTGAAAATAAATTTCATAAGGCTTCTTCTCCTCTCAGTCCTCTTGCCGAACTAGGTTTTGACTGCTTCCCGATTTTGTTTTTTCACGGTTTTCCTCACAGGAACATCCCGCGAAACGCTCAGAATAATTCCCATTTCGCCGAGCTGCATCAGAAGGGCCGAGCCGCCGTAGCTGAAAAACGGAAGTGAGATGCCCGTGCAGGGGACAAGGTTCGTGCAGACCGCCACATTGAGTATGACCTGCAGTGCGAGGAGCGAGGTAATACCCGTGCAGACCAGAAAACCGTATCTGTCGCGGGAGTGCATAGCAATCCAGTAGCCACGCACGATGAGAAGCGCAAAAAGCGTGAGTATGAGGGCGGCGCCGATGAAGCCCAGCTCCTCGCTCACTATCGAAAAAATGAAATCGTTATGTTCTTCCGGAAGGTAAAGAAACTTCTGGCGGCTCTGACCGAGGCCGAGTCCGAAAAGTCCTCCTGAGCCGACCGCATATAGCGACTGGACTATCTGGTAACCCGTATCACCGGTATCGGCAAAAGGATCCAGCCAAGCAGAAATGCGCTCCGAGGAATAATTCAGAACCGACACCACGATTGCGAAAAGTCCGCTCACGCCGATGAGTCCGCCTACAAACCAGAACAGTCTGGCTCCGCCGATGAACATCATAACCGCACCGAGCGCAATGATGATTATCGAAGCGGATAGGTGCGGCTCCAGAATCAGAAGTCCGACTATAACCGCGAGCACCACGGCGAAAGGCATAACGCCGTACTTGAAAGTTCCCATCAGGTTCTTATAGCGGCAGATGAGCTTTGCAAACGCCAGTATAACGCCGATTTTTGCGATTTCCGAGGGCTGTATGCTCTGCCCAGCGATTATAATCCAGCGCTTTCCGCCACCGCTTTCCGTCCCGATGACCAGCACCGCAGCAAGAAGAACTATCGCGACGCCGAGAACCCAGAAGGAAAATTTGCGGTAGAAGCTCACCGGGAAACGCGATGCGACAAGCATCACAACAACGCCGAGCACGGCGAAAATTAGTTGTCTAGCGAAATAATATGTAGCATTACCGCCTGTTTCCTTGCTGAGGTCGTAATACGCGCTGGCATAGCTTGCTGAAAGAACCATTACAACACCGATTGCAAGGAGCAGCAGCGTTAGCATTAGAAACGGTATGTCCACGGGTCCACGTGAAATCGTAAAATCACTGCTGTGGTCTTCCAAGGTATTGTCTCTGCCCTTCACTGCCAAGCCTCCTTAATGCCGATGTCAAATGGTTGTTCAGGCGCCAAACCTGCCGTTTATACCGAAGAATGATATGACCGCAAAAAGTGCGGATATTCCTGTGAACAAGGCAAACAGTTCTTTTTCGGACCATTTTTTACCCGTCCAGCCGCCCATTTCAAGATGGTGATGAAAAGGAGCCATTTTGAAGACTCTCTTTCCGTGGCTGAGCTTGAAATAGCCAACTTGAATTACGTCCGAAAGCACCTCGACGATGTAAAGGATGCCGATTGTTATAATAATCAGAGGCATATCAAGAGCAATGGCCATTCCGGCGACCGCGCCTCCCAAAAACAGCGAGCCAGTGTCGCCCATAAATACCTTTGCGGGGTTAAAATTATACAGCAGAAAGCCGAAAAGCCCACCGAGTAGTCCCGCCGAGAAAATTCCGAGCGAGAGATATTCCCTGCCCCAGACATAGGCGGCCGCAATGTAAAAAAAGAAGACGGGTATTGAGGTTCCAGTCGCGAGACCATCCACTCCGTCAGTCAGGTTGACAGCGTTGACCGTTGCGACAATTACGAAAATAAGAAAAGCAAAATAGAGCCATTCCGGCATGATCCACTGCGTCCCCCAGAACGGTATATAAAGATTTGGCGTAATCATGCCGATTCGGCGAAGCAAATATACGAATACCGCCGCGACCGCGACCTGCAGTAAAAACTTTTGGCCTGCAGTCAACCCGAGATTTTGCTTCTTCTTGAGCTTTTCAAAATCGTCCAGAAAGCCAATCCCGCCAAATGCGAGAGCTAGAAGCAGCACATAAATATGAGCGAAGTCTCCCTCCAGCATAAAACTGAAGCCTACTGTGACGCAGACAAGCACAACCGCCGAAATAAAGATTATTCCGCCCATTGTGGGGGTGCCAGCCTTCGACATATGCCATGTTGGACCGTTTTCCTTGATTGCCTGACCCGCTTTTATCCTACGTAGCCAAGGCACAAGGAATCTGCCGACCACAGCGGCTGTCAAAAAAGCTATTGTAAAAGCCAAAACGAGCTTCTCTATCATCAGTTTACTTCCTCCGATTATTTTGCCAGATGCTCCGCAACGATTTCTCTCTCGTCCATATGGTACTTGGTTTTGCAGATTTCCTGGTAAGTCTCGTGTCCCTTTCCCGCTAGGATAATGAGATCGCCCTCCATATGGTTATCGATGGCAAAGGCAATGGCTTCAATTCTGTCCTCGATTACCTTGTAGCGGCTCTTCGGGGCTTTCACGCCCGCTAAAATATCCGCTATGATGTCCGCGGGAACTTCGGTTCTGGGATTGTCGGAAGTGATTATAGCATAATCTGCAAGCGTTGTCGCTATTTCTCCCATAATTGGGCGTTTTGTTTTGTCTCGGTCTCCGCCGCAGCCAAATAGCACGACTACTCTGCCAGAGGTGACTTCCTTCATCGATTTTATGACATTTTCCAGCGCGTCCGGCGTATGCGCGTAGTCAATTAAAATAGTATAATTTTCGGGCGTCGGAACGACCTCCACCCTGCCCTTTACTCCCTTTGCTGTCTTGAGTGACTCGCAGACCGCATTGAGCGGAAGGTCAAGGAGTAAACAGGCCGAGATGACGCTCATTCCGTTATAAATTGAGAATCTTCCCGGAATTTCAAGGCTTACTCTCTCCAGTGTGTTCATAGCAAGCGCGCAAAACTTGACATTTGAGGGTGACAACCGTATATCCTTTGCGACGAGATCGGCCTCAAGCTTTGTTTCTGAATAGCTGAATACAGGGCACTTCGCACGCTCGACCATATAGCCGCCCCATTCGTCATCGATGTTGATTGCGGCCTTATTGCAGCGTTCGAAAAGCAGCGCTTTTGCTCCCGCGTATTCCTCCATGGTCTTATGGAAGTCAAGGTGGTCCTGGGTGAGGTTTGTAAATACGGCGACTTCGAAGCGCAGTCCTGCAACTCGCTCGAGAACGAGAGAATGCGAGGAGACTTCCATTATGACATATTTGCAGCCCTCATCAGCCATCTGTTTAAAGAGCTTATAAAGCTCATAGGATTCGGGAGTCGTGCGCTCTGTGGGTAGAATCTTCTCGCCTATCATGTTCTGGTTTGTTCCGATAAGCCCGCACATTTCGCCTGTGCAATCCTCCAGAACGTGTTTTATAAGCATCGTAGTAGTCGTTTTCCCGTTCGTGCCGGTCACCCCGACGAGCAACATTTTCGAGGTCGGGTCGCCGAAATAGTTTTTCGAAACGAGGGCCAGCGCTTCTCTCGAGTTTTTTACCAAGACATAAGGAACCTTATCATCCGGCTTTTCCTCGCAGAGAATAATGGACGCGCCTGCTAAGACGGCCGCACCGATGAACCTGTGCCCATCGCTTTCAAAGCCGCGTATTGCCACGAAGAGATCGCCTTTGCGCGTTCTTCGGGAATCGTAGCTGATATTGCCGATTTCCGTTTCCATATCGGCATGTGTTTCACTTAATTCAACGTTTGTCAAAAGTTCTTTGAGTTTCATAAAACCCCCGTGTTTTCTTGTAAACCGCGTATGCTCTGCGTCAGTATCGTCCGAGGTCGCTCGTGTCGGCAACGGTGACTTCTATAATCGTTCCGTGCTCGACAGACGTTCCGGCTTTTATGCTTTGACTGGTAACGACCACCGTGGATGAGTCAATAATCGGCACTGAGGACTTGATGTAGAGGGCGTATGAGCCCATGTTTTGTCTTGCCATGCTGTAGGTCATACCCGTGAGGTCAGGGACAGCTTCCATTTCACTCGAGGGAGTTTCCCCGCAATAGATTATTATCTGACTGTTAGCCGCGACAACACTGTTAGCCGCCGGCAGCTGAGCCGTTACCGCTTCACCAGTGCCTATTACTCTCGCCGTGAGCCCGCTGCTCTGGGCTTTTGAGAGAGCTTCGGCTGACGTCATGCCCACGAGATCAGGTACGGTCTTGTCGACTGTTTTAAGTTCTTCTGCCGTATACTGCGGCTGATAGCCCATGTATGGGAGAATATCTGCAAACATTCTTCCGACTGTGGGCGCGCCCATCTGACCTCCGCTTATGTAGATACCCGTTGCGGTGCTGGGTGTGTCGAGAAGAACCAGAATCGCAATCTTCGGATTGTCGATTGGCGCAACGCCGAGGAATGATACTATGTATTCCTTATTTCCACCAGCCGCGTCCTGCGCAACCTTTTCGCTCGTTCCCGTTTTGCCGCCGATGCGATAGCCAGCGACATAAGCGTTTTTGCCTGTTCCCTGAGTTTTATCACCGACGACCTGCTCGAGCATCGAACAGACAGTTTTGCTGGTTTCCTCACTGATGACCTGCCGAACCACCGTGGGTTCGGTTTTTGATGAAGCCGTACCGTCGGAATTTAGCACTTCCTTTACGACATAGGGCTTCATGAGATATCCGCCGTTCGTGCAGGCAGATACAGCCGTGATGAGCTGAAGCGGAGTAATATTGAAGGTCTGCCCGAAGGATGCCACCGCAAGCGATGACTTTTGGTCTGGATTGCAGAAATAATTTTTCGGCCACCAGATACTGCCGCTTTCTCCGCCGAGGTCAATGCCGGTCTTACCTGAAAGCTGAGCGTCGGGGTCAGTGGAGGAATCGAAGAAACCGAAAGCTTCCGCGTAATCGTAGAATTTTTCGGCGCCGACGCGCAAACCGATGTTGACGAATGCGACGTTGCAGGAATGCTGTAGTGCCTGAAGAAGCGTCTGCGAACCGTGACCTTGGGTTTTCCAGCACTTGATTGGCTCATTTCTTCCGGGGACATCAACCGTACCGCCGCAGAAAAACGTATCGGAAGCCGTTACGACGCTCTCGTTCAAAGCCATTGATAGTGTAATAATCTTGAAAACTGAACCGGGTTCGTAAGTGTCACTGATTGACTTGTTGCGCCATTGCTTAAGCTGGGCTTCTGTCAAAAGCTGCTGCTTTATAAGTGGATCCTGCTCCGCATCGATTATTGCCTGCACCTCAGGATCGACTATTTGGTAATTGTTTAGGTCAAAGTTTCCGAGGCTTGCCATGGCAAGTATGGCGCCGGTGTTGACATCCATCGCAATCGCGCACGCTCCGTTTTGCACATCGTAGTCTCGCACTGACTGCGCAAGCTGCTTTTCGATGTAGTACTGGATGGTCGAGTCGATTGTGAGCACAACGTCCTTGCCGTTCTCGGCATCGTAATAGTCTTCGAAACTTGTAAAGAGCATATCCGTGCCCGCGGCGTTTTTAGCCCTGACCACCCTGCCGTTAACTCCGGTCAGTATATCGTTGTCGTATATCTCCACCCCGGAAAGTCCGGTGTTATCTGTTCCCACAAAGCCGACGACCTGCGACGCAAGGCTGCTATAGGGATAATACCGCTTGCTGTCCTCTTCGATCTTGACTCCCTTTAGATCATATTTATTCTTGAATTCGCGCACCTTATCGGAGACTTCCGGCTCCACCTTGCGCGAAATCGTCTGATACCAGGACTTTGTCTTTGCGGCCTTTGCCAGTATATCGTTGTAATCAACACCAAGAATTTCTGACAGCCCCTGCGCTATCAGTGTCGGGTCCTCGTCGTAAAGTTTGATCTCTGCGGGGCTGATGTAAATATTGTCGACACTTGCGCTCATTGCAAGTATTTTCATGTTCGAATCATAGATTGTTCCGCGTGCCGCAGTTACAGTAGTTTCGCGAACTTGCTGCTCAATAGCCGCTGTTTCATAGAAATCGTGGTCAATTATCTGCAGTTTAAAGAGTCTTAATCCCAATACTAAAAAAGCAACTATGCCGCACACTATCAGAAGAAAAAGTGTGCGGCGAAGCATCATAGCATTGGGAGTTTCTGGAGGATTTGATTTTCGTTTTTTATCCGGCATGTTATCTCCCCTCCATGAGCCTTTGAATATGTAATGACTAAATTATCACTCTATATGATACTCTCCGCGCTACCTGAAATATTCCGCAATAGACGAGAGTGCATCAAAAACTCGCTCACCGAAACCGACCTTATTTTCGTCCTTGCCGCTGAGTATGACTGCTTTGTCCGGAACTGTGCTTTCAAGATAAAACACCTGCTCGTCCCGCGGTCTTTGCATACCCAGTTGTGTGCTAGCGTATTCTTCAATCTCGGTCAGGTTAAAGGCTTTTTCGTAGTTGATTAGGAGCCTGTTCTGCGCAGTTTTAAGGTCACTTAGCTGCTCTTCAAGCTGGGCGGAGGTATCGGTGACCTCCGTAAGCTGTATTTTTGCCATTAAAGTGAAGACTATTAAAATCGCAGCGCAGGCATAACCGATTACAGCTAGAGGAGAAACGCTTTGTTTGGTTCTGACTCTTGCGGCGGTCGCAGCCTGCTCTCTGATTCTCGGGGGGGCGGGTATAATGACCTGCCTTTCGACTGGTCTGTCCATATTCTCGCGGTATGTTCCGGCTCTGCCGAAGTCATACGCAAGACTGCCGTAAACGGCGTTATTGCCATACTTTACGTTATTTGACGTTGCAGCCATAATTCTCCCCCTTTCAAACAATTTGTAATCTTACTTTTATACTCTTTCTGCAATCCTCAGCTTTGCGCTTCTGGATCTGGGGTTTTCTTCGATCTCCGCCTGACTGGGGAGCATCGGTTTTTTGCTGATATTTCGGAGCGTCTGGGTGAAGCCACAAACGCATATCGGAAAATCTCTCGGGCAGGTACAGCCGTTCTCTCGCGAGGCAATCGCGTTTTTTACTATTCTGTCCTCTAGAGAATGAAACGAGATGACAGCGAGTCTTCCGCCGGGACCGAGCCTATTTGCTGCCGTTCCGAGCACTTCCGAAACAGCTTCCAGTTCTTCGTTTACGGCGATTCGTATCGCCTGAAAAGTCCTTTTTGCCGGATGCTGAGCTTCTCGCAGCGCGGAGCCCGGCATTGCGCTTTTTATGATGTCCACCAGATGAAGGGTGGTTTCAATTTTTTTATTTTCTCTGTACCTTACGATGGCTTCCGCGATTCTTGGAGCATAGCGCTCTTCGCCAAAATCATAAAATATTCGCTTAAGGCTTTCATAAGTCCAGTTGTTTACTATATCCGACGCTGTAACCGAATCGCCCTGATCCATTCTCATATCGAGCGGGGCGTCCGTCATATAGGAAAAACCTCTTTCGGATTCGTCGAGCTGGGGCGATGACACCCCAAGATCGAAAAGTATACCGTCGACCTTTTCTATCCCTAAGTCGTTCAATATTGCATTCATATCGCGGAAGTTTCCATGGACAAGAGTTATCCTGTCCATAAGAGGTTCAAGGCGTATTACCGCTCTTTCCATCGCCTTGATATCGCGGTCGATTGATATGAGTCTTCCCGATTTAAGCCGTCTTGCAATCTCATAGGAATGACCGCCCATACCGAGCGTCGCGTCCACATAGATTCCATTCGGCTTTATTTTGAGTCCGTCAATGCATTCATTAAGCATGACAGAATAGTGTCCATATTCCACTAGAACTCCAGCTCCTCCATAACGGCCGCAATGTTCTCCGGAGTCGTTTCGATGATATTGATTGCGCTCCAGCTGTCACTGTCCCAGAACTCAGCGTGGTTATTGCATCCGACGACCGCTACGTTCTTGGTTAGTCCTGCAAAATCTCGGAGATTCTGCGGTATAAGTATTCTGCCCTGTGCATCGACCTCGCATTTTGCGGCGTATGCAAAGAGAGGGCGCATTTTTCTCTGTTTTACATAGGGCATCTCGTTAACTTTTTCAGTCAAAGCCTCCCAGCTTTCAGATGAGTAGGCGGAAAGACACTTATCCATGGAAAGGGTAACGAAGAACACGTTGCCTAGGTCTTCGCGCATTCTCGCGGGAATGGATAAGCGCCCTTTTGAGTCCAAAGTGTGCTGGTATTCACCCGTCACGCCTTTTCCCTCCTTCTCAATATTTTCGCTGGTACGATTTTTGCCCATTTTAATATTGTTTTGTGGGAGTTTTCAACATTTTATCCCACTTTGTCCCACGCAGTGTACTCATTATAACTTCACATAAAAAAGAATGTCAAGAGCAAAAACTGTCGTTTTTTTCTTCAGATACTCGCACTTTCTTCTGTTTACATAATTTGTCCACAACAACTTGTGTAGCAATATTGTTTACATAAGACATCATCCCTAGATATAGAAATAGCGCCCGAAAAAATTATTTTTTTCGGGCGCTATTATTTAAGCAATTTCTCTTATTCTTCTGATATTTCCTCGGGATCTGTAACAGCGGGGGTTTGAATCTGAGCAGAGGGGCGTGCTCCGGCAAGATTGCGGAAACGAGAACGCGACTGTCTGACCTCGTTGAGCGCTGCTGTAACCGCTTCTTCGGTACGTCTCAAAGCATCGTCAACATATTCGTTCGAGGCACGGACAAGCTCTCTCGACTTGGTTTCGGAATTCGAAATGATCTCGTTTGCATGCGCTCTTGCGATACGCGTAATCTCCTGTTCTTCGACCAGGCGTCTAGCCTGTTCCTCCGCCGCCTTACGGATTGCTTCCGCTTCGCGTTTTGCGTTTAATACAAATTCATCGCGCGCAGCCAAAAGGCGCTTTGCCTCGGTAAGCTCAATCGGAAGCTGAGCCTTGATCTCATCAAGAAGGCTCAGTACGCTTTCGCGGTTTATCATGCATTTGTCTTTGCCGAGCGGAACGCTCCATGCGTCGGCGACAGTGTTATAGAGAACTTCCAGTAATTCGGTTACTTCGTTTTCCATCTCGTTATCCATATCTTTACCTCCCGTTCAGGATTATTTTATCGATTTCATCCGACACGATCTTCGGAACATAATCTGATAGATCGGCGCCGTACGCCGCAAGCTGCCTGACAGCCGTTGAACTCACATAAGTATACTCGAGTTTTGCCGTTATGAAAAAAGTCTCGAGCTGTGGGTTCAGCTTTTTATTGAAAACCGCCATAGTGGTCTCGTATTCATAGTCGATATGGTTTCGCAGCCCCTTGATAATGACGGGATTTTCATACTGCTTTGCGAAATCCGCAAGAAGCTCAATTGAGCAGGTGACCTCAACGTTAGGAAGGTCAGAAACCACCTTCTTGATGAGCTCGACGCGCTCTTCAATATCGAACAGGGGGGATTTTTCTATGTTCATGACAACGCTGACGACCAGCTTGTCAAAGATCTTTGAGGCTCTGGTAATGATGTCAAGATGCCCCAATGTAATGGGGTCGAAAGTTCCGGGATAGATCGCGGTAATCATCTGAAAACATCCATTCCTTTCGCTGCTGCGAAATGCTTAAGCTCTTTTTCCGCAGACTGTTAGCTTGACCTTTCCGTATTTATATACGCGTCCTGCATAATACGGCTCGTTCATCGGAGGTAAATCCATTTCGCTGTCAGTCTCGCAAATAATTATACCACCTTCTGACAATATGTCAAACTGAATAATTTTGCGCAGAACTGCATCCATCAGCCCACTTTTATACGGGGGATCGAGAAAAATGACATCATATTTCCCACAGTGGCTAAGAAAGGAGAGCGCATCTTCACGCACGGTCTCTCCCGCGAGCCCACAGTGCTCAAGATTGCTCTTCACAAGCTTAATCGCCTCAGTGCTCTCGTCAACGAAGCTTGCGCTCCTTGCCCCGCGGCTCAGCGCCTCGATTCCGAGCTGCCCTGTTCCCGCGAAAAGGTCGAGAATTCTCCTGCCCTCGATATCAAACTGAACTATATTGAAGATCGATTCCTTCACTTTGTCAGTCGTAGGTCTTATCTCCATGTTTTTCGGCTCGTTAAGCCTACGCCCCCGCGCCGAACCCGTTATAACTCTCATGTGTTTTCCTCCGTATCGTCTGTGTCCGTGGCTTCATCTCCGCCGTGGTAATAGTCATAAACCGCTCTAGCCGTGCTTTTCGGCACAACCGCGTCCAATTCCTCGAACGAAGCGCTTTTGATTGCCTTTATGGTTTTGAAAGCTTTAAGAAGTTCGTTGCGCCGCGTTTCGCCCACGCCCTTAATATCCTCGAGCTTTGAGCCAATGGTTGCGCTCCGCAGGCTGCGGTGATATTCGATTGCAAACCTGTGCGTTTCCTCCTGAATATTCCCGATAAAAGCGAACACTGCGGGGTTGCCCGTTATTCCCACTTCCTCACCGCTCGAATAGATGAGCGCGCGCGTGCGGTGTCGGTCGTCCTTAACCATGCCCAGAACGGGCAGGGAAATATTCATTTCCTTCAAAACGCTCTCCGCAATCGAGGCATGCACCGCTCCGCCGTCTATAAGAAGAAGATTAGGCAGTTCGGAAAACGAGGCGTCGCCCTCGAGATAGCGATTGAATCTACGCGTCAGCACCTCGCGCATACTGCCGAAATCGTTCTGCGAGGACAGCTCTTTAATCTTAAATTTCCTATAATCCCGTTTGAGCGGCTTCCCGCTGACAAACACAGTCATCGAAGCGACGATGCCGAAATCTCCTGTGTTCGAAATATCAAAGGCCTCGATTCGCATTGGCAGGGCTTGAAGCCCCAGCGTATCCTGTAGCCATTCCAGGGTTTTAAGCCTGCGCTGGGCGGCAGTCGTAAATCGAAGGCACTCCTCCTTGGCGTTTATCATTGCCTTTTCGACAAGGAAACGCTTTTCACCGCGCTGCGGAATTTCAATATAAACCCTTCGTCCCGACGCTTCGGTGAGCAATTGCTCAATTTCGGCAGTATCCTCAGTGCCGAACGGCAGGAGCAGGGTTTTCGGCCATGCGCCGCGAATCGAATAATACTGACGAACAAGTGCGGAGACCGCCTCGGGGTCATCTTCAAGCGGCTCATCCATCATTTCAAAATCTTTTCCGACGAGGTTATCTCCCGAATAATGCAGAACGGAAAAGCAAGACTTGGCTCCGCGGAAAAATCCCACAGCGTCGGTATCCGAGCCGACGGCGCCGATGACTGCCTGGCGGTTTGAAAGTCCCTCCAGCGAGCGAAGCCTGTCTCGAAGCTGTCCCGCCTGTTCGAATCGGAGCTCGTCCGAGGCCTTTGTCATTTCATGCTCAAGCTCCGCTTTAAGCTCTGCCGATTTGCCGTTTAAAATCATCTCAGCGTCACGCATACGCGCCCTGTATTCTTCGATGCTTGATTTTCCCGCGCAGTAGCCCGGGCAGCTGCCCATGTGGTAATTCAGACAGGGTCTGCCCTTGCCAATATCACGGGGAAATTTCTTTCCGCAGGTGGGCAGAAACAGAGCCTTGCTGACGGTATCGATTATGTCGTGGGTCAAAATCCGACCGCCGAAGGGTCCAAAATATTTTGCTCCGTCCTCCGCAACTTTATTTGCAATTGAAAAATGCGGGTATTCGCTTTTAACGTCCAGCCTTATAAACGGATAGGCCTTATCGTCGCGCAAAAGGATGTTATAGTGCGGCTGATGCCGCTTAATAAGCGAGTTTTCGAGTATCAGCGCCTCAAATTCCGAGGCTGCGACGATGACGTTGAAATCGCGCACCTTTTCGACCATTGCGGAGGTTTTTGGCTCGTGGTCACCTCGGAAATAGCTCGTGACGCGGTTTTTTAGTGCCTTAGCCTTGCCGACGTAGATTACCTCGCCTTTTTGATCGAGCATAAGGTATACTCCCGGCAGGAGCGGAAGGCGGTTTGCCTTTTCCCGCAGTTCGTCTATAAGCAAGGTATCACCTCCGTATCGCTAACCAAAACGATATTTATTTGGTAAGCTTATTATTCCATATTTTTATGCGCAGTCAAGACCTTTTATTAAAAATGAAAACGGGGCGTGCACTTGCACGCCCCGATCGATATGCTAATTATCACTCTGTGAAATCAGATGCTATAAGAGCTGCCAAAGTATTGAGCGCTTCTTTCTCGTCGCTTCCATCTGCAACGAGGGTAACGGAAGTGCCCTTGACAATGCCGAGAGACAGTACCCCCAGAAGGCTCTTAGCGTTGACCTTACGGTCGTCCTTCTCGATCCAAATACTGCTTTTAAACTCATTGGCCTTCTGAATGAAGAATGTTGCGGGTCTGGCGTGCAGACCAACCTGGTTATTGATAGTTACTTCTCTAGTAAGCATTATCGTCACTCCTTATGTTATGACAAAATGGCATAGCTCCACATGTTTCTGTAAATCATTTTATCAAAGTAAATCCGTTACGTCAATTGCTTTTACTGATTTTGTAATTTTGCACAGGTATAATATTTTCTTTACCTTGCTTTTACCTCAGTTCGACAATCGTTACGCCTGTTTCCCCTTCTCCATAGCGTCCAAGTCGGTAAGATTTGACAGCCTTGTTCATTTTCAGACTTTGCGACACCGCCGCCCGAAGCGCTCCCGTACCCTTCCCGTGGATAATTGTCAGCTTTTCGAGCTTCGCCATAACAGCGCTGTCGACATATCTTTCGAGTACCGGTATTGCCTCGTCCGTCATCATTCCGCGCAGGTCAAGCTCGGAGCTTGTGGACTCCGTTCGCAAGGCGACTGTTCTATTTGTTGATATATTGGGTCTTCCTGCCGGCTTTTCCTCGACAAGATAAACCTCGTCCTCACGCGCGGTCGTTTTGATTATACCCGCCTGAAGTGTGAGCACTCTGTCGTCTGTAACCGAAATCACGCTCGCCATCACGCCCATCGAAAGTATTTCCACCGTGTCTCCGGCCTTGACGGGACGGGAGGATTTTTTCTGCTCACACTCTTCCTGCTTGCGTTCGGAAAGCTGCTTGTTCGCTTCGTTAAGGCTACGGCGGAGCTCAGCGCGGGCTTCGTTTTCACGGATGTGGTCGTATTCCTTTGCCTGACGCTTCCGCATTTCGTCTAGCTCGTCAAAGGTGCGTTCAGCGGCCCTTTTTGCGTCCCCAAGTATTCTTTCGGCCTCTCTTCGAGCTTTTTCATCTGCTTTTTCAAGACGTACGGACAGCTCGCGGCGGAGCATTTCCGACTTTTTGGCGTTATCTTCGGTTTCTCGGAGCTTTTTCTCGGTGTCTTCCCTGTCCTTTTCAAGAAGCTGTCTTTGCTTTTCGAGCTTTTCAATCGTCTCCTCAAAGGACGCACTACCCTGCGTTATTCTGCCCTTTGCGTCTTCGATTACGCTTTTTTGCAGTCCCAAACGCTCGCTGATTGCAAAGGCGTTCGATTTTCCCGGTATTCCAATAAGCAAGCGATAGGTCGGGCGCAGGGACTCAACGTCGAATTCGCAGGAGGCATTCTGCACACCCTCCGTCATCGTTGCATAGACCTTGAGCTCGGCGTAGTGTGTTGTTGCCGCTGTGACAGAGCCTTTATTTCTTGCATCCTCAATGATTGCAACGGCCAGCGCCGCGCCCTCGACGGGGTCCGTTCCCGCACCGAGCTCATCAAAAAGAAGAAGGCTCTTATCGTCGCACGCTCCCAGTATTTTCACTATATTCGTCATGTGCGAGGAAAATGTTGAGAGCGATTGTTCAATGCTCTGCTCATCGCCGATGTCCGCGAGCACAGTGTGGAAAACAGGCACGATACTGCCGTCAGCCGCCGGAATATGCAGTCCGCAGGCCGCCATTATGCAGAGAAGTCCTAGAGTTTTGAGTGACACGGTTTTACCGCCCGTGTTGGGTCCCGTAATGACAAGCGTATCGAATTCGTCGCCGAGCTCGATGCTGACGGGCACGGCGGTGCCCTTCGGTAGTAGCGGGTGACGCGCTTTTTTCAGGCTCACTCGCTTATCCGAAATGACCGGCTCTTGGCAGTCCAGCTTATAACTCAGCTTTGCTCTTGCAAAAATGCAGTCCAGCTCAACTAGCACATTGAAGTCGCGGATAATATCCTCCGCATGGTCACCGCATTCTGCGGATAGCTCCATGAGTATACGCTCAATCTCGATTTTTTCCTTCGCGTGGAGCTCTCGAAGCTCGTTATTCGCCTTAACTGCTGCCATGGGCTCGATAAAAAGCGTCGCCCCGCTCGAGGAAATATCGTGGACAAGTCCGGGAATTGTTCCCTTATGGTCGGCCTTGACCGGCACGACATAGCGCTCCGAGCGAGTTGTAATTATAGGTTCCTGAAGTGCCTTTGAATAGGCTGGGGATGAAATGATTTTCTGCAAGGCCTCGCGCACTCGGGCTGAAGCAGCTCTCATCAGGCGGCGGATGCTAGATAGCTCAGAGCTTGCTGCGTCCGCAATTTCTTCCTCGCCGATAATGCAGGTGGTGATTTTTTCTTCCAAATATTTATTTGCCATAAGCGATGAAAATAAAAAGTCGAGATCGTGCCTTTCGCTGCGCTCGCCGTCGGCATAATCCCGCACTATCCGTGCGGACTGCAAGACTCCCGCGATGTCCAGAAGCTCGCGCGTATTGAGCATTCCGCCGATATTCGCGCGCGAAAGCGATGAGCGCACGTCTCTGACACCACCAAAGGATGGGCTGCCTTTTAGCACCATCATAGTTTTGGCCGCTGTTGTTTCTCCCAGTCTGCGCTTTACGTCATATTCGATGTCAGATGGGCGAAGTGTCAGCACCTTTTCCTTCGCGGGCGCACTAACGGCTTCGTTCGATAGAAGCTCAAGCACCGTGGGAAGTTCAAGTGTCCTGACTGATTTTTCGTATAGTTCAGTCATATATTTCTCCGTTGTAAGGGTAAATTGTTTAATTTATGCGCCTATTTGACGCTTTTCCAGTAGTCGAGCGAGGAGAACCTTCGCTCGAGTTGCGCCTTCACATAGGCTTCACAGACCTTGTTGTGTCTTTTTTCGGCGTCTGAGTCAAGCGCGAAAGAAAATATTTTTTTGCTCTCCGCGCCGGAAATGTGCCGCATTGCCGCAAGCGACGCTGAGCAAAGCGGAAAAGTCTCGCCATATTGACTGCTCCGGCATTTTACGCAGAGTACAGTTCCGCCTATTGTACTGAACACAGGCGAAACCATGTCCTCTTTTCCGCAGACGGGGCAAGCCTCGAGCGCCGGTTCGTAGCCCGATAGGCACATGAGCCGTACTTCGAACACAGCTTTGATGTGCTCCGGCGGATAAAGACCGCCCGAAAGCGCAAAAAGGCTGTTCAGCCCCAGCCGCAAAACCTCCGGATTCGGGCTGTCCTCGTCGGAAACAGCTTCCATAAGCTCCGCAAAATATGTTCCGAGTGACAAAAGCGCGATATTCTCACGCAGTCCAAGGAACTGTTCGACCGTCTGCGCCTCTTGGACAACCCACCTTCCACGGTTTTCAAAGAGCGTCATCTCAGAAAAGGCCAAGAGTTGACACGCAGCGGCAATCCTGCTGCCCCTGCGCATCACACCTCTCGCCGAAACGGTCAGCTTTCCCTCGTCCTCCGTGAGAACGGTCAGAATCTTATCCGCTTCCTTGTATTTAGTTTCTCTCAGCACCAGCGCTCTTGTAGTTTTAAACATATTATGTAAACCTTCAGCCGCATCGGCCTGTGATTTTATATTTCATTTTTTCGTGTACCCTCGCGGGTTAGAAAAACGACTTCGGACATCCGCGTTGCGGGACAATTAAGTCTCACTTGCAGAATCCATCACAGGCCGACGCGGCTTTCCTCAAAAACGGACTCGGGGTTTTTCACCCGTTCCGCCAAAAGCGAGTGTATCTTTCGGGGGAGTATCGGGCTTATATTTTTTCTCTTTTACGGCTGACCTGTACATCAGGTAGCAGAACGGTTCGCCCGTCTCACAGAATAAACCCCAAAGATTTGAGTCTTTCATAAGACTTCACCTCGCCGAGCTTAGTATGTCCCGAGCTAAAGTCAGATATGAGAAAAACATCTTCGGTAATTTCTGCGCGAGTTATCAAATTTTGAAAGTTAATTCTTATAGCCGAAATTGCGAAGAAGATTATCGCTGTCACGCCAGTTGTCCTTGACCTTGACCCATGTCTGCAAAAACACCTTGGTGCCCATAAACTTTTCAATATCCGTGCGCGCAAGCGCACCAATTTTCTTGAGCATCTCACCGTTCTTACCGATTATTATGCCCTTGTGGCTGTCCTTTTCGCAGTAAATCGTGACATCGAGGTCGATTATCTCGGTGTCCTCGCGCTCTGAAAACTTGGTCACGACAACTGCTGCGCCGTGCGGAATCTCCTTGTCGAGGCAGTAGAGCAGTTTTTCGCGAACGATTTCGGCGCAGACCTGCATTTCAGGCTGGTCGGTTACCACGTCCTCAGGGAAAAGCTTCGGCCCTGGCTTTGCATATTTTTCAAACTGAGCCATGAGTTCTTCGGTGCCGTCGCGTTTTACTGCGCTAACCGGAATTATCGCGTCAAAATCGTGGAGCTTGGTATAGGCAGCGATGACAGCAAGAAGCTGCTCCTTTGCTACGGTGTCAATCTTATTGATGACGAGCACGGAGGGGCATTTGCTCCCTTTGATTTTTTCGATGAGCTCCATTTCCTGCGGACCTGCTGATGGTATCGGCTCGACCATGAGAACGATTGCGTCCACGTCCGCAACGCTTTCACTGACGATCTTCACCATATAATCTCCGAGCTTTGTCCTTGCTCTATGGAAACCCGGAGTGTCCATGAGAACAATCTGGGTATCGCCGCGATTTATTATCGCGCAAATACGGTTTCTAGTAGTCTGCGGCTTATTGGAAACTATCGCAATTTTTTCGCCCACAAGAGTGTTCGTAAGCGTGGATTTGCCGACATTCGGGCGACCCACGATAGTTATCATTGCAGATTTTGTATTGAATTCATTTTTCGGTTCGTTTTTCATTTTTTTCTCTCTTTCCGCCTCTCACAAAGATGATGAGAGGTATCAGCGTAAGTATAATGACCAGCGCTACGGCTGTGTGATTTTTAAAGAATCGCAGTGCGGCACTAAACTTGTCCGCACGGAAGAAAATAATTCCTCCTGCTACCGCGGAAGCGATTGCCGCGCAAAGCACGGCTCCGGCGGCGGCGTCCTTTGCGGTTCTTATTCCATCAGACTTTTCAGGATGTACCGTGTCGCAAAGGCCCTCCAGCGCGGTATTAAGGCATTCAAGCGTCGTTACGAGTCCGATGCAGATAAGTATCGCCGCCCATTCGGCTACTGAAATATGCGTCACAAAGCCGGCGACTATTACATAAAAAGCAAAGCACATATGCACCCGCATATTGCGCTCCGACATCATCGTTTCACAAATACCGCGAAAAGCATAATAAAAACTTTTCATTCCTCTTTCACGCCTTCTATAAGCGCCATGATTTCTTTTTCTCGCGTGCGCATCTGCTTTTTCATCACGCCCTCGTCGACGTGATCGTAACCCAAAAGATGCAGAACGCTGTGTACGGTCAGATACTGTATTTCGCGCTTCGTTCCGTGCCCGAATTCCTCACCCTGAGCCACTGCATGCTCAATCGAAAGCGCCATATCGCCAAGGATGACCTTATCCGTTTCCGGATTGCGCTCCGCGTTTTCGGGGTCGAATGAGCCGGGTTCAAATTCGTTTGCCGGAAAACTCAGCACATCAGTCGCGGCATCTACATCTCGGAACTCTCGGTTCAGCTTTCTTATTCCGAAGTCGTCCGTCAGCAAAACGCTCACTTCGCAGGGCACGGCTATGCCCTGAGCGTCAAGCGCAACATTAATCGCTTCCGATATCCAGTATCTTGCGGGAGCTTGTCCCAATCCGCGCTTGTCGCGCGATAAATAAATCTTATGTTTCATTCGTTTCACTGAGCTTTCTTTTTATAAGTTCTCTGCGGTGCCTTCCCTGTTACAGCAGGCTTCGGCGCACTCGGAGCGCGCTTATTTTCGTGCTTTTCGTAAGCCTCAATTATTCTCTGCACCAGCACATGGCGGACAACGTCCGCAGCCGTCAGCTTGCATATTTTTATATCGTCGATATCCTGAAGAATTCTCATCGCTTCCTTGAGTCCGCTCAACTTGTCCCCGGGCAGGTCAATCTGCGTGATATCACCCGTTATAACGACTTTTGATCCGAATCCGATACGCGTCAAAAACATTTTCATCTGCTCAGGAGTCGTGTTTTGCGCCTCGTCCAAAATTATAAAGCTGTCGTCGAGCGTTCTGCCGCGCATATAGGCGAGCGGCGCAACCTCGATGTTGCCTCGCTCGAGATATTTTGTATAGGTCTCCGTACCCAGCATATCGAAAAGCGCGTCGTACAAAGGACGCAGATAGGGGTCGACTTTGCTTTGCAGGTCACCGGGCAGAAATCCAAGCCGCTCTCCCGCTTCAACCGCGGGACGTGTCAGGATTATGCGGTTTACCTCCTTGTTTCGGAAGGACGCTACCGCCGCCGCGACAGCAAGATAGGTCTTACCGGTTCCGGCGGGCCCGATGCCTAGCGTTACCGTGTTGTTCGTTATTGCGTCAACATATTCCTTCTGTCCGATTGTCTTCGCCTTAACCGGCTTGCCCTTGCTCGTTATACAAATAACGTCGCCCGCAATTTTATCAATTTTGCTCTCCGCACCCTCGCGGACGAGCTTAATGATATAGCGCACGTTCTGCTCATCGATGTTTTCTCCGCGGGCAGCCAAGGACAGAAGCCCAGCGATAGCTTTTTCCGCGAGCATCACGTTTTCAGCTTCGCCCGTTATATGCAGCTCCGCTTCCCTGTCAACGACCTTAATGGCAAGCTCCGTTTCAACTATATGAATGTTCCTGTCAAAGGAACCGAAAACGCTTATTATTTGCTCCATGCGATCGACCGGCATTATTCTCTCAATCATTGGGTACCTTTTTCCTCCTTAGGGGCTTTCGCCTCGCTTATCTCATCCGCAGACATTTCTTCTTCTTCGGCGATGTTCTGTTTGCACTCGGCGCGGAGCGTTCCGACGGCAAAGCCGTTTATGACGCTGAACGTATATTCGGAGCTTATGACTTCCCCGTCCTTGCCGATTTTGCGCTTGAGTTCGTCATTTACCAGAGCTTCGAGCCTTGCCTTAGCCGCATCCTCCGGATAGTCTGCGATGTGCAGTTCATAGGCTCTTGAGGTTTCTTTGACAAGCATCACAGGCAGTTCAAAAAAACCTGTTATTCCCAGTCTATGCTTACTTACAATATTATCACAATCTACATCAAAAATTCTACTCTTACTATAAAAATTTATGCGGTCGTTTCCAAATATCAGAGCAAAACGGCTCTTTTTCTCACCCGTATATGCTTTTTCATCGTAGCTAAGCGGCATAATGGCGCTAAGTTCATACCAAGTGCGCGCAATAACACTGCCTTCGGCGTGCACAATTTCTGTATCTCTGAAGGTTGACGGCACCGCGCCTGATATTAGCGTTTCGTTTTCGAGCGCTGCCTGCCCTTTCTTAAAAAGCGGAAAACCGCGCAAAACGCCCATGCTCTCTATTATACCCGACTCGTCCGCAACGACTTTAACGGCCTCGTCCTCGTCAAAAAGTTTAGGAATGTCCGTTCTTTCCCGAACCTCAACAACCGCTCTCGACCCGAAAACACTTACGCTTATCCACTTGAGTTCGGGAATTTCGACAAGAACCCTGCTCCTGATGTTATCACTTGTGAATTTTGGCCAGTAGCTGCCGATATACACGCCGCTGTCCTCAAGTGCATTGAGTATTTCTATATCGCTGACGGTTTCGTTGCCTGTAATTTCAATTTTCCATATAAAAAAATAAGAGGTGATGAGAAGCACCAGAAAAAACACGGGCAGAACCCAAAGAGCATAACGTTTTTTCAGTTTTTTTGCCTCTACCGGCCCCCCGCATCTTTCCATGATTTTGGCTTCGCAATTACATTTCTCCGCGAGGATCAGAATTGCGTCCGCATATTTCAAGCGTGTTCGGAATATGAGCGTATAGTCGTCCTCGGGATAAACGCCCCAAAAATCGATGTTTCCGGCTGCACAGCGATCCAAGAGCACTGTCGGTTCGACCCCGACGGCTCTTATGACGGCATATCCTCGCGCTTCGTCCGACAGTCGTTCCATAAAGCTCCCCCTAGCAGAGCTCAATTGCGACGATAATGCCGCTTATCACAAGCTCCATTTTTGTCATTGCTGAAAGCTCCAGATCCTCTCCGCGTATCTGCATGAGCATGTTTCTGCCCCGCACCTCGATTAAGTCTCGGGAATAGCTTTTCAATCCTTCGTGGTTTTCAATCAGCACCTCGCTCCCGCCTGAAAGAGTGAGCTTCGGCACCCCCGGCACAAGCTCCGCGGGCAGGTCGAAAAACTCGGTGACGGGGCGTCTTCGCACAGCATTTTTCAACTGACTCACCACCTCAAACAAGTTTATGCTTCATAATTTAGTTTTAGCAGTACCGGAAAAACAGGAAATAGCCCAACTGCTCGTACATATGATTTATAAACATAAAGGTGGTGAAAACGTGACAGGCAAATTTTCATTTTTAATCGCGGTTTTTCTGGCGCTCTGCGCTTTTATCGGGCTTTTATTCTGCCCCTCGGCTTCTGCGGGCGGCGCAAGAGCAGGTCTTCTTCTCTGCTCAGGTATAATCATTCCTTCGCTTTTTCCTTTTGCGGTAATCAGCAACATTTTTGTGGCGCTCGGCCTTCCGCAGAGGCTCTCGAAGGTTTGCACACCTGTCATGAAAAAGCTCTTTGGTGTTTCCGGTACGGGAAGCGCGGCGTTTTTTCTCGGCATTGCGGGAGGGTATCCACTTGGAGCCATTTCTGTCTCTGAAATGTACTCAAAGGGCGCGCTGCAAAAAAAAGAAGCCGAGAGGCTCCTCGGCTTTTGCGATAATTCGGGTCCGGCGTTCATAGTTTCCGTTGCGGGTGTCGCTGTATTTGGCAGCGTTAGGGTCGGCTTTTTCCTCTACGGCATACATATTCTAGCGGCACTCCTCACCGGCATGCTCCTGAAAACCGGAAAAAGCAATGAGAAGGCTTTCGTCTCATCTCTTCCTGAAATGAATCTTTCCGGCGCTTTCACGGCGAGCGTTAAGCGGGCGACAGCGGCTATGGTCACGGTTTGCGGCTTTGTTGTCTTTTTCAGCGTCCTTGTCGGACTTCTGGACGCCCATGGCACACTCTCTGCTCTGAGCGGAACGATCTCGGCACGCTTAGGGACAGAGCTGCATTTTTCGCGCAGTCTTTTGACGGGGCTTCTGGAGATCGGTACGGGAACGAGCTCGATGTATGGGCTCCGTACTGAACCTGAAAACCTCGCACTTTGCTCATTTCTTATTGGTTGGGGAGGTATTTCCGTACACGCGCAGGCTTCGGCAGTAATAAGTGAGGGCGGACTGAGCCCCGCTCGGCATACTTTAGGAAAGCTGCTTCACGGCGTACTGTCCGCCCTTATCACGTTTTTATTATATCCTCTGTTATTCTGAGCGCTTAGTTTCTTCGTAATTCTGGTTCCACTTGATTACGTCGACTCCGCCGTTGTTGCAGTAGTCAAAATCCACGCCAAATATGCTGTGTACATCCTCAAGTCCCTCGCACATTGAATTATACAAGGTATCGTTTATAACCCCCAGATTGTTGCCGCTCTGATAGGATGCGATAGCCGACTGGAGGTTCCAAAGCCTATAGCGCCAGTCGCTTGTTAAGTTCACATCGTTTAAATCCACCATGTACATCGGTGCGTACGACGCATTGCGAAGATAAGTCTCGCCCGTGTCTAGATTTTTCTGAACATCGATGTTCAGAACAGCTGTGAGTTCGGTGTACTTGTCGTCCTGACAAGAGACGAAATTGCCAAGGCTGTAGACGAGGAAGCAGGTCTTTTCGTTGCCCTCGTCATCCGTTACGCGGCGCAGCTCCATCGGCTCCGGCACATGTGTGTGGCCGCCGACGATGATATCCGCGCCCTGCTGGAACATTAGGTCGGCGAGATCCTTCTGATAATCGACGGGCTCCGTATAATATTCGTTTCCCCAGTGCATCTGAACCACGATCATGTCCGTATTCAAAGCACGTGCCGCGGCCATATCGGTCTTGAGGCGGTCATAATCAATATCTTTGAGCGTGTCCACATAGTCCTTGAAAAAGATGTTCGCGCAGTACGGATAATCCGTGACGGGAATCGCGTTTGTGCCGTAAGTAAAGCTGAGGAAGGCGAAGCTGATGCCGTTGATGTCCTTGACAAGAATGCCGTTATTTGCGTCTCTCTCTTCCTGAGAGCGATAGGTTCCAACGTGGTCTAGCCCGTTATTGTCCAGGACATCCAATGTCCGGACAAGTCCCGGCAAGAGGCTGTCCATACAGTGGTTCGAAGCGGTGTTTATCATGTCGAATCCGAAGCTTTTTAGGCTCTTCGCTAGGTCAGCGGGCGACTTGAACATCGGGTAGCCGGAATACTCCGTTGTATCCGGGAAAGTCGTTTCCAGCGTGCAGACCGCATAGTCAGCATTCTTGACGAAGTCTGACGCACCACCCAAAACCGACACATAATTATATGACCCGTCGGCTTTCTTCGCCTCGTCGTTGATTCCTGTGTGGGCGACGAGGTCGCCGGCAAAGGCAAGCTTGACGTTTGCGGCGTTCGTCGGCTCGGTAAAGGTCGGCTCCGGCGTCGGTGTGGGGCTCGGCGTTGGCGACGGAGTTGCCTGCGCCTCGAGAAGAGCCTTTTCCTGTTCTGCATTCGCGCTGTAACTTTTATAAATGGTGACTCCGAGTATTCCAATTAACACGACGAGAATCACGCTCAGTATACCTTTAAGTATTTCTTTCATAGCACATTCCTTTCGAATGTTTTACTCAGAATCAAATCTCAGTTTAATATTTGCTCTCGGTTATTTTACCATAGACTTTGGAAAAATAAAGTGTAAATACGTCAAATAGTATGTTAAAATATCGTGAACAAGATAATTTTTGCATCCTTCGGAGGATACGATGGACGAAATTAAAAAAAATCAGAGCTATACTGCGGAGATTGAAGGCTATTCCAGTACAGGCGCGGGAGTTGCCCGTATTCTCGGAAGAGCTGTTTTCGTGGACCTTGCCCTTATTGGCGAAGTATGGGAAATTTTGATACTCAAAGTAACATCCTCCACAGTTTACGGCAAAGGTCTCAAGTGCCTCAAGGCATCAGAAGAGCGAGTTTCGCCTGCCTGTCCAGTTTTCGGAAAGTGCGGCGGCTGCGACCTGATGCATATGAGCTACGACGAAGAACTTCGTTTTAAGCTTTCCCGCGTTAATGACGCCATAAAAAGAGTTGCGGGGCTTGATTTTGCTATAAACGAGATTATCGGCGCGGAAGAAGACAAAACCCTCTGCTACCGCAACAAAGCGATATTTGCCGTCGGACAGGACAAAAACGGCAAGGCGGTTACAGGCTTTTTCCGTGAGCGAAGTCACGACATAATTGACGCACCAGACTGTCTCATTCAGACCGAGCTTTCCGTCCGCTGTGCGGAGGCCTTGCGAACCTTCATGGACGACAATGGTGTATCCGCCTACAATGAAGAGACCGGCAAGGGGCAGCTAAAGCACATTTTCACGAGGTGCAGCCTGAAATTCCCTCAATCTGTCGCCTGCATCGTTTCAGCCCGCGGTCTGCACGAGCACACCGACACTCTGGTTAAGACACTGCGCGAAAAATGTCCCGAGCTTACGGGCATAGTTCTATGCATAAATAAAACCCGCGGCAACACGGTGCTCGCGGGCGATTTTCATACTCTCTGGGGCAGTGAGTTTATCGAGGACGAGCTTTGCGGTCTGCGCTTCAAGATTTCGCCCCTGAGTTTTTATCAGATTAATCCGCTGCAAGCCGAAAAGCTATATATGCGCGCGCTCGATTACGCAAGTCCCGACGGCTCGGGAGTTGTTCTTGACCTCTACTGTGGGACAGGCACTATTAGCCTCTGCCTTGCCCGCGGAGCAAAATTTGTCTACGGCGCGGAGATTGTCGAGTCTGCCGTTATTAACGCTCGGCAGAACGCACAGGCAAACGGAATTACAAATGCCGAATTCATTTTGGGTGATGCGGGAGACGCCGCAAAGAAGCTTGCAAGCTCCGGCGTGAAACCCGATGCGGTTGTGGTCGATCCCCCGCGCAAGGGGCTGTCGATTGAAGTCATTGAGGAAATAAGCAAAATGTCTCCAGAGCGCTTCGTCTACGTGTCCTGCGACCCCGCGACCCTTGCACGCGATATGAAACTGTTCGCCGAGCGTGGCTATATGCCCAAAAAAGGCACTGCAGTCGATATGTTCCCACGCACCTGCCATACAGAAGTTGTTTGCCTGCTTGAACGTTCGGTTATGGTGTAGTAATATGAATCCATTTTTTGAACAGGTATACGGCATAGTAGAACAAATTCCTTATGGAATGGTTGTTTCATACGGTCAGCTCGCGTGTATTCTGGGACAACCCCACGCGGCGCGTGAGGTTGGATGGGCCATGAGATGCTGCCCTGATGGTCTGCCCTGGCATAGGGTGGTCATGAAGGATGGCACTATTACGGGCGGTATTTATGCGAATATGCGTAAAGCAATGCTTGAAACCGAAGGGGTGGTATTTATGTCTGATGGCCGCGTCGATATGGATTTATGCCGTTGGCTCGGTTAAGCATGATATTGTTAAAGCCATTCCTGGTACAGCTTGCGCTTTTCAGGTTCTGACGCCAGGCATCTCGGAGAACTATCAAATATCAGGAGGATTATTATGATTTACAGAAATGCTACGATTGAAGACATACCTGCTTTGGCAGAATTACAGAAGAAATATCACATCACAACGATTGATGAAGCTGATAAAGCGGATGGCTTTGTCACTACACTGTTTACGGAAGAGCAGTTTAAGGAGCTTATTGAAAAGGAAAACGGAATTGCCGTTGCGTGTGACGGTGCAAGGCTCGTCGCTTACGTTATGGCAGCATCTTGGGAATATTGGTCCAGATGGCCGCTTTTTCAGCATATGATCAACGACCTGCACAACACGGAATATATGGGGCAGATACTAAGTACTGAAAATTCATATCAGTATGGGCCTGTCTGTATTCACAAGGATTATAGAGGAACTGAAGTGCTCACCGAAGTTTTTGATTTTTCCAGAATGCAAATGAAGAAAAGATATCCCATATTGATAACCTTTATCAATCATATTAACCCCAGATCATACTATGCTCATACGAAAAAGCTTGGTCTTGATGAGATTAAAAGCTTTGAGTTTAATAATAATACATACTATGAATTGGGCTATGACACGTCAAAAGAGTTGGACAGAAAAACCAAATAAATTCGAACATGCAGGAGGCAATATGATGAAAAATCTAAATCAACTAATAGATGAATATACTTACCAACTGCAACAGGGCGAAATACAGACTGCGTACAAAGGAATATTGGATTTTATCGGCAAATTGAGAGCCGATTTTATTAAGAAACACCCGCTTTACGACACGGGCGGTATTTACCAAGGCTATATGGACATGACCTATTTTTCATTAAGTACAGAGCAGCTTAAAGATAAAGGGCTGAAATTCGCCCTTGTTTACTTACATGAAAAGGGAGCTTTTGAAGTCTGGCTTTCCGCTCGGAACAGAGATATAGCAAAGAGATATGAATCTGTTTTTAGCAGCATTAGTTCTGATATTAGTGCTGTATTTCATGATTGCAGTAATACAGACGCTATCATAGAATGCACATTGGCATCCAAACCAGATTTTGAGAATCAGGATTCGCTGACAGATATTATTGAGCACGGTATCGAAAAGTTCGTAGCTGCAATAACCGGTGTCTTATGATGTCTGCGACGTCGTGGGTTTTAGGTGTTGCGTTCTTTGATTTATTTTGAAAAGTTTGCATCAATAGATGCAGAGGTATGTTAATGGGTAATACCGAAAAGTTTGAGATGATGGCAAATAGCTATGATACTGCTGAAAGGGTCCAAATTGCAAAGCTTTCCTCAAGTGCCATTCGAGAATATTTAGTTGACACAAAAAGTAAGGATGCAATTGACTTTGGGTGCGGAACAGGTCTTGTCGGCATGGACTTGCTAAATGAATTTAATTCGATGCTATTTTTGGATTCTTCGCAGGAAATGATTAATAGAACAAAAATGAAAATTTCTGATTCTAATATTATGAACGCAAGTACACTATGCTTTGATTTTGAAACAGAAACCCAAGTTAGTATTCATGCTGATTATATTTTTATGGCTCAAGTTCTACTCCATATCAGGGATTTTGAGTCAGTTTTATCGAGGCTGTATGATGTTCTGAATGTGGGAGGACATCTGCTGATTGTTGATTTTAATAAAAATGATGAGATTGTTTCAGATTTGGTTCATAACGGATTTGTTCAAGAGGACCTTGCAAACATTATGTTGAAAGTCGGATACAAGGATATTCAAACCAAAACTTTTTATTCCGGAAGTAAAATATTCATGAGACATGATGCAACTATGTTTATTCTAGATTCACGAAAGTACTAATTTTCCAGTGTCTGTTATCGGGCATTAAAATGAAAGGTAAGTGTTTGAATTTTGAATATATCTGACAAGGATAATACGAGCACCGAGAAAGACAGCCACATGGAATTCAGCAGAAGCATTATTGAGGGTGTGGAAATTAAAAGGTGTAGAAACCACCCCTATGCATATAAATCTCATGTACATAATGAGCTTTCATTAGGGTATATCATAGAGGGATCCACCGAGTTGACATTGAGCAATCGGATTATCCGTTACGGAGCCGGTGATGGTGTCATTATTCCGCCACTTACGACCCACAGATGTGCACCGAAAGATATCAATCAATGGGAATATGTCATGCTATTTGTTGATCCTGTCTACTATGGCGATTTAGTCAATTTCAATCAAGCGGAAAAGCTAACGGGTAGTCAGGTCCAGGAAATACAAGGCTTTATCGAACAATTGCTCACGGAAAAAAATCCTGATACGTTGGAAAATATACTTATTGAACTACTTACAGAGTTTGGAGAAAAAGATACTCCGGAAACCGCCGCTACAAATACAACAGATATTGTCGCAACGATACATGAATATATATTAGATAACGTGGAAGATGTAATAACCTTGGATAAGCTTCAGCAAATTACCGGACTGAATAAATTTGCGATAATAAGAAATTTTAAAAAACTATATGCAACGACACCTGCTGCATATCATCTGCAATATCGAGTAGCGGAAGCAAAAAGAATGCTTTGTGAAGGTATAGATGTGTTTGAGATTTGTGAGAAACTGAAATTTTATGACCAAGCTCATTTAATTCGAGAATTTAAAAAAATGTATGGTATTACGCCTGCTGCATATTTAGATCAATTAAAAGGATAACGTCAATTTCATACAATACAGCTTCTTCTTATTCAGCTAATATTGAGTTAGCAAAAATAAGGAGTATGTCCATGAATAGAATTAAATTAGTACTGGTCATGATTATCTGGGGTAGCTTGGGTGTATTTACAAGATACATTCCCTTGTCTTCTTTAAGCTTGGCTTTTCTGAGGGCATTAATTGCACTGCCGGTTCTTTTTGTTGCAATGAAAATGAAAAAAGCCGGAAAGGTAAAATTTTCTCTTTTAATACCCTATATTATTTCAGGCGCATTATTGGGTTTTGGTTGGCTTACCTTGTTCTATGGGTTTAAGCATACCAGTATTTCATCTGCTGTTATGATCTATAACATGTGTCCGGTTTATGTCATGATATTTGCACCGCTGGTTTTGAAAGAGGCCATCTCAAAGATTCAAATTGCAGTGATTCTTGTCTCATTTCTGGGGCTCTTTCTGATTGTAGGTCACAACTTACTTGAGGGGTCAGGATATATGGGCCTGGCACTTAGTGCAGTTTCAGGAATTATTTATGCAGCAATTGTTCTTATTAACCGCAGCATAAAAATCCGTGTGGATGATCAGACTGCTACCTTCACTCAAATATTTACAGCGATGATTGTTTTACTGCCATTCGTATTGCTTGAGGGAAATATTTCAGCAGTTGTCGACCTTGATGCTAGGGGGCTTGTCTTTACCATACTATTGGGTGTATTACATACAGGTGTGGCCTATACCATGTTTTTTTCACTCTATGCACATATGAAATCTGTTGAAATCGTGTCTTACAGCTATTTAGAGCCGTTATTTGGAATATTATTCAGTGTAATCTTCATCGGAGAGAAATTTACACTCCCTCAGATTATTGGCGGGGTATTAATACTGGGTTCTACCTTTATTGGGGAAAGGCTCAAGGACAAAAGACTATCTATGCAAAAAGGAACCTACTTAAATGCAAGCTTAAATGCACCTGATAACAGGGATTAAACTGGAGATTCTCAATTAAAAGGAAAAACCGGGCTGAAAGCGTTTATTTTCAGTCCGGTTTTTTAGCGCTCTTCATATGTTCCATATTTGCATGCTCAAAACTTTGATGTGCGGATACTAGTTTTTTTACACATGCTTTTTATACGCTCTCATCGCAAATATGTAGGCAACTATCATAATTCCCAAGCACCACGCGAGAGCAATCCATATATCATTTCCAACGGACCGACCTGACAGCAGCGCACGGATGGCATTCACTATCGAGGTCACCGGCTGGTTTTCGGCAAATGCGCGAACGGCCGACGGCATCGATTCTGTCGGCACAAAAGCCGAGCTGATAAACGGTAGAAACATAATCGGATAGGAAAAGGCAGCTGCGCCGTCCACCGTTTTTGCGGACAACCCTGCAATCGCCGCGACCCATGTCAAGGCCAGCGTAAACAGCGCGAGTATTCCGGCAACGGCAAGCCATGGCAGTATCCCCGCCGACGAGCGAAAGCCCATAATAAGCGCAACGAGAATGATGACGACAACCGAAATCGCATTGGATACCAGTGAGGAAAGCACATGCCCCCAGAGTGCGGCTGAACGCGCAATCGGCATAGAGTGGAACCTTTCGAATATGCCCCGCTGCATATCCATAAACAGACGGTAAGCCGTATAGGCTATGCCGCTTGCGATTGCCATCAGCAGGATGCCGGGCAGAAGGTAATTCACGTAGTTATCCGTGCCGGTTTGAATCGCGCCGCCAAACACATAAACGAACAGAAGCATCATCGCAATCGGCATAATTGTAACAGAGATAATCGTGTCCATGCTGCGGAAAATATGACGCATGGAGCGTCCGAGCATCACACCCATATCACTGAAAAAGTGGTTTTGAATTGTTTCCATTTATACTTCCTCCTTTTTGCTGATAATTTCGAGGAATATCTCCTCCAGTGTCAGCTGTTTTTCCACGTACTCCACCTTTGCGGGCGGGAACAGCTTTTTAAGCTCCGCGAGCGTGCCGTTTGCGATAATTTTTCCTTCATGCAGAATGGCAATTTTGTCAGCAAGCTGTTCGGCTTCGTCCAGATACTGGGTGGTTAGGAATACTGTCGTACCGCCAGCAGCAAGTTCTTTGACGACCTTCCAAACCTCAATGCGTACCTCCGGATCAAGCCCGGTGGTCGGCTCGTCAAGGAAAATGACCTGCGGTTTTCCAATAAGGCTCATACTGATGTCAAGCCTGCGGCGCATACCGCCCGAATAAGTAGACACCCTGCGGTCGGCGGCATCAGTCAGGCCGAAACGCTTAAGTAAATCTTCCGCAATCTGACGTGGGTCATTGAGGTGCCGCAGCTTTGCAATCATGACGAGGTTTTCCCGCCCTGTTAATATCTCGTCCACGGCGGCGAATTGCCCGGTCAGACTAATGGACTGCCTCACATTGTAGGGTTTTGCCACAACATCGAAGCCGTTGACGGCGGCAGTTCCACTGTCCTGGATGAGCAGCGTGGTAAGGATTTTGACAATTGTTGTCTTGCCTGCACCGTTGGAGCCGAGCAGGGCGAAAATGCTGCCTTTTTCAACCTCAAAATCCACACCCTTTAGGACACTAAGTTTCTTGAAGGACTTTTGAAGTCCTTTCACTTGGATTGCGGTTTCTGTCATTTTGAATCCTTCTCCTTTCCGAGTTTTTTCTGTATGTCGCGGTTGAGCGTCTCACGCCAGTTTTCCGTATATGTGCTGGCGCTGCGCAGAAGCTCTTCACAGAACGCGGCCACATCCTCGCCGGTAATTTCCAAAACAGACTTCCCGTCCGCAGCGCCGGACTCGAATAGCTCTATAAGGTCATAATGGATTTTCATCATGTCATAGCCGGCTCCCGCTGCGAACATCCACATGTGTCCCTGGATTTTTTTGAATACGTATTGATAGTCTTCAGGCAGAGCCCTTACCCTTGCCATTTTTTGCTTGTACTCGCGCTTACTCTCTATCATTTTTTTAATATTGAAATAATTATCAAAAAACTCAGACATCTGATTGCTCCTCCTTTAATTGGTTGATTTTCGATGCAACAAATTCCCATTTTTCCCAAAATCGGCTTAGTTCTTCTTGCCCTGCGTCGTTGAGAACGTAAAACTTGCGCGGCGGCCCTATATCGGACGGCTTTTTTTCTATGTCCACGAGCATATTCTTCTCAAGGCGCACCAAAATGGTGTAGACCGTTCCTTCCACAACATCCGTAAATCCGAGAGCATTCAGCAGTCGCGTGATTTCGTAGCCATAGGTTTCTCCGCGGCTTATAATTTTAAGGACACAGCCCTCAAGCACGCCTTTGAGCATTTCCGTTAGATTTTCCAGCACAATCACCCTTCCCTATTCTGTATGACTTGTATGCAGTATCACTTACTACTGCTACATAGTAACACGTAGTAGTTGCCTTGTCAATAGATTTAATTCAGAAAAAATGCGTGGCTAAATATTCTTTCTGCGGAAATGTATATGAACTACTCACCACTTATCTTTTGCTTGTGAACGAATGAAAAAATGATTATAATACTTATAATAGGTGTATCCAACTGTCTCTTCAGTCATCTGCAAATTCTAAAAAGCCATATATCAAAATAGCGAAGCGGTCCAGGCTTCGCTTTATTGCATAAAATTTTTTTGCGTTAGACATCGGGAGGACTATTTATGAATCTCAAAACGTACGAATTTGAAACCGTCATTCAGAAAGTCCCCGACATAGACGGCGCATATGTCGAATTCCCATATGATGTGAGAGCGGAGTTCGGTAAGGGGCGCGTCAAAGTCCATGCTACGTTTGACGGTGAACCTTATGACGGGAGCATTGTTAATATGGGCGTGAGGAATGCTGATGGCAGTATCTGCCACATCATCGGCATCCGCAAGGATATCAGAGCTAAAATCGGCAAGCAGGTTGGCCATACGATCCACGTGACTATACAAGAGAGAGGCGAAACCTCAAAAGACTAAAAAACCTATAACGAAAAACACTCATAGGTTCAATTGCTGCTGTTGAAAATGGAGGGGCAAACTATTGTCCAAAAAAGGTAAGTTGTTTTTTATATCTGATTTTGAAGAAAAGCAATTTAAACTAGTGGAGAGTAATTGATATGAAAACTTGCAAACAGACTGTCGATATAGTTCGTTCAGCGAGAAAGAAAAGGAAGTGACATCTATATGGAGGATTTCACGAAAGAAGATTTGGAGGCAGCACTCAGAGCCATATCATCCCTTCTCCATAAGTGCGAGAAGGTGCAGGAACATTTTGCACAGGGGACTTCACAGTATACGCTTCTAAAAAACAGAGTCAACGCACTCCGCATATCAGAAGCGTTGATAACAAAGTCTTTGAAAGAGAGCTAACCATGGCAAAATATCGAAAAATGTTAACCGATTGGAACGCGCCATATATTCAATCCCTAATAAAGCTTGCTGAAACGCAGAGCAAAACAACACTCGCAAACTGGTGTATCGACTATTCTGAGTCACGGCTGTTGCCGATATATGAATCCGCTTATCCTGATGACATTCGCCCGCGAGAAGCACTTTTTGCAGCCAGGGAATGGCTTAGCGGCAGGATAAAGCTGCCACTGGCGAAAGCGCATATTCTTGAATGCCACGCTGCGGCGCGGCAGGCAGATAAAAATCCCGTCGCGCAAGCCGTAGCAAGGGCAATTGGGCAAAGCGCATCTACGATTCACTCTGCCTCGCACTGTGCCGGACTTGCGCTTTACGGCGCGTTGGCAGTTGCATATAACACCATCGGTATTGACGCCGATTGGCCCAAATTGGAGCGGTTTGCCGCCGAGGAGTGCGGGCGTATGGAAGAGGCTTTATGTGCCGTTGCTATATCTGACGAACCTAATCCGGCGAAAATGACCTGGAAGTGCTGAATTGTATGGGCTTCAATGGTCTGCACCTAATAATGGTTTAAAAAATGCACACCCCAAAGGGTGTGCAAGTGCGCGAACATATGCGGCAAAAATACTAGCTATCTCCCATTTCATCCCTTAATACCAGCAGTCCTTCCATCATCCTTGGAAAGCCCCCGCTGGGTGCCACTAACAAAATGGCGTGCTCAATTTCTTCCCTGGAGCAGCCGCTTGCTACCGCCTTTCTGATATGGGTCCTTAGTGCAAATTCATACTGGCAGGAAGCCGAAATGGCTACCTTAATCAGCCATCTGGTTTTCTTGTCAAGCGGTCCGCCCTCCTCATGCAGTTTGTTGCCATATTCCTCATACGCTTCATATATACCGCCATGCTTTTCTATGAAATAGTTCAAATTTTTTTCTATTACGTCCAACCTACTCAATCCTTCCTTTTTGAATACGTATAGCTTTCTAGATTTTTCTTGCTTTATACATAATGCTCCAATAATGATAACACATTATTAAAGAAATATCACATAAATCGAGCTTTAATAAGCTATTGGAAGAGGGCTTTATAATGGAAAAGCAATCCAAGCAGGAAACAAAATCCCAATCTCTACTAATCGATGAGAAAATTGAAGAGCTGGGCGACTGGCGTGGTCACATGCTTTCGAAAGTGCGAAACCTTATTAGGCAGGTCGACCCGGAGATAACCGAGGAATTAAAATGGAGAGGGACCCCTGTATGGTCTCACGATGGGATGATATGCACTGGAGAAACTTACAAAAACTCCGTTAAGATGACTTTCGCCAAGGGTGCATCACTTCAGGACCCCGCGCATATCTTCAATTCAAGTTTAGAGGGTAATGCCAGACGGGCTATCGATTTCCACGAGGGAGACCATGTAGACGAGGCGGCGCTCAAGGAACTCATCCTTGCAGCCGTTGCATTGAACAAATCCGGTCAAAAAACCTCCGGCAAAAGCTGAGCCAGATGTCGGCAGGTGTTCGTACCCGCTCAGGCAGATATGGAAAGAGTGTCTTAGTCAGATAACAAAAAAAGGGAGAATAGAAAGATATGGAATTAAGTTGTTCCGAATACAGAGCCCTTGTTGAATATTCCCCGACCATGATTTGGCGCTCCGGAATAGATGGAAAGTGTAATTACTTTAATGAAACCTGGTTGAATTTTACCGGGAGAAATATGGATGAAGAGCTCGGTGATGGCTGGGCTGAAGGCGTGCATCCAGAGGATATCGAATTTTGCGTTAATACGTATTTAAAAGCATTTAACGAGCACGAACGTTTTATGATGGAGTATCGGCTTAAACGCCATGACGGACAATTTCGATGGCTTAACGACAGAGGCGTTCCATACTTTGATGAAAAAGGCTTCTTTGCCGGCTACATAGGTAGCTGCGTTGATGTGACTGAGCGAATCGAAGGCGAAAAGTTGACGCAAATGGCGCATAATGATAACCTGACGGGACTGTTTAACCGCAATTACTTAGAATACTTGCTTGACTCAGAGTTCCATAAGGCTCGTCGGAAAAAAACGAGCTTCATTGTAATGATGGCAGATGTCGACAAATTCAAATCAATAAATGATAATTACGGTCACGGTATCGGTGATGTCGTTTTACGTTCAGTCGCTCAAAAGTTATCTGAAAGCATTCGAGAATCAGACGTTGCGGGCAGGTATGGCGGTGACGAGTTTGTAATAATCCTTTCGAAGATTTCGCCATATAAGGCGCAGGAAATTGCTCAGAGGATACTTGATTCGGTAGAATCGATAACTGCAGGGGAGCTCGCTCCGCGAGTAAGCCTGAGTATAGGAATTGCATGCCAATCGGATGAAACAAATGTGCTCCAGTTGGTTGAAAAAGCTGATAAAGCTATGTATCGCGCAAAGCAGGATGGCGGCAACAGATTTTGTCTGATATAGGAAAAGGAATTTTCAAACATAACCATTAGGACGCAAGCTTGCAGAAGGAAGGAGAAGCTCTGTTGAATATTCAGGATTTGGGATTACTTAATAAGCTCAAGGTCGGAATCGTTGGCTGCGGTCATCTGGGTCAAGCTATCGCGCTATCTTTAGTAGCTCACGGACTTGAAAAAGAAAACCTTCTGATTTCGTATAGGGGCAATCCCCTTACCTATAAAAAGCTTGAAACGAAGGGTTTGGCTTCATGCCTTACCAATAATAAAAGGCTGTTCATGGAAGCCGGGATTATTTTAATCATTACAAAACCTCAGGATATTCTGAAGTTTCACGGAATCGTTGCTGCCGATAAGAGTCTGATAGTCTCCTGTATGGCGGGGATACCAATAGAATTATTAAACAGAATATTTAAAACGAATACATACCGAATGATGTTCAGCGGGCCGGATACCATATTGTCCGAAAAAGGTGTTGCGACGGCTTATCCACAAAATGAACATCTGGAGCTGCTGACAAGGTTTTTAAATCTAAAGTACATTCAAATCGACGCTGAAAAAGATATGGACACCTTTACTGCCGGAGTCTGCCTGCCCGCGGCAATACTGAAGCTTGATAACTCGGACGGCTGTTCTGACGCAATCGGAAGAGTCGAAGAAGAATTTCCTTTGCTATCAAAGCTTTATAAATGGGCTTCTGAATCTTTGCCAATCTTCCAAAGCAGTACCGAAACGGATATGTATATCGAGCAGATGAAAACAAAAGGCGGAATCACCGAAGCTATATTAAACAGCCTTCAAAAAGGAGAAGCTCTGGACGCTGCATTGCAAAAGGGGATCGACCACGCAAAAGAAATATCTGTTGAGATTCAGAAGTCAAAAGTAACCGGTGCAGTATTTTAAATGCTGTACCGGTTTTTGTTTATTTAAATTAATATTTTTAGGCATTTTTCTTGACAAACCTCTCTATATAAATTACAATGACTGTGCAGTCAGTGATTATGAGGTCATTATATGAAAAAAACAAATCGTGAGCTTCAGAAGGAGCAGACAAAGGCCCTGCTCGTAAAAACCGCATATGAGGTATTCTCGGAAAAGGGCATTATGAATACCCGCATTTCTGACATTACGCAGGCGGCGGGAGTCTCCCATGGAACGATATTCGTCCACTTCCCTTCAATGGATGCGCTTATTGAGGAAGTTGTCGCCTTCTTTGGGCAGAAAATTGCTTTGCGCACCCATGAGTTGGCCTCCTCCTGCGGAAGCCTATCGGAGCTTCTGCGCGCCCATCTTGACGGGATTATGGAGTTTGAATCGTTTTACACTAGGCTGATAATCGAAAACCGGTTTCTGCCGCTCGGCGCGAGGGACTGCTTTATTTCAATTCAGTCAGCAATATCCCTTCATTTCAGTCAGGCGGCACGTGACGCCCAGATAACAGGTATTCCGACTTATATGCTTTTTAATATGTGGGTTGGTCTGGTGCATTATTATCTGTCTAACGGTGATCTGTTTGCGCCGGAAGGAAACGTCATCTCGCACTGCGGCGAAGCATTGATTCAAAACTATCTAAAACTGTTGAAAGGAGGTAATATTTGATGAAAGTATGCATTTCTTGTGGGATGCCCATGACAAAGCCCGCTGATTTTCCGCTTCAAGACGAAAGCAAGGATTACTGCATCTACTGCGCCAGACCGGACGGCTCAATGCAGTCCTACCCCGAAAAGCTTGAGGGAACCACCGATTTCCTTATTAAAACTCAGGGTCTGGACAAAGGGGCGGCCCATGAGGCGGCCATCCGTATACTTGCCAAGCTCCTCGCTTGGAAAGAGTGCGCACAGAATTGAAAATATTATTAAGCGCCGCCTGTTTCTAATCAGCATCAGGCGGTGCTTTAATAATATCCGGCATGAGCTGGATGAAACTTTTTGAAGTATCGAGCATCAAATTGCCAATGAAAATTTCCTGCCATATCTTGTCATTACCTATCTTTGGGCATATAATATTAGTTAATTAAATTCGTTTATATTAATTATATATAGCTGATTGTTATATTTTAAGGTTTTGTAATACGGGGAAGGGTTAGATATGCAATATAGGTTTGTCCCTTATTTGTGGATATCAATTGCGTTGACCGTCATTCTAATTTTTCTGATAAACTTCGCTTGGAAACGGCGCTCTGAAAAGAGTGTTCCGTATTTTTTACTGGCGCTTATTCTTGCTGCTGTCTGGGTAATATCGCAGGCAATGGAAATAGCCGCTATTGATTTATCGACAAAATTGATTTGGGCGAACATTATGTACATCCCATCAACCTTAACTCCTGTTGCGTATTTTTTTCTTGCGATTCAATTTGTAGAGCTTGATAACCTTCGAAAAAAGCGATGGCTGCCAATATGTTTGTTGATAATGCCGCTGCTTTTAAATCTGCTACTTTGGACAAATGATTATCACGGTTTAATTAGACAGAACGTCTTTCTGGATACGAGCGGTTCTATACCTGTAGTCGGAAAAACCTACGGTCCGTTTTTCTGGGTATACACCGTTTATAATACTTCACTGACTATAGTAACCTTGCTTATTTTAATAAGAGGCTTGCGTACTTCAAAAATCAGGTTGCAGAGGGCACAGATTTTTTCGCTTTTTCTGGGGCTTCTATTGCCGACTTGCTCGGTTTGTATATTTGTATCCAAAATATTCCCCTTCAATATTGACCCAACGCCAATAATTATTGGCTTATCCGGTCTGATTATCTCTTGGGGAATTTTTAGGTATCGTTTGTTTGATATTGTTAAAATTGCGTATTCCATGATTATTAGAGAAATGTGTACAGGTCTTATCATTATTGACAATGAAGGAATTGTCTTGGAGATCAATCCCGCTGCGGCGGACATGCTGGGTCTTTCCGTGCGGCAGCCTGTCGATGTCCCAATTCTAGAACTTTTGGAAGCTTTTCCTCAGCTAATCGATTTATATGAGCAAAAAATCAATATAACTGATGAGGTAATCTATGAAAAAGATAACTGCACCAATTATTATGAAGTCTCATTAAAACGTCTTGAAAAGTCCCCTTCTGCCCCGCTCGGCTGGATAATGCAGATATATAATATTACTAAAAGGAAACTTGAAGAAGAAAAAATACGGCATGTCGCATCTCACGATGTACTGACGGGTCTTTTGAACAGAGCGCATTTCCAACTGGTGTTTTCGGAGGAATTGGCTCATGCCAGAATGGCCGGATCAACTTTTGCAGTTGCATATTTGGATTTGGATGATTTCAAATTTATTAATGATACATACGGCCATGAAGTGGGCGATGAATTCCTGTGCGAGGTCGCAAGAAGGCTCACCGGTATTCTTCGAACCTCCGATATCATTGCGAGGTACGGAGGAGATGAGTATGTCATTTTATTCCCCAATGTCGGAGAAGATGAAAAGCTTGAGCTTATAAGTTCTAAAATATTTAAAGCCTTTGAAAAGAGTTTTCTATATAACAATAATTCCATGCAGATTAAAGCCAGTATTGGCTTCAGCGTCTATCCGCGGGACGGTAACAGCATGGATGACCTGATTAATAAGGCTGATAAAGCTATGTACTCTATAAAATCTACAGAAAAAAACAACAGCTGTATTTATAGTGAATAAGGAGCCGAAGCTAATGCGTGATATATTCCCTGCCCCTATAATAAACCTGCCCGAAGCGGATATTCCGCTCAAGGGAGTCAGTGCATTTCTTTCACAGTCAGATACTCACCAGTTAATATTCATGGAGTTTTCAGAGGACGTTGAGCTTCCGGCGCACAGTCATGCTGCACAGTGGGGCATCGTCCTTGAAGGAAATATTGAACTGACTATCGGCGGAGTCAAAAACACCTATGAAAAGGGAGACCGATATTTCATTCCGGAAGGGGTCGAACACTCCGGAAAGATTTATGCGGGCTATGCGGACGTAACTTTCTTCGATCAAAAGGACAGATACGGTGTCAAATAACACTGAGGAACGCATAGTATTCAAATATTCATGTGCAAGAATTGTTTTGCTTCGGAGGTTGCCATATGCGAGAGAACATTAAACAACTGATAAGTGACATGACACTTGAGGAAAAGGCCGGACTTTGCTCCGGAATTGACGACTGGCACACAATGCCAATCGAGCGGCTCGGCATCCCCTCGATTATGATGACGGACGGCCCGCACGGCGTACGCAAGGAAATTGAGGGTGCGGAAAAAGGACTCACTTCGACACCGAGTCATCCCGCGACCTGCTTCCCGACGGCTTGTGCAGTTGCCTGCTCTTGGGACATTGAACTCATGCAGAAGCTCGGTGAAGCCTTGGGCGAAGAGTGCGCGGCGAGCGGCGTATCAATCCTACTAGGTCCCGGAGTCAACATCAAGCGTTCCCCTCTCTGCGGTCGGAATTTTGAATACTATTCTGAAGACCCCTATCTTTCGGGCAAGCTCGCTGCGGGATTTATAACGGGAGTGCAGAGCCGCGGCATCGGCGTTTCACTCAAGCACTTTGCGGCGAACAATCAGGAAACTCAACGCCTCACAACCGACACAATAATCGATGAGCGCACTTTGCGTGAGATTTACCTGCCAAACTTCGAAATACCTATTAAAGAAGCGAAACCGTGGACAGTCATGTGCGCCTATAACAAGCTGCATGGCGAATTCTGCTCAGAAAACAAAACGCTCCTCACGGACATACTTCGTGACGAGTGGGGCTTCGACGGCTTCGTTATGTCCGACTGGGGTGCGGTTAACGAAAGAGACGACGGCGTTTTGGCTGGGCTCGACCTTGAAATGCCCTCCGGCGGGGAGGATAGTCTGAACAAAATCGTTGCCGCTGTAAATAGCGGTAAGCTACCCGAAAGCGTACTCGACTTAGCGGTTGGACGCATACTCGAAAAAATCTTCGAGGGGGCAGCCTCAAAACATGAATGTGCATCATATGACAAGCAGGCGAATCACAATCTTGCGCGTAGCATTGCCGGAGAGAGCATGGTGCTCCTTAAAAACGACGGTGTCCTGCCGCTCGAAAGAAAAGGTTCCCTCGCGGTCATCGGCGCATTCGCCGTTAAACCGCGCATTCAGGGCGGCGGAAGCTCGCATATTAACCCCACAATGCTGTCCGTCCCGCTCAAGGAGATCAAAAAATCTGCCGGCAGCTTTGTCACGGTCACCTACTGCGAGGGTTATAATCTCGACGAGGAACAGTCTGAGGACTTCGGAACCGGCTTTGAAAGCGTCTGTGACACGCCGGACGAAAAGCTGATAAACGAAGCTGCGGAAGCCGCTGCAAGTGCCGATAAGACTATTCTGTTTCTGGGGCTTCCCGATATGTTCGAATCAGAGGGCTATGACCGCACGAATATGCGTCTACCTCAGGGTCAGCTTGAACTTCTTGATGCAGTTGCTGCAAATGCAAAAAACATTGTCGTCGTTCTTCTGAACGGCTCTCCCATCGAAATGCCATGGCTCGGAAATGTCGGTGGAGTTCTAGAGGCTTACCTCGGCGGTCAGGCAACTGGCGGCGCCGTTGCGGACATTCTATTCGGCGATGTTAACCCGAGTGGAAAGCTCGCGGAAACCTTCCCTTCCAAAGTCTCCGACAACCCCTCATATCTCTATTTCCCCGGTTCAAGAAACAAAGCGGAATACCGAGAGGGTATTTTCGTGGGCTACAGGTACTATGAGAAAAAACAGCTTGAACCTCTTTTCCCCTTTGGCTTCGGACTTAGCTATACGAGCTTCGTCTATACGGGTATCGAGACAAGCTCAGACGAGATTGACGAGCGCGAAACGCTCACAGTCAGTGTCACCGTAAAAAACACTGGCTTGGTCGCCGGTAAAGAAATCGTGCAGGTATACGTCCGCGACGTTAACAGCACCGTTCCGAGGCCGGAAAAGGAGCTCAAGAGCTTCGTCAAGGTCGCTCTTGAGCCGAACGAGGAAAAGACCGTCAGCGTAGCACTAGATAAGCGCGCATTCGCCTTCTGGGATGAGGAATCCGGCGACTGGCGGGTCGAAACCGGCGAATTCGAGATTCTCGCAGGCGGCTCCTCCGCTGATACACCGCTTAAAAAGACTGTAACGGTCAATTCATCCTACACCAAAAAGGTTTACTTCACTCGCAATTCGACCATCGCCGAACTGCTCGCCGATCCCGTGGGTAACGCAATAATGGCAGAAGCGGCCGGAGAAGAGCTTATAAACTCTCTTCCCCCGTTCGTACTCTCAATGCCTCTGCGCAGTGTTCATATGCATATGCCGGAGATGAACGATGAGGCAATCAGCGGCCTTATAGAGGTTCTCAATTCATAAAACGTCGAATGCGTCTTGCGGACAGTGGTAGCCGCAGGACGCATTTTATTGAGAGGCTCGCTTTTTCAGCCTGTCAGAGTGCATTTATCGCGTATTTCAGAAGTCCCGACATTAAATAATCTCTGATTTTTTGTCTTTCAAAACAGCTCTCATCGATGAATAAATAAATATATACAGTCATTTCTAACATTTGCAGTTCCTTCCCCACCGACGTCTTGTTCTAATTTTTTCTAACAACGCTGGACACTCCACATTTTATTGACTATTGTCAGATACCAATATATAATGTTAGAATATAACAAATTTCGCGGATATTTTTAGCTTTTTTTGTAACATTTTCCTATTATAGCTAGATATACCGATTTTCACGTCGGTCTTTTCGTGAGACGATACCCGAATTATGAGTCAACCGGATTAGACTGTAAAACTACAGATAATGGAGGAAATCGGAGCCATGGATAAAGAACGCCAGCAGGTTTTATATTCAATGCCGATTGGATATGTTCTATGCAAAATCATAATGGACGAAGAGGGTCTCCCCTACGATTTTGAGTTCATTGAAGCAAATAAGGCATTTGAAGAAGCAACCTGTATGAAAGTCTCTTATGTAGTTGGAAAAAGGCTTTCTGAAGTTCTCCCGGGTATAAAAAAATATAAGACCGATTGGATAAGGCTTTTTGCCGACATTGCCTTTAACGGTCAAAATAAAATCTTCGAACAGTATTCCAACGAGCTTAGAAAGTGGCTTAAAATAAACTCATATTCACCTGAAACAGGTTATTTCGTCGCGCTGGTTAGCGATATAACAAGTGAAAAAGAACACAGCATGAGTCTTGCCGACAGCAACAAGCTGCTTACCGTTTTTCTGGATTCCAGCTCTGATTTGATTTTTCTCAAAGATGACAGGTTTCACCACATCTTTGCGAACAAGGCTCTCGCGGATTTTTTGGGGAAGACTCAGGACGACATCATTGGAAAGGATGACTTTGCGCTTTATCCCCGCGACGCAGCCGAGACTTGCAGGGCTACGGATACGACAGTAATGAAATCCGGCTCAAGGACTGTGTTTGAAGAGACTATGTTGGACAAATTTTATGAGACAGTTAAGTTCCCTGTTGCTTACCCGAACGGGGCTTTGGGAATCGGCGCGTTTATAAAAGACATTACCGACAGAAAAGTGCAGGAAGACAACCTCAAAAGGCAGATTTCCAGGCAAAACATTCTGACAGACGTCTTCATAAAGAACTTTTCAAGCCGGCAGGAGCTGCTTGATTACACAGTTCACAGGTCGCTCGAGCTCACCGGCAGCGAATACGGCTATATTAGCCTTTATGACGAGGATAGCCATGAATTCACAATGAGCTCCTGGACTATCGATGTTATGCCAGACTATAAGGTCGTTAATAAACAGGCGAAATCTTATATTGACAGCGCTAGCATCTGGGGAGAGGTCGTAAAGCAGAGAAAACCTATTATCATAAATGATTTCTCAAAACCTAATCCGCTTAATAGTGACTTCCCCGAAGGGCACGTCAAACTTAGAAATTTTATGTCAGTTCCCATTCTCTTTGACGAAAAGATTGTTGCCGTCGCAGGTCTTGCCAACAAGGCAACACCTTATACCGACATTGACATTAACGAAACGAAAATCCTTGTCCAGAGTTCCTGGCTTGCTGTTGAAAAGAGAACCGCCCAGATACTTACGATTGAGGAGCGCGAAAAATACCAATCGATTCTCAACGAGCTGCCCGCCATAATCTGTGAATTCATGCCTGACAGCACTCTTACCTTCGTAAACAGGGAATACTGTTCCTATTTTGGATTACCTTACAGTGAGATAATTGGCAGGAAGTTTCTAGACTTTATACCAGAAAAAAATAGAGAGGCACTTAAGCAGCTGCATCTCAAGCTGACCCCGGAAAATAGCACGAACGATTTCGAGTTTTCGTTCGAGATTGACGGCGAAACGATATGGCAAAGCTGGCGCGACATTGGCATATTCGATAAGCAAGGGCAGCTCCTTCGTTATTATTCAATAGGCATTGACGTCACCGAACGAAAAGCTTTTTCGGATGAGAGGGAACGTTTGCTTGCGCAGATGGATGCCATGTTCTCAGAGCATGAAGCTGTTATGCTCCTTATTGAGCCCGACTCCGGAAAAATTATTGATTCTAACCCATCGGCTTCTGAGTTCTACGGATATTCGAGGGAAGAACTGCTTGGCCTCAGCATACAGGATATAAATCAGCTTCCTAAAAACGAAATTGACCATAATCGAAAGAAAATACGGTATAAGGAGCAACAATTTTTTACATTCCCGCACAAGCTTAAAAACGGGCAGATAAAAACCGTGGATGTATACAGCAGTCCGATTTCCTACAACGGCAGAACGGTCCTTTTCTCTATCGTATTTGATGTGACGAAAAGAGAGGCTGCTTTCAGAGAGATCGTACATATCAGTTATCATGATTATCTCACGGGAGTTTATAACAGGAGGTTTTTCGAGGAGGAGTTCGACAGGCTCAATACCTCAGACAATTTCCCCATTACGGTAATTATGGGTGATATTAATGGTCTTAAACTAATAAACGACTCCCTTGGACGCCACGAAGGCGATAGATTGATTAAAGAAGCGGCCGGAAAAATCGCCGAACGTCTGCATTCGGATAGTGTTCTCGCAAGGATCGGCGGTGATGAATTCGGAGTTATTTTGCCAAAGACAGATGAAGCGAAAGCCGACGAGATTGTTAAGCAAATAAAGCTTAATATAGAATGTGATTCTGAAGGAACAGTGGCAGAAAACAAGCTTCTTTCAATTTCCTTTGGATTCGCAGTGCAAAAAAATAGCGGAGATGGTCTCGACGTTCTCATGAAAGAGGCAGAGGGTTATCTTTACAACAAAAAATATTACGACAGCAGAAGCCTTAAGAGCAAAACCATAGATATAATTATGAATACTCTCTTCGAGAAAAGCCCGAGAGATAAGATGCATTCCGAAAGAGTCGGAAACATTTCCGCCATGATTGCCGAGAAACTCGGTCTTGAAAAGGAACATGTAAACAAAATCAGGGTTGGCGGTTGGCTGCATGATATCGGAAAAATAGGTATACCTGAAAGTGTTCTTAACAAAGAGAGTGGGCTTGACGGGCAGGAATGGGCAATCATGAAGACTCACCCCGAAAAGGGCTGGAGGATATTGGTAAACACCTATGAGTTCTCTGGTATATCCGATGTTGTTCTCTTTCATCACGAGAAATGGGATGGTAGCGGCTATCCCAAGGGTCTAAAGGGCGAGGAAATCCCACTCGAAACACGCATAATTTCGGTGGCAGACGCCTATGACGCAATGGCCTATAACCGCAGTTACAGGGAAAAAATAAAGCCTACGGAAGCAATTAAAGAGCTAAGACGGTGCTCCGGAACGCACTTTGATCCGAAAATTATTGAAGTATTTGTCAAGTACGTTCTTGCCAATGAGAAAGACATGTTTTAAAAAATGTTTCCGAATGAATTATTTTATACACCCCGTCGTCGGCTAACAAAAGAGGACCCGATTAAAATCGGGTCCTCTTAATAGTTTATCTTGAGTTTATAAGACTTTGCTGAGGAAGTCGGCGGTTCTGTTCTCTTTTGGATGGCTAAGTATCTGGTCGGGAGTCCCCTCCTCGATAATGTAGCCCCCGTCCATAAATAGCACCCTGTCTCCTACCTCGCGGGCAAAACCCATTTCATGCGTCACAACAACCATCGTCATGCCCATACGGACGAGGTCCTTCATTACGTTCAGAACTTCGCCGACCATCTCGGGGTCGAGCGCGCTTGTCGGCTCATCAAACAACATTACATCAGGGTTCATGGCAAGCGAGCGGGCAATCGCCACGCGCTGCTTCTGTCCGCCGGAGAGCTGAGCCGGATAGACATCTGTTTTATCCGAAAGTCCGACCTGTTTGAGAAGTTCGTCAGCCTTTTGGGAGGCTTCTTCCTTGCTCATCGTCTTGAGCGTGAGGGGCGCGAGCATAATGTTCTCTTTTACGGTTTTGTGCGGAAACAGATTAAAATGCTGGAACACCATTCCGATGTTCTGCCTAACTTTATTCAAATCGGTTTTTTTATCAGTCAAATCGTAACCGTCAACTATGATGGTCCCGCCGTTTATCTCTTCAAGACTGTTCAGGCAGCGCAGAAAAGTCGATTTTCCCGAGCCCGAAGGTCCGATGACCACAACGACCTCTCCCTCCTCGATTTCCGTGCTAATATCTTTTAGAACTTCCAGTTTTCCGAAGGACTTAATCAGATTTTTTACTATAATCTTACTTGCCATAAGTAGTCCTTCTTTCTATCATCTTTGCGACAGAGGAGAGAATACTCACGATTACCCAATAATAGACACCTACTATTGCGTACATAATGAAGTATTCCATGTTGTTTGCGACAATTATCCTTGTATTCTGTGTAAGCTCACGTAAGGCTATAACTGAAAGCAACGAGGTGTCCTTCAGCGTTATGATAAATTGATTTATTATGGAGGGCAGCATCAACCGAAATGCCTGAGGCATTATGATTTTTTTCATGGCCTGCCCATATGACAAGCCAAGACTTCGCGCCGCTTCCATCTGTCCCTTGTCGACAGCTTCAATACCGCCGCGAATAAGCTCTGTCATATAAGCGCCCGCGTTTAAAGACATGATAACAATACCTGCAACCGTGAGATTCCATCTGAAATCGGGAACAATTGTTGCTCTAATTGCCATGGACACGCCAAAATAAATAAACAGCATTTGAACCATTAGCGGTGTTCCGCGGATAATACTTATGTACACATTTGCAATCCACTGTAAAGGCTTAAATTTCGACATTTTGAACAGGCAGAAAACCACACCCAAAATAGTAGCAAAAAACAGAGACAGTATTGTCACTTCAACTGTTTGGAGCATTGCCTTGGTAAACGTCGGAAAAGTTTGTACAAGTATATCAAAAAATTTCATAGGCATTTCCTATCTGTTGCGGATTTATTCTAAAACACTAATACTTGAGCAAGAATCACTGGTTTAGAATAAATCGGTATTTGTTTATTCATAAGCAGTATCTTTATAAACCGTTTGGTGGCCGGAGGATGTCTCCATCCGGCCACCTCGGTATATTGGTTATTAAAGTTTTGGGTTATGCGCCGAAATAAGTAGCTAGAAGCTCGTCATATCTGCCGCTGTCCTTTAAACGGGTAAGTCCCTCGTTGAATGCTGCAATTAGCTCGGGGTTTGTGCCTTTCATAACAGCAAAGCCATAGGGGCAGGACTCTTCGGACTGAGTAATAACCTTGCACTTTACGTTTCCGCGTGCTATTTCATACTGGATGATCGGGAAATCCTCGAAGCAGGCGACAGCCTGTCCGGATTCAACATATGTATACATTGTTGCGGAATCCTCAACATAGAGGATGTTAAGCTCATAGTCAGCAGCAAGGGATTCTGCATAAGCAGCGCCTGTAGTGCCGGTCTTTGCGACGACGGTCTGACCCTTAAGGTCATCAAGAGAAGCGACTTTAGAATCAGCTGCAACAGCAATTCCTGTGGTGCTGTCATAATAAGAATTGGAGAAATCATACTTTTCCTGACGTTCTGCGGTGATGGACATGCCGGCCATGACTGCATCGACCTGTCCTGCTTCAAGAGAAGAAACAGCTGCGGTGAAGCCGAGAACATTCCACTCAACCTTAAATCCCATTTCTTCTGCGATTGCATCCAAAAGCTGAATGTCGATGCCGGTGTGTTTGCCTGTTTCGTCTTCGAACTCAAAGGGTGCAAAGGTTGTGTCGGTGCCGATGACGTAGGTTTTGCCAACGGCTGCATCATAGGGCTGAGCTTCAGCAGAGTCCGAAACAGCGGGAGTAACATCTGTTGCAGTAGAATCGTCTGTTTTTGCTCCGCAGCCAGCAAGTAGGCTGAGGCTAAGTACGACTGCAAGGGTAAGTGCAAGATACTTTTTCATTTTTTTCCTCCATAAGTTTAGTTCTTCTATACAAGCCAATTTCAAACAGCGTTTGTCATCGGCATGTTTATCAGCGCCCCTTCTGTATTCATATCGCGAACAGGCGGGGCGCCAACAATACGGAATTCATAGGCGCGACACATCACCGCATCAATTTAATCAACTAATATAAGCTTATAATTGCATTAACAATCGGCTTGTCTTGCATATTTATAAATCGCGACGAAAGCATTATACCAAAAGTATACTATAATATGCAAGGGTTATTTGTCCTGAAATCATTATTGTTCGACAAATTCGCCAATTCTCCGAATAAGCACCGCTTTGAATCTCTCCCCACTTACGTGATGATAGCTCCGCTGCTTTTTTGTTGTTTTTTGTGTGCGAATGACGTACAATCTACAGCTTTTCAGCCATTTTAATAAAAGAAAAAATGGTCTTGACAAATATAAAGGTACCTGTATAATAATTGCTAAGGTACCTGTATAATTACGGGGCTATACCGATAAGATTGGAGGAAGCTGCGATGAGCATACTGGAAGAATTCAACAAGGTTTCTAAGCTCCTTTCAAGATATCAGCTCTGGCACTACAGAAAATTCGGACCTTCTGGCGATCCTCACAGGGGGCAGGGGCGCGTGCTTGCGATACTTAAACTTCAGCCGGAGATCAGTCAGAAGGATCTCGGCTATCTTCTGGATATGCGCAACCAGTCCTTGGGAGAGCTGCTTGGAAAGCTTGAGAAATCGGGTGCAATCACTCGTGAGTCCTCGGAAGAGGACCGTCGAAGCATGAATATAAAACTGACCGAATACGGGGCAAAACTCGCAGGTCAAGGCGGCAGAAAGCCGGATGATATCGGAAGAGTTTTTGACTGTCTGAGTGCGGAGGAGCAGAATAAACTCCACGAAATACTTACCCATCTCGCCGCTGAGCTTGAAATGCTGCTCGGTCCGGACGAGGAAACGGATAATGAAAAAGCCAGTGATAAAAGCGGAAGCCATCGTCATAAAAATGAAAACGAGAAGTCCCGCAGGAAGCCGTCCTCCAGGGATTCTCACGAGAGCGAAAGGCTTCAGAGTGATAAACAAAAGGAAGGAGCCTAGTAATGAAAAACACTTCGAAAATTTGCAATTTGTTTGTTCCGAAAGAAATCATAAACCATCTTTGGAACATCGTTGATCTATACGGAGAAAACGACTATATCTTCGTGCTGATCTCAAGGCGGCTGGGCGATGCTGAAATTCAGGACATTAGAATAGATATCGACCATTTTTCGTTTCACCACACGGTTCTAGGCTTCAAGCCGGTCGACTTCACGGTCAAAGTATGCAGGAAGGGTGAAGACCTTGTCATGTCGCTTTCTCCCTCGGAGAAGGCGCTGTATGAGATTAACAAATGGAAAAGGCTCAAAGACGCCCTAAGCTTTCGGAGAAAAAAAGTCGAGGAAATTCCCCGTCGTCTAATTTTGCGCAAGGCCGGTTAGGGCAATTTCAGTCTGACATATAGAAAAGGGAGGCAAAACGATTTGTTTTGCCTCCCTTTTCTATATGTCCAAATATTGGACACTGTTATTTATATGGAAGTAAAGAGCTATCTGATGTATAATATCGGAAATGAAAGCTTTTCTAAGCTTTGGCAAAATAGCAGAGAAGTGCAAAACACGGCAGTGATAATTTTTAAGTTGATTTTAGGTATGCCTTACAATAATGTAAGTTGCTTATTTGTATGTGAAAGAGGTATTATGGACAAGGCCCTCCTATTGAGATGGTTTTGTCCATCTGTTTCCAAATTATTCTTATCGCGTTAACAAGCTGTTCAAATTTATTCAATATTGTGTGTAGAGATATTATGCCTTTTGGAGAAGTGTTTATATGAAGGAACTTAAAGTAAAACTGTTCAGTAGAAAATCTAAAAATGAAGTCTCTGATGCCATTTCAGATACTGCAACCGCAGTAAAGAAGAAAAAGGCAAGAAAACGGACGATTATAATAATTGTAATCGCCGCAATAATGATTCTGTTTTATTTAGGCTTCAGATCATGCGGCTCGGCAGCGGTCGGCAACGCCGGCACAATGAATACATATTCCGCCGCCCAGGTCGAAAAACAGGACATTACTGTCAAGCTGAGCGGAAGTGGAACGCTCCAACCGGCGGATTCCTATGAAGTCACCTCCCTCACGGCAGGAGAAATACTGAGTGCCGATTTCAAAGAGGGTGACATCGTCGAAAAAGGCGCCATTCTTTATCAAATCGACACAAAAGACGCTGAAACCAGTATCAAGAGCGCCGAGCTAAGTCTTCAGAGAAGCCAGCTGAGCTATAACAACATCCTCAAAACCATTGCAAATCTCAGCGTAAAGGCTCCTGCCGCAGGCACAATTACCGAGATTAACGTAAAAGTCGGTGACACGGTGCAGACGGGATCGAAAATTGGCACAGTCCGCAACAGCACCTCCGTGACTCTACGCGTTCCTTTCAATTCCGCTGACGTTGAGTCCTTCTATGTGGGCCAATCGGCCTCAGTCACGCTTGACAGCACCTTTGAAACTCTGAGTGGTACAGTTACGAAGATTAGCAATACCGAGCAGGTTCTGACGGGCAATATGCTTGTAAAATACGTGACAATAGAAGTGACGAATCCCGGCGGTATTACGGATTCGACCACGGCTACTGCAACTATTGACGGACTTGCCTGCAACAGCAGTGCCACTTTTGACTATATTAGTTCCGAAACGATTACCGCAAAAGCTTCCGGCACTGTGGCCTCCATCATTGCGGGCGAGGGCGATCATGTTGAAAAGAACGGCGTTGTTGTAAACCTCACAAGCGACGACATTGACGAGAACGTGGCAAGTGCCAAGCTTTCTCTCGAGGATGCGCAGAACAATCTTGAAAACAAGCAGGAAGCGCTTGAGGACTATACTATCAAATCTCCGATTGCTGGAACAATAATTACCAAAACCTATAAGGCCGGCGACAAGCTGGATTCAACCTCAGCCAAGACCGCGCTTTGCAAAATATATGATCTTTCCTATCTGACTATGGAGCTAAGCGTCGATGAGCTTGACATCAGCAAAGTCAGCGTCGGCCAGGAGGTCTCCATTACGGCGGACGCGGTCGAGGGCAAGACCTTTAAGGGTGAAGTGACTAAGGTCAATATCAGCGGCACGACGACAAACGGTGTTACAGCATACCCTGTTACCGTAAAGATCACCGATACGAACGGTCTCCTGCCCGGCATGAATGTTACAGCGGAAATCGTTGTTAAGTCTGTCAAAAACGTTTTGGCCGTTCCTGTCGACGCAATATCGCGCGGTAATAAAATTCTCGTTTGCAAAGATACTTCAAAGCTAAAAACAGCAGCCGGAGAAATGCTTGTAACGGATAAATCTGGAGTTCCCGTGGGCTTTGAATATGCTGAGGTCACGCTTGGCGTCAACAATGATGAATATATCGAAATAACCGGCGGTCTCAATGAAGGCGATACCATAGCGGTTGTTCATGTAATCGACACAACAAGCGATATGTATCAGCAGATGGGTCAAAGCCAGCAAGCCGAGGGCCCTCCTGAAGGAGGCGGCGACCGAGGCGGCAGTCAAACTTCAACGACAACAACGACAAGGTCGGGAGGCTGAGCACAATGACACCTCTCATCGAATTCAAGGATGTTTATAAAATCTACACCATGGGCGACAACGTCGTCCGCGCCGTGGACGGTGTCTGCATACAGATTGAAAAAGGCGAGTTCGTCGCGATAGTCGGTCAATCCGGCTCCGGCAAATCCACCTGCATGAACATCATTGGTTGTTTGGACGTTCCGACTCAGGGGCAGTACATACTTGGCGGAAAAGATGTCGGCAAGCTGAACGACAACAAGCTCGCCGAAATACGCAACAAAATGCTCGGTTTTATATTCCAGCAGTATAACCTTCTCCCTAAGCTCACGGTTCTCGAAAATGTCGAAGTATCCCTGCTCTACGGCAACGTCCCGAAGGGAGAGCGGATTGAGCGTGCGAAAAAGGCGCTTGCTCGTGTCGGACTAACCGATAAGCTTGCCAATACGCCGTCACAGCTCTCAGGCGGCCAGCAGCAGCGTGTTTCCATCGCGAGGGCGCTCGCGGGAAATCCCTCCGTCATTCTGGCGGACGAGCCTACCGGCGCACTGGATTCAAAAACCGGCCGTGACGTGCTGGCACTGCTGCTGGAACTCAACCGCGAGGGAAACACGATAGTCCTTATTACTCACGACAACTCAATAGCGAGCACCGCGCCGCGTATTATTCGTCTTGCGGATGGCAAGGTAGTTTATGACGGGCCAAGCAACGTCAAAGGCGCTATTGTTCAGGCGGAAGAAGAGGAGGCTGTATCGCAGTGAAATTTTTTCAGTCTTTCAAGCTCGCCCTTCAGAGCATAACAAAAAGCAAAATGCGGGCCTTCCTTACCATGCTGGGCATCATCATTGGAGTCGGCGCTGTGACGGTCATTGTGGGTCTGGGCAACGGAATGGAAAACTATATAACCGCTAGCTTTGAAAGCATGGGCACAAATCTCATCAACGTCAACATTCAGAGCAGAGGCGCCTCAAGAACCGTTGCTGTTGATGATATGTACGCTCTTGTTGATGCAAATCCAGAGCTTCTCTCCTATGTTTCGCCAATGGTCGGTATAAGCGGAACCGTCAAGATTGGAAACGAGAATATCAAAACCACCTCTGTTTCCGGAGTAAGCGAGGACTATGTTAGTATCTCAAGTTCCGAATTGACAGACGGAAGATTCATTCAGTATGTCGATGTACTTAGGCGCCAACCGGTCTGCGTGGTCGGAAGCTATATATCAAAAACCTACTATTCAGGCAACGCTGTCGGCGAAACTCTAAAGGTTAGTGGATCAGCTTTTACCATTGTGGGGGTATTAAAAGAAGACGCCAAAAGCGAGAAGGGCAGCTCTGACGATATTATTTACATACCCTATACGCTCGCCGCGAAAATGAGCTGGACGGGTACCATTTCGAGCTTTGTCTTCAGCGGCGCCGATCCGGAAACCATTGATAAGTCAGTCACCACCATCAAAGAATCACTTTATAAGGTCTATAAAAGCTACGACTATTTCAGCGTCGTGAGTATGTCCGAAATGCTGGATAGTTTTATGACCGTAGTAAATGTTATGGTAATCGTGCTTGGCGCTATTGCGGCTATCTCCCTTTTTGTCGGCGGCATTGGAATCATGAATATTATGTTGGTCTCAGTCACGGAGCGCACCAGAGAGATCGGCATACGCAAATCACTCGGCGCAAAGCAGAAGGACATTTTAGGACAGTTCGTTATTGAGGCTGCAACAACTAGCGCTCTTGGCGGGATTCTCGGAATCATATTCGGTTCTCTGCTCTGCACAGTCGGTACGAGCATTATAACGGCTATGGTGCAGGAAAATATAACCGTAGCTCCATCTTTCGCCTCTGTGCTGGGTGCGTTTTCCGTTTCGGTCGCAATCGGCATTATCTTCGGCTACCTGCCGGCAAGAAAAGCGGCTAAGCTCAACCCCATCGACGCATTGCGCTATGATTAACTGGAGGACCATATAATGAAAAAAATAATTTCCCTGATGTTTGCGATTTGTCTTACGCTTGCTCTGACCGCGGGCCCTGCCTATGCCTCATCTTCCAGCCTGTCGTCAGCGCAGCAGACAGTACAGGCTCTTGGCATAATTACGGGTGATGAAAACGGCAATCTTAACCTTTCAGGCAACGTCACAAGGGCGCAGTTTGCAAAAATGATGATTGCCGCCTCGAACTATAAGGATTCCATCAGCTCGACCGCAAAATCGTCACCCTTTAAGGATGTGAGATACACTCACTGGGCGGCTTCCTATGTTCAGGCGGCAGTCAGTGCCGGCTGGATAACAGGCTATACGGACGGAACCTTCAGACCTGATAATTACGTCAAGCTCGAAGAGGCCGTTTCCGCAGTCCTTAAAATGCTCGGCTACACGTCCTCCTCTGATTTCACAGGCTCCTTCCCAGAGGCGCAGCTCGCAAAATATAACGCACTCGGTCTGAATGAAAGCATTACCAAGGCTCAGGGACAAACCCTATCACGTCAAGACTGCATGTATCTCTTCTATAACCTGCTCGGCACCAAGAACAAAAGCGGGGCTTACTACGCGACGACTCTGGGCTATTCCGTAAATAGCTCCGGCGAGGTCGATTATTCCGCTCTTGTAATGGCAAACATGAAGGGACCTTTCATCGTGGAGGATGCCTCGTGGAGCTCTTCCCTGCCCTTTACCTCAGGTTCGGTAACGGTTTATAGAAACGGCTCTGTCTCCAGCATTTCAGCCGTTTCCAACTATGATGTGTACTACTATAATACCGGAATGAAATCCGTCTGGGTCTACAGTAACCATGTGACCGGAGCGTATACTGCCGCTTCTCCCAGCACCGCAGCCCCCTCCACCGTTACTGTGGCGGGTAGGAGCTACTCTGTTTCGACTGCCTCCGCGAGCTACGCGCTCTCAGACGTCGGTTCATACGGAATCGGTGATACGGTGACACTCCTTCTCGGCATGAACGGAGACGTTGTAGGCGTCGCTGCCTCGAGCGCGACAAACTCCACGAAATGTGGCATTGTGACCTCCACCGGAACGAAGACCTATACCGATAGCTCCGGAAACACTTATTCGGGAAGCATCGTCACCGTCGCATGCACTGACGGTAATTCCTATCAGTACGAGTACACCGGCACCTCTCTCAAAGAGGGTGACCTTGTCAAGGTTAGCTTTTCGAACGGCAAATCGTCAGTTAATCTGATAAGCATCAGCTCAATCAGCGGAACAGTCAATTCGGCTGCCACGGCCTTAGGCTCCTATGCCTTTGCGTCCGACGTCCAGATCATGGACATAACCGCTAACGGTTCGTACTGCATCACCTATCCATCAAGGCTTGCGGGGCTCTATATCAACTCAAGTGACGTGAGATACTATGCGCTTGATTCCAGCGGAAACATCAGCGCCCTTATTCTGAGCGATGTAACCGGTGACGCCTACAGCTACGGCATACTTACGGAAGCGACCAACACCGAAGCCTCTATCGGCGTATCCGGCTCCTATAAGTTCATCGTCGACGGCAGCTCCGCTTCCTATTCCAGCTCCTCAAAGTCTTTCGGAGCAACAACCGGACCGGTTCGGATTGAGCTTAGCGGAAACAGTATTTTAAGCATGACGAGTCTGACGCGCGTGACCTTTACTTCGCTCGGCTCCTCCTACGGTGCCGCGAGTGACGGAACTACCTACGCTCTGGGCAGTGGCGCGGATGTCTATCTCTACTCGAACGGCACATATAATCTGACAAGCATCTCGGCCGTCAGCACCGGCAGCTATTCGCTTTACGGATATTACGATCAGTCCATGAGCTCCGGTGGGCGCATCCGTATCATCATCGCTTACTGACAGGCTTCCTCCAAAACAGATAAGAGAGCGGCGGGAAGGTTTTCTTCCTGCCGCTCTCTTATTATGTCTTAATACCACTTTTTCCATTTAAAGATGACCATGCACCCGATGCATACGACCACGCTAAGAATTATTACAAAAGGATATCCGAAACTCCAACCAAATTCCGGCATCTGGAGATTCATGCCGTACCAGCCGACAATCAGTGTAAGCGGCAGGAAAATGGCTGTGATGACGGTAAATACTTTCATTGTCTGGTTCTGCTCGATATCAATCTGAGCCTGATATGCCTCACGTACCTGAGTTATATATTCGCGGAGGTGCAGAACAGAATTTAAGAGGTAATCCGTTCGTTTATCGAGCGAGACAAACCTTTTCTGCAAGTCGTCGGAAAAGGCCTTGTTCGCGTTTTCGGTGAGATCCTCCGTTATTAGGGCGAGCTGTTCGTAGTAGCGTTTCATTTTGAGAAGCTCGCGGCGTATGCTTATTATCTTATCGGAATTATTGGAGTTTGATCTTTTTTCCTTTATGAGGCTATCCTCTAGGTCGGTGATACGATCCTCGTTCTTCTCGAGCTCGTACATATCGTTGGCCGTGAGCGAGGTAAAAAACATCAGCAGCTGTCTGCTCGGTTCAATTTTTTCGTCGATGTCGCTCATAAGCTCGATGCAGCGTCTGCTATCGGTTACTAAAACGAACTCCTTCGTCCCACAGTAGATACAGACTCTTTCGTCCCTCTGCGAAGGGTTTTTGATATCGCAGAAATGGAACTCAATCAGAAATGCCCCATCGTCAAGCGTGAAGCATACGTGTCGGTTGGCAAGGAGCCGCGAGTAAATATCAAAGCCTACATATTCCAGCAGCTTTTCCATATTTTTTCTTTCAAGCATTTTGCGCATGATGAAGCCTCCCAACTAGCCCCGCTGTGGAATTTAACAGTCCGCGAAGCCGGTTACTTGTCTCTGGCATTATAGCACATATTGTCAAAATCAATCAAGCCGCTTGTAAAAGATGAATTTTCATACAGACGCAACTTGTGTTTTTCCGACCGAAGTAATATAATCAGACGTAATAAGTATGATTCCCATGAGGGACCGGCTGCAAACAGGAGGAATTGAAATGATAGAAGTGAACGAAACCATAAAAAACCTGAAATCCCGCGGCTTTGATGCAAGCTGTTTCAATAGCGGCAAAGAGGCTGTCGACTACCTTGCCTCACAGCTCAAGGGCGAAACCATCGGCTTCGGCGGCAGCATGACACTTGAAGCATTGGGTCTTTACGACCGTCTGATTGAGAACAACAAAGTGTTCTGGCATTGGAGAAACAAAGCCGAAGAAACATACAAAGAAGCGGCAAACGCCGAAGTTTACATAACCAGCGCAAATGCCATTGCTCAAACGGGTGAGATAATTAACATCGACGGTTCTGGCAACAGGGTTGCAAGCACTCTGTACGGCAAAAGTAAGGTTTACATAATTGCTGGAATAAACAAGCTCGCCGCGGATTATGACATGGCGCTTTGGCGGGCGCGAAACATTGCCTCCCCTCTCAACGCAAGGCGCCTAAATAAAAACACTCCCTGCGCCAAGGGTGAGCTTAAGTGCCACGACTGCAAAAGCTCCGACCGCATCTGCAAGGGTCTGGTTGTCCTCTGGAACAAGATGAACGGAACAGAAAAGGTCGAGGTCATCATCATTAACGAGGAGCTTGGCTATTAAAACTAGCCTGAGTAATTCCCAATCTATTATTTAGACTTAAGACATAAAAAGCGGGTATCCCTCGACGAAGGTCGACGGGGTACCCGCTTATGTATTTTCTTTATAATACCAAGAACGTCTTTTTCGTTTACATTCAGGCTTAAAGAACGAACTTCTGATTATAGACTTCAATCGATTTCTTAATTGCCTCAATCGCGTCTTCGCGGTGCTTGACTTCTTCGACGCTTGTGGGCTTACCTTCCAGCATTTTATAAACCGAGAAGAAATGCCTTATCTCCTCAAAAATGTGCTTGGGTAGTTCTTCGATGTCTCTATATGAGTTGTACATCGGATCAGCGTAGGGTATCGCAATGATCTTCTCATCGCTCCTATTGTTGTCGATCATCTTTATCATACCAATCGGGTAGCATCTCACAGTTACCAGCGGGTCGATCGCCTCACTGCAGAAAACAAGAACGTCAAGCGGATCGTCGTCTTCCGCATAAGTGCGCGGGATGAATCCATAATTCGAGGGATAATGCGTTGAGGTATAAAGTACCCTATCGAGTATTAAAAGACCAGTCTGCTTATCAAGCTCGTATTTTTTCTTGCTTCCCTTTTCAATCTCAATGACAGCAATAAAATCCTCGGGAGTTATTCTCTCCGGACCTATGTCATGCCAGATATTGCTCATTTTATTCTCCTGTCTGATTCTGATTAGGTATTCCCTATAGCAATGCTTTCTATAATATCCGCGACATTTTCGCAGGTATCGCAGCATCTTTCAAAGAATTCATAAATCTCGCGCCAGGCAATGGTTTCGAAGGGATCCGTCGAAGTGGTGTGAAGATTTCTCATGCATTCAACATACATATCGTCGCCGAGCTCTTCAAGGCGGTTAATCTCAATAATGAGCTCATTAAGCTTTTTGGACTTTTTGAAGTGGGGGAACTCCTCAAGCATTTCCTTCATCGCGTCGCAACACTGAATGACGATGTCTACGAACTCGATGCTGTCCTTGCGAATCGAGGTAACGTTGTTGATATAGATGCGAATGAGAATATCTTCGATGCAATCGGTAACATCGTCTATAAGCTGACTTAGCTTCAAAATGTCTTCTCTTTCGAGCGGCGTTATAAAGGCGCGGACAAGGACATTCGTCATCTCATGCCTTTTGTTGTCCCCCTTATGCTCAATTTCATGGAGCTTGACCTTATTTTCGGGAAGCGTTTCAACACTGAAATTGCAAAGAATGTCCTTCAGCATATTTGCGGCCTCACAGGAAACTTCTGCGCTTTCAACAAAGTTTCTGTAATAGAAATCATTACTTTTTGACATAACAATTAACCTTCCTAATCCTATTTATACAAAACTTCTATTAATGATGAGTATCATAGTTTGATCATTTGAAACAGCTTGACCATTAGAAATCCTATAATACCGCATCCGGGGAAAGTCAATATCCACGTCAGCACCATGTCCTTGACAACGGAGAAATTGACTGCGGAAAGACGCTTCGTCGCGCCAACGCCCATGACGGCTGTCGTCTTTGTGTGAGTCGTCGAGACCGGAATACCGTAAAGGGACGACAGGAGCAGACAAAAGGATCCCGCGAGATCAGCCGAAAAGCCCTGATATACTTCGAGCTTAACCATGTCCATACCGACCGCTTTGATGATTTTGTAGCCGCCGATGGATGTGCCTATACCCATGACAACCGAGCAGAGTATCATCATCCAAACCGGAGGAATTACATTGCCCGTTGTATCGCTGCCGTTAACGAGGAACATACCGAGTATCATAACGCCCATAAATTTCTGACCGTCCTGCGCTCCATGCATGAAAGCCATCGCGCCGCCCCCAAAAATTTGTGCACCCTTGAAAAAGCCTGTGGTTTTGCGTCTATCTCTGTTCCGGCAAATAAAAGCCGTAAGCTTTGCGAAAACGAAGCCCGTGCCAAAGCCGAGGAATGTGGACAATACGAGACCGTAGATGACCTTCATCCATTCGTGTCCATTGATTCCGGAAAACCCGCCCTGCAGCGCGATTGCCGCACCGGAGAGTCCTGCTATCAGCGCGTGGCTTTCGCTTGTCGGTATTCCGAAGTACCATGCGGCGACCGCCCAGATGATGATTGCGAAAAGTGCGGCGCAAAGAGCGGCAATTGCCTGAGTCGTATCGCCGTTGAAGTTAACCATATTTTTTATAGTCATTGCTACCGTTGCGTTGACGAGCGTCATCGCAAAGGTGCCGAGAAAGTTAAATACAGCAGCCATGAGCACCGCTAGTTTGGGCGGCATCGCGCGGGTTGCAACGCAGGTTGCAATTGCGTTTGGCGCATCCGTCCAACCGTTGACAAAAATAACACCAAGTGTTAGCAGCACCGTAATTAGCAGAATCGGATTTGCCGTCACTTGGTTTATGAATCCCCCGAAGCTAATATCCAAAGTTTAACCACATCCTCTGAGTTCGTCATTCGTATTTATAAATGAGCTTTTATAATCTATTACTCACATAATGTTCCCAGCGTTATTATAATCTATCTGTCTTACAAAGAGCAATAGATTTCTTTTACAAATATTTTACCCAGTTAAGATAATGAAAGCACATTCCTTCTAATGATTATGCAAATTTTTTCAGAAAAGAGCTTGATTACGGAGCTATTCGCCTTCTCCGTCATTTTTATTGCTGTCTATGAATCTTCTTTTTAGATATATATAGCCAACATATGCAACGACTAGCCCTACAACGGCAATAGCAATAGTTGAGTACCATCCGATATATTTGAGACTGGTTTCCCACGCGCCTCCCGCGAACACTCCGATAAAGACAAGAACTGTGTTCCAAATGGTTGTTCCCAGTATTGTTAGCGCAAAAAAAGGAATCAGCTTCATTTTTGACATACCCGCTGGAATGGATATGAGGCTGCGCACGACCGGGATGCATCTGCAAATAAGTACGGCCTTTTTCTCATATTGCTTGAACCACGCTTCGGCCCTCGTCACATCATCCGGTCTGAGGTGCATCGTCCTTCCGAATTTTCCAGAAAATATCCGCTTGATTCTTTCCCTGCTGAGGATGCTTCCGAGCAGATAAAGGAGCCCCGCTCCAAGGGTCGCTCCGAGCGTAGCGGACAAAATCACGAGAGGAATGCTCATTTCAAACTGCGTTGTAAGGAAGCCGCCGAAAACTAGAACGACCTCCGAAGGTATCGGAGGAAAAATATTCTCAATTAATATCAGCAGCATAATGCCAATATAGCCGTATTCAGTTATGAATGTGATAAGAGTGCTACTCATTTCGGACTTTGCTCCTTGTTGAGGTAAATTGACGTTCATATTTCCAATATTTTATCATAACATCCCCAAAATGCATACCTTTGAGCGAAAGTTAATTGTTTATTTACAAATATATCCCCTTTAACTAAAAATTAACTTTCATTATAATAATTATTTCAGAAAATTAAGCCGGATGAAAACAGGACCGCGAAAATTCGCGGCCCCGTGGTTATGTGCTGGAGTTATAAGGCTAGACTCACCTGTCAAAGAATCTTGAGAGGAATTCCTGAGTTTCCTGTTTTTCGGGGTTTCCAAAAATCTGCCCCGGTGGTCCCTCTTCACAGATGACGCCGTCCTTCATAAAAACAACCCTGTTCGAAACGTCGCGTGCAAAAGCCATTTCGTGTGTTACGACTATCATCGTTAAGCCCTCGCTGACGAGAGTTTTGATAACGTCGAGAACTTCTCCCACCATCTGGGGGTCGAGAGCCGATGTCGGCTCGTCGAACAGGAGTGCCTCCGGCTCCATCGCTAGCGCTCTTGCTATGGCTACACGCTGTTTTTGTCCGCCCGAAATCTGGCGGGGCTTCGCGTTAATGTAGGGTGCCATGCCGACCTTATCAAGATATTCCTTGGCGGTTTTCTCGGCGGTGACGCGGTCCCTGTGCAGGACCTTGCGCTGACCTATCATGCAGTTTTCCAGAACCGTTAGATTTGCGAACAGATTGAAGCTCTGGAACACCATGCCGACCTTTGCGCGATACGCGGGAATGCTGAAGCCTTTGGATCTGATGTCCACTCCATGATAGAGAATCTGTCCCGAAGTCGGTATCTCCAGCAAATTTGTGCAGCGCAGCAGCGTCGATTTACCCGAGCCGGAAGCGCCGATTATACTCGTTACATCACCAGTTCGGACGGAAAAGTCGATATCGCGCAGGACGACGTTTTCTCCGAAGGTTTTACCCAGATGACTTACTTCCAGAATTGATTCATTCATCGCTTAGCGCCCCCTCTCGTTATTATCGAGATTGAGATTCCCGATGTCGCTGCTTTTCTTACCGTGGTAATTCAGCATACCGCTCGTGTGCGCAAGCGTATCGGTCGTTGCCAGATCGAAGCTATCCGAGCCATCCATCTTTTTCTCCCACCAGCGAAGAATGAAGGAACTGACAAGTGTCATCAGCAGGTAACCTATCATTTCAATGGTCGCTGAGGGGAAATACATGAAGGTTCGTCCCGCCACAGCTTTGTGCACAGCAAAGAACTCGGTAAAGCCGATGATGAACATAATTGCCGTGTCCTTGAGATTGATGATAAAGTTGTTGCCGATTTGAGGCATGATGTTGCGGAGCGCCTGTGGTAGGATGACGTAAAGCATGGTCTGAAAATGCGTCATACCGATGGCCTTTGCGCCTTCGGTCTGTCCCGGGTCAATGGATAAAATTCCGCCGCGGACAGATTCGGCCATATACGCGCCCGTATTGATTGAGACAACCGTAAACGCCGCAAGCCATACGCTGTCAAAGCGCAGGGCGTTATTCGAAAAATACGGCAAACCATAGAAGATAAAAACGGCCTGAAGTATCATCGGAGTTCCGCGAAACACTTCCACATAGATTCTAATAATGACTCTGAGCAGCCCGACACAAAAGCGCTTGACTATATTATCGGTCTTAGCGCAGGGTATCGTCTGGAGTATACCGCAAAGAAAGCCAATTAAGCAGCCTACCAAAGTGCATATAACGGCGAGTGAAATTGTGTTCCACATGCCGTTAAGATAGGCTTCATAATTACCAGCCCACAGTTTGGCTACGTCGCTGCCGAGCTCCGCCAGTTTATCCATTTCGGCTCATGCTCCCTTCTAATTAAGGTAAGGCGGGCCGAAACCGGCACGCCTTAGCCCTTGTGTATTTATGCTATAACAGGGCTTACCCCGAAAAATCAGCTCTTGGGCTGAGCAGCAATGGCCTCGGCCATTAAAGCGTTAAAATCGTCCTTGGTCATCGTGCCGAGAACCTTATCGAGCGCGTCCTTAAGAACGGAGTTGCCCTTCATGACGGAGATCCCAATGTTGACATCGCTGTCGGAAACGGTGAAATCATCGCTGCCGCCGGCGAAGTTCAATATGGTCATGTCGGGATAGGCAGCGACTGCTCCCTGTGCAGTGGGCATATCTGTGCAGACGAAGTCTACTGCGCCAGTTTCAAGAGCCATAAGCATTGCAGGAGCGTCCTCAGCGGCAGTCTTAACATCGGCGCCGTTTATTTGGGGCAGGCAGGTGTCATACCAGATTGTGCCGAGCTGGCTTGTGCAGCTGCCGCCGGCAAGCTCGGAAATGCCCTTTGCGGAAGCAAACTTGCTGTCCTTTAGTGTGAGGCAGACTATCGTCGCATAGAGATACGGGCCGGCGAAATCGACCTCCTCCATACGATCGGGAGTCATAGACTGACCTGCGATAACCGCGTCAACCTGTCCGGTCTGGACAGCGGGAATAAGCGAATCCCAAGCGAGACGGACAATTTCGAGTGTCCAGCCATTTGCCTCGCAGAGCTTCTTTGCCATCATAACGTCGTAGCCGTTGGCAAACTCGTTGGAGTCCTTGATTGCAACTGCGCCGTTAGAATCATCAGCCTGGGTCCAGTTGTAGGGAGCGTATGCGCATTCCATTGCAACTGTAAGTATGCCGTCATCAACGCCGGACGGGACAGCAGATGCAGCGGGAGATGCAGCCGCATCGGCTGATGCTTCGGGGGATGCGCTGGCTGCAGGAGTGCCGCCTCCGCAGGCGCAAAGGCTTAAGAGCATTGTGAGTGCAAGCAAGAGTGCTGAGATCTTTTTCATAATTAATTTCCTTCCTCATTTTGTTTTTTACGTCAAAAAACCGCGAATTTTTCAAAGATGAAAAACTCACGGTCATACATAAACTGCTTAAAAAATGTATGCGAAACGGGCGCTAGCTCGCTTCTAACCAATGACAGCTCTCCACTTTCGTGACAGTCTGCGACATATTCTCCCGCAGCCCAGCATCATTCACACCTCGTCGTGCTTCCGACACTTCGGCGATGGCCCCTTTCACCCTCGGCTTTCGCCTCCTGCTACTGATGACAACCGCGCCTCAATCATTAGATATTTAATTACTGTAAGTTTAACATATAAAACATCTTTGTCAAGTGACACAAGTAACAAATATCAAAAAGTTTGCATCCATTTTGTGAAATAAGCGGATACGGAGCTACCAAAAGCTCCGCTATCTTGCAAATGGATATAGCTTGGAATATAATGTCTTTAATGAAAATACCAGTATTTTGTTTAGGAGGACAGCTCTGTGATAACAGCCGAAACACTTGTGAGCACAGATAAAAACGACTTGCCGTCCCTTTCAAAAGCTCTCGGCGCGGAGGACATTGCGCTTCTTGTCGAATGGCTCTCGGACAAGGACGATAAGCTCCGTTATTCAAGCCTGCTTATTTTGCAGAACATAGCGAATGAATCCAACAGCACCTATAAATACTGGGACCTGTACCGGGATAAGCTGAAAAGCGACAATTCCTATCAGCGAAGTATCGGACTTATGATGATTGCCGCGAACGTAAAGTGGGATTCGCGCGGCAAATTCGAGACGAGCTTCGAGGATTTCTGCGCCCTTTTGAACGACGAAAAACCAATTACAATCCGTCAGTGCATACAGGCTTTTTCGGGTATCGTGCCGCACAAGCCTGAGCTCAACGTGAAGATTGCCGAGAAGCTCATGGCTATAGACATACTTAGCGCCAGAGAAACCATGCGTAAGCTCTTCCTGCTGGATATTATAAACATCCTGCTTCCTATTCAAAAAGACCATCCATCAGGCGCAATCGAGAAATATATCACCGACGCGCTCACAGGCGGCATACTCGACAGCAAATCGAAAAAGGCAATCCAGTCTGCACTGAAAACCGTCAGTGAGTAATTATGGAATTTATACCTGCTAAAACAATAGTCTCCGGCTATTCCGAGCAGAACGCATGGTTTGGCTGCAACTACAATATGAATATTTATAAGGGCTGCTGCCACGGCTGTATCTACTGCGACAGCAGGAGCGAATGCTACGGAGTTGAAAACTTTGATACCGTGAGAGCGAAGGAAAATGCGCTCATCACGATAGAGCGTGAGCTGCGCTCGAAGCGAAGGACAGGCGTAATCGGTACCGGCGCAATGAGCGACCCCTACAATCCCTTCGAGCGCGAACTTGAACTCACGAGAGGCGCACTAGAGCTGATTGACCGTTACGGTTACGGCGTTGCGATAGCGACAAAAAGCGACTTGGTCGTTCGAGACATTGATATCCTGAATAAGATTGCGTTGCACTCGCCCGTTCTGATTAAGATTACGGTGACAACAGCCGACGATGAGCTTTGCCGGAAGCTCGAATCTCGCGCTCCAGTATCGTCCAAACGATTTGAAGCAATCGAAAAGCTTTCCGATGCTGGGATTTTTGCAGGTGTCCTGCTGATGCCGGTTCTGCCGTTTATTGAGGATACCGAAGAGAACATCGGCGCAATAGTCGAGCGCGCACATAAAAGCGGCGCGAAGTTCATCTACCCGGCCTTTGGCGTGACCTTGAGACAAAACCAGAGAGACTGGTTTTACGCCCGTCTCGATGAGCTTTTCCCTTCGTTTAAGAAAAAATACATCAAGGCTTTTGGAAATTCCTATGAGTGCCGCTGCCCCAATCACAAGGAACTCTGGGAACTTTTCTGCCACGAATGTGAAAAATACGGAATTATCTACAGAATGAATGAAATAATCAGCGCATATAAAGGTGGCTACGGCAACAGTCAGCTTTCATTATTCTGACACAATATTTATCAGGGAAGGTGCAAGTAATGGAAAAGAGCATCAACATCGTCTATTTTTCAGGCACCGGCGGAACAGAAAGAGCTGCCAAGTGCTTTGAGTCTTCCTTGAAAGAGGCAGGGCTTTCGGTGACACTGTTCCGAATAAAGGAAGTCCCCGAAGACTATACCTTTGAGAAAGCGTCTCTTTTGCTTCTCTATCCCGTATATGCTCTAAATGCACCGCAAAAGGTTCATGAGTGGATAAAAAGCCTTGACCGGGTAAGCTGTGTTCAGACAGCCGTCGTAACAATTTCGGGCGGCGGAGAAATTTGCCCTAATACGGCGAGCAGAGTGAGCGTTATAAAAAAGCTCGAAAAGAAAGGCTTTATTGTTACATATGAACAGATGCTTATAATGCCCAGCAACTTCGGCGTGAATGCGGGTGAAACTCTATCCCGTCTTTTGCTGGAAGTTCTTCCGAATAAGGTTAAAACTATTACGAACGAAATAGCAAGCGGCACTGCACGAAGAAGCAAGCCGCTCATTTTTGACTGCCTCATATCTCACATTGGAAGAATTGAGCACCTCGGCGCTCACCACTTCGGAAAAAACATACAAGTTAGCGATGCCTGTACCGGCTGTGGCTGGTGCTGCGAGCACTGTCCCTCGGGAAATATAACGATGGAGAACGGAAAACCCGTTTTTGGAAATGGGTGCAATTTCTGTCTGGGCTGTATTTATGGCTGCCCCTGCAAGGCCTTAGACGCCGGAATGGGCAAATCTCTCCTTTTCAAAGATGGCTTTGACCTTAAAAGGCTTGAAAAGATACCCCCTCCTGAAGGTGCGGACATTGAAACGCTCGCAAAGGGATACGCGTGGAGCGGTGTCAAGAAGTATCTTATGGATTGCGCTGATTCGAAAACTGTAAATATAAACTAAAAGGGATGTCCGGTCGAGTTCCGGACATCCCTTTTTTAACGTGCTTATTCTTAAAACCCAAGATAAAACATATAAAAACCAATAAGCAAAATCAAAGCTCCCATAGCATATTTGAGCTTCGCGCTCAATTTCCCGTATCTTTCGCTGGACGACAGCTTTTTTACAAAGCCTATCGATGTACCCACGATGACCGCCAGAACGCCGTGCCCCATCGAATAAAAAAGGAGCAGTGCAATCCCCCATAAGACGCTCCCCTTCCCCGCAACTATCGCAAGCAGCGCGATAAGAACGGGGGTGGAGCAGGGAGACGAGAAAATACCGCCTAGTATTCCGGCAATGAAAGCTCCCGCATACCCCTTCTTCTTGTTCTTTGAAACGAGATAACTTGAAGGGATTACTTCAAAAATCTCCCAGGTCTGCAATGCCATTAGCACCATCAGCACTCCCAGAATGATATACCACCAGGAGGATGCGGAGCCTAAAAGCTTTCCCGCCGCCGAGGCTATTACTCCCAGCACTGAAAAGGTCACGGCCGCTCCTGCCGCAAAGGTCAGCGAGAGGCGAAAAGCCGCTTTCGGATCACGCTGATCCGTTCCGCCGACATATCCGATGATGAGCGGTATGCTGGAAAGCGAGCAGGGCAAAAACGACGCGATGAGACCAGCTAAAAATGCCAGCACTGGCGCGAGCCACCAATTTGCCGTTATCTGTGCCGTAAGGCCTTCGAGCAGCGCCGTCATTGGCTTACCCCCATATCCACCAGAATAGCGCGAAGCTGGTCCTCGGTCAGCCCACCCTCATGGACAGTAAATACCGTTTTTCCACTGACCTTGTCTGTATATGTTTTAAATTCGATCCCCATGTCCTTGCTCGGTACATAGGGTGTGCCGTCCGAATTTATGAACACTTGCGTAGGTATGACTGTTACAGGAAACTCTCTTGCTATTTCCGGGTAATCGTCGGTGTCGACATACTTGATTATTGCCTTGCCGAGCATTTCCTCATGCATCGCATCAAGTATCGGCGCAAACTCCTTGCAGGGTCCGCACCAGCCCGCCCCGAAATCAACAATTATCGGCAGACCATAACTTGTCAGCTTATCCATATCCATTGATTGAGCGTTGAGCGCAAAATCCGCTTCCTCTTCCGCCGTCAGAGTGGAAGAGTCGCTTTCGGCAGGTATGACCGGTTCCTCATTGCGGTCCCCAATGTTCTTGAACGCCCATATACCTACAATGAAGAGCACAATCAGGACAGGCACTGCTATTCGAAGCATTTTTCTTTTATCCATGTATAAACCTCCGCAAAAGTCTTGATTCACTTCTTGGTATTATTTTTAAGTATATGCAGATCACAGAACAAAGTCAATTGACTAAGTCACATATCGCTTCGAAACTATAATAGGTCCGGTACAATGTACCGGACCTATTAATTATAACAGCACCAAACGGCGCATGATTTATTCTTTACTCTGTTTTCTGACCGAGCCTTTCGGTTCTTTCGAGTGAAGCCTTTACCAGTCCCAAAAACAGCGGGTGCGCCCTGTTGGGGCGGCTCTTGAATTCGGGATGATACTGGCAGCCTACGAAGAAGTCATTTTGCGGAAGCTCGATAGTTTCAACTATCCTCTTGTCGGGAGAGGTGCCGCCGATAACCATGCCCTTTTCAATCATAATCTCTCTGTAATCATTACTGAACTCATAGCGGTGACGGTGTCTCTCATGAATCAGCTCCGAGCTGTAGCATTTGCTGAGCATAGTGCCGGGCACAATCTGGCAGGGATAGGTACCAAGACGCATCGTGCCGCCCTTGTCCATCTGGTCGTTCTGGTCGGGCATGAAGTCGATGACCTTATGGGGCGTTTCGCTGTCAAATTCGCCAGAATTCGCGTCCTTAAGTCCGCAGACATTTCTGGCAAATTCGATGACCGCAATCTGCATGCCAAGGCAAATACCGAAATACGGAACGTTGTGCTCACGGGCGTATTTTGCGGAGCTGATTTTGCCTTCAATTCCTCTGCCGCCGAAGCCGCCGGGAACTAGGATGCCATCAACATCTGCAAAGGTTGTAGCACAGTTTTCATCGGTAACCGTTTCGCTGTCTACCCACTTGATTTTGACATGAGTCTGCTGCTCATATCCGGCGTGGCGAAGCGCCTCCGCAACGGAGAGATACGCGTCATGCAGGCGGACGTATTTGCCGACAATGGCAATTGTTATTTCCCTGCTGCGGCTCTTGATACGGTCAATCATTTCTCTCCACTCCTTCATATCGGGAGGGGGCGTTTTGAGGTTCAGCTCACGGCAGACGATGTCCGAAAAGTTGCTCTTTTCGAGCATCAGCGGTGCTTCGTAAAGGATGGGTATCGTAACATTCTCTATGACGCAGTCGGACTTCACGTTGCAGAACATGGCAATCTTGCGGAAAATATCCTCCTCCAGAGGCTGGTCGCAGCGGAGCACGATAATGTCGGGATTTATGCCCATGCCCCGAAGCTCCTTGACGGAGTGCTGGGTGGGCTTTGACTTATGCTCGTCCGAACCGCGCAGGAAAGGAACGAGGGTAACATGGATAAAGAGAGCGTTTTCACGTCCCTCTTTAAGAGCTATCTGGCGTATGGCCTCAAGAAAGGGCTGACTTTCGATGTCGCCCGTGGTACCACCGACTTCGGTGATGACGACGTCCGCATTAGTCTTCTTGCCTACGCTGTATATAAAATCAATGATTTCGTTGGTGATATGGGGGATGACCTGGACTGTCTCGCCCAGAAATTCTCCCCTACGTTCTTTATTAAGTACGTTCCAGTAAACCTTGCCTGTCGTGAGGTTCGAATACTTGTTCAAATCCTCGTCGATGAAGCGTTCATAGTGACCGAGATCGAGGTCGGTCTCCGCGCCATCTTCCGTGACATAGACTTCTCCGTGTTGATAAGGACTCATCGTTCCGGGGTCGACATTGATATAGGGGTCGAGCTTCTGTGCCGCGACCTTAAGCCCTCTTGCTTTGAGGAGTCTCCCCAAAGACGCGGCAGTAATCCCTTTGCCCAGACCTGAGACGACGCCGCCAGTTACAAAAATGTACTTACTCATACTATCTCCCTTTTTAAATCAAGACGGGCGGCCCCTCTAGCCGCCATCTTTGTATTTTAAAGAAGTCTGTAGACTGACCTCTTATTTTCCGTAGGTTTTCAGGATATTGACAGCGATATCGCCCTTCGGCATTCGCAAATCCATAGCCTGTTTTTCGATATAATGGTGAGCCTGCTCCTCTGTCATTCCCAGCGATTCGATGAGCGCCCATTTTGCCCTGTTGACAATGCGCATCTCGCTCATTTTTGCCGAAAGACTCTTGTTTTTCTTTTCCATTACGCGAAGTCTCGCGCGCGTAGCAAATGCAAGAGTCATGGCGGTATATAGAGTGGTGCGGTTTAAAGGTTTCGATAAGGTCATGACGCCATAGCCTTCAACCTTGCTTGATACCTCTCCGTAAATATCGCTGGACGCAAGCAAAAGAACCGCGGAAGAACTGTCCTGAACCAAATCAAGTGCGAAGTCCGAACCGAATTCATCTGTCAGCGGAGCATTTATAACTATTATATCATATTCCGCAGAAATCAGCACGCGTTTGGCCTCGTTGCAGCTTGACGCGGAAACAATCGGATTGAATGCGCCGGAGGGTAACAGCTCATTGAAAAGGTCGGTTATCTTCTGTGAAGCAGATACCACCAGCACGCTTGATTGCGCTCTGTCGCTTAACATTTTAGCCTCCCCCTTCAATCAGATTTTTGCTTTTTTATCTCCCGCTGGAAGCAAACTCTTCGATAATCTGAGGGGGCAGGTGCTTTTTAATAAATTCGCTGCTTTTCGCGGCGCTTGCCGCTTTCGCAAAGGAATCAGGCAGCTTTTTATAGCCCGAAAGCTTTTCTTCGCTAGCGGTGAAAAAGTTAAAATCGGCAGAGGGGGGAGGAGTAAGTGAACGTTCAATGCCGTCGAGTCCGGCATAGATTAAAAGCGCATAGGCGAGATAAGGGTTCGCGTGAGCGTCCGGCGAGCGAAGCTCGATGCGGCGCTCTTTCCGAACGCGGATTAGCTGCGAAAGGTTATGAGGTGACCAGCTTATATATTGCGGAGCCTTGTGGCTTCCAAGGCGCAGATAGGACTGAGCCGTAGGATTTAAAAAAAGCGTCATATCGGAAACATGCTCTAGTATGCCCGCCATGAAGGAATCGAAGTATTCGCCGCCCTTTGCCATGCTGGGCGAGACGTTAATATGCATCCCGCAGCCGGAGGCGTTTGCGATGGGCTTTGGATCGAAAAGAGCTGTGAGTCCGTTTCTTGACGCGACAGTTCTAACAACGGTTTTGAAGGTTATTGAATTATCTGCCGCCGAAACAGGATCGCTGTAACGGAAGTCAATCTCGTTTTGTCCCGGGCCTTCCTCATGGTGGGAGGATTCCGGAGACATGCCCATTTCCTCTAGGGTGAGACAAATCTCGCGGCGGACATTTTCGCCTAGGTCGTCCGGTGCGATGTCCATGTAACCGGCCGAGTCCATCGGTATCCCTGTAGGCATACCATTTTCATCATTTTTGAAGAGATAGAACTCATATTCCGATCCGAAATAACAACTGAGACCTTTTTTTGCTGCTTCCGCAACAGCTTTTTTTAGCAGAACGCGGGGGTACAGCTCAAAGTCGTCCCCGTTTGTCAGCTTAATGTCACAGAATATGCGCACAACTTTTCCGTGCGACGGACGCCATGGAAGAAGTGAAAGCGTCATCAAATCAGGAAACAGATAAATATCTGAATGGCTCTCCTCGCTGAAGCCGGCGATTGCGGCGGCATCGACTGATATCCCATTGCGAAACGCGTTTTCCAGCTCTGACGCGAGAATCGACACGTTTTTCGGGGTGCCAAATACATCACAAAATGCGAGGCGGACGAATTTCACGTCCTCCTCTCTCACATAATCAAGAACTTCATCAATAGAGTATAACATATAATTTTGCCTCCGTCTAGTTCTGAACGTAAAGCTGTTTATAAGGATTTGAAGAATTTGGCGAGAGAACCTGGAAATTCTTGTTATATACATCAGCTTCGGGGATTCCGAAGCACATGCAAAACTCCTTGATAAATGGAGCTATCTGGGCTATATCATCGTCTGACGCCGTCGTTACACAAATCTGCGGAGTGATCTTTGCGTTGAGCTCATTCGTGCGAATAAAAATTTTTCCGCCGTGCATTCCGGTCGCACAGAAGCTGTCCAACACGTCCTTGTCGTCATATCCGAGCCCGAGAGCTATAATAACCCCGCCCGCCTGATACTCGCCGAGGAAGCTGCCACATTTACCGCCTATGACTATAACCGGCACCTTTTCTTTGTAGGATTTCATGTGGATACCGGCCCTGTAGCCGACGTCTCCACGGACGAAGATTTTGCCGCCGCGCATCGCGTAGCCAACAGCGTCTCCGCAGCTGCCGTTGATGATGATTTTTCCGTCATTCATCGTGTCGCCGGTCGCGTCCTGCACGTTGCCGCGGACGATGATTTCTGCACCGTCAAGATAGGCGCCCAGAGCGTTTCCGGGGATTCCGTTAATTGTGAGGGTCTTGTTCGAGGCTCCCGCCGCAATGAAACGCTGACCGCAGCAATTATCGAGAGTAATGTCGCCCTCAAGAGCGGCAATTTCTCTGTTCAGTATATCATATTTTTTGCCTGTGCAATCAATTTTCATAAGATTTTCCCCCCTAATTTTTCGTCTCGAAAGCTGCGCCCGAAAGCAATGAGAGAAGGCTCTTTGCATACAGAAGCAAAATCAATTCCGGATAGGGGTGTTTTTTCTCTGACAAGCGAGGTGTAGATACCCGCTTTATCAACGTCTCCAATGAGGATGAAGCCCTTCAGAGTGTCGTCTGCATAAAACAGCTTCTTATAGTTTTCCTTGTCCTGCATCTCGAAGGTTTCGCCCTCGTAGCTGCCTGCGGTTATTATGTGCAGTCCGAAGAAACCAATGGCGTTCATCGGCATTGCCTTCATCTGCGTTACCTTGCCGCCTGCCATTGCCCCTCCGGCATTGAACCCGCCAACATAGGCGTTAGGAAGAATTGCGAGGATACGTTTTGTATCGCAGGAAATATCATAGCTCACAACACAGTCTCCCGCAGCGTAAACGTCCGGTATAGTCGTCTGCATATTATCATCGACAAGAATTCCTCTGTCGACTTCCCCGCCCGCGTCCTTAACAAGGCTCACGTTCGGTCTCACGCCGACGGCAGCTACAAGGATATCAAATTCCAGCGTTTCCCCGCTTGTGAGCTCCGCCTTGTTTGCGCTGAAGCTCTTTGCCGAGACGCCGAGTCGGAAATCAATTCCCTGCTTTTCAAGATGGCTCTGCACCCTTTTTGCGCCCTCTTCGTCGAGTATGCTGGAGAGTATCCTCGGTGCAAGGTCGATGACAGTAATTTTACCGACACGTGCGAGGATGCCCTCCGCGCATTTAAGTCCTATTAGTCCCGCGCCGACGATGAGCACGCGAGCTTCGGGATAAAGCGCCTTTTCCAGAGCGTCCGCATCATCAAGTGACATGAAGCTGAAGCGTTTCGATACTGTAACTAGCCCCTCCATGGGTGGAACGAAGGGCGAGGAGCCTGTTGCTACAAGCACTTTGTCATAAGGAATTTTCTCTCCGTCGTCGAGCTCAACTGCTTTTTTGTCCTTATCGAGCTTTATGACGGTTTTTCCGAAAACGGTCCTGCAGTTTAAATCCTCATAGAAGCTGTCGGCCCTGTATTTCATGCGCTCCCTATCCGTTTTGCCCTGAAGCAGATATGAGATAAGCGGCCTTGAATATGTGTGGTGCCCCTCATTGCTGATAACCGTTATATCGCCGTCCTTGTCGAGCGCACGGATTCTCTCAATCGCGCCTACTGCGGCTGCAGAATTTCCTATAATTACGTATTTCATCTGCTTCACCTCTCTTCATAGGCGATGGCGTTATTGGGGCAGCCCAATACGCACTTTGGCGTTCCGCTGTTCGCAGTGCAGAGCTCGCATTTTTGCATGACGCCCTGCTCAGTCGGCGTGACGCAGCCGTAGGGGCAGCTAAGCACGCAGGTGTAGCAGCCAACGCATTTGTTCCTGTCAATCGTTATCACGCCGCCAACCTTTGTCAGCGCACCCGTTATGCAGTTCGTGACGCAGAACGGCTCGTCACAGTGGCGGCAGGACACGGCAAAGCACACCTTGCCGTCATCCTCAACTCTGATATTAGGGCGAATTTTGATATTCATGAGCGCGGAGGCCATGTCTTTTTTGCCGGTGTTTGCAAAGGCGCAGTTATATTCGCAGAGGTGACAGCCGAGACACCACTGCTCGTTTACGTAAACTCTCTTCATGTTGTCACTCCCCTGCGTGAGCTATCCCAAGGACGGAAAGCTCTTTTTCATTCAGACCCACACCGCGGAGCATCAGTCTGTTGCCACGGAGGGCTTCTATGGAGTTAATGCCCATTCCGCCCATCAATTCTTTAATCTCGTGATCCCACGCAGTTAGAAGGTTTACAAGTCTCGGGTAGGCTATATCGGGATTGAGTCTCTTCACAAGCTCCGGTCTCTGAGTCGCGATGCCCCAGTTGCATTTGCCCGTCTGGCAGGTGCGGCAAAGGTGGCAGCCCATTGCTAGAAGCGCCGATGTTGCGATATAGCAGGCGTCCGCGCCGAGGGCAATGGCCTTGACGACATCGGAGCTACTTCTGATGCTTCCGCCGACGACTAATGAAACGTTATTGCGTATACCTTCGTCGCGCAACCGCTGATCAACGCATGCTAGAGCAAGCTCTATGGGGATGCCAACGTTGTCACGAATACGTGTGGGCGCGGCGCCCGTGCCTCCGCGAAAGCCGTCGATTGCGATGATGTCCGCACCGCTTCTTGCAATGCCGGAAGCTATCGCCGCGATGTTATGGACGGCGGCGACCTTTACAATTACAGGCTTTGTATAGTTCGTTGCTTCCTTGAGCGAATAGACGAGCTGACGCAGATCCTCGATTGAATAAATGTCGTGGTGCGGGGCGGGGGAAATCGCGTCCGAGCCCTCCGGTATCATTCTTGTGCGGGAAACCTCGCCGACAATTTTAGTGCCGGGCAGATGCCCACCGATGCCGGGTTTCGCGCCCTGACCCATTTTGATTTCAATTGCGGAGCCCGCTTCCAGATAGCCCTTATGGACGCCGAAGCGGCCCGAGGCGACCTGTACTATAGTATTTTTTCCATATTGATAGAAGTCCTCGTGCAGACCGCCCTCACCCGTGTTGTAATAGGTTCCGAGCTCGGTTGCCGCCAGCGCAAGGCTCTTGTGAGCGTTGTAGCTGATAGAGCCGAAGCTCATAGCCGAGAACATAAGGGGAAGCTTAAGCTCAAGCTGAGGACCCATCTCGGTTTTCATGGTGCCGTCAGGGTTCCGCTCAATTAGATCCGGCTTTTTACCGAGATAGACCTTTGTCTCCATCGGTTCGCGCAGCGGGTCGATGGAAGGGTTCGTGACCTGCGAAGCATTTATCAATATATGGTCCCAGTAAACGGGCAGGGGCTCCGGATTTCCCATTGAGGAAAGAAGAACCGCGCCGCTTTCCGCCTGACGGTAGACTTCCTTTATTGTCTGCTCACGCCAGTTGGCGTTTTTCCGGAAGACCTGCTCAGTCTCGCGAATCTTGAGTGCGCGGGTCGGGCAAAGCATGACGCAGCGCTGGCAGTCAACGCATCTATCTTCGTCAGAGAGCATCATGTTGAGGTCTTCGTCAAATCTGTGGACTTCGTTTGCGCATTGACGCTCACACACTCTGCACTTTATGCAGCGGGTTGGGTCGCGCAATATTTCGAAATCGGGTGAAAGCATTTGAGGTGCCATCAGCTAAGACCTCCTTCTAGATTGGCGATAACAGGTTCGCCGCCGCGCGGAGCCCAAATCCTGTCCGGATTCGGCTCCATTACGCGGATAGCACATTCCTCGCTCGCAAAATAGACCATATCGTCCTTTTCTGCGCACACCATTGACCGCAGCTTAAGGCGGTCGTTGAGAGCCATAAGCCCTCCCTCATAGCCGAGAAGGATTGAAAACGGCCCTGTAATTAAAAGGCTGCCGAAGGTGTTTCGAAGGAAGCTCAGCTTCTGTCTTTCCTCTGGCGGCATCGTGTCTATGACCGACCAAAACGGAGCCGCAATGACGGAAGCCGCTTCCTCAAGCGTCATTTTTTGGCGACGAAGGAGGTAGTCGAAAATGTAGGTAATGACCTCTGTATCCGTTTGCAGGGTGCAGGTATAACCGAACATTTCAATAAAACGGCGGTTTGCATCATAGGAGGAAATCTCACCGTTGTGTACTATCGAATAGTCAAGAAGCGAAAATGGGTGTGCTCCGCCCCACCAGCCGGGAGTGTTCGTCGGATAACGTCCGTGTCCCGTCCAGCTGTAGCCCTGGTATTCGTCAAGACGGTAGAACTCGCCGACATCCTCGGGGTAACCTACTGCCTTGAATACGCCCATGTTTTTGCCGCTCGAAAAGACATAGCAGCCGTCTATGTCCCTGTTAATTCTCAGGACCGCTCTTGCTATGTATTCCTTTTCGTCAAGCTGACTGTCTCTCAGGCGGTTATGTGCCGGAGCAACGAAATAGCGCCAAATGAGCGGCTCATTCGTAATCTTCGGCGTTTTGCGGGTAGGAATTTTCGAAAGGTTCACTACTTCAAAAACCTCGTCGATGAACTTCTCGCATTCTTCACGGCAACGCATATCGTCATAAAAAATATGCAGTGCATACAGGTCCTTGTACTGAGGGTAAATGCCATATCCCGCAAAACCGCCGCCAAGGCCGTTAGACCTCTCGTGCATTACGGTCATCGACTCGACGACCTTGTCTCCGCAGATACTCTTACCCTTCTTGGAAATCAAACCTGAAATTGCACAGCCAGATGGAATTCTTACTTCGCCTTCTTTTTTCAGCATGGTCTTCACATCCATAAACTTAAAAATAAAAACAAAGGCGGTCATTGACTTGGTTTCCCATGTAATGAACGCCTTTGTTCGTGGGGTTTACTATACAGTATATTAATATTGTTGTCAATATGATTTTCGACTGCCTGTCCCGATTTTTGCAATTCTGTTATTTTCAACATTCATTTTCGACCAGAAATTTTAAATTCATCTATTTTGATGTATAGTGGAGGTCTTGACAAAAAAAGCATATAGTGTTAAAGTATCCGCATGATGAACGGCAAAGGCGCCGCAGGAAGCATTTCTGCGTGTTTTTGTCGCTTTTTTTATTTTTAAACATCTTTAACCGTAAAGGAGAATGCAATATGAGTTCAGTAGCAGAGATATTTGGGTCGATGGTTTTTAATGATTCCGTCATGAAGGAAAGGCTGCCCAAGGGAACCTATACCGCCATGCAGAAGACAATAAAAGACGGCAAGCTGCTTGACATCGAAGTAGCTACCGTTGTTGCCAATGCAATGAAGGACTGGGCAATTGAAAAGGGCGCGACTCACTTCACTCACTGGTTCCAGCCCATGACCGGTATTACGGCTGAAAAGCACGATAGCTTCATTTCCCCCACCAGCGACGGGAAGATCATAATGGAATTCTCCGGCAAGGAACTTGTGCGCGGCGAACCCGACGCATCCAGCTTCCCATCCGGCGGACTTCGCGCGACCTTCGAAGCCAGAGGCTACACTGCTTGGGACCCCACGTCCTATGCCTTTATTAAAGACAACACCTTCTGCATCCCTACCGCTTTCTGCTCCTACGGCGGCGAGGCTCTGGATAAGAAAACCCCGCTCCTTCGTTCCATGCAGGCCATTAACATTCAGGCCATGCGAGTTCTGAAGCTTTTCGGAAACGCAGACGTGACAAGCATCAAGACAACTGTCGGTCCCGAGCAGGAATACTTCCTCATTGACAAGGAAGTATTCGAGAAGCGCCGGGACCTCATATACACCGGACGTACCCTTTTCGGTTCCAGACCTCCCAAGGGTCAGGAGCTCGACGACCATTATTTCGGCATTATCAAACCCCGGGTGAAGGAATTCATGGAAGACCTTGATAATGAACTTTGGAAGCTCGGCATTCTCGCGAAGACTGAGCACAACGAAGTTGCGCCCGCTCAGCACGAGCTTGCGCCGATATTCACGACCACTAATATCGCTGTTGACCACAACCAGCTCACTATGGAGCTGATGCAGAGGGTGGCAAAGCGCCACAATCTTGTTTGCCTGCTCCATGAAAAGCCCTTCGCTGGCGTCAACGGCAGCGGCAAGCATAATAACTGGTCTATTTCCACAAATACCGGCGTCAATCTTCTTGAGCCGGGCGAAACTCCACACGAAAACGCCCAGTTCCTGCTCTTCCTCTGCGCTGTCATCAAGGCGGTCGACGATTATCAGGAGCTGCTTCGTGTATCAGTCGCATCAGCCGCAAATGACCACCGTCTCGGTGCGAATGAGGCGCCTCCGGCAGTCATCTCCGTTTTCCTTGGCGACGAGCTGACTGAGATTCTTACTGCTATCGATTCGGGCAGCGCATACTCCGACCGTGTGAAGGAACAGATGACGATCGGCGTTGACGTTCTGCCTCACTTCCCAAAGGATACAACCGACAGAAACAGAACCTCCCCCTTTGCCTTCACCGGCAACAAATTCGAGTTCCGTATGCCCGGCTCTTCCCTCTCCATCGCCGGACCGAACTTCGTACTTAATACGGCCGTCGCAGAAATACTCAAGCAGTTTGCCGACGAGCTCGAGGGCACAACGGATTTCACTGCTGCTCTCAACAGCCTCGTCAAGAAGACCATCAGCGAGCATAAGCGCATAATTTTTAACGGTAATGGCTATGACGACGCGTGGATCATGGAAGCACTTAAGAGGGGTCTGCCCAATCTTAAGACGACCCCTGACTGCTTGCCCAGCTTCATCTCCGATAAGAGCATTAAGCTCTTCACCGCGCATAACGTTCTCACCGAAACGGAGATTAAGTCCCGCTATGAGATCGTGATGGAAAATTACACCAAGGTCATAAATATCGAGGCGCTCACCATGCTCGACATGGCTAAGAAGGACATTATGCCCGCAGTTTCAGCCTATTCCAAGACTCTTTCCGACACGGCGAATTCCAAAAAAGCCTTTGTTCCCAACGCAGATTGCACTTATGAGGCAGAAACATTGAAAATTCTTGCACGCGGCGCTGCAAACCTCTATAATAAGACAACTGATCTCGAGAAGGTTCTCCTCGACGCAAAAGAGCATCCCGAAGCGACGGAGCTTGCAAATTACTACAAGGACAACGTAATCCCCGCAATGAGCGAGCTGCGCATCTCCGCTGACGAGCTCGAAACAATCACCGCAAAATCCTATTGGCCCTATCCCTCTTACGGCGATCTGCTCTTCAGCGTTAAATAAACGCCTGAAGCTATAACTGCAGGGCGTCCCTGAAGAATTGGGGGCGCCCTGCGGCTTTATATTACCCTTTCAATCCGGGGCGGATTACGTCCGACCCCATAAAATTATTTTTTTGGAGGAAAAAATATGTGTTCAATTATTGGCGCTGAGGATTTCGAAATCCCGCAGGGCGAGTTTATGGAGGGCTTCTTTAAGTCCAAGACTCGCGGACCAGACATGACCAGAATCATTGATACTCCCGCCGGCAGGCTTGGTTTTCACAGGCTTGCCATTATGGATACCAACGAGAGCGGCATGCAGCCCTTTGCCCTAAACGGCAATTTCGTCGTGTGCAACGGCGAAATCTATGGATTTCGAAATTTAAAGAATATGCTTTCCTCCGAGTATAGCTTTAATAGTGAATCAGACTGCGAAATTCTGCTTCCGCTGTATGAAAAATACGGCTATGAAATGTTTGATATGCTGGACGCGGAATTCGCGCTTATCATATATGACTGCAAAAAGAATTCGTTTATCGCTGCCCGTGATCCTATTGGCATAAGACCCCTCTATTACGGCAAAGGCAAAAAAGGAGAAATGATTTTTGCCTCTGAACCGAAGAATATTGTCGGTCTCTCAGACGAGATTAAGCCCTTCCCTCCCGGGCACTATTACGCGGACGGAAAATTCGTCTGCTACTGCGATATCGCTGAGCGCCGCGAACCCGTCTCCGACGATTTAGAGAATGTCTGCACCAATATACGCCGCAAGCTCTCTATGGGCGTTGCAAAGCGTCTGGACGCGGACGTCCCCGTGGGCTTCCTGCTCTCCGGCGGACTTGACAGCTCTCTTGTCTGCGCAATCGCTACAAAGCTTTTGAACCATCCGATTCGCACCTTTGCAATAGGCATGGAGACGGATGCCATTGACCTGAAGTACGCAAAAATAGTGGCCGATTTCATCGGCAGTGAGCATCAGGAAATAATCATTAATCGCAACGATGTCATCTCCTCGCTCGAGACGGTCGTTGCCGCCCTAGGGACTTATGACATCACGACGATTCGAGCGAGCATGGGTATGTACCTCATCTGCAAGGCTATTCAAGAGCAGTCTGATATACGCGTTTTGCTTACTGGCGAAATTTCGGACGAGCTCTTCGGCTACAAGTACACGGACTTTGCGCCGTCTGCCGAGGCTTTCCAGCTTGAGTCTGAAAAGCGCATACGCGAGCTGCACATGTACGACGTGCTCCGTGCCGACCGCTGCATAGCCGTGAACTCTCTTGAAGCGCGTGTGCCCTTCGGCGACCTAGACTTCGTCAAGTACGTTATGAGCATCCCCGCTGAGATGAAAATGAACTCCTATAACATGGGCAAATACCTGCTTCGTCACGCTTTCGAAGGCGGGAACTATTTGCCGGATAACATACTCTGGCGTGAAAAGGCCGCGTTCTCCGACGCTGTGGGTCATTCGCTGGTCGACGACCTCAAGGAATACGCCGAAAGTCTCTACACAGATGCGGCATTTTCCGAAGGATGTAAAAAATACAACTTTGCAACACCATTTACGAAGGAATCGCTGCTTTATCGCGACCTGTTTGAAAAATACTATCCCGGTCAGGCCGAAATGGTAGATGATTTCTGGATGCCGAACAAGAGCTGGGAGGGCTGCAACGTGAATGATCCTTCTGCTCGTGTGCTGTCGAACTATGGCGGCAGTGGAACCTGATTCTTTGGTTCCGCGATCAAAAACAATACTATATCTGAATAAGGAACTTCCAACGTCTTTTATAAAGGCTGTGCTTTGATTACAAAGAGCATGGCCTTTATTTTTTGCGTTTTTGTGCAGTATATATATTCTTTGGCTTGTAATGCTTCATATTTCATGAAATAATAACATTGGTACTCTAATTGTTATTCTAGCATCTTTCCGATATTTTAAGGAGGGAACTAATCATTGAATTTCTTCTCAAAGAACAAGCAGATGAAAAGCGCAAGCGCTCAAATCAATTTACCGGTTTCATCTCCGGAGGACGAGAGCGTTGCAGTTGCGTCATCCGAGCTTACTGTTGCCTCGCCTAATGTGGACCGCTCATTAGGCACTCCGGAAATACCAATGTCGAGACTTGCTCAGAAGCTGGGTATAAAAGATTTAGAAAAAAACAATGTGAGCGAATTCTTTCTGCACAGCGGCAGCATAATTGCGGAAGAAAACGCATTCTGGAATAGTCTTAACGAAAAGGCGATTGCTTTGCTCAAAGAAATCGACGCCGCTGAAGAGCTTTTCGATAATGGGGAAAGCACGTCGGAATCCGTCATTTTCTCTTCTGATATGCAATTGGAAACTTATGTTGCCCGTGATCAGATGACAGCATATGGCTGTATTATTCCTCCTATCGGCGGCGGCACAACCTTGAGCTTCGAGCGGCTGAAAGCCGAGCTTGACAATGCGGGCATTGCTTTTGGAGTTGATAATGATCTGCTCATCGAACTGCTCAGGAGCAACACTGTACTTAAGATTTTTACTATAGCTGTGGGCAAGCCGGCACGCAACGGAGAAGACGGAAAAGTCATTGAGCTATTTGCAAGGGAGAAGGAAATCAGCTTTGAATCCGACGAAAACGATTTGGTTGATTACAAAAACCTAAACTGGCTTCAGCCCGTTCACAGCGGACAACCCATATGTCAGATCATTCAACCCGTTCCGGCGGAAGACGGCACTAATGTCATGGGTGTTGTTTTAAAGGGGCGCGAAGGAAAAGCCCCAAGACTGCCTATTGGCAAAAACATAGCCGAAAGTGAAGATCATACGGCTCTTATCGCCACGTGCGACGGCCAACTGAAGTTTTCCGGCAGTTGCTTTAATGTTGAACAGATGATTAAAATTGACGGAGATGTGGACAGTTCTATCGGCAGCCTAGATGTTATCGGTTCTCTAACGGTCAACGGCTGCATAACCGAAGGCTTCACTGTTAAAGTTACCGGAGATATCGTTGTCAGAGGAAGTGTAGAGGGCGCAGAACTTATTGCAGACGGCAATATCCAGGTTTTTCAGGGAATGAACGGAAGCTATAAAGGAAAGCTTATCGCAGGCAAAAACGTTTCCGGCAAATATCTGGAAAACTGTTTTGTCACTGCAGGGGGAACCGTGAAAGCCGAGAGCATAGTAAACAGTAATATTGTCAGCAGCGACAAGGTCATTGTAAGCTCCGGAAAAGGCATAATCTTGGGAAGTTCGGTTATTGCCTTCAATGGTATCGAAGCTAAAATAATCGGTAATGAGCAGCGTATTCCAACAAATGTTACGATCGGAACGGATCCTAAATTATACAATGAATTGCAAAAACTAAAAAATGAAGTTCCGGAGTTGATCCGTAAATCTAACGACAATGATAAAAACATAAATTATCTGCTGGAGCAGGAATACTTGGATACGAAATACCAGCAGCTTCTTGACAAATTGAAATTTGATCAAAAGATTTTTTATATCAACCTTTCTAAAAAAACAAAACGGATTACGGATATTGAGTATGAGCTCAGAAGCGGAGAGGCTTGCCAGCTTGTTGCAAGTCAGATATATCCGCCAGTAAACGTTACTATTGGCAACACTAAGCTCACAATCGTCAATGAACAGCGGATGTGCCGTATTTTCAAGGACAGCGGCGAAATAGTAATCGGCTCTAAATAACACATAAAACACTCAGAGATGGCTGCTCGAGAGCAGCCATCTCTGAGTGTTTGCAACGGATTTATTCGTCAAACATCCATGTGAGCGTTTTTTCCGTAATACTCATGCCCAGCTTCTCCTGAAGCTGAATGGACGCTTTGTTCGTTGTCACAACATGCCCGTGCGGTACCCAGCCCTTATTTAGCAGATAGTTAATCATCGCCGCTTCAAGCGTATAGGCTACGCCTCGGCGACGGTAGTCCGGCAGAACCTGAAGCAGACCTATCGCCCCCTCGGTATGAGTACCGATAAAGCCCGCCATCTCGCCGCCACAGAAGGCTCCGAGCATTCCGGCTTCGACCCGCTCCGAAACATATTTCTCGTCCGACATATGATCGTAGTGCTTCACAACAAAGTCCGCATCCGCGCTCGTAAGATCCCGCAGGTTGATACCCTCCGGGATTTTTTCGTCGAGTTTCTCCTTTTTCAAATAGGCGGACTGAAAGCACTCCATTTTGTTTCGAAACAAATATTTTTCCTGAAGTAGCGGTACAAACCGCGCCTGATGCGCGCAGATTACCTCAGGCTTTTTTCCTATTATAGCGCAGACTTTTTCGAGCGTTTCTTCGCTCTCAACGCTTATCATGTATGTAAAGCCGGAGTTCAGAAGGACGACGCCGTCATCTCCGGCATAGACCAGCTCTCCGATACCGCGCCTGAGCGTTTCAAGCATGTCGATATGGTGCAGTCTGTCTCGTTCCAGGTATTCTAAAGCTTTTTCGTTCATATGTATCTCCCTTGTTTTCAATGAATGTCATTATTGTATAACTTTTTTCTTCAATTTTCAAGAAGCG
>JAEWKA010000005.1 GCA_023386265.1 Bacillota bacterium
TCAAGGAGCTGTCAGCAAAGCGAAACAGCTTTGCAGATCTTGAAGAGCAGCTGCGTCTGCACGAGAGACTGTACGCCCAGTCTAGGGACGGTCCCGATGCGTGCGCATCCGCCGGAATGCTGGAAACAAGCCATATGCTCTGGCGTGAGGCGGCAAAAAGCTATAACAGTATTCTGCGCAAACCCATGAACCGCTTCCCGGCCCTAGTTATGGGCTTTCGGGATGCAGAAGAATAAAACAAGGCAAAACGAGAGGATATCAAGCATGAAAAAACGATTTTTGAGCATTTTCCTGACCCTTTGCATGGTGCTGACCCTGCTGCCAATATCGGTGCTGGCGGTGGATGCATGGAGCTATCCCACAAGCGCACCGGCAACACCGTTCAACGGCGGAAGCGGCATAATCTCAGCGCCGTATGAAATCAACACCGCGCAGCAACTCGCGAATCTGGCGTATCTGGTCAACAACGGGACAAGCTACAATGGTTTGTATTTCAAACTGACAGCAGACATCATACTTAACGATGTGAGCAATCTAGCCAACTGGGGCACATCGGCACCGACCAACGTGTGGACGCCAATCGGAACTTATGCAAACCGTTTCAAAGGCAACTTTGACGGCAATAACAAAACCGTCAGCGGCATTTATATTAAAACAACAGATAATTCGCAGGGGCTGTTCGGTTGCGTAGACACCTGCAGCATCAGCAATCTCAATGTTACAAGCAGCTATATTCTCGGCAATGCATGGGTCGCCGGCATAGCGGGTTGGGTAATTAATCAAACAATAATTACAAACTGCCATAATTCCGCGACGGTTATCGGCGCACAAGATGTCGGCGGTGTGGCTGGCGTAACTATTAAAGACACTGGTACGGTGTCAGTTTCCGGCTGCAGCAACTCGGGGAACGTTTCTGCCAGCGAAAAACACGCTGGCGGTATCGCTGGCGTTAATAATGGAATTGTGGCCAACAGCTACAACACCGGCTCAATTAGTGGTTATAACGCCATTGGCGGGGTTGTGGGTTATAATGCTCAGGCGACGACAGCCAACTGTTACAACACAGGCGCGGTAAACAGCACAGACGGCTCAGCCGGCGGCATAGTGGGCGAAAGTAGTTACCATGCGGGCACTTATATTTACAATTGTTACAATACGGGGAATGTAACAGGAGTGAATCCCGGCGCTGTCTGCGGCGCTTCTTCCAGCATCGTCGCCGACTGCTACTGGAAATTCGGCAGCGCCGCATCGGGCTTTTCAACGAATAGCGGCACGGCAACGGACATTTATTCCTTCTCGGGAAGCGGTACAAATTGGACGCTTTCAAACGGCGCGGCCTACAGCATCGGCACATCAAATGTTGCAATTGGCGGCAGTCTGCTGACGGCGCTAAGCGCATGGGTCACCTATACGAACAGCAGTACTTATAACACATGGGCAGCGGACATCGGAAGCAGCAACGGCGGATATCCGATCTTCGGCACGGCGTATGTGCCCGTGTACGCTCCCGGCGCGCCGACGATCGGCACAGCGTCAGCAGGGAACGGGCAGGCGTCCGTCAGCTTTACGGCTCCGGCCTCCAACGGCGGGTCGGCAATCACGGGATATACCGTCACGTCTAATCCGGGCGGTAAGACAGGGACAGGCATAGGCAGTCCTATCACGGTGACGGGGCTGACAAACGGGACGGCATATACCTTCACAGTGACGGCTACAAACAGTGTCGGCACAAGCTCGCCGTCTTCAGTATCGAACAGCGTCACCCCCGTGACTGTTCCTGGCGCGCCAACAATCGGCACGGCGACAGCCGGTAACGGGCAGGCATCCGTCAGCTTTACGGCTCCAGCATCAAACGGCGGCGCGGCGATTACGGGCTACACCGTTACGTCAAGCCCGGGCGGGTTTATAGGGACAGGTGCGGCCAGTCCCATCACGGTGACGGGGCTGACAAACGGGACAGCCTACACCTTCAATGTAACGGCAACAAACAGCGCCGGTACCGGCGCGGCCTCTGCGGCCTCAAACAGCGTAACACCGCTGGCGGCGCCGACGGTTTCATCAGTCGCCGTACCTTCAAATGCGACATACATAGCAAATCAAAATTTAGACTTCGTGGTTAATTTCAGTTCACCAGTCAACGTCGTCACCACAGGCGGCACGCCTTATCTGGCACTGACAATCGGCGGCACAGATGTCCATGCATCTTACAACAGCGGCAGCGGCACCATGTCGCTCACATTTAGATATACCGTCTTGCCCGGCGACAGTGATACAGACGGTATCACCGTGAGTTCGCCGCTCACTCTCAACGGCGGAACGATTAAGGATGGCGCAGGAAACAATGCGTCACTGGTGCTGAATACTATAGGGAATACGGGAGGCGTCAAGGTTGACGCGACTGCGCCGGCAGCCATAACAGGCTCGGCGAGCAGCATCACATCCACAGGCGCAACGCTTGGCGGCTCTGTCAACGCCAATAACATCTCGACAACGGTCACCTTCCAGTATGGCACAACGGCAGGCTATGGGTCATCGGAGACGGCGGCGCAAAGCCCGGTTACAGGCACGAGCAACACCACAGTCAACACAACATTGTCTGGCCTGACACAGAGTACGACATATCATTTCCGGGTCAAGGCAGTCAACTCCAAGGGGACGACATACGGAAACGACATGACGTTTACGACCGCAGCAGCTCCAGCGCCATCCGGCGGGGGCAGCTATACGTCTTCTGCGTTGGTTACCCACATCGACAACGGCGGAAGTACGACAGGTTCAAACCTCGGTCAGCTCGTTTCCGGCGGGAAGACCTTGACGGTAGATGACAACAACAAGGGCGCAAAGCTCGTGTTTGATACCGAGGCCCTCAAGGGCATCAGCGGCCAAACCTCGAGTGATATCAAGGTGGAGATGAAGGACGTTTCACCAGAGCATCAAGAAACTCTCCCTGGCAAGCAGGTGTTTTCGCTGACGGTTTCCTCCGGCAGCACTACCATTACGAATTTCGGCGGCGCAGTCACCGTCACCCTGCCTTATACTCTTAAGGATGGGGAGAGCGCGAATGATGTTACCGTCTGGTATCTCGCAAACGACGGCACTATGACCGAAATTCCCTGTACCTATGACCCAGCGACAAAGCTTGCAACATTTACGGTCACGCACTTCTCCCTGTATGTGGTCGGCGTGCCTTGGAATAATCCTTTCACCGACGTGAAAGAAAACGACTGGTTCTACAGTGCGGTTGAATTTGTTTCTAGTAATGGCATGATGAAGGGGATTGGCGGAACCGATTTCAGCCCCAATACGACTGTAACGCGCGGTATGCTCGTCACCATTCTCTGGCGCTTGGAAAATGAGCCTGCAACAGCAAAAACGATATCCTTCTCTGACGTTTCCGACGGCAATTGGTACGCAAAGGCTGTGGTCTGGGCGGCGGCAAATAACATTGTCACAGGCTATGCAGGCAAGTTTAATCCTGATGACGCTCTCACTCGCGAGCAGTTGGCGGCAATTTTATATCGCTACGCCGCATACAAAAACTATGATGTGAGCGCAGGGGAGAGCCTCTCCGCTTATGCGGACAAGCCCTCCGATTGGGCGTTTTCGAGCGTAAGCTGGGCAGTGGCCAAGGGTCTGATAAAAGGTAGCGGAGGCAGCCTTGACCCGAAGGGCAGCGCTACCCGCGCTCAGACGGCAACCATTCTACAGCGATTTATTGAAACCGCGGCAAAGTAAATTACGTCGTCATACAAAAGCAAGGGGATGGGCAAATGCCATCTGAAATAGTCAATAGTTAGTAGCCACAAAAGAGCAATCAAGCCGCCAGTCCAATTCTGTATTGGACTGGCGGCTTTCCGTTAAGTTTACGTATAGGACGTTCGCAGTTGAAATAGCGGATGGCCTCGGCAATTGTCTCAAGAAGGATGGTATCAAAACCATTCTCCTTTTTCCACCGCAATCCAATAAAGTGTTCTATCGAAATTTCCGAGAGATAAAACTATACCTTTAAGTCTATCTTACGAATCTTTCCGCTTATAGTTTTCGGCATGCATGTTACGAATTCTATAAAGCGAATCCACTTATATTCAGCCATTCTTGTGTTGCAGAATTCTCTAATTTCCTTTTGTAGGTTTGAGGATGCCTCATATCCGGGAGATAGCACGACAACTGCTTTGATTGCTTGTCCACGCAGCTGATCAGGAACGCCAATCACTGAGCATTCCATTACAGCGGGATGCTCCATCAAAACATTTTCAATTTCAAAAGGTCCAACGCGGAACCCGCCCGTTTTGATTAGATCGTCAATCCGACCGTTAAACCAGAAATATCCGTCCTTATCCTTCCATGCAGTGTCACCGGTATGGTATACACCTCCGCGCCAAGCCTGTTTGTATAATGCCGGATTGTCATGGTACCCAATAAAGATACCTGACTGTTTCCCGTCTTTCGGTGGTACGATAACAAGCTCGCCAATTTCACCGACTTCGGCAGACGTTCCGTCTTCCTTTAATAGGTCTATATGGTAAAGCGGTGATGGCTTTCCCATCGAACAGGGACAGGAAATGCTGCCTGCAAGGTTACCTAGAATCAAGGCGGACTCTGTCTGACCAAAGCCCTCCATGAGGGGAATTCCCGTTTGCTCAGAAAAGCGACTAAAAACCTCGGGATTCAAAGCTTCTCCGGCAGTAGTGGCGTGTTTCAGGCTCGGCATATTCACCATGCCTTTTTTTACGAGGTACCTGTATACAGTGGGAGGTGCACAGAATGTCGTTACCTGATATCGGTTGATAATTGTCATAAGCTGCTTTGGCTCAAAATTGTCAAAGTCAAAAACCATTACTGCGCTTCCGGTCAGCCATTGGCCATAGATTTTCCCCCAAGAAGTTTTTGCCCAACCTGTCTCGGCAACGGTAAAATGCAAGCCTCCGTCGATGGTCTGCTGCCAGTATTTTGCTGTAATTATGTGCGAGAGGGGATAGGTATGGTCGTGAATAACTCCCTTGGGATATCCCGTCGTCCCTGATGTAAAATACATTACCATCGGCTCCGCCGCCAATGTTTGCTGACGTTCCAGCAGCTCCGAGGCTGATTCCACTTCCTCTGTCAGGTTCATATAGCCATCCACAGTTTTCTGAACCGTCCATAACGAGCACAGGCTTTTACATGACTTTTTTGCCGACAAGATCTTTTGCGGCGCATCGTCGTCCGAAGTGCATACCACCCCTTTAATACCTGCGCTTTTAATACGATATTCAATGTCTTCAACAGTCAGCATATGCGTAACGGGAACTAACACTGCGCCCAGCTTGTGAAGGGCGACGGCAGTATACCAGTACTCATAGTGCCGCTTCAGCATTACCATCACTTTGTCGCCCTTGACTATTCCATGTGCGCGAAATACATTTGCCGCTTTGTTGCTAAGCAACTGCATATCCCTAAAGTTCAGAAAAAGCTCCTTACCCTCGGTGTTGCACCATACAAGGGCTGTTTTATCAGGCTCTGTTTCAGCAATACGATCAACTACATCATAACCAAAGTTGAAATTCTCAGGACATTTTATTTTGAATTCAATAAGGTTTCCGCCTTCATCAAAGCTCTCTTCGCAAAACTGCTGGTAGATACTCATTGTTCTTTCTCCTTGTAATAAACGCACCTTTTTTGTGGTGAAGCTGAATAAGGTTTTGTAAGAACCTTCTATTGATTGGGAATCCCAATTGACCGGAATCGTCGGTACCGTTTTTCAATCAGCTCTTCCCCGGAGACAGACATAAAATGCTTTAGCTGTGTAGATAAGGCAGTTTTTATGCCATCGTAAAAGCTTCCTTTTCCCAGCTCTTTTTCCGGGATAATCTTTTCAATGACAGACAATAAAAGAGCGTCTTGCGCTGTTAGTTTTAAGCTTTCCGCCGCCTCAGCCGCCCGAGCTGAGTCCTTCCACAGAATACTCGCGCAGCCCTCCGGTGATATCACGGAATAGATTGAGTTTTCCAGCATCCATACCTCGTCCGCAACGGCAAGCGCGAGTGCCCCGCCGCTTCCGCCTTCTCCGACTAAGATGGAGATGACAGGCGTTTTCAGCGTCATCATTTCCATCAGATTTTCCGCAATTGCCTGACCCTGTCCGCGTTCCTCGGCACCGATTCCGCAGAACGCACCGGAGGTATCTATAAAACAAATAACGGGACGGTGGAATTTCTCTGCCTGCTTCATAAGCCTCAGGGCCTTTCGGTAGCCCTCCGGATTTGGTGCACCAAAATTGCGCGCAATGCGATCTTTAGCAGTATGACCTTTTTCAATCGCAATTACGGTGACAGGAAGTTTATCCAAAAGTGCAAGGCCGCCGACTACTGCCGGATCGTCCTGAAAGCGTCTGTCACCATGAAGTTCAAAAAAGTATGAAAATATATGTTCTATGTAATCAATACCAGTAGGGCGGTTATTGGCACGCGCAAGCTTAACCAAATCAAAAGCAGACTTACTCATGGCTTTCACCTCCGCTGTGCAGCTTTAGAAGATTGGAAACAGTTTGCTTTTGCTTTTGCCTCGAAATTATTGCATCTGCAAAACCATGCTCGAGTAGAAATTCGGATTTTTGAAAACCCTGCGGTAATTTTTTGCGAGTTGTCTGCTCAATGACTCTTGCACCTGCGAAACCAACTGTAGCTCCCGGTTCAGCAAGGATTATATCACCCTCCATTGCAAAGCTCGCTGTAACGCCTCCAGTCGTTGGGTCAGTCAGAATTGTAAGGTAAAACAGACCTTGATCACTGTGACGTTTTACTGCTCCGCTGGTTTTCGCCATCTGCATCAGCGACAGAACACCCTCCTGCATACGTGCTCCGCCGGATACGGTGTAGCCTACAACCGGAAGCCGCTGAGCGGTTGCGTATTCGAATAGGCGCGTTATCTTTTCACCTACGACTGTTCCCATGCTGCCCATCATAAAGTATGGTTCCATAACGAACAAGCAACAGGCATTGCCGCCGATTTTGGCAGTCCCGCAGATTACTGCCTCATTCTCGCCGGAAGCAATCTGCGTAGTTTCAAGTTTGTTTTTATAACCTGGGAAGGTAAGAGCATCCTTTGTGATAATGTCTTTATCCGTTTCCTGAAAGGTATCGGCATCCGTTATAAAACTTATGCGCTGGCGCGCGTTCATACGAAAATGGTACCCACAGGGACAGGTGTGATAATTACCCCAAATCTGACTTAATAAAATTTGTTTATGGCAGTTAGGACACACTTCTGACGGCTCGTTTTCATCTAAGAGCACAGGGTAAGCTTGTCTGCCGCCTTTCTCAAGTTCATTTTTGGGTTTATGTAAAAACTGAGCAATTGACAAACGAAACACCTCACTTTGCGAAAAAGTCCAGATTGTATTTTCCGCTCATAAATTTATCGCTGCTTACAATTTCAATTTGTTCCGCTACATTGTTTGGCACTCCGTCGATAACCAGTTCACAGAGTGCTGCCTTCATTTTTCGGAGAGCTTCCTCTCGAGTTGCCGCATACACAATTAGTTTTCCAAGTAAAGAATCGTAATATGGAGTAATTCGAGCACCCGGCATCAGGAAGGTATCAAAGCGGACAAATGGTCCCCCCGGCACATGCAAAAACCCAACCGTTCCCGGTGAAAGTGCATTGATACGACATTCAATGGACGAACCCTTCAGAACAACATCCTTTTGATCGAGATTCAAAGGAATTCCTGCAGAAATCCGAATTTGCCACTTCACAAGGTCTATCCCTGTGATCGATTCTGTTACGGTATGCTCTACCTGAAGACGAATATTCATCTCCATAAAATAGAAAGCTCCTGTTTCATCAAGGAGGAATTCCAAAGTACCAACGCCGACATATTTAAGCTGCTTTACGGCTTTGGCAACCTGTTCCATGACCCTGTTTCTTTGCGCCTCATCAACTGCGGGTGAGAGAGATTCCTCAATCAGTTTTTGATTCTTGCGCTGAATGGAACAGTCGCGCTCACCGAGACAAATTACCTTACCATCCTCGTCCGCCACAACCTGCATTTCAATGTGTCTTGCAGGATGTATGTATTTTTCCATATATACTGCGCCGTCACCGAACGCCGCTGCGCTTTCGGATACTGCGGATGAAAAAGCTACTTCAAGCTCTGATTTGTTCCGAACGAGACGAATTCCTCGTCCGCCGCCGCCGGAACGTGCTTTGAGCATAACCGGATAGCCGATTTTCTCCGCAGCAAGGGCGGCGTCCGCAGCAGTGTCAAGAATTGCCGATCCCGGAATAACGGTAAGCCCTGCACCGCTAGCCAATCGCTTTATTTGTTCCTTATCACTCAGCAGCTTCATATTTTCTGTTGTAGGTCCGATAAATACCAAGTTGTTATTCTCACACAGCTGCGCGAAATGTGCATTTTCAGATAAAAAGCCATATCCGGGATGAATAGCCTGTGCTCCGGAAACAAGAGCAGTGCTAATAATCCGTTCTTCGTTCAGATAACTGTCGGCGGCATCCGCCTTTCCAATGCAGTAGCTCTCATCTGCCAAAGCCACATGAAGGGCGTCCGCATCGACTTCCGAAAATACCGCAACGGTATCAATGCCCATCTCCTTGCAGGCACGGATAATCCGGACAGCTATTTCACCACGGTTAGCAACTAATATTTTGGAAAACATGCCTCACTCTCCTGTAATGGCGAAGGAAAACTCCGCCTTAACACAAAGATTACCGGCTACAAAGCCCCTTCCTTCAGCGAAGTAGAAGGGCGGCTTTACCCTTACAATTCTGCACTCGGTTTCAAATGTATCCCCGGGCTTTACCGGCGATTTGAACCTGACGTTGTTAAGTCCTGTGAAAAAAGGTAGCTTTCCGTCAGTCATTACGTCACTTAAAAGTACACAGGCGGATTGTGCCAGCATCTCACATAAGATAACGCCGGGAACTACAGGATTTTCTGGAAAGTGACCCTTCAAAAACCATTCATCGCCGCGAACATGATATTTGCCGTGCGCTGTGTTTTCTTCCTTGTATGCTTCCTCAATAAGGAGCATGTTGTCTCGATGAGGAAGCACCTTCTTGATTTCTTCCTGATTCATTCATTATCCCTTCTAAACCGAAACAGTACATGACCGAAATCAACAATTTCGCTGTTCCCAACGCAGACCTCGCAAATTGTTCCGTCTTGCTCGGCAACAATCTCGTTCATAAGTTTCATTGATTCAATAATGCCTAAAACTTCCCCCTTATGTACCTTATCTCCTACCTGTACAAAAGGTGCAACATTCTCCGCCGGTGCGCTGTAGAACATACCGACCATTGGAGAACAAATATTAATTAAATCAGAACCTTTTTCTTCAACCACTTTGCTTTGCGCTGTGTTTACCGGAGCAGCTTCTTTAATAGGACTAATTCTCTCCAAACGGACTGTCTTACCGTTTTCGCTTAACTCAAGCCCCGTGAGACCCAACTCCTGCATCAATCCCGCATATTTGAGGATATCCTTTTCTTCCATAGTCACACCTTCCTAAATACAAGACAAGCGTTGTGCCCCCCGAATCCGAGAGAATTGGATACTGCAAGATCTATATTCGAATTGACTGCCTTGCAGGGTGTATAGTTTAAGTCGCATTCGGAATCCGGCTCTAATAGGTTGATGGTAGGAGGAACTATTCCTTCGCCCAAAACTTTAAGACATACTATTGCTTCTGCAGCGCCTGCCGCCCCCAACATGTGTCCGGTCATGGATTTGGTAGAGCTTATTAGGACTTCTTTGGCTTTCTCCTCGCCAAACGCTTTTTTAATAGCCAGAGTTTCCGCAACATCATTAAGCGGTGTTCCTGTTCCATGGGCGTTTATGTATATGGATTCTGTTCCGAGATAGTTTGCTTCAGATAGTGCATCAGCCATAGCTCGACCTCCGCCTTCCGCATCAGGTCTAGGCGCTGTGATATGGTACGCGTCGCAGGTAGAGCCGTAACCGAACAGCTCGCCATAAATATGTGCCCCGCGGCTGACGGCGTGTTCATATTCTTCCAGTACAAGCGCCGCGCCGCCCTCGCCGATAACAAATCCGCCGCGGCGGCTGTCAAAAGGAAGCGATGCTGCATTAGGATCCTCAGAAACAGAAAGTGCCTGCATATTAATAAACCCCGCAACCCCGCATTCTGTAATGGCGGCTTCCGCTCCGCCGGTTATTACCGCGTCAGCATATCCATGGCGGATTGCACGAAGTGCTTCGCCTATGGCATTTGCACCCGATGCGCAGGCAGTAACGGACGGCATTGCGGCCCCCCTGCAATCAAATCGTATAGCAATCATTCCGCACGCCATATTTGCAATCATCATAGGTACAAAATATGGTGAAACTTTTCGTGGGCCTCTGCTTCTCAGCTTATCGATTTCGTCTGTAATAGTTTGCATTCCACCAATTCCGGTACCGAAATAAACACCGATACGTTCTGCCGGAAGCGTACCGATTACGCCGCTTTCCTCCACTGCTTGACATGCAGCCACCAGAGCGTACTGTGCATATAAATCGGTGCGCAGCATGTCTGCCTTTTCCATATAATCTCTGGCATTAAAGTTTTTCACTTCAGCCGCAAGCTTTGCCTTGTATTCAGCTGTATCAAATTTGGTGATGGGAGCAATCCCGTGCGTTCCGTTAATAAGGTTGCCCCAGAAATCCTTAATCGTATTGCCGATAGGACTGATAATGCCCATACCGGTTACAACAACTCTTCGCATTTTATATGCCTCCTTACATGGCTAAGCCGCCATCCACGCGTATAACCTCGCCTGTGATGTAATCTGAGCAGTTGCCTGCGAGAAACGCCGCAGCCTCCGCAACATCCTCCGCAGAGCCCACACGTTTCAGCGGAATTCCTGCTATCGGTGAAGTTGTGTCTTCTAAAGCCTGTGTCATATCTGTTCGAATAAAGCCGGGCGCAATTGCATTGCAGGTGATATTTTTGCCGGCAAGTTCACGGGCAACTGATTTGGTAAGCCCAATTAAACCTGCTTTAGACGCGGCGTAATTTGACTGCCCTGCATTGCCCGTCAGACCGACAACGGAGCTGATATTTATTATCTTGCCTCCGTGATTTCTTATAAAAAACGAACTGCAATGCCGAATCATATTGAATGTGCCCTTGAGGTTCGTGTCGATTACATTGTCAAAATCTGCTTCCTTCATGGTCACAATCAGTCCGTCACGCGTAATACCGGCGTTATTCACCAAAATGTCTACCGTTCCAAACTCGGTTTTTATATCTGCAACCGCATTTTTTGAAGCATCAAAATCTGCCACATTGCAGCAGAAAGCAGACGATTTTACTTTAAATTGCTTGTTGCATGTTTCGCACACCTTCAAGGCCGCTTCATGGTTTCCGGCATAGATTATGGCAATATTAGCGCCGAGTGACGCAAATTTAATTGCAATTGCGGCTCCAATTCCTCTTGAGCCGCCGGTTATAATCGCTGTTTTGCCTTTCAGCATCTGCCTACCTCCTCAACGGTTTTGTTGAGACTGGTACAGTCCTCAACATGAAGGCAACGGACTGAAGCATCCGTTTTTGAAATCAGTCCGCAAAGTGTTTCCCCGGGGCCGATTTCAATAAAAGTGTCCACTCCGGTTTGAATCATGTGAGTGATGATGTTCTGCCATCTGACAGGATTACATATCTGGCGGGACAGAAGTGTAATAAAATCGCCCTCATATGGTAGTCCTGTATAATCGGAATAAAGAGGCATTTGTGGCTTTGTAAAAGCCACATTTTTCAGCGATTCTCCAAATTTCTTAGCTGCGTCAGCCATAAATGGTGAATGAAATCCGCCCTTGACGCGCAGCGGAACTGCGCGGCCTCCGGCGGCTTTTACACTTTTTATGAAATCCTCAAGTTCGCTCCTCAGACCGGAAACAGAAATCTGGCCGGGGCAGTTGTAGTTAACAGGGTATACACGCTCAAATTGCGCACACAGACACTCAACTGTTTCGTCATCAAGCTTCAGAACAGCCGCCATGGCGCTGTCAAAGTTTTCAGCGTCAGTCTGCATCAGCTCTCCGCGCAGACAAACTAGGCGAAAACCATCCTCAAAGGATACAGCACCGGAATAGGTCAGCGCTGCAATTTCTCCAAGAGAAAATCCGGCAACCACATCGGGTTTGATACCTGATGAGCTTAAGGCGGCAGCAGCGGCGAGTTCCATCGCAAACATACAGGGCTGCGTGTTGCAGGTTAGCGCCAGCTCCTCGTCTGAGCTATTAAAGCATTGTATGGAAGTGCCGGGGCGGATTGAATCCGCACGCTGAAATATATCAGCTGATGCATGACTGCTGATAAATAATTCCTGTCCCATTCCGCTGTACTGCGCACCCTGACCCGAAAAGACAAACGCTAATTTACCCATTTGCAGGCTCCTTTCAGAACTATTTCCGCTTCTTCCATTACCTTACGAATGATTTCTGCGGCAGGCTGTTCCTTTTTAACCATGCCTGCAATTTGTCCGGAGAGAAAGCAACCGTTATTTAAGTCGCCCTCCTGCACAGCAAGACGCAGCGCACCGGTTCCCATTGCCTCCAGTTCCTCGTCCGAAATATCACTGTATTCAGCCTTAAAATACTCTCTGGCAAAGGGGGTTTTCAGACTACGCACAGGGTGTCCAAGCCGTTTGCCTGTAACAATTGTGGAAATGTCGTTCGCTTTCAATATTCTTTCTTTATAATTTGGGTGAATGGAGCATTCCTCGGCGACGAGAAATCTTGTGCCCATCTGGACTCCGCAGGCGCCGAGCATGAATGTCGCAGCTACACCTCTGCCGTCACCGATACCGCCGGCGGCAATAACAGGCAGCTCGGTTACATCGCCAACCTGCGGAACAAGCGTCAATGTGGTTAGTTCACCAACGTGACCGCCGCTTTCGCCACCTTCAGCTATGACTGCGGCTGCGCCCAGACGCGTTACAAGCTTTGCCATTGCCACAGAGGCGACAACGGGAATAACCTTTACTCCAGCCGCGTTCCACCTCTCCATATATTTTGAAGGGTTTCCGGCACCAGTTGTAACAACAGCAACCTTTTCATCTGCCACAACCTGAGCAACCTCATCTGCAAAGGGACTAAGCAGCATAATGTTTACGCCGAAAGGCTTATCCGTCAGCGACCTTGCAAGACGAATTTGTTGCCGAACATAATCGGCCTGCGCATTTCCCGCCGCAACGATGCCGAGCCCACCGCCGTTTGATACCGCGGCTGCCAGTTTCCCGTCTGAAATCCAGGCCATACCGCCCTGAAGCACAGGATGTTCTATACCAAGCAAATCGCATAGCACTGTTTTAATCATAAGACTAGCCCTTTGTTTTTTCTTCTATGAAACGAACAAGGTCTCCAACCGTTTCAACCTTCCGGTCAAGCTCAATTTCTTTCCCGAATCTATCCTCAAGGTCCATGAGCATTTCAACAGTGTCAAGCGAATCAATCCCCAAATCCTTGAAACTGCTTTCCATTGTAATTTCAGATACGTCGCAGTCGATATGTTCCGCGATTAGTTCAGATACTGCTTTAAAAATCATAATAATAACCTCCAAGTAAGTATTCTATTTTGTTCTTCACTGGTATCGCGATGTTTTTTATAGTTAAAACAAAGCGGAAGGTTATCAGTGATAACCTTCCGCAATTATACCATGTTCTCCCTTGGTGTCAATGTACAATTTTCACAAATCGTTTTTAGGGTAAATCAAACTCACGGTCAATCGAAAACTCAACGAACCGCATATTTTCTTCGATGTACTCCATTTCACCGTTATCAAACATAAGAGCCGCACCATAGATTAATGACCTAACTATATAAGTTTTACGTTTTTCATTATTTTTTGATATACCGGCTTCCTCGCAATACCTCTTTATTAGGCTCTGGGATAGTTCACTTATCTGGCCCCTCATATTTTTATATTCACTGTCAAATTCTTCGTCTTTGAGCATAATTATCGAGCGAAAGTGGGGATTTTCCACCAGAAATCTAACATAGTCGAGACTGACTTCCAAAAGTTGTTTTCTTGTGTTATTAGGAATTTCTTTAAGAATATTCTGCTGTCTGTCTCCCCATTGCTTGTTAATGTATTCGATAATGGCGGCAACAAAGCAATGACGGTCCTTGAAGTGCTTATATGGGGCGGCACAGGAAACGCCGCACTCATTTGCTATTCTGCGAACAGAAAAGCTCTGAAGTCCATATTTGTTTATTTCCTGAATGCCTGCGATGATAAGTTGCTCACGGACATTTTTGTGCGGATTAACTTCAGACATAATACCCTCCTAAAATATAATAATTTGTTTTGTTTATTGTATTGTTATAACTAGAAGGTGTCAATATAAAACCCTTGAAAAGACACACGTGTATTACCGATGAAAATGTAATTCCATTCATAATGGTATCCTTTATGACATTTTAGGCTTATCTAGCGAAAGTCTAATGCACATGGGTATGTTTGAATAATAAATAAAAACTTGCAGACAGTATTATAAAATGAAGGAGGCGGTCTTGTGAAAACAAATCCTGACAACCGTAAAGATAATGTTGAAAATATTCAAAAAAACATCAATATGACCATTCATAACATGGAATTGGCAGATGAAATGATCGCTAAAACTGACAACCCAAAAACAAAAGAAGAGCTTGGCGAAAAAAATGAGAGGCGTGAAGACGCTTTGAAAGGAATGCGCAAAGAAATTAAGGATGAGGCTAACGCCAGAGACAAAAATTATAGGAATTAAAGTAATAAAGCCTAAATAAGCAAATACCACAAGATAGTTTGTATCTTGTGGTATTTGCTTTAATTGCGCAGTTTTTTATCGGAGTATACTCATAAATAAATAGCGCAGCGCAAATCTTTTTCTGCCTTACGTTGCCTCTGTACAAATATCTGATAAATGATATAATGTTCGCAAAGCGAACATTATATTTTATTTTAATCTATATATCATATCGCCGCTCTGCGGCTATGATATAACATTTGCATTGCAAATAGTTTGCCTAATTAACCTCATGAGGTTTGAAGAAGAGAACAGAAAAATGATTTATTTAGATTATGCGGCCAACACGCCGGTGCGCGGAGAGGTGCTGGCTGTTTTTGAAAAAACGTCGCGCGAGTATATCGCTAACCCCAATTCCTCCCATCGTTTGGGAGAGCTTGCAAAAATTAGACTTGATGAATGCACCAGACGAACACTTGAGACGCTCGGCGTACCGGAGCATGAAATTGTATATACCTCAGGGGCAAGCGAATCGAACAATCTTGCCTTCAAGGGCGTTGCCGATAAGTACAAGAACCGCGGAAAGCACATCATAACGACTTATCTGGAACATTCCTCTGTGAACGGAGCGGCGGCGTATTTGCAGAACGCGGGTTTTGAAGTGGAATACGTTGATATCACGCAAGAGGGTATTGTGGACCTCAATCAGCTGAAGGAACTCCTGCGGAGCGATACTATATTGGTTTCCCTTTGCTATGTAGACAGCGAAATCGGCCTGCACCAGCCCATAGAGCAAATCGGTGCGATTTTGTCTGCATATCCGAACTGTATTTTCCATGTAGACGCTACTCAAGCGGTCGGGAAGATACCCGTTTCGCTCGAAAATGTCGATTTGTTTACATTCTCGCCGCACAAGTTTTATGGACTTAACGGCTGTGGAGCTCTTGTGAAAAAGCCGGGTGTCATGCTTGAACCGATGCTCCACGGCGGAATCAGCACTACGCCTTACCGCAGCGGAACGCCGGCTCTCTCGCTCGTTGCGGCTTTGGACGAGGCGCTTTTTCTTGCGGTGCCGGATATCGAAAAAAACTATGTGTATGTAGAGACCTTGAATGAAACTCTCCGCCGCGAGCTTAAGCAATTTGAAAATGTCCGCATCAACAGTACGGCAAATTCGACGCCGTTTATTCTGAATGTAAGCTTGCTGGGTATGAAAGTCCCCGCACTTCTTCAAAAACTTGAAACTTACGACATTTATCTTTCTTCCAAATCGGCTTGCTGCGCGCCGAATACAATTTCAAGGCCGGTTTACGCGCTTACAAAAGACAAAAAAGCAGCCCTGTCGACGCTTAGGATAAGCTTGAGCCATCTGACGACCGCAGATGAGATTGATTTGTTTTTGGAGCGCTTCGAGGACTGTTACCACGAATTATCGAGTGAGACACATAGAGGTTAAAATGGAAAAATATCAGGAAATCGAAAGAAGCATAATAAAAAAGTACCGCAAAGAGATTTGGAACAGATTTATAGACGCGGTAGTACAGTATCAATTGGTTCAGGAGAACGACAACATAGCCGTCTGCATTTCTGGCGGCAAGGACTCCATGCTGATGGCAAAGTGCATGCAGGAACTCCAAAGGCATGGGAAATATAAAATTGGACTTGAATTTCTCGTCATGGATCCGGGCTATAATCCAATAAACAGGCAGAAGATAATCGACAATGCGGAGCTTTTAAACGTACCCATAAAAATGTTTGAAACCGATATCTTCGATATTGTTGCCGATACGGACAGATCTCCCTGTTATCTATGCGCCAGAATGCGGAGGGGGTACCTTTACAGCCACGCAAAGGAACTCGGCTGCAACAAAATCGCGCTCGGACACCATTTTGACGATGTAATCGAAACCATTCTAATGAGTATGTTCTACGGTGCGGAGTATAAATCCATGATGCCAAAGCTTCATAGCACAAACTTCGAGGGGATGGAGCTTATCCGCCCGATGTATATGGTCAGAGAAGAGGATATTCTCAAATGGAAAAGATACAATGAGCTGGACTTCATCCAATGCGCCTGCCGCTTTACCGAAAACTGCGTACTGGGCGACAACGGGGGTGTCTCCAAAAGACAGGAAATGAAGGCCCTGATAAAAAAGCTGCGTCAGACAAGTTCCAGCATAGATCAGAACATTTTTAACAGTGCGCAAAATGTTAATCTGAATACTGTAATTGGATTTAGGGACAAAACCGGTAAACACAGTTTTCTGGATGCTTATGATGATTAGAAGGACCTTGCTTATTTGTTGTTGAATGTTACCGAATTTCCCAAACAAAAAAATCCTCCTTGCGGACGTACCGCTAGGAGGATTTTTTTACCGGTTCAAGTATTTTTATTCTTTCATTTTTCAGATAGAGTCAGCAATAGCCGTCGCCGTCGCAGATTGAACAAACACCGGTTCCGTAGCATGCTGTGCACTCCGAGTAATCGCTTCCGTACATACTGTATTGTCCTGTTCCGTTGCAAATCGGACATGTACCGCTGCCAAAGCATGAAGGACAGATTTGTGAACTGTTGCCGTAGTCATAGGAGTCATATGTGTCGTAGGAATCATAAGTGTCGTAAGTATCGTAACCATAATCGTAATAACCAGAATAACCGTCTGAATAACCAGCAGGAGGAGGAATTACGTCCTGCGTGTCCGTGTAGGGACTGCCGTAATACGGAATTGTATTATTATCTTCGGATTTCCCATGAGTAAAAACTAAAATAATAAGTAGTAGTGCGACAACACCGCCGACTACCGCAAAAACGGTGGTCTTACTTGTAGGCTTATTAGCAGGATTAGGTGCGGCGTACATTGTGTTGTTGTAATTTGGGGCTTGGTATGTAATTGAGGGCTCAAATTTTTTCCCGCAGTTCGTGCAGAAGTCTCCGCCTTCAATTTTATTGCCGCAACTAGTACAATACATGGTTTTCCTCCGTATGCCATAAAGATTCTTTTTTTGGCAAAATCTAATGTTTGGAAAAATAAATACGAACGTAGTTTATATCAGCAAACAAGGCGTTGTCAATCATAAATTTGAGCTATAATTCAAGTATTTGAAGGTTGCCGTCCGCATTGTTAATCACGTTACAATTATTATCAGCATATCCATAATTTTTTAGTTGTGCTCAGCTGATTAATACATAATACATGCAAAAACTAATGCCGGAGGTGTTCAAATGAAACACATCAGAAAATTCAATATGCTGATAACCTGTATCCTTGCTTCAGCATTGTTATTATTCCCCATTCAGGCATTTGCACAGAGCGGAACGCATACGGTCGCGCCGGGGGACAGCATGTGGAAGATTGCCGTCAGATATCAGATCGGCGTGAGCGAACTGATTCAGGCGAATCCGCAGATCAGCAACCCCTCGCAAATTTATCCGGGGCAAAAAATCAACATTCCAAGTATAGATGACGTGAAAGCTCTGGAACAAAAGGTTATAGATCTGGTTAATCAGCAGAGAGCCAATAATGGGCTGCCGGCGCTGAAAGCCAACTGGGAAATCTGCCGCGTGGCGCGCTATAAGTCACAGGATATGATAAACAAGGGCTATTTTGCTCATCAGTCTCCTACCTATGGTTCGCCGTTCAACATGATGGAGAACTTTGGAATAAGGTTCTCTGCGGCGGGAGAAAACATTGCGTATGGACAACGAACCCCACAGGAGGCCATGAACAGCTGGATGAATTCTCCGGGCCATCGAAGCAATATTCTGAATGCGACCTATAACCAAATTGGTGTCGGTGTTGCAAAGACTTCCAGCGGTACCTTCTATTGGACACAAATGTTTATCAAATATCCTTGATAAGTAGCGGGAATCGCATAGCTGCAGGAAGCCGCAGATGCATAATGAAAAGGGCTGTACAGCGTCGTTGCTGTACAGCCTTTTTCTATGGCGTGGGATTACTGATGATCCGCGCCGGTTATGTAGTTATAGAATGCGGCGTTTACATATAGATCACTGGATTCAACCTTCAAATCAGGAGCTTCCTTTGCGACCACCGCCACTGTCTTGGCGACGTTTTCGGGCAAGCTGAAGGGATGGATGGAGTATGCGCCATCACGAATCACGTTATCCTTCAGAAGCTTGAAGCTGGTGTTCTGCATCGGAACCGTGGAGGAGTAGAGGGGCTGCCACCAGGAGCCGGTCAGCAGGGGAACCGTGGGTTTGCCGTTAGCATCTACACGGTTGTCATATTTCTTTGCGTAGTCCTCGATGACACCGTTGAAGGCTTCTTTGTCGGCTGTTGAGTCAAATTCCAACTTGAGGTCGTATTCCATTGCGTAGCACAGCCAGCGGCCGCCCGCAATTTCCTTGAGCTCATAGGTGGGTGTTGCCTGAACTTTTGTGGGATCACCCCAATCAACCATGTACTCATAGATTGATACCTTAGGCTCCATCTGTACCTTAGCGTCAATGCCCTCGCTGTTGAGAAGGCCTATGAGCTGGACGGCGTGGGTTATGTCACTGTGGCCATACTGAAGGGTATATTTCGGTAGGAAGTTAGCGTTGTAGCCGTCATACTTCAGACCGTAGCCGGTGCTCGCGCCCTGAATTACCAGCTGTGCACCGAGCTTGGATAGCTTCTCATCGTCAAAGTTCGTGAAGGAATTCCATGTGGACTGAAGCTTGGCATAGATATCGGAATCGCTGGCGTTGCCAAGGTAGTTGCGGCCCTTGCCGGCGACGTCAACAGCAGCCATGAGCAAAGCGTCAGCAGTGGTTGCATCCAGCGCGGAGCTGAAATTATAGGTAGACATGGCAATGTCGGTGTCCAGTGCGGCTGCCACATAGGAGGCGTACGCATCGGAAACACCTGTAACACCATAAGTGGCCAGACGTTCGGCGACCTTATCGGCATCCACCGGAGCGGTATATGTAAGAGCCAGCTTCTCCATGCCGGCAGCGCAGACAACGGCCTTCACCGCTTCTGCCGCGGTCAGGTTTCCGGTGCCGCTGGTTTTGGCTCCGCCGATTTTCACCATAGCTGCGTCAAAATCGGAACGGGAGACGGTTGCCGAGAAGGGGGCGATGCTGAAAAAGGCCTGAAGATATTCGGCATTCTTGTCGTCCGCGGCATAGCCGCTTACATACGCGGTGTTTGTTGTACTGTCCCAAGCTACAGTCTTGCCTAGAGCTTCGCTCAAGGCTCTCAGAGGAAGGTAGGTAGTTCCGTCACTTGAGAAGACCTCTACTGCTTTGCCGTTGACATCGGTTGGAACAAGCTTACTGTCGTCAAGGTAGACTGAGATACCGGAGTCCACCTGAAGGGTCTTCCTTACGAGACTTGCGGCTCCGGCGGGTATTGCCAGAGTCAGGATCAATGCCGCGGCAATTATGCCGCTTAGGAAACGTGGGTGCTTTTTCATTTGATTGTGCTCCTTTCTTCCCTTTGCTAAATTTATTGAAATCACGTCCTTGTGAAATTCAGACATTACTCTTACCGCCACTGTTTTGCTGACCGGAAGGTGAGTTCGCTCCCTCGCCGGCATGGCTTATTCTGTGGCTTCGCTCTTTTTCTTCGCCAATGCTTCGGTTACTGTGATACCCAGCTCGCGTAAAAACCGCCGCCAACCCGCGTCCTCCAGCTGGTCTATGATAACGCCGTTAAACAACTCAAAACCGCCGATACGATAGAAATTTATCTGATCTAACTTGGTCTGATCGACCACCAGATATCGCCGTTTGGAGTGCTGCAGCATAATTCTACGCAGTGCTCCGCTTTCCTCACTGCCATCGGTGATGCCTGCGTCTCGGTCTAAGCCGCGACAGGAAACGAAGCACAAGTCGGCGTAATGACGGCCCAGAAGCTCGCGTGCATCTTCTCCCGTAAAAGATTGATTGCGGATGTCCAGTTTTCCGCCGGCCAATAATAGCGTACTGTTACGGCTTTCTGCAAATACTTGGGCAGCCTTGAGAGAATTGGTTACGACCATTACTCCCGTCATCAAGGACAGGTATCTCGCAATGCTCAGACAGGTTGTGCTATCGTCCAGGAATACCGTGTCCCCTTCACGCACAAGACCGGCGCAAACACGTCCGATGGTGTCCTTCACATCGGTCAGGACGGACTCGCGTATGCTGGAGTCAATTTCGTTACGAACACCGTCGGGGACGTAAGCTCCGCCGTAAGTCTTAATCAATTTGCCCTCCTGCTCAAGGACGGCCAAATCCTTACGTATGGTTTCCCCAGTTACGTCGAAAAGAACGCACAGTTCCTTAACAATCACACTCTTATTACGGGTTACCAGATCCATGATCCGGGCCCGCCTTTCCGGAGCCAGCACGGTTACTCACCTCCAAAAGGCTTAGAAGGCATTAGATTTTGCTCTCCCGCCTGCTTAAATAATCGCGATTTATGCTAAGTGAAAGAAATGAATAATCATTTGTGGAAGTTTTGTTGATTGCCAATTAAATCAAAGACAAAACAAAGTCGTATTCAGCAGCAATTGTGCAGCTGTGACGTTCGATAATTGCAGAATAGTTCTGATAAATACCTTAATGGGGGAAAATAGAAGCATTAATTAGACATATTTTTAGCATTGTTGCAAAATCGAGTTTTAGAGTGCCGAGTTTTGATTTTCTTTAATTAATTTTATTATAAACGGTATTCCAAAAAAATCAACCAAATTTCGGATTTTATTTCTGGATTATGGTCTGCCTATCGGATACAGAACAAGCTGCCGAAAAAGGCCGCTGCAAGTCTTTATACACGAACTGTTATTCCTTGTAGCGGGATGCCCTTAGAATAATATGCCAGGAGCGAATATGTGAAATTTTATCTCTTGGTATTGCATCACAATACCAATTGGACTATAATGATTTGTAACAATAAGTAACAACTTGCAATAAATTGGTGATTATAATGCTTAATACATATTCAAATAGAAAAAAATCTCTTTTGGCGGGACTTCTGGTGTTGGTTATGTTGTTTACCATGAGTTCGGCGCTTTTCGGCACCGCTGCTGAAGCTGTCAGCAGATCGCAATTAAATGCTTTGAAGCAGCAGCAGGCTGAGCTTGCCGAAAAAAAGGCCGGCATGCAGGCTCAGGCAGATGCCTTGAGCGGCCAAGTAGCCTCACAGACTGAGAAGCTCGACCTTCTGGCCCAGCAGCTCGAAGTTACCAATCAGGAGCTCGAAGTCATATCAGAGCAGATTGCGATATATACGAATACGATAGCGCAGATGGAAAATGAGCTTGCCGCTGACAAACAGAAGGAGCAGGAGCTCATTGAAAAATACAAAGTTCGCTTGAGGGCGATGGAGGAAAGCGGGAACGCTTCATACATATCAATTTTAATAGGCGCCAGCAGCTTTCAGGACCTTTTGAGCCGTATCGACTCCATTAAGTCAATCATGGAATATGATAACGATCTCATCAATGAGGTTAAGGAAGCTCAGGTTGCGGTCCAGAACGCAAAAGCGGACATGGAAGCCGAGATGGCGTCACAGCAGGAAGCCTTTAAGGCGTATCAAGAAAAACAGGCGGATCTTGAAGTGCAGAAAACGGAAGCTCAGGCTGTTCTGGACAGCTTGGCCGCTGATTCAGCGGATTATGAAAAACAGCTTGCATCCGTTAAAGCGCTGCAGTCATCAATTAACGGACAAATCAGCAGTGTTGAGAGCGCTCTGGCGGAGCAGGAACGAATACAGGCGGAGCAAATTGCCTCAAATCAGATTTCCTCGGGCAACAGCAGCAACAACGGCAACAACACCGGCTGGTATGGCGACTCGGCAGGGACAGGCACCGGACAGGATATAGTCGATTATGCAAAGACCTTTCTCGGCGTCCCGTATGTCTACGGCGGAACCTCTCCTTCAGGCTTTGATTGCTCAGGTCTTGTATACTATTGCTATAAGCACTTCGGCTACTCAGTAAACCGCACAGCGGCAGGGCTTGCATACTCGGGGACACCGGTGTCGTCGACTTCGCTGCAGATTGGTGATATCATCCTTTTCACCTCAACAGATGGGAGCTATGTAGGTCATACGGGTCTTTACATAGGCGGAGGTCAGTTTATTCACGCGCCGCATACCGGAGATGTAGTAAAAATATCGAATCTTTCGGATACCTACTACACGAATCGCTATTGGGGAGCAAGACGGGTTATTTCGTAGCATAATGTGACATACTTCTTATAACGGTATTTTAAGATTTTCAAATACACAATTTGATTTGCGCTGGGAGCGGGCAATTTTTGCTTGCTAGTGAGGTAAGGTTTATGCAGGAGAAAATCGGTGTACTGACAATTGACGATTATATTTCAGTATGTCCCGAAACAATTCAACCAAAGCTTAAGGAACTGCGGCGGATTATTTCAAATGCAGAACCTGAGATGAGTGAAAAGATTAGCTGGCAGATGCCTACTTTTTTCCTAAAAAGCAATGTCATCCACTTTGCAGCACATAAAAAGCACATCGGTTTATACCCCGGTCCAAAAGCAATTGAGGTGTTTTCTCATAGACTTGAAGGCTATAGAACCACAAAGGGCGCGATTCAAATACCGAACGATACGCCTCTGGACAGCAGCCTGATTAGAGATATTGTTAGGTTTAATGTTGAAATGCAATCTTCATAATGATAACAAAGCCCGGTATTCCCAGTGAATACCGGGTTCTTTATATTTAGAATAAATCTGTTCTTGCACGAAATACTATTTACGAGGTGAGCAAAATGAATAAAGATAAATCGAACAGGCAAAAGTTGAGAGAGCATACACCGGAAAAAGTGGAGCAAGCGAGAAATCTTCAGTCTGATGAAAATCAGAATCAGCATCACAACGTAAAAAAAGTGTCGCTGGGGCCAAACACCAAACGCTGAATGGAGGGGACAAATATGTCAAAAGCAAGTGTATATTTTTCGGTTAAAAATCCAGTCGGAAAGCACGGGACGAAGGAACTCAAGCGCGAGCTTGACGCTCTGCATGGTGTGCTTTCTGTCAGTGTTAGTGACAGAAATGATAATATTGCTGTAGACTTTGATACTTCAGGCGTGAATCAGGAGCAGATAAAAACACAGCTTGAGATATTGGGGTATGATATTACTCAAACACATTTAGAAAATCACATCATGTGAAATAGGGGAGAAGTTTAATGCCTAAAGACAGTCAGCCTGACAATAAAAAGGCCAGAAAAGAAAAAGCAAACGGACAAACGCCGATAACTAAGGAAAATCAAAATCAAAACAGGAACGCAAAAAAACAATCCATTAAACATAATGATGTATAATTTTCAAAGCCGCCAAAATGAATTTGGCGGCTTTGCTATTGTATGATACAATTATAATCACAACGCAGGTGCGCCGCTGTGATATATTGTTTATTATAGGGGAACATGTTTTTATGAAGCGAGAAAAGCACAAAATAAGATGTAACAATTTATACAACGGGGTATGGCCGAGGGGAAAACATAATGAAAAAAGATCATAGAGTCAAGCACGAATTTGATTACTTGAAGAAGCAATATCCGAGGTTAAAGCAGCAAGCCGCGGAGACAAAAAACAGTAAACTATGGCATATTGAGGCTGTAATAAGAAATAAAATCAAGGACCTAAGAGCCTTGCAGTCGGGCGGCCTCGAGGACTATCGACAGATTTATGACGGCTATGTTGAGTTGCTTGAGGATGTTTCGGTGCGCCTTCTTTCGCATTATAATAAAATCAATAAAACTGAGTATGAGTTCAGGGCAATCGTGGGAGGCAATTTCAGGGCGTATTTAAATTCCGGAATAATCTCGGTGCTTGTAACGAATCACATTCCGAAAATTGTTGCCGAAGAGTTCAGCAGGCTTTTGCCGGATAATCCGAAGGACGAGTACCCGCTTGCAAGAAAAATGAAACGGAAGTTCTTTCTTCATTTGGGCGATACCAATACGGGAAAAACATATAACGCACTGCAGAGACTCAAACAAAGCGAAAACGGAGTGTACCTTGCGCCGCTCCGGATTTTGGCGTTGGAGAACTTCGAACGGCTGAACAAGGACGATGTCCCCTGCAATCTGCTCACAGGTGAAGAGGAGGTTAGAGTTGAGGGCGCAAGGCATTCGAGCTGCACTGTTGAAAAGGCGAATATTCAGGAATTCTATGAAGTTGCCGTGATTGATGAGATCCAGATGACAGGCGATTCACAGCGCGGCGATGCCTGGACTCGGGCAATTCTTGGACTTTGCTGTCCCGAAATACATCTTTGTGGAGCGCTGAACGCCAAAGAACAGCTAATTCGAATGATTACCGACTGCGGGGATGAAATTGAGATAAAGGAATACTCTCGTCTGGTACCGCTTCAAACTCAGAGAGCCCATGTAAAATTCTCCGACGTTCGAAAAGGAGATGCGTTGGTTGCGTTTTCCAAGAGAAGGGTGTTGTCATTTTCCGCTTACTTCTCGGAACGAGGAATCAAGAACAGTGTAATTTATGGCGATTTGCCACCCGAGGTAAGACGACTCCAGTATGACTCCTTCATCGGCGGAGAAAATCATGTTCTGATATCGACTGACGCTATTGGAATGGGCGTCAATCTTCCAATCCGAAGAATCATATTCACGGAAATCAAGAAATTTGACGGAGAAGAATTTCGATATCTCACATCACAGGAGACAAAGCAGATAGCCGGCAGAGCGGGGCGCATCGGGATATATGACGTGGGATATGTCGCCTGCATGGAAGACGATATATCCTTTATCGAAACAAGGCTTGAGGTTCCGGACAATGAAATCGCTCAGGCCGTTGTCGGCCCGAGCGAGGCTATACTAAGCATCGGTATATTGCCGCTCAAGGAAAAGCTGGCGCTTTGGAGCACGAGAGAAGAGGCCTTAACATATTACCGAAAAAAGGACGTTCGAGATTATATTCTGATCTTAGATAGACTTAGACCTTATAATCTGCCCGAAACAGTTGAGTGGCGGCTTATGATGTTGCCTTTCGACGTGAACAGCGAAGCGCTTTTGAATCAGTTCATTTGCTTTGTAGAGGAATGCTTCACCTTGAAAGCCGAAAAGCTGTCGAAGCCGGAGCTGACAGCTTTTTCGCTCTCGAGCTATGAAGAGTACTACCAGAAGGTGAATCTTTACTATTCGTTTTCCAAAAGTCTCAACTTCGATTTTGATGAAAAATGGGTATATGAAACAAGAAAAGAAGTCAGCGACGAGATAAACCGTCTTTTAAAATGAGTTTATTGTTTCCCTTGAAAAACTGTGCTTGTATCCTTACACAAGTACTGAACGGCCTTGCGCCCTGTTTCCAGAGCCACCGGCAGTCCTCCGGGACTTACTAGACGCTGTCCGGCGAAATAGACGTTTTGAATGCCTTCGGGTTTTGAAGGATAGATAGCCTGTTTTTCGCCTTTGCCCGTTAAGGTCATCCACGAGCCTTTGTAGGAGCTCAGATATCGCTCATAGGTGAGCGGTGTAGCTACATCCCATACAGCAATTTTTCCGGCAGTCTGAGGATATTTCTTTGCAAGAATCTCAATGAAGGCTTCTGCGAGCTTTTCTTTTTCAGCTTGATATGTACCGTTCTCTTTGCAGCCTTTCCAGAAGTCGTAGCTGTCTCCCGAGATGATTGAAGTGACGGCAGTGCAACCCTCCGGTGCGTAGCCCTTGTAGCCTGCATAGTTGCAGAGCCCCACATACGGCTGCTTAATGCTTCCGCACAGCAGAGGCTCATCGGGTACAAAGGCTATTCTTTCAGGCAAATCAGATAAATCAGCCTCTACACCCAGGCAGATAAAGGTGTCGAGCATGGGCTTTGTGCTTTCACGCATTTTTTCAGCCCAAGCTTCGTGGATGGGCTCATCGAACAATTTGTCTATTGCTACAAGAGTGTCCTGTGTAACGATTACCGCATCAGCCGGTATGTATTCGCCGCTAATTATAACGCCATTGGCTACGCCGTTTTTGACAGATACCTTGCTTACGGGCTTACCGAATTGTATAGAACCGCCGAGCTTTTCAAAATTCTTTGCCATACGGTTTGCCATGGCGAGTGAACCGCCCAGGGGATAGCCTCCATCACCGGATGCAAGCGTTGCTAGAGTGAAAAGCAAGCCTGTCGCGGCATATTCGGGGCCAATAATGTTTTCAATGAAATGTTTTAAAATCGGGCTTTTAAATCGCTCGGCATATTCCTTTACAGACTGCTTTCCATAATAAGACATGCGAGGAAATGCAGGCAGCATTTTTATAATTGAGGATATGGGCATGGAGGATTTGTTTTTTACCTTTACACCCTTGATGTCCGTAACGGGCATAGCAACCTTTGAAAATTTCTTAATATCCATGCACAAGCTGTCGATTTCCTTTTTATCCTCAGGAGAAAGCTCAAGGAAATGCCTGCGGAGCTTCTCTACATCACGGTAGAGACAGGCTGTCTTGCCGTCGTATTCGAAGGTTAAAAACGGGTCGACATTATAAACGGGAACAGTGTAGTCCAATGCGCCAACTTCATGCCACAACTTATTCAAAGGGACTTCTTTAGATGACCCTGTAAGCCAGTGCATGCCGCCCTCGAACAGGTAACCTTTTCGACGCCAGCTTGTGGAGGCACCTCCGGGTATGGTGTGGCTTTCGTAAATTGTCACGTCAAAGCCGCTCTGACGGGCATAGATTCCTGCGGTAAGTCCGGCGATTCCTGCGCCGACGATAATAATTTTATTCATAATAATTTCCTCCTTATAATATCAACAACCCAATCACTTTCGGGAAAAGGCAAATCCGGACGCATAGCCATTTGTTCCGCAATACCTTGAATTGAGCTCCAATATGCAATTGCAAGCGCGTCTGGATTGCCTTCTCGAATGCTGCCGTTTTCCTGACCTTTTTGAATAAGCAGGGAAGTCGGCGTATAAATATCAAAGCCGATAAGCATATCCTTCACGCTTTGCGGCGCCGCCTCGTTAAAGGACGCCTGACTCATAAGCACAAACATTTTTGCAAAAAACGGCTCGGTTTTGAGAAATAAAAAAAGCTGCTCCGCGGTGTCCTCAAAGAATGCCAGCGGTTCCTTATCGGTTGGAGCAACGGTTTGCATGGGCCCCGAAATCCCGAGCTCTATTAACTCTTCATATAGGTTTTCTTTAGACTTGAAGTAGTGGAAGAGAAGCCCCACACTCATGCCAACGTGCTCTGCGATATCGCTTATTTTCGTCGCGGCATATCCCTTGCGGATGAAAAGGTCGAGGCCGGCATAAAGAATTTCATTACGTCGCTTTTGCTTTTGATCATCACGAATACCCAAATTGTTGAACCTCGATTCATTGAACGTATATTCAATATATACCCGATGCAAATGAATTTGTCAAGAAAAAAATAAACATTTTTTTAATTATATTCAGCCTTGGCCAATCATTGACCGCAAATAATAGCAGAAATCCGCAATCGGTGAGATTGTGGACTTCTGCTATTATTGCAATTTGTTCAGAGCTCTATTTTAATATAGTCCTGCTCTTCAAGAAATATCTTGTAGGTATCGGTCAGATAGGTTCGCTCGGGCAGGCAGATAAGCAATGTGCCGTCACCATGGAGGGGGAAAGGTGCGCCGTGCCAAGCGCCTGCGCGGAAAATTGTCATTGTGCCTTTCGGGATAATAAATGCCTCAAGCTTGTCGGGCTCCGGCACTCCGCCGTTTGCGGGACCTGCATACATCACCATGTCGTCATCAAAGGGCATCATGACCTCTGAGGCTTCGGAATGATACTCCACGTCACGAATCAGCATCTCGCGCGGACCGACCTTCAGTGAACCGAAGGCAATGGTTGCGGAGGAAGCCATGGGCGCAAGAGCCATATCGCGGTGGAAGGTGCAGGGATAAGAACCGAGGCTGTAGGCGTCACCGGGGTCTGCAATATTCACAAGATAACCATAGGGCGCCCAGTTCTCCTGAGTCACAGGTACTGCTTTTATAGTTTTCATAGCCACACCCTTTTAATATTTGTAATTTTCCACTGATACCTTGTCAACTTCCTGGTAAGGCGCCAAAGTGGAGACCATTTTTATTGGCTTATCGCTCACGTTTATGCAGTAATGCACTTCACCAGGCTCAATATGAATGAAGTCGCCGGGCTTCATATGGTTTACCGTTCCGTCTACTACGATGTCCACTTCGCCCTCGATAATATAGAAATTTTCCTCCATCACATTGTGATAGTGGGCGTCGAAATCATCGCCGGGCATGAACTGCACGATTGCAAAATTCATACGCGGGCCTTTCATGAGATACTTCGGGCCGCTGTCGCCGAAGCGGTACTCTCTCTCATTTTCATTCAGAACAAACATGGCGTTACCTCCAGTAAAATATTTTTGCACGGCGGTTTATACGCCGGGTGCTCTCCACATATTTTTCGTTAATCCTCTGTCTGCGAGTCCAAGCTGAGCCGCATAGACCTCATGCCAAATGGGATACATTTTTTCATAAACTGCGTGATTTGCATGGTCGGGGGTGAAAGTGCGTTCAATTTTGGCAATGCGCCTCGCTGTTTCCGGAATATCTTTGTATATGCCAACGCCGTAGCCCGCGAGTATTGAGGCGCCGAGAGCGGTGGCCTCCTTAACAACGGGTACCTTTACAGGCATACCCATTACGTCCGCGAGTATCTGACACCACAGAGGGCTTTTTGAGGCGCCGCTAGCGAAGATTATCTCCGAAGGACGGTTGCCGGTGGCCTCCTCGACAAGATCCATGTGCCCTTTGGCAAGCATTGCGGTGTTTTCGAGTATTGCGCGGTAGAAGGTAAAGCGGCTGAACTTTTCGGGGTCAAGCTCAAAATTCGTGAAAGTAGGGGAGGCATGCTTCCAGTTGATGAAGTTCATCACGTCGGAAAAACAACACATCATTCCATAGCAGCCTGCGGGGATCTTTTCCGCTTCTCTATTCATAAGGTCGTAAGGATCTTCTCCAGTTTCCTCCGCCTGCTTCTTTTCGAGCTGGCAGAACCCGTCGCGGAACCAGCGCATGACAAGCCCTGGCTTGAATGCGAGAGCTTCATATTGCCAGACGCCGGGTACGGCGTGGCAGTTAACGCGCACGCGGCAGCCTTCGTCGGTTTTTCCGGTTGCGGTGTTAAATTCGTATTGCCAGAAGCTTCCGCCCAGAACCACCGCCTGATTGGGCTCTGTTGCGCCAAGACCAATGGTTCCCAGCTGACAGTCACCACCGCCGACGACTACGGGCGTACCTTCTTTTAGTCCTGTTTGTTCAGCACCGACTGCACTTATGCCAGAAAGCACGGTGCCGCATTCTACGACGGGAGGGAAAATGTCTCCGCGCAGACCGCATTTTATCGCGATGTCAGGATCCCAGGCGCGCTTTTGCAGATCTAATATTCCGGTGGTTGAACCATTTGAAGGCTCGACGGCGAGTTTTCCTGTCAGTTTATAGATAAGCCAGTCGTTGAACATTCCGAGCTTTGCTACACGCTTATATATTTCCGGCTCCTTGTCCTTTACCCACAGAAGGCGAGGCAGTGCGCCGAGAGCATAGGTTTCTCCGGTTTTGCTGTATATTTCCTTTTCGAGCAGCGGATCAAGCCCGATGAGCTTTGCGACCTCATCGTTGCTACGAGCATCGACGTTGGCACAGGCCCAAATTTCCTTACCGTCTGAGTCGTAGAGAACAATGCCCTCGCGCATAGAGGTCGTTGACACCGCGGCGATATCCGCAGGTGAAATTCCCGTCTGCGCCAGTACGCCCTTTATACAACCGGACGCAAGACGCCAGTTATACTCCCAGTCGAAATTCATACTCCCGGGGTATCTCGGGTCTTCCTTGTGTTCCCATTCTTCCTGGACGCATCCAAGCTGCTTGCCCTGTGTGTCGAACAATACAGCACGCACGCTGCCTGTTCCCGCATCCACGGCTAATAGATACCGGTCTGACATATTCGCACCTCCCAAAAAGAATTAATAAGTATAGTATTGCACAATATTGTGCTATTCACCGTTTTTGGCAAGTACTGCTTCGGCGGTGTCTTCGTCTGTTATAAGGACATTGAGAAGTCCCGCGCGCAGAGCGCCCAGAATTGCGTCGACCTTATTTACGCCTGCCGAAACACCGATGACCCTGTTCAGGGATTTCAGCGTCTGCAAAGGCGTGCTAATGAGGCGGCTGTCAAGCTCCGCTCCGACAGGCTCGCCGTTTTTATCGTAGAAATGACACAGCACGTCTCCGACGGCGTTCTGCATTGAAAGCAGACGGAAATCGTTTTTGGTTATCGTGCCGCCCTTGACTACCGTTGCGTCGTCGTTCATTCCGCCTATGCCCACAACTGTTGCGGAGGCGAGCTTGTGCATCATCAGAACCTCCTGAACGGAAGGCTCGGCGATAATCGCCTTTGCCATTTCTGAGGACGAGACAACGAGGGGGGCCGGCATGAGGAATAGCTTCGCGTTGAATATACTGGATTTTGCTTCCGGAAGATAGCAGCTAACACCGCCGGAAAGAGAGATTATCGACAGGGTCTTTTCGGTGGTTGTTGCAAGATAATTGAGCACTTTGCCGAGCGTATAGCCGTAACCCATATTTATATAGTCGTTTTCCGAGGTGGATGATTCAATATACATAGCGGCGGCATATGCCACGTTTTCGGCTGCGCCCATACCGTTTACCGGTGAAGGTACAATAAATACATCGCTGAGGCCCCAGGTGTCGGCCATTTTTTTCTCAATGTCGAAACGGCGGAAGCTGTCCTCCCTGAGACGGAAGCTGACAATGCCGCTCTGGCGTGCCATATCCAGAAGCTTCATTACATGTACGCGTGTGACTCCGAGCTTTTCTCCAATGCTCTGCTGCGTAAGTCCGCCGACATAGTAATACCACGCGGATTTTGCCATGAGAATCTCTTCGTATTCCACAAAATCACCTCAATAATTGATAGGGCGCACCATTTATGTAATATTATGCTACAATTGTCAGAATAAACAACAAATGTATCGTGGCGCGACAAAAATCTTTTGTTATAAGCATAACAGCTCTCTCGGCTGATGTCAATATGCCGCTTGCTGATTTTCCGGCATAATGTCCATAAAAATTCGAAAACCTCCGATTGTGCCCATAATAATTGCTGAACTAGGAGAAAATAAGAGACGTATTAAAAAAATCGGTAGATATATTGACAAACAGCGAATCATGATTTATGATAAACAAAAAGAGGTCACGGGAACACACAAATGTCGGAACTTGTGACAATTATTCCAGCATTAAGGGGGGAGCACAATTGATCGAAAGTAATGGTGCACCAAAATTACTGTCTGTACGGGGAATAACTAAAGCCTTCGGCACCAATAGGGTACTAAAGTCTGTTGCTCTTGATCTTGAGCAGGGAGAGATTCTCGCGCTGATCGGCGGAAACGGTGCCGGAAAAAGCACGCTGATGAAAATAATTATGGGTATCTATCAACCCGATGGCGGTGAGATAACCATAAACGGAAAGACAACAGCGATGACAAAGCCGTCCGTGGCGCTTTCGTCGGGCATATACATGGTTCCGCAGGAGCCCATGCTGTTTCCGAACATGACGGTCGAGGAAAATATAACGATGGGCTTCAAAGAGAGCCAGCGTGAGCTGCGAAACCGGCTCAAAAATATAATGGAAGACATCGGCTGGAAATTTGACCTCGGACGCAAGGCGAGCAGTCTGTCCATAGCGGAGCAGACTCTGGTCGAAATACTTCGCGCACTCCTTCGCGAGGCAAAGATTCTCATTCTGGATGAGCCTACATCAGCGCTGACCTTTGACGAGGTCGAAAGCTTTTTCCGAGTGATCGAGGATTTGCGCAAAAAGGGAATAGGCATCATTTATATTACGCATAGACTTGCGGAGGTTTTTGAGATTGCTACTCACGTTTCAATTATGTGCGACGGTATCATAACGCTGCATGGTCCGGTAAGCGATTTCAACAGGGAAATGCTTGTTAAAAGCCTCATGCCGCCGAATGCAGAGCATGTCGAAAGCAAGGCTGCCGAATGTAAGATAATGGATTACGACGGGAAAAAGCCGGTTTTCGAGCTTCAAAATTTCAGCGGCTTCGGCTTTAACAATATTTCATTAAAAGTGTATCCAGGCGAAATTCTGGGCGTGGCGGGCGTTGTCGGCGCGGGACGCACCGAACTTGTCAGCACCATCTTCGGCAGAGACAAGGTTCTGGGCGGTCACGCGATTCTGGACGGCGCGGACATCACCGGAATGAAGACGAAGGATGTTCTTAAAGCAGGAATTAACTATGTACCGGAGGACAGATACCTTTACGGAATTTATGGTATCAGCTCTGTTGGAGCTAATATGTCGAGCGCAAGCCTTAACGACAAGTCACTCGGACGTTTCATTCTGAATCGTAAGAATGAGCAGTCACTGGCTCAGACGTACATAGACAATTTCAGAATTAAGGTCACCGATCAGGAGCAGCTTATGAGTAGCCTCTCCGGCGGTAATCAGCAGAAGGTCGTGCTCGGGCGTTCACTTTCCACAAAGCCTAAGCTCGTCATCATGGACGAGCCTACCCGAGGCATCGATGCCGCAGCGCGCGGAGATATATACACCATTATCCAGAAGCTCCGTGACGAGGGAGTCGCAATATTGCTCGTCTCCTCGGACATGGAGGAAATTATCGAACTAGCCGACAGAGCGGTCTGCGTTTTCCAGGGAAGGATAAATGCCGAGCTCTGCAAGGAACAAATTACTCAGGATAACCTCACCTCCGCGTCATTCGGTGTGGTGACAGAAAAGGAGGGGGCAGTATGAAGCTTAAAAAAATGATGGGCAGAACCCGCTGGATTTCTAGCTTAGTCTTTCTTGTGGCTCTTTTTCTTATAGTCGGAAGCATAAACAGCTCGTTTCTAACTGCGGAAAGCATAATCAGCTGCCTTAATAACAGTGTTGTATACATGCTCCTTGCCGTCGGAATAGCTTTCGTAATCCTCTGCGGCGAAATAGATGTTTCAATCGGCGCGACGATGGGTTTAGCTGCCGCAATGGCGGGCACAATGGCTCAGAATGGTCAGAGCTTGGGCGTCATGATAATCTATGCTCTTATTCTCGGCATAGCTGTCGGAGTGTTCAACGGCATAGGCGTCGCAGTCCTAGGTATCCCCTCGCTGATATTCACGCTCGGCGCCTGCGGTATCCTACGCGGAATCGTATATCTCTATTCAGGTGGACGTACGGTCGAAAACTTTGCCGGTAGTTTCACGTCTCTCAATAATACCACGGTCTTTTCCGGAATAACTTGGTTCTTTACCTTGGCTTTCGTAATCGTCATAGCCGTATATTTCATCCTGACATATACGAAAAGAGGTAAGTATTTCATTGCTGTTGGCGATAACATTAACGGCGCGATACTCGTAGGTCTGCCCGCAAAGCAGACTAAAATTGTGGCTTACATCATATCCGGCTGCTTTGCTGCCTTTGCAGGTATTATATTTGCCTCGAAATATGGACAAGTCAATATCGTCGCCGGCACAGGTTATGAGATGTCGGCTATTGCGGCCTGCGTTATCGGCGGAATTTCGCTGACAGGCGGTCTTGGCGACGTAATAGGTGCGATGATAGGCGCTGTCATAATGTCGTCGATTACGAAAATACTCGTTTTCCTCGGTTTATCTTCAGATTACAACAACACAATAACAGGCATCATGCTCATAACGATAGTAGTGGTGGACGCACTGACACAGCGCCGTGCTGTCGAAAGTTCGAGGCGTAAGCGGCTTGCGGCAAGATCAGCCCCCAGCGCTTCACCGCAGCCCTTGGCTGAGGAGGTGGCAAGATGAAAACAGACTTCCTTAAAGGACTTGGCGCTAAGCTCAAAACATGGGAATTTGCCCTGCTTATGATTCTCGTTGCAGAATTTGTGGTATTCGGCGCTGTTAATCCGAAGTTTCTTGCTTTGAATTCTCTCTTTTCAAGCATCAACAATTATATCAGTATCTGCATAATTTCTCTGTTCGTAACTTTCGTCATGATAACCGGAGGCATTGATATTCAGGCGAGCTCCATTGTCGGACTTACCTCGATAGTTATTGGTGTCAGCTGGAGCGATCTCGGACTCAACATCTGGGTCTGTATAATACTCGCGATTGTTGTCGCAGCGGTCTGCGGCGCTATTTCAGGATTTTTCGTGGCGTTCTGCAACGTGCAGCCGATGGTGGTCACGCTCGGAGGCAGTTTCCTCTACTCGGGTATAGCCCTCCTTATATCCACGCTTTCGAGTACTCCGGCCTACATGGGCATAGGCGGTTTTCCAGGCAAAACAGCGGAAGGCATCTACACCTCCTTCCGCCTGCTCGGAAAGTGGAAGCTCTTTGATATGATTCCAATTCAGCTTCTCATCTATATAGGTCTCGTAGTTATCTGTTATATACTGCTTCACAAATCGAAATACGGGCGCAAGGTTTTCCTTGTAGGAATTAACCGTAACACGGCAGAGCTTTCTGGAATAAATTCCCGCCTTATCATCATGAGCACTTACGTTTTGACAGGAATTGGCGCTGCAATTGCGGGTATACTGTTAACAGCTAACGTCGACTCAGCAAAAAGTGACCTTGGCTCGACCTTTACCTTGTCAATCATCACGGCGGTCGTGCTCGGCGGTACCTTAAGTACCGGTGGAAAGGGCAGCATTATAGGAACAGCGCTCGCTTCACTCGTAATCTGTATCATGCGCTTTGGTCTGCCGATTTGTTTCGGCGTCAGTACGCAGAACCTCGATCTGCCGATGGGCATTATGCTTGTCGTCATAATCGCAGGTCGTGCCATAACAAGCAGGCTAAAACTTTCATCAGGTTCTATTCGTAAAGGCCGTCTAGTGCAAAAGACGCACTAAAACCGGTATCCGGGAACACGACGTTCCTTGATATAAAATTTAATATTTATCGGAGGAAAATCAATGAAAAAGATGTTGGCTCTCTTGCTGGCTCTGTGCATGGTGTTTGCACTTGTAGCATGCTCCAGCAACAAACCCGCAGCATCCGAATCTCCTGCAGTAGCATCTCCAGAAGCATCAGCAGCAACCGGTGAAGTCAAGGACATTAAGGGCATGACCGTTGCATTCATCCCGAAACTGACCGGTAACTCCTTCTTTGAAGCCGCAAATGACGGCGCTCAGAAGTATGCAGCCGATTGGGGCATCACCGTTAAGTACATGGGCAGCGCAACTGCCTCTGTAACTGACCAGCTGACCGTTATCGACCAGGCCATCGCAGAAGGCGTTGACGCAATTGCAATCTCTTCCGTTGACGCAAAGGCTCTTGACGAAAAACTGAAGGAAGCTCAGGATGCGGGCATCGTAGTCTGCACATGGGACTCCGACGTATCATCTGACGCACGTTCACTCATGGTTTCTCAGGGCACAGCGGACGTTCTCGGACCTATGCTCGTTGAGATGGGCGTTAAGTCCCTGACCGAGCGCGGCAAGGATCCCACTAAGGACGCTATCAAGTATGTTTGGCACTATTCACAGGCAACCGTCGCAGACCAGAACTCCTGGTATGTTGCCGGCGAAGCTTATATCAAAGAGAAGTATCCTAACTGGGTCGTAGTAAGCGAGCCCTTCTACTCCGAGCAGGACAGCCAGAAGTCCGTTTCCGTCGGCGAATCCATCCTCGAAGCATATCCCGACATCGACCTTATCATCTGCAATGACTCCACCGCACTTCCCGGCCAGTGCCAGGCTGCCCAGAACAAGGGCCTCACTGCGGAGGACATCACCATCACCGGCTTCTGCACTCCTTCCGGTATGAAGAGCTACCTCGATGCAGGCATCACCACCCGTTGGGGACTCTGGGACTGCGGTATTCAGGGCGGACTCGGCTGCTACTTCGCAGCATACCTTGCAGCTGGCAACACAGTCAAGGTCGGCGATACCATCAATGTTCCCGGAATTGGCGACTGCTCCGTTATTGCTAATGACCAGCTCGTTGCAGGCGATAAAACCGCCGATACAAACAACGGCGTCGTGCTGCTGCCTGAGCGTGTTGAGTTCACCAAGGACAACATCGCACAGTACAACTTCTAAGCCAGGTTATACTATCTAGGTTTTGGGGCGCGGGCTTGTTCCGCGCCCCATTTTAAAAAAATGTTTATCACATTTCAAGGAGGAAATTACAATGGCGGATAAAGATGGATTGAAGGTTGCGAAGGACTATCATATGGATTCTCCTTTCGCCAATACGAACGGATTCCATGTGAAGGGAGCCGGCAACCTCGACTGGGGCATGAAAAAGCACCTGTCCAACATTTTCGACCCCAAAAGCGGCAACACAGTCATGTTTGCATTTGATCACGGTTATTTTATGGGCTCCACTGCAGGTCTGGAACGGCTCGATCTAGTTATACCGCCGGTGATTCCCTATGTCGATGTCCTCATGGGCACACGCGGCGCCCTGCGCGACTGCATATCGCCCGATAACCGCAAGGGCGTAGCTCTGCGCGTTACCTCCGGCTCATCAATGCTCGACGAGGACCTTTCGCATGAGGTCATTGCTGTAGATATCGAGGATGCTATCCGCATGAATACCGACTGCATGGCGGTTCAGACCTTCATCGGAGCGGACGGCCAGCTTTCGAGCCTGGATAACCTCTCCCGTTGCATAAATGCCGGTCTGCGTTACAGCATACCTGTTATGGGCGTTGTAGCAGTCGGAAAGGATATGGAGCGCACGGATCGTTTCTTCAAGCTTGCAACAAGGATAGTCGCAGAGCTCGGAGCAAACATAATCAAAACCTATTACTGTGAAAATTTTGAAGAGGTCGTTGCGGCCTGCCCGGTGCCGATTGTCGTCGCAGGGGGCAAAAAGCTGCCTGAGGACGAAGCGCTTACTCTTGCATATAACTCCATAAAGGGCGGAGCAAACGGCGTTGACATGGGACGCAATATATTTCAGAGCACGCACCCAGTTGAAATGGCAATGTCCGTCCGCAAGGTCGTACACGAGGGCTTCACAGATAAAGAGGCGTTCGAGTATTACACTGATCTTATTAACACCAAGGCCTGACCGAAAGAAATTTGAAACAAAAAGAGACTGCCGCGCAAGGGATACAAAATCCTGTGTGCGGCAGTCTCTTTATAAGCTTTTCAGCCGATGAAAAGGGGAAGGGCTTTCTCGATAGTATCTACGCAGCCGTCTTCTCCCAGCTCGGATGAATCCAAACTGATGTCGAAGTGCCCGGCATCACGCCAGTCATTGCCCGTGTAATAGCGATAATACGCTGCACGGCGCTTGTCTTCCCTAGAGATGTACCTTGCTATTTCCTTCTCGCTCCAGGCGAGGGAGTAATAAGCCACATTTTTCTTTCTCTTTTCGAGCGGAGCATGTATAAAGACGCGAAGCACATCGGTGCGGCCTGCCAGCAGATAATCGGCACAGCGGCCGACTATAATGCAGCTGCCGCAGCTTGATGCCAATTCCTTTATAACCTTGGCCTGAAACTCGAATAAGTTTTTGGTAGAAATGAAATCATCGTCGTCCGGAGGAAGAACCTCTCCGGAGTAGATTTTCTTTGCGGCTGTCATCATTTCAAGCTTCCCGATGTGCTCATCGGATTCCCCGAACAGACCCTCGCGGATACCGCTGACGTCGGAGGCCAGCCGCAGAAGATCGCGGTCATAGAAAGGGATATCTAGCCGCTCGGAAAGCTTAGCCGCGATATTGCGTCCTCCGCTGCCGGTTTCCCTCGCGATGGTGATAATGAAATGTTCCATAGTAAGCCCCTTTCATTCTGAATTCTACTCGTCTTACCCTAAGCTCCCAGATAAGCCTTGCGGACTCTGTCGTCCTCTGAAAGTGCCTTGGCGGAGCCCTCCATGGCAATAGTTCCGGTTTCCAGCACATAAGCTCTGTCGGAGATGGCCAGAGCCATTTTCGCGTTCTGCTCAACCAATAATATAGTTATGCCGCTTTCATGCAGTTCCTGTATGATTGCAAAAATTTCTTTTACTAGGATGGGGGAGAGCCCCATTGAAGGCTCGTCCATAAGCAGCATTTTTGGGTTTGTCATCAGCGCTCGGCCTGTGGCCAGCATCTGCTGCTCGCCGCCGGACAAAGTACCGGCGAGTTGCTTATAGCGTTCCTTGAGCCGCGGAAAATGTGCATAGACCATGTCGATATTTTCGCTGATCTTCTTTTGATCCTTAAGAATATACGCGCCCATCCTCAGATTCTCTTCCACCGTCAGTCTAGCAAAAACGTGACGGCCCTCGGGCACATGAGACAAGCCCAAATTAATGATTTTATTGGCTTGCATTTTCTGCAGATTCTGACCGTCCAGCAGTATTTCGCCTGTGGCGGCGGGCAGAAGACCGGAGATGGTGTGCAAAATCGTAGTTTTGCCGGCTCCGTTAGCGCCGACAAGAGAGACCAGTTCGCCGTCATTGACTTTAATGGAAATACCTTTGATGGCGTGAATGGCTCCGTAAAAGACGTTCAGGTCTTTAACTTCCAGCATTTCTCTAACCCCTCCTTATTCGCCCAGATAGGCCGCAATGACCTTCGGGTCCTTGGCAATCTCTTCCGGCAAACCGCTTGCAATCGTAAGACCGTAGTCAATGACCTGAATGCGTTCACACACGTTCATAACAAGGGACATGTCGTGCTCGATAAGCAGAATTGAAATACCGAAGCGGTCGCGTATGGCGTTGATGCACTCAAGCAGCTCAGCGGTTTCCGTGGGGTTCATGCCTGCGGCGGGTTCGTCGAGAAGCAGCAGCCTCATATCAGTCGCAAGAGCCCTCGTAATTTCGAGCTTACGCTGCTGACCGTAAGGAAGGTTTGCCGCCAATTGATCAGCCTTGCCCTCCAGCTTGAAAATGGACAGCAGGTCCATGGCCTTTTCGGTCAGTTCATTTTCGATTCTCCAGTATTTCGGAGTGCGGAACATGGCGTCCAGCATGCCGTATTTGATATCCTTGGTGATCGCGGCTTTGACATTGTCGATAACCGACATCTGCTTGAACAGACGAATATTCTGGAAGGTACGCGCTACGCCGGAGGCCACGACCTGATGAGGTTTCTTGCCGTTAAGCACTTCGCCGTTTAGAATTACGGAGCCAATGGTCGGCAGATAAACGCCGGTGAGCATATTGAATACCGTTGTCTTGCCGGCGCCGTTCGGCCCAATCAGACCGACCAGCTCGCCTTCAAAAATTTGAATGTTAAAATCCTGTACGGCTTTTAGACCGCCGAAAGTTATACCCAGGTTTCTTGTCTCAAGAACAGGCTTCTTGCTCTCAGTCATGCGATTTCGCCTCCTTATTGTCCGCTTTCTGCAGAGCCTTCTTGGCTCTGTGTTCTTTTATATCACGGACGAAGTTTAGAAGAGAAAACTCATAAGTGCCAAAAATTCCTCTGGGACGGAACATAATGACCGCTATCAGAATTATAGCATACACCAGCATCGGATATGCGAATATGCCGCCAAGGAATCCCGGCAGTGACTTAACCCAGAGGCCGTTTTTAATCTGATAGTTTACAAAGAACATGACTATTGCCGATACAACCGACCCCGTAAGAGAGCCCATTCCGCCGAGTACCACCATTACAACAATAAAAGTGGAGTTTAATATTCCGCCGTTTGTGAAAGCAAAGGAGGAAGTCGAAAGCGTGGCGTTGGCGCAGGCATACAAAGCACCCGCTACACCGGAAAAGAACGCGGAAAAGGTAAAGGTAAATATTTTATAATAGGAAGTGTTTATCCCTGAGGCCGACGCGGCGATTTCGTCGTCACGTATCGCCTTAATGGCGCGGCCATATTTGGAACGGATAAACATAAACATCATCGTAAGACAGACAAGTGTAACGATCAGAGCCACCCAGAGGTAGGTAACCTTGGAAGCTGTGCCAAAACCCAACCCGTTTTTATAAAGAGAAGCGGAGGCGGAGCCAAGGGAAAGTCCTTCCTGACCCGCAAAGGGTATGTTGTTTATGATGTTCACGATTATCATGCCGAAGCCGAGAGTAATAATCGCAAGATAGTCGCCCTTCAGTCGCAGGGCAGGAATGCCGACCAAAAGCCCGACAAGCGCAGCCAGAATACCGGCGGCGAGAATGCAGCCGATAAGTACAAGAACAAAGGCTAGGCCGGATTTTTCCGTGAATACTCCGGCGCGTTGAAAGGCCAGTGAAATCAGAGCCGCCGCATAGGCTCCGATGGCCATAAAGCCACAGTGACCCAATGAAAGCTGACCCAGAAAGCCCAGTACCAGATTCAGCGAAGCCGCGAGTATTATCAGATAGCAGCACTGCCAGAGACTGGGGACAATAATGAGCTTGAACTGTTCGTTTCCGCCAAAAGCCGATTTAATAAAAGCAAATGCAATTATTATTGCGGCAATAACAGCGGTGTTGATAATATAGCCTTTTCCGGTTCTCTTTTTCATACTTTTTCACCCACGTTCTTTCCAAGAATACCGGCAGGCTTAATGATCAGCACAATAATGAGAATTAGGAACACAAATGTGTCCGCCATACTTGAGCTAACATAGCTTGTGGTAAAGGATTCCACGAGACCGATGATGAGTCCGCCCAGCATTGCGCCGGGGATAATCCCGATACCGCCCAGAACGGCAGCCACAAACGCTTTCAGACCAAGCATCATGCCCATGGTTGTATAAACCTTGGGATACTGCGCCATATACATAAGAGCCGCGACGGCCGAAAGTCCGGAGCCTATGGCAAACGTCAAAACAATAGTGCGGTTGACATTGATACCCATTAGGATTGAGGCTTCTTTATCCTCCGAAACGCAGCGCATCGCGCGACCCAGTTTTGTCTTTTGAGTGAACTGATACAGCACCACCATAACAATTGCACTGATAACTATTGTCAAGACAGTGGTCCATTCCATTGTTACGCCCGCGACAGCGAATCCGCCGGTTGAAAAGATCTGGCTTGCAACGACGGGATTAGGCCCGATTGCGGGAATAGCCTGCGCCAGATTTTCCAGCAGCATGCTGACAGCGATCGCCGTAATCAGCGCGGTCATCGAAGTTCCTTTTTTCCTTATGGGCCGGTATGCCACGAGTTCTGTGGTCATACCCACAAGCGCGCAGCACAAAATGGCGAAAACAACAGAGATCCATGCCGGCAGACCCATGGCAAGAGCAAGCGGTATTGTGAAGATCATAGTGTAGCCGCCTACCATGATGAAATCGCCGTGTGCAAAATTGATGAGGCGGATGATGCCGTACACCATGGTATAGCCCAGTGCCACCAAAGCGTAAATACTGCCGAGCCGCAGTCCCACGATCAACGTCTGTATAAATGTACTCACGTTGTGTCCATTGCCACCTTTCATTCAGAAAAACAGGGGAGGCGCGCCCATTTTAAAGGAGCGCCCCCCGTCTTTCTTCTAAGAGTTATTGATAAATGCTTATGCCTGAGGAAGTTCCTTGACCACGTCGACAAGCTTGGTTGTGACCGTAGTGCCGTCAGAGGTGAAGGAAATGATTGATGCGCCCTTGGTGGGAGTGCCGGAAGCATCAAGAGAGAAGGTGCCGGTTACGCCTGTATAGACCGCAGAGGTGTCGGCCAGAGCGTCACGGACAGCAGTGGCATCGGTGGAGGCGGCCTTCTCGATAGCCTGCTTATACATATAAACTGCGTCATATGCAAGAGCGGAAATTGCGTTCGGGGTGGCGCCGAATTTTGCTTCATAGGCCTTTACGAAGGACTGAACCTTCTCAGAGGTGTCAGCGGGATCGTAGTGGTTGGTCCAATAGACGTTATTGAAAACGCTTAGGTCGGCGCCGTCTACGACATAGTCAGGAGTGCTGTCGTAGCCGTCAGCGCCCATGATGATGCCCTTATAGCCGGCAGCACGAGCCTGGGTGACGATATAGGGTCCGATAACATCATAGTAATAGGGAGCATAGACGAACTCAACGCCGGCCTTTACCATGGAGGCAAACTGGTTGGTGTAATCCTGAACGTCCAAAGAAGCGGTTGACTCAACAGCCTTAACTGTTACGCCGTACTTCTCGCAGGCTGAGTTGAAAGAGTCATAAAGGCCCTTGGAATAAGTATCAGCTGCGCAGTATACAACACCGACATCGGTGTAGCCGGACTGCTTTGCATAGGCAGCGGCGATTGCGCCCTGGAAGCTGTCTGCATAGCAGGCACGGAACACATAGTCATCCACAGTTGTGATGGAGTCTGCGGTGGCGGACGGCGTCAGAAGGCAAACCTGTTCTTCGTTAGCTGCATCGGTGATAGCGGAGGTGCAGCCACTCGTAACGGAGCCGATGATGAGGCCGATGCCTTGAGAAACAAGGGAGTTGAACGCGTTGAGGCACTCAGTCGGGTCGAACTGGTCATCAGCGTTTACAATCTTGACTTGACTTCCGTTGATGCCGCCGGCGGCGTTGATTTCTTCAACAGCCAAATCGACGGCGGTTGTTACGGCGGAGCCGTAAGCTGCGAGTGAACCAGTGTTAGGGGAGATGGTGCCGATGGTGATTTCTCCGCCTGCGGCTGGTGTTTCAGCTGCATTGGATGCTGCGGGTGTGGCACTAGCTGCTGAGCCGGAGCCTCCGCAAGCTGCGAGGCTTAAGCACATGCAAGCTGCGAGCAAGAGACATGCAAGTTTCTTTTTCATTATTTTCTTCCTCCTATTAAAATGACTGGTACTGAAAAACGCAACAAGACAAATGAAAATGCCTCGTTGCGTTTGTATTATCTTACATCGTCAGGGTATTCCTTGTCAATTAACTATTTAAACCAAAAAAGTGAAGTCAATATTAGAGGATTTGTTGCTATATGTATATTCTATCTCTTTCCGACTGCATTTGCAGGATGAGCTAATATGATTATGCACTATGTTCATGGTTGGGAAACAAATGTTCATGGAAACAAACTGCGTTGCTGGCTGGTATAGCTTACACAATACTGTACATTCATATTGACCGTTATACTAAAATATGGTATTGTCGAATCAGTAAAAATTAAAAGGGAGGATACATATGCTGTTTGGAGATTTATCCAACAAGCCGCTGGCTGATGCGGCAAAACAGATGGTGCGTGACCCGTCCAATTTCAACTGGACTTTCATCGCTATTTTTGCCATCGTGGTCATCATCTATGTAAACGAGATACAAAAAAAGGAGTACAAGGCCATAGCCGCGGCGCTGGCGCTTTACTCGGTGCATTGGTTTTATGAGATAACGAATGCAGTCATCTGTCATTTCGCTGGTTACGCGCTGTGGACGGTTTCCGCAGCGAGCACCTCCTTCATCCTGCTCATCGGCGTTTCGTGGGAGCTGTCGATGATGTTCTCCATCGCCGGCTTTACTTCGAAGCTCCTGCCCGAAGACAAGGATAAAAAGATATTCGGTATCAACAACCGCGTAGTTTTTGCCATCGGCTCAGCACTGATGTTCTCGGTGGTTGAGATATTCCTTGCTTGGACGCCCGCTTTTATCTGGGTATTTCCTTGGTGGGGCGCGGTTCCCGTGTTCATCACGACCTATATCCCGTTCTTCCTTGCAAGCTACCTTATATATGACAAGAAGCCGAAAACGCAGAAAACCTTCATCATCACGATGTTCGCGATCGACGCCGTGGCGCTTGCCGTGCTGATACCACTGGGGATTATATAGAAACCGAATAAAAGCCTCGCCGTGATTTTGTACTAGAAAACCGGCGAGGCTCTTTGGATTTTGTTATAAACCTGCAAATCGAAAACAGTTATTGACAAAATGCGAATCCTGTTGTTATACTTTAAATTACTAAAACTTAAACCAAAGGCGTTGACGGAGAGAGTAAGTTTCAACCGAACGTTTCAGCGAGCCGGGAATGGTGCAAGCCCGGTACAAGTAGTTTGAAACCGAAAATCACTCCTGAGCTGCGGACCGAACGGGAAACCAAGTAGGCTCCGACGGGTTCCCCCGTCACAGGGAAGGCATATGATTGTACGCTTCAAATGGGTGGTATAGCGAAAGAGCTTTTTAAAAGGCTTTCGTCCCTTTTGTGGAACGAAGGTCTTTTTTTATATCCATTTTGATTACCGGAGGGAAAAATGATGGCGACAAATGAAATAGTAGAGATTCGCTGGCACGGCAGGGGCGGTCAGGGAGCAAAAACAGCCTGTCTGCTGCTCGCGGAAGTGGCGGCGCTGGAAGGGAAATTTGTGCAGGGTTTTCCGGAATACGGACCGGAGCGCATGGGTGCGCCCATAACGGCATATAACCGCATTTGCGAAAAGCGGTGCAATGTCCATTCCAACATTTACTATCCGAACTATGTGGTCGTTGTGGATGAAAGTCTGCTGGACAGTGTTGATGTCACTGCAGGTCTTAAAGAGGGCGGAGCTGTGATTATCAACACGCCTAGCTCTCCCGAGGAAATACGTCCGAAGCTGAGCGGCTGGACAGGCAGGGTCAGCACAATTGACGCCCGCCGTATTTCGGAAGAAATTTTGGGAAAGAACTTCCCGAATACCCCGATGCTGGCTGCCGTCGTCAAGGTGAGCGGCGTTTTGGACGTTGAGCGTTTTCTCGCTGATATTGAAGATTCCTTTAAACATAAATTTGCGTCCAAGCCTCAGGTTATAGAGGGAAACATGGCGACACTCAAGAAATCCTTAGAGGAGGTGCAGGAAGGATGATCCATGCAAAGGATATTAACGAACATACCCCGTGGGAGGAAATGACCCCGGGCGGTGAGATATATGAGCCGGGCACCGCGAGGGATTTTGATACAGGTACATGGAGAACAGACACCCCCGTTTTCATCGAGGACAAGTGCAAGCACTGCATGCTCTGCGTCCCGTTCTGTCCGGACAGTGCAATCCCCGTAAAAAACGGAAAGCGTCTTGAATTTGACTTTATGCACTGCAAGGGCTGCGGTATCTGCGTAACTGTCTGCCCCTTCGCTGCGATCAAAATGGTGTCCGGAGGTGAAGCAAAATGAGTATTTGTTTATCCGGTAATGAGGCTGTGGCTTATGCCATGAAGCAGATAAATCCAGACGTTATGGGAGCGTTTCCGATAACTCCGTCCACGGAGATACCCGAGTATTTCGCACAGTTTGTGGCGAACGGCGAGGTCAACACCGAGTTCGTGACAGTTGAAAGCGAGCACAGCTCAATGTCTGTTTGCATCGCGGCAGAGGCGGCGGGAGCCAGAAGCGTCTGTGCGACGTCAAGCTGCGGACTTGCGCTGATGTACGAAATGCTTTATGTCGCGGCATCGGACCGCCTGCCGATTACGCTTGCGTGTGTTAACCGTGCGCTTTCAGGGCCAATCAATATTAATAACGACCACTCGGATTCGATGGGCGCTCGCGACACAGGCTGGATACAAATTTATGCCGAAAACAATCAGGAGGCCTATGATAATTTCATTATGGCTGTGCCTATCGGCGAGAGCGTGCGTCTGCCTGTCATGAGTTGTATGGATGGCTTTATAACAAGCCACGCTGTTGAGAATATCGAGCTTTTGGAAACTGAAGCAGTCCGTTCAATAGTCGGGGAATATAAGCCCGAAAACTATCTGCTGAAAAAGAAAAACCCACTGGCAATAGGGCCATATGATATAAGCGCGTATTACATGGAGCACAAGGTTCAGCAAGCCGATGCGATGAAGAGCGCAAAGCAGCGCATAATCGAGGTTGCTTCGGAGTTTGAAAAGCTCTCCGAACGGCACTATGGGTTTTTCGAGGAATATTGCATGGAGGACGCCGAGCTCGCTATAGTCCTGATTGGCTCAAGCGCGGGAACAGCCAAGGAGACAGTCGATAAACTTCGTGAAAGAGGAGTCAAGGCTGGACTTGTTAAAATAAGGGTATTCCGTCCCTTCCCGGCTGAGGAACTGGCGCATGCTCTCGCCAATACCAGAGCGGTAGCCGTACTGGATAAATCCGAGGGCTTTTCGGCTCAGGGCGGCCCGCTGTTTGCCGAAACGCGCAGTGCTCTATATGACCTAAAGGAGCGTCCGTATCTTATTGATATCGTTTATGGTTTGGGCGGTCGTGACTTTAAAACCGAGGATGCCGAAAAGGTTTTTGCAAGGCTTGCAAAAATTGCAGCAACCGGAGAGACCGGACCTATTTATACCCATATGGGACAAAGAAGCAAGGAGGTGCTAGGATGAACACGGTTTATGACCTAAAGCGTGAGGTTGAAAAGCCCGCGCGGCTCACGGGCGGACATCGCCTTTGCGCCGGCTGCGGCGCGGGCATCGTCGTGTCGGGAGTCCTCCGTGCTTTGAATGAAGAAGACAGGGCTGTGGTGGTAAACGCCACCTGCTGCCTCGAGGTTTCGACCTTCATGTATCCCTATACCGCATACACGGACAGCTACATACATACTGCCTTTGAAAACGCGGGAGCGACCTGCTCCGGAGTTGAAGCGGCATATAACGCACTCAAGCGTCGCGGAAAGCTCGACGATACCGTCAAGTTCATCACCTTCGGCGGCGACGGCGGTACATATGACATTGGATTTCAATCCCTTTCTGGCGCAATGGAACGTGGTCACGACATGGTCTATGTCTGCTACGACAACGAGGCCTATATGAACACTGGTATACAGCGCTCGTCCTCAACTCCGCAGTTTGCACGCACAACCACAACTCCGGTCGGTTCGGTCAGACAGGGGAAAATGCAGAACAAAAAAGACCTGACCGAGATATTGGTCGCTCATAATATCCCGTATGCGGCTCAGACTGCACCTATGGGCAACCTCAAAGACCTGCACACTAAGGCGCATAAGGCCATCTATACTGAAGGCCCCTGCTTTTTGAACATACTTTCCCCCTGTCCGCGCGGCTGGGATTACCCCATGGCAAAGCTTCCTGAGATTATTAAGCTTGCTGTGGATACCTGCGTATGGCCTCTTTATGAGGCGGAGGAGGGCGTATGGCGACTGAGCTATACGCCTAAGAAAAAGCTGCCCGTGGAGGACTATCTCCGCTCGCAGGGCAGGTTTCGACATATGTTTCAAAAGGGCAACGAATGGATGCTTGAAGACGCGCAGAAATATGTGGATCAGAAATGGGAGCGTCTGCTCGAGCGCACCGGCGGCTAATGAGTAAGCCAAAAAAACATCTATCATTCTACATTTAACTTATGGTATGATATACCATAATAACAGTAAACAAGGAGGCTTTGTCTGTGGAAAATACAATGTTCACCAATGAAGTCATTTTATCCTGGCTTGAATACTTTTCACGGAATGTTGATATAAGTCTGGCGAAGCTGAAAATGCTCGATATTACGGGGAAGAACAAGAACCTGATTCCCTCCATTATGTGCAATCGGGCGGTGCTGGTCTTCACCGACGCCGGTCATCCCGACATTTTCTACGACATGTGGAACGCGGAGCTTGGGGACTGCGAGATTTGGTACAACGAGGGCTCTGACCCGTCCGGCGATATGAAGCACGACAAGCTTTCCGATATGATTAACCGCGGTATAAACGCTTCCGCTGCTATGCTCATCGTGAACCCCAATGCAGCAACGAATTATCAGATAGGTATGGAAAACAGGCGTTTTTCCTGCGGCTCGGTTAATTACGTTTGCAGGGAAGTTCGTGCTGTTATAATGAATAAGCTCAATCTCAGGGACGAGGACAATATCTGCATAATCTCCGGTGAGAGTATTGCGGTCGAAGCCTCCATGATTGCCTCCGAGGGCAGCGTCATCGCCGTCGAATATGACGGACGGGATCGCGACACCATGAAAGAGAACGTCGTGAAGTTCGGGCTAAATAACGTCTCGATTGTAGAGTCTCTCAAGAACGACACACTTTCTGGGCTACCGGTGCCGGATAAGGCATTCATAGTGGCGTCGAAGCTGCTTGGGAGCGAGATTAAAAGTCTGATGGCAGTTAATCCCGACATGGATTTTGTTATCTATACGCTGGATTTCGAACTTCTCACCGCAATTCCTGCTCTGTTCCGAGAAAACGGTATTGAACGAACCGAGACGATACACATCGAGGTTTCTCGCGTCAACAGCAAAAGTATGGCGGAGCCGTTCCCGGCCCCATGGCTCATCTCCGGTAAAAGAACAAAAAGCGAATAATTTTAATAAGCACAGCAAAACCGCTCTCAAAAGAGGGCGGTTTTTTGTTTAAGCCCATGAACCTTTAACAGTAACAAATTTTTTTTAACTTGAGTAATATATAACTGAGGTGAGGCAGGTGGATACGAGAGAACTTTTTGCAAGAATGATTAAATGCGAGGCGGGCGGCGAGGGACTCGCCGGAATGAGGGCCGTCGCAACCGTATGCATGAACCGCGTAAGGGTACCGTATGGAGAATATCAAAGGGTAAATCTGGGCAGCCTGAGAAATGTGCTCATACAAATGTGCCAGTTTTCATGCTATAAGACAACTATAGGCGGAGAGCCGAACATGCAAAATGTTTGGACGGCGACGCCGGAGAACATTCATTATCAGGTAGCTGACTGGGCTATGAACGGGGGTATATATTCGGGTGTTACATCCGACTCTTTGTGGTATATGAACCCGTTTATTCCCACATGTCCGAACTTTTTCCCCTATAATAAGACCGGCTATTGGTTTACAAGGATAAATGACCACTGTTTTTTTAATCCGATGCCGTCATATGCAGACACTTGAAGGAGGTTTTTATGAGCAATAATGTTAGCTGGATGGGTAACCGCGTGATTGACCCGGGCACAACCCGTCAGATGCCGCAGCCCTCTACAACAACGAGCCCTGCGCAGCAAATGAACCCTGCAATGCCGATGTCCCCAATTACTCCGATGCAGCAGAGCACACCCATCGCTCCGATAACTCAGCAGGGTCCTCCGCCGTCAACCGAGAGGGGGTACATACCCTATTATCTTGCGTCAAACATAGGAAAAAATGTCCGGGCAGAATTTATAATCGGCACAACCCAGTATGTAGACAAAGTCGGATTACTTACTGAGGTGGGCATCAACTATTTCGTTCTCCGCGACGTAAATTCACGCACAGACATCATGTGCGACCTGTACTCGGTGAAGTTTGTTACGGTACTGCAAGGATAGACCGCTATCTCTGTAGACAATGAAACGCCCGTCCTTAATCCGGATGGGCGTTTCGTTTTAAGTGAGGATAAATGCAAATAATGTGATAATAGAGTAAACTATTACTCATCAGACACTTTCAGAGCTTTTTGAGCTTCTATCTCAGAACACTGATAGCATCCTTAATTGTCTTTTCGAAGGCTTCTCTGCCGTATTTATCGACCTGATCCTTATCCTTCTCGCCATGGGTGAGGCAACCGGCGCCGGCTATACACCCGCCAGTACAGGCCATGCCCTCGATGAAGTTCGCATCCAGCTTTTTAGCACGCAGTCGAAGCAGAGCGGCACGACACTCTTCGAGTCCGTCGCAGGAAATGGGTTTGTAATTAAAGTCCGTTATTCCGTTCTCATTCAGACCTTCTCGGACAGCGTCCGCAAGACCTCCGCTTCTGGCGAAGATGCGCCCGAAGTACGAGGCGTTATCAAGAACCTCCTCTTCGGCCGTTGTTATATCGATTCCCTTGCCGTCAAACAGAGCCTGCAGTTCCTCGAAAGTGATGACGCTGTCGATATAGGGTCTGACCTCATCCTTGCGTATTTCGGATTTTTTTGCTGTGCAGGGCCCGATGAAAACCACCTTTGCGTCGTCGTCCCTTGACTTTATGTATTTGCCCAAGATTGCCATTGGCGAAAGGTTATGCGAAACGTTTTTAAGAAGGTCTGGAAATTCATGCTCAATGTAGCTAACAAAGGCAGGGCAGCAGGAGCTTGTAAGAAGTCCGCGTTCAGCTAGTTCCCGACTTTCTGCGTCTGCAACCATATCGGCACCCAGTGCGGTTTCAACAACAGAATGAAAACCGAGCTGTTTTATGCCTGAAACGACCTGACCGATTTTTGCGTAGTTGAATTGACTTGATATGGAGGGTGCAACTATCGCATACACCTTGTAGTTCTCGTTGTTGCAGCTGTTTTTAAGCAGACCAATCACGTCGAGAATTAACGATTTGTCCATAATCGCGCCGAAGGGACACTGATAGACGCAGGCACCGCAGCCAACGCATTTGAGATTGTTAATTTCGGCAGTCTTGTCATCCGACATTCTGATTGCCTTGACCTTGCAGGCGTTTTCGCAGGGACGCTTGCGGCTCACGATAGCGGTGTATGGACAGACCTTTGCACAGCGTCCGCACTCGACGCATTTTGACTTGTCAATCCTTGCTTTCTGTTCGTGGTCGAAGACTATTGCTCCGCGGGGACAAGCCTCCTCGCAGCGGTGAGCGATGCAGCCTCGGCAGGATTCCGTAATCTCGAAGCCGCCGACGGGACACTCATCGCACGCGATATCGATGACCTCGATAATGTTGGGATTTGCCCTGTCTCCGCCCATTGCGAGCTTGACTCTTTCGCCGAGGATGGCTCTTTCTTTGTAAACACAGCATCTCATCGTCGGCTGTTTGCCAGGAACGATGGTCTTGGGAATGTCCATGACATTCTCAAGTAGTCTGCCCTCGAAGGCAAGCCTTGCGACCTCTGTCAAAACCTTATATTTCAGATGCTGTACCTTTGTATCAAATTTTCTCATATCACGCCTCCGATTCAAGGCAAAGAGTGAACCTCATTACCTTAAAAGTAGCTTACCTTGATTTTCTTTCCCATTTTCTTCAGACATTCCGCAAGCTGGTCTACAAGTCTCATTTTAATGCTGAAATTTATCGGCAGATTCGGGTTCTGATGTGCCGGATTGACCGCCATACCCACGAAGAAGTTAATATCCGTGGCTTCCTCAAAAAGCAGCCGTGCAATAAGTGACGCTCCATCCTTTTTATAGCCCCAGACCTTATAGGACTCGTTGTCTTTCAGATAATCTTGCGCGTAGGTGAGCACCTTGTTAATTGTAATTACGCCCTCGGTCACAAGGTCGATTCCTTCGCATTCCGCTGTCGGCGGAATGTCGTTGTCGAAGTATTCGAGCTTTGTCCGCAGCGGTTTATGCAGATATTCGGACGCGATGGTGGAGGTCGTACCGCCGCAGACGATGTGCTTTCCCTCCTTAGAGAAGAATAGGGACATCATCCGACCGCATTCGCTCGGATTGGAGGGGGGACCAATCACAAGATTCATCGGCTCTCTGTTGCGAATCTTCACGGTGCAAACCGTGGTGTCGTCGCCCGGGTTACCGCCGTAAAGGCTGTTGCATTCGTCAAGAAGCATTGTCGTCAAAGTCTTTGCTGTGAAGCCGATGTGAACGAAAGTCTTTACAAAATCGATGATGTTCTCACGTTTCCAGCCCAGATTCAGCGTCACACCGATGCCAGCATGGGGAGCACCATCGCTTAAAGCAATGAAAATGTCGTCCTCTTTTATGCGTATCTTTGATTTAAGTATCCTTTTACCCGCTATATCAATCGTTTCGGTCGGGTAGTCGACGTTCTCACCGCCACGAAGCAGGATGACTTTGGGATTGTCATATTGAATCAGTTCCGCCTCAGTGCCGTTCACGATGTGGATAATCGTAAAAGTCGAGTAGGCGACGCCGCGCACTGAGCACACGGGCAAAGTCTGCGCAATGGTTTCGACGCACTCTTCGATACTCATGCCCGCCGCCATCATCGTTGAGATAATCTTTGATGTCAAAGTTGAGAGAATGCTCGCCTTGACGCCGCTTCCAAGCCCGTCGGCAAGGACAATTACCATGGAATTCTCACCATGCTCGACGACCTCGACGTGGTCGCCGCACAGCTCTTCTCCGAATTTATTAAGGCTGCTGTAGCCAATATCCGCGCAAAGATTATTCATCTCCAAGCGACTCCTTCAGTTTCGTGAGAGCGATCTTGGTTTCGGCGGTGGTTTCGCCCAGAAGTGACGCAATTTCCTGAACCACGCGCATCTGCTTTTCGATGACCTTGTCGGTTATCTCTATGGTTTTAAGGCTGATTTCCTCTTTTTTCTGGCGTTCAGTCTCCTCGTCGGTGACGTCGCGCAGTATGCAAAGCAGCATCCGATAAACCTTGTCCAAAACGATGGTCTGCTCGATGTATTTTTTATATTCGGCAAGATATAACCTGTTATTGCGCAAGGATCTGCCGGTTCGCAGAACCTCCGAAAAGGCGGCGGGCTCAAGTATGCATACGACGTTTGCTCCCACGATGTCCGAAGCGCTTTTAATGTTGAGTATGTTGAGCGCGGCGGGATTAATCTGCTGGACTTCAAGTGCCTCACTCAGAACGATAATGCCGTTGGGACTGTTCCGAAGGATGTTTGACGAAAAGGTCTCGGCCTTGTCCTTCAGAAACGGGGTGCACATCGAGAGCTCCGCCTTGCCTTGAAATACCGCAATCGCTTTTTCGCGACAGGAGTTGTAACCGCAGCTTCCGCAGTTGAGCTCGTCCTCGGGAGTGTTTTTACCCATTTTGAGTAAAATCTCGCTGAGCTGAAGCTCGTTGGGATAGGTCTGGGGGTGAACAAGGGACTCAAACGTTCTTGATATGCTGTCTTTCGAGGGTGCGTTCACGGTGAAATCACTCCTGCCCGCAAATTTGCTGACAGCAATATAGTCCTGCAAGGGTGCGTGACGGGTGCCGCTCATCGCCGGACCACCGATACAGCTGCCAACACAGGAGGACATTTCGACAAAGCATCTTGTGATATTGCCAACCGAAATATCGCGCAGGGTGCTGATGCAGTTTTCTTGACCGTCAACTGAAAAATAGCTATATTCCTCCGAAACGCAGTCCATGGACTTCAAGATGCCGCCGGAAGTCGGGAAGATCCGCGTGCGTCCCTTTTCACTTGAGTCGTCTGCCTGTGGGACAGGCTCGATGCCTTCCGCCTTAAGCCAGTTTGCAAGCTCATCGAAGGTCAGCGCGCAGTCGACATCGCAGGGGAATTCGTCCGCTTCATATTTCTTTGAAATACAGGGGCCAATGAACACAGTTTTTGCCTCGGGGTACCTGCTTTTTATATCGCGGCAGTGCGCCACCATCGGAGAGACGACCTTGGCAAGGCGGGAGATAAGCTCCGGAAAATGCTTCTGTACCATGAGATTGACGGAAGGACAGCAGGACGAGATGATAATCTCCTGCTCACCATCCTTTATGGCTTCTTCATATTGCTTTTTCACAATCGCGGCACCGCGCGCGGTTTCTTCTGTGACGGAAAAGCCAAGCTTTTTTAGCGCCTTTTCCATACCGCCAATCCCGACTTCGGGAAAAGCTACGGCAAAAGACGGCGCAAGACTGACGATGACGGGTTCGCTCCCGCGAAGCAGAGTCTTCGCCTTATCGGTATCGTCCCGCACAACCTTTGCGTTTTGGGGGCAGACGATGAAGCATTGACCGCACAGGATGCATTCGTCTGCAATAATGTGAGCCTGATTCTCGGAAAAACTTATGGACTTTGTAGGACAGTTCCGAATGCACTTATAGCAGTTTTTGCAGTTGGCTTCTTTCAGACGTATGTAATCTGACATTGGGTATCCCTCCGTTTCCATGCGTTTTGGTTCCGAGCTCAGAGCTTTGCAAGAACTTCCTTTTCAAAGAAGCTTCGAACGTCATCGGGGCTGAGCGAATGGATTGTTTCATCGATTTTGACACTGACTCCGCTCTGGCAGGCGCCAAGACAAAAGGTTCCGACGAGCTCAACCTTGTCACCGAGACGGTTTTCCTCTATCAGCGTCTGAAGCTGCTCTACGATCTGCCTTGAACCTTTAAGGTGGCAGGAGCTTCCTATGCAAACCGTTAGTTTCATTTCAGTCTCCTTTTATATGTTTTATATCTGCTGGAGCAGGCTCTATTTTTGCGCCAGATTCTTTGACAGAACAGCAAGAGAAGCGGCTATGTTTTCGTTTTTAAGTATAACGTCCTTCGGAACATTAAGGTGGATCGGGGCGAAATTCCAGATCGCCTTAATGCCGCTCGCTACAAGGATGTCGCAGACCTTCTGCGCTTCAGATGCGGGAACGGTAATTATCCCTAGCTCAATCTTCATGCGCTTGCACAGATTCTCCATTTTGCTCAAGGGAAGTATCTGCTTTCCACTCTCGTCCGTTCCGCATATTTCGGAATCGCAGTCGAAGCCCGCTATGATGTTCAGCCCGTAAGCTCGAAAACCTTGATATGAAAGGAGCGCCTTGCCGAGCTTTCCGGCCCCGACGAGAACGGCATCGTTCACATTGTCGTAGCCGAGGTAGCCCTCAATGTCGCGGATAAGCTCTGCGGTGCAGTAGCCGACTTTCGGCTTTCCACCATCCGACACCGAGGACAGGTCTTTTCTGACCTGTATCTCACCGAAGCCCAGCGCGTTTCCGAGAGCCTTTGCGGATATGTTCTTTTCATTTTCCAAAGGCAGAGCCCTCAGATGTTGCAGATAAAGCGGAAGCCTCTGCAGAGTTTGCATTGAAATCGCTTTTGCCATCAATATTCCTCCCGAACCCGAATCTGGGATTACAATTAGATAATGGTATATCGATAATCTATTATCGATATACCATTATCTAATGCTCTTGTCAATGTCTTTTTCATTATAAGAGTAATTTATTTGGAATAATCCTGTGGTTCAGCCGCGGAGCTTATGCGTTAATTTTATCTGTCGGTACAGATTTTTCGGGCATTTCTGTTTTATCCTTTGCCATTTCGCCGAGCCAGCAGAGCAGCAGAGCGCCGACCGTGTTGCCGAGGATTATTATGAGAAGTAGCAGAACATTAAGATTCCTCGCTAGATTGAAATAGAACATGTCCGCAATGCTGTGCTCGAAGCCGGACAGGATGAATACCATCACAACGAAGATAAGCCCCAGAGCTTTGCCGATGTAGCTTTCAATAGACCTGAACAGCTCGACGCCCAAAAACATCAGCATTCCGCAAAAGATTGCCAGAATGAACATGCTTATGTAGCTGTCACCCAGTTTCACGGCGGTAACTGCCGCCACAGTGTCCATTATATTCAGGCGCGTAAACCTTATCATAACAGCGACAAACAGTGTACCGAGGTAGTTTCCTATCAGAGTTATTAGAAGGTCTCGCACATATTCCCGGTTGAGGTTCAGCACCAGATATCCGATCTTTCCGGTGTAAAGATTAAGTTTCATGTTCAAAATTGAAAACAGTCCGAATGAAAACAGGAAACTGCCCACGATCTTGCTCTCGCACATAAGATAAATTACGCATCCGACACTGATGAGAATTCCTGCCAAAAAGCTCCTTATCAAAACCCGCATGTTGCACCTCTGTTTTTTTCTAAGCAGAAATGGAAGCTCCGCTAGTATAAGTATACAGAAGATTCGACGCTTTTTCAATAAGGCTGTTTAGCCGATTATTATTGTAAATATATGCAATAATGGGTAAAAAGGCCGGAAATAGGTCTTGTTCGTTACTCGAAAGTATTTGCTAATCGACTTCCTCCCAACCCTTCAACGAAATTACATCTTGGGCATAAAATGTAATAATCGAAATCTGGGAGGAAAAACAATGTATAATCGAAATTTGAAGTGCGAGGGCGCACGAATGTCCCCCAAACGTCTTCAGCTATACGATACGCTGCGGCGGCTCTGGATAGAGCACGTGATGTGGACGCGCTCTTTTATTGTCAGCGCAGTTTTCGGGCTTCCGGACCTGAACATGGTCACGAACAGATTACTTCGAAATCCTGTCGACTTTGCAGACGTGCTTAGGCCTCTTTACGGCGAAATCAAGGCCGCAAGATTTAAAAATCTTCTGACCGAGCATCTGCAGATTGCAGGTGACCTTGTCAGCGCCGCAAAGGCAGGGGATAGCGCAAAAGCGGACATAAAGCGCCGTGAATGGTATGCGAACGCTGACGAAATCGCCGGATTTTTGAACGAGATTAACCCCTACTGGAATAAAATGACTTGGCAAACGCTGCTATACGACCATTTGAAAATGACCGAGAATGCAGCGGTTCAAATACTTCAGGGACAGTATGAAGCGGGCATCGAGCAGTTTGACGCGATACAGAAGGAAGCTCTTGATATGGCGGACTATATGTCGAGCGGAATATTCAGACAGTTTGGGCTGTGAGGGGCTGCTTGACATCTTGGCAAAAAAGGACTGTCCCGAAAGCAAAACGGGGCAGTCCTTCTGTATAACAAAAATTGATGATGACTGACTTTTCTTTAATCTTTTTCCTTTGGCAGACGGAAGCCAGTGGGAATTGGCGCTTTGATGACAAGGTTTTCTCCAGTTTGGGGATGTAAAAGCTCAAGAACACTGGCGTGCAGACCGAGTCTGCCGAGGGAGCTTGTGTGTCCGCCGTATTTTTTGTCGCCGACGATGGGGTGTCCAAGCTCCTTCATGTGGACGCGAATCTGGTTTTTGCGCCCTGTGTCAATCAGCACGCGCACATAGGAATAGCGGGCATTTTCCTTAATTACCTCGTAATTGGTGATTGCGAGCTTGCCCTCGCCGTAAGATGCCGAATAGACGAGATGGTTTTCCGTCTCGCGCAGAAGGCTCTCGCGCCGGCCCTTCTTTTCGGTGAAAACACCCTCGCAGACGGCGATGTATTCTCTTCTTTTAATAAGCTCGTCCCACGAATTTTTCAGTTTGTCGTGCATTTCGGCGTTCTTGGCAAACAGCAGTACGCCGGAGGTGTCACGGTCAAGACGGTGAACGACATACAAAGGCTCGATGCCGCTGTCTCGAAGGAGCCGTATAGCCGTGTTTTCCTTTTCAAGTTCGTTAGCAACGGATAACAGTCCAGCAGGCTTATTGACTGCCAGAAGATACTCGTCCTCATATATTAGCGGGAGCGGAGATGAGTAAGAACTCACATCCGACTGCGTTATCTTAACCGTCTGACCACATTTGACGGGATAATCAAACTTGCTGGTTATTATGCCGTCCACGGAAATCATGCGGTGCTCCAGACAGGATTTTGCCTTGCCCGAGGGGAGCTTTGGCAGCTCCTTCCGGACGGTTTCCAGAAGTTTACCGTCCTCCTTAACCTCAAAAACGGTGTCGCCCTTTGTGTTTTTCAATAGCCGCCCTCCTTTTCTTTAAAGGTAGTATATGGTTTATTGTAGCATCATATTAGCCTGCGGGCAAGCCTTTGCTTGACGAACTACTTGCAATATAAGACAGGTTTTGTATAATGGTGCATAGAAAACACGGACTGAAGGGAAAAACCATGACTAAGACAAACGCAATGCGGCTTCTGGATGCGGCGGGTATTATTTATAAAACAACGGAATACGAATACGATGAAGCCGACCTTTCCGGTACCCATGCCGCACAAGCAATCGGGATGCCTGCCGAGCAGGTGTTCAAGACTCTTGTAACGAGAGGGGACAAAGCGGGAATTACGGTTTTCTGTATACCCGTCTGCTGCGAGCTGGATTTGCGCAAGGCAGCGGTTGTTTCCGGCAACAAGAAAATCGAAATGACCCACGTTAAAGAGCTGCTCGATCTGACAGGATATTTACGTGGAGGTTGCTCACCGATTGGAATGAAGAAGCAGTACCCGACCTACATTGACGAAACTGTGCAGCTATTCGACGAAATTGCCATAAGCGCCGGCATGCGCGGTCAGCAGATAATAATTGCGCCAAACGATTTATGTACATATGTGAAAGCGGCGGAAGCTGATATCACAGCGTAACAAGGGAGAAATATGATATTACTGATTAAGCCCTGCAGGGAATACGAAGAGGATATATTCAGATACAAGGAAGAAATGATTGCCGCCGGAAACGGGAGTATGGATGGCTGCGGCTATCTTCAGAATTATTACAGCTTTGACGAATGGTTGAAGTATCTGGATTCCATCGCAGACAGAAACAGCATGGACCCGTCGACGGGCTTTGTTGAAGGCAGCCAGTATCTGTTGGTGGACGATGAACGTCAAAAGATACTTGGAATGGTGAACCTACGGCATGAACTAAATGATTTTCTTTTCAGGGTCGGTGGACATATTGGATATTCGATAAGACCGGACGAGAGAAGAAAAGGCTACGCAAAACTTCAGCTTCGGCTTGCACTGGAGAAAATGGCGGAGCTTGGCGTGAGGGACGTTTTGGTTTCCTGCGGTCAAGATAATGAAGCCTCCGCAAGGACAATTGAGTCCTGTGGTGGGATATTGGAAGATGAGCCATATGCGGAGGAATTCCACTGTGTAATTAAAAGATATTGGATACACCTGTGAAGTTCAAAACAAGACAAATTTTATTTCCTTCCCGCTTCAGCAGTGAAGCGGGATTATTCATTTTAAAAAAAATTCGATTATATACTTGACAAAGACAAAATAGCAAGTTATATTACATAACGGTGTTATTAAATAATACGGTGTTACTAATAATAACGGCGCACTAATCTCGAGGAGGGATGCCCGATGGGAAGAGAAGACCAGAAAATGCGGAGTGACGGCGTACGGCAGGCAATTTTGGATACTGCGCTGGAAATCGGACTTCAGGAGGGCTTTGAAGCGATTTCCGTTAGAAAAATTATCAACAAGATGAAGTATTCAACAGGCGTCGTGTACCACTATTTTAATGATAAGCAGGAAATCATCGACGCGCTTGAGGAAGCGGAAACGGAGAAGTTCCGCGGGACCGTCAGTTCGCTTTTGGATGAAACCAAAGATAGCGCCCATAACGTGACAACGGTATTTCACAGGATTATGCGCCTCGCGCTGGAAGAACCGGAAAAGTACAATTTAATCGTTATGCACAAGTACGCCAGAAGTAATCCGCGCCCTCCAATGTGGCTCTCGTTTATGGCAGAAAACCTCAAAAGAGATATGGAAGCCGGAATAGTCAGGCATCTGGACGCGGAAAAAGCCGCGTTCACGATCTGGAGCTCCTTTGTAGGCTTTAACCTTATGATTTCAAGGCTTCCCGACCTGAGCGAAGAAGAAGCTGAGCTCATGTTCAAAACTCAATCTGATATTATTTTGAAAGGAATTATAAATCATGAATCAAATTAACGTTGTATACGCAACAATGACCAAGCATTCAAAGAAAATCGCGGAGGCAGTCGGAACGGCTTTGAAGGTCAAAGCACAGAACGTCAAGGAAAGCCCCGTATTGGGAGAAACAGGACTTTTGTTCATCGTAGGCGGTATTTATGGAGGCGAAAGCATGCCGGAAATGCTAAAATTTGTTAAAAATATGGACGCTACGATGATAAAAAGCGCGGCTCTCATAACTTCAAGCGTTTCGGATAAAAAGGGGCAGGACAGCGTTCGCAAACTGTTAGAGGAAAAGGGCATAAAAGTTGTTGACGAAATGCGCTGCTTTGGTAATTTCACCGTCGTAAAGCTCGGGCATCCCAATAAAACCGAAATAAGCCGTGCGGTCGATTTTGCGAAGGCGCTCGCTGCTAAGGGAGTCTGATGCATGAAAAAAGGTCTCAGAATCCTGTTAATAGTTATTACGGTACTCGCAGTAATCGTCCTTGCCGCCTACCTACTAATGAAAAGCAGCGCCGATAAAGCGCTGGAATCGATTGTTTATGAGAACGTTGACATGGCTCAGTCAGTGGATGGTACATATATCGGTGAAACAGATGCCGGAATGGTCTATGTAAAGGTCGAGGTGACGGTTGAAAACCACGCAGTCACGGACATCCACATCCTTGAGCACAAAAACGGCAAAGGCGCAAAGGCTGAAGCGATAACGGATACAATCATCGCTGACAATAGCTACGATGTTGATGACGTCAGCGGGGCGACACTCTCAAGCAAAGCAATAAAAAGCGCCGTGAGCAAGGCACTAAAGCAAAGCTACGGCAATTAATTATGACAAAAGGGATCGCTCGGAGGCGGTCCCTTTTGCTTGGGGAAGATGTAACGAGGAAATATGAATGTGTTTGATAAAAATAACATACGCCCCGAAACTTAATTATACTTAAAAAATAAACCGAAACTTCCGTAGATAGGTGCAACCGGCAAACTTGCAAAAATGAGCTTTTTGGTATATTATCGAAGAATAACGATTTCGATTTCTTTCACGGAGGAATGGATATGAAAATTATTAAAAAAATTACAGGCATCCTGCTTATAACTGCGATGCTTTTTTCGCTCCTCAGCGTTGCCTCTTTTGCGGCGGCCAGTGAATATACAATAAAGGACGGTATGCTGACAGCCTACACGGGCACTGAAAAAGACCTTGTTATCCCTAGTAATCTGGGCATTACGAGAATTGAAATGTATGCGTTCACAAACTGTGAGACCTTGACCTCGGTGACGATCCCCGCAAATGTCGAATACATCGACTCGAGAGCATTCATGGGTTGCAGTAATCTAACAAGCATTTCCGTTGTGTCCGGAAACTCTAATTATAAGGGTGTCAGCGGCGTGCTGTTCAATAAGGATATGACTCAGCTCGTCACATATCCTTTCGGAAAGATAGGTGCCTATACGATACCCTCCGGCGTGAACGAAATACAGACGATGGCTTTTTTTGGTTGTCAAGGGCTGTCGTCGGTCACGATACCCGAAGGTGTGAAGAAAATAGGAGACGCTGCCTTTGGCGGCTGTCCGTTGCTTACTGCGGTAACGATTCCTGCTAGTGTGACGTATCTTGAAAACACGACCTTTGGTCAGTGCAGATCTCTGATAAAGATTGGAGTTGCAGGCGGGAACGCAAACTACGCTAGCGTAGACGGCGTGCTGTTTAATAAAAACATGACAGAGCTGCTCTGCTTCCCAAGTGGGAGAGCTGGCAGCTATAAGGTGCCTTCGAGCGTCAGAACGATTGGTTACTGCGCTTTTAATAACTGCACCTTGCTTTTTGGAGTGACGATTCCACTGGGAATAACCACAATTGAAGCTGATGCGTTTCTCAACTGCACTGCTCTGATGAGGGCAATCATATCGTCGACTGTGATAAGTATCAGTGACGATGCCTTCAGCAATTGTCCTAACGTGACTATTTACGGGTTCGCGGGAACCTACGCCGAAACCTACACCAAAGAAAACAAGCTCAGCTTTTCGCTTCTGGCTGTAGTCGCGTCTCCAACCGCAGCGAAGGTTCTTGTAAACGGAAAAATGGTGGCCTTTGATTCGTATAACATCGGCGGTAACAACTACTTCAAGCTCCGCGACCTAGCCATGACGCTGAGCGGCTCGGACAGACAGTTCGAGCTTGGATGGGACTCTGCGAAGAACGCCATTTCGCTTACGACAGGCAAGGTCTATTCTCCGGTGGGCGGAGAGCTTGCGGTTTCGTCCGGGACAACGTCGGGGAGTGCGCTTTTTTCAACTGCGTCGGTGTATCTCAACGGAACCGAGATAAGCCTAAAGGCCTATAACATAAACGGAAACAACTATTTCAAGCTGCGTGACGTCGGAGAAGCAATTGATTTCGGAGTGACATGGAACGCCGAAAAGAGCACGATAGAAATTGATACGACAAGCGGTTATGTCTTCGAATAATTTTAAAAATGAGCGCGGCAAAACTGCTACGCTCATTTTTGCACTTATTATCGACATCTGTAGCCAATCTTTTCTTCCCACCAGCCGAAGGCGATTCTCCCTGCTGCCGGCTCCGATGCCCCCTCGGCGAGGGATAGAAACACGAGGAAATTTCCTCCGGGAGGGAAGATGAGTTTGCCGTTTTCGCTCTCGACCAGCGTCACCTCGGGCTCCCCTCTTCGGACGAAGGCCTTCACGCCGCCGCTCGGCGCTCCGGTAACATCCGATGCAAGCTGGAGCTTCACACGCGGCGTCGGAACCGGACGAAAAGCAGTGTTGGAGGGCGTTACAAGAGATGATTCCGAGGGAGTACCGGGCGCTCCGGCGTTGAACCAGAACTGTGCCCGAAACGGCGATGACGAAATGTCCGTCACTGTCCAAACATTGACGAAAAGATTCACGCCCGAATCAGGCGGATTGTAAAGCCTTGCCCAGGCGCTTGTGCCGTTTCCAAAGGTCAGCTCGTCGGCGTAGCCGATGAAATACTGTCCGATAGCCGATTCGTAAGTCTCAATCGGGATGTTGACGGTCTGGGGCAAATGCAAAAAATCAATATTCCTATTACCGCTCATATTTTTCAAAATAACCCACCCTGTCATTATATTGTCTTCTCCAATATATGACGAAAGGCGCGGTTTTGCGCTAAAGAAGAAAGGCGCCCGTAAAACAGGCACCTTTAGGAGGACATATAATCTGATGGTCAACTATATAATTTGCCGACGATCTTATTGCTAAGATTGACAGGCAGAAGCTTCGCAATCAAAACAAATAATTTATATTTATTTCCCGCAGTATAGAGGACCTTGGGATTTTTCTTATGTGAGACACGATAAACGACGGACGCAATGTAATCGGGGCTCATACCGCCGATTTCATCTTTTTCCATGGATGAGACTGCCCGCTTAATCGTTTCTCCGTAATACACCGAGCCGTCCTCACATTTTTCCCTCGCCTCGGTAAAACCTGTGTGGACATCGCCGGGCATGACAGCGCTCACACTGATTCCGAAAGGGCGCACCTCGTTCGCTAGTGCGAGAGTGAGTGAGTTTATCGCCGACTTTGTGGCGGAATAGAACGCCTGAAACGGTATCGAAAGCGGTGCCGCGACGGAGCTTAGGTTAATTATCCTCGAGCCTTGAGTTTTACGCAGATAGGGGAGAGCCTCTTTACAGCACAGGAAGGTTCCAAAAAAATTAACGTCAAATATCCTGTGAGCCTGCTCAGGAGACGTGAATTCCACTGCGCCCGATATGCCCATTCCCGCATTGTTTATAAGAAGATCAATTCTCTTTTCCTTATCAAAGACCTCTTTGAAAGCACTTTGAATGTCCTCCCGCTTAGTTATGTCGGCGGTGACGTGAGAAATACCGTTTTCGCTCTTTCCGGTGCGGCTCAGCTCATAAACGGTCCAGCCCTTGTCTTTAAAAAGGTGTGCCGTACTTTTCCCGATGCCGCTGCTACCGCCCGTAATTACAACTACATTGCCCATTTGTCGCTCTCCAGAACGCTCTTCATAATGTCCATCGCCTCGTCGAGAATGGACTCGGTATGAGATGCCATATAGCTCGTGCGTAGCAGGCATTCCGCGGGAGGAGTTGCGGGGGGCAGGACGGGGTTTACATAAACGCCCGCATCATACAGGTCCTTGGCTATTCCGAGGGTGCGGAGCTTGTCGTACGTATAAATAGGAACGATGGGCGTCGTACTTTCAAGATGCTTAATATTTCGCTTTGTAAGCCCATCGCGCACATATCGGGAATTGCTTGCAAGCTTTTCAACGAGCTCCGGATGTGCTTTGAGCTCGCGGAGGGCAGCGAGCGCGCAGGCGCAGCTTGCCGGTGTCATCGAAGCTGAGAAGATGAAGGGGCGCGAGCTGTGACGCACAAAATCGGCGACTCTTGCTGATGCCGCCATATAGCCGCCGAGAGAAGCGAGGGATTTTGAAAAAGTGCCCATGTAGATATCGACTTCCTTTTCAAGTCCGAAAAGGCTTGCCGTACCGCGTCCGCCTTCGCCGACTACTCCCAGACCGTGCGCGTCGTCAACCATCGTGCGAGCACCGTATTTTTTTGCTAGCCGCACAATCTCGGGTAGATTCGCAATGTCGCCGCCCATGCTGAAAACGCCGTCCGTCACAACCAGAATACCCGCAGTTTCGGGAACGCTTTGGAGCATGCGCTCGAGGTCCTGCATGTCGTTATGCTTAAAACGAAGCATTTTTCCGTAGCTTAGCTTACAGCCGTCATAAATGCTCGCATGGTTTTCCTTGTCGCAGATGACATAGTCCGTACGTCCGACTATTGCACTTATGATGCCGAGATTGGACTGAAAGCCGGTTGAAAAGGTGACAACCGCTTCTTTATGTAGAAATCCCGCCAGCTCCGCCTCCAACTCGAGGTGCATATTCAGTGTGCCGTTCAGAAAGCGCGAGCCGGAGCAGCCGGTACCATATTTCTCGATAGCCTTGATACCAGCCTCGATAACATTCTGGTTAATCGTAAGTCCCAAGTAGTTATTGGAACCGAGCATTATCCTGCGCTTGCCCTCCATCACCACTTGGATGTCCTGGCGGGACTCTAGAGCGTGAAAATAAGGGTATACGCCCATCTCGCGAACCTCATCTGCCGGAGACTTGTGTTCGCATTTATCAAAAATATCCATTAATGTCCTCCTCAAGCTATGTGTTTATTCCTCTGTTTTCAGGTTCTTTGAAATCTCCTCCGCAAGCAGCCTCGAAAGCTTCTGCAACACGGATTTTTCCGTATCGGAAAAATCTTTTGTGATGCTCGAAACATCGGGAACTTGACTGCCGTAGTAATCCAGAAACTTTTTTGTCACGATAAGACGACATTCGCGCTTGTCAGCTTCGCAAGGCTGTTTCGTGATATAACCTTTGGAAACGAGTGAGAGTACCTTGTACGAAGCATTCGGTTGCGAGATCCCCAAAAAATCCGCGAATTCGCCGATTGTAGGTTCACCCATAAGATAAATCACTTCGACCGAAAAAGCTTCGGTTGCGCTGAGGCTTCCTTGCTTCTCACTGATTGTAGCAAAGAGCTTCTGATAATGCGCAAGGCGAAGATAGCGGTAGAGTTCATCAAAGTCTGTTGCCATAAGCACCTCAAATAATAGATAAGAAATTTTATATAAAATATCTAATACATAATAACACCGGCTGGAGCAAGATGCAACCAAAAACTTAAATATTATTTTTTCATAAAACGACGCAGCTTCAACAATATTTACACATTGGAGGTACAGGGCGAACGATTCACATTTTTTGTGGACGGTTTATCATTTGTGACTAACAGACGAGGACATTTGTGCCTCAAAATTATGATTTAGCTGGCTTTTAATCAATTTAAAAATGTAGTATAATGTAAAAAACATCATAACGCTATTTGTGGAGATTGTATTAATGAAAAACGAAACGATTTTGGTTCTCGATTTCGGCGGACAGTATAAAGAACTGATCGCGTCGCGTGTAAGGCAGCTTTCGGTCTATTCCGAAATTAAGCCCGGCAACATTTCAGCGGACGAGATCAGAAAAACAGCACCAATAGGATTGATTCTTACGGGTGGACCGAAAAGCGTTTATGGCCCCGACGCGCCGAAATGCGATCCTGAGATATTCTCGCTCGGCATACCGGTTCTCGGCATCTGTTACGGTATGCAGCTCATGTGCTATACCCTCGGCGGTAAGGTAACGCCGGGACTAGGCGGTGGCGAATACGGCCGTATCCGCACGAAGCTTCAAACAGGGCACAAGCTCTTCGAAGGGCTGAGCGAAAACGCCATGACCCTTATGAGCCACGGCGACATGGTTAAGGAATTGCCCGAGGGCTTTACAGGACTTGCTTCGACCGCGCACTGCAAAAATGCCGCCTGCTCCTGCGAGGAACGCGGACTATACGCTGTGCAGTTCCATCCCGAAGTCAGGCATACCGACAAGGGTACCGAGCTTCTGCGCAACTTCCTCTTCACGATTTGCAAAGCCAAGGGCGACTATAATATAGACGATTATCTTGAAGCGGCGGCTGCAGATATCAGAAAAAAAGTGGGCGACAAGAAAATTCTTCTCGCGCTTTCCGGTGGCGTGGATTCGTCTGTCTGCGCGGCGCTCATCGAAAAAGCCGTTCCCGGCATGCTCACCTGCGTGTTCGTCGACCATGGTCTTATGCGCAAGAACGAGGGTGATAAAATCGAGGCTGTTTTTTCGAAAAGACAGCTCAATTTTATCAGAGTCAACGCCTCCGAGAGGTTCCTGCGTGAACTGAAGGGTGTTTCCGATTCAGAAAAAAAGCGTAAAATAATCGGCAAAGAATTCGTTGAAGTTTTTCAGGAGGAAGCCAAGAAGCTTGGCAACATCCCGTTTCTCGCGCAAGGCACGATTTATCCCGATGTTGTTGAATCCGGCGGAGGCACCACCGCCACAATTAAGAGCCACCACAATGTTGGCGGGCTGCCCGAGAACATCGGCTTCGAGGGACTCATCGAGCCGCTCCGCGGACTTTTTAAAGACGAAGTGCGAGCGCTCGGAAGGAAGCTGAACCTGCCAGATGAGCTGGTCAACCGCCAGCCCTTCCCAGGACCCGGACTCGCCGTACGTATCCTGGGCGAGATAACCCCCGAAAAGCTTGAAATCCTGCGCGAGGCGGACAGCATCGTCTGCGAGGAAATCGACAAAATGAAAAACCCGCCGAGCCAGTATTTCGCGGTTCTGCCGGGAGTCCGCTCCGTCGGCGTGGCTGGAGACGAGCGCAAATATGACGATATAATCGCTGTTAGAGCTGTCATTACAAGCGACTTTATGACTGCCGAATACGCGCCGCTTTCACACAGCCTGCTTTCGAAAATTTCATCCCGTATTTCGAACGAGGTCAAGGGTGCAGGCCGCGTTGTCTACGATATTTCGGGAAAACCGCCCGCAACCGTCGAGTGGGAATAAATACAGAAAACCCAGAAAGCCTTGAATTATCAAGGTTTTCTGGGTTTAAAATTTGTAGGAACCTATGTAGCAACTTAAGATTTATCAGACATCATATTGTGCATTCTTTTTTGCCAGTTCCAAGAGTTGGAGCGGCAGCCGGGTCTCGGCATTATGTTTGGCCACGCCGATACGCATCTCGATTTCCAGCGAGTGATCACCCGTCGGACTCTTTAATTCGACATCTTGCAGTTTTTTCGCGATTCTCTTTGTAACTGCATCCATGTTTTCTGCTTCAGACAGCAGCAGTGCGCCCCAGGTGTATTTTTCCTTGTCAAGCAGAAATAGCGAGTCATCCTTCCAGATGGAATTTGCTATGAGGTGTGAAATTTCAATCTGGAGCTTTTCCATACCATCAGAGCCGACAAGCTTCGTCAACTCGTGTTGATACCGAAGCTGCCATACAACCAGAAACAGATTGGTTTCGAAGCGATCCGCCAGACAAATGTACGATCTGCAAATCCTTTCGTAGCTTTTGATATTTTTGAGTTCAGTTAGCGTATCAACGCCGTCCAGTCGCTCAAGCTGCTCCTGAATGCGTTTGCTCTGCCTGACTGCTGACAGTGTGCTTTCCGAAAATAGAGAAACAGATAAAGTCATACAAGGGCTCCAGATAATCCAGAAAAATACATCCAGCTCGACAGAGCCACCATATATAACAGCGTCAATGGCGATGAAAGCACAATAACCGAAAATCATAAGCAGATTCAAGATTAATCCTGTCATAGTAGAGGTTAAATAAGTAGTGATTAGGAGTGCAAACACAAAAGCCAATATCAGAAAATTAGTTGATATTTTAGCTTCATCAGAAGCAATGAACAAACCGCAAATATACATCAGCAGGAGCATGCATATGAAAGTGATATCTGCTTTCAATGAGATTTTTCTTATTTTCATTACTAATCTCCTTTCCACTTGGTTTTGTATTTCCTCCACAGCAACACTCCCGCTACAATAATCAGAATTAAAACTATTCCGAGTACTATTTCAATACCTAGTAGATCAGCGCGGTTTAGTAACTGCTCTTTAATGGAATCCGGTTGAATTTTTGCGTTATCTTCCTTGAAGCGATGACAGATGATTTCCTCGCCGTCCGCTACAAATCCGTCACCGTACAGGTTCCAGAGCAGATCTGAAGAAGTGAGGTATGCTGTGCCTCTTAGCATGGCCTCGTCGCTTACGCCGCTTATCACAAGCAGCGCTCTTCCGCTACCGTAAGGCGAATCGAGGAGCTGGACTGCCCCCAGCGTTGCTCCGTAATCCGGATCAATCAGCATTTTTTCATTTGATTCAATTGTTGATCCGTCAGAGCTGAAGCGGAAAAATAGCTTGGAATTGTAATTTTGGGCAATGACATTTTTTTCATAGCGTCCTATGCTTATTATGTTTGCAGAGGAGAAGTTGGACTCGGCTTCAGATGTTACGACCCGCAAACTACCGCGGTTGTCTTTAAGATATCTTCCGAGCGCAAGCATGGTTCCGCCAAGCGTGCTGAGGTCGGAGGAGTCCGGCGAGTTCGGCAAAACTATTACGACATTATTCAGAGTTCCGTCCGAAACGAAGGGCGCTGGGTAATTTTCGAAAATCAAGGAAGTGACGGTTTCTGTAGAAAGCTTCAGAGTGCTGTCACTTGAAATCCATGCCCATGGCGTATCATACAGCCTTAAATAGCACCAAACATCCGGCACCTCAAGATCAAAGGCTACGCGGATAGTAAAGTTGCCGCTCACGTCGAGATCTGTTGGGAGATCCAGAACTAATGTGTCGCCTTGCGCATTTTCCTTTTCGAGTTTTTTGCTTCCGATGGGCACATCATTTACATATACGGTTACCAGAGAGCGATCAAAATTAAGATTTTCCGAATAGCGCATAGATAGACTTAGCTCACTGGAATAGGACAACTCCTGATTTTCAGGATTGGAAATATAGAAGGATGCGGAGTGTGTAAAAAGACCGGTTATGCCTGTGCCAGATTCCGTGAGCGTTATGTACTGCTCGGATGTGGCCGCAGGAACAAGTACATCTTCATCGGAAGAAACCTCTCTGAATTCTTTGTGCATCTGCGCAATGTATGAAGCGTTTCCGAGAAGTCTGGCTGCATTGAGAATCGCTTCCTCGTTAACTCCGGTGAGCAGGAGTACTTGGCAGCCGTCTGCCTGCAGCAGGGCCATTACGGCGCTTTTTTGGGCGGCAATCAGCTCGTCTGAGGTAAGCCTGCCCTTCAAACTATCCGGAAGTGAAGCTAACTCGCAAATGTATATAACATTCTTGAAATTTGAAAAAGAGGCTTCATCTGCGGTTTCAAGCGAGATGTTATTGTAGTACATCTCCGCCTGACCTGAAACGCCCGCCAGTACGAGAGCTGCCGCTGTCAAATCTGTATCGTCCGCACGTTCAGGGATAAGAACGGCACTCAGGCTGTTTTCAAGAGAGTCTATGCTGACAAATTGTTTGTAAAACTCCGAAATCGTTGAGCATTCAGTTTTTGGAGTATAGCTTATAGAAACGCAGGATTCTTTTGAAAACAGTATCCAATTAGCTTTTGAAACATCGTCGATGCAGGGAAGTGAATCGACGGTTCTTATGTAGGTATCTACTGTCAGTGTGTTAAGTCCTTTTTTATGAAGGAAGTGGGTATCAAGACCGTCAGAGTCAATTCCTCTCCGTCGGCTGAAGGATCTACGCGCTGCGAATAGAAGGGCTGGCCGTTGATGGACAGCGTTATGCTCGACAAATCTCTGTCAACTATCTGCGTCACAGTATAGGAAAGAACTATACGAGCCTCGGAGATATTCCAGTTGCCTGAAGAGAAATACTCGCTAAAGCTGGAAAAAAGATCATTCATGTTGTGATCGGAGGAAAACTGCTCCTCATGCAGACAGAGACCGGAAGCAGCTGAATATTGTGAGTCAACTTGATTTTCCACTGCCCAAGCTCCACCTGTTGAGCAGACGCAGAATACTAGCGCCAGAATGGCTGCTGAAATTTTCTTAAACATTTTATATGCTCCTTATTCAAAGCGTTGCGTTTTATACCACTTTACTTCGCGATTAAGTGCTCTGTCCTCTATGTATTGGTAAATCCCATAGAGCGCGACAAACATCCACATTTTCGAATAAGTAAAGTACATAACAAAAATAATTATCGCGTTTCCAAAATTCATCTCTCCTTTTTCGGTTGAAACAGTGATGAAGGTTCCGGTAATGAACAATACAATCGCCATTATCCAGATGGTAAAGCTGAAACCCATGAGTGTTGTGTGAGCCCAGCCGTTGATGTTTAAAAGGAATATATTGTCCGATAGGACGAGTGCAACGAGAAGTATAAAATAGGTTGAGAAGAAATAAGCAATATCGAAGCGGACCTGACCAGCGCTGCGGTCAAATAATACGGGAAGATTTTTGATTAGTACGTATATGTTTCCCTTGACCCAGCGGGTTCTCTGCTTAAACCACACCTCTAGGGTCTGGGGCTCCTGCTCCCAGGTTACAGCTTGCGGAAGGAATTTAATATAGCTTCCCATACGGTAAATTCTGAAGCTTATTTCGGTATCTTCCGCAACAGCATTTGCATCCCATCCGCCAATCTGTTCAAGAATTTCGCGCCTTATGACAAAATTCGTGCCCGGAATCGTACAGAGTTTTAAAAATTTCCAGCGGCCAGCCTGCGCCATCCATTGAAAAGCAAGAGTTTCGATGTTTATAAACCTAGTCAGCAGATTGACGTTTTTATTCCGGGTACGAAATTTTCCGATTACCGCCCCCATCATCGGATTTGTATCGATTTCGGAAACGAGCAGGCGCAGCGCGTCTGATGCAGGGGTATTATCAGCGTCGTATATCGCTATGTACTTTCCTGAACATTGCTGAAAGCCAATGTTCAGTGCATTCGACTTGCCCTTTCCGCCCGTAATACTGTCGGTGTTGATAATCTTCAGCTTTCTGCCCGGATTCTTTTGACAGATATCGGACAGCAGCTCAGCGCTGTTATCGCTGGAGTTGTCGTTTATAACGATTATTTCATAGCAATCTTCCGGGTAGTCGAAGGCGAGAAGAGCCTTGACGGTATTTGTAATGACGAGTCCTTCATTGTGAGCGGGAACAAGAACCGAAACCATGGGATATTCTTTTAGCGTTGGAGAAACATATTTCAAAGTTTCAACATAGTAGGCAAAGCCGCCAAATATCAGAAATACGTTAACAAACAGAAGAAACCAAATGCAGATTAAAGCGATGAGCATGAACACGTCCATGATCGTCATAACCGGATCACCCTACTTCTTGTAAAATTTCTTTTTATATATTCTGTTACCTGCAATAAGCATTAGCATGAAGATGAAGAGAAGTATTCCGATAGCTATCAGCATTACGAGATTTGCCTTCGAAAAGAAGCCTTTAAGTGATACCAGCGGCTTAACTCGATATTGATAATCCGAATCTATAACCGTTTTTTTATAAACGGTGTCTGAGACCATATATTTTTCCTTATAGCTTGAAAGGGAAAGCCAGAGCTGGTTTAGCCTGTTCTGGGCGCTATTAAGACTTTCATCGGAATCAAAAAGCGTCATACTGATCATTGTGTCAATCGGCATCGTGCCGAAGTTAACGGTTAAGCTCTGAATGTCTGAAATGTCGTTCAGGGAGAGCGAAAGCGGCTCGTTTTCTGATGGCAGAAGAATAATGCCGGCGCTGCGTAGCGCCTCCTGCAGTCTTTGCATCTTATCAGAAAGAGATTCCCTCAGGGATTCGTTTTCCTGAACAATCGGATCGTGAAGAACTATAGAACCGCCCAGCGACTGGACGTAGAGAAGTACCTGAGTATATCTATTAAACGCAGGGTAACTCAGGTTGTCATAAACGGGCATTATTCTGACGATGAAGGGGATGCCGTTGTTATGGAAGGTGTAGGCAGTCTTCACGAGCATATCCAGGTCGGAAAAGGGATATATCTCGTCGATCAGCACGTACATTCTTCCGTCCTGTCCAACAGATTCGCCGAAAAACTGCCGCATAAGTCCACCCAGCATGACGATACCGAGTCCGCCATTTGGATACCAAGGAACATATGCCGTGTCAGTCCCGATGACCCCGAACGGAAAGACTTCGCCGTTTGCCAGCGTAATGGAGCCATAGGTCTTGAGACCTTCGGACGGATACTTTGCGAATAACGCGGACTTTACAAATAAAGACTGGGTATGACTGTCCAGATTAAGAGTTATACGGTTGCTTTCAAGAAAAGTCGTTTCCGTTCCGGAAATAGGACCAGCGTTTTCCCCCAGACACAGAACAGGGATTCCTTTTGATATTGCGTCTGAATAGGCTCTTGTAATCGTCGTGATGAGGCAGCTTCTGCCATCGAGCATCGATGTCCGATACTCAGCCTCAGAGACCGAATCAACGGACTTTCCGCAAGTTCTTATCAGCTCTTCAAGTCTGGCTCTTCCATTTGCCTCATCGCAGACGAGAAGGACTGAACTTTTATCCGCCGGAGCGGTATCATTTGCACGAGCATATACAGAGACTGCCGGAAAAACCAGAGCAGCTGCCAGCAGAAAAGAAGCAAGCCTTCTCATACAAACCTCCTTTTAATGAACCCTCGTATATGTGTCATAGGCCCTCAGAGCGGTGAGCGCCATAAGATTGTCATATGAATAAGCTTTTCCGCTCCCCGCATCGGCAAAAGCACCATAAAGACCGCTGCTTTTGTCCGAAATGCGCAGCGCAAGCAGCCCATTCACAGCTTCTTTCGCGAGTGTCGGATTGTTTTCCGAGACGCCTATAAGAACGCAAAGCGAATATATTGCAGTCGATTCAAAGCTCACCGAGGGAGTACCATTCTTCCTGTAGGCGCCGTATATCGCACCGGATAAAAGTGTATACTCAAGCCAGCTCACCGTTTGCCGAGGGCAGGCACCGACTTCAGAAAGGTGAAGAACCGTGAGAAGAGCTTCAATCATATTGATTTTTTCTGAGTGATAGGTGTTGCTGTCGGGCTGAAAGCTCGTCTGAAAAAACGGGAAATCATTGCCCAAATATCCATTGAGAATCATTTCGCGCATATTTTTTTCCACAGCAAGCCAGCGCTCGTCGCTCTTGCTCAGTAAAAGCATGGTTTTTAGGTCGCTGTAGCAGAGCGTACAGCTCTTTCCGGCCTTCTCGTACTCCTCATCATAAAAATCGTACAGCAGGCCGTTTTTGACATTTGTTGAATAAAGTCTGTCCGCGTATTGTAAGCATAGCTCTTGATATTCGGGGACCATTAAGGCCTCGGAGCCTTCGATAATACCGCGCAGAATTCTCAGATCATCTATTGCCGCGTTGACCTTGTAGGGGCTTCCATCCTGTCCAAGTCTGTAGAAAATTATTTGTCCCGAATCCAGCCTGTTCTGTATAAAGCCAAGAACGGACTCAAAGCCGATACGGTTAGAACTGGCTGCGTAATAGCAGAGCATCAATCCTTCCGACTCGCTGAGCACCTCTTCGCAGGAGGCAAGGCTATCGGATTCGGTGCTGCCGAAATTATTTGTATATATTCCGCCACCGCCGTCCGAAAGCTTATTCTGCACGTATTCAAGGCAGCTTGATTCCGCCTCCGAAACCTTAATGGGAGATACGCTTGCAGAAGGGCTTGTCATCTTTGCCGTAGTCGGACCGCAGCCGGATAGACACAGCGCCGTTACTGCAAGCAGAGCAGTTATACCTGAAGCAGCTTTGTTCATGCAATCGATTCCTCCTCAGACTTCGAAAGTGTCGCGGGCGTCGCGGAAATGGACTTTTCCCGTCTGCGGTCTATCCATTTTAAGAATACAGTAGATACCAGAATATAGTTTGTAAGATCAAATGCTACATTGTAGAGGAATATATGTTTTGCCAGGTCCGCATCACCAGCGCCAATGATTGAGACTACAATCTGTGCTAACCCAAGTGTTATCGCACAGCCAAGAACCATCATCTGTTTTTTGTTTTCAAAGTTTAGTCCGAGCACGATTGCTATCCAGAAACATATGAAGCCTACTGTTTGCGGTGCGATTCTTCGTTTCAGCCAGCTGTGCAGCGCGAAAAAGCTTGTTTTTTGGCCGGGAGACTTACCAGCGCTACGCAGATAATTTCCCATCTCATCCGGCCTTATAATATAAGCGACCTTAGCAGCTCGGTTAAGCAGGAGGGAAAAATCCTCTGGGTGTTCAATATAATAAATGATAACTGAGATAAATCCGTAATTGGGATAGAAATCAGTTTTCAGCTCTCGCCCCTCCACATCGACCGAGGGATAGCGCTCATAATAAATAGCACCATCTAGAAGGGAGTACTGAGGGTTAATATCAAAGTGATCAAGAGCCGTTTCCGGGTTGGCGGAGCTTATCGTAATGCCGCGCGTCATTGAGTGAAACTTGTTGATATCTACAAATTCCTGGGGAATTGAGAAATAAACGAGTACACCGCAGCCGCAGAGCAGAAGAGAACATGAGGCGGCAAATACGGTCTTTCGAATGGGCAAACTTTTTGTTTTATGCGGCTGTTGCCTGAAGATATGAAAAATAAGGGGCAGTATCAATAGACCAAGGAGAAAGCCGAGAGGGGCGTTCTGTTGTTTTGCCGTTATTAGCGTCAGACTGTTGAATATATAGAAGGCAAGCAGCGCACGTGGACGACTTCTGTTCTGGAAAATTAAAAGCGCACTTGCGGCAGCACCTAAGAAGCTGACAAAGACCAAACCTTCGGCGTAGAAGGAGTTAAAATACGATGTGTACCCGGTATCCGCGAATATCAGAACCGCCAGTGCGCCGGCGATATACCCGTTTCGGTTTCCCAGAAAGCGGGTTGCGTAATTAACGAGCATATAAATATCGAAAACAGCCCAAATTCCAATAATGGCTGATAAAAAGCGTATATCAAAGATTGAGTCGTTCTTCGTAAAAAGCTTATCAAGAGTGAGCGCTGTTCTGATGAACAAAGTCTGCGACGAGATTAGGCTGCTCTCATACTCGTTGTAGTATTGATAGATTCCGTAATCAGTGCTGAAGTATTCGAAATATTCATCGACCTGCCCTCTGTCCAGCTTGTATAAGCCGTTGCCGTTTATGACTCTGTAATAATCGCCGTTATCCGCCATGCCTACCGGAAATAAAAAGAGCACATAAATCATAATCGCAGCAGAGAAAAGAGCTGCTAACGCCGGTGGAGAGAATAGAAATCCTAAATTCTTTTTCATCATGTGTTCCTCATCTGCTCGTGCAATCTAAGGTAAAAAAATCACATCCGCAAGCCGGATGTGAAAAATGATGCAAAAATACCTACGATTATGCATTTATGTTCACGGCAACCGGCTGTCCTGTCAAGCCGCTTTCGCAGCTTAAGTTAGACCCTTGGCTTTGCGTCCCAGTCTTTCAACTGGTTTGCCTTTTTCGTTTTTAAGTATCAATTTAGTCTCTATCCGTTAATACGTATCGAACAAGATAGCCCATATTAATATTTTTATCGCCGCTTGTCAACAACAAAATATCTATATCGCACAAAAAGTAGCTAAAAAGTATGTTTAAATTGTATAATTCGACAAAAATGTATAATACTTTGTATTTTTTACTGTAGGTGCTGGTGAGAAAATGAGAGTATCTCTTGATTTGTTCGGTAGAAGATAATAAATCGTAAACTGATGTGATACTTTTAACTCCGTTTAAGGATAACAGCAATTTTCTATAATATTTTGAAAATTACCTTGACAGATAGAGTAATACATGCTAGCATAACCACATCAGACAGAGTACTATCAGATAGAGCACTGCCTAATAGAGTATTGTTGGCAAATATAGAGATGGAAACTATGTACAAGGAGGGATGTAATTGATTAGCAGTGATATTATCCGTGGCCATCTGGACGCCATTATAGTGCGTCTGATCTGTGAAAAAGACCGCTACGGATATGAAATATCAAAAGAGATTGCCAGCCGAACCAGAAACGAATTTCAGATTAAGGAGGCAACGTTATACGCCGTTTTTCAGCGTCTTGAAAAGAAGAATCTTATTGTGTCGTACCTCGGCAGCGAATCTAACGGCGGAAGGCGCCGATATTACAGTATAACCGATTCCGGGAGGGCCTTCCTGGAAGATGAAATCAAGGACTGGCACAAAGCGCGCGATATAATTGATATTTTTATGGAGGGTTTAGAATGAATAACATAGAAAATGAAATTGAGAAACTATTTAAGGATGTTCCGTCAAGCAAGCGCAAAAAAGAGGTTTTGCAGGAGATTAAACAAAACCTCAGCGAAAAAGTTGAAGATCTTATTTCGCAGGGCATGACAGAGAACGAAGCCGTCCGAAAGACGATAGATGATTTTGGCGATATACATGAGATACGAAAAGAACTTGTGAGCAGCGCTCGGCTTAACGAAAGCAAAAACGCCAGTCTCTCACTTGCTTTTTCAATATGGGGCGGACTGCTTATCACGGCGCTTATGGTTTTTATAAACCTATACTATTCTCCCAGAAGCATCTGGTTTGTCTATCCGGTTTTCGCCATTATTTGGTGGCCGATGTCCATGTATTTTCACTGGCGGCATAAAAAGACCGATGTCAGCATGGCTTACCCATTCTCCGTGGCAAGTTTTATACTCACAACACTGCTGTTTTTGTTCATAAATTTCTACTATACCCCCCATATCATCTGGTTTGTTTACCCCGTTTTTGCACTCATATGGTGGCCGGTAGTAGCTTTTTTTGGCAGACTGCGTCAAAGGAACAGAAAGGATGAGGAATTTGAACAGGAATTCTGATAATAAACGCAGTCACGCGTTTGCATTTTCAATTGTGGGAAGCCTTCTGCTGATTTCGCTTTGTATCTTTATTAATTACTCCACTGGCAGCAGATTTCCGTGGTTTATCTATCCCACCTTCGCTGTCATCTGGTGGCCCCTTGGCGTGTTTTTTGCCGGCAGGCACTCCGCGAAGACTTTTTCACTAATAGGGAGTCTTTTAATAATTGCAGTTCTTTTTGCGACCAATTATTTCACCTCATGGAGCTATCCGTGGTTTATTTTTCCGTCGTTCGCCGTCATCTGGTGGCCGCTGGGCGTTTTCTTCGGAAAGAGCTGCGGAAAGGCTCTGTCCATAATCGGAAGTCTTATAATCATCGGTTTCTCGGTTGTTACGAACTATATCACATCACCCGAATACATCTGGTATATTTACCCTACGTTTGCCGTTATTTGGTGGCCGCTAAGTGTGTTTCTCGCACGGACGCGCGCGGTTAAGGTCTACTCGGTTTTTGGCGCATTGCTCATTCTCGCTTTTCTCGCATTTGATAACTATAGCAATTCCCCGTCCTGCCCGTGGGTGCTTTTCGCGGTTTACCCCGTGCTGATGTGGCCGATATGTGTTCTTCTGGGCAGACGGGCATTAAAGCAGTCCGCGGCACTGATGCTTAGCATTATTGGCATTGCTTACTACGTAACTCTGAACATCTTAGTTTTTCAAGGCTTCCCGTGGGCAATATTTCCGGCCTATGTACTGATGTGGTGGCCTCTTGGAGTTGCGTTCGCCGGACGCGGGCACCATATGCTGTTTTCCATATGCGGCACAATCCTCAGCGCCGTACTGTTCATCACGCTAAATGTGATTACGACTCCGGATACTATCTGGGCTGTATATCCCGTGTTTGCATTGGCATGGTGGCCCTTATCGGTTTACTATTTTGTTTACAAGCCCAATCATGCGGCTAAAACAAAAATTACAGGCAGCAAAACTGTTGGAACTAATATAATGTAATGATAATCAGAATGTGGATTGACTGAAAGTTGGGAAAAAAAGAATGAATGATATTTTAAAGAGCCTGCATGATAGGAAATCTGTTAGAGTATTCGAGTCCAAAGATATATCTGCATTCGACAAAGAAACGATACTGCTCGCCGCGACAGCGGCGCCGACAGCAGGAAATCAGCAGCTATATACTATTCTGGATATTACTGACCAGTCTTTAAAAGACAAATTGGCTGTAACATGCGACAATCAGCCCTTTATTGCAAAAGCTCCTATGGTGTTAATCTTCTGCGCCGATTTTCAAAAGTGGTATGATGCGTTTTTGGAGGGCGGGTGCAGTCCGAGAGTGCCCGGTGTGGGGGACTTCATGTTAGCGATTGATGACAGCCTCATTGCCGCGCAGAATGCGGTGGTAGCAGCGCAGAGCTTAGGAATCGGTTCCTGCTATATCGGGGATATTATGGAGCGCTGTGAAGAACATAGAGAAATGCTGCAGCTACCCCAATATGTATTTCCCGCAGCTATGCTTGTCTTCGGATATCCGACGGAGCAGCAACTTATCCGTCCGAAACCGGAACGGTGCGAACTGAAATTTATCGTTCAGGAGAATCGCTATCGCCGGAAGACAGGTGATGAGCTGCGTGGAATGTTCGGCAAAGAGACAGAATTGCAGAGCTATGAAGACTGGTGTGCCGCCTTTTGCAATCGAAAATACGACTCAGACTTTTCTCGTGAGATGACTCGGTCGGTAACGCAATACCTTAAATCGTTTGGGTACAAGGCGGAATAATTTGCTTTGCGTACGGGTTATAAAGATATATCCTGTTGACAGTAAAACGCATAGATGCTATAATTAAGAAAAATTTGAATGGAGATTATTGATGTCGGTTCTGTTTGTTATGGAGATCCATAACTGAATATTGTTGCAAAAGGCGTTGCAGTGCGGGGGAAACCCCTTATTATTGCTACCCTTTTGAGAGACATACCTAACAGACTGCTTCAATAATAAGCGATGCGTGGTAAGGTTTTACTTATCGCGCCGTTTTTATATTGAGATTTTTGCCCGCAGGGAGCATTCTGCACTTTTATAGGTGTGGTATGTCTTTGCGGGCATTTTGTTTTAATATAGAAAGGACTGACATAAATTGAACAACTTTAAAACACTTGAGTTTGATATAATACTCGAAAAATTAGCGGAAAAAGCACTCTCCGAAACTGCCAAGACCCGTTGCTTTAAACTCAAGCCATCATTGAGCGAGGCTGAGGTGAGGCGTTGGATGGACGAGACGACACAGTCAAGACAGATAATTGAACAGACAGGAACGCCGCCGCTATCCTCAATGACCGAGCTTGAAAAAATCATCGACTTTATAAATATAGAAGCAATGCTCATGCCCGAACAGATAGAACATGTGCTGACCTTCCTTGTTTCGTGCAGGAAAATGAAAGAATATCTCAGAAAGGCAGAGGTAACAGGACTTAATATAGCGTGTTACGGTGGATCAATCGTTGAAATGCAAGAGCTTGAAAATGAAATCAAGCGATGCATTGTGAGCGGCGCTGTTGCGGATAAGGCGTCAAGCCAGCTGGACGGAATCCGTCGGCAAATCATCATAACCGGCGACCAAATCAAGGAAAAGCTCGATGATCTTTTACGGAAAAATAAGGCTTGGTTTTCGGAAACCTTTGTCTCGGTGAGAAACGGTCGCTATACGCTGCCTGTAAAACGTGAGCACAGGAACGACGTTTCAGGAAGCGTAATCGAAATGTCCAACAAGGGAGGCACCTGCTTTATCGAGCCATCCTCCGTCGGAAAGCTTCAAACAAAGCTTGACGAATTGCATATTGAAGAGGACAGTGAAGTAAGGCGTATTCTATATTCCCTGACGTTAAGCATCAGCGAGAACCTGCGAGCTATCAAGCTAAATATGGAAGCCATGGAAACCCTAGACTTCTTGTTTGCAAAGGGGAAGCTGAGCATATCTATGAACGCGTCACCCGTGGATATCACAACCGATAGAAAGATTAGCATAAAAAACGCCAGACACCCCTTGCTCAGCAGGGATTCTGCTGTGCCGTTGGACTTTAAAATTGGGCAGGAAAACAGGGGAGTGGTCATCACGGGTCCGAATACCGGAGGCAAAACCGTCGCACTGAAAACAGTCGGGCTGCTTTCTCTAATGGCGCAGAGTGGTCTGCACGTCCCAGCCGAAAGAGGCAGCAGCTTTTGCATGCACAATATGGTCGTGTGCGACATTGGCGACGGGCAGAGCATAACTGAAAACCTGTCTACCTTCTCATCTCATATGAAAAACGTAATTTCAATTCTTAAGCAGATAAGCGAGGAATCACTCGTCCTGCTTGACGAACTCGGTTCAGGAACAGACCCCGCGGAAGGTATGGGCATTGCAATCGGCGTTCTGGATGCGCTCCGTGAAAAAAACTGCATCTTTGTCGTGACAACGCACTACCCCGAAGTGAAGGAATACGCGGACAATACACCCGGGCTTGTCAATGCACGAATGGCGTTTGACAAAGATAGTCTCCTGCCGCTATATCGTCTTGAAATCGGAAAAGCCGGAGAAAGCTGCGCACTGTATATTGCGGAGCGACTTGGTATGCCTATGCAGGTTTTAAATCGCGCACACACAGCGGCATACGGAAATCAGAACGAAGTTACGAGCTATAAGGCGAACCCCTCACCTGATGAAAAGACGTTTATTCCGCCCAGAATTATAAGACAGGAAGCACGTAAGTCCGAAGTAAAGGACGGCGGAATCGCATTCAACATAGGAGACAGCGTATTTGTCTATCCCCAAAAGGAAATTGGTCTTGTTTATGCCCGCGCGAACGAAAAGGGTGAGGTCGGCGTTCAGGTCAAGGGGGAGAAGAGGCTCATAAATCACAAACGAATAAAGCTCAACGTGCCTGCAAGTGAGCTTTATCCGGAGGATTACGATTTTTCAATCGTGTTCGACACTGTGGAAAATCGCAAAGCAAGGCACCTCATGGGAAAGCGCCATGAAGAAGGAAATATGATAATTATAAAAGAAGGGGAGAGCGAAAAATGAACATTAATATTCGTCTTGAAGTTGAAAAAGATTATGAAGAGGTCGAAAACCTGACAAGAGAAGCTTTTTGGGATATGTATCAGCCCGGCTGCGACGAGCATCTTCTCGCGCATAAGCTCAGAAATGTTTCGGCATTTATACCTGAGCTGGATTTTGTCGCGGAGCTGGACGGTCAGATAGTCGGGAATATCCTCTATTCAAAAGCAATAATTACAAGTGAAAAGGGCGAAGAGCACGAGGTTGTTACGTTCGGACCCTTGAGCGTGCTGCCTTCACATCAAAAGACAGGAATTGGCTCGAAGCTGATAAAGTATACGATAGAGCTGGCGAAGGCAATGGGCTATAAGGCCGTTGTGATTTTCGGAAACCCTGCCTATTACCACCGCTTCGGCTTCGTGAACGCGGAGGAGTTTCACATTACTACCTCGGACGGAGGAAACTTTGATGCGTTTATGGTGCTGGAGTTATTTGAGGGAGCCCTTCGGGGGATAAGCGGAAGGTTTCATGAGGATGCGGTTTTTCAAATAGATAATGCGGAGCTTGAAGACTTCGAGAAGAAATTTCCATACAAAGAAAAACACATCACCGATACGCAGTTCAGGTAAAAAATAGCTGGAGAGCCTTTAAAATAAGGCACTCCGGCTTTTCAGTATTGCGGTTATCGGAAGAAAATGGTATAATCGATAAAAACTTTTGGAGGGATTAGCATGGATTGGAACACACAATTCGGACCCGATAAACAGCCTACATTTGAAGATGTCGATAAATTCATTAATAGTGAACTTTGGCGCGAGCTTAGCACCGCGCTGCAGACGAGCTATAAGGTTTCGCCTCTTTTGAGCTATAGCAAATGCTCGGCTCAGCCCGGCTGGAACGTCAAATACAGAAAGGGCGGCAAGTCTCTCTGCACGCTGTATCCCATGGAGGGCTTTTTCATCGCGCTCGTCACGATAGGGAACAAGGAAACGAACGAAGTTGAGCAGACGCTTTCGTCTTACTCCGATTACACGCAGGAACTGTATAAGAGAACAGCATTTTCCTGCGGCGGACGCTGGCTTATGATGAGCGTCACGGACAAAGCCGTGCTGGATGATGTGATAAATCTGGTTAATATAAGGGTAAAGGCAAAATAGCCTTGAAAACTTGGCGTGATTAGGGGGAAAGCCGAAATGTATTATAACTATCACGCAAAAGCAAAGCGACTCATCGCGGAAGGGCATCTGACAGGATATGAGCTGCTTGAACGCTATAACGGTATAAGCCCGTGCCTGCTGCTGTATTTTGAAAATAACAAGCCCATGCCGATTCGCGAGCATCGCTGGGAAGAGTATTTTCCGCTGATAAATGAGGGGAAATAGCGGTGTTTGCGCCCTATTGTCTACTCGTACTTCTTGCTCTGATGCAGCTTGAGTATTACAAAACGAGCAATCGGCTGTGCAATGCAGGACTCGACAAAAAATGAAATAGCGAAGTTACGAGGCCATTTGTAGAAAAACAAGCGTATTGGCTCCATGCTGAGATGGCGGCTTCCAATCCAAGTGCCGATGACAGTCAGAAAGATTGACATTAATAATACAGTGAACATGATGTTTATCAAAACATGAGATTCGAAGCTATCTCCCTCTTTCACGACCAGAGCGGTTAGGAGTTCTGCGGGTTTATAGGTTATTAAGACTAATGCGATTACAGCAAGCCAAATGAAAGGGATAACCTTTAAAGTATCAGCCCAAATAGACATGTGAAAGCCGACTTCGAAAAACGTAATAAGGGGCGCGATAATGTTGACAGAGATAATCGATATTACGGCCATAAACAATACGGATTCCTTTTTGCTGCGGGGTAATTTCATGTAAAATTCCAAGTATTTTTCCTCCTAGTTAATGCATTTGGGCAACAAATAAAGCACGAGACTTATAGGTAGTCTCGTGCTGATTAATTCTACGCACCACATATTTATTTTCAATAATTATATAATAGAATTCGTTAAAAAGCAAGAATTGATTTTAGATTTCTACGACATCATGGGGCCTAGACGATAGGACAAAGCTCCGCATCAGTTCGCAATCAGTACGTCGTCGGATGAAGCAGATCGCTTACCTCCAGCATATTTTCCCAATACCTCTTTGGCATATGGGTCATTCTGCAGCGCGGATTCTCCCGGCCCTCGATGGCGATGGTGTTATAAAATTGTTTCCACAGTGATTGGTATCGAGCCTCGTTTTCTGAAATCTCCGGGAATGCCACATGATCAATCTGGAGTATCTTAGCTTTGCCATTTTGGTAAACTAGCGCGGCCTTATTTGTTTTATCGAAGATCATGAACTGCTCATTATCGTACCGCAGGACAAAATGCTCTGCGATAAACGGTAGAACATAGTTTTTCGGGGTAATTGTAGAAACCAGCGCGCCGCCAACGTCAGAGAAGCGGACAAAGCCCTTCAGGAGATGCGCCTCGCGTAAAAGGTGCTTTTCCGCGTCCAGAAGCGGCACGACTACTGCGTCCCCCAGCTTATAACACAGCTTTCCGCCCTCACGATAACCCCGCAAAAGGAATTCCAGAATTCGGAGTTCCTTTTTTTCAAGGCAACTGCAAAATACCGTCGTCACGAGCTCCATCGCGCGGTCAGAAATTTTGGAAGAGATTGAAGCACGCACTCGTTTCGCCTTAGCAGGGTCGGTCACGATAGTGCGCACATCGATGAGCGTCTGCGAGGCATCCTCCTCGCGCAGAATCGCAAACGGAAGCTCGCCTGAGTAAACGCTTTCAAACACACAGCATAAAAAACCGTCAAAGCTTCCGTCATAGATATAAATGACGTCGGCAGTAGCAGCTAAAGGCTTGATGCCAGACATAATACCGTCTCCTCCACAGCTTCGGTTATGGACTTCACATCCCGAGTCGTCGGCAATCGGGAACCCGTCATATCCTGAAAAAGGGACAGCTGCTCCATTCCGAAAGAATAAATATTCGGATCAATCAGCGCTCTAACGGTCATTTCCTTACTTGGCTGAGTGCTTGGAGGCCAATCGGAGGCTAGGATAAAATACTGCGCCCGCTTCAAAACCACTCCGATGCGCTTAAGCTCCACAACACCCAAGCGTCCGTTCCTGCGCGCAATCACAATGCGCCGCGCGCTTGTCGGACCGATACCGGGAACGCGGAGCAGAGCCTCAAGCTCAGCGGTATTCACATCCACAGGAAACTCCTGCATGTTGTTGATCGCCCAATTACACTTCGGGTCGAGATAGGGGTTGAAATTCGGCGTCTCCGGACTCAGGATTTCCTCTGCCGCAAAGCCGTATTGCCGCATAAGCCAGTCCGCCTGATAGAGGCGGTGCTCGCGCAGGAGCGGCGGCTTTGTTTCGAGAGCGGGTAGGAGAGAGTCCTCCACCGCGGGAATATACGCCGAGTAAAAGACGCGTTTGAGCGCATATTTGCCGTACATCGCCTCGGCGAGATTTATAATCTGGTAATCTGTCTCCGGACTTGCGCCGATGATCATCTGCGTCGCCTGTCCGGCCGGAGCGAACTTCGGCGCTTTTTTGTAGACGACCAGCTCCTGGCGGCTCTGCTCAGACTCAACACAAATCTGTTTCATGGGCGAAAAAATGGCTTCCCGCTTTTTGTTTGGGGCGAGCCTAAGCAGGCTCTGTTCGCTTGGCAGCTCGACGTTGATACTGAGCCGGTCAGCCAGAAGTCCTAGCCTGCGTACAAGCTCCGGAGATGCGCCGGGAATGGTCTTCGCGTGGATATAGCCCCAGAAATTGTGCTTATATCGAAGAAGATGCAGAACCTGAATTAACTGCTCCATAGTGTAATCCGGATTGCGGATAACGCCGCTGGAGAGAAAAAGACCCTCTATATAGTTGCGTCTGTAGAATTCAATTGTCAGCTCAGCGAGCTCTTCCGGCGTGAAGGTCGCGCGGCGACAGTCGTTGCTCGAACGGTTCACGCAGTATTTACAGTCATAAATGCAGGAGTTTGTCATCAGCACTTTCAAGAGACTGATGCATCTGCCATCAGCGGAAAATGAGTGACAGCATCCGGACGGAACGGTTTTTCCGGGCCTGTCCGCGCCGGACGAGGTGCAGGCCGCGTCATACTTGGCGCTGTCTGCCAGGATCGTCAGTTTTTCCATTAAATCCATAGGCTCGCTCCTGTCACCACTTTGTCTTTGTCTCCACAACCTTGCCGAAAATCATAAGCTGCTCCAATTCATGCCCGCGGAGCGTGACGGTTTCGTATGCATCATTAAACGGGACGAGCGTGACCGACCCATCCGAATAGCAGTATTTTTTCAGCGTGGCTTCGCCATCCCCGTAGATGACCACGCCGAGGTCGCCGTTTTTCAGGTCGGACTGTAGACGGACAAGCGCAAGGTCACCCTCGCGAATATACGGGAACATCGAATCGCCTTTTACAACGAGGTAGCGGTATTCATCGGCATTCGTCACTTCGGCAAGCGCGCTGCCCAAGTCTTCTTCGAGCGCGAGGGCGTCGTAACCGGCCTTCACAGTGCCGATAATTCGTACGCTTGAAGACGATCCTGTCGAGATGAACGCATCGGTCATATCGAGAAGGTAATCCGTTGAAACACCGAAAAATCCTGCAATGCGGGAAATTGTCTCCGGCTCCGGCAGCGTACGTCCCGCCTCCCACTTAGCGATAGCCTGTTGCGTTACGCCAAACCGAGCCGCAAGCTCCCCCTGTGTGAGCCGGAGTTCTTTTCGCAGCTGTTTTAGTTTTTCTGAAAGCATGATCTTCACCTCTAAAAACAATAATACAACCATAGGTTGTATTTGTAAAGAAAATTTTTAAATACCCCTTGCAAATAGTTTTTAATGGATTTATCGTATGTTTTAAAGATGTCCTTTAAAACATACTGAAGGAAACGGATGGTATGATTAGGGAGTGAATGAGCATGAGTAAATACAACACCCTTTGGGAATATGTGCAGCGGCGCGGAGAGGAGTCCTTCCGTCTGTCCTTTGATGAAATCGGCACCATTGCCGGAGTGCCGCTCGACCACTCCTTTTTGACCTACAAGAAGGAACTGGCCGCGTACGGATATCAGGTCGGCAAGATTTCCATGAAGGAGCAGACGGTGCTTTTCAGCAAGCTGGACTGAGTGCCTAGCATGGATTCTTATTGCGTGTCTTCTAATAACCAAAACAATTTAACGGACAAGATTAATAATTGCTCAATGTCTTGGTTAAGCTCTTCAACTTGAGGTAAAAACAGCTCGTTATTAGTATACATAAGCGGGTAATAATCGTTTGTTTCTCCATTATTTTTGTCTGGATACCGTAATGAATTATAAAAATTGATTATGCTTGTTATGTTGTTCAATTGCATGTATTCAGTGATGAATTTGGGGGGAGAAATCATGAATTTATTAAATAGTGCACTGAGTTCAAGTTCTTCTTTGTAAAGTTCAGAAAAGCGATTGCATAATTCATCACCTTTGTGGAGGTCGTTTTTTTCGAGTTTGCCTTTATTATTAATAAATCCTTTCAAAATTAGCTCAATGCCTTGATACAAGCAGAATAGTGCTGGCAATATGATTAATTGGCTACTGTTTCTTAAGCCTTCTGCCAATTCATCGTCAGATATTTCATGGTCGGATGAAATCACGGAAGGATTTTCATCTTTGAGCATTCCTTCAATTAAATTTTTGGCTGCCTGCATATATTGCTGCGCAACATAAAATCTGCTTTTCTCTTCTGCTTTTAACACATTCTGCCCCCTATTATTACACTTAGCAAATTTAAGAATTTATATTACTCATACTACAGAAAAATCGAGTTGTCAAATAGTTATAGACCATATTGTGCCAGGCAATCCGAAAATATAAAAAACAAACAAGGACAAACTGGAATTGCATAGCGGAAATCATGGTAAGCTACGGTAAAAAAGCGGTATCATATCGAATGGCGGCGCTTTAGAAAAAATACCACTGCCGTCGCTAATGTTTCTATGTTTTCGAAACAAATGACAAATCCGAACCCATCATCCATTTGGATGATGGGTTCGGATTATCTTTTATGGTCCGAGTGACTGGGTTCGAACCAGCGGCCTCGTGGTCCCAAACCACGCGCGCTACCAACTGCGCCACACCCGGATATACTTATATTATTTGTTCGTAGCGGATTTAGACTTAGATTTCGAAGCCTTGATATACTACCACAGTTTCCATGATTCTGCAACGGTTTTTTGTTGATGTTTTATGCCGCTTATGGTATTATCACGAAAGGAGCGTGACAAATACTATGAGAATTCGCAGAAAACCAAATTTAATACCGCGCATGGAGCGCTGTGCCCATGTTCAAATAGAAGACCCCGCCGCCTTGAAGGGCGAATGGTTAAATGAAATTTCCGGATACTCAGAACTATGGCTTGAGCTTGGCTGCGGTAAAGGCAGATTCACCGCCGACACTGCCGAACAAAACCCCGACATACTTCTCGTAGCAATCGAAAAAGTGGCGGACGCGATGATAATTGGCATGGAGCGCGCATATGACCGTGGTATCGAAAATGTACGTTTTATCGACGCGGACGCGCTGGCTCTGCCTGTGATTTTTGCGCAGGGCGAGGTCGACCGTATCTTTTTGAACTTTTCTGACCCGTGGCCCAAGAACCGAGACGCGAAGCACAGACTAACATCACCGGACTTTCTTGCGCTTTACGAGAATGTCCTCAAGCCGGAGGGCGAGATACATTTCAAAACGGATAACGTACCTCTTTTCGAATACTCGGTCGAGACACTCGTCAGGGAAGGGTGGACGCTTTTTGACGTAACTCGCGATCTACACGCGGACGGCATCGTCGGCGTTATGACCGATTATGAGGCGAAATTCCACGAGCAGGGCGTAAAGATTAATCGACTAGTTGCCAAGAAGGAGAAAAAATGATGAGACTTGTTTCCTGGAACGTCAACGGACTTCGGGCAGTTGCGAAAAAGGGCTTTGAGGACATTTTCTATGGACTCGAAGCGGATATCTTCTGCCTTCAGGAAACGAAGCTTCAGGAGGGACAGATCGAGCTCGACCTGCCCGGCTACGAAACCTATTGGAATTACGCCGAAAAAAAAGGCTATTCGGGAACGGCAATATTCACTAGGTATACGCCGCTGTCTGTATCCTATGGGCTCGGTCTGCCCGAGCACGACACGGAAGGGCGCGTCATCACACTCGGCTTTGAGGACTTTTATCTCGTTTGCGTCTATACTCCGAACGCGCAGGACGAGCTCAAGCGCTTGCCTTACCGTATGAGCTGGGACGACGCTTTCCGCGAGCATCTTTGTGCTCTGGATGCAATCAAGCCCGTTATCATCTGCGGTGACATGAACGTTGCGCACGAGGAAATCGACCTCAAAAATCCGAAGACCAACAGGGGAAACCCCGGTTTTTCGGACGAGGAGCGCGCAAAGTTTTCAGAGCTTCTGGACGCTGGATTTACGGACAGCTTCCGTTATCTTTATCCCGACACCGAGAATGCCTACAGCTGGTGGAGTTATCGCATGAATGCGCGTGAAAAGAACGTCGGATGGAGAATTGACTATTTTCTTGTATCGGACAGACTGCAAAATAACATTGACAAGGCTTATATTTGCCCCGAAATTTACGGCAGTGACCACTGTCCTGTGGGGCTTGACATTCAGTTTTAGGAAGTTATAATGGTAAAAATAGGAAATATTAAAATAGACGGACTTCTCGCACTTGCTCCAATGGCGGGAGTTTCCGACATCGCGTTCCGTGAGGTTTGCAGACGTGCGGGAGCCGCCTATACCTGCACTGAAATGGTGAGCGCCAAAGCTCTCGTTTACGGAGACATCAAAACGAAGGGCCTTTTACAGATCGGGGAGGGCGAGCACCCATGCGCGGCTCAGATTTTCGGCAGCGAGCCGGAATTTATGGGCGAGGCGGCAGGACTCGCGAGAGAAATCTCGGGCGCCGATGTCATCGATATCAATATGGGCTGCCCCGTTGGCAAGGTATCGGGCAACGGAGACGGCTGCGCTCTTATGCGCGAGCCGGAAAAGGCGCAAAGAATAATCGAAGCCGTCGTGCGTGGTGCTGGAGTTCCCGTGACGGTCAAATTTCGCAAGGGCTGGGACAAGGGCAGCGTAAACGCTGTCGAATTCGGCAGAATGTGCGAAGAGGCGGGAGCCTCGGCTATCACGGTGCACGGACGAACCAGAACTCAGATGTATTCCGGCATAGCTGACTGGGATATAATCCGCGACGTGAAAAAAGCTGTCTCAATACCCGTTTTTGCCAACGGTGATATTTTTGAACCCGAGGACGCTGTGCGCATCCTGCAACATACTAACTGCGACATGGCAATGATAGGGCGCGGAGCTTTCGGCAACCCGTGGATATTCGAGAGAGCAAACGCGCTGCTGCATGGGGAAAAGCTGCCCGCGCTGCCGCCGCTTTCGGAGAGAATCGATCTTGCTGTGAGACAGTTCGAGGAAGCAAAGAAATACAAGGGCGATAAGATTGCCTGCCTTGAGGCGAGAAAGCATTTAGCTTGGTATCTGCATGGCGTGCCGCATTCGGGATATTACAGAACACAGGCGGTGCGCGTGGAAACATTTGATGATATTTACGATTTGGTAAAGGTAATCAAGAGAGAATTGAGGTGAACCCATGACGCGAGAAGAAGAGGATATTCTCGTCGCGAAAATCCAGAACGGGGACAGTGCAGCATTTGAAGAGCTGGTTCTTGAAAACCAGACAAGAGTATATAACCTTGCGCTGCGTATGGTCGGCAATGAGCAGGACGCTTACGATATGTCGCAGGAAGCGTTCATCAAAGCATACAACTCATTAGCGCTTTTCCGTGGCGAAAGCCGCTTTTCCGTGTGGCTTTACAGGTTGACGACGAACGTCTGCCTTGATTTTCTGCGTTCTTCGGGACGAAAAGCCCACGCCTCCCTGACTTTTATGAGTGATGAGGATGACGATAAGGAACTCGAGATTCCTGACGAGCGCTTTTCTCCAGAAACGCTTGTGGAAAAAAAGGAGCTGCGTGAGGCTGTCAATCGCGGACTAATGAGCCTGTCTAAGGATTATAGAGCGATACTTCTCCTGCGTGAGATCGACGGTCTGAGTTACGAGGAAATCGCGGAAGCCCTCGCGTTGGAAGAAGGGACTGTGAAGTCCCGAATTTTTCGTGCGCGAAAAAGGCTTTGCGCAATACTTACTGCAGACGGGAACTTTTCATTTGGGCTTACGTCAAAGAAAGCAAAGGAGGTGTGAAGCATGACAGACTGTGAAAAATACTTGGAGCTTATGAGCGCCATGTTAGACGGCGAACTTTCCAGTGAGCAGGAAGCCGAGCTTCGCACTCACATCGACAAATGCGAGGATTGCAAAAGAGTTTACAATGCTTTTAAAGGCATTTCCGGCGCACTCACCGAGGAACTTGCGACACCGCCGGATACGCTTGTTAAAGGCGTGATGTATAAAATAAAAAACCAGAAGAAGTCGGAAAAACGCTTCGCGTTCGGCCGTTTTACTGCGCTTGCCGCCTGCCTAGCGCTTCTACTGTTCGGTGCGTCGCATTTCGGCCTGCTAAACGGCACAAAGCTTGGCTCGGCTGAAAAAGGTGCTGCGGCTCCGAAAGCGGCGGAAAATCAGGCCTTAATGGCGGATTCCGCTCCGGAAAACTCCGACGCTGAGGTGGACGAAAGAGCCGGGGCCACTTCTACCGATAATGGGGAAGGTTCGGGGCAAGTAATGCTCACGGAAGGTCTGCCCGAGATCGAAACCGTAGACGGAACGGTGCTCCAGTTTGGCTTTTCTTCGCAGAATATGCTTGCGGCGAGCGGTACCGTAACCGAAGATAGTAAGGAACCCTATTTCCTGTTTGAAGCGAAGGAAATACGTGTCTATGAGGGCAAGTATTATCCCGAAGCGCAAGATGCGGAAAAGAACAAGCTGCTCTTTACCCTTTCGACCGAGGAAGACCGAAAAGCGCTTTACGAGTTTGTTACAGCCCTGCCCGACAACACCGTGGAGTATACTCCCGAGGACGGTGAGATACTGAAGGAAGACCCGCTCTATACACTGTATATACCTGCGGACACTGAAAAAGACAAAAACGCTAAGGACAAGGTAATTTGTATTTGGTTTGTAGACGGAGAAATGTGGTGTGTTACTACGGATGCGCATAGTCCCGATCCTGCGCAGAACGTCAGCGCCGAAAAGATACTTTATAAGGCTGAGGGTGTCCAGGAAAAATTTGAAGCATTAATAAAAGGAATGAAAGAAGCTAAAGGTGTTACGTAAACCTAAAATATAATAACACAGCCGCCATTCTCTGGTTGAGAGTGACGGCTGTGTTATTATGTAAACTAATCTTTATTCAATTCCCACCATGCGTTCGAGGCTTATTCTGGCTCCCTCCATCTCCGACTCGGAAAGCTCGATGGGAGGTCTATTACCGTCAAGACAGGCGAGGATGTCTTCAAGCCCTGTCTTTTTCATATCCGCGCAGACGAAATTATCCTTTAAGATATGAAGCTTTTTATTCGGTAGTTGGTGAGAGAGAATATCGAAAACGCCGTACTCCGTGCCTATGACGAGATCAGAAGCGTCCGTTTTCCGAGCATAGTCCAGAATTCCGGCGGTCGAACCGATGAAATCCGCAAATTCAAGCACTTCGGGTCTGCACTCCGGATGGACGAGAATTTTCGCGTCCGGCATAGTCTTTCTAATTGTCTCCGCGTCCTTGACCGAAACATTATCGTGAATTGGGCAGCAGCCGTCAAAGAGAATAAACTCTTTTTCGGGGACGATTTTCGCTACATAAGAGCCGAGGTTCTTATCCGGCACAAAGATTATCTGCCTGTTCGGGAGCGAGCGCACAACTTTTTCGGCGGAGGAGGAGGTACAGCAGATATCGCTCACCGCCTTGACAGCGGCTGATGAATTGACATAGCAGACTACTGCGGCTTCGGGATGCTTTTTCCGCAGAGACAGAACATCGTCCGGCGTTATCATATCCGCCATCGGACAGCCGGCATCAGACGACGGAAGATAGACGGTTTTTTCAGGGTTAAGTATTTTCGCGCTTTCCGCCATGAACCTGACACCGCAAAGAATTATCATGTCCTTATCTGCCTTCTGCGCGAGCTTTGCAAGAGCAAAGGAATCGCCGACAAAGTCCGCAATGTCCTGCACCGGCAGTGTTTGATAATAGTGGGCAAGTATGAGAGCATTGCGCTCTTTTTTTAGCTTAAGAATTTTTTCTTGAAGGTCATTCATCGGAGTGTTACTTTCCTTTCGGGTATGAGGTGATAATACTCATTTTTTTATTATATAAGTGAATGTCTAGATAAATATAGCACAAATTTTGACAAAACACAAATACATCTCAGGAGAGGTAACCCTCTACTCCGTAAATAAAATTTTCATTTATTTTATCGGCAATATGTGGTAGACTTTTTACATTAGTTTTCTATATTCGTTTATGCCAAGGAGAAAATCGTATGAAAATAAACCGCGCCGCTATAAAACAAAATGCAAAAGGCGTCATTTCATCAACGAAACCCAGCCCGATATTGGTGGGACTTGTCTATCTTGCGGTCACATATGTTCTGCAGTTCCTGTCATATACCGTAAGCGGGCAGTATCAGGCGTACATGAAAATGATGGAGCAGATGATGGCGGGAAACCTCGACTATGTTCCGCAGCTGCCTCATCCGAACGCGGGCAGCGTTATCATAGGACTCGCTATTTTTCTAATGATGATGATGCTCAGCGCAGGCTTTACAATTTACTGCATGAATATTTGTCAATTCCGTAATGCGGGCTTTGGCAACCTATTTGACGGCTTTGCGATATTCTTCAAGGTACTGTGGCTCACAATACTTATGGGCATCTTTGTTTGGCTTTGGAGTCTCCTTCTCATAATTCCCGGCATAATAGCAGCCTACCGTTACCGTATGGCGCTGTATATAATGATTGACAACCCTCAGCTAGGCGCGCTTGATTGTATAAGGGCCTCGAGCAATATGATGAACGGTCATAAGGGTGAGCTGTTCGTGCTTGACCTTAGCTTTTTGGGCTGGGCGCTTCTCACAGCGTTCCCGTTTGTGACAATCTGGGTAACTCCATACACCTCGGTCACTTACACAAACTACTATCTCGCGCTGAGGGACATGCCGAGAACGAACTTTAACGTGAAGATTTAATAGATTTGATAGGAGGCAAGAGCCATGGAAGTATTTAGCAGCATTTTTACTATTATTTGTTCTGTGATACTGCCGATTACATTGGCAGTGGTATTCTGTGTCCGCAGAAAGGGTATTTGGAAGCCGATACTCTTCGGTACTTTAACCTTTGTTGTTTTCCAGGTGCTCACGCGCATTCCTTTACTTCAGCTTGTTCTGCCGAATCAGCCGTGGTTTATAACACTTGCGAATACGCAGCCGATTTTATACGGTCTGTTTTTGGGCAGCACAGCGGCTCTGTTTGAAGAGGGCGGAAGATATGTTGTCATGTCGCTTTTCCTGAAAAAGCATAAAAGCCCGTCCGACGGAATTGCGTTTGGAGTCGGGCATGGCGGAATCGAGGCTATTCTTCTCGTGGGGATAAGTGCGATTATGGTGCTCTTTACAAATCCGTTTCCGACCACACCTAGCCTCATGTTTGCGGGCGGAATTGAACGACTTTGTACGCTTGTGCTGCATATCGGCTGGTCCGTCATGGTAATAAAAAGCGTCCGGGAGAAGAACCTTTGGTGGCTCCTAATTGCTTTCGTCACCCATATGCTCATCGACTTCGGAGCAGTGGTGTTTGTAAGTTCAATCGGCGTGTGGGCACTCGAGGCGGCGATCCTTGTGGTTGCTCTAATGATGGCATGGTTTATTGTAAAAGAATACAAAACCTATAAAGATAAGGACAAGCTGTCAAATGAAAACGCAGACTAGGAAAAAAGAACTTAGAATTATCGGAATAGCTTTAGCTGTCATTATTTTTATACTGGCAGTTGCATTTGGTGTGTGGAACAAAGAAGTCCGGAGCCTTATGACATTAAAACAGGTGGATGACCATCCCCTGTATCAAATGACCTACATAGGGGATTACGGTTTTGATGAATTCCTTAAAACAGGGGCGGAAAGCGATGGAGACATCGAAAAGTTCGTCACAAAGCGCCTTCTTAAGGGCCTGCCGATCAAGCTTGGCGTTACGGGAGACGCTTGTACCGCGTTCGTTACGCGTAATGAAGACGGCGACGTGATCTTCTGCAGAAATTTCGATTTTGGTTTTTCTCCTGCGCTGCAGTGCGCTACGGACCCCGATAACGGATATTCCTCGATATCAACTGTGAACCTGTCCTATGCCGGATATTCGGAAGATGATCTTCCAGACAGCATTTCAAGTAGCTTTTTGACGCTTGCTTCCCCGTTCCTTCCATTCGATGGAATGAATGAAAAGGCCGTGGCTATGGCTCTTCTCGCTGTGCCCGAATATGACTATCAAACAGACCCAGATAAGGTTACGTTGAATACGACCACCGCGATTAGACTCGTACTCGACAAAGCGGCGAATGTGGACGAAGCAGTAGAGCTCTTGAAGCAGTATAATATTTATTTCTCGGGCGATGTTGACTGCCATTTCCTGATAGCCGATGCGAGCGGGAAATCCGTTATAGTGGAGTATTACGACGGTAAGCTGCAGACGGTCACAACGGATGAGAAGTATCAGATCGCCAGCAATTTCGTCGCATACAACGGACTCAATATCGGTGAAGGCTATACCGAATTTGACCGCTATGACACGGTTAAGGCGGTAATTGAGGAGAATGGCGGTACACTGAGCGAAGAGCAGGCGATTGAGCTGCTTGCCGAGGTGGGCGTTGTAGATGAAGGCGTGGACAAGCTCCAATGGTCGGTGATCTATAACCTGACGACAGGTGAGGGAAAGATTTTTGCTCACAGGAAAACGGAGAACATCATTGAATTCAGCTTGAAAATGGCGCAGTAGGATTTAAAAACAAAGGCGAGGGGTTTTTCCCTCGCCTTTGTTTTTAAATTTTTATTTCACTCTCTCGTCGCCAAAGAAGAAGAGTGCGACCGTGCCGGGACCTGTATGGGCGCCGATTACGGTGCCGACGCTGTTAATAAGCACCTTGCCGTCAAGGCGGGGGAAGCGGGCTTCGATTAGGTCCGCAACTGCACGGGCGTCGTCAAAACACGCGGAGTTACTCATGTAGCACTTTCCACTGTAGTTGAGACCGTTTTCGGCATGATGCTCCATGCGCTCGACCATTTCGCTGATGACTTTTTTCTTTGTGCGTATCTTCTCTCGCGGAATCAGTTCACCGGCCGTGTTCATGTTGAGGAGCGGGCATATCTTCAAAATGGTGCCGAACATCGCGGCGGCCTTCGATATACGTCCGCCTCGGACATAGCTGGACAAATCGGTGGAAAAGAACCAGTGATGCAGGCGGAGCTTGTTTTTCTCGAGCCACATCTGCGCTTCATCGAGCGAAGAACCTCCATCACGCAGACGAAGAGCTTCGGTCACCAAAAGTCCGTATCCGCTGGACGCTCCGAGTGAGTCAACAATAACGATTTTACGATCGGGAAATTTCTGGAGTGTCGTTTCTCTTGCGACTATTGCGGAGTTGATAGTGCCTGAAATGCCGCTGGAGAGCGTGATGTGCAAAACATCGCTGCCGGATTCGAGCAGGGGAGTCCACATTTTTTCGTAATCCTCGGCGTTTACCTGACTTGTGGTGGGCATTGCCCCTTCGGCGATCTTCTTATAAAAAACATCAAACGGCATCGATTGCCCGAGATCGTCTGGATATTCTTTCCCGTCGATTATAAAATGGAAGTTCGCAAACGGGATATCGTTATTTCGGAAAAATTCAAGCGGTAAATCGGCCGTGGAGCAGCAGGTTAGAGAAAACATTTTCATATGTCTGCCTTTCAGGTGATATTAATAATTAGATTTAAAGTTATTTGAGATTATTATACACCATATCCAATTCTTAGTCAACAGTATATAAAGACGCAAAGCGGGTTTATGAAATAAAAAAGAAACGCAAATGAGTGTAAAAATATCAGCAAGGCACTTGACACTTGAAATAAAAAGTAGTATCACTAGTATAACAAGTAATACTAGTGCGACACATAAAACTTAGAACAGAGGTTTAAGCTTATGAAAAAGGACGTAAAACCATTTATGGGAAGTGTTAAGGTCGGTCCGAAGGGACAGATTGTTATTCCCAAGGAAATCAGAGATATGTTCGGAATTGAACCGGGGCAGTCGCTTGTCATCATGGCGCATCCTAAAAGAGGAATTGCCATTGAACGCCAAAATGTCCTGCTGGGGATAGCCGAAGCAATCTTTGCTGGGAAGGGTAAGGAGGTCTATCCTTATGAGGACCAGTCAAACCTTGGCGAATTTGCAAAGGTTATAAAAGAAAACATCGAAAGCGAGGATGAGAAAGAATGAATGCGATAGAAGCAAAAGGTCTTACAAAAAAATATAAAGGTAAGACTGCCGTGGATGGGCTTGATCTTACAATTGAGCAGGGCGAGCTTTTTGCACTGCTCGGTGTGAACGGAGCCGGAAAGTCTACTACAATAAAAATGCTGTCGTGTCTGACTAAACCCACGAGCGGTGACGCTATTCTTCTCGGTGATAGTATCATAACCGCTCCGCAGGCTGTTAAACAGAAAATCAATGTATCTCCGCAGGAGACCGCCGTTGCGCCGAATCTCTCGGTACGGGAGAACCTAGGGCTGATTTACGGCATCTATGGGCACAACAGGGAACAGGCGAAGAAAAAGACAGCCGAAATGATTGAATCCTTCGGTATGGGAGAAATCGCAGAGCAGACGGCAAAGACCCTATCGGGCGGCTGGCAGAGGCGTCTCAGCATTGCGATGGCTCTTATTTCGGAGCCGCAGATATTGTTTCTGGACGAGCCGACGCTCGGTCTGGACGTTATCGCGAGACGTGAGCTTTGGAATATCATTAAGGAGCTGAACGGCAAAATAACGATAATCCTCACGACCCACTACATGGAGGAAGCGCAGTCTCTGGCTGACAGAATCGGCATCATGTCCAAGGGCAAGCTTAAGGCCCTGGGTACTGCCAACGAGCTTATGAAAGAGGCAAAAACCGAGAGTTTCGAGGACGCATTTCTGTATTTTGTCGGAAAGGAGGCGGTGTTATGAGAACAAGAGCGTTTGCGCTGCGCAATTACAAAGAGATAATCAGAGATAAGCTTAACATAGCCTTCGGGCTGGGCTTTCCAATCATCGTGCTCCTTCTCCTCTCACTTATTCAGTCCAATATTCCTGTCTCGCTTTTCGCTGTAGATAGACTGACGCCGGGTATTGCCGTGTTCGGGCTATCGTTCGTTTCGCTGTTTTCGGGGATGCTCATTGCCAAGGACAGGGGCAGCTCATTTATGCTGCGCCTTTTCACATCACCGATGACGGCGTCGAACTTCATCCTCGGCTACACAATTCCGCTTCTCCCGCTCGCAATTGCTCAGATTGCGGTATGCTTCATTGTGGCGCTGTTTCTGGGGCTCGAACTTAGCGTACATATTCTGATGACGATTCTGGTTTTGCTACCCGCCGCTGTGCTTTTCATAGCAATTGGGCTTCTCTGCGGCAGCATTTTCAACGATAAGCAGGTCGGCGGAGTCTGCGGCGCGCTGCTCACGAACCTTTCAGCGTGGCTTTCTGGCACATGGTTCGACGTTGACCTTGTCGGCGGCGCCTTCAAGGCGATCTCCAACGCACTTCCATTCATCCATGCCGTAAACGCCGGACGGGCTGCACTTTCCGGAAACTATAGCGGTATTTTTCCTGAGCTTTGGTGGGTCATCGGCTACGCAGCTGCCCTCATTGTTCTTGCAATAGTTGTATTTACGCATAAGATGAACAGTGATAGCGCAGCCTGATAAAGCTGGACAAAGCCCGCGACTTGGGATAAAATACCTCTCTGTAAGCGCTTGAAGAAAAAGCGAGCTAAGGAGACAAGGTAATTGTGCGGGAAAAGATTTCAGACAAAATTACATTAATGCTGACGGAGCAGGGCTTTACCTACTGCAACTGGCTTTTTATCGACGACGATGTCAGGGCCGTGCTTGAAACAGGCATAGACGAAAACGGACTTCAGGGCGTATCGCCCGAGACGGTCGAGCTTGTCATAAACAGTCATCACCATGTTGATCACATGAGAGGTAACGGCCTCTATACAAACGCTCAGATTATGATACATGAGCTTGAAACCGAGATTATCAAGGACGAGCAGAAAAGCAAGCTTTGCAATTCACTTGACCAGTGGGATGATCTGATGCCGGGCTTCGACACTGCGAGTGCTAACCGCGAGCTCGGTCTTGAGCTGTCTCCGGCATGCCCCTCGCCCTTCAACAGCGCGCGTACAGTGCTGCCCTTGAAGGACGGGCAGATTCTGGATTTCGGCACAGTCAAGGCAGAGGTTCTGCACACGCCGGGGCACTCCGCAGGACACTGCTGTTTTTGGTTTCCGGAGGAAGACTTCCTTTTCAGCTCCGATATCTGCCTAACCAAAGCCGGTCCATGGTACGGCGAACATCTGTCAGACCCCGCCGAGATGATGCGTTCCATAGACCGAATTATTGATTTGAAGCCATCTCGCATGGTGTCGAGCCACATACATGGAGTAATCGAAGACCCAATTCCGTGCCTATTGGAATTCAAACAGCGCATTGAAAAGCGTGAGGAACGCATCTATCGATACCTTAAGCAGACACCCTCAGACATTCACGCTCTGGCAGAAGCAAAGCTAATCTATCGTGCACATCCCACCGGCTTTGTTCTGTTCTGGGAAAAGTTGATGCTGATTAAGCACATTGAGCGCCTTGAAGGACAGGGACGTGTGAAGCAGTCGGACGGTATTTACTTCGGAATTTGATTAAAAGTACACATATTAAGAGACGGCAACCGTTGTTAAACGGCTGCCGTCTCTTAATATAATTAAAGGAATAATCAGTTGTTTAAAAGTAAGCCGGTAAGCTCGTCAATGTCCACGGCAATCGCAATAACGCCTGCTTCCTCAAGTTCATCGCGGTCCCCATAGCCGTAAAGCACACCGATGCAGTCCAGCCCGTTTATCGTTGCGCCGATGCAGTCGTGCGCGCGGTCGCCGACCATTACGACCTGCGATTTATCAGTAATTCCACAGGTTTCGAGAGCGTAGGCGATGACAGCTTCCTTTTTCGTTCTTGTATCGTCAAAGGTGCTGCCGGCAATATAAAGAAAGTACTTATCAATGCCGTATCTCTTCAAAATTGTTCTCGCAAGAGGCTCGGGCTTTGCCGTAGCGACTACGCAGATGTAGCCCGCGTCTGTGAGCTTTTGGAGCAACTCTGCAATACCTACGTATATATGGTTCTCGTCGATGCCCTTTGACTGATAGTATTCGCGAAAGAAAACCACAGCCGCATCGGTTTTCTCGTCCGAATAGCCGAAAAATTTCTCGAAAGATTCAGCTAAGGGAGGTCCAACGAATTTTCTCAGAATTTCATTGCCCGGGACGGCTGTTCCCATGTGCTCCAACGCATAGGTCACAGAGTTCATGATGCCTTCACCGGAGTCGCTGATTGTCCCGTCCAGATCCCAGAAGATGTATTTATATTTTTTCATGTGTTTCTCCTAAAACGTTTCTTGAGTCAGTTTATCATCAGGCGCGACGGCTATCAATGGTCTAGATTCTCTGCCAACCACTTTCGATAGAACGAAAGCTGCTCCTCACTGTAAAAGAAATGTTCTCCGTTTTCAAGAACGGTGAGCTTGAAGCCGAACTCCGAGCAAAAAGCTGTGACAACATCAGACTCGGTCAGATTGTCCTTTGATCCGTATAATATAGATGTCTTCTTATCCCAGCGTACAATCGGATGAGCCTTAACATAGCTGAAATAATCCCAGCTGAGCGCCGGTCCGTTCGGTATTTGAATATCCTTTTCAGACTCCAGCTTTTCCTCAGTCACGCCGTCCCATGCCATCATGTTCCTTATAAGTCTTTCCATATCTAAAACAGGGGACAGGAACAGGCATTGTCCAAGTGATTCGTCGCCATAAGTGAGCAGGCTGAAATATGCGCCCATGCTGCAGGCAAACAGGCTGATATCAGCGGATATGCCTTTTGCGTATTCCATAATTATGCCGAGATCATGGACACAGTTTTGAACGGAGCAGGCATAAGGCTCGTTTTTGCGGTCGCCGTGTTCGGGAAGGTCAAAGCTCAAAACCTGATAGCCGCGCTCGACGGCCTCTTTGGCGATTATCGCGATTACCTCATCTGCCTTGTTTGACATGTTACCATGGACGGCTATATATAGTTTGTCCGAGGTCTCGCCCCATAAAACAGACGGGATTCCCTCAATTAAAAATTCTTGTTTAAGCATTTGCTCTCCTTTAGTGGTTAACAAATTAAAAATACCATATAAACATTAAAGCAGCGTAACGACGAAATCGTCGTACGCTGCTTCTTTGGTGCGAGAGAGGAGACTTGAACTCCCACGTCGGTTGACACACGCCCCTCAAACGTGCCTGTCTACCTATTCCAGCACTCTCGCATAAACGGTGGTGAGGGATGAGCCCTTTAAGCGGGCGCAAGGGTTATTATAGCAGAATTGAGCGTTTTGTCAACATCAAAATCAAAATTTCACGGCAAGTACGCGTCGTGCCTGCGAGAACCCAGTTTTTCGGTAGTAAAGGTGAAATAAATGATAAGAAGCGCGATAAGAGCAAAGGCCCCGTAACGGAGTGGAAGCAGATAGGTGCTGTTGAAATATGAGTAATAGCACAAAAGAGATGCAAAGGACGCGAAAAGAGCCACAGGCGCATAGCTTATCCACAGAACAGCGGGCAAAAGCGCGAGTACGTCGAGCATGTAGAAGTATCTGTCGTGCATATGAGGAAGCAAAAACGGTATGCCAGCTACGAATAGAAGAGTGATGCCCAGAATGGCTTGATTGCTAAGACTTTCCCGCCTGTACCAAGCCCAAATCAGTATTGCAAAGACGAAAAGGGCGGCGCACGTAACGCCGAGAGCTGAAAGCGCCGCTACATTGACCCTGCCCGAGATTAGTGAAAAAAAGGAGGGAGAGTTGTAGTTAAGCCCCGTACCGACGGAGTCCGCCTGATTAAAGTAGAGCAGGAGAGTATCGAAAAAAGGTCTGCCGAAAAGCACGGCGGGCAGAATCTCGGCTATATAAACGGCGGGGAAGATGAAGAAGTGCCGAAATTTAACCTTCTTTGCAAAGAGTAGAACAAGGCAGACGGGCAGGATGAACACCGCCTGAAGCTTGAATCCGAAGGATAGAGCAAAAAAGGCGATTGAAAGCTTTGGTCTTTCCGATAGAGCGAACCACAGGGCGAGTATCGCTAGCGATACATATATGCTGTCGCACTGACCCCACTTCGCGCTGTTTATTATCACTGTGGGTAGAAGCAATGTGATGAGATAGGCAGAGAGCCTTTTCGGAGCGCTGCGGGTGAAGACTCCGGCAAGCTTCATCATGCCAAAGGCCATAACGATATCGAAAAAAATTGAAAGTAGCTTAATCAGGTGCAGATCGCTCAGGGGGAGATAGGAAAACAGGGCAAGAAAATAAAGATAAGGTACATTATAGTTACCGATGCTCTCAGAAAAACCTCTGAAGCCGCCGCTGATTCTGAAGTATTCGACCCAATTGGCTAAAAAGGAGTTGTAGTCGCCGCTGCGGTAATCCATGAAGCTACCTCGAAGGGCGAAGCAGAGTCCAAGGGCTATTACGGTTATATATAGGTATTTGTTCTTTTTCAGCAGTCCCTCATACCAGGGTATCAGAAGTGAAATTATAAGTATAAGCCCGAAAATGAGCATGGTCTGGACTTCCATTGAAAAGCCTCCAAAAAAACCGTAACGACAAAGGTCACTGTCGCAGAATAATTGATGGATTCAAGTATACGCAAAAGCTTAAGTCGAAACGAAGAAGTATCCGCAGATTCTGCCATAATAGCGCTCTGCAAAAAAAATAGCGGCCAAGAATCTACATTCCCACCGCATCCACAAATAATACACAAAAATTCCATGTAGGTATTGACAAAATGTTGAAATCGATGATATAATAATGCACTGCGTATGCAAAGAAGGGCCAATGCCCCACTATCATCATCTGTATACATTCTATCAGCATTTCAGAAAAATGCAATATTGTATTTTTAATTACTGACAACTTATCCGGGCGTATCGAGCAAGATGTACAAGCGAACTAGAAAACAAGGAGTGATGGTCAATGCCAAAGGACATTATGTACGGAAAGACCCTCAGGAAAAGCTTCGCAAGAAGCCGCGAGATTCAGGAGATGCCGAATCTTCTGGAAATCCAGAAGGAATCGTACAAATGGTTCCTTGAGGAGGGACTCAGAGAGGTTTTTACCGATGTTGATTCTGTTACGGATTACTCGGGAAATCTTGAGCTGAGCTTCGTGGATTATTCCATGAACGAAAAGCCGAAATATACCGAAGAGGAGTGCAAAGCACGCGACGCAACATACGCGGCTCCGCTCAAAGTCGGCGTTCGTCTCCGCAACAGGGAAACCGAGGAAATTAAGGAACAGGAAGTGTTCATGGGCGATTTCCCGCTCATGACCGAAAGCGGCACCTTCATTATAAATGGTGCTGAGCGTGTTATCGTTTCCCAGATTGTCCGCAGCCCCGGTATCTATTACGATAAGAAAATCGACAAAACTGCATCATGCATCTGCGGTACAACGATTATTCCGTATCACGGCGCCTGGCTTGAATACGAAACCGACCTAAACGACGTTTTTTACGCACGTATAGATAAAAACCGCAAGATCCCCGTTACCTGGCTCCTTCGCGCCATCGGCAGACGCAATGAGGACAAGCCCTACACCTGGCTTTCCTGCGCAGGTGGCGAAAACGGGGTCATTACGAACGAACAGCTCCGCGAAATATTTGGAAACGACGAGCGTATTGTTGCAACCATCGAAAAGGATGCCTGCCTTTCCCGAGAGGAATCCTTGATCGAGATATACCGCAAACTGCGTCCCGGCGACCCCCCAACGGTCGACAGTGCCGAGTCTCTGCTCGAGGGTCTGTTCTTCGATAAGCGCCGCTACGATATATCAAGCGTCGGCCGCTATAAATTCAACAAAAAGCTTACGCTCCGTCCGCGCCTGACCGGACATGTGCTTGCTATGCCCATAACCGACCCGATGACCGGCGAGATTATCGCTGAGGCAGGCGAGCTTATTACGCGTGACAGAGCTGAGGAAATTGAAAAAAGAGGCGTTATTGACGCCGTTATAAAGGCAGACGGCAAGGATGTACGCATCTTCTCAAACGGCATGGTTGATATGGCGACCTTCGTCAGCTTCGACCCCAAGGAGATCGGCATTAAGGAAAAGGTGCGCTATATCGTTCTGAGACGCCTTATGGAGGAGTATCAGGGCGAGGATCTTAAGGAAGCTATTCAGGCAAGTATCGACGATCTTATTCCGAAGCATATCATTGTCGACGATATCTTCGCTTCCGTCAACTACCTGCTTGGACTTTTCTACGGCATCGGCGAACCGGACGATATTGACCATCTCGGCAACCGCCGCATCCGATGCGTCGGAGAGCTTCTGCAAAATCAGTTCCGCATCGGGTTTTCCCGTATGGAGCGCGTTATTCGCGAGCGCATGACGCTGCAGGATCTCGACATAGTTACGCCTCAGAGCTTAATTAACATCCGCCCCGTTACGGCGGCTATAAAGGAATTTTTTGGTTCATCACCGCTTTCGCAGTTCATGGACCAAACGAACCCGCTCGCCGAACTTACGCATAAACGCCGTATGTCGGCTCTCGGGCCCGGCGGTCTATCCCGTGAGCGTGCGAGCTTCGACGTGCGAGACGTTCATTACAGCCATTACGGTCGTATGTGCCCGATTGAAACACCTGAAGGTCCAAACATCGGACTAATCTCCTATCTTGCAAGCTATGCCCGCGTGAACGAATACGGCTTCCTCATCGCACCTTACCGCCGTATCGACAAAAAGACGCATTTTGTCTCACAAGAAATTGATTACCTCACGGCGGATATGGAGGACCAATATATCGTCGCACAGGCTACTGAGCCTATCGATGAAAACGGTTGCCTTTCAAACGAGCGTATCACCTGCCGTCACAGGGACGAAATAATCGAAGTCGACCGCGACCGCGTGGACTATATCGATATTTCTCCGCGCATGATGATCTCGATTGCGACCGCGATGATACCCTTCCTTGAAAACGATGACGCGAACCGCGCGCTCATGGGCGCGAACATGCAGCGTCAGGCGGTTCCGCTCATGGTTACGGAGCAGCCCATCGTCGCAACCGGCATCGAGTATAAGTGCGCCGTGGACTCAAAGGTCGTTCTGACCTCCGACGGAGACGGCGTGGTTACGCGCGTTGCCGCAACAGGCGTTACTATTAAATACGACAAGGGCGACATCAAGGAGCATAAGATTATTAAGTATGCCAGAAGTAACCAGGGCACCTGCATCAACCAGCGCCCTATCGTTTCAGTTGGCGACAGAGTCACAAAGGACGAAGTCATAGCGGACGGCCCTGCAACTTCTAACGGCGAGATTTCGCTGGGCAAAAACATCCTGGTCGGCTTTATGACATGGGAAGGCTACAACTACGAAGACGCAATCCTTTTGAACGAGCGCCTCGTAATGGAAGATACCTTCACATCTCTGCACGTCGAAGAGTATGAGTGCGACGCGCGCGATACAAAGCTCGGACCTGAAGAAATCACACGCGATATACCCGGCGTCGGCGAAGACGCTCTGAAATATTTAGACGAAGGCGGCAGAATCTGCATCGGAGCCGAGGTTCACTCAGGCGATATACTTGTCGGCAAGGTTACGCCCAAGGGCGAAACTGACCTCACCGCCGAGGAAAGACTGCTCCGCGCAATCTTCGGCGAAAAGGCAAGAGAAGTACGAGATACCTCATTGAAGGTTCCTCACGGCGAATCGGGCATAATCGTTGATGTCAAGCGCTTTACGCGTGAAGCAGGCGACGAGCTTTCTCCCGGCGTGAACGAAGTCGTCAGAGTTTATATTGCACAGAAGCGCAAAATTTCTGTCGGCGACAAGATGGCGGGCCGTCACGGAAACAAGGGCGTTGTTTCGCGCATACTTCCGAAGGAAGATATGCCCTATCTGCCCGACGGCACCCCACTCGATATAGTCCTGAACCCGCTCGGCGTTCCGTCCCGAATGAACATCGGACAGGTGCTTGAAGTCCACCTCGGCTATGCGGCACATGCTCTCGGCTGGAAGGTCGCGACCCCGATATTTAACGGCGCGAACGAAGAGGAAATCCATGAAACACTCAAATTCGCGGGACTTCGTCCGGACGGCAAGAGCGTCCTTTATGACGGACGTACCGGCAGACCCTTTGATAACCCTGTCACGGTGGGCTACGTTTACTTCCTCAAGCTCCACCATCTCGTAGATGACAAGATCCACGCCAGAAGTACCGGCCCCTACAGCCTCGTTACGCAGCAGCCCTTGGGCGGTAAGGCTCAGTTCGGCGGACAGCGCTTCGGCGAAATGGAAGTTTGGGCGCTTGAAGCCTACGGCGCGGCCTATACCCTTCAGGAAATACTCACCGTCAAGTCGGACGATGTTACGGGGCGTGTCAGAACCTATGAAAGCATTGTAAAGGGACATAACATCCCACAGCCGGGCGTTCCCGAATCGTTCAAGGTGCTTGTCAAGGAACTGCAGTCCCTGTGCCTCGACGTCCGCGTTCTCGACAAGTACGGCGACGAGATTGAACTCAAGGATCAGGACGAAGACGACGATTTCTCACCCGACTTCCGCGACGATATCCTGCCGCCTGACGAAAGCGAAATCGAAGCCTCGGGCTACACAATCGAAACTCCCGAGGAAGATCTGGATCTTGGTGACGAATTCGTAGAGAAAGAGGAGGAACTGATATGAGTTATGCACCTTTTGACGCAATTCAAATCGGAATTGCCTCCCCCGAAATGATCAAAAGCTGGTCATTCGGTGAAGTCAAAAAACCCGAAACAATAAATTACCGGACCCTTAAGCCCGAACGCGACGGCCTTTTCTGCGAAAAGATTTTCGGACCCACCAAGGACTGGGAATGCCACTGCGGAAAATACAAGAAGATTCGTTATAAGGGCAAGGTCTGCGACCGCTGCGGAGTCGAAGTCACAAAGAGCAAGGTGCGCCGTGAGCGCATGGGGCATATAGAGCTTGCAACGCCGGTATCCCACATCTGGTACTTCAAGGGGATTCCGTCCCGCATGGGACTCCTGCTTGATCTCACGCCGCGCATACTCGAAAAGGTTCTTTACTTTGCCTCCTATATCGTGACGGACGCCGGCATGACGCCGCTCCAGAAAAACCAGATACTGACCGAAAAAGAATACCGCGATATGCGCGAAAAATATGAGAATGACTTTGACGCTAGTATGGGTGCGGAAGCAATTAAGAAGCTGCTTGCCGACATTAACTGCGAGAAGCTTTCCGAGGAGCTCCGTGCGGAGCTTAAGGACGCGACCGGTCAGAAAAAGGCCAAAATCGTCAAGAGACTTGAAGTCGTCGAAGCGTTCCTCCATTCGGGCAACGACCCCCAGTGGATGATAATCGATGTGCTGCCGGTAATTCCCCCCGAGCTTCGCCCGATGGTTCAGCTCGACGGCGGTAGGTTCGCGACAAGCGACCTGAACGACCTTTACCGTCGCGTAATTAACCGTAACAACCGCCTTAAAAGGCTTATTCAGCTCAATGCGCCGGACATCATTGTCCGCAATGAAAAGCGCATGCTGCAGGAAGCCGTTGACGCCCTTATCGACAATGGACGCCGCGGCAGAGCCGTCACCGGCGCAAATTCCCGCGCTCTGAAGTCGCTTTCCGATATGCTCAAGGGCAAGCAGGGACGCTTCCGTCAGAACCTTCTCGGCAAGCGTGTCGACTATTCAGGACGAAGCGTTATCGTCGTCGGACCTGAGCTGAAGCTATATCAGTGCGGCGTGCCGAAGGAAATGGCAATCGAGTTGTTCCGCCCCTTCGTTATGAAAAAGCTCGTTGAAGACGGTTATGCGAACAACATCAAGTCCGCAAAGAAGATGGTCGACAAGCAGCAGACGGAAGTTTGGGACGCTCTGGATGTCGTTATCAAGGAACATCCCGTTCTTCTAAACCGCGCGCCTACGCTTCACAGACTCGGAATTCAGGCGTTTGAGCCCATCCTTGTTGAGGGCCGTGCGCTCAAACTCCATCCGCTGGTCTGCACGGCTTACAACGCTGACTTCGACGGCGACCAGATGGCAATCCATGTCCCGCTTTCTGCGGAGGCTCAGGCAGAGGCACGTATCCTTATGCTTTCGGCGAATAACCTCCTGCGGCCTCAGGACGGAAATCCTGTTACTGTTCCTACGCAGGACATGATCCTCGGCGCCTATTACCTGACCTTCATAAGAATGGGCGAGTATGAAAGCGAAATGCTGAGAGTCACAGATCCCGGAGATACAGGTCTTGAAAAAAACAGTATAATTCCAGCAAAACAACTGATTGAAGCTAACGACAGCATCGTAAAAAGATCCAGAGAGGGCGAAATTGAGCTCAATATCGCCGCTTTCGAGGGAGTACGCGCGTTCTCCGGTCCGAACGAAGCTATAATGGCATACGAAGAAGGAGCTATTGGCATGCACTCCCCAATAAGGGTGCGCGTCAAAAAGTCCGTCAACGGTGAAATTCGAAGCAAGCTCGTTCAGGCCACTGTAGGGCGTATTATATATAACGAGCCCATCCCTCAGGACCTCGGCTTTGTCGACAGAACAGATCCCGAACAGATGTTTGACTACGAAATCAATTTCCAGACCGGTAAGAAACAGCTCGGCGTCATCATCAACAAATGTATAACAAAGCATGGCTTCACAATCTCCGCGGAAGTCCTTGATAATATTAAGTCCATGGGTTATAAATATTCGACTTTGGGCGCCATCACAATTTCCATCGCGGATATGACTGTCCCGTCGGAAAAGAAAGCGCTTATCAAGGCGACCGAGCTGAAGGTCGTTGCGATAGAAAAGCAATATAAGCGCGGTCTTATCACGGACGACGAGCGCTATCGCCTTGTCGTTGCCGAATGGGAACAGACGACCAAGGAAGTCACTAAGGCTCTGCAGAACAACCTTGACGAGTTCAACCCCATCTATATGATGGCAAACTCCGGCGCCCGCGGCAGCATGAACCAGATTCGTCAGCTTGCCGGTATGCGCGGACTAATGGCAAACACCGCTGGTAAGACAATCGAAATTCCAATTAAGGCGAACTTCCGCGAAGGCCTTTCTGTTCTGGAATACTTCATCTCTTCGAGAGGCGCGCGCAAGGGCCTTGCCGATACCGCTCTGCGTACGGCGGACTCCGGTTACCTGACCCGCCGTTTGGTCGATGTCTCTCAGGACGTTATTATCAAAGAGCGCGACTGCGGAACACATCTGGGTATCAAAGCAGGCACCGTATACGAAAAGGGACAGGTCGTCCAGACCTTCGGCGACAGTATCCATGGACGTTACCCTCTTAACGACATTATCGATCCAAACACAGGCAAGGTTCTCTATACGCATCACACGATGCTGTTTAAGCCCGATGCCGCGGTGCTTGAAGCCGCAGGCATACACGAAGTGCTCGTGCGCTCCGTCATGATGTGCGACGCTAAGAGCGGTGTCTGCGCAAAATGCTACGGCGTTAACCTCGCGGCAGGCTCTCCCGTCAACGAGGGCGAAGCGGTCGGCGTCATCGCGGCGCAGTCCATCGGCGAACCCGGCACGCAGCTTACGATGCGTACCTTCCACACCGGCGGCGTAGCGGGCGATGATATTACGCAGGGTCTTCCCCGAGTCGAAGAGCTTTTTGAGGCCAGAAAGCCCAAGAAGATGGCTATCCTTTCCGAGATTTCCGGTAACGTTGCGGTTGAGGAGACAAGAAAGAACTCCATGTGCGCTGTCCTGGTATCAAATCCCGAGACCGGTGAAACAATGGAATTCCAGGTGCCTTATTCCGCAGGTCTTCTTGTTGCGGCAGGAGATACCGTTACCAAGGGTCAGCCTCTGACAAGCGGTGCCTTCAATCCGCACGATGTCATGCGCATAATCGGAATTTCCGAGTGCCAGAGCTATATTATCCAAGAGGTTCAGAAGGTTTACCGCCAGCAGGGCGTTGACATCAACGATAAGCACATCGAAGTCATTGTGCGTCAGATGATGCGCAAGGTTCGCGTCGAGGACGCGGGCTCAACCGAACTTCTTTCGGGTGCTACCGTCGACTGGACCGAGATTAATGACGCGAACAAAGCCATCGAGGAGAGAATCGCTTTGGGCGAAACAGAGCTGAGACTTGCTACCTGCACACAGACGCTGATGGGTATTACCAAGGCGTCGCTCGCAACGGAGAGCTTCCTTTCCGCCGCCTCCTTCCAGGAGACCACGAAGGTTCTAACGGATGCCGCAATCAAGGGCAAGGTAGACCACCTTATCGGCCTGAAGGAAAACGTCATCATCGGCAAGCTCATCCCCGCAGGCAGCGGACTCGACCTTTACCGCGACTTTGACACGCAGACGGATGAATCGGTCGAGAGATCGAGCGATGACTATGTCGACCTGAGCGCACTGGTCGGAAGGACCAACGCGCTGTAAAAAGCGAAAGAATACCGGAGCCGATTGCTTTTCCGGCTCCGGTATTCTTTTTCTAAAACTAAATTGCAAAAAATTCTTGACGTAACTTGTGCATTATGCTAAAATGCTTATTTGCATGGGTGGACTTGCACTTTTTGCATGAAACCGGTTTTTTTACCTGAAATCCGGCGAAAAAGGCCTTCAAATGCCGATGACGCCTAAAAAAACGCATATCGGCGAATCTTCGATTTTTTTCGGAATATCCTGTGGTATTTCCGTTAAAAATATAAAGTATGCACATTACAGAAGAAAGGAGGAAAAATATGCCTACGTTTAACCAGCTGGTAAGAAAGGGCAGAGAAGTCCCGACCTATAAGTCAACCTCTCCTGCTATGCAGCATGGCCTAAACACCATCAAGAATAAGCAGACCGATTTGTCCGCACCTCAGAAGAGAGGCGTTTGCACCGCGGTTCGTACAGCTACCCCTAAGAAGCCTAACTCCGCTCTGCGTAAAATCGCCCGCGTCCGTCTGACTAACGGTTACGAGGTCATCTCGTATATTCCCGGAATCGGCCATAACCTTCAGGAGCACTCCGTCGTTATGATTCGCGGCGGCCGTGTCAAGGATCTCCCAGGCGTCCGTTACCACATCATCCGCGGAACTCTGGACACTCAGGGAGTTGCTAATCGTAAACAGGCCCGCTCAAAGTACGGCGCAAAGAAGTCCAAAAAGAAGTAATCACGCGCTTTAGCGCAAGGCTTATGCCTTGTTCGGAGCTTAACATATTAATAGTATGTTGCGTCCGACAGGCATTTGCGGAGAGGCAGGAGCCTTTTCGAGTACCTATGAGATTCATTTTAGTATGAAGGAGGGAAGTATAGTGCCCAGAAGAGGTAACGTACCCAAAAGAGAAATTCTTCCCGATCCCGTGTATAACTCCGTGCTGGTGACAAAGCTCACCAACAGTATTATGCTGGACGGTAAGAAGGGCGTTGCTCAGAAGGTCGTCTATGATGCATTTGACATCATAAAAGAAAAGACCGGACGTAACCCCCAAGAAGCGTTCACAGAAGCGCTCAACAACATCATGCCTTCTCTTGAAGTCAAGGCACGCCGTGTCGGCGGCGCAACCTATCAGGTGCCGATCGAAGTCAGAGCTGACAGACGCCAGACCCTTGGTCTGCGTTGGCTGACAGGTTATGCTCGTAAACGCAACGAAAAAACAATGAAAGAGCGTCTCGCAGGTGAAATACTGGATGCGCTGAATAACACCGGCGGGTCAGTGAAAAAGCGTGAAGACACTCACAAGATGGCAGAGTCAAACAAGGCATTTGCTCATTACCGCTGGTAATCGGGAGTTATTATATGCCTAGAAAAGTATCCCTAGAAAAAACCAGAAATATCGGTATTATGGCACACATCGATGCCGGAAAAACAACGACGACGGAACGTATCCTGTATTATACGGGAGTTAACTACAAGCTCGGCGAAGTGCATGAAGGCACGGCGACCATGGACTGGATGGAACAGGAACAGGAGCGCGGTATAACAATCACCTCCGCTGCGACGACCTGCTTCTGGAAAGACCACCGCATTAACATCATCGACACGCCGGGCCATGTCGACTTCACAGTTGAAGTCGAGCGTTCCCTGCGCGTGTTGGATGGCAGCGTTACTGTTATGTGTGCAAAAGGCGGTGTGGAACCTCAGTCTGAGACAGTCTGGAGACAGGCTGACCACTACAAGGTCCCCAGAATGATATATGTCAATAAGATGGATATTATGGGGGCAGACTTCTACCGTGTACTTGATATGGTCCATGACAGACTGAAGTGCAACGCAGTTGCAATTCAGCTTCCTATCGGCAGCGAGAGCGACTTTAGAGGTATTATCGACCTCATTGATATGAAAGCCGACATCTACTACGACGATATGGGCAAGGACATGAGAGTGGAAGAAATTCCGGAAGACATGATGGAGCTTGCCGAGGAATACCGCACCTTGTTGATTGACGCGATTTCCAGTTTGGATGACGAAGTCATGGAGCTTGCGCTTGAGGAAGAACCCATTCCTACGGAACTGCTGCGAAAAGCAATTCGCCTCGGGACCTTAAAAAATGAGTTCGTTCCGGTTGTTTGCGGAACTTCCTACAAAAACAAAGGCGTTCAGAAACTTCTCGACGCTATCGTCGACTATATGCCTGCGCCAACGGACATTGCGGCCATTAAAGGAATCATTCCAGACTCCGAAATGGAGGACTCAAGACCTGCAGACGATACCGCCCCGTTTTCGGCTTTGGCGTTTAAGATTATGACAGATCCTTATGTTGGACGTCTGTCTTTCTTCCGGGTCTATTCCGGCACGCTTACAACTGGAACCGCCGTGCTTAACAGCACAAAGGGTCACAGAGAACGAGTCGGACGTATCCTCCAGATGCACGCCAACCACCGTGAAGACCTTGATATGGTTTACTCGGGAGATATCGCGGCTGCTGTCGGACTTAAAAACACTACCACAGGCGACACTCTCTGCGATGAGAAAGCACCTATCATTCTAGAATCGATGGAATTCCCCGAGCCAGTTATTAGAGTGGCAATCGAGCCGAAAACCAAAGCCGGTCAGGAAAAGATGGGCCTTGCGCTATCAAAGCTCGCGGAGGAAGACCCCACATTTAAAAGCTATACCGATGAGGAGACCGGACAGACTATCATCGCCGGAATGGGCGAGCTTCATCTTGAAATCATCGTCGACAGACTTCTGCGCGAGTTCAAGGTCGAGGCAAATGTAGGTAAGCCTCAGGTTGCCTACAAAGAAACCATCCGCAAAGCTGTCGAGCAGGACACAAAGTATGCCCGTCAGTCCGGCGGTAAGGGTCAGTACGGTCACGTAAAAATTCTTGTTGAACCTAACGAATCCGGAAAAGGCTACGAATTTATCGACAAAATCACGGGCGGCGTCATACCGAAGGAATATATTCCGGCGGTCAACCAAGGTATTCAGGGCGCTTTGCTTGCGGGTGTGCTCGCCGGCTATCCCGTTGTCGATGTAAAGGTTTCTCTTATATACGGCTCATATCATGAGGTTGATTCCTCTGAAATGGCGTTTAAGATAGCCGGTTCCATGGCCTTCAAGGAAGCTTGCCGCAAGGCAGATCCTGTTTTGCTTGAGCCGATAATGAAGGTTGTCGTCACGACTCCGGAGGATTATATGGGCGATGTAATGGGTGATGTCAACTCTCGTCGCGGACAAATTCTCGGAATGGAAAATAGAAACGGTGCCGCTCAGGTCAACGCAACCGTACCGCTTTCCACAATGTTCGGCTATGCGACCGATTTGCGCTCAAAGACGCAGGGCAGGGCAAGCTATTCGATGGAGCCCAGCCACTATATCGAGCTTCCGAAGTCGCTTCAGGAAGAAATCGTTGGAAAACGCAACGCATAAGCTTAAAAAACAGTAAAATTTCTGTTGCAAACAGCTGCAGAATACTGTAATATTGTAACGCGATTCATTTCGCCAAAATTCAAACAAATTAATTTTAATGTAAACATATTTAAGGAGGATGTTCCAAATGGCTAAGCAAGCATTCGACAGATCCAAGCCCCACGTTAATATCGGAACCATCGGTCACGTCGACCACGGCAAGACCACTCTTACTGCTGCTATCACAAAATATCTCGCTCTGCAGGGCAATGCAGAATATACCGACTACGCCAGCATCGATAAGGCTCCCGAAGAGCGCGAACGTGGTATCACCATCAACACCGCTCACGTTGAGTACCAGACTGCAGCGCGTCACTATGCACACGTTGACTGCCCGGGCCACGCTGACTATATCAAGAACATGATCACAGGCGCTGCTCAGATGGACGGCGCGATTCTTGTTATCGCAGCTTCCGACGGTCCTATGGCTCAGACCCGCGAGCACGTTATCCTTGCCCGTCAGGTTGGCGTGCCTGCAATCGTTGTTTTCCTGAACAAGTGCGATCAGGTCGACGATCCTGAGCTCATCGAGCTCGTTGAGATGGAAGTCCGCGAGCTTCTCGTTAAAGAGAAGTTCCCCGGCGACGATCTCCCCATCATCAAGGGCTCTGCTCTTCTTGCTCTTGGCTGCGAATCCAAGGACGTAAATGATCCGGACTTCGCCTGCATCAAGGAATTAATGGACGCTGTTGACAGCTATATCCCGACTCCTGAGCGTAAGGCTGACATGCCCTTCCTTATGCCTGTTGAAGACGTCTTCACGATCACTGGCCGCGGCACTGTTACCACAGGTCGTGTCGAGCGTGGCCGTGTCAAGGTCGGCGATAAAGTTCAGATCGTTGGACTCAGAGACACTAAGGAAACCACCGTTACCGGAACCGAAATGTTCCATAAGACTCTTGATTATGCAGAAGCAGGCGACAACGTCGGCACACTTCTCCGTGGTATCACAAAGGGCGAAGTTGAGCGCGGACAGGTTCTTGCTGCTCCCAACTCCATAAAGCCCCACACCAAGTTCGTTGGTCAGGTTTATGTTCTGAGCAAGGAAGAAGGCGGCCGCCACACTCCGTTCTTCAACAACTACCGTCCTCAGTTCTATTTCCGTACCACCGACGTTACCGGCGTTATCTCTCTTCCCGATGGCGTTGAGATGTGCATGCCCGGCGACAACATCGACATGAAGGTTGAACTCATCATGCCTATCGCTATCGAAGAAGGCCTCCGCTTCGCTATCCGCGAAGGCGGCCGTACCGTTGGTTCGGGCGTTGTTATCGCTGTTGAGCAGAAGTAATTAGCTTCAAATTTCAAAAGCTCCCTCAGGTTTGAGGGAGCTTTTTTTATGCCATTTTTGTGCAGTAAGGGGTCTATTTTTTGCAAAGACCATGCATGAACCCGTCGATTGCAAGTGAATGTATATCACCGCCGATCACCTCATTGCTCCGAATGTAAAGATCAGCGACGACATTTCCAGAATAGCCCGTGTAGTTCGTGACCGTGTATGTATAGATTATGGCCTCCATACCGCGATATTGCGTCAGGTCGTAGCCTTGATCGAGCTGCATCCGATTGTAAGTGTCATAAACATCTGAGAATTCTTTGGGGATGACGACCTTTTTTTCGTCTACCGGCGTCTCATTGACCTCCCAGCCAAGATTTTCGAGAAACTTTACCCTGTCCTCATTCGTCTTAACCTTCGCAGAGCCTGCGCCGCCGCCGCTGCTTCCTCCGGCACCTATGGAGAAAATGACAGCGCAGAGCAGCACTGCGACGGCGACAACTATCAGCAGAGCTGTTTTTTTGTTCCATTTGAACGTAAGTACAAACATTACTGTGCCCCTCCCTTGAGCAGATGATGATTCGGCCCAATAGAAAGTATTCAATTTCTGCTTCGGATATGCTATAATCGTCTAAAAACTTATCCATCGGAGGTCTTATGAGCTTAAACCGAATTGACAAAATCATAAGTGACTCAGGACTTGCGACAAGGAGCGAGGCGCGAGAAATCATTGCCTCCGGCCGTGTGCGCGTGGACGGCGAGGTCGTGACAAGCGCCGCGTTTAAGGCCGATCCGGCAAGCTCTATAGTGAGCATGGACGGTAAAACAGTAGCAGGTGGCTTTCGATATTTTATGCTGAACAAGCCGGACGGAATTCTTTCCGCAACGGAGGACAGAGACCAGAAAACAGTACTCGATCTTCTTCCGAAAGAGTTCGCAAAGCTTGGACTTTTTCCGGTGGGCAGGCTAGATAAGGATACAACAGGGCTGCTAATCCTTACGAACGACGGGGATTTTGGACATTTTGTCACCTCGCCAAAGCACCATATCAAAAAGCTCTATGAATTTTCAGTGGAAGGTCTGCTCAATTACGACGACATTAAAGCATTCGAAAGTGGTATAGTGTTGCAGGATGGAACGATTTGTCTGCCGGCGGAACTTTTAATCGACGAGAGAGACTTTAGCCACGGCTTTGTTACCATATATGAGGGCAAATATCATCAGGTAAAGAGGATGCTCGCCTCAAGAGGCAAGCATGTGAGGATGCTGAAGCGCATCGCGATTGGCAGCCTTCCTCTAGACGCGTCACTCGATGAAGGTGAGTTCAAAGAATTGACAGAAAGCGACTTAAATCTGATTGTTAACAGAAACGTTACAAAATAGAAACGATTTATGATAAGAATTTACAAGCTCGGCAGCTCAGCTTTGTGGATTAAGTGAATATACAAAGAGCTCATTTTTGTGCTATTATTACTAAATGGTGTGTTCCTCGGACTTGGAGAGACACCGCGTACGATTTGGAGGACAAGCATGTCTAGTGTAACTTTGAAGGGAATAGGGAAAACCTATTCAGGCAACGTTCTTGCCGTCAAAGATTTTAATATGGAGATTGAGGATAAGGAGTTCGTTATACTTGTCGGCCCTTCCGGCTGTGGAAAATCCACGACGCTCCGTATGATTGCGGGACTAGAAGAAATAACCGAGGGCGAGCTTTACATAGACGATAGGCTGGTTAACGAAGTACCGCCTAAAGACCGTGATATTGCAATGGTTTTTCAGAACTACGCACTCTATCCGCATATGACCGTTTTCGAAAATATGGCTTTTGGTCTTAAGATACGCAAGACTCCGCGAGACGAGATTAAAAAGAGAGTCCTTGAGGCCGCGAAGATTCTGGAAATCGAGACTCTTCTTGAAAGAAAACCGGCGGCGCTCTCCGGCGGCCAGCGCCAGCGTGTGGCGCTGGGAAGAGCAATCGTTCGCAAGCCAAAGGTGTTCTTGCTGGACGAGCCTCTTTCAAACCTTGATGCCAAACTTCGTACCGCGATGCGCGCGGAGTTGTCCAAGCTGCATGCGCAGCTTGGAACCACATTTATCTATGTTACCCACGACCAGACGGAAGCAATGACGATGGGTACTCGTATAGTCGTTATGAAAGACGCCTTTGTTCAGCAGATCGCGCCGCCGCAGGAGCTTTTTGATAAGCCCTGCAACCTGTTTGTCGCGACCTTCATGGGCACTCCGCAGATGAACATCGCCGAGGCGGAGCTCATTGACGACGGAAAAGTTACATATTTGGAGTTTGGCAGCGGAGAACACAAGACGCGCGTTGCTCTTCCCGGGTGGAAGGGCAGAAAGCCCGAGGTGCTAAAATATGTGGGAGGGCGCGTGCTCTTCGGCATCCGCCCCAACGATATACACGCCGAGCCCGATTTCATCGCTCAGCATCCGGATCAGACCGTGGAGTCCGACGTTGACTTCGTTGAGCTTTTGGGCGCGGAGAGCAATGTGTTTATTAAAGTCTCAGAAATTGAATTTGCCTGCGTCATTGACTCGAAGATACACATGACGTCCGGCGAAAAGGTCAGGCTTGCATTTGACACGGGAGCCGTACATATTTTCGATAAGGAAACCGAGGAAACAGTGACCAATTGATATGTTGCATAAAAATTTTATGCAAGTTGTGTGCTTGATGCTCAAGTTTTTGTAAGCGGGTTTTTGACATGGAATCGCAGCATGAAAATGCGTTATTATGGAAAATTAACTATTTTATATGGTTGCAAATGATGAAAACAGAGAATAACATAGCGTCTTATTAAAAGATTTTACAAAATATCATCAAAAATATATTGAAAAAAGCAATAAAATAAGATATTATGTGAAGCGGTTAGTTTTCATTGCTTATATTAGGAGGAGCAACCATGTCTAGTAGAATTTTTCAGAGCGTCATTGTTCAAATGAAAGAGGCCACTGACAGATGCCTCGGTGTAATCGATTCCGAAGGCTTTGTCGTAGCTTGCAGCGAACTTTCTCTGATCGGCACAAAACTCGAAAATTTGCAGGGCATTTCGGGCAGCGACCTTTCCGATCAGTTCTTTACCTCGGGCACAAGAACCTATAGGATTTTGGGTGGCCCCAATTCCAGGTTTGACTATGCCGTTTTCGTGGAAGGAAGAGATTCCCTTGCAAAGAGTATCTGCATTATGGCAGCGGTTGCCTTCAATGAGGCAAAAGCAAATTATGATGAGAAATACAATAAGGTAACTTTTGTAAAAAACATCATTTCCGACAATATTCTTCCGGGCGATGTTTATGTCCGCGCAAAGGAATTGAACTTTGTAACAGATGTTCCGCGTGCGGTTTTGCTCATCCGCCAGCTTGAAAAGTCTGACATTGCGACGTTGGAGTTGGTTCAGGGTCTGTTCCCAGATAGGCAGAAGGATTTTGTCCTCAGCATGAGCGAGACCGACATCGTGCTCATCAAAGAGATCGAGCCGGGTGTCGAGGGCAGAGAGCTTTGCCAGCTTGCCGAAAAAATTGGCAGCGCAATCAATGCCGAGCTCCTTGTCAAGACGGTTATCGGAATCGGTACTGTTGCAAAGCACCTGCGCGAGCTTGCTGATCGCTATAAGGAAGCCCAGGTGGCGATTGAAGTCGGCAAGGTCTTTGAAACAGACAAGAGCGTCATACATTACGAAAGCCTCGGCATCGGTCGCATTATCTATCAGCTTCCTACGACGCTGTGCGAAATGTTCTTAAGCGAGGTCTTTAAGAAGAACCCGATCGAATCCCTCGATCAGGAGACTCTGTACACAATCAACAAATTCTTTGAAAACAACCTTAACGTTTCGGAAACATCCAGAAAGCTCTTTGTACACAGAAACACCCTTGTTTACCGTCTTGAAAAAATCAAGAAACTGACAGGGCTTGATTTGCGCGAATTCGACCACGCAATTGTTTTCAAAGTCGCTCTCATGGTTAAGAAATACCTTAATTCACAGAATATCAAGGGCTAATGCCTTTCTTAGCTGGTTAGGCATGAACCTTACCCCGGGTTAATCTCCCGCAATCGGAGGAAATCAAAAATGGTCTTAATGAACAATGTTTCGATGGTCTATGAAAACAGTGGCATGGTTGCCGCTAATGGATTAGATTTTGAAATCAATGAAGGTGAGTTTGTCTTTTTGGTTGGACCTTCCGGCTCAGGTAAAACGACAATAATTAAGCTTCTTACCGGAGAAGTAACCGCTACGGACGGAGAGGTCTATGTTAACAATTTTAATCTCCGTTCGATTAAATCGCGCAAGCTGCCTATGCTGCGCCGCACGCTTGGAGTTATTTTTCAGGATTTCAGGCTCATCGAAGACAAGTCGGTCTATGAAAATGTCGCCTTCGCCATGCGCGTAGTCGGCGCAAGCAACAAGGAAATCGCTAAGCGTGTGCCTTATGTGCTTGAGCTTGTCGGACTTGAGGGCAGAGAAAAGCGCCTACCTCAGGAGCTTTCCGGCGGAGAGCAGCAGCGTGTCGCAATTGCGAGAGCCCTCGTAAACAGTCCGAGCCTCATAATTGCGGACGAGCCTACAGGAAACCTTGACCCCGCTAAAAGCCTCGAGCTTATGCTCCTGCTTGAAAAAATAAATGAGCTGGGAACCACGGTCCTCGTTGTGACACATGAGAAAGAGCTGGTCAACTCCTTTTCCAAGCGTGTTATTGCATTAGACCAGGGCTCGATAATTAGCGACGGAATGGATGGGTATTACAGTTATGGGATTCATGAATAAACTCGGTTATCTTTTTAAAGAAGGCTTTCGAAGCATAGCGATCCACGGCTTCATGTCCTTCGCATCGGTCACAATAATAATCGCCTGCCTCGTGATAATGGGCAGCTTTTCGCTCCTTGCCGTAAATATTGATGCGCTCATTGATAAGCTCGAGAGCGAAAATGAAATGCTCGCCTTTGTTGACGAGACCTATACGCAGAATCAAGCGATGGCGCTCGAGGGTGAACTTACGTCTGTCCCGAACGTGAGCGAGGTCAAGTTCATTACACGCGAAGAAGCAATGGCGGAGTTTGCAAAGGACTACGAAAACAACTCTTTATTTAATGAAATACAGCCTTCAGTCTTTCGTGATAGATATGTGATATATCTGGACGATATCAGCCTTATGGCAGATACGAAAACACAGCTTGAGCAGGTCAAGGGTATTGCGGACGTAAGCGCCCAGCTCGATATTTCAAAAGGCTTTGTTACTACAAGAAATATCGTGGGTGCGGTTTCTCTCGTTTTGATAGTCATACTGTTCGTTGTGTCCGTATTCATAATGTCGAACACGGTTAAGCTCACCACTTTCGGACGAAGAGAAGAAATTGCAATTATGAAGATGGTCGGAGCAACGAACAGCTTTATACGTACGCCATTTATAATCGAAGGACTTACACTGGGCGTCATAGGCTCAGGACTCGCACTAGCGCTCGAATGGGGCATATATACGCTGATAACCGACAAGATTATGACTAGCATAGCCGGTACATATGTGAGCGTTCTCTCATTTAATACGCTGGCTCTACCTCTTGCTCTTGTATACATGGGAGTGGGAATCGTCGTCGGAGCTTTCGGCGGAACTATTGCAATCCGCAATTATCTTAAAGTCTGATTTTTTGCTTCGAATATCGAAGCTTCAGCAACGCGGTTAAAACTTCGCTGTTTGGCGGATGAAGGGTTTTTCAAAGCGCACTCTGCGCGGGAGGTATCTATGCAAAAAAGTAAAAAAAAGTTTGTTTCAGCTGTATGTATTGTTCTTGCGCTGATATTTATTGTGACCCTTGTTTTGGGCGCTTTCAGCGGCGCGTGGGCGGTTTCTCAATCGGAAATCGACGCTCTTAAGAATCAGCAGTCGGCCATCCAGCAGCAGAAGAAGACGCTTCAGTCCAAGATTTCCGATCTTCAGGGCCAGCAGAATTCGGCTATAGACCAAAAGACCGCGCTAGATGAGCAAAACGAACTTGCCCGTCAGGAGATAGAGCTTATATCGGAACAAATCGATTTGTATACCGGTATGGTCGAGGAAAAAGCCAAAGAGCTTGAAGTAGCAAAGACAGACGAAGCCAATCAGAAAGAAGCGCTCCGCGTCCGCATGAGGGCGATGGAGGAATCAGGAAGTCTTACATATTTTTCGATACTCTTCGATGCGAACAGCTTCTCTGATCTGCTTGCCAGAATGGATTTCGTTTCCTCTATTATGGAATATGACAAGGATCTTGAGGATAAATACATAGCCGCAACACAAAAGGTCGCAGAAGTCAAGGCGGAGTATGAGGCGACTCTGAAGGAGCAGCAAGATAAGAAAACAGAGCTTGAGGCCAGAAAAGCGGAGCTTGAAGCGCAGATTGCTGCGGCAGAAGCCGTTATAGCTGACCTTGAGAAGGACATTGAGAAATATAAGACCGAATACGCAACAAACGACAGTCAGGAAGCCGCTATCCGCAGTCAGATTGACCAGAAGGTTGCCGAGCTGAAAAAGCAGCAGGAAGCCGCAATCAAGGCGGGACAGACAGTCCCCAAAGGTTCAGGTACCCTGACTTGGCCGGTGGCCGGTACGTCGACAGCTAACATAACCTCCAAATTTGGGTATAGAATACACCCAATTTTCGGAGACAAGCGTTACCACGCTGGTGTTGATATTTCCGCAAACTCCGGTACTACTATCATGGCCGCAGACGCAGGAACCGTTGTTTCAGCAGTTTACAGCAGCTCTTACGGCAACTATGTAGTTATAAGCCACGGTAACGGAATGGTAACGCTTTATGCTCATATGAGCTCAATGGCGGTTTCCTCGGGGCAGTCGGTAACAAAGGGACAGACCATTGGCTATGTCGGATCGACAGGCTGGTCAACAGGTCCGCACTGCCACTTCGAAATCAAGGTGAATGGACAGCTGGTTGATCCGGAATCATATTTTTAAAAACTCGCTTAAAAAGTTAATTGCCGGGCAGCGCAAACAGGCTGCCCGGCTAATTTCGGCTTTTGCGGCATAATATATTATTCCGGTCCGTCCGCGTAAACCGTGAGGATAATGTTTGGACCAGACCGCGAAAGCGTTATGGAGGAGCTTATGAAAAAGCGTTTCAGTTTACCGACTCTTATTCTTGCCTGCGTTTTGACGGCTGCGCTTACAGGATTCTGCGTTTTTGGGGCTTTCATTGAAAAATACGGCGGAGAGGATAGTTTTCCTTATGCTACGAAGTTTGCTGCCGTCTTCAACGCAATAAAAAACGATTATGTTGGCGAGGCAGACATGGAGCAGGTATCTGACGCGGCTTACGGCGCGATGATAAGCTCTATCAATGACCGCTGGAGCTATTATATGAACCCAGAGCAGTATGAGGCATACAAGCTGTATCAGAAAAACAGCTATACCGGTATCGGCGTGACAATCGTCAAGGATGACCAGAGCGGGCTTTACCGCATTGCAACAGTTCTTGAGGATTCGCCCGCGAGCAAGGCGGGGGTGAATATCGGCGATATTATGTGCGCAATTGACGGAGAGAGCTTGTCCGGCAAGACCTCGACGGAAGTCAAGGATCTAATCGCCTCCAAGAAGGATGAGTCCTTTGATCTGACTCTAAGGGCGGGGGACGGCACCGAAAGAACGCTTGCAATCGGAACCGAGGTTATACATTCAGACCCTGTCAAATACGAGATGCTCGATGACGGAATAGGTTATATCAGAATCAAAAATTTTGAAACGGATTCCGGTGAGGAGACTATCAAAGCTGTTGATGACCTTGTAGCACAGGGCGCGAAGGGAATTATTTTCGACGTGCGCAACAATCCCGGCGGCTTTCTGAGCGAGCTGCTGAAAGCTCTAGACCACATTTTGCCTGAGGGAGATCTTTTTGTATCGGCAAATAAAGCAGGAGATGAGAAGGTTGAAACCTCGGATGCGAATTGCGTCAAGCTCCCCATGACGGTGCTGATTGACGAGAACAGCTACTCAGCGGCGGAATTTTTTGCGGCGGCGCTCTCGGAGTTCGATTGGGCAAAGCTTATTGGAACGCACTCGACGGGTAAAGCACGCTCGCAGATAAATATTGAACTGACAGACGGCAGCGCAGTCCACCTTTCGACGAACAGTTATCTAACACCGAAGAGAGTTGACCTCGCAAAAACGGGGGGGCTTGCGCCCGATGTATCTGTTTCAATTAGCGACGATGACGAAGATAAGCTCATTTCAGGACTGCTGGAGCATGATGAGGATGTGCAGCTTAAAGCGGCGCTGGAAGAGTTAAAAGCTCTTATCGACAAATGATTGCTTCTTTATCTGCTTGACACGCAGTTATTTTCTATCTATAATACGTAAATATGATGTCATTCTATATTAAAATGTATAGTCAGTTATTAATATAAGTTGAAGGGACGGATACTATGGCTAACGAAGCAAAGTACAAAATGAGTCAGGAGCGTTTGAACGAAATTCGGGAGGAGCTTCACTATCTCGAGACCGTTCGGGAAAAAGAAGTATCCGAACTTATCAAAGAAGCGCGTTCCTTCGGCGATCTTTCAGAAAACAGCGAATACGACGAAGCAAAAACTGAACAGGGCAAGCTCTATTCCAAAATTGCTGAGCTCCGTAATCTCCTTGAGAATGCAGAGGTCATTGAAACGCGTGAAGTTACGAACGCCATATATCTCGGCAGCAAGATTAAGGTCGAATGCCTTAGTGACGGCGAAATCGAGGAGTATCAGGTTGTCGGATCTCAGGAGGCTAACCCCATGCTGGGCCGCATCTCGGACGATTCGCCTTTCGGACGCAGCCTTTTAGGCCGCAGCGCGGGCGAGACTGTCTCGTTCGTTGCCCCTGTCGGCGAGATGCAATTTAAAATAATATCTATAGAAAACTAAGGCCCGAAACGGGCAATAAGCATTTGGGAGGTCAGTCAATGAGCCAGGAAATCATGCCGGAGGAAACCCAGGATATATCGGAAATCCTTCAGATTCGCCGCGATAAGCTTTCGAAGCTCCGCGAGGAGAAAAGGGATCCGTTCACCGTTACGAAGTATAAAAGAACTGCGTACAGTGAGGAAATAAAGCAGAACTTTGAAGTCTGGGAAGCTAAGGATGTTTCCATGGCGGGACGTCTCATGTCCAAACGAGATATGGGCAAGGCCTTTTTTGCTGATATAAAGGACGATAAGGGCAGGCTCCAGCTTTATGTCCGCATCGACGATCTCGGCGAGGATGCTTTCGGTGAGTTTAAAAAATGGGACATCGGCGATATCATCGGAATCGAAGGCTTTGTTTTCCGCACACGCAAGGGCGAAATCTCCGTACACTGCAAGAAGGTACAGCTGCTTTCCAAGTCGCTGCTCCCTCTGCCGGAAAAATTCCACGGACTTACGGACCTTGAAACCCGCTATCGCCAGCGCTATGTTGATTTGATTGTTAATCCCGAGGTTCGCCGTAACTTTGAGGTACGCAGCCTCTTCATTCGTCATGTCCGCAGGTTCCTTGACGACCGCGGTTACATGGAGGTCGAAACGCCGGTTCTGAACACTATTTCCGGCGGCGCGACGGCGCGTCCTTTCATAACACACCACAACACTCTTGATATGGATATGTATCTCCGCATAGCCACGGAGCTTCACCTGAAGCGCCTTGTCGTCGGCGGTATCGAGCGCGTTTATGAAATCGGCCGTATTTTCCGTAACGAGGGAATGGATACAAAGCACAATCCGGAATTCACGACTGTCGAGCTCTATGAGGCCTATGCTGATTTCAACGACATGATGGACCTATTTGAAGACTTGCTTTCAAGCGCCGCAATGGACATTCTGGGCACATACGACGTAACGTGGCAGGGCGAGCAGGTATCCCTTGCTCCGGGCTGGGAACGCCTTTCTATGGCGGAAGCAGTCAAAAAGTATCTTGGAGTCGACTTTATGCCTGTCAGTACCGATGAGGAAGCCATTGAACTCGCAAAATCCGTCGGAGTCATGATTCCGAAGGAAAAGGAAAAGACCTGGGGCAACGCCCTTTATGAATGCTTTGACCAGAAGGTCGAAGAAAAGCTCATCCAGCCGACTTTCATAACCCTGCATCCTGTCGACGTTTCTCCGCTCGCAAAGCGCAGCCCATTGGACCCGAGGCTCACAGAGCGTTTCGAGCTTTTCGTTTGCCACAGCGAGATGGGCAACGCGTTTTCCGAGCTAAACGACCCAATTGACCAGAAGCAGCGCTTCCAGAAGCAGGTCGAGCTTCGTAAAAAGGGAGACTCCGAAGCGGGCATGATGGACGATGATTACATCACAGCGCTTGAATACGGACTGCCTCCTACGGGCGGCCTTGGAATCGGCATTGACCGCTGCGTCATGCTGCTCACAGGCGTCGACTCCATAAGAGAGGTTGTTCTGTTCCCGACAATGAAACCCATAGAATGGTAATATATAAAGGCTGTGGCAGGGCAATGCCGCCCCGCCGCAGCCTTGCTGTGTTAAAAAGGTGAGGACGAATTGGAACATATCACATCAAGGAAAAATCGAATAATTACTCATCTAAAGGACCTTTCTTTGGACGGGACATATCGCAGAAAGTCGGGGGAATTCGTATGTGACGGCGAAAAGACACTTAAAGAAGCGCTTTTCTTCGGCGCGGAAGTGACCCTTGTATTGTGGGGGAGCGAACCGTCATTTGAAATCTCTGATAGCATTACGCAGTTCTCTTGTCCCCCTGATCTCATGCAGTATGTTTCCCCGCTAAAAAACTCTTCCGGTCCTGTTTTCAGCGTTAAAATACCACGCATATCGGCGGACAATGAAAAAATCTCGACTGCTATAGTCCTTGAGAATGTGCAGGACCCCGGAAACGTCGGCACGGTCATCAGAACAGCAAACGCGATGGGGACGGACATTGTGATACTTGTCGGCGACTGCGCCGACTTATATAACCCAAAGACCGTTCGGGCAACGATGGGCGGCATTTTCCGTCAAAAGGTTCTGGAAACAGATTTAGACGGATTATTGGATTATGTAAACCGAAATGGCTTAAAACTCTACGGCGCCGCACTGAGCGAGAACGCCGAGGATATTCGAAATATCAATTTAAAAGGCACCGCCGTTGCGATTGGCAGTGAGGGCAGAGGACTCACAACAGGACTTCTTAAGCTCTGCGAGGCTCAAACCATAATTCCTATGCGTCCTGATTGCGAGTCTCTGAACGCGGCTGTGGCGGCCTCGATAGTTATGTGGGAAATGTCAAAATGAAGGGGAAGTATACTTGTCGACACTGAAATACTGGGTGTGGCTTTCCGCTATGACGGGACTTAGACCGAAAAGGCGATTCGAGCTTCTTGACACCTTCGGCGACCCCGAAAAAGTTTATTTTGCGGACGAGCGGCTTTTGAGAGAAAAGCTGAATTTTACCGACGCGGAGCTTCGGCCCTTTGCGGAGCGGAGTCTTAATAGGGCGGAGAGTATACTCGAAAAGTGTCAAGCGCAGGGAGTATACATAGTCAGCTTTCAAGACGCCGCCTATCCGGCAAGATTGAAAAACATCTATGACCCGCCTGTTGTGCTATATGCCATGGGCAGACTCCCCGCAGTCGACGAGGAAGCGGCAATTGGTGTCGTAGGAACGAGAAAGGCCACGCCCTACGGAATTAAAATGGCGCGAAAGCTTGGCTATGAGATTACAAAATGCGGAGGGCTCGTCGTTACTGGTCTTGCAGAGGGTATTGACAGCGCTGCGGCGGAGGGTGCTCTGCGAGCAGGCGGAGCCGTTATCGGAGTCCTAGGCTGCGCAATCGACGATGTGTTTCCCAAGTGGAACGATGTACTCTATGGCGATGTTACGCTCTCCGGCGCGCTCGTCAGCGAGTATCCGCCCGGAGAGCCTTTGGGCAGAAAGAACTTTCCCGAAAGAAACCGCATAATAAGCGGGCTTTCTCTTGGTGTTGCGGTCATCGAAGCACCGCTTAAAAGCGGAGCACTCATCACGGCAACTCTTGCGCTCGAACAAGGCAGAGAAGTCTTCGCCGTACCCGGAAACGCCGACGCATTAAACTGTGCCGGTTCGAACGATCTCATACGAGACGGCGCACAGCTCGTATCCTCAGGCTGGGATGTTCTGGCTGATTTCGCACCGCAATTTAGCGGAAAGCTCGCTATGCCTGACCCGCAAAGGACGGCGGTTTTGGCACACGGAGAGCCGGCTGAGCCTGTTTTCTATGAGGCAAAACGTACCGAAGAACCGAGGAAAACAGCCCCCGAAACGGGCAGAGGCTTTGCAAAGCTGAGGGTCAAGACCGACAGAAAAAAGGTTGACAACCCTATAAAGCGGGAATATATTGATTTGCGAGAACAGCTCTCAGGGCTTTCGGAGCGCCAGCTGAAGATTGTTTCCGTTATGAATGACAAGTCGTTGCACATTGACGACATAATAGAAAAAACGGAGCTCAAAGCACCGGAAGTGCTTTCCGAGCTGACACTGCTCCAGATAAAAGGCTTTGTATCTCAGGAAAACGGAAAGAGATTTACTTTAAATATTGGAAAGCGCTAAAACAGAAAAGGCGCTTATAATAACTATGAATTGAGGTCATTTATGGCACAAACTAGGACGGATCTGGTCATTGTCGAATCGCCGGCAAAGGCGCGGACGATTGAGAAGTATCTCGGCTCGAATTATCATGTTGTTGCTTCTATGGGACATCTTCGGGATCTTCCTAAGAGTACCATGGGCGTAGATATAGAAAATGGATTTGAACCCGATTATCAGCCTGTGGCTGCAAGAAAAGACGTTATCGACGACCTGAAAAAGAAGTCCAAGGCAGCCGGTATCGTCTATCTCGCAACCGACCCTGACCGCGAGGGCGAGGCGATATCGTGGCATCTGAAGGAGCTTCTTGAACTGCCCGATGAAAAAGCAAAGCGCGTAACCTTTAACGAAATTACGAAAAAGGTCGTCAACGAGAGCATTGCAGCGCCTCGTGAAATTGATCAAGACTTGGTCGACGCGCAGCAGGCAAGGCGTATACTTGACCGTATCGTCGGATATAAGCTCAGCCCTTTGCTCTGGCGCAAGGTACGCCGAGGACTTTCGGCGGGACGTGTGCAGTCCGTAGCTACACGTATGGTTGTTGACAGGGAAAAAGAGATAAGGGACTTTAAAACTGAGGAATACTGGCTTCTGGATGTCATGCTTAACCGCGTGGAGAAAGAGGGCAGCTTTGTTGCGCGCTTCCACGGCGCAGAGACGAAGAAGATTGAACTTCACTCGGAAGCAGAGGTCGACAAGATAATTAAGGAAATCTCCAAGGATGAGTTCTTTATAAAATCGGTCAAGCGCGGAGAAAAGCAGCGCTCGCCCTCGCCTCCGTTCATCACTTCAACCCTCCAGCAGGAGGCTTCGCGCCGCCTTGGCATGACCCCCAAGCGCACTATGTCCATTGCCCAGCAGCTATATGAAGGTGTTGATATTTCAGGCGAGGGAACTGTCGGACTTATAACCTACATGAGAACGGACTCGCTCCGTTTGTCTGACGTTGCAACAAGCGCAGCCAAGGATTTCATAATAGGGCACTATGGGCGGGAATACTATCCCGAAAAGACCCGCGTCTTTAAGACAAAGGCAGGAGCGCAGGACGCGCACGAAGCCATTCGTCCCAGCAGCATAGAGCTGACGCCGGAGCTTATAAAAAAAGATTTGACTGCCGATCAATATAGGCTTTATCGCCTTATTTGGGGACGCTTTACCGCCTGCCAGATGGCGAACGCCGTTTATGACGGCGTAACGATTGACGCGAGCTCCGCAGGTTATATTTTCCGCGCAAACTATTCCGAGCTCAAGTTTGCAGGTTACACCGCGGTATATGAGGAATCGAAGGACGAGGAGCAAGCCGAAAGAGAAAAGCCACTACCGGACCTCCGTGAAGGCGAAAAGGTAAAGCTCGCTAAGACTGATAAGGAACAGCAATTTACTCAGCCGCCCTCCCGCTATACTGAGGCAACGCTTATCCGCGCGATGGAGGAAAAGGGCATTGGTCGACCAAGCACCTATGCGCCTACGATAAGTACTATTACGACACGCGAATATGTCGTCAAGGAAGGGAAATATCTCCGTCCCACGGTACTTGGCGAAGTCGTTACCGATCTTATGGAGGAGCGTTTCCCGGATATAGTCGACCTTAAATTCACGGCGCGCATGGAGGAGACTCTGGACAACGTCGAAGAAGGCAAGCGCATCTGGAAGGATGTACTGTCCGAATTCTACGGTGATTTCGATAACGAGCTCAAGGACGCCGAAGCGGCGCTCGAGGGACAGCATATAAAGATACCCGACGAGGAGTCGGACGAGATCTGCGATAAGTGCGGACGCAAGATGGTTGTAAAAACCGGACGCTTCGGTCGTTTTCTGGCCTGCCCTGGCTACCCTGAATGCGATTTTACAAAGCCCATCGTCGTGGAAATGCCAGGAAAATGCCCAAAATGCGGCGGACGTATCCTGAAGCGCACCTCCAAGAAGGGCTACGCATACTACGCCTGCGAGCGTGTTGCAGACAAAACCTGCGACTTTATGTCCTGGGACGTTCCCGTTAAGGAGACTTGCCCGGAGTGCGGAAGAACCCTGTTCAAGCTCTCCGGCAAAGGCAAGAAGACGCCGTTCTGCATAAATGATGCCTGCCCAAATTTCCTACCCGAGGATAAACGCGGCTATAAGAAAAAAGCTGTCGTCGCCGAGGGTGAGAGCGATGTGACGAGCGATAAAACATCGGCAAAGAAGGCTCCTGCAAAGTCTGCCGCGAAAAAGCCCGCCGCCGCAAAAAAACCTGCTGCGAAAAAGACAGCGGCTAAGAAAACCTCGACAACAAAAACTGCCACAAAGCCGGCGGCGGCAAAGAAAACACCCGCGAAAACGGGCTCGAAGACGAAGTAAGTTATTAATCATGCGGAGGACTAAGAATTGGACACGGTAACAGTTATAGGAGCGGGGCTTGCCGGCTGTGAAGCGGCATGGCAGCTTGCCAAGAGGGGCGTACCGGTACAGCTCGTCGAGATGAAGCCGCAGAAAATGACGCCCGCCCACGTTTCGGAAAACTTTGCCGAGCTCGTATGCTCAAATTCTCTCCGCAGTGATGAGCTTGCAAACGCCGTCGGACTTCTGAAAGAAGAGCTGCGGCGGCTCGGGTCGCTCATTATGGAGTGCGCCGACGCGACGAAGGTTGCGGCGGGCGGTGCTCTGGCTGTTGACCGCGAGAGTTTTTCCTCGATGATAACCGATATGGTGAAAAATAACCCGAACATTGAGGTCGTTTCCGAGGAGGCAGTTTCAATACCTGACGGCGAAGTGATAATTGCGACGGGACCATTAACGAGCGACGCGATGGCTGAATCAATCGCCGAAAAATGCGGCGATGTGGGATTTTTAAATTTTTATGACGCCGCCGCTCCGATAGTGACGCTCGAAAGCATCGATCTGGAAAACGCGTTTTACGCCTCTCGCTACGACAAAGGTACGGCTGACTATATTAACTGCCCCATGACAAAGGAAGAATATCTCGCCTTCTGGAATGAACTCTGTGAGGCAAAGCAGGCGCCAATCCACGGCTTTGACGACGCGGGAGTCTTTGAGGGCTGTATGCCCGTCGAGGTCATGGCACGTCGCGGAGAAGATACTCTCCGTTACGGACCGCTTAAGCCTGTCGGCCTTGTCGATTCACGCAAGGGTAGTGAAAACTATGCGGTAGTTCAGCTGCGGCGGGACAACGCCGTCGGCACGATTTACAACATCGTAGGGTTTCAGACACATCTGACGTTTTCGGAGCAGAAGCGTGTGTTTTCCATGATACCGGCGCTTAAAAATGCTGAATTCGTCCGTTTCGGCGTTATGCACCGCAACACTTATCTGAATTCACCGAAACTGCTGGACAGATATTACAGACTGAAAAAAGAGCCGCGTATCAGTTTTGCAGGGCAGATAACTGGCGTTGAGGGTTATGTAGAATCGACTGCGTCCGGTATGTATGTCGGACTTGAAACGGCTGCCCGTTTTCTTGGAGCTCCGCCAATTGATTTTCAGCGGGAAACGGCGATCGGCGCGCTGGCACTTTATGTTTCGGATGCTTCAGTGGGCAGTTTTCAGCCCATGAACATTAATTTCGGTATAATAGAACCTTTGGGAAAGAAGATAAAAGGCAAGCGGAATAAAAACGCCTTAATATCGGAACGATCCCTTGAAATCATAGAGAGGTATTCCGCGGGAGGAAGCATATGAGGATAATCATTGACGCTATGGGCGGGGACAATGCCCCTGCCGAGATCGTTAAAGGAGCGGTGGAGGCTATCCGGGAATTCGGAGTGTCTGTCACGCTTGTTGGAAAAGAGACAGAGGTTCGTTCCTGCCTTAAAAATGTGGGCGCGGGGGACTTGAGCGAAAAGATAAGCATCGTCAACGCAAGCGAGGTTGTCAGCATGGAAGACGACCCTACCACTGTCCTGCGTGCTAAGAAGGACTCCTCGATGGCGGTTGCGCTGAAATTACTTAAGGACGGCGAGGGCGACGCCTGCATATCGGCCGGCAGCACCGGAGCGCTTCTGACAGGCGCAACACTCATTGTCAAGAGAGTCAGCGGTATAAGAAGGGCAGCTCTTGCGCCAGTTCTTCCGAATGGCGGCAGAGGGGTCATGCTTATCGACTGCGGCGCGAATGTCGACTGCACCCCAGAGTATCTTTTGCAGTTCGCATTTATGGGCTCATTCTATTCGAAAAAAATCCTCGGCTGCCCAAATCCTCGCATCGGGCTTTTGAACGTCGGCACGGAGGAAACGAAGGGCGGAGACCTTCAAATCGAAGCCTTTAAGGAGCTCAAGGCAGCGGGTGACGCCGGTCATATCAACTTTATCGGCAATGTCGAGGCCAAGGACGTTTTGTTCAACACAGTCGACGTCGTGGTGACGGACGGATTTTCGGGCAACATAATGCTCAAGACCATCGAGGGCACGGGAAAATTCATTATGAATAACCTTAAGGATATTTTTACAGCGAACAGACGCTCCATGGTTGCGGCGCTGGCTATGAAAAAGCGCCTTGGTGAATTCAAAAAGAAAATCGATCCTTCCGAGGTCGGCGGCACCTCGCTTCTCGGAATTTCAAAGCCGGTAATTAAGGCACACGGCTCCTCGGACTCAAGGGCTTTGAAAAACGCCGTTCTTCAGGCGATAAACTGTGTCAATACGGACGTCTCCAGTGAAATCGTTAAAAATATTGAATTAATGACGATTAGTAAGGCGGAATAGTCTTGACAAGTATATAATTTATGAATATTATCAATTCTAGCAATATATTTGGAGATGGAAATTATGGTATTTGAAAGAATTCAAAAGCTAATCTGCGAGCAGTTTGTGGTCGACCCTGAGCAAGTGACAATGGAGACAGCCTTTGTGGACGATCTCGGTGCAGACTCGCTTGACGTTGTCGAACTCACCATGGCGCTTGAGGAAGAATTCTCGCTGGCAGAAGTGTCGGACGAGGAACTCAAGAAAATCCTTACGGTCGGAGACCTTGTCGAATATGTCAGCCGCTACGTGTCGGACTGATTTTTAGACAAACTGAGCGGGAAAGGGGGTGCCCTATGGATGAACTCGAAGCAAAACTTGAATATCGTTTTCACGACAGGGCGCTCCTGCTCACGGCTTTAAGCCACAGTTCCTACGCTAACGAAAACAAAGGCGCAGGCTTCATGAGCAACGAGCGTCTGGAGTTTTTGGGTGACTCCGTGCTCGGGCAGGTGGTGGCAAGCCACCTGTATTTGTCGTGTCCGAAGATGCCCGAGGGGCACATGACTCGCCTTCGCGCGGAGCTTGTCTGCGAAACGAGCCTTTATGAGGTTGCAAAGCTCTTGAACCTCGGAAAGTTTATAAAGCTTGGCAGGGGCGAGGAGCATACTGGCGGCAGAGCACGTGAGTCCATACTTGCGGATGCCGTGGAGGCTCTCATTGCCGCATTATACCTTGACGGCGGGCTTGAAGTGGCAAAGGGCTTCATCGACAAGTACATACTTTCGAAGCTTCCCGCGATGGAGACTCGCCCAATCAGCGACTATAAAACAGCGCTTCAGGAGTATACTCAGCGCAAAGCGGGTCAGATTCTCAGCTATGAGCTTTTAACCGAAGAAGGCCCCGACCATAACAAGAGCTTCACAATGCAGGTAAGTCTTAATGGCAAATCTATAGGCGTTGGCAACGGGCATACAAAAAAGGAAGCGGAGCAGTGTGCTGCGAAGAACGGACTTGAGGAGATTTCAAAATGATAGCAAGACGGAACATCATACCTGTATTTGTTCCGCACCTCGGCTGTCCGAACAACTGCGTTTTCTGCAATCAGCATAGGATTTCGGGAGAAAGCTCTCCCGCAAACACGGAAACGGTCAGGAAAACTATTTTGGAGGGTATCGCAAAGATACCGGAAAATTCGAATATTGAGCTGGCGTTTTATGGCGGCAGTTTCACGGCAATACCGGTCGAAGAGCAAAACGAGCTTTTGGACGCGGCTTTGCCGTTTTTACATGATGGGAGCATAGAGTCCCTGCGTCTCTCCACGCGTCCTGACGCAATCGATGAAGAAACCCTAGATAGGCTGAAGGCTTACGGTGTCCGGACGATTGAACTGGGTGCACAGTCCATGTGCGACGAGGTGCTGAATCTTTCCGGCAGAGGACACACAGCGTTGCAGACCGCAAAATCGTCACGCCTTATCAAGAAACACGGCTTCGAGCTTATTTTGCAGATGATGACAGGACTGCCCGGGGACACAAGGGAGCGTACAATCGAAACGGCAAAAAAAATCATCGCCCTTAAGCCCAACGGAGTTCGCATTTACCCGACAGTTATCGTCGATAACACACCTCTTCGCGATATGTGGCGCGAGGGGACTTACAAAGAGCATACGGTCGGGGAAGCGGTTGATTACTGTGCGGCAGTTGTGCCGATGTTTGAGGAAGCTGGGATACCCGTCATTCGCCTCGGACTCAATCCTTCGGAGGAGCTCTCCGGCGGTGCTGCTTTGGGCGGAGCCTATCACCCTGCGTTCGGCGAACTCGTTCGCTCGCGCCTGCTACTCAATAAGGCGAGGGCGCTCTTATCGGAAAACGCGCATGATGAGAATGTCGTTTTGTACGTGAATGCGTCGGACGTTTCAGCGATGACCGGACAAAAAAGGTTAAATATACGGACACTTTGCGATGAGTTTGGATTGAAGAGTCTGAAGGTGTCCTCAGATGGCATACAAAAGGGTAAAGTGATATTAGGATAAATCTTCCGCGATTGGTTGCAAAGCAAGCGGATTTATTATATAATCAACAAATATATAATTATCAGGTTTCTATCTTCCAGCAAAAAACACCCGAGGTGAAATATGTACCTAAAAGCGCTCGAAATACAGGGCTTCAAGTCCTTTGCGGATAAAACGAGACTGACTTTCGAAAAAGATATAACTTCGATTGTCGGACCCAACGGAAGCGGAAAATCAAATATTTCGGATGCGATACTCTGGGTTTTGGGAGAACAGCGCACGAAAACACTCCGCGGCGGCAAGATGGAGGACGTTATTTTCGGCGGTACCGAAAAGCGCCCGAAGATGGGCTTTGCACAGGTTTCGCTTGTGCTGGACAACACGAAGCGCATTTTCAATACCGACAGCACCGAGGTCATGATAACCCGCCGCTACTACAGAAGCGGCGAGAGCGAATACTACATAAACCGCGAATCCGTGCGCCTCAAGGACATCAGCGAAATGCTTATGGACACAGGACTCGGACGCGACGGATATTCCGTTATCGGTCAGGGCAAAATCTCCGAGGTCGTGTCCTCAAAGAGCCTTGACAGGCGTGAGCTTTTCGAGGAAGCGGCCGGCATCTCGCGCTATCGCTACCGCAAGGATGAAAGCGAGCGCAAGCTCATGCACACGGACGAGAACCTTGTCCGAATAAACGACAAAATTGACGAGCTCAAAATATCTCTCGACCCGCTCAAAGTGCAGGCCGAAACCGCGAAGAAATACCTTATCCTGCGTGACGAGCTACGAGGACTTGAAGTCTCTGTCTGGATGGAAACACTGGACAGGCTCCATGAACGCGCGAAGACTGTCAGCGAAGACTGGGAAAATGCAAAAAATGGGCTGGAGCTGGCACAATTCGAGCTAAACGAGCTTTATGCCGCATCAGAGAACTATTCCGAGAAAATGCGCGAGAAAGACCTCGAAGCGGAAAAGCGCCGCGCCGACCTTGCGGAGACGGAAACTGTTTGCGCCGAAAACGAAAGCGAACTCGCCGTTTTGGAAAACAGCCTTAAGCATAATTCGGAACGTAAAGGTCAGCTGCAGTCGGAGATCGAGGATCAGGATACGAGGGCAAAGGCTCTTGAAAATCAGATTGCCAAAAGACACGAGCGCATCGACGAGATTAAGCGCGAGCTTGATGAGCTAGAATTAAAGGCGCGTGAGCTGACTGACGTTATCGGACGCAATTCCGAGGGCGAGGACGGCGCGAAGCTCGAAATATCGAAGCTGATTACCGATAAAAGTGAAAAGCAGGCAGCTTTGGCACACTCAAATGCCGTTTTGTCCATGCTTTTGGATGCGGCAAGGGAACAGTCAGAGTCGGACGAAAAGCGCAGACGCGAAAGCGGAGAAACCCTAACGCGCCGCGACGAGCTGTCCTTGCGACTTAAACAGGCGTCTATATTACAAAAAGAGGCAAAAGAGAAGGCCGACGAGCTCAAAAACATCATCGAAGGCTATACGATGCGCATGGAAGGCCGCGAAAGCAAGGTCAGGGCGCTCGAGGAAAAGCAGACTAGGCTCACGATTGACCTTAATTCCGCACGCTCCCGCGTTACCATGCTCACAGAGATGGAAAAGGAATTTGAGGGCTATTCGCTCGCTGTCAAGACCGTAATGCGCGAGCATGACAGGGGAACGCTTTCAGGCGTTCACGGACCTGTCGCAAATCTTGTCAAGACTGAAGACCGATTTACTCTCGCAATCGAAACAGCGCTCGGCTCGTCGATGCAGAGCATAGTCGTCGATACGCAGGAGCAGGGCAAATCGGCAATTGAAATGCTGAAAAGACGCGATGCGGGCAGAGCGACCTTCCTGCCGGTCGATACAATAAAAGCCTTTGATATGAAGCGCCGCCCCGAAAATGAAAACGGTTACCTCGGAACGGCTTTCGAGCTTGTCCGCTTCGACCCGAAATTTGCGGGCATATTTTCAAATCTGCTTGGCAGGACAGTGATTGCGGAAACTCTATCCGACGCTGTCGCAATGTCGAAGCGGAACGACAACCAGCTTCGCATCGTGACTCTGGACGGACAGCTCATTAACGCGGGCGGCTCGATGACCGGCGGCAGCGCCGCGAAAAATTCGGGCATACTCTCCCGAGCCAACGAACTGAAAACGCTGAATCTAAAGGTCGCGGACCTAAGTGAACAGGCGAAAGACTGTGCGACTAAGCTCGCTGATGCGTCCCGTGAACTGAATTCGGCAAAATATGAGCTCCAGACAGCGGAATTCGAACAGAAAGAAGCTCTTGAAACGCTCCGCTCCTGCGACAGCGAAAAGACTCAGGCGCAGTTCCTTCTAAATGAGACTGAAAAGACTCTTGAGACACTTGAGCGGGACGAAAAGCTTTCGGCTCTGCGGCGCGAAGAGAATACAAAACGTGCCGAAAGTACGAAAAATGAAATAGGACAGCTGAATTGCGATGTGGCAGCGCTCGAACTCAAGCTGACCGAGCTTTCTGCAAAAAGCGAGGAGCACGAAATAAAGGCGAGAGAGCTCAGTGAAAAGCTCTCGGCATTTGCGGAGAAACGCTCGTCGCTCGTTTCGGAGAGCGATACCACTCTCGTAGCTATTAAGCAGCTTGAGGAGCTTTTAAGCGATTTGACCGGAGACGGCGAAACACGCAGGCAGGCAATCGCTGCGCTTTGCGCGGAGAACGAGGAACTCGGGCAGAAGAAACAGGAAGCAGAGGATAGGCTCGCTAAAAACCGTCAGACTGCGGATAATATAAGGGGCGAAATCACACAGATAAACTCCCTGAAACTTGAGCTTGAGGGAAAACGTACCCAAAACGAGAAAAAGGCCCAGGATGTTAACCGCGAGCTTCTGGATATGGAGCGGCTCTGCGGCAGCATCGAGCAAAAAAAGCTTGCCTCCGAAATGGAGGAGAAGCAGATAATAGACAAGCTCTGGGACAGCTATGAGCTTTCGCGCACAGCGGCGCAAAGCATCAGAGAACCGGTTCCCAACATGGCCGAGGCGACAAAGCGCATAAACAGCCTCAAGCGCGAGATAACGGGTCTTGGCAACCCGAACATCGGCGCAATCGAGGAATATGAACGCATATCGGAACGTTATAACTTCCTAACTGAACAGCGTGACGATGTTGAGAAGGCAAAGCGTGAGCTGGAAAAAATCATCGGCGAAATTACGAAGGAGATGCAGGAAATATTCCTCCGTGAGTTCAAAATCATTGACGAGAGCTTCCGCAACACCTTCCTTGAGCTGTTCGGCGGTGGACGCGCGGCGCTCATCCTTGATGATGAGGAGGATATCTTGAATTGCGGCATAGAAATCAAGGTTCAGCCTCCCGGCAAGACGCTCAGCACCCTGAGCCTCCTTTCCGGCGGAGAAATGGCATTTGTTGCAATCGCGCTGTATTTTGCTATCATCAAGGTTCGGCCGACACCTTTCTGTATTATGGACGAGATCGAAGCGGCGCTGGACGAAGCAAACGTCGACCGTTTTGCGCACTACCTGCGCGGTATGACCGACAGAACGCAGTTCATTGTCATCACTCACCGCCGCGGAACCATGGAAGAAGCCGATATTCTTTATGGCGTCACCATGCAGGAAAAAGGCGTTTCACAGGTTCTCTCCGTTGACCTCGAAGAGGCGGAGCGCGCCTTAGCAAAGTAACTTTCATAAAGGGGAAAGTCCCGAAACGTTTCGGGGCAAAATGCAGATACTATGGGATTTTTTGATAAAATTAAACAGGGACTCGCGAGAACGAAAAAAAACATGTCCATCCAGATGAACAGTGTTTTCGCGGGCTTTACGGGCGAGAACGAGGAGTTTTTTGATGAACTCGAAGAAGCCCTGATAATGGCGGACGCCGGAGTGGACACATCAACCGGAGCGGTTGAGGAGCTGCGCAAGCTCGTTAAAGAGCGAGGCATTCGTGGTGGAGAGGGAGTCAAGAACGCCTTCGCAGAAGTTCTGACGAACATACTAGAAGTCGGCGAGAAGGAACTGAGGCTTGGCACGAAGCCCTCCGTCATACTCATGGTTGGCGTCAACGGAGTCGGCAAAACGACAACTATCGGAAAGCTTGCAGCAAAGCTTGCCGCGTCGGGCAAAAAAGTGCTGCTCGTCGCGGGAGACACCTTCCGCGCTGCCGCAGCAGAACAGCTCACAGTGTGGGCGGATCGAGCGGGAGCGGCTCTTGTCCGGCACGAGGAGGGCTCAGATCCCGCGTCCGTGGTATTTGACGGTATCGCTGCGGCAAAGGCGAGGGGGGCGGATGTCATCATCATCGACACAGCCGGAAGACTGCACAATAAGCAGAACCTCATGAACGAACTCAACAAAATTACACGCATAATAAACCGCGAGCTGCCCGAGGCTGACAGGGAAACGCTCCTTGTCCTCGATGCTACCACAGGGCAGAACGGGCTGATTCAGGCAATGCAGTTTAAGGAAACCGCTGATATTTCGGGCATCGTTTTGACGAAGCTCGACGGAACGGCAAAGGGCGGCATTGTTTTCGCCATTGCGGACGAGCTTAAGCTGCCTGTAAAATATATCGGCGTCGGCGAGAGCGTTGATGACCTTATGCCTTTCGAGCCTCAAGGCTTTGTGGAGGCACTGTTGCAGCAATGAGATATATTCTAGCCAGCAATAACAAAGGCAAGCTGAAGGAAATGAAAGCTATCCTAGACGGTCTAGGAGCGGAGGTCATTTCACAGAGCGAGGCGGGGCTTTCTCTTGATGCGGAGGAAACGGGTACGACCTTCGAGGAAAACGCGCTCATCAAAGCCAGAGCCGCGTGTGAGGCGATATCTGAGCCCTCCATCGCAGATGACTCCGGACTCGCAGTAGAAGCGCTGGACGGTGCTCCGGGCGTATACTCGGCACGCTACGGCGGCTGTGCGACTGATGAGGAGAGAGTGAATCTTCTTCTTAAAAACCTCGACAGCGAGAAAAACAGGAGAGCGAAATTCGTCTCCTGCATCGCCTGCATGTTTCCGAACGGCGACGTCATCACGGCACGGGGCGAGTGCGAAGGAACTATCACCTTTGAGCCTAGAGGTGATGGTGGATTCGGATATGACCCTATATTCGAGTTTCCGGAGACTGGAAGAACAATGGCGGAGCTTTCCAATGAGGAAAAGAACGCCGTTTCGCACAGAGGCAGAGCACTAAAAATATTTGAAATGAAACTGAGGGAATACAATGCTGACAAGTAAGCAGCGCGCATATTTGAGAGGTCTTGCCGCGAGCGAGGACACAATTATCCACGTGGGGAAAGGCGACCTGAGCGAAAACATTATAATCCAGGCAAAAGAAGCTTTAAAAGCCCGTGAGCTCATTAAGGGCAAGGTACTTGAGAATTCGACGCTTACACCGCACGAGGTCTGTGACCTGCTCTGCGCGGAATGTAAGGCGGACGGAGTTCAGGTCATCGGCAGCAAATTTGTTCTCTACAAGAGAAATGAATTAGACCCTAGAATAGTGCTTCCCAAAAAAGAAAAGAAGAAATAGATAAGATAAGCTTAGAAGAATCTCATTTTTTAGCGCAAAGGGGGGCTGTGAAATGCGGATTGCTGTTTTCGGAGGGAGCTTCAACCCTCCGCACTCTGGGCATGTCGAAGCCGCGAGAACCGTGGTTAAGGAGCTTCACGCCGGTAGGCTCATAATTGTTCCCACTGCAAAACCACCTCACAAGGAGCAGGAGGAAGGCTCTCCATCTGCGGCAACAAGGCTAGAGCTTACGCGCCTTGCTTTCGATGGAATTGAGAACACTGAAGTGTCCGACATTGAGATAAGCAGGGGAGGCGTATCCTACACAGTCGACACGCTTGAGGAGCTTAAAAAACTCTATCCGAATGACGAGCTTGTCCTTCTTGTGGGCACAGACATGCTCAGAAGCTTTGAAAGCTGGAAGGATTTTAAGCGTATATTTGAGCTTTCTGCTCTGGCGGCATTCCCGAGAGAACATGACGAGATTACGGAAGTACGCAGGCTCAAAGAATTATATTCCGAGAAATATGGTGCCAATGTTTACGAGATTGGGCTTGTTCCGACAGAAGTAACCTCAACCGAGCTGCGTGCGATGTTGAAAAACCGTGAAGGAAACAAATTACTCCCTGAGGCCGTCTATAGAGAGATAATAAAAAAACGCTATTACAGTGCAAAGCCGAATTTCAAATGGCTTCGAGATAATTCCTATATTTATCTAGATGAAAAGCGCATCCCTCATGTACAGGGCTGCGAACAGGAAGCGGCACGGCTAGCGGAGAGATGGGGCGCTGACAAAGGTCTCGCTGCGGAAGCGGGAATTCTGCACGACATAACAAAAAAACTTAACGGTCCCGAGCAGTTGATATTATGTGAAGAATATGGTATTATCACGGATGTTGATGAAAAAAAGAACTCCAAACTGCTCCATTCAAAGACGGGCGCCGCTTTTGCCCGCGATAAATTTGGCATAAACGACGAGGTGTATTCCGCGATACTGTGGCACACTACGGGCCGCGCGGACATGACCTTGCTCGAAAAGATAATCTATATCGCAGACTACATCGAACCTACGCGAGATTTCGAGGGTGTGGACGAGCTAAGAAGCCTTGCTTATGAAGACCTCGACTCGGCTGTTTTAAAAGGATTGCAAATGAGCCTCGAAGAGCTTGAGCACAAGAATTCTTTGCCCCATACGAATTCTATCAAAGCTCTCAGCTGGTTCAGAGAACATAGAAAATAATAGAAGACGCAGAGAGCGAATCCGCTTTTCGCGCTTAGGACGCGGCGTTTTCGAAAGGAAGGGTAACCAAAGTGAAAGTTTTTGGTGGAAATGGAAAAAGAGAGAACAATTCGGGCCGCGGAGCCAGTTCGGGAAGAGCCGGCAACACGGGCAGAAATTATATAAACGACTCCGACAGGGGATATAATAACGAAGAGATTCTGAGAAAAAGAGCTCCCCAGCCCAAAAAGAAAAAGAAGAGCGGTAAGTCTGTACTTATCGTGCTTCTAATCCTGGCACTTATTGCGGCTGGCGTATTTCTTTACTGGAAAATAACAACGAGACCGCCCGAGACGACAGATATACCCACCGATCCAACAACGGTTCAGATAACCGATACTGAAACGAGAGAGGTCGGGCGCTATTACACCCTTTTGGTTGTTGGCATCGACCAGCTTCAAGCCAATACGGATACTATCATGGTTGTACGCTACGATGCTGTGGAAAATAAGGCGAATATCGTCTCCATCCCGCGTGATACGCTGGTGAACGTACCCGAGTCAGTCAAAAAGATTAACGCCGTCTTCAGCTATGCAAAAGCCGATGGTAAAAGCGGCATCGACGCGCTTATGGACGAAGTCGAAGGAATTTGCGGATTTCGTCCGGATAGCTATGTTTTCATAGATACCAATGTTTTTGTTCAGGCAATCGACAAGCTCGGCGGGGTATACTTTGATGTCCCCGTAAATATGAACTACGATGATTACGCTGACAACAACGGTGATGGAAATTGCGAATATGTGTTCACGATCCATGTTCAGAAGGGTTATCAACTGCTTAATGGCGAGAACGCGCTGGGAGTGTTCCGTTTCCGGCAGAATAACGACGGAACGGGTTATGGAATGGGTGATATAGACCGTCTTGATACGCAGCATGCGCTTATTAAGGCCGTTGCGGATCAGGCTCTGCAGCTAAAGAACCTGACGAATCTGGTATCAATTGCGAAAATAGTCAATGACAGCAGCCAGACAAATCTGACCTATGGCAATATGCAGTGGTACGCTTCGGAGTTTTTAAAGATGTCTAGTGATAACATAAACATCATGACGCTTCCGGGAGACTACAGCTGCTCCATACGCGGCGGTTCGTATGTTTCAATCAAGGTCGATGAGTGGATGACTATGGTTAACACTTACCTCAATCCGCTGAAAAATCCAATTAAGCCGGAAGACTGCAACATTCTTTACCAAATCAGCAATACAGGCGCCTATGAGCCCGATCCGAATAATCTAGTCGTCACCGACGGCAGTGAGATTGAGGGAGGCATCAAGTCCTTCTACAGCTTCGGATAGTCTCAGACGCAAAATGAAAGGAAAGGTCCCCTATGATGACACCCCAGCAAATGGCTGAAAAGATCGTCGAAGTCCTCGCAAACAAGATAGGACGCGATATTAAGCTAATAAAAATCGACGCAATATCTGTTCTGGCGGATTATTTCGTAATATGCACCGCCAGCTCCACAACCCAGATCAAGACTCTATGCGACGAAGTCGAAAAGGTTATGGAGGATAATGGAGAGAAAAAACTCCACCGCGAGGGCTACCGTGCCGGCGGATGGGTGCTTCTGGACTTCGGCTGCGTAATTGTCCATGTTTTCATGGAGGAAGCGCGTGCGTTTTACGGGCTTGAGCGCCTTTGGGCGGATGCAACAGAAATAGATATATCCAGCTTTATCGGAGAAAGATAAACATCAAGAGCGCTGGGGAAAAGCGCTCTTTTGAATAGAAGGATTGACACATATTATGAAGTACGATTTTACGGCTATTGAGAAAAAATGGCAGAAAAGATGGCTGGATGAAAAAATCTATGCAGCCTTAAGCGGTAGCGAAAAGCCGAAATACTATGCGCTGATTGAGTTCCCCTATCCTTCGGGACAGGGTCTGCACGTCGGACATCCCCGTCCATACACTGCGCTCGACATCGTGTCCAGAAAGCGCCGGATGGAGGGCTATAATGTCCTTTTCCCGATCGGATACGACGCTTTCGGTCTTCCTACGGAAAACTATGCAATTAAAAACCATATGCATCCGAGCGAGGTCACAAAGACCAACATAAAGCGCTTTACAGAGCAGCTCCAGATGCTGGGCTTCGGCTTTGACTGGGACAGATGCGTTGATACGACTGATCCCGAATACTATAAATGGACACAGTGGATTTTCCTTCAGATGTTTAAGAAGGGTCTTGCTTACAAGACAAGCATGCCTGTCAACTGGTGCACCTCCTGCAAGTGCGTCCTTGCGAATGAAGAAGTCGTAAACGGCGTTTGTGAGCGTTGCGGTTCTGAGGTAGTGCGTAAAGAAAAAAGCCAGTGGATGCTGAAAATAACCGAGTATGCTCAGCGCCTGATAGACGATCTCGACGAGGTCGATTACATTGAGCGCGTCAAGATACAGCAGAAAAACTGGATAGGACGCTCCACGGGCGCGGAAGTCAGCTTCACAACGACCGCAGGTGACGCGATGATAGTTTTCACTACGCGTCCCGACACGCTTTTCGGCGCAACCTATATGGTCATTGCTCCCGAGCACGCTCTGATTGAAAAGTGGGCGCCATTGCTCACGAATCTTAAAGTCGTCCGCGAATATCAGGCAGTTGCGGCCAGAAAGTCCGATTTCGAGCGCACTGAAATGGCAAAGGACAAAACAGGTGTACGCCTTGAGGGCGTTTCCGCGATCAATCCTGTCACGGGCGAAGAAATACCTGTCTTCATTTCTGACTATGTCTTATCGACCTACGGGACGGGAGCAATTATGGCAGTTCCCGGACACGACTCGCGCGACTGGGAATTTGCTAAACAGTTTAATCTTCCCATCATTGAGGTTGTCAAGGGCGGTGACGTTGAAAAACAGGCGTTTACGGACTGCGAGACCGGCGTTATGGTTAATTCCGGTTTTCTTAACGGCATGACCGTTGAGGAAGCAAAGAAAAAAATCACCGAGTGGCTCATATTGAAGGAACTCGGTCATGAAAAAGTCAATTTCAAGCTGCGTGACTGGGTTTTCAGCCGTCAGCGTTATTGGGGCGAGCCGATTCCTCTCGTTTACTGCGAGAAGTGCGGCTGGGTGCCTCTGCCGGAGAGTGAGCTGCCGCTACGTCTGCCGGACGTCAAGAGCTACGAGACAACCGATGACGGTGAAAGCCCTCTTGCGCATATGGACGAGTGGGTCAACACCACCTGCCCGCACTGCGGCGGTCACGCGAAGAGAGAAACCGACACGATGCCCCAATGGGCGGGCTCAAGCTGGTATTATCTGCGTTATATGGACCCGCACAATAAGGACAGTCTTGTGGGCAAGGAAGCAATGGACTACTGGCATCAGGTTGACTGGTATAACGGCGGCATGGAGCATACAACGCTGCACCTGCTTTACAGCCGCTTCTGGCATAAGTTCCTCTATGATATAGGTGTTGTTCCCACAAAGGAGCCCTATATGAAGCGCACGAGCCACGGAATGATTCTTGGCGAGGGCGGGGAAAAAATGAGCAAATCCCGCGGAAACGTCATTAACCCTAATGACATTATTGACGAGTTCGGCGCCGATACGCTCCGGCTTTACATCATGTTCATAGGCGATTTTGAAAAGGCCGTTCCATGGTCGAGCACGGCGGTCAAGGGCTGCAAGAGATTCCTTGATAGAATATGGAATCTAGCTGAAATTCCGCTTGAAGGCGACGGGTATTCCAAGGCAAACGAGGCGGAGATCCACAAGGCGATTAAAAAGGTTGGCGAAGACATCGAGAGCATGAAGTTCAACACAGCAATTGCGACACTCATGAGCCTTGTCAACACCTTTTATGAAAACAAGCCCTCAAAGGGCGACATCAAGGCGATGATTTTGATGCTCAGCCCCTTTGCTCCGCACGTTGCAGATGAACTGTGGGAGATTCAGGGCTATAAGGGCTATGCCTGCCAGCAGCCGTGGCCGAAATATGACGAAGCCAAGACCATCGACGCTGAAAAGGAAATTGCGGTTCAGGTCGGTGGAAAGCTCAAAACGACGGTGATAATCCCTGTCGACGCTCCTGACGAAACCGTTAGACTCATCGCTTGCAAAGATGAAAAGATTGCGCGTCTGCTCGAGAACATGGAGATCGTCAAGACAATCGTCATAAAAAATAAACTTATAAACCTTATTCTTAAGCCGAAGAATTAACAAAAAACAGGGGTGCACTTCATTTTGAGTGTGCCCCTGTTGCTGTCCTCTCTGCGCGGACGCGAACTATTATTAAGTTGACAAAGCTCCCTGACCCTGCTACAATATAGAATGTATTCAGATTGATCAGTTCGACTCATGCTCTAAAGCAAGTCTTTTGATGGTTTGCTTCAGATACATGAGTTTTTTTGTTTATATCGGATATAATATTTTTCGGAGGTACTGATATGCATAACGGTACAGTTAAATGGTTCAATTCACAGAAGGGCTTCGGCTTTATTTCAAACGCTGAAGGCGGCGATGATGTTTTCGTACACTTCTCCGCGATCTCTGGTGACGGTTTCAAGTCGTTAAATGAAGGTCAGGCAGTGACATATGATGTCGAGCCCGATCCCAAGAGCAACGGCAAGCTTCGCGCCATCAACGTGATCCCCCAGTAAGCGCTTCGCGCAAAACAAAACCCCGTCATCAAACGATGACGGGGTTTTTCTTTTTTTATATACAGTCACAGACGCGCTTCCCCGTCTGCAGGCCTTTCTTTGACGCTCTGTTAAAAGTTCGTATTAATATATTCGCAGGCAGCGAGGGCGGCAACTGCGCCGTCGGCTGTTGCGGTTGTAAGCTGACGTACTCTTTTTGCACGGCAGTCGCCTGCGGCAAAAATGCCTAAACGTCCTGTTTCGCAATCCTCGCCGGAGGCAATATATCCCGCTTTGTCAAGAGGAACAAGTTCGGAAAACGCTTCGTTTTCAGGAATCAGACCGATCGCGACGAAAAGTCCGTCACAGGGAAGATCGAACGTTTCATCAGTAGCTTTTTTGCGGAGCTTAAGTCCAGCGAATCCCGCCTCTCCGGTATTAATTTCTTCGATCGCCGTGCCGGTGAACGCACGGACGTTCGGTCTTTTCAAAAGAGCTTTCACGAGCATTTCCTCGCCGGTGAAGAAGTCTAGGTCCTGTACCATGACGACTTCACGGCAGACATCGGCAAGCAGGGTAGCCTCCTGCAGGGCTGAATTGCCGCCGCCCGCGATGGCGACGATCTGTCCTTTGTAATACTCTCCGTCGCAGAGAGCGCAAAAACTGATGCCGTTGCCGACAAGCTCGTTTTCACCAGAAAGTCCCAGCATACGGTGCTTGACGCCCGTCGCTATTACGACAGCCTTCGCATCGTATGAAGTCCCGCTTTCGGTAAGTACGCGTTTATATCCGTCCTCGTCCGCGATTCCGGTCACGGTTTCAACTTCGACCTCCGCACCCTGAGCGAGAATTTGTTCAAGCATTTTATCCGCAAATTCGTTGCCGCTCATAGAAAGCGAGCCGGGGAAATTTTCAACCCTCGGCGAATATGTAATCTGTCCGCCAAAGCCGCCTTTTTCGAGTATCAGTGCGTTTTTTCCGTTGCGCACCGCATAAAGCGCGGCAGTCATTCCGGCGGGGCCGCCGCCGATGATAACAATGTCATGCATATCTTTTCTTCCTTTTGTTAATTATCAGATAGGGGTCGGGCGGTAAGCCCGACCCCTATCGTTTTGAAATCAATTAAAAGCCGTCAGCCAAGTTCAGCCGACTTTTTCTGATTCGAGGAATTTTTTAATATCCGGCACGCCATATAGCTTTTCGATGTTCACGCCGTCCGTAATGACGAGCGTTGGCGAACCCTTGATTCCATACTGCTTTGCAAGCTCTATATTGTCGTCCGCAATAATTTTCTCATAGGAGAAGCCCGCTTTGCCGAGCATCGATTCCGCAACACGGCAATTAGGACAGGTGGCGCGGGAGAAAAGGATTCTCCTCGCGTTTGCGGCGATAACAGGCATACCTTCTTCAGAAGGGACTTCACAGTGTTTAGCTGCCGGAGCCGTGTGAGGTGTCGAGTGAACTATATCATAAAGCTTCCGATCCTTAAATTCCTTGGACTTACCCTCGTTCCAGTTCTGCACTGGACGATAGTAGCCGGTTATACGGCTGTAAACCTCTGTCTTTTCGCCGCAGTCGGGGCATGTATAGACCTCACCTGTGATATAGCCGTGGTTTTTGCATATCGAATACGTGGGCGAGAGCGTGTAGTAGGGGAGACGGTGGTTCTCAGCAATTTTGCGGACGAGGTTCGCGGCAGACTTCCAGTCAGGCAGCTTCTCGCCGAGGAAGGCATGGAAAACTGTTCCGCTGGTGTAAAGGGTTTGCAGCTCGTCCTGAATGGAAAGAGCCTCGAAAATATCTTCGGTATAGCCGACGGGCAGGTGGGAGCTGTTAGTATAATACGGAGTGCCGCCCGCTTCGGATGCCGTGATGATGTCGGGATACTGCTTAACATCGTGCTTGGCAAGACGATAGGTCGTGGATTCGGCGGGAGTCGCCTCGAGGTTGAACAGAGCACCATACTGTTCCTGATAGTCGCTGAGCTTCCCGCGCATGTGGTTGAGAACATCCTTTGCAAATTGCTGAGCCTCGGGATTAGTTAGGTCTTTTCCGAGCCAGTTTGCGTTTAACGCGGCTTCGTTCATGCCGATAATACCGATAGTCGAGAAATGGTTATTAAAGGTGCCGAGATATCGTTTCGTATAGGGATAAAGTCCCTCCTCAAGTAGACGGTTGATAACCGTACGCTTGGTGTCCAAGGACCTTGCCGCAACGTCCATCATGTGGTCAAGACGTTTATAGAAAGCTGCCTCATCAGCTGCAAGATAAGCTATGCGGGGAAGATTAATTGTAACAACGCCGATTGAACCCGTGCTTTCACCGCTTCCGAAGAAGCCGCCGGACTTTTTGCGAAGCTCACGGAGGTCAAGGCGCAGACGACAGCACATCGAGCGCACATCGCTCGGCTCCATATCGCTGTTGATGTAGTTGGAGAAATAAGGTGTGCCATATTTTGCGGTCATTTCGAAGAGAAGCTTGTTGTTTTCGGTTTCGCTCCAGTCGAAGTCTTTCGTAATCGAATAGGTCGGAATGGGGTATTGGAAGCCGCGTCCGTTGGCGTCGCCCTCAATCATAATCTCGATGAACGCCTTGTTGACCAAATCCATCTCTCTTTTGCAGTCCTTGTAGCAGAAATCCATTTCTTTTCCGCCGACTATGCAGGGCAGCTCCGCCATGTCGCTAGGAACCGTCCAATCGAGCGTGACGTTCGAGAACGGCGCCTGAGTTCCCCAGCGGGAAGGAGTGTTCACGCCGTAAACAAAGGACTGTACACACTGTTTGACTTCTTTGTAGCTCAAATTGTCTATCTTTACAAAGGGAGCGAGATAAGTGTCAAAAGAGGAGAAGGCCTGCGCACCCGCCCATTCATTCTGCATTATACCGAGGAAGTTTACCATCTGGTTGCAGAGAGTGGAGAGATGACCTGCGGGAGAAGAGGTGATTTTTCCGGGAATGCCGCCCAGACCGTCCTTGATGAGCTGACGCAGCGACCAGCCGGCACAGTAGCCTGTGAGCATGGAGAGGTCGTGAAGATGCATATCCGCGTTGCGGTGAGCCGACGCGACCTCATCGTCATAGACCTCGGAGAGCCAGTAGTTCGCCGTTATGGCTCCGGAGTTTGAAAGGATAAGCCCGCCGACGGAATATGTTACGGTGGAGTTTTCCTTGACGCGCCAATCGGTAGCCTTAACATAGCTGTCTACTAAATCCTTGTAATCGAGGATTGTCGACTTCATGTTACGCATCTTCTCACGCTGTTTGCGGTAGAGAATATATGCTTTAGCTACATCTGCATAGCCGGCCTTAACAAGGATGTTTTCTACGCTGTCCTGAATATCTTCGACTCCGACTTGCCCGTCCTTTATCTTGCTTTCGTAATCGGCAGTGACCTTGAGGGCCAAAAGATCAATTATATCAGGCGTAAACTGCTTTCCCTGCGCTTCAAACGCCTTTGTTATTGCAACGCTGATTTTGGAAATATTAAAATCAACTGTCTGCCCGTCACGTTTCACTACATTATACATCTGGAAGCCCCCTATAATATATCTATCAGTCTATATATTCGCTGTTATTAAAAAAATTTGTAACTATTTTGTATTTTTTGTTATTTTATGATACAATCAATATAGTACACTTATATATTGTGGTTGTCAATGGCAAATAAGTAAAATAAACCACTAAATATTGATGTAATGTGTCAATTCCTTATCGCTACATTTTGCACAAATTGTGACAGGATATCCCTAAAATGCTCCATTTCACTGGCTGAAAAGCCCTTGAGCTGTGCACCGGACATATCTTTTCCGAAACCGACAAGATCGCCGCTGTCCTCGAAATTCTGCAAAAAATAGTTTTCCGCGCCTTTGACCACAAGGCCGATTTTCTCTATGTCCGCCTCCGTATGTAGGGGCGCGACGAGGGTGGTGCGGAACTCATAGGGTACCTTACCCTGAAGAAGGAGCTTTACGCTCTCAATAACGGGGCTTGAGTCAAAGTCCGGTATTCCTGCCGTTAATGGATACTTATCAAAAGAGTTTTTTATATCCATTGCAACATAGTCCACAAGCGAACGTCTTATAAGAGAATTGAGTTTTTCTGGAAAAGCGCCGTTAGTGTCGAGCTTGACGAGAAAGCCCATGGCGCGTACATTAATAATAAAATCGGCAAGATCCTCCTGCAGAAGAGGCTCACCGCCCGTGATGCAGACACCGTCCAGAAGCCCTTTTCGTTTTTTGAGGAAAGAGAAGACCTCCTCATCGGAGATCCTTTCACATTCCGAAAAACGGGTCACAAGCGATGCGTTATGGCAGAAGGAACAGCGCAGATTGCAGCCCCCGGTGAAAACTGTTGCTGCCAGCTTTCCCGGATAGTCAAGAAGCGACAGCTTTTGTAATCCGTATATTAACATTATTTCCTCCGCATCGGCAATGATGCCTATTATTATTTTACAGTATAAATGTGCTCTTGGCAAGTATAATTTGTTTACAAAAATCGTACATATAGTTTTGTGCTTTTGACTTTTACAAAACCAGATACAATATATTGTGTTAAGGTTTTGCGGCTGGCTTAGCTTCGTTGACAAATTCTTCAAAAAGGCGTAAAATCAGCGCAAAGCGTAAATCAGGGAGTATAACATGCAGGAAAAGAAAATATCGCTCGTAATTCCAGCGTATAACGAAGCGATTATAATTAAAAAAACAGTCGAAACAGCGCTCCGTTTCCTCGAGCGGTATTGCTCAGATTATGAACTTATCATCTCGGACGACGGAAGTACGGATAAAACGAAAGAGATAGTCGAGAACATTAATGACGAACACCTGCGCTGTGTAAGTCACTTTCCGAACAGGGGAAAGGGAAGCGCCGTACGCGAAGGAATTCTTGCGTCTTGCGGAGAAATAATTGTTTATACTGACGCAGACCTTGCTTATGGAATAGAAGCGGTCGGAGAGCTTATGGACAAGCTTTTAAGTGAGGACACAGATATCGCTATCGGTTCTAGAAAGCTGCACCCCGAGGGCTATGAGGACTATCCGCTTATAAGGCTCATGGCAAGCAGGTTTTTCAGCTTTCTGACAGGACTTCTCGCGGGCTTTCGCTATGACACTCAGTGCGGACTCAAGGCTTTTACGGCGAAGGCCGCGTCGCTCGTATTTTCCAACTGCGAAACGGACGGGTTTGCCTTTGATTTTGAGGTAATGATGCTTGCCAAGGGTAAAAAACTTACCGTTGCACAGCTTCCGGTCAAAATTATTAATCATAGGGACTCGAAGGTCGCGGTTCTAAGAGACAGCATAAAAATGTTCGTTGACATCGTCAAGATACGCTCGGCTGTGAAAAGGCGGCTGAAAGGGGAAACAGGAAGTGCAAAAAATCGAAGCTCGTTATGAAAAACAAAACAGTATTTTTTTGCTCTTCATCCTGTTCGGGCTGATATTTGTCCGCTATTGTTATTATGGCTTCGAATATTATTATCAGCTGGACGACTATATACAATATCATAATTATGCCGCGTTCGGAGGCAGTTTCAAGCAGCTTGTAACGGGTCTCGGCCTGCTTGCAAACCGTCCGCTGGCGGGACTTTTTGACATTTACGTTTGGTCTCGGCTGTACGGGCAGATGATTGCGGCGGCAGCGGATATTTCAATCATGTACGCGGTCGCGGCGCTCCTGTTATACAAGGTGTTTTCAAAACGCTTCGGAACGGGTTATCTGTTCCTTGTCGTTTTTGCGCTCATGCCGCTAGGCTTTGAGGGGACTTATTGGGTCTCCGCTTCGTCCCGCATAGTAGTGGGTATGTTCTTCGCGTCGCTCTCGTTTTATTTCTTTGATAAATGGTGCGACAAGGGTACTAAAAGATACCTTGTACTTTTCGCGGTAATGCAATTTATCGCGTTCTGCTTCTATGAACAGATACTTTTGTTTTCAGGAGCTCTGACGCTGATCGCTATGCTCGGCAGAGTCAGGGGGCAGGACAGAGTCCGTGCGCGCTGGGGATTTCTCATGTTCGGCAATGCCGCGCTGTATTTTGGATTTACCGCCTTGATGCCTAAGGGCGTTTATAGCTCGAGGACGGAGCTTTTTTTGCCGTGGCAGAAGGATTACGTAAAAGATGTGCTCACGCCCCTGCTTAACCAGCTCAAGATGGTCTTCATCGACGGGTCCGGCGCGACCTTCGGAAAGGGGCTTGTCCGTGGCTTCAAGTTTATCGTTACGGAGCCAAACGCGCTGTGGGCGCTGGTGGTCATGGCGCTGTGCTTCGTAGTGTTCATTTTTGTCAGAAACTCGCGCCGCGACAGTATACGCTTCTTTGCGGAGCTGTTTTCAGGGCTTTTCCTTGCGATTGCCCCGCTGCTCCTGTTCTTTGTACTTAAAGACCCGTGGTTCGGTATGCGAAACTCTGTGGTTTCTTTCTGCGGGCTCGGGCTTGTCCTGGACGCGCTGTTCGACCTCATTTTTGGAAGAGTGAAGTCCGGCAGGTTCGCGGAGGCGGTTTTCGTCGCGGTTCTGGCGCTTGTCTGCTGCGTTGCCTCCGTCAGCGAGCTGCACGATTACCGCGAAACGACGCTCGCTGATACCCAGATTGCTACTGCGGCGGGCGAGGCTTTCAGAGACATGAGCTTCAAAAGCACCGATAAGGTATGGCTTTTGAACGTCGACCCGACATATGTCGCGGACGGCAATCTGTATTACCATGAGCATGATTACGGGGTGACCTCGAGCTCCTGGGCGCTTACCGGCGCGATTAGCGCGGTCTGCAACAGGGGAGATATACCGTCCGTTTATCCTATCACGGCCGAAAAACCGTTTCTGGAGGACGAGAGCGTCATAAACAGCGCCATTAGCTTCTGGTATGACGGAGAAAGAATTATTCCGGTTACCTTCAGTGCCATTTCATACTACGAGTGGGAGATAAGGGACGCGTCTGGAACTGTTCTGGGGACTCTTGCCTATATCTACGAAGCATTTTCTCTGGAAAAAAACTGAGATATTAAAAAATTGCCGGATGTGTTTATCCGGCAATTTTTGTTATTCAACGATGCTTTCGATAATAAAGGACGGTCTGTGCTTCGTTTCCAGATAGATTTTGCCTACATATTCGCCGACGATTCCTATACCCGTAAGTATTAGCCCACCCATCAGCAGTATAGCCAGTAGAAGAGTTTTGACGCTTGCGAACGGCACGCCCGCAATTGCCTGAATGACAAATATAAGCAGGAGAACGAAATCCGCAAAGAGAGTTCCGACTCCGCTCCAAAGTATCGCGCGTAGAGGCTTTGTGCTGAGCGATGTGACGCCTTCGGCAGCCAGACTGAGCATCTTTTTGAGCGGATATTTGCTCTCACCGGCGATGCGCTCGCCTCGCTCGTATTCCACAACACCGGTTTTGTAGCCCAGCATCGGTACGATGCCGCGCAGGAAGAGGTTCACTTCACCGTATTTGGAAAGTGCCTCGAGTGCGGTTTTGCTCATGAGACGGTAGTCCGCGTGATTATAGACAATCTCACCCCCGAGCTTGTCCAGAAGCTTATAATAGCCCTCCGCGGTAAAGCGCTTGAAAAAAGTGTCCTTTTCTCTGGAGCAGCGCACGCCATAGACTATTTCGCAGCCAGCGTAGTATTTTTCAAGCATTTCGTCGACAGCGTTTATATCGTCCTGAAGATCGGCATCCATCGAAATAGTGACGTCCGCTCTGTCCTTTGCAGTCATTAGTCCCGCAAGCAGCGCATTCTGATGTCCGCGATTGCGGCTCAGGCAGACTCCGCAGAAAAGCTTATCCGCCTCGTGTAACGACTTTATTAGCTGCCAGGTCCTGTCCTTCGAGCCGTCGTTTACGAGCAGGACGCGGCTGGATTCCGAGATTGTTCCGTTATTTATGAGGGCGTGCATTTTTTCGTGAAGCCGTCGGGAGGTTTCGGGAAGAGCCTCCTCCTCGTTATAGCAGGGCACAACGATGTATAGAGTGCTGCCGCGGAATTCGTTTCTAAATGTATCCAAAGATGTTCACCTTCTATAAAATTTGTTTATGATATTTCCGGAATACACAAAACGGCGTGTGTAAGCGCCGTTTGCCAGTATATACTATTATAATGCAGGCTTTTACCGATTGCAAGCAAAGCAGGTCGTATATCGCAATAGATATAAATTTTTGCCTTTAATGTGAAAAAGTTTAGTAAACAGAAAGATTTTAACCGGATTGTCAATAATTTTCCCATTTTTGTATTGAAATTTTACCAAATCAGGAATACAATATGGTTCGAGACATTATAAACGTCATTACAAGCTGATTTGCGAGGCAAAAACGATGATCGACATCATTTTGGTGGAGCCGGAGATTCCGTCGAACACCGGCAACATATCCCGAACCTGCGCAGTCACGGGAGCAAGACTTCACCTGATTGAGCCGCTGGGTTTCGACATTTCAGATAAGGCTCTTAAAAGGGCGGGACTCGATTACTGGCAGTATCTGGACGTTAGAGTCTACAAAAATCTGGACGAGTTCTTTGAGAAAAACGGAGACGAAAATCTATGGCTTGCAACAACTAAGGCTCCGATGAGCTATGACAGCGCTGATTTTTCCGGCGATGTCAAACTTATGTTCGGAAAGGAAACGGCGGGACTTCCTGAGTATCTCCGCGAGAGGTATAGGGAACGCTGCATACGCATCCCGATGAAGGACGCCGTTCGCAGTCTCAATCTTTCCAACAGCGTGGCAATCATATGCTACGAGGCTCTGCGCCAGCAGGGGTTTCCCGGCTTGTGCGACAAAGGCTCGATGACGACGGAAGAAACCGTTTAAAAAACAGAACAAAGCTATTATAGGAGGTTTGTTATGAATTACAACAAGAAATCAGTGAAAGATGCAGATGTCAAAGGCAGAAGGGTGCTCCTGCGGTGCGATTTTAATGTGCCGCTAAGTAAGGAGACAGGTGAGATCACGAGCGACAATCGTATCGTCGCGTCGCTCCCCACGATAGAGTATCTGCTCAAAAACGGTGCTAAGGTTATTGCCTGCTCGCATCTGGGCAAGCCGAAAGGCGAATTTAAAAAGAGTCTGAGCCTAGAACCCGTAGCAAAGCGCCTAACTGAGCTTCTCAAAATGCCGGTAGCCTTCGCTCACGACGTTGCGGGAGAGGAATCGGTAAAGCTTGCGAATGAACTAAAGGATGGCGAGCTCCTGCTGCTTGAAAACCTTCGATTCGACCCGGGCGAAGAGAAGAACGACCCGGAGCTTGCAAAAAAGCTTGCGGCTCTTGGCGAAATCTATGTTTCGGACGCCTTCGGAACGGTCCACCGCGCCCACGCCTCGACAGCGGGCATCGCGGCATACCTTCCCGCCTATGCCGGCTTCCTTGTGGAAAAAGAGCTTGCAATTATGGGCGGCGCGCTCGACGACCCGAAGAGACCCTTTGTAGCTGTCCTTGGCGGCGCTAAGGTTTCGGATAAGATCGGCGTACTGACAAACCTCATAGACAAGGCCGACACGCTTATTATCGGCGGCGGAATGGCGTATACCTTCCTGAAGTCAAGGGGTAACAACATCGGCACCTCCCTGCTTGAGGCGGATAAGATTGAGCTTGCGGGAGAGGTCATGCAGAAGGCTAAGGACAAGGGCATTAAGTTCCTTTTGCCCGTTGATGTTGCTATCGGAGACCGTTTCGCGGCTGACTGCGAGAAGAAAATCGTGGATGTGGACAGCATCCCCGACGACTGGATGGGACTCGACATTGGAACGAAAACGATTGCTATTTTCGGCGAAGCGATAAAGGGCGCTGGTACGATAGTATGGAACGGACCTATGGGTGTTTTTGAGTTCCCCGCCTTTGCGGACGGAACAAAGAGCATGGCGAAGGCCATGGCCGATTGCGGTGCTGTCACCATCATCGGCGGCGGAGACAGCGCGGCTGCGGCGGAGCAAATGGGCTTTGCAGACAGAATAACCCACATCTCTACGGGCGGCGGTGCCTCACTCGAATTTCTTGAGGGACGTGAACTGCCGGGTATAGCCTGCCTGCTTGACAAATAGATAAAGAACAAAATTTGCGCATCCGCGCATACAGGAGGATAATATGAACAAGAAATACCGCAAGACTATTATTGCGGGAAACTGGAAAATGAATCTCGTTCCCTCAGAGGTGAAGCCCTTTGCCGAGGAACTCCGCGCGCTTCTCCCGAAGACAAAGTCCTGCGAGGTTGCGCTTCTGGTTCCGTTTACGCATATTTCAACACTTCGCCGCAGTCTTAAGGACAACCGCATTTCTTATGGCGCGCAGGACGTGAGCGTACACGATAAGGGTGCGTACACGGGTGAAATTTCGGCGGATATGCTCGCCGACCTGAGCGCGCACTACGTAGCGGTCGGTCATAGTGAATGCAGGCAGTACCACGGTGATGACGATTTTGCCGTCGGACAGAAGGCTTTGGCGGTCCTTGAGAAGGGGATGAGCCCCATCATCTGCGTTGGCGAATCTCTTGAACAGAGGGAACGTTCCCTTACAATGGAATATATCAGCTATCAGGTGCTCGCGGCGTTGTCCTTCATACCAGAGGGCAAGGAACGTCAAATAGTCATCGCCTATGAGCCTATCTGGGCTATAGGTACAGGTAAAACAGCAACTCCGCAGGAGGCGCAGGATGTTTGCGAAGGTATACGCTCAGTCATCCGCGAAAAACGCGGAGCCAGAGTTGCCCGGAGCGTCAGCATCCTCTACGGAGGCTCGATGAACCCGAAGAACGCGAAAGAGCTGCTTTCTATGCCGGATATTGACGGCGGGCTAATTGGCGGCGCTTCTCTGAAACCTCAGGACTTTGCGCAGATTATTAGCGCGGTGGCGGAAGTCACCGGGGAGGAATAACACTATGAAGAAAATCCCCACAGCCCTCCTGATACTGGACGGCTTGGGCCTTGCCGCTCCCTGTGAATATAACGCTGTTTCGAGAGCCTTTACGCCTAATCTTGACAGAATGCTCCGTGAGTGCCCGAGCACAATACTTGAGGCTTCGGGACTCGATGTAGGCTTGCCTGAGGGACAGATTGGCAACAGCGAGGTGGGTCACACCAACATCGGAGCGGGACGCGTTGTTTATCAAATCCTCCCGCTTATCTCGAAAAAAATCAAAGACGGCTCGTTTTTCGAAAACAAAGCCTACATTGAAGCGATGGATGCCTGTGTAAAGGAAAACAGTTCGCTTCATCTGATGGGATTATTATCGACTGGCGGAGTACACAGCCACATAACCCATCTGTTTGCGCTGCTTGAAATGGCAAAGCGCAGAGGCGTTCCTAGAGTTTTTATCCACGCGTTTCTCGACGGGAGAGATGTCGGTCAGTCCACCGGCGCGGGCTTCATGCGCGAGCTAGTGGATAAATGCAAGGAGCTTGGTTTCGGTAAGGTTGCGACCGTTCAGGGCCGGTTTTATGTCATGGACAGAGACAAGCGCTGGGATAGAGTCGAAAAGGGCTATAGTGCCATGGTATACGGAGAGGGAATACAGAACCCCGATCCCGTTGCCGCAATTGAGGAAAGCTACAAACAGGGCGTAACGGATGAATTTGTATTGCCCGTCGTCTGCTGTGACGGAAAAATTTCTTCCGGCGACGGAGTTATCTTCTTCAATTTCCGCCCTGATAGAGCAAGGGAAATAACCTACGCGCTGACGAGCGAGGATTTCGATGGATTCGAGCGCAAAAACGGTCTTTTCCCGCTGCACTATGTCTGCACGGCGCGTTACGATGAGAAGCTCAAAAAGCTGCCCGTCGCTTTCCCACCCGAGGAGATAGAGGATACCTTCGGAGAATATATTTCAAAGCTCGGACTAACGCAGCTTCGTATCGCGGAAACCGAGAAATACGCCCACGTCACGTTTTTCTTCAACGGCGGAGTCGAGAAGACCTACCCGGGCGAGGATAGGATTCTTGTCCCTTCGTCCAGAGAGTTCCCGACTTACGACCTGATTCCTGAGATGAGTGCCAATGAAGTCGCAGACAAATGCGCTGAGGCCATACGAAGCGGAAAATATGACGTTGTCATCTGCAATCTCGCAAACTGCGACATGGTCGGGCATACCGGCATAATGTCCGCGGCAGTCAAGGCAGTAGAAACGGTCGATGTTTGCTTGGGTCGCATAGCATCGGCAGTATCCGATATGGGCGGCGTGATTTTAGTTACGGCTGACCACGGCAATGCTGACTGCATGTTTGAAAACGGCGAACCCCAAACAGCGCATACCACGAACCCTGTTCCGTTCATCATCTGCGGCGCGGATGTGAAGCTGAAAAGCGGACGTCTTGCGGACATTACTCCGACTATGCTTGAACTTATGGGCATAATGAAACCCGAAAAAATGACAGGCGTGAGCCTGATCGAAAGAAAATAAACCAAATTTTCACCGATAGGAGCAAATATATGATTTATTCAACCGAAGTAGAGCATATGTGCCCTGTAACTAAGGGCGCATATCACGGCCCGGCTCCCATACCCGAAGAGGGCAAATGGGTGCAGGCAAAGGAAATCAAGGATATTTCAGGACTAACGCACGGCATCGGCTGGTGCGCACCCCAGCAGGGCGCCTGCAAGCTGACCTTAAACGTCAAGGATGGCATAATCGAAGAGGCTCTGGTGGAGACCATCGGCTGCACCGGCATGACCCATTCAGCTGCCATGGCGTCCGAAATTCTGCCGGGAAAGACCATTTTAGAAGCTCTCAACACCGACCTAGTGTGCGACGCCATCAACGTCGCGATGCGCGAGCTGTTTCTACAGATCGTCTACGGACGCAGTCAAACGGCTTTTTCAGAGGGCGGACTGCCCATCGGCGCCGGCCTTGAGGATCTCGGCAAGGGTATGAGAAGCAGCATCGGAACTATGTACGGCACGAAGGCAAAGGGCGCCCGTTATCTCGAACTGACGGAAGGTTATGTAAACCGAATTGCCCTAGATGAGAACAATGAAATAATCGGCTACGAGTTCGTAAGCCTCGGCAAATTGATGGATTTCATCAAAAAGGGCGAGGACGCGAACACGGCACTGGAAAAAGCAAAGGGTACATACGGACGCTTCTCCGAAGCAGCAAAGTATATTGACCCGCGTCACGAATAAGGAGGGACACGTATGGCACTGTTTGAAAGCTATGAGCGCCGCATAGAAAAAGTTAACGGCGTACTTAAAGAATACGGTATTTCATCGGTCGAGGAAGCAAAAGAAATCTGCGATAAGGCCGGAGTAAACCCCTATGACATCGTGAAGTCTATTCAGCCTATCGCTTTTGAAAACGCGGGCTGGGCCTATGTTGTCGGTAGCGCTATCGCCATCAAAAAAGGCGTAAAGACGGCAGCGGAGGCGGCAGAGGCAATCGGAATCGGACTCCAGAGCTTCTGCATTCCCGGCAGCGTGGCAGACGACCGCAGGGTCGGACTCGGACACGGCAACCTCGGAGCAATGCTTCTGCGCGACGAAACCAAGTGCTTCGCCTTCCTCGCGGGACACGAGAGCTTTGCGGCGGCAGAGGGTGCAATAGGCATAGTCAAGAACGCGAACAAGGCCCGCAAGACGCCTCTGCGCGTCATCTTGAACGGTCTCGGCAAGGATGCGGCTCAGATTATCTCCCGTATTAACGGCTTCACCTATGTCCAGACTCAGTTCGACTACTACACCGGCGAAGTCAAGGTCGTGCGCGAAATAGCCTACTCCAAGAGTGAACGCGCTCAGGTGCGCTGCTACGGTGCCGACGATGTGCGCGAGGGAGTTGCTATCATGCACATGGAGGGCGTGGATGTATCTATTACCGGAAATTCCACAAACCCGACGAGATTCCAGCATCCTGTTGCGGGTACATATAAGAAGGAATGCGTTGAACAGAGCAAGAGGTACTTCTCTGTTGCGTCCGGCGGCGGCACGGGACGTACGCTACATCCGGATAATATGGCAGCAGGTCCGGCATCCTATGGTATGACGGACACAATGGGCAGAATGCACTCGGACGCTCAGTTCGCCGGCTCCAGCTCGGTTCCGGCGCACGTAGAAATGATGGGCTTCCTCGGCATGGGCAATAACCCCATGGTCGGAGCTACCGTCGCCGTTGCGGTTGCCGTTAATGAGGCAGTAAATAAGTAAAGCTGTCTGACGTGCATCTCCCGAAAAATTAAACTGAGTAGGAGTATGTATTATGCTAACAAAGACTTATCTGGAAATTGTTGATGTTCAAGCACGCGAGATTCTTGACTCCAGAGGAAATCCGACCCTTGAGGTGGAAGTAACCCTTGATGACGGTACAGTAGGCAGAGCGGCAGTTCCCTCCGGCGCTTCGACAGGCGCGTTCGAGGCCTGTGAACTTCGCGACGGCGACAAGAGCCGCTATCTCGGCAAGGGCGTTCTGAAAGCGGTCGATAATGTAAACGGCGAAATCGCCGAGGCAATGCTAGGGCTCAACGCTCTGGATCAGCCCTCTATAGACAAGCTGCTCATCGAGCTCGATGGCACGAAGAACAAGACCCGCCTCGGAGCAAACGCAATTCTGGGCGTGTCTCTTGCCTGTGCTCACGCTGCGGCAGATGCACTGGGCATGAGCCTTTATACCTATATCGGCGGCGTAAACGCAAAGACCCTGCCCGTTCCGATGATGAACGTACTGAACGGCGGCGCACACGCGACAAACAGCGTCGATATTCAGGAATTCATGGTTATGCCCGTTTCGGCGCCCAATTTCCGCGAAGCTCTTCGCATGTGCGCGGAGGTTTTCCACACACTTAAGAAAATTGTCAAGTCCGCAGGCGTCGGCGACGAGGGCGGCTATGCTCCCGATCTTGCAAGCGACGAGGATGCGCTCAAGGCGCTCGTCGAGGCTATTGAAAAGGCAGGCTATAAACCCGGTGTAGACTTTAAAATTGCAATGGATCCGGCAGTTACCGAGTGGTTCGATGAAAAGGATGGCTGCTATCATCTGCCGAAGCGCGGCACCGTTATTACTCCTCAGCAGATGGTCGACATGTGGGTCGGTTTCTGTGACAAGTATCCCATTATCTCCATCGAAGACGGTATGGCGGAAGAGGACTGGGAAGGCTGGAAAAAGATGACCGAAGCTCTCGGCCACAGAATACAGATTGTCGGCGACGACCTCTTTGTTACAAATTCCGAGCGCCTCAAGAAAGGCATAGATCTGGGCGTTGCAAACTCGATACTCATCAAGCTTAACCAGATCGGAACACTCACCGAGACTCTTGACACTATCCAGATGGCTCACAGAGCGGGATATACGACTATCGTTTCCCACCGCTCGGGCGAAACCGAGGACACGACTATTGCAGACATTTCGGTTGCGCTCAACGCTGGACAGATAAAAACTGGCGCTCCCAGCCGAATTGACAGAGTTGCAAAGTACAATCAGCTTCTGCGCATCGAGGATGAACTTTTCGATGTCGCCAAGTATCTCGGCAATGATGCTTTTTACAGTATCAAGGCAAAATAACCCTTCGTTAGAAAAAATTACTAAATAAAAGTATAAATGGTGTTTCTGCTGGTAAAAATATCTGCAGAAACACCATTTTTCTATTCAGGAGGTAATAAAATGGCTGATAAAAAGAGTTTAGGCGAACAGCTGGAAGCATTTTTTTCCGGAAAGGGCTTCTACATAGTCCTTTTCCTTTGCGTAGCGGTTATAGGCGTTTCCGCCTATATGCTGTTTAGCGGGAATGGGAACGATGTAGAAGATGCGTCCGAAGCAAACAGCGGTTATTCAGAGGCAGTAGGGCCTATGAACGAGGACCCCGAAATGGCGGTTCCTCCGGAAGTGGTTGAGGTACCCGATACCGAGGAAGCTGCTACGCAAAACGAAAGTCTGGAAAACGCCACGGAGAACGAGGAAACCGGCAACTGGACGGAGCAGCAGACAGAGACTGCAGTTTCAGCGCAGTATATCTGGCCGCTCGCAGGCGATATTGACCTGCCGTATTCCGTAACCGCGCTCATTTACAACAAAAAGATGGGCGATTGGCGCACGCATGACGGCGTTGACATTGTAGCTCCGCTCGGAACACAGGTTCTTGCGGTCTGCGCAGGACAGGTCGAGAAAGTCTATCAGGACGACATGGGAGGTATGACAGTTATCATCCAGCACGCGGGCGGTTTAAGGAGCATCTATTCGAATCTTGCCTCCGTTCCCACCGTTTACGAGGGCGACAATGTTATGACCGGTGAAATTATCGGAGCTGTCGGCGCGACAGCACCCGGAGAGACAAAGGACAACCCGCATCTTTGCCTGAAAATGACACTTGACGGACAGAGCGTAAATCCTTCCGACTATCTTCCCCCAAGATAAGTCTTCTCTTTTCCAAAGGGCTTCTCGATTAATGAGAAGCCCTCTCTTTTTGCTTATTGGCTTCTTACAGTGATAAAATTTTTCTGCAAAAATTGACGCAAGGTGTTATAATAGCGAAAATAAGAATTTTACCCTAGTCTCAGGGGAGGATACATAAAGATGACGCTCAAGGAACGCTTTTTGAATTATGTGAGTTATGACACACAGTCCAGCGAAGACTCCGAAACGACGCCAAGCACCGATAAGCAATGGACTCTGGCTCGCCTGCTCGAAAAAGAGCTGCTGGAGCTGGGTGCGGAGAATGTACGCCTTAGCGAATATGGCTATGTAATGGCCGAGCTGCCCTCTAATATGGGCGAAGTAAAAGTCCCCGCGCTGGGCTTTATTGCGCATATGGATACCTCTCCCGACGCTCCATCTGAAAATATAAAACCCCGAATTATCGAAAATTACGACGGCAGCGTTATAGTTCTGAACGAAAAGAAAAACCTTCGTCTCGCCCCCGAAGAGTTTGAAAGCCTGAAAAAACATATAGGCGAAACGCTCATCGTGACGGATGGAACAACTCTATTGGGTGCGGATGACAAAGCCGGAGTAGCGGAGATTATGATGCTTGTGGAATATCTGGCAACGCATCCCGAAACTCCGCACGGAAAAATTTGCATTGGCTTTACTCCGGATGAGGAGATCGGAAAAGGTGCGGACAGATTTGACGTTTCAGGTTTCGGCGCGGACTTTGCCTACACTGTGGACGGTGGAGACCTCGGTGAGATTGAGTATGAGAATTTTAACGGCGCCAACGCGGGAGTTTTCGTTCAGGGAAAGAGTATTCATCCCGGCTCCGCGAAGAACAAAATGATTAACGCCTCCCTGGTCGCAGCGGAATTTGCATCTTTGTTACCGCAGCATGAGACTCCTTCACATACCGAGGACTATGAGGGCTTTTACCACCTGCATTTCATATCCGGTACGGTAGAGGAGGCGGAGCTTCAATATCTCATTCGCGATCACGACAGAGAGAAGTTCGAGGACCGCAAGCGCTTCATTCGCTCGGTCGGCGATTTTATCAATAACAAATACGGTGAAAATACCGTACAAGTCGTAATACACGACCAGTATTTCAATATGCGTGAGCAAATTCTGCCGCACATGGAGCTTATCGATATAGCCAAAAAAGCGATGGAGGCTGAGGGCGTCACGCCGGAGATTGTCCCGATACGCGGCGGTACGGACGGTGCGAGGCTTTCGTACATGGGGCTGCCTTGCCCCAATCTCTGCACCGGCGGGCAAAATTTCCATGGACCATACGAATATTGTTCGCTCGACTCGATGGAAAAGATATCTAAGGTGCTTGTCCGTCTCACAGAAATGTTTGCTAAAGAAATGGTCAAATAAACGGCTTAACAGGGGATACCATGGAAGATTTAAAAAGAATCACAGCGATACATGACATTTCAGGTGTCGGAAAGTGCTCGCTCACCGTCGCACTGCCGGTAATTTCCGCAAGCGGCGTAGAATGCGCCTGCCTGCCTACGGCACTGTTATCCACACATACAGGTGGCTTTGATAACTTTACTTTCCGCGACCTTTCCGAGGAGCTGCTTCCCATTGCGCGGCATTGGAAGGAAGAGGGGATAGTCTTTGATGGCATCTATTCCGGCTATCTTGCCTCTTCAAAGCAGGAAGAGATGCTCGAAGAGATTATCGAACTAATTTCAAACGAAAATACGAAGGTCATCGTCGACCCCGTAATGGCGGATAACGGCATATATTACAGCAATCTGGGACATGACATGTGTCTTGCCTTTCGGAGACTCTGCGGAAAAGCGCACATCATAACGCCTAACATAACCGAGGCAGCTCTGCTGACAGGACTGCCCTACAAAGCGGGCCCCCATGAACGCGGATATATAGACTTACTTGTGGAGGGACTGACAAGGCTTTGCAGCGGGATAATCGCCGTGACAGGCGTCTGCCCCGACAACGAGAGCGTCGGAGTTTACGCGGTGGATACCAAAACGGGGGAAAGCTGTTTTTATTCGGGCAAAGCAAAAGAGGGAGTTTTCTGCGGAACAGGTGATTTGTTTGCTTCGGCTTTTTCGGCGCTCATGCTTCGCGGAGCCGGACTCAAAGACGCCGTAGAGACTGCGGTTTCGCTCGTGAACGATAGCATCGAGCGTACAGTAGCCCGTGGAACGCCGCGCAGGAACGGTGTCGATTTTGAGGGCGCACTTCCAAACTATATCAAAAGAGTTTCTGAGCTTTTCGTTAAATAAAAAAGGCGGTCATAAAGACCGCCTTAAAAAATGCTGTTTTATAACGCAAAGCCGCCGTCCACGCCGATAACTTGACCCGTTACAAAGCCGGCTTTGTCGGAGGCGAGAAATGAGGCAAGCTCCGCGACTTCCGAAGTCTTACCGAGACGGCAGAGCGGGGTCGAATCAATGAGCCGCTCCTTGTCCTCAAAAGAAAAGCCGGACATCATGTCGGTTTCGATAACGCCGGGCGCTATGCAGTTTGCTCTGATGCCCGAAGGGCCGAGCTCCTTGGCAAGCGATTTCGTAAGACCTATAACCGCGGCCTTGGATGCGGAATATGCCGCTTCGCACGAGGCTCCGTGGACTCCCCAGACGGACGATACAGTGATAATCGAGCCTTGCTTGAGGTTAACCATAGCCGGAAGTGCGCATTTTACGCAGTTATATACTCCGTCCACGTTGACAGCGAAAATTCTGCGCCATTTTTCAGGAGAAATGTCCGAAAAAAGCCCGTATTCCGAAATTCCTGCATTACAGACGAGAACATTTAGTTCACCGATTTCGTCATACATTGAACGGACCTGCGCAAGGTCCGAAACATCTGCCCTGACAGCAATCCCGCCGATTTCCTCTGCGAGAGCCAGAGCTTTTTCGCGGGAGTTCAGGTAATTGATATAGACTTTGAAACCATCCTTTGAAAGCGTTCGGGCGATTGCCTCGCCGATACCTCTTGAAGCGCCGGTGACGAGAGCAGTTTTCATTTTTTGTGACCCTTCCTTTCGCGAAACTCGAAGTGAGAATAGCGTATAGCTATTATAGTACTCATAGCACTTTATGAGAATTACTACCTGATAATAGATGTTTGAAAAATACACACATATGTGATAAAATACAATCTACGGCGGTTTGGTACAAGTACATGCCGCTTTTAGGAGGTTAACTGTTATGCGGACAATTATCTGCAAAAAATGCGGAAAAGAAATAGACGCTTCTTTGGGCGAATGCCCGAGCTGTGGAGCGGTGTACTACATATTACCGGATGAAGACAAAAAACTTGAGTGGGCGATGAGCACCGACTCCGATATAGACGACACAAAGATTCTCCGAGCGGTAGAAGCAAATCCGAGCCGTGGCGGAACGAGTCACAGTACACGAGATATTTTCAATGCCGACAACGACGAGCTGTTCAATACCCGCGTTTGGAGACTGAGCGAGGAGCAGGAGGTCACGAAGGCCACCCGTCCGCAGAACCCGGAAAAAACGGTAGCACCGATGCAGCGTCCTGTTCGGCAGACCGTGAAGCCCGAGGCTCCGCGTCCCGTCGTCGGAAAGAGTCAGCCGGCACAAAAGGATAAGGAAAAGGAACTGCGCAAAAGGCAGCTAATTGTCTCTGCCGTCGCTCTGCTCGCCGTTTTGACGCTCGTGCTTTCTTTTATGGGCGGATTGTTCGATTTCAGCGGGGGCGAAAACAAGGAAGAAATGCAGGATCTCGTCGGAATGCCGCAGGAATCCGCCATGACAGTGCTTGACGCCTTGGGACTTCAGGTTACCACAGAGACTGAAGCAAGTGGAGAGGCTGTCGGAATTGTCACCAAACAGAGCATAAAAGAAGGCAAAAAAGTCAAGAAGGGCGATAAAATTACTATCACCGTATCTTCGGGACAGCCGGCGTCTTCTTCCGGGAGCGCGGAATACATCGAAGTGCCGACGCTGACGAAAAAAACATATGACCAGGCAAAGCAAATTCTTTCCGATATGGGGCTTAAGATAAATCGTGGAGAGGACGTTTTCAGTGATGAAGACATCGGCCTCGTGGTTTCCCAGTCACCGATGAAGGATGCGAAGATTAAAAAGGGCGACACGGTTACTGTCTCTGTTTCAAAAGGACTTGAGCCTTCTCCCTCGCCTGAAGCTCACACGATTAGCGTTACAGCGGGCAAAGGCGGCAATATAAGCCCCAAGGGAGCCGTTTCGGTTGCGGACGGAGAGGATCAGACTTTTACAATTACCCCGGAGTCGGGCTATGAGATATTCGAAATCAAGGTCGACGGAACAAGCATCGGGGCGCCTTCAAGCTATACGTTCACGAAGGTGGCCGACGATCATACAATTTATGCGGTATTCAGGCAGACGACCTCTACCTCACCGACACCGTCTCCGACATCAACGGTTAACCCTGTTTCAAATACCGACATCGGATAAAAAAATAAACTATCCCAGCAGCAAAAAGCTAATTCTGAAAGAAAAGCTGAAGGTACGCTTCAAAACCTGAGTATGCGGCAGGAAATTTCGCCCCTGTCGTCTATAATGACTTCCGCATAGCTCGGACTTGGAGCAAAACCGCAGGTACCAGGATTTAGGGCCTGTATTCCTCCGGACATTGAGTAGTTTGCTATATGAGTGTGGCCGAACATCACAATGTCGGCGCCTCTCAAACACGCTTCGTCAATGAGCGCTTTAAGAGTCCACTTGACTCCATAGATGTGTCCATGTGTAATAAATATTTTTGCTTTTCCTACCGTAAAAAAATCTGTATCCGGCAGGACGGAGCCAATATCGCAGTTTCCCCGAACCGCTCTAAGCGGGATTTGGGGGAACTGCGTTTCTATTTTTGAAACATCCCTGCCGCCATCACCGAGATGGACGACCATGTCGGGCTCACCGCTACCGATCGCGCGTAGCATTCCGGAGGAGTTTCCGTGAGAATCGGAAAAAACTAAGAGCTTCAATACAGCATCTCCTAAAAAATATACTGAACTTTAATCCAAAGGTAACCGCTGCGGATAATCTGAATATACTGAACTGAAAGAGTATCTTCGGGAGGTGCCGGTATGGATAATTTTGACAAAATGAGCAAGGAACTGCTCAAAGGCGGAAAAGCTGGAGAGATAAATAAGGTCGTAAACTCGCCGGAGGGCAAAAAAATCGGCAGCATGGTGGACGGAAACGCGCTTAAAAAAGCTGTAGCCACAGGGGATAACGAGACCATGAACCGTATCCTCGGCCAGTTTTTGTCGACCGATGAGGGCAAATCTCTTGCGAAAAAGATCAGCGAGAATTTCGGAAAAAAATAGGACTGGGAGGGTCAGGCTATGAGCGATCTGGAGGGAATGATTAACGGGATACTTTCAAATCCCGAGGAAATGAAAAAAATCATGGATATGGCCGGCAAGCTTATGGGCGCGGAGGGCGGCGAGACGCCTACGGTGCCCTCAGGATCCGCGTCGCCAGAGACTCCGTCGCTTGAAACATTACTGCCGGGAGTGGACATTGCCAGTCTGGCATCGACGGCGCAGACTCTGCTAGGCAACGACACAATCAGAAAGCTGTTATCGGGACCCTTGGTTAAAAACATTATTGGTGAAACACTACACCCGAATAACGACAAACGCGAACTTTTTAATGCATTGAAGCCATGGCTTTCAGAAGAAAGAAGAGCTAGACTCGAAAAAGCGATAATATTCGCAAAAGCCATGCGTGTTGTGGGAGTAGCAACGCCGCTTATCAGGGGAGGGTAGAAAATGAAAAGATATATCGGTAACACCGGCGTATACGAGAGATTGCCGGAACCGGATACTTTTATAGTTCCCGAGCCTTTTAAGGAGTCCGGCGCGGATAGTGAAATATTAAGAAAACCGTCGGGTCAGTCGGGTAATCTCGGCGGACTCGAAGGTTTTCTCAGCGGGCTAGGAGCTAAACCGGGCGGCGGATTAGGCAATATTTTAAGCGGCCTCGGTGGAAATTCGGGCGGAGGACTAGGCAATATACTAAGCGGCCTCGGTGGAAATTCGGGCGGTGGGCTTGGAAGCATACTTGGAGGGCTCGGCGGAAAGTCAGGCGGCGGGCTCGGTAGTATACTCGGTGGGCTCGGCGGCGGACAGGGGGGAATACTCAGCGGCCTCGGAGGAGGACTTAGCGGTATACTTGGCGGACTCGGCGGAACGTCGAGTGGCGGGCAGGGAGGAATACTTGGAGGTTTACTCTCAAGAATTACGAGACCCAACCTTGAGCTTGAGGATATAATCCTGGTCGCTGTCATGTATCTTCTTTACCGCGAAAGTAAAGATATCGAGTTCTTACTTATAGCGGGAGCCATGCTGTTTCTTTAAGGTACATCAAACACGCTTTCGGAGGGAGTTGAAAGTTCAGTGGATACGGATTCCATTGAATAGATTAGCTTACCTCCGTCGTATTTGCTTGCGGATACAAGAAGTCCTGTATCAATCGCAATATACAATTGGCTTACATAATTAAGCGTTCCGCTTTTATACTCGACATATATGCAGGGTTTAACCGACTGCTCGATATAGTAAGCATCGATAATGTCCTCCTGCGGAATATCCATTATATCCTCATAGGTGATAAGGCCGGAAAATCTATCAACTTCCTCACCTACGGTGCTCTCACCGAGCTTTGATTCAAAAACTCCGGAAGAACCGTCATACCAGACATAAAGGTCGCTGCCGCGTACAAGTATGTTCCTGACAGTTTTATTTTTTGAAATACTGAGTCTTATGTTTTTACCTGACTGCCAATAGCTGAGGGTTTCTTCGCTTTGCCCCCCGACCCAAACTGACTTAACCGTGTAGGAGCGAGAAAAACTTTCAGGGCGCACTAAAGTCCCGAGGACAACTTTAACTGTCTCGGGATTGACCTCAACGCGGTTGACGCCGTCATTGATAAAGCCTCCGCTGCTTTCGACTGCAGGTGAGGGCAGAGAGACAACATGGGAATTAGCTCTCTGTGCATATGTTATAATCAGAAATGCGACCACGGCAAGTATTACCGAGGCGATGATTCCAATTGTGATACCCTTTTTCATGGGCGAAAATCCTCCGGGCGCTTATCGCGTGCGCCAAAGCTGAAAAGTATTGCCTCTGCAATTCGGGGGCAGGCGTTACCATCTCCGTAGGGATTGACAGCTTTCGCCATGCTGTCATATACGGTGCTGTCATTAAGAAGTTCACAGGCAAGGGAATATATACGTTCTTCACTTACACCAGCGAGTACAACTGTTCCTGCTTCAACCGCTTCGGGTCGTTCGGTTTCGCATCTCATTACAAGGACAGGCTTACCCAGAGCGGGAGCCTCCTCCTGAATTCCGCCGCTGTCGGTCATGATGAAGTAGCTTTTCGACATGAGACGGTGCATTTCCATTGCGTCGAGAGGCTCAATGAGGCTAATGCTTGGCGCACCGTTTAAGAATTTACCGGCGGTTTCGCGGACATAGGGGCTGAGATGCACGGGATAGACAATTCTCACATCGTTAAAGGTTTCCGCAACACGTCTCACCGCACGGAAAATGCTCTCCATCGGCTCGCCGTAGTTTTCACGGCGGTGACAGGTCATTGCAATTACACGGCTAGCGCTGAAATCGAGCTCTTTGAGAGTTTCCGTTTTAAAGCTGCCGTTTCCGACAGTATATTTCATCGCGTCGATAACGGTGTTACCGGTGACGAATATATTCTCGACTATGCTTTCCTTGTTCAGGTTACGTGCGTTCTGTGCCGTGGGCGCAAAGTGGTAAGCCGCTAGTCTGCCGATAAGGCTGCGGTTCATTTCCTCGGGATAGGGCGAATAGCGGTCATAGGTGCGAAGTCCGGCTTCCACATGCCCGACAGGTATTTTCTCATAGAAGGCAGCGAGAGCAGCCGCAAACGCTGTTGTTGTGTCGCCGTGGACGAGAACAAGGTCAGGCTTCACTTCCTTGAGTACCTCGCCAAGACCGGTCAGCACGCTACTAGTGATGTACGACAGGGTTTGACCCTCTTTCATCACGTCAAGGTCATAGTCCGGCTTAATACCGAAGCAGTTCATCACTTCGTCCAGCATCTCGCGGTGCTGTGCGGTAACGCAAGCAATGCAGTCAAACTCCGGTCTGCTCTTGAGCTCAAGGTATAAAGGCGCCATTTTGATGGCTTCGGGTCTTGTGCCGAAAACCAGCATTACTCTAATGGGTTTCATTATCGTCCTCCACACCCTCGTCGGATTTCTCTGTAATGGGTTTGGCTTTTATTTCGGTAAAGATTTCTTCCTTGCTGTGGTGCAGCTTGCCATAGACGAAAGCCCACAGAAAGGCGCACAGGCAAAAACCGAGAATCAGAATTAGCGCTTTTATCTCGCCGCTTGTCGTGATTACAACGGCGGCAAGACCCAGTATGGCACTGATTGAATAAAGCACGGCGACAGCCTGCTTCTGGCTCAGACCCATATCGATTAGTCGATGGTGGAAATGTCCTCTGTCCGGGTGCATAGGACTCTGACCTCTTAAAAGACGGCGGCAGAAGGAGAAAACCGTGTCAAAAAGCGGAACCGCTACCGCGAGTAGCGGAACGGCAAAGGACACAACAGCGTAAAACTTGAAAAGCCCAAGTATGGACATGGTTGCAAGCACATAGCCCAGCAGGAGTGCGCCCGTATCACCCATGAATATTTTAGCAGGATTGAGGTTATAAGGCATGAAGCCTACGCAGGCTCCGGCAAGCGCCGCAAGAACGACGGCAACGCTGCCGTCCGAAACCAGAAGCGCGATGACGAGCATCGTAAGACTGCTGATAGTTGAGACGCCGACAGCGAGTCCGTCCAGTCCGTCGATGAGGTTGACGGAGTTGGTTATTCCGACTATCCACAGTATTGTAATGGGTATCGACAGGTTGCCGAGGATGAGGTAAGCCTTGGAGCTCCACACGGCGGGGTTAGCCAGAACATTAATTTCAACCCCGTGAAGGACAGCAACGACTGCGGCTAGAATCTGCAAAGCGAGCTTAACCCATGCGTTGAGAGAAATTATATCGTCAACAGCCCCAGTCGCGACGATGATGACACAACCGAGAAGTATGCCCTGCATCTGACGTGTTATATCTGCGAAAAGAAGTACGCTAAGAAGAAAACCGAGGAAGATTGCAAGTCCGCCCATACGGGGTATCGGGTGGTCATGAACTCTTCTCGCCTCGCCGGGAACATCCATTGCTCCGACTCTTTGAGCAAAGCCTTTAACTATTGGAGTTGCGGCGAAGCTGATGATGAAGCCGACCGCAACAGTTATTAATATTCTTATCGCAAGCGTTGTATCTAAAGGCATAGCAATATGTTCCTTTCACTGTACGGAGATATCCGCACAATTACTGTTTCGCCGAAATTCTATCTTTCTACGAATCCGACTTTTTTATAAACCTTCCGCAGGGTTTTAGCGGAGGTGCGGGAAGCCTTTTCCGCGCCCTCTTTATAGATGCTCTCAAGATAGGTCTTGTCCGCGATAAGGCGCTCGGCCTCCTCGCGAATAGGACGCAGAAGCTCGACAACGGCTTCGCCGACTGTTGTTTTGAAATCTCCGTAGCCCTTGCCGCAGAATTCATTTTCGATTTCCGCAAAGCTTTTGCCCGTTGCGACCGAATAAATCTGCATCAGGTTCGATACTCCCGGCTTTTCAGACGGATTGCAGTGTACACAAGTTTCACTGTCAGTTACTGCACGCTTGAAGGAACGCATAATCTCATCGGGTTTCTGCATGATATAAATGCAGCCGCCGGGGTCTTTATCGGATTTCGACATTTTGCAATCGGGGCTTGACAGGCTCATTATGCGCGCGCCGACCTTGGGTATATAGGACTCGGGCATTTTGAAGACGTCGCCATAGATGCCGTTAAAGCGCGTGGCAATGTCGCGTGTAATCTCGACGTGCTGTTTTTGATCCTCCCCAACCGGCACAAGGTCCGTCTGATAAAGCAAAATATCGGCCGCCATAAGAGCGGGATAGGTGAAAAGCCCCGCATTTATGTTGTCGGCATTCTTCGCGCTCTTGTCTTTGAACTGCGTCATTCGAGAAAGCTCGCCGAACATGGTGTAGCAGTTCAGAATCCACGCAAGCTCTGCGTGCGCGGGAACGTGGCTCTGTATGAAAATCGTGTTCTTTTGCGGATCAAGTCCACAGGCGATGTACTGCGCAAGCTGATTGAGCGTGCGGCGCCGAAGCTCCGCCGGATTCTGGCGCGCTGTTATCGCGTGCAAGTCAACGATGCAGTAATAGCAATTATAGGTATCCGAAAGCTCAACCCAGTTTTTGATTGCTCCGAGATAGGAGCCGAGGGTCAGATCCCCCGAGGGTTGGATTCCGCTGAATATAGTTTTCTTATCAATAGCTTTTTCGTCCATTTTAGAATATTCCTTTGTTTTGTTTAGAGTGATAGCTCTTCCGCGAGCTTTAAAAAGCCCGGGAGTGAGCCCTCTATAGTGCTGGGGCTCACACAGTATGCGATACGGACATATCCGGGGCAGGCGAAGGAGGAACCTGGCACGACGAGAATGTTGTGTTTCTTGGCATGGCCGCAGAACTCCTTATCGTCGCAAGGCGATTTAACCCACATATAAAACGCACCCTGCGGATATGCGCATTCAAAGCCCGCGTCTTTCAGACCGTTAAAGAGCATTTTGCGGTTGTTATCATAGGAGGTGATGTCCGTTCTCTCGTCCAAACAGTGCATCACGACTCTTTGCATGAGAGAGGGAGCGTTTACAAAGCCCATCACGCGGTTTGCAATTGCGGCAGCGTCAATGATGAGAGCGCTGTCGTCCGCTTCAGAAGGGATAACGAGATAGCCAATACGTTCGCCCGGAAGAGAAAGAGACTTTGACCATGAATAGCCGACTATTGTGTTGCGGTAAAATTTCGTGAGCCAAGGAACCTCGGCACCGTCATAGGCGAGCTCTCTGTAAGGCTCGTCGGAAAGAATGTATATAGCGTGCCCGAATTCCTTTTGCTTCGCTTCAAGAACCGCGGCGATTTTTTTAATGGCTTCCTCGGAGTAAATCACGCCTGTCGGGTTGTTGGGAGAATTCAAGATGAGAGCTTTCGTTTTCGGAGTCAGCGCTCTGCCAATAGCCTCGGCGTCCGGCTGAAAATCAGGCGCGTTAGGCGGAACCACGACTAAAACGCCGTCGTAGTTTGCTATATAATTGCCGTATTCAAGGAAGAACGGGGCAATAACGACTACCTCGTCACCAGGATTCAAGAGCGTTTTAAGAATGACGTTCAGGCTTCCGGCAGCGCCTGCCGTCATGACAATGTTTTGAACGTCAAAAGCTGTGCCGAAGCGATTATTCAAAGAGCCCGCGACAGCAGCACGTACGTCGGTATAGCCCGCGTTGGACATATAACCGTGCACCATAGTGGAGGGCTCGCTACTCATAACATCGAAAACCGCATCCTTCACCTTTTCGGGAGCGGGGAAATTAGGGTTTCCGATACTGAAGTCATAAACGTTCTCCCTACCGTATAAAGCGGCAAGTCTGTTGCCTTCTTCGAACATCTCGCGGACGGTCGAATTTCTCTGAGTGAGTCCGAACATTCTTTCAGAAATATTATGCGCCATAACGATACCTCACAGACCTTTTATCAATATTCTAATTAGGTATTGTACCACGTTTTAACATTGCTTGACAATCCCCGCGATATAAAATATTATACTGTATAGCTCAAACGGATACAAAGGAGAAATCGAAAAGCATGGACATGAAATGGTTTGAGGACATGGAAAAACGCATTCCTCACGGTGAAGTGAGAACGCGTTTTGCTCCGAGTCCCACGGGATATATGCACGTCGGCAATCTGCGCACCGCGCTTTACACATATCTGATTGCAAGGAAGAGCGGGGGCAAATTTATCCTCCGCATTGAGGACACTGACCAGGGCAGACTTGTTGAGGGCGCGACCGACGTTATTTACAAGACGCTGCGCGACTGCCATCTTACGCACGACGAAGGTCCTGATATTGGCGGCCCTGTCGGACCCTATATACAGACTGAGCGCCGCGAGCTCTACGGCAAATATGCCGAACTTCTGATCGAAAAGGGCGGGGCCTACCGCTGCTTCTGTCAAAAGGACGATAACGATGACGATAGCGGCGAATTCAAAAAATTCGAAAATCCCTGCGCACGACTGACGAAAGAGGAGTCGGACGCGAAAGCCGCAGCAGGAGAGCCGTTCGTTATACGCCAGCGTATCCCGCGCGAGGGCACAACGACCTTCCACGACGAGATTTTCGGCGACATCACCGTTCCGAATGACACGCTGGACGACAATGTGCTGATGAAATCCGATGGGCTTCCGACCTATAACTTTGCAAACGTCGTTGACGACCACCTGATGGGCATAACCCACGTCGTTCGCGGCAGCGAATATCTTGCCTCCGCGCCGAAATACAACCTGCTTTACGAGTCCTTCGGCTGGGAAATACCCAAATATGTCCACTGCTCGCCCGTCATGCGCGACCACCAGAACAAAATGTCAAAACGTCACGGCGACCCAAGCTATGAGGACCTGCTCAGTCAGGGCTACCTGACGGATGCGGTGCTGAATTACGTTGCGCTTCTGGGCTGGAGTCCCGGCGGGGAGCAGGAAATTTATTCGCTCAACGATCTATGCGAGACATTTGACATTTCGGGTATTTCAAAATCTCCCGCAATCTTTGATATAGAGAAGCTCACATATTTTAACGCAGAATATATCAAGGCTCTGTCGCCGGAAAAGTTTACGGAGCTTGCCGGTCCTTATATTCGCCAAAGTGTGAAAAACTCCGCTATCGACATTTCACTTTTTGCCTCGATTCTTCAGCCGCGCACGGATAAGCTCACGGACATCCCTGAAAAGGTTGACTTTTTTGATGAGCTGCCAGAATATGACATTGAGCTCTTTACGAATAAAAAGTCCAAGACGGACGCCGAGGTTTCGCTCGATATGCTGAACATAGTGCTGCCCTCGTTTGAAGCAATGGCCGACTGGACGGAGGGAAATATACACGATACACTCATCGGACTTGCCGAAAAGCGCGAAGTGAAAAACGCTACGCTCATGTGGCCGCTGCGTATCGCGGTGGCTGGAAAAGCCGTTACACCGGGCGGCGCGGTCGAGATTTGCCATATACTCGGCAAAAACGAAACCATACGTCGTGTAAAAATTGGAATTGAAAAGCTAGGCTAACAAACATTATTAAGTTAATAATGGGGGAAGTATTATGAAAGCTGTTAAGAGTGTTCTAGCTTTGGTTGCTACACTATTTGCAATAATGCTTGTTGGATGTACAATGCAGCAAGCTGTGCCTTTACCATCAGATAATACTTCACCAGCAGTAAGCGCAACATTAGATTCAGAAATTGAGAATGAATTGCCGGAACCGGAAAGCTCTTATGGATGGCCTGAACCCCAATATGGAGATGCCAAGGATTTTGTGATAGATATAGAAGGTCAGAAAGAAACGGTCACAATGACTTATGCGGAAATTGACTACTCTCTTATGGCTAAGGTTAATGTTGGACTCTATATAGACTTAGATAGGTATAGAATAAGGGCGTTTGAGGCTGAATATGACATTTTGCCTGTCGCAACAGGAGAATATCCGGTGTGCAGTGTTCATATATTTCCGTGGGCAGGAAAATCTGTTGAGGAAGCTGTTGCGGAGTCGAAAAAAATAATTGCAAATAATGAAGACGCGACGATCGAAGAGGGCGAAGTAGAGCTTGATAATTATACTGCATATTATTTGGAATCTGAAAACGCCTGTTCGTATTTCATCGAATATGACGGAGGATGTTTAGGGCTCTATTCAAGCTATGAGAACACCGAGGCAAAAAACCATCAGCCAAGGCTTTTTGCAATGATAAAAACGGTAATGATTCTCAACTGATTATAAGAAAAAAATAACACAACTAAAAGCGCTCCTTTTGTGTAAAAATATGCACATAAGGGGCGTTTTGTATTTTCTCTTAAAAAAAGCAAAAATAACTTGCTTTCGTTCTCGGAAAACGACTGCAAAGTATGCACTTACAAAATAACACAAATTGCGCCGGGCGGCGCGAGGGAGGTCAAATGAGAAAAAGAACAGCCATAACGATAATTTCACTTCTTGCCGTGGTTGCAGTAGCAGCTACAGCATTCGGGGTCGTTACAAAGCAAAAGCTGGATAACGATGATCAATATATAGCCGCGAATTATCGTCATGCCTTTGCCGAGGTCGTGTCGAGCGTAAGAGATATGGATACGGCGCTGCAAAAAAGTCTGCTCGTCACTTCCCCTTCAATGGCGGGGGCTGTCTGCACTGAGGTCTATGGTAAGGCACTCCTTGCCAAAATGGCGCTCGGCGTTATGCCTTATTCCGCAAACGAAATGGAGAAGACTGCGGGCTTTATCAGCAGAGTGGGGGACTACGCCTATGCTCTTTCAAGAAAAGCCGCCAAAGGCGAGGGCTTCTCTCAGGAGGAAAAGGATAATTTGCGTGCGCTTTCGGAAACGACTGCATTGCTCGCCCAGAATCTCAATTCATTGCAAAACGAAATGGGGAGCGGACTTGTAAGCATCGATCAGTATGCAAAAACAGTAGCAGAGCAAGACAAGAGCGAGGAGGAGCTCCTGCCGCAGACTTTGGGAGACGGCTTAAGCTCCGTTGAACAGGAATTTCCGGAAACACCGAGTCTGATATACGACGGACCATTTTCGGAGCATCTCGATGGGTTAAAGCCGCTGATGCTGGAAGGACTCAATGATATAGACGATACTGCGGGGCGTAAGGAGGCGGCAAAGTTCCTCGGTATACGCGCGGAGCAGATATATCCCACGGGTGAGCTAAACGCAGATATAGTTTCTCTGTGCTATGAAGCAAAGCTAAATGACGATGTGACCAGAGTGACAGTCAGCAAAAAGGGCGGATTGGTCTATCAGGCAGTCAGCTCAAGGCTTGTCGAGCAAAGCATAATTAGCGCAAAGGAAGCGCTTGACGCCGCGAAGAAACTTTTAGAGCGTAAGGGCTATAGCAATATGCGCGAAAGCTATTATATGATAGACAACAATATTCTGACAGCCAACTTTGCCTATACCGAAAACGGCGTAGTCTGCTATCCGGACCTCATTAAAGTCGGTATAGCGATGGACGACGGGTCGCTGCAGAGCTTTGACGCGACAGGATATATTAAATCACACACGCAGCGTTCTATCCCCGCCGCAGCGTTAAACGAGGAGAGCGCGAAAAGTAAGGTGCCGAGCGATTTGAATATTGTAAACATTAATAAAACAATCATTCCCAGTGCTGGGAAAAACGAAACTTTTTGCTACGAATTCGAGTGCGAGGATGCAAATGGCCAGCGCTTTCTGATATACGTCAACGCAATGACAGGTGAGCAGGAAAAAATTTTCATTCTCTTGCAGGACGAGAACGGAACACTGACGCTATGAAAAGAAAAAATGAGATGCTGTCCTCTTTGGACGGCATCTCATTTTTTTGCTGTTATTTCATGTACATTCCAACGACTGCTAGGTCCTTATCAAATGAAAGCGTAAAGGTGCGGGTCGAGTTCTCATAGGTGCAGACGAGCACACAGATTGCGTAATCCTCGCCAGTAGATTTGCTTTTCTGTCCGTATGTAACAGTGGTCTTATAATCCTTGAACGCACCGGATTCATCAAGCGTAGACTTCCAGGCGCTTTCAAGACTTTCCGCTGTTAGCTGGTTCTGTAAGTCTTCACGGACAAAAGCCACAACTGCGTCGTAATCCTGCGTGTTAATGGTCTCAACGACGTTTTTCGCTTTTGCAATCACCTCATCCTCCTTGTAGATGTCCGCAAGTTTGTTAGACGAACACGCGGCGAGAGAGAAGATTAATATGACTGCAATAACGGGCAACAGAATTTTCTTCATTATTTTTCCTCCTTATTAATGGTTTGTCTGCGATATAAAAGATATGAATAGATAACAGGGAGCACCACCATCAACACTATGGCGGCAAGCATTATATAGAAGCTGCCGATGAAGGTGTTGACAATAACCGCAAGCCCCCCGAGGACCCAGACAAAACCGCCGAAGCGGTGAGTCTTGTTCCAATTCTCCTCATTGTCGAGTGTCCACGGTAGTCTTATACCGACCGTGTAACTCTGGCGGCTTTTCGGCATGTAGTTGCCGATTATCAGGAAGAGCAGTCCAACAAGAGCCGAACAGATCATTGCAATGGGTAAATCATAGCCAAGCCCTTTGAACAGAGTGACAGGCACGAAAATCAGCGATGCTATAGGAATAGCCCAATATCCTACGTTCCTGATGATGATGTTAGAGTTTTTTCTTTTCGGGTCGGCGTTCATAATAAAATGGGTAAACAAATTGATAAGGGCAAGCCCTATGGGGAAAGCGAAGCAGGCAACTGCTTTTGATGAATAAGAGTCGGGATTGCCATTAATATCGAAGTGAGTCGGAAGCCTCGCAGGGAGCTTGTCGTATAACGCGAGAGCCAGAATAATTGGGACAAGACAGACCAATGTTGAGAGTATGATCTGAGAGTTATTCTTATTTTTCATCCTTATTTCCTCCAAACTGTGAAAACCACAGCATGACTTCCTCAAATACCGAGGTGTTGAGCTCATAATATATATAGTTTTTATATTTGCTTTCGATGATTAGTCCGGATCTTTTGAGCTGCGAAAGGTGGTATGAGATTGTAGCACCGGTCATATCGAAGGCCTGACCGATCTCTCCGGCGGACATTTTTCCTTGTTTCAGCATTATAAGGATTTCGCGCCGAATTGGATCTGAAAGGGCTTTGAAGGTCTCCGGAAAACTCACTGTGCTCACCTCCGCTATTTAGATTTATTTCGAAATAGAATATACTCCTATTTTAGAAAATGTCAAGAGGGTATTTAGAAATATTTCTAAATACCCTCAAAGCTGTTTTGTATTATACCTACGGGTCAGATTAAAGAAAGAATTTTCTCTTTTGGAATGACGCCTACGGACTTGTTTTTGAGCTGTCCGTTCTGAATCACAACAAGAGTTGGAATGCTCATGACCCCGAAGCGTCCTGCAAGCGCCTGCTCGTCATCGACGTTCACCTTGCAGACCTTAATATCATCGCGCTCTTCGGCGATTTCGTCCACAATAGGGGAGAGCATTCGGCAGGGTCCGCACCAGCTTGCCCAGAAATCTATCAGGACAGGTTTTTCGGAGGAGGTGACTTCTTTTTCAAAGTTCTGGCTTGTAATTGTAATAACTGACATAATTTTCTCTCCTTTATTTTATTAGTAGAAATTATTGTACCACAGGTGCAAAACGCCGTTGTGGTATATGCATGAAATGCTGTATAATGGCCGCCTTGCGGTTATTATACCCATATCCGTATTCGAAATCTGGTTGTGGGCTAGTCACAGGGGGGCTTTTTTAATTTGCCCGAACTGGCGGGGGTATTCCGTCGGAGTGGGCCTTAACTTCTTGATAATAACGGCACTGTGGACTATATCGGTACCGGGAATCGTGTATTTTTTGACCTCGGGGGTTTTACCTCCGAGAACTGTAATCGCTCTGAATGCCTCCTTGAGCTCCTCCTCGCAGTCGGGCCCCTTCATGGCTATGAAGACCCCGCCGACGTGAACAAAGGGCATACAAAGCTCGCAGAGTATGTTTAAGCGGGCCACGGCGCGGGAAACGACAACTTCATAGCTGCCGCCGATATCGTCAACTGTTTCCTCCGCCCTTGCACAGATGCAGCGAACATCGGAAAGATCAAGCCTGCGACAGGTCTCTTCGAGAAAATCCATGCGCTTTTTGTGGCTGTCAAGCAAAGTGAGCGATAGAGAGGGCATAGCAATCTTGAGAGGAAGCCCGGGAAAACCCGCGCCTGTTCCGACATCGATAACAGAGGCTTTGGAAAAATCGAAAACTGAGCATAGAGCCGCGCAGTCCAGAAAATGCAGGCGCGCGGTACCCTCTACACCTTCGATGGCGGTCAGGTTCATAACCGCATTTTTCTCTGTCAGGTAATTGTAGTATTTTTGGAAGCGTTCGGACATTTCTTCTGTGAACGGCAGTCCAAGTGCTTCAAATCCGTCTTTTAATATTTGCTGCATTTAGTCCCTCCGGACGTTTTGCGGAAAACAGAGTTTGCCTTATGTTTTCCCTTTAAATTTAAGCCCACACTTCGGGCAGGTTATGCTGATTTTTCCCTTGCCGCGAGGTAGGCGCAGTATGCTTTTACAATCTGGACAGGCAATAAATCGATACTGCTTTTTCTGCTGTCTGTGAAATTTCCACTGCGTAAAGGAGTCGGTAATATCGCCGTATATACGGGTGAAACGATAATTTTCCTCCCTGCGTTTCGCAACATGTTTCGAAAAAGCGCGCCAAATCGCGTAAGCGGCGAAAGCAAGAGCAAAAATTGCGATAACGGGAGATAAGAAGGCAAGGGTGTAAAGAATGAACGCCAGAACAATAAGCGTTATACTCAGCCTGTCGAAGCCGTTCCTACCTGCCATAATTTCGCGAAGCCTATTGAACATTGAGGATACTCCTCCTTGGAGCAATGTGAGAGGACATCTGATGAAAGCCCTTTTCGGTTGAAAAGACATATGTTGAAAACCAGAAAGATTGAAAACAAACAGAGCGCATCGTTTGATACGCCCTGTATATTATCATATTATTTCATTTTAGTCTACTGCTATGCATAGAAATCATGCTGACCGATGTTCACGACGAATACACGGGTCTGCGCAAACCAAGAAGAAACACCGACCTGCGGGTTCACGAAATATATTGAATCCCCAACAATGTTGTAGCCCTCAAGACAAATCTTTGCCGCAATGACGGATTCCTCGTTGGGCTCTTCGTAAATACCGCCCTCCGTAACGCTGAACTGAACGCCGTACTTATTGTCAAAAATAACGCCGTAGATAGTCTTCGGGCAGGAGGGATTGACCAAACGGTTCATGACTACGTCGCCAACGCCTATCTTGCCTTCGAGAGATTGGTTGCCTGCTTCCGCATTAATTAGATGCGACAACCAATAAAGATCCTCAGCGTTATAAAAGCTTTCGCCGTCTTCAATTACCGAGGAATCATCCGCAGTTATGCTCACGGCGGAGGCAACAGTGTCCCATTCTAATTGCGCCTGAAATATTTTCGTCAGTTCGCGGACGGGCAGACAGAGAGAACCGTTAATAACAAGTACACCCTTGGGCAGATAGAAGCAGCGGTCGTTGACCGTCATATACTTTGATCCAACAGTTGCCGACATTTTAAGATCCTTGCCGGTTACTGTCGCTGTGTCGGCATTTGAATCCCATGCGATATCGGTTTGATCTCCAATGACGCTTAAAAACGCTCTTAGAGAAACGTATGTAGTATCTTCGACTTTAATGCCATCAGCCATTCTAATTCCATTTATGTACATGGAGACAGCATTGGAAGCAGTTGCATCCGCCGCGGTGGCTATATTTTCGGCGGTGTTGCCAACAACTTCAAGGTAGCCGCTTGTGCTTTCAGTGATGCTGCTCGTGTTCGCTGCTTCGGCGCTAGCATTACTACCGCTCACAAACCCGCCGGTCATACACACAATCAAACAAATAGCGCATATTATGGAAATTTTCTTAAGTATCAACTTTTTCATAACACGCTCCTATTCTTGAATATTTATCGATAGAGACAATTACAGTATTACGGTATTCTGACATAATTATATTCATTAGCATGTACAAAAAACAAGAGCAAAATTGTACAAATTGACATATCAGAAATGATGAATTGTACACATAAGCCCAAAATGATGAGAAAAACCCTGTATTTTCAAGGGCTTAGCACAAAATGTTGTATGTGCACATTGGAAAAATATTTTCATGTGGTGGGGGTAAACAGGGGGTAGAACCATGTAAAATGCAAGATGGTTGTCAATAATTTTTCATTATGTAAAGCGTTCTTTTTCCGCATCAGGGATGTTGCGCAAGGTTTTGGACAAATTGCTATACTCTGGAGCCCTCTCACCCTTTCGGTTATTAAAACTCGAAAGGACGCATAAAATCAATATACGGAAAGAGAGAGGAGGGGCGCCTTGAATATCAAAAAGGGCATTGCGGTCACGGTACTCATCATTTTTGGGGTTTACGCTGTGCAGAGCGTTGGCTCCGATCCTCATACCAGAGATCTGATTTTCCGTTTTGCAAGGGAAAGCGGCTTGATGCAGACCGGAACAAAGACGGAATCTTCATCCTCTGGCGGCGATGATGCAGACATAAGCCAAACAGCCGAGACAAATTCGGAGCTCACGAGCGAAACGCTCCCTCCTTTTCCTTCGGAAGTGGAGGTACCGGAAACAGAAATGCCGAAACCTAAGGAATCTCAAGCTGTTCTTCCGACTACGATTGAGGGCGGAATGGTGATTTCCAATGATACAAGCTATGAGCTCGACATTGGCACTCTCGCTTCGGCCGGGACATCGGTGAAGCTTGCATCTGATGGCCCGCAGGTACTAATTATACATACCCACGGAAGTGAAGCATATACACAGGATGATACGGACAGCTACAAGGTTTCCGATACATTCAGGACCCAAGATACCGAACACAGTGTCATCCGAGTCGGAGATGAGCTTGCCTCCTGCTTTGAAAGCTACGGGCTTTCCGTCATACATGACAGAAGTATTTACGATTATCCGAGCTATACCGGAAGTTACGCAAAAAGCCAAGCGGCAGTTGAAAGTTATCTAAAAAAATATCCGAGTATTTCCGTTGTTCTTGACGTTCACAGGGACGCTATCGGGGATAATGATGTAGTGTACAAAACCGTAGCAGAGTCGGACGGAAAGCCCTGCGCTCAGTTCATGCTGCTTGTGGGAACCGGAGAAAATGGCCTGGAGCACCCTAACTGGCAGGAGAATCTTAAATTCGCACTCTATCTCCAGTCGGCTGTCGTTGCAAAATATCCATCACTTCCGAGACCGATAGCCCTTAAAAAAGAACGGTACAATCAGCACCTGTCCACAGGTTATCTGATATTGGAGGTTGGGAGCAGCGGCAATTCTTTATCGGAGGCGCTCAATGCTGTCAGGCTCTTTGCGGATGCCGCCGCTCCTGCTTTGAAGGAGCTAAGCCAAAGCTCCAATCAATAAGGAACGGAATACCGAAAAATGACTCAATACATTAATAATATGTATAGTTAAAATTCAGTTAAAATTCGTCGGAACTGGCAAAAAGCATATTTTGATTTTTTACCTTGCTGAGACGAATAATTGTGCCCTGCCGGGACGATACTTATTTTATCGGTACATCAAATGATAAAATAAGGAGGAGAAAGCGTGAATATCAGCGAAATCATGACCGAACACGTTATTTCGATCAATGAAGACGAGCCGGTGATTGCGGCGGCAAGACTCATGAAACAGCACAACATTGGATCCTTGCCGGTACGGGACGGAAAAAACAAGCTTAAAGGTATCGTTACGGACAGAGACATCGTTCTTCGATGTGTTGCAGGAAACATTAATCCTCAGGAAGTCAGGATCGGAGAGGTTATGAGCCGCAGCCTAATAACCGCCTCACCGTTCGAGGATACTGAAAAGGTCGCAGAACGAATGGGGATGAGCCAGATACGCAGGCTTCCTGTCACTGAAGACGGCATACTGGTCGGAATTGTCGCGCTGGGCGACATCGCGAAAAAGGACGAATTCAAAATGGAAGCTTCTGAGGCACTGAGCGAAATCTCAGCAAATTTCAGAAGAAGGTAATTTATAGCTACCACAATAAGGCCGTCTTTTCGAGCTGTTCAGAACTACTGTAAGCCTCTCTGAAGCTCGGAATGTACGGCTTTATCCATTCGCGGCAGTTGCGAGAAGGGGCGCCACCTCGGCATATATAGTCCCAAACTGCGAAAGCGGTAAGGGACTTTCTCCGAGCCCTATTTCGACTGTATACCCGGGACGGCCGAAATCCTGAATGAACCAGTCCTTATAACCTGCGTTGTCGCTCTCGGGAGGAGTCTGCGAAAGCTCAAATCCGCTTGCCTCAGCAAGCTTTAATCCGAGCTCATATGCGCCCCAAGGCTCGTAGTTTGCAAACTTCCAATAGATGACCTTTCCTTGGCTATGGAGCGCCACAACTATATCGGGGTTTAAATTCCGTGTAAAATTAGCGAACGCGCGGCTTTCGGGAGTTGAGAGAGGAGCTGTGCCGACGTAATCCCGCGGAGCGGGGCTAACAAAGCCCAGATCGGATTTGATTTGCTTTGCCTTTTCCCAGTTGGCTGGATACTGAAGATTCAAATCTGTTCCCTCGATATTGGCCTTCCAGCCCAAAGGAAAAGGTATGGACGAATAGTTCCCGGCAATTTTTTTTGCTTGCTCGAAATTTTTCCCACTTAATAATTTTCCCAATACAAGATCGACACCATCGGGATTTATCAGGGGAACAAAACAGAGAGTGGCTCTGTTCAGCAAGTCTTTTGCGTTAAAAGCCTCAATTTGATCATTCGTGCGCGACTTTTCAAAAAGCTCATTCATGAATTTCAAAAGCACGAGCGTAGTTATCCACTCGTTTGCGTGATGAGAAGCGCTGTACAAGACTTTCCGTTTTCCGCAGCCCGCACAAATATTTAACAAAGGTTTTCCCATAACGCTTTTGCCGAACTCAGAAAGCTTCGCACAAGCGTATTTTCCGGCGAGCCTGTTCATCTCATTATAAACAGCGTCGGAGCTTGGAACTTGTGGCGGCGAGCCGTCTGTAAAAAAAACTTCGCCATTATCTGATGGATTAAAACACGGACTGCACTGTTTCATAAACACCTCCATTCGCTCAGTGCGCTGATAACTGCTTGGTTCGACAGACAGCAATTTCCGTGATTTTTAAAAATTCCCCCGCACTAATAAAATTACCTTTTTCATAATACCCTTATTAATGTGCGAAAAAAGCCGAAAAGGTAATTGAGAAATAATTTGTTACGCAAATTCGCGCTTATTTTGCGCTTCGTCGAACATAATGATACTGCGATTTTAAAAATCGAGAAGCGGGGGAAATAAGGATGAATTACAAAAATAAAACAAAATACAGAAATGCCATTATTTCGGCGGCGCTTACAATCTGCATATTCTCACAGTCAGTGCCGGCTTTTGCGGCACAGGAAAAGATGCTCGTTCCTATGGGCTGCACAGTGGGAATACAGATGTTTACCGACGGGGTAATGGTTGTAGGGCTGTCCGCAACACAAAACGGACAAGCGCCCTCTCCGGCAGCGGTCGCGGGAATTCTTCCGGGCGATCTGATAACGACGCTGGGCACAACTAAAATCGGTTCCGCGGATGAGTTCAAAGCTGAGATGTCGAAGCTGACAGGGGATCCGATATCGGTGACTATTCGAAGAAAAGGTGAAACGCTCCAACTGACAATTGAGCCTAATATGAAAAGCGGCGTTGCCGAACTGGGCATCTGGCTGAGAGACAATGTTTCAGGAATCGGAACAATGACATTCTATGATCCTCAGACCAAAATGTACGGCGGCTTGGGGCACGGAATTAACGATTTCGACTCTGGAGTAATCATGCCACTGGGGAAAGGCGATATCTTCCGATCGACTGTTGTTGAGGTTAAGAAAGGCTGCTCCGGCGCGCCCGGAGAGCTATGCGGAGATTTCAGTGGAAAGAATGCCTGCGGCAACATTCTAAAAAACACACGCTTTGGGATTTTTGGTGTCCTCTATTCCGAACAGCCGGATGCGGGTAAGGCCATGCCCGTGGCTTCTAGCGATGAAATTGAGCTTGGAAAAGCAACAGTCATTGCCAACATTGAAGGCATGGAAAACAATGAATACGAGATTGAGATTACCAGAGTGTACAGAGGTAACGCAGATGGAAGATGCCTGATGATTTCTGTAAAGGATAAAAGACTTCTTGAAAAAACTGGCGGGATAGTGCAGGGAATGAGCGGCAGCCCAATCATTCAGAACGGAAAGCTAATTGGTGCTGTGACGCATGTCATGGTGAACGACCCCACAAAAGGGTTTGGCGTATCAATTGAGAAGATGCTGGACGAAGTCGGTGACATGGCGCTGGGAAAGGCAGCTTGACTTTATAATAAGGAAGTGTGCCGTAAATGCTCTGCCGAGCATTTACGGCACACTTCCTTATTACATATTAATTACACATCCTATAAGCAAACAGAGAATCCTACAATATTATGTAAACTCTGGGAAAAAATCGTAAGTTAGGCGGCTCAAAGTTTTTTATGCGGCTCAGCACTACAAATGTCCACATAAAAAGCACAATTGCGGACAAAAATGGCACAAATAGTGCGAAAAAAAGACATAAATACTAAACAAACTTTTTTGGATTATCTTGTAAATTCTGCATATATCAAATCAATTGTCATGGGGAAGAAACTGCTGAATTTTGTCGATTTACATAAAATGCCGTCAAATTAGTTGAATAAGTCGATACAAGTCGAATTATGTAAACAAAAAGCTGTTATTATTTAGCACTATTTTGTTGCACTTTGGGGGAAGATATGTTAAATTAGAGTCGTTCGGCGGTGATTGTGCTTAAAGATAAAGACGGCCTACCGTGTATGTATTATAACGGAGGGGAATATTATGGAAACCAAATCAAGGGTACTTATCGCAGATTCCGGAGAGGATTTTCGTTTTTTAATGGCGGATACGATCTCTTCAGAGGAAGACATGGCAGTCGTAGGTGCCGCGGGGGATGGCATCGAAACGCTGGCACTAATCGAGCAAAAACATCCAAATGTAATCGTTATGGACTTAGTTCTTACAAAGCTGGACGGCCTTGGCGTTCTGCAAAAACTTTCGCAAATGAATCAAAAACCGGCAGTCATAATTGTTTCGGGCTTCTTCAACGAGCATGTGGTACAAGAAGCGGCGGAACTGGGTGCATATTATTTTATGCCCAAGCCCTGCGACATCCCGGCGCTCCTGAGCCGTATCAGGCAGGTGACAGCAGTCAGCCGTTCTGCATCGGCGAGTTCAAAGCAGCAGGGTGTTGATATGTACCGCCGCGAGGATAATCTTGAAGCGGTGGTCACCGAGGTCATACACGAAATCGGTGTTCCCGCGCATATCAAAGGCTACCAGTATCTCAGAGAAGCAATTATACTCACAATCAACGATATGGACATTATAAATTCTGTCACTAAGGTACTTTATCCCACAGTGGCAAAGCGCTTTAGTACCACTCCATCAAGGGTTGAAAGGGCCATCCGGCACGCCATTGAGGTCGCATGGGATAGAGGCGATATCGAGACGCTACAAAAGTTTTTTGGCTATACGGTATCAAATGTAAAAGGCAAGCCTACAAATAGCGAGTTCATCGCAATGATAGCTGACTGCCTTAGCCTCAGACGAAAGGTAGCCGAGCGTTAACAAAGCATTGGTATTCAAGGCGATTCATGTTGCGGAATTATTTTACCGCACCTATGAATACTTAATAACATTTATAAAAAGGGTTTCCATACCTAAAAACATTTTTGTTCATTGTTATAAACACTTGTTATTTATTGGGCAAAACTAATAGATAAGAAGTGTTTTTTTTATGGCTGTGATAAAAAAACGCTCTGCGCAGTTAATGTGCGGGGCGATTTTTTATATTTTTGGCAAATTAATATAATGATTTTCAAATAGCCATGGAACAATTTAATAATGTATGATAAAATACATTTGTAAAAGGACTTTATTGAATTCATAGGTCAGTCGCCTTAATTCAGGCAAAAGCAGGGGGAAAATAACATGGAAAGAACAGTAGCTGAAATAAATGAGTTTCTGCGCGGAATATCTATGCACCCGGACCAGACGGATATTCATGCCGCGACGGAAGAGTTCCTCTCCGAGCTGGAGAAGGGACTTGATGGCGAGGATTCGTCACTGAAAATGATTCCCACTTATATCTCCGCCTACGGCACACCCCCTGAAAAAATACCTGTGATCGCAATCGACGCGGGCGGAACGAACCTTCGCATCTCGCTTGTCACGTTCGAAAATGGGAAACCTATTATTACACGAATGGAAGTAAATCCGATACCGGGCAGCCTGCATGAAATTTCCGCAGACGAATTTTTCAGCGAAATTGCTGATAAAATATTACCGCTTACAGAAGTCAGCGATAGAATCGGTTTCTGCTTTTCCTATCCTGCCGAGATATTTCCGGACCGGGATGGAATGATACTTCGCCTATCGAAGGGAGTCTTTGTGAAAAACTCCGTAGGGCTTATAATCGGGCAGGAGCTTAAAAAGAAACTGCGTGAGAAGAGCGTTTTAAAAGAGTTCAGTTTTGCACTCCTCAACGACACGGTAGCAAGCATGATGGGCGGAGCCGCGGAATTTCCGATAGCGGGGTTCGACGGCATCTGCGGGCTCATACTTGGAACGGGTTTCAACACCTGCTATACGGAGAAAGGCGCGAAAATCACCAAGCTTCGAAACGCGCCGGACATGACGATAAACTGTGAGTCAGGAAACTTTTCAAGGGCTTTACGTGGAGCGCCGGATGTGATGACTGATCTATCCTCTGAAAACCCCGGCATAGGTCTTTATGAGAAAATGATTTCGGGCGCGTACCTTGGTAAGGTAATTACAAATACGGCAATACTTGCCTCACGGGAAGGGCTTCTTTCCGAGGGGTTTATGACCGTTGAACCGCCTTTTTCACTTCCGGAGCTCGACGACTTCCTTCGCGGCAAAGAAAATCGCGCTATGAAGCTTTGTACAGTTGGGGATGCCGCGACTTTGAGAGAGATAATCGACAAGTGTTTTGAGCGCGCTGCGAAGCTCGCATGCGTAAACATTGCGGCTCTTTGCCTCCAATGCGATGGCGGTAAAGAGGCAAAACGTCCATTCTGCGTCGTAGCGGAAGGCTCGACATTCTATAAATCCCTGCTTATGCGGGATAAGATTGACAGATATGTGAAGGAATACATCGAAGGCAAGCTTCTCCGCCACGTCGTTTTCAGAGGGGCTGAAAATCTTACGCTTACGGGCGCCGCACTTTCCGCGCTCATCAACTGATGTCTGCAATGTTTACATTTAGCCGATAATGTGATAAAATACCAATCCGGCTGATTTGGTAAAACTAATGAACATAACAGATGATATAAGGATGAACAATATATGCTTGAAAAACTCAAGGAAATTGAGGAAAAATATTCTGAAATTGAAAAACGCATGACTATGCCGGAGGTCTATACGGACGTCACGGCTTATGCGAAGCTTGCCAAGGAGCAGAAGGAGCTTTCTGCTATTGTCGAGACTTACCGCCGCTACAGCAAGTATGCGGATACAGCGATTGAGGCAAAAAAGCTCATTGAAAACGGAGTTGACGATCCTGAGTTCAAGGATATGCTTCGCGAAGAGATCGAGGATGCGAAAGAACAAATGGAAAAGCTTGAGGGGGAGCTTACGATACTGCTCCTGCCAAAAGATCCGAACGACAGCAGAAACGTCATCGTAGAGATACGCGGCGGTGCGGGTGGCGAGGAAGCGGCGCTTTTTGCAAGCAGTCTCTATCGCATGTATTCCATGTATGCTGAGTCTAAGCGCTGGAACACTGAAATTAACTATGTTTATGAAACCGAAATCGGTGGTATTAAGGAAGTAAGCTTTGTTATTGAGGGCGAGGGCGCTTACTCGCGCCTCAAATTCGAAAGCGGAGTCCACCGCGTCCAGCGTGTACCCGATACAGAGTCTTCGGGACGCATCCACACAAGCACTGTCACGGTTGCGGTACTGCCGGAGATAGACGAGGTCGAGTTTGCAATCAATCCTTCCGACCTGAAGATTGACACCTATCGCTCCAGCGGAGCGGGTGGTCAGCACATCAACAAGACGGAGAGCGCGATTCGCATAACGCACCTACCGACAGGCACGGTCGTTGAGTGTCAGGATGAACGCAGCCAACATAAAAATAAAGACCGAGCTATGAAAATTCTTGCTTCACGCCTTTACGAGGCCGAACAGCAGAGACAGAATGCGGCGCTGGCGGCAGAACGCAAAAGTCAGGTTGGAACTGGCGACCGCTCCGAGCGTATCCGTACCTATAATTTCCCTCAGGGTCGCGTGACGGATCACCGCATTGGGCTGACGCTTTATAAAATTGACCAGATTATGAACGGAGATCTTGATGAGATTTTTGATGCCCTCGTGACAGCTGATCAGGCGGAAAGACTGAAAGCTTCGACCGGAGAATAAACGGAGTTGTAAATATGAAAACACAGGAACTGAGCGGCAGGATAGCCGAGGCCGCTGAAATTCTGAAAGCTGGCGGACTTGTTGCCGTTCCAACTGAGACAGTCTATGGACTAGCGGCAAACGGCTTTCTTGAGAATGCTGTTTCAAAGATATATGAAGTCAAGGGAAGACCGGAAAACAAGCCCTTGAGCCTTATGGTTAAGGGTGCAGAAGCGATTGAAAAACTCTGTGAGGACGTTCCGAAAGCGGCATATGTTCTTGCAGATGTGTTCTGGCCCGGGCCTCTGACTATAGTATTGAAAGCGAAAAAAACTATACCCAATATTGTACGCGCGGGAGGAGACACTGTCGGACTGCGCTGTCCTGACCATCCGCAGCTAAGTGCGCTTCTCAACGCAATCGATTTTCCGCTTGCCGCACCTTCGGCGAACCCTTCGGGGGAAAAGAGCCCTGTTAAGGCTGAGGACGTCCTCAGGTATTTCGACGGTAAAATTGAGGGCATAATAGACGGGGGAGAGTGCACACTGGGCAGGGAATCGACCATCGTCGATTTGTCTAGAACTCCCTACAAGGTGCTGCGCGAGGGCGCAGTTTCGTCAAATGACGTTTTCATGGCGCTCACGGCCTCACTCACGATTATCGGCATAACCGGCGGCACAGGCAGCGGAAAAACAACCGCGCTGAATGTAATTCGCGACATGAATGGTCTTGTTATCGATTCGGATGAGGTTTATCATACCCTCCTAAACGAAAGTGAGCCGATGCTGGATGCGCTCAACGCGAGATTCCCCGGTGTTATTCCGGCAGGGACGCACGATACAAAGGCGCTGGGAGAAATCGTCTTCTCAAACCCCGAGGAGTTGCGCGCGCTGAACGCTATATCGCATAAATTCGTCGGCGAGGAAATTACAAGACAATTGACTAATTGGGCTAGGCAGGGTAATACGCTTGCGGCAATCGACGCGATTGCCCTGATAGAGGGCGGGGCAGGGAATATCTGCAAGGCGACAGTCGGCATAACGGCGCCGACGGAGCTTCGTATCGAACGCCTTATGAAGAGAGAAAGCATCTCCCGCGAGTATGCGGCATTGCGTATATCCGCACAGAAGCCCGATGAGTATTTTGAAAAAAACTGCGACTTTACCGTTTCCAATGACGGTACGGAGGATAGTTTCAGAATTAAATGCAAAGAATTATTTGATAGTATTGTCAGGAGGTAAGCATAATGGATACAGAGAAGTCCGAGAGAAAAGACAGACTGTTTTATAAGCAGAAAAACGGCTATGAAATTATAGACGAGAAGGAACTGGAACAGCTCGAAAACTACTGCAAGGGCTATATGGAGTTTTTAAATGGTGCAAAAACCGAGCGCGAGGCTGTCGCCGCAGGTATCAAGCTCGCCGAGGCGAAAGGCTTTGTTCCCTATAAAACAGGTATGGAACTCGTGCCCGGGACGAAGGTTTACCATTCCAACCGAGGCAAAGCTCTCCTGCTAGCGGTTGTCGGTAAAAGACCGCTCGGTGATGGCTGCGTAATCGCGGCGGCGCACGTCGACAGTCCGCGCCTCGATTTGAAGCAGGTTCCCGTTTATGAGGACAGCTCTATCTGCTATTTCAAGACGCATTATTACGGCGGAATCAAGAAATATCAATGGCTAACCATTCCGCTTGAACTGCACGGAGTCATCGTTTTGAAGGACGGCAAAACAGTTGATGTCTGCATAGGCAAAGACAAGACCGACCCAATTTTCCAGATAACAGACCTTCTTCCGCATTTAGCAAAGGAACAAAGAAAGAAATCGTCCGATGAATTTGTGCCCGGAGAGAACCTGAATCTGATTGCCGGAACGATACCCGATAAGGAAGATGTCAAGGACAAAGTTAAGCTCGCGATAATGGACCTTCTGAACAAAAAATACGGAATAATCGAGGAGGATTTCCTCTCCGCCGAGCTTTCCGCTGTTCCCGCTTACGATGTCCGCGAAGTCGGTCTTGACCGCAGCCTGATAGCGGGCTACGGACACGACGACCGCGTTTGCGCCTATGCCGAGCTTGCGGCAATTCTTGAGGCTGAGTCTCCGGAGAAAACTGCAATATGCATACTTGCGGACAAGGAAGAAATCGGTTCAGAGGGTGTTTCGGGCATGAAGAGCATGGCATTTGAGCGCTTTATGGGTGATCTCTGCGATGCTCAGGGCGTAAAGCTCTCGCACTGCTTTGCTAACAGCTTCTGCATTTCGGCGGACGTTACGAACGCTTTTGATCCCATCTATCCCGATGTTTCGGAAAAGCGCAACGCCGCAAAGGTGAATTATGGCATCAGCATTTGCAAATTTACCGGACACGGCGGGAAATCCGATTCCAGCGACGCTTCGGCAGAGACCGTTGCGCGCGTACGCCGAATATTTGCCGAAAACAATGTTGTATGGCAAATGGCGGAGCTTGGCAAGGTCGATCAGGGCGGCGGCGGCACAGTTGCGATGTATATGGCGGAACGCGATATCGATACGATTGATGCTGGCGTACCGGTTCTTTCTATGCACGCACCTTATGAAACCGTCTCAAAATTTGACTGCTATATGACCTACAAGGGCATCAAAGCGGCATACGCCGAGAAATAAACTTATAGCAATTTGAAATAATAAAACCCCCGTTTTTGCAAAGACTAATGCAGAAACGGGGGTTTTATTTATGAGCGATTTATTTAACGGCGACCTCGAAAAAGATGACGAGGATACAACGACCGGAAACATAAATAACTTTGGCAGCGTCGTGATAGGACCGGAGCAAAGCCCGATACACTGCCTTACAATTGTTGGACAGATTGAAGGGCATCAGCTGCTGCACGAAAGCACAAAAACAACAAAATACGAGCATGTAATGCCTATAATCGCGGCGGTTGAGGAAAGCCGCGACATAAAGGCGTTGCTGGTTCTGGTCAATACCGCCGGAGGTGACGTTGAAGCGGGGCTCGCTATAGCCGAGCTAATTGCTGGTATGAAAAAACCCACTGCCTCTATCGTCCTTGGCGGAGGACATTCGATTGGCGTCCCGCTGGCGGTGGCCGCAAAGAAAAGTTATATAGCGCCAAGCGCGGCAATGACGATACACCCTGTCAGGCTTAACGGCGTTGTTATCGCGGTTCCACAGAGCTTCAACTATTTTCAGCGCACGCAGGAGAGGGTCGTAAAGTTTATTATTTCCAATTCGCATATACAAAGAGAAACGCTGATGGACTATATGCTTCGAACTAGTGAGCTTGCAAACGACGTGGGCAGCGTAATAGACGCCGAGGACGCGGTTAAATGCGGGCTTATTGACAGCATCGGCTCTCTATCAGACGCGCTGTGTTATCTGCATGGCGAGATTGATAAAGCCGCCGAAAACGGTCAATGATATAGAGCTAATATTTAGCTTTTGGTCTGTAAATGAATCAATTAATACAACAAGGCAGCGTGCCGAAAAAGTAGGTACGCCGCCTTGTTGTAAGGTTTACATAATATTATAAAACAATTTTAATCAAAAATCAAAGCCTTTTAGTAGCGAGGAAGAACAAAGCGATTGTGCCGGGACCGGAGTGGGATCCAATTACGGGGCCAATTGGGTTTATGTATACAGTCTGGACGCCCATTCGCTCGCGGATGAGCTTTTCAACGAATTTAGCGTCCTCCAGAGCGTCGCCGTGACTGATAAAAACCGTTTGCTCCGAAGGGTCAATCGCTGTTTTTTCCATTCGAGCGACTAGTTCCTCAAGACTTTTTCGACGTCCTCTTATTTTGTCAACCGGGATTAGATGACCCTCGTCGTCAACATGTAGAACGGGCTTGATGTTCAGCATTGTTCCGACAAAAGCGGCAGCTCCGGAAACACGCCCGCCGCGCTTGAGGTGGTTGAGATCGTCCACCGTGAACCAGTGCGCGAGGTGCAGCTTGTTATTCTCGACCCAGGATGCGACCTCGTCAAGGCTCATGCCCTGCTTTTTACGCGTTGCGGCATGCCAGACGATGAGACCCTCTCCCATTGAAGCAGCCAATGTATCGACCAGCACTATCTTTCTATCAGGAAATTCTTCTTTCAAATCTTCCGTTGCAAGCGTAACGGAGCTGAAGGTGCTGGAAAGTCCGGATGAAAAGCCGAGATACAGCACATCGAACCCTTCCTGAAGATAGGGCCTGATTTCGTCCTTGAATATTTCACCGTTTATCTGCGTAGTCGTAGAGGTCTTGCCTGCGCGGAGCAGCTCGTAAAAATCGTGTGAAGAGAGATACCTCTCGTCGGGAGTGTTCAGATAGTCTTTACCATCGATGGTATACAGCATGGGAATGACATGGAGTTCTAGCTCTTCTGCGAGAGAAGCGGGCAGGTCTGACGTTGAATCAGTAACAATTTTGTAGTTCGACATGAAAACTGCCTCCTTTCCGGGCTGACCGGATGCATTTGTTTGTTGTTATACACTCAGCATTTGACTTTTCCGCCGAGCTTGAACACGTCGGAGGCTTTGCCAATGACTACAAGGTGATCGGCGTCTTTAAAAATATAATCGGCGCCGGGTGCAATTGAAAGAGAGTTGTCGCGTTTTACAGCAATGATATTGACGTTGAACTTGTTGCGTACATCCAAATCTCTGACTGACTTGTTGACCCATTTCGGGCAGCAGGGTATTTCATATATTGAGTATTCCGGTGTGAGCTGAATATAATCGAAGATGTTATCCGCGTTATAGCGTATGGCGAGCTTTTCGGCTAGCTCACGCTCTGGATATACGACTTCGTCCGCACCGATTTTATAGAGTAGCTTTGTTTGACGAGCAGTATTTGCTTTTGAAACCACATGGGCTGCGCCGAGCTCCTTGAGCATCGCGGTTACTTCGAGCGAAGAATGGAAATCCTCGCCAATAGTAACAAAGCAAATATCGAAGTTGTTTATGCCGAGAGAGCTCAGGACCGCCTCGTTGCAGCAGTCGCCAATATGGGCGTCGGTGAACTCGTGCGCCATCTCGTCGATGACGTCGGGGTCTCTGTCAACTATCATCACGTCGTTTCCAAGCTCCTGCATACGTTCAGCAAAATAACGGCCGAAACGACCCATCCCTATAACTAAAATCGATTTCATATTTATGACCATTCCTTTCAATTTGCTTAAGACACAAAATGACCACAGAATAGGATGGCCATTTTGTGCATGTGTTGCGGTTGCTCACAGGGCGAGCAACACGCATTTGAAATCATAGTAAGGTTGAAACAAGTTTCAACCTTTTTACTCTTTAGCCAATGAGAATATGTGTTGTCGGTCTGCTTATCGGAATATTCCTTCGCCTTTCGGCGAGAACCAGCATGAGAGACAAGCCGCCGACCCTGCCGGTAAACATCAACATTATCAAAATGAGCTTTGAAGCGGAACATAGCGTCGGGGTGATGCCCAACGTAAGCCCAACAGTTCCGATTGCCGAAACAGACTCGAACAGAACCTGCATAAACGAATATGGCTCTATCGCGCAGATGATTAGTACAGCAACAAACAGGCAGGAGGCGTAGACGGTAAAGATTGAGCTTGCCTGAACTATCGTGTTCTCATCGAGCTTTCGTTTGAAAACCGCCACACCGCCGTGTCCTCTCGCTGCTGCCAGAGAACTGAGGAGAAGAACTGCGAAGGTCGTCGTCTTGATACCGCCGGCAGTGGAGCCGGGGCTGCCGCCAATGAACATCAGCACCGTCGAGAGCAGCTTGCCGGATTCAGACAACGCCGCTTGATCTATCGAGTTGAAGCCCGCCGTTCTCGGGGTAACGGACTGGAACACGGATGAAAGCACTTTCTGACCAAACGTGAAGCCCTTGAGAGCATGGTCATATTCAAATAGGAAAAACAACACCGTACCGCCGATTAGCAAGGCAGCGGTCGTAACAAGAGCAATCTTTGAATGTACCTCGTATTTTTTGAAATTGAACTTGTGCCGCGCAATATCAGTCCAGACAATGAAGCCGATACCGCCGATTACTATGAGCGCCGCGATTGTGAGAATAACTACCGGATTAAATTGCAGGCCTGGAGTTGTAAGTGAGCTAAACTGCCCGTATTTGCCCATCAAATCGAATCCGGCATTGCAGAAGGCCGAAACGGAGTGAAAAACAGCGTTCCAGAGGCCGGGCATAAAACCCATCCTCGGGCAGAATACAAAGGCAAGGATGACGGCACCTGCCCCCTCTACAATTAAAGTGCCTTTAATTATACGCCGAAGCAGCTTTGCGATTCCGCCTATTTGCAGCGAGCCTGCTGCCTGCATGATGAGACGCCTTTGGCCGAGAGAAATTCGTCTTTTGAGTACGAGCGCAATCAGTGAAATACTGGTCATGACACCGAGTCCGCCGATTTGAATAAGGCAGAGTATGATTACCTGCCCAAAAACGGACCAGTGGGTGTAGGTGTCCACAACGACGAGCCCTGTTACACAGCTGGCGGACGTTGCCGCAAACAACGCGTTTATAAACGGAGTCCATTCGTGTGTACGGGAAGAAACGGGCAGACAGAGTATGAATGCGCCCGTTAAAATCAGACAGAAGAAACTCATAACAATTACTTGAGTGTATGTGAGTTTGGGAAGGCGAAACTGCTTTTTCATAGCTGTCCCTTCAAATATTCTAAGTTATAACTATTGCTTTTCTCATGGAAAAACCGTGATTGCAAGTATATCATAACATTCACAAATTATCCATATATTTTTGTTGAAAAGAGCATTATTGTGCAATTTGCAGACGTTTGCACAAAAGAGTGCATTTTCTTTGGGATTTCAAGGTGATTACGAAGGGATGATGAAAACGGAGGGGTTTATGAATACGGAAATAGTATATGTTGCAGTCATTACGATAATCAGCTATCTCGTCGCTCAGGGAGTCAAGGCAACATCGCTCGACAATAAATGGATACCTGTAATTTGCGGAATCTGCGGGGCAATTATGGGTTTCATCGGGCTCAAGATAATGCCTGGTTTTCCAGCGGACGATCCGCTGACGGCGATTGCTGTCGGAGTCGTTTCGGGACTTGCCGCGACCGGTTCGCATGAAATCGCAAAGCAGCTTTCGGTGAAAACAGATGAAAGTAATAAGCAGTGATTTTAAGTGGGCATTCGCGCTGACTCCGCGAAGTGTCACTACTCATCTCATCCTGCATCACGCAGGCGTCCCAAGCGCCACTGCCGCAGGAATCCACGCCTATCACCTCTCAAAGGGCTGGGCAGGAATTGCTTATCACTATTTTGTCACAAAAAGCGGCGAAATCTGCAGCGGCAGACCGGAAGACATGCGCGGAGGACATACGACGAACTGGAACTATTGCTCAATCGGGGTCTGTTTTGAGGGTGATTTTCAAACAGAACAGATGACGGAGGTACAAATTGAGGCAGGCAGGGAGCTTGTTGCGGACATTGTATCTCGCTATCCTTCAATCGTTATTGGCAGACACTCGGACTTCGGTCAGACTGCCTGTCCCGGAAATAACTTCCCGCTTGACAGGATCGAGTGCTCAAAGGACACAGAACCTCAAAAGGACGCTGAACTCTCGGATGAACCTTCGGATTGGGCAAAAAGCGCTTGTGCTTGGGCAGTCGGAAATTTCCTTTTTCAAGGTAAAGGCGAAAATAGCTATCACTGGCATGAAGGCGTGACAAGGGAAGAGCTTGCGGTCATTCTGGAGAGGGCCTCAAAGCTCTTTATGAAATAACAATATCGTACACATCATACTGACAATGTTCAGTACATAATCGTCCCTTCCTGACATTGGCAGATAGATGAAACGCCACAGATGAATTTATCTGTGGCGTTTTTTGCTTCGCGGAGCAGTAACAGTATAAATGAAAAAGACATAATATAAGCCGGAAGATAAAATAATAGAACTGTTTTTGCCTGTTTTATCGTGCTTCGGGCTTACTCGCCGCACGGAGTAGTCGGAAAAAAGTTTTGTGCGGAGAAAGGGAAGACAATATGTTCGGGAACAACGGCTGCCTTTGGGTCATAGTTATTATCATAATCCTTGCTTGTTGCTGCGGGGGGGGTTTCAATCACGACCTCGACTGCTAGCATAGCCGTGGGAGATTCTGACCGCGGAAGGTAAACAGAAATTGAAAGTTTTGGGCTTGGACAGCGGAGGGTCGACTGAAACTCTGGTTCGCTGTACATAGAAAAAGGATAACGCCATAGATGAAGAGTCATCTATGGCGCTTTTTTTATTTAAGTTTTCGAAGTAAGGAGAGGGGAGCGCAGGATTTCGGAAGCTTCATGCGCAGCTCCATCATAGGGTGTGGTGCGGAATCAATTGCTTCGCCATTCCTATTGAGCATCTCTTGGACAGTGAAGGGAATAGGCGGGCCGTCGTTCGTCAGGAGTTCAACAATGTCGCCGACAGAGAATTTGTTTCGTTGAGTCAACACCGCATATCCGTTAGGTTCGCATTTTTCAACGACCGCGCAGACATCGGCGGAGGCAAAGTAAATGCTGTCGCTTTTCGAATAGTACTGTCCCGGCTCACCAAAATAGAAGCCGGTACAATAGTTTCTATGGCTGATTTTTTCGGTTTCATCAGCCCAAATTTGAGCAAGAGGTTTTCTCTCGATTGCAGCGTCAAGCGCGTGCCTGTAGGCGTTTGTAACTGCGGCGGCATAATAAGCGGATTTCATGCGCCCTTCAAGTTTGAAGCTTGATATACCCGCGTCAATGAGCTCCGGCAGATGCTCAATCATGCACAGATCGTTACTGTTCATGATATAAGTGCCGCCGTCCTCGATAATTTCATGATACTCGCCGGGGCGTTTTTCCTCGACAAGATGGTATTTCCATCGGCAGGGCTGAGCACACTCGCCGCGGTTTGCATCTCGGTTCGTGAGATAATTGCTCAGCAAACAGCGTCCCGAAAATGAAACGCACATCGCGCCGTGCACGAAGGCCTCAAGTTCCAGCTCCTTCGGGCAATTTGTACGGATACCCTCAATTTCCGCAAGGCTAAGCTCTCTGGCTAGTACCGCGCGGGAAGCCCCCATATCGAAGACCGCCTTGCAGGTTTCACTGTTTACGATTCCGAGCTGCGTGCTTATATGAAGCTTTGCGTTAGGCGCGTATTTCTTCGCCATGGATATTACGCCGAGATCGGCAACGATGAGGGCGTCGACTCCTGCGTCGTCAAGAAATTCGAGATAAGCGGGTAGACGCTTAAGTTCGTTTTCACGCGGGAGCGTGTTGCAGGTGACGTGGACCGCAACATTGCGCTCGTGGCACAGCCGCACAGCCGCACGCATATTTTCCTCGTCAAAATTTCCGGCGGCGGCGCGCATTCCAAATTCCAATCCGGCAAGGTAGACGGCGTCGGCACCATAATGGAGCGCCATTAATAGGCGCTCCATATCACCGGCAGGAGCCAATAATTCTGGTTTCAAGAATATCCTCCTGTTATAAGTCAATAGTTTTGGGTCGCAACAAAGGCGTTGAACTCGGATGCGGTCTTGAAGAATTTGTGGGTTCCGGTAGCCGTGTCGAGCGCATAGAAAAGATAGGTCGTGGTTGCAGGCTTCAAAGCCGCCGTGATTGACGGGAAACCGGGGTTTGCAATCGGTGTGAGCGGGAGCCCCGTGTTCTTTCTGGTGTTATAGGGACTATCCATGTCGAGGTCTTCCTGGGTGAGCTGCTCCTTGTGCTCGGGCAGCGCATATTGTATTGTGGCGTCGATTCCAAGAGGCATATTTGTCTTAAGACGATTATATATAACGCTTGAAATCGTGGCTCTCTCGTCGTCATTTGCCGCTTCCTTTTCAATCATCGAAGCGATGTTTACAACGTCTCGCATTGAAAGATTCTTTGCTGCGGCAAGATCCCACATCTCAGCGGTTAGCTTATAGTGGAAAATTTGCAGGAAGGTGTCAATCGTGGCTTCCGGAGTTTCGCCCTCATAGAATTCATAGGTGTCTGGGAAGAGGAAACCTTCAAGTCTTGTTGCATCGCCAAGCGCGATGTTTTCAAGGAACTTATAATTAAACTCAGTGTTGGCGGCGCACTCCATAAGGTCGTCATACTTGCAAATTTTGTTTTCTTCAAGACGCTGGAAGATCTCCTTCATTGTGAAGCCTTCAGGGAAGGTAACCATGGTGCGAACCTGAGAATCGCTGCCAAACTGCATCTTTTTAATGACAGCACGGTAGTCATATTCTGTTGACAGGGTATAGGTTCCGGGATCCATTTTCTTTTTAGCGTCGGAGATACTGGAGTAGAACTCAAAAAGGGCCTTGTATTCTATTATACCGGCGTCCTTAAGTATCGTGGCAACTTTGCCAATATTCGCTACGTTTACCGTGCTTGTCTTGACAGTACCGTCCTTGCCCGTGGTCTCAACCTTTTCCTGAGTGAAAATCTCCTCCGGCAGAGTGACGTCGACAGATACGATCTCCTTGTTCAGCGAGAGTACATCGCTTGCCGCCATCCATCCGACACAAGCCAAAATAACACTTACGCTGACGATGAAAATGAAATACAGCAGCCCGCCGAGACAGCCGGTTTTTTTATCGCGCCTTTTGCTTACGGGAGAAGTTTGTCTCCCATAATACCCGTCTGCCTTGCTCCCGTCATCGTCATAGGACGACAGATTATTATCGTTGTAGTTTTTGTCTGACATCGGTAAACTCCTTAATTGTTATGAATGATATGCTGTAACCGCGAATCGCCGACAGGCATATTATGTGGCGTAAGGCTATATGAAGGTTTGAGCCTTAAGCCTTCTCGTTTTTGAACTTAGAGCCTACTCACCGTGCAGAGTGGCAAAAAAAGATAGTAGTGTGCGGAGAAAGGGATAATTATATGTTTGGTGGATGTGGAATTAATGGCTGCCTTTGGGTAGTAATAATTATCGTTGTCCTAATGTGCTGCTGCGGCAACAACGGCTGTGAGCGTGAGCGTTGCTGCTAAGACTTAAATATCAAAAGAAATAGTACTTTTTATTTGCGGGGCCTATTTGGGCCTCGCAATCCTTTTATCGGTAATTATTATGTCCGCGCGTTTGTCGTAACTGTCTCTCGGCACGGAGTCGACAACCAACGCTTCGCGGCAGAGACCAATGGAGAGGATAGGGTGCTTTGAAAGATATCTGTCGTAGTATCCGCCTCCGTGACCCAGACGGTAGCCCTTTTCATCATAGCACAGAGCGGGAACGATGATTATGTCGCTCGCCTGCGGGTCAAGTCTTTCCGCAGTTTCCGGCGGGACAGGGATTCCGTAGACCCCCGCTGACAGCGTTCCAATCGGGCTATTGAGCAGCGCAAAGCTCATTTTGCCGTCTTTCCCGCAGTCACAGGGAAGCGCGACGGTTTTTCCGAGCTTTAAGCAATAGTCAATAAGAGCTCTCGTGTCCGGCTCGCGTTCGATGCTGAGATAGGTGAACACGCGTGTTGCTGAAACGAATTCTGGCAGCGATATGAGGTTTTTAAAGATGGCATGATCACTTTTTATAATATAGCTATTGTTAAGAGCGGCAATGCGCGCCTTGATTTCTGCTCTGAATGTTTTCTTATCCATGGCTTAGTATACCAAATCCGCTCTTACTTTTTCCGCAATCTTTCCGCCCTTCAAATGAGAAAGTAGCGCAAGCCCGAAATCAATTGCTGAGCCGGCAGAGCGTCCTGTTATGAGGCCCTTGTCCGTCAATATTTGCTTTTTCGTATCGCAGAGTGCCTTGCCCATAAGGTTCTCGCATCCGGGGTAGCAGGTAATGCGTTTTCCGTCAGTAAGTCCAAGCTTTGCAAGAACAGAAGGACCTGCGCATATGGCGGCGAAAAAAGCACCGGAACTCGCGGCTTTTTCGATGAGCTTCATCGTTCTTTCGTCGGCCTTAATTGAATTGACGCCTCCCGATCCGCCCGGAATGACAAAGGTGTCGTCCTTCGTGGGCACGATGTCAGTTATTAGGTCATCGGCAAGAACCGAAATACCGTGGCCGCCTGTAACGGTTTTTGAGTCTCCAACCGCCGCAAGCTTGACGGAAGCTCCGCCGCGGCGGAGAATGTCGCAGGGGACGACGGCTTCAATTTCTTCAAAGCCCTCGCCGAGTATGATATATACCATTACTGCAAAACTCCTTTCACAGTATCATACACATCCTCATGTATTTCCGAAGCACCGCGCATCATGCCTTTTTCGAGACAGCGGACTTTCATCCAGCCAAGGCGATTCGAGGCTCGCTCGCCCGTTCGAAGGCAGGCGGCGAGATAGTCCACGTTCGTTTCGTGTATATCGCCCGATGTTTTTGTCTCAACCTGTCTTGCTTTCATCTGGGCAAGGCAGGTCTCAAGGTTTATATCCATATATAAGACGACATCGGGTTTCGGAAGTTCCATTAAACGGAATTCAAAATCATAGAGCCAGTCCAGAAAAGTATTCAGTTCGTTTTCGGGGAGCTTTGAGCCCTGATGAATCGCGTTCGAGGTCGTGTAGCGGTCGCAGATGATAGTGCCGCCTGATTTATAATATTCTCCCCAGTCTGTCTTAAACGAGGCAAAGCGGTCAACAAAGAAAAAGGTCGAAGCGGCAAAGGCGCTGACATCGCAGGGCTCCTTTCCGAATTCGCCGGAAAGATATGAACGCAGGAGCGAGGAGGAGCTTTTGTCGTAGCGCGGGAAGACGACTTTGCGAAAGGGTACGCCCTCTTTTTCGAGCCGCTCGGTGATGAACTTAAATTGCGTGGACTTTCCGCTTCCGTCTATGCCTTCGAACACTATGAGCTTTCCCTGCATCGCTGTAGCCTCCATATGTGAGTAAGTAGGTTTATTTTCCTAACAATCTTTTCCCAATGACTATGAAGCCGAATTTTGGCAGATTAATCATTCGCCCCAGACGTCTCGGGTTTTCCTTGAGACGATAGAGCCACTCGAGATTGAGCTTTCGCCAAGACTCGGGCGCACGCTCGGCAACGCAAGCGAAAACGTCTATCGAGCCGCCAAGCCCCGCCATAAGCCCGACCTTTAGAGATGGTGCGTTTTTCTGCATCCAGAGCTCCTGCTTCGGAGCGCCGAGACATACGAGCAGTAAGTCGGGAGAGGCTTCGTTGATTTTTTCTATTATCGGCGCGTCGTCAGAAAAATACCCGTCATTTATGCCGACTATCTTCAGACCGTTAAAGCGTTCTGAAAGCTTTAAGCCCGCAACATCCGCAACGCCGGGTTTAGCACCGAGTAGGAATACTGACATACCCTTTTCCGCCATAAGCTCAAAAAGGGTTTCCGCAAATTCGATGCCGGGGACCTTTTCCTTGAGCGGAGTGCCGAGTATCTGTGCACCCTTGATTATGCCTATACCGTCGGGAAGAACGAGGTTTGCGGAGTTAACCGCGCTCAAAAGACAGGAGTCATCACGGCAGAGCATAACAATCTCGGGGTTCGGTGTGACGACATAGGCGGCGTCACGGCGCTCCATAAATTCGAGAGCCTTATTAGCTGCCTCCGTCATCGTTATATTGTCAAAAGAAACGCCCAGAACATCGATTCTGATCGTAATCAAATCCTTTCCAGTAAGTGGTTTAATCATCAGACCTGCGAAAAAACTTCGCCGATCTTTTCGTTGATGACGAGATTCGCGCAGCTGTCATAGGGAGTCGGCTGTTTGTTAATCAGCACGAGCTTTCTGCCCTTGTAGTAGTTAATGAGTCCTGCCGCTGGGTAAACATTCAGCGAAGTGCCGCCGACTATGAGCATATCCGCAGAGCTGATAAAGCGAACTGATTCGGCAAGTACACGGTCATTCAGCTGTTCTTCATACAGAACAACATCCGGACGGATTACACCGCCGCAGGTGCAGCGAGGAACATCTGTATAGGTATTAACCACAGACTCCGGCATTTCCTTTCCACAGGAAACGCAGTAGAATCTGTGTATAGTGCCGTGCAGTTCAAACACGTTTTTGCTGCCCGCCGCCTGATGAAGTCCGTCGATGTTCTGCGTGACGACAGCTTTGAGTTTGCCCTCTTTTTCGAGTTCTGCAAGTCTCAGATGTGCACGGTTCGGTTTTACCTCGCCGACAACAAGTTTGTCACGGTAGAATTTATAGAATTCCTCGGGGTTTCTTCGGAAAAAGCTTCCGCTGAGGATCTCTTCGGGGGGATATTTGTATTTTTGGTTATAGAGGCCGTCCACACTGCGAAAATCGGGTATTCCGCTTTCCGTGGAGACGCCCGCGCCGCCGAAGAAGACGATATTGCTACTTTCCAATATCATATCGCGAAGTCTATCGATTTCTGCGCTCATACCGAAGCCTCCGATATTTACAAATACATTTTGAGCCAAATTTCATTATACACACTAGCAATGACTTTCGCAAGATAAAAAGGGCTGCCCCAAAAGAGCTTGAGGCAGCCGATTGCTTATTAATTCGGGCTCATGGTATAGTTCGGCGCTTCCTTGGTGATATAAATGTCGTGCGGGTGGCTTTCCTTCAGCCCCGCGCTCGTTATGCGGACAAAGCTGCTGTTTTTTCGCAGAGCGTCGATGTTCGGTGTGCCGCAGTATCCCATTCCGGATTTGAGACCACCCATGAGTTGGAAGATTGATTCCGAGACAAGACCGCGGTAGGGGACTCTGCCCTCAACGCCTTCGGGAACAAGCTTTTTGTTATCCGACTGGAAATAGCGATCTCGACTGCCCTTTGCCATTGCGGAAAGACTGCCCATGCCTCTGTAGACTTTAAACTGGCGACCCTGATAAACTTCCGTTTCTCCGGGGCTTTCGTCGCAGCCAGCAAAAAGTGAGCCGAGCATAACGACAGAAGCTCCCGCCGCGATTGCCTTGACTATATCGCCGGAATACTTGACACCGCCGTCCGCAATTATAGGAACGCCATATTTGTCAGCCATTTCTGCGCATTCCAGAACTGCGGTCATCTGTGGTACGCCGATGCCTGCAACGACGCGAGTAGTACAAATCGAGCCGGGGCCAATGCCGACCTTGACGCAGTCCGCGCCCGCCTTGATGAGAGCTTCCGTACCTTTGGCTGTTGCGACGTTACCGGCTACGAGCTGGACGTCAGGAAACTTTTCTTTAACAAGAGCAACATTGCGAAGAATGTTTTCGGAGTGACCATGAGCGCTGTCGAGCACGAGCACATCTACACCGACATCGACGAGAGCCTTTGCTCTATCAAGAATGTCAGGCGTTGCTCCAATTGCCGCCGCGCAGAGCAGACGTCCGTGAGAGTCCTTCGCGGAGTGCGGATAAGTGAGTGCTTTTTCAATGTCTTTTATTGTGATAAGCCCGCGCAGACGACCGTTATCGTCCACGATGGGAAGTTTTTCGATTTTATTTGTGTGCAGGACTATTTTTGCTTCCTCAAGCGTGGTTCCGACCTTGCCGGTAATAAGCCTGTCCTTCGTCATAACGTCGACGATGAGCTGGGACATATCTTCTTCGAACTTCATGTCGCGGTTTGTTATAATGCCGATTAAAATGCCGTCCGTGTCCACAATGGGGACGCCGGAGATGCGGAATTTTGCCATAAGCGCATCCGCTTCGCCGATTGTGCGGTCAGCCGTTAGGAAGAAGGGGTTGGTTATAACTCCGTTTTCTGAACGCTTAACCTGATCAACTTGTTCGGTCTGAGCCTCGATACTCATGTTTTTATGGATAACGCCGATGCCGCCCTCACGAGCCAGAGCAATTGCCATTCGGTATTCCGTGACGGTATCCATTGCTGCGCTGATAAGAGGAATCCGCAGCGCGATTTTCTTTGTCAGTTTGGTCGCAAGATCAATGTCGGCTGGTAGTACGTTACTCTCTGCGGGGACAAGAAGCACATCGTCGTAGGTGAGTCCCTCGCCGATGAAGCGATCGGTATATTTCTTTTTGTTTTCCACTTTAACCGCTCCCTTTCATAAAGCTGAGGAGAACCGAACCCGGAACGCCTCCGATATATATTTTGAACATTGTACTCCACTTACGGACAGGCTGTCAATCGTTGAGGCTGCAAATATTTTGCGTGTTTTTTGCTCTGCTTAGTACAACGTTATCACCAAAATAAGTTTTCCGCTCACGAACACTCCAAATTGTCCAAGCGCTCATTTGTGCGGGCATAATAAAATATGTACTGCTGGGCAAGTCCTGCGTACGAACCAAGAATCGTTGGGTCAAAGTTTTTCGGGAAATGCCGCTCAAGCGCACGCTTCATCCAAACGTCAATCGGAAACCTGTCCATTCGGTGAAGTCCGTAGAGCATGAAACAGTTTGCGACCTTGTCGCCGATGCCGCGCAGACGCCTCACTTCGGCGAAGGCGTCCTTGGAGGAAAGTTGTGATAGCTTGTCAAAATCAAGTTCACCGCTTTCGACAGCGCGAGCAGCACAGAGGATATACTCCGCGCGGTAGCCGCAGCGGAGTGGCGCAAGATCCTTTTCGTCGAGGACGGCAAGTGCCGAAGCGGAGGGGAAAGTATGAAGTCCGCAGGGGAGCTCTTCGCCGAATGAGACGCATAGCGTGGATATAATTTTTTTAATCCTCGGAATGTTGTTGCATTGCGAAATTATAAAGCTCACGAGCGCTTCCCATGGGTCTTGACGCAGGATGCGTATGCCACGGCCGAAGTCCGCGCACATTTTGAGATAAGGCGGCTCGGTAAACGGCTTTGACATTTCTTCGTAATTGACGCCGAGGTCGAAATAATTGCGCCAGAAGGGGATGTCTTCATCCTTTGCATCGCAGAGGACGCGCCCGTCTTCCTCGCGCACCTCGAGGGCTTTTCCGCAAGAAGCGCCTTGATAGATTCCGCTCTCATCGGCGCTCCATCGGAAGCACTGCCCGCACTCGAAGGTCTTTTTCAGGCAGAGTTCCTCTGCGGAGGCCAGAACATTTTCGGTTTTCATTGTTTTCTGCATAGCTTTGTCCCCGCTTATCGCTCAAAATGGGAGCGACTTTGCAAAAATCCCGCCCCAAATGAGGCGGGATCAGTGTTTTAAACTTAGTTAAAATGAATGCTTATTTTTGTTTTTTCTAGCGGCCTCAGACTTCTTGCGGCGCTTTACGCTGGGACTCTGATAGTATTCCTTTTTTCTGAGGTCCGACAGAACTCCGGACTTTGCGCAGCTTCTCTTGAATCTCTTGAGAGCGCTGTCCAGAGATTCATTCTCTTTTACGCGTACTTCTGACATTTTATTTCCCTCCCTCCAAATACGCCCAAAGGCGCTTTAAGGGCCATCGTCCATGGCTTTAACATGATTGATTATAATTGTTTCTTGGAACATTGTCAAGATATTTCAATGTACTCAAAGGGCAATATAGAGTACCTGTGCGCAGTATAACCATATAAAATCATATATATGCTTATATTCGACACGAAATAAAAGCAGACAGGCTTATGATCTGAATACAGACAGAGCGGTGGCTTCTGTTTTTTTGGCAAAATGGAGGACATTAAATAATGCTTGTAATATTTATGTAATTCGCTTATACTGATTATAATGACATGTTAATTGGGGGTCATCCGGTGGAAACAAATCCTGTATTGCTCAGCACATTATCGCTTGACAGCGACATTCCGCTCTATTCTCAGCTTGTAAGCATCGTAAAACGCAATATCACAGCCGGTACGCTGGGCGCCGGCGAGCTTCTTCCTTCAGAGGCGGAGCTATGCAAAACCTTCAATATCAGCAGAAGCACGGTTCGTCAGGCAATCGGCGCGCTGGAAGCTGAAGGGCTTGTAGTGCGCAAGCAGGGCAGAGGAACCTTTGTCGCGGAGCCGAAAATGCGGCGCAAAACTGAAAATGTATATTCCTTCACTTCGGAAATAAGCTCAATGGGGCTCACTCCGTCTTCGACTTTGATTGAGTTTGAAATAATAACGCCCACGCCGGATCTTATGAAGGTGCTTGAACTTAACTCCGCAGACAAGAGCGTCTATCGCTTTACACGTATCAGAAACGTGGATGACGCTCCGCTTATTCTGGAGACCTCGTTTTATCCGCAGTATATCTATCCGAAGCTGACTCGCGATCTTCTGAGGACCCATAGCTTCTATAGCCTGCTTTACGAAGTGGGGATAGCGCCTGCTTCGGCGGTGGATTCCTATGAGGCTGTTATTCTCGGTCGAGAAGAGGCAGAGATACTTAAGTGTAGACCGGGCAGCTGCGCGTTTTCCGTTCAGAGAAGAACAAGAACAGAAACGGGCATGATTTATGAATATACTCAGAGCCTTATAAGGGCGGACAGAGTTACGCTGGACGTCTATTTGCATAAGGACGGAGTTTCATTTACGCGAAGTGTGGATAAGTAGCTGCATAATTTAGGTGAATTTTTCTAATAATTATACTTATAAGTGTTTACAAAAGGAAACTCTTGTAGTATATTAGATGTAACAGACGTACCATACGTTTATAATGTGCATCAAGGAGGATAAAAAATGTCAAAAATTAGAGTAGGCATCAACGGCTTCGGAAGAATAGGGAGACTTGTTTTTCGTGCCGGACTGAATAACGAGAACATCGAGTTCGTCGGTATCAACGACATGATTACGGCCGATTATATGGAGTATATGCTCAAGTATGATACAGTCCATGGCAACTTTAAGGGCGAAGTCAGTCATACCGACAACAGCATAATCGTAAACGGAAAGAGCATCCCAGTTTTCAGCGAAAAGGATCCCTCAAAGCTCCCCTGGGGCAGCCTTGACACGGATTTTGTCGTTGAATCCACCGGACTTTTTACAACAATCGAAAAGGCAAGCGCACATCTTACTGCCGGAGCCAAGAAGGTCGTTATTTCCGCTCCGTCCGCAGACGCTCCTATGTTCGTAATGGGCGTTAACAACAAGGCCTATAAGCCCGAGATGAATGTCGTTTCCAACGCTTCCTGCACCACGAACTGCCTTGCACCTCTTGCTAAGGTCATAAACGATAACTTCGGCATCGAGTCAGGACTTATGACGACTGTCCATTCAACTACAGCTACTCAGCGTACAGTTGACGGTCCTTCTGCAAAGGACTGGAGAGGCGGCAGAGCTGCTTCCGCAAACATCATCCCGTCTTCCACCGGCGCCGCAAAGGCAGTCGGCAAGGTTATCCCCGAACTTTCGGGCAAGCTCACCGGCATGGCGTTCCGCGTTCCCACGCTCGACGTTTCCGTCGTTGACCTCACCGCAAACCTCAAGAAGGGCACTACCTACGAAGAAATCTGCAAGGTCATGAAGGAAGCCTCCGAGGGCGAACTCAAGGGCATTTTGGGCTACACTGATGAGCTTGTCGTTTCCTCCGACTTCATCGGCGATGCTCGTACCTCGATTTTTGACGCCGATGCAGGCATCATGCTCACAGAAAAGTTCGTCAAGCTCGTTGCCTGGTACGATAACGAGTGGGGTTATTCTAACAAGGTTGTCGACCTCATTGAGTATATCAGCACGGTTAAATAAACCGAAAGCGTTGGTATTACTACACTATTTGACTACTCAAAGCAGAAAAAAGTTTTGACAATATGGCTCAATTGTGAATAGACCGTATTTGTTGCGGTAACGAACTTATTCGAAAACAAGCCAGTTATGATACACGAAAGCGGCACAAACACAAATATAGAACACCTCTTATTTAGGCATTTTTGTACTTTAAGTAAGGGGTGTTTTTATGTTGTTAAAAGACTTATCAGAGGAATTCATTTTCAATTGTCAATGTCGCAAACTATCTAAAAAAACAGTACACAACTACAAATTGCAAATTAGTTATCTTTTGAATTGTTTATCTCAGGAGCATGGAGTTACTGAACTGGAAAAAGTGACACCACAAATGATTAAGCAGTTTATGTAGACAAATGAAAATCGAGTATGAAAACTTCAATAATGGGTAGATAGTCAAGAATGTTCATTATCTGGTTTAACATCCATCCGTTTGTTTATGTTATTGACGTTGGCGGTGGAGGCAGTATTGATGAAATAGATGGAGTTAATCTAATATTCCATCCCAAAGAAACTAAACCATACTCCTCATATTCATGCAGAATACTCTGGGGAAAGTGTATCAATTAATCTGCTGACTAGTATTGTCAAAGGCAAGATGAAGAAAAGTAAACTTGATATCGCCTTAGACTATGTAGAAAAAAATAGGTCTCAATTATTTAAAACATATAATGATTTTACTAACGGTATTGTAGTGGACTATGTGCCCGATGGAAAAGGAAGAGATGTTTATGATATTATTTAGTCCAAATATAAAGTGTGCGCGGTGGTAAGCAAAATAATATAATTCGCCATAAAAACGTAACTTTGTGATCAAAACGCAAAACCTTGTGATATTAGGACGGAGGGCTTGACCATTTTGGAATGGGGTAGTGTAATCGCCTTTTACAATATTTCTCGGTTAGGATAACATTGGCTTTACTACGAAATGAGTTTTCATTTTGTGATGACAACAGTTCGTGAAAAATAGGCAAAAATATTAGAATAGGAATTGTCAAAAACCTTGATAATGCTAGCCTTATTGCTTTGAAATCTTCAAAAATGTAGTCGTAACGAGTGGGGGTTACTATAGGGGGGCATATTTACATTATTTCTTATCAAATCAAAGTGCCGGAGCGGGATAGTACTTCAGTATCAGTCTCAACTTTGATTCTACGCTCCGAATCAAAAAGCCTAATTATTTGTATTAGTACGATTTATAACTAATTACTAACCCCTCTGCATATTATACTGAACCAGGAAAAACGGACATTGCAAGAAAGCCCCCAATTGTAGGATAATAAAACTACGATTGGGGGCTTAACTATTATCCCAATATGGGGCATAAGAAGGGCATATCAGAGAGCTCTGTTTTTGATATAACTATACACGGCTATTTCTAAATACCATTCTGACTTTAAATAATCTGTGCATTTTTCCATGTATTGAAAACCTTATAAGACAAATCGTTTCTTGATTCCAAATTAAATTTTAGCGCCTCAACATCATTGTTGGTAGGATGTGATTTTTCGACTGTGGTCATGAGCAGGTCGCGGCACTTGATGCTACTCATAATATATACTAGGGCAGAGTTTTTAAGTTTTTCCTGTATTTCCGCAGTCAATGGCAGTTTCTCGGTTTTTGCTTGGCTGAGAAGCGTTTGGTATTCTGATGCCGCCAACATTTGTATGCTGTTCATTCCCAAGAAGGACAGCCATGAATTTGATGCTTCTATGAAATCTTTGGCGGCATATTTGAATATTACAAGAAAGAGCATGCCCTTTAACGATTGCATCTTGTCAGCCGAAAGACCGTTTGTAATAAATACTTTTATTGCATCCTTAATCGCATTATCTACAACGGCTTTTGACATGGCAGCGACTATCTGATCCTTGGTGCTCGCCTTATACCTTGCAATAATATCCTTGGACAACGATATTATAAGGTCTTTATCCGCCGTGACAGTACTGCTGCTTTCAAGCTGAGTTATAAACTGCTCATAATTTTCACCAATGATATTATAAGTATCGGCAATCGTTTTTAACAGGATGAGCTCGGTTATCGTATCATTTACAGCGCCTAAGGTAAAGGACAAACCGTAATCGGTCTTCACACCGCCTACATCCTTGAGCAGTTTATCCGTACTAAGTTCAGGATGAACTACCTTGTACATTTCAGTTAAATCATTGCTTATTGATATAGCATCTTGTGAAATCGTTTGCACTGCAGTGATACTCTCTAAATTTTTTTGTATAATGGTCTTCAGCTCGTCTTCGGATGGGACAAGCAAGCTCGTTATTGCGCTCTCTAAGCATTGCTTTTTTTTATCTCCCACGAGTTTAGCAAGATCGAAGAGACCGTCGCCTGTGCTAATTAATGCCGCGCCCAGACTTGCCATTTTAACATAATCTCTGTATTCCTGCTCGGTCATGTTTAAATCATCTTTATAGTTAAATTCCCATTCTTTTCGCCCATCACTTGATATGGGGCTTGAAAATATGGCATATGCATTATTTTTCACGATATTATTGACTGTTAGATCATTAAAATTGCTGGAGAGATAAACGGTTTTTGTACCCCCGTCCCAATCAACACCTGCATTAAAGCCCTCGGCAACAGCCCGAACCGGCACCAATGTTCGCCCGTTAACAAGTTTCGGGGGTACATCAAGGGCTATGATTTTTCCGTTTACGCCGATATTTTTTTCTCCGATTTTCATTACTATAACTGAACTGTCCTTTGTCGCTGTGACTGTTTTTGAGCTCTCATTCCAATTTACCGTTGCGCCTAAAGCTTCAAAAATCGCCCGTAGAGGAACCAATGTCCGTCCATTATCCAAAATCGGAGGCTGATCGAAGGCTATTTTATTTCCGTCCAGTAATACCTGTATGCTATCATTCCGCGCTGTCACATAATCAGCTAACCTTGTTCCGTCTGGGATATTGTAAGAATAATACAAATATAAGGCGTATATGCTTCTTGATGAATTGATATAAGATTTGCTTTCTGCTTGATATACGTCCTCAGTAACCGTGCGGCCATTGATTAAGTATGTACCACTCTGTGCATTCTCAGGCTGTTCTGAATAAAATACGATTTCGCCTTCCGACAATTGCCCATTCTCAATTTTGTACATCATGGCACCGCTAGCGCCAGCGCCCAAGCCTCCAACTGTGATAAAGCTGTTTTTTTCGTCCCACATAAAAAGATGATGGTTCACCGTCCCTAGATTTACGACCTTTCCATCTTTATAGGTGTATATGGTATAAAAACCATAAGACGCAAGAAACAGTTCCGGAGTGCCGTCTTCGTCAACGTCATAAAGAGAAAAATTATAGCGACTATATTCGTCTTTTAACGCTTTTAATATTTTCATATAGGCATCTTCCCAGGGCGATTTAGGAGCAACCGAAGCATTGATGTTTTTAAATATGGCGCCGCTTCTGATAGATACTAATTTGTCTTTTGCCTCAAAAGCCAGATTTCCGTTTATGTCTGTCATGGTAAAATTAAAACCGGCAAACTCATTGGACTCAGTTAAGGTGCAAAATGCTTGATTGTCCTGGACGCTGTAAGTACCGCTTAATTTATAATACCCCTCATACATATTTACATTTATGGTAAAGATGCCATCTGAGTTGAAAGTTATAGTATTATTATCAGCTTCCCAAACAAAGCCTTTAACTTGATTATAAGTTCCATTAAAGCTTGTAATACCTGCTGCTTCTGCCTTTACCATTGGCACCATGCCAACCAACATAACCACTGTTAATATAAGGCAAATCCATCGTTTATTCATTTCAACATTCCCAACTTTAAATATTATCTACTAAATATTAACATAAATATATTTATTGGTATATAGTGAAAATAAATAATGTCTATGAAAGTACCTCCCCGTATTTATTACATCATAAATTATTCTCCTATTCTAACGAGCAGCTTGCAGCATGGATGTCTTATTATATATCATCTCGACAGCAGTACTTCTTTGGGCTACCATACTGTCCAAAATTCTAACACCGACTCGAGAGCCATATTAAGCTAAGCAAGAACTTAAAGGGAATGAAGCTTTGATAATACAACTAAGCAAATAGAACAACGGCCCTGATTATTAAGTCGGAGCAGGGCTTGAGACGACAATTCCTCTAAGATTTAACGATATATGGTTTATGGGCAATATAACAACCACGACGGAAAAATTGAGGTTGAAGGTGTTACCTTTACACAACGATATAAAAATGCAGATAGGACTCTCGAAGCGGCTTGTTTTTTTGTTGTCGTATTTGCATATTGTGGTATAATTACTTCATTAGTGCGTTTTAGCAGCAAAATAGGTATTATTATATACACTGGAAATGTCAAGAGGACTATAGACCTGCGACTTAAAATCTCGCTATATTGAGAAATAAAAGGTGGATTTTGCTATAATGGAAAATACTATTTTGATTGCGGCAAATTTTATTGCCTACCTGCTCTTCATTAATAAGTGCTTCACATTAATGGAAAGTATGCTTTATGGGAAGCAGTATGGTTTATTATTTCGGATGTTTATAGGAATAGTAAACGCCGGCCTAATGGTTGAACTGGCGCTGAACATACCGATAAATATTGGTTATTTTGTTACATTATTGGTTTTATATGCCGAGCTGTTAATAATATTCAGAAAATCATTGAAAGATACGTTCTTTGTGACCGTTGCGGTAATGATGAGCATTATGTGTCTTAGGGGAATAGTTATTTCACTGGTTGCTTTGGTTTTAAACGAGACTCTGTATGCGGTGTGCAGCAATGCTAACCTATTTCTCGGCGTTTTAG
>JAEWKA010000001.1 GCA_023386265.1 Bacillota bacterium
GCAGCAGTATTGGTATTACTGTTATAGATGAAAAAAATTACAGTTTCTCTGAAGCTTATAACCAAGCCGATAGCGCATTGTATGAGGCAAAGTTCAACGGAAAAAACGGTTATGTCATATATAATAACAACGTCGAATGCTCAGCCCAGTGAAACATTGGCGATGAGATTTATCTCACGAAAAATAATAATAGTTATTGTATTTTTTATAGCACTAAATAAATTATAAAAAGATTTATTCAAAAGCGCTAATAGTCGCTATTTTACGAAAAAAGGGGTGAATATTATGCCAGACAAAAAACATGACAAGATAAACATTTCAAAAACAATTTTTTTAGCCGGGATTATAATATCAATTTGTATTGGTGCCCTATTTTCGTATGATTCTTGGTATAATTATACGTTTCAAGCAAAACGTGAAGCCATTGGGTTAGCTGAATCCGTAGCTTCATTTATTGAGCCTAACAAGCTTATTACATTAAATACTGACATCAATTCGACCGCATATCAAACTATAAAAAGGAGCTTATCAGATTTTAAAAAGCATAATCCTGAGATAGATTATGCATATATTTTTAAACTTAAGGACGGAAAGCTGTACTTCATGGTTGATTCTGAACAACCACAATCCGAGGGTTACTCGCCACCCGGGCAGGAGTATTATGAAGCAACAGAGCAGGACAAGCTGCCGTTCTCGACAGGCGAAGCATTACTTACAGCCCCTCTTACTGACAGATGGGGAACATGGGTTAGCGCACTTGTGCCAATAAAAGATCCCAGAACAGGGGCGGTTATCGCCGAATTCGGCATTGATTATCCGGCTGCATACTGGAAAGCAGAGATATACCATCATGTGTTACCCGATGTGGCAGTAGCTTCTTGCATACTTTTATTAATGTTTGTCATCTATTACATTTATCTAGTAATTATGAAAACACGGACATTAAGCCAAAAACTACATGAAAGTGAAGCTTTATTTAAGGCTGTTTTTGAGCAGGCTCCTGTTGGAATAGCACTTGTCGATGACTATAACTTTCTATCGGAAATTAATACTGAGTATACAAGGATTTTGTCCAGAACAAAAGATGAGATTTCTTTATTAAGATGGACCGATATTACACATCCTGATGATCTTAAATATGACCTAGATCAATTCGCTCGGTTTAAATCTGGTGAGTTACATGGATACTCTATGGAAAAACGCTATTTAAAACCAGACGGATCATATATATGGGTTCAAATGGTCATTGCTAGAGTACAGGTTAATAGAACCCGCTCAAAAATATGGGATCATTTGTGTATTGTCCAGGATATTAATGATAAAAAAATCGCTGCAGAGACTCTACGTGAAAGTGAACGAAGTAAAAGCATGCTGCTTGCCAATTTGCCAGGTATGGCTTATCGATGTAATTACGATGAAAATTGGACAATGAAGTTTGTTTCCGAAGGCTGTTACGAGCTAACCGGTTATAGGCCGGAAAGCCTAATCAACAATAATGAACTTTCATTCAACGATCTTATTGCGCCAGATTTTAGAGAGTTTTTATGGAACAAATGGGAACACATACTCTCTTTTAGAATCCCATTTCGTTGTGAGTATGAAATCACAACTGGGACAGGCAAACACAAGTGGGTACTTGAAACCGGACAGGGCGTTTATAATGAAGATGGAATCGTTGAAGCCCTTGAAGGCATCATTATCGATATAACTGAGTCAAAGCAGCAACAAATCCAAATTCAATATATAAATGATCATGATTCTTTGACTGGCGTTTATAATCGAAGCTATTATGAAAGAGCGAAGCCACTATTAGAAGCGGAGTCGAATCTCCCGTTATCCATTATCATGGCGGATATCAACGGATTACGATTAATTAATGATGTCTTTGGGCTTGCCTCCGGAAATCTATTAATATCTGAAACAGCAAAAATCATAAAAAGTTGTTGCCGCGAAACAGATATATTGGCGCGAACTGGTGGAGACGAATTTAGTATAATTTCGCCAAATACTGATTTTGATAAAGCCAATGAAATTCGCCTTTCTATAAAAAAAGCCTGTGCAGCATACAATCATTCAGTAAATGACAAATCTTTAGAAATCAATTTGTCGCTTGGGTATGGAGTCAGGCAGAAAAAAGAGACCAGTATTGAAGAAACAGAAAAAGAAGCTGAAGCCTATATGGATAGATGCAAGCTACTTAATAATAAGAGCCATCACAACACAATACTTACTTCGATTATGGCCACAATGTATGCAAGAAGTTGTGAGACAGAAGAACATGCGGCGCGTTTAGGACAATTTGCCCATATCATTGGTAAGGAAATGAACTTATCACAGTCAAAAATGGATGAGCTTCAGTTACTTTCTTTACTTCATGATATTGGGAAAATCGGAATTGACGACCGGATTCTAAATAAGCCCGGCGAACTTACATCAGATGAATGGGAGATAATGAAAAAACATCCTGAGATCGGATATGTAATTACTATGTCTTCGCCTGAGTTTGCTCCCATAGCCGAATACGTCTTGTCGCATCACGAACATTGGGACGGCACTGGATACCCGCTAGGTCTCAGTGGCGAGGAGATCCCTTTGCTTGCGCGGATATTAGCTATTGCGGATGCCTATGATGCAATGACCATGGACAGAATTTACAGGAAAGCATTAACCAAAGAAGCAGCAATCGAAGAAATTTGCAAAAATGCGGGAAGCCAATTTGATCCTAGTTTAGCCGAAATATTTATAAAATTTGTGTAGGCATAAGTGGACGGGAAAGACCGATGATGGCGACTCAAAAACAAGTGATAATATCAATGAAAAGCAAGGAATCAAGTAAACGCTATTTAAGGCCAAATTACTTCCATCAAAAAAAGATTTCCCTTGATATTACCCTTTAATCGTTTGTGGGCAGTTATAAGCAATTGCAGCGATTTGCAAAAGCATTAAAAATGCTCGCTTTTCGTACTCGCGTTTACTCAATTTTAATAAATGACGTATGTATAATTCGATTCTAGTAAGGGGGTGCGGATGAAAATTTGGACACTGAGTGAGCTCAGAAAGGGTGCTCAACATCAATGTACACAGTAAATACACCGCGTGGGGCTACCGGTAGTGCTCTTATGTTCAACATAATTGAAACGGCCAAAGAAAACGGACTGAATCCGTATAAATATTAGGCTTACATTTTCCGTGAGGCACAACTTGGAAGTAGTCGACCTTCAACAGATGGAACAACTGCTGCCTTGGAATGCTTCAGATGAGTGTAGGTATAAAACCGCTTAGAACTGACTCACGTCAGCCTAAGCGGTTTTGCTGTTTATGCTGTTTTGAAGCTTACATTTCAAGAGCTTTTGAGGCCTCAGCACAAAAATAAGGACTCGACACTTGTATAAACAGTCAAGTCCTTATATGGTTCCAAAATACATCCCAGTTCTGTCAATGCAGTCCCGCGTTTGATAATACAACTATTTATTCAACTTAAAGAATGCCGCTTGAACTTTCCAGCCGCCTTATTCATCATTTCCGCTTGGCTAGAAAGCTCCTCACTCGCTGCGGCACTTTCCTCCGCGGTAGCTGAATTGGTCTGAACCACCATAGATACTTGTGACAAGCCTTGCGTGATTTGCGAGATTGCCTGTGACTGAGCAAAAGATGCTTGATCAATTTTTTTAATAATTTCACCAACATTGAATGACTTATCCGCTGCAGTTTCAAGTGTCTTTGCGGTTTCCCCCGCAATTCTAGAGCCTTCAGCTACAGAGTTCATAGATTCTTCAATGAGTGCACTTGTTTGCTTTGCAGCTTCAGCAGATTTACTTGCAAGATTTCGTACTTCATCAGCAACCACTGCAAAGCCCTTTCCGGCGGTTCCTGCTCTGGCAGCTTCAACTGCAGCATTAAGTGCAAGAATATTCGTTTGAAATGCAATATCGTCAATAACTTTAATTATCTTGCTAATTTGTTCAGACGATTGATTGATATTATTCATGGAAGATAGCATCTGTTGCATGAAAGAGTTGCTCTTTTCTATAACGGATACCGCCTGTTCCATATCGACAGTTGCCTCGTGAACATTGTCCGCATTTTTTCGAACTCCACTTGAAACTTCTTGTATTGAAGCGGAAAGTTGTTGAATTGCTGCTGCCTGTTCTGTTGCACCTTGAGAAAGTGCCTGCGCTCCGTTTGAAACCTGATTCGCGCTGATAGAAACTTGCATCGAAGCGTTTTCAATCTGCTCCATGGTTATATTTAGTGAGTTTATGATTTCGGTCAGAGCAGTTTTAATTGGAGAAAAATCACCCACATAATCGCGTTCAACCGTAACTACAAGATTGCAGTTTGAAATGTCAGTTAAAACTTCAGATATTTCTTTGATGTAAGTATTTATTACAGAGGTCGTGTTTTTTAAATTAGCAGCAATATCACCAAGTTCATCATCTGTATCAACATTAATTTCAGATGATAAATTTCCGTTTCCCAGCTCTTTTGCAAACCGAACTATATCACCTACCGGTTTTAGTGACTTCTTCAACAATATGGCTGTAAGAATTGCAAGAATAATCAATCCTAAAAAAGCTATAAGAATAACCAAATATACAATATTATTAGAAGTTGCATTTGCTTCAGATTTGCTAACAACAAATGCACTCGTCCAGGTTTGATTGATACCTGTTACTCTCAAAGGTTCAAAAACCTCCAGAGCAGAACCACCGAAAATTTTGTTTTGGCCGTCAATCATCAATTGTGTACCGTTTACTATTGCTTCCATTACAGTACTGTTTTCATGTTCAAATGCAGTTCCAAAAAGCGTCTTATCATAAGTATGGGTAACATAGTTAGAGTTATTGGTCACTATATAGCTATATGCCGTTTTATGATTATTCAGATCATAGCTCAAATCATTTAGTGTATCTGTTAAGATATCGCAGTTTGCAACTCCAAGAAACCTCCCTGATTTATCAAGAATTGGATTGCTGATTGTGACCAGCCAAACCGTCTCCCCATTTGATAATTGGTATGAATAAGGTTCTGTAATATGCCCCGCAAGCGTATCCCTTGAAACATAAAAGTAATCTCCGCTACTATAAGTAACATAGTCATTTAGAATATCCATTGTGATCGAAGAGCCGTCTCTATAAGCATAATAAGATAAACCATCGGGAGTATCGGGAAAAAAGGCGTTTGGTTCAAGTGCCGCATATGCTGAGAATATTCTGGAATCGTCTAATGCTGTGTATAGTGATTGTCTAATTAACATTTCAGCCGTTGCCTGGTCTAGCATTTGATACCGTGACAATTCAGCTGCCAAGGATACCGATTGTCTATGCATTGCATTTAGATAATCTGATGCGATCTGCGCATTTTTATTTGCCAACAATTGTACCTGTTTTGCTGTCGTTTCATTTGCAAAATTAGATAACATTAATGATAATGTTACACAAATCAAAACCATTACTATGATTATATAGGAAATTATTTTTGCGGGAACCGCATAAGAAATTTTCTTCAATAATTCTTTGATTTTCATTTATTTCACTCCCAATCTACTTCTGTTTAGATTGCTGTTTTCACACACTTTAATGTATGTCGTATTGTACATGTACGGAGAAATAATAATCCTTATATTATCATTTATACCATGATAACTCAAATCAACAAATAATTTATGCTATAAGAACGCAATCAATAATTCACCCTCGATCATGAGGAGTCAATTATTGATTGCGTTTTTATAAGTCAAGTTTAGGGTCGCCCAAAGAGTTAATGCTGTTTGTGTATTTACGTTATCCTTGATCCTTTTGCATCAGACTCGGCTAGACTAGCTCGGAGTTATTCCTGCATCGCCTTTTCTCTTATGCAACCCGCCTGTAGAGCTGAAACTCGCCATTTTTAATTATAGATAGATTTTACGGTTACCTTACAATAATGTATGGAATAGATAGTCGCTCAAATTTACTTTGAACCGTGAATATTTCTCTTCAGCAAGCTGAACAATTTGCGTTGTCCCCGTATAAAACATAACCGTTTTTCCCATTATGCTTTGCCCGATACAATGCACTATCCGCCTGATTGTAAGCTAAGGAGAAACTGTCGATTTTTTCATCTACAACAGCGATTCCAATACTTGCGGTGATAAATAGCTGCTTTTTGTTGTAATCAACCCCTGTTTTAAGCTGTGACAGTATATCAGATGCCCGCGCCTCTGCAATTGATATATCTGCTGCATCTTTGATATAAATCATAAATTCATCGCCGCCCATTCGTCCCACAACGTCGCATTGACGAAATGTATCTGTCAACAGATCAGCGACATATTTTATAATATAATCGCCAGCTTCATGTCCGAACATATCATTGATGGTTTTAAAGTTGTCAATATCAAGTAATAAAAGAATGCCTGCGCCTTTTCTGATTTCTTCACTAATAATTGTTTGGGTCGTTGATTTGTTGTAAAGTCCGGTGAAAAGGTCGATTTGCGCGCCACGCAGCAATGCTTGTCTATCTCGCACTTCATTATCAATATCAAAAGCATAACCGAACACATGAACGTCATCAGATTCAACATCCTTGAACATTCGAAGAACAAGCCTTACCCAATGGTAATTATTATCTTGCCCTAAGCGTTGATATTCGAAAGGCTTAGGCTCAATTCCTAAATTAAAATTATCAATCAAATTTTGCCGTTCTAGAGATTTGCAAAAGATGTTGTAATCACCGGAACTAATTACTGTTCTCATATATTCAAACCAAGCGTCATATGATAGATCATCACTTTTAAGAAATTCAGGGTACTTTTCAATACCGCTGATAATAGAATTTTGAGTTAAGTTGGCTTGTGTTGTGATAACAGCATCACGCATAAGCGCGCTCTGAAGCTCCATTTGATTTCCAAGAGCTTTATTAAGTTGCTTGTTGATTTCCCGTATTTTAGAGCTTCTATTTATCTTGAAGGTATAAACCAACAAATAGTAAAAGCTTAGAAGCAGCATAAAACAGAAAATAAAATACTCTATAAACATGTTAGGGTAATTGTAATCCATGACATAAACTTCAGATATTCTTAACATCAACAAAAAACACAAAGATGCCCATATTATTATGAATCTTGACTGTGTTTTGTTATGTACTGTGAACTGCAGGTCTTTCATCTTCAAAAAATGCATAATTGAAAATAAGGCCAACCAGTTGAGTAAATTAGAGACGAGCAAAACGCCAAGGAGAAGATTTGAATTGCTGCACACAGTAAAAAGAGCTCCATGTGTTGCCATTGCAAACAAAGAAATAACCATTCCCCTAAGACACATTATGCTTATCATAACCGCAACGGATACGAAAAGAGTGTCTTTCAGCGATTTTCTGAATATTATCAATACCTCTGCATACAAAACCACTAAGGATATAAAATAGGCAATGGTCATCGGTATGTTCACCGTCATTACTAACATTAGGGCTGCGTTAAAAATGCCGATACTTAGCCGAAATAAGAGCCCGAAATGCTTTCCATTAAGCATGCCTGCTATTAAGGTGAAGCACTTGAAAACAAAAAGCAGGTATGCTACAGAGGTTGCGGCTATGAGTACAAGCTTTTCCATTGTAATATCCTTACATGTTCTGTAATTGTAGATGGCTTGAGAACATTCTTGTTATTGCTTTTTGATTTGAGAAAGCTCGGAATTGGTATCCAACATCAAAAGGTGTATTAGTAATTACAACTACCCGATTTAGTGCTTATTGAGTATTTCCAACTGGTATCACTTACGCTTAGTTTTGTCTACAGAACCAATATATTTGTGAACTTGGCGGTGGCAAATAGATGTATGATCTAGGAGACATTGTAATGTCTAACTCAATTTACGGTTACCACAGAAGGTAGTTCAATTTGTGGGTGAGATTCGCTAAAAATAGGTATTGTTTTATTTGATTGATCTGATGCTCCATTTGTCTTTTCTTTTGAATCTGCGATATAATTATACGTTGGAACTATTTCTTTGAGCAAAGTACGAATATCGTAGTTATCATCTTCAATCGTGTATTTCAAATGTTCGAGTTGCTTGATGAATTTAATTTCGTCCATTTGAATCGGCTTACCGATAAAAATCTTTTTATTAGGAGTTTCGGATACGCATTCCTCATTCATAAGAAGCTCCTCGAAAATCTTTTCGCCCGGGCGTAACCCGGTGAATACAATTTGAATATCCTTGTATGGAACAAGTCCGGAAAGCCTGATCATGTTTTCTGCAAGACTCAAAATCTTAACAGGTTCTCCCATGTCAAGGACGAATATTTCTCCACCGTGGGCATAAGTGCCGGCCTGAAGCACCAGCGAAACCGCCTCGGGTATAGTCATAAAGAATCGGATAATCTCTGGGTGAGTAACAGTGACGGGTCCGCCATTCTCAATCTGCTTGCTAAAAGTCGGAATGACGCTACCATTGCTTCCAAGGACATTACCAAAGCGCACAGCTACAAATTCGGTTTTTGAATGTTTGTTATAATGTTGAATAATCATTTCACAAATCCGCTTTGTCGCCCCCATTACGTTAGAGGGATTAACAGCTTTGTCAGTGGAAATCATGACGAAGCGGGACACGTGGTATTTATCTGATACTCCTGCTATATTAAGAGTTCCGAAAACATTATTTTTGACGGCTTCATTTGGACTCCCTTCCATTAGGGGAACATGTTTGTGCGCAGCCGCATGGTATACAATGTCCGGTTTATATGTAGAAAACACGTTTTCAAGTCTTTTAAAATCACGCACAGACCCAATTAATGTAACAATGTCAAGTTGAGGAAAGGCCTCTTTCAGTTCGTTCTGAATATCGAATATGCTGTTTTCGTATACATCAAAAATAACCAGTTTACTGGGGGTGTAAGTTGCCAACTGACGGCAGAGCTCACTTCCTATTGACCCACCAGCACCTGTGACAAGTACTGTTTTGCCATGAATAAAATCGCATAGACCTTCTAGGTCCAACTCAATTTGAGGACGATCAAGTAAATCAGCAATTTCAACCTTTCTAAGCATTGAAATTGATGCAGAGTCGCTAACCATTTGATAAATGCTCGGTAAAGTTTTGATAACACAGGACGTATCTTTACATATTTCGAAAAACTCACGTCTCGTTTTGTCATTAGCAGAAGGTATAGCGAAAATAATTTCATCAACGTCATATTTATTGGCTGCCCAGACTATTGCATTTCTTCCGCCAATTACTTTTGCGGTTCCAATATACTTATGCATCTTCGAAGGATCATCGTCAATAACACATGCCGCTTTATAATGCGAAAAATACCTATCACTTTCAATCTCTCTTATGAGTGAGTTGCCGGCGTTACCCGCTCCGATGATCATGACAGTAGTTCCTATAGAAGAGCTGCGAGAAGTTATTAAGTTAAAGACCCGAAGTATCCTATAGAAAAATCGAGTACCGAGTGCGAATACTGTTAGAAAAAGCCAAGCTAAAGGATAACAGCTTTTGGCGGCATTCAAGTCAATTAAACTTCCTATAACTATGAGTGCTAGAAATGAGCAAAACACGGCAGTTACGACTCGAAGAGCTTCTCTTACGCTCGCAAATTCCCAAAGTCTGTTATACATTTGGAACAAAGCAAAGATTACAGTATTAGCTGGGAGCCAATAGAGTGTTATTCTATAAATCCTTTCTAGAGTTCCAGCTGGAAAAGCTGAATACTCGAAAAAATATCGAAAAACTGCACTCAAATAAACAGCAAAAGCTGCACATAACATGTCCATGATGATAAGAAGAATTATCTTGAATGCTTGTTTTGCAGAAAGAATTTTCATATCTTCATAACCCAAACCTTTAACTTTTACTTAGGACAGGCTTCACACTTGCAGCCTGTCCTAAGAGATGTGTTGTTATTACTAAAATGGGTACTAAAATTTTTATTGAGACTACTTTAATGCTGCTTTGTCAGATTTCATTTGAGAGGTTATTATTTAAATTGCAGCGTAAGGGTCTTCATACCATATGAAATAGTCACCGTGGAGTTTGTCAGTTCGGATAGTTTAGCTATCGTTTTGCCTCCATTGTTATTGACAAGTTTAATTAGTCCTGAAAGTGTGAACGATGAAATACTATTATACCCCGAGTAAGTTCTGGTTACGGAAAGACTGTTTTGCGTATAAGTCACAGAATAGTCGGTCGATTCTGATGTATCGGTGATATTCGCCACCAGTAGCGCTACCGGATCAAAACTCAGGCCACTTATAGTTCCGTTTGCGGTGTCTATATCAGCGTCCTTTATAAGCTGGGCAGTAACCATCGCGCCGTTATTCGCTAAGCTGTAGTAGCCCTTACTTCCGACATTGAAAGTTACTGTCAAACTGCTTCCGCCGGTAACTGTGCCCGAAACGGAGAAGCTGTTGCCGAGGGTACGGACTTTCTCGAGCGACACAGTCGCAGTGTTATCGAGTCCGAGCATGGCGAGAAATGTGCTGGTTGGTACTACGGTGTTAGTATCTATTGAATAATCGCTGACATGATACGTCGTTTTGCTGCTTGTATCTATCTCGATACTTGTTATGGTTGTTGCATCCGGATAACTGGATAAATCGAAAGTATATCCGCCTGTCACGCTTGTACCGTTTAAATTTGCGCCATTACTTAGAGCTAGCTTTACTGAAGACACCGTCACCGTGGAACCACCACTGCTGCCGCCACCACCGGCTGAAGGCGCAACAACAACAACTTCAGTACCGCCTTCAACCTCTTGGCCATTTGTTGTTGTGCCTTCTGCATCCTTATCTACAGTAACGATAGTGCCGACTGTATTGATTTCTGTGCTATCTCCGTTAACGGTGGCAGAGGTTACTTTCCCTTCGCCACTAACGATAACGTTGTTTGCATTTGACTCTAGCTTTTCAACTGTTGAGCCGGATGCAACACTAATCTCAGCGCCTTTAGCCTCTTCAGTTACTATTACATTTTTGATTGTACCTTTAATCTCAACATCAGTTGTTCCGGCGATTGTTAAGGTTGACACAGTACCTTCAACAATAATACCGTCCTTACCGTCATTGACATAGACAACTTCAACTGAGCTAGTTGAATCTGCTACGACACGAACGGCACCATCAGATGTCTTGCTTACTACAATGTCGCCAACTTCGGAATGGTTAATAATCTTGATGGAGTTTTTACCGCCACCGCGAACTACCAAACGTCCGACAATCTTGACATTATCAAGCGTGAAATCGCCGTTTGCAACGCCATCACCAACAATAAGGTCTCCCTTAACAGTTAGGTCCTTAAGTGTAACTCCGGCAACATTTACCATAACATTGCCATCAGCAACTGCGGTTACAGTGCCAGCTGTTGAAATATAGCTCTTTACAGTATTGTAAATAACCTGCGCGAATTCCTGACGAGTAATTGTACCTGTGGGGTTGAGTTTTCCGTCAGAGCCATTTACGTAGCCTGCTGAAACCATTGCAGCCAATGGGAACATTGCCCAATCTGCAATTAGAGCTTTATCCGAAAAACTATCCAAGGCAGAAACATTCCCGTCTGCTAACTTAATGGCTCTTGCCAAAACGACAAAAGCTTCTTGACGAGTAATTGCACTTTCTGGTCTCATTACACCTGTTCCATCGCCGTTAAAAGTGCCCATTTGAACAGCTTTTGCAATATCACTGTAGTACCAAGAAGTGGTATTAACGTCAGTGTATGAACTGATGTTTGCTGCCTGTGTTGCTCCGAAAGCGCGGTTAATGATTGCGGCCATTTCGGCTCTCTTGAGGATTGCCTCAGGATTGAGCTTGTTGTTATCACCCTTAAGTAAATTGTTTGCTACTGCCGCGTTAAGCGCATTATACGCCCAGTGATTCGATGCAGGCATATCTGTGAATTCTGCTGCGATTGCAGTTGCACTCAAAGAGAAAACCAAAGCTATAACAAGTGCTAATGACAAGATTTGTCTTACGTACTTTTTCATTTTTTCCCCTCCAAAAAATATTATGAATATAACGACAAATAGTAATTCTTTTTTAGGATTTTTTCATTTGCGTAAGCGCTTTTTATCTCATCTAAAAGCTTCATGTCGCCGCCTGAGGCAACAAGAATGCTTTCTATTTGGCTAAGAATGGTTGCCATCTGCTGATCGCAACTTGCTTCCATTGATGTTGCAATTCCGAGATAACGTAAACCTATATTCCATTTATTTGTATCAGTATGCTGTTCAGCGGGAAGAGCTTTATATTCAGCAATAGCACTGCTTACAAGATTGTCAAGAGAACCAGAAAATGAAGCTTCGAGAACGTAGACCTGCCCGATAAGTTCTGCTAGTTCAGCATCATAGTCCCGTTCACGCTCGGAATCGTTAGAACTATCATTTTCTTCAGTTGCTGCTGCGTTATTTTCATTATCTAAAATTCTATTAAGTGCTTCTGCGCTACCAAGTTCTCCACTTTTTATAGCTTCACGTTCTTCATCAGTGAGCTCACGAACCTCAAGATTTGAAACCGCAGTTTTTGCAGATTGTGAGCTTTGCTGAAACATCTCCTCGATTTCTTCTTTTGTATGAGTTTTTGCTATGTATATTGCTTTAATGTTATCCCATTGATAAACAGAAAGGATACCGACAGCAACAATCATTACCGCAAAAATGCTTAATAGTACTTTGGTTCCCCTTTTCATATGCATACGTCCTTTGTGATTAACACAATCGAATGAAAAGCCGAAGATTATATCCACTTATCATTTAATATTTTTCGGCCATTCGTATCAATCTTTTTAAGGGCTGAATTTCCGAGCTTTCTGCCGATGATTTTAAATGCATGGTCCAGGTTAGGCGGACGTTCTGCTGCATTGTGGCAATCGGAGCCCAACAAATGAATTTTATTTGCGTCTATCATCTTAAGAATTTTTCTCGTATTTGAGCCATCTGTCAAAGCTTCACTATTAGTTTGAAAGATTACTCCGAGATCGAGAATCTCATCAATCTTTCCGTTCTTTTGCTGTATAGAAAAATATCTCTCAATATGTGCTATTATCGGCGTTATACCGCGGCTGGCTATGAGACTCTTAATTTCGCTTACGGTAAGTGATGACCATTCAAAAAACGGCATTTCAAGCAACATGTATCTGGTTTTATCAATGCAAAGCCGTGTAATATCTTTTTCTCGGCTCATTCCTGAAAAAAAAGCAACCTCTGCACCTAAAACAATTTCTGGAACATCAAAGCTTTCTTTAAGCTCGTTCATCAAAATTTGATATCTTTCATTTCGCTGACTTAAATAATTGCTTATAGTATCACGATTTGAATAGTAGTGAGGGGTTGCAACAATTGTGTCAATGCCCATGCCAGATGACTGCCTAAGCATTTGGACGGATTCGTCAACGTTTCTGCTGCCATCATCCATATCGGCTAAAATGTGAGAATGGAAATCGATCATTTTTTTCCTCAACAGTTTCTGTCGTCTAAATGAACATTACAAGTGTTTCCAACAGTAACATAATCTATTTTTCTTGTGAATAACCGTACTTGCCATAGTAACCATGTTTTCTATATTTATCACTAAAGCTTGTCTTGTTATTTACACCGTTAAGCACTATACCAATTATTTTGGTGCCAGATAACTCCAACTGATTAATTGCTTTAATAACATTATCGCGCTTTGAAACAATGGCTCTTACAATAAGAACCACGCCGGATAAATATTTCGATACAACTGCTGCATCGGCTACAACATTAATAGGGGGCAAGTCCATAAATATATAATCATAATTTTGTGAAAGTTCATGTATTACTTTTCTCATGCTTTCCGAACCTAGAAGCTCCGATGGGTTTGGCGGTATATCTCCTGACAACATCACATCAAGTCCAGAATAGCTTGTTTTTTGGATAGCCTCTTTTGTTGTGCACATAGCTACCAGAACATTACTGATACCGGGAATTGCCTCCATGGCCAAAAGACTTGCCTGCTTTGGCAAACGCAAATCACAATCAATTAGAAGTACACGCGTATTAGTTTGAGCAAATGTAATGGCAAGATTGAGGCAGTTTATGCTTTTCCCCTCCATTGGCTCTGCACTCGAGATGCCAATGATTTTGCAGCCATCAGAAGGAATTGAAAATATTATATTTGTTCTCAGAGTTTTGTATTCTTCCGTAGTTGAGAAGGCCGTTTTTCCGTTAATTATAAAGTCTCTGTCGCGCATGATGGACGAATTGGTTCGCCTTTTGCTCGAAGAAGCGCTTACGATTTTGCTCATTTTTCAGCACTCCTTCCCCCGTAAGAATATCCGTATCTATTTGAGCTTACTTGACTAAAATCGGAAAAGATACCCAAAACAGGCAATGTGCAGAATTTTTTAATATCATCCTCGCTGTATATTGTCGTATCAAACATATGAATAAGAACTATAACAAAGCTACATATAATGAATCCAAGCAAACAAGCTATTGCTACATTTTTAGACATGCTAGGGGAAACAGGTTCTGTTGGAACCTTTGCTACGTCTATTATCTTTACTGAGCTTCCTTCTACGATTTCGGAAATCTTATTAGGTGAAATATCTGCTATCAAATTCGCTATTTCAGCGCTTTTCTCCGCTGAATCAGTAGTAATCGAGACTTCAAAAACCTCAGTGCCGTTAAGAGACTTAGCGCTCATCATTGTTTTGATCTGCGTGGGCGTACACTCAAAGCTTGCATCATCAACAATATCTTCGAGTACAGAGTTCGACTTAATTATTGTGATATATGTATCAACAAGTGATTTCGCTGCTGCAACGTCACTCGTCGTCAGTGAACTAGTTGCTTCGGTTTTGTTGTTAACGTACATACTAATTGTTGCTTTGTATTGCGGTGCAATAATGTATTCAGTGATAATAAAAGCGGCTACCCCGAACACTATCGTTGTAAGTGCAATTATCCATAATTTATCCCAAATACAAACGAAGAGCTCTTTCAAACTTATTTCTCTATACTCTTCCAATGCGCGACCTCCATAAACAGACTAAGTTATCTATAAATATCAATTTTTAAATAGATATCTTCGAGTTAAATTAACTAGCGATGTAGAATATTATATAACGTTGTCGATTTTTAATCAATTAAATAGAAATGATTGGCATTGCCAGAAGTTGTCACGTTTGGTGACAACTTCTGGCAATGCCAATCGATTTATTTGGTAGAAGTCCTTAATAATCACAACTACACTAGATAATCAAGCATAGTTATCAAGCTGCAAAATCAGTTTATTTATGCTTGTAATAACCTGCAGTTTGTAAATATCATCAGGAATTCCTGTATCCATTTCGTTATTGGCATAATCCCATACTGCGGCGACCATATCAAGAATTTTGATTTCACAGACTGAATATGGTGATTTATATAAAAAAGCTAAGACTGAGTAGCCCTTCTTAACATAAATTGTGCTTTCAATTTTTCTATCTTTGACAAGAACAACATGATAATTGTCGTAATTTTCGAGCATAGAAATAATATTTTTAAGGTGCCTTATATAAGCATTTGGAGTATAAAAAAATATTTCCCCATTTATTGCGCAACTTTTTGCGTTTCCAGAAATTATGTCTTCGAAAGAATCGATAGAAAAAATTTCAGTATATCTATATCTTTGTAACAGTCGCACAATTTCCGCATACTCAGAATCGAAGTGTTGATTTAGAGTGTCAATACTTAAATTATCAGAGCTTTGGGCAAAATCCAACAACACTTCTTTAGGAGTCGTTATATAGGAAAGTCCGCCAAGAATATTAATGCAGTCTGCCTGATATGCATAAAAGCTAGAAATACATTGGTAAAGTTCTTCATAGGACTTTTCGTAATCATAAAATGAGGTCGCTGGCATACAAAGTTCCAGATAATCGTTGAACTCTGATTCGAGGGATGTTATCATATCAGGGTTTGTTGTTAGAATAGTTAGACCGCATTCAGTTTTATTTCCAACCGATGTAGATACTAGCGCTGCTATGTCGGGCGCTACATATAACATACGATTAAATATTCTGTCACGATGATAAGGATAGTAAAAAGAATGAACTCGTCCGGTCACATAGAACGGAAGCCACCGATCAACGGTGTCTAACGACATCGTAATGTTCTGATTGCGAGGTACAATTCGCGTAATTGAGTATCCTTGTAAAAATATATTTTTAAGGTAACCTGAAACTTGCTCTGAATATTTGCGGTCTTTCCATAGCCACTCTGTACTATTCCCGGTTACCATTTTTACTTCAGATGCCGTTTTTGCTGTTAATATCATTTTACAAAATAAACTTAATGCCTGTTTTTTACCTTCGTTTCCATAAAAAGCATAAACAGTTTGATTATGTTCTTTTAAACTCGTTAGAGATAAAGAAATTTCTGAAGAAATTTCTTGACTAATCGACAAAGCTACTTTATCAAATGACTGCAGCAGCAGATTCCCATATGATTGTGACGTTAATGCATCGCTTATAAGCCAGGATTCAATGATCTGAGTTGTTTTTTCTTTATCCGAAAAATCAATATAGCTTTTGCCAATAGCACGCGCTAAGGCTTTCATCTGAAAATCGGTTGTTAGACGTGTTGAAAAATACTCGGCTATAGAGGTTATGTACTCTGCATTACTTGGAAGGTTTCGTTTTCCGCTCCGGAGACGACTTATAAGTGAAGGATCAACCATTATTGCTAGAGCTAGCTGCTTGTTTTTGGTTTCTGTTAATCCCATTATAAATGTTAATTTATCCTTGAAAACCGTAAAATCACCTACTTCTAATCCTTATCCAAATCATTTTTCAGTTCCTGCGTAAATTTAAAAATCCGTCTTCTAAAATTGATAAAATAAAACTGTTTTGCTTTTTAAGACTGGACATTCAACAAGATATGATTTTTTCGATTTTGATACTCAGTTCCAAATGTGGAATTAATTATTATAATTGCATGTCATCAAATAAGCAGTTCGTATATCAAGAAACTGCTCTGAACTATAAATAGGCTATCAAGGTTATAACAGTAGGACAGATTTTTCTACTAGGGTATTGAAGGCGCTTGCATTAACAAACTTCACGCTAAGCATTATGATTTTTGTTTAAAGCCTTGATTTTATAGTAACATAATATGTCGAATATTACAAGAAATTGTCATAAATATTTCAACAACTTGTTTATACGAATATATCGTTAATCATAGTCGTACTCGCTTGTGGACGATTTAGAATGTTGCGAATTGCCTTTAATAGGTTTTTTTCCGCTATTATAGACGAATCACTCCACATGATAACTGATAGATGGCCTATGGTGAAAGATGTGTTGTTTGATTTTACTGGCGTACTAACAGGTGTGCTGTTGCTGTTCCTAATACATAATACAATTAAGTAAATAAATAAGAATCTGAAGTATAGGCCATAGCTAAGAATCTTCTGGCTGCTTTTAGTAATTCAAAGAATCTGTATTATGAAATGATAGCTCGGTTACGCTAACCTTTTAATTGAGCCGCGAAGCTTCGTGATGTCCCATTGTTATTCGACAATATTGGGCCAATTCACTGGCATCAAAATAGTGATTTTGGCAAATTTGCAACCCCGAAAAGATTTACGCCATCTAAACAAATTTTGCACGCTGTGATTAGGAATTAACATTATCATTGGGTATTACTACATCAATTGCTGAAATAAAAAATCGTGCTTCTTCTCTATAGGCGGGTATGACGAACAGAGCATAAAAACTGTTCATTAACCGTTAATAGAGAAGAAGCATTCTTCATTTTTGAGTTGCAAGTTAAGTGCTTTTTTTAGGTGCTTCTCTTAAATCTGCGATTCAATTTCACCATCGCATACAAGGGCAGATTTACATGGCAGTCTTCCCAATGATAATTACTCATAATGGTGTCACCACCAATAATCTCAACACGTCCCGGGACCGAGACCATAATCCTAAGCCCCAGTTCTTTTATAGCGTTCCATTATAGAGCGCTTACTGATTACTTTTCATTCTCGGAATAGCGTTGAAGGATCGCTGCGACCTGCGCTCTCTGAGCTCTTAAAAGCGGCATGAGCTTCTTGCCGTCGCCTTGTATTATTTTAGAGCTCACGGCCCATTTCATCGCGGGAATAGCCCAGTCAGAGACGCCCGAGGCATCGTCAAATCCGCTCAGCCCTGACATTCCGCTCACGTCATAGCCTTTGTACTTCGCATAGCGATATAGTAAAGCTGCAATCTGCTCGCGGGTGATTGTATCGTCAGGGCCAAACATGTCGTTGCCGTAGCCCTCTGTGATGCCATTTTCCGCAGCCCATGCCACGGCTGTCATGTACCAGTCTGCCGTTAGATCGGTGAAATCCGACGCTTGTGCCCGTGGTTCTCCCTCCATCCGCCAGAGGACCGTGACCAGCATTGCGCGTGTCATAGTTGCCTCCGGGGAGAAGGTGGTTATATCGGTGCCCTCGAAAAAGCCGTTTGTAAATGTATAGACTACATTCTCATAATACCATTTTCCACCATCTACGTCGGTGAAAGGGAAGTAGGCAAGGACATACGCCGAGAACTGACCAGTCTGGAATTCATAGCACTTGGTTTGTTTATTAATTGTAACACGAATGGGGGTAAGTTCGACTTCATCGGCGGAGTTGGTGGCCATGCGCCATATGATCATACCGTCCTTTGGCTCTCCCTCATAAGGAATACTGACAGTAACATTTCCACCATTGAAATCATGAATCTGCAAATTGCCTTTCCAAAGCTGAAGCTCAAGTACTACAGCGTCCACGCCGATTTGCGCTTTCTCCGTATCACCTAATTCGCTGACATGGATTTGCTCAACGATCAGCTTCAGGTTGCCTGGTGTGGAAGCAATTGTGTCAAGCGTAGTCGGATCAAGTTCAATTGTAGCCGTGCCCATATCGACTGTCAGTCCAATGGCGTCATTTGCGTTGTCGTTTACGGCAGCAGCAATTGCTGTGACCGCATCCGCGGGAATGATGACAGTATCCGGCGTTTTCTCTAAGCCAGACAAGTCGAGGACAATGTTTCCTGTATGTGCATTGTTCTCGATGATCTGATTGAGCTCATCGAGGTCGATATCAAGCGTAACGGTGTTACCGTCTACATCCGCCTTGACATCAATGCTGTTCTCCGCACCGCTTATGGGAACGGTCACTGTTTCTTGACCGCCTCCTATTAAGCCACCGCCGCCGGGTGCGGATGCCTTGGGCGTGACGTTAGCCTCGTAGTAGTTGGACTGTTCATTTCCGATGAGCGTGGTGTTATACGCCTCCACCTTGAAGCTGTATTCCGTGCCGTTTTCAAGGTCTGTGAAAGTGTAGCTCGTAACATTGTTCGCCAGAGTTATGCCGGTGCCGGAGTCCTTATAGATCACGAACTTCGTTATATCGCTACCGCCGTCATCCGTCACGCTCCAGCGCAGGGCGACCTGCTTATTGCCGGTGGTAGCGTTGAGGCTGAGGGTGGGGGCTTCGGTGTTCACGTACACGCCGACGGAGGTTAGCGTACCGGTGTAGGTATCGCCCTTTGCGGTGGCCCTCAGGGTGATGGCGCAGCCGCGGTCGGCGTCGGCGCTGGTGTATGTTATTCCCGTCGCGCCCTCGATGGGCTCGCCGCCACGGTACCACTGGAGGGTATAGTAGGCACTCCCAGCGGAGACCGCGTCGCCGTTTACATTGCTGCTTTCTGTAAGGCTGAGAGTGGTCGCCTTATTTACGGGGCCGGACTGTTTTATCGTTAAGGCGCCATTGATGAAAGCCTTGCCGACCTCGATAACGCCGGTGATCAGGGTTCCGGTATAGTTTGCGGGCGCTTCGTAGATGGCGTGGATGGTTTTGCCTGCGTCGGCAGCCGTCACGGTGTAGGGGTTGCCGGTACCGAGCAGAGTGTCATCGACGTCATACCATGTCACCGTACCGCCATCTGGCATGCCTGTGCTTCTGATCAGCGTCAGCGTGTCGTCCGCGTCGATCTTTGTGCTGTCCGTTCCGTTAGCGACCGTAGCACCGATATTCACGGTGCCGATTATGGGCTTGGGCAGGATGAAAAAGGTCACATCGCGGAAACCAGTATAGTTGCCTTTGCCGGTGACGGTGAGCGTGGCGGTGCCCGCGTTCGTATTGTTGCTGAAAGTCACGGTGTAGTCGGTATCCTTGATCAGCAAGGCCGCACCGTCCATGACAGTGATAAAGGGCTCTATCACACTGCCAGTGTAGGTAAGGTCAGGGATGTCGGACACGGTGACGGATGTATTGGCGATGCTCTTAAGGCTGATGGTGAAGGTCCTGCTCGCTGAGCCAGTGTAGTTGCTGGCATCCTTGGCCGCTATGGTTACGGTGGCCATCCCTGCGTTCACATTGTCGCTGTAAGACACGGTGTAATCCAAGGCGCTGATGAGCTCGATCCCGTCCTTCATATCGGAGACTGCGGGCACGGGCTTTTTCTCTGTACCGTCGTAGGTATATGCAGCTGTGATCTCCGCAATCATGCTGTCTGCAAGCACCTTTTTCGCGATGGTGAAGGCAGCGGTGCCGCAGCCGGAGTGGGTGTCGCTCTTAAGCGTCGCGCGGACAGTGTAATCCCCGGCGCTCTTCGGTACGGTCTCGGTATAGGCCGAATCAGGGGCGCTCGTCAGCTTGTACTCATACCTGAACGCCTCATCAGGTTCCGTGCCGTGGTCGTTAATCTCCGTCTGGGACGCAGAGGGCTCGCCAAGAGTTCCGCCATAGGTGATATCACTGGGGGCGCTCGCGGTCACTGTGACCGGATACTTGTCTGTGACGGTGAACGCCACTGTTGGCGAAGCGATAGTGGTCGCCCACACAGGCCATACAAAGGTCGGGGTCAGGGTTCTGGTCACGTCTGCTGACGAGGCGTCTATTGCCTTGAGCTGGTCAAGGGTCATGCTCCAGCCGGTGATGGCGAGATTCCCGCCGGTCACGCCATTGACATAGGTCACGGCCACTGTCGTGGGCAGGCCCAGTGTCACGTAGTCGGCGGCGTTGTCGATATCCACCATGGCCCTAGTTATGGCCGTGGGCGAGACAGCGGCGGTCTGGACGGTGACGGCGGTAACGGTGACGGTGGCGGTCAGAGTCTTGGTTGAGACGGCAAAGTTCTTGCCCATACCTGTGGCGCTGGCTATGCTGCCGACATAGGTGTAGGTGCCGCCCTTGGCGTCCCAGCTCTCCGTAGCATTAGCCCAGATAATGGCGATATCTTCGGTGTGCGCTGTATCATCGCTGTCCAGCCACTTGACCGTAACCGCATCGGGCAGAGCGTTGCCGTTGTTGGCAATTGACTTAAAGTCGTCTTTGGTGGAGTAGGTCCTTGCCTCATAGGCATTCAAGGTATGGCTGGGGGCGGTTTCGTCGATAGCGGTAATGACGGCTTGGTTGATGGTATACTTCACACCGGAGGTGAAGGAAAGGATGTAGTTTGCGGCCTTAAAGCCATCCTTCTCGGTGCTGTCGACCAGCGCGAGCGTACCAACGCTAACGGCGTATTCGCCAACTTCTGTGCCCCCGGCTCTAGCGAGTGTACCGGTAAAGGCGGGGATCTCCTGATCAGCCTGACCGCTGGTGTTATAGGTGAAGGTTGGGTCGTCACTGCCGTAGACCCTGCTCAGAGCGTCCGGCGTTACGGTGAGGGCCTTGGCGCCGACCGTCACGGTGAAGTCCTTATCCACTGTAGTACCCACATAGGCGGTATTGGTGGGAGAATCGGTGACTGTGAAGCGCACTGTGATGTTGTAGGAGCCAGCGTCAGGTGTCTTGTTGTTCACATAGGAGAAGAAGCCGGTGATGCCCGTGATGCTACCGACGGAAGCGGAGCCGCTTGTCGGCAGGGTCGCCTTCTGTTCACTGTCGCCGTAGGTGTATGTAGTTGCATTAATGGCCGCTTTCACCGTATTCCAATCCACGGCCAGATTAGTAATGGTCACTTTCACGGACTCACTTTTGCCGCTTGCGGAAGCGGTGAGCGTGAGTGCGCCAAGATCAGTATCCTTCGTCAGCGTAATAGCTCCGTTTTGCAGGCTGGCGCCGCTGCTGTTTCCGGTGACCTGCCAATCAAACACGGAGTTCATTTCAACACCGTACTGATCAAAGAGCTTCGCAGTGTAGGTATATGTATTTGTGTCGTCCGCGACGGGAATCACCAGAGTATCGGCGGCGGCAAGCTCGTTTCCGTCGCGGTAGAGTTTGACTGTGGTTGCCGCGGATTCCTCCCGAGTGAGGGTAATGGTCTGTTCGGCATATTCAGTGGAACTCAGCGCCAGACGGATCGTATACTCACCCGCTTTGGCGGTGCTTGTGATGGTCAACACGCCATTCTCTATGGACAGGCCGGTGGTATCGGTGCCGGTGATGGTCCAACTGGTGTCGGAAGCGTCGCTGAGGTAATTACCACTGGCGTCCAGCAGGGCGTGAGGGAAAGTTATCTCCTTAGCGCTCCCCGCCAGAGGCACTGCTGCGGTGTCGGATTCCGGTTTCTGAAGGATGACCTGCTGGGCCGTTCCCTCCTCGCTACTGACTGTGTAGTTGAGCTGATATGTGTTGGGTACGAAGTCCTCTGCCACCGCGTCATAGGTCTTTGTGGTAACCGTCATGGTCGCGTTGCCGGCCGTCTCGGCCTCCACATAGATATTTGCGCTTCCGGTGAGTGTCAGTGTGCGTCCGTCGGCGCTTATGGTGTAATTCTCCTCATCGGCGTCAGTATATACCGAGACCGCATTGGCGCTGAGACTTCTTAGAAAGTTGTTGGAGGAGGTAAAAGATCCGCCCTCAATGGTGATCACGGCGGTAGAGCCGGCGTCTGTGGTATCCTCTGTCAGGAACTTATAGACTTTTTTGCCGTTTTTGAGAAGGCCAACGTCTCCAGCAAAGTCCTCGTCCATGATGTCAATGGACTCGCCCTTTACAAAATCCTTTGCCTCGCCCCACAGCCACTCAAAGAAGCTGCCGTGCTTTGCGTGAGTGATATTAACGGTATATGGGATCTCCGTGGTGCTGCCTTCAAGGGTCGTAACAAAAACATCGGTCAGATAATAGCCCACATCCAGCGGACCCAGGTCGGCCAACTCCAGAGCAGAGTTGAACCAGGTAGTGGTGGTGAAATCAATGGTAATGGAGCCGCCCGGCTTGAGTATGTCGATGGACTGGGTCATGCTGTCTCCGAAGTCCTCTCGGGTCAAGGGAAATTCCGCCGTGGCCGAGCCGAAGCCAAACACCTTGAACTGCTCCGCGCCGGTGATACCGAAGGAGAGGTTGTATAGGTCCTTGTCGGATACGTTTTCCAGCTTGAACTGGACGTGGTATTCCTCGCCACGATAGGCGATATCCTCCGCAGTGATGGTAAGATGGAGGGCGCTACCGGCATAGACCTTGACTGGTTTATCTGTGGTAAAGGCCTTGACAAAGGGCGTGGGATTATTTCCTGTGACTGTTGCGGTAAGATTGTATTCGCCCTCCGCATCGCCCCGGACATACCAGTTTACCTTGGCTATGTTTGCGGAGGCATCCGCCGTCTGCTTTTTATTAACAGTACCGATGTTGATGGTCGCCGTCTGCTCTTCGCCGATCATTGCGGCCAGAGACAGGCCCTCGGGCAGGTCCAAGGCTGCTACGCAGTTGGTAATATCATCGGTATAGGAGTTGTTGATGACCAGCAGCTCCACATTGTACATTTCCTTGAGCCAGTGGGCTTCGCCGTAGATAACCAGAACAAAGTTTTCGGAAATTGGGAACAGGCCAATGTTGAGGCCGCCCCCGCCTCCGTTTCCACCACCGATCCAACCCCAGCCGGAGCCGCCCAAGAAATCTCCGGCCTCGTTATAGTAGGCAACGACGGGCAGATCGAAGGGCAGAGCGGCGCCCGCCACGAAATGCAGTTCTGCGGCAAATTTCCAAACGTGTTCATTGTTGGGATCGGTAACATCGATTCCGACTGCCAGGATTTCATCATAAGTCATCTCGGTGCTGGTGAGTGAGCCGTCCACGGTGGATACATTTACAGCGGCAAGCCCCACTGTATAGGCGAACGTGCCGTCATCCTCCGGCTCTACCGTCACCGCCCGGCCGGTAGAAACATAGCCGTCTGCGACTACGGAAACGGTACAGTCACCGATGGGAACCACAACAGTAACCTGTCCGACGGAATCAGTAACAGCGGTGGTCTCAAAGTAGTTCTGGCTGCCCTTAGTTTCACCATTATAGACCTTTACCTCCGCGCCCTCAATGGCGGGCGTTCCCTCGGCATAGCCGTTGACCACGTTAATGGTCATCAGCGCGTAAGTCGCGTTCTCGCCTGTCACGTCATAGACCGTCATGGTGGCCGTAGCCGTATCCGTATTACCACACTCGTCGGTGACAGTCAGTGTGACGATATAGGTACCGGCAGCAGAATAGATATGGGTGCAATTCTTACTAGAGTTGGTAGCTCCATCTCCAAAGCTCCATTCGTAGGATGCGATAACGCTATTGTCCGTGGAGCCCGCGCCGGAGAACCAGAAGGCCACGCCCGCGGCGGCGGTCAGCGTCTCGGGCAGAATCACGGCGGCGGGGTCTTCCGTGTCGCTGCCTGCTGAAACAGCAGAGACAACATTGCTGTATGCATAGGCGCCATAGTCGTCCTTCGCCGCGATTTTAAAGTATTGTGTTACCTCTACGGGTATGGAAGCGGTATAGTTGCCAGATGCGCCGGCCTTGACGACAGCGACATTTTCGGCATGGTCGCCGTTGGCGTCGGTACGATAGACCTCAAACTGCTTGAGCGTATCCAGACTGCCGCTGTAAGTCCAGCTGAGCGTAGTGGTCTTATAGCCGTTCTGCAATGTGGCGACAGGCGCCACCGGTGCGCTGTAAGCCTTGACCTCGACGGTGCGCACGAGCTTAGCGGGTGTGTTGGCGGTGTAGCCGCTGCCCACCCCCACATTGTTGATGCTGTCATCATAAACGCTAGCGCGGATCATGTAGGATCCAGCGGCCAGGGAGGAGATGTCCCATGTATGGCTGAAAGTAGTGTTGCTCGTAACATTGGTTACGGGCACTTCAGCGATCTGTATCCAGCCCGTATCGCCGTTTATCTGGTACTCAAACACTGCCTTGGCCAAACGGTAGTTGTCTGCCGCAGTAACGCTAAGAGTGATCGTTTTGCGTAACGCCGCGTTCTCTCTCGGCAGCATATCCCCGATGGTGGGACTCTCGCTATCGGCGACCAGCATGGCGGATATCACCTGCGTTGCAGTGCTTTCGTTGCCATAGTTGTCCTCAGCGGTCACATAATAGTAATAGGTGCTGCCCGCCGTGGCGGTCTCGCCGTCATCATAAAAGCCAATTGCACGGCCGCCGCCCACGCGAGTGTATTCGCCGTCCGTAGCCGTAGCGCGGTATACGTTAAAGCGGGAGAAGTCCGCCGGAGCCTGATACGCAGAATCCCACATGACGTGGATATAACGGCTGGTGCCGGTGACGGTGAAACTGCTCGGCATTTCCGGTGGGTTGTTGTCGAGGGTGATTGTGGAGGTCTTCGCGTCGCTGGCGTTGCCGCGAAGGTCGTAAGCGACTGCCTTGATGATATAGCTGCCGCTGCTCAGTGCCGAGGCGCTCCATATATAGCTGTCACTGAACGGCGAGTCGCCGTACGTGTTGGCAAGGGTGGTGATCTCGGTAAAGTTCTCTCCATCCGCAGAGTAGGACAGTAGGATGCGGGTCACGCCCACATTGTCGGTGGCGGCGGCAGAGATTGGCAGCGCTTTCCCGCCGTAAGTGCCGGTGGCCGGCATGAGGGATGTCATCACTGGCTTCTCCGCATCTCGCTGGAGTGAAACAGTCTGCACCTCGCTGTACGCGGTGGCAGAGCCATCGGTAACTGCAAATCGGACGGAATAGCTGCCCGCTGACAGATAGCCATCGTCGCTACCGCTTAGCGGCCATGTACCCTCAAAGCGGTTTGCATCCTCGTCATCGCCGGTCAGCGTGACAGAGGTCCATTCTTCTTCATCACCGGTATTAAACTCCATGGACATTGTGACGTCGGGAGCATAGCCCTCCTCGGGCTTAAATTTGGCCCATATGGCGATCTGCTTGTTCGACTGCTCCTCCAAGGTGTAGGTGCCGTCAAAATCTATCACACTGTCAAAAGCAAGCGTCATGGTTGACATGGAGGCTGAATCTGAGGAACTCGAAATATTGCCTCTGGCGTCAACGGCTTTTACCATATAGGAATATGACTTACCCATCTCAAGTCCGGTGTCAGTAAAATGCGTACCGGTGATTTCGTTAAAACGGATAGCATCTCGGTAAATGATGTAACTGGTCACAGCAACGTTGTCGGTGGACGCTTCCCAATGGAAGGTAATGGACGTGGTGCTGTGGGAGTCGGCGATGGGGGTGCCCGGTACGGTGGGCGCAACGGTGTCCCTCTTGAGCAGCACTACATTAACGGGATTGCTGGTCACTGTCGCGTCCTGGTCGTCTTTAGCCGCGAAGCGCACTTTGTAATTGCCCATGGGCAAATAGCCGTCCTCGCTGCCGGATACATTCCAGTATCCGGAGGCACCGCTGCCGGAGCATGTCATGCTGCCGCTGCTCCACGGGGCAGACTCCTCTGCGTCGGCGGTGCGATACTCAATGCGGGCGCTGGAAAGAGTTGCTGCGTATCCCTCAGTGTTGGCAGAGACGGTGAAATCAACCGGAATGTTTTTGTCGGAGAATTCGTCCACGATATAGCCGCTTTGCAGCTTGGGAGAACTGAGCGTCAATCCAACTGTGGAAACGGTAAGCGCCGTGCTGTCTGGTGACACATTTCCTGCCCTGTCGCGTGTCTTAACGGTAAAGGAATACTCCGTTCCCTGAACTAGTCCTGTGACGGTATAGGTCAGAACGTTTTCGCCGGTGGTCTCGGCCATCTTTGTGCCGCCCTGATAAATGTTATAGCCCGCGACGCCCATGTTGTCCGTGCCGGCAGTCCAGGATAGGGTGACAGAGGCGGTGGTTTTCCCAGTTGAGATTGGCTCTCCGGGCGCAGTGGGATTCTCGGTGTCGGCGGTAGAGGCGGTCTTTTCCCCAACATTACCAGCCTTGTCGAACACCTTGATGGTAAAGGTGTTGCCGTCGTCCGCCGAAGCTGCAACATTATAAGAGGTCGTATCTGCGGCGGCGCGGCCCAACAGCATAGAGTTCTTGTAGATTTGGAAGTAGTCCACGTCCGTGTCCACGCACGTCCAGCGCACGACGGCGTTACCGTCCGTCAGGAAGGTGAAGCCCACACTGCTGACGACGGGCGCGGTGGTGTCTACGGTCAACACGGGGGCTATTTCGGGTTGCACAGAACTGCTGTCGGAGACACTCAGCGTATGCGCGCCCTCGGTCAGACTACTCAGCGTAATGGTAAAGTAGCCGTAATTGCCGGCGGTGGCAGTGCCGAGCGTAGCACTGTCCTCGGAGATGGTGACGGTACTGTTAGGAGTGGCGTAGCCGTAGAGCGTATAGCTTGTCTGGTTGGTCAGCACACCGCTCTTTGTAAACTGTGGCAGGATGATGTACTTCGGGTTGCCGAAGATGAGTACCCGTTCAACCGGTATGCCGACCACGTTACCGCCATACTGCTCGTTCTCATTGTATTTATTGCTTAGGTCGGTGGCAAACACCCGGATGGATTGTGTGTTTTCAAAATAGAAATATTGCTCCTGGTATTCCTGCAAGTCAGTAGTGACCTCGTTCGTGTAGTAATTATCGTAAAAGTAGCCGCTCACGTCGAAGGTCAGGCTAAACTCGTAGCGCCCGTCCTGTGCCCTGCCCACATAGGTCATCTGCCGGTCTGCGTGCGCTCCCGTCACATCGTAGAAGGAGATCCACAGATTCGTAGCGGGCAGCTCGGTTGTGGCCGTTATGGTGTAGGTGTCGTCAGACGGGATCTTAACGCCCTGGATCTCTTCCGGCACCTGCACGTCATAGTCTCCGTCCGTGCACAGCCACAGGTCAAAGTCGTAAAACAGGTTGTCCACCGCCGAGGCGTCACCGGTCTTGGACAGCTCCACATATAGCGTTCGCAGGCCGTCGTCGCCGGTGAAGGTATGATCGTATCTGTAATTGGAGAAATAAGGTTGGAAGGTTACCTCCTTCAGCGCATCCTCCGTCTCCGCCCAACGGAGGTATCCGTAAGCGCCCATGTTGTTCCCCTCTATGTACACATTCGCAGTTTGCATTACGGGATTACCATCGTCAGACCAGTCGCTATCATCGTCATTTACTGATATGATGGGCTGGGTGGCGGTATGGATGGTCAGCGTGGCAGAGCCCAGAACGCTGCTGCCCATATAGACCCGGAGCTCATAATCGCCCGCATCCAGGTTTGCTAAAAGGGTCTTGGAGAAGTAGAGATACTGGGTAATTCCATTATTTTCTCCCTGAAGAGTCATGGGAAACGCGGTATTTGTCAAACATGTGTAGCCGCTGTATAGCTTACCGGTATAGATCCCGTCTGTCGGGAGATTTGCGCCGTTAACAAGAGCGGCGTCGGCGTCGGCGTTATATATCCGGGGGTTGGCGTTCTGCTCAGCTTCTTTTACGGTAAAAGTGTCGATTTTCTTCTCGTCCGAATACACCGAATAATCACCGGTAGCGAGTGAAGCAGACAAGACCAGTTCAAGCTTATAGCTGTAGCCGTTGTCCGACCAAGTGCCGTTTTGATACCCGGTCACGGAGACGGTGCCACTCATGCTGGAGAGTGAGAGCGCCTTTACCGCCGTCTCCAAATCAGACGCTGTGATATTTTTAGGGCCGTTGTTATTCCCAAAATATAGCTGTGTCGCTACGGTGATGTCTCCAGCCATAGCATCATACCAGCGGATATAGGCGTGGTTGTTGTTGGAAAAGTCCAATGCCGTCTTTTCGGCAGAATAAGTCAAGCCGGTGCTGCTGTACAACGTGTCTTCCGTCCCGTCGCTGTCGCGGAACACCAGCGTATAGGTCTGGCCGCTTGTCAGTGCGGCAATCTGCTGGGAGGTAAAGGTGTACGCATACAGTTGGTGGTCATAGTATTCCGAGGCCGCTCCGGAGATGCTTTCGCTGGAGAGCACGTCCGTATTGCCGCTTTTGAACACGATGTACCCTGTCCCGCTGGAGTTGATTGCGTTGACCTCAATAGGAAATACGCCAAGATTCGTCCAGAAGGTCTTGGCACTGCTATTAGCCATCGGGATAGAGGTGCTCAGAGCAAGAGTTTCCGTGGCATAAATTGTATCGAACTGAACGTCATTGATATAGAGGTAATATGTTGTATTATTGGTCAGGCTGCCGCTGATGAACAATGTACCCGTCAGCTTGCCGGAGGTTCCGTCCCGGGTATTCGCAATAAAAGAACAGCCGCCGACTTCTGTGCCGGAGCTATCGCGCATGGAGAGAACGTCGCCCTCACCGATGACGTAAGAACAGTTATAATATTCAATGGTAAAAGGGATTTCGGTCGAGGTGGGTTTGAGGTAATAGGGATATAAATAAATCGAGCTTTGATTCAGGTTGTAGTAAGGGTTGTCAAAGTACTCCCCATCGCTGTGATATGTTTCTTCTCCCTCGTAAACCTCCACATAAAGTTGACTTCCGTAACTGGTCATGGGAACCGTCATGCCGTTAAACTGGAGCTGGATGGTAACCACGCCGGTATCAGGGACGTTCCCCTCCCAGCTTCCATATTCCGTGTCATTGTTACTGACGGTCACGCGGTAGGTCTCCTCCGCGGACCAGTTTTCCATTGTGATCTGCACAGTGCCAATTTGCGGATCGAGTACCTTAAAGTTTTCGATTGAGACAGATGGCGTATAGGCAGACATGGTAACTGCACCCACGCCGTCCACAAGCACTTTATCGCCAGTGTAGGATATCTTCAGGCCGTAGTTCTCACCGCTCTGGATGCTCTGACCTGCCGATACAGCCATCTGCGCGTAGACGCTCCAACTGTCCTCGTTGGTGTAATTGGCCGATATGTCCCGGTACGCGCCGGTGGATTCGGCAATCACAGTATCCACGCTGTCCAGCAACTGGAAGGACAAATTAGCCAGGTCATCCTCCGTTTCGAAGCCATAGAGTTGCATATTCACTTCGAATGAATCCACACCGGTATACAGCCCGTTAACGTATGCGCGGGTGATAAGCAGGCTGTCATTCCCAACGACAATTACACTACCGGAGCAGGGATAGATTACGTTCCCCGCACTCAACTGAAGGCCATAGGTGCCATCCGTGATGTTCTCTGTATCAAGAATTTCCTCATATGAAATATAGTAACTTTCATCATAATCCTGGGTATAGCTTGCGATGGCCGCGCTGGAGGCCAGCACGTCTCCTTCGTCGTTAACGATCTGGAGAAGGCCGTTTGCCGCTGGCGAGACCGTTACTGGATCTCCGGTATTAGGGTCGTTTATGATTATATTGTTGTTTATGTAGATGCTTTCCGCACCAGCATAGGCGTAGGAACACCCAGCTGTATTAGGCGTCAGACTGGACCTGGAGTTCCCGGCGCTGACGCCATATCCCTGGGGCTCCGGAGCCTCTTCGCCCTGCTCAATGACAGGCAGAAAAAGTGTCTGTCCTTCAAGTGTTTCCTCTGGCTGTACATCGCTGACAGCAAGTACCGGTGCCGGTAACAGCGACATCACCATAACCAATGCCAGACAGGCGGATAGAATTTTCCTCATTCCTTTTCTCATTACTTACTCCTTATAACGTGTGAAGCAGTTCGCTAGATTATATTAAAATTGTATGTGCAGAGGGGATCAGGTTCGGGTTGCTACCCCAGCGTAGAGCTTCAGTTGTAAATGGATTTACATATTTTCCCTCCATAACAATTTCGTCTTCATAATAATACTTAACTTCAGGCGATACTTGACGAATAATGTCATGAGATATTTATTTCTGATTCCAATCCATCTTTCCATCGGAACGATAATGTCATGTTGATTGGAGCATAACAAAGTCATTGATAATATAATTAGTCCCCGAAGCAGAAGCGCTCCGGGGACTCGTTGCGTGTCCATGCGCCCTCAGATTGAGCGCTTACCTAGATAGTACCAAAGGTCAATATTATTTCACACAAATGTCGCTAAATTTACTAAATGGGTAAATAAAATTAACACAATCGCTAATTTCACTGCTAAATGATAATTAGTAATATAGTATCATTTAGCTTTATTACGATATTACTACAATACAATAGCACAATGGCACTAATAGACAGAAAGCAGATGTCAATTTCAAATTTTCTCTAAGCTAATTCCGTTTGGCAAAATCATAGTCCCGCCGCCCATCAGGGTACTCTAAATACGCCTTTTTTAGTTCGTGGTCATACAGAGCTACCGGATGACCATAAGCTTTTGCTTCAGTTATTTCTTTTGCAATGAACTCTTTTGAAGCGTTTTCAAATCGAGCAACGTCATTACCCACAAAATCCGCTCTGTTAAGAGTAAGAAGAAATGGGATGCCTTGATTTAAAACTACAGAATGCAAATAAACATTAACTCCTGTGCTAAGGTTCATACCAAGTTTCTGAAATATTTCATTAGCCTTTTCTTTCGTATCGACATCGACTCTTGCACTCAGCTTTGACTTGACCATATTGCACCATCCTAATTTTTATATAATTTCGCTTTGTGTGCCCACGCCCACATGTGTCTGTTTTCTCATCACTGAAGCAATTTATGAGGGTCTTTATAAATTACGCCAAAGTACGCCGCTGCAAAAAATAGATGCATTAGATCTGCTTTCTGAAGCGTTATAATATGTGTGGCACATAAAACGGATTAATTCGTTTGAATCGGAAAGAGTCGCTTAAACTCAATTATTTTCCTGCGTTGAAACGCTACTATCTATCGATTTATTCAGGAATTAATCAGCTGTGAAATTTAATCGTGCGCTTGCCCTGTCATCTCCAACACCCTTTTTATTGCGTCAGGGTCCCTGCGACGAACTTTTGATTTGAATTTCTTAAGCTCTTTGAGTCGAGTTTTATCTCCTGTAGCTAATTCTAAGGCTATTAGCTTAGATATTTCCTCAGCGGCAATTCTAGCGTCTATTTTCTTGCAAATTATTGCAACCCTTTTATTGCTTGCTTCAATTTCTTTCGGAGTGAAATGAGTTTTTTCGTACTCTTCCCAGCTCATACCTTCAGGGCTTATATTACTCAACTTTATCATCCTCATTTCCAGCTGTTTCTTCTGTCGTCATTAGACGTCTAATTTCAGCTTGTTCGTGATGATATATGTAGCCGAGCGCACTTGCAGGAGATTTTACGGTCACGTCTTGACGATGATAATGACCTGTAAAATTACCGTTACGGTCATAGCGTTTTTCTGTGTTTTTGTGATGTAACTGTATTGGACGAATATTTGGATCGAAAAACCACTCTCCTGCAATTGTCGTAATGAAAGCGGTGTTTCCGACAAACTCGAGGTGCATGCCGCACTCGTTACATATCAGCATCATTTCATCGCGCATGATGGCAGCCTTTGAGCGAGTAGTGTTGCTTAACGCGTACTTCTTCGCAGCTGCAACTTTAGCCAACTCCGGTAAGCAACGGTGGCAGGGCGAAAAGCCTGATCTTTCAGGCTGTTTACCACAACCTTGAAGGTCTTTTATTTGCAGTTGTGGTAACGTGGGGCATTTTTTGCTGTGGTATAGCATTGTGCTTCGGTCACCTATGTAGCAATATGAATCGCAGTTGTTAATCAAGTCTTGGGCTTTGTTAATTCTCATTCCATGCTCCCATAAATAGAAATGATGAAGATGTTCTGTTGTTAGCGTTAATCGTCTCTGTCATATAGCCGCATTTTCTCGTTGTTGTATTGTAGATTCAAATTAAACAACGCAAACAGAACATCTTCTTTATCAATGTCGCAGTAAGTATTTTTGTAATAGACAAACCGCCTTTTTTCCAGAGATAGCAGTTTGCCTGTTTCGCGGTCAAGCCGTTTAATACTCAGCTCAAAAACGCCGTGGCCGCCGATTTCCACCTTGTAATACTGCCGTCCGTTATAATTCCAGCATGTTCGTCTTAGAAATCGGCGTTTAAAGCGATACTTAGGGTGAGCCCCTTTGATTTCGGCAAGATATGTTTTGATATCGGTTCCATTAGCTTTTTCTACACTGTACTCAAAGACCATATTGAGTGCAAAACGCCTTAACGCTCAAGCCCTCATATTCAGCCAAGCGCTTCAAGTATTTCTCGGCGGGATCTCTTGAGCAAAGTTGACGTGCCAGTTCGTGAGAGACTCCCATGCGCTTTCCAAGCTCACGGCAGGTTAGGCGTCGCTCCTTCGCGTAACGGTACACTATGTTTTCGTCCTTACCGCTCAGAGCGGAAAAGATATGTAAGTCCTCGTCATCCGGATACGACTTCAGCAGATCATCGATTGAAATCCCTGTTGCTTCAGACCACCGCAAGTATATATTGGCACATTTGGCCTCATAACCCCCACGCTCTAATGTTACAATTTCTACAGGGTGAATTCCTGTTAAAACCGATATCTCTTTTTGTGTCAGACCGGACACCAAGCGAGCGTGTCTAAATCCGTTCATCAACTAACGCTCCCTTCTTTGTGAAAAGGTATTCAACCGGCTTAACATCAAAGTCGTCAATCAGTTCCTGCGCAGATATAATTTTCAGAATGCGTTTATCTGGTTGATCCACAAATCCGATACGGTGTACCTGATAGATAGAGCCACTCTCTAAACACTCTAAAGCTTTTGACAACTCTGCGCGGGATGCCTTAAACGGGGAATCAGGCGAATTTTTGGTTGCTTTCACCTCTATGTATATAGGGTTATTGAATTCATCAAAGCTGAGCATGTCAAAACCGAGCTTTCTGTCGTCTGCACAGTTGGGATTAACCAGATAGACCAGCTGACTACCAATCGATTCGAGGCGGTCGAGTTCCCACTGGTACGCAAGCTGCTGACCCTTATCGCCTATGCGGCTGCACTCATCGCGGTACTTCTTCATGGTTTCCTGCAAAGACAGTTTTTGTTCAACAGGAGCTTTAAGCATCTGTGCAATTGCGCAGATGTCGTTTTTAATCAGAGCGTTTATACTAACGCCGAAGTATTCCGCTAAGCTAACATAGCGATCAACCAGACAATTGCGGCCCTGTTCAATGCGAAGAATGTCGATAAACTGTAAGCCTACTGCTTCTGCAAGAGCGCCTATAGTAAGGCCTTTCATTGCGCGCAGCATACGGACGGCGGAGAAATAGTCGTGTTTTTTACGGTTCTTCATAAAAATGTACCTCATTTATACTTTTTAATTTGCAAAGCCTATGTGAAAATCGCTGTAAGAATTTATTGCGTTGCGGCTCTTGAATTGGAGCACACGAATTTCTTCGCCTTTTGAGGTTTTGTTCATTGTCGTTAGTTCAGCTTTTTCGTTCGTCATAATAATAAAATTCCTTCAATTCTGATTCCGTGTTTTAAAACATAACGATAGGTTAGTCAATAGGATTTGACACCTCGCACATAATTTGGCAAGCAAGACGAAATGCGTATGAAAAGCGGTGAGCGTCTTCATAGTTTGCTTTTACAGCTAACTTTCGGCAAACGTCATAGTAAAGCTCTTTTTGTTCGGCAGAAAAGGTTTTGTACAACGTTGCTTCAGCGTTTGCATGTTTTTGATCGGCACATTGATAATCGATGTGAGCGGGTAAGCCGATTTCTTCTTGGGGATTGACACCTGAGCAATAAAGGATTTCGAGAAAATTCATGTTAGTACCTCCAGTGTTTGTTTGATCTAAAATTTATTTGTTGCACTCGGAATGGCTAGCAGCATTTGAGGCTCTGTCACTAGGTGGTTTCATAGTACACTAAATAGTGACGTATGTCAACAACAAAATATACTAATTAGTTTCTGAAGACACAAATAGTTGACTTATTATACTTGATGGTGTACCCTGCGAATGAGGAGTGAGAATATGCAGCTTACAACCAGTGAGAAGATAAAGGTACTAATCGGGCGACGAAACATGACTATTAGTGATTTGGCTAGTACAATGGGAACTTCGCGGCAAAACTTGACCAACAAATTAACCAGAAACAATTTTAGCGAAAAGGAACTGAAAGATATTGCACAGGCTTTAAACTGTTCCTTTAATGTCTCTTTTATATTGAACGACACAGGAGAATCTATCTGAAAGAGTAAAAGCGAACCTATAGAAAAATGAATGGTAAATGGCTGCACAACTTCTTTGAAAGGTGTGCAGCCACTTTTTATAGATATTGCAATTGTATTAAGCAGTTGGATCACTGCGCGCTCCATTACTGTAAAACTGTCTTATACTAATAATTGATGTAAGACGGTTTTAGGCTTATTACAAAAGAATAGATGCTTATTTCTTAGTAAAATAAATATGTAAAAATTGAAAATTATAATAATTCAATCAATTGCTGGTTGATTTATAGAATAAAGTTAGTTTTACAGGGGTTTTTCGGAGCCGATTTGGGGTTGGTATTTGTAGGATGCGCATCAAACATCTTAAAATTATATAAGTAATGTACAAAAATAGGCAAATATTATGGACAATCAACAACTTAAGTGGTAATATTTCAATCATTGAGACAATTTATATGCTAATTTATGTCGATGCAAAATAGTTGAAAACAATTAGAAATCAACTATTTTGCACATGGGCGTTTCTTTGAATGATTAACAGAAAATTGTTGAATAGTAATATCTGAGGTTTTGATGATGCTTACAGAAAGCCAATGCACAAAAATAGAAAAAGCTCTTACAGAGGAAGTGGAACCTCGTAAAGTCGGAGCATACCTTTGTTTATATATGGGTTTAGCTGTTAATGAAGTAACGGCGCTAAGAGTCTCGGATATTAATTTTGAGACTTCGTTGTTGAATGTAGATAACGTGGTTATCAGCAGAGGAAAGGGTTCAAGTAGGGTTAATGAGCTTGCACATGTAGAATATAGCAGAGTTCTGTCAATTCCTTCTTTTGTTGTTAGATACCTAAAGAACCACTTGAATCTGTATTCTGATCCCTCGTGCTTTATAGTGAGCGGAGATGTTGAGGTTCCGGGACCCTACCTTCTCCAGAATCTGTTGTTTTCAATAAACAACAAGTATTTGATTGCGGGCAGTCTTACGGCAATTATGCTACGTCGTGCTTTTATCCGACGTTGCATTGAATTGGGGACTGATTTATATACTATTTCATATTTTACTGGGATAAAACAAGTTGGAGAAATTCAGAAGCAATTTGCGGGATACTTTAACCCACACCCAGAAAGCGTTGAAATGCTCGAAAAATACACAATAGAGTATGTGAACGAAGAAACTCCGTTTTCGACGACGGGTAAGCGAATGAATCTACTGATATTGGGAGCGGGTAGTCAAGGACATGTAGTCAAGGAGATTGCTGAAGCTTCGAACATGTTTGAAAAGATTGATTTTCTTGATGACAACACCGAGATTAAAGAGGTAATTGACATCTGTTACAACTTCAAGAAATATGTTAATAGATATCCGATAGCGATACCTTCGTTTGGTGACTGCGAGCTGCGTGCAAAATGGATTGAGCGTTTGGAAGGAGCGGGTTTTATTCTGCCGAAGCTTGTCCATCCAATGGCAACCGTCAGCCCAAATGCATATCTGGACGCGGGGGTTACGATTGAGGCAAAGTGCACGATAGGAACCAATTCCAAAATCGGTAAGGGCTGCATAATCAGCTCCGGCGCGATAATTGACCCTAACGCAATTATAGAAGAGTATTGTCACATAGACAGCTCAGCTACTGTAAAAAAGAATTCTATTGTAAGAAAATACGCGAAAGTAAAAAGCGGCGTAATTTTTGATGCTGAATTTTAACTGACAGGAGATTTGTCACATATGGATAATAAGAGTATATTTCTCTCGTCGCCAACAATGGACGGAGATGAGATGAAATGTAAATAGAGGCGTTTATTAATTACCGGCACTTTTGGAAAAGACAATGGAATTTATTTACTTGGAGTGAAGGAACTAACTATCAAAAGACCGCAAAGCATTGAGATCAGGCACTTTTTCAACCCCGGATTTTCAAATTTCACCCCGGTATCCACGTCTCGGTTAGCAGCTTGATGGAAATAAAATAATTACCAACCCGGCGAGATAAAAATGTTGCCGAAAAGGTGGTGAGAGTTTTATAGCCATGGGTTGCAGGACGGAGATGGGTAGCTGAGCCGGCTAAATAGATAGGAAGATAAGTTCATAACACCGAAGTGAATACTGAACTTTATATGAAGAACGAGGCAGAGTAATGAGCGAGAAAAAGATGAATATTCCTTTTTCGCCTCCTGATATTGGAGAGGCTGAGATTGCCGAAGTGGTAGATACGTTGCGCTCTGGTTGGATTACTACAGGTCCCAAAACAAAAGAGTTTGAGAGGCAGCTAGCAGCTTTCTGCCATACCAGCAAGGCCGTATGTCTTAATTCTCAGACTGCGGCAGCAGAAATAACCCTTCGCATCCTCGGAATTGGTCCAGGGGACGAGGTGATTGTTCCGGCCTATACATATACGGCTTCCTGTAGCGTTATTTGCCATGTAGGTGCGACCCCAGTAATGATTGACTGCGCTACAAACAGTTACGAAATGGATTACCATAAGATGGAAGCCGCTATCACTGCAAAAACCAAGGTTATTATACCTGTTGATCTGGCCGGCATCATCTGTGATTATGATCGTATTTTTGCCGCTGTGGAGAACAAACGGCATCTATTCCATGCGGCCAATCCCATTCAGGAAACCTTCGGTCGTGTTATTGTGATGGCTGACGGTGCCCATGCGCTAGGTGCTCAGCGGAACGGAAAAATGTGTGGAGAGATAGCAGATTTTACAAATTTTTCGCTTCATGCTGTAAAGAATCTTACAACCGCAGAGGGTGGCACTGTAACGTGGAGAGATATAGCCAGAATAGACAGTGATTGGCTTTACAAGAAGTATATGCTGTTTTCTCTGCACGGCCAATCCAAGGATGCGCTAGCAAAAACCCAGCTGGGTGCTTGGGAATACGACGTTGTTGCGCCTTACTACAAGTGCAACATGACTGATATTATGGCATCCATTGGTCTAGCTCAGATTCGACGCTATCCTCAGATTCTGGAGCGACGACAGAAGATTATACAAATGTATGATGAGGGTCTAAGCGGTCTGCCGGTACAGAGCCTGAATCACGCTGGCACCGATCATCGTGGCAGTGGTCACCTGTACCTTCTTCGTTTGTTAAACAAGGACAGTAATTACCGTAATGAGTTTATAACAAAAATGGCAGAGGCAGGGATTGCTTGTAACGTTCACTATAAGCCGTTACCAATGCACACAGCTTACAAGAACCTTGGATTTAACATCAAGGATTATCCCAACGCCTGTGATATGTATCAAAATGAAGTAACACTACCACTGCATACCTGTCTGACAGATGAGATGGTAATGTATGTGATAGAGAATTCCAATCGTTTACTGAAAGATCGGAGCTGTTATGTTTTTGAGAGAATGGAAAGACCTACCGGAAAGTATGCAGTGCAGTGATATACGAAAATACTATGATGCTTTGGAAGCACATAAGGGAAGTTTGTTGGCCAAGCGGCTTTTCGATGTTGTAGTTTCTTTAATTATGTTGGTAATTCTCTGTCCATTATTTTTGATTATTGTAATTGTAATTGTGATTGATTCGCCCGGCGGTGCTTTTTTTAGGCAAGTTCGTATAACAACGTATGGCCGTGCCTTTAGGATCATTAAATTCCGTACTATGGTTGCCAATGCGGAAAGGCTGGGAGCGCAAGTCACACCTAATAATGATATGCGTATCACCAGAGTGGGGAGAACCCTTCGCAGATATCGTCTGGACGAGATTCCACAACTGCTCAATATTCTAGCTGGCGATATGACATTCGTTGGAACCCGACCGGAAGTCCCACGTTATATTGCCCAGTATACGCCAGAAATGCTCGCGACCTTGCTTTTACCTGCGGGAGTAACATCGGAAGCCAGTATTATATATAAGGATGAATACAAATTACTGAACGAAACTTCTGACGTAGACAGGACTTATGTGGAAGAAGTACTTCCTGGAAAGATGTATTACAACCTTAAGGCTATCGAGTACTTCAACTTTTGGCAAGATATCAAAACAATGCTGCAAACGGTATTCACTGTATGCGGAAAACACCGGCGGTTATCAATCATTTTAGAATATGAGACGGTGATAAAAGAATGATAATGGAAAACTTCGATACTGTAAAGACTGTACGATTCCGAATGCTGAACGGCAGGTGCTGTGAAAAACAACTGACCCAGCAGATAGCGGATATTCATATGCAAACGTTCACCGGATTTTTTCTTAGCTTTTTGGGAAAAAATTTTTTAACGCAGTTATACGAAGGTTATTGTTCTCATCTAGAATCCGGTCTTATTATAGCTGAAGAAGAAGACCGTATAGTTGGTTTTTTAGCGTATTCCAAGAATTTAACCAGCTTTTACAAATATCTGATTTGTAAAAGCTGGTATAAGTTCGCATGGTACAGTCTCGGAGCGGCTATCCGGAAACCGTCCACTATGAAACGATTGGTACGCGCGTTGTTAAAGCCGAGGGAAAGTAAACGGGACGAGCCATTTGTAGAGTTGTCCTCAATTGGCGTGCTTCCCGAGGTGAAAAATCAACATATAGGAAGCCAATTGATTAATATGCTGAAATCGGAATTCGATCCTCAAAAGTTTACATATATCAAGCTCGAAACGGATGCTGAAAATAATACAGGCACCAATCTTTTCTATTTGCATAATGGATTCGTATTGAACGGTAACTATACTACACCGGAGGGTCGTAGCATGAACGAATATCGGTATTATCCTGAACTACAGAAACAACAGGTTTTTCAGCAATAGTAAAATATGTATTTGACAAGAGGATTTCTATGACGATTTTATATGTCTCCACCGTATTTCCGGCAGAGCATACCAGCTCGACCATATATACCGATCTCGCGGAGGCGCTTGTTTCAAGAGGTCATGAGGTAATTGTTGTTTGTTCCAATGAAAGAAAATACAATATTTCTACCCAAGCAGTTTATGAGCGAGGCAGTTTTGTTTTGCGCATAAAAACCGGTAATTTGTATGACGTTGGAAACATTGAAAAGGCACTTTCGCAACTATTTATCAAGTCTACCTTCAAAAAAGCGATAAAAAAGTATTTATCCGGGAAGAAGATCGATTTAATACTATTTGAAGCGCCTCCGGTCACCATGGGTAGTATTATAAAAAGTATAAAACGATTATTTTCCGCCCCTTCCTTTTTGATGATGAAAGACATTTTTCCACAAAATGCAGTTGACTTAGGCATGATTCGAAAAGACAGTTTTCTCCATCGTTATTATTCACTTAAAGAACGCGAACTATATGCGGCAGCTGATTGCATAGGCTGTATGTCGACAGGGAATCAAGAATATTTGATGAAACATCATCCGGAACTAAATCGAGAAAAGTTTTTGATATTCCCCAATACGAAAAAAATATGTGAAAAAAAGCAAAGGAACAGGGAATACCCTTTGCGGAAAAAATACCATATAGAGGATGATGCTGTTGTTTTTGTTTTTGGTGGAAATATGGGAAAACCGCAGGGGATCAATTTCCTGTGTGCCGCAGCAGAAAGACTATCCGGCAGAAACGATATATTTTTTACCTTTGTCGGCCGCGGAACAGAGAGATACATTGTTGAACAATATGCACAAAACCATACTAATGTTGTTGTGCTCCCGAATTTAACACGGGCTGATTATGAAACGTTTGTCCTTGAATGCGACGTGGGGATTGTTTCCCTAGATTACCGCTTCACGATACCTAATTATCCTTCTAGGATATTGTCTTACTTTGAGTATTCCATGCCTGTGCTTTGCGCCACAGATAGGGCTACAGATATGAAATCCTTGATTCAGGATAATCAATGCGGAATGTGGTGCCCATCCAACGATATAGATGAGTTTTGTAAATGCGCAATTGCCTTAGCTAAAAATCGCACGCTCAGAGAAAACATGGGAATGAATGGACGCAAGCTGATTGAGGAGAGGTTCAGCGTTGAGAACAGCATTGATCTGCTTGAACAATATATGTCACAATGATTTCATCAATAATCAGGAGCGGGTCCGAACATGAAAATATTGATCATAGGTTTTGCTAAAATTAAATATATGCCCTATCTATACTTTTATTTGGATTTGCTTAGAGAAAAAAACGAGATACATATTGCTTATTGGGACCGGGATACTTCCGAAGATACAAAGGTTTGCCCATCTGTTGTATTGCATACATTCAATAAAGTAATAACTGATGACTGTCCCAAAATGAAAAAACTGATTTATTTTTATTATTTTAAAAAATTCGTTGCCAATATCATGAACCAACATAATTTTGACTTTATTATAGTCCTTACCTCTATTCCAGCAATACTGCTTAAGGATGTTCTCCTAAAACAATATAAATCCCGGTACATATTTGACCTTCGAGATCTAACCTATGAGTCGATTCCTTTATATCGGAAATGGGTAGGGCAGATTGTGGAAAATTCCTATGCTACTTTTATCAGTAGTGATGCATTCCGGAGATATCTTCCCGATTCAGACAAAATTCAAACCATACATAATATAACCGAAGAATCCATCAACCATCGGATGGAGGCACGCAAACAAGGGATTCCCATAAAAATCACCTTTTGGGGTCTTATACGGCACGAAGAGATCAACAAGGCTATCATTAGAAAAATTGCAAACGATTCGAGATTCGAGATGCATTACTACGGACGTGAACAGAATGTTGCTCTTAACTTGAAACAATTTGTGCAGGAAATCAATGCGAAAAATATTTATTTTCATGGCGAGTACCAACCAGCCGACCGTTATGTATTTGCTGAAAATGCGGCGCTGATTCACAATATGTATGAAAACGATGTAACATCTTATGCGATTGGGAATAAATACTACGATGGTATCCTGTTTCGTATACCCCAGCTTTGTACGAAGGGTTCCTATATGGGAAAAGCAGTCCAAGAGTCCGGTATAGGTATTACCTGTGATCCGAGAGATGATACTTTTATTGATACTATTCTTCAATATTATAAAAATCTTGATTTTGAAGAATTCGGGCGACGGTGCGACAGAGCATTATCTGAGATCCTTTTTGTTCAGCGCGAAAACGCAGAGATTCTACAAAAACTGATAAAATGAGAGGTGGATAGTCTTTGACGAATTCGACTGTTAAACAGGAATCAAAATTGGCAGTTTACTACTCTTTTTTTGTTCCGCTTATGCCGATTTTTTGTATTTATGCCTCCGGGATTCCCGGCGTTACCATGGGGGAATTATTACTGGGGATATTTGGGGTGTTGGCTATACTGCAACGCACTGCTATGAATCCACGTCCCCGTATTGCCGCTATATTACTTATAATGAATGTATATTTCCTGATTACGGTATTAATGTCGCCCAGCAACTCTATAGGTCTTTTTGTGAGAATTATACGTTTTATGTTTTATACATTTTGCTTGTTATATACCAGCAGAAAGCTGTTTATCTATAGGATTGCCTCAAAAGTAGTAATAACTGTTTCCTTATTAGCAACCGTTTATGTTGCAATACAATATATATTTTATTTTTCACTTCACACAATATTAAAAGGCCAGATGCCATTCCTGCCCATTTATTTTACCGATTATCTGAGTATAGATTACGCTTCAATCTATTCGAGAAAATTTTTTAGAGCATCCGCCTTCTTTCTAGAACCGGCCGCCTTTTCTCAATATGTGATCGCCGGATTAGTTATACAGTTATTTAAGAAAGATACCAAAAAACAAATGACTTGGGCACTGGTTTTTACCGTTGGTTTAATACTCTCTACATCGATACAGGGCACCATTTTAGCCGCCGCTGTCTGGTGTATATGGTTGTTGATGAAGCTCTTGTCCCCTAAGAATATAGGCGATATGCTACTAGTACTTATGTTGCTTTTTTTGATACCGCTTGTTATGTATTTGTTTTATAATAGCAGTTTTTTCGATCAGATTTTCTCTAGGTTGAGCGGCAGCTATTCCGCTGTGGACGCTCGTTTTGGAGGATTTAGTTATATTGCCGAATTACAGTCTTTCCATAAAATAATCGGCACCGGATTTGGAAATACTCTGGAACACGTCTGGATGTCGTCGGCTTCGTATATTTGGTACGGGACCGGATTAATTGGGATAATATTTGTCGCAATCATGTTTATAAAACAGTTTTTTAATAATAAGGAATCAATCTCCAGAATCTTATGCCTTATATATGCTGTATTATTTTTAGGCGCATTTTTGTTTAACAGCTATATGTTTGTGTTTTATATGTCGTTTATTTGTTACGTGAGTGTCGAATCATTACAGCCAAAAGAAAAGAGCGTAGGGGAGAAACAATATGCCAACTTACCTTGTTAGCAATAAAAAAACTGATTGTTTTGGTTGCCGCGCTTGTGAGCAGCTGTGTCTGCAAAAAGCTATTATAATGTCAGAAGACAAAGAGGGATTTCAATATCCTCAAATTAATAAAAACCTATGTACAGGGTGCAACTTGTGCGAAAAGATTTGTCCAGCAAATTATCACGTTAACACCAAAGGCGACTATCCCAAAATCTACGCTGCCAAAAACAAACATGAACAACAACTTAAAGTAAGCTCGTCGGGAGCAATGTTTTCCGTCTTGGCGGATTATATCACGGCAAGAAATGGTTTTGTGGCCGGTTGTGTATTCGAAAATGGGTTTCGGGCGGTTCATATATTGACCGATGACAAGCAGGAAATCGAACGAATGCATGGCTCAAAATATATTCAGAGCGACACGAAAGGTGTATATACCGAGGTCAAGCAGAAACTAGAGAACGGCTCGCATGTGCTGTTTACGGGAACACCATGCCAGGTAGACGGGTTGAAACGTTTCCTTCGCAAGGACTATGAAAAGCTGCTTACGGCAGATGTGGTTTGTCACGGCGTGCCGAGTCAAAAGCTATTTAACAATTACATGGAATATTTAGAAGACCACTTAGGGGCTAAAATATTAAACTATAAATTTAGGGATAAAGATAAAGGCGGATGGGGAAAGGACGGCTCCTATACCATACATAAAAAAGGCAAATGCATAAAACGCTCTCTTATGCCAGAAAGCGATTATTATTATACTCTATTCTCTCACACATGGGCAAATCGGGAGAGCTGCTATCAATGCCCATATGCTTCTCTTTCCAGAGTGGGAGATTTTACTATTGCGGATTTTTGGGGGATTACTAACGTAAATCCTGAATTCTTTTCCAAATTGGGCGTATCGCTTTTGCTGGTGAATTCCGATAAAGCCGACGCAGCGTTCGAGAATATTTCCGGTAATATCGAGTATATTCCGGTGTCAATAACAGACGCAGTTCAAAATGTATCTAATTTTCGGGGGCCTTATCACAGAAATGATGCTATACGAAATGAAATCTATGGAAAAATACAAATGCTTGGATTTGAAAATGCAGTACGGCAATACTGTAAACTTCAGTTTTTCAGAGCTAAGCTGCGGCGTATGGTTCCCGCTTCAGTGAAAGACCGTATAAAGCAGTTTTGGAGAGGGACGTTGTAACATGAAGATAGAAATTATCACCATACATAACATTAACAATTTCGGATCTGTTTTTCAAACTTATGGACTATATAAGTATTTAAGCGATCAGGGACACGATACCGAGGTAATTGATTATAATCCGCCGTACTTCCGTCATAGCAACTTGAAAAGAAAGCTTGGCGAGCTTCTGTTTTTTCAGGATTATCATGTTCGAAAAACTAAATTCAATCATTTTATAAAAAAAAATTATAAGCTTTCTTTAAAAAATTATAAAACATCAAAAGCGTTGCAGGATCATCCTCCAGTGGCGGATTTGTATGTCGCCGGCGGAGATCAGCTTTGGAATCCGTATCATCCTTGTGGCAACGACGATATGTATAAAATGTCCTTTACAAACGGCAAAAAAATATCATACGGAACAAGTATGGGCAAAAGTTCATTTTCTGACAATGAGCTCTGCGACCTGGCGTTTAAAATTAAAGATTATTTCTGCGTTTCTGTCCGCGAGTCGTCCTCCGTATCTTTATTAAATAAAGTAGGTATACAGGCTCATCATGTGGTGGATCCCGTTTTGCTCTTACCCAGAGCCGCGTATGAAAGATATGTCAGCAAGCCACTGATTTCAGGAAAATATATGTTTGTTTATCTTGTTACGCCAAGCAAACTGCTTGAAAGCACGATTGCTTACATTTCAAAAAAAATGGGGTTAAAAGTTGTTCTTTGCGCTGGACTTTCCCAGAAAAGCACCTGTGACTATATGCTGAGAAATGCCGGCCCTGAGGAGATATTAAGCTATATTGTAAACGCGGAGTTTATCATTTCCGCGTCGTTTCATGCGACATTGTTTTCCGTTCTGTATCATAAACAGTTTGCGACACTATTGCCGGGCTCCAACACAAATGAAAGAATTGAAGATTTCCTTAGCTGGAACAGGCTGTCGGACAGAATTATCAAGAGCGGCGAAGACTTGAATGAAACATTGTTTTCACCTGTAGATTTTGTTTTCGCGGATAAAGCGATTGAGGCAAAACGCCAATATTCTTTAGCATATATTCACCATGCACTTGATACAGAAGATAAGAAGGGATAACGCATGAAAACGCTTACCGTCACCTCGCAGAGAGCCAATAATTATGGCGCTGTTCTGCAGGCATATGCTCTGCAAAGGGCCCAGGAACAAATCGGATACAGCAATGAATTGCTACGGTATTATGAAACTTCCCCCATACTGGCTCCGATTGATTATTCAAATGCTGCGCAGATTCCGAAAACGCTTGCAATGAATATATTTGCTTTACCAAAATATAAGCAGCTTAAACGGTTTCAGAAAAAATTTGATGAATTCAGGGATGAATGTTTGCATGAAACGCGCTTGTTCACATCAATCGACGACTTAAGGCAGGAATATCCTAGGGCTGACTGCTTTATAACCGGAAGCGATCAAGTGTGGAATTACCATCCTATGCGTAATCCTTTCCGATTCCTTGATTTTGGAGATACAAAAACACCGCGATACAGCTTTTCGGCCAGTTTGCATAATTACAATCTAACTGAGCAGGAAAAGGTATATTTTAGAGAAAAACTGGCTCACTTTCAGGGAATATCCTTGCGGGAAAAGACAGCGGCCGAGTATATTTCGAGTTTTACCGGCTATCCTTGCCAGACAAATATGGATCCTGTTTTTTTGCTTGATAAGAACGAATGGAGAAGAATAGAAAAGCCGTATGAAGTACCGCAAAAATTTATTTTGTGCTATGCTTTGCTTGGAAACAATAAATTACAGGAAACGCTTAACAACTTAAAGCGTAGATACAATTTACCAATTGTATCTTTGCAAAGCTCCGCCATAAGACATATAAAAGCAGACCAGTTCATCTATGACGTGGGACCGCGGGAATTCATATGGCTGATAGATCATGCGGATAAGATTGTAACGACATCTTTTCACGGAACAGCCTTTTCCGTTATATTTGAAAAGCAGTTTTACTCCTTGACAAAAGCTGTGCTATCCGAAAGAGCCACCGATCTTATGCGGTTATTAAAGCTGGAGAATCGAATTATAAATATAAAAACTGACAATATTCCGGATATTGAAGATGTAGATTATTCGTATGCCACCGAGGTGATTGAAATAGAAAAAGTGAGGTCAATCAATTATCTGGCTTCGTTCAAGGAGCGTCTGAATTAATGGACAAACCGAAGAGTAGCAAAGAAATTGCTCACGCGACAACATGGGCATTCACAACAGAATTGATTTCTAAAATGATTATGCCAGTTATAAATATGATATTGGCTAGGATCCTCGTACCGGAGGATTTTGGGGTTGTCGCTATCATCAATATGGTGCTGAATTTTTCGGATATCTTTGCTGTTGCGGGACTGCAGAAATACATAGTACAGCATAAATACAAGGATAATGACGAACTTAATAAAAGCTTATCGGTCGCGTTCTGGACAAACCTAGTTTTTTCGATAATCCTTTGGCTTGCGATCGTTTTATTCCAAAATCAGATTGTGCAATTAATTGGAAATCCGTCGCTGGGAAAAGCCATTGCTATCGCTTGCCTTTCTCTGCCCATAAAATCATTATCCTGTGCGCAGGAAGCATTGTGTATAAGAAATTTTCAATTTAAGCGGTTGTTCAACAATCGACTGCTGGCGAGTCTTACGCCATTGTTGGTAACAGTACCACTTGCTCTGCTGGGGCTGGGATACTGGTCTTTAGTCATCGGTAACCTAGCCAGTGATTTAATCAAGACTTTATATCTGAACCTTTCATCATCATGGAAGCCAAAGCTGTATTTTAACTATATGCATCTGACAAAGATGCTTAGCTTTGGAATATGGGCATTACTTGAATCGCTATCACTTTGGGGCTGCATCTGGTTCGATATTTTTATCATCAGCAACTCGATGGGGGAATACTATACCGGTATTTACAGAACAGCACAGTCTACAATTACCGGAATATTCGCACTGTTTACCGCCGGAACTGCCAGTGTGCTGTATTCCTCTCTTTCAAGAGTACAGGACGATAAAATCAAGTTTAATCAATTGTATTATACCTTTCAGAAGAATTTATCTTTGATTGTATTGCCAGTCGGAGTAGGCATGTTTGTATATAAAGGCTTTATCACGCGAGTTTTGCTTGGCAACCAATGGAATGATGCAATTAACCTGATTGGCATCTGGGGATTGTGTACGGCTCTTGTGTCAACATACGGAACATTGACACGCGAGACTTATCGCGCTAAAGGATTGCCGCATGTATCCGTAATTGTGCAGGCAGTTCATTTGCTGTTTGTAGTACCCGTTTCTATTATAGGCCTGCGGTTTGGATTTGAAAATTATATATATATACGATCGATAGCATTCCTTCAGATTATCGTTCTGCACTTTATTGCACTGAAAAAAATCATAGGTGTTTCTCCGCTTAAATTATTAAGACAAACAACAATTCCGATTGCAGGGTCTGTCCTCATGGGTGTAGTGGGGTTCATCTATTTGAGATTTGGCAGCGGAATGCTCTTTTCAACCCTTGGTGTTTTGATATGCGGGATCTGTTATGTAGCGTTTCTAGCGTTGTTTCCGAGTTATCGGGCTAAGGGAATTCATTTTTTTAGAGTGGCTATATGTAAAATAAACAGATAAAAGATGGTGTACTATGCAAACGCTCTATTTATCAAATAAGGATATATTGAACTGCTGTGGCTGTCGTGCTTGCGCACAGAGATGCCCTGTTGGAGCAATAAAGTTTATCGAAAATGAAGAGGGATTTATATACCCTTCGATAGACACGCAACAATGCATTTCATGCGGTTTGTGCAAAAATGTCTGTAATATGTTGCAGCCTGTTTTGTATGGGGAGCCGCAGACTGGATATGCGGTCTATGTCAAGGATCGCTCTTTATTACGCAAAAGCTCATCCGGCGGGGCGTTTATTGCCTTGGCAAAAGCTGTTATAGCCGATGGCGGACTTGTGATTGGATGCGTGGACGATAAAGATGGTATGCCGATGCATACGACAGCCAAAACAACAGAGGAATTGGCCTTTATGCAAGGCTCTAAATATGCACAAAGCAATATGGGAACCATCTACTTAGAAACAGAAAAACACCTAAAAGAGGGCGTGAAGGTTTTATTCACAGGAACGCCATGTCAGATTGCTGGTTTGCGTGCGTATCTAAGTAAACCCTATTCCAATCTATATTGCATGGATATTATATGTCATGGGGTTCCTAGCCGAAAGCTATACCGGGAATATTTAAAATGGTTGGGAAAACAGAAAAAAGGCAAGGTCGTAAGCTATCAATTTCGTAGTAAAATTAAAAACAACTGGTCATATACACGCAGAGCAGAGATTAAGCGTAGAAACAATGTTATTAAAATATCCGAGATGACGGCTTCTCTGGATCCATATTGTTATAGCTTTTTGCGCGGTTTTATCTGTCGTGAGTCTTGCTATAAATGTCCATACAGCCGTATCGAACGCATAGGAGATATCACAGTGGGAGACTTTTGGGGAATTGATAAAACCTATCCTGAACTATACAACCAGGACGGCGTTTCAGCAGTTATTGTCAATACGGCTTATGGTAAAGAATTATTTGAACAAGTACGGGATCAGCTTGATGTTCATCCTGTTGAAATCACGAAGATACAAGAACACAACGGGAATCTGACAGCTCCCACAAATAGACCGACGCTGCGTAATCATATTTATAAGGAAATGAACGAGTATGGCTTCGATAGAATAGCTAACAAGTATATGCGAATACGACATTACTGGTTTCATTATACAAAAGACAAGATACCTAGCAAGATGCGGCAAAATATCAAATTTATCTTAAAACAATTAATAAAGAATCGATGATTATGGTATGTATCAGTTTATATTATTCGACCTAGAGCCAGTCGGGAACACCAAGCTTATTATATTGCGCTTCTTCTTATGTCGCCATATATATTGACTTACACCGAAAGTAGAGGCTCTCAAATTCTCTTGGGTTATATTGCTTTTTCTTGGCGATATTGTTGTTATGAATTGCATTTAAAAAAGATAGGGATAAAGTTTAATTATTTATTTCCGCTATTTTAAAGGTGTTTTGCCTTACATGATACTCGTACTGCATTCGGATACGCTTTTTCACTTTCTTGGTTAGCTAGGATTAGCTGTTAATATTATTCTAATGTTGAACGTATATTGCCTGCTAATGTGGTCTATGAGCATTAATAAGTATGAGAGGTAATCAATAATGTCATTATTTACACATAAAATCCTAATGATCACTGGCGGGACAGGCTCTTTCGGTAATGCAGTCCTAAATCGATTCCTTTCCACAGACATTGGCGAGATCCGCATATTCTCTCGTGATGAGAAAAAGCAGGACGATATGCGCCATGAATTTCAGGCGAAGATGCCGGAAGTGGCGGATAAAATCAAGCTCTACATCGGCGATGCGCGTGATTTGGCATCCGTCAAGAACGCGATGTTTGGAGTAGACTACATATTCCACGCAGCCGCATTGAAACAGGTTCCATCTTGCGAGTTCTTCCCACTTGAAGCAGTAAAGACAAATGTGCTCGGCACTGATAATGTGCTTATAGCCGCTATAGAGTCCGGCGTAAAAAAGATAATATGCCTTTCAACCGATAAAGCTGCATATCCCGTCAATGCCATGGGTACATCAAAAGCAATGATGGAAAAGGTCGTTGTTGCTAAAGCACGTACAGCGGATCCTTCAAAAACGCTCATTTGCTGTACTCGCTATGGCAATGTCATGTGTTCTCGAGGAAGCGTTATACCGCTCTTCATCGAACAAATAAAAGCCGGGAAGCCGCTTACAGTTACCGACCCTTCAATGACGCGTTTTATCATGTCGCTTGATGAAGCGGTCGACCTTGTTCTCTTTGCTTTTGAAAATGCCGAAGCCGGTGATATACTTGTTCAAAAGGCTCCTGCATGTACTATCGGAGTCCTCGCGCAAGCTGTCAAAGAACTATTCCATGCGGACAACAAAATAGAAACAATAGGAATCCGTCACGGCGAAAAAATGTATGAAACTTTGCTGACCAATGAAGAATGTGCTCATGCAATCGATATGGGTAATTTCTACCGTGTTCCGGTGGACAAGCGTGACCTCAACTACGACAAGTATTTTATAGAGGGAGAACAGTCAAGCACTCTGCTTTCGACTTTCAATTCCAACAACACACAAATCCTAAATGTCGAGCAAGTCAAAGAAAAACTACTCTCTCTAAAGTACATACAGGATGAATTGACATACTGGGAGAATAAAACATGAACATACTCATTACCGGCGCAAACGGTTTTGTCGGAAAAAACCTATGTGTCACGTTGGAAAGCATCCGTGACGGCAAGGACAAAACACGCTCCATCATCACAAACCTAACCATTATGAAATATGATATTAATACCGAGCCTGTCCTTCTCGACAATTATTGTCAGCAGGCCGATTTTGTATTTCATCTCGCAGGGATTAACAGGCCCAAAGACCCTGCCGAGTTCATGGCAGGCAATTTCAGCTTTACCTCTGTCTTGCTTGAAACCTTGAAAAAGCATGAAAACAACTGTCCCATTCTGATTTCATCTTCAATCCAGGCCGAACTGGACAACCCCTACGGTCAAAGCAAAAAAGCCGGAGAGGACCTGATGTTTTCATACTCAAGGGATACAGGCGCCAAAGTAATCGTTTATCGTCTTCCCAATGTTTTCGGTAAGTGGTGCCGTCCCAATTACAACAGCGTCGTAGCTACTTTCTGTCATAGCATTGCCCATGATCTTCCGATAACTGTTAACGACCCGAGCGTTAACATGCAGCTTGTTTACATAGATGATGTCGTCAACGAGTTTATTGGTGCACTCAGCGGGAACGCGCACGTTGAAAACGGTTTTGGATTTATCCCTACTGTACATAAAGTGCGTCTTGGAGAAATTGCAGATCTTTTGTATACCTTTAAAGAGAACCGGAACAGTCTCTCCGTACCCAGGTTGGACAATGCTTTTGAAAAGGCACTTTATAGCACCTATCTCAGCTATCTGCCTGAGGATCAGTTCAGTTACCCTCTTAAGATGTATATAGACAGCCGAGGTTCTTTCACAGAAATTATCCGCACCTCGGACAGAGGACAATTTTCGGTCAATATATCTAAGCCAGGGATAACAAAGGGCAACCACTGGCACCACACAAAAAACGAGAAATTTGTCGTTGTAAACGGCAAAGCGCTAATCCAATTCAGAAAGATTGGTTCGGACGAGGTACTTGATTATCATGTATCTGGAGATAAAATAGAAGTCGTTGATATACCTGTGGGCTATACCCATAATATAATCAACGAGGGCGAGGGCGACCTCATTACCTTTATGTGGTGCAATGAATGTTTTGACCGAGAACACCCCGACACCTTTTTTGAGGAGGTCTGAATATGGCAAAGCTCAAGTTGATGACCATTGTTGGCACTCGACCTGAAATAATCCGACTGTCTGCTGTTATTAAAAAATGCGATCAGTATTTCGAAAATATCCTTGTGCATACCGGCCAGAATTATGATTACGAACTGAATCAGATTTTCTTTGAAGATCTGGGTCTACGCTCTCCTGACTTTTATTTGAATTCTGTCGGTAACGATTTAGGCGAGACTATCGGTAATATCATTGCGCATTCCTACAAACTCATGTCGGAACAAAAGCCGGATGCTTTGCTTATTTTAGGCGATACAAACTCCTGCCTATCTGCCATCTCCGCAAAGCGACTGCATATACCGATTTTCCACATGGAAGCCGGAAATCGTTGCTTTGATGAATGCCTGCCGGAGGAAACAAACCGCCGCATCGTTGACCACATTGCAGATATCAATCTTTGCTACTCTGAGCATGCTCGGCGTTACCTGAATGCTGAGGGCACAGCGAAGGAACGCACCTATGTGACGGGCTCGCCTATGGGGGAGGTTCTTTCGAATAATCTAGAGAAAATCAAATCCTCTGATATTCTCACAAGGCTGGCGCTCGAACGCGGAAAGTATATTCTGCTATCCGCCCATAGGGAGGAGAATATTGACATAGAGGAGAACTTTTTCAGCTTGATGGATTCGGTCAACGCTTTGGCCGGGAAGTACGATATGCCCATTCTATATTCCTGCCATCCCAGAAGTGCTAAATACATTGAAGAGCGTGAATTTGTATTTAATGAGCATGTTTGGCAGCACAAGCCTCTAGGTTTCCATGACTATAACAATCTCCAGTTGAATGCGTTTTGTGTGGTTTCAGACAGTGGGACGTTGCCAGAGGAGAGTTCGTATTTCAACGCCAAGGGAATGCCGTTCCCAGCTATTTGCATCCGTACCTCAACCGAACGACCTGAGGCTATGGACAAGGGTAACTTTATCTTGGCTGGTATTACCGCAAATCAAGTTCTCCAAGCAGTCGAAATAGCTGTTGATATGAATCGGAACGAAGATTATGGTCTGGATGTGCCGAACTATGTGGACGAAAATGTTTCTACGAAAGTAGTTAAACTCATTCAGAGCTATACCGGCGTGATTAATAAGATGGTATGGAGAAAAGCATGAATAAGGCCGTTCTATTACCAGGAGGAACCGGCTTCATAGGTTCACATACACAGAGGTAGAACTGCAAATGCGGAAAAACAAGTCATTATAACGGATGAATTATCCAACAGCAATGCGGACGTTTTCGCTAAATTTGAAGCTAATATAGGAAAGACCACCAGATTTTATAAGATAAATGTCGCAGATAGGCATAAGAGAAAAACAAACACTTAGATAAGACAGATATATAAAAAATGCCCTCCCTAGTACCACGATTGGGAGGGTATCCTGTTGAAAGGAGAAGTAAATGGGTAAATATTTCGGCACAGATGGATTCCGTGGTAAAGCGGGTCGGGATTTAACAGTCGAACACGCGTTCAGTATCGGGCGCTTTACTGGCTGGTACTATGGAAGAAATCACAAGGCAAAAGTCGTCATCGGCAAGGACACGCGCCGCTCCAGCTATATGTTTGAGAATGCGCTCTGCGCAGGTTTGACGGCTTCCGGCGCGGACGCATATCTGCTGCATGTCACAACAACCCCCAGCGTCAGCTACATGGCAGGGGTGGACGACTTTGATTGTGGCATCATGATCTCTGCCAGCCATAATCCTTATGACGACAACGGCATCAAGATGGTCAACAGTCAGGGTGAAAAAATGGATGAGGAATTTCTGCTCGAAATCGAGAAATATCTTGATGGTTGGTACGAAGAACTGCCCTTTATGACCGATGATAAGATTGGTTGCACCATTGACTATTCTTCTGGTCGTAACCGCTATATTGGTTATCTGATTGCCCTATCAACGCATTCCTATAAAGGTATGAAGGTAGGTCTGGATTGTGCAAATGGGGCAACCTGGCAAATCGCAAAGAGCGTTTTCGATGCCCTTGGCGCGGATACATATGTTATCAATAATAAGCCGGATGGGCTAAATATCAACATGGGCTGTGGATCTACCCATATTGAAATACTACAGAAACATGTAGTCGATAATAAACTTGATGTGGGCTTTGCCTTTGACGGCGATGCTGATCGTTGCTTGGCTGTGGATGAGAAAGGAAATGTCGTAACCGGCGATCATATTATGTATCTTTGTGCGAAGCACATGAAAGACAATGAACGTCTGGATACCAACACAGTAGTAACAACAGTCATGTCCAATTTCGGCCTGTACAAAGCGCTTGAGGCGGCTGGTATAAACTATGAGAAGACTGCTGTAGGCGATAAATACGTCTGGGAAAATATGCGCCAGTATAACCATTTGATTGGTGGCGAACAATCCGGGCATATCATCTTTAAAAAGTACGCCACAACCGGGGACGGGATGATTACAGCCATAAAAGTGATGCAGGTCATGTTAGATCGGAAAGCACCACTCTCTGAGCTGACTGCACCGGTACAGTTCTATCCCCAGGTGCTGAAGAACGTTGTTGTGGATGATAAAGACGGAACATTGTCAGAGGGGAAAGTAAAGGCAGCTGTAAAGGAACAGGAAACTATCCTGGGAGATTCCGGACGCGTTCTGCTGCGTAAGAGCGGAACCGAGCCTGTATTGCGTGTAATGGCTGAGGCCACGACTGATGCACAGTGCGAGAAATCTGTAGATGCAATTATCGACTCCATGCGTGCATCGAACCATCTGATCAGGGTGAAATGATATGTATAAGACAGACGAACTATTAGACCTGACCAAAACCATCGCAGTAGACCTGTTCGCGGACAAGGAATACCCGTGGGAAACGTTGGATGGCATAAAGGAGTTTATACTTGCCCTTGGTCCCTCCCTTCCTGCAGATGAATATGACCACCCTGCCGAGGGCGTGTGGATTGCAAAAGACGCGACAGTGTTTCCGTCGGCTTATATTGGAGCGCCATGTATTATTGATCACGGTGCGGAAGTGCGGCATTGCGCTTTTATCCGCGGCAGCGCTATCGTAGGCAAGAATGCTATTGTCGGAAACTCCGTAGAGTTAAAGAATGTGATTCTGTTTGATAATGTTCAGACGCCGCACTACAACTATGTTGGCGATTCCATTCTTGGCTACAAGTCCCATATGGGCGCTGGTTCTATCACATCTAATGTGAAAAGCGATAAAACGTTTGTTGTCGTAAAAAACGGTGATGAACATATAGAGACAGGGCGTAAAAAGTTCGGTGCGATCCTCGGAGATCATGTTGAGGTCGGCTGCAACAGCGTGCTGAACCCCGGTACGGTAATCGGGCGGAACAGCAGCATCTATCCGGTATCATCCGTGCGCGGTGTGATTCCGGCCGACAGCATTTTTAAATCTCAGGAGAACATTGTGGAGCGCAAATAATGCGACGTATCCTGCCGGAAGAAATTGATGTGTGGATTCGGCATATAAATAGCGGCACAAAAAGCGTGCAGCGGTTTTTAAATCCACACAACAGTTTGTAATGGTTGCATAAAAAATATTTAAAAGAGATTGCCGTGGAAAAGCTACTGATAATATAAGCTTATGGAGTGAATTGAACCAACAAAAAACTGCCTAGGAGGGAGGATGCAGACTTGCATACGAATAAGAAAAAACGCAGAATAATATTAGTTCTTATTGCCATCATCCTCTGCTTCATCTGGGGTAACTCCATAACGCCTGCACCGATTTCCAAAGAATTCAGCAGTTGGTTCAAGGACATCATAAATATGTTGCTAGACGACGTTGGAAGTGATAAGACATTATCAAGCGGAGGGGTACTAAGGAAGATTGCTCATGCCTCTGAATTTGCAGCGCTTGGCATGGTACTTACGCTTCTTATGGAAGAAGGCCGTAAAATAAAGGTTTCGTTACTTGCGCTATCCGGACTTGGGGCCGCGCTTATTGACGAAACTATTCAGTTGTTCGTAGTCGGCCGATCAGGGCAGATTAAGGATGTTTGGATCGACCTAGCTGGATTTGCGATTGGCGTAGCAATTGTAGGTCTACTTTTCCATCTTGTTAATAGCAGAAAGAATAAGAAGTTGTTACGTGTTAACAATGAAAAACACTGAGTACATGATCGGTATAACAATTTCTGAAGAAAGTGATGACATTTTCGGTTAGTTTTGGCATGGATATAAGGGCTACCGAATGATGAAGTTTGTTGCTAAAAAATACATATTGGGCTCATGGGTAGGATACGAAATGAAAAAAGTAAATTCAAGTTTTTTTATAGTCTTGCTTTTGGTACTGTTTTCGGTGCTTATTTATGCAATTCAGCTCATAGTTTTTGAGTCGCCGCGCGACACAGGCTTTTATATTTTGCAGGATTTTGCCTTTCTCCCTCTACAGATAGCTATTGTTACAGTGGTACTCGGTAGATACCTTAAAAGTCGTGAAAAGACAGAGAGACTTAAAAAAATAAGTATTGTAATTAACGCGTTTTTCAGCGAAGCCGGAACAGATATACTTACAGGCTTAATAGGCTTCAACAAGAATTCAGACGATTTTAGCATTAAGTTGAATGTCCAGACGGACTGGACTGACGATATCTTTTTATCAACAGTGAGATATCTTGAAAATGCTGATATACAAATTGAATGCCGCGCGGAACAGCTTGAGACCTTGAAAACACTTATGCAAAGCAAGAGAGACTTTTTGATTCAGATGATCGAAAACCCAAATCTGCTAGAACACGATACTTTTACAGATATGCTTCTTGCCGTTTTTCATGTTACGGAAGAATTGTTAGCCAGATATAGATTTGAAGATGATTGCAAGGCAGACATGGCGCATCTTGCCAACGACATAAAAAGAGTCCTTAAGACTCTTCTCATTCAATGGGTCTATTACATGAGGCATCTGCACTCGGAATATCCCTATCTTTACTCTCTTGAGGTCAGAAAAAATCCGTTCTGCAAAGAAAGAAGTGTTATGATAAGCGACTGAGTATCTTTAATAAGCTCATAATAAGAGGAGTTAATGTTATGAAAGATAGTAAATCAACAAAACGTCCTAAAGGGGTTACCGCTATTATTGTCTTTTGTATATTTGGGTGGATAACAACCGAGGGACTGTAGGCATATCTTCATATTTCTAATCAAATACCTGCAATTTCAACTATGAATTCTTTCTGGGAAAAGTCTTATATTGGATTGGTAAATGGATTTACTGTAGCAGATGCTATTTGGTCGAATCAAACGATTATTGTAGCCATTATTGGTTTGTGGAAGATGAAACCGTGGGGCTGGACGGCAGCAATCATGTCAAACACGATTTGGGTTTATACGATGACTTTTACATTTGTAAGGGACTTTATGGTAACAATTACCTTCGGAATGGTCTTTCTTTCAGTCTTCGCTCTTCTCTCCAGTATATCAACGATATACTTATGGCGAAACCGTAAGCTTTTTTGGGCTAACTGAGTGTAGGCTTAATCTTTGTAAGCAACATATCAAAGGGGGTACGTTGAGAACAATAATGCTTCTGGTTGTTCGTAAAAATAAGCCCACAGCATTTTATTTTACAATCTATACCCGTATTTTTATGATACATTTATCATAGCTCTAAGGCTCTTTAAGCTGGCAAATGAAAGGATATATGGTAATCAACTGAGGGATATTAAATGAATCGAGCGCTTATCAAGTTTTTTGTTAAAACATTTTTTTCATCATGGTTTATTTGGTTTGGAGCAATAATTAACGAAAACTGTAATATTGGTATACCTATTTCTATGGTGAACCCGTTTTAAAGCTAAATGGTATTTGCTTTTATTTTTACCATTACCGGTAGTTTCTATAGCATCCTGCTTCTTGATGTATATTACCGGAAACAACCTTCCACCGTTACAATTTCAGTTATGGTTTGTTCCGATTGCTTTCCTGTACATACTCGTACTCATGGGACCTCTCGGAGAGGAAGCTGGTTGGCGAGGCTTTGCTCTTCCAATCTTACTGAAGCATAACAGCCCTATAAAGGCATCAATAATCCTCGGTTGCATGTGGGCGTTGTGGCATCTACCGCTGTTTTTTATAGAGGGGACTACTCAAAAGGCTCTTCTCATGCACGGTTTTACCCTGGCGATTATGAGCTATTTTATCTACACTGTGATGATTTCGGTTCTGATTACATTGCTGTTTACAGCAAGCGGCGGTAGCACATTCAGTTCGATTGTTATACACACCATGGGAAATCTTACACTTGGTGCTGTTCCCTTGATTTTCTCCCGGCCAGGAGCAGTGATATATTTGTTTTGTTTGTTCGTTGTAATTGGTGTCATCGTTTATAAATATAAAGATATTATGTGGTTAAAGCCTAACGCTTTTGGAGGAATGATAGATGGAAAACAATAAAGGAAGAAAGCATTCCTTTAAAATGGTCGATTTTATAGGAGTGGGTACAGTCATCGGCCTATGCGCTGCTGTCGGCGTCGTACTGGGCGCACTGCTTGATAATTTAGTTCTATGGTTATCCATAGGAGCAGCCCTTGGCGTAGTGCTAGGTGCGATCACGGAGCTTAATAAAAAGAAGAAAAAATGAATTTCTCTAATCCGTACGAGGATTCTAACGGAAAATTTAAAAAAGTTTAGGCATAAATTTTCCACCTTACATTGTTTCAGGTCTTATGATTATGTTTGAAATTATTTTTAGCCTATCATTAATTATAGAAGTAAAAAACTAAACATCACCGAATTATCACTAGCATTAAGTGAATAAAGTGAAAATTTAGCGATAAATGGTGAATTTTTCGGACAATAGATAAATAGCAACATCATATACAACAGTAGCAAACGCCTGCTGCCTTGGAACGCTCCAGATGAATGTAAGAACAGAACCGCTGAGAACTGACTTTCGTCAGTTCTCAGCGGTTCTGTTATGGGCATTTGACGCTTACGGTGTATTTTCTCATATTGCCGTTTCGCCGTCTATGTGTCGTTTGATTTGACGCTTACGCTAATACCGCACAAGTGGTATGGTTATTGCGTCAAAAACAATTATACTCGTATTGGACATATCTCACAGAAGGCGTGATTTTGTTTTGCTGTGCTTGAGCACAGCAAAAATATGGAGTGACTTTGGTTCCTTCAAATATATTATATTCTGGGGATACCATATGACAATTAAAGAAATTGCCTCTTTAGCGGGAACCAGGAGAGGTACAGTGGACCGCGTTTTAAACGGAAGAGGAAACGTGAATTCGGAGCTTACTGACAGAACCTTGAAAATAGCAAGCCAGAACAACTACCAGCCGAACCATTTGGCACAGGCATTGATAAAATCTCGAAAACATATGACTATCGGAGTAGTTATAAACTCACTTGGTAACGAGTTTTTCGATGACTTTCTCCGCGGAATACATGACAGAGCACAGAAATACAGCAATTATGGGCTGAACGTGGTCGTAAAGGAAATCAGGGGCTACGACGGGAGCGAGCAGATTGACGCGATAGACGCAGTTCTGGAGGAAAAGATTGATGCGCTGGCGATCATGCCGCTCGATGTGCCTGAGGTGCATGAAAAACTGAAATCGCTGAACATACCAATAGTTATGTTTAATACCGACTTACAGATGGAAAAGCTCGGATTCGTGGGATGCGATTACTATAAAAGTGGCGGACTGAGCGGAGAAATAGAAAAGCTCATTTTAGGCTCCCGCGGCTGGATTGGAATAATTATCGGAAGCTTTATGATGCAGGGTCACAAACACCGAATCGCAGGTTTTACGGATAGCGTTTCCGAAAATCCCAATATGGATATTGTTGCCTGTCTCGAAAATGCTGACGACGATCTGAAGTCTAGAAAGGTGACTAGAAAGCTGATTGCCGAATGACATCCTAATCTTATTTATTTCGGCGCAGCAGGCATCAAGAGGGGGTGGAGGCGGTTCTCGAAAGCGGTGAGAACATTCGAATCATTACCGTTGACGAAACGACAGCAACGCGCAAATTTCTTGACAAGGGTACTATATCGGCAACCATTACTCAGCAGCCCTATGAGCAGGGCGCGCTGACAATCAAGATACTTCATGACTACCTTTTAAACCAGAAAGCGCCTCGTGAAAAGTACAATTATACGGAAAATCAGGTAAAATTGAAAAACTCTAAATAGTGTTTACAAAAACCGCTTTTAAAATACAAATTGAACGTTGTGTAATAGAAGAATAAAGACTGTCAATAAATTTTTTAGGAGGAACAATTATATGGGAAAAAGACCTGTTACTCTGTGTACCTGCCAGTGGGCTGACCTACCACTTGATGAGCTGTGCGCACTTGCAAAAAAAATGGGTTATGATGGTCTGGAGCTTGCGTGCTGGGGAAACAATCTAGACTTAGACAAGGCTTATGATGACGACAGCTATGTCCAATATGTTTTGGATACTCTTAAGAAACATGGGCTTGTCTGCCACGCTATAGCAACACATATCATCGGGCAGTGCGTCGGTGATGCACCCGACCCCCGTTTGAACAACTTTGCTCCCGCTGGGTTTGCCGATAAGCCCGAGGAAATTCGCACATGGGGTATTGAAACCATGAAGAAGGCGGCGGTAGTCGCAAAAAAACTCGGTGTTCACATCGTTACTGGCTTTACCGGCTCGCCAATTTGGAAATACCTTTATTCCTTTCCCCAGACCACTGAGCAGATGGTGGAAGAAGGTTTCGACGAAATCGTAAGGCTGTGGACTCCGATTCTGGACGAGTTTATGAAAAATGACATCAAGTTTGCGCTTGAGGTACATCCCGGCGAAATTGCTTTTGATTACTATTCCACAAAAAAACTACTTGAGAAATTTGTAAATCGTCCCGAATTCGGTCTTAACTTTGACCCAAGCCACCTTATCTGGCAAGGTATGACGCCGCATTTATTCCTTTCCGATTTCCGCGACCGTGTTTATCACGTCCACATGAAGGACGCAGCGGTAACGCTTGATGGACGTACCGGACTTCTAGGCTCGCACATTGACTTTGGTAGCATGAAGCGCGGTTGGAATTTCCGCAGTCTCGGCCACGGCAACGTTAACTTCGAGGATATCATCCGCGTTCTGAACGATATGGGCTATGACGGACCGCTCTCCGTCGAATGGGAGGACAGCGGCATGGATCGCATCGACGGTGCGACCGAAGCCTGCGCTTTTGTCAAGAAAACAGACTTTAAGGCGTCCGACTTTAAATTTGACGACGCTATCTCAAACTAAGGAGGCACAGCATGGCAAAACAAATTCGATATGGTATGGTGGGCGGCGATCTTCACGCCTTTATCGGAGAGGTTCACCGCAAAGCAATAAACTTTGACACACGCGCGGAATTAGTTGCCGGCTGCTTCAGCAACATACCCGAATATAATGTTGAAACCGCCGAGGCTTATTGCGTTGACAGGTCCCGTGTTTACGATGACTACAAGGAAATGGCGGCAAAGGAGTCAGTTAGAGAAGATGGAATCGACTTCGTTTCGATTGCAACCCCCAACTTTCTGCATTACGAGGTTGCAAAGGAATTCCTTCTGCACGGAATCAACGTTGTTTGTGAAAAGCCACTCTGCTTTGAAATTGAGCAGGGTGAGGAGCTTGTTAAGCTTGCAAAGGAAAAGGGACTCCTCTTTGGTATTACATATACCTACACCGGCTACACAATGACCAAGGTCATGAAAGAAATGATTGCCGAAGGGAAAATTGGAAAAATTGCATCTGTCAATGCTGAATATGCACAGGACTGGCTGATAAACGAGCTTGCTCCAGTTGCAGGCGCACAGGAAAATCTCTCCGTTTGGAGAAAAGACCCGAAGTTTTCCGGCATCTCCAACTGCGTTGGCGATATTGGCTCACACATCGAGAACTATGTTCACTATGTAACCGGTCTTAAAATTAAGCGGCTGCTCGCAACGACAAACGCTTATGGGCATGCACTCGACCTCAACTCCAATATAATTGTAGAGTACGAAAATGGAGTAAACGGCGCTTACTGGTGCTCGCAGATAGCAATGGGACACCTAAACGGACTAGCTGTTCGTATTTTCGGAGAGCTCGGCTCGCTTGAATGGCAACAGGAGCATCCGGACTATTTACGTTATACACCAAAAGGCGGAGCGCCTCAAATGCTCTCCCGGGGTGACGGCTATATCAAGGAAAAGGCCGGAGCAGAAAGCCGTATTCCAGTCGGACATCCCGAAGGACTATATATTGCCTTTGCAAACATTTATAGAAACTATATTACAGCGCTTATCGATAAAAAGAACGGCGAGGATGTTTCCAATGCCGATTTCCCAAAGGTCGAGGACGGACTTGCCGGCGTTCGCTTTATTCACGCAGTTGTTGGGAGCGCTAATAACAACTCTGCTTGGGTGCAGCTCTGAACCGAATGATGGTCCGAAAGGACTTCATTATAATTAGAGGAAAAATTAGGAGGAAAAATTGATGAAAAAGATTCTCGCACTGGTTCTCTCACTTACACTTGCGTTGAGCCTTGCCGCTTGCGGTGGCGGCGCAACATCCGAGTCTCCGGCACCCGAAGCATCCGCCGCACCTGCTGGAACAGTAAAGAACCTCGTAATTCTTGTTCCCAATGCTGACCACGGCTGGACCGGCGCTGTTATGACCTATGCGCAGGAAAAGGCTGACGAAATCACCGCAGCCGGAACCTACAACGCAAAGGTTGTCACCTCCACAGACCCTGCGAATCAGATTTCTCAGGTTGAAGACATAATCTCCAACAAGTCCGCAGATGCAGTTGTAATCCTGCCTCAGGATAACACACTTGAAGCAACAATGAAAAAGCTTGCCGATAGCGGTATTCCCTTCGTAATGTTTGATCGTGTAATAGACTCTGTTGCTGGCTCAGCGGTTGCCAGTGTTAAGGGCGACAACAACGGAATCGGCGTTGAAACAGCAAAGCGCTTCATCGCTAACGGCATGAAGCCCGGCGACAAGATTCTCATCATGCCCGGCGATAACTCATCTGTTCCCGAAATGAGAAACAAGGGCTTCTTTGATACACTTCTTGCAAACGGCTGGACCCAGGAACAGGTTGACGCCATCAAATCCACTGCATACACAGGCTGGAGTCGCAGCGAAGGCAAGAAGCTCTTCACAGAATGGCTTGAAACGTCCACCGTTGATGAAATCACCGCAACAAAGTGGATCTTCACACACGACGACGAAATTGCAATGGGCATCCTTGAAGCGCTGAAGGGCTCCGATATCGACCAGGCAAAGAAGGATGCGTTCCTCAATGCAGGCGTGAACCTCGGTACCTCCTCCGGACTCAACGAGATGTACAGCGTACTTAAGGGCATCCATCAGAAAGACTATACGGCAGAAGTTGCAAAGCTTGCTGACCTCTTCTCCGTAACATATGACCCCGGCATGATCAAGATAGCAATCCAAGATATGGTTGATCATCTTGACGGCAATGAAGTTGCGCAGGATCACGTTGTTCCCGTAGCTGTTGTTGATGCAACAAACGTAAAAGACTTCCAGGGCTTCGGTGACGCAGTTTCCAAGTAATTCAGACTAAACTTAATTATCCTGCGGGAGCTTTTACTCCCGCAGGAATTTAGAAAATTCGTCAAGAGGGAGGAGATTTGGCAGTGGAAATGCTTAAAATGGCTGACATCTCCAAATCGTTTTTCGGCGTTCCCGTCCTGCAACACGTTGACTTCAGTGTTGAGCAGGGCGAGGTTCATGCTCTGCTGGGCGAAAACGGAGCGGGAAAATCAACGCTGATGAATATTTTGGCAGGAGTCTATACAAGGGACTCCGGAACGGTCGTGTTCGACGGCGAAAAGCTTGAACACACGACGGTTAAATCTTCTGATGCGGTAGGTATTGCCTTCGTTCATCAGGAACTGAACCTTTTTAATGATCTTAGAGCATTTGAAAATATTTTTCTGTGCAAGGAAATTACTACTAAGACCGGTATGCTTGACAAAAAAGCAATGATTGCAAAAACCCGCGAGCTGTTTGATAACCTCGGTGTTGGAATTGAACCGACGGCAATGGTATCCGAACTGGAAACCGGAAAAAAACAGCTTCTTGAAATAGCAAAGGCGCTTTATGCAAACGCAAAACTATTTATTCTTGATGAACCCACCACAGCTCTGAACAACGAAGAGATCGGTCACCTGTTTGCTATCATTAATAGGCTCAAGAAACAGGGGAAATCTTTCGTTTTCATTTCTCATAAGATGACTGAGATATTCACCATAGCAGATCGCTACACGGTTCTGCGCAATGGAGAATTTATTAATACAGGTAATATAGCTGATACAACGCCGCAGGAAGTCACAAAAATGATGGTTGGTAGCAAGTATTGCGAACAGGAAGCCTATGAGACTCGCGAGTGCGGTAAGCCTGTTCTTGAGCTTGATCATCTTTCGGGTTGCGGCTTTAAGGATGTAAATCTTTCTGTCAAAAAAGGCGAGGTAGTAGGCTTCACCGGACTTGTCGGTTCGGGTGTGAGCGAAATGTTCCAGACGGTGTTCGGAGTTCTTCCAATCACCGGTGGAACGCTTAAGATTCGCGACTCTATGATTTCGATGCATTCTATACATAAGGCAATGAAAAGTCGAGTTTCCATGATTCCGTCAAACCGCAAAGAGAACTCGGTCATTCAGGATTTTACTTTGCTTGAAAACTCCTATATATCCGAGCATACGCTCTCCGACAGATTGCAGCACATATTCCTCAAAAAAGAAAGCAAGAAATTCTACAGGCTTGAAAAAACTCTTAATATCAAGTCCAATTCTCCCAAGGATATGATAACCTCGTTGTCTGGGGGCAACCAGCAGAAGGTTATTCTTGCCCGCTGGCTAAACACAAAGGCAGAGATTTTGCTTATGGATAACCCCACTCAAGGAATTGATGTTGGTGCAAAGGCAGAGATATATAAGCTAATCAACCAACTTGCGAAAGAGGGGAAGACCATTTTGGTCAACACCTTGGAAATACCAGAACTTCAGCAGGTTGCCGACCGCTGCGTAGTATTCTATCACGGACATCTCCTAACAGAGCTAAGCCGCGATGAAATGTCAGAGGAAACCATTATGCTGTGGGCAACAAATGCTATCAATTCTTTGGAGGTGGCCAAATAAAATGAATGAAACAAGATTGAAACCTAAATCGGGTAATCCAATTACCAAAGCCATGGGTAATTACAGCTTTATACTTATTTTTCTTGTAATATTCTTTGCTTTTTTAATTATTAACAGCGGAGCTACGACATGGAGCGGAGTTATGAACATCCTTCGCCACTCCTCCGTCGTGGGCGTTCTCTCCTTCGGTATGGGGCTAGTAATTATTACAGGCGGTATCGACCTTTCCGTCGGCTCAATGCTGTCCCTCATCGGTGGACTTTCAGTCGTCGTATTCAACGCGACAAATAGCCCGATTATAACACTTCTTTTTGCGCTGGGTGCCGGTATAGTCTGCGGTCTGATAAACGGTATTTTTGTCGGAATCGCAAAAATGCCCGCATTTATCGTTACACTTTCGACGATGCTGATTTATCGCTCGATTGCTCAATACTATCTGCGAACTTTGGGGCAGTCCATATATAACATGGATGGAACTCTTTCAAGTTATGACGCTTTCTATGGCTTCGGTCAGGCAAAATGGCTTACGGTTCCGGTTGTTGGAGTAGTCCTAATTGTGATTACGGTGATTATGGTCTACGTTTCTACATTGACAAAATTCGGCAAAACAGTCTTTGCCATAGGCTCAAATGAAAAGGCCGCGCAGTTGGCAGGTATCAACGTTAAAAAAACTAGAGTCCTCGTTTTCGTCATAACCGGTCTGCTCTGCGGACTCAGCTCGTTCCTTTGGCTGGGAATGAACGGCTCCGTTGATCCCGCAACAATAGGTAAAAGTTACGAAATGTACGCAATTGCCGCAGTCGTTATCGGCGGCATCAGCATGAGCGGAGGCAAAGGCCGTTTACTTGGCGTTTTATTTGGTGCAATGTCATATACTATCATCGACAAAATAATAGCCTCGCTGGGATTTGATGCTCTTATTAATGACACAATCAAGGGTTCAATTCTGCTTATTGCAGTGTTCGCGCAAATTGTTGTTCCAGCAATTCGTGAAAAAGTCAGAAAACCGAAATCAATATAGCGTCTGCAATCAGACAAATCTTTAAAAAGGAAATGAGCATATGAAAAATTATAATGAAATAAGCAGTATTCCCTACGAGGGCAAAGAAAGCCTTGAACCATTTGCATTTAAATACTATAATCCCGATGAAGTCATTGCAGGCAAGCCCATGAAAGAGCATCTTAAGTTCGCAATGAGCTACTGGCATACGATTGACGCCGAGGGCGTTGATATGTTCGGCGGCCCGTCGATGGATAAAAAGTTCGGAAAGACCGACCCGATGGAAGTGTATAGGGCTAAGGCGGACTTCGCTTTCGAGCTTATGGATAAGCTGGGTATAGAGTATTATTGCTTCCACGATGCGGATGTAGCTCCCGAAGGAAGGACAGTTAAGGAAAGCATAGAAAACTTCAAGGTCATGGTGGACTATATCTATGACCTTCAGAAAAAGCACCACAAAAAGCTGCTGTGGGCAACTGCCAACAATTTCGGCGACAAAAAGTTTATGGCGGGTGCAGCGACGTCCTGCAGCGCAGGCGTGTTTGCGGTTGCTGCTGCAAAGGTCAAAGCCTGCATCGATGCAACGATCAAGCTCGGCGGCATGGGATATGTTTTTTGGGGCGGACGTGAGGGCTATGAAACCCTTCTCAACACCGATGTCGCTTTGGAACTTGACAATATGGCCAGATTCCTTACTATGGCACGCGATTATGGACGCAAAAATGGCTTCAAGGGAGATTTCTACATTGAGCCAAAGCCGAAGGAGCCAACGAAGCACCAGTACGATTTTGACGCTGCAACCTGTCTGAATTTTCTGCGTAAGTACAATTTGACGGGTGACTTTAAAATGAATATCGAAGCAAATCATGCAACACTTGCGGGACATACCTTCCAACATGAATTGCGTATGGCAGCCATTAATGATGCCTTCGGCTCTATCGATGCCAATCAAGGCGATATGCTTCTCGGTTGGGATACCGACCAGTTCCCAACCAATGTATATGATACAACGCTTTGTATGCTAGAGGTATTTAGGGCTGGTGGATTTACTAACGGTGGTTTGAACTTTGACGCGAAAACACGCCGTCCATCCAACACACTGGAGGATATTCTGCTTGCATATATCGCCGGTATGGATTCCTTTGCTCTCGGTCTGCGCACCGCTGTTAAAATATTGGATGACGGACGCATCGACGCTTTTGTAGATAACCGTTACCGCAGCTACAAGGAAGGTATAGGTAAAAAGATTGTCGAGGGTAAAACAAGCTTTGAGGAGCTTTCCGACTACGCGATGGGGCTTTCTGACGAGCCGGTTGAAAGTGGCAGACAGGAATACCTTGAAACTATTTTCAACAATGTTCTTTTCGGCTGAGCTATAAAACACAAATATAGGAAAAAACGGCATACTGCACTCGGTGTATGCCGTTTTTTGCGGATTAGGAAGGCGCAGATTCCGCGCCTGCGGAGATGTGAATAATGAAGGAAAAAATCAGGGGTAATTTTCTTGCGCTGATAGTGCTGCTGTTCGCCGTTTTCCTTATGTACGGTACATATTTCAACTGCTTCGGAACAAATGCGCAGATTACGATGGCGTTCTTTGCGATAACTGAAACGCAGCTCGGGTTGATACTCACGGTACAGGCCCTCGGGTGTATAATTGTTACGATTTTTCTTGCGCTTTATGGAGAACGTTTCAACAAACTCCGTGGCGTAACGGTCGGACTGATGCTGATGGGGCTTGCCGCACTTTTGATTGGTACAATGACGATATATTATAAGCCGGGAAGCGGTTATGTTCCGATGTTGATTTTTTCACTTATCGCGGGTATCGGATTTATTATGATAGATCTACTTATGAACGGCGTGGTTGCGGATATTTATCCAAACGTCAAAAACACCCTGCTGCCGTTTGTGCACGCATTTTACGGAACGGGAGCAATGATTGCCCCACTGTATGTCAATGCTTTGATCAATCCGAAGCTTTCGGAGAGCTTCGCTCTGCCGTATCGCTTTATCGGGATAGCTGCTGCCGTCGTTTTGCTACCTTTAATGATAATAGGCAAACGAGTCCTCCTTAAAACGCCGTATGCCGATATGCAGGTGATGCAGCAGCGTGCAAAGGACAATCCGGCAGAGGTGTTTCGTAATCCGAAGGCATGGCTGTTTCTCCTGGCTGGTGTTTTCTATCTGATTTTTCAAAACGGCATGTCGTCTTGGCTACCTAGTTTTTGCTCGGAGCAGCTCTCATTTGACACGGACACGGCAGGGTTGATGCTTACGGTATATTTTGCGGGAGCGCTGACAATGCGCTTTCTATCTCCGCTTGTCTACAAGATAATTTCAGTAGCTAAATTCTATATATTATCAATACTGCTTTCCACAGTCCTCTTTGCGCTGTGCTTCATCCTTACTCCAGAAAAACCCGTAATGTTCGCTATGGTAGCTTTCGGCGGACTGCTTCAGGGCGCGGCTGTACCGGCTCTTGTTATCCTCTGCTGCGACGCGTTTCCTAAGCGCACAGCTTCCGCCTCCGCTATCGTTGTACTTGCGGTTTCTATTGCAACATTCATAGGGCCCGTTGTCATGGGACGCATGATTGAAAAACTCGGGTTTGTGATTCCGATGCTCGCGGTTTCAGGCTGCCTGCTGATCTCGGTGCTTTTTGTGAGGCTTGCAACAAAAGGTGACGTGGCAGCAAAAAGCTATATGTGAGGGCAACGGATTATACAGACACAATATTTCTAACGGCATGAAAGTGAAGAGCTTTCATGCCGTTTGCCGTTTCAAAACAGTATTAAAATTGGATAGTTTTTTGTGCTTAAATTCCGAAGATCGATTTCTAAACGATCTTCAAAAACAGCAGGTCTTTTTGAATAAGTCAGCTGATCTTTTAAGGCGAGTCGTTTGTAAATGTATCGAGGTGTAAGGTAGTATTTTAACATATATTTTGGGACTCGAAAGAGCCTTTTCTTATTTAGTTATTAGTGATTACATAACCGTCATATGACTGGATAAAAAAGCTAATCGAAGTATAATTCATCGTGCGGTTTCAGTCTGTTCCGGCAATATGAATATGCAAGAGCTTTTGGCAAATAAGAAAATTGGGCAGCCGAATACCGCATTGATATGCGGTATTCCATTAGGTGCCGACTAATGGACTCCACGATGTATCAGAATTTAGTTTACTCTGACACATCGGTGGTCTTCGTTTTTAGGTAACTTTCTTATTAGATATTTACAAAAGGGGACATAGTGATATAATAGGAGACAATACAACACGAATCGAGAGGTGCTAAGCATGGCAGAAAAAGAATATGAGAAGATAGCTATTTATTCCCGAAAGTCAAGGTTTACAGGCAAGGGGGAGAGCATCGAAAATCAAATTGAGATGTGCAAGCAATATATAAGGGTCCAGTATGGGGAAAAGTGTGCCGAAAACGCTGTTGTCTTTGAGGATGAGGGCTTTTCCGGTGGCAATCTTGAACGTCCCAAGTTTAAGAAAATGATGACAGAAGTTAAGCAGAAAAAGTTTTCGATAATAGTCGTATACAGACTTGACCGAATAAGCCGTAATATTGGCGACTTCGCTAAGCTTATTGAGGAGCTGGCCGAGCTCAGCATTTCATTTGTTTCGATAAAGGAGCAGTTCGACACATCATCGCCGATGGGACGCGCAATGATGTATATTGCTTCAGTCTTTTCACAGCTTGAGCGTGAAACCATTGCTGAGCGAATCCGTGACAACATGCACGAGTTGGCCAAAACAGGGCGCTGGCTTGGTGGAACGACACCTACGGGCTACGAATCCGAAGCAATTGAAAAGGTAACTGTTGACGGTAAAGTAAAAAGAGCTTGTAAGCTAAAGACTATTCCCGATGAAGCTCAGCTAATAAGACTTATTTTTGATAAGTTTTTAGAGAAAAATTCGCTTACAAAGACAGATACTTTTCTGCTTCAAAATGGATATGTTAGCAAAAATGGCATAAGTTTTAGCCGCTTTTCAATTAGAGGTATTCTAACAAATCCTGTGTATATGATTGCTGATGAGGACGCATATAGATATCTAATTGAAAACGAAGCTGATCTCTTCTCTGAAGAATCCGAATTTGACGGCAAGCACGGCATTATGGCATACAATCGAACAATTCAAAAGGCGGGGAAGGCAAATCAAGTTCGGCCAATAAGCGAATGGATTGTATCGGTTGGTGCACATGAAGGATTGATACCTAGCAAGCAATGGATAAAAGCACAGAAGCTTTTGGAGCAGAACAGATTAAAATCCTACCGTAAACCAAAAAGCAATGTTGCTTTACTTTCGGGAATGCTTTTCTGCGGAAACTGCGGAGACTACATGCGGCCGAAGCTAACGAAACGGTTAAATAAAGAGGGGGAGCAGGTTTACACTTATCTTTGCCAGACTAAGGAACGAGGCCACAATCTATGCTGCAATGGTAAAAATGTAAACGGCAATCAACTTGACAAGGCTATTGCTGAGGAAATCAAAAAGCTGTCCGAAGATAAGTCTGAATTTATGCGTCAGCTTGAAGAAAGCAAAAAGCTTATTACCGGAAACCAAGCGGAATACAGCGATGAAGTAAGTCGCCTGAAAAAATCTTTAGAGGAAAACGAAAAGGACATCAAAGGCCTTGTTACATCGCTCGGCAAAGCATCAGGCAGTTCCGCCGAGGACTATATCGTAAGGCAGATAGATGATCTCCATGCTGAGAACGAAAACATGAAGAGCCGTATCGAAGAGCTGGAACAATTAACTGAAAGCAAAGCGCTATCAGACATTGAATTCGATCTTCTTTCCAGAATGCTGGCCACATTCAGAAATTCCTTTGATGAGATGAGCGTTGAACAAAAACGCACTGCTCTCAGAGCGTTTGTCAAAAAAATAGTTTGGGATGGGAAAAACGTTAATCTTTATCTATTCGGTTCGGAATTGGATGAAATTGATTTTCCTGAGCTAATACAGACGGATAGCGACAATGAAGGCGATTTTGCCGAAAAATGCGGTATTTCAGGCAGCATAGGATTCCAAAACCCCCCTTTTTGTGAGGATAGCAAATGAAGTATTGATGTACTTTCGTTCTGCGAGAAAGTCTGCGTCTGACGTTTCGCTTTCGGAATCGATCGAGACTGACGGAGCGGGCAGTTCGCTTTGTCTTATGGACGTTGTCTGCTTTGAGGACGATATGCTTGAGCAAATCAGCCGAAGCGAGCTATCGCGGACGATTGGCAAGCTCGTAAACGAGGTGCTAGACGAGCGAGAGAGCGAAATCATCCGTCTGCGTTACGGACTTGACGGGGAGCGCCCGAAGACCCAGCATGACGTTGCAGAGCTTTGCGGAATTAGCCGCTCCTATGTATCGCGCCGCGGCTAATGTAAATGATTTTGTTTACAATAAATGCGCCATAAATAGGCGCAAACCATTGAAATGTAAGGCTCTTAGCTTGCTTGTTCTAACTGGCGAAAACGAAAACGGATGATGAGTTCCTTGCTCTCGGTCAGATCCACTCGCTCAATGAGGCTGACCAGCAATTCCCTGCTGGTATATGCCGAATCTAGGAATCTCTGCACTAGCGCCTTGGCCCTATCTTCCAGTTTTGCGGGCGAGTAGTCCGGCTGCTCCAAGGGTGACAGCTTCTGTTCCAGCACCGCGCGGTCCGCTTTGATACGAAGATAGATGCGTTCAAAGTCGGCATCATCTAGAACGCCTGCCAGCTTATCCATGTACATCTTCTCGAGATTGGTTGTCATACTTTCAATTTTGGCTCTGAGCGTGGTGATTTCGCTTTCCAGTCCCTCTGCCTGCCACGCTTCCTTCGCAGACTTTTTTGCAACCGGCAGCAACTGGTCTGCAGTCAGATATTGCTCACTAACTTGACGCACTTTATCGGTAACCGCATCCATTACCGTTTTCTCCTTGATAGAGTGACAGGTGCACACGCCAGCCGTTGTAAAACGCTGATAGGTGCGGCAAACGAAGTACAGGCAGTCCTCCCCTTTGGCATTCTTGCGATTAATCACCGCCATGGGATATCCGCACTCGTGGCAGAAGATAAGCCCTTTAAGCGGAAAGTCGTAGGTGCGGGAGCGGGTGTGCTTGCGGCTGTTCACCAGCATTCGCACCTTTTGAAAAGTATCCCGGTCAATGAGCGGTTCATGTGTATCTTCTACTACCACCCAATTTTCTCGAGCCTGCTTGATGCTCTTTTGGGATTTGTAATTGATCTTCACACTTTTTCCCTGCACCATGTTACCGATATATGTTTCGTTTTGGAACATGTCGGAAATCCTTTCGCTGCTCCACATTCCGGTGTAAGGCCCCACACGCCCCTGATTCAGCCCAGCGTAGGTCGCCGGCGTCGGAATTTTCTCCGCGTTGAGCTGGGCTGCGATTTTATGGCAGGACATACCTTCGAGAGCCATGCCGAAGATTCGACGAACCATCGGGGCAACTTCTTCATCGATGACGATTTTATTCTTCTCATCAGGATTCATTTTGTATCCATAGATTGCTTTGCCACCGATGAACAATCCCTTGCGCTGCTTGTCATGCTTGACACTTTTTATCTTCTTTGAGATATCCTTGGCATACATATCGTTCATTATTGCGCGGAATGGGGTAATGTCGTTAGCCGTGCTGTCCACGCCAGTGTCGATACCGTCGAGGAGAGAAATATATCGCACGCGTTTTTCGGGGAAATATCGTTCCATATAATGACCAGTCAGTATATAATCGCGTCCTAAACGGGAGAGGTCCTTTGTTATGACCATGTTGACCTTTTTCGCTTCAATGTCGCCGATCAGCCGTTTGAAATCGGGCCTGTCAAAGTTGGTTCCCGACCAACCGTCGTCAATATAGGTGTCGTACACGGAGAGGCGGTGTTCCGTTGCAAACTGGCTCAGCAGAGACTTTTGGTTGTTAACACTCTCAGACGGTCCCTCGTTTTCATCCTCCTTTGACAGCCTGATATACAGGCCTACATTATAATCCATAGGATTGCTTACTTCTAAATACATTTCAAACCTCCAAAAATTAGCGACCATTCATCATGGATATCATAAATGAACTGGTCCGGATAATGCAAATTTGTGGCCGTCATGCATGAGCTCCCGCTGAAGGAACAACTCAAAGGAACGAAATATAATTTGAGCGGCGGCATCGCCTTCATCTGTAAAGTAGCAAGTCACGGTTATTTTTGGTTTACTCATAAATTGATTCCCCTTTATGTCTGGATAATAATAGATATGCGGATTAGCACGGATTTTGCTTGTACATCAAAATATTCTTTAATCACTCAACTAGTGTGATGGTCGATAGTTGGTGTAAAACTCGTATTTCCACTTCAATATTAGTCCACATAGAAGTGCGGCTGAAAACGAATTTTTGTATTTATTAAGTTTTCTCCATTAACATATTGCAGTTTAATGGCACAAAAACGGAGACCGCTGTCATATTCTCTTGCATCAGGCAATCTCCGTGGATTCTACCATTAAGCCCTATGGCTTAATTTGTTATGGTTCTATTTGACACTACATCCCGAACCAAGGGCGACGAACAAGAACAGCGAATAGCATCGCTTCACAGGATTCTAACCTCCCCGAGGATCTCTCCGAGCTGCTCCCATTGCTTGAGTCTGTGGCTGAGCAGGAGTATCATTGTAGGCTGACAAGGTCATTGCAAAGCAGATTGCTAGTTCTGCTTTACCGAGCGGATATTTCACCGCTTACACATATGGAATATTGTTCTCATTTGTGGTCTTCGCGCATCCACGGTCGTCGCTTTTCCCTTCCGGGCTCGTCAGCTAAAGTATTCATTTCGTCGGATATTAAGTTTTCAAGGTTCGAAACGGGAAAGAACATCCTTCCTTACTTGTATAGGGGAAGAAGTTGTCGACTTGAGTCAAATTATTTTTAGAACTTAGTAAATTTTCTGAGCTTTGATAGAAGCTTCAGCTTTCTGTTGTTAAGAGTTTTTTGAGGAATCCCGAGGCGACTGGCATATTCGCGCTCCGAAACACCCTCAAAAAATAAAGCCCTGATGAGCATTTGTTCATCAGGGCTGAGAATCAATATAGCATTTTTGATTTTCTCTATCCCAAGCCGCCTTTCAACCAGATGCTCAGTATGGCGTTCAACTGATGAAAGCTCGTGAAAGTTCTCATAATTGATATCTTCATTTTTCACGAGTGAACTGATTTGAATTTCGTGCTTGTAAAAGCTGGAGTTGTTGTCATCAATGTTCCATCCACTTCTGGTATAAGCGGTATAGACCTCATCGCTGACCTCGACATTCTCATATTTTCTTGTTGCTGTGTTGTATACGCCTTTAAGCGTTTTCATAATATTCCTCCGTTTTAGAAATCTTGTTGTCAGTCAGATTTCTAAGAACGGAGGCGAACGACAATGAAATATGTAAATCAACCGTTTCCCCTGCCTAAGTCAAAAGAAAAGTCGGGAAAGATTGCTATCTTACTCAACTTAGTCCTGTTTAATACGTTGATAAAACGGACATGCAACTGCCCAAAACCTAAGTAATTCAGGTTTTGGGCAGTTGCATGTATCGCCTGCATTTACTATAAAGCTAATCTAAACAAAATGCAGTTGGTTTAAGTTTGGATTAAGGCCGGGCTATTATCGAAAACTAAATCGTCTATTAACCTTCCCAATCAGTTACATAATTATCTGCAGCTATTATATAAATCCAATTGCGGACAAAATTTATAAATTCACTGTTTGCTGGTCGAACGGAACTTTCTGAAAAGTAGCTTTTTGGATCATACCCTCCATGTTCCATTAAAGAAAAGCTACCGATACCTGTTTCCACTGCTATATCTGATGTTGGGGGGCGTCGGGTATCCAGCGGTAAGTAAATAAGCGCTATCCGTAAGACTCGTAAGTGAGACGTACGCTGGTGTGGTAACATTTTTGACTAAAATATAGCTACCATCATCAAATGTAAATTTCTCCTCTGTGTTTGCAGCCAACTTAATGCCTTCAAGTGACTCGTGAGCTATATCTTCATTAAAACAATCAAATGAAAAAATAGCCTGTCCAGCAACAATGCTTCCTTCGTTAGCAAGCTCAATTAATCTGCTTACATCATCATCGGTACTATTACCGGATTTTATTTCGTCGGTTATGCGGATGACTACCGCGGCAATTAGAGCTTTCTGACTTTTGTCGGTCGTGGACGCAAAAGCTGAGCTTGAAAGTAGCATAGCTACCACAAGTGTAATGCTAAGAGCCTCAAATAATTTTTTACTCATAATTATCCTTCTTTCATTTTTCAAATTTAAAGATACCTATGGACAAGAATCAAATTATCCCAACACACACCAGCTTACGATCTGAATATTTGAAAATTGTTTTAAACTCTCACTCTTATATCCTGTGATACCCTGACTTTGTGACAGGTATTTAATAAAACATATATTTTACGGGAGGAAATGCCGCGTGCACACTAAACCAAACAGTTGAGATCGAGGAAGGAAAGGAAATCATTTTGTATGAAGCGATGTTTAGGCAGGATGGTAAATATAGAACATATGATGATTTACTGAGCTTCGTGAAAACAGATTATTTTGTAGAAACCGGCATAGGCGACAAGAGTTCTGCTATGAAAGCGTCGCACATTGCCAATTTCTGCAGTCAGAAGTATACTAAGTCGTTCTCCAACACCTTTCAGAATAAGCATAAATCGACAATAGAATTTTTAAAATAATAGATTACTAATTAGCTTAGAGAGTTTTGGGGCCGAGTAGAGCCCATATGAAGTTACACCGGTTGGCTAAACCCGCTTTATTTTAATAATTGGAGTTTTTTTCTACTCATAGATTAAAGCTTTAAAACCATGAGATAGCCTGTGGATATACAAAAAATCGGTCAAGGCATTGTACCTTAACCGTTCTTTCGTATTCTACCTATAACTGAACCGTTACGGCGAACCCGCCGATGAAAAAATAGAGGTTCGTATAGGCCTTGTCAGACGCTCTCCCAAAGTATCGGGTGAACACCCCCGTTTTTACGGTGTCTATAATCACAGGAGAGCTCATAATGCTCATGTGGTTTAACAATATAATGTTTTAATAAAAAACAATGTAGCCGCAGATGTTCATCTCGTTTTTGAAACTTGTACTGTGTATATTTGTTGTGTTATAATTATATTCAGACAAAATAAGAACTTTTGAATACGTTCTTTATCTTTAGAGTTTAGTAAGGCTCAGCATATACACCAGTGAAATGAGGCTTAGCCGCAGCTCAACCGCAGTATATAACGTGTGTCTGGCATTTTTTGTGAAAACGGAACGTTCATAGATTAATTTTCTACGCATAGTGTAGTAAAAACGAACTCAGGGATTGAGCATTAAACAGGTTAGGATGAAATGATGAGAAAGGTGTACGTTAACGGCAAGAAAGAGGAAATCCCCCCGTTTCCCCATCACAAAAACTATGTTTATCGAAGCAACCAGTTTTTCAGACCTAAGAGTTTACTTACACATTTAACCATTGGAAGATTTATCACAATAAAAGAGGTGGTCAGAGGGTATAAGTACAAATGTTCTATACCGAGAACAATACTTATTGACCCAACGAGTAGTTGCAACTTGAAGTGTAAAGGCTGCTGGGCCGCAGACTATGCAAAAGGTGACAATTTAAGTTTTGAAAAGCTTGATGACATTCTAACTCAAACTGAAAGACTTGGAATTTTGGATGTGCAGGTGTCCGGCGGTGAACCGCTGATGCGCAAGGCTGATTTATTGCGACTTTCCCGCAAGCACAGAAAAACCTCGTTCGGGGTCTTTACTAACGCTACGCTTATTGATGATGCGTTTGCGGAGGAGCTTGAGAAGGTCGGTAATCTTAACATGTATCTTAGCATAGAGGGAACTAGAGAGGAAACCGACTTTCGGCGCGGAGAAGGGGTTTATGACAAGGTTGTTGCCGCTATGCATGTTTTGCATAAACGAAATATCGGCTTTGCTTTTTCAACCTGCTATCACGCGAAAAACTATAAAACCATTGCAAGCGACGAGTTTCTTGACGATATGAGGGCGAGAGGTGCTTGGTTCGGCTGGCTGTTCAACTATGTTCCGGTGGGTAAAGATGCCGATCTATCACTTGTTTGTACCCCGGAACAGCGCGCTTACGTTAAAGAAAAGGTCGACGAATACTGCGTTCGAAATAAATACACAATAATCGATTTTTGGAACAATGGGCATACAACGTGCGGCTGTGTTGCCGCGGGAACCGGGTTTTTACATATCAACGCCAAAGGCGATGTTGAACCCTGTGCGTTTTGCCATTATTCAGACTGCAATATTAACGATATGTCACTTGTCGAAGCACTACAGTCACCTTTTTTAACTAAATTTCGTTCGGCACAGCCCTTTTCGGACAACCCCCTTAGGGCATGTCCGCTTATTGATGTTCCTGACGTTATTGTAGAAAGAATAAATGACGGTGGCGCTCATTCGACACATTATTCTGCACCTGAGTCGGCGGATGCGCTCGCGGACAAAACGAGACAAAATGCCGAAAAATGGCAGCCGGTTGCGGATGAACTTCTAAAATCGCTGGAAAAAAGGAAGATTTCAAACTACAACGCTACTGTGAAATTCATAAGATTCAGAAAAAAGGTTACCGAAGGCAGACGAATAAGGTGAAGAAAGTAAGTCATGACAGCACTGAAATTATTGGAGGTAGAATTAATGCATACCCGTAACAAATGGTTTCGTTCCGCTATCATTATCCTGAGCATTGCACTTGTTTTCACCCAGCTTTCCGCATGCGGCAAACAAGTAATAGTAAGACCCGACGGTATGTCTTCGGACCCGGAGACGGTTGAAGATGAACCCCAAATGCTCCAAAGTGAAGTTTTCGCGGTGGGAGTTAAAGAGGCGCTGCTTGAAGCGGTGAAAAAAAGCGAGAGCATTGGCTCTTTGCAGCTTGGTATGCTTTTTGATCCGGGAGCGCAGCTTGACGAAACTCAGTCAAATTACACCAAGTTTGCAGTTACCTTGATAAACGCGGAGGATGCAAGCAACTCCATGGCAATTACAGTGGAATCGACGCTTGACGCCTCTAGCGGAGATTCGTCGATGGTGACAAGCGTACAGGTGGGAAGCGAAGTCTCGCAGAGCGGCGGCGTATATTTCACGGGCAATTCTATGCTTATAAAAAAAGCCAATGTGGAACAGCCGATGATCCAGCATGCGCTTGACCCTACGGTGACAGCGTCATTTAAAACACTTACTGCGGCAGAACGCTTTAGCAGGGTGCTTTCCGACACAACAAAAATAAAAATGAACGATGGCGATTGGGGCGCAGTCATAGATGCGTTTCTGCAGATTGTAGAAGCAAGCGCGCAGGAGACGGATTACAATACGGAAACGCAATCCGTGACAATGGCGGGTGAAACAGAAGACTGCACGGCAACAATTTTGACTCTGACAGGAGAAAGCGCGATTGCCGTTACGTGCGGTATGGTTACGCTGATTTCACAGGATCCGTCATTCAAGTCGTTCTTCGTTTCCCAATACTTAATTGATTCGGAAAAATATGGAATTACCGGCATGGACGGTGTGCTGCGCGACCTATCCGCGCTAACGGTTGAAGAGAGAAATGCAATGTCGCTGACATTCAAAACCCTTAAAGGCGAAAGAACTTCGGCAGTATACCTAAACGCCGTCACGGGTCAGAAAGCTATGACTATTTTGTTTAAGTTTTTTAAAGACGGATATGTAAGAGAAAACAACATCAGCTTCAGCGGCTTTGACGGCGGCGGAGTTAATATGACGGAGCAGAATTCCTCTGCCGGCGGAGACAACTACACGGGTCAGATAATTTACAATAACGCCTCCCCCGGAGGAGTGCTTCAGGAGCATACCGAAGTAACAACACAAAGCACGATTACCAAAAGCAGTTATACTACGAATGCGCAGTTTATTTATAACCGTGCCGCCGCGGGAGACATGAGCGCAATGGATTTTAACGGCTCGTTCAATTACTCCCAACAGGAAAACTCGCAGGGGACAAGCGGCACTTCAACAGGGACGTTTACAACCTTGAGTGACGGGGAATATACAACGCTCAATATGTCAATGTCATTGGAGCAGGTTAACTCTGTTGTGACTGTTAGCGTTCCTCAGTTTATTCCGGCGGCTGGCATAAGCACAAACGATCAGGCGAACCTCTATGCTGCACTCGGGGAAGATTTCACCCCAGATATGTTTAACCTCGCACCGGCATCTACACGTTCTACCGTTGCGCTTTTGCTGCTGTTTTTCTGAGGAATAAATATGAACAGTGAATTCTTGCGTGCGGAGGGCATTTCCAAAAAGTACGGAAATATTACCGCACTGGATAATGTGTCGTTTTCGCTGAAGCGTGGAGAAATACTGGGACTGTTTGGCAAGAACGGCTCCGGCAAATCAACGCTCCTGGATATAATCGCGTTGGCGGCAAAACCTGACGGCGGACAGATTTTTTTTGAGGGTGAAGAAGTCAGCTCAAATCTGACCTTAGCAAGGCGTAGGATAGGTTATGTTCCACAGGAAATTGCGCTTTTTGAAGAACTAACAGTGCGCGAAAATCTGCTTTGTTGGTCCAAACTTCCGGGTAAAAAGGCGAAAGCTCGGGCATGGGAAGTTGCAGAAAAGTTGAATCTACCAGAAATTTACGGAAAAAAGGTGGTTGAACTCTCAGGGGGTATGAAAAGGCGGGTAAATCTTGCGGTGGCCCTGCTAGGAGAACCCGAGCTTATGGTGCTTGATGAACCTTTTGCCGGAGTAGACTCGGACAACACGGACGGAATTGAGAAAGTGCTGAAAGAAATGGCGGAGCGCGGCACGGCGCAGATCGTTTCCGGCCATTCGCCCGAACAGATGCTGCAGCTGATTGACCGAGTCTTGGTGCTCTCCTGTGGAGAAATTGCTTATTTCGGCGATAAGGAAGAGTTCCTTCGAGCAGCGGAAGGTGTTGGTGTTAATCATCTGATATACAGCATCATACACGGAGTAGCTACATGAGATTTTTGATATACGATCTAAAGCGTATGTTTTCAGGAAAAGCACTTGTCTTGATGTGTCTTCTTTCACCAATTATTGTCGTTTTGGTTTTTTCAACTATAATTGCCCCGATGATTTTTACGGCAAAGGGACTTCACTTCAACCTGGCAATTTGCGATGAGGATAAGGGACGAGAGGTCAATCAGTTTATAACGCAGATGGTGAATTCTAAGTCGTTGGCCGATATGGTAAGCGTTTATCCGGTTTCAACGGTAGATGCCGGTTTGGAGCTGGTTGAAGGCGGAGACGTATCTGTTCTCGTCCACATTCCGCAGAACTTTTTTGATGATATGCAGCAAGGTACCGAAGTGAAAGTGTCAATAATCAGCACAAAAGCTCATTCTTTGGAGGCTTCGCTGATTTCAATGACTATGGACAGCTCGCTCTCAATCGTCGGCCAAGGTCAAAACGTAATGGAAGCGGCAAAATGCATGCTGATTGAAAAGGGCGAGTCGGAAGCAAGCGCCAAAGAGTATTTTGATAGTTCAATGAACTCAGCGATTAATGAATATATGAACAGACGTGAAGTGCTTGGCGAGGGCGGACCGCTGTCCCTTACGGGAGAATACTTACCTGTAGAATACTACCTAGCAGCAATATTTTCTTTGTTTGCAGCGCTATCTATGCTTCCGCTGATTCATTTCAGCTCCGTGGACGTAATGGGCGCGATTTTGCGACGCGGCCTGTTTTGTGGTATCGGCACCATGCGCTTTTTTTCGGCACGGATTATTTCCGGGACTATATTTATTGTTCTTGTGCAAATGATGCTGTTTCCGACCGCAGCACTTCTGCACCTTGCCGGTGATAGTCTCGGAGGTTTATATGCAAACAATCTTGCGGCACTTATGCTGGCGATTTTACTTTCATCAATATGTTATACATCTCTTTCACTTGCAATCGCCACATGGCTTCCAAACGAAAAGACGGCTCTTTGGATAGGCTTTTACCTTGTTCTCGGCATGGCGGTTGTATGCGGTGCGCTCCTGCCTGAGAGCGCATTGCCGAAATGGGCTTCTGACATCGGCAAATGGTTCCCAATGCGTGCTTCTATGAGAACATTGTCTTTGTCCCTTTTCGATTACGATTGGGCAATCTTCTGGAAGGACATATTGAAAACGGTTGGGTTTACATCGATATTATTGCCTCTTGGCTTTTTAGGCCTAAAAAGAAAGGGGCGCAGCGCATGAGATTTGACTATATTCTCCGAGCGCGGCTTGCCGGCAGCTTCCGCGAACCGTTTTCTCTCGTATTTATCATCTTGGCAATATTAATTTCTCTGGGGGCAGCCGTGCTTTCGCAGGAAAAAATGCAGACGAGTCTGCTGGTTGCGCTTGTGTCGGAAGATGCAGGGATTTATGGCGAGAGATTAATTTCGATTTTGGCTGAAAACACAAGCTTTTCAATGCGAGAAATGCCTCGATATGAAGCACTGCGTCTTCTGAATCAGGATAGGCTTGAGGCTGTAGTAATTATACGCAGTGATTTCACTAAAAAAATCGAAGATGCGGAATACCGCAATACGCTTGAGCTATATACCTCCCCTTCGTCACAGGCCACCGCAACAATTAGTGAACCACTCATAAACGGCGTCATGATGCTTTGGATGGAAGAACTGTCAACAATAGAGGCGAGAGAATACCTGTTGGAACACGGCAAGACTTATGATGCCTCCGATGAACTAACACAGCGTGAACAGATTATTTCATTATGGAAAGACGGTTCGGCAATAAACATAAATATGGTCGAGATAGACGGTGATTCAGAATCGACAGCTTCCGACGGTCCGTTTTTTGCCTGTGTTAAATGGTATGGCGTTCTTTGCTTGTTTTATCTCCTTGTTGGAGCTTCATGGGTGCTGGATATCAATAAGAAAAGCCTTCGAATCCGAATCAACCAGATGGGAGTTCGGCAATGGAAGATGATAATCTGCAACAGCGCGGCACCGATTTTAATATGCGCGGCGGGCTATATCGTTGCAGGCATAGCGTGCTGTATATTCGTTGGTACTAGCATTTTGAATGTCGTGGCATATTTCTTGCCGATGCTTTTGTATTTTGTCGGTATATTGGGCGTTACCCTTTTTACAACATCACTGCTCAAAAACATCCTTTCACTGATGTTTTTAGCCCCTGCTTTGACATTTTTGAACGGGGTTTTAAGTGGGCTTCTGCTTGAAATGCCGGATTGGGCGTATGTTTTAAAATGGCTTTCCTCCTCGCTTCCGGGAAGATGGCTGAACGAATCCATTTCGCAACCGCTAAAAGCCCTGCCTTGGGCGCTTGTTTGCAGCGCAGCATGGGTGGGCATCGGGATTGCCACATCAACGATTCGTGCAAAAAAACAGTAGAATCTTAAAGAACGTTGCTTCAGCAATGATTGCTAGAAAAAACCGTATCATTTTAGGCTGTTTTTTCGTTCGCATTAGTTTGAAAGAAGATAAGTTCTAGAAGGTAAAATGAAAACAAATTATATCAGTATTGTCTGCGATTATTTGCATAGTTTTGTTTTGTTTCGTTTCGTTTCAATTGTTATTAGGCACAAAAATATCTGAGCTAATTACAACTTCGGCAAAACTGAAAAAGCATCCAAATGAGAGCTTTAACTTATGTATTTGAATGTCCAATTCTTTTATTGGATAATCTTTCTTTGCTAAAATGGAGTGCCATTCATGCGGGTGTTTTTCTAATTGTGGTGGAGACGGACGGGATCGAACCGCCCCACGTCTGACTGCCAGTTTGAGAATGTATGCTTTGATAGCTGCTTTTAGTTCGCGTCTGGTCACGTTAAGTACCGTTAAACCTCTAGCAAAATCAATGACTTTAGAGCTTCTCTCTAGAAAATGCTATGTGTCTCAATAAGTTGCGATTTTGAACTAATTTTGAAAAAGTGTTAGAAAAGTGTTAGAAAAGTGTTGGAAAAGTGTTGGAAAGGCCTTCCATTACGCTCATCATAAAAAACTTAAATAAAGGTGTATAACAATATTGTTTATTGAAAGCATATAAAATACCTCCAATCAAGTTGTTCGTACTATAATTACAAACACGCTTAATTGGAGGTATAAAATTGGCATGCACTTGTTAAACAATAAAACTATTTCAGCTATTGTCTTACTAAGTAGTTAATTGAGGACGATTTCCGGTGCTGCGACTTTAAAAGCAGATTCAGAGCAAATCAATTTAGAAAGCAAGGACACGTTTGGCCATCTGCTCAGGCGGTAACTGGTTTATCCAACGTAACTGCCCATTTTGAACCCGGATTTAGTGCATTACCAGCTGTATCAGATATTTCTGAAACTTGGGTTACAGTAGTCTTAGCAGGTGTATTATCAGCGTCAGCCTTAACTGCAAGAACTACAGTCTTAGTTCCAGCGGGAGCAGTTATATTAGTTATTTTGAAGCCAGTTACGTTGAATGTTTGTTCTGTAAGATCTGATTCCTTAATATCTTCTGAGAAATGAATCGTTATTGTACCGGTAACATCCTTTGGTACAGTATAGTCATCGCTATAAACTTGAGGAGAAGAAAGATCTCCCCGGGCTATAACCTTAGCAATTTCAGCAGTTGATGCATCATTATCATTATCCCACATAACAATTTCAGGGGCTGTCTTATCAACAAGATCTATATTGAATTGAGATTGAGATCTCAACTTACTTCCCCACTCTGACTCTGAAGATGGAGCAGCAATAGTAGTAATACCAATCCTAGCTCCTTCCACATCTGTTACATCAGTAGCTAACTCTTCGTTTAGAATCAAAACCACTTCTGTTTTTCCATCAGAATTAATTGTAGTTGATTCACAACCTACAACCCTAATTGAATCCGGAGTTGTTAAGTTGGTTAATTTTATATCAGTCTCGCTAACACTATTCATCTTCTTGTTGAATACAAGCTTAATCTTATTCTTAGCTATTAATTGAGCTTCTTCAATAGTAACATTTTCTGAATCAATACTTTGAACAGTGTAAGGCTCATCACTATCATACAATTTCTTTCCTGCAAGATCCATGATTGGAGCGATCTTTACATAGGGTCTGATCGTTGGATCGTTCTTACCCTCAAGTTCCTTGAAGTAAATTCGAACTATCCGATCATTAACCTTAGTAATTGTATCATCATCACCTAAACCCATATCGCCTTGATCGATTGATACCTGATAGTTTCCCTTATCAAGCATTTGTGCTTCATTCATAGCTTCAGAGTATACAATGTAAATCAGACCGTTTTCAGCTACTGCACAACAATGCTGATCAACCTCTGGATTATCAATTACCACCGGATGCTTATAATCCTCAGTCGTGAAACTATATTTATAATCAGATGCATTTATGTTTCCAGAAATATCCTTATACTTTTTGATAAATAACTGGTATTCAGTATTATCTTCTAATTTAGCTGAGAATATCAGTTCAACTGATTTCATTGAATCATCTAGTTCAATTGATGACAAAGGTATTTCTTTATTGTCTGAAAGTTTCTTTACTACATAGCTATCTGGATCATTTGCAACTTCTATATCAAGTTCTTCATTATATTTTATCTTAAGGCTTTCATCCTTGTTTACTTCGCAACCTGTAACAATAGGAGCAGTAGAATCAATTGCGATATGACAGGTAAGAGACTGGTCTGGTACTGTTATACCGTAACGATCAATTAACTTTCCATTTTCGCTGTTAACCAAGAAAAGGCTTAGTGTTCCACTTGGTAATAACCCGTCAAATGTGAATGTAATTTCATCTACATAGTCGATCTCTGTAGTTTCTGCCTTGTAGGCTTCATTATTTTTATCTGAATGATACAATTTGATGTTCGAACCCTTAACCGGCTTCGAAAAATTAAGAACAACTTTGTTTGCCCTTGCTGATTGAATGGTTACGACCGGTACGGAAGAGTCTTTAATGTAATTAAAAGTGGTATTTCCCTTAAATACTGCGTATCCTGCGTAATCTTTAATTGCGTTAGTGCCTCCAGCACCGGCAGCATTTACTGTAACAGTGACAGGTCCTTCGATAAGATTGGTTCCTACTTCTAAATTGATAACATCTAGATTTAATTCAGCTTTTTGAACAAAGTATTCATACGTTCCACTGACAACCTTAAAATTCAAAAGATGTAATTCTTCTGTATTATTATTACTTTCATAAACCGGCTCTGAGAAAGTAATTTTTATATTCCTCTCACCAGTAGCCTTTACTTCTTTAACTGAAGGTAATAGACCATCTTGTACTTCTAATTCAACTTCTTTATCTGCACTTAATTTTTTTGCATTAGCAGCCATAATGTCCTTGCTAACTATAACTTTTGCGACAGATGCGTTTGTCAAACAATCCTGAACTGTACTATCGAGAGTTATAGTAACAGTCCTCTTGTCATCACCTAATTTGCAGCTATTATTAGTAAGAGTCTTTTCAACGGTGCCCTGATCTTTGATTTTATAGTTTGCTTCGTCTTGTGCTGAGTCTTTATCCATTTCAGCATTGAACTTTATTTCTACTTGCTTTGTGTTTAATGCTTTAACTGACACAACGCTTAATTCTACTGGACCACTGCTAATTGGACCACTACTACTTATCAAACCAGCTTTTTCGGCCTTTGCCTTTAAGTCAGCATTGTTACCAGCAATATCAGCGATAACTGTTTTTCCACTGGCCTTTTCAGCTGTTAGAGCACCATACATGACACCAATTGCAGCGTCTCTCGTTAAATCGCCGGTTAAAGTTGCATCAATTTTGCTTCCTTTAGTTTCTGCAAGCGTAGCAACGGATTGTCTGAAATCCGGAACCTGGTAACCCATTTGTTTGAGCATGAAGGTAGCAAATCTAGCAGCTGTAACAGTATCCTTAGCGCCGACAAAGAATTTACCATCTTGTGTTATACCGTTCAAAACACTATTTTTTGCAGAATAGGCAACTACATTCTTAGCATAATCTGATATACTGGCAGCATCGTCAAATTTAGCTAATGCTTCAGTTACTTGGTCAGCTGTTAATTTATTAGAAGTCTCGTAGTAACCAAATAGTTTTGCTAAAAATATTAATGAATCCTGTGTAGTCAATGCATCTTGCAAACCAACTTTTGGGTCATTGGCATCTTGACCTGAATAGAGACCTAGATCCCTCAATGTTACAGCTTTGTCAGCATTTGCAAGTGTAGCCGAATCAGCTGCGAAAACAGCAGTCATAGAAGTAAGCACTAATGCTACTACCAAAACGGCTGCGGTAAATTTGCTGAGATTTCTCATGTTCTTAAACCCTCCTTGTCTATTTTGTAGCGTACTTGAATCGCTAAAACAAGAGTTGGTGACGCCTTTCACTTAATCTTCCTAAGTTTACCTATCTAAGATCTATATTATAACATGGGTATTTCTTGGAGTCAAATTAACCCATTTTTAGTGGACTAAGTCTGATTTATAATGGTAGTAATATAGAAATTCAAAGACATATTATTCCTCGGTTTCGTGAATTAAGAACGAGGCTTTTAATGAATGAGGATAATGTGAAAGTCAATAAAAATATGAATAAAATGTCACGACGGACAAACATGGGCAAGAGGGCCGAAATGCTTAAATAGAGAATTATTAAAGCGGGATAGTGGAATCTCAAACACCTTATTTACTTAACAGCAGATGCTTTAGGAACGCTTTTGGACGCAGAAAGGGGCACCGCCGCACGGACGAGAAGAAAGGGGACTAAGGGGCACCCTGCCGACCGACCGTGCGGTGTTGCCCTCTCGAGGCCTTGCTGGGGTAGCAGGATGTACGATGCAGTAACGACTTAACTGGGGGTACAGCCCCCACATAGGCAGTACATACGCCAGGGCATATTTCACTTATCATGGAAATAGATTCAATTATTAAAACTGGTGACGCCATTGCTCTTGAGGATGGCTTGCCCGTTATTGCAAATTCACAATTTTCATTAAACATTGAACAAGCTGCTGAATCCTTGAAGAATTTACTCTCGATGAACGCTCGTGCTTATTACCGTTATCATGAGGGCGTTTATCGACCGACTTGCTGAATTGCTTATTATATTTATTAAGAAAAGTGGAATCTAAAACGCCAGTTATCTGACTATTTATGCATAGGGGGATTTAATAATGAAAGAATCAAAACTAAAAATGAGTAAAGACTTTTGCATTGATCCAACTTATAAAAATATTTACTTGTTAGGAGGCTTAAGCTGTATCATATTTATGCTATATTCCCTGGCAACAATTTTAATAATGACTATACTTGGTGGGCCACCGCAGACCATATCAGAATGCTTCAATATGCTTAGCGAAAATAAATTATTTGGGTTGCTAAGACTAGATATATTAACAGTTTTTGTAATGCCCCTTTACTACATATTATTTTATAGTCTTTATACTGCACTAAAAAAAGTCAATAAAGAAATAATTATTATTTCAACACTGTTATTATTTGTTGGATTGACATTATTCCTTGCAGCACCCTCAGTATTTTCATACCTTGATTTGCGTGATAGATTCGCAGCTGCTACAACTGAGACACAAAAAAGTCAGCTTCTCTCTGCTGGTGAAGCGATTATTGCTTCGGATATCTGGCATGGTACTGGAGCGAGAATAGGTGGCATGCTAATGCAGATTGGGGCTTTTATTATTTCTATCACTATGCTAAAAAGCAATGTCTTTAGTAAAGTAACTGCAATTGTTGGTATTTTCACTCATGGATTGGATTTACTACATATCATTTTAGGGTTTTTTAATTTTGTATTCGGAATAGTTCTTATGTCGATAGCAGGGATATTATATTTGTTATGGTTTCCATTAGTAGGAATTAGGCTTTTTGATCTGTGTAAATACTGCCGGAAAGAAATTTAATAAAAAGCCAGCTAAAGGAATCCAATTACTATAGGTGGCGAGACAGACAAAAATGCCAGCAGGAAAGCTGCTGGCAAGAAAAGCTATTGGTGATGAAGCTAGCGAAACTGTTTTCTGAGAGCCGAAAGACCTATGGTTACAGGAAAATGCAGAGGGCGTTGGCACAATCGGGCACAGAAATCAGCGTGTATCGCGTACGGAAGATGATGCGTGAGAACGGTTTTTATCCCGAAACATGCACCAAGTATAAGCCTTATCACAACGGGAAGCAGACCGGACAATTCAGTCCGAATCTGCTAAAACAAAACTTCAGAACAGAAAATCCCGATAAGGTCTGGGTTGGAGAGATTACATATATTAAAACGACGCTAGGCTGGGTGTATCTTGCGGCGGTGATTTACCTATATAACCGAGATGTTATCGGCTATGCCGTCAGCAAACAGATTGACACCGAGCTTGTAAAACGCGCTCTTGGGAATGCAATCAAAGGGCGAGAGAACCTAAGTGGACTGATGTTTCACAGTGACCACGGCTGCCAGTACAGCAGCCGGGGATACCGTCAAATGCTGGAAAAACACGGCATAGTCAGCAGCATGAGCCGCCCGGGGTGTCCGTATGACAATTCCTGCATGGAGAGCTTTTTTGCAACGCTGAAAAAAGAGTGTATCTATCGGCGGCGATATGCTACAATTGAAGAAGTTAGGCGAGATATGTTCTCGTATGTAGAGCTATTTTACAATCGGAAGCGTATGCTTTCTGTCTTAGGTAATCTGAGCCCGGTTGCATAAAGAAGAAAGAATCAGGGCGGCGAAGTTGATTAAAAACAAGTGTTTTCTATGCAGATGACTTTGCAGAACCCTATGACCGCATAATTCAATATATTTTAGCCGCCCGTATCGGTACAAAAGTACTATCATTTTTTCGACGCACTCCATGGGTATGATGAGCCGATGCTTCACACGACGTACGTGGATAAAAGGGTGGATGATATCAAAGCAGTGCAGACGCTCTCTCGCCTTAACAAATGAACATGAAAATAATCATATATGTTTGATTCAGGATATTACAGAGCGAAAAAGCCTAGTGCTGAACCTTACTGAAAGTGAGCGGAGCAAATCAGTTCTACTGTCAAATCTGCCTGGTATGGCTTATAGATGCTACTACGACCGCAATTGGACAATGCAGTTTGTTTCAGATGGCTGCTTCAAATTAACTGGATATTCACCTGAAAACCTCTTACATAACAAAGACCTTTCATTTAACGATCTCATAACCCCTGAATATCGTGAATCTCTTTGGAAAGAATGGGAGCGTATCCTTGCACGCAAGCATCCATTTCAATACGAGTATGAAATTACAACAGCTAGCGGCCAGCGAAAATGGGTTCTTGAGATGGGACAAGGAATATATAGCAATGATGGAGTAGTTGAGGCGCTAGAAGGAATTGTCCTTGATATATCAGACAGAAAGGAAATGGAGAATAATCTTAGATACATAAATGAACATGACCGCTGGACAGGCTTATATAACCGAGATTATTTAGAGAGAATGCTTGAAAACGACTCAAGAAGTAAGATTGTTTCGAATAGAGCACTTATTGGTATCAATTTGAGTCCAGTTTATTTGTTGACGGCGAATTATGGCTTTCATTACACGCAGAATTTGATAAAAAAAGCAGCTGCAATATTGTGCCAATATTGCACGGACGAGCGAATTCTATTTAATACCTTTGAAAATCGATTTGTGTTTTATTTCAAAAATTATAAAAATAGAAGTGAGCTTTTTGATTTTAGTAATGCTGTAGCGGACACCTTGGAATCATTATTTGTAACGGATAGAGTAGACGGTGGGATAGGAATTCTGGATATTGGCTCAAATACAGAATTCGATGCAGACTTGCTACTAAGAAGGCTTCTGATTGCATCTGAGAGGTCCATCAACATCTCTGATAGAAATTTTAATGCTTGTTTTTACGACGAAAAGTTGGAGGCCTTGATGATCCGTGAGGGAGGGATAAGACAAGAGCTTGCCAGAATAGCTGTATATAATACTGTTGGAGAATTCTTCTTACAGTACCAGCCAATTTTAGATATAAAATCAAACTCAATTTGCGGATTCGAAGCTTTGGCAAGATTACATACTGAGAAATTAGGGTTGGTATCGCCTGTCGAGTTTATTCCTATTGCTGAGGAAACTAAACTCATTATTCCGATTGGAGAAAAAGTTATAATTGAAGCATTTAGTTTCTTGAACAAATTGATGAAACTCGGGTTCGAAACGATAACTGTTTCGGTTAATGTATCTGCAATTCAACTATTAAGACCTGAATTCACCAACAGACTGTTGGAATTAATAAGAGAAATGCATGTTAATCCGGCGAATATTGGTATTGAGATTACTGAGTCGATATTTGCTCATGACTACGTTATTATTAACAACATCATCGGTAAACTAAAAGATGCGGGCCTTCATGTCGCCATAGACGACTTTGGAACAGGCTATTCATCGTTAGCCAGGGAGAAAGAACTAAATGTTAATTGCTTAAAAATTGACAAGTATTTTATTGATAAACTGCTAGAGGCTGGCGCTGATAGAGCAATAACCGGTGATATCATATCTATGGCTCACAGGCTTGGACACTACACAATCGCCGAAGGTGTGGAACACGAAGAGCAAAAACAATATTTGCTCGCTCATGGATGTGATAAAATACAGGGATATTTGATCGGCAGACCGCTCGATGAAGAAGCGGCAGTTGAACTATTAAATAATCAACTAAACACAAATAATGCCTGCCACTTATATGACAGACAATGTTAAAGGGACGGTGGGTAATTTGAAGGATAATAGACGGGATATTCCAATAAGAAAAGCAATTATTATTGTGTTTTTAGCAGCCATGGTTATATCCATCGGCAGCATTGGGTATATGGTTTTTTCAAGTTGGTTTTCTTCAGCAAAACAGACGACCGAAAGCGTCGCCGGAGAAATGAACGAACATATATATAACCAGATATATTCCTACCTGCATGTGCCGGTGCAGATCAATGAATCAAACCATAAAATCATTGCGAATGGAATCCTTGACTTATCTGAAGAAAATCTACGCGACAAGTTTTTTGTTGGCGTGCTAAGTTCATATGAAGACGCAATATATAGTTTCAGTTATGGCACCGAGAACGGTGAATATTACGGAGCCCGTAGGAATAAAAACGGCGTAATTCAAATTATGAAAAATAACGCTACGACTGGCGGGAACTCCTGGTATTATTCTGTAAATGATGATCTAACCGCTGGTGAGCTCGCCATGCAAGCAGGTCAATTTGACCCGCGTACTCGGGCTTGGTACAAAGCAGCGGTGGTTGCAGAAGGGCCTACCTTCTCCCTCATCTATAAACATTTTGTTATGGATGACTTAGCCATATCCTATGCCTGCCCTATTTATAGTAAAGATGGAACGATTCAAGGGGTTCTTGGTACCCATATACTTCTCAATGATATCGGAGTCTATCTTAAGGATACGGTAAGCAGTTATGACGGCTATTCTGTTATCCTCGAGAAAAACTCAAATGAACTGATTGCAAATTCAATGGGGATCGATAATTTTACCGTTCTCCAGGACGGCACTTTGGAAAGGTGTGAAATTGGCAATATAGAAAATTCAGATATTCAAGAAGCTTATACACAATACAAAACGAGTCTTAAACCAAATTTCTTTTACGAAGGAGAAAACCAGAACCTCTATATAAATGTAAAAGAAATTCATATGGCAGGTCTTGATTGGGTTGTTGTTTCAGCGATTCCGGAAGGCTATTTAATTACACCGGCCGTGCAAAATATTCGCTTAGCAGCGATCCTCGCAATAATCTCCTTGATACTGTCGTTCATTATTTATACTTTGATAACCAGAAGATTGCTCAAGCCTATGCACACTCTGCTGCAAACCTCAGATGCATTATCTTCCGGGGATTTGACAAAGAGAATTGATATTGCAAGGAATGATGAGATCGGGCAGATTTCAGTATCCTTTAACAAAGTCGCCGACGAGATGCAATTTCTAGTCAACAATCTAGAAACAACTGTAAAAGGACGTACCGATGAACTGCAAAAAGCAGTTTCAACATTAGATGAAAATAAAAACCAGCTACAGCTTATTTTGGATTCAGCTGCCGAAGCGATTTATGGTATTGATGTGCATGGAAACTGCACATTCTGCAATAAGAGCTGTGTCCAAATGCTGGGATATAGTGACCAGTCAGAATTGCTCGGGAAAAATATGCACTGGCAGATTCACCATACACGGCGCGACGGGACCTCCTTGCCTGCTGAAGAGTGTAAGATTTTCAAGGCGTTTGCTCAAGGACAAGGCACACATGTAGACGACGAAGTTTTTTGGCGTGCTGACGGAACTTCTTTTGATGTGGAATACTATTCATATCCACAATTGAAAAATGGTGATATTATCGGTGCTGTCGTAACTTTTATGGATATCAGCGATCGCAGGCAGAAGGAAGCGGAGATTCAATATCTGAGTTGTCACGATATCCTTACTGGCCTGCAAAACAGGAGATGTTTTGAGGAGCATCGCGAAAAAATAGACAAGCTGGATAACCTTCCGCTATCCGTCATCTTCGCGGATATCAATGGGTTAAAGATGACCAATGATATATTTGGACATACCGCAGGCGACGAGCTAATTAAGAAGTCGTCTGAAATTCTGCAACAGGCTTGCCGACAGAATGATGTAGTCGCTCGAGTCGGTGGAGATGAATTCATAATACTGCTACCCAACACAACCAGCGAAAACGCCGAGAAGATTCTTGCTAGGATAAAATCCGGGTTCGCCGATACCCGCGTGGAGGCCATCAAGTGCAGTATTGCTCTTGGTCTTGATACGAAACGAAGCTCTGACCAAATGCTGGACGAGATCATGGCAAACGCAGAAAATGCCATGTACAAGGACAAAACGATGAATCGCAAATCAATCAATAAAGGTATCATTGAAACGCTTATTCAAACATTACACTCAAAAAACACTAGAGAAAAAGAGCACTCAAAAAATGTAGGCAAAATGTGTGTTGAACTTGGAACCGCTTTACACCTTAGCGAAACCGAGATCAGCAAACTAAGCAGAGCTGGTTATCTACATGATATCGGAAAAATTACACTGGCTGATAGTCTTTTAACTTCCGATTTTATGAATGAAGATGAGATTGAAACACTGCGTCAACACTCTGTGGTTGGATACCGGATTTTAAGCCTCTTCGATGATACGCTGGACTTGGCGGAATATGTTTATGGCCATCACGAAAGATGGGATGGAACGGGATATCCGAGGGGGCTTAAGGGTGAACAAATTCCCCTTTTATCAAGGATTATTTCTGTCTCCGAGACCTACGACCGCGTATTACACAAAGGCGATATTCCCTTTGAAGATCGAAAACTGGCCGGCCTCGATGTTATTAAAAATGGTGCAGGAACACAGTTTGATCCACAAATCGCTGAATCATTTATACGAGTAATAGGCGAGACAAACGCGGAGATTAATTGAATTATAAAAGTATTAAGAAGGATTAGAAATGGGAAAAGCGACACAAGACCTTCGAAAAGAACACGAGCCATCCATTATGTTCTGCAAATACTAGACAAGATGATGGATCCCGATAGCTGTGCTACCAAAAATCTGCTGAGTTATTACGGTGAGGTGGTTTACTTCCTCAAGATATTTGTGGATAAATGCCATCATGGTAAAGATGAAAATTATCTATTCAAAGAACTGGTTAATAAGGGAATCGCTAACGAGGGCGGTCCCGTCGGTGTAATGCTGCAAGAACACGTTCAGGGCAGAGACTACATTGCGCAAATGGCTAGAAGCCTTGACGATAAGAACATTAGCGGTTATAACAACGCCGCCATTCAATACCGCGACCTACTGCGCAGACATATCGACAAGGAAAATAATGTACTTTTCATGATGGCGGATAATGTGATTGACGAACAATCGCAGAGCCTTATGTTAGAACAATTCGAGCAGCATGAAGAGACTGTCATTGGGCATGGCGTCCATGAAAAACTTCACGCCATGATCGATACCTGGGCAGAAGCTTTTTATGTGGAATGAAAATTCTATAGATAACAATCGGAAAGGAGATAAGGAGAAGATGAAGAAATATCGTTGTATTCCCTGTGGGTATATATATGACCCGGAAGTTGGCGATCCTGATGGTGGGATTTCTCCTGGTACAGCGTTTGATGATATTCCAAATGACTGGCAATGCCCAATTTGCTTTGTGAGCAAGGACGAGTTTGAAGTTGTTGAAGAATAAAAGGAGGAGAACTAAATGAGTATGTTTTGTTATCAATGTCAGGAAACCGCGGGAGGAAAAGGTTGTACGGTACGCGGCGTATGCGGAAAAACCGAAGAGGTTGCAAGGCTTCAGGACCTTCTAATTTACACACTCAAGGGCATTTCAGAAATTGTAGTCAATGGAAAATCAGATGTTAAAGACCTAGGTGAGACAAACTATGAAGTGCTCAGCAGCCTGTTTATGACCATCACCAACGCAAATTTCGACGACGACTCTATTGAAAAACAGATTATGAAAATGATCGCCGTAAGAGACAAACTCAGAAATTCTATTGCTTCTACAGGTTTATACGACGCGGCCACATTCACGGTTAGTTCAAGAGAATCTATGTTGAAAAAGGCCGCAACCATCGGCGTGCTGTCAACCGAAAACGAGGACGTGCGTTCTCTCCGCCAAATGATCACATACGGCCTTAAGGGCATGGCTGCTTACGCCGAGCATGCGAAAAACATCGGGAAAGAAGATTTGGCAATTAACGCCTTCATCTATGAGGCGTTGGCGGCATCGCTGGACGATTCTCTCTCCGCCGACGATCTGGTCGCGCTGACGCTGAAAACGGGTGAATATGGCGTCAAGGTCATGGCTCTTCTGGATGAGGCCAACACATCACGGTTTGGAAATCCTGTTATTACCGAAGTCAATATCGGCGCAAGAAATAACCCCGCGATCCTTATTTCCGGCCATGACCTGACCGATTTGGAACAGCTTTTAGAGCAAACCAAAGGCACCGGCGTGGATGTATATACCCACAGCGAGATGCTGCCAGCCCATTATTACCCGGCTTTTAAGAAATATGATAATTTCGTGGGCAACTACGGCAACGCCTGGTGGAAACAGCTTGACGAATTTGTATCCTTCCATGGTCCCATCCTCTTTACCACCAACTGCATCGTCCCGCCCAGAAGCGAAGAGATCCGTGGCAGAATCTTTACCACGGGTTCCACCGGCTATCCCGGCTGCAAGCATATTGAAGCCGATGTGAACGGCAAGAAGGATTTTTCCGAAATCATTGCGCTTGCCAAGACCCTTCCCGTACCCGATGAAATTGAGACCGGCAGCATTGTCGGCGGCTTTGCCCATAATCAGGTGATAGCCTTAGCGGATAAGGTCGTCGATGCCGTCAAAACTGGTGCAATCAAAAAGTTCTTCGTTATGGCCGGATGCGACGGACGTATGAAGTCAAGAGAATACTACACGGGGTTCGCTGAAAAGCTCCCGAAGGATACGGTTATTCTTACCGCCGGCTGTGCGAAATACCGTTATAACAAACTTAAGATGGGCGATATCGGCGGCATTCCGAGGGTTCTGGACGCCGGGCAGTGCAACGACTCCTATTCTCTGGCGGTCATTGCCCTGAAGCTCAAGGAAGTGTTCGGACTCGACGATATCAACAAGCTGCCGATTGCCTTCAATATCGCCTGGTACGAACAAAAGGCCGTCATCGTTCTCTTGGCTCTGCTGTATCTGGGCGTGAAGAACATCCACCTCGGACCCACGCTGCCGGGCTTCCTGTCACCCAATGTGGCCAAGGTGCTTGTTGAGAAGTTTGGCATTGCCGGTATCGGCACTGTGGATTCCGACATCGAACTGTTTATGGCCTAATAGATAATATAAGTCCCGCCGTTAGGTAAATACTATATCGGCGGGACTTTTATTATACAGTTAACATGACACTTCAACTAGCACATAGAAATTGAATTCTGCGGTGGAAACATCTGCTCCATGGTTAATATGTTGTGTCAATTGAGAATTTCTTGAAATGGATTACCAGCAACACAACAAATACCACCCAGGGAATCAGAGAAAGTAGAGAAAATATCATGCCCAATGCACCTGCAGAAGAAGGTATAATCATGAAAAATCCGGAAGCCAACCCCCACCAACCAATCAATTTCTTGAATTGGGGACTTTTTATCATTGCATAGGCAAACATTAGTAGGCATATGGTGCTTAATACATAGTAAGCATTAAACGCAGTACCCGTATATCCAGCCATTACGGATTCTCCGGCGGCTAAATATATTGTTTGCTGATCAGGTAGCGCTTGAAAATATTGGTTACTTAAGGTCAGCATTTCAAAAGATGGGTTGGACGGATAGTAACAGGCAACGCCAACCAAGCCGAGTATAAGCGCTAAAATAACAGTAACGGGTCGTTCGTGGTATAATATGATGAAGAGTGCTAAATAGATCACAATAATTATAATGTTATTGAATAGATAAAGAAAATCCAAGCTTAACAGCCCTAATAACGGATTTTGCTGATAGAGTTCGAAAAATCCTTTGATGCTATCCGGTGGTGGAGATATCACAAAGACAATGATCTGTATTGGTATCAGAACCAACATTAGTAAAGATAAATACTGGGCAACACGAAAAAGTGGCTGAAAATTCGTTTTGAAACCTTGAATCATAAGATGCTCCCCCTTAAAGATTATCTTTATTTTTATTAAGTAAGAAATTAATTAGCTTAGCAGTCTCTTCGTTTATATCATCCTGTTTTGCTGTTCCATTGGATGAAAAACTCAGCATAATCATACCCAGTAGGGCATAAATAATTGTCTTTGCGACCACTTCAATGTCATTCGATCCAATTATGCCTGATTGCGCTAATTTAGAGAATGAAGTCTGCCACATACCGCTGAAACGCTCCTCAAGCTTTCGAAAACTGTCATCTGCCTCCGGCTGAACAAAAGCGTAGAAGTAAAAGAAACGGAAAGCCTTTGGATGTTTGAAAAAATAATCAGTATAGCAGAAAAACACATCCATAATTTCTTCTACAGGATCATCGCTAGTAAAGGTAACTGATGTAATCTCTGCAATCATATCTTCGATCATATCAAGACGTAACACCCATAAGAGCGTATTCAAGTCTTTAAAATAATAATACAGATTAGTATAGGAATAGCCAGTTACTTCGGCTAAATGACGAACAGTAACAAATTCATAGCCTTTATCGTGAACGATATCTTTTGCAGCTTGAATGATTTCTTTTCGGGTACGTTCTTTTTTTGATTGGTTCATGTTGCACCCCTTATATATTTTAACGTTGTTAAATAATATTAACTACGTTAAAATATACGCGGTTTTTACTTTGAAGTCAATAGTTTTCAAGGATTTATTCAAATTTATTCCAGACAAGCTAGCACGGTTAATTTGACTGCGTCGAAAAAGTGAGAGTGGGTGTGTTAGAGTATATGCATAGGAATTCAGAAAGAAAGGGAACTGAATTTTATGCCAAGCAATAGACCTGCGAATTAAAATCTTACTATATTGAGAAATAAAAGGTAAATTTAGCTATAATGGAAAAAACTATTTTAATTGCGGCAAATTTTATTGCCTACCTGCTCTTTATTAATAAATGCTTTACATTAATGGAAAGTATGCTTTATGGGAAGCAATATGGTTTGCTATTTCGGATGTTTATAGGTGTAGTAAACGCCGCCCTGATGGTTATAATGGCTTTGACCATACCAATAAATACCGGCTATTTCGTATCCTTACTGGTTTTATACGCCGAGTTGCTGATAATATTTAGAAAATCGCTGAAAGACACGCTATTCGTGACCGTTGCGGTGATGATGAGTATTATGTGTCTTCGGGGGATGGTTATTTCACTGTTTGCATTGGCTTTGCACGAAACTCTGTTTGCGGTGTGCAGCAATGGGAATCTTTTTCTAGGTGTCTTAGCTATTTCAAACATGCTTGGGTTTCTGGCATTATTCATAATACTGCGTTTTATGAGCATGGAAAATCTGCGATTTACAATGCAAAACAGAACTCAGTCCCGGTACATAATTATTTGGGCATCCTTGTGCGTTTTATTCATGTTCAGAAGTTCGGTCGTTTATGTCAGGGACTACAGTATTCCAAACATGTTTATAGATCATTTAAGCTATTGTTTTATGCTGCTTCTGAGCTTCTATTATTTGCTGATATACACTTTTAAGCTTAATATGTCAGCTAAGATACGCGAAGACAACAAGAGCCTGTCTCAGGCGCTGGGGAATCAAATGGAACTTCAAAGCGCGTTGACACGCGATGCTATCTATACTTCGAAGGCAAACCTGACCAGAAACGAAATCATCAGTGGTCTAGAATTTTATGATGAACCGCTTGAGCGCCTTCACAGCGAATACGATGCATGGTTTGAATATGCAAAGTCAAGAGTTCATGCGGATGATTATGATGTCTATTTTAAATCTCTTGAACGTCAAAATCTGCTGGATAGTTTAAATAAGGGTGTTGAGCCTAAGCCTTTTGAATACCGGCGTTTAAGCGCGGATAATAATTACCATTGGGTCAGACTTGTTCTCCGAATGTTCAAAGACGTTGAATCTAATGATGTGTATGCGTTTGCGTATGGGTTTGATATCGATAAAGAAGTGCATGAGAGGCAAGCGTTAATGCTTGGCGCTCAAACTGACATTTTCACAGGGCTTTACAATAAAGCAACAATCGAAGCATTGATTGGAGAAGAAGTCATAAAAGGTGCAGGAATCATGTTATTACTTGATATTGATGACTTCAAGAGTATCAATGATAGATTCGGACATGAAGCCGGCGATCGCGTTCTTAAATATTTTTCAGACTTGCTTCTTAACATCTTCCGCAAAAGTGATATTGTCGGTCGAGTTGGCGGAGACGAGTTTATGATTTACATCAAAGACACGGCAGATATTTTAATTGCTGAGGACAAAGCGTCTGAAATATTAAAAGCGTTGAAAACCGGAGTTGACTATGAAAACAATCGGATTATTGTAACCAGCAGTATTGGTGTTACCGTTATAAATGAAAAAAATTACAGTTTCTCTGAAGCTTATAACCAAGCCGATAGCGCATTGTATGAGGCAAAGTTCAACGGGAAAAACGGTTATGTCATATATAATAACAACGCCGAATGTTCAGCGCAGTGAATACATCAATGCAGCCATAAATTTTGTTCAAATTTTTCCTTGAGACGTTGATAATCAAAAAAGGAACGCGGGACCAACGGGCCCCGCGTTCCTTTTTTGATTATCGGTGCGTCCTAAATGTGACTTGAGATGACACAAGAATTAAATTAGTATTATTTGCTAATTATTGTGTTGACTGTTCTAATGTGTGCATGGTAATATATAAGCATAATTTGTCGGTTTCAGTAAGAATATGTATAAGCAGTTAATAGAAACTGCCGATGCAAAGCCCAAGGACTTGACAAGTATTCTAATAACATCTAAGCAACATTCAGGAAACTTAAGATTATTCCATGTCTATCAGAAATAATCCTTGCGACCTGAGTGTACTTTTATCCCCAAAACAGCAAATACGAATGACAGTAGATTAAAACATAATACCTATTGGCAAAACAGCTGAAAGGCTGTGACGCAAAGTTAGGAGTCTAAAGCTTAATTGCTATGATCGTCCGACTGCAAGAATTTTTTGCAGTCGGATTTTGTCGTATTATGACGAATAACACATTTTAAACAAAAAAAATAAGATATTGAATAGGGTACAAAGAAAGCCTACTAGGAAATGTATATAAAGAACATTTAACCGAAGGAAAAGCGAAAGGATGTAAGCTCATGAGCATTGAAATGGAACATGTATATCGTTACCTCAGCCAGCAGAATTTAAAATATGGTAACAAGGGCTTCTGGTATTGTTCTGCAGCAATTAAAGCTGCCAGCGACAATCCCGAGTTAATAATAAAGCTTAATAAAATCTATACTGAAATCAGTGTTCAGTTCAAAACAAATGAAAAAAGCATCAGCAGGGCAATACGATATACATTAGCACCGTTGGGAATCACGAACAAAGAGTTTATCTCAAAAGCCATATGCGAGATACAAATGACCGAATCAAAAAAAGAAACCAAAGAACGAAAACACAAATTAGCCAGAGGAGCCTAAAATAAAAAGACAGCAAAACTTTTGTTCAAGAAATACCATAATCCTTTCGGGCGAATACAGCCCGAAAGGATCGTCATATATAAGCGACCGGAAATGTTAAGCAAATATTATCAATAATTTTCGAAATGTGTGAGGTGGATTAAGGAGCAAATTGGGGACAATGGGTTGTTAAAATATTGTTGATGAATCTCGAATTACATAGAGCAATTGTTTGTTGACAGGAGTGTTGTAAAGAGCGATATCATCAGCTTGAAATAGCTAAAAGCGCGAGAAACAGTTACGAGAATAATTAAATAGGGCAAAGCGGTTGAAAAGCTGTGACTCCAAGTTAGGAGTCTAAAGCAGGATTTGCTAAAGTGAATGGCAATGGATGACAATATCGTCAGCCCATTGCCATTATTTATTCCCCCGGCTTTGTGGTCATCAGCTTATAAAGCTCCGAATCCGTCGGGAAATTGTTGATGAACGGTATCAAAGCACCGCCGACCTTGATAAGCCCATGTCCGGCCTCGGCATTTCCAATATAGCCAAGTTGTTCCTGTGAAATGCGAAGCAGATTAACAAGCTCATCATAAAGATAAATATCAGGCACGGTTATTTCGCTCCTGCTCAGCAAGTCTCATATGCTCTGCCAAAAGTGCCTGATTCATCTGCGTTCCAGTCAGCTCACCTTTCACCCAGCTTGTGGATAGCTCTCGAGCGTATCCGGAAACAGGAGCGCCTTCAATGGCATTGATTGCGTCCGCTGTTTTAACGGCGGCAATTCTACGGTTCATGTTTGATTGATTCATATCCAACCGCCTCCTTTTAATACAGTATATCACAGAAATTCAAATCCGCAAACTTAAAAATGCATATCAATACAGCAATTTGATGTTACAACGCCAGCATCTACTTCACAATCCTATCTGCGCCCTTAACCAGTCCCACGAGTACAAGCATATTGAAAATCGTTCCTGCGAGATAGCCCCAAACCATTGTAACCGCTGATGCGTCTGTATCTACAATGCCTAGGGAGCCGCTTGCGGTAAAGGCTGAGAAAATAAGACATGCAAGCACGATGATTGTACCCTCCAGGCACACACCGAGATAGCTTTTAATAAAAGCCTTTCCTGTGTTTGAGGTAGTTTCTCCAGCAAATGTCGAAAGCGGTATGGGTGCTAAAGCTGTGTACATATATAGCTTAAAAAACCTGCTGTACACGGTCAAAATCATAATGAAGGACAGCACTGTTATAAATACGCTGCCAAGAATGGCGACGAGCCACAGCGGAATACTCGCAAGGAAGCCAACCTCACCGATTGCGGTCTTAATCTCTTCTGGTAAAGTGACTGCCGCGACTGTCAAAGTACTGAGATTTCCTGCCACCGAGGATATGATACCCGCGCAAATGTTAAATAGCGTGGTCATGATATCCATCACGTAACCGCGTCATATTCGCCTGTGGCAATTCTGCAGCAGAACTTTTTACGATTCTTTGTTTCAAAGTCCTTCTTTGTTGCAACAAGGATATTTGCTGAGGGGTAAAGCTGTAAGAACTCGCTTGCCCATTGCTCTGTGAGGTGATTGGGAACTACAAAGAGGCTCTTTTGGCATAAACCGAGTCGCTTGCTTTCCATTGCGGCGGCTACCATTTCGAAGGGTTTGCCTGCGCCCACTGTATGTGCAAGCAGAGTATTTGCTCCGTAAAGTACATGAGCAATGGCGTTGATTTGGTGAGTTCTGAGCACAATTTCAGGATTCATCCCGTTGAAGGTAATGTGACTGCCGTCGTACTCGCGAGGGCGGTTTGAGTTAAAAATTGTGTTATACAAACTGCAAAGCTGTTCTCTGCGATTGGACTCACGCCATACCCATTCGGAAAACTCCGCGCGGATCAGCTCCTGCTTCGCCTGTGCAATTGCCGTTTCCTTTTTGTTGAGGACAGCGGTTTTCTTGCCGTCTGTGTCCTCCACATAGTCCACAATGCGAACATCCTTTAGATTCAGGCTCTCCTCTATGATAGCATAGGCATTAATGCGCTTGGTTCCGTAGGTGGAGTAGGCCTTCACATTTCCACGGTCTTGGTTTTTGCCCTCAACACTCCACTCGCCAGTAAGCTTAGAATAATGTACCTTCATTCGGTACTGCGCCCAGCGGGGTGTTCCCAGAAGTTCATACATAAACTGCTGCGGTATCCCCGGCGGAAGCCATGTCGCACCGAGGCGGACGGATATTTCGCTTGCCGTTAGGTCAACTGGCTGTACCTGTGTGAGTGCATCCACATTAACAGTAAAATCCTCGGGGTTAAGCCCTGCGAGCGCGTTGCCCAATCCAGCTTTCGTCTTACATTTCCTGAGAGGTACTCATCGGCAGGGAGATATTTTTCTTCGTTGCTGTTGCCATAGCCGTACATTGGGTTTAGCTCGATGTTGGCGGGTATTAATTCCATACCCTCCTTGTGGTGCAGGATGCCTTCCTGCGGGGAAACAGGTTTGTCCGCAATGACTTGCTCCATCATCGAAGACAATGTGGGCGAAAGCTCATCCGGCTGCTGCCAGCCGAGCATCTCTGTTAGATTTGCCTGACTGTCAGCGTCTACGAGAAAGACCTTCTTGCCCTGACGCACAAGTCCTGCACCGAGATTGACGGCTGTAGTGGATTTGCCGACGCCACCTTTCTGATTGACGATTGCGATTGTCTGCATAGTGTTCTCCTTTCAAAGTTGTATTGGATACAAAAAAGCCGGAGCTTATTTCTAAACTCCGGCAAAACAGAAAAAGCCCGCAAATGCGGGCTTTTAACTTATGTATAACAAAGTAATTCTCGTTGGAAGACTCACAAAAGATCCAGAATTCCATAGTGCTGAAAACGGCAATAGAGCAACGTTCTCTCTTGCTGTAGATCGCCATTATGAAATCGAAGGTCAGCAAGCGCTGACTATTTTTGATGTAGTGGCCTTTGAGGATAAAGTGGATTTTATTAGCAAATGGTTCAAGAAAGGAATGCTTGTCCTGATCGAAGGCAGGTTGCAGTCACGGGCAAGTAAAGACAGAGAAGGCAATAACCGAACCTTCGTTGAGGTCGTTGCAGATAAATCCAAATTCGCGGAGAAAAGAAAAGCGGAAATGAGCAGTGAGGACAATAACTCTTGATTTATGCCACTAAAAACATTTTAGTTTTTCAAGAGATAATTATATCAACAAAATCCCTGTATTCTCAATTGATACAGGGATTCCGTTATTCCGTTTGGCACAAATCTGAGCGCAATCATACAGAATACTATCAAATTCATGTCACATTTTACTGCTCTTAAAGGATATATAAGTGAAGACACTTGAAGGGGGGTGGGTCCAATGGGTTATTCTACATAGATGTGTTAAGCTGAAAAAACCAAAGGATTTGTACAGACCCATAAAAATGTAAAATTAACAAATGAAAGGAAAATTACAATGAAAAATCTAAAAAAATTTGTTATGATGGTTTTGGCTATTGCTGTAATGGTCAGTTGCTTTTCTTTTCCGGCAATGGCCGTTACATCAACTCCTGAGGTTGTTGTCACTTCAACCGAGAGCTCTCAAACAGTTTTGCGGGAAATAAGGGACGAGACTCCTTTCTTGGGAGATATATACAAGGAAGCAGTTAGTTGTATTAAAGCTGAGGTTTTTACATCTAATTATACTTATTATAAGTATTGTAAACTTGGCGGTCTAGACTATTGGAACGATTCTCAATATTCTGTAACTGTGGAATTTGCGTATTATGATATGAGATCAGCATGGGGAGAATGTTATGCCAGTTATGGATCGACCCAAGCTCGAAGTGCAACCCTTAGAGTGTTTCTTTAACAAAGCCGTCCAAATGTACATACCAGATTAATGCAGGGGGTCTCCCCCCTGCATTAACAGATAGGGAGCAGATGATGAATAAATTTATCAAGAAATATGCTTCGTTAATACCTATATTGTTGCTGTCAGTTTTTATTTCTGCATGTAGTAACGGCTCCATTAAGGAAGGGAGCTTGGAGTATACTGCTAATCAAATTATCCCACCATCCGAATTCGGAGCTTCATTGGCTGCTTCAAAGTACGAAGATACTGTGTGGGCTCTTTATGGAAATGCAGAATATTATACGATTATTTCTTTTAATAACGATGGACAAAGTCTGTCTTCCATGCGTATTGAAGAACTGGAAACCATATCTGGATTTACGATGACATATGGCGGGATTATCGTATTAGTTGCGGAAACAAATAATGCGCTTGAGGTTCATAAAATAAGCATGGATGGTACAGTTTTATCGGTTAGTCAATTGGATATTAAGGTAGCGGGAGTTAATAATTCGGTGGAATGTATTTCCGCTATTGCTGAAGCAACCGGAAATATTTATATTGCATGGCGAAGTGCGGGTACCAACGGAATCACTTGTTTATCCAAAGACGGAACAACATTGTTTACTCTTTCCACTAACGAAACAATCTATGGGATTGCCTTATTGGACGATAACCCGATCGTATTGCTAAATGGTAATCAACTGAGGATGATTAATCAAAAAGAAATGGCTTGGTCTTCACCAGTTGATTTAAAGGGAGCATATAAAAACATATTTTCCGGCGATAAAGGGATTGCTTACTTAGATGATGGTCAATCCTTGATAGAATTTGATTATAATAAAAATGCGCTTACCAGATTATTTAATTGGACTTCACTGGGAATTCCCTCTCCAATTTGGATGGTTAAAAATAATAGTGTATTCATTGCTTATACCTATCAGGATGGCGTTCAGACTATAACGGCGCAGGAAAGAAAAGACGGAGAAGCGGACACTCGCAAGGTCATTACATTGGCGGCTTCTGAGGTTGGCCCCATCAGAAAGGAAATTGCGGAGTTTAACGAATCAAATACTGAGTATCGCATTGAAGTCAAAGAATATAATGAGAATAACAAGGACAGTTTGCTTACGTTAATGTCTGCCGGTAATGTTCCTGATATTATTTTTTTTTCCGATAATGATTTGTTTACAAAATTCTTTTCTACACCGGCATTAGGAGCGAAAGGGTATCTTGCCGACATCAATAAATATATTGAAAGCGATTCGGAACTAGACCAGGCAGACTTTCAAAGCAATATTTTTTCTGCGGCAATGGAAGGTGGAAAGCTCTACGAGCTTCCCTACTCCTTCTGGGTAGATGTTATTGCTGGTGACGCAGCAATCTTAGGCTCAGAACCTGGTTGGACCTTTGAAAATTTACAAGAAACGATGAAATCAACAACCTTTGACGGATTCCTATTTGGGCCAAATATGTCACGTGAAATCGTTTTAGATCTAATATTGTTTTACAATATGGATGAGTATGTTGATTGGGAAACCGGAACTTGCTCCTTCAACTCCAATGACTTTCAAGATATGCTTAAGTTTTTAGAGAAGTATGCTCCGGCAGCCGGAGAAGGGTCTCGTGATTCAGAGCAAAAGCGTATTGCAGAGGGCAGGCAGTTGCTAATGCGTCAAAGGGTTGGAATTCCAAACTACTTACAGGTCTTTGATTTCTTTTTTAGTGAAGCAGTGTTGAAAGGGTTCCCCACTTCATCAGGGTGCGGCAATGCTATCGTCTATGACGGAAGCTTTTCCATCTCGGCAAATACGAAATACAGCGACGGGGTTTGGACGTTTGTTCGACAGTTCTATACATATGATTATTATCTCAGCCACCAGGAGAGTTTTGCTGTATTTCCCATTAATTCTAAGGCGCTGGAACACACCTATCAAAAAAGTGGAGAGAAGTTCACAATCTATGTAGGCGGTGAAGGAGAAGAAGGTGCTTTCAAAATTGAGGTTGGCAACACTACTGAAAATGATATTAAGCGCATTCGTGCCCTCATTTCAGGCTTGGATAGGGTAGCGCGGCGAGATTACAATATCTCCGACATTGTTCAAGAGGAGGCCAATGCCTTCTTTACTAAGCAAGAAACGCTTCAAGAGGCAACTGACCTCATACAGAATCGTGTTCAGATTTATATTGCTGAACAAAAATGAACACAAGCGCCGCCGCACTTTCTGTGGTAAGCGTTCTACTTTCAAAGTTGTATTGGATACAAAAAAGCCGGAGCTTATTTCTAAACTCCGGCAAAACAGAAAAAAGCCCACAAATGCGAGCTTTTAACAACTTTACACAAGTGTCCGATTCCTGTTGTAATTTATAGTCTTTTCTAATTAAAATGGAGTGCCATTCATGCGGGTGCACTTCTTGATATTGAAACCTTTTCAAACAAAAATCTAACGTATCCGCTCAAGCAAGCCCCCCACGAAATTTTGCTTAAAAATACGAAAAACAGCCTTAAAACTTTCGTTTTAGGCTGTTTTTTGGTGGAGATAAGCGGGATCGAACCGCTGACCTTCTGACTGCCAGTCAGACGCTCTCCCGAAGTATCGGGTGTGCACCCCCATTTTTACGAACTTTTAATAAAACTGAGGTGAACCATGTGATCGAACATTATGCATGATTAAGCCCTAGTACCGTGTCGCGCATGGAAGGCAAGCTTTACCGCGGCTGTGAGTGTTCTGCTTGTTCAGTCAGTTCGGTTCTTTCTCTTTTTGAGTGAAAACCTGATGCTGGTTCATTTCAGTGTGTTTCGCGAAAAAAGTAACGACAGTATTCTGTTCCTTCTTGGTCAGATGCTGATAAATATTATCAACAAGCTCTTTATTTAGAAACGGAAGCATTGCCTTGATAGAGGCTTTATCCTTCTCAGCCTTTTTACCTCGTTCATTGTTGATAACAATCTTATGGAGAATATATGCTTCTGGCTGTGGTATAGAAATCTCCATATCAAATATATTGGCTTTCACTATAAACTCTTTTAGTATGTCAATATGCCTCAGTGCCTGTGCTCTCACACCAAGGTTGGTGCTTAGTATGCTGTCTTCGCCGGAACCTTGCTGAGTAATGAGAAACTCAATTTCCATAAGTCCCGGTGTGTAGATTTTGGTTGTTCCATCAAGAACGTCATGGTCAACGGTATATCCAGCTTCTTTAGCCAACGCCGCGATATTTACCTGCGGCGAGGGTTTTCTCATGTTTTTAACAAGAAAGTCAATATCCAGCGTCCGAAGGTTTGCTGTAAATCCCGGTAAAATTCCAGACTGTGCATATAAATACTCTGCCCAGCTTCCAATGACGATAACGTGTTCTAATAAGTCATTGTCCGATAATAGTTTTATAAACTTCCAAAAGTCTTTGTACTGGTGCTCATCCATTACCTCTGCACCCTCTCTATTTTTTTTATATTTTTGTCAATCTCCTTAATAGAGATTTTGAGTTGATTTCGTTTATCGATCTGCTTTTCAATTGTCTCAACGTTTTTATCGGGAATGAATTCGCTGACAATCTTTCCGGCTTGGCGCATTTGTAGGTAGCTGTACTGCTTACCGTTAATAGTTTTCTTTGAGACATATCCTTTTGGCAGAGAATCCAGTTCCTTTTTCATGGCAACCCGCATCTTTTTCATGCGGTCATATTCCTCAGACAGCACTTCGTCAAGAATAGACATTGAATTTCACCTCCTCATACAACTAACCTACAATACTAATAATATTATTATATGTAGGTTAATTGCATTATATACACACATAACCTACAAGTCAAGGCGCTTCGAAGAATGTAGGTTATGTTTCTCGAAAATGAAGGTTGTTTTCATCAGTTTTGAGCGGAAGTGATACAGGAATCCTTACTTATTACACCGTAACCTGCAACTAAATTATAATTAATCTCATTACCTTAACGTTGACGGCGTACATTCAATCAAATGTACGCCGTCATTTTGTAATTCATAGAATTCTATATTCAGCAATCATATTTTTAAATGATGATAATTACGCTCTAAATATTGATTTGAGATTCTTTGCTAGTAAGAGTGAAATCTAGCGCAACATGTAAAACCGAAGCAGCATCAAGCCATTTGTCTGGATTAATGTGGAATAACACAGATGAACTGCCTGACGACAAAATAGATAATGATAACAATGGATTTGTTGATGATATCAATGGTTGGAATTTTGTTGATGATACAAATGAATTATTTAATACAAACTTCCAACAAGAAGATTATCATGGAACAATGTGCGCTGGAATAATTGCCACAACTACAAATGAAATCAGCCGATATCGATCAACTAATAAATCCTTAAAAATAATGTCTTTAAAAGTATTGAATAGCAGGAATGAAGACAACGAAGAAAATGTAGGCTCCATAGGAAATTTAATTAAAGCAATAAAATATGCAGAAAACAATGGGGCGAGTATTTGTAATATAAGTTTAAATACATATCAAATATCAGATGAATTAGACAGAACTATTAAACAATCACAAATGTTGTTTATTGTATCTGCGGGAAATTCTTTCCCAAGAGGTATTAACATTGATAAGGTCAAAACATATCCGGCTTGCTATAATTATAATAATGTTATAACCGTATCAAGTATAGATGCGAATAACAATATCGAAGTCCACTCGAATTATGGTAAAGACACAGTAGACGTATTTGCACCAGGAACTGACATATTAAGCACCTCTGTATATAATACATATAGCTCTGCAACAGGAACGAGTATGGCGACGCCAATTGTTGCAGGTATAGCTGCTGAAATCTATATGTGTTATCCTAAAATTAAACCAGATGAAGCAAAAGAAATTATCTGTGGTTCTGCAGAAGGGACTATTAGTTCAGATGATAACGTTGGTATAAATACTGGTATAATAAACGGGAAGAATGCACTTAAACTCACGAAGAGTATAATAGAAAATGCCCCGAAAGATTAACGTCTTATCGAGGCATTTCTTGTTATTTTGGTTCAAGTCCTTACGGTCTCATTATATACTCAATTCTCAGATAATTTATTGCTATTTTCTTCTTTGTTTTCTCCTATTAATAAGAACGATAATGAAAGCACCTATTTCAAAGAAAGTCATACCAAACGCTACGTATCCAATAATATAAGGCCATCTTGTAAGTGTAAGTGAATTAGAATTAAGAACAAAAGTCCCGATAATGCAAAGGAGTAAAATCAAGATTGAAGGAATAACAAGAATCAATTTTTCTTTAATTCGAAAAATAAGCTGAAATGCCATGCCGAAGACAACTAATAGAATGTCTAAACATATAAATGTATAGCTCCAAGTATTTGATTCTAGGTACTTTATAATGCTCATCTATAAACCTTCCTTAAACAATTGTGTATTTAATAAATCAACTTATTATAGAGAAAGCAATGAAATCATTAGGTCAGTTACATGTGGTTGTGTACGAAGTATGTTGTGGTCAAGCATTTTTGTAACGCCACCGTCTAATTTAGCCTAAATCAAATCTCGCCTCAAGTGGCGTCAGATAATTGTATGAATGCGGGCGAATTTGGTTTTACCAAAGATACGCGTTCTCCGCTATGGCATATTCCAGCTCGTCATCGGTGTTGAAGGCAAAACGGTTAACCAACTCTGACTTCGGGCTGTTGAAATAACGTTCCATTGGCGCATTGTCATACGGACATCCCGTGCGGCTCATACTCTGCTGAATTCCGTGCTCATTGCAATAAATAATAATACTAAGCCAAGTAAACTGGCACCCCTTGCCGGAATGCAGAATGAGGCTCTTGGGCTTGACCTTCTGAGATTTCAAGGCCTTTCCAAGGTCTGGACGGCAAACTCGCCGGTAATCCATTTCCCGGTTTCACTCGAAATCACGCTTGGCCTCTTCTGATTGCTGCCGCAGCTTGTGAACCTCCTGCATAAGGTCATATTCGTTTTTGGCTTCATCATTATTTCGGCATTCTTCACGGTAATTGTGTACCCATTTTGATACGGCGGTTTTGAATGCGCCATAGTCGGCGCTCAGGCTGGAGACGGTTCTGCCATCCTGAATATGCTGCTTCGCGACTCCTTTTTTTAATATACCATATTAGAGAGACAATTTCACTATACCAAGACACAAGCGTCCACGCTGGGTAAGTACCATAAGATGTAGTATGGACAAGAGTCAGATTATCCCATTGCACTCACCAGCTTACTATCTGATTATTTGAGAATTGTTTTAAACCCTCACTCGTATATCCGGTGATGCCCTGACTTTGTGACATGTATTTAATAGGACATATATTTTGCTGTAATTTGCGCTCAGCGTAGAAAAACTCTGACGGCTTATGCAGGAAAAGACAACGGAAGTAATTAGAGTACTATTAATTCATAAACCGCAACCTGTAATTAAATAATTACAGTCCATAACTTAAAGAAGCGTCATAGATTTAATTGTATACGCCTCCAAAGTCCAGCAAAAGCTGGGCTTTGAAGCGCTTATATGTTGATAAAAGTATGGCTGATGTTGGAACGAATGAAACCTGACCGTTGATTAATAATAATGGTGTACACATAAATGCATGTACATAAGGACTACCTACTATGGATAATTGATGCCGCAGGGTATACCCATATGGGATAGCAAAAAAGTGTGTCATAGCCTTTATAAAACAGTTTTTCGCTCTCAGAACGGAGCGAAATATCCCAGCTTTTAAGGTTCTGATCCAAGATCATTAGCCAGTCAGCTCTGCCAAGTAGTTGTTTGTAAGTTTCCTCTCTGAGTGGAGAATTTACGAATACACTTCTATGGCCGAATGAGGACGGTTGCTCGCGTAGCTTTTCTAGGATACCAGCGTAGTCGGCAAAAATGCCACCTTCATTAGCCGGACGGATTCTTACGCTACCTTGAATACGGTTGTATTCATACACCTTTGGTACGCAAAGCGGATGGATATGAATTTGTCGGCTGTTTCGGGCTAGATTGACCTCTTTTTCATTTGGATCAAAGACAACCAGCAGATGCTGCTCACGCTTGAGTTTTCTAATAATATCGCCGTAGGAAAGCTTTTTGTTGGTGATTGAAATATTGAACCGGCCGGTTTTCTTCCCCTTAATTTTCCCAAGCATACCATCATTGAGCGATTTATCTTGAATTTCGACCCAATCTGATGGAGCTTCCTTAGTTCTGAAAATAGAAAGGTCAATACCAACAGAGCCAAAAGAGGCAAATTCCTTATCCTTATCCAAATTTTTCAGCATTCCAACAACCGATTCCACGGAAGGAGGATTTACAAATGCAATTCTCAGCATCATGCTGGAATGCGGGTACAGGCACATATATCGAATAATACCCTGTTGAATGGCCTCCATGCCGGTATCGCCCTCATTGATTTGTGGCTTAGTCGAATACACGGGCAAACATCCAATGCGTCCTGAAATGGGTAGGCACTCTGAATTGGTAGCGATACTATAGCAGAGAAATTAAATATTGTAATATTTGAAGATGAACTAGATGATGGCGAGGGAATATTAGTTCAAAGCGAAAAGAAAGTGATTATTTTAGATAGTCGTGTCACGAATAAACAGAGAAGGAAGTTTACTATTGCAATATTGATTGGACATGCATTGATACCTTGGCATGTTCAACCGACTTATACTGTGAGAAAAACTGGATCATCGACTCTTCTCACAGACAGTATACAAGAGATGGAAGCACAAAATTTTGCAGCTGGATTAATTATGCCGCAAGTACATTTAATAAAGGATTTTATTAAAACTAGAGCAAGTATAGAGAACCTGAAGAAACTGGCTATAGACAAATATGATGTTTCACTTTTTTTATTGGCTAACCGTTTAGTAGACTATTCAAAAGATAAGTATGCTGTTATTCAGTCAGGGAATTCAGAGATATTAAAAACTTTTCAAGGAAACAGACCTATAGTTGAGAAACTCGATTCAGAAAGTATAGCAATAACATTTTTTGATAATCCTAGTGGAACCGAAGAAATTCGTCAAGGTAAAGTGCTTGCAAAGCACTGGCTACAGGATGCTAAAAATGACGAAATGCTTTATGAAGAAAGCATCTATAATCCCGAATATAAGAAAGTTCTGACTTTACTTACTATTGATAACTAATTTTGTTTTACAGATGATATGTCACCTCGCTTTTCAATATTCTATAAAATTCAAGCAAATATCAAGGAACCGCCTTAAATGTTAAGACGGTTCCTTTGTTTCCTCTATTAATAATACGAAAAACAGCCTTAAAACTTTCGTTTTAGGCTGTTTTTTGGTGGAGATAAGCGGGATCGAACCGCTGACCTCTTGACTGCCAGTCAAGCGCTCTCCCAGCTGAGCTATACCCCCAGGTGAAAATTTGGACCCCAAAATGTTGGGAGAAAACCGTAAAAAACTTTTATATATCAAGTGCTTTGTCGGTTTCGGTAGTGCCCCAATTTCTCAAGCAGCATATGATTGAGTATTTAGGGATCCAAGTCAGCTACCAATCGGAACGATAAACCGACAAATTCGAATTATCTATTGATTATTGTTCCGATATCTGTCTATAATATAGTAGCAATAAAACAATGGAGGTGTTCCTATATGGACTATATAAGTGTGCAACAGGCTGCGGAACAATGGGGCATTTCCGACCGACGTGTTCGTGTGCTGTGTAAGCAAGGAAAGATTCCTGGGGTTGTGCAAGAGGGTCGGTCATACCTGCTTCCAAGTGATGCAGTTAAGCCTGCCGATGGGCGCCGGACTCGGCATAAAGAAATTTCAAGTCAATACGCTCCTCTATTCGCCAGGATTGATGGGCTGAAAGAGCAATTCAATCAACACCGTCCGCTGACTACTGGCGAACTCCAGCGTCTGCGGGACGAATTCATGGTGGAATACACTTACAATTCCAACGCAATTGAGGGCAATACGCTGACCTTGCAGGAGACCGCATTGGTATTGGAGGGTGTCACAATCGACAAGAAACCGCTGAAAGATCATCTGGAAGCGGTCGGTCACCGTGATGCATTTCTATACGTACAGGAGTTAGTACAAAACAAGGTGACCTTCTCGGAGTTCATTATAAAACAGATTCACACGCTTGTGCTGATGGACAGGCCGGAGGACCGTGGGACTTATCGACGTATTCCGGTGCGCATTATGGGTGCTTATCATGAACCGCCTGCTCCCGTATTGGTTCCAGAGTTGATGGAAAAGCTCGTTGAAGAATTTGACAACAAAAAACTGCACCCAATCGAGAGTGCAGCATTGTTCCATCTGAAATTCGAGGGTGTCCACCCCTTTGTGGACGGCAACGGCCGTACCGGGCGGCTAATGTTAAACTTGTTTCTTATGCAAAAAGGCTATCCTCCTATCAATGTAAAATTTTCGGATCGAAGACGGTATTATGATTGCTTTGACAGCTATTATCGTGACGGCGATGCCTCGCCGATGGTTAAAATGGTGGCCGAGTATGTAGAAGAACGGCTAATAAAGCATTTGACATACATTTTGTGAAAGCCTAATATATCGGGCCCCATTGTGCACTTGTCATAGCAATTATGAGAGCGCTGCAGTTTCCGTCAGTCGCTGAGTAGCGGTTTATGCTTGTCCGAATTCCGTCATACTGATGAATGGTCGCCGTGAATTCTGTTCATATTACCGGCACTTACATTAAGCGCGGTCCTACTCTTTGTCGTTTGATGTCTAATAAAGTCTTGATTATCAAGGCTTTGTAGCCATCGCTTACATTAGCCGCGCTCATATGTATCGCGAATCGAGAAGAAGGCGCTTGAGAAGCTGCGTAAGGCTTTGGAAGATACCGGAACCTGAAAGGTGCGACGCATATTCAGAAATTAAAGAGATACATACTTCAAAAAAGAAATGGAAAAAGCGAAGGCTGTGCTGTATGATTATATAGATACATCACGGCAAGGAGCGCTTTCTATGAAATTTAACTTCCATATAACAACAAAAATAATAATGGACGAGGACTGTGTCGTGAAAAACGCTGCACTACTCGCGCCTCTCGGGGAAAAAGCGCTCATCGTAACGGGTGCGCATTCCGCTAAGTCTAACGGAGCCCTGGATGATGTCTGCCGCGCGCTGTCGGCGAACGGGCAGAGTTTTGTGCTGTTTGATAAGGTTATGAGCAATCCAACAGTTGACTGCGTATATGAAGGCGCGAATTTTGCAAGGAACGAAGAAGCCGACTTTGTAGTTGCAATCGGCGGAGGCTCACCGATGGATGCCGCCAAGGCGATTGCGATGCTTGCCTGCGAAGACATTCCGAAAGACAGGATTTTTGATGCCGGATATAATAAACGCCTGCCACTGTGCTGCATACCCACGACAGCAGGGACGGGGAGTGAAACAACGCAGTATGCCATCCTAGTAAATGACAAAAGGCAGACAAAGACCTCACTGGGTTCACCGGTGCTTTTTCCCGATCTCGCTCTGTTAGACAGCAAATATTTGGAGTCGCTAAACAAAAACGATATGACATACACGGTTATCGACGCATTCTCACATTCGGTCGAGGGTTATCTCACAAAAAGGGCGAACGGCATAACGGATACCTTGGCGCTGGAGGCAATCAAGGTTATAGCTGGCCTTTTTCCGGCAATCGACGAATGGAGGCTTACGGCGAAGGAGAGGGCGGAGCTTCTCTATGCTTCGACTCTCAGCGGAATGGTCATTGTCCACACCGGCACGACAGCCGTACACCCAATGGGATATTCACTGACGTATTTTAAAAACTTCGTCCACGGCAGGGCAAACGGGATATTGCTGCCGGAATTTCTGAAATTTACAGAGAAGAAGAGACCCGATAGGGTTATACCGATACTAAAGGCAGCAAGCTTTGCCTCGACAGACGAATTTGCATATGCGCTAAGTTCACTTCTCGGTGAGAGAGAAAGTGTCACCGAGGATGAAATCAGGAAGTATTCTTCTATTGTTATTAAAGCGAAAAATATAGCCAACTGCGTAGTTGAACCCTCGGAGGAAGACTTGAAAAACATTTACAGGCTCTCGCTCCGGCCTTTTGCTTAATAAATAGTTATTGACATATGCCGAATATGATGCTAATATAGCATTTATAAACGGCATATGCCAATTACGTTTTATGGAGATGGTGATATAATGCCTAGACCAAGAAAGTGTCGACGAGTTTGCTGCATGCCGGTAAACCAAAGCTTTGGACCGCTGGAAAGATGCAATGGAGAACAAAGAACGATAGTTATGACCGTTGATGAGTTCGAAACAATTCGTCTGATTGATCTTGAGGGGCTGAATCAGGAGGAATGCGCGGAGCAAATGGAAGTCGCCAGAACGACTGCGCAGGCAATTTATAACAGCGCACGGGTCAAGCTGGCAGAGTGCTTGGTGAAAGGCATGGAGCTCACCATCAGCGGCGGAGACTATGTGCTCAGCGACGGTAAGGCCTGCGGCTGCAGGGGATGCGTATACTGCCATAAAAGAAGATGTTGTTCAGAAAATGAAGAATGTAAAAAGGAAGAGATTAACTAATGAAAATTGCAGTAACTTATGAAAACGGTCAGATATTTCAGCATTTCGGACACTCAGAACAGTTCAAAATCTATGACATTGATAACGGTAGCGTCACTAATTCCGTTGTTGTCAATACAAATGGAAGTGGACACGGTGCTTTGGCGGGATTTTTGCAAGGTCATAAAATTGAAGTTCTAATATGCGGCGGTATCGGCGGCGGAGCCGTGACAGCTTTGTCTAATGCGAATGTGAAGCTCTTTGCAGGCGCAACAGGTGATGCCGATAAAGCGGTCAGTGATTTCCTGGCAGGAAAACTTGTGTCCTCTTCAGATGCAAACTGCGATCATCACGAAGAACACCATGGCGAAGGACACAGTTGCGGCGGTCATGGAGAACACCACGGTGAGGAACACTGCTGCGGCGGACATGGTGAACATCACGGTGGGGATCATTGTTGCGGTGGACACAATCATAAATGATGTGAAACCGTGATGGCGAAGCGAATAAAGTTGACTTGACGCTGAAATCAGCATGTCAATATCTTGGTTTTATCATATAAGTGCAAACTAAAAAAGCCTGTAGTTTAACTACAGGCTTTTTTGTTGTTTCCTTCGGAACAATAGAAGCATAGTATATGGTGCTAGAGAAAATTACTTCGCTTGAGCACGCTTGTTGGGCGTGGAAATATCAGTCTGACCAAGAATGTAGTCAATGTTTGTGTTGTATAATTCCGACAGCTTAATTAGAACTCTTGTCGGAATATCGTTTTCTCCAGTTTCATACTTGGAGTAACCAGTTTGGGACATATTCAGATAATCCGCAACTTGAAGCTGCGTCAAATCGTGGTCTTCTCTTAGCTCACGGATGCGTGTATACATTTATTGCTCCCCAATACGGACTAACCTATTTTAGATTATTATATTGTATCCACTTTGCCATAGCTTATTATTAACCTGTATTGGATTAACCCAATCTGGATTTAGGAGTAAACATAATGATTTCGCAGTTCTTCATCGTAGACACAGATAAATATGATTCGCACAATCACGAAATTATGCTGTCAACAACAGAATATATATACGGAACTACAATACTTGCTATACAGACAATAAGCAGGGAACTCAATAAAAGAGTACATCAAAGCCTGCAGAATTTAGGTGTTGCGAAAGTACCTGATCAGGTGCTGTATTATATTTCAAAAACCTATGATTCAAAATTAAGGCAAATCAGCCAATCAACTTTTAACAGCAGGTTCGATGAATTCAGGCATAAGGATTTTATTACCGTCAAGGAAATTTGCGAGCTGTATAATTATAATGACAAAACCGGTAATTCGGCTTATGCTTTTATTACGGTTGTCAGAAAGGAAAATGAAGCTACAATAGCCACAATCGAATTTAACAGCAGAGCTGAAGCGGAGAACTTCATTTTGCCCGAATGGATATCACCTATAAAATAGCTTAAGCAAGCCCTGTAATTTATATCTTCTTTTCTTATATGTCTGTGGCCAGAATAATACTTTTGGTTTTCGCCTACACTAATCATGAGGTGATTTTTTATGGCCAAAGCGGGTATGAGAAGACCGGATCCCAAAGATCCGCACGGAACAGAAAGTAATAAAAAAGGGCACTTCCCTAAAAACGATGTGAGACCTGTGCCTGAAGAGCAAGGCAAGGTAAAAACAGGTAAAGAACGTGCGAAACCGATTTAAATATAAACGGTCAGCCTATATTGGCTGACCGTCTTTTCTGTTTTTGATTGAAGTTCTATAATGCTATATTGTCAAGTGAAACTTAAGGGAGAGAATGCCTTATGGGTTATCTATCGCATTTATGGTCAGTGCAGCACTTGATAGATTCATCCTCGACACAAACAACGACAGAATATATTAAGGGAATTTTGACGCTAATCTTTTGAGTGATTAGAAGCTTACAGATGTGTTTGCATTCGTCTTTCCCGCAAATGACAGTTGGATCTCCACAGCATTCAACCTTGATTTTCCCTACATTAACGGACGGGTCAATTGTTACAGGAAGGAATACTTCCGCATGCTCAGTTATATCTTTCCTGAACTCGTCATAGCAGCAATGCTCAGGCGGCTGAGGGGGGCGCTTGTTTTCATTATATGGCTCGCAATTCAGCATATCTTAACCTCCTTTTTGTTGGCATCAGTATATACTATGCAGCCAAAAACCTAGGCGTCACCTCGTTTCGACACGTGACTTCCTCATAAATTCATAGTTTGGGGGCTATCTCTCCATTTTTGCCTGAGATTATGCAAAAGCTGCTAGAATGGTAGTAAAACAATAAATTCACTGCCTTTGCCGATTTCACTTTTAACTGTAATCGTTCCCCCGTGAGCTTCAACAAGCGATTTTACGATGGCAAGACCTATGCCGGAGCCTCCCGATGCCCTGCTGCGGGACTTGTCGGCACGATAAAAACGCTCGAAGATATACGGCAGGTCTGAAGGCGCGATGCCAATGCCAGAGTCCTTAACGCTTATTTGAACATCCTTTTCGCAGCCTGTCACGGCGATTTCAATTCTTCCGCCGTCAGGAGTATATTTAAGTGCGTTAGATATTATGTTAACCAATATCTGTGAGACCTTGGCTTTGTCAGCATCAATATTCTGCTCTGAATAAGCGGTTAAGAGTTCGATTTCTCTGCTCCGGAATTCATTTTCAAAGCTCATGACTACATTGTTTATCAATTCTGATATATCAAAGTCTTCTTTTTGAAGACTCATGTTTTCCGCCTCATAACGCGCAAGATTTTCCAAATCTCCGACAATTCTTGTCAACCGCGCTGTTTCCTCATGACAGCTTTTCAACCTCTCGGTATCAGGCGCCCATATCCCGTCAATCATTGCCTCCAGATGACTCTGAAGATTTGCAATTGGGGTTCTCAGCTCATGCGCCACGTCTGCGGTGAGCCTTTTCCTGAGGTTTTCCTGCTTGCCGAGGGTTTCGGCAAGAGTATTTATCGAGCTTGTAAGCTCGATAAGCTCGATGGTACTTGATTCTTCTTTGACTCGGCAGGCGTAATTGCCGCCTGATATTTCTTCGGCGGTTTTAATGACCTTCGAAATCGGATCTGTCAGGCGCTTTGCCATATACGCTCCGAAAACAAGGGATACAAGCCCTCCTATAACTATTCCAAGTATCAGCAATTTGTTTAAAGTATTTAAAAAGCTGATGTCGGTATCAGTGTAAAAATACGGCCCGTAATACCCTATGGTGGCGGTTCCGATGAAAGCTCCGTTCGAAGTAAGGGCAAAGCTGCTTTCGGTATATCCGCCGTCAAAGTCCGAGTTCCGGCTCTGCATTTTGGTAGCCATGTTCTGCATCATCTCGGCGCAAAAGCCGCTGTTGTGGGTCATCGCGTCCCAAATGACGCCGCCGCCGCTGTCGCTTACACGGACGATCAGACCTTCGCTGAGCGCACTGACACCTATATTTTCAAGCCCTGACAGACTCCACTCGCCTCCCCAGCCGGCATATTGGCTCTCAAGCGTTGAAACGATTCCGGACTTTCTCTGGTCGAGATTTTCAATAACGTAACGCTGAAACTGCTTTTCGAGGATGATATTTGCGAACACGCCCATCAGCAAAAAGGCGATGACTGTTATCATTAAAAACGCCGCCGTGAGTTTGAATCTTAGGGTGGTTTTCATATCAGAAACCTCCGAACTTATAGCCTGTTCCGTGAACAGTGAGTATATAACGCGGTGACCTGCCGTCATCACCCAGCTTCTGCCTTATGTTTTTTATATGCGTGTCTATAACTCTGTCAAAGCCGTCAAAATCGTCTCCGAGGGCGAACTCAATCAGTTCTTCTCTAGTAAAGGCTTTGGTCGGGTATTTTGCCATGGTCATAAGAATATTAAGCTCATTTGGGGTGAGCGGAAGCTGCTGTCCGTTTTTTCGTACCTCATGGCGAAGCCCATCAATGACGAGTTCCCCATCGTTGAACGAAAATTCGCTTGCGAGGGGAACAGCTTCGGAGGAAACGCGCCGCAAAACCGCTTCGACCCTTGCAACTAGCTGCTTCGGGCTAAAGGGCTTTGTAAGATAGTCGTCTGCACCGATTCCAAGTCCGTTTATTATATCCGCGTCTTCGATTTTCGCGGTGAGCATGATTATCGGCACTCGGGACTTTTTTCTGATCGTCTTACATATATCTTCGCCACTAATGTCAGGGAGCATAAGGTCAAGAATAACAAGCGCGGGGGAGAATTTTTCAAACAGGTCCAGCGCCATCTTTCCGTCATGGGCGCACAAGATGTGATAACCTGAATTTTCAAGATATGACTTGACTACTTCGGTTATCTTCACTTCGTCGTCCACGACGAGTATGGCCTTATCATGGATCATCAGATTTCTCCCCCGTACTGATATTATTGATTTTTTCTAGCCGTTCAGGTCATAGGCCTTTAGCAGAACGTCGACATTGCTGCCGTCGGCTTCCTGGACTGTAGCAAAGGTCCAGCCGCCTATATTATTGACATCAACGCCCAAATCCTTAAGGGGCTGAGCCTTGATGACAAAAACAATGTCCTTGTCATTCGTCGTATAATCCTTTGCCCATTCAAATTTACCGGCTGTGAGCTTGATGCCATAGTGGTCTAGCTTCTCATGATATGTTAGCATACTGCGGTCGTATTTTACACTTTCGAACAGTGAATCTGTGACGGTGTCTTTCATTCCTGTGCCGTTTCCGTAGTCCGCGGTGAGGTTGAACATATCATCGTTTACCTTATATCCGTCTCCAAGCTTTAAAACATCAAGTCCTGCGTTGACGAAAGGCTTAAGCGGAGTTTCCAGCATTATATCATCCGTACCGGTAAGCTCATAGTCATGGCTTATCTTCAGAGTGGTTTCACCATCAATTGTAAGGTAATAGTAGTGATCGGTCAAGGTGTTGTCGGTTACAAGCTCAGGATACTTGTCAGTTATTGTTTTAAATGAGTCTGGGCTGTATTTCAGAACGACATCGGCGCTAGTGCAGCCCGCGAAAATCGTCGCTATAACAGCGAAGAGAGCGGTTATTGATATAATCTTTTTCATAAAATTCTCCTCAATTATTTATTGTTTAACTTTGAAACTTCTCAGACGTAAAGCGTTCGAAACCACTGAAACTGACGAGAAAGCCATTGCCGCTCCCGCAAAAATCGGGCTGAGCAGAGGTCCTCCGAAAAGGTAAACGATTCCGGCCGCAAAGGGTATTCCCAAAATGTTATATATAAACGCCCAGAAAAGGTTTTGCTTAATGTTTCTTATAGTTGACTGACTCAGGGCAATTGCCGACGGTACCTCGTTTAAATCTCCGCGCATTAGAACCACGTCCGCGGATTCAACCGCCACATCCGTTCCGGTACCAATCGCCATTCCTACGTCCGCCTGAACGAGCGCAGGGGCATCATTTATTCCATCGCCTACCATGGCGACCTTCATTCCCGCTTCCTGCAGGCGCTTTACTTCGCTGGCCTTATCTTGAGGCAGCACATCTGAAAGCACGTTTTCAATCCCGACTTCCCGAGCAATAACGTCGGCGGTGTTCTTGTTATCGCCTGTTATCATATAGACCCTAATGCCGAGCTTTTTGAGTTTTGCAATCGCTTCACGGCTTGACTGCTTGACAGTATCAGCTGCAGCCATGAGGGAACTAAGCTTTCCGTCAACAGCAACATACATGAGTGTTCTTCCCGCACTTGAAAGTGTTTCTGCATCATTCGCGGCTATGTCTGTTTCAATTGAGTTTTCTTTCATCAGCTTCAGATTGCCGGCGAGTATCCGCTTGCCGTTTACGACGGCGTCGATTCCTCTGCCGGGAACAGCCTTAAAGCTGTCCGGATTTACGAGAGTAAGACCCTTGCTTTCGGCGCCTTCGACAATCGCCCTTGCTATGGGGTGCTCAGAGCCGCGCTCCGCAGAAGCGCAGAGCAAGAGAGATTCGATTTCCGGCACATCACCGTATACTTTGATATCGGTAAGCTTCGGCTTTCCCTCGGTTATTGTTCCGGTTTTGTCCAGAACGACGGCATTGACCTTGTGAGTCGTCTCAAGAGCCTCGCCGCCTTTAATCAGGATGCCGAGCTCCGCGCCTTTGCCGGTTCCGACCATGATTGCCGTTGGCGTTGCAAGTCCGAGAGCGCAGGGGCAGGCGATGACAAGGATTGAGACAAAGATTGTAAGAACGAAATTGAAATCTTCCCCCGCAAGAGCCCAGCCAACCGCGGAAACGAATGCGATTACTAGAACTACAGGTACAAACCAGCTGGAGACAACATCGGCAAGCTTTGCAATCGGTGCTTTTTTACTCTGCGCATCCTCGACAAGCTTTATTATCTTAGATAGCGCCGTATCATTTCCAACACGGGTCGCCCTGAATTTAATTAGACCCTCTCCGTTGATGCTGCCGCCCGTGACGTGACTTTCAGGCTGCTTGTCATTAGGTAGGCTTTCACCGGTGAGCATGGATTCATCAGCCGTGGAAACACCCTCGGTAACGATGCCGTCAACAGGGAAGGCAGCGCCTGGGCGGACTATCACGATATCTCCGACGCTCACTTCGTCAAGAGGAACCTCAAGCTCTTTTCCGTTTTTTTCGATCGTTGCTGTTGAGGGCTTCAGCTGCATCAGCTTTTTGATGGCTTCAGATGTTTTGCCCTTACTCGCCGCTTCAAGGTATTTGCCCAGCATGACGAGGGTAATAACGACTGCCGCCGATTCAAAATATAGCGACTGCGCAAACTCGAAGCTTCCCAGATATATTTTCACCGTTGCAAAGACACTGTACAAAAACGCGCAGCCGGTGCCGATTGATATCAGAGTATCCATATTGGGGGAGCCTTTTAAAAGCGTTTTCAAGCCCCTCGTATAAAAATGGCTGCCTGCGAAAACGACAGGGATGGTCAGTGCGAGCTGGACGAGCGCAAAGACCAGCGGAAAGTCATGTGAGCCCATGAAATAGGGAATCGGGACTCCGAGCTTCGGGAACATGTGAGACATTGCGATATAAAGTACCGGTAGTGAGAAAACCGCCGCTATAATTAGGCGAATGCGCATATCTCGCACCTCGCGCTCTCTGCGCTCCTGCTCAATATCGCGTGTCTTTTCGCCCTCAATTTCCTTCGGCCTATAGCCGGCCTTTTCAATGGCCGCCTTAATTTCCGACAGCTTCACCCTTGAGGTGTCATATTCGAATGCGCCTCTGTTAGTCATAAGGTTCACTTGTGCGGACACAACTCCGTCCAGTTTCCTCGCCGCTCTTTCGGCTGCGGCGGAACAGGATGCGCAGGACATACCTTCAATCAGAAGTTCGGTCGTTTTTATATTAATTTCCGTCATTTCGGATGCTCCTTTCATTGCTTAGTTCGATGCAAAATTACCTGTGCAGCAGGACATGCCGCCCGAGGCGTTATTTGACGATGCCGTAGACTCGTCTGAAGCCGCTTGAACGGACTGACCGCTCAAATCGTCGACAACATTGATATGTCCTACCTGCATCCCCATCCAGCAGGAATAGGTTATTTTTTCGCTTTCGGTGGGTGTGAACTTAATAATATTATCTCCGGCTTTCAGTTTTATCTGAAGTCCGAATTCGGATATAACCATAGTGTTGTTGCAGCCGTTAATCGAGCTCGAGTCTGCTTTCAGAGTCCACACAACCGGAACGCCTTTTTGGACGGTAATATCCGGGTAGCCTCTTGAAGTCAGTGTGGAAGAGATGTTCTGCACTCCGTCTTCTATACTGGCCGCAGAATCATCTCCGGTGTCCGAAGCAGCCGAAGCCGAACCTGTCAATGACGGCAAATTGAGGTTTGAAAGCACAAGCCCTCTGCCCAGCATGGCGATTCCCAATACGACAACCAGCACCGCGCTGACTTTAATCATATTTTTAGTGAATTTACTTCCCAGCATTGTAATTACTGCCCCCAATCCAAACATTAGCGGTAGAGTTCCTAGACTAAAAAAGAACATCGAAGAAGCGCCCAATATAAAGCTGCCCGTACCCAAGGCATATAGCTGCATTGCCTGAAGCGGTCCACAGGGCATGAGTCCATTAAGAAGTCCGATAATGTAGGGGCCCCTGCCCCGGCCTGCCGAACCCGCTTTTTCGCGGAATACTCGAGGCAGTCTCGGTGTAATCTTGTTGATCCACGGGAAAAGTCCTGTCATACTGAGTCCCATGATAACCATGAAAATACCCGAAAGTATCGCTATTAAGCCTCTAGCCCAGCCAGAGAAGCTGACGACAGAACCAATTGCGCCGACGATACCGCCGATAAGGGTATAGGAGGTCACGCGCCCAAGATTGTATAACAGACTTGGTTTTATCTTTGCTTTTGCGCTTTGCACAGCCCCGTTCTGGCTGATGCACTGGGACATATTGATACCGCCGCACATCGCTACGCAGTGCAAGGACGTGAGAAGACCCACTACGAAAAGAACGCCATAGCCCATTGAGGAAGTGACTTCCGGTATGAAGTTAAATCCGACCGTGTTATCAATAATTAAATAGGCTGCAAGCAAGATAACGACGATACCAATAAATTGTAGGGGCGAAAGCGGTTTATCTTTAGCGCTTACTGACTTATCTGCGGGGCGTATAGCTGCTTTTTCAAGCGTGTATCCCGCTTTTTTTACCGCTGTACGGATTTTCGCAAAATTGACCGTTTCGCCGTCGTATACTACCGTAACCGTATTCTTCGCAAAACTCACTTTAACGTCTTTCACGCCGTCCAACTCCTTAAGAGCTTTTTCGATTATTTCCTCGCAGCCGGTACAGGACATCCCCTGAACCGCAAATGTTTCCTTCTTATTGATTGCCATAAGATGCTCCTTTAGTCCTGACGTTTTGTTTACGGGCCGATAGTATTAAAAGAAAGTGTAGATTTTATGAAGATGGTCAGATGTTTTTTGAGTTAATTCACTACTTATAAATGAGGAAAATCGCCAAAAAACCAAATAAACAATGTATATTTCCGGTTTTATTACTATAAATGTTGAATTATTAGAAGCTCTAGTATAAAATATCATTTATTAATTGGTAAATTGCGGTAGATAGCTTTGCGGATTCGAAATTTCGTAATAGCTTAATAGTAAGAGGAGTAGCCATGATTCCTAAAAAAGCTTTAAATGGCAAAGGCTTTACGCTCATAGAGTTAATCGTGGTGATTGCTATATTGGGAGTGCTGGCAGCAGTTGTCATCCCTAATTATATTGGCTATGTCGAAAAGGCAAATGTCGCAGTCGATAACGCGAATATTCAAGTTCTCAATGGAATAACGGCCACATATAAGGGATTTAAAGGTATCAACACAGCAGATGTTTTCGACGGTATACTGACGGATGCAGGCAGAATGCAAAAATTAGTCACGGAGGGATTTCTCGAAAAAGCCGTGACTCTTAAGCAAAAGGATGCGTCACTTGTTTGGGATATTCCAAGTCAAACATGGCTACTTAATTCGAAGACATCCACTCCGGTCACTATAGCAGTGACGAGCGTTTCCTTGAATTTAACATCATTTAGTACTTCGCCATATACAACAGGATATAATCCTAATGAGCATCAATTAATAGCAACAGTTTATCCCGCGAACGCAACAAATAAAGCGGTTACGTGGACATCAAGCAATGACTATTATGCAACGGTAGATCAAAATGGATTGGTAACCTATGCACACGCAAATGGAGATGTTGTGATAACTGTAACGACTGTGGATGGACTCTACAAGGCGACATGCAATGTGCATACACAATGGTAGCTATAATACCAAGCATTGCGTAAAGAGTCTTGAAAAATATTTGTAAAACTTGCTCTCTCATGGAAACAGTGTTCCGTAAGGAGTGGGTTACATATCCGCATATACAAACACCCGCTCCGATTAATAATCAGAGCGGGTGTTCGTATTCTGCTGGCTATATATTTGACTTAAAAAAGAGTTTTGTTTACATCTAAAGATGAAAGCAGGATGAACTTTACAAATGGAAAATTACAAGTTACCTTTTCGCCATTGTGAAAGCCACTTGTGCTTATCATTCGCAACAGCCTCTACTATTTCAAGTCCCGAATGAAAGCAATCAAAGGTTCCCTCTGAGATTTCCTTCTCGACCAAACCCAGGAGATTGCCGTAATAATCTTCAGCGGTAATGTCGCTTGTTGTTTGAGTAAAATGCTGTTGACTTTCCTCATCGGCAAGGCGGGCATATTCGTTCTTAACTTGAGCAATTAATTTATCTCGGTTCATTACACGTCTCCTTTTAGCTGAAATTATCTGTATAATTGCATCGCAACGAGGGATGCGAGTAATTTAACTCGTCAAACATCCTCTCAGATAATGTTTAGCTTGTGCAAAAATAATCGGTAATAATCTTTAATGGGAGCTTGCCTTGTTTTGCTCCGCTCGAAAGTGATTAGAGCTGTCCTCTTGCTCATACCGATGAGGGTTGTGCCCATAAAGAGGCTAATACTGATAATTAGATTTTTTAGTTGGTATACTAATAACTGTTTCATGATACAACAATGGAGGCAAGAGAATTTGAGCTTTTTCTTTGGTCAAGAATCGCTTACAATCATCGAATGGATTTTAAGGGGTATTATTGCGTATATAATACTTCTTCTTGCAGCTAAATTATTAGGCCAGCGTGCAATTTCGCAATTAAGACTGCTTGACTTTATTATAGCTATTATTCTAGGTAATATATTAGCGCACCCTCTCTCTGATGAGGGATTGGGGATGACTGGCTCAATAACAACAACTATTGTTTTGGTAGTTATGTATTCTATATCTCTAAAATTGACTTTGAAATCCTTAAAGTTTGAAAAGTTTCTTTCCCCTTTACCGATTCCAATTATCAGTAACGGAAAGATTTTATATAAAAATTTGACAAAAGCCAGGATTTCTTTGGATTTTCTGTTGTCGGAGTTGAGAATCGAAAAAATAGATGATATTAAAAAGATAGCTATAGCCTTATGGGAACCCGGAGGTAGAATTTCCGTGTTTCTAGATACAGCTTATCAGACGCTCACCCCTAATGATATGAAAATAACAAAAAATCCCTTTACATTACCAAAAGTGATTATCAAAGATGGAAATGTTGACAAGAATGTCCTTAAAGAAATCAGCAAAACCAAAGGCTGGCTTGTTAAAATACTGAAAACAACTTACAACACAGAGGTTAAATCCGTTTTATTGGCTACTATAGACAATAACTTAACCATTCAAATTTACTTTAAATAGCAATATTATTGTATGCGTTACGCGAAATACAGACATCTTATAGAGTAATATCAAATTTTTTTAAAACTTTCCCATACACTTTTAGAAAAGAATAGTCAGATGAAAATGACGTAAGTATATTAGACGGTTAAAAACGCTTAAATACGCATATGGAGAGTTTTGCCAACACCTAAAATGAGCAAAACAAAACAGCCAAGAAACCTTGAATTATCAATGGTTTCTTGGCTGTTTTCGTCTGGCAGCGGGAGAAGGATTCGAACCCTCACAAACTGAGTCAGAGTCAGTTGTGCTACCTTTACACAATCCCGCTATATTCGATTTGTTCTTAGCAGACGCAAGAGTTATTATACTATATTATCTGCCTTTGTCAAGCCTATTAATCCATAAAAAGCATAAATCTGCGCTCCCGAAAGAGCGCAGATTTTTAATAATTTTTAATTCTGCTTGTCTTACTTTTCAAGATAGCTGACAACAAGCTCGTGAAGGAGCTCATCACGGTCAAGACGGCAGATAAGGCTGCGAGCGTTGTTGTAGTTAGTGATATAGGTGGGATCCTCCGAGAGAATATACCCGACGATCTGATTGATTGGATTATAGCCCTTAACTACGAGAGAGTTATAAACTGAGGACAGTATTTCTTTCATTTCCGTCTTGTTGTCGACGACATTGAATTTACGCGTTGCATCCTCCATGCTTACAGCCTCCCTTCGACTTTGTAACTTCATTATAGCAAAAATATTCCAAGTGTAAAGCGGTTTAATATTACCGTTCAGTTACATTTTGGCGCAAAAGGGTCTATCTTATAACAGCGCCGTGAACTTTTTCGAGTTTCGAGAGGATAGATTTCACGATTTCGTCCGCATGATCGTCCGTCAGAGTCTGGTCTTTTGCCCTTATCGTGAGCGAAAAAGCAACGCTACGCTTGCCTTCGGGTATGCCCGCGCCGTTGTAAACATCGAACAGCTTGCAGTTTTCAAGGTAGTCGCCGCCTGCCGCATACATCGTATCTGAAAGCGCCGCAACTGTGACGGAGGAATCGCATACAACTGCGATATCGCGTGTCATAGCGGGGAAGCGGGGCAGGGGAACATAGGTGGGCTCGGCGGAGACGCAGGACATCAGAGCGGAAATGCTGATTTCAGCGGTATAAACAGCTACGTTAAGCCCAAATTCCTCTGCCACAGAGGGATGGGTCTGACCCATGATGCCGAGAACAGTAGCTCCACAGCTTATCTTAGCACAGCGTCCGGGATGATAGGCCGCGTTGTCCGAAACAGCCTCGAAGCGAACGTCCTTAATTCGCAGGTCGGCAAAAAGCGCTTCAATGGAGCCCTTGAGTTCGAAGAAGTCGACCTCTCTGCCGTATGCACCGAGGGTCAGAAATGCCTGCTCATCGGCAAGCTCCTTGCCTTCGAGCGGCAGATAGACCATCGCAAGCTCAAAGAGCTTTACGTCCATGTTGCGCTTCGCAAGATTAGTTCCCAGAACATCCAGCATTGAGGGCAGGGCGGTGGTGCGCATAACGCTTGTGTCCTCGCCCAGAGGGTTCTGAATAACGAAAGCATTTCGCAGAGGGCTGCTAGCTGGCAGGTGAATCTTATCCCAAGCTGTTCTGCTGCCAAAAGAATAGGTCATAACCTCAAAATAGCCCATACCGCGGCAGACAGCGCTAATTTCGCGCTCGAACTTCTGCTTTGGAGAGAAACCGCCTAATGCCGCGGCCCCCGAGAAAACGGTCGGCTCAATCTTATCGTAACCGCAGAAGCGCCCGACCTCCTCGGCAATATCCGCGTAATGCTCGATATCTGAGCGGAAGGATGGCGCAACAATCGTGTTGCCGTCCATTTTGAATTCAAGCTTTTCAAGCACCTTGACCATAAAATCACGGTCAAGGTCTGTTCCAAGAAGCGCATTAATGCGTTCCGGCTCAAGTTCAAGTCGAACCTCTTTTGGCTCAACGGCGACGACATCGATGACGCCGTCCATGACCTCGCCCGCGTCTAGTAGTTCAATAAGCTCACAAGCGCGTTCCACGGCGGCAACGGTGTTCATGGGGTCAAGCCCTTTTTCAAAGCGACCGGACGCATCAGTGCGCATACCGAGAGCAATAGCGGTTTTGCGTATTGATGTGCCATTGAAGTTTGCGGATTCGAAGACGATGGTGTTCGTCTTATCGGTGATTTCGCTGTTACCGCCGCCCATTACGCCGGCAAGACCGATGGGGTCGTGCTCATCGGCAATGACAAGCATATCGGAAGTAATAGGACGATCCTTATCGTCCAGAGTTTTCAGAACCTCACCGGCAGTTGCACGGCGGACAACAATCTTGCCGCCCTTGACGCAGGAATAATCGAAAGCGTGCATAGGTTGGCCATATTCAAGCATAACATAGTTTGTGATATCTACGATGTTGTTGATCGGACGAACGCCGGAAGCGCGGAGTCTGCGGCGCATCCATGCAGGGGAGGGGGCAATCTTTATATTCCTCACCATCTTCGCCGTATAGCGTGGGCAGAGCGTCGGGTCAGCGATTTCAACCTTGAGGAGGTCAGCAATATTGCCGGCACCGCCCTTGACGGCGGGCTTGTGATGGCGAAGCTCCGCATCAAAGGTCGCGGCGCTTTCACGCGCGAGTCCGATGACGGAAAGACAATCAGGACGGTTGTTCGTGATTTCAAAATCAACTACGGTGTCGTTAAGTCCCAGAACGTCTTTGATGTCGTCTCCTATCTTGCAGGGCTCCTGCATGACGAAAATGCCGTCCTCGATGGCATAGGGATAGTCATGAATGTCGAGCCCAAGTTCCTTAAGTGAGCAGAGCATACCCGCAGACTCAACGCCACGGAGCTTGCCAGTGTGAATCGTAACGCCGCCGGGCAGTGTCGCCCCGTCCGTAGCCGTCGGAACAAGGTCGTTCTTTTGGACATTCTGCGCACCTGTTACGATGGTTATTGGAGAAGCTTTTCCGACGTCGACTGTGCAGATCCACATGTGATCCGAGTTCTCGTGGCGGACAATCTCAAGCACCTTGCCAACGACTACGCCGCTAATCTCTTCGCCTATTATTTCATAGCCTTCGACCTTTGAACCGGAGAGGGTCATCGCGTCGCAGTATTCTTTGTCTGAAGCCTTGATGTCCGTGAATTCGGACAGCCATTCGCGTGAAAGTATCATTTCGTTTTCCCCTCCTTAAAACTGATTCAGGAATCTGACGTCATTTTCGTAAACAAGACGCAGATCGCTGATATCAAAGCGGCGCATAGTCAGTCTCTCCAGCCCGATGCCGAAAGCGAATCCGGAATAGACTCTGCTGTCGATTCCGCAACCCTCGAGCACCTTCGGGTGGACCATGCCGGCGCCGAGAATCTCAATCCAGCCCTCGCCCTTGCATACACGGCAGCCCTTGCCGCCGCACTCAAAGCACTGAACGTCGACCTCGCAGGAAGGCTCGGTGAACGGGAAGTGGTGCGGACGAAAACGGGTCGCGGCATTGTCGCCATAAAGCTTGCGAATGAGGGTGTTTAAAGTGCCCTTAAGGTCGCCCAACGTTATGCCCTTGTCGACAACGAGCCCTTCAATCTGATGGAACATAGGACTATGCGTTGCATCGACCTCGTCCTTGCGGTAAACCCTGCCGGGAGAGATGACGCGAATGGGCAGGCTCTGGCTCTCCATTACACGAACCTGCACGGGAGAGGTTTGGGTACGAAGTAAAAGCTTGTCGTCGTCGGTGAAATAGAAGGTGTCCTGCCTGTCGCGCGCAGGGTGTCCCGGAGCGTGGTTAAGTTTTGTGAAGTTGTAATCAGCATATTCAATCTCAGGCCCTTCGGCAATAGTGAAGCCCATTCCGATAAAGATATCCTTTGCCTCGTCCAGAACGGTACTCAGCGGATGCTTTTTCCCGACGGTGACGGTTTTGCCGGGCATAGTAACGTCAATCTTCTCCGCGCGCAGACGCATTTCCAGCATCTTGCTCGCGAGCTGCTCGCGCCTTGCGTCGATCGAGCCGGACAGCACTTCGCGAACCTCGTTCGCAAGCTGACCGATGACAGGGCGTTCCTCTTCCGAAAGCGCACCCATCTGCTTGAGTATGGCGGTGAGTTCGCCTTTTTTGCCAAGATATTTGACTCTAAGATTTTCGAGAACGTCAATGCTCTCCGCGTTTTCAATCGCGGAAATGGAGGCGTCCTTCAATTCCTGCAAAAGTTTTTTCATGGATAACTACTCCTTATAGCACAAATAAAGTATTTACGGTTTTGGAAATAAAAAAAGCCCTTCATCCCTCAAATCAGGGACGAAAGGGATTCCTTCCGCGGTACCACCCGAATTCGGCGCATAGCGCCGCTCTCATTCCGCCTGTAACGGTGCGGTTCCGCCGATAATTAGCCGGTTGCTCCGGAGCGAACCAAATGTCTTTTTTGCAGGGCGCTTTCAGCCGGTGACGACCCCTCTCTTTAGCAAAATGGCAACATTATTTTCCCCATCAATGCACATTTATAACAAAATATTTATATCACAATCGAGGCAATTAGGCAAGAATAAATTTGACTAATTATTTGAGGAAAGCTATAATACTTTATTAATAGTAATATACGGAGCAGGATGCTCAGACGGGGGGATCGTATGCGGCTCACGAATTCAAAGGCAATGCGCGACGCGGACGGACACGCAATCCATGTGCTCGGCGTGCCCTCGACCCTGCTTATGACGAACGCGGCAAAAAATCTCGCAGCCGAAGCCTTTGAGCTTATGGGAACAAACAAGTCAGCCGTTATTTTCTGCGGGAGCGGGAACAACGGCGGTGACGGGATAGCCGCAGCGACATATCTTCTCCGCCGTGGAGTCGGCATACGATGCTTTCTTGTCGGTGAGCGCTTGAAAATGACGCCAGACTGTGCTGAAATGGAGCGCAGACTCATCGAGCTCGGCGGAACACTTGAACTTTTTAATCCGGATGACGATTTAGTTAAGAAGCTTGCAGACAATGCAGGCGTGATTATCGACGCTCTGTTCGGTATCGGACTAAACTCTGAGCTTCGCAGCAACGCTCTTGCCGCGGTGAGACTTATGAACGAAGCCAAAGCGCCAATTGTCTCGGCGGATATCGCGTCAGGTGTTGAAGCCGACACAGGACGTATACTCGGTGAAGCAGTTCGCGCAGATGTTACAGTGACCTTCTCTCTGGCAAAGATTGGGCATTTTGCGCAGCCCGGCTGTACCTGCTGCGGAAAACTTCGGGTCGCTGAAATTGGCATACCTGCGGAAGCTATGATGAACGCTGAAACGAATGTATTCTCCGTCAGCGCGGAAGATATTTCGCTGCCGACAAGACCGAAAATCAGCCACAAGGGCGACTTCGGAAAGCTACTTATAATCGGCGGCAGTGTGGGATATACAGGCGCACCTGTCCTCTGCGCTAAGGCCGCGGCAAGAAGCGGGGCAGGACTCATATACCTCGGAGTTCCGGATAAGATTTACGAAATTACAGCTGGCAGGCTTCTTGAATCTATGCCGTTCCCTCTTGATGACAGGGGAAACGGAAGAATAAGTATGTCCGCACTGCCCGTTATCATGGATAAGCTCGATAATTGCGACGTCTGCGTTGTGGGCTGCGGACTTTCACGCTCGGAGGAGATAGGCGAGCTCATTCGGTCGATGGTCACCGAGAGCACAAAGCAGTTGGTCATAGATGCGGACGGACTTTTCGCTTTGGGTGATGATTCTAACATAATAAAATCCGCCAATAGGCCGCCGGTCCTTACGCCTCATGACGGCGAGTATCTGCGTCTCGGCGGAGTCCTAACCGGTGACAGGGTATCCGACGCGAGGGACTTTGCGCAAAGCCGCGAGTGTGTTCTCGTGCTCAAGGGGCACCGTACAATTTGCGCCTTCCCCGACGGCGAGGTTTACATAATATCTGCCGGGAATCCCGGAATGGCAAAAGGCGGGAGCGGAGATGTGCTCTCAGGCATGATTGGTGCGTTTTTGGGGCAACTTTCCCTGAAAAAAGCCGTCATAACAGCGTGTGCGGTGCATGCGCTTGCGGGAGACCTCTGCGCGGAGCGGTATGGTGAATATTCCATGCTGCCCTCAGATATAATCGAGGCGATACCGGAAATAACAAAATCAATATCGAGGTGAAAAATGAAGCAGGCAGCATTGCTTTCACTGATGATAAGCCTCACTTTGTTTTGCGGATGCTCCAAATCCGCAAAATATGAGGGAAAGTACGACGACTGGAGAAGAGCTTATCTCGAAGTCTCCGAGCATCAGATTGAAGCTTCGGTCACGACTTCCGATGACGATAAAGTCTGCGAATATACGCTCTTATACACAAAGAACGCGGAAGGTGAGACGGTTGAAGTTATCTCTCCCGAGCTTATCGCAAACATCAAGGCTCAGATAGGAGAGAAAGAGCTTACGCTATCATATGATGGTGCGATGCTGGAAACCGGCTCAACGCTATCGGAAAACCTCTCCCCGATCATGGCGCTGCCGACCCTTATAAAAGTGATTAAAGAAGGCCATGTGGAAAACTCGTGGAGCGAAAAAAAAGACAAAATTGGTTTTACCGTGACAGAGCTCGAAATGCCTGACGGAACAATAATGACTCTCTGGCAGAGAAGCTCGGATATGACGCCTATACATGTCGATGTGAGAAGCGGCGACAAGGTGGAAATTAAAATTGACATTAAAAAATTCGATCAGATAGAGGTTTAGGTGAAATACTACAAAAGGAATGGTCAAAAAAATGCTGGAAAACAGGAAGAGAACGTGGGCAGAGGTTAAGCTGTCGGCTATAAGCTGGAATTGCGACGAGATGCATGCCAAAATGCCCAAGGGATGCAAGCTCATGGGGCTCGTTAAGGCGGATGCATATGGACACGGAGCTGTCGTAGTTGCAAAATTTCTGGAGATAATTCATTGCGACTATCTGGCGGTCGCATACATAGATGAAGCAAGGGAACTGAGAAATGCTGGAATTAAGCTGCCCATTTTGATACTCGGATCTACGCAGCCGGAGTTTGCCGACGGACTTTTTGATCTGGATGTCGCACAGACTGTCGGAAGTCTTGAAGACGCCAGAGCATATTCCAAGGCCGCCGTTGAGCTTGGGAAAACGCTGAAAATTCATATAAAACTCGAAACCGGTATGGGCAGACTGGGTTTTGACGTAAAAAACGGTGATGTCGGCAAGGTCCTCGAGGTTCTCAAGCTTCCAAACCTTGAACCCGAAGGTATTTATACTCACTTTGCCGTGCCGGACGAGCTGGGCCGCGACGAATACACAAAAATGCAGTTTAAGGCGTTTACGGACGCCATTACAAAAATCGAAAGTACTTCAGGCGTTCACTTTGCAATCAGGCATTGTGCAAACAGCGGCGCCGTGGTAAACTATCCAGAGATGTATCTCGACATGGTTCGCCCCGGAATTGTGCTTTATGGCATGTACCCGGGACCCGATACCGGCGGGCTTAGGCTTGCGCCAGCGATGGAGCTTAAAAGCCGCATTGTGGCTGTAAGCGAGCACGAGGCGGGTGACTGCATCAGTTACGGCTGCACGTTCACCGCGGAGCGAAAGATGAAAATAGCCGTGCTGCCAATCGGCTATGCGGACGGATTGCACAGAGCTCTCTCCAACAAAATCGACGTTCTTATACACGGACAGAGATGCAGACAGATTGGTCGAATTTGTATGGATATGTGCATGGTAGACGTGACGGATGTCCCTGATGTTAAAGCCGGCGATATTGCAACGATTTTCGGTCACGATGGCAGGGAGGTCATTTCAGCCAAAGAGCTTGCAAATAAGGCGGGAACAATTTCCTATGAGATCTTCTGTGCTCTATCAAAGCGCGTTCCAAGAGTATATACAGTGTGATACCAATAATTTAAAATCATTACCAGACAATGTATAAATATCACTCCGAAGTGAAACAATGTAAGTACGCTCTTACATAGAATGTAGAGGGCAATCTATCATCGGAGTGTGAAACGCTTTGAGCACAGTCAGACGCGGAGATATTTACTACGCCGACCTCAGTCCCGTCGTCGGCAGCGAGCAGGGGGGAATGCGCCCCGTGCTCATCGTTCAAAATGATACGGGCAATAAACATAGCCCGACGGTAATAGCTGCCGCCATAACCTCGCAGGTGGGAAAAGCAAGGCTTCCGACTCACATTGAGCTCTCGGGACAAAGCTGCGGACTGAGTCGTGATAGCGTTATACTGTTGGAACAAATAAGGACAATTGATAAATCCCGTTTGCGGGAGCGAATGGGCAGGCTGGATGAACCGCTGATGAACGAGGTAGACAACGCCATCGCGGTCAGCTTTGGTCTGGAGGGATAGGGCTATTGCCGCAATAAAAGCGGGTCGGCTCTTGTCGGCCCGCTTTGTACGAAAGCAAAGAGAGGTATACATACTATGATGAAAAACAAGAAGATTGCTACTTTTTTGGCCGCTTTTCTGATTCTGGCCGTCGGGGTTGGGGTTGGAGCCTACGCGGCTTCAAATTTTGGAACTCAGGCGGATCCGCTTGTCGCAAAGAGCTATCTTGACCAGACGGTAACGCCAAAGCTTCAGGCACAGTTCCAGTCCAAGCTCGATGAGCAGGTACAGCTAATGGAGCAGCAGATTGCGTCAAGTACAACGGGACTGAACTTCACAGCGGTGAGCCTGGCGAGCGGACAAACCCTCAAGGGCGTAGTTGGCTGCGAAATCATCCTCCGCTCGGGAACAGTATCCTGCAGTGGAAGCTCCGGCCTCTCGGACGTGACGGACGGGAAGCTCATAGCGGTTGGCTCGACGCTAACCGCGAACCATCTGTGCATGGTCGGCACTGACGGCGACGGAGTCAAGGCAAGCTCCTCTGTAACGCTCCTCGTTAGAGGCGGTTATTCCATTACATAAAAAATGATGTCACCGTAAAGATGATTGCTTTACGGTGACATTTTTTTATTTTAGACCAGTCTGTTACATCTGGGTACTGAATTTCTGCTTGACCTGCTGGAGCTGCTGCTGGTCAGCCGGCTGAACGGCATACCAGCCCTTGGAACTCATTTCGTTAAAGATGTCCGCCTGGATGCGGTGCTCGTCATCGAGAATGTTCAGGAACGCGCTGCGGAGCTGCTCAGAGACACATTCGCCCGCATAGGTGTTATAACTCGTGGTGGTATACTTCTCGCTGGAGAGGCAATCCTGAAGAATATCCTTCTCGGTCATCGTCTTCTGGCCCTGTCCACCGGCCTGAGCCTGTCCCATGTTCTGATTCTGCTGTCCTTGACCCTGCATAAATCGTTCCTCCTTTTACTGTAAGAATGAGATCAGTGTGTTGTAATGTGCGCGGTGCTTTCCTGCAAAGTTTCTCAGATCCTGTTGGATCTTTGTGTCGTTGCACATGCTCGCCATCGACTCGAATTTTTTGACAAGGTTCTGTTCGCCGCTAATCTGCTCCTCAAGAGCAGTAAGTTCTTTTGCCGTAAGATTTGCCATGGGTGTACCTCCTTTTCTTATTTCGAACATTGAGCCACACCGAAAAACAGCTTACGGATACAGATCGGATATAATAACCGCAATAAACATTTTCGCGCGGTCTGCGCCTTCGCCGGTCTGTTTTTCGGCTGTTTTCGATGTGTAATTAGTATTTCGCGGTAAAATTAAAATATTCGGAGTCCTGACAAAAAGTCAGAACTCCGAAGTGGACTTACCTTTTTTTATTTTACAGACTAGGTAAATATTGTCTAATAAAATAATCTGGTCTGTAAAACGTATAGCATCAGTATCCGGAAGGGTATAGGCAATTTCTTCGGGTACTGCGAGATGATAAAAATCACTGTCTTGTGCTACAAAAGCCCCCGTGATGTAACTGCAGGCTCTTTTTTCGCGAAGTCCGGAAAAGAGTGAACAAGGAACGGCACAGGGGTGCCACTCAAGCTCGCAAATATCAGTTGAAGGGAGCGAGGGCTCCTCGGGAGGAGGCCTATCATCTTCAAGCGGCGCTGAGGGTTCAGTATCTGTCTTGTTGGAGAGGAAGAGAGGAAATTCCCCGCTGTATGTTGGAGCTTCCGGCGGCTCTTGTTTTATCTCTGGCGCCTCGGGTAAAATGTATTCCAGTTCGTCTTTTTGTCCGGCGTGGCTAATTTTTTCAGGAAACTCCCTCAGAGCAGAGCGGCTGAGTTTCCGATTGAGCTTCAGCATATCTCCGAAGGGTTCCATGATGCCGAGATAGCCTTCCTTTCCGTCCCCATAAACAGAGAGCCGGACGATTTCGTTTCTCAGTTCGCATTTTGCCTCAAAGCTCCAAAACAGCCCCTCGCGGGTAATTGTCAATTCGCCGGCTGTTTCCCCGTCAAGTATAATGGGATAGTTCCCCGTAATTTCAATATCCATAAGACCTCCTAAAACGTCAGCACTCTTTACCTTATCTGTTTGATTATATGAGTGCCGTGGCGGCTTATGATAACAAATTCACTTCAAAAATATTCCCTTTGGTGGTAAAATCAGAATAAAGACAAATCGGATGCCCTATGGACAGGCAGAAATCCTAAAATTGAGGAGAACGCTATGAATACCTATGATCTCATAATAAAAAAACGTAACGGCGGGGAGCTTCTGAAAGAAGAGTATTCCTATCTTTTACAAAACTATGTAGCGGGAGCCATTCCAGATTATCAGATGTCGGCGTTCCTCATGGCGGTCTATTTCAAGGGCATGACGGAGAGGGAGACGCTTTTTCTGACAGACGAGATGATAAAAAGCGGGGACACGCTCGATTTGAGCGCCGTTGAGGGCATAAAGGCGGACAAGCACTCAACGGGCGGTGTCGGGGACAAGACTTCTCTCGCGCTTTGCCCGATGCTAGCGTCTCTCGGTATAAAAATAGCCAAAATGTCCGGCCGAGGTCTGGGACATACGGGCGGAACAATTGATAAGCTTGAGAGCTTTCCGGGGCTTACGACTTCAATTGACGGAGACAGATTTATAATGCAGGCGAATGAAATAGGATTCGTCATCGCGGGACAAACCGCTCATCTCGTGCCTGCCGATAAAAAGCTATATGCACTTCGGGACGTGACAGGGACGGTTGATATACTGCCGCTTATCGTGAGCAGCATCATGAGTAAGAAGCTTGCGTCAGGCGCGGATATCATCGTTTTGGATGTTAAAACAGGAAGTGGCGCCTTCATGAAGCGTGAGGAAGACTCCTTTGAGCTTGCTCGGCAAATGGTCGCGCTCGGAAAGAACGCGGGCAAAAAGACTGTCGCAGTCGTCTCGGACATGGACGAGCCGCTCGGTTACACCGTCGGAAACGCACTCGAAGTCAAGGAAGCGATTGCCGTATTGAAAGGTGAGGATGCCGGGAATCTGCGAGAGCTGTGCCTTGCTTTGGGAAGCTGCGTGCTTACGGAAGCGGGGCTGGCGGATAGTGAACAAAAGGCGAGAGAAATGCTCGAAAAATGCATAGCGGACGGTTCGGCACTAAAGAAACTCGCGGATTTTGTGGAGGCGCAGGGCGGAGAGCGGCGGTCGGTCTATGACACCTCACTTTTGCCGAAAGCACCAATGATACGCGAACTTCTGTCTCAGAACGCGGGTTATATAAAATTTCTACATGCGGACAATGTTGGCCGCGCCTGCATCACGCTGGGCGGCGGACGAGAGACGAAAGACAGCACAATAGACCTGTCGGTCGGAGTCGTACTGCATAAAAAGAAATATGATTATGTAAACCTTGGCGAGAGCTTGCTGACGATACATGCACAGGATGAAGAGAGCGCAAAAGAAGCCGAAAAAATACTTATTGAGAGTTATGAGTTTTGCGAGACACTCCCGGAAAAGACAAAGTTCATTAAGGGTATCGTTAGATAGATTGAACATTTATGCCATATTGAATGATTTATCGTGGTAATTAATTAGCGAAAAGAAGTATTGACGGAGATTCCCGAATAATATATACTTTCGGTATAAGGTAAAAAGCTCTAATCCGAAAGGGGACAGGCTTGGGTGAATGTTATGGACTCTATATTGAGACGTGAGGAACGCGCGATTTTTGACCTTCGGAACCTGTACGAACAGTACGGTTATAAAAAATACAAAATGAGCAAGTTTGAGGAATACGACCTCTATCTTGAGAACAAGAGTTTTCTTCCCAGTCAGCAGGTCATAACTTTTACTGATCTGAGCGGGAAGCTAATGGCGCTCAAGCCGGACGTGACTCTGTCCATTGCGAAGAACGCACCATCCGAGCCGCATGAGCTCGAAAAGCTATATTACAACGAGAATGTTTATCGCACGCCGCACGGCTCGAACGAGTATCGCGAGATTATGCAGGTCGGACTTGAGTGTCTCGGCGAGATTGACCTCTACACCGAGGCTGAGGTTGTGCTTCTTGCAGCTAAAAGCCTCGCGATGCTTAGCGATGAGAACCAAATGGTCGTGTCGGACATGGGCTTCGTTTCTGGACTTCTGGAAAGCTGTAATTTGAACCGCTCACTCGAAGAAAGGGTATTGAAATGCATCGGGCACAAAAATTCGCACGAGATAGTGCGCCTTGGCATGGCTTCGAGTATTCCGGCGGATTTGATAGATGCGCTTGCCGCTCTGACTTCTCTTTACGGTGACTTTGCAGATACGCTTGAAAGAGCACAAAGTCTTGTCAGAAACGATAAGATGCAAATTTCGCTTGAACAGCTGCGCGAGCTTGCGAATATACTGCTCCCAGAGCCTGAAAGTACCTGCATGAAGCTTGATTTTTGCGTAATAAATGATCTGTCATATTATAACGGACTGATTTTTCAAGGCTTTATCGGCGGCGTTCCGACGGCGATACTTTCCGGCGGACGCTACGATAACCTTATGGAAAAGCTGGGCAAGAAAACACAGGCAATCGGTTTTGCGGTCTACGCCGACCAGATGGAACGCTGTGATACCGACACGGAACGCTATGATGTCGATGTACTTCTGACTTACGAGCAAGGAGTTGACGTATCAAAGCTCACGGCGGCCGTGAAGATGCTGACTTCGACAGGAACGAGAATCAGAGTGCAGAAAACAAAACCAGACAGGCTTAGATATAAAAAGCTTCTGAAACTTAGCGACGGGGGGCTGGAGATACTTGAAACAAATGATTAAGGTCGCCCTACCGAAGGGCCGTCTCGGCGATAGCGTCTATAAACTTTTTGACGAAATGGGCTACGGATGCCCTGAAATTTCTGAAGATAGCCGCAAGCTCGTCTTTGAAAATGCAGACAAAGGTATCTGCTATTTCTGGGTGAAGCCCTCCGACGTTGCAATCTATGTCGAGCACGGAGCGGCCGACGTCGGGATAGCGGGGCTCGATATACTTCTGGAGCAGGAACCCGACGTTTTTGAGCTGCTCGATTTAGGACTGGGCAAGTGCAGAATTGCCGTTGCAGGTAAAAAAGGTGCGCTTTCAAAAACGGGCAAGACCCTTCGAGTCGCAACAAAATTTCCCAACATTGCAAAGAAGTACTACACCGAGCAGAGCAGAGAAATTGAAATAATTAAGCTCAACGGCTCCATCGAGCTCGCGCCGATAGTTCAGCTTTCGGATGTGATTGTTGATATTGTTGAAACCGGCAAGACACTTAAGGAGAACAACCTCGAGGTTCTGGAAGAGATAACCCCAATCAGCGCGAGGCTCATCGTAAACAAGGCGTCGTTCAGGTTCAAGACGCAGCAAATCGAGGACATGTGTGAACGGTTGCGCAAGCATATTTAGGAGAGTGGATATATGATTAAGATATATAATACAGGGAATATGTCTATACAGGATATTTTGCCGCGAAACAGTGAAAGCCCAAACGTTGCTGATACGGTTTCGGAGATCATTGCAAACGTACGCGATAAGGGCGACGCCGCACTTAGAGAATACGGCAATAAGTTCTATGGGGCTGCACCAGCTGTGCTGGAAGTAACTGAAGAGGAGCGAAAAGAAGCGCTCTCAAAAGTTGAGCCAGCATTTCTTGAAATAATGAAAGAAGCTGCTGAGAATATCAGAAACTACCACAGCCGCCAGATAAGAAGTGGTTACATCATTCAGGAATCAGAGGGCATTGTCCTCGGACAGAAGGTAACGCCGCTCGGCAGTGTTGGACTCTATATACCCGGTGGAACGGCGAGTTACCCATCCTCCGTACTGATGAACTGCATTCCCGCAAAGCTTGCGGGCGTGGGGCAGATAATAATGACGACTCCACCTGATAAAAACGGAAATGTAAGTCCGAATATAATTGCGGCTGCTGAAATCGCAGGAGTTGACAGGATATTTAAATGCGGAGGGGCGCAGGCAATTGCGGCGCTCGCTTACGGGACGAAGAGTATTCCGAGTGTAGATAAGATTGTAGGCCCTGGAAACGCTTATGTCGCAGAGGCGAAGCGTCAGGTATTCGGAATTGTGGGTATCGACATGATAGCGGGACCGAGTGAGGTTTTGGCGATAGCGGACGGAAAAAGCGACCCTGTCGTTATTGCCGCCGATCTTCTCTCGCAGGCAGAGCATGACAAGCTTGCAACCGCGGTTCTGATAACGGACTCGAAGGAGCTTGCAGAAAAAGTTGCGGCAGAGATTGAAAAACAGCTTAAAGAGCTGCCGCGCGAGGAGATTGCAAGAGCGTCAATTGAGAACAACGGAAAAATAATTGTTGCCCGCTCCATTGAAGAAGCCATAGAGATTTCAAACGAAATTGCACCGGAACATCTCGAATTGTGCGTAGATGAACCATTTTGTTATCTCGATAAGATAACAAACGCGGGCTCGATCTTTCTCGGGCGGAACTGCCCCGAGCCGCTTGGTGACTATTTTGCGGGGACGAATCACACTCTGCCGACAGGCGGAACAGCGAAGTTTTCGAGTGCGCTTTCGGTCGATGATTTCGTCAAGAAGTCCTCTTATATGTACTACTCAAAGGAAGAGCTAAGTGCAGTCGGTGACAAGATAGCTTATTTTGCCGAGAAAGAGGGGCTTCACGCTCATGCGGTGAGCGCGACTATAAGATCAAAAAGATAAGGGCAGGTGACAAACATGAGCAGGTTTATGAGCGGGAGATTTAGTTCGCTCAGGGCTTATGTTCCAGGTGAGCAACCAAGAGATAAAAGCTACAACAAGCTAAATACAAATGAGTCGCCTTATCCTCCCGCATCTGAGGTCATCGAAGTTATAAATCGCAAAGAGATAGAGGACCTCCGTCTCTATAGCGACCCTGAGTGCACATTACTGCGTGAGGCGCTTGCGAAGCAATACGGAGTATCTCCGAAGAACGTAATGGTAGGCAACGGCTCGGACGAAATTCTTTCATTCGCGTTCATGGCATTCTGCGACAAGACCAAGGGAGTATCCTATCCGGATATTTCATATGGGTTCTATCCGGTCTTCACGGACATACATGGGATACAAAAAAGAGAGATACCGCTGCGGAGTGATTTAACAATATGCGTCGAAGATTACTATAACGCAGGTACGGCAATCGTTATTGCAAACCCCAACGCGCCCACAGGAATATGTCTGCCGATAACGGACATTGAGAATATCATAAAATCAAATCCTAACAATGTAGTCGTGATTGACGAAGCCTATGTTGACTTCGGAGGGGAAAGCTGCATTCCGCTTACAGCTAAATACGATAATCTACTTGTCATTCAGACCTATTCAAAGTCTCGCTCACTTGCAGGAGCCCGTCTAGGCTATGCGATAGGAAACGAAGAGCTTATCGCCGACCTCGAGAAGCTCCGCTATTCTACAAACCCCTATAATGTAAACCGTTTGACACTGCTTGCAGGAACGGCTGCTTTGATAGGACAGGCCTATTACGATAATAACAATAGGGTGATTATCCAATCAAGAGAGTATACGAGCTTGAAACTAAAAAGCCTTGGCTTTGAGCAGACCGATTCGAAGGCGAATTTTATTTTTGCAAGGCATCCAAAGCTTACTGGAAAAGAGCTTTATCAGGGTCTGCGCGAGCGAGGAATACTGGTTCGCCACTTTGAAAAACCACGGATCGCAGACTTTGTACGAATAACTGTCGGAGCGAAAGACCAGATGGATTCACTTTTGATTGTATTAAAGGAGATGCTTAGCTGATGAGAAATTACGAGTTTTGTCGAAAGACTATGGAAACGGATATAATGCTTTCTTTAAGCCTTGATGGCGGAGAAGTCGAGGTCAACACCGATTGCGGTTTCCTCGATCATATGCTCAATCTGTTTGCTACTAACGGACGTTTCGGACTAAAACTCAAATGTGTCGGGGACACCAATGTCGATTATCATCACACGACCGAAGATGTTGGCATATGCCTAGGAACAGCTTTTGCAAAAGCGCTTGGAGATAAATCAGGGATTATCCGATACGGAGATATTGTTCTTCCGATGGACGAGGCGTTAATCCTCTGTGCCGCCGATATTTCAGGACGTTCTTTCCTTTCTTATGAGGTGAATCTGCCGACGGAAAAGGTCGGGGATTTTGACACAGAGTTGGTCAAAGAGTTCCTTTACGGGTTTGTCCGAACTTCAGGGATGACATTGCATCTCCGTCAGCTTGCAGGAGATAACTCACATCACATCATTGAGGGCGTTTTCAAGGCGCTGGGCAGAACTCTCAAGCAGGCCTGTGCAGTCGATCCGCTGCTGAACGGAGCGTTGCCGTCGACAAAAGGAGTCTTGTGATGACTGTAATAGTCGATTACGGCGTCGGAAACCTATTTTCGCTTAAGAGCTCTCTGTCGTTTATCGGAGTTGAGTCTGTTGTTACAGGCGAGCCGGAAACTATTAGAAATGCCGACCGGATTATACTTCCCGGAGTCGGTGCATTCACGGACGCAAGAGAAAAGCTAAGCGTGAACGGCCTTGACGAAGTGATAAAGCAGGAAGCGAAAAAAGGTAAGCCGCTGATGGGCATCTGCCTCGGAATGCAAATGCTCTTTGACAGAAGCTATGAATACGGCGTGACCGAAGGACTCGGGCTGATACCCGGTGAGGTAAGACACATTGCAACAGTTATCCCGATAGGATATAAAGTTCCGCATATAGGTTGGAACGATCTCTGTATGAGCAAAAACGGAAATAATTCGGAAGTGTTCAAATATATCGACAAGGGCGATTATGTGTATTTTGTGCACTCCTATGCCGGAATGGACTGCGACGATAGCGTCATCGCGACGGCGGATTACGGAGCGCCGCTTACGGCGGCAGTCGCACGGGAAAATGTTTACGGAATGCAGTTTCACCCTGAAAAGAGCGGCGACGTCGGGCTCAAAATATTGAAAGCATTTTGCGAACTTTAACATCATTGTCCATTGGAGGAAGCTATGGATCTTTATCCGGCAATTGACTTATGCGGCGGCAAGGCAGTGCGCCTTTTGCGCGGAGACTATGATAAAATGACAATATATAGTGACTCGCCTGCAGACGTCGCTTGCTCTTTTAAGACAGCTGGCGCTGAATATCTGCACCTCGTCGATCTGGATGGTGCAAAACGTGGCGACAACCCTAATTTTTCTGTAGTTGAAAGAATAACTGCAGACTGTGGACTTAAGGTCGAGGTTGGGGGAGGCATACGCAGTATTGCAACTATAGAGCGCTATCTGAAATTAGGTGTAATGCGCATTATTATTGGAACATCAGTTGTGACCGATCCAGTATTCTTCTTTGAAGCCTTAAAAAACTTTGGTGACAAAATAGCTGTTGCCGTAGATATTAAGGACGGCTTTGTCGCAACTCACGGCTGGACGCAGACTAGTGCGGAGAATTGTTTTGATTTCTGCGCACGGCTTGAGGGCATGGGTGTCAAAACCGTTATCTGCACAGATATTTCAAAGGACGGCGCGATGCAGGGCATTAATCGGGAGCTTTACGAAGAATTAACGAAGCGTTTTTCAATGGACATTATCGCCTCCGGCGGAGTGAGCTCAATTGATGACCTAATTAAGCTCTCCAAAACAGGCGTACAGGGCGCAATTCTTGGGAAATCAATTTATACTGGCAGCATAGACCTTGCCGATGCGATTGCGGTTTTAAAAAAGGCGGTGCCACAATGATCACAAAAAGAATTATCCCCTGTCTGGACGTACGTGACGGGCGTGTCGTCAAGGGTGTGAATTTTGAAGGACTCTGTGACGTTTCCTCGCCTGTCGAGCTAGGCCGCTACTACAGCGAAAACGGCGCGGATGAGCTTGTGTTCTATGACATCACCGCGTCAAGTGAGGGGAGAGGTCTTTTCGCAGATGCGCTGCGGCTTGTCGCGGAGCAGATATTCATTCCGCTCACCGTGGGCGGGGCAATTAACACGCTAGAGGACTTCGACCGCGTGCTTAAATGCGGCGCGGACAAGGTAAGCGTGAACTCGGGTGCGATACGCGACCCCGACCTCATATACCGAGCTGCCAAAAGATACGGGGACCAGTGCGTCGTACTCTCGGTGGATGTGAAGCGCGTTGACGGACGATTCACCGTCTTTTCGAAGGGCGGGCGCGAGAACACCGGCTTGGATGCCATCGAATGGATAAAGGACGGCGTTTCTCACGGCGCAGGCGAGATTGTACTCAACAGCATTGATACGGACGGGGTAAAGGGCGGCTTCGATCTTGAGATGCTGGAAGAGGTCTGCAACGCTGTTTCCGTCCCCGTCATTGCTTCGGGCGGTGCCGGCTGCATCGAAGACTTCAATACTCTTTTCAAAACTCTCCCCAAGGTGGATGCGGGGCTTGCCGCTTCGATCTTCCACTTCGGTGAGGTCAGGATACCCGACCTCAAGGTGGAGCTTCTCGCAAACGGCATACCCATGAGATTATGATAACAGGAGAACCGATATGTTAAGCATAGATGAACTTAAATTTGATGAGAAAGGTCTTATTCCCGCAATCGTTACAGACTGCGAGACGAAAAAGGTGCTGACTCTTGCATACATGAACCGAGAGAGCCTGGAGATTTCGATGCGAGAGGGAAGAACCTGCTTTTGGTCTCGCTCACGTCAGGAGCTATGGCGCAAGGGCGAGACGAGCGGCAATATTCAGGAGATAGTCGACATCACCGCCGATTGTGACCGTGACGCGCTTGTTGTGCTGGTCAAAAAGGCGGGGCCTGCCTGTCACCTTGGAAACGACAGCTGTTTTGTTGATAAGGTCTATGAGAGCGAAACGCTTAAGGCGTTTTCACTATACAGCCTTTACGAGCTGATTGTAGGCCGTAAGACGGAGGGTAAAGAGGGCAGCTACACGACCTATCTTTTTGAAAAAGGGCTTGATAAGATACTAAAAAAGGTCGGCGAAGAGAGTACCGAGGTCATTATAGCTGCTAAGGGCAGCGATACGACTGAAACAATCTATGAAGTGTCAGATTTGCTTTATCACGTGATGGTGATGATGGTCGAGCTGGGCATCAAAAACGAGGATATTATAAAAGAACTCGCGTCCCGCCACGTCATCGATAAAAAGGTCAAACAGGAAAAAATGGTATAGAAAAAGCCGCAACCAACGGGTTGCGGCTTTTTTATTTGAATTACAGCTTTTTCATCATAAGATGGGCAGCACAGTAATGTCCGTCACGATATTTCAGCGTATTTTCTCTAGTTCCGAATATTTCGAAACCAAACTTTTTATACAGCGCTATAGCACGCTCGTTTTCAGCGACGACCTCAAGCTCAAGCTGCTCATACTCGGCTTTTCGTGCTGCTTCGATAAGTGCCTCCATAAGTGCGGAGCCTATTCCAAGCCCCCAAAAATCTTTTAATATTGACATCCCAAATCCTGCGCGGTGCCTAAATCGCTCAAATGGCTCAATCCAGGAGAAGCCGATGTTTGCGACGAGTTTATTGTCAATAAATGCGGCAATCATGGCTCTTTTTGGATCATTGATAATTTCGTCCAGAAGATTTTGTTCATCTTCAACTTTCATTATGATTTCGTCCTCATAGCGACCCATAAATTCAGTTTCACCGCAGGTTTGCCGGAAATATTGCAGCATCGCTTCCGCATCTTCCGCCGTCGGGCTCCGCAGCAGGCAGTTTTGTCCGTTTTTCAGAGCAATCGTTATTTCCTCGTATTTCAAATTACACCTCTTATGTTCTCAGAAGGGCATACATGCAGTAGTCGTAGATATTCCCGTTTTTATAAACTCCGCATTTCATTGTGCCTTCATAGGTGAAGCCTGCTTTTTCAAGCACCCTGCGCGAGCCTTGATTGTGAGCGAAGGGCTCGGCATAAATGCGGAAAATATCATATTTTTTAAAGGCTCCAGCGCAAATGCGACAGGTTGCCTCGGTCATAATTCCCTTGCCCCAGAAATCCTCGGCGAGCCAGTAGCCCAGCTCCGCACTTTTTCTGTAAATGTCAGTGCAGGGGAATACGCCTATGCTGCCCACAGCGACTCCGCCTACGTCTATTGCTCGACAGAGATTTTTTTCCTCATTTTCTATACAGCTTTCTATGTAGCTTTTCGCGTTTTCAGCGGTGTACGGATATGGAAAGACATCACGAAGGTTACGTGCGATTTTTTCGTTGTTCGCATAGCGCGAAAGGCTTTCAATGTCATCAAGGCTCCATTTTCTAAGTGAGAAATCCATACTTTTGCCTTCTTTCACAAATGAATTAAGCATTAGGATAACACAGGATAAACAAAAAAGCAACACGCTGGAAAACCCTGCATGTTGATTTTTATAAATTATTTATCCTAAATCATACCGATTACTTGTTCAAGGGGCAGTACCTCGGCAAAACGCCCGCCGTTCCAGAGCTTATTCTCGAAGTACTCTATCAGCTTTTCTGCGGTGGCAAGACTGTTGTCAAAGGTAGTCGTGGCGCAAGCTGGAATTATTACATTGTAGCCAAATTCAAACGCTACTCTGCAGGTGGTATCGATGCAATAATCAGTCTGCATACCGGCAAGAATAAGACTGGTAATACCTCTGCCGTCAAGATAGGCCTTAAGACCGGTATCCCGAAAAGAGCTGCTAAATTTCTTATCAAAAATTCGCTCCTCGGGAGCCGGAACTATATCGGATAGAATCTGCCAGCCCTCAGTATTGTATTCAAGCTCGGAACCCTTGCCGCCGTCGTGCCTGACAAAGATGACTTCCATGCCATTCTGTCTTGCGGTATCAATTAGCTTTTGAATATTACCTAAGAATTCCACTTCCTTATACGGGTGGAAATTAACCAGAGCCGTCTGCACGTCCACAATTAGCAAAGCGGTGTTTTCCATAACGTACCTCCGATCTTATATTTATGGTTCAAATATACCAAACTATCTCGCAAAAATAAAGACATACCTTCCATTCATCTGAAAGGTATGTCTTTTTGGAGCGGGCGACGAGATTCGAACTCGCTACCTCCACCTTGGCAAGGTGGCGCTCTGCCAAATGAGCTACGCCCGCGTATCAACGTATGAACGCAAAGTTGATTATACCAAAAAAACTACGCTTGTCAAGTCCAAGATAGTCTTTTTTCATTATTTTACCAAGTTTCACGCTGCAAAGAAAAGGCTAGCTTTGACATTATTCAATTTTTTGGTATACTATATTTGTTAATTAAAGACAAATATTTAATAGGAGCGATATATATGAACCTGACAGATACACTTGACTCTGTTTCAAAGATTTCAATAGGTACTATTAGCTTGATGGCGCTTATTTCGGCGGTTTTGGTTTTTCTGGTTTGTCTAATCGTTATAACTATAGTTTTAAAAATTATTGACCATATTCAGACCCGCAGTAAGCTCGACAATACTGTCAAGGGCTTCATCCGCAGCGGTATTAAGGTCGCGCTGTGGATAATTGCACTAATTGCCGTTGCGTCCAAGCTTGGGATTGAAATATCTTCTCTTGTGGCTCTGGTCGGTGTCGCAGGTCTTGCTCTTTCACTCTCAGTACAGGGCCTGCTTTCCAATATTTTCAGCGGCTTCACGATACTGACCTCAAAGCCGTTCGCTGCGGGTGACTACGTAGAGCTGGACGGAGTTTCCGGCACGGTCGATAAGGTCGAACTGTTATATACGACCGTCGTGTCAGTCGATAACAAAGTTATTTATGTTCCGAACAGCCAGGTCGCGGGAGCAAAGATTATAAACTACACTAGAGAAAAGCTAAGACGTCTGGATCTCGTTTTCAATGCGTCCTATGACGCGCCGACTGAAGATGTTAAAACAGCGCTTATGGATGTGATTGAAGCGGAGGGAAGAATTCTTAAGAACCCTGCGCCTGCCGTAGGGCTAAACGCATACAAGCAGAGCTCCGTGGAATATGTTGTACGGGTATGGGTTAAAAGAGAAGATTACGGAGACATGCAGTTTGCGATGAATGAGAACGTCCGGAAGGTGTTCAAGGAGCGCGGAATCGAAATGACCTTCGACCATCTGAATGTCCACATAATTGAAAAGCAGTAAAAATCATAACAGGCTCCGTTAATACGGGGCCTGTTATTTTCGGCGAGAGACTCCCGTGCTCCGCTGGATAACAGAAAGCCCCGGTTTTACCCGGAGCTTAGCTGCTTGAGAGAGGATTATATTATAGAGGGGAGAAAAGAATCTTAGTTGGAGTTCAAAGAGTTGACATTCATTTCTTTCTCCTTGAACATGTCTTAATGATAAAACAGACTTTTGTACGCGTTATGAATATAATGTGAAAAGTTTATGAACTTATACATTAATTTGGAACGGCTTTTTATTTCATCCTGACAGTGAACATAAAGTCTGTTACACCGTCACGGCTTGTGACTGTAATGTCCTCGTTGTGGTTGTTGAGAATGGTCTTAACAATGGAAAGTCCAAGCCCTACGCCGTCACGGTCAAGACTTCTCGATTTATCGGTTTTGTGGAACCTGTCAAAGACGAAGGGAAGCTCCGAAGGCGCTATTGTCTCGCCGTGGTTCTTAATTGAAACAAAGGCTTTGTTGTTTTGCTTCCAGAGTGAAATTCCGAGAGTTGATCCTTTTTCGGAGAACTTTATGGCGTTATCAAGCAGATTATAGACTACCTGTGTAATCGAATCCTCATCGCCGCGGACGACTATCCTCTCTTCTGGGAGCTGGCAATCAACGTCGAGTCCGCGCTGCGTAATCTTATTCTCAAAGTTTATGAGGGTACGCATAATGACTTCGGAGAGGTCGAAGCTTCGGGCAAGCAGCGCAACCGTGTCGACAGACTGAATCTTGCTCATTTGCAGCATCTGCCTCACAAGACGGGAAAGACGCTTCGTCTCGCTTGAAATCGTGGCGAGGTATTTGTCCTGATCATCTTTCGGGATGGTACCGTCCAGTATGCCGTCGGCAAAGCCGGCAATTGTCGTCATAGGAGTCTTAAGTTCATGTGAAATGTTCGCGATAAACTCACTTCTTAGCTGTTCGGATTTTTCCAGAGATTCAGCCATCAAGTTAAAAGATTCCGTGAGCTCTCCAATCTCGTCCTCGCGGCCCTCGTCCGCAACGCGGGCGGAAAAATCGCCGTGAGCAAAGCGCCGGGCGGCAGATGCCATCTCTAAAAGAGGCTCGGACTGGCGCTTGGAGTTGTAATAGGAAAGAATGACAGCGAGCAGCATGACGATAAGCGCCGTCGACACGAAGACCGTGGACGCAGTACCCCACGCGGCGATAATCTCCGTGCAGTCCGAACCGACAAAAACGTATGCCGCCACCATGTCCGCATCGACCGTTACCGGCAACGCTACGATATAATAAGGTCGGTTATTATATAGATTCTCCAACGTGGTGAGTTTTTGGAACTTGCCGTTCCTATACAGCTCTTCCATTATACTATTGCTTATCTGTTTGCCGATGTAGGGCGAAACGACATCCATATCGGAGCTTGAAACAATAGCACCATGAGTGTCGGTTATAAAGATTTCGTTTCCGGTGCTCTTTGCCAGCGAGCTTATTATAAGACGTAGATACCAGGCGTTAAGGTCACTGTTCTCCTCCAGAAATGCAGAAGCGGCCTTCGAGACCTCGGTGGCACCCAGCGCAATGCTGTCGCGCTTTTGATTGAGAGCAAAAGAGCGCCCGAGTATGACTATGGACGTTCCCAGAACGAAGAAGCTGATGACAACGAGCATAGCCGTCATTACAAAGTTTTTAAAGTATATGCTTTTCAATCGTTTATCTCTCCTCAAGACGCGAAACGGCCGTCAGCGGCCGTTTCGTCTTTATATCATAGCCGCAAAGTGGCGTGATGATATATGCATAGGATTAAATACAATGTTCTCTTTGCGGACATTATATCTTAGGCTTTTTCGTCAAGCTCAAATTTATAACCGACGCCCCAGACGGTCTTGAGCGTCCACTGCTCGGAAACTCCCTCGAGCTTTTCGCGAAGACGCTTCACATGGACGTCAACAGTGCGGGAATCGCCGAAATAATCAAAGCCCCAAACCTCGTCCAGAAGCTGATTGCGGGTGTAGACTCTGTTCGGAGTCGAGGCTAAGTGGAACAATAGCTCCATTTCTTTCGGAGGAGTTTCGACCTTTTTACCGTCGACGATGAGTTCGTAGGAATCAAGATTAATTACAAGCTTCTCAAAGCTGAGCTTCCTCTCGCCGGATTTTTCTTCCGGTTCCGTTCTGCGCATGACTGCGTGGATGCGGGCAAGCAGTTCCTTAACCTCGAAAGGTTTGACTATGTAGTCGTCGGCACCCATTTCGAGACCGTTCACCTTGTCGAAGGTCTCGCCCTTGGCGGTCAGCATGATGATCGGAGTCTTAGATGTTTCACGAACCTTCCGGCAAACCTGCCAGCCATCCAGAACGGGCAGCATGATGTCGAGGAGAATCACGTCGGGGTTTTCGGTAAGAGCATAACGGACTCCTGTTCCTCCGTCCGAAGCTTTAATGACGTCGAAACCGTCCTTTTCGAGATATAGGCGCAAAAGCTCCGCGATATTAGCGTCGTCTTCTATTATTAAGGCTTTTTTAGACATGAAAACACGTCCTTCCGAATATGTTGTATTCATTATAAGATATATAATACATTATACCAGCGAATAATTCAAATACATTAACAAAATGTAAAAAACACACTGAAAATAGCGGCTTAAGCAATAAAAATATGGGAATATGGCTCTGTGCAAAAAATGCACAAGCATTTTGCTAAATGCGCTTGCTTTATCTCACTAATGTGGTACAATGTTTTTGCGACATGCAATACCCGTAATTTTGGAGGAAATGAAATGAAAAACATCAAAACTGTTATAGTCTTGCTGCTTGCGGCGGCAATGTGCTTTGGACTTCTGTCCGGATGCGGCACAAAGCCAACAGCCGAGAGCGAAGCTCCCAGCGCAAGCGCAAGCGCTGACGACGATCTTGCATACATAACCGACAACGGCAAGATGGTGATAGGTTACACGGTGTACGAACCGATGAACTATACTGACGATAACGGCGATTTTACAGGCTTCGACACGGAATTTGCGAAAGCGGTTTGCGCAAAGCTCGGCGTAGAGCCTGAGTTCGTTGAAATCAACTGGGATACCAAGGAAGTCGAGCTCAGCGCGAAAAGCATTGACTGCATCTGGAACGGTCTTACAATTACCGATGAGCGCAGCGCAAACATGAGCATCTCTCTACCCTATGTCAAAAATGCGCAGGTCATCGTGGTCAAGGCCGACAGCGGCATTAAGTCGACTGCCGACCTCATCGGAAAGACGGTCGTTGCTGAGATAGGCTCCGCCGGTGAGATGCAGATTATCGGAAGTGAAGATTCCGAGCCGGATGCAGACCTCGCAAAAGCCGAATATATTGGAATGAACAAGCAGACTGACTGTCTCCTCGAGGTCAAGGCTGGAACCGCAGACGCGGCAGTCCTCGACTGGACGCTTGCAAAGTCGATGGTCGGCGAGGGAACCGATTTCTCCGATCTCATGATTGTGGACGGAGTTGAACTTGCTGCGGAGGAATACGGTGTTGCTTTCCGCAAAGGCAGCAATGTGACAGATAAGGTCAACGAGATAATCAAAGAATTGGTTGCGGACGGAACTCTGTCAGCGCTTGCAGAAAAATATGGTTTGAGCCTTGCGCCTTCAATAGAAAAGTAATATAATTATTTAGCATTATAATGCGCTAAGGGACAGGGAGAATCACCCTGCCCCTTTGTGCGTGTAACTGGGAGTATACATATGAGCATTTCTGTAGTATCCTCGCGCCTCCTGGAGAGCTTTGCGCTGAACGGCGAGATATTCCTTATAACTCTCGTCCTCGGGCTTCCGCTGGGGCTTTTGATATCGCTGGGCTCTATGAGCCGCTTTAAGCCGCTGTCATGGCTGACAAAGACGTTTGTCTGGATTATACGTGGTTCACCGCTGATGCTCCAGATAATAATCGTGTTTTATGGCCCGGGACTGATATGGGGAGCCGAAGCAGTCGGACGCATGGAGGCAACTATCGCTGCGTTCATAATCAACTATGCCTGCTACTTCTCCGAAATTTTCCGAGGCGGCATAGGCGGCATTCCTGCGGGACAGCAGGAGGCCGGGCAGGTACTGGGTATGACCAAATCCCAGATATTTTTCAAGGTCACGCTTTTGCAGGTGGTCAAGCGCATCGTTCCGCCAATTGGAAACGAGATTATGACGCTTGTCAAGGACACCTCGCTTGCCCGTGTTATCGCTAACAAGGAAATCATTATGATGGCGCAGGAGTATACCGCTAAAGGCATAATCTGGCCGCTGTTCTACACGTTGGTTTTCTTCCTCGTCGCCTGCGGCATCCTGACACTGCTGCTTGGCTGGTTTGAAAAAAAGCTGTCATATTTCAAGTAGGAGAGAGGCGAGAGCATGTCTATTTTAGAAGTAAGAAACCTGCGAAAGAGCTTCGACTCTCTTCAGGTACTCAAGGACATCGATTTTTCTCTGGATAAGGGAGAAACCATAGCGGTAATAGGTTCCTCTGGAAGCGGAAAAACGACGCTTCTTCGCTGTCTGAACTTTCTGGAGCGTCCGGACGGCGGAAGTATAAAGATAAACGGCAATGTGATTTTTGACGCGGAGGATCCCAAGACCCAGAAGGAAAGCGAAATCAGGAAAAAACGCCTGCACTTTGGTTTAGTATTTCAGAATTTTAATCTTTTTCCTCAGTATACCGTATTAAAGAACGTCAAGCTCGCTTCCGAGCTTCTGGCGCACGAAAGAACAGAATTTAAGAAGAACAGGAAAAATATTCTTGAGGAAATTGACGCGGAGGCCAGAAAAACCCTTGAGAGCATGGGGCTCTCAGACAAAATAGACTACTATCCGCATCAGCTTTCCGGAGGACAGCAGCAGCGAGTGGCAATTGCGCGGGCACTGGCTCTGAGACCTGACATATTGTGCTTTGATGAGCCGACAAGCGCGCTTGACCCTGAGCTGACGGGAGAAGTACTCAAGGTTATTAAAGAGCTAGCCGAAAAGCGCACGACCATGGTCATAGTGACCCACGAAATGGCGTTTGCACGAGCGGTGGCGGACAGGGTCATTTTCATGGACGGAGGAGTCATCGTAGAACAGGGCTCGCCTGAGGAGGTTCTGGTTAATCCGAAGGAAGAGCGTACAAAGCAGTTTTTGGCAAGGTACTCAGAGGAGCAATAAAAGTTAAAATCGGTGCTATGGAGGAACCTACAAAAGTTCCTCTATTTTTTAGTAACAGGAGTTCACAAATTCCACTTGAATTGTTTCAAGCGCTATAATATTATATTACAGATAAATATGATGTCACATAATGTCACATTATGCGGTGGTGAATATGAAGAAAAAAATACGCGTTATTGCGTTTATACTCTCATTATTGCTAATAATTTCAATAGCAGGCTGCGGAATCGGCGGCAACAACAAATACCGCGTTGCCGACAAGCTAACGCAGCAGGAATTTTGCGTCGCTTTCAGGCTTGATGACAAAGCAGGAGAAGCAGTCATAGCCGCGCTCAAGGTCCTCCAGTCCTCGGGCAAGGTTTCAGAGCTGTCCCTAAAGTGGTTTGGAGAAGATGTTTCGCTGCTCAAGGGCGACGAGAATGCCTTGGACAAGCTTGACGAGGAGCTTGAAACGCGTACCTTTAATATAGGCTATGACGAGGGACGTTTGCCTTTTTCTGGGAAAACTAACGGAGGAATGGCAACTGGTTTTGATGTCGACCTCGCGAGGGAAGTCTGCAAGCAGCTTGGCTGGAAGGCGAAATTCCTGCCAATCGACGTTTCGCAGGCGGTTGTGGAGCTGAACTCCGGCAATGTGGACTGCGTCTGGGGTGGCTTTGCCTATGATGAGAGCGACACTGACATCTACCAGTCTCCTGTATATTTGAAGAACACAATAGTTCTCGCATCACTGCGCAGCTCGGGTGTTCGGAGTGCAGGAGGTCTTAAAGGAAAGACGCTGACCTTGAGCGAGAACAGATATTTCAACGCTGTTCTGGACGGTAGCAAGTCGCTGAGCGAAAAACCGGAATATATCGTCAAGATTCCTGGCGGTACAGAGGCGTGCTTCAAGGCGCTGGACGACGGCTCGTGCGCCGCGATAATAACAGACCTTGCGGCTTTGGACTATTATAAGTAGCCCACAATTAAATATAATCATAAGAGCTCGGCTTTTAAAGCCGAGCTCTTATATGTTTGATTTTTCAAATTGCGGTGATCTTCGGCTTATCGTCCTCAATCGTGATTACGATTCTGGAAACTTTGCCTTGGAAGCGATCGACAATCTCGGTTGCCATGGCGTCCTCAATTTCCTTCTGGATAAGACGGCGAAGGTTTCGAGCGCCGTAGGTGAGGGAATAGCTCTTTTTGGCGAGGTATTCGATCAGCGCATCGTCATATGTGAGCGCAACGCTCTTTTCGGTCATAGCAGTGCGCAGCTCTTCCAGCATGAGCTTTGCGATACCGCGGAAATTTTCCTCGGATAAGCTATTGAAGCAGACGATTTCGTCGATACGGTTAATAAATTCGGGACGGAGGAAGTCCTTGAGGGCTTTCATCGCTCTGTCCTTACCCAGATCGGAAACAGAACCGCCGAAGCCGACCTTACCGTCTCTTCTGTCACTGCCGGCATTTGTAGTCATGATAATAACAGTGTTTTCAAAGTTCACCGTTCTACCCTGCGCGTCAGTGATGCGACCATCGTCAAGTATCTGCAAAAGTACGTTCATAACGTCGGGGTGAGCCTTTTCTATCTCGTCGAACAAAACGACCGAGTAGGGCTTGCGGCGTATTTTTTCGGTGAGCTGGCCGGCCTCATCATAACCGACATAGCCCGGAGGCGAGCCGATGATGCGTGAAACGGAATGCTTTTCCATAAATTCGGACATATCCAGTCTGATTAGCGATTCGGGGGTGTTAAACAGGTCTTCCGCTAGACGCTTAACGAGTTCCGTTTTGCCGACACCCGTGCTTCCGACGAAAATGAAGCTGACAGGCTTATGCTTAGCAGAAAGCCCGATGCGGTTGCGCTTTATAGCGGCGCAGACGGTGTCAACAGCTTCGTCCTGTCCGACAATATGAGCTTTAAGGCGCGTGTGCAGTTCCGAAAGTTTTTCAAATTCGTCCTCGCGTATGCTGCTTGCGGGGATTTTCGTCCAAAGCTCAATGACCCGCGCGAGGTTTTCTTCCGTCAGAGCGGGCTTACCCTTTGCGCGCAGGCGCATTTGCTCATCGGTGAGCTGAAGGCAGAGACTGCGAATCTCGGCAAGTCTGGCAAAGTTGCCGTCATTACCGCTGTCAGAAAGAAGAAGTTCACGCTCTTTGTCAAGGTCTGCAAGCTCCTTGGTTATGGCGGACATACGTTCGATGGAGGGACTTTTTAGGTTAACGTCCGAACAGGCTTCGTCAATGAGGTCGATGGCCTTATCGGGCAGGTAGCGGTCTGTAATATAGCGCTCGCTCATAATAACGGCTCTACGGCTCATCTCTTCCGGTATTGCCACGCCGTGATAGTCTTCGTAGTAATGCGCGATGCCCTTAATTATCTTGACGCTGTCCTCGATTGAGGGCTCGGCGACAATCACCGGCTGGAAACGGCGTTCAAGCGCGGAATCCTTTTCGATGTGCTTGCGGTATTCTGTGAAGGTGGTCGCGCCGATGACCTGAATCTCGCCTCTCGAAAGGGCGGGCTTCAGTATGTTCGCGGCGTTCATGCTGCCTTCGGCGTCGCCTGCGCCGACTATGTTATGCACTTCGTCAATGACAAGGATAATGTTACCCTGCTTGCGTATCTCTTCGATAAGCCCCTTCATGCGGCTTTCAAACTGACCGCGGAACTGTGTTCCGGCGACGAGAGCTGTGAGGTCAAGAAGCATGACTTCCTTATCACGGAGCTTATAAGGCACTTTCCCGTCATTGATGCGCTGGGCAAGCCCCTCCGCAATGGCGGTTTTTCCGACGCCAGGCTCGCCGATGAGACAGGGGTTATTTTTCTGGCGGCGGTTCAATATTTGAATGACACGCTCAAGCTCTTCCTCGCGCCCGATCATATTGTCTAAAAGACCTTCGCTTGCGCGTTCGGTGAGATTGATGCAGTAATTGTTCAGAAACTTGAGTTTTGAGTTGTTGCGGACAAAAGGCTCCTTGGTGTCGCTCTTAGAGGAGCGGTTCTCATAAGGCTGCGGAGGCTGGGGAAAAGAAGAGTTTATGGGATTAAACATACTGTCTGCTCCGAAAAGCCTGTTGAGATAGGGGAAGGTCGCGGTTTTTCCGGATTCATCCTCCGGCATGTCGACGTTTTCGGGCTCACTTGAGGAATCAGCTCCGCCAATGACTGCGGACATTTCAGTTGTAATTGTATCAAGATCCTCATCGGATATACCCATCTTGGCCATAATATCGTCAACAGGCTTGATATGGAGTTCACGGGCGCACTTAAGACAGAGACCCTCGTTGACGGTCTCTCCGCTTTCAATTTTGGATATGAAAATAACGGCCATATTCTTTTTACAACGAGCGCAAACGGTAGGTTGCATAAAATTAATTCTCCTTGAAAAGGTTAGCGGTTTTTTAGCGACTATATGGTCAGAACCGCGGATAACAGGTTGATTTTTAAAAACAGGGCGGTTAGAAGGGTGCGGCGCATTTCTTCCTCGGGCAATGCCGCACCGCAGAACTTGAGCACCCATGTAATAGTCATACTAATTAGGATTCCGGTGACGGCACCTGCTATGGCGCCTCCAATTCTGTTGAGCTTATCTTTTCCCGGAATTGTGAAGCTGAGATTGAAGAGATTTCCTATCACCGTAATTATTATCACAGAAAGCAGGAAAAATAAGATGAAAATAAGACAGTAAGAAAGATTATGGCACATTGCATCCACAATTGATATAGCGAGAGATTCACCGTTTTCCTCCGAAAGAGCAATTGCCTCTTCCGCCATTTTTTCCGAGGCGGAGCTGTAGATGCCGACCATCTCGTAGCTTTTGACGCAGAGATCGTGCCTAATCTCCGGATTCATTGCAAGAGCTTCGTCAACAGAAAGACCGGCGTTAGCGGTACCAAGAAGCTCATTTGCATTTTCGGTTATTATACCTTCTGTGCCGTTCATATATCCACTTACAAAAGGACGAAGCACCGGTTGCACTGCTGATGAGAACGTGTCGCCGAGAAGATCACCCACATATAGAGATATTATTATTGCAAGTATGGTTCCTATGCACATTACAAGACCCTTTTTATAGCCGTTCCATGCGCAGAAAGCAATTATTAATAGCAGAAGCACCTCAAATACAAATCTCATACCATACCTCACCTTGCCCGGACTCATAATTCGCCCGTACTTTTATTTACTTTGACCACCTGTCAAGGGAAGAGGGAGCGACCATCAGCGAAATTCGCATTTTTCTCCGTAATGAGAGGAAAGAAGAAGCACACTGTCCCTTGGAAGTAGAACGGCCGAAACAAAGCCCGGAACGACATGGTTCTGTTTTTGAAGGTGAAGATCGCGAGAATATAGCGCAATGTCGGATGAACCGAGAACAAGCAGCTTTCCTCCCTGTGAGGCAAGCGCCACAGGCTCGGAAGAAAGCGTGGATGAGCCGTCGTGCTTGCCGCTGCCTCCGAAACTCAAGAGCGTCACATCGCTTCCCGAAACGTACTTGCTTAGTACGACTGCCCAGCAGTTTTCATTGAGCTCGTAGTCGGCAAGGTAATCGTCGCCGAAATCATAATTTGAAAGCTCTTCTCCGTTTGAGCTGAAAAAGTGCATTGATTCTTCGGAAATAATGCAGAAATTGCCGCCCTCTTCAAAGCTGAGCTTAAAGGCAAGCTCATCCGGCACGGAGGCGGAAGCGTATTCGTCCTCGTTGTCCATTTTGAAAATGTGGACGATACTGCCGGAGGACTCGACGCAGAGCACGGCGAGCATTGAGCTGTCCGGCGAAACAGCGGCGTCGATTATATAGCCGGAACCCGAATACCACTCATAAACAGGTTCAAGAGCCGAATTGTAGACCTTCACGCTGCCCTTGTACCCGGAATCCACTCCCGCAACGGCATAATAGCCGGAGCTATTGACAGAAACGGAGGTAATCGCGGAATCGCGGTCCATATTTTTGAATTCTCCGTCCTTGTAGATACGGAGGGAATAGCCTCCCACGTCATAAAAAGCACAGGTATTGTCACTCCCGCAGACAGCAGGATTTATCATTGAAAAAACTTCGCGGGAAACAGTGTTCCCGTCTTTATCAAGGAGCTGAAGACCTGTGGAAGATGCGACAGCAAGGTCGCTTCCCATAAGCGCGAACATTTGCTGTGAGCCGGTTTCATATGTAAAGGGCTCGTTCGAAGATATCATGTCGGCGAGGTCTTCCGAATCCTTTGACAGGGAGGACGGAACAAACCGATCCTTGTAAAGAAAAACAATGACCGCGAGTATCACGACAAGAAGCGTCAGAATCACGGCAAGTATTCTGCTGGTGTTATTCTGTTTTGTGTGTTTGTCACTCACCATAATAAAACTCCAAGCGTTCCTCTGCCTGACAGCAAATGACGCCGTCATTATAGCATATTCTCCGAAAAATATATAGATTATTTGTTAATAGTAATTATATACAGGTTCACCGCATCATCATTTCGCCGACTGCACCATCATACCAGACGCGGGACATATAAAGCCCCTGAGGCGGCATAGTGGGACCCGTAAGTCGGCGGTCGCCACCGTCAAGAAGAGAGGGGATATCCTCGGGCTCAATCTTTCCGAGTCCCGCGTAGACGACAGTTCCCATTATAGCGCGAACCATGTTGTAAAGAAAGCCATCGGCGCAAATACGCATTGATATCATGTCGCCCTCTTTTTCTACTTCGCACCAGTAAACGGTTCGAACAGTAGTCTTTGTCTCTGTTCCGACACTCCGCACGGCTCTGAAATCATGCGTTCCCTCAAAAAATCTCGCCGCTGCCTTCATGCGTTCGGCATCAAGAACAGAGGGAAAAAAGCAGGCACGGCTTGTGAAAAACGGGTCGCGGATACGTGAATTGTGAAGCTTATAAACGTACTCTTTCTTAATGCACGACTGAATTGAATTAAAATCCTCGGGTGCTTCGACTGCATCCGTCGCCGCGATATCAAAGGGCAAAAGTGCGTTTACAGCGAGTGGGATACGGTCAGTTGGTATGGTGCACTCGGTTTTGAAATTCGCGCAGTAGCGCAGGGCGTGAACGCCGGCGTCCGTTCTTCCGCAGCCAACAACCTTGACGGGGTGCTCACAAATCTTTGTGAGCGCTTTTTCAAGAGTTTCGGCAACAGTTATATCGTTTTTCTGAACCTGCCAGCCGTGGTAGCGCGTTCCATCGTAAGAAAGACGCAGGGCAATATTTCTCATATGACTACCGTCCTCTCAGAATCCAAACTGCGCAAGAACGATTATGCCCGCTAGAAAAATAAGTGACGCAAAAATCGTTATGAAATCTGACGCTTTCATACTGAGCTTCTTCATGCGGGTGCGCCCTTCGCCGCCGTGGTAGCAGCGGGACTCCATGGCAATCGCAAGCTCGTCTGCACGGCGGAATGCGCTGACGAAAAGCGGAACCAGAAGCGGCAAAAGCGCCTTGGCTCGCTCGGTCAACTTTCCGGTCTCAAAATCGGCGCCGCGCGCCTTTTGAGCGTTCGTAATTTTGTCCGCCTCTTCGATGAGTGTAGGGATAAATCTAAGGGCAATACTCATCATCATCGCAAACTCATGCACAGGAACGTGAATCTTCTTCAGCGGATTCAGGATAATTTCCAGCCCGTCCGTCAGTGCCATCGGAGTTGTGGTGTAGGTCAATAGAAAGGTGCCGGTAATGAGCATCATTATTCGAAACACCATGAAAAACGCTGTTTTTATGCCCTCGGTGGTTATCGACAGAACCCAGAAGGTGACAAGCTCTTTTCCGCCCTTGATGTAAAAAAGGTTCAGTACGGCGGTAAAGATAATTATCAGCGCAAGAGGTTTAAGACCTTTCAAAAGCGCGGAGGGCTTGATTCTGGAGACTGCCACGGAAAGGAAGAGCATGAGCAGAAGTATCCCGTAAGTCACATAGGATTTCGCAACGAATAGTGCCGCGATGTATACAATTGTACACATGAGCTTCGTGCGCGGGTCGAGTCTGTGTATAAAGCTGTTTCCTGGAAAATACTGACCGAGTGTTATATCCTTCAGCATGATGCAGCCCCCTTTTTCAAGGAGAGTATCGCGTCGCGAAGCTGAGAAACGGTGTAGCAGCACTCGGGAACATCGATAGAAAGCTCCCGAAGCCGTGTCGCTATGTCTGTTACGACAGGCACATCAAGCCCGATACTGCGGAGCCTTGACGCCTGTGAGAAAACTTCCATGGGGCTGCCGTCCATGACGATATGACCGCCGTCGAAAACTATGAGTCTTTCGGAAATCTTTGCAATGTCCTCCATGCTGTGCGAAACGAGGATTATAGTCGCTCCGGTCGCCCTGCGGTAATCAGCGATGTTTTTCAAGATGCTTTCGCAGCCCTCGGGGTCGAGACCAGCCGTTGGCTCGTCCAATATGAGCACATCAGGACGCATGGCTATGACGCCGGCAATTGCTACCCTGCGCTTCTGTCCGCCAGAAATTTCAAGCGGAGATTTTTCAAAAAGCGATTCGGGTACGCCGACAAAACCGGACGCTTCGCGGACGCGCTCATCAATCTCTTGCTTTGAAAGCTTCATGTTTCGTGGCCCGAAGGAGATGTCCTTGAACACTGTTTCCTCAAAAAGCTGATATTCGGGGTATTGGAAAACGAGTCCAACCTTGAAGCGAACCTCGTGGCGAAGCTTCTTGGACGAATTTATATCGGCTCCGTCCATGAGAACCCGGCCGTTCGTCGGAAGCAGAAGTCCGTTCAGGTGCTGGACGAAGGTGGACTTTCCCGAACCGGTGTGTCCGATGAGCCCAACAAATTCCCCTTGTGCAATCTCAATATTTATATTTTCGAGCGCAACGCTTTCAAAGGGGCTACCTTTGCTGTAAACGTGCGTTAACGCATCTGTCTTTATGATTGGCATTATATCTTTTCCTTTGTTTTCGGAAGGGGGGAATCTGTCCCCCACATACAGGTGTTTATTTTAAAGCTAAGGATATAGCCTGCGCACATTCCTCGACGGTAAGCGTACCCTCGGGGAACTCAAAGCCCTCGAGCTTAAGCTCATATAAAAGCTCTGCCGTATCGGGAACTGTCAGCCCTTCGGCCTTCAGCGACTCGACATTTGAGAAAACTTCTTTCGGGGTGCCTTCGCTCACAACAGCGCCGTTCGACATGACGAATACGCGGTCGGCATCAATTGCCTCGTTCATGTGGTGAGTAATAAGAACTATCGTGATGCCGTTTGTGCGGCAGAGCCGCTTAATTGTGCCGATGACCTCGCGCCGCCCCTGAGGGTCGAGCATCGCTGTCGGCTCATCCAGAACGATACAGCGCGGACGCATGGCGATGACGCCTGCAATCGCTACTCGCTGCTTCTGACCGCCGGAGAGAAGATGAGGAGCGTGAAGTCGGTAATCGTACATATCAACGAGCTTTAACGCTTCGTCAACTCGAGCGCGGATTTCATCAGACGGAAGCCCCAGATTCTCGGGCGCAAAGGACACATCGTCTTCAACGACGGAGGCAACCATCTGGTTGTCGGGATTCTGAAAAACCATGCCCACGGTGCGTCTGATATCGAGGAGCTTTTCATAGTCCCGCGTATCCATGCCGTTAACAAAAATGCTGCCCTCGTCGGGCGTCAGGATGCCGTTAAGGTGCTTGGCAAGTGTCGATTTTCCCGAACCGTTGTGACCAAGAATGACGACGAAAGCGCCCTCTTCTATTTCGAGTGTCGTTTTGTTCAGCACGGGCTCTTCTTCGCCCTCATAACGAAAAACGACGTCTTTAACTTGGATGATTGAACTCATATTTTTTCTTTTCCTTTATTTCGCCAGCCAGCGGCAGCTAGCTCCGCAGGGCAAGACAAGTCCTGTTTCCGAAACGGGGAGCCCCAGCTCGCGGCTTTCGCTGTGACCGCCGAATTTCTTTGTGAAAACGCTTTCGGAGATATATGTGAGTACGGAAGGGGAGAGCCCCGTCGTATAGGAATTGATGATTACAAAAAGAGGCTCGTCCGAAAGAGCGCCGGCGCATAGGCAGACGAAGTCCCAGAGGTTATCCTCGAGCTTCCATATCTCTCCGCTGGGGCCGCGCCCATAGGAAGGGGGGTCCATTATGATCGCGTCGTAACGCTTACCGCGGCGTATCTCGCGCTCGACGAATTTAATGCAATCGTCGACTATCCAGCGTATCGGAGCGTCATTAAGCCCTGAGGCAGCGGCGTTTTCCTTTGCCCACGCGACCATGCCTTTTGCGGCGTCCACATGACAGACAGAAGCGCCGGCTTTAGCGCAGGCAAGCGTCGCGGCGCCCGTATAGGCAAAAAGATTCAAAACACTGATAGGCCGCTCGGCTTTTTCGATTGTGTCCATCGCGAAGTCCCAGTTCGTCGCCTGCTCGGGGAAGATGCCGGTGTGCTTGAAATTCATGGGCTTTATGTTGAAGGTTAGCTCACCATAGTGTAGCTTCCAACTCTCGGGAAGATTGCTCTTCTCCCAGTGCCCGCCGCCCTCAGAGCTGCGGCTGTATTTTGCCGAAGGTCTCATCCACGCGGGATTAGTCTGCGGCGTTTCCCATATCGCCTGAGGATCCGGACGCACGAGTATCTGGCTGCCCCAGCGCTCAAGCCGCTGACCATCCGAGCAATCTATAAGTTCATAGTCTTTCCATTTGTCCGATATCCACATAGCTAACCCTCGCAAATTTGACGCCTGATAAAATCAGTTATTCCCAAAATTATATCATTAAACAGTAAAAGGGTCAATTGTTTCCGAGACTAAGGTTCAGTAAACAATTATAAATGTTGTTATTGGCAATCGTCTGTTACCATGTGTAAGCCTTTTTGATATAGTAAGTTCATAAATCGCAAATTCATACATAAATCTCGTGCTGAGACACAAATAATTTGAGTTAACGGAGATGTTGAGATGAATAAAACGATATGGCGAGATTCGAGTTAGGATATTGATTGCACTAAGACTAGAGAAATGTTTGACTATCCTCGGATACAGCATTTGCCGTGTCCGCGGGACTATTTTTGAAACCAAAATTACAATTTTTATTAGCTTAGAAAAAGCCTAAATAAAAGTCGAAAATATGCAAAATAATTCTTGCATATTGATAAGCGTCTGTCTATAATATATTTAGTTGACAAGGTAGACATAATGTGGAATTTACATAAAGGGGCCTGCATAAACCGTGACTCGTTCAAATAAAAAAAACAAAGGAATACAAGTCGTTTTTTTTACCGTTTTAATAGCCTTGGTTGTTCTCTTGGCCTATTTCGGTAAAAAGTCCGAGGCGGCTCAAGAAGCGCAGTCACCCGAGCCCTCTTCCGTATCTTCGGAGGAGGCGGCAGTGCCTCCTACCGTTGCGGAGAATCCTGCCGTTCAGAGCGTGGCACCCTCGCCATCTCCAACAGAAACTGCTGTCACTGGACCCGATCTTTCGGCACGCGATGCGGTGGATGATTCATATTTCGAGGACGCCGCCTTTATGGGAAACTCACTAATGGACGGCTTTCGTCTGTTCTCTGGACTTACGACCTGTGACTATTATGCCGCGACGAGCATGACAGTAGTCGCTGCAACGAGCAAGGCCTGCATTACGCTCGATAACGGCAATTCCGGCACACTCGTGGACGGACTAATTCAAAAGCCATACGGCAAAATATACATACTTTTGGGTATCAACGAAATTGGATTTGATGTTCAGACTTTTATCGATTATTACAGCCCAATGCTCGATACCATAATCGCTGCACAGCCTGATTGCGATATTTATATCATGGGTATCACCCCTGTCAGTGAGGCAAAGTCGAACAGCAGCAGCACGTTCAACATGACCCGTATAAACGAATATAACACAGCGCTCAGACAGCTTGCCGCCGATAAGGGCTGCTACTATATGGATTTAGTGTCAGCGCTCGCAGGTTCGGACGGATATCTGCCTGCCGGTGAAACAACGGACGGCGTGCATTTCTCAGCAAAAGTTTATCAAACTTGGCTAGATTACGTTAAGACACATTATGCTTAGATAGAAAAAGGGGTAAGGTTATGAAGAGGTTGAGTTTGGTCTTGCTGGCATTTTGTATGATTGTTGGGGCTTTTACGGGTTGTGCACAGACGGCCAAGCCCACAGAATATGATTTGGAGGCTATAGCCACACAGCTTCAAGAGAGCGGGGCTTTTTCAGACTTCCTGAGTCCCATAACAAAGGAGATAGCCGCTTCGTTCTACGGTTTCGAGGACGCCGACGTCACAGACTGTGTAGTGTACTGCTCGACCGGCGCGACGACCGAAGAGATTGCACTCTTTAAATGCGCCAACGAGGAAGCCGCAACAAAGCTGAAATTAAACGCTAATAAGAGAATTGAGACTCAGAAAACTATTTATGAATCCTATGCGCCGGCTGAGCCACCTAAGCTGGATGACGCGATTGTCACGCAGGACGGACTGTATGTGTTCTACATAGTGTCAGTCGACTCCACTAAGGTGCAGTCAGTGCTGGACAATCAGAAAAAATAGTATAAAATTGAACGCCGCACCCACTTATGGGTGCGGCGTTCAATTTTATTGTCAGGCAGCCTAACAGCGGGACATTATCCCTTATTTCCTTCGTCGTCAGTCAAGGCATTCTTGCCGTAGCGCTTTTTGACGCTCTCAGTCAGTAGAAACTCAATCTGCCCGTTCACAGAGCGAAAATCATCTTCCGCCCAGGCCGCGAGCTTGTCATAGAGGGAGGGCGAAAGCCGCAGGGGAACCTGCTTTTTTGATTTTTCGTTCTTATCCATAATGCTTAATAAATTGATCCGCTGTTGACTATCGGCTGAGCTTCCTTGTTGCCGCAGAGCACAACCAGTAGGTTTGAAACCATCTGAGCTTTGCGCTCGTCGTCAAGTTCGACAATCTTGTTTTCGCTCAGCTTTGTAAGAGCCATCTGGACCATGCCGACAGCGCCCTCGACGATAAGCTTCCGCGCGTCGATGATAGCGCTTGCCTGCTGACGCTGGAGCATCGCGGCGGCTATCTCGGGAGAATAGGCGAGATGTGTTATACGGGTCTCGACAATTTCAAGTCCCGCGTCACCAACCTTGGTCTGTAGTTCCTCCTTGAGCTTCTGAGCAACCTCCTGGCTGCTGCCGCGAAGTGAGAGCTCGTCAGCGGATTCGTCCTCGTTCCATATGTCATAGGGGTAAAGCCTAACGATGTTGCGGAGCGAACTATCTGCTTGAATCGACAGAAACTCTATGTAATTGTCGACATTAAAAACAGCTTTGGCGGCATTAACTACACGCCAGATAACTACCACACCGATTTCAATGGGATTACCAAGCTTGTCATTGACCTTCTGACGGTCGTTATTGAGCGTCATAACTTTGAGAGAAACGGCCTTGCCTGCGGCTGTGTCGGTTTTCTCGGACTTATCGGAACGTTGCTTCTGCTTCTGAGCAGCTTCGGCGGCTGTAACCTTGGTGGGATTGACGGCAGAGACAAAAGGATTCACAAAGTAGAAACCCGCGCCCTCAAGTGTTCCGTGGTATTTACCGAAAAGAGTCAGGACAAGCGCTTCGTTAGGCTTGAGTACTTTCAAACCGGCGTACAGGATGGGGCAGATGATAAAGCCTAAAACAGAAGAGACGACCGCAAGAAGAATTCCGAGACCGCTTCCGCTCTCACCTTTTTCGGCCCCAACTATTACTCCGACTATGCTGGCGATGATGACCAGAGTGTTTATTATGAGTACGGCCATACCGTTAGGCGCTTTGAGTCTTTTCTGCTCGGTAAAAAGTTCAGTTTTTTCCATATAATTTCCTCCTAAAATTAATTCTATCTCCGGATGGAGGATATGAATGTGATATCAGAATAATATCACTAATTTTCCAATTGTCAAGAAAAATTGCCCACCTTAAGGTGAGCAATTTTCTGATTGTAATTATTTAAGACTATGCAAGCTTTGAAGCAGCATACTTTCTCTGGAAAAGCTTCACCAGCTCAACTGCGGGGATAATGCAGACTGCCAGAGCAAGGGCAACAAGGTACTCCTTGATGCTGATGGGCGTGAAGCCGAAGGCGTTTGCAAGCAACGGAACCTCGATGACGAGTGTTGTTAAAAGAAGGCTTCCGATAGCTGCGAAGTTCAGCGCCCTGTTTCTTCCGTTGAGAGAGAAGATACTGCCACGTTGACTTCTCATGTTGAAGCTGTGGCAAATTTCTGCCATGGACATTGTGAGAAAGGCCATCGTTGTGCCATCTGCACTGTTGGTGATAGCCCAGTTGCCGGTTTCAAGGAAATGGCCGATGAAAAAGGCTGCCAGGGTAAGAATGGATACCAATATGCCCTGATATGCGACATCCACTCCGAGACCGCCTGAGAAAATTCCTGACTTGGAGGCGCGGGGCCTGCGGTGCATTAAGTTAGGTTCGGCTTTTTCCATACCCAATGCAAGTGCGGGGAAACAGTCGGTTACAAGGTTAATCCAAAGCAAATGCACGGGAGCAAGTATGGTAAAGCCCATCAGAGTTGCAACAAAGATACTAATGACTTCACTCATGTTGGAGCCGAGCAGGAATTGGATAGCCTTGCGGATGTTGTCATAAATTCTTCGACCTTCCTCGACAGCTCCGACTATTGTTGCGAAGTTGTCATCGGCAAGAACCATGTCGGCGACGTTCTTTGTAACGTCGGTTCCTGTGATGCCCATACCCACGCCGATATCGGCATTCTTGATGCTGGGAGCGTCGTTAACGCCGTCGCCCGTCATTGCGGTGACATAACCCGCTTTGCGCCATGCGTTTACGATTCGAACCTTGTGCTCGGGCTGAACACGGGCGTAGACGGAAATATCGCGGAAACGTTTTTCAAACTCCGCGTCGCTCATTTCGGAAATTTGTGCTCCTGTAACGGCAACTGCATCGCCGGTAAGAATTCCAAGCTCTCTTGCTATGGCACTTGCTGTATCAATGTGGTCACCGGTTATCATTATGGCTCTTATGCCGGCAGTGCGGCATTCATCAATTGCGTCACGAACCTCGGGACGGACAGGGTCAATCATACCGGTGAGGCCGACGAAACAAAGACCGTTTTCCAGATCCTCAGGAGCGAAGTTTTTTGGCTCGGTTTCATGCGGTTTAAGCGCTGCAGCAAGAACGCGAAGAGCCTTGTTGGCCATCTTTTTGTTTTCGGCAAGAATTTCAGCTCGTGCTTCATCAGTCATCTCAGCCACTTTGCCGTCCTTGAGATAAGTGGAGCAGACGCGCAGAACCTCGTCGGGCGCGCCCTTTGTGTACTGGATGATAGCGTTTTCTGTTTTGTGAACGGTACTCATCATCTTGCGTACGCTGTCGAACGGTGCTTCGCCGATTCTCGGCTCGTCCTCAACAAGGTCATATTTTGCAAGCCCCAAGGAGTTTGCCCAATAGACAAGTGCGTTTTCGGTCGGTTCGCCGGTTACTGTGCCGTCTGAATTGAGCTGTGCGTCGCAGCATAGTGCCATTGCGGTGGCAAGCATTTTTTGATTTTCGCCGTAGTATTCTACTACGGTCATTTTGTTCTGGGTGAGAGTACCGGTCTTATCTGAGCAAATTATCTGAGCACAGCCAAGGGTTTCAACTGCCGTAAGACGACGAATAATAGCGTTGCGTTTGCTCATGTTGGTTACGCCAATTGAGAGGACAACGGTAACAACAGCAGCCAGTCCCTCAGGTATAGCCGCAACAGCAAGTGAAACCGCAATCATGAAGGAATTAAGTACTGTATCGGTTGCAAAACCGTCGCGGAAAAGCTGAACGGCGAAGATGACAACGCATATTCCAAGTACCAAAAATGTGAGAATTTTAGAAAGTTGAGCAAGTTTTATCTGAAGCGGGGTTTGACCCTCTTCGGCCTGAGAAATTGCTTCGGCAATCTTGCCCATCTCGGTGTCCATTCCAGTGCTGGTAATGACAGCAAGTCCGCGTCCGTAAACAACTGTGCTACCCATATAAATCATGTTTTTGCGGTCTCCGAGAGGGACATCTTTTGTTTCGCCTAAATTAAGGATGTTTATAAATTTGTCCACAGGTACAGACTCGCCTGTGAGAGCAGCCTCTTCGATTTTAAGACTGTTTGATTCAATGATTCGACCGTCTGCGGGGACAGCATCGCCGGCTTCAAGCACAACCACATCGCCGACAACTATATCCTCGCTTTTTATGACGCTTATACGTCCATTTCTGAGGATTTTACTGGTGGCGGAAGCCATTTCCTGCAAAGCTTCAAGAGCTTTCTCAGCCTTGTTCTCCTGATAAACACCCAACACTGCGTTGACGATTACAACAAAGAGGATGATAATAACGTCAGCAAAGCTTTCCCCCTCCACAACGGCTAAAACGCCGCTGATTGCCGCTGCCACCAACAGTATGATAATCATCGGGTCAGCCATCTGCTTAAAGAAACGCTTCAGCAGCGAGTCCTTTTTTCCTTCGGCAAGCTTGTTCTTGCCGTTCTCTGCAAGTCTTCTTTCAGCTTCCGCCGAGTCAAGGCCGTTTCGCGAGCTTTTCACTTCGACCAGGACATCGTCGACCTCGCTGCAATAATACTTCATTAATTTGCCTCCATATCAAAAATTGAAACCGGGTAACGTCGCTTCTTACAAAAAAGACCCATGGACAGGCGGCGCCTATCCATGAGTCTGGTCATTTAATACAAGCCAGGCGGATTAACCGCCATGTATGTTGACTTGAACCGCTTTAAAGCGCTGACTACTCCCTCACGGAGATTAGGGTTATTTTAGCACTCCATGTCACCTTTGTCAAGTTTGAGAGAGGAGAGCCTAATACGCCTCAGACGGGATCAATTATAATACTTTAGAGTCTATTCTTAGTTAAATGACTGCTTAAGTTCCTCATACAATTCAATTATCCGAAACTTTACGCGGTATTCGTTACCGTCGGTTGTTATCAGCTTTTCAGTCTCATTTGAAAGTCCTGTGAATGCGTCCTCGTCTTCGACAGAGGTCATGCACAGCGGCGGGAAAACAACGCACCACCAGTTGTGACCCATGCCCTCGCCGAGAATAATTTTAAGAGAAATATAATTACCGGCAGGGAGGGCGAAGCCCTCATAGTTGCGGGTAGGATAAGTTTCAAAGCAAATCTCCGCTTTAGCGGAATAGTATTTCCCGTTGTTTATGAGGATCGTTTCAGACACCCTACAGAGCTGCGGGAGCGCACTTTTGATGATACTTTCTGCTTCCTTAACATCTGTAGCTCCATCGAGCATCGGCGTCAGGACTTCTAGCACACTGTCGCGGACTTTGAGCTTCACGGACTGATCGCTCGTACTGTCAGTATTTGCTATGACATGGAGCCGAATTAGCTCACCCGAGAGCCGACCTTGCTCAGCTTTTGCGAAAATTCCGGCGCATAGAGTGATGCACAGAGCGACTAATAAAGATATTTCCCAAATTTTAAGATGCTGCTTCATAAAATAAACCGCCTTTATGTATTAAACAGAAAGGCGTTTACAGTAAAAAACCAAGTTCGCGAAAGTGGATGAAACCCCGATTTCGCAATTGTGGTATATTTCAGGCGTGGTATAACTCAACAATGAAATATTACGAAGCCGCCTTGCTGTTAAGATTATACTTATTATCGACGGCTTGTTATATTATTATACAATCGTTTTGGAAATTCGAATCAGATTGATATAAGCCCCTGCGGTTCGGCAATAAAAACTTCTCTGTAGCGCTCGGAAAGCAGATTAAAAGAGTGCCTTGCCTTATTTTCATCATCGAAAATGCCGAAAACGGCGGAGCCGGTTCCTGTCATGACAGCGCCGAGAGCGCCGCTGTCAAGCAAATAACTTTTGATTCTCGGAATATCGTTTGGTTTTGACGGTAAAACGTCTTCAAATACGTTATACATTCTTTGGCAGACGCCCTTGAGGTCGCCGCTTTTAAGGGAAGCAACAAGACCCTGCGTGTCGGGGTGATATTTAACCGAAACCAGGTCAATTTTTGAAAAAAGCTCCGGAGTTGAAACGGAAAACTTCGGCTTGACTATGACAAAGCGGCAGTTTGGAAAAGGCGGCAGTTCGGAAAGTGATTCGCCCCTTCCTTCGGCAAGAGAGGTTCCGCCCGCGACACAGAAGGGGATATCCGAGCCAAGCGACGCGCCCAGACGTTCAAGCTCGACTTGGGAAAAGGGCTTACCCATAAGTATGTTGAGCGCGCGTAGAACCGCTGCCCCGTCCGCCGAGCCTCCCCCCATGCCAGCACATACGGGGACGCGCTTAAATATACTGATGTCAGCGCCCACATCTTTTCTGCCAAGCTTCGAGAAAAAGGCTTTGGCAACTTTCACTGCTATGTTTCGGTCGTCGGACGGCAGAAAGTGAAGGTTTGTGGAAACATTGACAGCGCCGTCTTCACGGAGTGAGACCGCCACATCATCGCATAGCGATACGGACTGCATGACCATGCGCATATCGTGATATCCGTCGGGACGCTTTGAGATGACGTCGAGCGAAATGTTTAGTTTCGCATAGGCTTTTTCCATTATTGTATCTATAACCAAACACTCCCTTCGGCAGAATATAATAAGGCCTTCAATTATTTAAGTTCGAAAAGCGTGGGCATGAGCTCTATTCCAGCTGATAAGAAAGCGCAGCGAAGCCCATTTTCTTCGGAATATGAAAGTCCTACTTGTGTATCTTTGTTACTGTCATATATAATATATGGAACAGGATCTCCGTCATGTTGGCGATTGCTTGTTAGAGTTTTGTGGTCGCTTAGGATTAACATTCTAAAAGCTTCGTCCTTTGACTTCAGTGACTCGCACAAGGGTTCGACTACGCGGCTGTCGAGCCATTCGATGGCCTGTATTTTGCCCTTAAGATCTCCGCAATGAGTACACTCATCGGGTCCTTCAAGATGAACGGCTACAAAGTCGTGAGTATTGAGCGCGTCAAGAGCCGCTTGAACCTTACCCTCGTAGTTGGTTTCAACCTCGCCGGTCGCTCCCTCGACCATTATAACGTCAAGTCCCGTAAGTCTTGCAATTCCGTGACAGAGGGGAACAGCTGAAACGACAGCACCGGTTTTGCCATATTGCTCAGTGAAGTTCGGAAGCTTTGCCGCTGTGCCCTCGGCCCAGAACCAGATTGCGTTACCGGGGAGCTTACCTTCTTTTCTGCGCGAGACATTGAACGGATGGTTCTGCAAAAGCTCGTTCGCCTTTTTCATAAGCTCTGTCAGAACAGCGGCGTTTGCGCAGCCCTTCGGGAGATAGTCCGAAACGAGTTCTCCTATATGATCGTGCGGAGGGGCAAGCTCCAGTCCTTTGATGTCAACCTGCTTCTGCACAGCGATGTGACGGTAGGATTCGGTGGGGTAGATGCACATTCCGGCTTTGTCTGAGAGAGCTTTAAACTCGGGGTGAGCAAAAAGGTATTCGACAAGCTCAACGCCCTGTTTTTCGCATAGACCACCGCCCGAGTGTGAAACAATAAGCTTGTGCTCAAAGGGGACATTCTCATCGTCAGTTAATGTAACATTATTGCAACGATAAGCGGCGTCGCCAAGCGAAAGGGAAATACCCTGCGCGGCAACCTCAAGCGGCGCTCTTCCGGAATAGCAGAAGTGAGGGTCACAGCCAAAGATGGACATTATCGCGGTGTCGCTCCCGGGAGGAAAGCCCTCCGGCACGTTAAGAACGCTGCCGAGAACACCGTGCTCGGCAAGCTTGTCTATATATGGTTTCTTGGAGACCTCGAGAGGCGTGCGGTTTTTCAGCTCCGGAACAGGATTATCCGCCATACCGTCGCCTATCACAAGAATATATTTCATGGCTTTTTCCTTTCGAAAATGCTAAGATATATGATATTATACGTTAAATGGCTATATAGGCCAGCCCCATTATAAACCATTTTCTTCGCAATGCAAATGACCAAAATTTAAATTCTGTGCAAATAATGACAATTCTCTGATTAATCTGCAAATATGGAAAATCAACATAGAATATTGTTGAATAATTCGTGTATTATGCCATTTGCTTTTCTAAATTCCAGTGATAATATAAGTGCAGCATGGCAGAAAAGAGGGATTGGTATGACTCCAGTAGAAATACTCAATAAAATAGTTGAAGCCGAAAGTAACGCGCGCGCCGTTTCAGATGAGGCGAGCAGACTCAGAGAGGGCTTTGACAGCTATGTTAACGAACATATCGAGGCACTGCGGAAGCAGTATTTCGAAAAGGCGGAAAAGGTAATCGCGCAGGCCAAAAACGACGAGGCTGCTCGCGCTGACGCAGAGATTGTTGAACTGGATAAAAAACTTGAAGCTGAACTTGCCAAGCTGAAAGCCTTCTACGATAAAGAACGGGAAACCATCGTACAAAAAATATTCAAACTGGCGGTGGATGTCGATGCTTAAGCAGCAGATGGAATACGGCGCCGTTTTTGCAAAAGTCATGGCGATGTATGGAAAGATGCTCAAGGACGAAGACTGGCGCAGGCTTTGCGAATGCAAGAGCGCTTCTGAAATATGCGCTATTCTTCGAAGCCATAAGGGTTGGAGCATGGTTATGGCCGAAATCCCGCCGACTCCGACCACAAAAATGCTGGAGACGGCTGTCCGCAGAAGGGTTTATGAGGATTACGAAAAGCTCTATAAATTCCTTAATTTCGAGGATAGAAAGTACCTGAGTTTTTTTCTGTACCGAGCTGAATACGATTTTATACTCGACGCGCTGAAAGAAAAAAGCTCTGCTTCGCCGCTGCCGAAAACTCTCGAACTAACGGATTATATGAAGAAAAACAGCTCCGTCGATATAGATGCACTTGAGCACAGCAGAAATCTTACAGAAATACTGAACGCTGTAAAAGACAGCATTTATTATAAGCCGCTTATGGGACTTAAGCTAAACCCGGAAACCGGAAAACCGAGCTACTGGGAAGCCGGCGTGGCTCTGGAAAACGCGTATTACAAGGCAATCTTTTCTTATATTTCCAGACAGTACAAGGGATTCGGCAGAGAAAAGCTTAAGGATACTCTGGGTCTGGAGGCCGATCTTATCAATATCACAGGCATCATCAGGATTCAGCGGAGCTTCCGCTCCTCGCTTGAGAAGGCGGACGGTCTGTTAATTCCGATAACCTATCATCTTAAGCCGGAACTGATAAACGCGCTGCTTGAAGCAAAAAGCGAGGCCGAAGCGCTGGATATACTGCGCAGGTCGCCGCTCGGGAAGCATCTTGAGGGAGCGGACACGGGGAGAATCGAGAGCATATTTTATAATTCGATGGAAAGGTTCTGCCGGAAGCTTCTTAGAACTGCCGGTGCGGATGTGAGCGTTCCGCAGGCATATCTGGTTTTAAAAGAACTTGAGTGCAAGAAGCTGGGCAGGGTCATCGAGGCTGTAAGCGTCGGTGTTGATCCGAAAAATGTAATTTAACCATATCCATAGCATGAAAAAGGGAGGTCTAAAACGATGTCGGTAGAAGCGATGACCATGGTGACGCTCTCCGGACCGGAAAAAATGGTCGATACCGCAGTACAGAGCCTCGTTGTTGACAGGGAATTCCATCCTGAAAATGCAATCAAGATTTTGCAGGGCGTGAAGGAACTCGTTCCTTTTGACGCTGTGAACCCGTATTCGGATTTACTTGCCAAGTCAAAGGAAATTGCAAAAACCTTGGGCCTCGAACTTGATTACAGGGATTTTACGAAGTTTGAACAGGCGCTCGGCGACGCAACAGATTATTTGAACAATCTTTCGTCCAAGGTCTCGGCCATTAAGGCGGAGAGGGAAGAAAAAACTCTCCTCATCAAGAATAACGAAGTAGTAGGTGAGCAGCTCTCTCATTTCTCCACCTTCAACGTTGAACTCCATGATTTGTTTACGATGAAATATTTGAAGTTTCATTTCGGCAGACTGCCTATAGAATCTTTCAAAGACTGCCTCAAGGTTATAGATGAAAGACCCGACGTGTATTTTTTAACCTCAGGCAGGGACGATCGCTGGGCCTATGGAGCGTATTTCGCGCTGCCGGAGGCTTATGGAAAAATCGAGGCAATCTTTTTGTCGATGGGCTTCGAGCGAATTAGGATTGATGTGCAGGGAAGTGACGGGGATACTGCGAACGAAGTCGTGAAGCGGCTTGAAAAGGAAAAGACTGACGCCACAGAGCGCATTAAGGCGCTTGACGAGGAGCTATCCACAATCAAGCAAACGGAGAGCGAAAAGCTGCTCCTCTGCTATTCATGGCTCAAATATGAAAGCGATTCCTTTGATATTCTGACCTATGCCGGACGTCGTCACGGGAAATTCTATATCATCGGCTGGATTCCCAAAAGCATTTCAGAAAAATATGCTGAGGAATGCGAAGCTTTCAGCGGGTTCGCCTGCTTTTTGACTGACCCGAAGGAAATTAGAACCAATCCTCCGCCTGTTAAGTTCAAAAAAGGCTTCCTTTCGGATATTTACCTGCCATACCTTGAAATGTACGGGCTGCCGGCATATGGAGAGATGGATCCAAGGCTTTTCCTGGCTCTAACATACACATTTATCTTCGGAATTATGTTCGGCGATATCGGTCAGGGCTTTACGCTGGTTGTTCTTGGCCTGTTGATCTGGAAATACAAGAGGGCGTGGCTTGGACGAATAATTGCTCTCTGCGGTACGTCGGCCATGGTGTTCGGCTGCATTTACGGCAGCGTTTTTGGCAACGAAGAACTGCTGCCTTGGGGCTTCAAAGTCCTTGAGGGAGGCAATACGATGAAGATTCTTATTGTCGCTGTCGCTCTCGGTGTCGTGCTGCTGATAATCTGTATGGTAATGAACATAATTAACGGCATAAGACAGAAGGATGTGCGAAAGGTTGTCTTTTCGCCAAACGGGATTGCCGGATTTGTGCTGTATGTGGGCGTTGCGGCCGGAGCCGTTTTTAAAGCCGTATTCGGTAAAAATATAATTACAACACCGTATATCATCCTTGTGGTTTGTGTTCCGCTGTTTATGATACTTGCGGCGACCCCGCTTACGAAGCTGATAAAGGGCGAAAAGGACTGGCTACCTGAATCAATCGTAATGTTCTTTGTCGAGGGTTTTTTCGAACTTTTTGAAACCATTCTTTCTTATGTTTCAAACACCATTTCGTTCTTGCGAATCGGTGCGTTCGCAATCAGTCACGCCGGAATGATGATGGTTGTGTTTCTACTGTCAGGTGATGGCCACAGCATAGGCGGCATCATATTCGGCAACATCTTCGTTACGGGCCTTGAAGCGATGCTAGTCTGCATACAGGTTCTTCGTCTTGAGTACTACGAGATGTTTGGACGCTTCTATGAAGGCGGCGGCGTGAAATTCAGTCCAAAGATAATAAATTACAAAGCCGTTGAACAGTAAGCGGCATAAAAAGAAAAACAACTATAATTTTGGAGGTCGTCGTTATGAAAATACTTATTACCGCTATCGTAATGCTTCTTGCTGTTGCGTTCCCTCTCGTTGTCATCTATCTCCGTGCAAAACACGGGAAAAAGGGCAAGTCTCCTCTCATAGTAAATCTTTGCTGCTTTTTCGGCCTTCTGGTGATAGGTTGCGTCTATTGCTTCTCCCAGTCCGCCGAAGCGGCTGAGGTGACTGCAACGACGGCGGCTGCGGCAAGCGACGGAATCTCGAAGGGCCTGGGCTATTTAGCTGCAGCTCTGGCAGTAGGCCTTTCCGGCATCGGCGGCGGCATCGCGGTCGCATCTTCCGCTTCCGCGGCTCTGGGCGCACTGTCTGAGAACGATACTATTTTCGGAAAGTCTCTTATCTTCGTCGGCCTTGCGGAAGGCGTTGCGCTTTACGGACTTCTCATCGCATTCATGATAATTTCCAGTCTTTAAGACTGAGCTTTCGGGAGAATTTAACTATGCGTATGTTTGCCGTTGCCGATGAGCCTGATGTACTGACGGGTCTGCGGCTTTCGGGAATCGATGGGAAGCTCGCTGCCGACCGGAAGGAAGCCGAGGTATGCGTGAATGAAGTCGAACAGAACCCGCAGATTGCCGTTCTTCTTATAACCGAGAACTGCGCCGCGATGATACCCGAAACGGTGAAGAGGCTTAGGCTTAGCTCTTTGAATCCGCTGCTCGTTGTCATACCGGGAATAGCGGGCTCGTCCCGCGCCAAGGACTCTATAACAGGACTCATCAGAGAAGCCATAGGGATTAAAATCTGACAGAATTTCCGCGCTTATTTCTCATGCACGTGGAGGTGCGAAACTATGCCGATGCAGGATACAAATAAAAAGCTTGAGGCTTTTACAGACACTATAATAACGGAAGCTATGAACGAGGCAAACAAGATAACCTTCGAGCTTCGTGCAAGGCAGGACGCTATGATAAAGGATGCCGAGACTGCAATTGCAGCCGAAGCCGAAAGATACCAAAAATCTTCGATTGCTGAAGTAAAGGCAAGCATGGAGAGACGGATTTCGGCTAAGCTCAACTGCAACAAGCATACCCTTCTCGAATACCGTGAGGCTTGGGCTAACGAAATGCATAAACAGGTTATAGGCAGGATAAACGACTTCACTGCCTCTGACGCTTACCTTCCGCATTTGCAGGCACTTCTCAAGAAAGCTATAGACTCTTTGGGCTACGGCTTGTCCGCAGAGGTGTTTCTGCGGCCTGAGGATATGCAGTATGCAGATGAGCTACTTAAATCAACTTCAGGAGTCAGCCTTGCTTTCACCGAGGGAGCTTTTTCGCTCGGCGGACTGCGGGTGGTTTGCCATTCCAAGGGTCAGCGCATCGATATGAGCTTCGACACCGCCCTTAGCGATATGGTAGGTCACTTCTCGCAAATTGCAGGCCAGAAAATGGACGATTAGCCTTAAAGGCTTTTAACACAGACTCATTTAAACTTCGGCGCGCCGATGAATTATCTCCAAACGGAGGATTCTATAAAATGGATACGAACAGCTATTATGTTTATGGGGTGAACGGACCCGTCATAACCGTGCGCGGCGGCAGGAGTCTGCCGATGATGAGTCTCATATATGTGGGAGAAGACAAAATCCCGGGTGAGGTTGTCAGCGCGAACGGCGAAACGACTGTCGTTCAGGTCTATGAATCAAGCGCGGGGCTTACCAAGGGACAGCCGATTTTCCCGACGGGAAAACCGATGACTGTACTTCTCGGCCCGGGTATGATTTCTAATATATACGACGGCATTGCAAGACCCTTGCGTGCAATCGCCGATTTAGCGGGCAATTTTATTACAAAGGGTATCACGCTACCCGCACTCGATACCGAAAAGCTCTGGGACGTTAAGATTGAGGCGAGGGAAGGCGGAGACGCCGTTGGCGGAATGATTTTCGCCCGTACTCAGGAATCTGTTGCCGTTGAACACCGCTGCATGATTCCTCCCGAAGTTTTCGGGAAATTTGCGGACGTTAAGCCGGACGGACAGTATAAGGTGACGGACGTTATTGCCAATGTTGTAGATGAGCGCGGCAAGAAGACCCCGCTTATGCTTGCACAGGAATGGCCGATCAGGCGTTCAAGACCCTGCGCAAAAAGGCTTCCCATAACAAGACCGCTCGTGACCGGCCAGCGCGTCATAGATACGCTTTTTCCAGTTGGAAAAGGCGGCTGCGCCGCGATACCCGGACCCTTCGGTGCGGGTAAAACGATGGTTCAGCACCAGCTTGCAAAGTGGTCGGACGCAGATATAATTGTCTATCTCGGCTGCGGCGAGCGCGGCAACGAGATGACACAGGTGCTCGACGAATTCGCGGAGCTCAAGGACCCGAAAACGGGACATCTGCTCATGGAGCGCACGATTCTTATCGCGAACACCTCGAACATGCCTGTCGCGGCACGCGAAGCGTCGATTTACACGGGCATGACAATTGCAGAATATTACCGTGATATGGGTTACCATGTCGCGCTTATGGCGGACTCAACCTCCCGCTGGGCAGAGGCTCTGCGTGAGATTTCGGGACGTCTTGAGGAGATGCCGGCGGAGGAGAGCTTCCCCGCGTATCTGCCGTCTAGACTTGCGGGCTTTTATGAGCGCGCGGGCTATATGGAGACACTTTCGGGACTTGAAGGTTCGGTCACAGTTATCGGCGCCGTATCTCCTCAGGGAGGCGATTTCTCGGAGCCTGTAACCCAGAATACGAAGAGGTTTATCCGTACCTTCTGGGCACTTGACCGCTCGCTCGCCTATGCCAGACACTTTCCGTCTATAAACTGGACGACTTCATATTCCGAATACTTTTTAGATGTTAAAGATTGGTATGAGGGTAATTTTGGACACGGCTTTTCAAAAATGCGTCAGCAGATAATCGACATTCTGGGCAAGGAATCCTCGCTGATGGAAATTGTCAAGCTCATCGGTTCGGACGTCCTGCCCGACGACCAGAAGCTCATTATCGAAACCGCGAAGGCGATACGTCAGGGCTACCTGCAGCAGAACGCCTTCCATAAGACGGACACCTATATGCCGCCCGAAAAGCAGATGGTAATGCTAGAGGTCATGCTCTACCTCTATGAAGAGGCAAGAAAGCTTATCGCATTGAGCATTCCCCTCAATCAGCTGACCGAAACAGGCGTTTTCAGCGCTATGTACAAAATGAAGTTTGATTTGGGTGAAGGTCAGACAAAGGAATATTTTATAACACTTGTGGACGACGCTGTCTCAAAGGTTCTTGCAAGAAACGAATAGAAGAAGGTGACAGACCTTGAGAATTGAATATACTGGACTATCAGAAATGCAGGGCTCCCTCATCGCACTGGAGGGCGTTTCGGGCGTTGCTTACGATGAGCTGGCAGAGATAACTCTGGGAAGCGGTGAGAGACGCTACGGACGTGTCATCAGAATTGACGGAGAAAGAGTAGTCCTTCAGGTTTTTGAGGGTACGACAGGCATCGATATGGAGCGTGTCAACACGCACTTTACCGGAAAGCCGATAACTCTGCCCCTTTCAAAAGAAATACTAGGGCGTATTTTCGACGGCTCAGGAAAGCCGCTTGACGGACTTCGCGAGGTTTTTCCCGACGAACTGCGCGATATAAACGGTTCGGCGATAAACCCTGTCCGCCGTATGTATCCGCGAAGCTGCATAATGACCGGAATCTCCTCGATTGATGCGACCTCGACCCTGATAAGGGGACAGAAGCTGCCGATCTTTTCCGGCGCGGGCATGAGCCACAACGAGCTTGCCGCCCAGATCGTCCGTCAGGCGCACACGATGGATACCGATGAGCAGTTTGCAATCGTGTTCTGCGCGATGGGCGTCAAGAACGACACCGCTGAATTCTTCAAAAAAGACTTTCAGGAGTCCGGCGCGCTCGGCAGAGTCGTCATGTATCTAAACATGGCGTCAGACCCCATCATCGAGAGAATTCTCGCACCGCGCTGCGCGCTGACCGCCGCAGAATATCTTGCTTTCCGTCATGGCTATCATGTTCTCGTTATACTTACGGATATGGCCAGCTACTGCGAAGCTCTACGCGAATTTTCATCCTCGAAGGGCGAAATCCCGTCCAGAAAAGGCTTCCCGAGCTACATGTACTCCGACCTTGCGTCGGTCTATGAGCGCGCGGGCATGATATACGGGGAAAAGGGCAGCGTCACGCAGGTACCGATCCTCACAATGCCGAACGATGATATAAGCCACCCGATACCCGATCTTACCGGTTACATTACGGAAGGTCAGATAGTCCTCTCGCGTGATTTGGAACAAAAGGGCATCTATCCGCCTGTCGCTATTTTGCCGTCTCTTTCCCGACTCATGAAGGACGGAACGGGCGAGGGCTACACCCGCGAGGACCACGCAGATCTTTCAAACCAGCTTTTTGCCTCGTACAGCGCAGTTGCGGACGCAAGAAGCCTTGCCTCCGTCATCGGTGAAGACGAGCTTTCGGACATCGACAAGCTCTATGTGGAGTTTGGTAAGCTCTTTGAAAATGATTTTGTTGCTCAGGGAATGAGAGAAAACAGAACTCTTGACCAGACCTTAGATTTGGGCTGGCAGCTGCTGTCCATGCTGCCAAGAAGCGAGCTCGGACGCGTATCCGATAAGCTGCTCGACAAATACTACAGAGGCGCAAAATAAGTAGTTTCGCTTATGAATTTGTATCGGGGAGGTGACCGGTAAATGGCAAATCTGCCGCCGACAAAAGGCAATCTCATAGCTGTAAAGCGCTCGCGCTCGCTTGCGGAAAACGGCTTTGATTTGATGGACAAAAAGCGCAACATCCTTATACACGAGATGATGTCGCTCATCAACAGTGCTACAGAGCTGCAGAGCCGCATTGATGCGACCTTCAGTGAGGCATATCTGGCCATTCGCCTTGCGAACATCTCAATGGGCGGAGCCGAGGAAGTCGCCGCCGCCATGCCAAATGACGATTCGGTTCGCGTGCGATACCGCAGCGTCATGGGCGTCGAGCTGCCGACCGTTACTTCAACGCCGAGTGATACGAGTATTCTGCCCTATGGCTTTCTGAGCACAACCTCTGCGCTCGACGATGCTTATAAAAAATTTACCAAGGTCAAAGAGTTGACGCTTGAAATGGCGGAGCTTGAAAACAGCATTTATAGGCTTGCGTATTTCATTAAAAAGGCACAGAAGCGAGCCAACGCTTTGCACAACATCGTTATTCCAAACCTCGATATGGACATAGCCCGCATAGGCGAGGCACTTGAGGAAAAGGAACGTGAGGAATTTGTCCGGCTTAAGGTAATAAAAGCTAAGAAGTATTAAAATTAAAGATTAATGGACGCGATTTATAATAATCGCGTCCATTTTTATTTGAGTTAAACTACTTGCGGTTCTGGCGTTTTGCCGCTTCGACAATGTGGCTGACGAGAACGGAAGTCGTAACTGTCCCGACACCGCCGGGTACCGGCGTTATTGCCGAAACTATGGGCAAAGCCGCATCAAAATCGACATCGCCACACATAACGCCGTCCTGAAAGTTTATGCCGACGTCTATGACAACCTGACTTTCCGAGAGGTATTCGGCGCCAATTGCTTTCGCCTTTCCGGCGGCGGCAATTAGAATCTCGGCGTTTTTTGTTACAGAGGGCATATCAACAGTTTTAGTGTGGCAGATGGTTACAGTCGCGTTTTTTGCTACGAGCAGCATGGAAACCGGCTTTCCGACTACGAGACTCCGGCCGATAACTACGGCTCTTTTGCCCTTGCAGTCAATTCCGTAATGGTCGAGAATCTCGATGCAGGCCTGCGCCGTGCAGGAGGCAAAGCCCTCGCCGCTGCCGGTAAACACGCCAGCAAGCGAGCCGTCCGTAATCCCGTCCACATCCTTATTGGGTGACAGCGCGCGTCGTACTGCTTCACCGTCGAGATGCTTTGGCAGCGGCATAAGGATGAGTACGCCGTGTACAGCAGTATCATTATTTAGTTCGTATATTTTTTTTGAAAGCTCGTCCTGAGCTATGCCTTCCGGAAGTGTGACACGCGTGACCGCGACGCCGACCTTTTCACAGCGCTTTACAGCACCGTTTTCATAGGCTAAGTCATCCTCACGGTCACCGATGCGCACGATTGCGAGAGTCGGCATTATGCCAAGCTCTAATAATGCGCTTAGTTCCTTCTGCGTACGTTCGTTTATAGCGGCGGCAACAGGCGCGCCTTTAAGTTCTATCGCCATTTTGGGCACGTCCTTTCAGCTTAAGCTGTCGAGTACTTGGGCGTAGACTTTGTCCGAAAGCGGGCAGTATTTTTCAAGAAGAGTGTCGGTTTCGGCCCTAAGAGCGTCCGCATATACACGGTCTTTCATAAGACGGACATTAATCAAAATGCTGAGGCTTGCTCCCATAAGCGCGGTTTTACAGCACAGAACGCCGACTCCGACGTCCGAAATCATGAGTGTGCTGCCTTTAACAGCAAGCTCCGAGTGCAACTCGATGACTTCTGCCGCTGCTTTCATTATCGCAAGCGGCGCAGTGCAGGCAAGTTTGAGCGCGTCTTCCATAACAGAATCCCGATTCGGGTCGTCCTTCGGAAGGCTGTAGGCTTTCGACAGCGGCTCAAAGCATTTTGCATCCTCGTCAATGAGGGGCAGAAGAGCCTGACGCAGCTCCGCGGCTTTTATGATGATACGCTGTATGTCCGACTCAAACTCGGCATATTTTTTCTTTCCGGTCGTGAGGTTAGAGACCATTGAGGCAAGCGCGGCACCGAGTGCGCCAATAAGAGCGGAAGCTCCGCCTCCGCCGGGAACGGGCTCGCTGGAGGCAAGGACTTCGGAGAATGAACTTGTGGACATTTCAGCAAAAGACATGGCAACCTCCGAATTGTAATATATTGAAGTAGCAGGACACTCATATATGTTATGTGTCCAACATGATTATAAACGGCTCTGAGCTTTTTTGATTCACAGATGAATGTGCGTATGCGGAACGCTGGGCTTATATGAGACGCCTGTTTCGCCCTGAAGACAGAAAGGCAACTCGAGCCCGTTAGCCTCTAGAAGCTCTCTGTTTGTCAGTATATCACGTGTTTCGCCGTCTGCGATTATCTTTCCCTCGGACATCAGAATAACTCGGTTGCAGGTTTCCAGCACCATGTCCAAATCGTGTGAGGCAATTATCTTGATGTGGTCGAGGTTATTGAGAATGTTTATTAACCTGCGCCTGTTCCGCGGGTCGAGCGCTATTGTCGGCTCGTCCATAAGGATCACGTCCGGTGTCATTGCAAGTATAGTCGCGATAGCTGCGAGTTTTTTTTCGCCTCCCGACATTTTATAGGGCTGCTTGTTTTTAAGGTAATCGATATCGATAAGGTCAAGCGCGTGACGCACCCTCTCCTCGACCTGGTCGGAATCCAGACCGTAGTTTCTCGGCGCAAAGGCAATGTCCTCATAAACTGTGGGCATGAAGAGCTGGTTTTCAGAATCCTGAAACACATATCCAATCTTTTCACGCACACGAGGAAGGGTTTTCTTCGTGACCTTGATCTCACCGATGCTTACTTCACCCGTAAATTCCATTTCGAGCCCGACAAGTATGCGCAGAAGAGTGGATTTACCCACGCCGTTAGCTCCGATGAGACCGATCGCGTCATCGTGACCGGCCGTAAAGCTTATTTCATGGAGTATTTTTGAACTTTTATCGTAAGAGAAGGAGACGTTGCTGCAAATGATGTGATGATGGCTCATAGTTTAGCTCCTTTTTTTATCGGACGAACAGACTGCCTATCAAAGCTGTCAGGCTCGTATAGCGGAGAACGACGAATACGGCCCCCCAGGCAAAGAGATAGACGAAATCCTGCCGGCGGGCTTTCGGAAGCTGGCTGTGCCTAAAATTCCCGTTGTAGCCGCGAAGTACCATTGCATCGTAAAGACCGGTCGCGCGGTCGATGCTGCGGAAAAGAAGCTGGCCTATCAGTGAGCCCCAGACCTTATAGTGGATGCCCTTCTGTGAAGGGGCACGGAGTGAATATGCCTCAAATATGTGGTTGGCTTCGCTCAGAAGGACGGTTATATAGCGATATGTGAGAAGTATCTGAGTGACCAGTATCTCCGGAACGTGCAGAAGATTGAGCGCATAGCAGATAGCCTCAATTCTTGTCGTTGAAATCAGAAGATAGCCGCCGAGAACCGTAAGCATTCCTTTGATTATCAGAGTAAGTCCTGACACCATACCCTCCGTGATTGTGATTCCATAAAGCAGAAATAGCGGCTCACGGTTAAAAAACGGATTTAGAATACCCATCAATATTACGAAGGGCAGAATCACTCTCAGTTTTTTTATGCTGTGTCCGAATGATATGCCGGAAAGCGAAAAAAGCGCAACGGGATAGACCACCATAGTGATCAATCCCGTTACGTCATATTTATTAAATGAAACTGTGAACCAGATGTAGGCAACTGTTACTATAAGCTTAACAAGCGGATGGACGCGGTGAATGGGGGAGTCGATACCCGCAATTGTGTCCATATAATGGACTTCATATATTGCGTCCGAAAGTTTACCCATTTAAGATTTCTCCACATCTGCTTTCTTTTTCTTCTTGAAAACACCAAATATTACGGCCAGAAGGATACAAAGGCCGGCAACCAAACCGGAACCGACTATGCCGGAGAAGCTGGTTCCCGCAACGTTATCATTTCCAAACGAATAGTCGGGAAGGACGGCGGTTTTTTCCTGAACGTCCGCAAGAGCGGCATGTACGCTGACGTCTGTCTCCAACTCGTCTTTTCCTGTTACCTGACCGATGGACCACTCAAGTCCGTCGGGATTGCTTGAAGCTACCAAGGAAAGGGCTCCGCCGACCAGAATAACGACGATACCCATTATAACAAGAACTTTTTTAAGAGAGAATTTGTTTTCCTTTGCTTCGGCATTCAGCAGCTCAGGTCTAGCCTCAAATACGAATATAAGTACAGCCGCAGTAATGAGGCCTTCGACAGTTCCGATAGCCAGATGTATCGGCTGCATAGCTGCGACGAAAACGCTGAAAGGAAGCTCGGAAATTCCGGAGATAGTGGTTTGGAGCACAACGCTGAAAGCGCCGAGCTGCAGACTTAGGACACAGCCCAAAACGGAAGCGAGAACTATCTTCCCTCTTGACATCCCATTTTTCATGATGGGCTTATAGAGACAGAAATATCCGAAGAAACAGGCGTAAAAAGCCATATTCCATATGTTGCACCCAAGTGCAAGAATTCCCCCGTCGGCGAAGAGCAGACACTGAATCAGAAGTATCGCGATCATTGACAAGAACGCGGCATACGGACCGAGAATTGCCGCTAAAAGAATGCCTCCGCAGATATGACCGCTTGAGCCCGTTCCGGGAATAGAAAAATTGATCATCTGAGCCGCAAATACGAATGCGCCCATTACGCCCATGACAGGAACCTTTTTTGGACTAAAATCTTCCTTGACTTTTTTGATCGAGTAGATTGCCGAAGCAGCGCTTGCTACATACATTGCTCCGCCGACTGCGGGCGAGAGCAGAGCATCAGCCATATGCATTTAATTTCCCCCCAAATATGCTGTGTTTCAGAGCTGAACTTTGACATTTTTCAGCCGCAATTAAAAATATAGCATATTTTACGACTTGCACAAGCCAGGGGGGGGGTTAAGCCTTGCGGATATCGGCATTATGATATCAAAAAAAGCGAAAAAGGTAAAGGATTAATTTATATTGTAGCGAAGACGATATTGTTGCTTTGAGAATGCAGTTCGCTAATTCCAAAAAATGTTTTTTTATAATTGTACCAATACTGTTTCTTAATTGAACAACCATCTTGTGAATAGTGTATCATTATGTGACAAAATAGCTTCAAAATGAAGAGCTTGTGCAAGATTACCCTGAATCTGGATTTATTTTGTGCTTTTGCACAATTGACACTTAATGGCTGCCGTGATAACCTCTCTATAGGTCGAGAAGCATTCTTGGCCACGGCTGGTCACAAAACTGTCCGGCGGTCTGCGAAACCGTTTTGACTGCATTTTGGGTGATCCTGACGGCACTTTTATTGCAGTATACATACGGCAGAGGGACATATTTTTTAAATTAAAATGGAGGTCATTATTATGGCATACAGCATGGATACAATCGTAGGCGATATCCTCAACAACCCCGAAGCATGTGCAGTTATGGATGAAATCATCCCCGGCACCACCAAGAACCCCATGATGAAGATGGCAAAGGGCTTCACACTTGGCAAGATCGCTAAGACCCCCGCTGCTAAGATCCCCGAAGCAAAGATCGTTGAGTTCATCGATGCTTGCAACGCAAAGGGCATTGGCTAAGCAATAATTACGTACTGAGTTTTCCTGTTGATGAGTCTCACCGTCAGGAGAAATAGTCAACATCAAGGAGAGCTTGATTTCGTTTTTTTGGCAGCACGTCGGTATTCCGACGTGCTGTTTTTTGTATTTGTTTTGAATAAATAAGGGCGCCTCTATGCAAAAATAGATTTATGTCATAATAACGAGTTGGACTTGATATGCATTGATATAAATTGTTTTTCTTATAAGGGAGGAATCGTTTTGAAGCTGAAAAATGCGCAAATTGTAGGTTTTATTATTACCGTTGTTATCGGGACCGTGCTCCACTTCACTTATGAATGGTCGGGCGAAAACGCGTTTGTCGGAGCATTCAGCGCTGTCAATGAAAGCGTTTGGGAGCACTTAAAGCTGCTTTCCGTGCCGATGCTCCTATTTGGCGTGGCCGAATACTTTGTTTATGGCAGCAAGAAGGACAACTTTGTTCCTGTACGCCTTCTCTCGATTCTGCTCGGAATGGCACTTACAGTCACGGTTTTCTATACCTATTCGGGGATAATAGGCGAGCATATCCCAATTGTTGATATAATACTTTTCGTTGTTGCGGCATTCGTTTCCTACCGCTACAGCTATAAAATGCTGCAAACTGACAGATATAGCTCTAAGTTATCGCGGGGGCTAGCTGTCTTCGGTGTAATTATTTTAGTCGCTTGTATCATTATTTTTACCTTTGTGCCTCCGCACATAGGCTTGTTTCAAGACTCGAATTCCGGAGCTTTCGGCGTGGTAGCACCCTAGAAAGGTAGACATAAATAGCATAGTTAGAAAATTGATTAGTAATATGAACAAATAATAGCCATTAAGGTTAACATAAAAAAATACTGGAAAGTTTTATAATAATTTTGCTGATAAACTATTGACAAACAATCAAGTCAAGTGTATCATTGCCGTAGTGTATTAGTAAACCAACACACATCAAAAGCAAAGTTGAAAGGTAGTGATGATTTGGCTTGGGAATTTTCTAACGAAAAGCCCATATATGTTCAGGTCTCCGATCAGATCGTTTCGGGAATATTGACCGGATCGTTCAAAATGGGCGAAAAGCTGCCCAGCGTGCGTGAGTTCGCGGTGATTGCAGCCGTAAATCCCAACACAGTGCAGAAGGCTCTTTCGGAGCTTGAGAGCGTGGGACTTATCGAAACTCAGCGCAATACGGGCAAATATGTTACACAAGAGGGGAGCATTATTGAAATGGCGAGAAAAAAACGCGGTGAACTTTTAGCCGTGGAATTCCTGAGAAGCATGGCGGCGCTGGGCTACACGAATGAACAGACGATTAGCCTACTTGAAGAAGCTAAGAACGGGGAGGTAATGATAGATGAGCGAAGCGACGCTTGAGTGCAGTGGGCTTTCAAAATACTTTGGTACGAATCCTGCTCTGCACAATCTCAGCATCAGCCTGCCAAAAGGAAAGATTATCGGACTGCTGGGACCAAACGGCAGCGGCAAGACGACTTTGATTAAGCTCGCTTGTGGTCTTCTTACGCCGACCGAAGGTAATATCCGCGTCTGCGGGTTTGAACCCGGTATCGAGAGCAAGACTTTGGTATCGTATCTGCCCGAACGTACCTATCTGCCGGACTGGATGACTGTTATGGAATGTATCCGGTTTTTCCAGGACTTCTATGCAGATTTTGATTATGACAGGGCAATCTCAATGCTGCAGAGCCTTCAGGTTCCTGCAAACGCGAGGATGAAAACTCTTTCAAAGGGCACTAGGGAAAAGGTTCAGCTGGTTCTGGTTATGTCCCGCCGTGCAAGACTCTATCTGCTCGACGAGCCTATCGGCGGCGTCGATCCCGCGGCACGCGACTATATCCTCGGAACAATTTTAAAGAACTATAGCGAGGACTCAACAGTCCTTATTTCCACCCACCTAATTGCCGATGTTGAAAAGATACTGGACGAATTCATCTTCATTCAGAACGGACAGCTGGTTTCCTATGCCTCAACGGACTCTCTCCGCGAGGATCTGGGTAAATCTATCGACCAGTACTTCAGGGAGGTGTTCAGATGCTAGGCAAACTTATAAAACATGACTTCAACTCGCTGTCAAGGGTGCTGCTCCCGACACAGTTCGCAGTTTTGGGCGCGACAGTACTCGCGACAATCGGATTCGCGATTAACTTCAGAATTGACTATTCAAACGACAACGGTCTGGTAGGACTTCTGAGGCTGATTACGGGCTTCATGAGCGGAATATTGGTGCTCGCGATAATTGCGGCCTCAATACTTGTGGCCTTCATAATCTTCCAGCGCTTTTATAAAAACCTTATGTGCAGCGAGGGCTATCTGACCTTCACGCTTCCCGTGACAACGTCCGAGATTCTTTGGTCGAAGCTCATCACCGCGATGCTCTGGACCATAATCAGCAGTGTCGTCATATTTATCAGCCTAAATATATTTATTCTCTTCGGAACCGGTCAAGATGCGTTCGTGAACACGGAAGCGTACCGCGAAATGGGAAAATTCTTCCATGAAGCTTTCAGTACCATCGGTGGAAGGCTTATCTGGCCCATCCTCGAGCTTATCCTGTTTGTTATAGTAAGCACAGTTAGCAGCATCCTGCATGTATATCTCGCGCTCATTATTGGCGGTATAGTGTCCCAGAAGCACAAGATTCTTGCAAGCATCGGCTTCTATTTTGTAATCAACATAGCTGTCAGTATTCTTTCGACAATCCTGAGCTATTGCCTGGGTGCCGACATGATTGTAACAGCCGAAAGCTTCAACGGTATCCCCTGGAATACTCAAGATGCTCTTTCAGTGTATAATGTAATCTTTGGTGCAATGCAGCCCTATTACTGGACATATTTGGTATTCTCGGTCGCGGTTTGCGCAGCATTCTTCATCCTCAGCCGCTACTTCCTCAAAAACAAGCTCAACCTCGAATAACGCTAAGCTTGAAAGACAGAGGATTATATTGTATAATCAGGCTCGGTAATATGCTGAGCCTGATTTCATAAATTGAGGGGATTAATATGATAGATATTAGAAACAACACCATGATGTATGAAGCGAAAAAAGCGAAGCATAAGCCTCACATCGTTTTGCAGATTCTAATTTTTATAGTCGTCATCTTTGCAACACAGGCAGCTACGGGACTGATAATAGGCGTACCGCTGGGGCTGTCAATGACCAGTGAGCTTCTCAATAAGATGTCCCCAGCCGATATGACCCTGAGCCTTGAAGGCATTATGTCCTCTGTCACCGAATACATGAAAAACCTGCCGCAGTGGTTCAGCGTTGTGAGCCTTTTCGCTACGGCGCTCGTAACATTTCTCGTATTTGTTTATTGCCGCGGTATTGAGGGCCGATCCTTTGCTTCAATGGGTGTTCGCAAAAAAGGAATGGCGAAGAACTATGGCTCTGGCTACCTCATCGGAATCGTCATGATAACGGCAACCGTCTCGCTCGCGGTTCTGCTGGGCGGGGCAAAGTTCACGGGATTAAATTCGGGCGTGTCCGTTTTATATATTGCGCTCTTTCTTCTCGGCTATCTTGTTCAGGGCATGAGTGAGGAGGTTTGTTTCCGCGGTTATTTCATGGTTTCCTGTGCGAACAAGGTTCCTATCGCATGGGCTGTGATTATAAGTTCGTTTGCCTTTGCCATTATGCACCTTGCAAATCCCGGCATTACGCTCCTTGCTGTTTTTAATCTCGTGCTCTTTGGAGTTTTTGCCGCAGTCTATATCCTGCGGACGGATGACCTCTGGGGCGCTTGCGCAATACATTCGGCGTGGAATTTCTTTCAGGGAAATGTTTTCGGCATTTCTGTCAGCGGCACCGCTCAGAGCGCCTCAGTTTTCGGAACATCGTTTGTTTCAGGCAGGGGACTCATCTCAGGAGATCTTTTCGGTATCGAAGGTGGCATCTGCACAACGATTGTTATGCTTGCTGGAATAGCACTCGTTTTGTTCCTGCCTCATAAGGTGCGCCCGGAGCTTCCTTCTGAGGGACCTTCAAACGACCCGGCTCCGAGTCGTGCGCCACTGCCGGTCTACGTCGAAAAGTAGTTTTGTAAAATAACTCTATATAATAAAAAATCCTCCGGAAAATTTCGGAGGATTTTTTATTGACATAAAGGAATGGTGTGGTTATACTGTGCATATGAAGTATATACAGTAGATGGCGGAGGTGAGGCAGTGGATGTCATAATCAGCAACGCGAGCAGTCAGCCGATATACGAGCAGATTTTTACGCAGATAAAGAACAACATCATATCCGGCAGGCTGAAGGAGGGAGATGCGCTCCCATCTATCCGCGCGCTGGCAAAGGATTTAAGAATTAGCGTCATCACCACCAAGCGAGCATATGAAGAGCTTGAAAAAGCCGGTTATATATACACCGTCGCCGCGAAGGGCTGCTTCGTAGCCGAAAAAAACGTAGAGGTCATCCGCGAGGAGCGGCTCAAGGAGATCGAGGAACACTTAAAAATTGTTTCAGGACTCGCCGCCGACTGCAATCTCAGCGAAGAAGAAATCTATGAAATTTATAATCTTATCAAAAAAGAGGGCTAATAAATGAATGCAATTGAAACAAAAGGCCTTTGCAAGACCTACGACGATTTTAAACTGGACAACATCGACCTTGTTCTGCCGTCGGGCTGCATCATGGGACTTGTGGGCGAAAACGGGGCGGGTAAAAGCACCACAATGGAGCTTATTATGAACACGGTGAAAAGTGACGCGGGACTGGTCACCGTTTTGGGGACAGACAATAAGAGCAGTGATTTTCGAAAGCTCAAGGAGGAAATCGGGGTCGTTCTCGACGAAGCGTATTTTCCTCTAGTGCTGAACGCGAAGGACGTTAACATCGTAATGAAAAACACATACAGCAACTGGGATGAAAAATGTTTCTATGATTATTTGGAAAAATTCTCGCTTCCCACCAAAAAGCAGTTTAAGGACTTTTCGCGTGGGATGAAAATGAAGCTCGCAATTGCAGTCGCGCTTTCGCATAACCCCAAGCTACTCATTCTTGACGAAGCTACGAGCGGGCTCGACCCCATGGTGCGAGACGAGATACTTGACATTTTCAATGACTTCACACGCGACGAAACACATTCCGTTCTGTTGTCCTCACACATAGTCAGCGATCTTGAAAAAATCTGCGATTATATAGCGTTCATCCATAAAGGCAAGCTGGTCTTCTGCGAGGAAAAGGACAGACTGCTTGATAAATACGGCGTAGTTCGTTTGTCAAAAGCTGATTTTGATGTAATACCGAGAAGCGCGGTCAAAGGAAAAAAGGTCACGGATTACGGTGTTGAGGCGCTTGTCATGAGGGACGCCGTTTCTGGAGCTATCGCGATAGAGCGCGCGAGCATTGAGGATATAATCCTGTATATCGCAAAGGAGGACAAATAGAATGAAGGGACTTCTTTATAAGGACCTAATCATGCTCACAAAGCAGACAAAGCTTTATCTGCTGTTTATTGTTATAATGTCCTGTATTCCTAATTTATCTATGCTGAGCTTTGCAGTTATCTACTCAACGATGATGCCGATGACAGCGCTTGCGTTTGACGAACGTTCAAAGTGGAATAAGCTCGCCGCGATGATGCCGTATTCGGCAACTGAAATGGTTGTAAGCAAATATTTAATTGGCTACATTATGGTTCTCTCGTCCGTTATAATCTCCATCGTAGCGCGGGCGTTAGGAGGAATTTTCGGCGGAGCCGAGCTGACAGTAGAGTTCTTTCCGCAGCTTCTGCTAATAGCTTGCATCGGCCTCGCGCTTGGAGCATTCAGCCTTCCGCTCCTGATTGGTCTGGGCGTTGAGAAAGGCCGGCTGTTTCTAATATTTATACTTGTAATGTTCAGCATTGTTTGTTTATCCGGAATGGAAAAAGTTTTAAGCGTTTTTCCGAGTAACGCCCAGCTTGGCATGCTCCTGGCAGGAGCGGTACTTGCAACTCTTGTGTTAAACTTAGGATCGATTGCGCTTGCCGCGCAGCTATACAAACGTAAAGTAGAGTAGTAAAAGGACGTTTCCGGTTTCGGAAACGTCCTTTTTTTCTTATGCCTGCTTATAGGTTTTGAGGAAATCGTCGAGTTTCTGCATCGACTCGTGCAGAACGTTTACCTCAGGCAGATATACTATTCTGAAGTGGTCGGGTTCCGGCCAATGGAAGCCGGTGCCGTGAACGAAGAGCACCTGCTTCTCGCGCAGAAAATCAAGAGCAAACTGTTCATCGCTCGTAATGTTGAAACGTTTGGCGTCGATTTTAGGGAAGATATAGAAGGCGGCCTGAGGTTTAACATAGCTGATGCTGTCGATTTTGTCCAGAGCCTCACAGATTGCCTTGCGCTGCTCGTATATCCTTCCGCCGGGCTGGAGCAGATAATCGGTCGCGTGAAGGTTATCGAGCGCGGGCTTAATCGTCTGCTGCGCGGGAACATTGGCGCACAGACGCATGGAGGAAAGTGTGTTTAGACCCTCGATGTAGCTCTTAGCGCAGTCCTTGTTGCCCGAAAGACTCATCCAGCCGGCACGGTAGCCGCAGATGAGGTGCGATTTTGAAAGACCGTTGAAGGTTACTACAAAAAGATCGGGAGCGAGCGCAGCGATGGAGGTGTGCGTTTTGCCGTCCATTACAAGCCTGTCATAAATCTCGTCCGAGAAAATTATCAGTCCGAACTCGCGGGCAAGGTCGACTATCTGCTGGAGAATATCGACGCCGTAGAGTGCACCCGTGGGGTTATTCGGGTTAATCACCACGATGGCCTTGGTCTTCGGCGTGATTTTTTTCCTCATGTCCGCGATATCGGGCATCCAGCCGCTCTTTTCGTCGCACATATAATGCACGACGGTACCGCCGGCGAGAGACGAGGCACCGGTCCAGAGAGGATAATCGGGCGAGGGGATGAGGATTTCGTCGCCTGTGTCGAGCAGTGCCTGCATACACAGGGTAATGAGCTCAGAAACTCCGTTGCCCGTATAAATGTCGCCCACGCCGACGCCCTCGATGCCCTTTTTCTTGTTATATGCCGCGATAGCCTCGCGCGCAGAAAGCAGGCCCTTTGAGTCGCAGTAAGCCTCGGAAGCCACGAGGGTTGAGCTCATTGCGTTGAGAATGCAGTCCGGGGCCTCAAATTTGAAGGCGCCGGGATTTCCGATGTTGAGCTTCATTATCTTTGTGCCTTGCGCTTCCATTGCATTGGCGGCGTCGAGAACGGGGCCACGCACGTCGTAGGCAACATTGCTCAGCTTCTTTGATTTTGATATTTCTTTCATAGTCATCCTCCCACAAAAAATAAACGCCCTAAGCATATTATTATGCTTAGGGCGAACTAATGTCCGTGTTACCACCTAAATTCGGGAAGTACTCCCGCACTCATACGATACTTGAAAAACTTTCGAATACCGAGCTCCCTGTAACGGCGGAGACCCGTTGAAGCGTACTTGCATAATGCTTTCCGTCCACAGCTCAAAGGCGGCTTCGGCGCTCCGTTCATGAAGTCTCGCAGCTAACGGCTTCTCTCTGAATTTCGCTCGGCGCTTAATATTCCTTCTCACAGCTTTTTGCTTATTGCGCTTATTATAACCAGAGATACCGCGCTTGTCAACCGAAAAATTGTATAATATATTTCCAGAGTGTACGCCTGTGACGGACAAATTTTGGAAATATCTCAGCTTTTCTTCGAAAAGCGCTCAAAATTAACGATAAATCGTTCATGTGTTCCGAAGCCGACATCGCCGTTCACATCGTCGAATGCGTTTACATTGAAGGTGATTTTTCTTCCGTCAATCTCTGTTATTTCACTTTCAACCCAGACCTTGTGTCCGATGGGCGTCGCCGCGGTGTGGAAAACATCGACATGGACGCCGACGCTAACGTAGCCCTTGTCGAGCTGTGGAAGAACGCTGCTGTTGCAGGTGTCCTCGATGAGCGCAACCAAGAAGGGAGTCGCCAGAACGTCGAATTTAATAGAGTCCGAAATGGCGGAAACCACGTGCTTATCGGTTACTAGCATTTCCTTAGTAAATTTCTGTCCTACTTCGAGTGCCATAATGCCGCCTCCTGATATAAATTATATTCCGGTCAGGTCAAAATCCGGTATCAGCTCGCTCGTTGCCGACGAGAGCTCCTGAAAATACCCGTTTTCGATACCCGACAGGGAAAGATAGCTCTGTGCTCTTTCATATTCTTCCTTTGTAAGCAATCTGTCAAGCTCTGGATATTTTTCTTTATCCGCAAGGGGAACAAACTGACTCATAAGGCTGAAAAGCACGGCGTTTTTCGGAAAGCACTCTGACACCCAATCAATAACGTCAAACGTGTCGTCAAGCCTGTCGGGTAAGATAAGATGCCTTATCAGCACGCCGCTTTTTAGAAGCTCATCTTCATCCATGACGAAAGGACCCGTCTGGCGGTACATTTCAAGTATGGCTTTCTTCGCAACATTTGGATAATCCTGCGAGCCAGAGTAGCGGTGGGCAGCATCACAGGAGCTGTATTTTAGGTCGGGAATATAGACCTGAACATAGCCTTCGAGCATTTTTAGCGTTTCGATGCTCTCATAGCCGGAGGAATTCCAGACAACGGGTATCTTCGGCTTGGCAAGCTTCAGAGCTTCGACCACCTTAACCGCAAAATGCGTCGCGGTGACAAGATTCAGATTGTGCACACCGCTCGCCTCAAGTTCCGAAAATATTTCAGCAAGCCGAGCAACGCTGACTTCTTTACCATGCCTTTCGGAGCTGATTTCGCGATTCTGGCAGAAAACGCATTGCATGTTGCAGCCGGAGAAAAAAACCGTTCCGCTGCCGCAGGTTCCGCTTATGCAGGGCTCCTCGCCGAAATGAGCGGCAGCTCTCGCTACTAAGGGCAGGGCACCAAGACCGCAGAAGCCGCGCTCGCCGTTTTCACGGTCAGCGCCGCAGCTCTTTGGACAGAGAAAGCACTTAGTCATTCCTCGTTCTCCGGAATTTTGCAGACCTCCACCCATTCGAGAGCGGAGGAGTATTTATATAGCTCGTCGGGAGTCAGCTCGACCGCACTGCTGGAGCTGCCCACGGCTGGAAAAACAGTTTTAAAACGCAGGACAGACTCGTCGATATAGACGGGAACTCCGTCATTTATTCCAAAGGGGCAGACCCCTCCGACCGCATGACCGATAAGCGTTTCAACTTCTTCCGGCGTGAGCATTTTCGCCTTCATGCCGAACTTTTCTTTGAATTTCTGATTGTTGATTCTCGCATCGCCTGCTGCTACGATAAGAATTGCGCCGTCGCCGTTTTTGAACGACAGTGTTTTTGCGATTCGCGCAGGTTCAACGCCGAGAGCATCTGCCGCAAGCTCGACCGTCGCGCTCGACACAGTAAATTCCTGAACCCTGTCCTCAACCCCGTAGTTTCGCAGGTATTCGCGTGCTTTTTCTATGGACACGTTGTATCTCTTCTTTCCACTTTAAAAAATATATGCGTATACATTAGCATGTTTTATCCGCAAATGCAATTATTCATTAATATTCGTGTTAAATTCACTTCTCATCGATATTTATAAATAATATTCAGAATAAAGCGGATATTGTTGCATTATTACTATTGATATTTTAATTAGCTGATGATATAATGCAGTTAAGCTGAATAAATATCCGGAGGAATTCATAATGAGTGAAATTAAAAAATGCGTGCTTGCCTATTCGGGCGGGCTTGATACATCGATAATCATCCCTTGGCTTAAGGAAAACTACGGCTGCGAGGTCATAGCTGTTTCCGGAAACGTCGGTCAGACCGACGAGCTTGAAGGACTTGAGGAAAAGGCTCTCAAAACGGGCGCGAGCAAGCTCTACATTCTCGACCTGATCGACGACTACGCCGAAAACTACATTGTTCCAACCATGAAGGCCGGAGCTAAATACGAGACCTATCTGCTTGGCACTTCAACCGCGCGCCCCTGCATTGCAAAGGGACTCGTCGAGATTGCTCTTAAAGAGGGTGCGGACGCGATTTGCCACGGCTGCACCGGCAAGGGCAACGATCAGGTGCGTTTTGAACTCGCTGTCAAGGCGCTGGCTCCTCAGATGAAGATTATCGCTCCGTGGAGGGAATGGAGCATCCAGAGCCGTGAAGAGGAGATTGACTACGCTGAGGCGCATAACATTCCTCTAAAGATTAACCGTGAGACGAATTATTCCAAGGACAAGAATATGTGGCATCTGAGCCATGAGGGACTTGACCTTGAAGACCCCGCGAACGAGCCGCTTTATAATAAGCCCGGCTTTCTCGAAATGGGAGTTTCGCCCGAAATGGCTCCCGACAAGCCGACTTATGTTGAGCTTGAGTTCATTAAAGGCACACCCGTCGCTCTCGACGGAGTAAAGATGAAGGTTTCGGATATTATCTGGAAGCTCAATAAAATTGGCGGCGAAAACGGCATAGGCCTTATCGACATCGTTGAAAACAGGCTTGTCGGTATGAAGTGCCGCGGCGTATATGAGACTCCGGGCGGCACCATTCTCTACTACGCTCATCAGGTGCTCGAAACGCTCTGCCTCGACAAGGCGACGGCGCACCTCAAGGAGCAGCTTTCCGTCACATACGCGGAGCTCGTTTATAACGGTCAGTGGTTCACACCGCTCAAAAAAGCGCTTGACGCTTTTGTCGATGTGACGCAGGAGAACGTAACCGGAGTCGTCAAACTGAAGCTCTACAAGGGCAATATGATTAATTCCTCCGTCACTTCACCGTATTCGCTTTATTCCGAAGACATAGCGACTTTCGGCGCAAGCGATTATAACCAAAAGGACGCGGAAGGCTTCATAAACCTATACGGTCTGCCCATTAAGGTTAAGGCAATGATGGAGCAGGGACTTCTAAATTAAATTCCAAAAAGTTAAGCGGCAGACATTGCGTCTGCCGCTTAACTTTTGTTGACATTCTATTTTCGACGATGTATGATACATTTGTAATATGTGGCACAAACATACGGGGAGATGAAGGAATGAAACGCAGTACAAAAATAGGTATCGTAACTAGCGGCGGCGACTGTCAGGGTTTGAACGCGGCTATTCGAGGCGTTGGAAAAGCACTCTTTCAGCACATAGACAATGTTGAAATTTTCGGAATGTATGACGGCTACCGCGGACTTATCGAGGGTGACTACAAATATATGGAGGCAAAGGACTTCTCCGGCATACTGACTCAAGGAGGAACGATACTCGGAACCTCCCGCCAGAAGTTTATACCGGGAAAGGCCATTGTGGACGACGCCGGCAACGACACTATGCCCGCGATGCTGGACACCTACAATCGCCTCAATTTGGACTGCCTTGTCGTCATGGGCGGCAACGGAACCCAGAAAAGCGCGAAGCTCCTTATGGATGCGGGCATGAACATTGTTACGCTGCCGAAGACCATTGATAACGATATCTGGGGAACGGACACGACCTTCGGTTTCCAGAGCGCAGTTGATATTGCCGCGAACGTAATAGACTATATACATTCGACAGCGAGCTCCCACAGCCGTATTTTTGTAGTCGAACTGATGGGCCGAGACGCGGGTTGGCTCACGCTGAACGCGGGAATGGCGAGTGGCGCTGATGTCGTGCTGATTCCCGAGATTCCCTACGACATAAATAAAGTAGCAGAAAGCATTGAATACCGCAGAAAACGCGGGCGCAATTATTCGATAATCGCGGTTGCCGAGGGCGCCGTTTCGGTCAACGACGCGGTTCTGACTGAGGATGAGCGGCGCGCCGTCAAGGACGCAATGAAGCACTCCACAATTTCATATAGCATCGCAAGCGAGCTTGAGAGCATGACAGGACAGGAAGCTCGCGTTACCGTGCCCGGGCACTACCAGAGGGGTGGTCCTCCGTGCCCCTATGACCGCGTGCTGGCGACTCAGTTCGGTACCGCTGCTGCGAGGCTAATCGTGGAAAAGAAATACGGTTATATGGTCGGTATTCAGGGCGGAGAAATAGTTTCCGTTCCGCTCGTGGATTCCGCGAGCAGGACAAAGTTTCTGCCGACGGACCACCCGCTGATTCAAACGGCAAGAGATATCGGCATCTTCTTTGGGGACTGAAACAAAGTGTTTTTAAAAGTGGCAGGCACTTAGCCTGTCACTTTTTTATTTTCAATTGATTCTCTTGCTGCTCTATGTTATACTCTTTTGATATATAATTATGCTTTCCGGAGGGATAAGATATGACAGAGCTGAATAAAAAGCAGGCTTGGGAGCTGCTCAAGGAATACAATAAGGACCCTTTCCATCTGAAGCACTCACAGACTGTTGCACTCTGCATGCGCTATTTTGCGGAGACGGAGGGCTATGCGGACGAGGCGAATTTCTGGGAAATCGTCGGTATGCTCCACGATCTAGATTTTGAGCTTTATCCCGAAGAGCACTGCGTTAAGGTACAGGAAATCATGCGCGAAAAGGGACTGGACGAGAAAATCATCCACGCTGTTGCAAGCCACGGCTATGGTATCTGCGTCGATATAGTTCCGGAGTATCACATGGAAAAGATTCTTTTTGCGTCGGACGAGCTGACAGGGCTCATCGGAGCTGCCGCGCTCATGCGCCCCTCCAAGAGTACGCAGGACATGGAGCTCTCTTCGCTAAAAAAGAAATTCAAGGACAAAAAGTTTGCCGCCGGTTGCAGCCGTGAGGTAATCGAAAGGGGAGCGGAACTGCTCGGCTGGGAGCTTGAAACGCTGCTTTCGAAGACTCTTGACGCAATGCGCGCCTGCGAGGAAAAGGCGAACGACGAAAGCTATTATGAAAAATAGAAGCTAAGGCTTCTCAAGGAGTTTATATGCCAACCGGCAAAGACACAATTCTGCAAGGGAGAATATTTTCGCCGCTTTTAAAATTTGCAATACCACTCATGCTGACAATACTGCTGCAGGCTCTATACGGAGCAGTTGACCTCATCGTTGTCGGAAAATTCGGCGATACGGCGAGCGTTTCCGCTGTTGCGAACGGCAGTCAAATAATGCAGTCCATCATAGAAGTGATAATCGGACTTTCAATGGGCGTAACGGTGCTGATAGGTCGTTTCGTAGGTGCGAAGGACGATGAAAGCGCTGCCGAAACAGTCGGCGGAGCGATTAAGCTGTTCTTGATCGTGGGATTAGCCATTTCGGTCATTATGGCAGTGCTTGCGCCGCAAATCGTTGTTCTGATGAAGGTTCCTACCGAAGCGGCTGAAAAAACGGTCCAGTATGTCCGCATTTGCGGCTCGGGACTGATTTTTATAACGGCATACAACGTGGTCAGCGCACTGTTTCGCGGCTTGGGAGATTCGAAATCCCCGCTTTTATTCATTTCAATCGCATGCGTGACCAATATAATCGGAGATCTCTTGCTTTGCGGGGTATTCAAACTCGACGCTACTGGTGCAGCTATCGCAACAGTTTTTGCGCAGGCTGTGAGCGTTGCGTTCTCAATTTATAAAATCAGAAAAGACAGACTTCCGTTCGAAATTACAAAAAAGAAGTTGCTCAGTTCAAAAGGTGCATCGCTTCGAATACTTAAAATAGGCGGACCTGTGGCCTTGCAGGACTTCTGCATCAGCTTTTCGTTTCTGATTATTATCGCAATAATGAATTCGCTCGGACTTGTTGCCTCGGCAAGCATCGGAATTTCGGAAAAGCTGTTCGTCTTCCTTGCACTTGTGCCTATCTCGTTTATGTATGCGCTTTCCGCCTTTGTCGCTCAGAACGTCGGTGCTAAGCAGGAGGATAGAGCAATCAAGGGACTTGGCGCGGGAATGATAGCGTCCTTTGCTTTTGGCATCGTTACGTTTTCGATTACCTTCTTCGCGGGAGATGTTCTCGCAGGCTTTTTTGAAAACGACCCGATTGTCATTGCTGCCGCACAGAACTATATGCGCGGCACCTCGGCTGAATTTTTGCTTGTTCCCTTCGTGTTTTGCTTTCTAGGCTATTTTAATGGGATTGGAAAAACGAACTTCGTGCTAATTCAGGGATTGCTGTCCTCGTTTGCCGTGAGGATACCCATTTCATATTACCTAAGCCGACTTCCGAACACGGACCTTTTCACGATTGGTCTTGCCGTTCCGATTTCAACTTTATCGAGCATTTTGATCTGCGCCGCTTACTACATTTTTGTTCGTAAAAAGCGGCTGGCAATGCATGAGCTTTAAACGCAGAGTCAGGAAACAGCGCTCTGCGTTTTTCCGTAGGAATCAGGGTAAAATGTATAGGTAAAGGGCAGTTTCACTCACAAACAGGATGTTGACAAGCACTCTCAAAACTGATAAAATTTATCAGTCATATTGTAATAATCGCTATGAAAAAGTCAGCGTAAAGCAGCCGTGCAAAGCGAGGGAGAACGGTGAAAGCTCCTCACAGGCACTTTTCGCAGCCACTTTTGAGCGACCCGCGAGAGCGGGCGGTCTGTCCCCGATAAAAGACAGCATAAGATACTCCGATTTTGGGGTAAATTAGGGTGGTACCGCGAAGTCATGCTTTCGCCCCTAAATCATAGGGGACGAGAGCATTTTTTTATAGAGATTTATATTTAGCATAGAGCAATATTTGGAGGAAAACAAGAGTATGGAAAAATTCGGACTTAATGAACTTCGAGAGAAATTCCTTTCATTCTTTGAAAGCAAGGGACATCTGCGCCTGCCCAGTTTTTCTCTTATACCGCAGAACGACGCGTCGCTGCTGCTAATAAATTCCGGTATGGCTCCAATGAAGCCGTGGTTTACGGGTGATCAGGAGCCGCCGCGTAAGCGTGTTTGCACCTGCCAGAAGTGCATCCGCACAGGTGACATTGAAAACATCGGTCATACCTCGCGTCACGGCACATATTTTGAGATGCTCGGCAACTTCTCCTTCGGCGATTACTTCAAGCACGAAGCAATCGCGTGGAGCTGGGAGTTCCTTACCTCACCGCAGTGGCTGGGCATTGATCCCGAAAGACTCTATCCCTCCGTTTATCTGGAGGATGAAGATGCCTATGCAATCTGGCGCGACGAAATCGGTATCCCGGAGGCTAAAATCACAAAGCTCGGCAAGGCAGATAACTTCTGGGAGCATGGCTCTGGACCGTGCGGACCCTGCTCGGAGATATATTTTGACCGAGGAGAAGAGTATGGCTGTGGAAAAGCCGACTGTAAGGTCGGCTGTGACTGTGACCGCTTTATCGAGATTTGGAACAACGTGTTCAGCCAGTTTAATAATGACGGGCAGGGTCACTATGTTGAGCTAGCGCAGAAGAATATCGACACCGGCATGGGGCTTGAGCGTCTCGCCGTCGTGTGTCAGGGTGTTGATTCTCTGTTCGACGTTGACACTCTTATGAGCATCACGAACAAGGTGAGCGAGATAACGGGCGCAAGCTACGGTCAGTCTAAAAAGGTTGACACCTCATTGCGCGTCATCACAGACCATATTCGCAGTGGAACCATGATGATTTGCGACGGCGTACTGCCCTCGAACGAGGGACGCGGCTACGTTCTGCGCAGACTTTTGCGCCGCGCGGCGCGCCACGGCAAGCTTCTGGGAGTTAACGAACCTTTCCTCTTTGAGGTCTGCGCGACTGTTATCGCCGAGAATAAAATTGCCTATCCCGAGCTTTCACAAAAGCAGGACTATATCACCCGAGTGATTAAAATTGAAGAAGAAAACTTCTCTAAAACCATTGACGCGGGAATGAAAATTGTTTCCGATATGCTGGATGAGCATAAGAAAAAGGGTGAGACTCAGTTCAGCGGAGCTGATGCTTTCAAGCTTTACGACACCTACGGCTTCCCCGTCGACCTCACAGCGGAGATTGCCGAGGAGCAGGGACTCAAAATTGACCGCAAGGTCTTTGATGAGTGCATGCAGGAGCAGAGAGTCCGCGCGAGAGAGGCGAGAGCCGCTCTGGGAGACCTCGCATGGGCGGGAATCGACCTTGGGCTTGACACTACGCCCACAAAGTTCGTAGGGTATGACCTTGTTGAAGATGAGGCAAAAGTGCTCGCTATCGTCGTTGGCGAGGAGCTTTCCGCAAAGGCGCATGAGGGCGATGAGGCGATTATTGTTCTTGACAAAACGCCGATGTATGCCGAAATGGGTGGGCAGACCGCCGACCACGGTTCAATTAAGACTATGTACGGTGATTTTGAGGTCACCGACGTTCAGAAAAACAAAGCCGGAAAATATATGCACCACGGCGTCATGAGAAGCGGACAAATTGCCGTTGAGGACACCGTAACAGCTAGAATAGATATTGAGCGACGCCGCGCTATAATGCGTGCTCACTCCGCGACCCACCTTCTTCACAAGGCACTCCGAACTGTTCTCGGCGACCATGTCGAGCAAGCTGGCTCCTTGGTCGAGCCCGACAAGCTCCGCTTCGATTTCACGCATTTCACGGCGATAGCCGAGGATGAGCTGAAGCTTGTCGAGAAGTACGTCAATCGCGCGATACTCGAGGGCTACACTATCGATATTAAGGAAATGGCAATAGCCGAAGCTAAAAAAATGGGTGCCATGGCGCTGTTTTCTGAGAAGTACGGCGACCTCGTCCGCGTTGTCAACATGGGCGAAGGCTATTCCATCGAGCTTTGCGGCGGTACGCATATGGACAACACCGCGAAGGTCGGCCCCTTCCGTATAAAGAGCGAATTTTCCGTCGCGTCCGGTGTAAGGCGTATCGAAGCCGTCGTCGGCGAGCTCGTGATGGACGAGATGCGCGAGGGTTCCGAGATTTTGCGGCGTATTGCCGAGACTCTGAAAACGAACCCGAATGAGCTTGAAGATAAATTCGCCCAGTTCATTCAGGAAGCCAAAAACTCCCGCAAGCTGGTAGAAAAGATGCAGGCTCAGCAGCTCAAGGCGGAGGCCGACAGAGTCATGTTCGGCGCAAAGACCGTCAAGGGACTCAAAATCATTACGGGAATTTTCCCCGAGCTGTCAGCGGACGATCTGCGCCTGATGGGCGATATGCTCCGTGACAAGGACGAGAATATCGTTGTCGTGCTGGCGTCCGTAGTGGGGGACAAGATTAGCCTTCTCTCCGTCTGCGGCGACGCCGCGATTAAAAAGGGCATCCGCGCCGGCGACCTCATTAAGCACGTTACCGCAATAACCGGCGGGAGCGGCGGCGGAAAGCCAGAGAGAGCGATGGGCGGCGCGAAGGACGAGCTAATGCTCGATAACGCGCTTGCAACGATTGATAACTATGTGAACGATAAAGTCAAGGAATAAGCTTTTCTGCGCTTTATGCGAAAGGAGAATTATTATGACAGACTGCATTTTTTGTAAAATTGCCGCGGGAGAAATCCCCTCGACTAAGATTTATGAGGACGACAAGGTCGTCGCGTTCCGCGATATACACCCGCAGGCTCCTGTGCATTTTCTCGTTGTGCCAAAGGAGCATATAAAGTCTGCGGCTGATATAACAGCTGCGAATTCGGGCATTGTTGCCCACTGCTTCGAAGTCATCGCGAAACTCGCCGTGCAGGAAAAACTCGATGACGGATTCCGCATCATCAACAACTGCGGTGAAAACGCGGGACAGACCGTTCCACACATCCATTTTCATGTGCTTGCCGGAAGGCCTCTCGGCGAAACGCTGGTGTAAAAAGCAATATCCTAAAAATTTGTTTTTGGCGAGTTATTAATAAACGCCTGACGGCGGGCAGAAATGTCCGCCGTTTTTTTAAATCGGGTAAAGGGAGGGATAGAATATGCGAAAACTTGCAACCGCCGCGGTCGCTTTTTCTATAGCGGTCTTTGCATCAAACTATCTCGTTCCGCCCCGTTTTTATTTTGCCTGTGCCGCCCTGTGCGCTCTGATCTCGCTTTCGGCACTGTTTTTGAAGGGCGATTCGCGCACTCGCGTACTGTTGATATTTCTTTCTGCCGCAGTCGGGTTCTCGGTAAGCTATGTATCATATCAGTATAAAACAGTGCCTGCCGGTGAAATATCCGGAACGGAGAAGTCGGTGGCCGCTAGGGTCACGGACTATCCGGAGATACAAGAGAACTATTCGACTGTAACAATCAGACTCACAAGCGAGGATACTCCTCATCTCACAGCGCTCCTCTATGCTTACGGCGACGAAATTAACGGAGTCTTGCCCGGGGACAACATTGAAGCGGACGTTCGATTCAAGTCAGCCGACGAACGTTATGGCGAAGCCTTCAGCGGGTACAATGCGAAGAACGTATATTTGCTTTGTTATCTGAACGGAGAGATTAAGGTCACAGGCAAGAGTGACTTTTCATTTATGTATTTCCCGAAGACCCTTGCGAAAAGTATTAAAGACATCTCGTTAAAGGTTTTTCCTGAAAAAACCGCACCGCTCATGACCGCGCTTTTGACAGGCGACACGAACCTGCTCTATGAGGACACGGTGCTCTACGCCAACATGGCGGAGTCGGGAATTTTGCACGTCGTCGCGGTATCGGGGATGAATGTTGCTTTCTTAGTGGGCTTCATTCAACTAATTGTGCGGCGAAAAAAGCTCGCTTCGCTAGTTGCTATACCGATAGTCTGGGTCTTTGTACCGTTCGCGGGGGCAACACCTTCGGTCGTGAGGGCGGCGTTCATGATAACAACGGTGCTCATAGCTCCGCTCATTCGAAGAGAGAACGACGGACTGACATCGCTTACCGCGATACTCGCGCTGCTTCTTCTGATAAACCCCGCCGCGTGTGCGTCGATTAGTCTGCAGCTTTCTTTTGCCGCAATGCTGGGCATGATACTCGTAACACCGAAGATTTATAAGCCGTTGTACCTGAAGGTGAAAGGCGAAAAAGGGAAGAAGGACGGTATCCTAAAAAAAGAGCTTCGAAAGCTGCTTATGGGCGCCTGTGCCGCCTTCGCCGCAACGCTTGGCGCGCTGGTCTTTACGACACCTGTTGCGGCCTTCTATTTCGGCTATGTATCGCTTATCGGAATCCTTGTTAACGTCCTCATCTTCTGGGCGATTTCCGTCGCTTTCATTCTGGGCTATATTTCTTGCGTCCTCGGTTTCATCTGTCTGCCAGCCGGAACCCTGCTCGGCACTTTGACAAGTCTGCTCGCAAGGTATATTATTGCACTGGTCGGAGTCGCCGCCTCGGTGCCCTATGCCTCCGTATACACGCGAGAAAACTTTTTCGGATGGTGGCTCGCGCTGATTTACATAATAATTATCACCTGCTATGTATTTCGGAGAAAAGAGGGCTTTAGACCTGCGATACCTGTTTGCCTAGCAGTCATCTCGCTCTGCTGTGTGATACTTGTTTCACAGTTTTGTATTAGAGACGAAGACGGCAGCATCACGGTCGTCGATGTAGGACAGGGGCAAAGCCTTATCTTCACGGATGGCGATACGACAGCGGTTATCGACTGCGGCGGAAAAGGCAAGAATATGAATGCCGGAGATACCGTTGCGGGCTTACTGCTCGGCAGTGGAAGGTCAACGGTTGACATCCTCTTGCTCACGCATTTCGATGACGACCATGTAAACGGCGTGATGCGCCTCATGAGCCGCGTGGACGTCAAGCGGCTTGTGATTCCGGATGGCTCATATGACAAGACTCTGCACGGAAAGATACTTGAGCTTGCCGAGAAGCTGGGCACGGAAATTTACATAATTAAACAAGACGCGGCGGTAAATGCCGCTGATCTAAGCATAAATGTTTATCCGACCTTCAGCCAGAATGAGCCGTCGCTAATTTTTCTGGCAAGCATTGAAGATTTCGATACCTTGGTTAGCGGGGACTCAGGTTTATCAGAAGAAGAGGAGTTCGTCGCTGCTCACGAACTGCCGGACGCCGAGCTTTACATCGCGGGACATCACGGTTCAAAGACTTCGAGCTCAGCTGTGCTACTGGACGCTTTGAGAGCGGAATACGTGGTGGTCTCCTGCGGTTACAATACCTATGGGCATCCGACGCAGGAAGCGCTTTCGCGCTTCGAAGCGGCGGACATGGAGATATTCAGAACGGACGAAGAAGGTAATATCACCTTCAACATAGACTAATAAGGAGGGCGATTTCGTGGCAAAAAACGATAAGGATAAAAAGACAGACTACGGCGCCGTCCTGCGAGAGCTTCGGGATAAGGGACCCGAAAGACTATATCTGCTCTGGGGAGCCGAAGATTATCTGCGTGAAAGTTTTTTTGAGGAGCTGAAGAAGCTCTGTCTCGATGGCGGAAGCGCAGACTTTAACCATCACAGGCTGACAGGCTTGCCTTTGAATATGCAGAAGCTGACAGAAGCTGTTGACGCCGTGCCGTTCATGGGCGAGCGAACGCTCATAGAGGTGCACGATTTTGAAATCAATTCCGTTAAGGACGAGGATGCGGAGAGACTTAAAAGCATAGTTTCGGACATTCCTGAATACTCGACGGTCGCGCTTCTGCTGCCGATAGGCTATGAGCCCGACGGAAGGCTCACAGCGGTCAAGACTATAAAAAAGCTCGGCAGTGCAATTGAATTTACCACACAGCCGCAGAGCCTTCTTATAAATTGGATAACGCGCCGCTTTGCGGCTATAGGCAAAAATATCGGAAGGGCTGAGTGCGAAAAGCTCATTTTCACTTCGGGCGAGCTAATGACAAGACTAATTCCCGAAATTGATAAAATTGCAGGTTACGCAAAGAGCGACACCGTTACGGCAGCCGATATTGATAGGACAGCTCAGAGAATTCCCGAAGCAAGTGTTTTCGAGATGACGGACAGGCTTTCGGAAAAGGATTACGATAGGGCTGCGTACCTTATGGCGGAGCTTTTGCAGTCCGGTGAGCACCCGATTAAAATTCTTGCAATGATAGGTTTTCAGATGAGAAGGCTTTACACCGCGCGCGTCGCGCTGGATAAGGGACTGGGCCGCGATTTCGTCATGGAAAGCTGCGGTATCGGCTACTCCTTCCTTGCGGATAAGCTTTTAAAGTCCGCAGCAGGATTTAAGTCCGCACAGCTCAAAAGAGCAGTCGAGCTCTGCGCGGAAAGCGATTATAGAATGAAGAGCTCCTCCGAGGACGACGAGAACATTCTGAAGGAGCTGCTGCTCCGCGTTGCGGTGGGGGACAAAAAATGATTAGTGTTAAAGAGGTCATCATTGTCGAGGGGCGATATGATAAAAATACACTGAGTCAGATAATCGACGGTACTATACTCGAAACCGAAGGCTTCGGTATATTTTCCGACAGGCAAAAGCTTGCTCTTTTCCGCCGACTCGCAGAGGCGAGGGGACTTGTTGTGCTTACGGACAGCGACGGAGCAGGCTTTGTCATCAGGAATTTCTTAAAGGGGGCTATCGACCCGAAATACATCAAGCACGCCTACATACCCGATATCGCGGGGAAGGAAAGGCGGAAAAGCGCGCCTTCGAAGGAAGGCAAGCTCGGCGTTGAGGGTATGAGCTGTGAGGTGATTGAAGTAGCTCTCAAAAACGCGGGCGTTTCAGTGGACGAAGCGTCGGGAGCAGAGCCTGCCGAACGCATCACAAAGACGGACCTTTTCGAAGCGGGACTATCCGGAGGAAAGGACAGCAATGCAAAAAGGCAGGCGCTTTTAAAGAAGCTGAATCTGCCCGCAAAGCTCTCCCCGAACGCGATGCTGGACGTTCTGAACGTCCTGATGACGAGGGAGGAATTCCTAAAATTACCTTTAAACGATTTCGGCTGAACGCACAAGTACCGCCTATTATCGTACTAAAATTCGTCGTAATAACCATATATAGTAAAAAAAGTGTAAATTAAGCGTCCGGTACACAAATATGTGTAGCGCTGGCATCAAAAATGTGTTAAAATACCAGAATAAAGAGCAATATCACAGAGTAACAGGGCGAAGAAAAAATATTGTTTTTGAGGAGAACTGTTATGAGATGTCCGTTTTGCGGCTATGCCGAAAGCAAAGTAATCGACTCGCGCCCCGCGGAAGAGGGAGCAACAATCCGCCGCCGCAGGGAGTGCCTTGCCTGCCAGAAGAGATTCACAACATATGAAATTATGGAACGTCTGCCGCTGGTTGTAGTCAAACGTGACGGAAGCCGGCAGACCTTCGACAAAATTAAAGTCATGAACGGAATGCTCAGAGCCTGCGAAAAGCGTCCTGTCTCGCTTCAGTCTCTTGAAAAGATTGCGGACGAAATCGAGCAGGAGCTCCAGAACTCGCTTGAGCGCGAGGTTTCGACGACAGAAATCGGCGAAATGGTTATGAGCAAGCTCAAGCATGTGGACGAGGTCGCCTATGTCCGGTTTGCTTCTGTATATCGCCAGTTCAAGGACGTCAATACCTTCTTTGAAGAGCTCCAGAAACTCATAGACAAAAAGAACTAGTACTCTGTAACATTTACAGAGTACTATAGCAGTGAGCCTAAAGTGAAGCGCTCCTTATTAACAATATCGTTCAGCGTTTCTATCAGCGCGTCGAACGACGCATCGGTCACTTTTTCATCACTTTCAAGCTCCTCAAGCAGCTCATAGTACGAGCCTGTTATGACGTCGATTTCGCTGTGCCGAAGCATTATATGCGAATACGCTTTCCAGCCCAGCCAATTGTTTAGCGATTCCTCAACGAGGGAGGCGGCGCCTTCATTGTTGCCGTCTTGATACAACTCGTACGCCTGCTCGATCTCGCTTGCAAGAAAATCGGTCTTGTTTTCGATGTAATTGACATTGACAATCGAAAGCACGAGAAGAGCGATCAGCAGCGAAACGGCTATTATTTCACGTATCATTTTTTGCCCTCCGCTTTTGCAAAATATATCTGTCCGGCATTATTTACCGACATCAGAAAAACCTCTTTAGGGTCGCTGACCTTTCGCGCGGAGAGCTCCTTTTTCAGCCATCTTTCGTCCTTTCCGCATATTTGAAGGTTCTTTCGAACCACCTGCCCGTTGTTGATTATAACAACGGGATAGCCGCTGTCCTCGGCTGCAATGCTCATCTGACCCGCGGTAACGGGACGTTCGGACGGAAAAAGAACTATGTTCAGCCTTCCGTCCGTTTCCAATATAGCGTATTTTATCAGGCTGATGTCCAGCACACTCTGACCGCGCAGCTCCTCGGCCAGCTCGTCCGGAGTCAGGCGGTTCTTTCTCATTTCCTTCTGATCTATTACACCGTTTACGATTATAAAACACGGCTTTCCGCAGATTAGCTCTTTAGCTCGATTGCTTTTCACTATCACGCCAGAGATTATCAATTCGCAGCAGAGCAGAATGACAATGGGAAGAATGCCATTCATAAGCGGTATGCCGATGTCCTGCAAAGGATGAGCCGCAATATCGGAAATAAGAACGGTTATAACGAGCTCCGAAAGCTCAATTTCGCCAAGCTGACGCTTTCCCATCAGTCTCATGGCAAAAATGAGTGCGACATAGATAATCAAAGTCCTTAAATAAACAATACCCAAAACATGCACCCCCGCACATTAGGGTTTCCTGTGGGGCGTAAAATATGATGTAATCGAATTAATTTCTGCGTTTGGAAGCAGGAGGTGACCAATTTGAAAATTACAAAGATGCACGGCTGCGGCAACGACTATGTATATGTCAACTGCTTTAGTGAGAATATTCCTAACAGACCCGAGTTTTCCAAGTTCGTATCAAACCGCAATTTCGGCGTCGGAAGTGATGGGCTAATTTGCATCTGCCCCTCAAAAATGGCCGATTTTAAAATGGATATGTATAACGCGGACGGAAGTAACGCCCAGATGTGCGGCAACGGCATCCGCTGCGTTGGCAAGTACGTCTATGAAAAGGGCCTGACCGAAAAAACAAAGCTTAAAATCGAAACAGGCAGTGGAATAAAAACGCTTGATCTGAATGTTGAGGACGGTATTGTCAAATCCGTGCGTGTTGACATGGGCTCACCCGAGTTTCGCCCACAGTATATACCCATCGCGGAGCACGGGAAAAGCTTCGTAAATCGCTCCGTCATTGTCGGCGACGAGGAATACTATGTTACCGCCCTTTCCGTCGGGAACCCCCACGCGGTTGTGTTTGTACCGAATGTCGATGTACTCGACCTTAAGACAATGGGACCGAAATTCGAAAACCATCCGCTTTTTCCGGAACGCGTGAACACGGAATTCGTCGAAGTAGTCGACAAGGACACGATAAAGATGCGTGTCTGGGAGCGCGGCAGCGGCGAGACGCTAGCCTGTGGTACGGGAGCTACGGCATCTGTGGTAGCCTCGGCCCTCAACGGGCACACGGGGAATTCTGCGACTGTCCGTCTGCGTGGCGGCGAATTATTCGTCGAGTGGGACAGAGAAAGTAATAAGCTTTATCTGACTGGTCCCGCGGTCATAGTCTTCGACGGAGAGCTATATATTTGAATTGAGGAGCATTATTGATGGTCAAGGTAAACGAAAATTATTCGAAGCTGCCCGGCAGTTATCTGTTTGCCGAGATAGCCAGAAGAACGGCGGAATACACCGCCAATAATCCCGACAAGAAGCTTATTAAGCTTGGTATCGGCGACGTTACACAGCCGCTGAGTCCTGCCGTTATATCCGCAATGCACAGGGCGGTGGACGATATGGCCGATAAAAAGACCTTCATGGGCTACGGCCCCTATGAGGGCTATGAATTTCTACGCGACGCGATAGTCAGGCACGATTACGCTCCCTTCGGAGCACCAATAAAAGCTGATGAGATATTCGTTTCGGACGGTGCGAAAAGCGACTGCGGCAATATCGGGGACATTTTTGCCGAGGACAATGTCGTTGCAGTCTGCGACCCCGTCTATCCCGTCTATGTGGACGCGAACGCAATGTCCGGCAGGGCCGGGGACTGGGATGGCAAGCGCTGGACGAATATAGTCTATCTGCCCTGCAATGAGGCAAACGGCTTTATACCCGAGTTGCCTGTGAGGACGCCGGATATAATTTATCTCTGCTCTCCGAACAACCCAACAGGCGCCGTGGCGACAAAGGAACAGCTCAAAATCTGGGTGGATTACGCCTGCAGAAACGATGCAGTAATTCTGTATGACGCGGCGTACAGGGAGTATATCGCAGACCCTGCTATTCCGCGCTCGATTTACGAGATAAACGGAGCTGACGAGTGCGCAATCGAGTTTTGCAGCTTTTCAAAGACAGCGGGCTTTACCGGCACGCGCTGCGGCTACACGGTTATACCCAAGGCTTTGAAGCGCGGAGGCGAAAGCCTTAACGACATCTGGATGCGCCGCCAGTCCACAAAATTCAACGGCACGTCGTATGTCGTTCAGCGCGGTGCGGAAGCTGTCTACTCCGAGCAGGGCGAGAGAGAATACCGTGAGATAATCGAGCATTACATGAATAATGCCCGCGTTATCAAAAATGGTTTGGAGAAGGCCGGTCTCGCCGTTTACGGCGGAGTTAATTCTCCGTATGTTTGGGCAAAGACACCGGAAGGTATGCCCTCTTGGGACTTTTTCGATAAGCTGCTGCGCGAAGCGAACGTCGTTACGACGCCCGGCGCGGGCTTCGGTCCCGAGGGTGAGGGTTTCATACGACTGACCGGCTTCGGCGACGCGGAAGCGACCAAGCAGGCGGTCGAGCGCGTTGTCGGAATATTATAGCTAATTTTAACCTGCGCCGTTATGATATGTGAAAACGGCGTCGGCCGAACTTAACAGGAGGTCATATAAATGTGCGGAATAGTCGGATACACAGGCGGCCGTCAGGCAGCCCCGATACTATTGGACGGTCTGCAAAGACTAGAATACAGAGGATATGATTCTGCCGGAATCGCAGTGAATGATGGTGAGAGAATCGACATAGTCAAATCAATGGGAAGACTTGCGGTGCTCCGCGAAAAGTGCGACGACGGAAAGACCGTTTCCGGCTGCGTAGGCATCGGGCACACCCGCTGGGCGACTCACGGAAAACCCTCGGACGTGAATTCGCACCCGCACGTCAGTGAAAACGGACGTATAGCGATAGTCCACAACGGCATAATCGAAAATTTCGCTCCACTAAAAGAAATGCTGATAAACCGCGGCAGAGTCTTCCAGTCTGAAACGGACACCGAAGTCGCTGCCCAGCTCATCGATTATTACTATAAAGGCGACATTCTTGACGCTGTTGCCCGCGCCGTCCGCGAGCTTGAGGGGAGCTACGCTCTCGGAATCGTATGTTCCGACGACCCTGATACACTTGTCGCCGTGAAAAGCCACGCGCCTCTAATTGTAGCTTATGGCGAGGGCGAAAACTTCTTTGCTTCAGATGTTACGGCGGTAATCAGCCACACGAAAACTGTTTCTTATCTTGATGACGACGATATCGCGGTTGTCCGCAAGGACGGCATAAAGTTCTATACGCCCTTCCTTGACGAAATCAAAAAAGACAAATACATCGTAGGTTGGGATATTTCGGCTGCCGATAAATGCGGATATGAACACTACATGTTCAAAGAAATTATGGAACAGCCCGACGCTGTTTCCCGTACCATAGCGCCTTACATAAAGAACGGAAAGGCAGACCTTTCCGAATATCTTAACAAGGACTACATAAAAGAACTTGAAAGAATCATCATTATAGCCTGCGGCTCTTCCTCACATGTTGGGGTAATCGCGAAATACAACATTGAAAAGCTCGCGCGTATACCTGTCGAGGTCGTATTGGCCTCCGAATTCCGCTATTGCGACCCTATAATTAATGAAAAAACCCTAGTAATCTGTATCAGCCAGTCTGGCGAAACGGCGGACACGCTGGAGGCTCAGTGCGAAGCAAAGCGCCTTGGGGCAACAACTCTTGCAATCGTCAACGTCGAAGGAAGCTCTATTGCAAAAAGTGCGGACAGAGTCATCTACACGAAGGCAGGACCAGAGATCGCCGTTGCGACGACGAAGGCCTACAGCACGCAGCTCGCCGTAACTGTACTTCTCGCACTCTATATTGCGGATTGCCGAGAGACCATCTCTAAGGGAGAATACGACACCATACTGTCCGAGCTCGAAGCCGTTCCTGATAATATGAGGAAGATACTTGACGATAAGGCGAGCATCCAATACCTTGCTTATCAGCACTTCAACAACGAGGATTTGTTCTTCATCGGGCGCAACATCGACTTCGCTCTTTCGCTTGAGGGTTCTTTGAAGCTCAAGGAGATTTCCTACATACATTCGGAGGCATACGCCGCTGGTGAGCTCAAGCACGGCACGATCTCCCTTGTCGTCGAGGGAACCCTCGTCATAGCTGTGACAACCTACGGTAGACTAGTCGAGAAGACTCTCTCAAACGCTCTCGAAGTCAAGGCGCGCGGAGCTCATGTCATGGGCGTCACGACCGAGGGACTTAAGGATAAGGTTACTTCCGCGGTTGACGATATGATTACCATACCCGATACGCACGAGGTGCTTCTGCCCTCGCTTGCCGTCCTGCCACTGCAGCTTTTCGCCTATTACATCGCGGTGTATCGCGGCTGCGACATCGATAAGCCGCGCAACCTCGCCAAGAGTGTGACCGTGGAATAAAAATGCAAATCAAAAGCTTAGCTTCGCGTTTTTGCGAAGGTGAGCTTTTTTTTGTAATTATACAGGGACGTTATTCGCCGAAGAGCAGAGAGCGTTGGACACGTTCACCCGTACTTGAAATCTCGGTATAGGTCACGGCGTCGTTAATCCAGCTTTCTACAACATAGGGTCCATATTTGTTGTTCGACGAAAGCACGCTGACTGAAGTCTTGCTGGCAACGGCGTAGACGAGTATTGCAATATTATTGGTGCTCTGATCGCCCGTAGAAAGAGCAATAAATCTGCCGTCGGGGCTCCACACCGGAGGAGAAATTGAGACGGTCGTAATATCGGTTACCAAAACTGACAGGCTTTCAGGGTCGACGAGAGTGCTTGTGATTGTTGCCGGTCCCATATGTCCGACGTTTATAAGGAAATGCTTACTATCCGGAGCCCACAAGAAGCCGTCCGTCGTGCCCTCGGCCTTTGAAATAAGCTGAGCGTCCGTATTGTTCACTTTCCAGACATATACATAGCCGGTTTTGGGATCCTCTTTTATGTAGGCAACCATTGAATCATCGGGCGACCATGTAACGTCGATGACCTTTTCGCCTGCGCATCTAAAGACTTCTGAATGTCGGCCTTTGTCACGGTCGGCGTAGGTTCAGGAGTCGGGGAAGCGCTTTCGACCATCGGTGAAGGTGTAGCGGAAGGCGAGAGGGAGTCGGCAGGGGTCTCCAATAACGAGCAGCCCGCAAATATACTCAGGATGAGTACGATGGAAGTCCCCGCAAGAAGGGAACTCTTTAGCTTGATAGACATTTTGTTCTCCTTTTGTGCCAGATAATCTGTGAAGTGAAAATGAATTCTAAATATATAATATGATACCACTAATTCTTAAACAGTTAACGCTTCTTATGAAAACTCATTGCTCGTTTTAAGTTAACATAATATATTTGGGAGGTATTCACTAACACTTCTTGCCTTAGACGGAGGAATATGCTAGAATGTTTCATAACACATATTTTCTGCCGCACACTATCAGCTAAAATTCAATTAATGACGGCTCGTACGCATAAATAATTGCCGCATTGGGAGGGAGATTTATGCTTTTCAAGAAGGTTTTCGGTGCTCTCATATTGATACTGCTCCTCGTGGTGCTTGGGGCGCTGATAATCGGGAGGCAGCTCGGACTATCGCAGCCCGAACCCACGCCATCGCCTTCGCCGCTTGTGTCGGAGACACCAACACCGACTCCTACGCTGACACCCACTCCGACGCCCTCACTTGATCCTTATTCGGACAAACCGGATATTGATATAAGCTCATGGGAATATACACTTGTGAACAAGGACAACCCTCTTTCGCCCGACTATGCCGCTGATATGTCGGCTGTTTTGGACGGACAGCATTTTGATTCCCACGCGGCAGATGCACTAAAAGAATTCATTGCCGCGGCGAAGGCGGAGGGGCTAACGGTTTACATAACATCATCATATCGGAGCTACGATACACAGGAGTACCTGTTTAACAAAAAGGTCAACGAATACCTTTCTTCAGAAGGAAGTCCGGAAGCGGCAACAGAAAAAGCGAAAACAATTGTCGCCTATCCGGGAACAAGTGAGCACCAGCTCGGGCTTGCCTGCGACATTGTGGATAAGTACTATGAATACATGGACGAGTCCATAGAAAATACTCCGCTCTCGATATGGATGGCGGCGCACAGTGCGGAATATGGCTTTATCCTGCGTTATCCGAAGAACAAAACGGACGTGACGGGCGTTATGTACGAGCCTTGGCATTTTCGATATGTCGGCAAGGAAGCGGCTACCTATATTACGCAAAAGGGACTTACCCTCGAAGAGTTTGTTGCTCTATATAAATAACATAAATGCCGGGACAGGAAAAACCTAGTCCCGGCATTTTACTCGCGGCGGTGGGAAAAGCCTGATCTTCGTAACACGGCTAAGCCGCCAGATACTGAGAGAAAAATTAAAGACTTCTTCAAAGAAGATGATGCCGATATACCCGTTTAGCGCAAAATGCGGCAGGATGGTATAAACGAGGATTACCCCGAAAAGGGCGTCCATAATGTTGAAGCTCATCGACCAAAGATGCTGACCCAGACCCTTGAGGCAGCCGTCGGTGACCATATCCATATACATGACAGGCACCAGAAGGGCAAAGATTCTTATGTAATATCCCGCATCCTCACTCTTATAGACCACCTTGCCAAGAGTTTCAGATAGGATAAAAAGCATTAGCCCTATGAAAAGAGAAAAGCCGAGCGATTTTCGAAGCAGCGCTGAAACGGTCCGTGATATTTCATCCTTTTTGCCGGAGACCTGAGCTGCGGTAAGTTCCGGGACAATGAGCTCCGCGAGAGCGGTTATAATGCATGAGGGAAAAAAGATAATCGGGAAAACCATGCCCTGGATAGTGCCGTAGCCTGCAAGCGCGCCGTTCGCGGTGTAGCCGGCCTTTTTCAGACCTCGTGGGACGAGGAGCTGCTCGAGTGTCGAAAGCGAGCTTCGAGCATAGGCGGAAAGAGCGAGAGGAACGGCGATGCTGAGCATACGTGCGGGCAAACGAGGGGAATCCTCAGCCTTTTTGCCGTGTTTTCTGCGGTCAAATAAAAAGACTGTCAGCATGAGCGCAAACGAGCAGACCTCCGATGTTGCGCTTCCCGCGCAGACCGCTGCACAGCATTTTTCCAGGTCTCCGGCCGGCGCGAGATCGAGAAATATTATAACCAGCCCGATTCTTATGAGCTGCTCGATGACGTTAATTATGGCAGCCTTAAAGATGCGCCCGCTCGCGGTGAAATAGCCGTACATGACCGACGAAAGCGAGATGAACGGCAGGCTCAGGGACATTATGCGTAGTGAGAGCACTGTTCTCGCGTCCCCGACCCACAGGAAGCCAATTGGTTCGGCACATAGGTATAGGATAAGCGCAGATGCTGAACCGAAGAAAAGGCTATAGGCCAAACATAGCCGCATGGCTTTTCCGACTCCGCCACTGCGCTCCAGCCCCAGTTCCTCAGAAATTAGCCGGGTCGAGGCAAAACGTATGCCGGAAATCGCCACAGTTGCAGCTAGAAAACCGACTGAGCCGACAAGTCCGTAAAGTCCGACGCCCGCAGCGCCGATTCGGGAGACCAGCCACACCTGAAAAACAAGGGCGATGCACCGCATGGCAAGCGAGGAGCCTGTCAGTATAGCTGTGTCCCGCATGAGTTTTTTCTTTGTCACAGATAGCTTGCCCCCTTTGCCGTATATAAAAATATATGCGGCGAGGGGGGCAAAATTCCATTTTCAGTTGTCGAAAATACGAAGCCAAAACTGGTCCGATTAGTTTAATATGCCGTCACTCATTTCAAAGAGTTCATGTATACGTTGCCGAAGTCTAACGTTTTCCGGCTTTGCTAGCTCTGGATCGGTTTTTAGAAGCTCCTGAGCGGCGGTCTGCGCGTCCGACAAAACCTTCATGTCCATACCAAGGTCGGCAATATGCATTTCCGGCAGACCGTGCTGACGCGAACCGAAGAAGTCGCCGGGGCCGCGTAGCTTGAGGTCTTCCTCGGAAATCTTAAATCCGTCAGTGGTTTGCTCCATGACATTAAGACGTGACTTCGAGATTTCACTATCAGAATCAGAAAACAGCACGCAATAGCTCTTATGCTTGCCGCGCCCGACTCTTCCGCGAAGCTGGTGTAGCTGACTTAAGCCAAAGCGCTCAGCGTTTTCAACGACCATCAGTGACGCGTTCGGAACATCGACACCAACCTCAATCACCGTTGTTGATACGAGAATGTCAATGCCGCCATCAACAAAGGCCTGCATGATTTTATCCTTCTCGGCAGGCTTTATTTTTCCGTGGATACAGCCAATATGCAGGTCGGGGAAAACCTTTTCCTGAAGCTCGGCGGAATACTCGTTCGCGTTTTTTAATTCCTGCGGACGCTCCTCGTTCTCGTCGATTGCAGGGCAGACGACAAAGACCTGCCTGCCGTCCGATACTTGTTTGCGCATGAAGCTGTTAATGCGCTCTCGCATTTCTTCATTTACGACGAAGGTGTCCACCTTCTGCCTGCCGGGCGGAAGCTCATCAATTACGGACACATCAAGATCGCCGTATATGATGAGCGCGAGCGTGCGGGGAATGGGCGTTGCGGACATAACAAGCGTGTGCGGACTTTCTCCCTTTGCAATGAGGGCGGCGCGCTGATCGACGCCGAAGCGGTGCTGCTCGTCTGTGATGACGAGGGCGAGTTTCGAAAACTCAACACTGTCGCTGATGAGCGCATGCGTGCCGACCACCAGATCGGCTTCACCTTCTCTAATAAGAATCAGTGCTTCTTTTTTCTGCTTAGCGGTCATGGAGCCGGTAAGCTTTACGACTTTTATTCCGAGGGGCGTTAGCAGCTCCGAGAAGGTTTGAAAATGCTGGTTAGCCAATATCTCCGTCGGCGCCATGAAAGCGCTTTGCAGTCCGCCCTCATGCGCACACCAGACACAGGCCGCGGAGATAATCGTCTTTCCGCTGCCCACGTCGCCCTGAATAAGGCGGTTCATCGCGGTACCAGAGCACATGTCCCGTGTGCAGTCTGCTATCGCTCGCTTCTGCGCATTTGTGAGCAGGAAGGGAAGCTCCGAATAAAATCTTTCAAGCAACGGTGTTGAAATGATGACGCCGCTTTTTTTGGAGCGTGAACGCTTCATTTTGGTCAGAGCGCAGGACAAAACGAAGAGCTCTTCGAATATCAGCCGCCTGCGTGCAAGCTCCAACGCTCCGAAATCGGCGGGGAAGTGGATGTTTTCAAAGGCAAAGGGAACCTTACAGAGTTGGGCCTTTTCCGAAACGGAATCCGGCAGTGCATCGGGGAGTACATTCGCACATTCGTCAAGCCCGCGTCTGACAGCGGAAATGAGCATCTTCTGCGAAATGCCGGAGGTCAAGCGATAAACAGGGACTATGCGACCTGTAAGCGAAGAAGGGGCATCCTCGGCTTCAAAAAGAGGATTTATCATGGTTCGGTGCAAGCCCTCGACTGTCACCTTGCCGAAAAACACGTAGGACTTGCCCTTCTTAAGCTGTTCGCGTACATAGCTCTGGTTGAAATATGTAAGATCCATCGACCCGCTGTCATCCGCGATGCGGAGCTTAACAAGCTCCATTCCGCGGCGAACGCGGCTGAGCGTAGGTTCGGTCGCAACAAGTGCGTGAACGCAGGCGGGAGTTCCGGATTGAAGAGCGGCTATTAAAACGGTTTGCGTTCTGTCCTCATAGGTGCGGGGAAAATAGCAGATAAGATCACGAAGCGTCGTGATACCCATCTTTGCAAGAGCATTTGCGCGCTGTTGGCCTATGCCCTTTAGAAACCTGATATCGCCTGCAAGCTCCGCCAAATCAATCCCTCCACTCCGCGAATATACCACCAGAATCCTGCCGTATTTTCTATAATACTATAATTATATTACCATAGAATGGCGAATTTTGCAAAATATAAGCGTTATAGGAACTTGATAATAAACAAAAATTCGCCGATTCGGGTCGATTTCTTATGTTAATTCTTGTACATTTAACACGATAAAATAACACGATAAAAAGCACTTGCATATATCGGGACTCGGTGGTAAAATAACAGGCACAGCGAAAATATGCGGGTGTAGTTCAATGGCAGAACACCAGCTTCCCAAGCTGGATACGTGGGTTCGATTCCCATCACCCGCTCCATAACATAAAAGCCTCGAAAATGCCGGGACTTCTGCATTTTGAGGCTTTGTTTATGTCGACTAGTATCGCGACTTTATGGAGCCGGCATAGTTTAAAAGACAAGGTCTCGCACAAAACAAGGCTTCCGTGTGGGCCTAAGAACAGGGCTGATATTTAAAATGTTAAAATCGTTAATTAAAAAAATTGACTTAAAAAAATATGAGCATGCCAAATACATGCTGTTCATCCCGATATATATGGCGATTTTCCTGCTTGAAGAGAGAAACATAATCTCTCATTATTTCGTGTCTTATGTACCGATGGATGACCTTATACCCTTTTGCGAGTGGTTCGTGATACCTTATTTCTGCTGGTATCCACTTATGCTTGGAACAGGCTTTTATCTGTTTGCCAAGGACCCCGAAGGCTTCAAAAACTACATGATATACATAGGCGCGGGATTTTTGCTAATTGTTCTGTTTTACGCATTCCTTCCCAATGGGCAGAACCTTAGACCAACTTCATTTGACAAATCGAATATTTTGATTGATGTTGTCAAATGGACCTACGGCCGAGATACAAACACAAACGTCTTGCCGAGTCTCCACGTCGTCGGGACCATGGGCGCGATGTTCGCACTGCTTGAGAGCAAGAGCGTACGGAAGCTGTGGTTCAAGCTGTTTATTATTGTACTCGCGATAAGCATCAGTCTTTCGACGGTGTATATTAAGCAGCATTCAATTCTTGATGTGTTTACAGGCGTACCTCTCGGATTTATCTACTATTTTGCCGTATATAAGTGGGTTCCGAATCTTAGGATAGCTAGGCAAACGCATAGCAGGGAAGTACACGTAAGCCGTTTATAATCTAAAAAAATCAGCCGGAGGAACCCCTCCGGCTGATTTTTTATTGTTTTTCCATTCTGTTTGCCATATAATCGTGAGCCGCCTTTTCAGATCCATCGCCAAGCGGCGGAAGAATTGCTTCCGGATAACGCCGAGAAAGTGCGGTCTGCAGAATAAGGTCAGCAAATTCAGGATTCTTCGGCAGCATCGGTCCGTGGCAGTAGGCGCCGAAAACATTTTTGAAACGCGCACCTTCAGTATTGTCTTCGCCGTTGTTGCCAAAGCCGTGAAGCACCGTTCCGAGCGGGGAAACGCCGTCTCCGAGATAGGTCTTGCCGCTGTGGTTTTCAAACCCAACTATTTCAGAGCCACCGCTTTCCTCAGCGCACTTGAACATATAGTTCCCAATCATGCGAACATCGGAGCCGACGGTATGGAGGTTCACAGCGCCAATATAATCACACTGCTGACCCGTATGAGTGAGGTAATACTGCCCCATCATTTGATAGCCGCCGCAGATGCAGAGAAAAACCTTCTCATCTTCGACTGCCGCGAGTATTTCCTTATCCTTGCCGCTGTGAAGGTCGGTCAAAAGCACCTCCTGCTCAAAATCCTGACCACCGCCGATGAAAAAGAGGTCAAAGCGCGAAAAATCCGCGTGCGCGCCGATAGGGAGCAGAGTTACTTCGGTATCTATACCGCGCCACTCAAGGCGTTTTTTAAGGCAGATGATGTTGCCGGTATCGCCGTATAGGTTCAGAACGTCGGGATAAAGGTGGCAGATGCTTAGTTTCATGTCATATCCCCCTATTCCCAGAATTCTTTGCCGCCAAAAGCGGTGCTCATTTTAGCGCGAAGATCCATCATAGCCGTGTATGTAGGCATGATGATGACAGGAAGGGACTGGTTTTTCATCGCGTCTATGAGTTCATCGTAATCGTCAAAGATGCGAAGCTTATCTTCGTCGATGCCCGCATATTTAAGACGCACCGCCATGTCGCCGGAACGTATGCCGGAAACGTAGATTTCCGGTATCAGCTCGCTCATGTCGGCAAGTTTTTCAAAGTTTGCGTCCCAAATCCAAGACACGTCCTTACCGTCCGCAGAATTGTCGTTCAGACAACAGACGAAAACCGTTTCGTTGGAAAGACCGGCAAGGTAATTGAGCACCTGATTACAACCGGCGGGGTTCTTGACGAGTATGATTCGCGCCGAATGTCCTCCGAGATCGAATTCCTCCATTCGTCCAAAACCGCAGGTGAAGCTCGCGATTGCATCCTTTGCAAGCATTCGTCTAAAACCGACAGCTTCGGAAACAGCAAGAGCGCCGACGGCATTGTAGATATTGTAGCCGCCGGGAAGGTTTATTGTAATTACGTCATCCTCGCCAAAAACTTGTACGCGGACTTTCGTGTAGGAAAGCTCAGCCCCAAGTATATCCGTGACCGAGACTTGCGGTTCGGGGCGCTTGTAACCGCAGTCAGGGCAGTAGAAGCCGCCGAGATGCCCGAAGGTGCGATAGCTATATTCGTATTCGTGCTTGCACTTAATGCAGTGCGGAGCGTCTGAGACTTCGCAAACAGGGTTCTTGTATATAGGGACGTCTACGCCGTAAAAGATGACCCTGTTCGGAATATGCTCCGCAATAGACGCCGTGAGTGAACAGTCCGCATTTAGGCATACAACGGCTCTAGGAGAATTTTTGATGCCGATGAGGATGTTTTCCAAAGTGCCGGAAACCTCACCATAGCGGTCAAGCTGGTCGCGGAACACATTGGTCACAAGCACAACGGCGGGATTAATAAGCCTGCAAACCTCTTTTGAGGCGGCTTCGTCGCATTCGATGACTGCGTTTTCCTTCTTCGGCTTACCCGTGAGAGTCGAATTCTCAATGAAAATGGACGTTATTCCATTAATAAGATTTGCGCCGGAGCGGTTGGCAAAATAGGACGCCTCCGCTTTAACGTAAATTTCCTCAATAATGCGCGAAGATGTCGTCTTGCCGTTCGTGCCAGTCACAACGACGCATTTAACGTCTTTCGCGAGCTGGGAGAGCAGATTGGGGCAAATTCGGAGCGCAATTTTGCCGGGAATCGCCGTGCCGCCGCGACCTAAAAGCCGCAGTAATTTAATTGTGAGTTTGCAGGCGGAAACCGCCAAGAATACTTTTAATTTCATAGCCCTTTTATTATATCAATGCCGCAAAGTAGCACGATATATTTTTTCAAATTGTATAAGTTCGTAGTGCAGTCATTATATCACTCATATGCACTATTGCAAGATAAGCGGTTTTATTCGTTCGGTGCAATCATGTTTTTAAATTCTTCTTCGGTTAGAACAGGCACACCGAGGGCTTGCGCCTTCGTTAGCTTTGAGCCCGCTTCCTCTCCCGCAACGACATAGCTTGTCTTTTTGGAAACAGAGCCTGAGGACTTACCGCCAAAGCTCTCAACCAGAGCCTCAGCCTCATCACGAGTAAAAGATGTGAGCGAGCCCGTGAACACGAAGGTCTTACCTGCAAAGCGATCATCCAGTCGCGTCTCACGACTTTCAAAACTTACGCCGGCCTGTTTGAGCAGCTCCAGCTGGTGCATCGAATGGGGGTCATGTAGCCATTCTACGAGATAGGATGCGGTTACAGGGCCGATGTCGGGGATATTCGTCAGCTCCTCGACCGAGGCTGTACAAAGCTCGTCCAAATTTTGATAGTGCATGGCGAGCACCTTCGCCGCCTTTTGTCCGACCTGCCTAATGCCGAATGCGCTTAGAAGGCGCGCCATGCCGTTTTCTTTACTCTTCTCAATAGCGTTCACTAAGTTCTTTGCAAAGACTTCGCCTTTTTGCTTCGTCGAAGCAACTTGCGGAGCTGTAAGATAATAAAGGTCGGCGGGAGCGGAGATTAGGTTTTTATTTATCAGCAGCTCCGCGACCGAAATGCCCAGACCTTCAATATCCATCGCATCACGCGAGGCGAAATGCGCAATATTGCGCAGACGCTGTGCAGGGCATTCGACATTCATGCAGCGTATGGCTGCCTCTTCTTCATCTCGAATAACGCTCGCGCCGCACGCTGGGCATAATTCAGGGATTTTGAACGGTACAGTTCCTTCGTGTCGCTTATCGAGTATGACCTCAAGTATTTCCGGAATAATCTCTCCGGCCTTCTGAATCAGCACCGTATCTCCGATGCGGATATCTAACTTTGAAATATTATCCTGATTGTGCAAGGTCGCGTTCGTGACCGTTGTTCCGGCAAGTCGCACAGGCGCAACGACAGCTTTTGGAGTGAGCACTCCTGTTCGGCCGACCTGCACGGTAATGTCCTGCACGACAGTCTCTTTTTTCTCGGGAGGGTACTTATATGCCGCCGCCCAGCGCGGAGCTTTCGAGGTGCTGCCGAGAGTTACACGCTCAGAAAGTGAGTTTATTTTAATTACGGCACCATCGATGTCGTAGGGGAGACTATCGCGGTTTTCACCCAGCCATTCAATCTGCGCTCGGCAATCGGAAGCGCTGGAGCAGACCGTGCAAGGCACAACGGGAAAGCCCATCTCTCGAAGCGCATCAAGCGTTTCGACGTGAGTTTGAAAGTTTCTGCCTTCGGCGAGCTGGATGTTGAAAATGATGATATCGAGTCTGCGGCTTGCCGAAATTTTACTGTCGAGCTGACGGAGGGAACCTGCGGCCGCGTTACGTGGGTTGGCAAAAAGCTTCTCGCCGTTTATCTCGCGCTCTGCGTTAAGCTCATTAAACGTGTCGCGTGACATGTAGACTTCGCCTCGAACTATAAGGCGCGGCGGCGCATTTTTAATTTCCTTCGGCAGACTGCGGATAGTGAGAAGATTTTCTGTAACGTCCTCGCCCGTGATCCCGTCGCCCCTTGTTGCGCCGCGGAACATCTTTCCTTTGATGTATTCTACCGCAACTGAGAGTCCGTCGATTTTTGGTTCGGTGACATATACGGGATAAGCTCCGAGCGCATCATTTGTGCGGGAAATAAAAGAGTCCAGTTCCTCAAAAGAAAATACATCGTTCAGGCTTTCGAGCGGAACGTCATGGCGAACTGATGAAAACTGAGTGGACGCCTTGCCGCCGACTCTTTGAGTAGGCGAATCCGAGGATTTGAGTTCAGGAAACTGCTCCTCAAGCTCAATTAAACGGCGCATCATTGCGTCGTACTCAAAATCAGAGATGACTGGGGCGTCCTCGTCATAATAGGCCTTGCTGTGGCGCCTCAAATCTTCTCTCAGTTTTTCGATTTCCGCTTTTGTATCCATAGTAAATACTCCGTTTCTACGGCTGATTTAAGGTTAGGTAGGCATCTGGTACATCCCCGACGAGAACAGTCTCGGCAATGAGAACTTCACTGACGACCTCGGTTGACATAACTTCCCACGGCATCATAACGTCAATCTGAACCGTGACTTCCAGTATGATCTGGTGCTTAACCTGATTTATCCCGGCGGATTCAATCTCATTCCGAAAATCTGCGAAGGAGCTTGTGAGCATTGTGATTTTGACCGGAATCTTTGGACCTCTGCCCAGAAGAAGATTGGAGCCTAATAGGTTGCCGAGAGGAATATCCTCATTCAATTGGCCGCTGTTTGTCGCGGCGATGACTTCCTGAAGAATTTCGGATGACAGAGTATTAATACGCGCCATATTCGCAGAAAGTGCTGTGATTTTTCCAGTATTGTCCGTCTGAAGAGAAACAAAATAGTCGTATGTGTATTGGCCTTCACTCATTTTTTCGTTTATCTTGTTATTGATTGTGGCGGTAATCGTATCGGAAGCGTCTGAAAGCGCCATCTGACTTGAAATGTTTTTCAAATAGTTTCCAACAAGAGCGATTGCGATGGACATAGCCAGAATTACGAAGAGCGAAAATAGAGCAGCTTTTTCCTGGGTGGATTTCCTTCGTATTATGGGCCTTCTACCTAAAGGCCGTTTTAAGGGTGCTCGTTTTCTAATAAATGGCATAAGGATACCCCCTATGCCATTTATATGAGCGAAGCTATAATAATAGCCCAATAATAGTTTACATAACTATATGGATTTTATAATTTCACTTGCCGCGAGCATAACTCCAAGTTTGCCGGACTCATAGGTGAGCCCGCCCTGCATAAAGCCTAGATAAGGCTCACGCATAGGTCCATCACAGGATAATTCAATCGAAGAACCCTGAATAAAGGCGCCTGCCGCCATGACAACTTCGTCCTCATAGCCGGGCATTTCCCAAGGTACAGGAGTGGCATAGGAATCAACCGGTGAGCCGTGCTGAATACCTGTACAAAACTTTAGAAGCTTGTCAGCACTGCCAAATTCGATCATCTGGATAATATCATGTCGGAGTTCTATCGCGTTAGGAGATGTCTTGAACCCAAGACGCTCCATCATACCCGCGCAAAAGGCAGCGGTTTTGAGCGCCTGCGCAACGATGTGAGGAGCCATGAAGAAGCCCTGATATAATAAACGATTATTTCCGAGGGTGCTTCCGCATTCACCGCCGATGCCAGCCGTGGTCATGCGAATGGCGGCACGCTCGACAAGGTCTGCTCTGCCCGCTATGTAGCCACCGGTAGGTGCAAGTCCGCCGCCGGGGTTTTTTATTAGTGAGCCAGCGATAAGGTCAGCCCCGACATCCGTCGGTTCGCGAAGCTCGGTAAATTCACCGTAGCAGTTATCAACGAGGATATTTGCCGTGGGGTTTACCTCGCGAATGGCTTTGACTATGATCTCAATATCGTCGATTCCGAAAGCCCGGCGCAGGGCGTACCCGCGCGAGCGCTGAACCATAACCGCTTTAACCTTGTGGTTCAAAGCTGCTTTCTTTATTCCTTGTATGTCAGGGTCACCATTCGGAAGCAGGTTGACCTGTTCGTAATTGATGCCGTAGAATTTTAGAGAACCGTCTCCGTCACCCGCGATGCCGATTGTGCATTGGAGGGTGTCATAGGGAGTTCCAGTCACGGATAAAAGCGTGTCACCCGGTTTGCATACAGCGAAAAGCGCGGTAGCTATCGCGTGTGTTCCGTTCACAAATCCGATGCGGACAAGCGCGCTTTCGGCGCCGAACGCGCGGGCATATATCTTGTCAAGAGTGTCCCGTCCAAGGTCATTGTAGCCGTAACCCGTTGTTCCCGCGAAACAGGCTTCCGACACGCGGAACTCCTGAAAGGCGGACATAACCTTGAGCGTGCAGGCCTCGGAAACGCTGTCAAACCCTGCGAAAACATCGCGCAAATCGTTTTCGACATTAAAAGAGAGCGCCCTGACCTCAGGGGATATTTCTGTTAAACTCATTAGTGGATGTCCTTCTAATATTATTCGGAAAGCGCCTCAAGCAGCAGCTTGACGAGACGGGGCATGGTTTCGAAATCAGAGATTTTCGCAATACACGAGGGGGAATGTATATTGCGCATCGGTGCGGAAATCGCAATCGTATCGACGCCGTTCCCGCTGCGCTGGACAGCCGACGCATCAGTTCCGCCGGCAATTGTGGTTTTGGTCTGCCACTTGATGCCGTTTGCATCGGCAAGCTCCGTGACCATTTTGTAAAGTCCGCGGTTATAGATTGTACCCTTATCCATGAAGGGAATGACAAGACCCTTGCCCAGAGCACAGATACGTTTGCCCTCAGGTATTTCCGGCAAATCAGCGGCTGTTGTTCCTTCGAGCACTATTGCGATATCCGGGTTTACTCGCGCTGAAACAATCTTTGCTCCGCGCGTACCAACCTCTTCTTGAACCGTGAAGGCAAAAGTGCAGTCACAGGGAAGCTCGCTTTCAAGAAGCTTTATCATAGCCGCGCAACCGACACGGTCATCAATAGCCTTGGCCTTGAGGTAACCCTCGCCGAATTCAAGTACGCTGTCGTCAAAGACCGCTGCGTCGCCTAAGGATACTAGCTCTTTCGCGGCATCCTTTGACTTAGCGCCGATGTCGATATAGAGCTCGTCGCGTTTCGGAACGGACTTTTCTTCGTCCTTTGAGACGTGGTGATAGGCCTTGATTCCGATAATGCCGCGCACCCTATCTTTTCCAATATATACTTGTTTTCCGATGACGACGCGCCGGTCAACACTTCCGAGGAAATCAAAGTGAAGATAACCGTCGTCGTCAATGCCGGTAATGATGATTCCGACCTCGTCCATGTGTGCGCAGATGAGTATTTTTCTTCCGCTGCTTTTTTTACCCTTTTTATTAATGATGAGGTTTCCCATGCTGTCGGTCGTTATCGCATCAGCATACGGCATGACCCTCTCTAAAATATAGTCACGAACCTCATCCTCGCTTCCAGAAGCTCCGCTCAGGTAGCAAAGGGTTTTTAGTGTGTCAAGCATATTTAAGTGCCTCCTGTGCGCTAAACGCACAAATCGGTATAATTATTAAATCAGTGCAAATATTGCACAACTTGTTATAACAAATCGTTTTATGCAATCCCATCGTCGCAGAGCTTCAGCGTGAATTCGGTGAGCAGACTGACAATCGCTTCCGCGTCCGAAATATCCATTGTTTCGACGGGTGAGTGCATATATCTGATAGGCAGCGACACGATGCCCGTGACGATACCCTCTCTGCAGACCTGAATTACCCAGCCGTTCGTACCCGAATCACCGCCCATAATTTCAAGCTGATAAGGGATGTTCTTTTCCTGCGCCGTTTTGATGAGCATGTTTGTAATATTCCTATTCATACTTGGACCCACGCCGATTGCAGGACCCTTGCGCATTTCAAGGACTTCGTTCTTTTTTGAGTCGGGAGTCGAGGCAAAGGTAACATCGAGCGCTATAGCGTAATCTGGCTCGGCCCCATAGGCGCCCGTGATCGCTCCGCGGGTTCCGAGTTCCTCCTGAGTGCTGAAAAGACAGCATATATCGACATTCAATTCCTGCTCCGAAAGAAGCTCCATAGTCTTTATGATAATTGCGACGCAGGAGCGGTCATCCAGCGATTTTCCGCAGAGCACGTTTTCATTGAGCTCATCTACGCCACCGGCGAAAACTGCGGGTGTCCCGAGCGGTACACGCTTTTTCGCTTCCTCGTCGCACATGCCGATGTCAATGAAAAGTTTTTTAGGGTCAATGGTCTTATCCATTTCATCTTCGGAAAGCGCATGGGGGGGCATTGTGTCGATGACACCGAATATGGGCGGGTCGGTCAAAATCTTAATTTCCCTAGCCGGAAGCATCCGAGGATCAATACCTCCGATATTTGCAAAGCGCAGAAAACCCTTTTCTATACCGGTCACGATAAGACCGATTTCGTCCATGTGGGCATCGAACATCAATTTTTTTGCGCCCGCTTTTCCGCATCTTTTCACGGCGATAAGGTTTCCGAGAGCGTCGGATTTTATCTCGTCAACATAGGGGGAAAGAAGCTCCTTCGCGCGTGCAAAAGCCCTCTCCTCAAAGCCTGAGGGAGCGGAAAGTCCGCAAAGGTCAGTTATTAATTCCTTAAGAAGCATTATTAAACTCCAATCGAAAAACTATTACTCCATACCGAGGACTATACTGCGGAAGGTATTTCCGCGTTCAACAAAGTTTTTAAATTTGTCAAAGGAAGAACAGGCGGGGGATAAAATGACGACATCACCATCAACAGCGCCGTCTGCGGCTGAAAGCACAGCCTCGCGGAAGTCATCGATTAAATATATAGGAAGGGTCAGGCGGTTATATCCGGGCGTGTTCAAAACAGTTTCTCTAATCCGCTCGGCGGTTTCGCCCGTCAGGTACAGCGCCTTGACGCGCGCAACGATTTCAGTTCCGAGATCGTCAAAGGGTATATGCTTGTCGTGACCGCCCGCGATAAGTATGGGTTTGACCTTGTTAAAGCAGCGCAGTCCCGCAATTGTTCGCGTGGGGCTGGAGGCTATGGAATCGTTATAGTATTTCACGCCGGCACGCTCACGAACAAGCTCAATTCGATGAGGGACGCCGGGGAAGGTTCTTGCAACCTTGCGGAAGACACTGTCTGTGATGTAGCCCTCGGTCGCCGCATAAGCCGTCATGTAGTTATCAACATTGTGGAGCCCGGGAATTAGAATGCCGGCTGACGGCATAATTTCGTGAACCTCATAATTCTTTGCGGAATAGATAAGCTCGTCAACTGTGAAGCAGCCGCTCTGAACAGAGTGTAGGTGGCTGAAAAAGCACTTATCCGCTTTTGCCTCTGCCAAGAATGCGGGTGTATAGGGGTCATCCGCATTGAGAACCAGGCGGTCATTTTCGTCCTGATTGAGGAAAATACTCTTTTTAGCATTGACATAGTCTTCAAGATTCGGATGAACGTCAAGGTGATTTGGAGAGATGTTCGTTATAACGGCGACATTCGGTTTGCACTTCATGCTGTGCAGCTGGAAGGAGCTCAGCTCAAGAACGGCGAAATCCTCCGGTTTCATCTCGGGCACCTTGTTCAGAAGCGGCATGCCGATATTGCCGCCCAGAAAAACATTATGCCCAGATTCTCTCAAAAGCGTCGCGATGAGAGTGGAAGTCGTGGTTTTTCCGTCACTACCAGTTACCGCTATGGTGCGGCATGGGCAGACGGAGAAAAAGGCCTCCATCTCGGAAGTGAGGACGCTGCCGTTGTTAACGGCATTTTGGAGCTGCGGGGTGAATGGGTGCAGTCCGGGTGTGCGGAAAATAACATCCTCGTGCAAATCTTCAAGATATTTATCGCCAAGGCGAAGCTTTGCGCCGCGCTCTGTTAGAGTCATTGCGTTCTCAAACTGCTCTTCGCTTCGCTTATCGCATATGGTAACGTCCAGACCGTGTGATAGTAGCAGGTCTGCAAGCGGAGCATTGCTGATGCCATAGCCGATTACAGCTATGCTTTTGCCCTTGAGCGAATCCAAATAATCGTCTAAAACCATGGTTCATGCCACCTTTCAGATTTTATATTATACAGCTTTAACGGGGGTATTACAACCCATATTATGCATATAATGCTCACCTTCCATAGCGAAAGTGATATAATCACTTTCGCTATCCACGCCGCAGGCGTGGTGCAAAAACGATTAATGTTTTTGCAAGATGAGTATTGTACTACAACTTTGAGCCGCTTGCACCGTTTTTCAAACGGCGCAAACATCGGGAAGTCATTCCCGATGTTCATCGAAGTTTAGTATTGAGGGGCTTCGAGGGTAAGTTGCTTTGGAAGACTATGTATTCTTCTTGCAAGCGCTTGTCCGCTGAGTTATAATAAATGTATATTAGCAATCAGAATTAATCAAATTGTAACCCATAATACCGCTATACATCTATTTTATTATTTTTTAAACTATTGAGTCCGCCGGGGACGGTAAGCTGGCGCTTGCCGCCCCCGTATATCAAAGCCGAACCCGCGGGGATCGACTATCAAATCTTATGCCGCACGAGGCGCTTCTGTTACGCCTCGGCAGGCTCTCGGGAGATGGGAAAATGATAAAAATTGCACCTTCAATCCTTTCCGCCGACTTTTCGGCACTAATTAATGATGTTAACGATGTAAAAAGTGCAGGAGCAGAATATCTTCACATCGATGTAATGGACGGAAATTTTGTACCTAACATCAGCATCGGAGTCCCTGTGGTCAAATCCCTGCGGAAGGCAACGGATATGTTTTTAGATGTGCATCTCATGATTGATAAGCCTCAGCGTTATGTCAAGACTTTTTGCAATGCCGGTGCAGATTTGGTGACCTTCCATCTGGAGGCGTGTCAGCCGCAGGACATTTTCGAAGCGATAACCGTAATCAGACTTTGCGGGAAAAAGGTAGGGCTTAGCATAAAACCCAAAACACCGGCTGTTACTTTGCTGCCCTATATATCTAACCTCGATCTCGTTCTTGTTATGACGGTCGAGCCGGGCTTTGGAGGGCAGTCGTTTATGAATGATCAGCTTCCTAAGATTGCGGCGGTCAGGCAGATGATAAACAATATGAACCCCGCATGCGAGCTTGAGGTGGACGGTGGAATTGATCCGGTTACTTCGAAGCTTGTCAAGGACGCGGGCGGGAACGTGCTGGTCGCCGGCAACGCGATTTTCGGATCAGAGGATAGAAAAGGCGCAATTGAAGCCATCAGAAACGCGTAATCCTCTGGCGTGTTGCGACAATTTTTGTAGCATATTTCGATTATAATCACAAGGAGCTTTTGAAAAATGTCATTTTTCCCGCCCTCATTGGAAAACCTCATAGATAAGTTCGCCGCCCTGCCTGGTATAGGCAAGAAAAGCGCTCAGCGGCTTGCATTTCATGTTCTTTCGCTGCCGGATGGCGAGGCGGAGAACTTTGCGGCCGCCATTATGGACGCGAAAACGAGTGTACACTGCTGCCCCGTATGCCAGAACCTTACGGACGGAGAGACCTGCTCCGTATGTAGTGACATCCGACGTGACCAAAGCGTAATATGCGTTGTTGCGGAGCCGAGGGATGTGCTTTCTTTTGAGCGCAGCCGTGAATATAAGGGACTTTACCACGTTTTACATGGTGTAATGTCACCCATGAACCATATTGGTCCTGATGACCTCAAAATATCCGAGCTTATTTCCCGCGTCGCAGCGGGTGAGGTTCGCGAGGTGATAATGGCGACGAACCCCGACACAGAGGGAGATACGACGGCAATGTACATCTCGCGCCTTATCAAGCCATTCAGTGTTAAGGTGTCACGTCTTGCCTACGGCATTCCCGTCGGCTCGAACCTTGAATACGCGGACGACGCCACGCTCTCTCGTGCCCTCGAGGGTCGGCGCGAAATGTAAGATGGCAAAAATTCTTGCAATATTTACAAAATAGTGCTATAATTATTATACAAAGCCTACAACATAGCTTAAATGGGCAAACTAATTAGGATTTAGGTACGAAAGTACTTATTATAAGATTACAATTCATTTCGGCAAACAAGGGACGTAACAGATTATATCCGCGGAGCAGGGCGGATATAATTGAATATCGGGCGTCCGTTATTTTTGCGCCCATAATGGACTATAATCGATTATAAATCAATACATAATTCTATTTAAGAAGGAGAAAATCTTTTACTATGGCATCAAAACTGAAAATAATTTCACTCGGAGGCCTCAACGAGATAGGCAAGAATCTCACCGTCTACGAGTACGGAGACGATATTATCGTCGTTGACTGCGGTCTCGGCTTCCCCGATGAGGAGATGTACGGGGTTGACATTGTCATACCCGATTTTAGCTATCTTGTTCAGAACCAGAACAAAATTAGAGCTATCATCCTCACTCACGGCCACGAGGACCATATCGGAGGTCTGCCGTTTCTCATGCGCGAAATCAATGCTCCGCTCTTTACGACGAGGCTCACTGCGGGTCTTATCGAACTGAAGCTTGAGGAACATGGACTGAAGGAAAAGGTCAAGATAACAACGCTTGAGGCAGGAGAGCACTTTAAGGCAGGATGCTTCAACATTGAGCTCATTCACGTGAACCACAGCATCGCAGATGCTGTTGCCCTCGCTATTAAAACGCCTATCGGCACGCTCATCCACACAGGTGACTACAAAATCGACGCCACACCAATTGAGGGCGAAATGATTGACCTCACGAGGCTGGGCGAGCTCGGAAAAGAGGGGGTTCTCATGCTCCTTTCGGACTCTACGAATGTCGAAAAGCCCGGCTATTCCGAGTCGGAGAAAAAGGTCGGAGTGCGCTTTGATACGCTATTTAAGGACTGCGACAAGCGCATAATCGTGACGACCTTTGCGTCAAACGTGCACAGGGTTCAGCAGATAATAAATAGCGCCGCAAAGAACAACCGTAAGGTCGCGATTACGGGACGGAGCATGGAAAATATTATGCGCGTCGCGATGGAACTCGGCTATATGGATGTGCCGAAGGACACGCTAATTGACATCAACATGATAAATACCCTGCCCAAGAACAAAATCGCTATCATCACGACCGGCAGTCAGGGTGAAAGCATGTCCGCTCTTTACCGTATGGCCTTTTCCGGACACCGTCAGGTCGAAATTAACGCAGGCGACAGGGTAATCATCTCCGCTTCGGCAATCCCCGGCAACGAAACAACGATTAGCCGTGTCATCAATGAACTATTTATGAAGGGCGCGGAAGTCATCTATGACAGGCTCGAGGAACTGCACGTTTCCGGCCACGCTTGCAGAGAAGAGCTTAAAATGATGATCGCTCTCACCAAGCCCAGATATTTTATGCCGCTTCATGGTGAGCAGCGCCATCTTCGCACCCATGCTGAGCTTGCAAAAAGCATGGGTATTGATCCGAAAAACATCGTCATAGGTGATATTGGCAGAATAGTCGAAGTCACGAGGAAGGACGCAAAGCTCGGAGGAACAGTTCAGTCGGGAAAGGTGCTTGTGGACGGAACCGGCGTCGGAGACGTCGGAAGCGTCGTTCTGCGCGACAGGCGCCATCTCGCACAGGATGGTATGGTAGTCGTCGTTATGACTCTCTCTTCCGAGGACGCAAGTCTCATTTCAGGACCCGACATCGTGACACGCGGCTTCGTCTACGTCAAGGAGTCCGATGTGCTTCTTGAAGAGCTCAAGAGGGTTACGCTCGAAACCCTGGATTCCTGCGAGAATCAGCACATAACCGACTGGGCGACTATCAAAACAAAGGTCAAGGCGAATCTATCCGGATATCTTTATAAAACGACAAAGCGCAGTCCCATGATACTGCCCGTCATAATGGAAGTGTAATCAGAAAACAATAAAGCCCTGCATCGCAAAAAGCGGATTTAATGTTACTTTATGGAAGACTACTTCTGCTAAACAAATCAATAAGGTAACGGCTTAGGCCGTTAATTCCAACAGCTTTTTGCTTACTTCGTCCGCGCCGCCCGGCGCTGTATATTTAAACCGCGCCGGGCGACGCTTTCTCGTCTGCAGGGCTTTCTTGCCCTCTGATATAACACTTGCGGAAAAGGCATTTTTGAGGTAAACTATCTGCATTATTAAAATGAGGTTGCAATATGAATATACCTGTTTTCGATGCGCATTGCGACACGATACTTGAAGCGCACAATCACAGCTGCGGAATAAGAGAAAACAAGCTCCATATCGATCTGAAGAGGGGTGGAAGCTTTGCGCCATACGCTCAGGTGTTCGCAATTTTTAAGCGTCCGTGGCCTGAGAACATTGACTGGCAGAAGATTGATTACTCAAAGGACTGGCCTGCGGAGGTGCTTGTTCCGCTTTGCGACGAGCTACTGAATTACCTCCTTTCAGAATTCGATAAAAGCACCGACATCCTCACTCACTGCAAGAACTCAGATGACGCGAAGACAGCGGCAAAGGACGGAAAAATTGCGGCGTTCATCGCAATTGAGGGCGCGGAACTGTTGGGCTGCGAAATAAAACGCCTGGAAGCAGCATACGGCATGGGAGTCCGCTTTATTAATCTCTGCTGGAACTTTGACAACGACCTGTGTGGGGCAGCGAACGGACCGATGAAGAGTGGTCTGACAAGGCAGGGAGCGCAGTTTGTTAATAGGATGCAGGAGCTTGGGGTCGCGGTTGACCTTTCGCACGCCTCCGAGCGCGCATTCTGGGATGTCGCCGAAATCACGAAAAGACCGATAATTGCGGGGCACTCGAACTCGAAAACCGTATGCAACAATGCGCGCAACCTGACAGACGAGCAGTTCAAGGCGCTTGTCTCGCTCAAGGGAGTCGCGGGGATAAACCTATATCCGGACTTTCTGAATGAGAGCGGCAAAGCCGGTATTGACGACATTCTACGCCATATCGAGCACTTTTTAGAGCTTGGCGGCGAAAAGACAGTTTGCCTCGGAGGAGATTTGGACGGTATAGAAACTACGCCGGAGGGAATCACGGGAATTGAAAGCTACGGCGAGATATATAACGCCATGCTGAGGCGCAATTATTCGGAAGACCTTGTGCGTGATATTTTCTATAACAATCTTTTCAACGTATTGGAGAGGATCCTGTGAACATACAAATTTTCGGAAAATCAAAGTGCTTTGACACAAAAAAGGCCGAGCGTTATTTTAAGGAGAGAAAGATTAAGTTTCAGAGCATAGACCTGCCGCGTTTCGGGATGAGGCCGCGAGAGCTGGAAAGCGTAATTTTAAATATCGGCTTAGCCGCGCTCATCGACGAAAAGGCGAAGGACGCTGAGATACTGAAGTATCTGGCATACGACGCGGACAAGCTTCAGAAGTTGTTTGAGAATCCATCGCTCCTAAAAACTCCGATAGTGCGCAACGGCAAGAAAGCGACAGTCGGCTACTGCCCCGAAATCTGGAAGGATTGGGAATAACACAAAAACGGACAGTCTTTAAAAGACTGTCCGTTAATTGTTTTTGTGGAAGTTATTCCATTACATAAGGCAGAAGAGCGATTTGACGAGCCCTCTTGATCGACTCCGTAAGCTCGCGCTGATGTGCGGCGCAGGTTCCGGTTGTGCGGCGGGGCAGAATCTTTCCGCGCTCGGAGAGGAAGCGGCGAAGCTTCACCGTATCCTTGTAGTCTATATGCTCGTTTCTATCGACGCAAAATTGACAAACCTTTTTGCGCTTATGATTTTTTCCCATTTTGTCTCTGCTATCTCTGTTGTCTCTACCATCTCTATTATCAAATGCCAAGGCTTTTTCCTCCTATCGTTGGTATTTTTCGTTTTTTGAACTAAAAAGGCAGGTCGCCGTCGCCATTATCAAGCTCTGAAAATGCAGAGCCCTTAAAGTTGCCTTCATTGGAACGGGGAGCGCTGCTGTCATGAGTGCCGGAATCCGAACCTTCGCGACGCTTGCTGTCTCCAAAATAGACATTGTCAGCAACGATCTCGGCGCTTCTGCGCTTGTTGCCTTCTTTATCCTGCCATTCGTGGATTTGAAGACGACCGCTAACAACCGCCATGCTGCCCTTAGTGAAATACTTGGACACGAACTCGCCGGTCTGACGCCATGCAACGATGTCGATAAAGTCCGTCTGCTTTTCTCCGCTGTCCTTGGGCGCAAAATCGCGGTCCACGGCAAGGGTGAAAGAGGCAACCGGCGTACCCGAAGGCGTGTAGCGCAGTTCGGGATCACGGGTCAAACGACCCATTAGCGTAATGTGGTTCAGCATAAACTGTCTCCTATTCGCAGCGTACGGTAATAAGGCTGCGCATCACGCTGTCGGTAATACCAAGGATACGGTCTAGCTCCGCAGGGAAATCAGGAGTTGAAGAAAATTTGACGAGTACATAGTAACCGTCGGTAAGATCGTTAATCTCATAAGCAAGCCTGCGCTTTCCTATAAGCTCCATCTCATCAACAGTACCGTGCTGCTCGACAAGCGCCTTGAATTTTTCTACGATTGCTGCTGTATCTTCTTCGCCGAGGGTGGGGTTGATGATGTACATCAGCTCGTACTTTTCAGATGTTTTTGCCATTTTAGCACCTCCTTCTGGACTAATGGCCCCCTTAAAAAGGGGCAAGGATAGCTTATCTTAATATGACAAGCTATCCTATTATACACAAAATATTAGGAATGTCAAGGAAATCACTCAAAGAGAGTGCTCCCGAAAAAGCTTACATTGTGCCGAGAGTAATTATCGCCATTGTATAGACCTCATCAGCTGTACAGCCGCGGGAAAGATCGTTAATGGGGGCGTTCAGACCCTGAAGGATGGGGCCGTAGGCTTCGAAGCCGCCCAGACGCTGAGCAATCTTGTAGCCGATGTTGCCAGCCTCAATGTTCGGGAAGATGAAGGTGTTGGCCTGTCCGGCCACAGGAGAGCCCTTGCACTTGGTTGCTGCAACAACAGGTGAAACCGCCGCGTCAAACTGCAGTTCGCCGTCAATAGCAAGCTCGGGAGCGAGTTCCTTCGCCTTTTCCGTAGCTTCGCGTGAGAGTGCTACTGTGCCGCCCTTGCCGGAGCCCTTTGTCGAGAAGCTCAGTACGGCAACTTTAGGGTCAATGCCGAATATCTTTGCTGTTCTGGCGGTTTCAACAACGACCTCTGCGAGCTTATCACTGCCCTTGAGCGTGACGTTGCCGTCCTTGTCTGTGCTGTCAGGGTAGTCAATATTAATTGCGCAGTCGCCCATTGCGAGCTTTTCATCGCCGCGGACGAGAATAAAGCAGGAGCTCACGAGATGTGCGCCGGGCTTGGTCTTGACTATCTGGAGAGCGGGGCGAACCGTGTCCGCGGTGGAATAAGTCGCGCCGCCGAGCAGACCATCTGCTTTGCCCATCTTGACGAGCATCGTGCCGAAGTAGTTACCCTTTGAAAGGCTATCGCGGCACTCTTCAATCGGAGTCTTGCCCTTACGAAGCTCGAACATAGTCTCAACCATTTTATCCATTTCGGGGTAGCTTGCGGGGTCTGCAATTTCCATGCCGTCGATATTGAACCCGCCGGCTTTGGCGGCGGCTCTGACCTTTTCAGGGTTGCCGCAGAGCAGGACGTCCATGATACCGTCAGCAGCGAGGCGGCTGGCGGCTTCAAGGATGCGGGGATCTTCGCCTTCTGTGAAGACTATTTTTTTGCGGTCATTTTTAAGTTTCTTGATTATTTCTGTAAGCATGATAAGTTTCCTCCCATGTAGTTTTAAACCCTATGCATTATACACCTTAGAATTCAAATTACAAATAAAAAATGCTAATAAATCTCATTAATTTCATAAATTACTGCCGAATAACTTGAGCTTTTTCAATTTTGAGTCTATAATTAATGTCTGCTGAACAAACAGTAATCGGTTTGTTCAGCGGACATTAATTACTCTCGGATTTCAAAAAACGACAGGGAGGAGAATACTATGCCCGAAGAGTGGTATGACGGCGCATATTTCAATAGAAGCTTCCGTTTTCGATTCGGAGACTGTGACAGCCGAAAAAGGGCAAGCCTCTATTCGTTGATGAAGCTACTATCCGAGCTTTCAGGAGAAGACTATGAGCGGAGAGGTTTGGGTTACGAGCTCCTTGCAAAAAGCGGACAGGCGATGCTCCTATCGCGCATGAGGCTGAAATTTTCAAGGCTACCCGAACACATTGAAAATGTGGTTGCGACCACTTGGGAAAGAGGAGTCAAGGGCCCGTATTTCTGCCGTGATTACGAAGTCAGGACAGAAAAAGGTGAACTTCTATGTTCAGGGTCAAGCAATTGGTTTCTGGTTGACATAACAACTAGAGAGGTTTTGCGGCCAAGCACTCTCACAGTGGGTGAAAGACAGCTTGAAGCTCGGAAGTCTGACGCTCCGGAATGTGAAAAGCTCAAGAAAATTGAATCATTGCCGATCTTGGGAAAAAGACCCGTGTATTATACAGATCTTGACGGCAACGGACATGTGAACAACGCTGTTTATGCGAGGATAGCCGTGGATTTTTTGCCGGATGCTATTAGACAGAAGGAAATCAAAGAGTTTTCGATTAACTTCTTTATCGAAACGAAGCTTGGCGAAACACTTGAACTATCGGGTACGGAAACCGAAAACGGATTTGTCATTCAGGGAAGCGCGAACGGAACACACCGTTTTGGCTGCGAATTTGGCTTTTAAAGAGCGACGCTACTATTATATAAAGAAAATCGGAGGACTACGATGCCGGATAGATGGTTTGACGGAACATACTACAAAAGAGAGGTAACGCTTAATTACTCGGACTGCAACACAGAAAGAAGAGTGTTTCTTCATTATATATTGGGGATATTTTCGGAAATAGCCGGAGATGAGAGCCAGTCAAAGGGAAGAACTCATGAAGCTCTTGTGAGCAGAGGAAAAATATTCCTTATAACTCGCATGAGCATAAGATTTCACAGAACTCCAGCCGTCAACGAAACATTAATTTTCAGAACGTGGTTTCGGAAAGCGGAGGGCAAATTCTTTTTTCGCGACTGCGATATAAGGTCACCCGAGGACGAATTAATTTCATCGGTTTCCGGCACATGGGTTTTGATAGATCTGAGCAATCACAGAGTTATCGATACGGGAGAACAACCAATTCCTAATGTCAAAAGCTTCAGCGAAAAGGCGGACAGCCCGGAGTGTAAAAAAATCATTTCCGAAGCGCCGCTGCCCGTCATTGGCTGCAGACCCGTTTATTACACCGATTTAGATTGCAATTATCACTTGAATAACACTGTATACACGAGGATTGCAACGGATTTCATGCCTTCCGAATATCAGAGCAGGGAAGTCAGGGACTATGTCGTGAACTTCAATAAAGAGACAAAGCTCGGCGATACACTCGAGATAAGAGGCGGATATAGCGGGGAGCACTATATCATTCAAGGCTTTGTTGACGGTGTTCAGCACTTTGCAAGCGAGTTCACTTTCAGCGAAAATTGATTCCGATTTCCGACAATAAAATAAGGTAATATGAGCGCACCCGACCTTTGGCTGTCACTTTTAAGTGAGACTTAGGTTTGGGTGCGATAATTTATGTAAACGCCAACTATTTTGTAATATTTTTGGTATTTCTGTTGGACGAAAGTTTTGCAAGCACCCTTGCAAAAAAAGTGTAATATTTACAAATGGCAACAAAATAGTGACAAAAGTATCTGTGAATACTACTAAAAATTACGTTAATTAAATATCAATTGTTGATTTATTCAAAATCTTTTGCTAGCATGGGCAAAGTGTTTAAAGGAAATAGGCACAAATATTAATGGAAGTGGGAAACAATGTATTAAAATCCAAGCTGTTTATGGCTTATTGTGGGAATTGATGGCAGTCAATTGGTATGTCGTAAAACTTGCGTTATGTGAGGCGCAAAGCGACATTATTCGAATTAAATATGAAGCTATAATTGCGCATACGGATCGAAACCGGATTGCATAGTAATGCCCCCGCAATTAAACAGCATATGATTTTAAGGAGGTTATCTATGAAAAGATTAATAACAATATTGCCTGTGATTGCATTGACCTTCATATTGAGTGGTTATGCCCAGGCTGCTTATGACGACAGCGATGCAACCGTAAGCACCTTCTCGGCCGATGTCGATTATTCAGAGGCGATGATACAGGCTGCAGTAACCGGAGATTTTGATGCAGGCCTCGCTGCGCAGCAGACTCGAGACGACAAGATCTCAGCTCTTGGTATGAAAGCCGAGACCTATACTTTTGAAGATTTGATGATGCTTTCTAAAATCATTTACGCGGAGGCAGGCTCAGAATGGCTGAGCGACGAATGGAAGATGTGCGTTGGCGAGGTGGTTTTGAACAGGGTAGAAAGTCCGGAATTTCCGGATACGATAAAGGAAGTCCTGGAACAGCCCGGTCAATACTACGGCTCAAGCAGCGACTATTTTAACGACTTGCTCCCGACTGAACGCTGTGTTCGCTGCGCAATTCGGCTCCTCAACGGGGAAAGACAGCTCTCACCCGCTGTTGTTTTTCAAGCAAATTTCAAGCAGGGCAGCGGTACTCACACGGCAGTATATGACAAATATCTTGGATGGACGTATTTCTGCTACAGCTCACACATCGAGCTATATCAATAGGCTTTATAAAAAAGGCTGAAGCGCAAAGCTTCAGCCTTTTTGTTATTTTAATAAAATCAGAAAATGTCCTGAACAACCTTCTCGGGGGGAGCCTCGAGAAGACGAGGATTCTTCATGTAGTACTTGAGATATTTAAAGGAGCCTGCCATATAAAAGCCGTCGCAGGTACGCTCGTCGACAGATACGCTGTAATCAACGTATTTTCTTTCGACCGGACGGGCGGAAGCGTCAAGCTCAACAGTGTGGCGCTTTGCTCCAAAGGCTACGAAAACGGGCAGATTTCCGAAGTCATAAATATGGTGGTGAACGGGAGGAATGCCGAGTGATCCGAGGTCGGTGATAATCATCGAGCCGTGAAAGGGGCTGATATCTAGTAGAGACTGAGGCAGCCATCCGAAATAATCGAGCATCCTAAGGAAACCGACGACAGTGTTGAGAACGATGCGTGGAAGATTTGCGAAGGTTCTGACAAATTTGTCTGTTCCGTTATCTTCAACATTAGCCTTCACTTCATCGATTTGCTCGCTAATCTTACGATAAATATCGAAGATTGTGTCGGAGGGCAGAAATTTCACCTTAATAGTGGTTTCCTCGGCATCGTCGGAGAAGGCCTTCTTGACCGTCATAAGTACCTCAACATAGTTGCGGGCAAAAACATGCTGGCCGGAAACAAAACGGTTGAGCGCAGGACGATAAGCGACGGCCCTGACATAAGCTGCGAGAAACAGATGCAGCATACCCAAGCCCTTGTAGCCCTCTGTACGCTTCTCGCGTAGCCAGCGATCAATTTCCGTGACCTCAATGCTGTCTGAAAAATAGTTTGTCGAGTCCGAACGCCTCTTCATTATAAAAGGGGTAAACTTATTGTATGGAGGATATGTACGGAGCAGACGACCGTCAATTCGGTCACCAAATCTGCGTTTATAAATAGGTTCAGACATAGCTTATTGCCTCCGATATATATTTTTATATTATTGGTTTGCTGTCAGTTTTAAATTATATATGACATTTTCGCTTATATCAAGAGCGATTTGAATTAATTGAACGCAAGAAGAAAAAGGAAGCATAAAAAATAGAAAGTGCTGAAAACATTCTCTTTGTTACAACAATATGGGGGCTTCCATGAAACTACGAGCGCTTTTAATATGTATTAGCCAATATTTAACAAATTACTTTACAAGACATAAATATTCTGTCATAATTTAGTCAAGATGCGAAAGAGGAGATTGAGCTTATGAAAAAAATATATCGACTATTACTACTTATCTTAGTATTAGCCAGCCTGTTTGCGACTGTAGCGTTTGCATCAGATTATGACGACGTAGCACAGGAGCTGAAAACTTTAGGGCTGTTTCAAGGCACACAAGCCGGGTTTGATCTTGACCGCGCACCTACACGTACAGAGGCAGCCGTAATGCTGGTTCGTCTGCTTGGAACAGAGAATGAGGCGAAGACTGAGTACTCCAAAGGTACTATATCGAGTCCTTTTACGGACGTTCCTGACTGGGCGAAACCGTACATATCGTGGCTGTATACAAATAATCTTGCTAAAGGCGTGTCGGACACGGTTTTCGGAGCTAACGGACAATGTACCTCCAAGATGTACTGCACGTTTGTCCTGCGTGCTCTTGGGTATAACGACGCCGAAGGCGATTTCACATTTGACGAGGCAGAGGACTTGGCGGAATATCTCGGCATCTACGACTCCGGCATGGTTGAGGATACCTTCCTTAGAGACCACGCTGTTGCGATCTCATATCGGGCGCTGGCGGCGAGCATCAACGGCACAGATACCTCGCTTCTGGAAAAGCTGGTAAAAGACGGAGCGGTTACACAGACAAACGCGTCCGCTCTCCTGACCAAGGTGAAGAACTACCGCGACTATATCGTCGTATATGAAAAATTAAACAGTTTGACAGCCGGTGCTTCGACGACCAATAATGCCTTGGTGCTTAAGAATACCAAAACCTTAGGAAGCTATACCTTAAGCGAACAGAGTTCATATAAATACATATCAACCAGCACCGATTTTCAGATGGAATTTATAGGAAATTTTACTGACGGAAGTGAAACTCACACCTCAGGTGCGTGGATAAAGGATGGCTACTATTATAGCAAAAACGATTCAGAAAAATCAAAGGAAGAGTTAACCGACAGCCTGATGGACAGCCTGTTCTCCGGTGGAGATAACATTCATATGCCGGCGCTTTATGACGTGAAGTCAATAGAGGTTTCACAGACCTTCGCAGGAACGCAGTATGTTCTGACCTATGCGGATGCCTACGATTATTTAAGCTATTCAAATAATTACTGGAGTCTTGGACTTGACAGATCTAAGGTAATGAATTTTTCAATCAGCAGATGCACTCTTACGGTCATCGTGGGCGGAACCGGCAACATATCATCGTTCAAGAATGATTTTACCTGTACTTTCCTCTATAATTTCGGTGATTATATATCGCCGCTTAGTATTACAGATACTAAGGAAGAAGTGATTAACGCTACCGGCAGCAGCGTTTACATCACTTTCCCGGACTTTTCTGGGTTTACAGAGGTACGCTGAGCAAAGCAGCCTAAAATTATAATTGTTTCATAGCGCGGGGACCGACAGGTGCCCCGCGCTATTTATATTAAAGATGTTTAGTTTGTTTAAGATTGTAAGACCGCTCATTTAATGATAAAATAGCCTCAATAAAGTACTTTGATGTGGAATCTGTGTCAAATTAAGAAATAAAAGGTCTTTTCTAATGATGTTTTAATCTTTTGTAGGCTTGAGTTTTAATCTTTCGGTCCGATAATGAAGCCACAACAAAAGATACGGAGGAATAAAAAATGTCACAGAATTTAGAACTTGTAGAGAAGCTGGTCGAGAAGACCGGCGTGAGCTACAGCGAAGCAAAAGCAATGCTTGAGAAAACCGATTGGGATATCCTTGAGGCGATAATCAGGCTCGAGACCGATGGAAGAGTACAGGGAGCAAAAACCTCTCAGTATTCAACAAACAACGAAACAAACGAAGCTAAGCAGGAGCAGTACGACGGTAACGCAAATGGACGCCATCATCAGAACAGACAGAATCGAGACAAGTGCGAGACAGGCGAGAACTTCAAAAAGTCCGCCAAAAGCTTTGGCGACTTCCTAAAGGATGTTTTTGACAAGGGTAATCATAACTGCCTGCTGGTACACAGAAAGAGCGATAAGATTATTGAGCTGCCTGTTACGGCGTTTGTGATCCTGCTGGTCTTCTGCTTCTGGGTTGTTATACCGCTTATGGTTGTTGGTCTATTCCTCGGCTGCCGCTATTCCTTTTCGGGCAATGAGCTTGGCCGTGACAGCGTAAATAACGCGATGGGCAAGGCGACTGATATCGCCGACAACATCAAGAGCGAGTTTAACAAGGGCAACTAATTTCAGAAAAATCGTAGTTCCGTGAAACCGGACAAAGGAGAATCTCTCTATGGCTTCAAGAATACTGATAATCGAAGACGAGGAAAAGATTGCCCGCTTTCTGGAGCTGGAGCTTACTCATGAGGGCTATGAAGTAGCAAAATCCGCAGACGGGCGCGAGGGTCTTGACCTCGCGCTCGAAGGCGGCTTCAATATGATACTGCTTGATATTATGCTCCCGGGTCTGAACGGACTTGAGGTCATAAGACGCCTTAGAAAAAGCTCGGAAGTCCCCGTTATCATGTTGACAGCGAGAGACGCCGTTATGGACAAGGTCTCGGGACTTGATATGGGCGCCAACGATTACGTTACAAAGCCTTTCGCAATCGAAGAGCTTCTGGCTCGCATACGCGTGCTGATAAGAAATAAGGAAAGCAGCGAAAGCACTGAGAACAGGAAGTTGCTGACCTGGGACAGGCTGACGCTCGATAGCTTGAGCCACACAGTTGAATATAACGGAGAAGCGATTGACCTAACAAAGCGCGAATTCACAATGCTGGAACTGATGCTTCTAAACAAAAACATCGTGCTTACCCGTGAAACCTTCCTTGAGCGGGTCTGGGGCTATGACTACATGGGAGAAACGAACGTGGTCGACGTCTATGTGCGCTATCTGCGCGGCAAAATCGACGATGTTTACGGGATAAATATGATACGCACCGTCCGCGGTATCGGGTATGTGATAAAGGACGAAGCCAAATGACGAAAGAAACAAAAACCACCGAACCGAAGAAGAAGTCCGATAAGGCGAGCTCTACCACTACGAGACTTCAGGACCTTCAAATCAGGAGAATCAAGACGGCCCTGTTTTTTTCGGGGCTTTTTACGCTGATTCTTATTCTTGTAGGCTTCTGTTACATACACGACAGTGTGTATGCGGGAAATTATAACCCCTTTACATTGTGGGGAGATGTCACGCGGCATGTGTATTTTGAAAGCTCAAAAATATTTATATTTCCTAATGTAAAATATGTAATTCATGTAGTATCAAAGCTTCCGGAGACAATTGACGCAACAGCGTATTTCTATGTCGCGATAGTCGGTTTGATATTTATTTCGATATTAAACGGAATAATTATGTTTATAGCTAGGCCTATTTCAAAGGCCCAGATTTCGAAACAACTCCAGCCGCTTTATAACATGGCGCAGGCGGCGCTCAAGCTCTCAAGCGAACCCGACCCGATTTCCATGCGGAAGGGCCCTCCTCCCGGAACGGATAGCTACGACGAAAGGCAGATACACAACCTTGAAAGCGCGATTGACAGCTTAAAGGGAGATGCTCCCGACGCCGAGCTGCGCACAGGCGACAAGGACCTCCAGGGACTGGAGGATGCAATAAACAGCCTCATTAAGCGTACGAGAGATAGCTACAGCCAGCAGATTCGCTTTGTTTCGGACGCTTCACATGAGCTGCGTACCCCGATAGCAGTCGTCAAGGGCTATACGGACATGCTGGACCGCTGGGGCAAGAAGGACGAGAAGATTCTTGATGAATCTATCGCGGCCATTAAGACCGAAACGGACAATATGAATAAGCTTGTCGAACAGCTTTTGTTCCTCGCGAGAGGTGACAGCGGCAAAACAAAGCTGACCTTTGAGAGGTTTTCGCTCTCAGACATGATTCGAGAGGTCTATGAAGAGTCGCTGATGATTGACCAGAACCACAAATGGGACATTTCAGCGAGAGACGAGGTCACGGCCTATGGTGATATCGCGATGCTTAAGCAGGCAACGAGGATACTCGTTGATAACGCCGCGAAATACACGCCGGAAGGCGAGACCATAAGCCTCAAGGCGATTACCGATAAGAGCGGTGCACCAACTATAATCGTTCAGGACAACGGCATCGGCATTGCGGGACAGGATATGTCTCACATCTTTGACAGGTTCTACCGCTCCGACCCCGCCAGAAACAGACAGCAGGGAGGAACGGGACTGGGACTTTCGATTGCAAAATGGATAGTCGACAGGCATAGCGGCTATTTCGAGGTCGTGAGCCGCGAGGATATCGGCACAAGAATCAGCATACATCTTCCGCTTGTTAAGACGGAACAGGTGCAGGCGTGAGTGGTATTTTCGTCCATAATAGACAATTTATATTTTGAACTCAATATGTTATTATAGGGTAGGGAGAGCGCAAATAGTTTCTCCCTGCCCATAGCATTATAAAGAAAATCGGAGGATCAGCTGCTTATGGACTGGGCGTCTTTAAAAGAAAGCTGCAATAACTGCAAAAGATGCGTGCTTTGGGAAACCCGAACCAACGTCGTGTTCGGAGCAGGAAACGAAAATGCTGAGATTCTCTTTATCGGTGAGGGTCCCGGCGAACAGGAGGACCTGTCGGGCCAGCCCTTTGTCGGACGCGCCGGCAAGCTCCTTGATGATATGCTTTCTATAATCGACCTTGATAGGACAAATATCTACATCGCCAATATGGTAAAATGTCGTCCGCCACATAACCGCGATCCTCTCGGTATTGAAAAGGACGAATGCATTTCGTGGCTTCGAGCGCAGACAAAGCTTATTAATCCAAAAATTATCGTCTGCCTGGGAAGAATATCGGCTATGTCAATTATCCGCGAGGATTTTAAAATTTCTGTGGAGCACGGTCAGTGGACAGAGAAAAACGGAATAAAAATGACTGCGCTCTATCACCCGGCGGCTTTGCTGCGGGACCCGCGCCGCAAACCCGAAACCTTTGATGACCTTAAAGAAATCCAACGCGTAATCAAAGAAATTTGCGAACATACATATAGTAAATAATATTCCGTGGCCGGAGAAAACACGAAAAACGAAATTTATTGAAAATAATTTTTTATTTAATACTTTTGAAACATGAATTCAGTTTTTTTTGTAACATCTGTTTGTTATTATAAAGATGCAAGAGACAGTTGAACTTTTTCGTTTTCTCCTCATCCCATAAGTAATCGGCAAACGGAATGTCGCTCCGTTTGCCGAAACTTTTTTTATGCGGAACAAAAGATATGTATTTTTCCGTCTAAACTGCTAAGAACATATTTAGACGGAAATATAAGTCTTGGGAGGACTTCATGCGAATAGCTCAGTTTTCCGATTCGTTCTTACCGATAGTCGACGGCGTCGGCAGAGTAGTTTATAACTATGCGAACAATATTGCCGATAAAGGCCATCAGTGCTATGTTATCGCCCCGATGACCGATACCGGCTTCCGCGGCGGTTACAAGTTCGATTTGGTGGACTATCAGGGTATAAAGCTCAGAAACCGCCAGTACAAATTCGGAGTACCGCTCATGGATACGCATTTTATGGCGAGAATGAATAAAATCGATCTCGATATAATCCACGCTCACAGTCCGGTAACCGCTGGACAGTCCGCGATTCTCTACGCCCAAAAACGCGGCATTCCGCTTGTCGGAACCTTTCATTCCAAATATAAGGACGATATTCTTGATGCTACCGGCATGAGCATGGTTGCCGAGGTTGGAGCAAAGCTGGTCGTCGACTTCTATGATAAGTGCGACGAGGTGTGGACCGTAAGTGAATCGGCAGCCGACACCCTGCACGGTTATGGCTACAAAAAGCGAATAATAATTATGCCTAACGGGACGGACGCGCCTGTCATAAATTCAGATGACAAACATAAGGCCGCAGAAGCGTTTGGGCTCGGCGAAGAGACCGTTTTTCTGTTCGTTGGACAGCAGGACTGGAAGAAAAACATTGAAAGAATACTGCTCGCCGCGCAGGAAATAAAAAGAAGGGAATTACCGTTCAAGCTTGTACTTGCTGGAATGGGCCCGCACGCGGACGAAATCAGAAAAAGGGCGTCGTATTTAGGACTAGACGACAAAATGGTGTATACAGGTCATATTTCGGATAGCTCCATGCTTGCCGGACTATATCAGTGTGCCGATTTGTTCGTGTTCCCTTCACTTTATGATACGGCAGGGCTCGTCGTCCTTGAAGCTGCGTCTTTCGGGACGCCATCAGTCGTTGTTCGCAAAAGCAGCGCGGCAGAAATAATAAAAGACGGCATAAACGGCTTCCTTTGTGAGGATGACGAATGGGATCTTGCCCACATCATGGAGCATGCTATTATTGACAAAGAGAAAATGCGCTCAGTCGGTGAAATGGCGAGAAGTACTTTACCAAAAAGGTGGGACGGGTTAATCGACGACGTTCTTGAGCGTTATGACAGGCTGATAAAAAGCAATATCAGAAAATAGCAAGGAGAGCTTCTTCTTTCGGCTCAGACACGGAAAGGAAAACTATGCGCAAGAAAAAATTAATACAAACTGTCGCTATTATTTCGGCATTCAGCCTCATTTTTGCGACAGGTGTGCTCGCGGCGGTGCTTGGAGATTTAATAAAAGGGCACGATACATATCTCGGGGCTGGTATGGAGCTATCCAAAGGCGTCTACTGGACAGGCTCCGACTATCAAACTGAGAACTACATAGAATGTTCGCCCGACTCTGCAGTGAAACCGGTTGTTGTTTCCGGTTCGAAGGTCTGCAATTACGGAAACTTTGCAACGATGGCGGCTTTGCTCGAAAAGCAGGGTAAACACGTTATTGCAGGAATTAACGGAGATTATTTTGTTGTTGCAAATAATGAGCCTTTGGGAATTGTCGTTCAGGAGGGAGAGCTTCTTTCATCGGATGCGGGTCACTGGGCTGTGGGCTTTTTTGATGACGGCAGTACGATTTTTGGAAAACCGGATATCAGCGTCGGTGTCAATATAGCCGGCACGGAATACGGCTTTGACTCAATTAATAAGACCCGGCGTGACGGCGGAGCCGTTGTATATACCGATGATTATGCCGCAGCAACCAAAAACACTGGTGAAGGTGCCGATATTATCTGTTCCGTGAGCGGCCCTGTGACCATGAACTGCTCCTTAACGCTGACCGTTGAGAGCATAATTACAACGGGCGGACCGGTAACCATCCCAGCGGGCAAGGTTATTTTGAGCGTTTCCTCAAAAGCAACGGACGCTCTGAAAGCCGCAATCGCAAGCCTTGGTGTCGGAAATACGGTGACGCTCAATGTTTCTTCGCCGACAGAATGGGCAAATGTTACATATGCAATCGGCTCGCTTTATAAGCTCGTAACAAATGGCGCGGTTGAGAGCGGACTATCCACTAATGACCTGAATCCACGCACTGCGGTCGGTAAAAAGGCGGACGGTACGCTGGTGTTCTACACGATTGACGGACGCCAATCAGGCACAAGCGTAGGAGTTTCAATCGCAAAGCTTGCGGATAGAATGCTCGAGCTTGGCTGTGTCGAAGCAACAATAATGGACGGAGGCGGCTCGACGAGCCTGAATGCAATCTATCTGGGTGACAGCTCCGCTTCACAGATAAACAGTCCCTCGGACGGCTACCAACGATCGGTCACTGATTACATAATGCTCGTCACAGAGGCAAAACCGACAGGTACAGCGACAAGGCTCGCGCTCTATCCGCTTTCAACGGATATTCTATCTGGCGCTACGACTTCATTCACTATCAAAGCAGCAGACGACAACGGCTATGCGGCAAGCCTTAGTAGTTATGTAAACCTAGCGGTCGTCGGCGGTGTAGGAACAATTTCGACAGACGGCAAGTTCACGGCGCAGACGGCGGGCAGCGGCAGCGTTACGGCTGGGGCAAGCGGACTCACAAGCGCGTCCGTGCAGGTGAACGTCGTAAAGACGCCGGACAGCATAAAAATTAAAAACGAGGCGAACGGCAAAACTCTCAGTGCTCTTTCGGTATCGACAGAGAGCACGACCTCGCTCACAGCAGCCGCGATGAAAAATCATGTTTCGCTAATCTCGCAGGATAATTGCTATACCTGGTCGGTCATTGGAGATATAGGTACAATAGGCGCTGACGGCACCTTTACCGCCGGAACTAAGGACGCGACAGGAGTTGTTAATGTAAAAGCAGGGGACACAACTGTTACTATTCCAGTTACAGTCATTAATCCCGAAAAGTTTGACGACGTTACAAAAAACGACTGGTTTTATACCGCTGTTAAGTATGTCGGTGACGGCAGTATAATGAACGGTACGGCGAATAGGACCTTCTCTCCCGATGCCGAAATGTCCAGAGCCATGGTCGTGACCGTGCTCTGGCGTATTGCAGGCTCGCCTGAGCCAACGACCGCCGGAACCTTCAGCGATGTGCCGGACGGGCAGTGGTACACGAAGGCAGTGTACTGGGCAAGCGAACAGGGCATCGTTCAAGGTTATGGTGGGGCATTTGCGCCGACCACGGCGATAAGCCGCGAGCAGCTCGCGACGATACTGTACAGGTATTCAGGCTCGCCCGCGACAAGCGGAACCCTAGAAACATTTACGGACGCGGCTTCCGTGTCCACATGGGCGCAGAGCGCACTCGGCTGGGCTGTTGAGCAGAAGTATGTGGGCGGCGTTACCGATACGCTGCTTTCGCCGCAGACGACCGCGACGCGCGCACAAGTCGCAACAATACTTTACAGAATGTCGGAGTAATTGATAAAAACCATCAGACGGCAAGGATCTGCCGCCTGATGGTTTTTCCTGTTGAATTACCATGATTTAACTGATATTATAAAGAAAAAATGACCGAAGGGGTGATTCTGTGGAGATACACGCGACAACGACGTATGACTACGAAGTTGTTAGAGACTACATGCGCTACACAATGTTTAGAAGGCCAAAAACTAACAGAAAAAACTGGTCACTATTCTTCGCATTATTTTGGCTTTTGTTTGCCGGTGTTGTGAGCATAGTAGCATTAAAAAGTATTTTAGGTTCTATTATCTTCCTGATGATTCCTGTACTGATGATTGTTTTATTAATTTATTCTTATTTTGGAGCACCTAAACGCACATACAAAAAAGATTTAGCTTTACAAAATACCGAAAATGTTTTTATTTTTAAAGAGGATTCGTTTTCCCTGCAGACAAAAATATAGTGATTAATTCCAATGGTGATATTAAATATTCCGCGCTTTTCAAGGTCTGTGAAACACCTGAATATATTTACTTATTTTTTAGACTCAATCAAGCCTATATCCTAAAAAAATCCGGCATCATCGACGGGACACCAGAGCAACTTCGGGCAATTCTCATGAATAATATTCCGAAGAAAAAATATTTTATTAAAAAATGATTTCTTTGTCAGCCGTCAGAACAGGCGGCTGACAAACTATTATTAATTTATCCTTGACAATTCAAGCGTTTGCTGATACTATAACTAAGCGCTCCAAAGACAGCAGGTGGATTTATTCCGTAAGTCCTGCCGAGGACGGCCACTATATTATTTAGTTGCTTTCTGTCTTTGTGCTTTTATGTGCAAGGACTTATTTTTTTTGAGCGCAGCAATTAAAGCCACGGAGGTGAAAATTAATGCCAAATGCAAAGGTTCTAGGTGAGAAGCAGGAAATCGTTGCTGGACTCGTTGAAAGAATCAAGAGTGCAAGTGCAGGTGTTTTTGTAGATTACAAAGGCATCACCGTCTTTCAGGACTCGGAGCTTCGAAACGAACTTCGCAAGAACGGTGTCGAGTATTCCGTTATCAAGAATACCCTTTGCCGCCGCGCTATTGATGAGCTCGGTCTATCCGAAATGGATGCTATCCTCAACGGAACTACCTCTCTCGCAACAAGCACGGGTGACCCTATCGCTCCTTTCCGCGTAATCTCAGATTATGCGAAGAAAATGGGTGACAAGTTTAACGTCAAAGCGGGCTTCATGGATGGCAAGGTGCTTTCCCTTTCCGAAATGTCCGAAATATCTGCGCTGCCTTCAAAGGAAGCGTTGTATGCGAAGGTTCTCGGAACGATGCTCGCGCCCATCACAAGTCTGGCTATCGTTGTCGGTCAGATACTCGAACAGAAGGGCGGCTCTATCGAAAACGCTGCACCCGCAGTTGAAGTCGTTGCCGAACCCACTGTTGAAGCCGCAGCGGAAGTTGCTGCAGAGCCCGTAGCCGAACCCGCAGCAGAAGTTGCTGCAGAACCCGCAGCCGAATAATCCGGAACGGGCGAAAAAAACAATTACATTTAGGAGGAAATAATAATGGCAAGCGAAAAAGTAACCGCTATGATCGAAGAGATTAAGATTCTCTCCGTTCTTGAACTTTCTGAACTCGTACACGCACTTGAGGAGACCTTCGGCGTATCCGCAGCAGCGGCAGCTCCCGCAGCAGGTGCAGCGGTTGCAGCAGTTGTTGAAGAGCAGACCGAGTTCGATGTCGTCATGACCGACTTCGGCGCAGAGAAGATTAAGGTTATCAAGGAAGTCCGCGCTATCACAGGTCTTGGACTTGCTGAAGCTAAGGCTCTTGTTGAAGGCGTTCCCGCAAAGATTAAGGAAGGCGTCAACAAGGAAGAGGCTGCTACGCTTAAGGCTCAGATCGAAGCCGCTGGCGCAAAAGTCGAAATCAAATAAGATTTCCCGAAGCATTCAAAAGCTGCCGCGATATTCGCGGCAGCTTTTTTATTTTCTGAAATGCTCTTTTGTGGCCTTGAAGACATAACCGGAGAGGGCAAGGATGGCTATGAGATTCGGAATCGCCATTAACCCGTTAAGAGTGTCGGCGATTTCCCACGCAAGCCCCATCTGCAGACCTGCTCCGATTACAATAAAAACGATATATACGACCTTGTAGGTCGAGATTGCGCGCGTACCAAATAAGTACTCCGCACAGCGGCACCCGTAGAGCGACCAGCTGAGTATTGTCGAAATTGCAAAAAAAGAGGTTTCGATTGCGATGAAGACCCCGGCGGTTTTTCCTCCGAAGGCCGTCGCGAAAGCGGAGATAGTGAGCTCTGCACCTGCGGCGTGACCGAAGGATACTGTGACGCCGCTCATAAGGATTACAAGTGCAGTGAGTGTGCACACGACGATAGTGTCCGCAAACACTTCGAATATCCCGAAAAGCCCCTGTTTTACGGGATCGGTCTCACTTGTCGCGGCGTGAGCAATCGGAGAGGAGCCAAGCCCCGCTTCATTTGAAAAGACTCCGCGTCCGATTCCGTAACGCATGGATTGTATGATGCCGACTCCGAAAGCACCGCCCAGAACCGCATCTGGGGCAAAGGCTCCGACCACAATCGACTCAAGGACGGAGGCGATTTTTCCGATATTCAAAAAGATAATAAAAACCGCGCCGATGATATATAAAATACTAATTGCGGGAATGATCTTTTCAGTCACGGAGCCAATTCGCTTTATACCGCCGAGGAGAACCAGAGCCGCAATCACCGAAACGAGAAGCCCCACAGCCAGACGAAGCGTCATGTCTGTAGCGCCGCCGGGAATTACTGCTCCTGCCCTAAATTCATGAAAAAGCGTTACAAGCGCATTCGCGGCGGTGTTCACCTGAACCATGTTTCCGATTCCGAGAGCCGCGACTGCGCCGAATATTGAAAACAAAACGGCGAGCCATTTGAAGCCTTTCCCCAGACCGCCCGTTATGTAATACATCGGGCCGCCGACCCAGTCTCCCTCGCTGTTTCGCTTGCGGAACTTGACTGCGAGAATAATCTCAGCATATTTTGTCGTCATACCGAAAAATGCGGATACCCACATCCAAAAGATTGCTCCGGGACCGCCGAGAGCAATAGCTCCCGCGACGCCCGCAATGTTGCCCGTCCCCATGGTTCCGGCGAGGGCTGTTGTGACCGCCTGAAAAGGGGAGACTGCGCCCTTGTCCTTAATTTTTCCGTAGCTGAACGCCTTGCCGATGGTGTTTTTCATCGCGTAGCCGAATTTTCGGAGCTGTGGGAAGCCTGTTCGTATACTGAAATACAGACCTGTGCCGATAATGAGCGCCATCATTGGCAGTCCCCAGACTAAGCCGTTTAGATTGCTGTTGAAGTGCGAAATGATTTCTGTGAAACTTTGCATCTATCTTCTCCGATCAATGAATATACTGGAAAATAGTTTGGCATATCGCTTAATGGGACGAGCGAAACATTTGCGATTGTTGAGCGTCTTAATGGATATGTTTTATTTATATGTGAAACGGTTGAACTTTAATTTTGTTTGGGTTAGAATAAACAAAGTTATTAAATGTAATGAAAGGAATGAACGATGAAAAAAATAATTTCGATACTGCTTGCAGTCTTCACGCTTTTTGGAATGACATCCGCCTTTGCCCTTGAAAAGGGCGATGCCCGTGCTGTAGTCGGAGCCGACATATCCTCAGAGCAGAAGACCGCCGTATATAGGACCTTTGGAACTGAAGAGGGAAGCGTATCCGAGCTTACCGTAACGAACGACGAGGAGAGGGAATACCTGGACGGTCTTGTAGATGACTCGATCATCGGGACGAAATCCATATCCAGCGTTTATCTTGAAGTCCTCGGCGATGGGGACGGGCTTGACATTAGCGTCACCAATATTAGCTGGTGCACAAAAGAGATGTATGCCAACGCTCTTGTCACTGCCGGAATCGACAATGCAAAGCTAATCGTGACAAGCCCTGTCGCCGGCATTTCCGGCACCGCCGCGCTCACGGGCGTTTACAAGGCTTATGAGGATATTACAGGCGAGAAGCTCGACGAAATCGCAAAGCTCGCCGGAACACAGGAGCTTGTGGTGACCGCTGACCTTGCCGATCAGATTGGAAACTACGACGCCGTTACAATCGTTAACGAGCTTAAAAAAGTTCTTACGCAGACTGTCGACATGACTGACGATGAGGTCAGAGCGGAGGTAAAGAAGATTGCCGAGGAGAACAACATCTCCGTAAGCGACGGTCAGGTCGACCAGCTTCTATCGCTCTGCCGCTCTTTTGAAAACCTCGACCCCGAACAACTCAAAGCCAAGGTTGAGCAGATGCAGGAGACTGTTAAAAAGCTCGCCGCAGCTCAGTCAAAGATGAAGGAAATCTCTGAGTCCATGAAATCTTTCTTTGAAAGCATAGGCAAATTCTTCGACAAGATATTTTCAAAAATTGGCTGATTAGCTGTATAACACAAAGCTCCCGGACTTTGCTCCGGGAGCTTTGTGACACTTTCTTTGATTGACAGATGGAAGAGCTGCCAATATAATTAATACGAAATCGTCGAAATATGGAACATGGAACACTGCGATTAAAGAAAAGCATGCAACGTAGATAGATATTACTGCCTCGTTGTGGTATAATGACCGCAAAACGGTCATTATACCAGTTTAAATACATATACCATGACGCCGCTTTGCGGCTATGGTATAATATAGCTTGCATATATAAAGTTGGGAGCACCGAATTTTGATAAAGATTACTAACATAAAAATACCTGTCGATTACTGCGAAAGTGATTTGAGACAAAAAGCGGCGAATGCACTGGGATTGCCGACGGAGGACATTAGCAATCTGCGCCTTGCTCGTCTATCCGTTGACGCTAGAAAAAAGAGCGAGGTGCACTACGTCTGCTCCGTCACGCTCTCCGCAGAGAACGAGGAGAGCCTTGTAGCAAAAGCAAACAACAGGCATATCGAACTATTTGCGCCGCAAGACTACGTTTTTCCGGAGGTCAAAAGAGAGAGCCAGCTCCCGCCGGTCGTTGTCGGAATGGGTCCTGCAGGACTATTCGCGGCGCTTCACCTTGCTCGCGCCGGACTGAAGCCGATAATCCTCGAACGGGGTCGAAATGTGACGGAACGCACAGAGGACGTGGAGAGATTTTGGAAAACCGGTAGCCTATCTCTGAACTCAAATGTGCAGTTCGGTGAGGGCGGAGCCGGAACATTCTCGGACGGTAAGCTTTCGACAGGGACGAATGACCCGCGAATATCGCATGTGTTTGAAACCTTTGTGGAGCACGGCGCACCAGAGGACATAATCTGGTCGAACAGACCGCACATTGGCACGGACGTGTTGAGAGACATTGTAAAAAATATTCGTCAGGAGCTCATTTCGCGCGGCTGTGACATTCGGTTTGAAAGTAAGCTCAGCGGACTGAGCATTAAGGAAAAAGAACTGATAGGTATTACCGTAGAAACAAAAGATGGAGCATATGAAATGCCCTGTGACGCTCTGATTCTCGCACCGGGTCATTCGGCACGCGACACATTTGAGATGCTCTGCGGCGCGGGAATACCAATGGAGCAGAAGGCCTTTGCAATCGGTGTGCGTATTGAACATAAACAGGAGGCCATATCGGTTTCGCAGTACGGCGGCTTTGCGGAAATGCTTCCTCCTGCGGACTACAAGCTTGCCTGTCACCTGCCGAACGGACGAAGTGCTTTCACGTTCTGTGTTTGCCCGGGCGGAGAGGTTGTCGCGGCTGCTTCGGAGGCCGAAAGACTTGTGACAAATGGGATGAGCCTTCGCGCGCGAAATGGCGAAAATATTAACGCCGGACTTCTCGTCGGGGTGAACCCTTCCGACTTTCAGACAACGCATCCTCTGGGAGGGATGAGATTCCAGGAGATATGGGAAAACAAGGCTTATATTCTCGGAGGAGGAGAATATCGCGCTCCGATTCAAACATTGGGAGACTTTTTGTCGAATAAGGCTACAAAGAAGATAGGAGATGTGGAGCCGACCTATCGACCGGGTGTAAAGCCCTCAGACCTGCATAACTGCCTGCCCGAGTATGTTTCAGATACGCTGTCCGGAGCAATACCGATTTTCGACCGAAGCCTTCGAAGCTTTGCCGATCCAAATGCACTGATGACGGGAATTGAAACCCGTTCATCGTCTCCGGTCCGTATCCTGCGCGGGGACGACTGCCAGTCGACCGTCAAGGGTGTTTTTCCCTGTGGCGAAGGCGCGGGCTATGCGGGCGGCATTACCTCTGCTGCTGTTGATGGCGTGAGAGTAGCCGAGGCTGTAGCCGTTTTACCGTAATTAAACATTATTGTTTAAAGGAGAAAGTATGAAATCGATACGTCAGGTATATAAAATCGGACTCGGCCCTTCCAGTTCTCATACAATGGGACCTGAAAAAGCCGCAAAACAGTTCGCCGCCCTTTGCCAAGACGCTGAAAGTTTTAAAGTCACGCTTTTCGGTTCGCTTGCGAAAACCGGCAAGGGACACAAGACTGATGAAGCAATCAAAAATGCTCTTGCACCACTGCAGGTTGAAATTATATTTGATAAAATAACCGAAGGCCTCCCGCACCAGAATACGATGGAATTTATCGGGCTGTCAAATGGAGAAGAAATACTCAAAAAGCGTTATTTCAGTATTGGAGGCGGAGATATTCTTGCTGAGGGGGGCACTGCCGAACAGGAACCCGAGGTCTATGAGCAAAATTCCTTTTTGGAAATTTCTCAATACTGTAAGGAACATAATATTAGGCTGAGCGAGTATGTCAGACGTATGGAAGGTGATGAGATTTTCACCTACCTTGCCGAGATATGGGACGCCATGCAACAGTCAGTTCTGGAGGGACTTTCAAAAACGGGCATCCTCCAGGGCGGATTGAAGGTTGAAAGGCGCGCGCAGCAGCTATATAACCAGCGCCATATGGACGAGAGCAAAGCGACCTATGAGACAAGAATGGTCTGTTCCTACGCTTTCGCGGTCAGCGAGCAGAACGCTGACGGCGGGAGGATTGTGACAGCGCCTACATGTGGCTCATGCGGTGTTGTGCCCGCGGTTCTGAAGTATTTTAAGGACGAAAAGGGCTATAAGGATGAAAAAATTCTCGATGCGCTTGCTGTTGGGGGCATAATAGGCCTACTCGTAAAGACAAATGCCTCGATCAGCGGTGCGGAGTGCGGCTGTCAGGCAGAAATCGGCACAGCCTGTGCGATGGCGTCGGCAGCCCTTGGAGAGCTGTTCGGAATGGGCATTAGCCAGATTGAGTATTCGGCGGAGATTGCGATTGAGCACCACTTGGGACTTACGTGTGATCCGATCTTCGGGCTTGTGCAAATTCCCTGTATTGAGCGCAACGCGGTTGCCGCCATGAGATCTATAAACGCCGTGACGCTGGCAAATTTCATGGCTTTTACGCGCAAAATATCACTAGATCTTATCATTAAAACGATGTATGACACAGGCCGCGACTTGAACAGGAACTATCGTGAAACGGCGGACGGCGGGCTAGCAAAGCTATATATGATTGGTTCATAATACAAAGGCTGCACCAATTGGTGCAGCCTTTGTATTAGCGTGACTGACGGATTATTTCGCGGCGCAGACGGACAATTATACGTTTTTCAAGTCGGCTTATGTAAGACTGGGAAATACCCATGATGTCCGCGACTTCTTTTTGTGTGTATTCGGTCGAGCCACCCAACCCGAAGCGCATTACGATAATTGTGCGCTCGCGCTCCTCCAATCCGTCCACCGCGTTCATGAGCAGTGTTTTGTCAGCGTCATCCTCGAGCGGCCGCGAAACCTCGTCTCCATCCGTACCCAAAACGTCCGAAAGCAGGAGCTCGTTTCCATCCCAGTCGGTATTGAGCGGCTCATCGAGAGAGACCTCGGTTTTCAGTGCGCTGATTTTTCGCAGATACATCAAAATTTCGTTTTCTACGCAGCGGGAGGCATAGGTCGCGAGTTTTATCTTCTTTTCTGAAATGAAAGTGTTAATTGCCTTGATAAGTCCGATAGTGCCGATTGAAATGAGATCCTCCAGCCCGACGCCGGTGTTCTCAAACCGCCGCGCGATATAGACGACGAGGCGCAGATTGTGCTCGATTAGCGTTTTCTTTGCCGCCTCATCTCCGCTCTCAAGCGCTTCAATCGCTTTGCGCTCCTCGTTCTTGGAAAGGGGAGGAGGCAAAATATCGCTCCCGCCTATATAGTGAATTCCCGGGGGCAGCGCTAGTCCAATCTTAGCGAGGGCGCCCACAAGCGTAAGGTAAATCTTTGCGTATAAACCTAAAGATTTTTGTTCCTCCATATAAACCTCCTGTATTACGATAATCTCCCCTGTTGCCGCAATATAGCGGTATATTTCTAAATAACGGCAGAATATTCGCTGTTACCGCATAGAACAGTGGGACAGAACCCCACCAGAGCATTTTTTTCCTCAAACCCATCGACAAAAAGCGCGTCCGGTCTGAAGACAGGAAGAAGTGCAACTTTAACACCTACAGCTGAATATGGCACCAGACGGAATCTTGCACAGAGACCGTCCTCATTTCCCAGAGCTTGAATAAATTCGGGAACTCCCGTTTTAAGCGCAGTGAGCAGCTGCTCCGGCAAGAGCTTGCCCGCCTCATTGACGCCGACGACCATGACAGGAAGTCCGCTCAGGGGATCATACAGCTCGTTACCTGTATCGCGGAGTGCTTTGAATTCGGCAGTTCTGCCGCAGAGGGTTACTTTGACGCTCCGAATTTCGCGGGTACGCCTTTTGGCAAAGCGTTTAAAGACGATTGTCAGGACGAAGTAGCAGGCTGCAAAGGAGAGCGCAAGGACGCGCATCGAGGCGTTTATGTATAATCCGTCACCGAAATTCTGCCCCGCCAGTAGCGAAGCTGCAAATACGGCCCCTCCAAAGGCAGCCGAAACCGCGAGGAATGCCAGAAAGGGCTTGATAAGTTTTATCTCAACACCGAAAGCTATGATTGTCATTAAAAAACCGAGCGCAAGCTTCAAAATCGGCGACGCAAGGAATTGTAGTGACGCAAAAAGCAGTGAAACGGAATACAGCGCACCAACTGTGGCGGAGAGCGCAAAACGAAGTCTTTTAAGCGGCAGGGCGCAGAGCTTTGCCGTAGCCAGAATAATAAAGTAATTAATGATTAGATTGAGAAGAAACATCTCGTCCGCATATACAGTTTTCATATTTGAAGTATATGCGGACGAGTTTAAAAAACGCGTTATATTAGGTCGCAAGGCAATAAAAAATCCGCAGACATTTGTCTGCGGATTTTGCATTTCAAATATTAAAAGCCCCAAATGTTTTTCGCGTATTCCGAAACTGCGCGGTCAGCAGCAAAGATTCCACTTCGCGCAATGTTGCGGAGTGAAATAGCGGAGCGCTTATCTTTATCAGATATAACGGTATACAAATTATCGTGAGTCGATAGATAGCTGTCAAAATCGGCAAGAAGCATATATTCATCTCCGCCATAGACGAGCTTGGAAACTAGATCGGAAAAGCTCTCGCCGTTCGGGAAGCCGCGGGTCATATGATTCATTACAAGCCGAATTCGCTCGCTCTTATTGTAAATAGCAAGGGGGTCATAGCCGTGGGCTTTTATAGCCGAGACCTCATCTGCACGTAGACCGAAAAGGAACATGTTCTCGTCGCCAAGATGCTCGTGCATCTCGACATTAGCGCCGTCGAGCGTACCGATCGTTATAGCTCCGTTCATCATCAGTTTCATGTTGCCTGTGCCGCTTGCCTCTTTGCCGGCCGTTGAAATCTGCTCCGAGACCTGCGCTGCGGGCATGAGCTTTTCCGCCACGGATACACGGTAGTTTTCAAGAAAAACAACCTGAAGCTTTCCATTGCAAAGGGGATCGGAGTTCACTTCGTCCGCAAGTGAGCACATTAAGCTGATGATGCGTTTTGCCGCCTTGTAGCTGCTCGCCGCTTTTGCTCCAAAGATGAAGCAGCGCGGCAAAAACTCGGCGTTCGGGTTATCGTGAATTCGTTGCTGAAGCTCCATAATAAGCATCGCACAGAGAAGCTGGCGCTTATACTCATGCAGACGCTTGATCTGTACATCAAAAACCGCATCGGGGTTTAATATAGTATTGTTTTCTGTTTTTATATATTCACAAAGTCTGTTTTTATTGTTTCTCTTTATCTCTTCAAGCCTGTTTAGGACGCTTGAATCGGACGCAAAGTCTTCAAGCTGCGCTATTTGCTCGGGATGCAGCAGATATGCGTCAGATCCAAGAAGCTCTGTAATAAGTCCGTGCAGTCCCGGATTAATCTGGGTGAGCCAGCGTCTGTGGTCGATACCGTTCGTCACGTTCGTAAACTTTTCAGGCTTTTGCGAATACATATTGCGGAAGAGATCATTCTTCAAAATCTCGCTGTGCATAGCAGAAACGCCGTTAACTCTAAAGCACGCCGCTAGGCAGATGTTGGCCATGCGTACCTTTCCGCCGCTGACAATAAGGTTGTGCAGGATAGCTTCATCGTTACCACGGAATCTCTCTTCGAGATACTTTCTGTGGCGATTATCTATCTCTCGGATAATCTGCCATATGCGCGGAAGCTGCGACTCAATGAGCTCCTGCGGCCAGCTCTCCAGTGCTTCGGTCATTACAGTGTGGTTCGTATAGGCTACACAGTTTGAAACCAGATCCAGCGCTTCTTCCCAACCCAGACCGTCTTCGTCCATAAAGATTCGCATGAGCTCGGGAATTATCATCGTCGGATGGGTGTCGTTGATTTGAAAAACGTGATGCTCCGGGAAATTGCGGATGCTGCCGTATTTTTGACGGTGCTTTTTAACAACGGACTGAGCGGTAGCGGATACGAAGAAATACTGCTGTTTGATACGGAGTATCTTGCCCTCTGTGTTGTCATCTGCGGGGTAGAGCACCTTTGTAATGACCTCGGCCATAGTGCGCTGTTCCAGTGACTTCAGGTATTCGCCACCGGAAAACAGACGCATATCAAGAGATTTCGGAGACCTTGCGTCCCAGAGCCTCAACGTATTAACGCAGTCAGTTGCATACCCTGAAATCAGCATATCGCGAGGAACCGCGAGTACTGAGGTGAAATCCTTAACGGTTGTCTGGCATTTGCCGTTGTAGTCCCATTTTTCCTCACATTTACCGCCGAAGCGAATTTCGACAGCGTCCTCGTAACTGGGAACAAGCCAACTGTCGGCCGATATAGTCCAGCTGTCAGCAACCTCGACCTGCTTAAAATCGATTATCTTCTGGCAAAACATACCTAGCTCATAGCAGAGAGAATAGCCTGTCGCAGGAAGACCTAGGGTTGCCATGCTGTCCATATAGCAGGCGGCAAGCCTTCCCAAACCGCCGTTGCCAAGACCTGCGTCCGGTTCGGACTCGAAAACGTCCGCAGGCTCCACGCCCATTTCTCGCAGGGCGTTGTATAGTTCGTCAAGTATGCCGAGATTAAAGGCGTTCTTGGCAAGCGACCGACCCATAAGAAATTCCATTGAAAGATAGTGGATATGCCTTGTGTCCTTACGATTGCCGTGAACGAGATTACGGGAGGTCATTTCGCGCAGAAGCGCAGCACACGCGCAGAAAAATTCGGAAGGCGTTGCTTCCAGTGCCTTTTTCCCGTAATGAGCTTCCAGCTTATCTTCGATTGCAGCCTTCAGCTCATTTTTGCTAATTGGGGTCATATTAGTATCCTTTCCCTGTCCATTGCGGATAAATCTCTGCGTATAATATCTAAATCAGAGATTCATATATCTTTATATATTCTTTTGCGGAGCGGCTCCAGGAGAGATCTTCAAGCATATCTCTCAGCATAAGCTCACGCCACTTATCTTTTTCATACCAAGTATCGATTGCAAAGTCTATCGCCTGCACCATATCATCGACTGAGTACCAGAGGAAGGTAAAGCCGGTAGAATCCTTGTTCGGATAGGGGCGGACACTGTCCTTCAGCCCTCCGACCTCGCGCACAATCGGAACTGACCCATAGCGCATTGCAATCATCTGAGTAAGGCCGCATGGCTCACTTTTGGAGGGCATTAGCATCATGTCAGCTCCCGCGTATACCAAAGAAGCGCGTTTCTCGGAATACATGATGTTTGCCGAGACCTTGCCCTTATATCGGTTTTCAGCATCTGTAAAGAAGCTTTCGAATTTCTCATCACCGGTTCCGAGAATGACGAATCTTACACCACGCGAGACTATTCTGTCAAGTGCCGCTTCAACGAGATCGAAGCCTTTGTGCCCGACAAGTCTCGAGATGCAGGCTATAATCGGTGTATCGTTTTCTTCTAGCCCTAGCTCACGGCAGAGATCGGTCTTACAGTCTGATTTCCCGTCAGGCTTATCCGGCCCGTAGCTAACTGCGAGATAGCTGTCCGTCATTGGGTCATACTTCTCGGTGTCGAGCCCGTTCAAAATTCCGGTCAATTTATAGACATTGTCCTCGATAACTCTGTGCAGACCACTCGCAAAAAACGGGTCACGAAGCTCTGAGGCATAGCTGGGGCTCACCGTCGTAATGTGGTCAGCTTTGTAGATTGCGCCCTTCATGAGATTCAAGTCGTTTTCATAGCGCAGAATACCATCACTATAGAGTTCGTCTGAAAGTCCAAAGATGTCGCTGAGGCATTCCTTGCCGAAACGCCCCTGATATTCAATGTTGTGTATTGTATAAACTGTTTTGATTTCGTTGTAGTAACCGGAGCTGTCCTGACTGACATAGAGCGGAATCAGTGCAGTCTGCCAGTCATTGCAGTTAATAACGTCAGGTTTCCAGTCCAAAAGAGGCAGAATATCGATTACTGCCTTTGAGAAGAAGGCAAATCGTTCTCCGTCGTCATAGCAGCCGTAAATGCCGTCGCGCTTAAAATAATACTCGTTATCGATAAAGTACCAGATGACTCCGTCGTACTCAAGTTTGAACACACCGCAGTACTGTCTTCGCCACGCAAGATTAATAAAAGTGTAAAAACAGAAGTTCATTTTCAGCCGCCATTTTTCCCCGATGGAGCTGTAAAGCGGAAGGATCACGCGAGCATCCACACCCTGTGCATGGAGAGCTTTCGGGAGAGAACCGGCAACATCTGCAAGACCGCCTGTTTTCACGAACGGGACGGCCTCGCTAACTGCGTATAGGACATTCATATCATCGTCTCCCTTTATAATTCCTGATTCTCGTTTTATCATATGATTTTGCACTTCGGGACGATTATCGGAAGAACGTGACTGCCGGAAAGCATCAGTCCATCCGAAAATACGGTATATTTATCTGCTATTACATAGCTGAGCGAAACATTTTCGCCTACGACCGAATCCTGCATAATGACGCAGTCTTTGAGCTTTGCTCCCTTTTTGACGCGGACACCTCGAAACAGAACACAGTTTGTAAGCTCTCCCTCGATATAGCAGCCGTCCGCCACGAGCGAGTTCTTGGAGAAAGCATTTTCGCCGTAATAGGTGGAAACGCTGCTGCGGCCCTTTGTATAAATCGGATTATCGTCGTTAAAAAGGTCATTTCTGAATTCAGACTTGAGCATATCCATATTTGCGCTGTAATAATTGGAAACGGAGCAGATGCGGGCAGTATAGCCTTTGTGTACGTAAAGCCCAACAGTCCCGCCTTCGTTCAGATAATGGGCCAGGGCGTCACGGTGAAAATGAAGTTTTCCATTTGAATGGCACCAATCGACGAGATTAACAAGAAGAGATTTGTTTATTATGTAAACCTCGGTAGTGGATAAAGCCCCATTTTCATTGGAATTTGAAAATAGCATTTTCTTTGAAGTACCCTGTGTGTCGGGGACAAAACGAATATCGCCGCCGCCTTTGCAGGCGTTTTCTGCACAGACCGCCGTAATGTCGCAGCCGGAGCTGAGGTGAACATCAAAAACGTCCTTAAGGTCAATATTGGCGGCTAAATCTCCTCGAAAAATTACAACATGATTCTGCTTAATATCGTTAATATAAGCCTTGACAGCCGAAAGAGCCTCCATGCCGCCCTTATATTCGCCTAGTTGACTGCCATGCAGCCCAAAAGGGGGGAGAAGGCGGAGACCGCCGCTTAAACGGCTAAGATCCCAGTCCTTGCCGCTTCCCATGTGGTCGAGGAGCGACTGATAATCGCGCTGCATAATTACGCCGACGTCACGCACGCCAGCGTTAGTCATTGATGACAGAGCGAAATCTATGAGTCTGTAGCGCGAGCAGAAGGGCAGAGAGGCACTGGTGCGCGGCAAGACAAGCTCACCCAGAGCAGGCGAAGAATGGAATGCGTAGATAAGTCCGTGCAAGTCTGCCATTATTTACCCCTCCTATCCGAGTATATCATTGCACCGGCCTCAACTAGTGCGCTTGAATTTACTGCCGCGTCGGGACCGCAGGTCGTAATTTTTATGTCGGACATACCATTCGGAGGTGAGCCGACAATAGCGCCTTCACCTATGACAGCGTTTTCTCCGATTATCGAATACTCCACAACAGCGTTTTTTCCGATTTCGCAGCCGGGCATCAGAATGCTGTAATTTACAACCGCGCCTTCGCCGACAGAAACACTGCTGCTCAAAACGGAGTTTGAGACAGTACCGCGTATATCGCAGCCCTCGGTTATGATACTGTGATGTATTTGGGCGTTTTCCCCGATGTAGTGCGGAGGCTTAATGGGGCTCCTGCTCCTTATAGGCCACGAGCGGTCGTATAGGTCGATTAAAGCGGGAGCAAGCATATCCATGTTCGACTCCCAAAGGCTGTCTATCGTTCCGACATCACGCCAGTAGCCATTAAAGGAATAGGCCCAGAGCTTTTCTCCAGCATTTAGCATATTAGGGATAATGTTTTTCCCAAAGTCCTTTTCAGACTGCGGGTCCTGCTCATCCTCAATTAGATATTTTTTAAGCTTCTGCCATGTGAATATATAAATGCCCATAGAGGCGAGATCGCTTTCGGGCTCTTTGGGTTTCTCAGCAAATTTATTGACGAATCCGTTTTCGTCGGTTGACATAATTCCAAAACGAGAGGCTTCTTCTATCGGCACCTGAATAACTGCTATTGTACAGTCCGCGCCGTGTTCCTTGTGCTGTTCAAGCATATCCGCGTAATCCATTTTATAAATATGGTCGCCGCTTAGTATGAGCACATATTCGGGCTCCCATAAATCCACGAAAGCGATATTCTGATAAATGGCGTTCGCGGTACCTGAAAACCATTCGCCCTTTGAGCCGGCGCTCTGGTAGGGCGGGAGAATATAGACGCCCCCGCGGGATATGTCCATATCCCAGGGCTGTCCGCTGCCGATGTAGCTGTTGAGCTGAAGCGGCTGATATTGTGTAAGTACTCCGACAACATTGATGCCTGAATTTGCACAGTTAGAGAGAGGAAAATCAATTATTCGATATTTGCCGCCGAAGGGCATGATGGGCTTTGCAGCTCTGCTCGTTAAAGCGTAGAGTCTTGAACCCTGTCCGCCTGCGAGCAGCATTGCGATACACTCCTTTTTCATACGCGAGCCTCCGATTCTGATTGATACTGTACTATATTGCCTCACTGTGTTTTCAATGACCGATTACGAACAAGTGGGAATCAAGTTCTGGTTCTATGCATGAATACTGCGGTAAGTGGAGGGATGTCCATAGTAATTGAATGAGATAGACCGTGATGTGGCGTTTTCTCGACAGAAAAACCTTTGCTCTCATTAAGTTCGCCGATTCCTCCGAATTTGATATCGTCTGTCGAGAGCGAAACCTCATATTTTCCGGGACCGGAAACACCCAGACGAAAATCATGGACGGTCACGCCTGAAAAATTGCAGACAAAGACAAGCTCTCGTCCCGTGTGATCCTTCCTTATGAAGCCGATAATGTTCTTCATGCTTTCGTCAGCGCAAATCCACTTAAAACCACGGTCATCAAAATCAATGTCCCAAAGCGGACGGTTTGAACGATAGAATTTGTTGATTTCCTTGAAGAACGAATTCAGTGCAGAGTTTTCCGACTTTTCAAGCAGCTCCCACGGAAGCGAGGATTCGAAGTTCCATTCACTCTGCTGTCCTAGCTCCGCACCCATAAAAAGCAGTTTTTTTCCGGGATGCGCGAGCATATAGGCCCAGAAGGCCCGAACACCTGCGAATTTCTGCTGGAGGGTACCGGGAGCCTTGCCCATGAGCGAGCCCTTCATATGCACGACCTCGTCGTGCGAAAGCGGCAAAACATAATTCTCCGAAAAGGCGTACATCAGCGAAAAGGTGAGGTCTTGGTGACAGCCTGCACGGAAATAAGGATCTGTTTTTAGATAACGCAAATTGTCGTTCATCCAGCCCATGTTCCATTTGAGGTTGAAGCCCAATCCTCCAATATCGGTTGGAGCTGTGACGAGCGGCCATGCGGTGCTCTCCTCAGCTATCATCATGATGCTGTCATCAAAAGCAAAGCAGGCCTCGTTGAGATTCCTTATTAATTCGACTGCGTTCAGGTTTTCTCTGCCGCCGAATTTATTCGGTTTCCATTTGCCTTTTTTTCTATCGTAATCGAGGTAGAGCATGGAGGCAACGGCGTCCACGCGCAAACCGTCAATGTGGTATTTTTCGAGCCAGAACAGTGCGGAGGAGATTAAAAAACTCCGTACCCCACCCTTGGCAAAGTCAAATATTCGAGTGCCCCAGCTAGGATGCTCCGCCATGAGCGGGTCTGAATCCTCATAGAGCCTGCTGCCGTCAAATTCGACCAGACCGTGTGGGTCCTTTGGAAAATGCGCGGGAACCCAGTCCATAATTACTCCAATACTCGCCTTATGGCAAGCGTCAATGAAGCTCATAAGGTCGTGCGGAGTTCCATATCTTGAAGTCGCGGCAAAGTAGCCCGTACACTGGTAGCCCCAGGAGCCGTCATACGGAAATTCCGTCACCGGCATAAGCTCGATGTGTGTAAAACCCAGCTCTTTGATATAGGGTATAAGTTCCTTGCTGAGTTCGCGGTAGCTCAGGAAGTCTCCGTTTTCGCGGCGTTTCCAGGAACCGGGATGAATTTCGTATATATTGAGCGGATTGTTATAGACCTTGTGCGTCCGACGATGCTCAAGCCATTTTTCGTCGCCCCACTTATAGCCGTTAAGTTCATATAGCTTTGACGCAGTGGAGGGGCGAAGCTCTGAAAAAGTCCCATAGGGGTCCGATTTCCAAAGGGTCTGTCCGTCCTTTGCAGATATAGCGAATTTATAGGATGACAGAACAGGTAGGTCCTTGATTTTAGTTTCCCAAATACCGCCCTCGATGCTCTTCATGGGCGCTGCGTCGACTTCCCAGCCGTTAAAATCACCGACAACGGAGACTTTCAAGGCGTTAGGCGCCCATACGCGAAAAACAGCGACGTCCTGTATAATATGCGCACCGAGATAATCGCCCGCACGGGAGCATTTCCCTGCGGCAAAGCTCTCGGAAAAAGTATCGATTTGTCTTTTGGTCATGGTCTCACAACCTTTGCACCGATTTAATAAGCGCTGACGTGAAGTCTCTTATTAAAACAGCGGGAGTATGCTCCCGCTGTCAATTATAGATATTCATAGCTTTGTCCGCGCCGCCGGAGATAATGGCGGAACAAGCCTTTGCGGCAGTTTCGCACATTTCCGCAATCGTAGTCGCTTCGCTTCCGTGAAAAATCCCTAAGACCCAGTTAATCATATCTTCCTCGGTCTCGTTTTTTGGAGGTGCGCCGACACCGATTTTGACCCGTGGGAATTCTTCGGTTCCTAAGGCGGAAATTATGCTTTTCAGCCCATTATGCCCGCCGCTCGATCCCTTAGTGCGAATGCGCAGCTTTCCTACAGGAAGAGCGATGTCATCACAGACAACGATTACGTGCTCGGCGGGTATTTTATAGTAAGCCGCAGCGGGAGCCACGGCGTTACCGGAAAGATTCATGTAGGTCTGAGGCTTAATAATTAGCACTTTTTCACCGCCAAGTGTGCAAAGAGCAGTGAGAGCGTTGAAGCGAAGCTTGCTGATTTTTATGTTTTCGAGCTTTTCCAGTTTGTCTGCGGCGAGAAAACCGACGTTATGGCGGGACCCAGTGTATCGAGGACCCGGATTCCCGAGAAAAACGACCATCCAACTAGCGCCGCCGGACGAATTCTTAAAAAGCATAACTATATGTGTCCTTTCGCCGCCTGACCAAACAAAGTACATTAAACGGCTTGCCCGAAAACGGAGCCCATGGACAATCTTATGCCGTCAAACAGAATATATCAGACAAAACAAAATATCAGTCGAAAAGTGAGGATATTGAAACTTCCTCATAAATGCGGCCGATCGCCTCTGCAAAGAGGGAATCGACGGAAAGGTATTTTATCTTCTTGCATTTCCTCTTAACAGGGTAGGGAATCGTATCGAGCAGGACTAGCTCCTTAATGTAGCTTTCTTCAATGCGCTCAATCGCGGGTCCGGAGAGGACGCCGTGGGACGCGCAGGCAAAAATCTCTTTTGCTCCGCCTATCTCGATAAGGGCTTTAGCCGCGCCGCAGAGGCTTCCCGCGGTGTCAACCATATCGTCGAGCATGATGACGGTTTTGCCCTTTACCTCGCCGATTATGTTCATGACTTCGGAGCTGTTCGCTTTTTCGCGGCGTTTATCGACAATTGCAAAATTCATTCCAAGCTTCTGGGAGAACTTTCTTGCTCTGGCAACGCTTCCGACATCGGGAGATACGACAATACAGTCAGGATTACTGGCTCCGAACTTGTTAATGTAGTAATTTGCAAATAGAGGGCTGCCCATGAGGTTGTCCACAGGGATGTCGAAAAAGCCCTGGATTTGGGAGGCGTGGAGATCCATAGTGAGGACTCTGTCGGCTCCCGATTCTGTGATGAGGTTGGCTACAAGTTTCGCTGAAATGGGGTCGCGGCTCTTAGTCTTTCTATCCTGACGGCCATATCCGAAATAGGGCATTACTGCCGTGATACGTCCGGCGGAAGCTCTGCGCATTGCGTCTATCATGATGAGCATTTCCATCAGGTTGTTATTAACCGGGCCACAGGTGGATTGTACGATGAAAACATCGGCTCCACGGACGGGCTCATTGATGGATATAGATATCTCTCCGTCCGAAAATGCCGTTGCTACCGATTTTCCCAGCTCCAGGTCGAGTTTTTTGCAAATTCCCGTTGCAAGAACTGGATTCGAGTTCCCGGCGAAAACCTTGATTTCTTTGCCGTGTGAAATCACTTTTATCGTCCTCTCTTTTTGTTTTCTCTAGGACGCTATAGCGCCCACTACTTATCAAAAGCATTATAACAAATCTGAAAACCAAATAAAAGTCCAAACAGAAACTTTTTGAATTTATTTCACCATTTTTTCTCACAGCGTTAGTTTGGCGAGACAACATAGAGTGCCGAACAAACCAAAAATCGGTTAGTTGCAGCAGATACTATTTACAAGGCGGTAATAATTGTTTATACTATATGATACATATTGCAAGGGGAATGAAAATTTTATATGCTTGAATTCGAAGAGTACAAAGTCAAACTTAACAATATAAAGCCAACGCTTGACGACCTGGGTGTCGCCCTCAAGCTTGAGGAGGCGCTAAGGGAGATTGCGGAGCTTGAAAGGCATGCGGAAGAAGAAGGTTTCTGGGAAGACCTTGAAAACTCGCAGAGGGTTCTAAAAAGAACGAAGCAGCTAAAAGCCAAGTACGAAGGCTTCAAGAAGATGCAGGACGCCTTTGACGACCTCTATACAATCTGCGAGATGGCGATTGAGGAAAACGACGAATCGATGCTGGACGAGCTGGTTCCAGGCTACGCCGCCTTTGAAAAAAAGCTGCAGGAGGCTAGGCTCTCAACGCTCCTAACAGGCGAGTACGACTCATTGGGCGCAATTTTGTCCTTCCACGCGGGTGCGGGAGGGACGGAGGCGCAGGACTGGACTCAGATGCTTTTCCGCATGTATCAGCACTGGGCGGACAGACACGGCTTCACCTGCAAAACGCTGGATTATCTTGACGGCGATGAAGCGGGCATAAAGAGCGCAACCATCTCAATCGAGGGAGAAAACGCATACGGCTTTCTGAAAAGCGAAAACGGTATCCATCGCCTTGTACGCATCTCGCCCTTCGATGCTTCCGGCCGCCGCCATACGAGCTTTGCGGCAATCGAGGTTATGCCCGCTATAACCGACGAAGCGGATATTGAAATCCGCACTGAGGATCTTAGAGTCGATACCTATAGAGCTTCCGGCGCAGGCGGACAACATATTAACAAAACGGAAAGCGCCATACGCATCACGCACATTCCCTCCGGCGTTGTCGTCTCATGCCAGACGGAGCGCAGCCAGCATCAAAACCGCGAATATGCGATGAATATGCTGAGAGCGCGCCTTGCGGAAATCAAGGAGCGCGAGCACCTTGAGAAAGTCGAGGACATCAAGGGTGTTCAGATGAAAATTGAGTGGGGCAGTCAGATACGTTCCTATGTCTTCATGCCATATACGCTCGCGAAGGATCATCGCACGAACTATGAAAACGGCAATATAAATGCCGTTATGGACGGTGACCTCGACGGCTTTATAAACGCCTACCTAGCTATGAACGCCGCGAAATAAGAGAATTCTAAGGCAGGTATCGATTAAATCGAATACCCGCCTTAGAATAGCTTGAACTATTCAGCTGTTGTGATATACTCAGACTGAAATCTTGCATTTTGCGATTTCGGAGGTCAAAATGAAAGGAATTATTCTTGCAGCGGGCAAGGGCACGCGCCTTTATCCGATAACACATTCGGTTTGCAAGCCGCTCTTGCCTGTCTACGATAAACCGATGATTTACTATCCGCTTTCCCTGCTTCTCGAAATGGGGATTACAGATATTCTGATAATTGTGCCGCCGGATGATCAGGCACAATTTGAGCATCTCCTCGGAAACGGCGACAGTTTCGGAGCGAAGATAACTTATATTAGGCAATTCGAGAGAAGAGGAATTGCGGATGCGTTTATCCTCGGCGCCGACTTTATAGGTGACGACAGCTCCTGTCTCGCGCTTGGCGACAATATCTTTTTCGGTAAAAACCTGCACGAGAAGCTGATGGAAGCAAGTCGGAGCAAAGCCGGAGCCACGGTCTTCGGTTGCTTTATGGATGACCCCAGACCCTTCGGTGTTGTCGAGTTCGACGACACCGGAAAAGTCATAAGCATTGAGGAAAAGCCCAAAAATCCAAAATCAAACTATATCATCCCCGGGCTCTATTTCTATGACAACAGAGTTATCGAGATTGCAAAAAAAATTGAACCCTCCGCGAGGGGAGAGCTTGAGATAACCTCAGTGAACAGCGCCTATCTCGAAATGGGCGAGCTCAGTGTCGTACCTCTGGACAAGGACGTCACTTGGTTTGATACGGGTAATTCAAGCTCCTTGCTGGACGCCGCCTGCGCGATAAGGGACTATAAGAATAATACCGGAGAGGAAATCGGCTGTCTTGAAGAGGTCGCCTACAAAATAGGGCTGATATCCCGTGAGAAGCTTCTCTCTGTTGCGGAAAAGATACAAATGTCTGATTACGGCAAGTATCTGATGGATTTTGCCTTGAACGGTACAAAATAAAACTCAAAGACAGCTTCTGCGGAGGCTGTCTTTGGAATTGATAGGATTATACATCAGGAGGCAGGTATGACAGATCCAGTCGAACTTACGAAAAAGCTTGTAACTATCGAGAGCTGCAATCCCGGAGTTGGCGAGGGCAGACTCTCTGATTACATATATGAACGTCTTGAAACCCGCGGCATTCCGGTGCGAAAGCAGCAGGTGCTCCCGGGACGCTTCAACATCATGGCTAAAATTGTGGGAAGCTCGCAAAAGCCGCCGCTTGTACTGATATGCCACATGGACACCGTCGTGCTAGGCGACGGCTGGACGGTGGCTCCTTTAGCGGCGGAGGAGAAGAACGGACGCATCTATGGGCGCGGTGCCTGCGATATGAAGTCAGGACTCGCCTGCGCGCTTTCTGTATTCGAGGAGCTTTGGGAAGAAGGAAAGAAACCCGAGCGCACGGTGATGTTCATTGCAACTGTCGACGAAGAAGCGGAGATGAAAGGAATTCAGGAAGTTTTGCGCGAAGGATTCATACCCGAGGGCAGCCTTATGATGGACTTGGAGCCGACCGGACTTGCCGTTTCGGTATGCCATAAGGGCCGCATTTGGTATCATGTACAGGTGCAGGGCGTGACCGCCCACGCTTCGACGCCATGGAAGGGCGTTGACGCGATTGCTGCGGCGTCCGAATTCATCAGTGAGCTTCGCGAGCTGATAACAAGCTTGCCTGAGCACCCCGAAATGGGGGCGACGACAGTCACTTTCGGGCAAATTTCCGGCGGCTATCAGCCCTATGTCGTGCCTGACCTCTGCAAGATAACTCTGGATGTGCGCACAGTGCCGCCATATAGCGAAAAAGATATTGAGGCGAGACTGACGGAAGCGATGAGCCGCGCAGAATCGAAATTTCCGGGAATGAAGCTGTGGTGGGAGTGTACGGGCAATCGCCCTTATGTTTACGGTAACAGCGCATCTGAGCTATGCACCGCACTTTTTGGAGCCTATCCAGAACAATGCGGACAGAACGCGAGGTTGGAGCTTTTCCCCGGCTATACTGACACCGCGGTTGCCGCGGTGGCGCTTAATAATTACAACTGTGTTTCATTCGGTCCGGGCAGTCTCGAAATGGCTCATAAACCTGACGAATTTGTTGAAGTAGAGCAAATAATCCTTTGCAAAAAAATACTTCAGAGCACAATTAACAGGCTATGCTTTCCTGAAAAATGATGAAAAAGCCGCCGCTCCGGATTTTTTCCTGAGCGGCGGCTTTTTCTTTTATGCTTATCTATATATTCTCGTACTGCCCGAAATTGTCTCTTCAATGGAGCGGGCGATTACATCCTTTGCGGTAACAAGGTCTCTCGCACGTATTGCGATACATAGTGCATCCGTGCGCCTACGCATAGCGTCAAACCCGTAAAGCCTAAAGAACCTTTCGAACAGGGTCGTATTCGGGGCTTTAAACGAATAGAATATAAGCGGCAGCAAAGTGTTTCCGGAAAAACCGCAGAGCAGATGGTCAAACTCAAAGACAAGCTCCGCCGCCCTTGTGCTGTCATTCGTTTTGTCAAGCTGGGCGGAGTTTTTAAAAAGCTGCTTGACCTCTTCATCGGTGATTCTGGGTATCGCGAGATCCAGTGCCAGCGCCGTCAGCACCTTGCGTATCTGGAGAATCGAAAGAATGTCGGCGTCCGGCAAAGTTCCGCCGTTGAATTTCATGATAGAAATCAAGGTGTCGAGCTTGCCTTTTTTATGGAAGTCAGCGACATAGGTGCCGCTGCGGGGGATAATTTCCAAAAAACCCTTATCCGCGATTTCAGCAAGACCCGCATTAACGACGCTTCGGCTTATATGCATGGATTCGGCAAGCTCTCTTTCGGAGGGGAGCTTTTCACCGATAACCAGTTTTCCGGATAAAATCATGTTCTCAAGCTGTTCGATGAACAGCTCTTTAAGTGATGGGGCGTTTAGTCTTGAAAATTCCATTAACCATACCTCCAAATAAATGTGGTACAACCACATACCACGTGGGTATTATACCATAAACCAAAATAGAAATGCAAGCAGTATTACTGAAAATAATATTGATAATTCGAGAAATATTGACACCATTAGTGAGGCGTGATATTTTATACATATAGCAGTATACTCAAAAGTGGATTAGTAAACATACCAGACCACCTGTGACGCAAATGCACATTTATTAAATACGTTTGAAGACTCAGAAAAACGTATCGGCGTAAATCTTCTGCGGCGCAGTTGTGTGATGGATTAATGAGAGGTAGAGAAACATGGAGCACAAACAAAAGGTTTTGGAATTTGCAAACAAGGTCGGCAACAAGAAGAACGGCCAAAAGTCTGGTATGACAGCTTCCTACACCTGGGATGATCCCGAATACAAGATACTTGAGCCTGTTGTTACGGATGAAATGGCTGAAGTTGCCATGGGCATGGATTTCCGCGTACGCAAGTCTGCGGAGGAGATTGCAAAGGCCAGCGGCAAGGACCTCGAAACAACCAAGCGTTGCCTTGCGGAGCTTTCCGATGCGGGCGTATGCTTTATCAACACCATTGATGGCGTGGACGTTTATTGGTACGATTCGTGGATTCCAGGCATAATGGAAATGATGGCAAACCATCCGACCAACCCATACAAATATCCTCAGATTGCCGAGGCTTTTGAAGCTTACGGCAGAATTCGCGGACCAAAGTCCTCGGGCGCTTTCCCGGTTGGAATTGGTCTTATGAGAGTTATTCCCATCGAGAAGGCAATCGACGGAAACTCGCGCACTTGTTCCTATGAAGAAATCTCTAAGTATCTTGATGATGCCCACAGATATTCTGTTTCCAACTGCTCCTGCCGTACGGCAAGGGAAATTATGGGCGAGGGCTGCGGGCACCTTAAAGAGGACATGTGCATCCAGCTCGACCATGCTGCCGAGTACTATATTCGTACGGGACGCGGTCGTGAAATAACCCGTCAGGAAGCAGACGAAATTATAAGAAAAGCCGAAGAAAACGGCCTTATGCATCAGATACCCAATACCGACGGTTCGGGAAAGACTCACGCAATTTGTAACTGCTGCGGCTGCGGTTGCTTTGCGCTCCGCACAAGTACGATGTTTAAAAACAACGATATGTCCCGTTCGAACTTTGTCGCTAAAGTGGACAAGGAAAACTGTGTCGCCTGCGGACAGTGTGCTGAAAACTGCCCCATGAACGCAATCCAGCTTGGACAGAAGCTCTGTTCAAAGAGCAAAGTTGTTACGAATATCGATACGAAAGTGACTCCTCGTGATTATAAGTGGACTGAGGACAAGTGGAACAAGGATTACCGCATAAACCGCAAGAACGTCGTAGATTCCGGAACTTCCCCCTGCAAGTCCACCTGTCCCGCGCATATAGCGGTTCAGGGCTACATCAGACTTGCCGCACAGGGCAAATACACAGAAGCGCTCGACCTAATCAAGAAGGAAAACCCGTTCCCGGCAGTTTGCGGACGCATCT
>JAEWKA010000004.1 GCA_023386265.1 Bacillota bacterium
GACCGAAGTTTGCCATCGACGCAATCGCCGCCGGCAAGCAGGCAGCAATTTCCCTCCACCGCTTCGTGCAGCCCGGTCAGGATCTCACATTTGGACGTGACAGACACGAGTATATCTCACTTGACAAATCAGCCCTTATTATCAGCGGCTACGATAACACACCTCGTCAGGCTGCGGGTCACAACCCTGAAAGCACCAAGTCCTTCAAGGACAATCGTGTAACCTTCACAGAGGAGCAGATGAAGAAAGAAACCGAGCGTTGCCTCGGCTGCGGAGCTGCTATTGTCGATGAATATATGTGTGTCGGCTGCGGTCAGTGCACAACAAAGTGCAAATTCGATGCGATAAAACTCGAAAAGGTCTTTGACGGTGAGGGCGTTTCCTTCGAGAAGCTCAAGCCCATTGTACTTAAGACGATGATCAAGCGAGAAGGCAAGATTGCTGTTCGAAAAGTGAAGGATACATTTTCGAAAAAGGACTAAAATATATTGCAAATGAAAAAGACAGGCAGGTATAATCTATGCATGAGCTTGGAATCGTAATGGAGATTGTACGGGTGGTTGATGAGCTTGCCAAAGAGCAGGGTTTCACCCATGTTGATACAATTGTTCTTCAGATCGGAGAGCTTTCTCCGGTTGTGCCAAAGTACATCGAAGAGTGTTATCCTGCCGCGATTGACGGCACGTTCATGGAAAACACAAAGCTCGAGATTGAGATTATGCCCGGCAACGCAATGTGCAGGGACTGCGGAACAGTGTTTAATGTCCTGAAAAGCAGCGGCGCATGCTCGAAATGCCATAGCAAGGACTTTGATATCCTCAGTGGCAGGGACTTCTATATTAAAGCGATAAAGGTTCCCGAAGAATAATATTTATCTGCAGGCTTTGCCTGTTGATATATACTTGCACAACAAGAACCGTCCCGGTGGTACTCTGCCATCACCGGAACGGTTCTTCGTATATTAAAGAAAAAACCTCCGTGTAATACGGAGGTTTTTTACTAAGCAAAAATTATTTTACCGTTTCCTTCTTCTTAATGAAGAACACGCCTAAAATCATGATAACAGCGAAGATGGCGAGATAATAAAGGACTGTGAACTTGTAGGTGTAGCAAGCTGCAAAGACCATGAACAGGCAGCCGCAGATAGCAAGAACCGGCATGATTATGCGTTTGAAAGCGCCGAGTTCTTTTTCCTTAATCATCATAGCAATGAAAATTGGAATATAGGAAAAGTAAATCGTTACAATCGGAAGCTCCGAGGTATCAAATGAGAACTTTCCGAACCAGGGGACCTCAACAAGGTTTGCTCCGTAGAAATAAAGGAGCCAGAAGCCGCAGAGGAAAAGTCCAAGTATGGAGGAGTTAGTGGGCATATTGGTTATAGGATCGACCTGCTTGAACATTTCGGGCTTGGGGCCTTCGTTTCTGACCGCAAGAGAATACATTCCGCGAGTATTGCCGAGCATCAGACCGTTGAGAGTTCCGAGGCAGGAAATTATAACAAATACAAACAGAAGCGTGCCGCCGGCCTTTGTGAAGATGGTTTCGAAAGCAAGCTTAGCGCCGTCCTGGCCGCCCTTCATCATGACTTCGTTAGTTACTCCGCCTGTTAGACCTATGTAGTATAGAATATAGATGATTATGACTGCAATTGTGCCAATCGTTAGAGCTTTCGGAAGATTCTTCTTTGCGTCCTTAAGCTCAGCGTTTATACTTGTTGCAATTATCCAGCCCTCATATGCGAAAGCGGTTGCAACCACAGCGGTGAACAGAGCCTTACCTGTGCTTGTTACGGGAGCGACAACAGTCGTGAAGTTCTCAACTGTAAGGCCGTTTGTAAGACCAACTATCAGACCGACAACACCCATGAGGAGGAGCGGGATGACCTTGATGACTGTCGCGGTGACCTGGAACTTGCCCGCCAGAACAGGTGAAAGGGCGTTTATTGCGTAACTTGCGCACATATAAAACGCGGCAATCGCGAGGCAAGAACCTCCGGTTATGTCCCAACCAAGCAGGACGCAGGTGAAACGTGCGCTGACCCATGCAAGGACGCTAGTAAGAGTCGGATAGTAAATTGTGGACATAAACCAGCCGAGTAGATAGGCGTATTTGCTTCCGCAGGTCACTTCAGCATAATCCACCAAACCGTTTACATAGCTGTAACGAGTCGCCATTATCGCGAAGGTATAGGCACAAACGACCATTATTGCGCCGCCTATCAGCCATGCGAGGATGCCGAGCTTTTGGTCACCGCCGGTGACGTTGAGAATCTTTTCCGCCTTGAAGAATACGCCGCTGCCGATTACGATGCCGACTACCATTGCGATAGCCACCGGCAGACCGTATTTCTCCTTTAATTTTGAATCCATATTTTGTCCCTCTTTCAAAATGTTCGCTGACCCAAAATCAGCCAGATGTATAATACCACAGGTTTTTGACAAAATAAAGAGAAATTTGTATAATACAGCAATTCTTTAAAGCAAACCAGTAGCATGGCTATGCAATTTCACGATACAAATCGGTAGAGCGTTAAAGAATCTTGCTTTTCGAGGCAAAATGTGCGGCATAAAAAGCGAAGCGAACATAGGGTTCGCTTCGCTTTTTATATAAATTTAAGCTGGATGATGTTAAGCGCGGACCTTTCAGATCATTTTAAGAACATCATCAAGCGGACGATGTTGCGGCGCGGGAGCTTCGGTTTCCGTGTAACCGCAGGCAACGAGCACGACGAGGTCTTCGTTATCGGGTATATTCAAAAGCGATTTAATTTTTGTGGGTTCGAAAATGCCGATAATAACTGTTCCGATACCAAAATCATTTGCAGCTAAGCAGAAGGTCTGAACCGTTGCGCCGCAATCAAAATATGTATAGGCTTCACCCAGAATGGTTGTGGGCGTGCCGTCCCGCTCGAAGCCGCTGCGTTTTGTCACGGCGGAAACAGCCATTAGAAGAGGGCAATGACTGACAACAGCCGAATTGAAAGAGGGGAGGGCTGGGCATATCTCGTTCAGAACGGTTCTATCAGTTACGGCAGTGAAGCGGGTCGTCTGTGAGTTTTTCCAAGTGGGGGCGTTCTGAGCTTCCGAAACGAGCTTTTCGATAAGCTCCTTTTCAACAGGTTTGTCTGCATACTTACGTATACTTCTTCTGGTCTCAATGCATTTGAGTGTTTCCATAGAATCCTCCTTACTTTGGCTGACCGTATTTGCAGGCGACATATTCCTGCATGGCTTTTATGTTGTCGTCAGAGATTGGGATAAATCTTCCGCCGACTGTGCGTATGCGGTAATAAATCTCCGCCGTCATTTCAAGGACCTTTGCGACCTTGAATGCACTTTTCATATCGCAGCCCACGCAGACCGCTCCGTGCGACTGCAATAGACAGGCGTTCGATTTTTCACCAAGAGTCATGACGCAGTTTTTCGCAAGCTCGATTGTTCCCGGTAGTGCATACGGAGCCGTTCTGACATCATTGCCCAGCGCCTGCGCTGCCTCGTCAAGTATTAGCGGGATACTCTCTCCCATGCAAGAAAAAACTGTCGAGCTGATCGGGTGAGTGTGAACGACCGCTCCGACCTCTGGTCTAGCTTTATAGATCTCAAGATGCAGGTCAGTCTCAATCGAGGGACGGCGTTTCCCGGAAACGATTTCTTTCTGCATCGTCATAACAACTATATCGTCGACCGTGCAGGTCTCATAGTTCATACCGCTTGGAGTTATGTAAACCAATCCGGTTTCATCGCGCACACTGATATTGCCCCAGGTTTCAACTGTAAAGCCTTCGTTAATCAGCTTTTTTCCGGCCTCGACGATTACCTCACGCATATCCATAAGCTGTGTCCTTTCAGATATATGATAATCTTTTAATAGTATTACAGCAACGTTCCCGCAAGTCAAGTATAGATTTGTGAAAGGTTCTGTGCTAATATTATTCTGTGCTAATATTATAATGAAAGAAATACGGATACAAACAATGAAAAATTAAGGTGTTCGTTTTCACAAAGTGAGGTGCTGTTATGCAGGGTTTGTATTTTAATGACGGGAAAGCTTTACTCAGACAAGACCTTCCAATGCCTGAGCCGCAGGCGCACGAAAGCCTTGTCCGCATTTCTTTGGCCGCGATATGCAACACAGACAGAGAAATAATGAAAGGCTACAAACCGGATTTTTCGGGCGTACTAGGGCATGAATTTGTCGGCATTGTTGAAAAGTCAAATGATCCAAAACTATTAGGAAAAAGAGTCGTAGGAGAAATCAACGAGGGCTGCGGTGAATGCATCTACTGTAAAACCGGCAGAGAAAAGCACTGCGAAAGCAGGAAATGCATCGGTATTGCGCGAAAAGACGGCTGCTTTGGGCCCTATATGACAATTGCGACACGCTCCCTGCGAGTTGTGCCGGACAATGTGCCGGACGAGCACGCGGTTTTCGCAGAGCCACTTGCTGCTGCGCTTGAAATTCCGGACTCGGTGCACATTAAATCCTCGGAGGAGATTTGTATCATAGGCGACGGGAGACTCTCCTTCCTAATCGCGCAGGTACTCGCGCTGACAGGCGCGGAGATTACTGTTTTAGGCAAGCACGAGGACAAGCTGCGCCGTTTTGAAAGCTTTGCAAAGACTACAACCGCCTGCGACAGGCGCTTTGAAATAGTAGTGGACGCAGCCGGCTCTCCAACCGGCATCGAAAACGCGATGCGGCTCGTTAGGAGCAGGGGGACTATCGTCCTTAAGAGCACCTATGCGGGAAAAACGGAAACGAACCTATCTGCGGTCGTTGTGAATGAAGTCAAAATAGTGGGAAGCAGGTGCGGTCCCTTTGAACCGGCGCTCAGACTCCTGTCACGCGAGCTTATGGAGCTTCCGCCAATCGAACTGCATCCTCTCCGAGATTGGGAAAAGGCCTTTGACAGTCACGCGTTCAAAGTTGGTTTTGATTTTAGATAGGAAAAATGATTAAAGATTTTACACTATATAGTGCATTTTGCTTGCAAATTATACAAATATATACTATAATGCTAATAATGTTTGAGTTTAAATATTTTGCTCAAATATAGTAGAACATACCATATTATATTATGGATATAATGGAGGTAAAAAATGAAAAAGTTTCTTGCACTTACCCTTGCAATCGTACTGGTACTGAGTCTTGCAGCATGCACAGCCAAAAAGCCCGCATCCGAAACCGACACTCCCGCTGCGTCTGAATCGCCTGTGGCAGAAGCAACCGGCCTCAAGATTGCTATCGTAACCAGCCCCTCGGGCGTTGACGACGGCTCCTTTAACCAGAACAACTACGATGGTATCCAGGCGTTTATTGCCGCTCATCCCGAAGCAACCGTTACTCCCGTTCAGGAGCCCGACATGGCTAACGCTGTCAATGCTGTCGCTGAAGTCGTCGCTGATTATGACGTAATAGTCTGCCCCGGTTTCCAGTTCGGCGGTATCACAACTATAGCTCAGGAAAATCCCGATAAGATGTTCATCCTTGTTGACTCTTATCCCACAGATCCGGCAGATGCAACAGGAGTTGCAACAATTGAAGTTTCCAACATTTATGCAATGCAGTTCGGTGAGCAGGAAAGCGGATTCTTTGCCGGAATCACCGCAGCTCTTGAAACCAAGACCGGCAAGGTCGCTGTTGTAAACGGCATCGCTTATCCCTCCAACGTTAACTATCAGTACGGCTTTGAAGCAGGCGTTAAGTACGCTGTTGCAAAGCTCGGCGCAAAGGCTGAATGCGTTGAAATCGCTTCCTATGCCGGTACCGACGTAACAGGTGCCAATGTCGGCGGCAACTACGTAGGCAACTTTAACGATCCCGACACTGCCAAGGTCGTCGGAAATGCACTTATCGCCGAGGGCGTTGACATTCTCTTTGTCGCAGCGGGCAACTCCGGCAACGGCGTATTCACCGCTGCCAAGGAAGCAAAGGATATCAAGGTCATCGGCTGCGATGTTGACCAGTATGATGACGGCGTTAACGGCGATGCTAACATCGTCCTTACCTCTGTGCTTAAGAACATGGCTATCAACGTCGAGCGTCAGCTCAACGCCATTTCCGACGGCACCTTCAAGGGCGGCAACTACACTCTGTTTGCAGATACCGATTCCACAGGCTATGTTTCCACAGAAGGCCGTCAGCAGCTCAGCGAAGCTACTCTCAAGGCGCTGACCGATGCTTATGAGCTTGTCAAGACCGGTAAAATCGTTCCTCCCGCAAACTTCAGCGAGACCACAGTCGACAACTTTGTCGGGCTTGAGTAATAACTGAGAATAAGGGAGAACTAGCTAAGTTCAACTGAAAAAGCAGGAACCGGTATGGGACGAATTATTTCGTTTTATACCGGTTTTTTTATATCTGCATGACTTCAGGCTGAACCCAAAAAACGGTCATAAAATCAGCATAATTTATTTTGACACTTTACTTAAAAACGAGTAAAATAAAAATACAATTGACCGATTATTGCCGCAGACAAAGGAGAAAGCCATCCATGGACGAATATATTGTTGAAATGCGCCATATAACAAAGCGCTTTCCCGGTATCGTCGCTAATGACGATGTTTCGATCGCCGTTAAAAAGGGAGAGATTTTTGCGTTTTTAGGCGAAAACGGAGCAGGTAAATCTACGCTTATGAGCATGCTGTTTGGCATGTATGAGCCCGACGAGGGGGAAATCCTCATCAGAGGGGAAAAGGTCCATATCACCTCGCCGGCACATGCGACGCAGCTTAACATCGGAATGGTGCATCAGCACTTCAAGCTCGTCGAAAACTATACGATAACTGAGAACATCGTGCTGGGGCAGGAGCCGCCCGCAAGAATTTTCGGTTTTCTTCCGGCGGTTGATATCAAGGGCTCCGATAAAAAAATTACCGAGCTTTCGAAGCGTTACGGTCTGGAAGTAGACCCGCGAAAAAAGATCGAAGACATTAATGTGTCGACCCGTCAGCGTGTTGAAATACTTAAGATGCTTTACCGTGAGGCAGAGATACTAATTTTTGATGAACCCACGGCCGTACTCACACCTCAGGAAATCGACTTTTTGCTTGATATAATCCGCGAACTAAGGAACTCAGGCAAAACTATAGTACTTATTACACATAAGCTGGAAGAAATTAAAAAAGTTGCCGACCGCTGTGCGGTTTTGTGCAGGGGCAAGCTTGTCGGAGTCATGGATGTAGCCACAACCTCCACTAAAGCCATGGCGAATATGATGGTCGGGCGCGAGGTCAGCTTCACGACAGACAAAAAACAGGCGAACTTTGGAAAAGAGGTACTAAACGTCGAAGGCCTTACCGTGAAAAATCAGGACGGGCTTCCGGTTGTTAAAAACGTATCCTTTTCAATAAGAAAAGGTGAGATATTCGCAATCGCAGGCGTATCCGGCAACGGACAGACAGAGGTTGCGGACGCGATATCGGGACTTCTGCCCTCGAGCGGCGGGAAGATTTTTCTTGATGGCAAGGACATAACCGCTATGAGCGTGCGCGAGCGCACCTTGACGGGTATCTCCTATATACCGGAGGACAGGCAGGCGGTCGGGCTTGTTCTTGATTTCTCCCTATCAGATAACCTGGCGCTCAAGAAATACTTCAAGGAGCCTTTCTGCAAAAAAGGTGTCTTACAGGAAGAAGCTTTCGAAGATAATGGTAAAAAACTTATAGAAGAATATGACATCAGAAGCGGACAGGGAATCACAACTACCGTTCGTTCAATGTCCGGCGGAAACCAGCAGAAGGCTATTATTGCAAGGGAAATTGAGCTTTCCAGCGAACTCATGATTTTTGTTCAGCCCACTCGAGGACTCGATATCGGCGCAATTGAGAACATACATAAGCAGATACTCGCTCAACGTGACGAGGGAAGGGCTATCCTTCTCATTTCGTTGGAGCTCGACGAAATAATCGGTCTTGCGGATACCATCGGCGTAATATATAACGGTGAGATGCTGAACATTGCCCCTGCCGAAACGCTGACGGCCAATCAGGTTGGCGAATATATGATGGGGGTGAAAGCGGTATGAAAAAAGAAAAAAAGGCCACTATTAACCCTATTAACCGTGGTTTTTTGAGCGTAATCGGCGACGATAGACGTCAGTCTATCTCAATACCGCTGTTTGCAATCATTCTTAGTATTCTTGCCGGAGCGATAGTAATACTGCTATTCGGTAAAAATCCAATTACGGCTTTTGTGAGCTTTCTTCAGGGCAGCGGTATTTTACCGAAACTCGAATACGCGGCGAAGAAAAGCATCCTGACAGACTTCATGAGCATGATAAACTCGCTTACGCCAATGATATTTGCGGCGCTTGCGGTTGCTGTCGCTCTTAAAACAGGACTATTTAATATTGGTGTATCGGGACAGATGCTGGTTGCAGGCTTTATAGCCACCATAACGGTTGGTTATTCACATTTACCCGCAGCTATTGCCATGCCGCTCGTTCTCATTATCGGAGTTGTATGCGGCGGGGCCGCGGGTGCGTTTATAGGCTGGCTCAAGCATCGCTTCAACATCAATGAGGTCGTAACCTCAATCATGCTGAACTACATTTTTCAATATGTCATCAGCTACTTTATCAACTCAAATTATGTAAACCCGGTTTCGCGCCAGTCGAACCCCATAACCGCAGGAAGACTTACGCTTGTGGATGTTCCGGCTTTCGGGCTGAAAATGGACATTCCGCTTGCGTTTCTGCTAACGATACCGGTTGCGATACTCGTTTTGTTCTTACTCAACAGAACCCGTCTGGGATATGAGCTCAAGATTGTCGGGCTCAATAAAAGAGCCGCGAAGTATTCGGGTATCAACGTGGGAAGAAGCGTAGTCACCTCCATGGCAATTTCCGGTGCGCTTGCGGGGCTTGCGGGCGTCACGCTCTATCTCGGGTATTACAACAGCATCATGCCGCGTGTTCTCACCTCGGTCGGCTTCGACTCGATTGCGGTATGCCTGCTGGGAAACCTGCATCCGATAGGAATACTGTTCTCGTCTCTGCTTATAACGATCATTTCCAAGGGCAGCAACTACATGAGTTCAATTATGAACATACCGCAGGAGATAGCGCAGGTCATAACGGGACTGATTCTTCTGTTCTCGGCCTGCGGAGCCTATATTCGTTACAAGGTTGCTCAGGCTAGGGAGGAACTGTCAGACCTGAAGCTCAAGGCTGAACAAAAAATCGACGGAGAAGGAGGCGAAAAGGCATGAGTACAATCATCATTCAGGGCATGGCCTTTGCACTGCCTCTATTTATCATAGCAATCGGCGGTATTTACAGCGAACGCAGTGGTATCACGAACCTCGCACTGGAGGGTTTTTTGGGATTCGGTGCATTCTTCGGCGCAGCGGTCGTTATGGCTATGACTGGAGGGAATATTGGTTCTCTGGAAGTTCCGATGTTCTTCGTAGCGCTTATATTCTCCATGATTGGCGGCGCATTATTTGCAATGCTCCATGCCCTTCTGTGCATACCCTTCAAAGCAAATCAGGTTATCAGCGGCGTAGTAATCAACATCCTCGCCGTTGCGCTTACCGCATTCTTCACGAGCCAGTTCAATACGGTTCTTCTTGGCAAGCCTACCAACAAATTTATCCTCGGTGTGTGCCACACATTCACCGTTCCGGGTATCTCGAAGATTCCGGTGCTTGGAGCATTCTTTACCGATGTATATTACTATATCCCGATAATAATCATCATTGCTCTGTTTATGGCCTATGTGCTTTACAGGACCCGCTTCGGGCTGCGCCTGCGCGCCTGCGGCGATAACCCGCACGCTGTCGATGCTGCCGGTGCAGACGTTTCGAAAATACGCTTCATCGCCGTCATGATCTCCGGTGCTATGTCAGGTATCGGCGGTATGTGCTTTGCATATTCAATCTCCTCAAGCTTTTCACCGAGTATTTACGCCGGCTACGGCTTCCTTGCCATCGCCGCGCTCATCTTTGGAAACTGGAAAATTGGGCCGACGCTCGGCGCGTGTCTGCTGTTCGGCTTTGCACGTTCGGGTGGCTATGAGCTTGCTCAGGAGTTGGGTTTTTCCAGCGCGTTCTCGGATATCATAATGATCCTACCTTATATTATAACGCTCCTGTTGCTCATGTTCTTCTCCTCGACGAACCGCGCACCGCGCGCTTTGGGTGAAATTTACGACAAGGGCAAGAGGTAAACGAAATATAATAAAAAAAGAGAGCACTCAGTGCTCTCTTTTTTATTCGACAATAAAGGACTGGACAAAAGCATCCATTTCCGAAGTTGAAACGATGCTGTGGGTGCGCTCAATCATCGCCCGCTTCTGCCCGGCAGTCATATGCATATATTTTTCCATAGCAGGCGGATGCTTAATAAGCGACATACCAAGACCCAAGGGTATCTCCGGCGGTTCTGTGAACATATTCATGCAGTCACCTCAAAATAAGTGTCTGCGTTTTTTAGTCGATTATTCGCAAAGTGCTCGAGTCACAAATTGCGACCATGTTTCCATTTGCTCGGAAAGAGCGGGAAGCTCGGAGCGTTTGACCCAAAAGCCTTCAAGCTTCTCGGTTTCAAGAACTGAGACCTCGCCCGTCACTTCAAGCGTAAAGGAAAGTCCGAGATGTACGGAACCGACCTCAGTCAAATCGTCGTTTATCATGCCGCTGGGAGTTATCTTTCCCATACTATCGATTTTGACCTCTTCCTCGATCTCGCGCTTCATGCCGCGAAACAGCACATCGTCGCCGCGACCGTCCGTTTCAGGGTTGATGTGCCCACCGACACCGATGGACAGTAGTCCGTGCAAACGAGTTTCATTGCCCTTTTTGAGCCTGCGAGTAACGAAGACCTCGTCACCACGGCAGATTGTTACATAGGGGATAATCTGTTTGTGAGTAGGGTCGTTCTCCGCATCGGGGCGGGGCAGAAATTCATAATTGTTAAGAATTATGTCAACAACTTTATCGCAATTTTCAGTGACAATACCTTTTTGTGGAATAAAGTTTGCAATGAGCTCTCTTTTTACTGTAAGTACGTTTTCCATATGGGCATAACGCTCCTTTTTGTCGGCTAAAAAGATGATACCACGAAATGGATCGTATTAAAAGTATTTTTGTCAGTTGAGCTTATGTTAAAAAATTAATAAAAGGAAATGCACTTGTCAAAGCGGTGGGAATTTGGTAATATCAAATAAGTTTCTTTTATTGGAGGTTCTTAATATGGATAAATTGTTTATTCCCGGCGATATTCTGCTGCCGAAAAACGCGGATATGGGACTATGGAGCGTCATCGCCTGCGATCAGTATACATCGCAGCCCGAATATTGGGACGCGCTTTCCGAAAAGGTCGGAGACGCGCCCTCGACACTGAGACTTATTTTGCCCGAGGCGTATCTGGAGACGAAGGACACGCTCACAGAGACGGAAAAAATTAATCGCACTATGGTAAAATATCTTGAAGACGACGTATTTACAACCGTTGAAAACTCTTATATATATGTTGAACGCGAGTTGGTTGCGGGAAAGACTCGTTGCGGACTGGTCGGGCTAATTGACCTTGAAACATATGATTATAGAAAAGATTCCGTTTCGCCCGTACATGCGACGGAGGGAACGGTTGAGTCTCGTCTGCCGCCGCGTGTTAAGATTCGCGAAGGTGCATGCCTTGAGCTTCCTCACATCGTCGTATTTGTCGATGACCCCAAAAACGCAGTTTTTGAGGGCTTGGACGATGGAGAAAGGCTCTATGATTTTGATTTAATTGATGACGGCGGACACATTACGGGCAGGCGCGTCTCCGGCAAAGCCGCAGATAGGGTACAGGGAGCACTTGCGCAGCTCGCAGAGCCCGAATACCTCGAAAAACGCTATGCTCTTAATGGCAAGTCTCCGGTCGTCATTGCAATGGGGGACGGCAACCACAGCCTTGCGACTGCCCGTCTCTGCTGGGAGGAAATCAGAGAGAGCCTGACTCCCGAAGAGAGAGCAAATCACCCGGCACGCTTCGGACTTGCCGAGCTTGTTAACATCCATGACCCTTCGATAACCTTTGAACCTATTCATAGAGTGCTGTTTGAGACAGACCCCAAGAACTATTTTGACGAGGCGGAGAACTTCTTCAGCGGCAAAAATGGCGAAGGGAAAACTTCACACAAAATTACACTTGCCTGCGGAGGAGAAACCGAGGAAATTATTATCAAGGGGCATACAATCGGAAACCTCATTGCCCTTTGCCAGAGTTTCTGCGTTGAATATATCAAGACCCACGGCGGAAAACTCGATTACATCCACGACGATGATACGACCCTTGAAATGGCGGGACGCCCAGAATGCGCCGGACTTCTTCTGCCCGCTATGGATAAAAATGAGCTTTTCCCCTCAATCATAGAGAGCGGAGTTTTCCCCGCAAAAAGCTTTTCAATCGGCCCTGCGCGCGACAAGAGGTATTATCTTGAGTGCAGGAAAATCAAATAGCTATACCTAATCAAACAATCAGGACCCGACGGCAAAAGCCGTCGGGTCTTTTTTATGTCCTTATGGAAAGTAAAAACTTATTTTTACCTGCATATTGCGCGGACAAGGTAAATAAGATTGAGTTGAGGATAACAAACCCGATACGTCTCACCTCATGGGGGTAAATGGATGACAAGCACAGTACAGGAATTTATAAGGGCCGCGAGGCTCCTGCCGCCCTGCCTTCGCACGGAGGTTCTAAACCTGCCGGACGGCGCAACGGACAGGGCCGAAGAAATAAGGCTCCGCGTGGGGAGAGCACCGACGCTGGTCGTTTCCGGAGACGAAGTTGAAATCTTGCCTATGCACAAGATAACTGCTTCGGAGCTGCAGCTCGTGCTCGAAATCGCGACTCGTGCTTCGGCTCATACATATGCCGACAGTATAAGGCAAGGCTTTGTAACGGCGGAGGGCGGCTGCCGCGTGGGACTTTGCGGGACCGCCGTTACTGATGAAAACAAAATTTCAAGCTTGCGGAGGCTTTCCTCGCTCTGCGTTCGGATACCGAGGGAAAAACGAGGCTGTGCGGATGAGGTGTTTAAAACCCTGATAAGCGGCGGGTTTAAGTCAACTCTCATAGTTTCACCCCCGGGAGCGGGAAAGACGACTCTTCTTCGGGAGCTTGTACGCCTTTTGTCCGATAGTGGGACAAGGATTTCGCTGGTTGACGAACGCAGTGAGGTGGCAGGTACCTTTGAGGGACAGCCCTGCTTCGATGTAGGCATGAGGACGGACGTTTTATCGGGCGCACCGAAGGGCGAGGGCATCTTTCTTCTGCTCCGTTCAATGGCTCCACAGCTCATCGCTTTTGACGAGATAACATCGCCCGATGATATAGAGGCAGCGGAAACGGCGTCAAACTGCGGGGTTTCGCTTCTCGCAACGGCGCACGGGGCAGGTATTTCGGACCTTACCGAGCGTGCCCTGTACAGAAAATTGCTAGATAAACGAATTTTTGAAAGAGCCGTGATAATTGAAAATATCAAAGGCAGGAGGAGATATACGGTGGAGGACTTAACGTGAGAACAATCGGTGCTCTTTTTCTTGTCTGCGCTTGCACGCTTTTCGGTATTGGACAGGCAAGGAAGCTTTACTTCCGGCGGAGCTGCCTTGCGGGCGCGCTGGATGCTCTTCGCTTCATGAGCGCAGAGCTCAAAAACGGGGCCGTGCCGATACCCGAAATTTTTGCGGAGCTACGCGCTCTGCCAAATACTAAGCTACACGGTTTTTTTGAAACGCTTTGCACAAAAATGGATAGCTTCGGGGAAGAGAGTCTCGCCGATTTATGGAGCGGCTGCATTATGAACGATCAAACAATATCCCTTTCACAGAGACAGCGACAGGAGCTTTCAAGGGTCGGGTCCTATCTCGGCAGATATTCCGAAGCTGAGCAGTCTGATGCAATCGCGGCCTGTGCGGAACATCTGGAAGCTGAACTAAAAATAAGCTCGGACAAAGCGAGAGAGGGCGCAAAGCTTTTTACAGGTCTGGGACTTACCTTTGGACTCATGCTTGCAGCCGTTTTACTTTAACGGGTTCTCTAAGATAACATACGGGAGGATACTATGGACATTGACCTCATATTTAAAATTGCCGCTGTCGGAATTCTTGTAGCTGTACTAAATATAATTCTTTCCCGTTCTGGGCGCGACGATCAGGCACTCATGGTGACGCTCGCGGCACTCGTCGTCGTCCTTGCGCTGGTTGTGCAGCAGATAAGTGATCTCTTCACGCTCATTAAAGGCCTCTTTGGTCTCTAGCTATGGATTTGATTATCAAAGCCGTGGTTATCGGCATTACAGGTACCGTATTGATGCTAATCATAAAGAGGACAAACCCTGAGATGTCGACAGTTCTGGCACTTGCGATATGTGCGTTGATAGTCGGGATGACGATGAAAATATTTTCATCGGTCACTGAAGTGCTCGACCTCGTGGAGCTGGAATCGGGTTTTTCGTCTGCATATACGGCACCAATCCTCAAGTGCGTCGGAATCGGTATAACAGCAAGAATAGGGAGCGATATTTGCAAGGATTCGAAACAGGAAGCGGTTGCATCCGCGGTCGAAATCTGCGGGGCTGTCTGCGCGCTCTATGTTTCGCTTCCTTTAATCAAAACAATGCTGCGAATGATAGGTGAACTGGCGTGAAAAAAGCACGAATTATTATCTGCTGCCTGTTTCTCATGTTCATAATGACCGGCTTTGCGCATGCGGAATCAGCGGATGGACAGGCTGAAACGGCGGATACAAACGCAATCTATCCTCCGGAAATCGCCGAACAGTCGGAGGCAATGGATACTGAAAGCATGACAGACGCCTTGCCGCAAGACGCAAAAAAGATACTCGGAGATATTTCTCTCACAGATACCGATATGGGGGACAAAGGTTTTCAGTCGGTGTTGAATACGATCAAGGATAGTATCTTTGGAATATTCAAAAGCGCGCTGAGCTCCGCAGCGAAAATACTAATAGTAGTCGTTCTTTGCGCGGCGGCGACTTCGGCGATGAATGAGGGCGGAGTGCGGGACATGGTAACGCTCGGCGGAACAGTTGCCGTTTCAGCAATCGCAATTAGCAATGTTCATTCGTTCATCGGCCTGGGCGTTGAGACGCTAACTTCGCTATCCGATTTTTCAAAGGCGCTGCTGCCGGTCATGTGCTCAGCCGCGGCTAGCGCGGGGGCGTTTACTTCCGCCTCGGCAAAATATGCGGCGACGGCCTTGTTTATGGACGTGCTAATTACATTATCGGTTAACATAATAGTGCCGCTTATCAGCCTGTATCTGGCCTCAGTAATTGCCAATGCTTTGCTTTCAAAGGACTATATCGCAAGAGTATCGACTCTTCTCAAGTGGCTTTGCACAACGGCGCTTACGCTGCTGATGATGGCTTTCACAACCTATCTCGGTATGACGGGCCTAATCTCCGGTAAGGCGGACGAAGTAGCCACAAGGCTCACGAAAACAGCTCTCGGAACAGTCCTTCCGGTAGTCGGGAGCATCATCTCGGATACCGCAGAGACGCTGGTGGCGGGGGCCGGTATAATTAGAAACGCAATCGGTATTTTCGGGTTTCTGGCGGTGGCCGCGATTTGCCTAACACCCTTCCTGACTCTGGGCCTGCACTATCTTGTATATAAGGGTACTGCGGCGTTTACGGAGGCGCTTGCGGACAAGCGTATGGCGGAGCTTGTTTCCGATGTGGGCGCGGCATTCGGAATGCTTCTCGCTCTGGTCGGCTGCGGCGGTATGATGCTCTTTTTCTCGATTATTTCGAGCATGAAGGCGGTGACCGGTATATGACGGAGTTCGCAGGCGAGTGGGTTAGGGGAATTGCCGGGGCGGCACTAATTTGCGCGGCGGCTACGGCGCTGACGCCGAAGGGCAAGGTCAAGAATGTTCTCAAGCTTCTTTGCGGAATTGTCCTTATAATCGCAATGCTAAATCCGATTTTAAAGCAGGATTTTCCGAATATGTCGATGGACATGTCAGAATACAGAAAACAGGCGGATGAAATTATTGGCAAGTCCAAAGAAAAGGAAAACAGTCTGTCAAGAACTATCATAGAGGACGAACTGGAAACATATATATTGGACAAAGCGGAAAGCCTGAACGTGCAGCTTCAAAGCGTTGAGGTTTCGGTGAAGTGGGGTGATGAGGGGTGCTGGTATCCCTATGAGGTCCGCTTGGAAGCGGACATACCGGAGAGGGAGAAATACCTGATTTCAAATAGTATCGAAGCAGAGCTGGGAGTTTCGAATGACCGACAGTATTGGAGCAATTATGAAGGATAATGGACAAAAGAAGCCGGGACTTTTAGGAATTCTAAAAAACAAATATGCGCTCATAGTGCTCGCAGTGGGGCTGATACTGATTCTCTGGCCGAGTAGTAGCAGCAAAAAAGAGGATACAAAGACGACCGAATTGACAGCTCCAGCCTTTTCAATCACCGACGAGGAATCAAGGCTCGCGTCTCAGCTATCAAAAATTAAGGGCGCAGGCAAAGTGTCAGTTCTCCTCTCCTTGATGGGCAGCGCCTCGCGCGAGCTTGCCGAAGGGGAGGAAGGAACGCTGGTCGTTTCGGAAAACGGTAAGGAGAGGGTAGTCGAATTATATTATGTAAACCCCGAATATCTTGGCGCGGTAATTGTCTGCGAAGGTGCGGATTCAGCAGATGTCAGGCTCAAGGTTTCAAGAGCAGTTGCAGCTTACACGGGGCTCGGTACTGACGAGATCACCGTTTTAAGTATGGAAAACAAGTAAACAAGAAGGAATAGGAATAAAACGGAGGAGGAACAATGAACAAAACAAAAAAATACATAACGATAGCAGCGGTGCTCCTGTGCGTCTGTGCTGCGGTATATCTTAACTGGTCGTACAACAATGATAAGGTGAACGGGTCAGAACTTTCCGATGCGGAGCTCGCAAATGTTCAGTCCGAGACAGGAGCGGACAGCGGAATGACTCAGGAGGTTTCGGATTACTTTGCGCAGGCGAGACTAACAAGGCAGCAGTCGCGCGATGAAGCGCTCGATCTTTTGAAGGCCGCCGCGGCTTCCGAAACCGCCTCTCAGGAAACCATCGACGGGGCGATGAACGCAATTTCCGCCATGGCGAACTATTCGATGCAGGAGACACAGCTTGAAAATCTTCTGTTGGCCAAAAACTTTGCCGAATGTGTTGCCTTTATCAGCGCAGACGGAGTGACACTGGCAGTTCCTGCCCCTGCAGAGGGACTATTAGCTGAGGATGTTGCGAAAATAACAGACGCAATCGTAGCTGAAACTGACTTCGCGGCTACCCAGATTAGAATAATCGAAGTAAAGGGCAGTTCGGCTTCTGACGGAGCTGCCGACACAACGGATGTTGCCGATACTGGCGAAGTTATCGATGACGGCAGTTCCTCCAGCGCAACAACGGGAACTGAAGACAGCGAATCGGACGGTATAAGCACCGATACGGGAGAGATGTTGGAGTAGTTCGCGATTTTTCTTTATTTTTTCGGACGGCTGTGGTAAAATACCCAAAAAGGTATAATGATAATCATCAGACAGCAAGGAGGAACACTAAGTGGCTGATAATTATATATCCACAGAGACCGAAAAAGGAAATATCAACATATCGGAAGACGTAATAGCGGTAATGGTCGGCGCGGCAATCACAGAGGTCGAAGGCGTTGACGGACTTGCAAACGCTGTCGGAAACGATATATTAGAGTTTATCGGCAAAAGGACCCTTTCAAAGGGCGTGAAGGTGACTCTGCAGGACGACCATATAACCATCGACGTCCTGATAATGGTGACCTTCGGCTGCGTCATCACCGATGTCGCCAAAAAGGTTCAAAACAGCGTAGCAGGCGCGATTGAAGCCATGACGGGTCTTTCGCCGACGGTGAACGTACACGTCAGCGGGGTAAGCTTCCCCAAAAACAAGTAATGATTTTTGGAAAGCGGAGCAGTGATGCCGCCGCTTTCCAATTATTTGTTCTGAACTGACATTCCAATTTATTAATCATACTTCGGAGGAACACAAAAGATGACGAGAACCGTGGCAAGAGAGATTTCCGTTTCGCTCGGGTTCAGCCTTGCCGATGATCCTGACAAATACGAGGAAGTGCTGGACAGCTTTTTCGATAAGGAATACTATGCAACGCTGGGGGTGGAAAACGAGCTTTTCGTTGAGTATCCCGGCAAGAAACAGATTGAATATATAAGAAAAATTGTTGAAGGCACTGTAAGATGCAGAGAAGAGCTGGATGGCTACATCGAAAAGTATTCGAAGGGCTGGAAGCTATCGCGCATTTCGAAGACCGCACTTTCAATTTTGCGTACCGCACTTTTCGAAGTCCTTTATATGGACGATGTGCCGGACAGCGTCGCGATAAACGAGGCGGTCGAGCTTTCAAAGGGTTACGAGGAAGCGGAAACAGTATCCTTCATAAACGGTATTCTTGGCTCTTTCATGCGTGAAGAGCGTGGATCGGAAGTTCTGCCCATAATGGAGCAGGATTCTGCTGAAAATTTCGCGGAGAACGCTTCCGATACGGAGAACTAACAGATGGAAAACGCCGTCTTATCGGTATCGCAACTTAATATTCATATAAAGGACTTGCTGGATGGCGATTTGCTGCTTATGGGACTTGCCGTCAAGGGCGAAGTCTCAAACTATAAGCTCTATCCTTCGGGACACCATTATTTCACGTTGAAGGACGCGGAGAGCTCGATTCGTTGCGTCATGTTTAAAGGGAACGCCTCAAAGCTGCGCTTCACGCCGGAAAATGGCATGAACATCACGGCTGTGGGGCGTGTAACTGTTTTTCCGCGGGACGGAGCTTATCAGCTCTATTGCACGGAGATGTTTGCCGAGGGCATGGGCGACCTGCACATCGCGTTTGAGCAGCTCAAGGAAAAGCTCTCAAAAGAGGGACTTTTCGACGACTCGCATAAAAAGCCGCTGCCGAAATACCCAAAGACAATTGCAATCGTGACCTCATCCGCGGGCGCCGCAGTACGCGACATGATACGCATACTTGGAAAGCGCTGGCCAATGACGAAGGTCGTTGTTCTGCCGGTCAGAGTACAGGGCGTTGAAGCACCACCCGAAATCGCAGGCGCGATACGCTATGCCAACAAATACAAGGTCGCCGACCTTATCATCACAGGACGCGGCGGAGGCTCAATCGAGGACCTCTGGGCGTTTAACGACGAGAGAGTCGCAAGGGCAATATTTGATTCCGAGATACCCGTTATATCCGCCGTGGGACACGAGCCGGATGTCACAATTGCGGATTACGTCGCGGATTTGCGTGCCGCGACACCTTCAAATGCTGCAGAGCTTGCCGTACCGGACGAGAATGAACTTCGTGAATCCGTTTCGTCGATGGAAGTTCGGCTGGCACAGGCGATGCGCAGAAAGCTTTCGGAAAAAAGAGCTAAAATTGATGACATAGCGTCTCGCAGTGTTATGCAGTACCCAACGGCATATATCGACCAGAAAAGGCAGATGCTGGACAGCACGCAAAATGCGCTTATATCGCGTTATGAGCGGCTTATAAACGCAAAAAAACATCTTTATATCCGTTACGCCGCTTCCCTTGATGCGCTCAGTCCGCTTAAGGTACTGGGCAGGGGCTACTCGATTGCGACGGATAGTGACGGAAACTCAGTGACGGACGCGGAGAGCATAAATGTCGGCGATAGGCTGAACGTGAGCCTTAGCCGCGGCGCTCTGAAATGTACCGTGGACGAAGTTATACTTAGCCGATAGAGGGAGGACTACCCTATGGCAAAAACAGAAATCAGCTTTGAGCAGTCGATGGAACGGCTCGACGCAATAGTTAAGCAGCTTGAAAAAGGTGAAGCGCCTTTGAACGAATCGCTCAAGCTTTTCGAGGAGGGCACGGCGCTCATCTCCGTATGCTCGAAGATGCTCGATGACGCGGAGCAGAAGGTCGTCGCACTGAAAAAAGGCGAAAACGGCGAGCCTTGCGAGACACCCTTTGAGGGTGGTGAATAGACTATGCCTTCTACTTACGAAGCCTATAAGAAGATGGCCGAAGCAGAGATTGAGAAGGCACTTGCGGGCGGCGAAAGCCTGCCCCAGCATCGGCTGATTGAAGCCATGCGCTACAGCCTACTCGCAGGAGGAAAGCGAATTCGTCCTGTTCTGGTGCTCGCTTTCTGCGAAGCTATGGGAAAAAAACCCGAAACAGCTCTGCCCGCGGCGGTCGCAATCGAGATGCTGCATACCTACACCCTTATCCACGATGACCTTCCCTGCATGGATAACGACGACTTGCGCCGTGGAAAGCCGACGAACCATATAGTGTTCGGTGAGTTTACGGCGACGCTTGCGGGCGACGCCCTGCAGGCCGAGGCGTTTGCAACCATCCTGCGTTCAGGACTTCCCACCGAGGTTCGGGCAGACTGCGCCGAGGCACTGGCGAATGCCGCAGGGATAGACGGAGTCTGCGGCGGACAGCAGCTCGACATGGAGGGAAACGGCAAAGCACTCAGCGAACAGGAGCTTACAGAGCTTCAGTCACGCAAAACCGGAAGTCTGCTTGCGGCGGCGTGTCTTATGGGCGCTATTGTCGGCGGAGCAACGGAAAAGCAGAAAGAGGCTGCCGTCATATACGGCTCGGCAATCGGCGCCGCGTTCCAGATACGCGATGATATACTTGACGAAATAAGTACATCGGAGGAACTAGGCAAACCCATAGGTTCCGACAGACGCACCGAAAAAACCACATTTATGAGCCTTTACGGCAGAGAAGAATGTGAAAAGCGTATAGGCATTATTACGGAATATGCGAAGAAGACCGTGTCGGAGGCATTTCCCGAACCGAGTTTCCTCAAGAATTTCGCCGATGAGCTGAGCATACGGCGCAGCTAAAAGCTAGGAAATATTCATTTTATTATGAATATAATTGAAAAAACGCCTGTTTACACTTGTAAAATCAGGCGTTTTTTGTTATGATATGTATTACGCATATGCAGAATCTTATACAAGTGGCGGCTTGTATGCAATTTTTATGAGGTAATTAAGTATTGGATATTTTAAAGTCCGTAAATTCTCCCGAGGACCTGAAATCGCTCTCCGAAAGGGAGCTTGATATTTTAGGCTCTGAGATCAGAGGATTTCTAATAGATAACGTTTCTAAGACGGGTGGGCACCTCGCTTCAAATCTTGGAGCGGTCGAACTTACGCTCGCACTTCATCGTGTATTTAACACCGAAAAAGATAGACTTGTTTTCGACGTCGGGCATCAGAGCTATGTGCATAAAATTCTGACCGGACGCAAGTATGATTTCAAAACGCTCCGTAAGCTAGGTGGTCTTTCCGGTTTTCCAAAGCCAAACGAGAGCATACACGACGCGGCGGTCGCAGGTCATGCGTCAACCTCCGTTTCGGTCGCTCTGGGTATGGCGAGGGCGAGAACACTGGCACACGAGGATTACAGCGTTGTAGCGGTAATTGGAGACGGCGCGCTTACCGGCGGAACAGCCTATGAAGGGCTTTGCAACGCAGGCCAGTCCAAGGAGCCTTTGGTAGTTATACTAAACGACAATGGTATGTCCATCGACAATAATGTCGGCGGTATTTCTGAAATGCTCGCGCTATTGAGAGTCAAGCCCGCGTACTTCCGTTTTAAACGCAGATACCGTCAGCTGTTCGGACACGTGCCGGCACTATATAATTTCAACCATGCCGTAAAGGAATGGTTCAAGCGCCGCCTGCTGCCCGGGAACATCTTCGACGATCTCGGCTTTCACTACCTCGGACCCGTCGACGGTCACGACATTTCGCAGCTTGAAGCTGTAATCGGTTGGGCGAAGGAACTGAAAGCTCCGGTACTCGTCCATGTCATTACGCAGAAGGGCAGAGGCTATACCTATGCCGAGCAGGAACCGGAGAACTATCACGGCGTGGACGCTTTCAATGTTGAATCCGGTGTTGAAAAATGTCCGCATGACTGTTTTTCTGAGGCGTTCGGAAGCGCGCTTACCGAGCTTGCCCAAAAAGATGAAAAAATCGTTGCAATTACCGCTGCGATGTGCGGTGGTACAGGACTTTCGGACTTTTCAAAAGAATTCCCCGAAAGATTCTTCGATGTCGGCATAGCGGAAGAACATGCGGTCGCAATGGCGGCAGGGCTTGCAAGCCGCGTCGCGATACCGGTTTTCGCTGTATACTCCAGCTTTTTACAGCGTGGTTACGATATGATGATTCACGATGTTTCCCTCTCAAAGCTCCACGTCGTTTTCGCTGTGGACAGGGCTGGCATAGTCGGGCATGACGGCGAAACGCACCAGGGTGTTTTCGATGTTGCCTATCTATGCTCCGTGCCGCACATGGCGGTCTTCGCTCCGGCAAGCTACGCGGAACTCCGCGATATGCTGGATCTCGCAATCTGCCGCATAGACGGCCCAGTCGCAGTTCGCTATCCGCGCGGTGGCGAGGGACAATATACACAAAGCTCCGGAAAAGCGCCGAGCACAGTGCTTCGCGAGGGCAAAGACATTACCCTTGTGGCCTACGGCGTAATGATAAATAACATGCTGGATGCGGCAAAAATGCTTGAAAGCGCGGGCATTGACGCCGAAGTCATAAAACTTAACCTTATTAATCCGCTCGACACCGAAACTGTCCTGCGTTCACTTCGCAAAACTGGCAGATTCTTATCTGCCGAGGACGTCTGCGCCTTCGGTAGCGTAGGCTCGAGGCTCCTTGCCGCTTCTGCGGAGGAAGGTCTTGCGCTCAATAACGCCAAAACCCTTGACCTAGGAAATGGAATTGTCCAGCACGGAAGTGTTAATGAGCTTTTGAAGCTCGCGGGGCTCGATGCGCAGAGCATTGCCGAAACTGCAAAGGGCTTTTTTTCTGATGTTGACGGCGGGGCAGCGGGAGAGCGTACCATATGAAAAAAGTAAGACTCGATCAGCTTGTTTTTGACAGGGGACTCACTGAGAGCCGCGAACGCGCAAAAACCTCGATAATGTCGGGGCTTGTGTTCGTGAACGGTCAGCGTATGGACAAGCCCGGAATGTCGTTCGATGAGAATTCGGTCGTAGAGCTCAAGGGAGAAGCCGTTCCCTATGTCAGCCGCGGCGGACTCAAGCTCGAAAAAGCACTCAAGATTTTTGATTTTGGCCCGAAGGATATGGTTTGCATAGACTGCGGAGCATCCACCGGCGGCTTCACCGACGTTCTGCTCAAAAACGGTGCGAAGAAGGTTTTTGCGGTTGATGTCGGCTACGGTCAGCTCGCGTGGAGTCTCCGCTGTGACGAACGCGTCATCAACATGGAGCGCACCAATATCAGATATGTCACACCCGAAGCTCTCGGGGAAAAGGCCGATCTCGCGGTCATGGACCTATCATTCATCTCCGTTCGGCTTGTTCTTCCGGTCGTTCGGGAGCTAATTAAGGACGGAGCCTATATCATCTGTCTTATAAAACCACAGTTTGAAGCGGGGCGTGAGAAGGTTGGCAAAAAGGGCGTAGTCAAAGAAAAGTCAACACACTTAGAAGTCGTGCGTGCGTTTCTTGATTTTGCGCCGACTGCGGGGCTAACGGCGCTCGGACTTGGGTATTCGCCCATCAGGGGACCCGAGGGTAATATCGAATATCTCGCAATACTGCAAAAAGGAAGCTTTGAGGCTCCGATAATTGACCCTGAAGCCATCGTTGAAGCCTCACACGGTGAGCTTGAAAAGTAAGAAAGGAATTTGCCATGCCTGATGCCGAAAAACACATCGTTCTGTGTCCGAACCCGGAAAGGGATATCGGGCTTCAAATGACGCTCAAGGCAAGGGAAATGCTAATAAAAGCGGGACACAGGGTCGTTGTCAGTCCTGTCTACGCACAGGAGAGCGAAGGCGCACTAGCCACTATGCAGGATACCCTGCCGCTAGAGGAGGCTGCAAAAAACGCGTCGCTGCTCGTATGCTTCGGCGGAGACGGAACAATACTTAAAACAGCTAGAGCCGTTGTGAAGAATCCCGTTCCGATACTTGGTGTAAATCTCGGCCATAAGGGTTTCATGGCGGAGCTCGAGAGAGATGAGTTGGAGCTGATACTTCCCGCGGCTAACGGACAGCATACGCCTGTCAACAGAGTCATGCTGGACGTCGAGCTCAGGCGGGAAGGTGAAGTGGTCTATTCAGATGTTGCGCTGAACGAGGCCGTGGTCTGCGGAACCGCGACAACAATACAGCTTTCGGCCTACGGCGACGGCTGCAAAATTATGGAATACACTGGCGATGGGATAATCGTCGCGACAGCGACGGGCTCGACAGCGTATTCACTCGCCGCAGGCGGCGCGCTTGCCGAGCCGACGGCGAAGAACATCATGCTGACCCCGATTTGCGCGCATGTGATAACGGTAAGACCAATGATACTCGCCCCGGATAGGGTGGTTACAATAAAAACCGGCGAAAACAAAGGAAAAAACATCTGGCTTTCGATAGACGGCGGAGAACTTATACCTTTTTTGAAAAATGATGAGCTTAACGTTAAACTGTCCCAGTATCACACAATCATGGCGCACGTTTCCGGCAAGAGCTTCTATGACATCGCTTTTAAGAAATTGGGGGAAAGAATATGAAGTCCGCTAGACAAGAGAAAATTTTGGAGATTATTTCATCAAAAGACGTGGAAACGCAAAGTCAGCTAATCGAAGAGCTTCTGGCCTGCGGGGTCAAAAGTACGCAGGCGACTCTTTCAAGGGACATCAAGGAGCTACGCCTTGTGAAGGAGCTTACGAGTGCGGGGAAATATCGCTATGTCGCGGGATTACGCGAGGAGCTTACGGATTTTGACTTAAGACTGAAAAAAATCTTTCGCGAGAGCGTCACCTCTTACGCAGTGGCGCAAAACATATTGGTCATCAAAACCATGCCGGGGCTCGCTTCCGCTGCGTGCGCAGCGCTGGATGGCATGGATGTCGAGGGACTCATCGGAACGCTTGCCGGCGATGATACGGCGTTTATTGCGATGAGAGATAGAGAAGCGGCTGAAAATTTGGAGCGCGAGGTCGAAATGCTCCTATAAAACTTCGGTTTTTTGACAGGGGGAAAAGTTATGCTTTCAGACCTCCATATAGAGAACATAGCGGTCATCGAACGTGCGGACATCAGCTTTTCAAAGGGGCTGAACGTACTTACGGGCGAAACCGGCGCGGGCAAATCCATCATTATTGATGCGCTTTTGGCTGTTATGGGTGCAAGAACATCGCGCGAGCTTGTGCGCACGGGCGCAGAGAAAGCTCTTGCGACTGCCGTTTTTACTGGTGGCAAAGTAAACGGATGGCTCAATGAGAATGGTATTGAGACAGAGGACGAAATCATTCTCCAGCGAAGGATTGCGGAGGACGGAAAATCCTCCTGCCGCGTCTGCGGGACGCCGGTGTCGGCAGCGCAGCTGCGTGAGCTTTCAGCTCTCCTCTTGGATATCCACGGGCAGAACGACGGACGTCAGCTTCTGGACGAAGAACGCCATAGGGAGTATCTCGACAGCTATGGTGATTACGGAGCAGTTGTTGATGATTTCAAAAACTCCTATGACCGTTATCATGAAACAAAGAAAGAAATTAAGCGCCTGTCTCTGGACGAAGCCGAAAAAGAGCGCCTAACAGATAGATTGCGGGGGACGGTTGAAGAGCTTGAAAAAGCAAAGCTTAGCGATGGAGAGGAAGAAGAGCTCACCGCGAGGCGCGAGCTTTTGCATAACGCCGAAAAGCTGACAGAAGCGATTAATTCGGCATACGGCACACTTTACGGCGGAGACGAGAACGCAGTTTCACTTACGGATGGTGCTAAAGCCGAGGTCGCACGCGCGGCGAGATACTGCGTGGATCTCGAAAAATGCGAAAAAACACTCTCAGACGCCTCGTTTCTGCTCCGTGATGTTGCGGAAACATTGAGGGATTTCCTTTCAGGGCTTGATTTCTCATCCGAGGAATTTGACAGAATCGAAACAAGACTTGCGCTGCTTCGCAAGCTATCCAAGAAATATGGCGGCGGTGAAAAAGAGCTTTTAGAGAAGCTCGAAAAGTCAAAAAAGCAACTCGACGACATTGAATACTCGGACGACAGGCTCGTAAAACTCACCGCTCAGCTTGAAAAACAAAAGACGGCGGTGCTGTTTGAGGCAAAAAAGCTCACGCTAGCAAGACAGGAAGCATCGCAAGAGCTTGAAAAGCGAATTGTAGATGAGCTAAAGGCTCTTTCAATGCCGTCTGTGAGCTTTGAGGTTGACATAACTCCGATGGACAATCCTGATGGCTTTGACGGAACAGGCGGAGACGCAATTCGCTTCCTCATGTCCGCAAACAAGGGCGAAAAGCCGGGACCAATCAGCAGGATAGCGTCTGGCGGCGAGCTTTCGCGCATCATGCTTGCGATGAAAAACGTCTTTTCGGAGAAGGACGAACTTGAGACTTTGGTTTTTGACGAGATTGACACCGGTGTTTCGGGCGTTGCCGCTTCACGTGTGGGCGAAAAGCTATCGGAGCTGTCAAGACATAAGCAGGTTCTCTGCGTCACACATCTGCCGCAGATTGCCGCCATGGCTGACACGCATTTCCTTATCGAAAAGGAAGAGCGCGACGGCAGGACATATACTAGCGTCACAGCGCTTGACCGCGAGGGCAGAGCACGTGAGCTTGCAAGACTCCATGGCGGGGATAATATAACCAAGAATACGCTTATTTCCGCATGCGAACAGCTCGAAGCGGCGGAAAGATTTAAGATAGGCGTGAAACGATAAAAATTTGGAGGATAAAATGACAGCGGATAAGATAAAAATCGCAGAAATTCATGCATCCGGTTTCAACTGCGCACAGGTGGTGGCATATTTTTGCCGCGATTTAAGCGGGATAGATGAAAAAACAGCACTTGCCGCAATGGGCGGCTTCGGCGGCGGGTTGAAGTGCGGCGAGGTTTGCGGTGCGGTATCCGGTGGTGTGTATACGCTTAGCAACTATTGCCCATATACAGACGGTAAAGACTTGCAAGCAAAGACGAAAATTACGGAGTTGACTAAAAGCTTTACTACGGCATTCAGAGAAGAGTATGGGACGCTGCTTTGCCGCGATTTAACATCGGACGGAAGTCACGAGCGCTGCGAGGAATATATGGCGAAAGCCATTGAGCTTATACATGAAATGATTGAAAGGGAAAAGACAAATGGGAATCTATGAGGAACTGAAAGCGCGCGGTCTAATAGCGCAGGTATCTAACGAAGAAGAGATAAGAGAGCTTGTCAACACAGGCAAGGCGACTTTTTATATAGGCTTTGACCCTACGGCTGATTCACTGCACGTCGGACATTTTATGGCGCTTTGCCTAATGAAGCGCCTGCAAATGGCGGGAAACAAGCCGATTGCGCTCATCGGCGGAGGTACGACCATGGTCGGAGACCCCTCTGGCAGGAGCGATATGCGCTCAATGATGACTTTTGAGACCATTACGCAAAACGGCGAGCGTTTTAAAAAGCAGATGAGCAAATTTATCGACTTTTCCGAGGGAAAAGCGATAATGGTGAATAACGCCGACTGGCTCCTGAACCTCAACTATATTGATTTCCTGCGCGAATACGGTGCGTGCTTTTCCGTCAACAACATGCTCCGCGCCGAGTGCTACAAGCAACGCATGGAAAAGGGACTGTCCTTCCTTGAATTCAACTACATGATAATGCAAAGCTACGACTTTTTGGAGCTATTCAAACGCTATGGCTGCAATCTTCAGTTCGGCGGCGACGACCAATGGAGTAATATGCTAGGCGGAACGGAGCTCATCCGCAAGAAGCTCAGCAAGGATGCCCATGTTATGACTATTACGCTTCTTCTGAACTCGGAAGGCAAAAAGATGGGCAAGACTCAGTCGGGCGCGGTATGGCTCGACCCAGAGAAGACAACACCCTATGATTTCTATCAGTATTGGCGCAACATTGCCGACTCTGACGTTCTGAAATGCCTGCGTATGCTGACCTTCCTGCCGCTTGAAACCATAAACGAAATGGACAAATGGGAGGGCGCGAAGCTCAATGAGGCAAAGGAAATACTTGCCTATGAGCTGACAAAGCTCGTACACAACGAAGAAGAAGCAGAAAAAGCACAGGTGGCTGCGCGCGCCCTTTTCTCAAACGGGGGTGACATGGCGAATATCCCCACAACCGAGCTCTCGGAGGCCGATCTAGTCGACGGAGCGGTTGACATAATAACACTGCTTGTCAAGAGCGGGCTCTGTCCCTCAAAATCCGAGGCGAGACGCGCGGTTGAGCAGGGCGGAGTCGAGGCCGCGGGAGAAAAGATTTCTGAAATTAATGAGCGCTTTGACTCAAATGTGCTTTCCGGCGAAGGAATCGTTATAAAACGCGGAAAAAAGAGCTACAACAGGGTTATCCTTAAGTAACGAACTTTTCATTTCCAATAATGATACAATATGGTATAATGACCGCGTGACGGTCATTATACCATTTGGCTAATATGGAAGTATATAGAAACGGAGGTGACAGCGGTGGAGAGCTTTCTGCAGGGCTTGAACGGATTTTTTGCGCAATCCGATGCGGGCGCATTCAGCCCGTTTCTGTCATACCTTGTTTACTTCACTCGTTTCATGCTTCCGATTGCCGCAATTGCAATTCTCACACGCTGCGCATATTCAATGCTCCGCGAACGCTATGAGCCCGAAGTCTGGGGTTATCTTGACCTGCCGGACGGCTCGAGGGTTCCGCTGCGGCACTGGGAGTGTACCGTGGGCAAGTCGCGGTCCTCTGACGTTGTTGTCAATGAACTAACCGCTGAGGGAACGCAGCTTGTTCTGATACGTGATGAATTCGGTAACTGGGCGGCCTATGACATCGGACATAACTCCGAAGCTAGGATAAACGGCAAAATAATCAGCGAAGAGGGCGCAAGGCTAGAGGACGGAGATCTCATCAGCATCGGCAGATCAAAAATCCGCTTTTTTAATCTTACCGAGGAAGAGCGCGGCATTATAGCCGAGCGCAGAACAGCTCCGGGCAAAATGATAGCGCCGGGAACTATGTTCCGTTTTGTAACGGTTTTTCAATTCCTCTTGATGTACCAGCAGCTATATTACTGTGATGAAAAGTACAGGGCACAAATCGCGCTCTCGTTCATCGCTCTCTGTATAATCATGTGGATATATTATATTATAATGCGCACCATCGGCAGAAAGGGCTTCGAGGTCGAGGCTCTGGCTTTTTTCTTGAGTTCGATAGGAATGTCGGTATGCGCTAGTTCAACACCCGGAAATATGCTTAAACAGGTGATTCTTCTCCTTGTGGGAATAGTGTTTTTCATAATACTCGGTTCATGGCTGCGAGACTTGAAAAGGGTCAAGACCATGATATTACCGGCGGCTATCGCCGCAGTTGGGCTGCTTGCGATTAACGTAGTCTTTGGCTCAACTATGTTCGGCGCGAAAAACTGGCTCAGTATAGCCGGATTCTCGTTTCAGCCGTCGGAATTCGTAAAAATAGTCTACATCTACGCGGGCGCAGCAACTATGGATAGACTCTACAGAGGCAGAAACCTGCTCGTTTTCATCGCGTTTTCCGCGGTCTGCGTTGGTGCACTTGCGATAATGGGTGATTTCGGAACGGCGCTTGTCTTCTTTGCGACCTTCCTTGTCATTTCTTTTATGCGAAGCGGGAATATCGCAACGGTTCTGCTTGCCGTTACAGGCGCGGGACTTGCGGGCTTCTTAGCACTCAGCATAAAACCACATATCGCGCAGCGCTTCGCAACGTGGGGACACGTCTGGGAGGATGTAAACGGTGCGGGCTTCCAGCAAACGAGAGCTCTCTCGGCAGCGGCTTCCGGTGGACTTTTTGGACTCGGCGCGGGGCACGGCTGGCTCCACAATATCGTCGCCGCGGATACTGACCTTGTGTTCGGAATGGTGAGCGAGGAGATTGGTCTGCTTATCGCAATTAGTGCGGTCGTTGCAATTATAATCCTTGCCGCGTACACTGTTCACAATGCTTCGCAGGGACGCTCCGCTTTCTATGTCATCGCGGGCTGCGCCGCTGTGTCAATGATGATGGTTCAGCTCGGGCTGAACATATTTGGTTCTCTGGATATTCTGCCGTTCACCGGAGTTACCTTCCCCTTTGTCTCGCTGGGAGGCTCCAGTCTTATATCCTGCTGGGCGCTTTTAGCATTTATTAAAGCAACCGACACGCGCAAGAGCGCGAGCTTTATAATGAAGGATCCTTCGAAAATGCATGATTGGAATGAGTTCGCTGAGCGTGAACTCGAAGAACCCCCCGAAGAAGACGAAGAAATTGAAGATAATGAGCGGAATCTTTTCGACAGAAGCAGCGAGAAGAGGAGGCGCGGAAAATGAAGAAGATTAAGAACAGAGCGTATTTTTCGATGCTGATTGCGCTCGGACTCGTTTTCGGTCTGTGTATCTTTGCGATTCGTCTTTATGCTAATGGCAAGGATTGGACGATGCTGCGCGCAAATAGCAGCGTTTATAACCAAGGTGTTCTTGACACGGGAACAATTGTTGACCGGAATGGAGTCGTGCTTGCTCACGCGGATGCGGGTGTGTTTTCCTATGCGGACGATGAGACTATTCGCAAATCCTGCTTTCATATTGTCGGGGATTACACAGGGAATGTCGGAACTGGAGCAATAAGCGTTTTCAGCTCAAAGCTCGCAGGCTATGATTTTATTGACGGAGTGGCAAGTATTTCGGGAAATGGCGGAAAAGTTAAGCTGTCCGTTGATTCCTCGCTGAACGCAATAGCCTATCAGGCACTCGCGGGAAGAAAAGGCGCTGTGCTTGTTTCCAACTACAAGACAGGCGAGATACTCTGTATGGTGAGCACTCCCGCCTACGACCCAAACAATCCGCCCGATACCTCGGCTCCTGCTTATGAGGGCGTTTATATGAACCGCTGCCTCGGCGCAACCTATACTCCGGGCTCGGTATTTAAGCTTATCACGCTCTCGGCGGCAATCGAGAACATTCCCGACCTTTATACCAAAAGCTTCACCTGCGCGGGCGGTGTGTCTCTCGGCAGCGATTTTGTCAAATGCACGGGTGTACATGGACAGCAGACCATTGAGCAGGCGCTTGCGAATTCCTGTAACAGCTCCTTTTCGGATATATCGCAGGAACTTGGCGCTGACACCATTTATAATTATGCGGAAAAATACGGCTTTTTGAAAAGCCTTTCCGTCAGCGGTATCGACACGACAGCAGGCAGTATTGAAAAAGGAGGAACAGGAACCAGCAATCTGAGCTGGATGGGTATTGGGCAGTATAACGATCTGATTTCCCCCATAGCAATGCTGAGACTCGTTTCCGCAATCGCGAATGACGGCGTTGCCAAGGAGCCGGTCATCCTTAAAAACGCACATTCCTCCTCGACTCGCCTCATAGAGACCGATACAGCGCAGAAGGTACAGGAGCTTATGGCCTACAACGTGGCCTATGCCTACGGACAGGGAAACTTTCCGAACCTGAAAATCTGTGCTAAAACTGGAACCGCGGAGCTAGGTGACGGCACATCAAACGCATGGTTCGTCGGCTTTCTCGACGATAGCGAATATCCCCTCGCCTTTACGGTCATTATCGAAAGAGGCGGCGGAGGGCTTGCAAACGCAGGTCCCGTCGCAAACGCCGTTTTGCAGGCGGCTGTTGCAAATTCTTAATAATAAGCCTCACATGCCAATAAGTCGGGTGAGGCCGCTTCGGCTCGCTCGGCTTTTCATTTATAGGAGAATACAATGTCAGAAATATCAATACAAGGCTTGGTAAAAGCCTTTGAACAGGACAAAAACATACTTGACGGTCTCAGTTTTGAGATAAACTGCGGTGAGCGCGTCGGTATCCTCGGCAAAAACGGTGCTGGAAAAACAACGCTTTTCCGCATAATAACGGGTGAAGTGCATCCGGACGAGGGAAGAGTCGTCATCCCTTCTGACAGACGCATGGGTCTCATTTCCCAAATACCAGTCTATCCCGAAGGATTTACAGTTGAAAATGTGCTCAAATCGGCACACGAGAGGATATTCGAGCTCGAGGCCAAAATGAACGAGCTTGTGTCGCGGATGACGAATGAAACCTCCGACGCTATCCTGCGCGAATATGACAAAGCTGCGGCTGATTATGAGCGGCTGGGCGGCTACAGTGCCGATTCGGAACGCAACAGAGTTGCAAACGGTCTTGAAATATCGGAGGCAATGCGAAAGCAGCTTTTTTCGGAGCTTTCCGGCGGAGAAAAAACGCGAGTCAATCTTGCGCGCCTCATACTTGAGGACACGGATATTCTGCTTCTGGACGAGCCGACAAACCACCTTGATTTAAAGGCGACGGAGTGGCTGGAGGAATACCTTCTAAAGTTTCGCGGGACTGTACTTGCGATTTCGCATGACCGCTTTTTTCTAGACAGGGTCGTGACTCGCACAGTCGAGATTTTGGGTGGCAAAGCTGAGTTCTACAGCGGCAACTACAGTTTCTATGTCGATGAAAAGCAACGGCGCTATGAAGAACAGCTTAAGAAATATGAGAAGGAACAGGCGAAGATAGCACAGCTTCAGGAGGCGGCGGATAAACTGCACCTTTGGGCATTTATGGGAGCAGATAAACTTCATAAGCGTGCGTTTTCTATGGAAAAACGCATGGAAAGGCTGCGTCAAACCGACAGACCCAAGTTGGATAGAGCTATGAAGATTAAATTCGCCCAGCGCGAATTTTCGGGCGACGAGGTACTTGTAATCGACGGAGTCAGCAAGTCCTTTGGGAAAAGGACGCTATTTTCGAATCTTGAGCTTATCATCGAGGGCGGAGAACGCATCGCGCTCATTGGCGACAATGGAACGGGAAAATCGACGCTTATAAAGCTTATCATGGGTGAGGACGTGCCGGATAGCGGAATGATACGCCGAGGCCCATCTGTAAAGATGGCATATCTGCCGCAAATTATTAAGTTTGACTTCCCGAACAGAAGCTTACTTGATACGATGCTTTATTCCGAAAAATGCACACCGCAGGGAGCTCGAGACAGACTCGCCAGCTTCCGTTTTTCCGGCGAGGACGTTTTCAAGCCCGTTTCTGCGCTATCCGGCGGAGAACAGAGCCGCCTGCGGCTTTGCATGCTCATGCGCGGCGAGGTAAACTTCCTGATCCTTGACGAACCGACGAACCATCTGGATATTCAGAGCCGCGAGTGGATTGAGGAAGCGGTGGACGATTACAATGAGGCCCTCCTGTTCGTGTCGCATGACAGGTACTTTATTGAGCGTTTCGCGACTCGAATATGGGCGCTCGAAAACGGAACAATCAACGATTTCCGCGGCGGTTTTGACGAATACAGAGAATACTTGAAAAAGCAAACCGAACTAAATCAGAACTTTAAGTCGAAAGAAAACGTCAAAGAGGACAGCAACAGGTCATTCAGGAAGAATCCTTCGGCCTATAACGAAAAACAGCTCCAGAAAACGGAGCGGGATATCGCGCGGCAAGAAGAGAAACTAAAGGAAATCGAGCTGCTCTGCGAGGAAAATTCCTCGGACTTCCAAAAGCTTATGGAGCTTGACGTTCAGAAAGCTGAAACACAAAAGGAACTGGACACGCTCTTAGAGAAGTGGGAGGAGCAATCCGAGCAAAGCTGCTCAGACTGAAAGGTTCGGTGACATGGAAAATAATGAACATAGGGACAGGGTGTTCTGGGTAGTTGAAGTAGCGCTGTTTGCGGTATTTCTGATTCTCTCCTATTACGCCGTTGGCTACAAGACTATTGCGCAGGCGCTGGCGGCGATAACGGTGCTGGTTGCGATGTATAGGCTGATTTCGTATTTCTCGAAGAAGCACGCCAAGGTCGCGAAGGCGCTGAAGACTGTTTTGACGACTCTGGTATGTGTTGGGCTTGTCTTTTTTGCGGTTTTAGAAGCGATTGTTATAAGCTCCGCGCACACGGACAAGGACCCCGAAGCGCCTTATCTCATCGTGCTCGGTGCGGGCGTCAACGGTTCAGAGCCTTCACTTTCACTGATGTACAGGCTTGAAGCAGCAAAAGACTACCTCGATAAATATCCTGAATCGAAAGCTATAGTTTCCGGCGGGCAGGGAGCGGGGGAGAACATCTCGGAGGCCGAGTGCATGCGCCAGTGGCTGGCCAATAACGGTATTTCTAAGGACAGAATAATCATGGAGGACAAGTCCACCTCGACCTATGAGAACCTACGGAACTCGCTTGAGATTATTAAAGACAGCGGCGGAGACACGACAGCAAAGGTCGCGGTGCTTTCGCAGGAATACCATCTTTACCGCGCGAAGTTCTACGCAAGCGAGCTGGGGGCGAACGTCGTCGGGGTAGCGGCGAACACGGGAAACAAAGCGATGATGGTGAGCTATACTATGCGGGAAGCCTTTGCGGTCGCATATATGTGGATTCTCGAGCGATATTTAGGACACGCATAATGATATTAATAATAGGGAGCCGCTAAGGCTCCCTATTATTATGTAAACCATTTTAAAAAAGTGTCTGAACTTCTTCGGTGTATTAGACAAATTTCGTTTCCCCGTATTATTCATTACACAAAATCTATATCTAAATAGACATATATTTGACTTTTGCCAGTTTTTCTTGTTGATTTATTTGTGAATGAGTAATAAAATACTCTCATAATGTTGTAATAAATGCCTTGTTTTGACGCATGGATATATGCGGCTTTCAGAAGTGGCTAAAGACAACAACATAGTACGCAGCTGCTTTTGAGACGTGAAGGGCATAAGGGGGAGACTGGAATGTACGATTCTGAAACATTGTTTAATATGGGCAAATATCGGGTACGTTTTTCCGGTAAGCACGAGGCGATTTACGATTACGATACCGGTAAGCACTATACTTATTTTGAGATGGATAAGCGCTCAGATAAGCTCGCGTATTTTCTGACTGAGAAGCTCGGACTCAAGAAGGGCGACAGAATCGGATTTTGCGCGACGAACTCCGTGGCTTTTTTCGACGCCTTTTATACTACCTACAAAACCGGACTGATAATTACCACATATAACTGCCTCCTCCGCGAGAAGGAGCTGTTTTCGCTTATCGAAAACGAAGCGCCGAAGGTGATTTTTTATTCTGGTGAATTTACCTTCACTGTGATGAGTCTGCGCGAAAAGGGCTTTAAGCAGGAATTCATATGTCTTGACGAACCCTGCGAGGGTGATACCTATTGCTATTCGGATATTATGAATAACGAGGACTATAAAGAACCCGTTAATCCCGGGCTCGATTATGAGGACATCCAGATGCTCATACATACGGGCGGTACGACCGGTACGCCCAAAGCGGCGATGATATCCTTCCGCTCGCTTTTCTATAATTCAATGGCGGATTCGACGGGCTTTCAGCTCAGCGAGAACGACACAGCGATTTTGACTCTTCCGCTTTTCCATACGGCGGGTTGGAATGTCTTTACCCTGCCGCTTCTTTCAATCGGCGGCAGAATTATCATTATGAGAGGCTTCAATCCCTCTAAGGTTTTGAGTGCCATCAGGGAAGAAAGACCGACGGTCGGTATTTCTGTTGAAACGATGTACAAGGCTCTAGCCATGCAGCCTGATTTCGCGGAAACCGATTTTTCGTGTTACCGTATTCTTGTAACAGGTGCCGCACCGACGGGAAGAGAGCTTCTTGAGATTTATTGGGCCAAGGGTGTGAAAATGGTCAACGCCTACGGCATGACTGAGGTCGGCCCGAACAACATGTGCCATCCGGTCGGACTCATCGAAATCGAGGACGTTCGCGCAAAATGGAACTCCTGCGGCATTCCCGCGCCCTTTAATCAGGTTCGTTTTGTCGATGACGAGGGCAAGGATGTTCCGAAAGGCGAGCGCGGCGAGCTGGTTTTTGGCGGCAAGCTGCTGTTTTCCGGCTATTGGAATAATCCCGAAGCTACAGCCGTGATTATGCACGACGGCTGGGTTCATACCGGAGATATGGGGTATCTCGATGAGGACGGTTTCTGCTACATAAGCGGAAGAAAGAAAAATATGTTCATTTCCGGCGGAGAGAATATTTTCCCTCAGGAAATTGAAGACGTCATTATGCTCGTCCCGGGCGTGCTCGAAGCCTGCATTGTCGGTGTTCCGGATCCAAAATGGGGCGAAGTCGGACGTGTTCTGATTGTCAGAGCCTCAGGTGTCAATGTGACGCGCGAGGAAATTATCAAAACAGTTAAGACAGAGCTCTCGAGCATAAAAGTCCCCAAATACGTCACTTTTGTCGACAGCGTTCCAAAAAACGCCGTCGGTAAGCGCGACCTGAACGAAATTCGAAAATTATTCGGTACGCCGGAGGATTGAACTCCGGCCCTTTTGGGAGAGATCGAGGAGAGTATTGCGGCACTTTTCCTTTGCGACAATGGGAAAAGTGCTGTAATATTATACTATTCGCTTTTCGATTAGCTCAATATGTGGAGTTTACACACGCGGAATAAAATAAATTATTTCATAGCGCCGCTTATGCTTTGATATAATGCCTGTTTTCGGTAAAACACCATATAATATTGAAGAAATTATATTGACAATGCCTAACCTGCGTGATAAACTAACAAGGCCGCGTTGAGAGGGCTTCCAAGTGAAACGCAAGTTTCCGCCCATAGAGCGAGACTCCGAGAGAGGTAGGTGCATAGAGTTTATGAAGCACGCAATAATCGAAACAGGCGGTAAGCAATACCGCGTTGCCGAGGGCGAAGTTATTTTCATTGAAAAGCTGGAAGTCGAGGGTGGCGATTCAATCACATTTGACCGCGTTCTGGCCGTCATCGATGATAACGGCAGCAGCTTTGGTTCCCCCGTTATCGCGGGCGCAACCGTGACAGCAAGCGTCGTTAAAAATGGCAAGTTCAAAAAAGTCCGCGTATTCAAGATGAAATCCAAAAAGGGTTATCGTAATACAAAGGGCCACAGACAACCCTATACTCAGGTACAAATCGGTACAATCACCGCTTAGTTCCGTAGATTAAATGACACGTGGAGGTGTGAAGCATGGCACATAAAAAGGGAATGGGCTCAACCAAGAACGGCCGCGACAGTGAGTCGAAGCGTCTTGGACCCAAAAGAGCTGACGGTCAGTTCGTACTCGCCGGCAACATCCTTGTCAGACAGCGCGGAACAAAGATTCACCCGGGCACCAATGTTGCCAAGGGTAGCGACGATACGCTTTTCGCCCTTAAGGACGGAATCGTGAAGTTCGAGCGTCTTGATAAGGACCGTAAAAAGGTTTCAGTATACGAAGAATTGGCACAGTAAGCTTCAACGGGTGAGCGAGAGCGCTCGCCCGTTTTTTATCGTTTTAACAGTATCCATGTATTACCTGCTATAAGCAGGGAATATTAGTTCGGGATGCGTTTTCGCATGGAGGGATTTATGTTTATTGATAAGGCAGCCATATCTGTCAAGGCCGGCAAAGGCGGAGACGGAGCGGTTGCGTTCCACAGAGAGAAATATGTTGCGGCGGGCGGACCTGACGGCGGAGACGGCGGGCACGGCGGCAGCGTAATAGTCGTCGCTGATGACAATATGACGACGCTGCTTGACTTCCGGTACAAGCGCAAATATGCTGCTGAAAACGGAATGAACGGTATAGGCTCCAACATGAAGGGCAGAGAAGGCAAGGATATTGTCATCAAGGTTCCTCGCGGAACGCTAATCAGGGACAAGGCGACTGACGGCATTATAAAAGATATGTCCGATATGCAGCCTTTCGTTCTTGCAAAAGGCGGAAGAGGCGGCTGGGGCAATCAGCACTTTGCCACACCGACGAGGCAGGTGCCGCGCTTTGCGAAGCCCGGAACTGAAGGCGAAGCGCGTGAGGTAGTGCTGGAGCTTAAGCTTCTGGCTGATGTCGGACTCGTAGGCTTTCCGAATGTCGGAAAGTCAACGCTTCTTTCCGTTGTTTCAAAGGCTCACCCGAAAATTGCGAACTATCACTTCACGACACTTTATCCGAATCTCGGAGTAGTTTACGTTTCCGAGGGGGTTTCCTTCGTGATGGCGGATATTCCCGGCATAATCGAGGGAGCGAGCGAGGGCGCTGGCCTAGGACACGATTTTCTTCGTCATATCGACCGCTGCCGTCTCCTAATACACCTTGTGGACGTTTCGGGTAGCGAGGGCCGCGACCCGATCGAGGATTTTGAAGCAATCAACAAGGAACTTCGGGAATATAGCCCCGAGCTCGCGGAAAGACCGCAGATTGTTGTTGCCAATAAGTGTGACCTGCTGCCGGAGGGCAGCGAGCTTTTGGATGAGTTCCGCGACTATGTGACGGAGCTGGGCTGTGAATTCTTTGAGATTTCGGCAGCGACTCATTCCGGCACACAGGCGCTTATGAAGGCTGCGGCTGAGAAGCTCAGGAGTCTTCCTCCAATCAAATACTTTGAAGCTGATTATGTGCAGCCGCAACCAGTTATCGATACATCTGCAGCAGTTAATATTGAAAAGATTGACGATGTTTGGATAGTTGAGGGACCGTGGCTTGAAAAGCTAGTCGCCACCGTCAACTTTACTGATTACGAGTCAAGGATGTATTTTGACCGTATCCTGCGCGAAGCGGGTATCTTTGAGAGGATGGAAGCTCTCGGTGTCAAGGATGGCGACGCTATTTCAATGTACGAGCTCGAATTTGAATATCAGTCATAAGATTGCAGAATAAAATGCGCGGAGAAATTTCTCCGCGCATTTTATTCTGCAATTATTAGTCTTCACAGACTTTGTGTGGATTGAGAATGTTCTTTGGATCAAATACTTTTTTGATTCCGCGCATGATATTAAGAAGCTCCGGCTGAAGTGATTCTTTCAGGTATGGCCTCTTTGCAAAACCGATTCCGTGTTCTCCGGAAACCTGTCCGTCTAGCTCTCGACCCTTGGCATAGAGCTTCTCCATGGCTAAAGAGAGGCGGGATTCCCATTCTGCATCGGAAAGATCGTCCTTTAAAATATAAGCGTGCAGGTTGCCGTCTCCCGCATGGCCGAAGCTTTTAATTCTAACGCCGACTTCTTTCTGAAGCCCGTGGGTGTATTCGACAAGCTCATTGACGCGGCAGCGTGGCACGACGATGTCCACCTCATCCATATAGGTAGTGGAAGCCTTGATTGCTTCGAGGAACACCCCGCGCATATTCCAGATTGCTTTCTCGCGTTCCTCCGTGTCGGAAACCAGAGCGTCAATAGCGCCATTATCAATGCAAAGCTCGGCAATGCTCTCGTAGGCTTTTTCAATCTCTTCGGATGTATTGCTATCAAATTTAAGAAGCAGATAAGCGTCCGCTTGATTGTCTGGAAACTTTTTACTTAAAAATGCTTCCGCATCAATGATGACTTCACGTTCCATGAATTCGATTGCGGTCGGAACGGTTTTTGATTTTAAGATAAGCGGCACAGTTCTGATTGCCTGTTCGAGCGTGGGAAAGGGGATTAGAAGGCTGACGGTTTTGCCTGGCAGAGGAAGAAGCTTGAGCGTTGCTCGTGTTACGATTCCGAGCGTACCTTCCGAACCGATTATCAAATCCTTAATATCGTAGCCCGAGCTATTTTTAACGATTTTACCGCCCAATTCAACAATTTCGCCACTTGGAAGTACAACCTGTAAACCGCGAACATAGTCGCGGGTCACGCCGTATTTAACCGCTCGCATCCCGCCCGCGTTTGTTGAAATATTTCCTCCGATTGTGGCGGATTTCTCGCCCGGATCGGGGGGATAGAACAAACCTTTTTCCTCAACATAGGCGGAAAGATCCATCAGCAGTACGCCGGGCTCGACAGTCAAAGTCAAGTTTTCCTCGTCAAGCTCATTAAAGCGGTTCATAAGGCTCAAATCAATCATAATGCCGTGCTCCATGGCGACTGATGCGCCCACAAGCCCTGTACCTGCGCCGCGCGGCGTTACAGGAAGGTTTTGCTCGTTTGCATATTTCAGTATTTCGGAGACTTCATCGGCAGAGAGCACTTTCACAACTACATCAGGGAAGCTCGTAGTTCCGCTAAGCTCGTCGTGGCTATAATCCTCGTTCATAATGTCTCTGGTCAATATTCGCTTCTCGTCAGAAATCAAATTCTGAAGAAAAGAAAGATCATTTTGATCAAAAGTTTTATAACTCATTTGATTAAGTCGCCCCTTCCTTTTTGCATTGGCTATGTGATTGCTTCATATAATTCAGTAATAGAATATTTATACAAACTAATTGGTATAAAGATATTGCATTACTATTGTAGCTAACGCGAGGTGCAATGTCGAGCCAAATTCTTTTATTGACAAAAATTATTGATTTTACACAAAAAGCATGCCTTGCATATAGGACGCAAAGTAGGGATATAAAAATTGCCTGCAAAACATGAAGTATTAATATGTTAAAAAGAGGAGGGATAAATCCCTCCTCAATTCAGTCGATATACTTAGTTACTTGCCGTTCTCGTAAGCCTGAACCATCTTTTTGACCATCTGGCCACCGATGCTGCCGGCCTGACGGGAGGTGAGGTCACCATTGTAGCCCTGCTTTAGGTTTACGCCCACTTCACTGGCAGTCTCCATCTTGAAACGATCCATTGCTTCACGAGCATTCGGATTTACGAGCTTGTTGCTACTTGCCATTTTCTTTGCAACTCCTTCAATGTTATTTGTCTATCTCTCTTAGGCAATCAACTTGCCTGTCAATATCTTTTCCTTGTAGATTTTTGATATTCAAACAATGATGATGTAATTTCTGTAACTTAAACGGCATAATTTTCTAAATTATCAAGGACTTTTATAAAGGCGTGGATTAGGTGCTACTATTTATAATATTTTTGTGCTGAGAATAGTTAATTGATTTTGGATTCTCTAACATCTATTATGTCTGAACTGATTGCAATTAATATTTTCAAACTTTACAAATAATGATGGAGAGGCTGCACGATAAGTTCAGTCTCTCCATTTTTGATTTTCAATATTTTTGAAGCAGTCGCGTTTGACGAATCAGTCGATAACCTCCACGGCAAGCGGGAACTTAGACATATACTCGCAGCCGTCCTTTTTAATAAGTATCGGGTTCTCGTAGCGGAAACCGATATCCTCTTCAGGGCAGGCGTACTGCATTGCGCAAATGAGGACTTCGTTCTCCTGATAGCAGTGATCCGGATCGGTCCAGTAGGGGAAAGGTCCGTCGTGACGTCCGATGCGCCATTCGTCACCGAGCATGCCAATCCCATGTTCAAAGCCGGGCACCATAAAGTCCGCAAAGCCACGCTCTTCGGCAAAGGCCATCATTTCCTCGGCAAGTGAGGACGGGGATATTCCTGCGCGATAGGTTTTAAGCGTCAAATCAACGATATCAACAAAGTTTTTCGCGTGCCAGAGCTGGCGCTTCGTTGCTGGTCCTATGAGATAGTTGTGGGTGTGATCGCCACAGGCAAGGCCGTACAAGGCGTGAATATCGACCATGAGCGGCTCTCCCGCCACTACCTCTTTTCCTGTCGGTGGCGTGCATGCGCCTCCTGCAAGACCTGTGCGATAACCGCATGCAATCTCGTTTCCGCCGGTGAAGCTCCATTCCCAGACGCTTCCGGCCTTTCTCATAGCAAGCGCGGCAATACCGGCGACAACGGTCTCCGTCATGCCCTTCCATCCACCGTTTTTGATAGCGGCCAAAACTGCCTCATGCCCGACATCCACGATGCGGGATGCCTCGCGGAAACGATTTATCGTGCCGATGTCCTTTATCATTTGCAGCCTGTCGATAATCTCATGCGCATTTACAAACTCGCAGTCCGGCATGGCTTCCTTGAAAGCGTTGTATTCGAAATAAGTAAGATAGCCTTCCGGCAGATAATTGGACATTCCGGCTTCAACGCCGACGCGCCCGCCGCTTGGCAGGAGCTCATTTATCATGTCGGAAATCAGAGTAATCTGATCCTGACCGCCCATGGGCGCAAAGCCCATGACGTGGTCCTCGTCCAGCCAACTGTCGTCAAGAGCACGCGCCGCGTCAATCACGAAGGTGAAAGCCGTAGGCATGCCCTCAGAGGGAATGACGATGAAGCTGCGCCAAGGGAAAAAAGCGTCGGTGCACCAGGATGTTGTGCGAAGGCGTGAGCCAAGATATACGTCTATGTTCTGCTTTGCCATTTCGGCCTGAACGGCCTTAATGCGTGCCGGATAGTCTATGTAATACAGACCCGTATTTTCAAACTTCATATTTCAGACCTTCCTTTCTCAGAATTCGGTTTCGATAGTTGCGATTATCTTATTAATCCTGTCGCTCAGGGATGCCAGCTTAAGAGCCTTTACCATGTTGCCCTTGAGCTTGAGCATACCGCCCATCAGAGCCTTCTGCGATCCAAGCTCTGCGCGCGAAATCTTAGCGAAGGTTTCATAATCGCCCGAGATGCAGAATTCCGCAGCTGGACCGTCGCCGTCACCTGCGAGAACCTTGTCGACATTTCCGTTGGAGAAACCGACGAAGAAATGTTTTTTACCTCCGTCAGGGCAGTTGAGATAGCGGCTGTTCATGGAGGAGGTGATTTTGTTCATCTTTTCCGGATCTAGCTGTTCACGCAGGCGTTTTTCAACCTCCGCTCGCCATTCTTCAGACAGATACTTTACCATTGCTGTGCTCCTTTCGAATTTTTAATTAATAATTTCAGCATGGAAACACCCGTTGCCGTTACTTCTTTTCGATACCGCGCAGGATAAGATCAAGGGTCTGGGGCAGATTCTTCTCAATAAACTCCGATTCGCCCTGTACATAAGCGTGGATGATGAAGCCCTTGTACATTGAAAACAAAACTTCGGAGACAGTTTTTGCGTCCAGCTCTCGGAATTCGCCGGTATTCATACCGAGCGAAAGAATTTCCTCGATTAGCCCGACTGAATCGGCGTTAATTTCCTCATAGGGGTCAACCGTTGGGAACATCGGAAAAATGGAGGGGTCACTTTCGAGAAGCGCGCTGAAATCCTTGTCCTCGGAGAGATAATCAAGAGCGCTGCTGCAGAGGACGGTAAACTTCGAGCCCGCCGTTTGCTCCTTCGAAACCGCGTTTTTAACTCTGTTCTGCCAGCGAAGCATGGCAAAGCTCACAGTTTGCTCATACAGCTCGCGCTTGCTCTCCGCATAGGCGTAAATACCAGCGGCGGTCATATTGAGCTCACTTGTAATGTCTTCAAGCGTGGCTTTCCTGTAACCATAACGTGCGAATACTCGAAGAGCCGCACTTAATATAACGTCATTTTCAATCTTTTTGCGCATAATGACCTCTTATAATTAAATAAATTATGAATTGATTAAATTATATACTCATAAAAAGCACATTTGCAAGCCGCAATACTGAACAGAAAAAAACTCAAACAATTATTCATTACGACGGTCGAACCCTAAACATTATTGCTTTCAGTTAACGATATATATGATGCGAGCACAGTATACAAAAAATATTACTCATCCCAAACAATATTTTTTCGCGCCAAATGCGACTTTGACCTGCAAAGCCAGAATAAAACGGAGCTTATCCCCATACACATTACTAATCATCATTCTTAGGGGGAATAGGCATGACTGACAGCAGACTTTATGAGGACATCGCGCTGCGTACCGGCGGAGACATATATGTTGGCGTGGTCGGTCCCGTCAGAACGGGCAAATCGACATTTATTAAACGGTTTATGGAAACGGTTGTTATACCCAACATAGACAACATCTATTTAAAAGAACGGGCAAGGGATGAATTGCCACAGTCCGGCTCGGGGAAGACCGTGATGACAGCGGAGCCGAAGTTCGTGCCGGAGGATGCGATTCAGATTAGCATCGGAGAAGATACCATGCTTTCAGTGCGCCTTATAGATTGCGTCGGTTATATGGTGCCCGGAGCGGCAGGACTGACGGAGGACGGCGAGGAGCGCATGGTCACAACTCCGTGGTTCGACCATGAAATCAGCATGACTGAGGCGGCTGAAGAGGGAACGCGCAGAGTCATCCGCGATCACTCAACTATCGGACTTGTCATCACGACCGACGGTACAATCTGCGGAATACCGCGCGAAAATTATGTTGCAGCGGAGGAGCAGGTAATAAGGGAGCTCAAGGAGATAGGGAAGCCGTTTCTGCTTCTGCTCAACTCCGCAGAGCCAAACTCCGAAAGAGCGCAGACCATGAGGGCGGAGCTAGCCGAAAAACACGGTGTAGCGTGCCTTTGCGTCAACTGCCTGACCCTGCGTGAGGAAGACGTTGAAAAAATACTGCAAAAACTCCTCAGTGAATTCGGGACTGAGGAATTCTATGTGTATCTTCCTGAATGGGTCGAAGCACTTCCGGACGGTCACGCAATAAAAAGAGAGCTCTATAGTGAGATTCTGAATGCATCTGGTGAGGTCAAAAAGCTGAGAGACGCGCAGCTTCTAACGCAAAGACTTAAGGCAATCGAAAATGTGTCGGACGCGCGTGTCGGCGATATGATGATGGGCAAAGGCACCTTCACGCTGCGTATAGAACTTCCGAGAGATCTTTATTACCGTACTCTCAGCGAGGAGAGCGGGCTTTCGATAACAAATGACGGAGACCTAATTTCGCTGCTGTGCGATCTTTCAAAGACGAAGACCGAATATGACAAGGTCTCAGCGGCGCTTAGAGACGTTCGCGAAAAGGGCTACGGAGTTGTCATGCCGTCCGCAGACGAAATGGTGCTTCAGGAACCGGAAATCGTCAGACAGGGCGGCAGATACAAAGTCGTTCTGCGCGCGGGCGCTCCTGCGATACATATGATGATGACCAAGGTCGAAACCGAAGTGTCTCCCGCCGTGGGCGGCGAGCATGCCTCGGAGGAAATTCTGGGCTTCCTGCTTCAGAATTTTGAGGGCGACGCAACGAAGATTTGGGAATCCAACATTTTCGGAAAATCAATGTACGACATAGCGGGCGAAGGGCTTATGGCGAAATTAACGCGTATGCCTGAAGAAACAGGTCTTAAGTTACGCAACGCGCTCCAGAGAATTGTAAACGAGGGCAGGGGCGGGCTTATTTGTATAATTCTATAGGAAAAAGCGCGACCTAAAAAAGCCGCGCAAAAAGAAAAATCGGGTATCTGACTTGCAGATACCCGATTTTTTATTTCAGATTTCGCATTATTTCACAGATGAGGTCTGTTCGCATAAAGGGGGTAATCATGTAATACCCGTCCACATAGGCCGTCATGCTCTGCGCAATTTCTGTTGTGAGCGATACTGCGAGCCGCGACGCCTGCTCTTTATCAAGTCCCTCGTAACTCTTTACTATTTCATCGCTTACACTGATGCCCGCAATTTCGCTGTTCATGTAGCAGGCATTGCGGTGCGACACAATTGGCATCACGCCGCCAAGAATTTTTCCCGATAGCTCTTGCCTTGCAAGCTTCAGATTCTCCAGCGCACGAGGCGAGTGAACGGGTTGAGTCAGGAAAGCGTCCACCCCGTGTTCGAGCTTTTCCTTGGCGTGGCGGAGTTGACTATCAAAATTGAGCGCGTTGAGATTCAGCGCACCGAAAACTCGAAAGGGTCCTCTGATGAACTCTACGCCCAAATCATGTATGTAATTTGCGAGAACGACTGAGTTGAAATTGAAAACACTTTTTATCGTACCGCGCTCGGCGGTCGGCACAGGATCGCCCGTGACGACGAGGACATTGTTTATGCCCTCGATGTTGAGCCCGAGAAGAAGGGCTTTCGTGGCAATTATATTGCGGTCGCGGCAGGTCATGTGAGGGATAGTGTCCATATCGAGCTCGCGCTTTAGTTTACAGGCAAGCATACTGCTGTCCGCCCGCGCCCGAGAAATGGGACAGTCGGCAATCGTTAAGGCATCCGCCCCAGCGTAGCGGAGAGCCCTCGCTCCGTCCATGAAAGCACGAATATCAGAATTAGCGGGAGGGTCAAGCTCGACGGCAATGATCTTTTTTCCGCTCTCGAGCTTTGCCCAGAGCCTATTCTCTGCCTTTTTAACTTCCACAGTTTGCTTTGGCGTCGCAAAAAGACGTACGGTTCCGTCTTTTTTATCGAGTAGTCTGCGTGTTTTTGCGATATGCTCAGGCGTTGTTCCGCAGCAGCCACCGATAATGTTAGCGCCTGCGTCCGTGATATCAACAAGCCCCTGTGCGAAATAATCGGAATTGTTTTCAAAATAAACACGAGAGCCGACAAGGGTCGGATAACCGGCGTTTGGCATTGCGATAATCGGCTTTTGGGGCGCGTTTATCTCCCTGAGCAGCTTAATCATGTGGTTCGGGCCGGAGCTGCAGTTGAGACCGAAAATATCGACATTTTCGTCTGTGTTCATTGCCTGACATATCCGTGAAAGGGAAACGCCCTCGCGTGTGAATCCGTCGGGCGAAACCGCGAATGAACAGATAACGACGGCGTTCGGCTTTCTGGCTTTTATATGTTCAGTAACAGCGCTCAGACCTTCGAGCGATGAAAATGTCTCGAAAATAAAGTTCTCCGCGCCGAGCTCAAGAAAGCAATTTGCAATACGCTGATATTCGCCTGTGTTATCGACATTCTCAATATGAGGTATCGGTCCAATGTCTGCAAAAACCGTGACGTCTGTTCCGGTTACAGCCTTATTTGCAATCTTCCAGCCGCTATCAATAATTTTCGCAACCGTATCCCAATCGCAGTCCAGACCTTCCATGTTCGCTCCGAAGGTATTGGTTGTAATTGCATCTGAACCGGCTTTTATATACTCACGATGGATATTCTCAATTCGCTCGGGCTTACTTAAATTCGCAAATTCGCAGAATTCTGGGTCTCGTCCGTACTTCTCGGAGTAATAAGTCCCCATGCCGCCGTCAAATAAAATGGTTCCTCGCTTCAATTTTTCAAAAAAATCCACGCCATCACCCCTTATCCCAACACTTCTTTGGCAATGTCCACGGCACGTTTCGCGTCCTTGGCAAAATAATCCGCGCCGATTTCTTTTGCATATTCCGCGGTGAGCACAGCGCCGCCGACCATTATTTTGCAGTCATGACCGCTATTTCGCAGAGCTTTAATGGTTTGCTCCATTGCGGGAAGAGTAGTCGTCATAAGCGCGCTTAAACCGACGAGGCGCACATATTCACGAATGGCGGTTTCAACCACGGTTTCGGGAGAAACATCGCGTCCCAAATCGATTAGCTGATATCCGTAGTTTGATAGTATGGTTTTAACAATGTTTTTGCCAATGTCGTGGATATCGCCTTTTACGGTTGCGACGATAATTTTGCCTTTTGACACTGAGCTCCCGCCGTTTTTTGATATGCTTTGTTTAAGTACCTCAAAGGCTTCACAAGCGGCGTCCGCCGAGCGCATGAGCTGGGGCAGAAAAATCTCGCTCTTTTCATAGCGCTCTCCGACAGCGTCCAGAGCGGGAATAAGCAGCTCGTTAATGATTTCAAGCTCCGATTTTGTTTCAAGGAGACTTTGAGCAATCGCCTTTGTTTCGGATTTGAGTCCTTTCGAAATAGCCTCGTAAATGTTGGTCGCAGTAGAGGACGAAGCAGTCGGAACGGTTGACATAATATCAGAGAAGCGTTCCACATAAGCCTGGCAGCCGGAATCGAAGCCGCGAAGCAGCTTGAAAGCAGCCACGGCATCCGCCATTGCAGAAATATTCGGATTAATAATCGGCAGGTCCAGCCCGTTTTCCATAGCCATCGTGAGAAAAGCGCTGTTTATCAGCTCACGATTCGGCAGTCCAAATGAGATATTAGATACGCCCAGAACAGTATGCAGTCCCAGCTTTTCCTTGACCATACGAACTGCCCTCAGCGTTTCCGCCGCAGAACTCTGCGAAGCCGATACGGTGAGACACAGGCAGTCGATGAAGACATCCTTCTTCGGAATTCCGTTGCTCTCGCAGGCTTTTAGAATACGCTCCGCAATTACAAAGCGCTCTCCGGCGGTCTCCGGTATGCCATGCTCGTCCATAGTCAACCCGATTACAGCAGCGCCGTATTTTTTAACGAGTGGCAGGACTTTTTCAAGCCTCTCCGCTTCGCCGTTTACGGAGTTGACTATCGCTTTTCCGCAAAAAGCACGCAGACCGGCATCAATCGCCGCCGTATCGTTTGAGTCTATCTGTAAGGGGAAATCAACAGTCGATTGAAGCCCCTTGACGCACTTTTTCATAAGAAAAACTTCATCCAGCCCCGGAACACCGACATTGACGTCCAATATGTCTGCACCTGCGTCTGACTGCTGCACGCCCTGCGCTAAAACATAATCGAAGTCGCCCTCCCGCAGCGCTTGTTGAAAGCGTTTTTTACCTGTCGGGTTGATGCGCTCGCCGATTATACGAACTTCGTTAACGGTGACGAGCTTTGTAATACTGCAAAGCCGCGTTTCCTCGGAAACAGTACGTGTTGCACGCTTTTTATCCTTCATAGTTTTACACAGTTTCCGAATGAAACCGGGGTCCGTGCCGCAGCAGCCGCCAATGAACTTAACGCCTATCTCCGCGCACTCAGCCATTTCAGAGGCAAACTCATCGGCGGAAATATTGTAATGCCCGTCTCGCGCGTCAGGAAGCCCGGCGTTTGCTTTGACGATAAGCGGTAGTGTAGAGACTGAGCCGATTCGGCGGATAATAGGCATCAGCTTTTGCGGCCCCATCGAGCAGTTAACGCCGATGGCGTCGACGCCGAGACCTGTCATCGTTTCCGCAAAGCATTCGGCAAGAGCGCCCGTGAAGGTGCGTCCTGATTCCTCGAAACTCATCGTTGCAAATATAGGCAGTGAGGTGTTTTCTTTAGCCGCGAGGACAGCTATGCGAAGCTCGGCGAGATCTGTAAAGGTTTCAAAGGCGACTAAGTCCGCACCTGCCTTTTCGCCTGCAAGCAGCATCTCTGTGAAGAGCTCATATGCCTTTTCAAAAGATAGAGTGCCCGAAGGCTCGAGCATTTCTCCAATCGGCCCGATGTCAAGCGCAACAGGTACCCTACCATTTGCTGCGCTCTTAGCAACCGCAACTGAAGAGGAGATAACTTCATCGACAGTATGGCCGCTTCCCGATAGCTTGTGAGCGTTCGAACTAAAGGTGTTTGTATACGCTATGTTGCTTCCGGCCTCGATATAGGCGCGGTGGATGCTTTCAAGTATATCGGGATGCTCAAGCGTATAAAGCTCCGGAAGCATTCCCACGGGCAAACCAGAGCGCTGGAGCATCGTGCCCATCGCACCGTCCAGAATCACGAATTCATTTTTAAAGAGCTCGTCCATAGCAGGTAACCCCGTTTTCTCTGTATTTGCAGGATTTAATATATTCGCAGTCGCGGCAGCCGATGTCATAATGCCGCTGCGGATTCTTCGATAAACCTATCACCGCGGTTACGCTTTTACGCGGCGTCATCATGCAGTTTTCGCCGACTACGACGCCGATTTTACGCGCTGTGTCCAAAACGGCGCAGAAAGAGGGCTGTATCGCCAAAGGCAAATCGCCGTAGCCGGGACTGAAGCGGTCAGTAAGATAAAGACCTTGAGCGCGGTATTCTTTTTTTAGCTCTGCTTCAAGCGAGTCGCAGAGGCTCTCGACGGCGCTGGAGGCGCAGGCATCCAGCATCGCGGTAAATGTAGTGTCTGTAACCTGCCACTTCCTGACGAGGGCGTCAACCTCGCTTCCAATTGTAGCGCAGAAGATAGCGCACTGGTCACAGTCGTGCAAAAGAGCGGTAATCGATTTTCCTTCGAGACAAAGGCTTGTACCTTTGATACAAACGCCGGAACTTCGGTCGATATCACAAAGCTTCACGACAAAGCGCGGCGAGGCCGCTTCTTCAATAGATGCAGCGGCACGCTGAAGCTCGGTTTTAATGCTTAATTCGGGGTCTCCAACACCGCCCATGTATCGGTATGCTTCGGAAATATCCGCGTAAATATTAAGTTTTTCCATAACATACCTCCATAATATGATTTAATTAGTATATCTCACTTTAGCAAATTTGTGAAGCAAAGAATTGATTGCCAGTGTAATTTATGACAATCGTATGAATTACGTTGACAAGAGTTAAAATGAGTTGTAGAATTTATCAGCGAGTAAGCCGAACGACCGCGGGCATAAGGCGAAAGTCTGTGCGTGAGGAAAGTCCGGGCTCCATAGGGCAAGGATAACGGGTAACGCCCGCCGAAGGCAACTTCAGGAAAAGTGCAACAGAGATATACCGCCTCGTCATAGCAAGCAATGTTTGCGACGACGCGGCAAGGGTGGAAAGGCGAGGTAAGAGCTCACCCGACGGCTGGGAACAGTCCGTCGCTGTAAACTCTATCCGGAGCAACACCGTGGGAGGACAATAGGCTAGCCCGGCCGTCCTCAGGAGGTGGCTATAGCGTATTGGCAACAATAAGCTTAGATAGATGGTCGTTTAAGACAGAACCCGGCTTACAGACTTACTCGCTTATATGAAAATGAACCGCGGACGATTTCTCGTCCGCGGTTTACTTATTCGCCTTTATACTTTTTTCTTGTCGCGATGCCGCCTCTGATATGGCGCTGCGACTTGTTGTATTCAAGCAGTTCCTTGACTTCGTTAAACAGCGCCCTGTTCGCGTAATAAAGTCTTTCGGTCAAATCCTTATGTACCGTAGACTTGCTGACCCCGAATTTCTTCGCGGTTGCGCGGACGGTAGACTTGTTTTCTATTATGTAATTTGCCAGTTCACAGGCTCTGTCTTCTATGTTCTCTCTCAAAAAACATCCCTCCCGGAAAATTTGCTTCCGTATCACATCCTATGTTCAGAGGGCTGTCCGTTATTCCTTAATAGATAAAGAAGCAAAATTACAAGTGATTTGCAAGGAAAATATTGACTAGTTTGAAAAGTGATATTTATACAATATATTAAAATAATAGTAATGAGTTAGTATCAGCAAACAGAGGTGCTCAAATGTTTGGAAAAACACAACGGCGAAAAAGCAAAAATGATTTGGATGATAATACAGAACCCTCGAATGAAGCAAAAATATCGCCGGAAGAAATCGTAAAAATCGAAAGCATAAAACAAAAGTTTGCGGACAGCACCGATGTCATATTCAATGAAGTTATCATTGACGAAAATAGAAAGTTCAATGTTGTATTTGTAGACGGAATGGTCAATTCAGAAGTTATCGATAACTTTGTACTGAAGCCCCTCATTCAAGAGACGATTTTAAAAGAGGCAAAAACCGAGAAGGATATTATTGATCTCATCATGCTGGGAACGGTCTATCATTGCCAGAGAAAACTTCGCGACAAGCTGACCGATTGCTATCACGATATGCTAATTGGTTCTCTGGTTTTGGTATTTGAAAATTCCGAAAAAGCCGTAACATTCGAAACAAAAGGGTTTGAAAGACGCGCGGTCAGTGAGCCCACTAATGAGAACGTATTAAAGGGGTCAAAGGAATCGTTTGTAGAGGTTCTGAGAATCAACACAGCGCTTATCAGGAGAAGGATACCGTCAAGCGATTTAATTATTAACCAGCTTGAAATTGGCCGAAGAACTAAAACCGCTGTTTCTGTTATATATATGGACGGCATAGCAAACAAAAGCGTTGTGGACGAAACAAAGAGAAGGCTTAGCAGTATTGATATTGACGGAATCGCATCCTTAGGAATTATTGAAACATGTCTCAGGGACAAAAAATATTCCTTGTTTCCGCAAGCTTTATATACAGAAAGAACTGATAAGTTCTGCGGGAATGTTCTTGAGGGAAGAATCGGAATCATCGCCGACGGATTTCCTCTTGCAATAATTGTGCCTGTTGACATCAACTCGTTTTTGCAGGCTCCGGAAGATTATGCGCAAAATTATTTTTATAGCTCCATGTACAGAATGATGAGATTTGGCTGATGCGCGAGAAATCCTTGTATTTCAATCCCAAAACCGTGCTTAGCGTGATGAATAAGTACGGACTACTGGCAGAGATCCGGCGGAGAAAAAAGTACAAAGTCATGGGAGAGCAAATACACAGATATGAAAATCTGCTTAACCGCAACTTCAGTGCGGACAGGCCCAACGCCAGATGGGTGACAGATATATCTTACATACACACGAAAGAAGGCGTTCTGTACCTGTCTATGATCCGTGATCTATACGACAACAGCATTGTAACTTACCGTGTGGGCACAGAGCAGACTGTTAATCTTGTTCTGAATACCATCAAAGATGCCATGCAAAAAGAGAAGGTCGCTGCAGAGCTGCAACTCCACAGCGACCAAGGGTTCCAATACACCTCACGAGCATATTTTGCTCTGACTCAAGAGTATGGCATAACACCATCCATGTCAAGGCGAGGAAACTGTTATGATAACGCCATGGCAGAAAATTTCTTTTCCATTCTCAAGACAGAGTGCATTTACCGACGAAAGCCGATGACATTCAGCGAGGCCAGGCAACTCATAGACGAGTATATCTGGTTCTTCAACAATGAGCGTATTCAGCTAAAAACAATGCTGACGCCGCTTGAAAAGCGACGCCAGCTTGCGTAATTCTATGAAATTCTATGATTGGGGCTTTTTGCTACTGTCTGTTTCCGCTGGGGCGGTACATGTAACTCACAGGACTTTTTTGATAACAGCTGTTAGAATTCCTCGTAGGTATTAGGATCCTGATTATTTGTTCTTCCGTCGTCGCGCGTCAAAGCACAGATGGCGGACATTTCGGCTTCTGTGAGGGAAAAATCAAAGACCTCAAAATTCTCACGTAAACGAGCGGGAGAAGAGGATTTGGGAATTGGAATCGTTCCGAGCTGTATATGCCAGCGAAGAATGACCTGAGATATGGTTTTACCGTGGGCTTTTGCAATTTCTGCTATAACCGGCTCCAGCAGAACGCCGTTCGCGCGCCCCAGCGGACTCCAGGATTCGATTACTATACCGTGCTCCGCGCTCCAAGCTCGCAGCTCCTGCTGATTATAATACGGCAGAAGCTCGACTTGATTGATGCTCGGCAGAACTCCCGTTTCTTTTTGAAGACGTTCGATATGATGAGGTAGGAAGTTGCAAACGCCGATGGAGCGGATGAGCCCACGCTTTTTTGCTTCTATCATAGCCTGCCAAGCCTCAACATAGAGATCCGTTATTGGGTTCGGCCAGTGAATGAGGTAAAGGTCATAATAGTCAAGTCCTGCCCGGAAAAGCGATTCTTCAACTGTATAAAGAGCCTCGCTGTACTTGTGATGTCGGCCGGGCAGCTTGGACGTAATAAGAAGCTCGCTTCTTGGTATCGAGCACTCCCTTACGGCTGCGCCGACAGCACCCTCATTTTCGTAGTTAAATGCGGAATCAATCAGACGATAACCGATGTCGACCGCGGCTTTCATGGATTCAACGCCTTCGCGTCCGTTCAGCCGGTAGGTTCCAAGTCCAATCGCGGGAAGTGTTAGGCCGTCGTTCAGTACATATTCGGATATAGTATCATTCATAGCAAGCACCTCCAGAAAATTATCAGTTGTTGAGCGCAGACGCAAAGTGAAGCCTTTACATTTCTGAAGATAGTATAGTACAAATCGCACGGACAATCAAGAAGATAGAATCAGAGACGTACCTATAAACTTGACTTGATATTCCATTAATTATGATTTAAACTCTATTCAGTGAAGAAACACACTAAATGCGAAAAGCAAATTAGGGAAGGAGGCCAAGACCTCATGAGAAAACCGAGTACTGACTTTTGGGTTAATAAGCAGGAGCATTTGAAAAAAGCTACTGTAATGGCTCGTAACATCATTAAGCTCATAGGGGTACTGGCTCTTTGTACGCTTATTTCGATGCTGTTTCGGCAGATGGGCGCACATGAAACTAACATTGTATTAGTTTACCTGCTCGGGATACTTCTATACTCATATATGACGGGCGGCTATCAGTACAGCCTTGTCGCGTCTCTTTTCGGAGTGCTTTTCTATAATTTCTTTTTCACTGTGCCGTATTATACACTTCAGGCATATAGACCGGATTACCCCATAACCTTTTTAATAATGTTTCTGGTCGGAGCATTTACCAGTATGCTGACGATTCGTATCAAGAGAGAAACCCTTTTGGCAGAAGAGCGAGAAGCTCGGATTAAAGCTCTGTACCAAATCGGAAGACGGCTGCTCGGAGTGAAAAGCAGCTCAAATCTTACCGAGGTTTCGGCGGAGGAGCTCGCCGCTCAGTTTTCGGCGGATGTGATGGTGCAGTTTTATGATGCTGCTGGTAATAATCGCAACAGATTCGTTAAAGGGAAGGACGTTTTCATAGATGATAAAGAAAAAATTGTCATCTATGAGGTATATCAATCAGGCAATCCCTGCGGAAGGGGAACGAAGCTTTTTTTCGATGCAAGGGCATACTATCTGCCCATTATTAATCAAAACGGAATAGTCGGCATAATAGGAATAGCGCTCCCTGAGCCTCAAGTCTTATCAAGCGTTCAAATGGAGTTCCTAGATACGATCTCAACGCAGATTGCTGTCGTGCTAGAACGCGAGATGCTATATCAAAAGCAGGAGGAGACTCAGATACAGATACAGCGAGAGCGCCTTCGTACAGACATGCTTAGGACAATTTCGCACGACCTTCGAACTCCGCTGACAGGTATTATGGGCTCTGCCAGCACAGTTGTTGATAATTTTGATTCAGTAAGTGACGACATCAAAAAGAACTTTCTGAAAAACATATACGACGATGCGAGCTGGCTCAGCGACTTAGTTGAAAATGTTTTGAACATGACACGCTTTGATGAAGGAAAAATCAAGCTGAACATCGGGCAGGAAGCGGCGGAGGAGATTGTTGCGGAAGCCGTTGGCCACGTACGACGACACGCGGACGGACATAAGCTGACAACGATAATTCCTTCGGAAATCATCCTGCTTGTAGCTGACGGCGTTTTGATAACGCAGGTGCTCGTAAATCTTCTCGACAACGCGATAAACTATACACCTGACGGAAGCGAGATAACAGTTTTAATCGGCCGTGTGGAGGATCAGGTTGTTTTTGAGGTGAGCGATAATGGTCCCGGAATTTCGAAGGAGGACCTGCCGCATATATTTGAGCGCTTGTATACTCGGCACAGCAAGGCTTACGGCTCGCGGCGCGGGTTTGGTCTGGGCTTGTCGCTCTGCAAATCCATTGTTGAAGCGCACGGCGGGACTATAGCAATAAAAAACATAGAGCCTCACGGCACATCGGTTACAATCAGTATTCCGGCGAAGGAGGATAAGGACAATGCAGCCTCTTATTTTAGTTGCTGACGACGAAAAGACAATACGCAGTTTTCTAAAGGTCTCGCTCGAAACTCAAGGCTACAAGTGCATTGAAGCGGACTGCGGCGCCGTTGCGCTTATGCTTGCCGCCTCGCACAATCCCGACATTCTGATTCTCGACCTCGGTCTGCCCGATATGGACGGGGTGGACGTAATAAAAAAGCTGAGGAGTATTTCGCAGATACCGATCGTCATTGTCTCGGCTCGCGGGAACGACCGTGAAAAGGTCGAGGCTCTGGACGCCGGAGCCGACGATTATTTGACAAAGCCGTTTAGTGTATCAGAGCTGCTTGCGCGTATACGCGTTATCCTTAGGCACAGATTTACAGATGCTGATGCTGGAATACCCGAAACGCGTCTCCATACTGTCGGGGGTCTGACGGTCGACGAGGAGAAGCGCAGGGTCTGGCTTGACGGTGAGGAAATACACCTGACACCAAACGAATATAAGGTGCTGGCACTGCTGATGAGACATCAGGGAAAGGTGCTGACGCACAGATTTGTTATTGAAAATGTCTGGGGCGGCATGACCTTAGACGACACACAGTCTCTGCGGGTCTGCATGGGAAATCTTAGGCGTAAGCTCTGCGAGGACCCTACACAGCCAAAATACATCATAACCGAAATCGGAGTCGGTTATCGTCTGGCAGACGAATAGAGAAAATACAGTGAAAGGAAACCCTAATGGGGTTTCCTTTTTTCATAACAGAAAACTCACACGAGGCATGAAACCTTCACACCAAAATTATTCGTTTCGAGTTATTATCAATATGCAAGGAGGCGAATGAAATGAAAAATTCCGTAATTTTAAATGACCAGTTTTCAATATATATCGCTCAGGCGACGCAATGCCTCCGAAACAATGAATCCGAAAAAGCATTCGATATAATAATAAAAGCAATGCAGATGGATCCTGATGCTCCGCAGCCGCATAATCTGCTTGGCATATTGCATGAACTAAAGGGCGATGGGAACAGAGCGCGCCGTCACTACAGAGCGGCATATTCACTTGATCCAACGTTTAAACCAGCGTGCAAGAATCTTGAACAGATTTGCACCGTGCTCGATGATAAAAAGCCGCGTGTCTATGATTTCGGCGATCGGCCTGAAGATAGCGGAGCTGCATTTACGGATAACAGTCGGGGCTTTAGACGTGCCTGACGTCAAAAGGAGATTAATATGTATATCATAATTGTTGGCTGTGGAAGACTGGGCGGCACACTTTCAGAAGAGCTCTCCGATGCGGGGCATAACGTCTCTGTCATCGATAGGGAAGGCTCAAGGCTCGAAGCTCTAGGGAGCGGGTTCAACGGACTCCGTGTCAAGGGTATCGAATATGACAGCAACGTACTAAAAGAAGCGGGGATTAGTCGAGCGGACTATTTAATAGCCGCTACATCCGATGATAATCTAAACATTACGGTATCTCTTGTAGCCAAAGAAACTTTTAAGGTTCGTCGTGTAATTGCAAGAGTCAACGAACCCTCAAAAAAGAGCGTGTATGAGCTGCTCAATATCGAAACTATCAATCCGACGGAGCTTATATCCTATATCATTAAGAGCAGGATCGAGGGGAATTCAAGATGAAATCAATTGTTATCGGCGGAGGTAAGATTGGCTCAAACCTTTTAAAAACACTTAAAGAACGCGGCTATGATGTTACGCTGGTCGAAAAAGATGAAGAAACCTGCCGCAGAATCGCCGAGGATATTAACACGAGTATCATCTGCGGAGACGGAACAGATATTGATGTGCTAAAGGATGCGGGCATAAATGACGCGGATATAATCGCGGCGGTCACGGGGCTGGATGAGGAAAATCTCGTTATTTGCCAGATTGCGAAAAAGGGTTTCAATATCGGCAAATCAATTGCAAGAATCAATAACCCCAAAAATATAGAAATGTTCAAAGCCTTGGGCGTTGACCAGACCGTATGCAGTACGGAGGTCATCGCGAACCTCATTGAATATGAGTTTGACAGAGATATCTGCAAAATCGTCCAGACCTTTGATCGCGGAACTATGATACTTGTCGAGGTAAGTGTCAACGAGCAAAATTGCTGGCTTCACAGCTTTGTCAAGGATCTTCTTCTGCCCTCTGAGTGCGTCATTGCCTCCATCCTGCGGGACGGGAAAGTGATATACCCGAGAGGCGACACGCAGATAATGAAAAATGACAATATTCACATTATAACGAACCGTGCGACGCTTTTGGAAATAAAGAAGCTATTGCATAACGGGGGTGCTCAGCATGCGAAACAGAAAAAATGAGCTTGCGGGATTAATAACGGAAGTGCTTTCCGCGGTATTGTACTGCGGCGCGTTTTTCGCCTTAGTATTCCTTGCTGTAAGGTGATGGTATGCAGAATTTAAAAACTCGCTATCTAAGCTTCTATATAATCAGTTATTACACAGGATACATAATAATAGGCACCGCGTTTTTTATGGCGATTCCTCTTTTCACCTCACTTTTAATGGGCGAGTGGAATCCTGCTCTGGATTTTGTAATTAGCATGTCCGTCGCCCTGATTGTCGGATATCTGATGATGACCTTAGGCAAAAGAACTCGTACAGGCGAAGTACAGGTAGACTGGAAATACGGCTTCATAATCGTGGCTCTATCGTGGATTATGCTGATGTTTCTTTGCTCGATTCCCTATCTATTGAGCGGACATTCCAAGAGCCTCCTTGACGGCTGTTTTGACGTTATGAGCGGGTTCACGACCACGGGACTTGTTTTGACTCAGGATCTTGACCATCTTTCAACCGGACTCAACATGTGGCGGCACATACTCACCTTTATCGGCGGGCAGGGCATGGTCGTTCTTGCGCTCAGCTTTCTTGGGAAACATATGGGCGGCGCTTACAAGATGTACTGCGGAGAGGGAAAGGACATTAAGCTCGTCCCGAACGTGAAGGACACCACGCGTATTATCTGGAAAATAAGCATGATTTATCTGCTCGCCGGAACCGTAGCACTTTGGATTTGCGGAATGCTCATCGGACTTAAGCCGCTGCCCGCTTTTTTCCACGGACTCTATATATTTGAGTCCGCGTGGAGCACAGGCGGCTTTGCACCGAACACGCAGAACATGATGTATTACCACAGCTTTGTTTACGAAATAATAACGATTATCTTTTTCGTTCTTGGTTCTCTGAACTTTGGACTGCACTATGCTGTCTGGCAGGGTAAAAAGAAAGAGATTATCAAAAACATTGAAGTCCAGAGTTTTGTCATCACATCATTTGCGCTGACGGCCTTTGCGGTACTGAAGCTTTCTCAGAACGGTGTGTATACGGATGCAATTTCCTCTTTCCGGAGAGTTGTTTACAATGTTCTGTCTGCTCACACGACCACCGGCTTCGGAAGTGTTTACGCTCAGCAGTTCGCACACGAATGGGGCGATTTTGGAATACTAATAATGGTCATAGCAATGCTGATAGGCGGCTCGGCCTGCTCCACGGCGGGAGGCTTCAAGGGCCTTAGAGTTGGAATTGTGTTCAAAGGCATCATTGCGGATATAAAAAAGATACTCTCGCCCGAAAGAAATATCAGAGTGGAGAAATATCATCACATTAAGGACTATGTGCTGGAAGACGGCACCGTCAAGGCATCCGCTCTTATCATCGTGTGTTACATGGTGTTGTTCGGGATAACGACTCTGCTTGGGACATTTTACGGGTACCCGCTTGCCCAGTCGGCGTTTGAAGCCGCATCGGTCTCGGGAAACGTCGGTCTTTCAATAGGTGTTACCACCGTTACCATGCCTGCGCTGATGAAGGTTCAGTATATACTTGCAATGTATCTGGGCAGGCTTGAATTTATATCTGTCTTTGCTCTGTTCGGATTTGTGATCGGAGGGGTTAAAAAGCTATGCGTAAAACATTAAAACCGCTGATGCTAGCCGCAGTGCTCTCCTTCTGCTTTATCATTGCGGCAAATGCCGAGGAAACGGTTTCGATTAACAGTCTTGTAGGTGACGCGGAAACGTACGATAACCAAACAGTGACCATAGAGGGCGAAGCAATCGGCGAGGTGCTCGAGCGCGGAGACTATGCCTGGGTGAATTTAAACGACGGAACGAACGCAATCGGTATTTGGATGAAAGCCTCAGATGCGAAAATAATTGAATATTTCGGCGATTACAAGCATGTAGGCGACACCGTTCGAATTACGGGACTGTTTTCGAGGAATTGCACCGAGCACGGTGGGGACGTAGATATACATTGTGCCACTATCGAACTCGTGAAAACAGGAAGTGTGGTTCAAGCCGAAATATCAACGACAAAAATTATAGTTGCAGTCATTTTGCTCTGCGCCGCCGCCCTCATAAGTTTGATATACAACAGATTAATGAAAAAGAAATAAAATTAATTGAATATAAACACAAAAGACGGCAGCCGGATTAACCGAATGCCGCCTTTCGTTATAAGAGGGATGCCGATAATAATTAGTTTGTAAGATCTCCGGCCGCTTTAATCTTTACGCGGTTCGTGTTTCCGGCAAAGTATGCGAGAGGCATGTCCTCGACCTCGATTATCTCGACCGTTTCGCGCTTTGCACCGGCCTCGACAGCCATGTCGATAGCCTCGCTCTTCGCCTGTGCGAGAGCTTCATCGCGCGGGGTCTTGTCATAGTCAATGAGCTTCTCATATGTACCGCTGACCTTCGAAATTGCGGAGCCGATGGCGTTCGCCGTGCCGAAGTGATCGGGCTTTATTACAGATGCGGCGCCGACGAGCTTCTCGGGCAGGATTATGGAGCCGCCGCCGACGAGTATTACATCGACGTCGCTGTTCGACACCTTCATTGCGTCAAGAGCGTCCTCGGCAAGAAGGCGTATTGCGTTCATAGATTTTTGGGCAATGTCATCGCTGATTCCGATTACCTTGCTCCTATCGCCGAGTTCAAAGATACCGAGACGTACGGCAATATCAGTCGCTGTCATAGTGTCGCCGCCAAAAATGAGAGCCTTTTCGGTTATCCTATAGCCGACACTGTCGGGGCCGACAGTAACGGAGCCATCGTCACGGACGCGTACTATTGAGCCGCCGCCGAGACCAATTGTAAGCACGTCCGGCATACGGAAGTTTGTACGCACGCCGCCGATTGTAACCGCGACGCTGGACTCGCGCGGGAAGCCGTTTTGAATGACGCCTAAGTCAGTGGTCGTCCCGCCGACATCAATAACAAGAGCGTTGGGGAGATTCGTCAGGTAGCTTGCGCCTCGAATGGAGTTCGTTGGGCCGCAGGCAATCGTTAAAATCGGATAGCGTCTCGCATATTCCATGGTCATCAGCGTGCCGTCGTTCTGCGAAAGATAGATGCTGGCATTAGTAACGCCGAGCTCAGCAAGAGAACGGGCAAAGCCGTCTGTGAAGCGCTCCGCCACGCGATAAAGCGCTGCATTTAGGATAGCGGCATTTTCGCGTTCAATAAGACCCATTGAGCCAATTTCGCTGGAAATTGTAATGTGCACGTCATCTCCCATGACTTCGCGGCAAATTTCTGCCGCCCTTAGTTCGTGGTCATTTCGTACGGTTGAGAAGACCGAGGATATGGCAACGGAACGCACCTTGCCCTTGACACCTGCGAAGAAAGCTTTTACTGCCTCCTCGTCGAGAGGCCAGAGCTGCCTGCCGTCAAATTCGAAGCCGCCGCCGATGATGGTTTCCGCAACAACGACCTTTTTGATGTCATCCATCCAGTCGGTCATCGGAGGAATGCCAAGCGTTGCAGGAGCGCCGATACGCATGACCGCGACGGGTTCAAGCTCTTTGCGCTCTACTATCGCGTTTGTGCATTGTGTGGTGCCGAGCATGGCCTGCTTTATTTCGGCGGGGTTAACCCCTGAGACCGCAAGTACATTTTTTATCGCGCCGACGATACCGTCGTATATATCGCCCGAGGTGGGGTTTTTGACTTCCGCAACGACCTTGAGGTCCTTGTCAATCAAAACGGCGTCTGTATTTGTTCCGCCTACGTCTATTCCAAGCTTAAACATCATTCAAACACCACCTTTGAACGTTCCTCGACGGGAATGTAGTCGGTGTCGACGCCAAAGTATCTGGGCCCGACAAGCTCCAGACCTTTTTCACATCTCCACATTTCAAAGCATTTGAGTCCGACGACATATACTCGCTTACCGTATTTCATCGCGTCGGTTGTGACCGGCGTGAAAGTCTCCGTGTCAACAAGACAGATAAGGTCGGGTACGGTCGCAGCAATCTTGCCATCGACTACAGCGATAAGGTTTTCGTTCTGGAATTCCACATAGGCGCTTCTGCCCTTAAATTCGCCCAGGCCCTCAAGCATGACTTTGCCGAAGTTAAATGCGCCGCGAGTTTCACGAAGCACATCGGATATCTTACCCTTGAACAGCTTATATCCGTCTGTAGCTTTATAAAAGGCCTCTTCGGGAGTGCCTTCCGTGCAGTTTTTGAGGTCACGAATGGCCTTGCCGAGCATTTCTGAGCGGGTGATGATTTTTTTGACCGCATATTCCTTGAGTTGCTTGCCGTTCATGCAGTAAAGACAGACGGAGACGCTTCCTCCGCAGCTCATCGTGACGGAGCGAGCAAGCTCTTCCGTCCACTTATTTGTTATGGTATCGAAGATAACACTGTTGCCCTTCTCGTCGGTCAGAGCCATGGGTGTCGCTCTCATTCCGCCGATGGTGAAGGTCACCATCTGAAGCTCGGGGAAAGCCCTGCCCATGCCGTCCGCATCCACCATAGGCTTATTAAGACGTGCGCAGGCCGCAATCGGGAGCATACTGTTGACTCCACCTGCTTCAATCGGCATGAAGGCGTAAATCTCCTTGCCGTAGAAACGAGATATCATTTCAAAAAGCGTTTTATATTCGCTTCCGCCGATGGCTTTTTCACTGAGGACTGTGGGCGCGCCCATCATCGCAATAGGCACTATAAGAGCGTCGTCGGGCACTTCCTCGGGATCGAGCATCGTTACTTCTCCGCACTCGCGGACTGCACCGATGGCAACAAGTTTACCGACATAGGGATCACCGCCGCCGCCCGCGCCGAGAAGAGCCGCGCCGAGAGCGATGTCCTCAATTTCGTTTAAACCGATTTTTCGCAATTTTCTATACTTCCTTTCAGACTGACTCTGATGTTTTATTTTTTAAAGCGACTTTTCCCAGTATGGCATAGACGATAAACGAAACTGCGATGCCGTTAATCGGGCCTACAAAGAACACATAGCCCGCAAGGCTTGGAAAATAGGAGGCAAAGGTGCCACCTGTAAGACAAGCAACGACAACGCCTATGATATAAGCAACCATGCCGGGCCAGTAGAAACCGTTTTTAATGCTGAAGTTTTCCTTCTTGCCCTTGCCAACTATCCAGTAGTCAGCTATCATCGTGCCGGCGAGCGGAGGGATGAAGGCACAGAGAATAGTAAGAAACTGCTGGAAAACGGAGTAGAAGCCCGCGGCGGCAAGTGAGCCGATAAGTGCGACTATGATGCCGACAGCTCCCGCAATCGCGGTCGGGATTTTCTTCTTTTCTTCACTGAGTCCAAGAAGAACGGAAAGCGCGATGCCGCCGGTATAGGCGTTTGTAACGTTTGTTGTCCATGTTCCGGCGATGAGAGCAAGCAAGCCGAGGATTCCGAGGACAGCAGAGCCGAAGGACACGAACACTGAGGAAATATCATACTGACCTGTGACAACAGTTAAAATTGCGCCAATCATGAGAATCAGGAAACCTGCGGGAATGACACCGATGAAAGAGCTCTTGATAACATCGGCGCGGCTCTTTGCGAAGCGGCAGTAGTCTCCCGCAATAACTCCACCAAGAGCGAAGGTTGCGATAGTGTAGTTAATACCAAACACAAGACCCATTTCCGTAACAGGCTTATAGAGCTTGATTAGTTCCATACCGTCGTTTTTGACAACTGCCAGAACCAGGCCGTATACGCAGACGATTACAAGCAGTGGAACAGCGACGATGTTCAGGAGCTTGAGCCCCTTGAAGCCGTAGCAGGCGGTCAGAAGCATAATTACGCCCCAGAAGACGATACTGACCCAGACGGGGATGTTCACATTGAAGATTGCGGCGAACATTGTGCTGAACGAAATTCCGCAGACAGCGGACTGAACGCCGAACCAGCCGATGCAGGCAATAGCCAGAAGAACGCTGATTATGTACTTAGCGCCTTTTTGACCTAGTGAGGAACCTGCCATGACCGAAGTCGGAAGACCCAAATCGCAGCCCTGCATTCCGATTAAGGACATATAAAGAGCTACAAGACCGTATCCGATAAGAATCGCGATAGCACACTCTCCGAGTGTCAGATATGAGCCGAGAAGCCCTCCGACCATTAGACAGGACACGCAAATCATTGCGCCTGCCCACACCATTGTGATTGAGAACCAGCCTTGACGCTGATTTTCCGCAATTTTGAAAGCATTGTTGTTTTCTTCCATTATAATTACCCCTCTCTTCAGCACTAATGAACTAATTGATTAATAATTTAAATAGTGCTGCTATATTATTGCTATTATACAGACAATGCCCTCCCGCGTCTTTATCTTCAAAGCAAAATGGACTCCCCTGTAATTTGTCCAAAAGGACAAATTACAGGGGAGGAAGAGAGTATATTGTGCCGGAAACCATTTATTCGGATTGCAGCAGACGCCGAACAGCAATTGCCTCGAAAAGTCGGTATGAGGCAGGCATCTGTCCGATTGGAAAGCCGAAACAGTCCGATATGCATTTGAGCCTATATTTGACAGTGTTTTTATGGAGAAACAGCAGCTCTGAAGCGACCTGAACGCTCAAGTCGGAATCAAGCAAGAAAACAGACAGAGTGAGTTCAAGCTCCTCGCTATAGCGCCTGCGATGCAGGGCTTTGAGCGGAGATAAAACCTTCGAGACAGAATCTTCTCCTGAAGCTATTGCGCTCCTGCATGTTTTGGCAAAGACTATTTCGTCACCGGTAAAACTTAGACGCTGCGGCTGGATTCTTTTAGCGTCAGCAAGGAACTCCTTGTTCGCAAGATAGGCCTCGCGGACATCAGTCGGATTCTCAAGATTAGTAAATGTTGAAAGGCATACGCCGGAAGGAAGATGCTCTTTTATCGCTTCACTGAGGATTTCTGCGTCCGATGATGTATCGGGTCCGTCCATAAACAAAACCAGATAGCTGTCGTAAATATCGGCAAAGGCGGTCTTGCAAAAACGTCCCGCACAGTCAGCCGCAGCGTCTGCCAGTTCAGCGGAAAACTTGCCGCCCGAAAAAACCCACATTGTATGAACTGAGGCAATATCGATATTAAATAAATCCGCCAAGCGGCGCATTTTTAGAGGTTCATCAAGCAGAATAGCTTTGACAAGCTCCGCAACAACCATGCGCTCATGCTGCTGGCTCCAGAGACTCACCGCAAGCTGGACACTTTCCGACGCTTGCTGAAGCTCAGTCCTTCCAAGAGGCTCACTGTCTCGTATTATGAAAAGCTCCATATTAGTCGTCTCTTCGGTCTTTATCCATTCGCGATAGAGAAGGCCATTCGGAACAGCTGAAAAGCGGCAGGGCGCGCCCGAGGGTTCTGGGAGCTCGGATGCCTTCAAATAGGCGTGCATCCCGTTCGAGGTGCGTGGCCACGCCGCTTCATTAAGTACACGAAGCTGAGAATCTGCAAGGATGATTGTTGCTCGGAGACGGTCAGAAAGCATCTTGACAACCGTGTCCACAGTTTGCTGATATTGCGGCAGCTTTGCAACACGCTCGAGTATTTCAACGACCAGTGAGGTGCCGGAAAGCTGATCCTTAATTATAGCACCCATCACATCGCAGATTACCTCGCTGTAACGCAGATCTACACGGTTTTTTGGCATGCAAATCAGCGTGAAGTCGAGCTCGTCAGCAACCTGAATAAGGGAAGAGTCAATACTTTTCATAAAGACTCCAACGTAATAGAGAATGAGCCCGACCTCGCCGCCCTCGGCGAGACGGCGGATATTGCGGCACTGAAGCTCATAATCGTCGGTTGCATTCATGAAGCCCGTTATGACGATTTCACTGCCGTAGAAAACATCATTGTGGAACATGGCGTCGTTCAATATTTCGGGATCCGACGCTTCCGAAACAGAGATGGACGAGACTATCTTCTTAAGTCCGCCGCGCCCAGCGATAACTTCAGCGTCACGCAGGGACGGGAGCTTCAGCAGGTCTTCTACTGTTACGCTCATATGCATATCCTTCTCTCTCTGCAATTTTGTCTATTATAACAAATTGTACGAACATGTTCAATAAGGATAAACAGTTTTTAAAAGAAGCAGTTAGGTTTTGCTAGCAGGGAAAAACAATTATGTAAACCGTTGTTGACAATATATATTTTTAGTTTATTATTTAAAGAGAATAAATCAATTATTTCGAAGTGAGAAGGATAAATGAAGAAACAACGCGAATATCCGGTAATTAATGTGACGCGGAAGGCTCAAGCCGCGCTTGAGGGCGGGCATCCATGGATCTATGATGAGGAAGTCATGACTCCAACGGACGAAATATTGAACGGTACGCTTGTTGATGTCGTGAGTGATAAGGACAAATTCCTCGGAACGGGCATCCTGAGTCAAAAATCGAAAATACGGATACGAATCATATCCCGAAACGCGAACGACAGCTTCGATGAGGCTTTTTTCGAGCGCAGGCTTCGTTACGCATGGGAGTACCGAAAGACGGTAATGGCTGAGGATATAAACGCCTGTCGGGTGATTTTCGGCGAAGCGGACGGCTTTCCCGGGCTGACGGTCGACCGATACGGTGACCTGCTTGTGACGCAGACGCTTTCAATCGGCATCGAGAATATGAAATCTATGCTGTTTCCGTTAATATATAAGGTTTTAACAGAGGACGGTCAGAAAATAAGCGGAATATTTGAGAGAAACGATGTTGCGATTCGCGAGCTTGAGGGGATGGGGCAGTTTAAGGGCTGGTTTCCGCTTAAAGGCGTCCCACAGCCGGAATCCGCCGTTACGCTGATACGCGAGAACGGTATCGAGTACGAGGTCGACGTTGAGAACGGGCAGAAGACAGGCTTTTTCCTGGACCAGAAATATAACCGCCTCGCTGTAGCAAGACTGGCGCAGGGAAAACGAGTGCTCGACTGTTTCACCCATACAGGCTCATTTGCACTTAATGCCGCGCTCGGAGGAGCGCAGAGAGTCTGTGCTGTAGACGTTTCGGCAAGCGCAATTGAAATGGCGCGGAGGAACGCAATTCGTAACGGGCTTGAAGCAAAGATGGAATTTCTTTCCGCTGATGTGCTGGATTTGCTTCCGGAACTAGAGCGAAAAGGAGAGAAGCCCTATGATTTTATCATCCTTGACCCTCCGGCCTTTACAAAGTCACGGAAAACCGTTGACAGCGCACTGCGCGGCTACAACGAGATTAATTATCGGGCGATGAAGCTCCTGCCGAGAGGCGGTTACCTTGCAACCTGCTCCTGCTCGCATTTCATGCCGGATGAGCTATTCAAGAAAATGCTCAAATCAGCGGCACGAGACGCGTCGGTCGAGCTGCGTCAGATTGAAGCTCGCCAGCAATCGCCCGACCATCCGATACTTTGGAATGTACCGGAAACTGATTACCTTAAATTCTATATTTTCCAGATAGTATGAAAGATGCAGCGGATACAGAAAGGTATCCGCTGCATCTTTTTTATGTAATGTACTTACAGGCAGTTCATGATTGTGCTGCGCGCAGCAAAGTTACGTTTGTTGTCTTTATAGAGGTTCTTGTAAATCTCAAAGCCGGTGTCATAAAGCGCTCTGTGTGCGCTTTGCGGCAAATAGGAACAGTTCGGCTTAATGAGCTTTGAGGCCTGCCCGAAGCCGTCAATCAGCCCAAGCCCGACGGCAGCAGTTATTGCGGCCCCGACGGCTCCGACATTCTGCGGATTCTCGACAGTCTCAATCTCGCGATTCAGAATATCAGAAAGTATTTGGCAGGTGACAGCAGACAGAGCGCCGCCTCCTACAAAACGGATAGTTTTTGAAGTCTTTGTTTTCTTTTCCTGTGATTCAAGCATCCAACGCATATGGTAGCAGACGCCTTCAAGCACCGAGCGAATAAGCTGAGTCTTACCCGTGTCCAGACCAATGTTAATGAACATACCCCTTGCCTGTGCGTCCTCAAATGGACAGCGGTTTCCGTGCAACCAGGGTGTGAAAATGACTCCGTTTGAGCCAGCAGGGATCTGCGATACGACGTGCATCATATAGTCGTAAAGGCTTTTATATATTGCTTCCTGAGAATCGGAAACGTGCTTTTTCTCAAGATAGATGTCGATCTCGTCGAGGGCAAGGTGGTCCTTGACCCATTCAAGGCATTTTCCGGCCGTTTCAAGCTCTGCGAAATAGTTGTAGAAACCGGGATTTGCGCCGACTACAGCCGCAATCTTGGCGGAAACATCGACCATCGGCTTATCGACGACCGTCGAGACCCAGCCGGAAGTGCCGCAATAAATATGCGTGTCGTGGAGTTCAACAGCCCCAGCGCCGACGCCGATAAGGGAGGCGTCACCGCCGCCTCCGAAAACAGGTGTTCCGGGACGAAGCCCTAGTTCCCGAGCGGAAACTTCTGTGAGCATGCCCGCGCAGTCGGTCGATTTTATCAGAGGAGGTAAATGCTCGTATTGAACGCCGAGCATGTTACACATACTGCGGCTGAAGCACTCGTGGCCCTTTCTTACATCATAAAGCATTGTTGAAAAGGCAGAGTCTGCCGTCATAACAAATTTACCGCAGCTACGGTGGATGAGATATTCCTTGACATCCAGCCAATACCGTACCTTTGAAAACAGCCCCGGTTCATTCTTTTCGACCCATTTATATTTCCAGACCGTATCCTTCACGCTCGCTGCGACGGCTTTTGTTATTACAAGGGATTTAGCGAGCTTAAAGACGTTGCAGCCATCTATTGTCAGACCGCTGCACAGACCCTCTTTGAGTTCTTTTACGGCGCGCTGATCCATATAGTTCATCGCGGGACGCAACGGAGTTCCATTTTCATCAACGAGTACGAGCCCCTGCATCTGGGTACAGAAGGATAGCCCCGCGACTGCTTCCGCAGAGATACCGGACTGAGCAATAATCTGCTTTGTGGTAACGCACATAGCGTCCCACCAATCTTCGGGGTTCTGCTCCGCGCCGCCGTTTTGCAGAACTGTAATAGGGTAGCTTTTTCCAGCGGAGGCAATCAGCTCAATGCTCGAATGTATGTAATATAGGCAAGTCTTGACAGCTGTCGTGCCTAAATCATATGCAAATATATATGCTCCGTCCTTCACGACTATCCCCCCTAAAATTCCAACAAGATTAGTGCAAAATCAATCTGCTATTTTGAAAAAGCGGATTTAATAAACTTCATCATCTGTTCGACGACAAAATCGTCTCTCTGAAGTATATCGGTACTGACGTAAACCTTGAAACGTTCTTTGTAGTAGTCACAGGTATAGGAAAACTGGAGCATCATAAAGAGATTGTCGAGCATAAACGCAAACATTCTGGCATCGCAGTCAGGACGTATGACACCGTCTGACTTTGCCTTTTCTATAAGCTGAGCGTAGAGTGTGGCGGTAAAGGATTCCAGCCAGTCGACCTCCTGAAAAACAAGAGTCGGGCTGCCGTGCGCCGTCATCTCGTTGTAAAGCCTTATCATGCTTTCATTCTCGCGGGAGTGCTGCTGAACAGTGCGGAGCACCTTCTCGACCTTTTCGAAAACGTCCCCCTCCTCATCGGCGAGAGACCTCAGCTGAGCTTTAAGATCCGCTGCGCCGTATTTAACGGTTGAGATGAAGAGATCCTCTTTGCTCTCAAAATACTTAAATAGACTTCCGACGCTGATGTCCGCTGCTTTTGCCACACGGTTCGTATTCGCGTGTTCAAAGCCGTTTTCTGCAAATTCCGTAATAGCCGCCTGCATAATTCGTTGCTGCTTTTCTTCTGGAATTCTTAAATATAAATCAGTAATAATTATCACCTCTCATATGAGTGAGTAATCGCTCACTATTTACAATGTTAACAGGTTTATACAAAAAAGCAACTGTTTTCGAATGTGAATTAGTGAAGAAATCAACCGTTATTATCGTATAATTTGCATAATATTTGAAGCGACAGAGCAAAATCGCGTTTTGTTCGTTGACAATCAATAGGGTTATGCTATACTCGAAAGTGAAGGTGAGTGGTGACTCACTTGTAAATAATTTTTCGCTTTGGAGGAACGTTCATGGACACTCGTTATGCGATTTCGGAATACCCGGATGCGGCAAAAGTCTCGGCAGAGCTTGACGCCCTTATTAAGAAGCCCATTCACAGTATAAGCAAGGATGCCCTTGCACGTTACGAAAAAGACTACTTTGAGGCTAAATGCGCGAAGTCTAAGGAAATAATCACCAAGGCACAGGAAAAAATACCAGGGGGAGTTCAGCATAACCTGGCCTTCAATTACCCGTTCCCGCTTGTGTTTACTAAGGCGGAGGGAGCATATCTATACGATATTGATGAGAATCGCTATTTCGATTTTCTGCAAGCCGGAGGACCTACAGTTCTCGGCAGTAATCCGCCCGAAGTACGAGAAAAAGTCATCGAGCTATTAAATGAGTGCGGTCCTTCCACGGGACTGTTCCATGAGTTCGAGTATAAGCTCGCGGAAAAAATTTCTGAATCCATGCCGAACGTCGAGATGTTTCGTATGCTCGGTTCGGGCACAGAAGGCTGCATGGCGGCAATCCGCGTCGCACGACTCGCCACGAAGAAAAAGAACATAATCAAAATGGGCGGAGCTTATCACGGCTGGAGCGATCAGCTTGCCTATGGTATCCGTATCCCCGGGTCTAAATGGACGCAGGCACACGGTGTTCCCCACTTCGTTTTCAGGGACACACAGGAATTTTTCCCGAACGACCTCGATGATCTTGAACGCAAGCTGAAGCTGAATCAGCTCCGCGGCGGTACGGCCGCCGTAATGATTGAGCCGCTTGGACCCGAAAGCGGGACACGGCCAGTAGATATGGACTTTAACAAGGGCGTTGAGGCACTCTGCCGCAAATATGACGCGCTGTTTATATTCGACGAAGTCGTAACGGCATTCCGCATGGGCATGGGTGGTGCGCAGGGCTATTTCGGCGTATCTCCCGACCTTACCGTGTTCGGCAAGGTCGTCGCGGGCGGTTATCCCGGCGCGGGAGGACTCGGCGGCAAAAAAGAATATATGTCGTATCTTTGCGCGGGTCTTGGCGGCAAGAGCAAAAAGGCCTTGATCGGCGGAACTATGGCGGCAACACCTTTAAGCTGCGTTGCCGGGTACTATACGCTCTGCGAGATCGAACGCAGAAATGCGGCGCAGGTCGCGGGACAGATGGGCGACAGGATGACAAAGGGACTTCAAAATCTCATCAAAAAGCACGATTTGCCTTTCGTCGCCTTCAATCAGGGCTCAATCTGCCACCTTGAGACTGTCGGTACTATGCACTATTCAATTAATTGGTCGAAGCCGTGGACCATCCCTGAGGTTATGAAACAGACCACCATCCGCAAGACAGAGATGGAGCACATGGGCGCTGCCTATATGGCGGAAGGACTTGTCACGCTTGCCGGAAGCCGCCTTTATACAAGCGGAGCCTATACAGAAGCAATGATTGACGAAGCGCTTGCGGCCTTTGACCGTGTCTTTGATAACGTGACCGTAAACGCATAAGAATACAGAGGGGTAATGATGGATGAATTGAAAGCCAAAGAGCTTGTGGTGCAGGCGGGCTTAGAGCTTGTGAAAAACGGCCTGATCGCAAGGACCTGGGGCAATGTGAGCTGCCGTTTGGACGACAAGACCTTTGTGATAACTCCGAGCGGACGCGACTATGAGAGCCTGACTTCGGATGAGATAGTGATATGTAAAATTGAGGACGGCTCATACGACGGAGATATTAAGCCTTCATCTGAAAGAGGCGTGCATGCACTCGTATATCGCAAAAGACCGGAAGCTAATTTTGTAATACATACTCATCAGCTACAGGCTTCAGCCGCGAGCGTGCTGGACAAAACAGAGATACCTGCAAGCCTTTCATCCGAGGGAGAACCTATTCCGCTTGCGGAGTATGGTCTTCCCAGCACGAAAAAACTTGTCAACGGCGTCGAAAATGCGCTTGAAAGAACTAAGGGTCGAGCGGTCATAATGTCTCACCACGGGACAGTTTGCTTCGGAGCAGACGACAGGGAAACCTTTGACAGGGCTCTTGCACTCGAAATAGACAGCAAAAACTACATTGAAAAAATCTATGAGGAAGCAAGCGGTAAAAAGCCGAAAAACGAAAGAGATATCTATTCACTGTATCTCGGGGGAAAAGCAAAGTTTCCCGACAAGCCTATGACGATTGGTACCAGCAGGCGCACAGAAAACGGGTTTATTTTGTCGCTGAACGGACAGGAGTCGGCATACAAATTAGAGCTTAAAGTAATGCCTCCGGAAGCCGCATTACACGCGGAGATTTACAGGAAGCGCAAGGATATTAACTATATTACATATGCTGACAGTGCTCCGCTGCTTGCAGTATCCACCGCGAAAACTCCGATTGTTGCAATACTCGACGACTTTGCTCAAATCGAAGGCAGGCGAGCGAATTGTTCAAAAAGCGCGGCCCCCGTGGATGTCGTTCGCGCACTTGGAAAACGGGCGGGAGTACTTGTTCCCAGAAGCGGCGCTCTTTGCTGCGGTGCAAGCGAATCGGATGCGCACGCTGTTCTGCTCGTGATGGAAAAAAACGCGTATGCTCAGATTGCGGCAAGCCTTATTGGAAAACCCCGCTCGCTTTCGTTTATAGACTGTCTGATAATGAGAATCGTATATAAATTGAGCTATTCAAAGAAAAAGTAATATAATTATGTAAACTGCAACATGTATATAGTAAGAGCGCCCTTCTCCCAATTTAGATTGGGAGGGGCGCTCATTACCGTGACCCGATATAGACATAGACATCAATATGTGCGAAAAACCAACATAACAATAAGAAAGTCTGAAATCACAACACAAGAGTACAGATGTTCGAAATATAACCAATATTAGCATATTGCCCAAATATGAAACAGGTGAGAGCAAATTGACTGTACAAAAATAAACAATCTTTTCTTATAATAGTGTCTGCAGATATGCAACGTGTCCATAGTAGTGCGTATTTTGTAGACAATTAAAAATTAGGAGGAGTTATTGTGTATTACAGTAATGGCAATTATGAGGCTTTTGCTCGTCCCGAAAAGCCCGAAGGCGTTGATAAAAAGTCGGCATATATTGTAGGATCCGGTCTTGCAGGTCTTGCAGTTGCAGCTTTCCTTGTTCGCGACGCTCAGATGCCCGGATCGCATATCCATATTTTCGAGGCTGATCCCGTCTCCGGCGGCGCCTGCGATGGTGCTTTTCTTGAAAAGTATGGTTTCGTTTGCCGCGGCGGACGTGAAATGGAAAACCATTTCGAGTGCCTGTGGGATTTGTTCCGTTCCGTCCCCTCCATTGAGACTGAAGGCGTATCAGTCCTTGACGAGTACTATTGGCTGAACAAGCATGATCCCAACTTCTCTCTTGAACGCGCTATTATATCTGGTGGCGAGAGCGCACATACCGACGGCAAATTCGACATCACCCCGGGCGCAGCCACACAGATACTCAAGCTCTTCATGACTCCTGACAGAGATCTTAATGACAGACCCATGACCGATTTCTTCGATGATGAGTTCTTCAGCACAAACTTCTGGCTTTATTGGCAGACTATGTTTGCATTCCAGAAATGGCATTCAGCACTTGAGATGAAGCTTTATATCCAGCGCTTCATCCATCACATCGGCGGTCTGCCCGATTTCAAGGCTCTTAAGTTCACGAAGTACAACCAATATGAGTCACTGATTCTCCCGCTGCAAAAGTACCTGCAGGACGCTGGCGTTGTTTTCGAGTTCAACTGCGTAGTTACTAACATACTCTTCGATTGCACGCCGGAGAAAAAGGTTGCAAAGCAGATCATTCTCACCCGTGCCGGCAAGGAAGAGAAGATTGACCTCACCGAGAACGAATATGTATTCTCGACCCTCGGCAGCAACGTTGATAATGCGACGCTCGGAACCAACACCGAAGTCCCCAAGCTCAAGGACACCCCGGGAAGCGGCGTTTCTTGGGAGCTGTGGCAGAACATCGCAGCTCAGGATCCCGCTTTCGGTAAGCCCATGAAGTTCTGCGGCAACATCAAGGAGACACTCTGGGAGTCTGCTACCACAACTATCGACAAAGAAATCATTCCCTATGTTGAAAAGCTCTGCAAGAGAGAAGTTCTTTCCGGCAAGGTTGTTACCGGCGGCATCATCACGGTCAAGGGTTCCAAGTGGCTTATAAGCTTTACCTTCAACCGTCAGCCGCACTTCAAGGCACAGCCCAAGGATAAGGCTGTGGGCTGGATATATGCGCTCAATAACTTTGTACCCGGCGACTACATTAAAAAGCCCATCGTCGAGTGCAACGGTATCGAGATTTGCGAAGAGTGGCTGTATCATATGGGCGTTCCCCAGGACAAGATCCATGACCTGGCAGTGAACCATGCCAACACCATTCCTTGCATCATGCCTTATGTTACTACATATTTCGAGAACAGAGCTGCCGGAGATCGTCCGAAAGTCGTTCCCGACGGTGCTGTTAACTTCGGCTTCCTCGGCGAGCATGTCGAGACTCCGAGAGACACCGTTTTCACCACAGAGTTCGCTGTTCGCACCGGCATGGAAGCAGTTTACACACTGCTCAATGTTGACCGCGGCGTTCCTGAAGTTTTTGCATCCGTTTACGATGTACGCGTACTGATGGAGTCGACAATGAAGCTCATGGATGGCAGGAAGCCCCTTGAAGTATTCCTACCCGTTCTCCTGCCGATTATCATTATGCTTAAGGAAAAAATCGACAGCAATGTCGTAGTTGATCTTATTAAGAAATACGGCATCATGTAATTCTATCTCGCATATTAGTTTTGTTTATGTTAATTGAACCTGTTGGATACTGCTGCAATGGGTTTGCTTTGGCAGAGAATATAAACAACTCGGGGAGTAATGGCAATAGCCCTTACTCCCCATTTTTAAAAACGATTCCTGCGACGGGTTTTCCAAAGCCTGCCGCATTTTTTGTGCAATTTTCAAGATGTTGGCTATAATGTATTGACAAGTACCTGACTACTGTAATATGATAATCGATATTAGATGCAGTGATAATAGTTACCAGTTGATTGTTGTTGATACGTTCATATTTAAATGATATTATAAAATTGTCAAAGAAGAAACTTAAAACCGTTCTTAAAAATGAGAAGGTTTATAAATGGTAGAATTATATGCAGATTAGTAATGATGATAATATTACGGCGTTTCCTCCGCTCCTTCCGCTTGATAATGCAGCAAAAATATATCCCGCAGCTAAAGGCAGGAGAAGTCCATCAATGTTTCGTCTGTCAATGGAGCTTACAGAGGAAATTGATAGCAAAGTTCTCGAGCTGGCTCTTGGAAGAGCACTTAAAAGAATGCCGAGCTTTAGCCAGCACCTCAAGCGGGGCTTTTTCTGGTATCACCTAGAACACAGGCAGGAAATTCCGCCCATATCCGACGACATCAGAAATCCTTGTGTTTATCTTAACGAAAAGAAGAACAAGGGCTTTCAGCTTCGTGTCAGCTGCTATAAAAAAAGAATTTCAGTTGACTATTTTCATGTCTTGACAGACGGAACCGGCGGAATGGTTTTTCTGAAGACGCTCGTTGCCGAATATATATCGATGAAGTATTCGGTAATAATCCCGCGAGGCAATGGAATATTGGACGGTTCAGATGCTCCGCAAAAGGCGGAATATGAAGACAGCTTTTTCAGATACGCGAAGCCGATGGGGATCAGCAGACTTGAAAAGCCCGCATACCATATTAAAGGAACGCGAGAAGAATACGGGATAATTAATATCACAAACGGCATAATGCCTCTTGATGAAGTCCGTGCGAAAGCAACGGAATTCGGTGCCACTATTAACGAATTTCTTACAGCTGTTCTTATTCAGGCAATTTATAGTATTCAGCAAAAGGAAAACATGCCTTTCAGAAGGAAGCAGCCCGTTAAAGTATGTATTCCAATTAACCTACGACGGCATTTTCCTTCGAGCACATTGCGTAATTTTACTTCATATGTTAATCTGGGTATAGTTCCGTCTTTGGGCAGCTATACGCTTGAAGAAATTATCACCATAATAAAACATGGAATGGCGCTTGAAGCAAACAAAAAAATGCTGACGGCTAAATTCAGCTCCAATGTTAAGTCGGAGAAAAACACATTTTTGAAACTTGCTCCCCTTTACCTGAAGGACCCCATTATGAAGATGTATTATATAATGAACGGTGACAGGTATAACAGCGCAACTCTTTCAAATCTCGGCTTGGTTAGGCTGCCTGACGAAATGGCAAAGTATATCGAGCGCATAGGCTTCATGCTTGGCGCAGGACTAAACCCTGTATCCTGTGGCTGTGTCAGCTTTCAAAATAAGCTTTGCTTTAATATATCAAGAACGATTAAAGAACCGTTGGTTGAAAAAAAGTTTTTCACAATGCTCTCAGGTATGGGCATACACATTACGCTAGAAAGCAATCAGAGGTGACATTTTGAAACAACATTATTGCTCAAAATGCGGGGTGTATCTCGCGCACACGGAAACCTCTTGCCCGCTTTGCGGGACGCATATGATTCATGAATCTGTTGCAGCAGATAGAGCCTATCCGGCAAACTGCGAAGAGGTGCCTTTAGCCAGCAAGCATGCCGCGCTGAAAGGGCTTATTCTTCTTCTGTTTCCCGCACTGTGCTGCTTTGCCATTGATATTCTGGTAGACGGACGGATTAGCTGGGGAGCGTATATCTGGGGAGCCGAAGCCTGTTTGTTTGTATTCGCTTTCTTACCGAAACTGTTCGATAGACCGAAGCTTAGCTATTGTCTAATTGCAGACACCGCGGTTGTAGTCGCTTATCTGTATTTGATCGGACATCTAGCCGGTTCAACGCAATGGGTTTTGCCGCTAGGTCTGCCGCTTGCAGCTCTGGCAGGCATGTTGGTCTTTTCGCTTGTAACAACAATACAAATGAAAATGCTATCGCACTTGTTCAAATCCGGAGCGATATTTTTCACAGCAGGAGTATTTACGCTTGCTGTTGAGATTGTAATCGATATGTATAACCTAGGAATGCTTACTCTCGGTTGGACATTACCAATTTTCCTGCCACTACTAATCACTTCGGCAGCTATGTTTTACGTTGAGTATGACTGCGGACTGAAGGCGCGAATTGTTCGGGCAGTATTCCTCTAATTGAAATATAGTAAAAGGGAAAATAGCATGGACTTAAATAGATATATAGAACAAGGGATAAGCTCAATCGCTTCAGCCTTATCAAATTTCTACATTTCTGAAGGTGAGAGTACCGACTTTCTTGTATCACTTATTCCGTCGCTTACACTTAGCACGGAAAAGAGACAAAGCTACGAGGAGAGCGGCCACCACATTCCACCGTTTTTGATAGCGAGTATCGCATCGAAATGCAATCTTCGCTGTGCGGGCTGTTACGCTAGGGCGGGTGGCATCTGCTCCGAAAACCAAGGGGAAAAGGAGCTGAGCGTAGACGAATGGAAAAATGTTCTCACGGAAGCTTCTGAGCTTGGCACATCGTTTGTCCTGCTTGCCGGGGGAGAGCCCCTGCTTCGTCGGGATATAGTCGGTTTGGCGGCGGATTTTCCGAACATGATATTCCCGATATTTACAAACGGAACACTTCTGGACAAAGGATATCTTGAGCTTTTTGAAAAGCATCGCAACCTTATTCCGGTTTTCAGCATTGAGGGAGATTCGAAGGAGACAGACCTGCGTCGCGGTGAGGGTGTGTCTGAGAATGTCGAGAAGGCAATGGACGATTTACATACAAGAGGAATTCTTTTCGCGGCATCGGTGACAGTAACGAACCGCAATTTAGCAACAGTCGTAACTGAGAGCTTTCTCAGAGACCTGAGAAGCAAGGGCTGCGGCGCTGTATTCTTTGTTGAATACGTTCCCGCCGAGAAGGGGACGGAAGGACTCGTGCTTTCGGAGAGCGAGGCCGAGAGTCTCAACAAAGAGGTCGGCAGATTTAAAGCTCAATTTACTGATATGAACATATTCGCCTTCCCGGGCGATGAGAAATACATGGGCGGCTGTTTAGCTGCTGGACGCGGCTTCTTCCACGTCAATCCCTTCGGAGGCGCGGAGGCCTGCCCCTTTTCGCCGTTTTCAAAACTGAATGTAAAAGAGCATTCGATACTCGATATACTCGCTTCACCCTTTTTTGAAGAGGTGCGGAGAATAGGAAAGGAAGATGCAATGCAGCATTCCGGCGGCTGTGCGCTCTTCAAGCACGAAAACGAGATTAGACAGCTTCTTTAAAGATAGCCAATAAGCGCAAAAGCGCGACGGTCAATTAACCGTCGCGCTTTTTTAATAAGAAGAGCTTTAAGCTCAGTTAAAACCGTCGAAGATTTCTGTGCCCCTCGTCGATATCCATTTCTGAGATATGAACCAACCGATAATCAGAAGCAAAGTATAAGCGACCATAAATAGAGTAGATGAAACCATGGCGCCAAATGCCACGAAATAGAGCACACCAGGAATAATGACGATGAGAGAGCTTATAAGCATTGCCATTAGCACGCTCATGCTCTGCTTAATAACCTGCGTTTCATTTATCCAATCAAATTTCGGGCTTTTAAGGTTGCATATGAGACCGATGTTTGCGGAAAGCATAACGTAAAATACAGGCGCCAACAAGATAATTACAACGTCCAGAATCGAGGGTACAATGACATATATGGCGGCGGCAGCAGCAAGAAAAATTGCGGGAGCGGTGAGATAAATGTGAAGATGCAGCTTGGCGTTCAATACGTCTTTTGCTGTAACTGGAAGCGACTTGACAATCCAGAGCGATTTACCCTCCAATGAAACAGAGGGCGCTGTGAAGAGCACTGTTGTACACAGCAGGCAGAGGGCAAAAACCGCGGCGGCCGAAGCAGTTTCGCCGCCAAAATTCATTTGAGACGCAAGATCTAAAATAGTATCCTTTTTTATTACCAGAGCTACCGCTGCAACAACGGTAAAAATTACTCCGAGACCTGCGTTCAGAATATATACGGGGGAGGAGAGCAAGTGCTTCAGCTCACGTCTGAAAAGAGCGGAGGAAAGAGATGACGAGTGCATTGCCTTTTCCTCATACTTTACCTTTGCGGCGCCGCGCTTAGCCGTCGCGACACTGATAAAGGTTACCGTAAGTAAATAATACATAAGAACGAAAGGTAAGAGCATTATCAGAACAGACAGCACCAGTTGAAGTACGTTCGGTTCGGCGACCGAATTTCCAATCCAGAAAAGGGGAGAGACAGAACCTAGAGAACTCGCAATTGCTTTTCCGTTCATGACGAGTTCTTGGATATAGACATTTGCACGACTGAAGAAGACAAAGTAGAGTCCGAGGAAAATGACTGAAAACAAAACCGTCATAAGAGACTTGTTTCGAACCCTTCCGGTGGAAAGGGCTATTAGCCAGCCAAAAACTCCGGAAATCGCTACCGAAAGGAAGGGTAGAGCAAGAACTAGAATCACGAAAGAAATCACCTGCGCAGACGTGACAGGTACGGCTCTAACCCACATAACATAAGCCGGAACAGCAACGAGCAGTTCAAACACAAAGTTAAGAACCATAATCATTATCATGCGGCTGCCCAGAATAAGCCGAGGGGGAATGGGCAGGGACAGCAAAAGCTCGTTGTCTTTTGCCTCGTAAAGTTGGGATTTCACTGTGAAGACACTGCCGATGAACATTAAAGCAAAAGCTGTCATTGCAAAAAGCGTAAAGTATAGCCAGCCGATACCCGCGTGGAAAAACGGCTTAGCAATCTGCTGAAAATACATCGCGAACATCATCATAAAGGCAAAGCACGCATAAAGCATAAGCAAAGCAAAACCGAAAAGCTTAAGCTTTGAAGACTTTTTATTATTTTGTCCTCCGCTTTTGAGAAACAGAAACGCACCAATAGCAGCGAGCCTTGTTTTGAGAAGAGCCTTAAACATTGCCGTCACCTTCCAGTTCGAGGAATACATCCTCCAGTGAGCTTGTGCCTTTGACGTCGTCCATAGTGCCGGATACAATCAGCTTGCCCTCTTTGATTATTGCAACCTTATCGCAGAGCTTTTCCGCGACCTCAAGCACATGCGTTGAGAAAAAGATTGCTCCGCCCTTGGCGCAGTGCTCGCGCATCAGCTCCTTAAGCATGTGGGAAGCCTTAGGGTCAAGACCGACGAAGGGTTCGTCCATTACGATAAGCTTAGGTTCATGAAGGAACGCGGATATAAGAGCGAGCTTCTGCTTCATTCCGTGTGAATAAGCGGAAATCGGCTGGGCGAGATCGCTTGTAAGTTCAAAAAGGTTGGAGTATTTCTTAATCCGCTCCTCGCGCTCCTTTGTCGGAACACCAAAAATATCCGCTATGAAATTTAGGTACGCTATGCCGGAAAGGAATTCGTACATATCGGGGTTGTCGGGTATATAAGCAAGTTTCTTTTTGCACTCCAGAGGATTCTCTCTGACGGATATGCCGTCCACAAAGACGTCGCCTTCCTCAAAGCGCAAAATACCGCAGCAGCATTTGATGGTTGTTGTCTTGCCCGCGCCGTTATGACCGATGAAGCCATATATTTCGCCGGGAGCTATATGCAGGGTCAGCTTGTCGACTGCCCTTTTGTCACCATAGATTTTTGTCAGTCCAGTTATATTCAGCATTTAATATCCTCCTTGGTTATTTGAAAAATTATACCATATCTGTTGCAATTATCAAAGGGTTCTATTTTGACTATTTTCGAAATAGAATATACACCTTATTTCAAATATGTCAAGAGGGTATTTAGATAAATTTCTAAATACTTATTCTAATGTTATTCACATCAATTACACACTGTAAAACGAAACCGGACGCTTGCCATTAAGACAAGCGCCTGGTTAAATGGAGGGACACTATGGAGGAGAAAAATTATTATATTGAAAGAGAATTACTGCTTAACAAACGCGCTTTTAGGCGCACCGCATAAAGGGCATTTCCAGTCGTCGGGTAAATCTTCAAAGGGAACATCACCATCGTAGACATAGCCGCAGATAGTGCAGACCCACTTTGCGATAGGGGAAGGAGCTTTTCCAGTCTGCTTGTACTGTTTGAAGGCTTCGAGTGTTTTTGGCTTCATGGACTTCTGGTAGTCTCCGTAGACTAGCGGCTCGCCTTCGCCGCGCTCGGCGTCGATAACATCGCAGAAAAATACGGTGTGCGTGGATAGCTCCTTAAAATCCGTTACCTTGCAGCGGAAATAGGAGACTGCCTTTTCTAGTACGGGAAGACCTTCAACGAACTTGTGCGGTACGTTCACCCATTTGTCGGCGTCTCTGCCGGACTGAAAACCGAAATTGCCAATAACGAATGGGTCCACGTCTTTGCCAAGCACCGAGACAGTGAATTCGCCGGTTTGCTTGATTGCAGCGTTTGTCTGATTGGCTTGTATACTGCAAAGAATGACAGTGGGAACAGGAGCACTTGTGGACTGAATAAATGCGTCAACGATGCAGCCTGCGTTTTTACCGTCAATTTTTGTGCCGACGACATATAGACCGTAAGAAATGTTATATAGAGCAGCTGTATCCATTATTAACCTCCGTATGAATTATTTAGACCGGAGTTTTATGCTGTTTCTTCAAAATCGGATTTCGAAGCGCCGCAGACGGGGCATACCCAGCTATCTGGAATATCCTCAAACTTGGTTCCCGGAGCTATTCCACCGTCGGGATCGCCTTTTTCCTCGTCATAAACATAGCCGCAGACTGTGCAGGTGTACTTTTTCATAAAAAGACCTTCTTTCAGAATTATTTTATCGAGCCAGTTTTATGCATCGGCTTTCCAGAGCCCATGTAGGTTGCAGTATGCGAAAGCAGAAACAAGCTTGTCGTCGTCCGTCAGCATGAAGGAAACAGAAGGGGTGCCGGTATGGTCAAGATTCTTACGCTGGCCGCCATTTTCCGTCATAATATAAACCCAACTGATGTGGTGTTCCTCGGTCATTGGATGGGGAGCGGAGCCAATGTCGACTATGACCTTGCCGCCATCGACCTTAATTACGGGAACATGTTTTTCTTGGGAGGCATCGGTTGTGTTGGGAACAAGCTCGGTCATGGTATCATTGCAGCATACAGGTGTAACTCCGGAGCTTTCGATCATACCGATAATATTGCCACAATGCTTGCAAATATAAAATTTCTGAAGTTCGTTTTTCATGTTGACCAACCTTTCAATAATATTATTAATTAACCCATTTGATAATATTGCTATCGATAATAATTACTATTATCGGTTACTTCTAAAATATAGCACATACTGTAAAATATATCAAGAGTTTTTTTAAGATTATATTGAAAAAATATTATATCTATAGAAAACGATGAAAAAGGTCTTTAATACATATGATATATATCGCAAGTCAATTACAACATAAAATACAAAAGATACAGAAAGAACGGCAAACATTTAGTTGCCGCTCTTTCTGTATCTAAGCCTATTCAGCTAATTCTTTAATTTCCTTATACTTTTTGAGGTCCGTATAGATATCGTTTGTATACGGATTTTTCTTTGCCTTTATGACTTTGTAAACCATGTAGATAAACACGGCGATGTTTGATGCAAGTGCGAGAGCGCTGACTATCGTGTAAACTGTGGGATTGTAGCTTGAAACGACAGTAAACTTGCTGTGATCCTGGAACATTGGGAAGGTCTGAGCAAACATGCACCAAAGAGCCAGAGTCTGAGCCCTGTGCTGAAGCCATGCGCCTTTGCCGACTGTGAACGCGCAGAGAGTTGGTGCAAGCAGAAGTGCGATACCGCAGTAGAAAGCATGGTGGGGCAGGCAGTTATATGTATATGCGAAGTTCCAGAGGTCATACGCAATAATCCAGAACCAAAGCATGTCGGGCCAGAGCATATCGCGGCTGCCGTCTTTTTTGGTTTTCTTTCTGATGAGAATGCCAAACCATCCGGTGATTGTGATGATGTTTAGGAATCCGGCGACGGCGTTCATAACGTTCCACGAACCGCCGATGAGGTAGTATTGAGTGGCGCCATTTGTACCTGGCTCGGAAACAAGCTCCTTGGCCAGATAATAGAGTTTTCCAACCTCTAAATCCTTGATGCAGGCTTCTAGGATGTTGATGGCGAGGATAAGGAACGCAAGGAAAAGGAAGCCTTTTTTATCTGCAAGCCTCCATTTTGAGCCGTCCTTCTTCGTTCCACCGACGAAACGAATACACCAGAAAATGATGCAGCCGGCTGTTGAGGAATAGACCTTGAATAGGTGGAACCAGTCCTTATAAACTTTCCCATCTAAAACAGTGAACCACAAAACTGTAAGAACGATAGGCATTACAACGAATGCGGCAAAGCCTACCCATTTAAATCTGCGAGTGAACTCGTTTGCAGCAAATAAAGCAGCAAACACAAGAAGCCACCCGAGAATAGCGGTCACTACACCGCCGCCCTGTGTAAAATCAAACATAATACAAACCCCTCAAAAACAATAGTATTAGCATATCAGCTAACTTTTTCTGACATTGTTATTTTATTATTTAAGTGGTTTGTTAATCAATAGACAAATATTGAAATGTGTCAGATTATAATTGAAATATAGTTATTTTATTGACCGGATTTTTCATATTCTACAAAAGCGGCTACCGAGCGCGGTATGCTTCCTGAAATCATCAGCAGAAGCTTTTGAAGCATGGTTTCTGGCTCTTCCTCCATGCCTTCATTAATCCAATCAACATAAAGACCGTTAAAGACGCGTCTGTAAAAGTTGATAATAAAGTTTTTGTTTTTCTCAGTAATATTTACACCCATGTCTTCAATGCACTCATCGACTACATCAAGCATCAGTTTATTAGAAAGACTCGTAAAAAAAGCCTCAGCCTCAGGCCTGAAGGAGGAATTGTAGACGTGAAGTATCATCCTAGAGTTGTTTTTTAGATAGTTCATTGTGGCGAGAAAGCCGCCCTCCCAAGTCTCAAAAGTCCTGTTTTGGGCAATGTCGCGGGACATTTCTTTGAACATAACATACTTAAAGATGCCCATAATGTCGGTGAAATGGTAATAGAAGGTCTGCCTGTTCACATTACAGCGCTGGCAGATTTCCTTAACTGTTATTTTATCGATTGACTGCTTTGTAAGCAGTTCCTTGAAAGACTTGATGATAGCTTCCTTCGCTCGTTGCTGCATAGGGTTTCCTCCGGTGAGATTGAATGCTGTCACTTAAAAATATTCCGCATTAAGCAGCGGAATAAAGCGGAGTATTTTGCATTTTGAAAACAAAATATCATAGATTATGACATCAGTCAATCGGCAAGAGGCGCAGGTACTATAATCTAATGTTTCCAAAATAAAAAACGCCCGAACTAAATCGGGCGTTTTTTAACTAATGGTGATAGTTGTGTATTTTAGTTGACTTTTTCTTTCTTTTCGCCGATGCTGAGGATGAGGTTCAATATGATGCCGAATATTGCGGCGCCTGCTATGCAGGGAACCTGAAGACCAAAGAAGGGGATGGAGCCGCCAAAGGCATACTGCCCGCCGACGCCGATAACCATAACTGAGGCGATAACGGCGATGTTCTTGGAGCTGAACATATCAACCTTCTTGTCGATCATGATTGCAATACCCTGAGCAGCAATTGCGCCGAAAAGATAGATTTCAAGTCCGCCGATTACAGCTGTTGGAATTGCATAGATGACTGTTATCAGAGGCGTAAAGCAGGAAATGACCATTGCAATTACGGCCGCTGCTACCATTACAACAATGGAAAATACCTTTGTAATTGCCATTGTGCTTATGTTTTCACCGTAATTTGTTCCGGCGGGGCCGCCTACAAAGCCGGTTATCATATCGCAGATGCCGTCGCCGATGAGGTTCCTGTCAAGCAGACTTGCAAGGTCGTATTTTTTCTTACCTTTTTTCTCGGCAAGGTCGTTTACGTATATATCAAGCTGATAGATATGAGCGGTGGACTCGGGAATTGTTGCAATCGCGATCGGCATGATTGCAGCGACTGCTGCCCACGAAACCTTTGGCATTGAAAAAGCGGGAAGAGCAAAGATGCTGCCGTCTCCAAGCTTCCATGTCGAAGCTGCCAGAGCTTCGGCGGGGAGGCTGCGGAAAAGGTTCATATCCGCTCCGCCGACCCAGTAGAGTATCGCTGCGAACAAGCAGCCGACACCGGCGCCGAGAAGCAGCGGGAGCTGTCCAAGAAAACCTTTGAGGTATTTTGAAAAGAAAACGGTCGAAAGCAGGGTAACAAGGGATACAGCCCAAACCCAACCGCTGTTAATTACCGTTGCGACCTCGCCTTCGGCGACAGCTTTTGGAGCAGCGTCGCCCAATGCGTTTCCGGCAAGGGTAAGACCGATTATCATAGCGATAGAACCCGTAATCGTTGCGGGCAGGACTTTCTCAACTGCATTTCTGCCGGAGAAGCGTACGAGCAGACCGGCGGCAATGGAAACAAGACCGGAAGCGATAATGCCGAACTGAGCGATTTGAATGGCCTCAGTCGGAAGTATTCCGTTAACCTTTGAAAATCCCTGAGCTGCAGTAAGACCTGCTATGGCAGACAGGTAGGAGAAGCTGGAGCCGTAGTACATCGGAATTTTTTTGCCTGAAATGAAAACGAAGAAAATGGTTGCCAGACCGCTGGCGAAAAGGGTAGTGGAAACCTGGAAGCCCGTGATGAGTGCAACTGCGATTGTTGCGGGGAACATTACGATGACCTGCTGAATCGCATAAAGCAGGAGCTTAAGGGGGGCCGGTTTTTCATCAGGCAGGTAGCCGATGACAGCTTTTTCTTTGTTCATTTTTTTCTCCTCTATATTAATTTATTTTTCTTTTATACACACATCTGTATAACCGTCGTGTTCGGAAAGATGGACCGAGATGACCTCATTTTGCGAGGTCGGTATGTTCTTTCCTACATAGGTTGCCTTAATCGGAAGCTCGCTGTGCCCTCTGTCTATAAGGACTGCAAGTTGAATTTTTGCCGGACGTCCGACTTCCATAACGGCTTCCAGTGCTGCGCGGGCGGTTCTTCCGGTGAAGATAACGTCATCAACAAGTACAACTGTTTTGCCTTCAACCGAAAAAGGAATTTTTGTCTGACTGACGACAGGGTTTTTCGAAACCATCGACAGGTCGTCCCTGTAAAGCGTGATATCCAGCTCACCGACGTCTATTTCAGAGTCGTCAATCTTCTTGATGTTTTGCGCAAGTCTGTAGGCCAGAGGTATCCCGCGTGTCTTGATGCCGATAAGGCACAAGTTTTGCGAGCCGTGGTTTTTTTCTAGAATTTCGTGTGAAATCCTGACGAGGACCCGATTAACGTCTTCTTCAGTCATAATTTGAGCTTTGAATTTCATAATGACATCCCCAGCAAAAAAATAGTCTAATCGAAATCCAACAAAAAAGCCTTGCCCGAGTATTCAGACAAGGTTACAAAACGACTAGAATGTATAGTCGTATCCCGTATAACAACCTTGCCGGCATCTCAGTACCGTATTTAAAGATTCTGAAGCTATAATAGCTCATCTTCGGCAGAATTTCAACTATAAATTTACAATTTTGACATATATATTACACGCTAAAGAGCTAATTAGAAAAAGAACAAACCAAATATATAGTACAGCCCCCTTCAAGTAAGTATATATGTTGTAGTTTTTATATAAATGTAGAGCGGCATAGCTAAGTTAGCTAAATGCCGCTTTAAATTAGCATGGGATTTGCAATTTATTTTAAAATATTATGCAGATAAATTGACTTCGAAGCTTCAAAGTGTTATCCTTAATAAAATTGGCAAATATTCCGTGTCTGTCTCTTGCGTAACTTTGTCCACACAGAAGAAACGGAAATGTTTGCTGATATTTGGGATTGCACACAATGGAAAGGAGAAAATGAATGAAATTAACTAAGCAAATCGGCGTTATTGTTCTTGCACTTGTGATGGTGATTGGCCTCATCGGCTGCGGAACCAAGGGAGCAGAAACGTCACCTGCGGCAGACGCCTCCGCAGCACCCGTGGCTACAGGCGGCACACTCAACGTTATGGTAGAGGTTGAAGTGGCGAGCCTCGATCCCCAGATAGCGACAGACGGAACAAGCTTTGAAGTCATTGCAGACTTCACAGACGGTCTTAAGCAGATGGATGCTGACGGCGCGGCAGTCAACGCGCTCTGCGCGGAGGAAACTGTCAGCGACGACGGTCTTACCTATACTTATAAGATTCGCGACGACGCTAACTGGTCCAATGGCGACCCCGTCACAGCCGACGATTTCGTATTCGGCTGGCAGCGCGCCGTTGATCCGGCAAACGCTTCCGAATACTCCTACATGATGAGCGACATCGGTCAGATTAAAAACGCTGCCGAGATCATCGCAGGTGAGAAGCCCGTTACGGATCTAGGTGTCACCGCTGTAGACGAGAAGACTCTGAAGGTGGAGCTCAATGTCCCTGTCTCTTACTTTGACAGCCTTCTCTACTTCCCCACATATTACCCTATAAACCGTGCTTTTTATGAAGGCCTAGCAACCGGTACTTTCGGCACAAGCCCCGAGACTGTTCTTTCCAACGGCGCTTTCATCCTTGATAGCTATGAGCCCGCAACCCTCAGCTTCACTCTCAAGAAGAACCCTGACTACTACGATGCTGCCAAGGTCCAGCTCGAGGGTCTGAACTATCAGGTCATCAAGGACAGCCAGCAGGCTCTCATGAGCTATCAGAACGGGGACCTCGATATCGTTAAGCTCTCCGGCGACCAGGTTGACCAGGTCAAGGACGATCCCGAACTCAACGTTGTCGGTGCAGGATACCTCTGGTATCTTACAATGAACGGTCACGATGTTGAAGCTCTTGGAAACGCTAATATGCGTCTTGCCATCACGAATGCTATCAACCGTGAAGCTATCGTAACAGACGTCGTCAAGGACGGCTCTGTCGCTACATATACCGCAGTTCCTCCTCAGTTTGCTGCAGGTCCGGACGGCTCTGACTTCTCCGGCGACCAGAAAAAGTTTGCAGACGTCTGCGCTGACGACGCTGCAAAAGCTGTTGAGTATTACGCAAAGGCCTGCGAAGAGCTTGGTCAGAACTCCTTCACCTTCGAGCTTCTCGTCGAGGATCAGACCGAGACTCAGAACGTAGCAGCGGTTCTCAAGGAGCAGCTAGAAGCAGCTCTGCCCGGCGTTACACTAAACCTCAAGGTCGAGCCCAAAAAGCAGCGCGTTGAGGACATCCAGAGCGGCAAATACGAAGTCTGCCTCACCCGTTGGGGACCTGACTATGCTGATCCTATGACCTATCTTGGTATGTGGATCACCGACTGCGACAACAACTATGGTCTGTGGAGCAATGCCGACTATGACGCCATCATTGCCGACTGCACCACCGGTAAGTATGTAACCGATCTTGAAGGCCGCTGGAGCGCAATGTACGATGCTGAAAAGATCGTTATGGACGAAGCTGTTATCGCACCTATCTACACCAAGGCTGATGCCAACATGATAAAGAGCAACGTCACCGGAATTGAATTCCATCCTGTTGCTTTGAACAGAGTTTACAAGAACACTGTTAAGGGTTAACAGCGGCTTGGCTGTATAGCCCTGAAATGACCAATTTGCCGCGCGGTAGTTTTGAAAAATATCAGGACTCCCGCGCGGCGTTCGGGCCATAAGGTAAGGTTCAGTTCTGCTCACCTTACGCATAACCCGCGCATACGAACCCGTTTCGATGAGGAAAGATCCTGTCGTAGCGGGTTCATATGCGTGCGTTATGAATTTGGCATTATTTGTATTGGAGGAAGGAATACAACGTGAAGAAATACATTCTGAAACGTGTGCTTATTTCCATATTGACCCTACTGGCGATTACGCTGGTGCTTTTTATTCTGCTCCAGCTTATGCCTGGCTCGCCATTCAACGATGAAAAGCTCACGGATACGCAAAGAGTCGCGCTGAACGCAAAGTACGGACTGGATCAGCCGCTCGTCGTGCAATTTGGGAAATACGTTTACAACATGTTCCAAGGCGATTTTGGCGTCAGCTATAATATCAGCAAGAACACGCCGATAAGCCAGCTCATCGAGTCCCGACTGCCTATTTCCATCGCGATAGGAGGGTTGGCGGTCTCGCTGGGAGCAATATTTGGGCTCATTCTGGGTATTATCGCGGCGCTTAAGCATAGTACCTTCTGGGACACGCTATGCACAATAATCTCCGTTTTGGGCGTATCTGTTCCGAGCTATGTGTTCGCGCTGGGACTAAGCTATACTTTTGGGTTTAAGCTTAGCTGGCTGCCGATGCTGTATTCGCAGAACAGCCCCCTGGCAAGCAGCGTTATGCCCAGCATAGCTCTGAGCCTGTTTACTTTGGCGTCAGTGGCAAGGTTTACGCGTACCGAGATGCTGGAGGTTCTGGGAAGCGATTATATGCTGCTTGCGGAGAGCAAAGGCATTTACGGCGGGCCGCTTATAGTCCGGCACGCGCTTCGAAACTCGCTCATTCCGATAGTCACAGTTCTGGCTCCGCTGATCGTTGATTTGATGACAGGAAGCTTAGTCGTTGAAAAGATCTTCTCAATACCCGGCGTAGGCAGCCTTCTTGTCACCGCGATACAGTCGAACGACTATAACGTAGTAATCTCGCTGAGCTTCATTTATAGCGCAATGTACATAGGCATTATGCTGGTCGTGGACATTCTCTATGGAGTCATCGATCCGCGCATCCGTCTGGCAAAGGAGAGTGAAAACTGATGGCGAAACTGAGAAAAATACAGCCTTTAACCGCTTCGGGCCCTAAAACCGAATCTGCGGTATTTGAGTTCCTGCCGGACGACTTCACTCTGCGCGAAAACGCCGATGCTGCGCGTATAGATACAAACTTTGCAAGCCAGAACTACTGGCTGGAGGTGCGCCGCCGCTTCTTCGGCAACAGGGGAGCGGTCATTTCGTTGATTCTTGTCATAATCATCGGCGTTTTTGCCGCTTTTGGGCCGATGATGACGAATTATTCATATTCAAAACAGAATCTCACCCAGAAAAACTTTGCGCCGAGGATTCAGGGGCTCGAAGACGTCGGTATCTTCGACGGCGAAGAATCTCTAAAAACTACCACGGGTACAAAGATAATAAACGGCTATGAGGACAAGGGCCTTGTCGACGTTTATTACTGGTTTGGCTCAGACGTGCTTGGACGCGACATATGGACGCGCGTCTGGGAGGGCACTCGCATTTCTCTGGGCATAGCGCTCTGCGCTGCGATTATAGACATGATAATCGGCATGAGCTACGGCCTTATAAGCGGCTATTTCGGCGGTAAGGTCGACAGCCTCATGTCGAGAATTGCAGAGATCTTAAACGGCATACCGCGCCTTGTTATTGTTACTCTTCTCATGCTCATTCTGCCCCGCGGCTTCATTACGATAGTATTCGCGCTGATGATAACCGAGTGGATAGGCATGAGCCGTATCGCTCGAGCGGAGATGCTCAAGCTCAAGGAGCAGGAGTTCGTTCTGGCGTCCCGCACGCTCGGGGCAAAGCATTTCTTCATTATTTTCAAGGAAGTGCTGCCAAATATCATTGGACAGATAATCACTCAGCTTATGTTCAGCATACCGACCGCAATCTTTACAGAGGCGTTCCTAAGCTTCGTCGGACTTGGCATACCCGTTCCGATGTGCAGCCTCGGAAGCCTCATCAGCGATGCTTTCAACAGCTTCACGACGCACCCATATCAGATTGTTTCGCCGATTCTTGTTCTTGCCCTTTTGATGCTCTGCTTCAATATGCTTGCGGACGGTCTGCGCGAAGCGTTTGACCCGAAGCTCAAGGAAATGTGAGGTGAGGGGCATGAAAAAAACAGGACGTGAAAAAGTGCTCGAGGTGCGGAACCTATCCGTTTCCTTTGTTTCCTCAGGAGCAACAGTTAACGCTATCCGCAGTGTTAATCTTGACCTTTATAAAGGAGAGACTCTCGCGATAGTGGGCGAATCCGGAAGCGGCAAGTCGGTCACTATGAAAGCCGTGATGGGTATACTCGACAAAAACGCCGTTGTGAACAGCGGCACAATAAAATTCACTTATAACCGAGAAGCAAACGGAAATGCTACCATAGACCTTTTAACACTCTCCAAAAAAGAGATGCGCAAGCAAATAAACGGCAAGCGTATAGCAATGATTTTTCAAGACCCTATGACGAGCCTTGACCCCACAATGTCTGTTGCAAAGCAGATTATGGAGGGCATGGTATGGCATTACGGAACATCGAGAAAAGAGGCCTACGAAAAAGCTCTTGACCTTCTTAAGGAAGTCGGCATCGACGACCCTGAGAAGCGTATGAAGCAGTATCCGCACCAGTTATCAGGCGGTATGCGTCAGCGCATCGTAATTGCGATTGCGCTTGCCTGCGACCCTGAGCTTCTCATCTGCGATGAGCCGACCACCGCGCTGGACGTGACAATTCAGGCCAAGATTATTGAGCTTATACAGAGAATTCAGCGAGAACGCGGCATAAGCGTCATTTACATTACACATGACCTCGGCATAGTTGCGAAGGTTGCGGACTATGTAAACGTTATGTATGCGGGCAAGATCATCGAAAAAGGCAAAGTGGACGAGATTTACTTTGACCCCAGACATCCATATACATGGGGACTGCTATCCGCGATGCCTGATCTCGATACCGACGACAGCAGACTTTATACAATACCCGGCTCGCCTCCGAGCCTTAAGAACGCGATAAAGGGCGATGCCTTTGCGCCGCGCAACATCTACGCTCTCAAGATCGATGAGAGACTGGAGCCCCCGATGTTCAAGATTTCTGACACACATTACGCTTCGACATGGCTGCTTGACGAGCGCGCGCCAAAGGTCGATATGCCTGTGGAGCTAAAAAACCGCATAACCCGTATGCAAAAGGAGGGTGAGCGAAATGTCTGATGAAAGAAAGCCGCTGCTTGAAGTCAAAGGGCTAAAGCAGTACTTTAAAATGAACCGCACTTACACTGTTCGTGCAGTCGATGGTGTCGATTTTGTATTATACCCCGGGGAGACCTATGGGTTGGTAGGGGAGTCCGGCAGCGGCAAGAGCACTATAGGCCGCAGCGTCATACGCCTTTATGACCCGACAGAAGGAAACATCAACTTCGACGGAATGGACATATCGGGGAAGCTCTCAAAGCGCGAGAACGAGCTCCTGCGCACTGAGATGCAGATGATTTTTCAGGACCCTATGGCCTGTCTTAACCCGCGCAAAAAGGTTGAGGACATCGTGGCGCAGGGTCTGGATATTCACCATCTGTATTCGTCCCGCGAGGAGAGAAAAGAAAAAGTCGCCGACATACTTGTCAAGGTGGGGCTTGACCCTGAGCACGCAGAGCGTTATCCGCATCAGTTTTCTGGCGGACAGCGGCAGCGCGTCGGCATTGCCCGTGCCCTTGTCATGAATCCGAAGCTCATTATCGCAGACGAGTGCATCAGCGCCTTGGACGTTTCAATCCAAGCGCAGGTTGTTAATCTAATGAAGGATATTCAGAAGGAGACAGGAACGGCCTATCTCTTTATAGCGCACGATCTTTCGATGGTGAAGTATATATCTGAACGTATTGGCGTTCTTCATATGGGGCATCTTGTGGAGACCGGTACGAAAGACGAGATATTTTCAAATCCCATCCACCCCTACACCCAAAGCCTTCTTTCGGCAATTCCGATACCGAATCCGCATACGGAGAGAAGTCGTGTCACCCAATCCTACGATTACAAGAAGGCGGGCATCGACTATAACATCGGCTCCCAGCACCATCTCGGCGGTACACATTATGTCCTTGGCACCGACGATGAAGTAAAAAAATGGACAAAAGCATAGAAGTAAAAGCGGCGCAATTTTGCGCTGCTTTTTATATTAAATATGTTGCATATAGCAAAGTGTCTTTCGTACGGATGTGTTTCCCTCGCGCACACCGATAAGTATACAATACTTAGGTCGCGCTTAAGAGTAACCTGATACTAAAGATATAAACAAAAATTGCATACGTATTTTATTAAAAGATATTATGTCAAAATGCAGCTTTAGATTCGTGGTTTTTCGACAAGAGTTTACAGGAACTTATTTACATAAATAACGGCGGATAATATATATTCAAAAGGTTATAAACATTGTCAACAGGTTTATCAACAGTCAATTGTCCTTATTTGCGAAGATACTAGGAGAATAATACCAGTTATTAACAAACCCTGTATTTTGAATTTAAAGTACTTATATATTATTAAATAGTTTACATAATATATGGTAATACGAAAAGTCAACTGCAAAAGCTCACCCGCAATTTGCATGAAAAACTTCTTCTTTAAATTTGAAATAGTATATTAAGTTAAAAAAGCGTTATCACTTGATACGCCAATGTTAAATAATTTATTAATAAAATGAAGCCCGCCGTCCGTGGATTATTTAATTCTGCTACTGATATGCTTAATAATTCGAAATATAAACATTCTAAGCAAATATTCGTGAATAAATTGATTTTAATCCTTGCAAATAACGCTTTGCTGCGCTATAATACTTAGCGTAGTCGCATGAGGACAAATGTCCATATGCGGCGGACAACATTATAATCGCGGGCCCGATGTCCGCGAAAAAACGGAGGAAAAGTAATGAGAAAGTATTTGGCTATCATCCTTGCTTGCATGATGCTCATTTGTGTGTTTGCAGGCTGCGGACAGAAGGCGGCTACTGAATCACCGGCGGCTAGCACCGATGCTTCTGCTACCGGCGACAAGGTTGTCAAAATCGGCGTATTTGAGCCCGCATCCGGCGACAATGGTGCAGGCGGCAAGCAAGAGGCTCTCGGAGTCCAGTATGCAAACACCGTACAGCCCACAGTTGACATTGCAGGCGAAACTTACACAGTTGAGCTCGTTCCCGTTGACAACCAGTCTTCGACCGATAAGGCCGTTTCTGCTGCTCAGGAACTTGTCAGCGCCGGCGTTTCCGTCGTTCTGGGTTCCTATGGATCCAGTGTCTGCATGGCAGCATCCGACACATTTAAGAATGCCGGCATCCCCGCAATCGGCATTACCTGCACAAACCCGCAGGTTACAGAGGGCAACACCCACTATTTCCGCATTTGCTTCCTCGATCCTTTCCAGGGCACTGTTCTTGCAAACTTTGCTAAAGATCAGTTCCAGGCAAAGACTGCTTACTGCCTTGCAAAGCTCGGTGACGACTATTCCGTCGGCCTCTGCAATTACTTCAAGCAGGCTTTCGAAGCTCTCGGCGGAACCGTTGTTTATGAAACCTTCCCCGAAGGCAACTCGGACTTCACTTCCTACATAACAACCGCTAAGAACAGTAATGCTGACGTTTTCTTTGCTCCCGTATCCACTGAGGCTGCCGCTCTGATCATTGATCAGGCCTCCTCCCAGGGACTTACAGCTCCGCTTCTCGCCGGCGACACATGGGATTCCAACGTCATTCTCAACGCCGCCAAGGGCAAGGCCGTCAAGGTCTATATCACCACCTTCTATCAGGAAGGCGGAAATACTGAATTTGACGCCGGCTTCAAGGCATGGCTCGAATCCGATTCCACCGCTCTTGCAAGCAACAACGGCGATACCACAATAGCAGCTGTTTCCGCGATGGGCTATGATGCATACTTCACCGCTCTTGAAGCTCTTAAGGCTGCCGGAACAACTGATCCTGTTGCTGTCAACGAGGCTATCTGGAAAGTCACATATACCGGCGTATCCGGCGCTATCGCATTTGACGCAGTAAACGGCGATGCCGTCCGCGATACCGCATACGTTAAGACCGCAAACACCGAAACCGGTGCTTGGGACTTCGTTGCTGTCCAGAAGGCACAATAAATCAGCATAACATCACTTGCACATAAGTGGTATAGGCGGGGGTTAAGCCCCCGCCATGCCCTTTTATTAAAACGCTAAAAAGGACAATGGGCTGCCTCGAAAGGGTGCGAGCGATCGAATCCTTTCGAGACAGCCCAAATCTGAGGAGGTTCCTCTATGGATTTTTTATCTGCCAACTTACCATATATACTGTCGGGTATTTCGGTCGGCGGTCAGTATGCACTGATTGCAATCGGATATACGATGGTTTACGGTATTTTAAGGCTCATTAACTTTGCGCACGGCGATGTTTTCATGGTCGCCGGTCTTATGATGGTCTATCTGTCATCGTGGGCGCCGCTCTACATTACCGTTCCGCTCGTAATAATCTTAACAGTGCTGATGGGCTTTATAATTGAACGAGCGGCCTATAAGCCACTGCGCAACGCACCCCGCATGTCAATCATGATTTCTGCCATTGGCGTGAGCTACTTGCTTCAAAACATCTCGCTCTATATAACCGGTGGATTAAATAAAAACTACCCCTCGATTCCGTGGATTTCCGATACGATAACTATAGGGACCGCGGTCACGAAGCGAGTCACTGTGATAACCCCGGTGCTCACCATCGTTCTCGTTGTCATTCTTGTTTTGTTCATCAACCACACGAAGATGGGCATGGCCATGCGCGCTGTATCAAAAGACTTTGAAACATCGCAGCTCATGGGTATCAAGATAGACAGCGTTATATCCGCAACCTTTATAGTAGGCTCCTGCCTTGCGGCAATCGGCTCGATGCTTTACTTCACGAATTACGCCGGCGTTGTTCCGACCTCCGGCGCGATGCCGGGGCTCAAGGCTTTCGTCGCGGCTGTTTTTGGGGGAATTGGGTCGATTCCCGGAGCTGTTGTCGGTGCATTCATCATAGGCATATGTGAGAACATTATCAAAGGTCTCGACTCGGTTCTGGTTGCGGCCGGTATTATAAAAAGTCCCTTGGGACTTGCTACATTCTCCGATGCGTTCACATTTGCGTTGCTCATAATTATTCTCATTGTCAAACCAACCGGTTTGTTCGGTGAGAAACAAACCGATAAGGTTTGAGGTGATGTTATGAATAAAAAGAAGAAAAACCTTATCAATGTGGCACTAATAGTTGCACTGCTTGCAATCGTTCTTATATTCAGCTATTTTCTGCCCTCATCGTCGATGGTGTTCGTCGTCCTTAAAAAGGGCGCGATATATGCGCTTGTTGCTGTTTCGATGAATCTGCTGAATGGCTTTACCGGCCTGTTTTCGCTCGGTCAGGCGGGCTTCATGCTTATTGGCGCATACACCTATGCGATATTCACTATACCCTCTGCTCCCCAGACAATCAGAGACTCCGTATACCAATATTTCAACGGTGGTATCATTCACTTCACACTACCGGTCGTCATAGCGCTCATACTCGCAGGTATTGCTGCCGTGATTTTTGCGTACTTGATAGGATTGCCGGTTCTGCGTTTGAAAAGCGATTATCTTGCGATTGCGACTCTGGGATTTGCCGAGATTATCCGGGCAATTTTCCAATGGAATACGCTTGGACCCATTACTAACGGCTCAAACATGCTCAGAAAATTCCCGACCTTTGATTCAATAATATACGGCTTAAAAGAAGAACCGTTTTTCAACGACCTGTTTACAAAATCACCGTGGCTTATTAGCTTTTCGACGACAATGCTCCCGATTCTTATTGCGGGCATATGCATTGCGATAATAATTATGCTTATCAACTCCTCTTACGGCCGCGCATTCAAGGCCATACGGGACGATGAGGTCGCGGCGGAAGCGATGGGTATAGGCCTAGCGCGCCATAAGATGCTTTCTTTCTGCACCAGCGCTTTCTTCGCCGGTATCGGCGGAGCGCTGCTTGCAATGTTTCAGGGCACGATTCAGGCATCAGCTTTCAAATCAGCGATGACGTATGAAATACTGCTCATCGTCGTTCTTGGCGGCATAGGCTCGGTCACCGGCAGCTGCATAGGCTCGTTCCTTTTTATCGCCGCTTCCGAATGGTGGCTGCGCGGTCTTGATGCCGGCAAGTTCCTTGGCATCTCCGCTCCCGGACTTTTCAGAAACGGTTTCCGACTCGTCGTCTTCTCGGTAATTATAATGTGCGTAGTTCTCTTCTGGCGCAAGGGCATTATGGGAGACAAGGAATTCGATATCGAGCGTATCGCAAGCCGTTTCAAGCCCAAGAAAAAGAAGGGGGAGGTGAGCGGCAATGAGTGAAAACGTTCTGCGCCTGTCCGATGTTACAATGCAGTTCGGCGGTGTCGTCGCCGTTAATAATCTTTCTTTAGAGGTCAATAAGGGTGAGATTGTTGCGCTTATCGGCCCGAACGGCGCCGGAAAGACGACCGCTTTCAACTGCGTCACGGGCGTCTATGAGCCCACTAACGGTCAGGTTGAGTTTAACGGCGAAATCATAGTTTCAAACCACCCCTCCGGCAAAATGAAGAAGCTCTACACCGGCGAGAATAATGGCAAGTATACAAAGGTCGTAAGCAAAACGCCGGATAAGATAACTGAATACGGTATAGCCCGTACCTTCCAAAACATAAGGCTGTTTGGCAGTCAGACAGTCTTTGAAAATGTCCTTATCGCGAAGCATATGCGTGCAAAGCAAAACATGCTTTCGGCGACTTTCCGCATCAACCACAAAGAGGAAATGCGGATGCGTAAAGAGAGTATGGAACTGCTCGAACGTCAGGGAATGGCACATCTCGCGAACGAAAAGGCAGTCAACCTGCCTTACGGCGTTCAGCGGCGTCTTGAAATCGCCCGTGCCTTGGCTACCGCTCCAGAGCTGCTGCTTCTCGACGAGCCCGCAGCAGGCATGAACCCGCAGGAGACTTATGAGCTGACGAATTTTATCCGCCAGATTAAGGACGAGCACAATCTCACAGTCTTCATGATTGAGCACCATATGGATCTCGTTATGCAGATTTCTGAACGCATCTATGTCCTCGACTTTGGCAAGCTGATCGCGCACGGTACTCCTGCGGAAGTCCAGAATGATCAGCGGGTTATCGAAGCATATCTGGGGGTGGCTGAAGATGCTTAAAATCGAAAATCTGAAAGTCAATTATGGCGGCATTGAAGCGGTTAAGGGTATATCCTTTGAAGTTGACGAGGGCAGCATTGTTACCCTGATCGGCGCGAACGGCGCAGGAAAGTCGACGACCCTGCGCACGATAACGGGGCTTGTTTCTCCGGCTTCGGGAAAAATCAGCTTCTTGGGCGAGGAAATCACAGGTAAAAAGACCAACGAAATCGTTTCAAAGGGCATAACGCTTGTTCCCGAGGGTCGCCGCGTTTTTCCAGACTTGACGGTGCTTGAAAACCTAAAGGTCGGAGCATATCTACGTAAGGACGACTTGACGGAAGATATAAAATGGGTTTACAGCCTTTTCCCGCGTCTTGAAGAGCGCTCGTGGCAGGCTGCCGGAACTCTATCCGGCGGCGAACAGCAGATGCTTGCGGTTGGACGCGCGCTGATGAGCCGTCCGAAACTCATGATGATGGACGAGCCGTCGTTGGGGCTTGCTCCGCTTGTCGTCAAAGGCATTTTCGACATCATCAAGGAAATCAACAAGCAGGGCGTGACGATACTCCTCATTGAGCAGAACGCGAACATGGCTCTTCATACGGCTAACATGGGATATGTTCTTGAAACAGGACGTATAACATTATCAGGCCCTGGCAAGGAGCTTCTTAAAGACGAGGCAGTCAAAAAGGCGTATCTCGGAAAATAAAGCTGACAGAAACAGACGCAGGGTGCGCCCCGAAACATGGGCCGCACCCTGCTTTTAAAAAAGCGCGCATTAAAGACATACCTGCGCAAGACTATATGGGAGAAAAGAACATGGACTACACAGAAAAGGCGAGAGAGATGTTTTCAAGCGATATTTATGCGGTCGAAACCACTGGTGTTAAAATTGAGGAGGTAAGACCCAATTATTGCAAATGCAGCCTTTGGACAGACAGGCGTCATTATAACGTCAACGGGAACGTGATGGGCGGCGCTATATTTACTCTGGCGGACTATGCCTTCGGCGTCGCAGCAAATATAGAAAACCCTTCGGCGGTTTCATTAACGAGCACGATTAATTTCATAAGACCTACGAAAGGCCCTGTCCTTTATGCTGAAGCGAAATGCATCAAAAACGGGCGGAGTATAGCCTTCTTCGATGTAATTGTGACTGACAGCGATGGCAATATCATCGCTTCTGTTATTGCAAATGGCTTTCGAAAACAGTAAGCACTGATTCGGGGCAAAGTTAAAAAAGGACTGTTCCTTAATCGGAACAGTCCTTTTTTATCAGACAAATCTTACAGCTTTGAAGCAAGCTCAATTGCCTGAGCTATGGCGTCCGAGACCTTGCCGGGGTGCAGGGAGTCGCCGATGTTATAAATTTCGTTGCAGTCGTCCTTGAGCATCTCGAAAAGCTTGTCGTCAGGAAGAGCACCCGCGGCGATAACAATTGTGTCGCAGGGGATGCTGACTCGAATCTGCTTTTCTGGCTCAACGACGCCGTTCTCGCGCTCTTTCGCTTTCTGTTCGCGGGATTTCTGTTCTAGGGCCTCAAGCTCGACGCTTGTGTCCGTAACCTCAAGTATCTTTGCAAAGGGATACTGCTTCACGCTGAAGCGGGCAAGCTCCTTCATAAGCGGCCATGCAGTGCCCTGTTCAAAGCCAGTGCCGATTTTAACAATATCGACGATTGTCACGTTTCTGCGCGTCTCATCGAGCAATGACAGAACTTTTTCGGTGGATTCGGAACGCTGAGATAGCATGAAATAGATTTCTTCAGGAGAAAGTGCCGCTTCATAGGCGAGATAGTCCGCGCATTCGCAGCCGACGGCTCCTCCGCCAACAATAACGACATCTTTGCCAGCTATCACCTTGCCGCTGAGAATATCATAAGTGGTATAAACGGGTATTTTGCCGCTGCCGGGAAGTGTAATCATCTTTGGGATGTTTCCGGTAGCCATGACGAGAACATCAAAACCGGAGGTCTTGATTTCGTCGGCAGACGCGTGCCTGTTGAGAACGAGCTCGATGCCCAGTTTCTTAAAAGCCGCAGTGTAATATGTAACAAGGTTCAAAAACTCACGTTTCGCGTGCGGAGCCGCGGCCAGATGCAGCTGCCCGCCGATGCGGTCGGATTTCTCCCAAACTGTGACGTTATGTCCCTTAAGAGCCGCCTGCACCGCAAATTCGCAGCCTGCGACGCCCGCGCCAAGCACAAGAATCGCCTTTGATTCGCTTGAGCGATGTCTTCTAAGACGATATTCCTTGCCTGCATAGCCGTTGACAAGGCACTCGACAGGCTCGGCAAAAAAGGTCTTTGCAAGACAGCCCTGGTTGCAGGCGACACAACGCCTTATGACGGAGAACTCGTCGTTCATGGTCTTCTTCGGCCAATCAGGGTCTGCTATGAGCGGACGTCCAAGGCTAACGAAATCTGCCTCACAGGTCGCAAGAACTCTTTCAGCAACGGCTGGGTCGTTTATGCGGTTTGATGCCGCTACGGGGACGCTGACAGCATCCTTGACAGCCGCCGCAAGATAGGTGAAGCCCGCTCGCGGCAGGTCGCCCGTGAGCTGAGGCACAATCGCCTCATGCCAGCCGCCGGTTACGTTTATCAGATCGACGCCTGCTTTTTCAAGCAGCTTTGCAAATAAAGCGGTTTCATCATTGGTGTTAGAACCGGGGACAAAATCGTTGCCCGCGATACGAACGCAGATGGGATAATCCTCACCAACCGCGTTTCGGATAGCGGCGACGACTTCAAGAGGAAAGCGTGTACGGTTTTCCCATGAGCCGCCGTATTCGTCAGTGCGTAGGTTTGTTTTAGGGGAGAGGAACTGACTAATGAGATAGCCGGCGGAAGCGGAAATTTCAACAATGTCAAAGCCAGCTTTTTTTGCTCTCACCGCCGCATCAGCCCATTTGGAGATGACTTCTTTCATCTCGTCCTGAGTCATTTCCTTCGGCATCTCTTTTGTAAATTTACTCAAAACGGCGGAGGGTGCCAAAGCTTCTCGCCCATCATTTGCGATGGAATGGGCATAGGCACCGGCGTGGTAGAGCTGAACTCCGACCTTAGCGCCGCGCTTATGCATCCCATCAGTAAATTCACGATAACCGGCAATGAACTCGTCTGTTTGCAGACTCATCATGCCGGGAGAACCGCCAAATTCGTCAAAGCGGCAGCCGCCGACAAAAATCAGCCCCGCGCCGCCCTCTGCGCGACGCCAATAGAACTCGTTAAAACGCTCATTTGCAAAGCCGTCCATGTTGTACATGAGATGAATGGCCGGCATGATAATGCGGTTTTTAAGTTCGAGATTGCGTATTCTGATCGGCTGAAAAAGTCTATAGTACTGCATAATGCCGCCTATTTGTTCCACTCGCGGATTTTTGCCGCAAGCCAGTCGGTCCATTCCTTTATGCCCTCACCGGTTCTGGCGGAGATTTCGAATACAGCGACGTCGGGATTGAGCTTTCTGACACGCTCTCTAACGGCGTCGGAATTAAAGTCAAAATATGGTTTAACGTCGATTTTGTTGATGAGCAGTGCGGATACCTTTGAGAACATGAGGGGGTACTTGAGAGGCTTGTCGTCGCCCTCGGGAACGCTGAGAAGCATTACGTCAAATGAAGCGCCGGTATCGAATTCAGCAGGGCAAACGAGATTGCCGACATTTTCGAGAACTACAAAATCCAAATCCTCGGTGCCGAACTCATTGATACCGCTTTCGGTCATGCAGGCGTCAAGATGGCACATACCGCCGGTGTGGAGCTGAATTGCCTTAGTACCGGCTTTCGCGATAGTCTCCGCGTCAACTGCGGAGTCAATGTCTGCTTCCATTACGCCAATTTTGAACTCATCTCTCAACATTTCTATAGTGCGCAGAAGTGTCGTTGTCTTGCCTGAGCCGGGAGAGGACATGAGGTTCATCAGACAGGTGTGTTCCTTTTTAAGTCTTGCTCTCAGTCTTTCAGCCTCGCGATCGTTGTTCTCATAGACGCTCTGCTTGATTTCAAATATACGTACGTTATCCATTATTAAGTATCCTTTCTTGATTTGAATTATTCTATAGTTTGAAGCGGAAGCGGCGTCAGTTCATGCCGAACTCCTGCATTCTCCTGTAAAATGTACTGCGCGAAAGTCCAAGATATTCGGCGGCCTTCGACCTGTTGTTTCGGCACTTTCGTAGTGCCATTTCGAACTTTTCTTTTTCGTCCAGACCGTATATGTCATAAGGTATCGTTGCGGCCGGCGCTTCTTCCGGTAAGGTTTCGAGGAAGTAATCGCCCAGATAATTGTGAATTTCCTTTTCGGTAATCAAGGTTTCCTCATGGGTGCTGATTATACCCTCCAAAAGATTCTGAAGCTCGCGCAGGTTGCCCGGCCACGAGTATTTGCCCAAAAACTCAAGAGCGTTTTTTGAAAGACGTATATCGGGCTTTCCCATTCGCGCGCAAAGTTTCTTTAAAAAGTATTCCGCAAACAAGTAAACGTCCGCTCCTCTGTTTTTTAATGGCGGAATGTTGATTCTGATTATACTCAAACGATAGAATAAATCCTCACGAAAGAGCTTTTTCTCAATGAGCTCCTTCAAGTTCTTGTTGGAAGCAGCGATTATTCGGACATCAACCTCAATGAGGTCATTGCCGCCGACCTTGCGGAAGGTTTTTTCTTCCAGAACGCGGAGGAGGACGGACTGTACCTCCATAGGCATATCGCCGATTTCATCCAAAAACAGAGTGCCGTGGTTGGCAAGTTCAAATTTGCCGATAGAGCCCTCTCTTTTTGCACCTGTGAACGCGCCGCTTTCGTAACCGAAGAGCTCACTCGCGATGAGCTCCTTTGAAAATGCCGCGCAGTTTATCGCGACAAAGGGCTTGTGGCTGCGCTTGCTGCTGTTGTGAATAGCCTGCGCAAAAACGTCCTTGCCGACGCCGCTTTCGCCCTGAATAAGAATGTTACTGTCGCTTTGAGCTGCGATTTTGCTGCGCTTTATGGTTTCGAGCATCAGGTCGTTTTCTCCGATGATGTCGTTGAAGGTGTATCGAGCGTTGTTATCGGTGAATTTGGATGACATTTTGTTCGCTCGTCCGTTCGAACTGAACGAAATGGTAATGCCGTCCGGATGGAACTTATTCTGCTTATATGTAGCGGTGCTCATATTGACATAAACCCTGCCGCTGCTGACGGAAATGGGAAGAACCTTATCGCTGACGAGCTTTTTTGATTCGAGTATGCTCCAAAACTCTCTGTTTTCGGGAAGCGGAAGGATGATTTCCTCAAGCGTAAGGTGATAGGTATCAGGCTTTTTTATACCGAGTATTTTAAAGACCTGATCGTTAATGATAACGACTTCGTTTCTGCCCTTCTTTTGCCGCAGAAAAATCGAACCTGATTCCTCCTCGCTTGACGTAAACATATCAATACTTTGAAACAGAAACACGTCAAGTTCAATCGATCTTGCAATCGTTATGGCGACCGAAAGCAGATACTGGTCGCGCTTTTCCTGTGGAACGGCGATAATAATGCTTCCATAAATTTCATTTTCGGTGAGGCAGACCGGAGCAAAGTAGTAGGAGCCGTCAATTAGAAAGCGAGCATAGTTACTGTAGCCATGCATGTCCGCAGCTTTGCGGCCCTGTATGCCGATTGTAAACGGGTTTGCGCCGATGCTGTCCTCCGACCATTTAGTGCCGCTTTTTATCCCTGATTGGCTGAGCCAGTCATTTTCATCGGGGATGCCGTATATTCTCAGAAGGACGCCGTCCTTGCTGAAGAGAAGGACCCGAATATCACTCTCGGTGTTATTGGCAATGAAATGATTTATTACCCAGTCAGAGCAAATCATCAAACGCTTATAGCTCTTTTTTGTTCTTTCAAGCTCGGTTTGAGTAAGTTCTTTCGGCATGACCTTGCTATAATCAATGTTACGGTTGTCGCTGCGTTTCCATGAGTTCGAAATTGCCGCATTTGCAAAATCGAAGCCTTCCAGACCCTTATGCAGCCCGACCCAATTTTCGATGTTTTGCTGCTTCTGCATGAAAAACCGTTCCTTTCATGGGAAAAAATGTGCAAGGACATGATATTAAGAAAAATAATTACAAAATGTTTAATATTGATACAGAGTTAACAAAAGATGATTCTAAGTTGTTCCATATAATTGTATCATATTTTTATATATGTATCAAGTATCCAATTGCATAGAAATTATAAAATCCATATTCGGCTTGACGTACGCAGTGGCTTGTTATATTTTATAATAGTGCTAATAAACGGCAAATTCTTCATTAGGGAGAGCTTTGATGAAAATTGTTATTCTGGACGCGTATGCAATTAACCCCGGTGATGTTTCGTGGGACAGCCTCAAGGAGCTGGGGGAAGCAAATATTTATGATCATACCCCCAGTGAACTGGCTTTAGAGAGAATTCAAGACGCAGAAATCGTTCTTGTTAACAAGACAGAGTTTACAGGCGAGATGATGGATAAGTGCGGGAAGCTGAGATATATCGGCGAGCTTGCCACAGGATATAATAACATTGATCTCAAAGCGGCGACAGAACGTGGAATACCGGTATGCAATATTCCGGCTTACAGCACTCCGTCAGTTGTGCAGCATACCTTCGCGCTGCTTTTGGAGCTTTGCATGCACACAGGGCGACACAGTGAAGGTGTGATGGCCGGAAAATGGAACAAGTGCCGCGATTTCTGCTATTGGGATATGCCGTTAATGGAGCTCTCCGGCAAGACGCTCGGCATAATCGGCTTTGGACAAATTGGAAGAGAAGTCGCAAAAACTGCGGTCTGCTTCGGAATTAAGGTCATTGCCTGCGCGGCGCATCCAAAAAGCGAATCGGGCATTGAGGGCGTAACGATGACAACGATGGATGAAATTATCTCCACTTCCGACATCATCAGTCTGCACTGTCCGCTTACGCAGGAGAGCAAAGGCTTAATCTGCAAGGAAACTATCGCAAAAATGCGGGATGGGGCTATAATAATCAACACAGCGCGCGGCGGACTGGTAAACGAGCAGGATGCGGCGGATGCGCTTGTGAGCGGAAAGATTGGCGGCTTCGCTGCCGACGTCCTGGCGCAGGAACCGCCAAAGAACGGCAGCCCTCTTTTCGGATGCCCAAACTGCATAATTACACCGCACATTGGCTGGGCGCCGATTGAAAGCAGAAAAAGGCTCATAGATGTAGCAACTGAAAATGTCCGCGCGTTTTTGGACGGACATCCGCAGAATAAAGTCAACCAATAAAGGGAGGAAACAAAATGCCACTATCAAAAGCGCGGATTGCAGAGCTTAACGAGCTTTGCAGAGGTTTCCGCATTGATGTACTCAAGGCCATACATGGAATTCAGTCGGGTCATCCGGGCGGAAGTCTATCGGTATGTGAAATTATTACTTTGCTCTATCAGGAACGGATGAACATTGATTCAGCAAAACCTCAAGACCCTGACCGGGACAGACTTGTCCTCTGCAAGGGACACGCCGCGCCCATGCTTTACAGAAATCTCATTGAAAAGGGTTTTCTCCCGAAGGACAGCATGGCAACGCTTCGCCGAATCGACAGCCTGCTTCAGGGACATCCCTCAATTCACACTCCCGGCGTTGAAATGCCTTCCGGCCCGCTTGGAATCGGGCTTTCGGCGGCGCAGGGTATGGCGATGGGACTGAAGCTGAATAACAGCCACGCGAGGGTCTACGCCGTTTTGGGCGACGGAGAGCTCGACGAGGGTACAGTATGGGAAGCGGCAATGTCCGCCCCGAAATACAAGCTTTCAAACCTCACCGCAATCGTGGACTATAACAAGGTTCAGCTTGACGGCACAACAGATGAAATCATGCCGATACGCGATCTTTCAGCAAAGTGGCATAGCTTTGGCTGGAATGTCATTGAGTGCAACGGACACGACTTCAAGGAACTGACCGCCGCGCTTGACGCAAGCGAGAAGATTAATGACGGTCCCGTTGTAATTATAGCAAGCACTGTTAAGGGCAAGGGCGTCTCGTTCATGGAGGGCAAGGCCGCGTGGCACGGTAAGCCACTTACGGATGAAGACTTAGCGAAGACAATCGCAGAACTCGGAGGTGAAAACTGATGGCAAAGGCAATCAGAGAAGTATACGGCTCCGTACTCGCTGAGCTCGGAGAAAAAAATAAGGATATCGTCGTGCTGGATGCCGACCTGTCCGGCTCGACGAAGAGCGGCGTTTTTGGAAAAGCTCACCCCGATCGCTTCTTCAACATGGGTATTGCGGAGAGTAACATGGTCGCAACCGCGGCGGGACTATCCACAACCGGCAAGATACCTTTTGTGAACACATTCACGGTGTTTCTAACGACACTCGGACTTATTGCGACGCGCGCGCAGGTCTGCTACGGAAACCTGAACGTCAAGTTCGGCGGAGCCTACTGCGGAATGTCGGATGCTTTCGACGGCGCGACGCATCACGCGACAGAGGACATCGCTGTGATGCGCTCTCTGCCGAATATGACGGTCATCGTTCCTTCGGATGAAAGAAGCACCCGCTGGGCAACGGAGTTTGCAATCGAGCACCAAGGCCCTGTGTATCTGCGTCTCTCGCGAGACGTGTACCCCGACCTCTATAACGAGGAGACGAAGCTTGAATGCGGGAAAGGCGCGATTGTCAGAGACGGCAAGGACGTAACTGTTATAGCCTGCGGACTTCTGGTTCATAAGGCAATTGAAGCAGCAGAAATTTTGAAGGACAAGGGCATTTCTGTCCGCGTCGTCGATATGTACAGCATAAAGCCCATCGATAAGGAGCTTATCTTGAAATGTGCAGCCGAAACAGGCGCGATTGTTACCGCTGAGGAGCATAATATTTTCGGCGGGCTTGGCGGAGCGGTTTCCGAAGTTCTCGCGTGGGGAGGAGCCTCTGCCCCGACAGAATTCGTCGGCATTCAGGACACGTTTACGGAAAGCGCGCCTTATTCACAGCTCCTCGCAAAATACGGCGTCGACGCTAACGGAGTAATTGCCGGTATAGAAAAGGTGCTTGCACGCAAGAAGTAATCCGGCGTTCATAGGGGCGGCGTTTTACGATAAAATGCCGCCTTTTTTTACCTTTAATCCTATATTTTTAAAAGTTTAAAAATATAGGAAGTTTGTATTGACAGGGTCGGACTTGTTTAGTATAATAACTCTTGCCTGTTCTTCAGAACAATACATGGCGGCGTAGCTCAGCTGGCTAGAGCATTCGGTTCATACCCGGAGTGTCACCGGTTCAAATCCAGTCGCCGCTACCAAAATGGGAGTGCTTTTTGTGCTCCCAGTAATATGGCCCGTTGGTCAAGTGGTTAAGACACCGCCCTTTCACGGCGGTATCATGGGTTCGAATCCCGTACGGGTCACCACAGTTTTGAAGGGAGCATTTGCTCCCTTTTTTTGTAAATGGAGGCTTAGCTCAGCTGGTTAGAGCGCATGCTTCACACGCATGAGGTCGACGGTTCGATCCCGCCAGTCTCCACCAATTGAAAAGCCCCGAAAGTGTTGATATATCAATACTTTCGGGGCTTTTTCCTTGCCCTTAGCGGCGCATGCTAAAGTGCTTATATGTACCTAAACAAGCATATTTAATCATTGATTTGTTGTCAAAATTGTTGTCAATTTTTGAGCCAATAAGCGAGAACAGAAAAAATTTTACCTTATGAATACTAGTGCATTATAAATTGGGTGTTTTTATAAATATTGTCACCTGTGTAGCTTGTATTTTGTATATTTGGTAAAATAAATATATATGGAATATATTTTTTGTGGGTTTGGGACTGAGCATAGATTTTTTACAAGCATGATAACAGAGTAACCAACTTTTTGTTAAAGAGAAATCGATCGAATCTTTGTGCGCTACGCTTAAAATTTGATCTTTTTTATATCGGTACGAAAGGAAGATATCACATGCAGAAGCTACATAAAATCAACGTAATCGTTTTATGGATATGCGCAGCACTGATGATTGCTTTTATAACCCTATCAAGCGGGTTTACCCACGCGACCATTGTAAGCGATATCGGGATGGTAATCGGAATCACAATAATAACAATCCTGTATTTTTCGAAAGCGAATGATGTTGTTAAAGGAACCGGTATTACTGTCATAATAGCAATCGCATGTCTTGCAACTTCTATAGCGCAGGGCGGAAATGACGCTACATTCATTCTTTCATTTATCATGATTGGAATGGCGCTGCTCTATTTTAATAAAATTATTATTATATCATTTATCGCAATCTATATACCTATTTGTATAGTTGCAGGTATTATAAATCCGGTCTATGTATCTGGTCCCGGAGCAACGATGAGATTATGCATAGAGGATATATTCGCATATACCGTTGTCGGTGTTCTGATGATTATAGCCACGAATCGCGGAGGGCGACTTGTCGCTTCCTCAAACAAAATGTTGAGCAGGATTAGAGAGGATGCTGACACGACCAACGACGTTATCCAGCAGCTGAATGTATCGATGGAAGAGAGCTCGCAGAACATAGGAAGCCTAACCTATCAGATTCAGGAGATAAGCGATGCAACATATGAAATGGAGACCTTGACAAAAGCAATGAATTCCTCAGCGACCTCATTAAGCGCACTGGTTTCGGATACAGTGAATGCGCTAGATCAAAATGTAGTCCTGAATAAGGAAATGGAAAAGAAATTTAAGGAAGTCGAAGTTGCCGTCCATAACGGTAACGACGGAGCATCAGAAGTTAAAGCAACATTAGACTCGATGAAGGATACTGTTACTGCTGCAGGTGAGGCGGCAGAGATTCTTCTCGGAAAGATTTCTTCAGTAAACTTAATCCTTAAAGAGATTAATAAAATAACCATGAGGACAAACATGCTTTCGATTAACGCATCAATCGAGGCAGCACAAGCCGGAGCTAACGGAAAGGGGTTTGCTGTCGTCGCAAGTGAGATAAAGAGCCTTGCTGATGAAAGCAGCGAATCAGCAAAAGGGATTCAACAAATTATATCAGAACTATCTTTGCAGGTTGAAGATGTTGCTGCGAAAACTGCCGCCGGAACTAAATCGGCAATTGCGGGCATGGAAAGCATGGGAAAGCTGCTTATAACCTTGAATGAAATCAGCAGCGCAAATGAAACCGTTGCAAATGTGGTTATGAAAGAAACGCAGACTAATGAGGTCGTCAACAGCAAATTTGAGACGGTATCTTCGGAGATAGGCGGTCTTGTAGAAAATGTTATAAGCATCAGCCAAACAATTGAATCGGTATCTTCAGATATTTACAGACAGAATGACTCAATAAAAAATGTAAACAGAGAAATTAGCAAAATGAAATCAGTTACTATGAGCTTGAACAGAAGCGAAGAATTGTCGGAGTGCTGATCGGCAACGCTTAATTCGCCCGTTCAGGACGGATTATCATATCAAAAGGACTTAAACCCTGGAGGTTAAGTCCTTTTGATTTTATAACATTTATGATATAGTGCTTTAAAGGCAGGTAAGCCTTAGATAGAACTCGCAGGAGGAAAAGCTGTATTTATGGGAACATACTTTAATCCGGGCTGTGCTTTGAGCATCTATAAGCCGGAAATGGAAAACAGAATATTGGCATTTTTAAATAAAAACTATGGAGCAGTAGAGCTGCACAAAATCTGTTGTCACCATAATCCAGGTTTAGAAAAAGGCTCATTGATTATCAATGTATGTGCGGGTTGCGACAGACGCTTTCGAAGCTTATATGAAGGTATAACGACAATTTCTTTGTGGGAAATCCTTGATGGCTTGAACACCTTTCCTTACCCCGACTATAAGGGTTTGAAGATGTCAGTTCACGATGCCTGCCCTGTTCGCGAAAAGCCGCAGGTGCATCAGGCCGTGCGAAGTTTGCTGCGTAAGATGAATATCGAGGTAGTGGAAACGGAGTTCAATGGAACACGCTCAATCTGCTGCGGAGATGATTTCTATACGAAAATACCGCTGGAGCAGGTTCATCTGCAAATGAAGAAACGAGCTTCTTCCATGCCTTGCGACGATGTCTGCGTTTATTGTGTTTCCTGCGTCAAATCAATGTATATCGGCGGCAAGACCCCGAGATATCTTATAGACCTTTTGATGAATGAAATGACCGAGCTGCAGATATATGATACTGTGGAGTGGCACAAACAAATACAGGCTTATATTGATGAGCATTAAGTAATTAACTGGCGCAATCTCAGGACGGACGACACAAGAAAGTGGGCGGAGGTACTTAGAATACCTCCGCCGTTATCTTAAGAAAACACTATACAAAGCTCGTCTAAAGATGTTGACAAAAAAAACAGAACAAGGTATAATCAATCTCGCGCATTGTCGCAAAACATGATATTTGCTGGATTAGCTCACTCGGTAGAGCACATCACTCGTAATGATGAGGTAGCGAGTTCGATTCTCGCATCCAGCTCCAAGAAGCCCTGCAGTCAATAGACAGCAGGGCTTTGTGATATCCTCATGGTACATTCTCAGGTGTTATCCTTTTGCCTGTGCCGCATCTTCTCAAGGTCGCATCGCACGCACAAACCGGTGTGACAGCAAACCGATCCGCCGCAGGACGGACAAGCCCATTTTTCCTTCTGCGAGCGCAGAAAATCATCCATGCCGATATCTCGTATGGCAATCAGGTTTTCAATCATGCTCATGTTGTACTTTGTACGGTAACGCTTGTCAAGCGCCTTGAGCCGCTTGCATGGGAAAGCGTTACATTCGAAGCAGTAGCGGACTTGTCCATTCGCCAGCTTCTCGCAGCTTCCTGCCATGTGCAGGCAGCCCTGTCCGCGTGGGATGCAGCCGTCGCAATACATTCTGTGAAATCCTTGCTTTTTGAGGTCGTTTTGCTTTGCCTGATAAGCAATGCATAGCGCACAGTTCATACCACACGGAGCGATAAGTATCTCTTGCATAGTTCGGCAACTCCTATTCTTAAAAGTGAGGTTGTCTGATGGACTATAGCTTATTATAACATGGCAGACTTGCTCTGAAAAGCATCACGCTATAAAAGACAGCAGGAACTATAACAGTTCCTGCTGTCTTTGCGCGCTATATTATTAATGTTTTTCGGCGGCAGCGTCCGCTTTGGTAACATGAATTGTACCCTTCGGATGATTTGGCGGCGCATATATGGAGTAAAGCTTCAGTGGTATATTGCCTTTATTAAACAAATTGTGCCAGGTTCCGGCAGGAACAAAAATTGCGTAGTCTTTCGAAACGTTTCTGTGAAGATTTAAATTGTCTTTGCTGTTACCCATCATCACAATACCCTGACCCTGTTCGATTCTTAAGAACTGGTCAGTGTCCGGATGCATTTCAGCTCCGATGTCCCCGCCGACTGGGATGCTCATCAATGTGGCCTGTAAATGAGTACCCGTCCATAACGCCGTACGAAAGGTATTGTTCTGTTTAGTGGCTTTATCGATATTTATAACAAACGGCTCCGGACCGTAGTCCCTTAGCATGATATCGTTTATGCGGCTGTTATCGGTAAAAGAGCACATCCCATACATAATATTCAACTCCCTTTGCTTACTAAGTCATTATATGAATTCTAAGCCGGAGCTGTGTGTCAGTGAATAAACAGCCACTTTAAGATGAAAATCCCCGATTTCTTTACGAAATCGGGGATAATTATTGGTGCGCGAGGGGGGACTTGAACCCCCACGCCCGTGAAGAGCACCGGCACCTGAAGCCGGCGAGTCTGCCGATTCCACCACTCGCGCATAACATGGAATGCCCGATAATAGTAGCATTTCTGCGGGCATTAGTCAAGAGCTTTTTTGGATAAAAACAGGACGCGGTAAAAAATTCCGCGTCCTGAAATCTTATTTTCATTTTACTTATTGAAACTGTCCTTAAGCGCGACGGAGCGATTGAAGACGAGATGCTCTTTTGAGCTGTCGCGATTGTCGACACAGAAATAGCCCTTGCGCATAAACTGATAGGACTGCGGGAAAGTTGCGTTCTCAAGACTCTTTTCGACCTTGCAACCCTTTAAAACCATAAGCGAATCAGGATTAAGACAATCGAGGAAGTCCTTGTCGCCGCCGTCGGGGTCGGGGTCGGAAAACAGATTGTCATAGATACGGACTTCCGCATCTACTGCTGTTTTAGCGTCGACCCAGTGTATCGTCGACTTGACCTTACGTCCATCCTTGGGGTCGCCGCCGGAGGATTCGGGGTCATATTCGGCGAGGACTTCAACTACATTGCCGTTTTCGTCCTTAATGCAGCCTGTGCATTTGGCAACGTACGCACCTTTCAGGCGAACCTCATTGCCGGGGAACAGACGGAAATATTTTGGAACCGGAACCTCCATGAAGTCCTCGGCCTCGATGTAAAGGTTTCGTGAGAAGGTGACTTCGCGCTCGCCGTCCTCGGGGCGGTTAGGGTTATTCTCGACCATAAAGATTTCGGTTTTGTCCTCAGGGTAGTTTGTTATCGTGAGTTTAAGAGGCTCAAGCACCGCCATAACGCGGGTTGCAATTTCGTTCAGGTCATCGCGCAGACAATGCTCAAGAAAACCATATTCAACGGTGCTGGGCATCTTTGCAACGCCAATTCGGTCGCAGAAGCTCAGAATAGATTTCGGAGTGTAGCCGCGGCGGCGCAGTCCGCAGAGCGTGGGCATACGGGGATCGTCCCAGCCGGAAACGCGGCCCTCCTCGACGAGCTTGCGAAGCTTGCGCTTGGACATGACCGTGTAGTTGATGCCGAGACGCGCAAATTCAATTTGGCGCGGTGTGGAGGGGACTGAGACATTTTCCACAACCCAGTTATATAATGGACGGTGATCCTCATACTCCAAGGAGCAAAGTGAGTGAGTAACGCCCTCGATAGCGTCCTGAATCGGGTGGGCAAAATCATACATCGGGAAGATGCACCATTTTGTGCCCTGCCTATGATGCTCAATGTAGCGTATGCGGTAAAGCACAGGATCGCGCATATTGAAATTGCCGCTGGCAAGGTCAATCTTTGCACGTAGAGTATATTTTCCTTCAGGGAATTCGCCTGCACGCATCCGGCGGAAGAGGTCAAGGCTTTCCTCAATCGGCCTGTCCCTATTGGGGCTTCTCGCCGGTGTGTCGGTGCCGCCGCGGTATTCCTTGAATTCCTCCGGAGATAAACCGCAGACATAGGCAAGTCCTTTTTTTATAAGCTCTTCCGCGTAGCCATAGGTCTGCTCGAAATAATCGGAGCCGTAGAAAAACCTGTCGCCCCAGTCGAAGCCCAGCCAGTGGATGTCTTCCTGGATGGCGTCAACGAACTCGGTGTCCTCCTTGGCGGGATTGGTGTCATCCATACGCAGGTTGCACACGCCGCCGTATTTCTGAGCTGTACCGAAGTCGATATATATAGCCTTAGCGTGACCGATGTGCAGATAGCCGTTGGGCTCCGGCGGGAATCGGGTGTGAACCTTTTTGCCCGCGTAGGCTCCGCCTTCCGCAAGATCCTCGTCAATAAAATCGTGTATAAAGTTGCTGGTGTTTTCGTTCATAATATGACCATCCATACTTTTATTATGTTACTATTATAAACGATGATTGTGGTAATTACAATAATTCCGTGTTAAAATACGGTTATATACGACAAAAAGCGTAGGAGGGAATCGGAAATATGACGGACATTATAATAATCGGCGGAGGACCTGCGGGAGTTTCCGCCGCGCTGACCGCCAAGAACAGAGGCAAAAGCGTAAAGATAATCTCAAACAGCGCGGAGCTGAGCAATCTCTGGAAGGCAAAAAGCGTCGAAAACTATCCCGGTCTGCCTAATGTGAGCGGTGAAGGACTTATGATGACCTTCCGCAAGCAGATCGAGGATTCTGGTATTGAAATAATAAACGGCAGAGCGCTGAACGCGCTGTCGATGGGGGCGAGCTTCTCTGTTTCCGTTGGGCAGGATTATTACGAATGTAAAGCAATTATTCTTACAACAGGCATCGTTCAGCAGTCGACCTATCCCGGTGAGCAGGAGTTTCTGGGTAGGGGAGTGTCCTACTGCGCAACCTGCGACGGAATGCTTTTCCGCGGGAAAAAAGTCGCTGTCATCGGGCTCAACGAGGAAGCGGAGAGTGAAGCGAATTTTCTGCGTTCAATCGGCTGCATAGTCGAGTATTTCGATAAAAATAGAGCAAAAAAGTATGAGATTAAGGGCGAAGAGACTGTGGCAGCTCTCGTTGCAGATGATGTGGTATATCCCGTCGACGGCATTTTCATCCTCCGCAGCACGATTGCACCAGCAAGCTTTCTCACGGGGCTCGGGACGTATAGCGGGCATATCATTACGGACGGTGCCATGAAAACAACTGTTGATGGCGTTTTTGCCGCAGGCGACTGCACAGGCAGACCCTATCAGGTGGCACGCGCCGTTGGGCAGGGAAATACCGCTGCGCTTTCCGCGAGTGAATATCTTGACAAAAAGTAGTCTATAACATATAATAACGCAATAGTTTAAAGGCACTGATGGAGAAGAATAATCAGCTTGTGCGGCAAAGAGAGAAAGCGTTTGGTGAGAGCTTTCGCGCACTTCGATTAATGGTCGCTCCTGAGCCGGTCAAAGGAAATGTTGACCCGTGCGCTCACGTTATGAGCATTCGAGTGCGCCGCAAAGCGGCGAATTCAGGTGGTACCGCGGTATTTACGCCCTGAGCATATGCTCGGGGCGTTTTTGATTTATTCTGCATACTAATTACGTTTTGTATCGCGGAAATGAGGAGGAAAGAAAATGGAAAAAGAACTTTCAAAGATTTATGAGCCTAAAGATGTTGAAAAACGAATTTATGAAATGTGGGAAAAGGGCGGAGCCTTCAAGGGCATCCGTGACCCAGAGAAGAAGCCCTTCACAATAGTTATGCCGCCACCGAACGTAACGGGCCAGCTCCACATGGGTCACGCGATGGACGCGACGCTTCAGGATATACTCATTCGCTATAAGCGAATGAAGGGCTTTGCCGCCCTCTGGGTTCCCGGCACCGACCACGCGGGTATAGCAACGCAGATTAAGGTCGAGGAAGCTCTCCGCAAAGAGGAGGGACTTACTCGTTACGATCTCGGACGCGAGAAATTCCTCGAGCGTGTCTGGGACTGGAAGAACAAATACGGCGACCGTATAGTCGAGCAGCAGAAGCAGCTCGGCGCCTCCTGCGATTGGGAGAGAGCTCGCTTTACGATGGACGAGGGCTGCTCGAAGGCAGTCCGCGAGGTTTTTGTCTCGCTCTATGAAAAAGACCTGATATATAAGGGCAGCCGAATTATAAATTGGTGCCCGCACTGCACGACAGCGCTTTCTGATGCCGAGGTTGAATATAAGGATAAGCCAGGTTTTCTCTGGCACCTGCGTTATCCGCTGACTGACGGCAGCGGATATATAATCGTCGCGACGACCCGCCCTGAAACAATGCTCGGAGATACGGGAGTTGCCGTGAATCCGAACGACGAGCGCTATAAGCACCTCGTCGGCAAGACCTGCACGCTGCCACTGATGAACCGCGAGATACCTATTGTCGCCGACGAATACTGCGACATGGAGTTCGGAACCGGCTGTGTCAAAATGACGCCCGCGCACGACCCCAACGATTTCGAGGTCGGTCTGCGCCACAATCTTGAGGTCATCCGCGTACTGGACGACAACGGTAAGGTCAACGAGCTCGGCGGAAAGTATCAGGGACTCGACCGCTACGAAGCGAGAAAAATCATTGTTGCCGACCTTGAAGCACTGGGACTTGTCGAAAGAATCGAGGAGCACCAGCACAACGTCGGCACCTGCTACCGCTGCGCAACGGATGTTGAGCCGATAATCTCCGCGCAGTGGTTTGTCAGAATGCAGCCGCTCGCAAAGGAAGCAATTCGCGTCGTCGAGGACGGGGAGACAAAGTTCGTTCCCGAACGCTTCAGCAAGATTTATACAAACTGGATGGAGAACGTCCGCGACTGGTGCATCTCGCGGCAGCTCTGGTGGGGACATCAAATTCCTGCGTGGTATTGCGCGGATTGCGGACACATCACTGTTTCGCGTGAAGACCCGACTGAGTGTGAAAAGTGCCACAGCAAAAACATTACGCGCGATGACGATGTTCTGGACACATGGTTTTCCTCCGCGCTATGGCCGTTTTCAACGCTTGGGTGGCCTGAAAACACTGCCGATTTAGACTATTTCTACCCGACAGACGTTTTAGTCACGGCTTATGACATCATTTTCTTCTGGGTTGCCCGCATGATATTCTCCGGTTGTGAGCACACAAAAAAGCCACCGTTCCACACGGTTTTCATTCACGGACTTATCCGCGATGACAAGGGTCGCAAGATGAGTAAATCCCTTGGAAACGGTGTTGACCCGCTCGAAATAATTGACCAGTTCGGCTGTGATGCTCTTCGCTTCAATCTTGTAACGGGCAACAGTCCCGGAAATGATATGCGCTTTTTCACCGAAAGGTGCGAGGCAATGCGCAATTTCGCAAACAAGATTTGGAACGCGAGCCGTTTCGTGATGATGAACCTCACAATTGACAAGTGCGCGCTGCCTTCAAGGCTCGAAACCGAGGACAAGTGGATACTTTCTAAGCTGAACTCCGTCATTAAAGAAGTAAACGAGAACATGGACAGCTTTGAACTCGGAGTCTCCGCGCAGAAGGTCTCTGACTTCATCTGGGACAGCTACTGCGACTGGTATATCGAGCTGACAAAGCCTCGTCTGAACGGTGAGGATCAGGAGAGTAAGGTTAACGCGCAGAAGGTTCTGCTTTATGTGCTGACCGAAACTATGAAGCTCCTGCATCCCTTTATGCCTTATATCTCAGAGGAAATTTGGCAGGCACTTCCGCACGACGGCGATATGCTGATTTTGGAGCGCTTCCCCGAATACAGTGATAAGCTCGCCTTCCCTAAGGATGAACAGAGTTTTGAAATTCTAATGGAGGCAATCAAGGCGATACGCTCACGCCGCGCCGAAATGAACGTTCCGCCCTCCCGCAAGGCGCATTTAATAATCGTAACCGACAAAGCCGGAATATTCGAAAACGGCAGAGCCTTCCTTATGAAGCTTGCGTACGCGGGCGAAATAAGCGTTTCGGATAAGGCTCCGTCTGATGTTGAGGGCATGGTATCTGTCGTGACAGGCGACGCTCAGATGTTTATGCCGATGGCAGATCTCGTCGACCTTGCAAAAGAGCGCGAGCGCATCACTAAAGAGCTAGAAAAGGCTCAAAAAGAATATGACGGGCAGATGGCAAAGCTATCTAATGAGAGCTTCCTCGCCAAGGCACCTGAAAAAGTGATAGAAGCTGAGAAAGACCGTGCCGCAAAAGCCAAGGCACTGATAGAAAATCTTGCGGAAAGTCTTAATAAGTTGGGCTAAATTTCGGCAAAGCGTCCAGCTTCGACAAAAAAATAGACAGGCATATTTTAAAATAGCGCTGTGGGCATATTGCCCGCAGCGCTTTATTTTTACGCAAATACAGGTGGAGGAATGAAGATGAAAATATACACTACAGAAAATGACGGCTATTTGAAGCTTAGCTTCACGGGGGAACTGGACCATCACGGAGCAAAAACCGCCATGAAAACGATAGACGGGCTGATAGACGATGCTCTCCCGCGGAATCTGATAATGGACCTTTCAGAGCTCAACTTTATGGACAGCTCAGGCATTGCTTTAATTCTGCGAGTTAGCAGGAGAATGTCGGACATCGGCGGTAAAGCTTGGGTGGAAAATCCGTTAGGACAACCCCTGCGTGTGCTGAATGCTTCGGGCATTGACAGAGTCGTAAAAGTATTCGAAAAGGCAAGATAGAGGAGGAACAGTATGACGAACACAGACTACATAAAATTTGAGTTCCCGTCGAGGAGCGTAAACGAAAGCTTTGCCAGAGCGGCTGTCGCCTCGTTTGCGGCAAGGCTCGATCCGACGCTTGAGGAGCTTGCGGATATTAAAACTGCGGTCAGCGAAGCTGTAACAAATTGCATTGTTCACGCCTATCCGGGCGTTCTTGGGACAATCTGGCTGCGTGCGAGAATAATTGACGAAAACACACTTGAAATTGCCGTCAGAGACAGCGGCGTGGGCATACCAGACATTAAAAAAGCTAGAGAACCCATGTACACGACCGGCGGAGATGACCGTAGCGGAATGGGCTTTACGATTATGGAGAGCTTCATGGACAAGGTCAAGGTTCGCTCAGAAGAAGGAAAGGGGACAAGCGTAATTATGTCGCGGCGAATAGTCCGCAGGACTTCGGTAGTATGACAGATGAAATGACTGAAGCTCTGAAAAAAGCAAAACACGGCGACAAAGATGCTTCAGAACAGCTGATTGAGGATAACTCCGGACTTATATGGAGTATCGCGAGGCGCTTTTTTGGACGAGGTGTTGAAGCGGACGATCTCTATCAGCTCGGCTGTGTAGGCTTTCTAAAAGCCATACAGGGCTACGACGAAGAATATGGGACGCAGTTTTCAACCTATGCCGTACCCAAAATCTCCGGCGAAATCAGGAGATTTCTGCGTGATGACGGAGCCGTAAAGGTTAGCCGCGGTATTAAAGAGCGGGCGCAGTCAATAAAAAGCGCACGCTCCTTACTTGAGCAAAAAAACGGCAGGGAACCGACACTTTCGGAAATTTCAGAACTAACGGGTCTTGACTCCGCCGAGATAGCAAGTGCGGAAACGGCAGTCGGTCCGACTGAATCGCTCCAGCGCGAAACCGGCGAGGAAGGCTTTACACTCGAGCAGGTGCTGGGGGATTTCGGACAGGAGGAGAGGCTCGTGGAGCGGGTTTCTCTGCGCGAAACGATAGCTCGTCTGCCGGAACGGGAGAAAAGCGTAATCGCGCTTAGGTATTTTCATAGCCTAACGCAGGACAGCACCGCGCGTGTAATGGGGGTGTCGCAGGTGCAGGTGTCGAGGCTTGAAAAGCGTGCGGTCGAGAGACTTAGGGAGATGTTGGAATAAGGAATCGGAAAGGCCACGCTTTTCCGATTCCTTATTTTGTGAAAGGCTCTTTTTCTTCTGATAGCCTCAACTCACGAAGATATCCGGCGGTTAGAATTGCAGTTGGCAGCGTGAAGACGATAATACCGAGCAGAGAAGAAATCATAGTTACAAGTTTGCCAATGACTGTACCCATTGATATGTGATTGATGCTCAGACTCGTAAGAGATATTGTTGCGTAATAAACAGCGTCGAAAAATGTTTCAAAAGAATCTGGCTCAGCGTTGAAGATCACAAGCGCGGAAGCGAGTATGTAAAGGACTGCGATTGTGATAACACATGTAAGAGCGTCCTTCTGTTTTTTGAAAACATTTTCGATAATACCAATATATTTGGAGTGACGTAGAAAGTTCAAAGCCTTGATGACTCGGGCAAATTTTAGAACCTTAAAGAGCTTCAGAAGCTTCAAGCCGCGGCTAAGCGGAGCCAATGTCGGAAGTATTGCCAGTAAGTCTAATATGGCCATCGGGGTAAATGGATACAACAGGAAAGGCATTAACCCCTTTTTATGCAATTTAATGTCAGCGGTTGCAAAACGCAGGATATAATCGACTATGAATACCGTGACCGTTACATAGTCAATGATTTTTAGCGCTGCAGTGTAGTCCTTAAATGCAAGTGGTATGAGACTTAGAATGACAGTTAGTATCATCAGTACGTCATAAAGCTTACTCCACTTATCGTTATCTAATGCCTCATCAATGATTTCATAAATTCTTTTTCGCAAAAACTCACCTCTAATATTATGATTTTGGGGAACAAAATACTATAATGTTAGCATATTACAGTATTTTTCTAATCATAACAAGCTTATTATTAAACTTTTACATTTTGTTCAAAGTTTAAGTCTATGTGATAAATCAGCTTGTATATCTCTGAGTGCTAAGCTATAATATTCAAATATGCATGGAGTATTATTTGGATAAGTAGCCGGGAGAAGATATGACTGATACAGAACGTAAAGAAAGATTGATAAAGGCGCGGAAAACCATTATCGAACGTGACTTTTCGCACCTTAATGATATGCAGATTAAGGCCGTAATGGCGACCGAGGGCCCGCTGCTACTCCTTGCCGGAGCTGGAAGCGGCAAAACGACCGTTCTCATAAATCGTATTGCGAACATTCTGCGCTACGGCAGAGCATCGGACAGCGATGAGCTTCCCGAAAATGCGGGCGAGGCAGAGCTTGAAATTCTGGAGAAAGCGGCCGGAGACAAGAGCTATCCTGATATGGAAAAAGCACGCAGGCTGGCGGCGCTTGAACCCTGCGAGCCTTGGAGAATTATTGCCATCACCTTTACAAACAAGGCGGCAGAGGAACTGAAAACCCGCCTCGAAAAAATGCTTGGACCGACCGCACAGGACATCTGGGCACAGACCTTCCACTCCGCCTGCGTGCGTATCCTTCGCGGTCATGCGGACAGGCTAGGCTATTCAAACAGCTTTACTATCTATGATACGACGGACAGTCAGTCCGTTATGAAGCATATAATCAAGGATTTGGATATAGACGAAAAAGCGTTTCCGCCGAAAACGATACTGAATTATATCAGCAAGGCAAAGGATGAAATGCAGACGCCTGAAGGCTATCTGACGCAGGCTCGCGCGATGAATGATGTCAGACGCAAGGTGATTGGCGAGGCATATAGCGCCTACACGAAGCGGCTCAAGGATGCGAACGCTATGGATTTTGACGACCTCATCCTAAACACCGTGCTTGTTCTCGAAAACAACAGCGACGTTCGCGAGTATTATCAGAAAAAATTCAAATACGTTCTCATCGACGAATATCAGGACACGAACAATTTGCAGTACCGTCTCGCGGCGGCTCTCACGGGGCCCAAGGGAAACATCTGCGTCGTCGGAGACGATGACCAGAGCATCTATAAGTTCCGCGGCGCGACGATTGAGAATATCCTAAGCTTCGAAAGTCAGTATAAAAGCGCACGGGTTATCCGCCTTGAGCAGAATTACCGCTCGACGGGTAATATCCTCGGTGCGGCGAATGCCGTCATACGAAATAACAAGGAGCGCAAGGGCAAGGAGCTTTGGACAGAGAAAAGCATGGGCGACAAACTCACGCTTTACGTCGCGCAAAACGAGAACGACGAGGCGCAGTATGTCGCAACACGTATTCTCGAGGGATTTGCGCAAGGCTCAAACTGGCGTGACAACGCGGTGCTTTATAGAATGAACGCTCAGACGAACAAAATCGAGTACGCGTTTAAGCGAAATGGCGTACCTTACCGCATAATCGGCGGCACACGCTTCTTCGACAGGCTTGAAATCAAGGACATGATGGCGTATCTATGCGTTATACTTTTGCCTAATGATGACCTGCGCCTTCTTAGAATAATCAATAGTCCTCCTCGCGGTATCGGCGAAAAAACGATATCGACAGCGCAGGCAATCGCGGCATCGGAGGGGTGCTCTCTCTTCGAAGTAATTAAGAATGCTGACAGATATACCGACCTAGAAAGATCTTCTCTCAAGCTGCGCCAATTTGCGTATCTTATTGAAGAATTCCGCGCTTTGGAGGAAACAACGCCGCTCGACGAGCTGTTCGATATCGTAATCGAAAAAACGGGCTATGTCAGCGTTCTTGAAACAAAGCCCACGGATGAGAACATCGCTCGCGTAGAGAATATAGGCGAGCTTAAAACGAACATATTGAGCTATATTAAAGAGACTGGCGATTCACGCCTCGCGGGTTTTTTGGATGAGGTCGCGCTTTATACCGATATGGACACTTACGAGTCGGATAATAACTGCGTCGTTATGATGACTATGCATTCGGCCAAAGGACTTGAATTCGACAATGTATATATCGTCGGCGCTGAAGAAGGCATTTTCCCGGGGCTTCGAAGCATTGGCGAACCCGAGGAAATGGAAGAAGAGCGCAGGCTCTGCTATGTCGCGCTTACAAGAGCGAGAAAAAGCCTCACTCTTATTTGCGCAAGACAGAGGATGCTTTTCGGAAACACGAGCTCACACAATCCCTCGCGCTTCATAGAGGAGATACCCGAGGAATTTATTGAACGCAACGAGTCTCTCAGAAATGATGTTTTCGCTTCTAGCAGCACAAGGCCCGAGTACGGCTCCTATTCCGGTGCTTACAAAAAGCCGTATGCGTCCGAAAAGCCGAAGTATAATCTTAATACTCAACCGGCTCAGCCGACGCAAAAAGCGGGCGAGAGCTTTAGAGTCGGCGACGAGGTTGTCCATAGGGCTTTTGGTAGCGGAGCTATAACAAAAATGACGCCGATGGGCGGAGACAGCCTTGTAGAAATCGAGTTCGAAGGCGGAGCGAAGAGGCTGATGCTCAAGGCGGCGGCTCCGCATATGCACAAGAAATAATGAGTTCCGGAAGGAACCGAAAAGGATAAGCAATAATGTCAATCGAAGAGAAAAAGAAATTCGCGGTATTGGGACGGGGAGCACTTATTCTAACCACCATGATATGGGGAACTTCATTCGTAGTGCTGAAAAACACATTGAACTCGGTTCCGACTCTGTACATCCTCGCGTTTCGTTTTAGCGGCGCAGCAATACTGCTGGCAATCTTGTTTTTTAAAGAACTGAAGAAGATCGACAAACGGTATCTCATAAACGGCATAGTACTTGGTACGCTTCTTTTTGGAGGTTATACGGTGCAAACCTATGGGCTCTTTTACACAACGCCAAGCAAAAACGCGTTCCTCACGGCGGCCTATTGCGTTCTCGTACCCTTTGTTGTATGGTTCGTAAGCAAAAAACGCCCGGATAAATTTAACTTCATATCAACGGCAATCTGTATTGTCGGCGTTGGACTAGTATCTCTCAAAAATGATAGAACAGTTGAGCTGGGCGACCTTCTGACTGTCTGTAGCAGCGTCTTCTATGCCACGCACATTGTTCTTACGTCGAAATACGTCAAAGGACGGAGCGTTGCGATTATCACAATGATCCAGTTTGCAACCGCAGGTGTTCTCGGTTGGATTTCGGCTCTTGTTACAACGCCGTTTCCGACATCAATATCCACTGGAAACATATTAAGCATTTTATACCTTTGTATAATGTGTACGGCTGTCTGCTTCATGTTTCAAACCTTCGGACAAAAGCATACGCCGCCTTCTACAGCGGCCATAATTCTGACATTGGAATCTGTATTCGGCGCAGGCTTCTCAGTTCTTATTAACCATGAGGTGCTGACACTGAAGCTATATGCCGGTTTTGTTCTAATTTTTGCCGCTGTCCTCATAAGCGAGACTAAGCTGAATTTTCTCAAACGAAAAAAGGTTGCCGAAGAGGAATTGGTAAACGCCGATCCGGAACCAAAGCTGTTCGATTAAAAAAACACTCCCAACGAAAGTCGGGAGTGTTTTTTAATTTACATTCATTTTTTACTTGAACATCTTTGCTTTGCTTATAATGAAATAGGAAATAACGCTCAATACTGTAGTGCCGGCAACTATAATGATAAAGCCATAAGAAGACTGCATGAATGGTATAGAGCTGAAATTAACATTCATTCCGAAAGCTCCGAATAAGATGTTTGGTATTGCAAGAGCAACCGAGATGACGGTTAAAACCTTCATTACTATGTTCAGATTATTTGAAATTACGGATGCAAACGCATCCATCATGCCGCTTAAAATGCCGCTGTAGATGTTTGACATTTCGATTGCCTGCTTGTTTTCAACTATGACGTCGTCCAGCAAATCCTGGTCGTCAGGATATTTTTTGATGAAGTCATATCTAAAAAGTTTTTCAAGAACGGCCTCGTTGGAGCGGAGGGCGGTTGTAAAATATACAAGGCTCTTTTCGAGCTTGAGCAGCTCGATAAGCTCATGGTTTTTTGTAGATCTGTGCAGTTTGTTTTCGACTTCGTCGCTCTTTCTGTCGATTATGCTAAGGTATTGCAAATAGAGGGACGCCGTCCTGTTAAGCATCTGGAGAATGAAGCGAGATCTCATAAATGTATAGAAGTCGCGAACTCTTCCTGAGGCAAACGGGTGCAGGATGGGTGTGTCTTCGCTGCAGACGGTTATAACAACATCGCCGGTAACGATTACAGAAAGCGGAATGGTGGTGTAAAGCTCTTTTTCGTTATGTTCCTCGATGGTTGGGATGTTTACGAGAACCATGGTATAGTTGTCGTCGGTCTCGATACGTGAACGCTCGTAGGCGTCCATCGCGGCCTTGAGAGTATCCATATCGAGCTCTAACGCAGTGGAAATCTGACGCAGTTCGGCTTCACTCGGACTAATCATTGAAATCCAGCAGCCGGGCGCCTGACTGTCAATCTGTTCGAGATGGTTATTTCTCGAGAGATAGTACTTGATCATTTATCTCAATCCTTTCATTGCTTCGCACAGAACGAAGCAATGAAAAGCTAAGTCCTGTTTGAATTATTTAGTTGTTGCGGAGGTTTACTGCTACTGTCCGGCAACGGGTCGGATTTCATTTCAAATTTCACTTCCTTTTCACTTTAACCAATTTTAGATTAAATAATATGTGTCGTGATTTTGCTGTTCTTTTGAGTTTTACGCGTATACCCGAAAATTACGCAAAATCACATCTGCGCAATCATATTACGTCGATATTTCCACTTTGTCAATTCATATCTCGAATAATTGTGATTTATCGCAGTATTTCACGGCCATACTAAAAAATAGCTGTCGCAATGAATAAAAAAAGGACCCGGCAGTGGCAAGTAAAGCCTCTGCACGAGTCCTATCAATATTGTGCTTTTGTTATTAGCCGAGATCGTGTTTTGCTGTAACAACTACCCGTGTATCGTAGCAGGCAAAGGCGTCGTCAACCAGCTTCTGATCGGGAGCCTTGGTGAGCAGAGAAACTACAGGCACGATTATAAAGCCTGCGAGCATTGCGAATGCACCGCAATTGATAGGGGAGGCGAGAAGCGTCGGGAATTGGGGACGGAAGAAAAGGTTCAGTATCATGAGTATTGAACCGAAGCCAAAGCTCGTGAACACGGCCACCTTTGTGGTTTTTTTCCAGTAGAGGCTGAACAGGAACGGAGCGAGGAAGGATCCGGCGAGTGCGCCCCAGGAGATGCCCATAAGCTGTGCGATGAATGTGATGTTTGCCTTGTACTGGAAAACCGCGATTATAACTGAGATAAGTATAAAGACAACGATAAGAAGTCTAATTGATAGAAGCTGCTTTTTTTCCTTCATGTTACTTGCAAATAGTGGTTTGATAAAATCGAGAGTGAGCGTGGAGGAGGAAGCCATGACGAGAGAAGAAAGAGTCGACATCGAGGCGGAAAGCACGAGGATGACAATAAGTCCTATTAGGATAGGGGAGAAGTTAGACATCATGGTCGGGATAATGGAGTCAAAACCGCTGGCCTTTACAATATCGCCGGTTGTAAATATCCGTCCGAAGCCCCCGACAAAGTAGCAGCCACCGGCAATAATGATTGCAAAGACAGTCGAGATGATGGCGCCTTTTTTAATGTCGTTTTCACTCTTGATTGAATAGAACTTCTGAACCATTTGCGGAAGCCCCCACGTGCCCAGCGAGGTGAGGATTATGACACCGAGCAGATTCAGCGGATCGGGTCCGAAGAAGGAGGCGAAGGTACCGGGATTTGACGACACAGCTTCGTCTGAAACCTTTGAAAGCGCAGTGAGTGAGCTGAGGAAGCCGCCGTTGGTTTTTAGGACCGCAAAAATAACGGCGATTATTCCGCCGATCATTATGATGCCCTGTATGAAGTCGTTGATTGCGGTTGCCATGTAGCCTCCTGCTATGACATAAATGCCCGTCAGAACCGCCATGATAATTATGCAAACAGTGTAATCGATTCCGAATGCCATTCCGAAAAGACGGGAAAGACCATTGTACAATGAAGCTGTGTACGGAATCAGGAAGATGAAGACGATAAGCGAAGCAACAACTTTGAGTGTTGTGTTGTTAAACCGTGCTCCGAAGAATTCGGGCATTGTTGCGCTGTTGAAGTGGTGGGTCATCAGACGTGTTCTTCTACCCAGAACGACCCATGCCAGAAGACTGCCAAGGAGCGCGTTGCCGATGCCGATCCAGGTTGAGGAAATTCCGAATTTCCAGCCGAACTGTCCGGCGTATCCGACAAAGATGACCGCGGAGAAATAGGTTGTGCCATAGGCAAAGGCAGTGAGCCAGGGACCGACAGAACGTCCTCCGAGAACGAAGCCGTTAACATCCGTCGCGTGACGGCGGCAATAGAAGCCGACACCTATCATGATAGCGAAGAATACGACGAGCATGATGATTTTGATTGTCATAATACCAAATCCTTTCTCTCTGGAGGACATGAAAAAACCGCCCTCCGTAATACGATTACAGAGGGCGGATAAATATTAATCCGCGGTACCACCTCAGTTTACCGCTTCCTCACAGAAACGGCCTCGTCGGGTACGGCGCATAACGCGATACCCCCGCGCTGTAACGGGCGTTCCCGATGCGGTCTACTCGCAGCATAAGCCGCTTTCAGCGCACAGCTCGCAGGATGTATTCAATCAAAAAATTCCTGCTGTCTTGCACCGTCCGACAACTCTCTGAAGGAAACCTTTTGATTTACTTGTTCCCGGTCATAGCTTTTATTGTGGTAATTGTAACTTACCAAATGCGAAGTGTCAACAGAAATCAGGGAGGTAAAAATAAATTTGAGAGTTTAAATAGTTAAAGTGTAATATTCCTGCATTCTAAACGACAATATGCACAAAATCACTCTTCGCGGTATAGCCCGACAAAGACCGGCACATACAGTGCAAGGGTCGCCGCCATGGCAAAGCCGCAGAGAAGTATCAGGACGTTGATGATGTTTTCGTTCATATCGGGGAAAAAGATTGGATTCAGGAACAGGATGAACATGACAACGTAAACAAGTGCCGTGCTGACCTTTCCATACCACTTGGCGCCGTTGAGCTTTTTGCCGTTGTGGTAAAGCATGAAAAGACCTGCAATGAGCATAAACCCTTCCTTTAGGACATAAAGCATAAGAAGATAGCGCATGTACTGATACTTAACTATGAAGCAAATTATTAAGGCTCCCTGCGTCAGCTTATCGGCAAAGGGATCGATGAGCTTGCCAAGCTCTGTGACCATGTTGAACTTTCTGGCTATTAGACCATCGAACATGTCCGTTATTGACGATACACCGACTATGACAGCGGGCGCATAGTAATCGGAAACGGTCTTAGCGTTCAGATAAGTGTACATGAAAAAAGGGATAAGCAGGATGCGAAAGTATCCGAGTATGTTAGGAATTGAGAATATTTCTTTGCATCTGTCAGACGTCATAAATCCACCTATTCCGAAAAATATCAACGTTTAATCAATCGAGCGATTTCCAAGCAGTTTCTAGGGCGATTTCCATCATTTCCGTAAAGCTGTCCTGCCGCTCAAGAGCAGTGAGACCTTCTCCGGTGAAAACAAGGTCGGAGATTGTAAGAATACTCAGAGCCTTTTTTCCGGCTTTCGCGGCTGTCAGATAAAGTCCGGCCGTTTCCATTTCAACAGCAAGAATGCCCATCTCAAGATATTTCTTTGCGGAGTTGGGGTTTGCGTCATAGAACTGATCTGCAGTGAAAACGGAACCTACGACCGCGTGCGCGCCGATTCGCTCTGCAGCGTCAGCGGCGTATTTCAAAAGCTCATAGCTTGCAAGAGGCGCAAGCGTTCCCGGGAAGCAATATTGATTAGCATAGGCACTGTTTGTGGACGCGCCCATCGCGATAACGACGTCGCGTAGCTTAATATGGTCTGCAATGCCTCCCGCGCTGCCGATTCTGATAATGCTGTCAACATCAAAGTAATTGTAAAGCTCAAAAGCATATAGCCCTATGGATGGAATACCCATACCGCTGCCCATTACAGAAATGCGCTTTCCCTTATAGGTTCCCGTATAGCCGAACATATTGCGAACTGTGTTGAAGCACATGATGTCTTCAAGGTAATGCTCCGCAACATATTTAGCGCGAAGGGGATCCCCGGGCATTAGGACGACCTTGGCGATGTCTCCTTTGCTTGCTTCGTTACAGGCAGAAGGTACTATCATCTTTTTTTCTCCTATTATTTAAAAAGTGCTGCAAGGCTTTCTGAATAAGGCGGTCTGCAAATGCCTTTCTGGGTAACAATACCGGCAATCAGTTCGTGGTCAGTTACATCGAAGGCGGGATTAAAGCATTTAACGCCCGGCAGAGCCATCGGCTTTGCATAGAACATGGTTTTTATTTCTTCGGGGTCGCGCTGTTCGATTTCAATATCAGCGCCTGTTTTGCAGTTAAGGTCTATTGTGGAGGTCGGACCAAGAACATAGAGAGGGATGCCGTAGTGCTTTGCAAGCACGGCAACGCCGCAGGTACCGATTTTATTTGCCGTATCTCCGTTTGCCGCAACGCGGTCACAGCCGACGAAGCAAGCCTGCACCCAACCGTTTTTCATGACGGTGTTTGCCATATTGTCGCAGATCAATGTGACGTCAACGCCAGCCTTGTACAGCTCATAGGATGTTAGCCTTGCGCCCTGCAGGAGAGGTCTTGTCTCATCCGCAAAGACGTGAAACTTCATGCCGCGCTCAGTACCGAGAAGTATGGGGCCAAGCGCCGTTCCATAGCGAGAGGTCGCGAGGGGCCCTGCGTTGCAGTGGGTCAGGATACCGTCGCCGTCATTAACGAGAGTAAGACCGAACTCCGAAATCCTCCGGCACATATCAATATCTTCATTATGAATAGCTCTAGCTTCGGCGAGGAGAAGACTGCGGATTTCATCAACCGGCAAAGAGGACTTTCTCTTTGCGAGCGCAACCATGCGTTTTAGCGCCCAGCTCAGGTTAACTGCCGTCGGGCGTGAGGAATTGAGATAGTCTGCGTCCTTTTCGAGATGGGAGCAGAACTCAGCGCCACTATCGGCTTCGATTTTGCGTGACAGCGCATATAAACAATAAGCCGCACAGATACCGATTGCCGGAGCGCCGCGAACTTTCAGCAGTTTTATAGCATTGAACATTTCTTCCGCTGTCGAGAGGAGTATTTCGCGCTCCTCATTAGGCAGAAGTGTTTGGTCTAAAATGTATAAAGAGTTTATTTTTTCTTCGAATCTGATGTTGTCCAAGAGTTTCACTTCCTGTTTCTTTTTTAAAAAATTATATAACGAAATGCACATCAAATCAACATAAAAAGCATCCGGAGAAAAATTAGGAGTGGAATAATCTCATTACGCAGGGAAAATATCTGATTTTAGTATACCATTTACAATTAGGTATGGCTAACTTTGTCGAAGTAGTCAATTTTATCACTAATTATGAAAAACTTGACATTTATTGCTTGCGCTTTGAATATGTTTCATATATACTAATCGAGTATTATATTGGAGAATATATGTAACGGAGAAAGTATTACCCAGCAGTAAAATTATTTTTGGGAGGATGAAAAATGAAGGGGCAGAAATTGCTTAAAGTGATTAGCATACTTATGATTCTTGTGAGTCTGTGTGCTATTACTGCGGGAGCTTTTGGAATTCTCGATGTCAACGATCAGAAGACCATTAAAACCGAAGAAGGCAGAGTAGCAAAAGAAAATCTTGACAAGCTCGAAGCGGGCGTAGCAACACTTGAATCAAACCGCGCAGCCTATGAAGAGGGCAAAGCAACATACGATGCAGGTATAGCTAAGCTTGAGGAAAGCAATGCAGCTTACAAAGCAGGCAAAGAAACTTTGGAAGCGAACAAGGCAACATATGAAGCTGGAAAAGCTCAGCTTGAAGCTAACAAAGCGGCATATGAAGAAGGAAAAGTTAAACTTGAAGCTAATAAAGCAACATATGAAGCTGGTAAGCCACAGTACGAAGCCGGACTTGCTCAGTACAAGGCAGGTCTCGCCGAGTACAATTCCAAGAAAGCACAGTATGATGCAGGTGTGGCTGAGTATAACACAAAGAAGGCTGCCTACGAAGCAGGCTTAGTGGCTCTTTCCGAAAAGACTGCTGCTTATGAAGCCGGTAAAGCAACTCTTGCAGCAAACAAAGCTACATACGAAGAAGGTAAGTTAGCATACGACAACGGAGTCGCTGCACTCAAAGCTAATAAAGATCCCTTTGACGCGAAAGTAGCTGCGTTCGAGGCTCTTGTAAAATCCGGCGGAATTACAGACCAGATTCAGATTTCTTTGACCCGTCAAGAGTTCGCGAAGTATGAGGCACTGTTTGCTAGCAAGCAGGCTCAGCTTGATGCTGGAAAAGCAAAGCTTGCCGAGTATGAAGCAGGTCTGGCACAGGTCGCAGCTTATGAAGCGGCGAAGTCTCAGCTCGACGCTGCTCCTGCCCAGCTCGCTGCCGGCAAGGCAACTCTGGACGGTTATGCTGCGCAGCTCGCAGCCGGTAAAGCCACTTTAGATGCAGCAGAGAAACAGCTCGCTGCAGCAAAAGCAAAGCTTGGTGAGTATGAAGCCGGTCTGGCGAAAATTGCAGAATACGAAGCAGGACAGGCAAAAATAGCAGAGTACGAAGCAGGTATGGCAAAAGTAGCAGAGTTTGAAGCAGGCGAAACGCAGCTTGCTGAAGGCAAAGCAAAGCTTGCTGAGTTCGAAGCAGGCGAAGCTCAGGTTGAAGCAGGTTATGCAACACTTCTCGAAAATCCTGACATCAAGGCAAAAGTTGACGCAGGTATGGAGAAAATAGCTGCAGGCAGAGAAGTATTGGCTGAATCGACTGTTGAGACAACCAACCTCCTGATGACCAGACTTTACATCTATCTTGCTATAGTTCTTTCTGCAATCCTTGGCTTGATAGCTTCTATCCTTGGCTTTGGCGCAGCAAAGATGCCCAGTATTGGCAAGATCAAGGGCGGAATCCTCCTTGGATTTGCTACTGTTCTCGTTTCAATTGCAGCTTGTGTTTACGGTTTCCTCAACACGTTCTTCAAGCTGTTTGACGAAATTACATTCCAGTCGGCAGCAGCTGCTGGAGTTGTAGTGTTCGCACTTCTCTTTGTGTTTGCGATTCTCCGTTATAAGAACGCTCTTGTCGCTCTTATGACAGCTGAATAAACACAACTTTCAACTAAATAAAATACGGGCTTCAGTGAAGCTCGTATTTTTTATGCCTGCAGGTAAAACGCAACGCTATTGCAAAACAAAGCAGCGGGGCTTTCGGATTATCCGAAAGCCCCGCTGCTTTGTTTTAGAAATTACAAAAGTCTATTTTATTGGAGCCAGCAAATCCGCAAGCGCTTTAACCTGTGAAACATGTGAAACCGCAAGTGTCTCGTCGTTTGCCGCGTGCACTGTATCTCCACGGGGGATAACTAAATCAAAGTGTCTTATAACTGCAAAAATAACGCATTCGACGGGCAGGTTGAGATCGCGAAGCGACTTACCGACGACAGCGGACTTGGGATGTACCTTCTCCTGTACGAGGGTGTGCTTTCCCTTGTTGAGTTTCATAATCGTCATCATGTCGCCCAGAGACATTTCCTCAGCAACAAGATGCGCCATGAGATCACCCTCATTTAGTCCGACATCCACGCCCATTTCGGGTGTATAGACCCAACTGTTTTTCGGATTGTTGACACGCGCGATTACACGCGGCAAGCCGAACTCGAATTTTGCAAGTGTGGATATTACCAAATTTTTATCGTCCTTTGCCGTAACCGCCACAACTACGTCTGCCTTTGCAATTCCGGCTTTCTCAAAAATGACGGGATCTGTGAAACCGCCCGCGACGAATGTGCCTTCTGGCATTTCATTTTTTTAGAAGCGAGAGCTACTTTGCACGTTCTTCAACAACGGTTATCTTGTAACCCGGAAGTAGTGATGCTCATTGCGGAGTAAACTTCGCTGACAGGAAGTGAATGAATGGTTTTGCCAATGCCATCGTTACTGTTTTGTTTGTCTAATTCGTCCATGACCTTTTATCTCTTTCCACAGAATGAAAAATAATATGCTGTTGTAAAAATACCTGAGTGCAAGCAATAGTATGGACGTATAGAAAAAGAGGAGCAACTGCACAAAAAAGATGCAGGAGCTCCTCTTAATACAATTCAGACCCTAGGGTCAGGCTTTTTTGAGCTTAGATGTTCCGTGATGGTTTTTCCACATAGTCCACAGGGGACCTGCAATGCAAATCGTCGAATAACAGCCGGAAATCGTACCGAACATCATCGGCAAAGCAAAATCCTTAATGGATTCGATATTATATATCTGGGCGAAAATATATACAATCGTGATGCTGACGAAAACTGCGATGTTAGTGTTGATGGAACGCGACATCGACTGCGTGATACTCGTGTTGACGAGTTCAGCGGTGGATATCTTGGAGCCCATAAGCACTTTATTCTCTCTGATACGGTCGTATATAACAATTGTATCATTGATCGAAAAACCGATAATCGTCAGAACTGCCGCAATAAATGAGTCGTTCAGCGGTATCTGGAAAATTATGAATACCGAGGTTACGACAAAGGCGTCGTGGAAAAGCGCAACAATTGCCATAAAGCCGGCCGAGAAGCCGCCTATCTTGCTGAAACGGTAGCCGACATAGACAAGGATTAGACCGAAGGACAGAAGAATCGCTAATAATCCTTGCGTAAAGAACTTTTTGCCGGTGGAAGGTTCAACCGAGTTGGAGCCTGCAAAAGTAAGCTGTGCATCGGGATAGGCTTTTGTGAGCGTAGAAGTGACGATTTCTTGTTCCTGCGAGGTCATAGATTCTTTCTCAGCAAGGTTGATAATGAGCATTTGCCTGTCCTTAGCGACGGTTGACTGCTCAAGTGCGCTTGCCGTCTTGCCTAGAGCGTCTTCAACTAGAGCACCAGCCTCTTCGCTGTCTATTGTTCCGACATAGGTGTACTGCAGAACAGAGCCGCCCTGGAACGTGATATCGAGCTTGATACCGTTGACAAATGCGAAAATGACTCCGGTCAAAATTATGCAGAGTGAAATTGCAAAATAGATATATCTGTGTTTGAAAAAGTCGATTACTTTCATTTCGCTAACCTCCTTGCGCCGAATAAAGCGGGTTTCTGGAAGCACTTAAACTCGCTAAGCGACCTGATCATAAGACGTGACGCAGTTACGCCTGCCACGAAGTTCATTAAAACGCCGCAGAGAAGCGTATAGCCGAAGGAAAGCAGAGGTCCAGAACCGAGTGCAATAAGAACCACTGATACTATTATTACCGTTATATTACCGTCGAATACCGACGAAAACGCGCGGTGGAAACCGGCGTCAATCGCAGAACGGAGAGTTTTGCCGGAAGCCAGCTCTTCCTTGATTCGCTCGGATACGATAACGTTCGCGTCAACGCCCATTCCTATGGACAGGATGACGCCGGCAATGCCGGGCAGAGTGAGCGAAAACTGCGGAATTGAAAGCGCGAGAAGCTGACCGACAACCTGCAATAGTAATGCGATGCAGGCGACAAATCCGGGCAGTCTATAATATAGAAGCATGAACAGGCAGACAAGCGCAAACGCAATTTCACCGGCAAGCACCATTATGTTCAGGGCTTCTTTGCCGAGTGTGGGGCTAATTATCATAGCTTCATGTGCTTCCATTGAGAAGGGGAGAGAGCCGGAGTTTATCTTATCAGAAAGAGCTTTTGCTGTAGCTAGATCCTTCTGGTTTGTGATAATGGCACTGCCGTCCGAGATAACACTATTAACTGTGGGATCGGAAATCAGGTTCTCATCCATATATATAGATATTTTCTGATTCAAAAGTCGTTGAGTCGCTTCTGCGAACTTGGTCGTGCCTGCAGATGAAAGCTCGAGGGCGACGACATAAGTGCCGGAGCTGTTATCAAACGTAGCATAGCTCTTCTTAACGTCCGAACCCTCAAGAACTGTGTTTCCGTCGGGATCTCTAAATGTAAGATGAGCGGTTTCGCCGAGCTCTGAGATTGCCTTCTGCGGATCGAAATCCTTTACATCGGATTTCCAGGGAAATTTTACGAGCACAGAACCGTTGGTTGAATCAACAGCAACTTCACGGTCTGTGATGTTCTGAGCGTCCATACGAGTCTCAATAATGGACTTCGCAGTGTCAAGCTCATCCGCTGTTGGAGCGCGATCAAGATCCTTGGGTGTATATTTGGCTGAAACGCCGCCGCGTATATCGATTCCGTAACGCATCTCGTTCGAACCCTTAATGTTAAGGGAACCGACATGCAGTCCGTAAAATGCGAGATACATCAGGGCGGCTGTTACCAAAGCCACGATGAAGAACACATTCTTATTTTTTTTCAATTTTCTTCCTCCAATATGACCTGTTCGCGGTAAAAAAACGGCAAACAGGGAGCGAAATATAAAGTAGTGCTTGGTCTGCTTAAAATTATTAGATTGCAGCGACTTCCATTAAACCATGCCGTCTTTTGTATACATAAATTTTGTAATCCTGCTGGTACATAGCTGAACAAATATTTCATTATATTTAGGGTTTAAATATGAAATGTCAAAAATAACGGCCAATAAAGCAGCAAATAACGCAATAAAACTCTGGGAAGATAGCTTTCTTGCAAAAAAAGTTTGATTGGTACCGATTCGATAGGCAACATTTTCCGCTTCCAAACAGTCTAAATTACCGCAGATGAAAAAACTTATTGGAATGCTTGAGTCAACCCTGTCCGGCTGAGCGGCGGCGGAAGCGGGAGAAGTGCAGACATTCAGAAAATTCGGCAGGCAAGCAATGTTAAAAAACAAAAAAGAGAGGAGTAGCAATAAAACCAAGAATCGAACTGAGACAGCGCTTCTGGTCATTAATCATACCTCCCCCATAAAATACTATATTTTGGGCAAAAGACCCTAACTCATTATAATAATATTTAAACGTCTGTCAATAGTCGAGTTGAAATCAAGTTTAAATTAAGCTCGAAAGATAAGATGGTCTAATTTTGTTGGGATAAAGTGAATAATCAAATATTTAGTCAAAATTTAGTGATTATGCATTTACTATTTGCAAAAAAAGGTATAAAATAAGTTAGGATTCTTAGCAGTTAAAAATAAACAATTCTCTATTCATATAAAATAGTCGAGGAAGAGGGTAAATGCGAATGAAAAAAAGAATTCTGACCTCAATAATGGCAATAGTTCTGGTTGTATCATTATCCGTCCCAGCTTTTGCAGCCACATATTCAGACCTGACGAATCATTGGGCCAAGACATATATGGAATCACTGGCATCTAGTGGATACATGAACGGCTATTCGGACGGAACCATGAAGCCGGACAAAAATATTACATACAGTGAAGCCCTAGCTCTGTTTTCGAGACTGTATTCATTCACTGAGCTGCAATCGAAGATGATTGAAGCGGATTACGGCACGGTCGTGAAGGCAACTGTGCCAACGACATTATCTTGGGCCTATAAAAATATTCAAATCTGCCTTGCGGCTGGTATCCTGACGGAAAGCGAGCTGAGGAGCATCGACTTAACAGCTACAATTACAAGGGAACAGATATCCGTATACCTTGTAAGAGCTGTCCAGCTTACCTCGCAAGCGAACGCCTTGAGCACTCAAACGCTCTCTTTTGCGGACGCCGGCAGCATATCATCCGGATGTGTCGGTTCGATCGCTGAGCTTGTAACGATTGGCGTTGTTAAAGGCGATGAAAAAAACAACTTCTTACCAAAATCAAACGTTACGCGCGCCGTTGTTGCAACAATGGTCTACCGTACGCTGGATTATATCAAGACAAAGGGCATAACACTAAGCGTTGCGGCTTATGTCGGTCTTGCCCAGACAGAGGGTATAATCCGTTCCGTAAGCGGCAGCACTTTCGAACTCTGCGGTTATGACGGTTTGACGAGAGTATATACACTTCCGTCATCGGCTAAAGTGACCGTAAACGATATCGCCGGAACCTTGAGTTCCTCATATGTGAGCTGCAAAGCAATGCTTACAACCAAGAGCGGAGCAATCACGAATCTCGCCGTCGAAAGCGCTTCGTCAGTCGATTGGGTGCAGGGAGTGGTGTCCTCTGTTTCTACGTCAACTTCTTCCGGTTCTTTAACTATCCTCAAGCTCGATTCCGCTATCGTAACAAGCTACACTGTTCCGACAGCCGCAAAGATAACCCGCAGCGGAGCTACCGCCGCACTTACCTCAATTGTAAAATCAGATTTCGTAACCGTTAAACTCGTGGGAGGCATTGTTTCGGAGGTCAATGCAGTATCGGGAGATAAAACACTCGCAGGCACAGTATCCGAGATTAAATACGGTACTATCGTTTCTCTGAAAATTGAGGACAGCGTTGGTTCAATGTATACTTTCCAGTTCGCTATTTCCGGTCTGCCGACGATTAAGCGAGGCGACGCCACCGTGACAATTGACCGCATCAACGCCGGTGCGACTGTAACGATGACCATCGACGACTGCAAAGTCACAAAAATTGTGATTGAAGGCTCCGAAAATACCATAAGCGGAGTAGTCACATCCATAACGACTTCGACCGGCGGGACTGCCTGGGTAGTAAAGAAATCAGACGGAACAACAGCGTCTTACACACTCGATGAAGGCGTCGCTGCCTACAGCGGAACAACGGAGATTAACATTTCTAAAATCGCGGTGGGGGATTCAGTTACAATCGTCGCGTACGAAGATGTAATAACAGTAGTTAAACTCGTAAGCTCCGCCTCGTCACAAACAAAGGTTACCGGAACCGTTCTTGAGGTCAATACCTCGACTGCAATTGTAACGATACTTACTTCGGATAATAAACTGGTGTATATAAACGTAAAGTCGACTGCGTCGATTATCAATGCCAAAACCGGCTCCAGCTTGTACTATACCGGAATTGTTGTCGGGTCATCACTTGTAGCTTATGGTGAGTATGCCGATTCAAGGAACTTTACGGCCAAATCAATAATAATTGAATAGAACTGAAAATAATATAAACCGCTCGGGTTAAAACCTGGGCGGTTTTGTTTTGCGCATCTCATTCAATGTTCATAGATGATAGCCGGAAACGACTCGGGCGTGTTTTCGATGCGTTGAGGAACGACAGACCAGGGCACAAAACGGTCAGAATGCGCCGCATAATGTCCGACACCGATATGCATGGAGTTGACTGCATCAATTATACATGTTATGATTTACATAGGTACTACTTATATGTGTATACAAAGGCGTATACAACTTAAATTTAGGAGTAGTTTTATGGAAAAAATAGTGCAGTTATCTGACCTTATCCGACAGACTCTAATTAAGGAATTGACCGAAGGAATATACAGAGACAAAGTCAGATTACCGCCGGAAAGAGATATCGCCGACCAGCTTGGTGTCAGTCGAACAGTCCTGCGGGATGCGCTCACGTCACTTGAACGTGAAGGTTTCATCAGTAGGAAGCAGGGGGTGGGCACCATTGTTAATCGCCACGTTCTTGCGGTTAAGACCCGAATGGACCTGGAAGAAGAGTTCTTGGACATGTTCATGAAAGCAGGCAAAATTCCCAAAACCGTCTTCTGTCACACAACAATTGAGAAAGCAGACTCTGAAACTGCAAAAATACTCCACATTTCTCCTGATGATCTTATCTTCCAAGTGGTACGGCTGATATCCGCGAATAAAGAGCCCGCGATTTACTGTATAGACCGTTTTGCGTGTTCTTTGGTCAAGACAAAGGATTACGACATTAAGGTATTGAAGGAGCCAATCTTCAATTTTATCAAAGCATATTGCGATACGGAAGTATATATGGACCTCACAGAGGTACGCGCCGTTGCAGCTACAGAAGAACTGGCTGACGCGCTCAAGGTCCCAGTCGGATCGCCTCTCTTGCATATGAATGAAATCGGCTATAATTTTCAGGGAAAACCTATTCTAAGCTCTCTGGAGTATTATAAAGATCAGATACTCAATCATACTGTTTTACGTAAAAAGATTTAATGTCTTCACACCGCTCCTGCCGAATCATGGCAGGAGCATTTTTTAATGTGTAAATCCCAGCATTAATAAATATATTTGCTGTAAATGTTTTATTGCTGCTTGTGGATAAACAACAAAAATAACCTTGACAAACAACGTTTCAGTGGTATTATAAATTTATAAAGGTAGTACCTATTTCTCGATAAGGTATTACCACAGCAAAGGTCTGTATAGTAGAAAGGAGAAGAAAATGAAAAAGCGTGTCAAACAAATTTTAGCGTTGACTCTGTCTGTAGTTCTTGCTCTGTGCTGCCTGTCAGCTTGCGGTTCCGGTAACTCTGATAGTTCCAGCAGCCCTGCCGTCAGCGCTAACCCCAGCGAAAACACTGCTCCCGCAGAAAAGCTGAAAGTCGCTTTGATCCTGCCGGGCAAAAAGGACGACGTTTCCTTCAATCAGGCTATGTACGAGGGTATGAACGAGTATTTCAACAATCATCAGGATGAAGTCGAGCTGAAGGTCGTTGAGAACATGTACGAAACATCCGAGATAGAGCCGACACTCATCGAGTATGCTGAAGAAGGTTACGATGTTATCATCGGACATGGCTATCAGTTTACCGAGCCTCTTGTAAAAGTTGCAAAGCAGTATCCGGATACATACTTCCTGCTTGGCTGCGGCGTTGATTCCACGACAAACTCCGCGATCTATGATGTCAAGCTCGAAGCCGGCGGATATCTGATGGGCGTTGTCGCCGCTCTGACGACACAGACCGGCAAGGTCGGGGTCATCGGCGGAGGAGAAGGTGCCGAAATAACCCGTGGGCATGAAGGCTTCAAGGCCGGCGCAAAATCCATCAATCCCGATATAGAGATTCAAGAAGTCTACACAGGTGACTGGAATGATACAGCAGGCGCATATGAAGCGGCTGTCAGCATGTATGACTCCGGCGTTGACGTTATCTGGCACTCCGGCGACGGCATCGGCCTCGGCGTTGTACAGGCAGCTGTCGAAAAGGATAAGTACGTTCTGGGCAACGTTGAAGATCAGAAGAACCTTGGCGACAAGAATGTTCTCTCAGGTCTCCAGTATGAGTGGGGAATGGTTCTCGAGAAGATTTTCTCGGACATCAAGGACGGTTCCTTCACTACTAAGACAGGCGAAGACAAAACATATTGGATCAATATTGCAAACGGTGGTCTATCCATGACCGACATCAACGATACCAAGGGTTATCTCACTCAGGAAAAGATCGACCAGATTAATACTGTATTTGAGCAGCTGAAAAACGATGAAATCGAACTGCCTTCTGTAGAGGCTAAACAAGGCTGATACAAAAAAGTAGTAACGGCTTGCTCAAGGGCAAGCCGTTGCTTTTTTAAAACACTAAGATTAGGACGGGAGGACTACTGATGGAGAACATGGCAGTAAAAATGCAGGGCATCACAAAAGCTTTTAACGGTGTCAAAGCAAATGACCATGTCGATTTTTATCTGGAAAAAGGCTCGATACATGGTTTGCTTGGTGAAAACGGCGCCGGAAAAACGACCTTGATGAATATATTGTATGGCCTTTATCAGCAGGATGAAGGAACCATTATGATAAATGGTAAGATTGAAGATATCTCTTCGCCCGTCAAAGCAATTAGCCTTGGAATTGGGATGGTACATCAGCATTTTATGCTGGCGCGTCCCTTGACTGTGGTTGAAAATGTCATGCTTGGACGCAAGTCCCGCCGCGGCATCCTTTTGGATACGAAGCAAACCGCGCAGGAGCTGGCGGAACTGTCCGACAAGTACAAAATGGGAATTGACCCATATTCTAAAATCTGGCAATTATCTGTGGGTGAGCAGCAGCGTGTTGAAATACTCACAGCGATTTATATGGGCGCACAGACACTTATACTCGACGAGCCGACGGCGGTTTTGACACCGCAGGAAACGGAATTGTTTTTTGATACTCTCCGTGAGATGCGCGAGGACGGAAAATCAATCATTCTGATAACACACAAGCTTGAAGAAATCGTTGAGATTGTTGATGAGGTCACAGTCCTCAGAGATGGCAAAATGATCGGCACAAAAAAGATGGATCCGTCGGTAACAAAGGGCGAGCTAACCAATATGATGGTCGGGCGCGACGTTCTGTTTAACTTTCCTGAGATAACGAAGCAGCCGGGCGAAGTCAAGATGTCGTTTCGTAATATCTGCGTCAGGAATGACAAGGGTCTGCCCGCGTTAAAAGATTTTTCACTTGACATCAGAGAAAGCGAAGTTATTGGTCTTGCCGGAGTCGACGGCAATGGTCAAAAGGAACTCTGCGAAGTCCTTACCGGTCTGCGCAAGGCGGATTCCGGTGAGATGACGCTGGGTGGGAAGCCCGTTATCAATAAGGAACCCAATTTTTATATCAACAAAAAGGTTTCATACATACCGGAGGATCGTCATACTACAGGACTTGCTCTGGACTGGAGCCTAAAGCGCAACCTTATATTCAAAAGCATAGGCAAAGCTCCTTACTCAAAAAACGGGTTAATGCAAAGCAAGTGCATCAACGCTTATTGGGAAAAAGCCAAGGATGAATACCAAATCAAAGCTATATGCGGAGATGAAAAAGCGCGTTCACTTTCAGGCGGTAATCAGCAGAAGATTATACTTGCGCGCGAAATCGATGCCGAGCCGGAGGTGCTTATCGCAGACCAGCCGACTCGCGGTCTTGACGTCGGGGCTGCGGAATATGTGCGCAACAAGATAGTCGAGGCCCGTAACAACGGCGCGGCCGTTTTGGTTGTTTCGGCGGATCTTGAAGAGATACTTCAAATCTCCGATCGTATAGCAGTTATCTATGATGGAGAACTGATGGGAATACTTCCACGCGGTGCCGATACCTATAAAATCGGAGAGCTGATGATGGGAAAGAGAGAGGAGGCGACTGTAAGTGGAAAGTAAGCTGAAAAGCACAGTCAAGGAAGTCCTTGGAACAGTGATTATGCTGGCCCTTGCTCTTCTTGTGGGCGCGGTGCTGGTCGTAATATCCGGAAACAGCCCCATGGAAGCCTATTCAACAATGCTTCGCGGAGCGTTTGGTTCCTTTCAGAAAATATGCGAGCTGTTTGTTGAGCTTATCCCTATACTTCTTATGGCATTTGGTATTTCGATTGCCTTCCGTGCGCAATTATGGAACATTGGCGCAACAGGCCAGTTTACAATCGGAGCAATAGCCGCCGCTGCTGTCGCTCTGTATATACCCGTCCCCAGTGCGTTAGGTATCCCTCTTTCAATGCTTGCGGCTGTCGGAGCTGCGGCACTATGGGCGGCCCTTGCCGGCTGGCTGAAAAACCGCTTTAACGCAAACGAAGTCATCACAACCCTTATGTTGAACTACATAGCAAACTGTTTCCTGCTCTATCTGGTAAACGGACCGATGCAGGACCCCGAAACTGACCTTTCCCAGTCGGCCCTTGTTCCGGCTGGAATGATGCTCACAAGGCTTTTCGGTGACTACCGTCTGCACAGCGGTATCTTCATTCTGCTGATTGTGGCAGTAATAATGTTTTTCTTCTGGAAAACTAATTTCGGTTATCGAATCAATCTTATAGGGCAGGGAGAAAAGGTTGCAACCTATGCAGGAGTCAATGTCAAGCGCACCACGGTAATGACCATGATGCTCTCTGGCGCGCTGATAGGACTTGCGGGTTGGATTCAAATTTTCGGAATACAATATCGGATACTTTCGGGTATTGCGGGCAGCTACGGCGATATTGCAACGATCGTCGCATTGCTCGGCGCGCTGAATCCATACGGTATCATTGCAGCAGGAGTTTTCTTTGCCGCACTTCGCTGCGGAGGCAACAGTATGCAGCGAATGACGGACGTGCCCTTCTCCGTGGTGGACGTAATTGAGGGTCTGATCATCATTTTTGTAATAGCAAAAACCATTGTAAACAATAAAACGCTCGGATTACGAGATAAATTTCGTCGGAAACAAGGAGGAAAAGCACATGTTAAGTAGCATTTTTTCGCTTAGCTTTCTTGTGAGCCTGCTGGCGGGCACGATACGCCTTGCAACTCCGATACTCATTCCGGCACTTGGCCAAATATACACTCAGCGCGCGGGCATCCTCAACCTCAGCGTGGAAGGAACGATGCTGATGGGTGCAATTTCTGGATTTACGGTAGCCTGTGCCACCGGAAGCCTGTGGTTCGGACTACTTGCCGGAGTTGTTGTGGGAATGCTGTTCAGTTTGATAATGGCATGGCTCAGTATAACGGTTCGCGCAAATCAGGTTATCGCCGGAATCGGTTTAAATATCCTTGGCGCGGGCTTTGCCGCCTATCTTTACCGAGTAATTTTTGGAATTCGTTCCCTCCCAGCACAAATAGACAGCTTCCAGCAGATAAATATACCTGTGCTGTCCGATTTGCCTATTATTGGGCCAATCTTTTTCCAGCACAACATCCTTGTCTACATAGCTTTCCTTCTTGTACCGCTAACTTGGTTCGCTATTGAGAAAACAACCTTTGGTTTAAAGATAAAAGCAGTCGGAGAGCACCCCAAAGCGGCGGATTCGAAGGGCATCAGCGTTTACAGGATCCGTTATTCGGCTGTGCTTATCGGCGGAGCTTACGCGGGTATGGGCGGCGCGTTTATGACAATTGCCTACATGAATTCCTTCACGGAATCAGTAATCGGAGGCCGAGGCTATATCTCGGTAGCCGTCGTAATCTTTGCGCGTTTCTTACCCAGTCGAGCAATGTGGGGAGCGCTTCTGTTTGGCCTAGCTTCGGCGCTGCAGCTTCGAATGCAGGCTCTCGGTGTCGCAATTCCCAGCCAGCTTTTGCTCATGCTGCCATATTTAGCAACGATAGCTGCGCTGATTTTCGCTTCGAAAAAAGCGGAATTTCCAAGTGCGTACACCCTCCCGTATTCGAGACTTGAAAGATGAAGCGGTTTTTGCTGATTCTGCTGTGTGCAGTTATTGTAATAGCTACTGCCTGCTATTTTTTGACTGCGCACCGCAATACCGAAGCCCGTGCGCTCGTGCGTGCCGAGGCATATGCTGAAGCTATAAACGACGAGTATAAGTCTCCCGAGAAGATTTACGCCTTTTTGTGCGAGGACTTCCGCTGCCAAATGTCTGAGGACGAGTTTTGTCAGGCTTTTGAAAAGGAGCGTTCATATCCGTATATCACACCGCTCTATATATTCAAGCCCGAGCTCACAATGTCCGGCGATAAGAGGAGCGGAGAAGTCATATACCTGCAAGCGGCGCGTATAGTGGGAATGACCTACAAAATTGGGCTTATATACGAAAACGGAGATTATTTTGTAAAGGATTGGAGCCAGTTTTTGGATGGGAGTTATCTGGATAAATTTAAAGATATTCCTTATTCGTTGGACTGGTATTACAACTTAACATCACCTTCACCCTAAGTAAGGAGAAAAATGATGGGAGTTTCTAAAAATGTCAAACGGTTAGACGCGGTACAGAAAGCAACCGGTACAGCCAAATATGTTGAAGACCTTATACCGATAGACGCTCTGCATGTCAAGTTGATACACAGCACCATAGCAAACGGCTTCGTGAAAAATATAGACTACTCCGAAGCACTGAAAATGCCCGGTGTGGTGACTGTTCTGACCTGCTTTGACGTTCCGGAGCATCTCTACGCAACGGCGGGACATCCGCTGTCGCTTGACCCGAACCATGCGGACATTAAGGATAAAACCATACTCAGCGCAAGGGTGCGCTACTACGGAGACGATATTGCCGCGGTTGTTGCGGATTCGCCTCTTCGCGCACAGCTTGCCGCGGAAACGATTAAGGTTGAATACGAGGAGCTTGCGCCGATGCTAACGCCCAAGGCGGCTCTCGGCGGCGGTACCCTGCATGAGGCTTGCCCAGACAATGAGCTTGCTCGAATGGACTTTGAAATCTCGCCCGAGGGCAATGTTCACTTTGAACGAAAGAGTTTTTCAACCGATACAGTCATCGCGGGATGCGACGGCATTAAAGGCGAACATTATCATGTTCCGCCGGTCCACGCCTGCCACATAGAGAACAATTGCTGTTTCGCTTATATGGAAGGTCGCAGGATGGTCGTATATTCCTGCAATCAGGTTCCGCACACGCTGCGCCGCAATGTTGCGGAGGCAATAGGGATGCCTTTGGGTGATGTGCGTGTTGTCAAGCCCTTTATGGGCGGCGGATTCGGAAACAAGCAGGACACGATGTACGAGCCGCTGGTCGCGTTTCTTTCCAGAAAGCTCGGCGGACGCTGTGTTGCGCTGGTACTTACAAGGGAGGAAACCTTCGTGAACACCCGCACCCGCCACGGTATGGACTTGACAACCGTCACGGTGGCAGACGACAGCGGAAAAATTACGAAGAAAGCTCTGCGCATTAATTCTAACGGTGGAGCTTATGCGGCGCATGGTCATGCCGTCGCAGCCTATGCGGTGACCAACTTCTTCCAGACCTACTTAGCCTCCGAGGTTCAGATAGGGGAGTCCTCAACCGCATATACGAATATACCGCCCGCGGCTGCAATGCGCGGCTACGGAATACCCCAGCTCGCTTTCGCGATGGAGAGCCAGATGGACGACGTGGCACGCGAACACCGCTGGGACCCGATTGAATTCCGCAAATGGAACATGCATCGTGACGGCTTCTGCGACCCGTTCGATAAATTTATTGTCCAAAGCTATGGGCTCGAAAGCTGCATAGATAAGGGCAAAGAGTTATCCCGCTGGGATGAGAAGCGGCGGGAGTACGACGAGTTTAACAAAACATCGAAAGATATTAAAAAAGGCCTCGGGATGGCTCTGTTCTCATATAAAACAGGAGTTTTTCCCATACAGATAGAAAATGCGGCCTGCCGCATTGTAATGAATGAGGATGGCTCGGCTCAGATACAGGTTGGCGCGACTGAGCTTGGACAGGGGTCCGACACGGTGCTCTGCCAAATCGTTTCGGAGGTAACTTCTATTTCCGAAAGCCACCTGTCGCTCGTTTCCGCACAGGATACAGATGTAACACCTTATGATAACGGCGCTTACGCCTCACGCCAGACCTATATTTCAGGAAATGCGGTGAAAAAAACCGCTCTAATATTGCGCGAAAAGCTGCTTGAAAAAGCCTCACTTATGACAGGCGTTCCCGCAGACGAGCTGACGCTCAAAAACGAGCACGCAGTTATCGAGAAGACAGATAAAGTGCTATGCTCCATCGCGGATATTTGCAGCTATTTCAACTTCGTCAATGACCTAAAAACTGAAACGGAGCATATCACGGCAGAGGCAACCTTTACGGCAAAGGATATTTGTTTTTCCTATGGTGTGAGCTTCATCGACCTGGAGGTCGATGTTCCGATCGGAAAGGTAAAGCTGAAAAAGGTATACTCGGTACATGACAGCGGCACAATACTCAATCCGCAGCTCTCCGCAGGACAGTTGCACGGGGGGATAGTCATGGGGCTCGGATATGCGCTCGGAGAGCAGCTTCTTTTCGACTCAAAGACGGGTAAGCCACTCAATAACAACCTGCTCGATTACAAAATTCCGACCGCGATGGATATTCCAGAGATAGAAACCTGCTTCATCGAAACCTATGAGCCCTCAGGTCCCTTCGGCAGTAAGGGGCTCGCGGAGCCGCCGCTTATTCCGCAGGCTCCCGCAATACGCAATGCAATATTGCACGCCACAGGCGTACCGATTTATAAGCTGCCCATGAACCCGCAGAATCTGGTGCACGAATTTATCCGCGCCGATCTGATACAGAGTTAGGAGGTTAATATGTACGATATTATTCATACATTCAAAGCTTCCTCGGTCAATGACGCGTTGGAGCTTCTTTCGTCCAACAGCGAAGCGGTGCTTGTCGCAGGCGGCACGGACGTAATGATACGCATGCGTGAGCGCAAGCTTCGCCATGCGAGTCTAATCAGTATTCTTGAAATCCCCGAGCTTAGATCGATAAAAATCCGCGAGGACGGGGCAATCGTGATTGGCGCAGGTGCCTGTTTCACCGAAATCTGCGAAAACACTATTGTTTTGGAAAGAATCCCTATGCTTGCTCATGCCTGCCGTCAGGTCGGGAGTCCTCAGATTCGCAACATAGCGACTATCGGAGGGAACATCTGCAACGGAGCGGTTAGCGCGGACAGTGTCCCCTCGCTGTATGCGCTAGACGCGGAGCTCGAGCTTTTGGGCAAGGATAGCTCCCGCCTTGTACCAATCAGAAAATTTCACACAGGCCCGGGGCAGACAGTCCTGCAAAAAGATCGGGAGCTTCTGACCTCCGTTATTATACCTTATTCAAGCTATGCTAAGCATGGCGGCTGCTACATCAAATTCGGTCAGCGCAACGCGATGGAAATTTCCACTCTCGGCTGTGCCGCAAATGTCTTGCTTACGGGTGACAAAAAACATATCGAGAAAGCTGCTATTGCTTTCGGCGTTGCGGCGCCGGTACCTATGCGCTGTGTGAAGGTCGAGAGTCTGCTGAGCGGTGCAGAGATCAATGAGGAAATGTTCCTCACCGTGCGGGAGAACATACTTGAAGATTTGACCCCACGCGATAGCTGGCGCGCGTCGCTGGAGCTTCGGAGGCAGTTGATACGAGAAATGAGCATTCGCGCCCTAAAGCAGGCTATTATAAACGCGGGAGGTGCCCTGTAATGATGAAAATAATCAATATGGTTGTGAACGGGAAACCCACGGAGCTTGCGGTGGAGGAGGGCGAGAGCCTGACGGATACCCTGCGAAATCGTCTTGGACTGACCAGCGTGAAAAAAGGCTGCGAGGTTGGGGAATGCGGCGCCTGCACTGTGCTCATCGACGGCATTGCCAAAAACAGCTGTATTTATCTCTCCGTCTGGGCGGACGGACACAGTATCCTCACCGTCGAGGGGCTGCGCACCGAGGAATGCGAGCTGCATCCAATTCAGAGGGCGTTTGTCGAGGAAGCGGCAATACAGTGCGGCTTTTGCACTCCGGGACTGGTTCTCACGGGGGTGGAGCTTGTAAATTCGGGAAAGAAATTCACCCGTGAGGAGCTGCGCGAGCAGATTTCGGGGCACCTTTGCAGATGCACTGGCTATGAGAACATCTTAAACGCCCTCGAGCGTGTCGTCGGAAAAAACTCGTGAGCCCGCCGAGCACATTTCTTATTGAAATTTTGGAGGTCTTATGGAACAAAACTCTATTGTCTGCCTGCGCCGCGCGAATGAAACGGCAAAAACAGCGCGCGCGACTGGAAATACGCCGTTCGGCGCCGTTTTGGCAGGACCTAATGGTGAAATTATCATGGAGCAGGGGAACGCCGAAAAAGAATTCGGCGACGCCACCGCTCACGCGGAGATGGTGCTTGCCTCCCGCGCCAGCCGTGCCTATTCAAAGGAGTATCTAAAGGACTGCACCCTGTACACGACCTGCGAGCCGTGCCCAATGTGCACCGGAGCAATTTACTGGAGTAACATTGGACATATCGTTTACGGCATTTCGGAAAAGCGTCTGCTTGAGCTGACGGGCGGCGACGAAAAGAACCCGACCTTCAACATGGGCGCCAAGCAGGTAATAGAGGCAGGGCAGAAGAACATCAGCCTTGAAGGCCCCGTTCCGGAAGTCGAGGCTGAAATAGTCGAAGTTCACCGCGGTTTTTGGGGCAAGTGAGGAAAATAATGAGAACATTTAATGAAATCAAAAACACAATAGAGACAGGTCTCGGCAGACATCCCTGCGACCTTAAGCTTACCAATGTCAGACTGGTAAACGTTTTTTCGTCGGAAATTTACGATACAAATATCTTTATTAAAAATGGTCGGATAGCATCTATAGACCCATGTGCGGAACTTGAAGCTTTAGAGACTATCGATTGCCACGGGAATTATGCGGTTCCGGGCCTGATTGATTCACATATGCATTTTGAAACAACAATGCTTTCTCCAGAAGCCTTGGCATCAGTCGTTGTTCCGCAGGGTACTACGACGCTGTGCGCCGACCTCATGGAAATTGCCAATGTAGCCGGCTCAGACGGACTCAAAGCCATGCTCGATTCCATCAGCAGACTTCCTTACCGTATGCTCATCGAGGTATCCTCCCGTGTGCCGACTGCTCCGGGGCTTGAGACGAACGGCGCCTACATGGGCGCGGAGGCAGTCAGAGAGATTATGGACTGGAAGGAAGCCGTCAGCCTAGGCGAGCTCGACCCGTCGAAAATTCTAATGGTCGGAGATGAATATATCGAAAAGGTTGCCGACACCCTTGCGCGGCGGAAAATAGTAAACGGTCACGCCATCGGACGCATGGGGCAGGAACTCAACGTCTATGCCTCGGCAGGTATTTCGGACGACCACGAATGCGTGACTTCCGAAGAGTTACTGGCGCGTCTGCGAGTCGGCATGAGCGTTTTGATACGCGAGGGCAGCACTGAGAGGAATGTCGACGAGCTTATTACCGGAGTCGTACGCGAGGGGCTTCCGCTTGATAACCTTATGTTCTGCACAGATGACAAACACTCTAGCGAAATAAAGCGCGAGGGTCATATAAACTATAATGTTGCACGCTCGATTCAACTCGGGCTAAAACCCATTGACGCTATAAAGATAGCGACAGTTAATACGGCAAAGCACTTCAGAATTGAAGACGAGATCGGAGTCATCGCTCCGGGTAGGCTTGCCGATATTCTGATTGTTCCGGATATTGAAACCATGAAGCCGGAAAAGGTTTTCTTCGAAGGGAAGCTAGTTGCTGAAAACGGCACCTTAACGCAAGAATGCCCGGTTTCGGTTTATCCTGATTGGATCAAGCAAACCGTGCATCTAAAAAACCCAATCAACGCTGCTTCCTTCATAAAGCCCGCGATAACAAAGAACCCAAGTGCCGATGTGCTGGTTATAGATTTGATAGACAGACAGATAATTAACCGCAAGCTTGTAACAGCACTACCGTGCTCGAACGGACAGATTTTGCCTGATATAGAGAGAGACATAGCAAAACTTGCAGTCGTCGAGCGATACGGAAAGACCGGCGGGGTTGGGGTAGGCTTCGTTAAGGGCTTTGGATTAAAGCACGGCGCGCTGGCCTATTCCACCTCGCACGACCATCACAACATCGTGACAGTGGGCGCAAACGACGAGGACATGGCTTTGGCAGTCAACACTGTCGCGGCTATGCAGGGCGGTCTTTGCGTGGCGAATGAAGGCAGTGTGATGGCAAAAATGTGCCTGCCTATCGGCGGACTGATGAGCGAAAAAACCGCTGACGAGGTCATGGCGGAGCTTGATGTACTCAACCACGAAGCCAAAAATCTCGGCTGCACCGGAAGCGCGCCGTTTATGACGCTTAGCTTCATTTCGCTGCCAACGGTGCCGGAATTAGGTCTGACAGACATGGGCCTCGTTGATGTTCTTGAACATAAATTAATTCCTGTAGAGCTATAGTAATTAGCTATTTCTTATTTCCATCCCTCTTTGTTAAGGCGGAGAACCCAAGCGCATCTTGCGCGAGTTCTCCGCCGATTTTTCTTTATTAGGAAATGTTATTATTAATCTATTGAAATTCCTTGCTTACGGCTTATACTGCATTCTTTGACAGCACGCGTTGCTTTATCGCCGACGCCGAAATGCCCTTCCAGTGCTGATAACAAAAAAAGCATTAAGGCTTTCTTTAGACCGATTATTTGTCCATTGTACGAACTGTTATCTGTTAAGTCTAATCATGTGCTTTTTAGAAATAACTTACAAAATCGAAGCTTAACAAATAAACTTGACGAACCGCTATTCTTGTATTAGAATAGCGGTGCCCTATGCAAGAAATCGAAAATTTCTGGAGCTTTAACGAAACTGAGGAACATAAAAGATGATTCAAGCAACAGATATATGCAAGAGCTATGGCGAACTCAAGGTTTTAGACAAGATAAATTTCACTGTTGAGGACGGGGAAATATTTGGGCTGGTCGGACGAAGCGGCGTGGGCAAATCGACCTTGCTGAGATGTTTAAATGGTCTCGAAAGCTACGACTCAGGCTCATTGAAAGTATGCGGAACTGAAGTCGGTGCTCTGATAAAGCGGGATATAAGGCTCTTTCGAAAAAATGTCGGCATGGTCTTTCAAAACTATTCCCTTATAACACGCGCTACGGTTTACGAGAACATCGCGTTAGCCATGAAGATATGGAAATACAGCAATGAGCAGATAGAAAAAAGAGTCAGGGAGCTGCTCGAAATTGTAGAATTACCTGAAAAAATAAGCTGCCGCGCGAGGGAATTATCCGGCGGACAGAAGCAACGTGTCGCGATTGCGCGGGCACTGGCAATGAATCCGAGCATACTGTTATGCGATGAGGCGACGTCTGCGCTCGACCCTAAGAGCACAGCGTCTATAATTTCGCTTTTGCAGGATATAAACAGCAAACTGAAGATTACCGTCGTGATGGTCACACATGAGATGGATGTGATAACAAAGCTGTGTGACAGAGTTGCGATTATTGAGGATGGTGTAATAAAAGCGTCCGGTACGGTCGAACGCATGTTTATTGATCGTCCGGAAGCTCTAAACAATTTGCTGGGAGAAAAAGAAATCCATATTCCGGAGGATGGCTCAAATCTTCAGATAAGCTATAACGGCGGCGAATCTGACGCATATATTTTCTCCCAAATGGCCCGCGAGCTGGGAATACCCTTCAGAGTTGTCGGAAATGAAGCAATAGCGCTAAAAAACAAGACTGTCAATTCTATGCTCATCAATATTGACAACAGGGAAAAAGCCAGGGTTTGCGGATACCTTAACAAACATTCGATAACATTTAAAGAACTTAATCGGGAGTGAAATCATGGGGTTTTGGGAATCGGTATATCGCTATTGGAGCAAGCTCATATTTCCGTCGGTGCTTGTAACTGTTGAGATGGTGTTTTTTATAGTTCTGATAGGATTCATTTTCGGTTTTATTCTCGCGGTGCTCCTTACAATATACGGCCCTACGGGACTGAACTATAAAAAAAGGCTTTACGCGGTTCTGAGCTTTATAATCAACGCGGTCAGGTCTTTTCCCATACTTATTCTTATAGTCACGCTCGCTCCTCTTACGCGTTTGCTGATAGGCACGACAATTGGTACCGAAGCTGCAATATTTCCTCTTTCCATTGCCGCGACCGCTTTTACAGCGAGAATGCTCGAAAGCAACTTCATTAAGGTTGACCCTCAGCTTATCGAAGCAGCACGCTCTCTTGGTGCGACCGATCTGCAAATTGTGCACAGAGTGATTCTTAAGGAATCCTTCCCCTCGATCATTCTGGTACTTACGCTTACCACCGTAAACTACATAGCGGCAACAACCATCGCCGGTGCTGTAGGCGGCGGAGGACTCGGCGCGATAGCGCTGACGTATGGCTACCAGAGCTTTAACAATACGGTTTTGTATATGGGCGTAATTCTATTATTGGTTCTTGTGTGCTTCGTGCAATATGCCGGAGAGTGGCTGTATAAAAAACTGCTTTGAAAAAGGAGCAAATAAATGACGGTACATCAAAACGAGCAATGGCTTGAAGCACTTCTTGAGCTCTCGAGAAAACCTGTGGGAGTAAAATTTCTTCTCACGAAATCGGACTATGAGCGTTTTCAAGCTGCGGAATCGGAAAACAGGATGTCTTATTGCACGTTTGTGCGGCGCGCAAGCGAAGGAACGGGTGCGAAATTTCATTACGGAAACATGGCCTGTGCGGGCGGGGCTGCGGCTTTAGGTCTGGCTGAGGTCACGGAGAGTATGATATCCGGCGAGAGACGTCTATCTCATGGAGCTTATAAGGATTTGTGCATATGCCGCAAGGTATCAAAGAAGATGACATATTGCGCACACAGCGCATACGGTGTTGCGGTTCTACCGCTGAGTGAGTTTACTTCACCTCCGGATGTGGTGATTCTAATATGCAATCCGTTCAATGCGATGCGAATCGCTCAGGGATATGCGTTTAATCATGGGCACGCGGATGATATCTGCCTGTCGGGAATGCAGGCAATTTGTCAGGAATGCACTTCTTATCCGTATGAAACGGACTGTCTAAACCTGTCACTCATGTGTTCGGGGACGCGTATGCTTGCCGGATGGAAGAAGGACGAAATGGCGGCTGGAATGCCGTACCATATTTTCGAAGAAGTTGTCGACGGGCTTCAGGCAACGGTGAACCCGCTGGAGCGAGATCCGGAAAAAAGGCGGATTGCCGACCGTCTGGCGGAAAACAACATAGGCAGCGATTTTACAATCATGTTCGGGCACAACTACGATGACAATGCCTATACAGGCGGGCCTGCCGGCAGACCCAAGGAGTAAAAAGCTCTAAGCTTATTACATAAAAAAAATTCAGGAGGATTATTATGAAAAAGAGAATTGCAAGTATGCTGCTGCTTTGCGCGGCTGTTCTGATGCTCTTCACGGGCTGCGGAAAAAGCCAGACGAAAGAAGCGGACGCCGAGGGAGAGAATAAGACTTCGATTACAATCGGCTGCATGCCATTGAATGAGGCGGCGGTAAGCACCATTGCTGATGCGATGAACAGCAAGGGCTACAATGTTGAAGTCAAAGTGTTTGACGGCAACAATCTTCCGGCGCAAGCGCTGAAGGCCGATGAAATCGACTGTCTGATTCTCAATCACCTGCCGTGGATCACAAATTTCAACAAGGAAAACAACGCTGAGCTGACTATGGTCAAGGGCTTTTCCTACTCTTCCTATAACGGACTATATTCGTCAAAACACACGTCCGTCGATCAAATCCCTGACGGCGGGAAAATAATCATTTCAAACGATCCCAGCAACATGGACAGAGGACTGCGCTTCCTCCAGAAGCTCGGGCTGATAACTCTTGGCGATAAGACCGATACATATTATACTGTATTGGATATCAAGGACAACCCCAAAAATCTTCAGCTGATTGAAGTGGAAACAACCAATACTGCGGGCTCTTATCAGGACGCGGACGCAGCCATTTCCTTCTCCAGCGTTATGAGAAATGCAGGCATTGACCCGACCTCTTATATTGCAGAAGACGGAGAGTACGTAAATTATCCCACCGGCATTTTTGTCAACAAGGGTGATGACAACTCCCAGTGGGCAAAAGACATGGTGGATGTAACTAAAACTCAGGAATTTATTGACAAATTCAATGAGATATTCCAAGGCGCGTACGTGTTGTTTGATTATGAATAAACGGCAAACCTTCGCATTGAAAAAATAAAAGCTTCGGAATTGAACTTGAAGTTTCTCATCAAAAAAAGGCGACACTCTTGAAACGAGTGTCGTCTTTTTTGCAATAAAAACAGAAAATTATTTTTACGGTTTATACTGCATGCCGGTATGGTCAATTTTGTAGTCGTCCTTGAGAAGTATCTCCGATACCGGAACAATAGCATATCCGTCGGCTATCAATCCTTCGATTATTGCCGGAAGAGCCTCTGGCGTGTTTTCTGCCGCGTTGTGGAACAGCACAATTGAGCCGGGCACGACCTTACTCAATACTCTCTGCTTGATTTCCGATGCTGAGATTCCCTTCCAATCGAGGGAATCGACATTCCACTGGATTGTCGTCATGCCTATCGAATTGACCGTTCTTATAACATGGTCGTCATATTCGCCGTAAGGGCAGCGGAAAAGCGTCGGCGTAACGCCGGTGACCTTTGATATTTTCTCGTTGCATTTATTTAAATTATCAACGATCTGACTTTCATTCAGCGCAGAAAAATGCGCATGGTCGTTCGAGTGACTCATAACCTCGTGTCCCGCGTCATGTAAAGCTTTAACGGATTCGGGGTATTTGTCCACCCACGCACCGACAATGAAGAAAGTAGCCTTCACGTTGTACTTAGCCAGAATATCAATGAGCAGCTGTGTGTCCTCATTGCCCCATGCCGCGTCAAAAGTGAGGCTCACGCACTTATTGTCGCGGTCAACGCAGTAAATCGGAAGCTGGCGCACAGACGCGCTCGCCCCGACGATTGCGGAGCTGTTAATCACCCACGGCAGCCCGAAAAGGAAGCATAGGCAAAGTATTGCGGCGGTTTCTTTTTTATGTCGTGTAAGCCATTTTTTTGCTCTATATGTTCTGTATTCCATAAGACGACCTCCCGAGATTGTGTTTGGTACATCCTATGAAGCAGGGCAGGGGATTAGGACATGTTTTGCGAAAGGCCGCCAAATAAAGCACAAGTATTCAGGCGTTTCTGATATTGGTACTGCAATATTCTTTAGAACAAATGTGTTTCGGCTCAGGCAATTATGAAAGAATAATATGCCACAAATTCACAATGACAGAATAGTAGTCATAATATATACTAGATGCATGGCAAAATGGATGTAAAATTGCAACTATCGTTCTTGACAATTGCATAATGGTTTTGATATAATCATAACAAGCCAAACATCACATACATTACCAGAAATGTACAATGTCGTACAAAATTCTGTATATGTTTTGCTTACTAACGAAATACGTTTTCGGCATATTTTGGCCGTTTTCATAAAATATGTGCCATTTCAAAGGCGAATTGGAGGACAAATTGAAAAGAGATATAGAGAAGCTCAATCTCCCGGGCTATGTGAGCGAAATTCTGGAAAACTGCAAAAGCCTGACTGTTCCGAAGACCAAAGCCGAGCTTTTCGAGCTTTCCTTCGGAAACGAGGGAAGCGATAATTTTGAGGTCTGCTACAAGGCCGGACAGCTTGGAAACATCTGCGAAGCGACTGTTACAAGATGTAAAAACGGCGTTGCGGTTAATTATCCGGAAGATTATATGAGAAAGCGCGATCCCGATTGTCTTCTTGTGTCCGACGAGCTTCCGTCGGATAAGCCGAAATACATCGATGTATATCACAAGGACTTCGAACCGCTCAGAGAGGAAACCTTTGAATGGCTTAAATCTCAGGATCTCTTGGTTTTGCCCTTCAGAGCCGGAGACGGCGTATGTGGCTATGACGCTCTGCTCATTTCCCCGATTAACGCCGCGTTCTTCGCCTTCGCTCTCGCGAACATGCAGGAGCTTTTGAACATCGACGAGCTCACCGCAGAGTTCAGCGCAAAAGGCGTAGTCTATCTCGCCCCGCCTTTCAGACATACGCATTTTGACGGAAAGCAAATCGTCATTCATAACAGGCTTGAGGACATCCACGAGATTTTTGCCTACAACCTCTATCCGGGTCCCAGCGCAAAAAAAGGCATTTACGGAATGCTGCTCAACATCGGAGAGCGCGAGAATTGGGTCACGGCGCACGCCTCAGTCGTTAAGGTCATCACGCCCTATGACAATGAAATCGTCATCATGCACGAGGGTGCATCCGGCAGCGGAAAGAGCGAGATGCTCGAGGACATCCACAGACAGATTGACGGCAGGATAGTTCTTTCAAAAAACATTGTAACAAATGAAAAAGCCTATATAAAAATTGAAGAGAACTGCGATCTTTGCCCCGTGACAGACGACATGGCGCTTTGCCATCCGAAAATCCAGAACGACAGTAAGAAGCTGGTCGTCAAGGATGCCGAATGCGGATGGTTTTTGAGAGTCGATAATATCAAAAGCTACGGCGCGCAGCCGAAGTACGAAAAAATAATTACACACCCGTCGGAGCCGCTTATCTTTTTGAACCTTCAGGGCGTTGCAAAAGCGACCTGTCTTCCGTGGGAGCACACCTTGAATTCTGACGGCAGACCGTGTTCAAATCCTAGAGTCGTTCTGCCGAGAGACATGGTTCCGAGCATCATAAGCGACCCCATCGAGGTCGATGTGCGAAGCTTCGGTGTCAGAACGCCGCCCTGCACAAAGGCGAATCCCTCATATGGCATCATCGGCATGTTCCAGATTCTTCCTCCAGCGCTCGCGTGGCTGTGGAGGCTTGCCGCACCGAGAGGGCATAATAACCCGAGCATAACGGACTCCAAGGGTCTTATCAGCGAAGGAATCGGCACCTATTGGCCGTTTGCGACAGGCAAGAAAGCAAAGCAGGCAAATCTGCTGCTGGAACAAATCGCCCGCTCCACCAGCACGCGGTATCTTCTGCTTCCGAACCAGCATATCGGAGTATATGAAGTCGGCTTTATACCCCAGTGGATAGCGCGCGAATACATCGCCCGCCGAGGCAGCGCCAGTATTAAGCAGGAGCACCTTGTCGAATCGAGATGTCCGCTTTTGGGCTACACGCTCGATTCCTTGAAGATAGACGGTCAGTACATCAGAAGAGAATACTTACAGCCTGAGCTGCAGAAAGACGTCGGCTTAGAGGTCTATGATCAGGGTGCGGAAATGCTGGTTTCCTTCTTTAAGGACGAAATCGGCGAATATGACCTCACTGAACTCAATCCGCTCGCTAGAAAGATTATCGACGCATTCCTGAATGGCGCGACCCTACAGGATTATATCAGCCTCATGCCCATGAGATATTGATAGTAATATAATAAAGAAGCTCTGCGCAAGCAGAGCTTCTTTATTATATTTTAAATATGATAGAGAATAGAATATGCATCTGCAAGGGAGGACCTTTGTCAAAAGGTTGTTGAACTTGAGAAAATGAATATCAATAATAATCTACCCTGTCAACTAATTCTTTTCCTCTCCACTCTGTATTAGGCGAATCTAAATATGCAGAGCCGTAAACTTCATAAAAATCAAAATTAACTGCTAAGTCTTCTAATAAAAAATCTCTTAGTCTTTTAACTTGTTCTTGCATTATTTCGATTTTCTTTATATCAAACTCTTTTGGTCTTTTACAATTTTGCAATATGTTATCAAGTCTTTCCTCTGCTGATGGATGAGTTTTTACTAGAGACATAGATGGAAATATATAGTCTTGAGCTACTTCTCCTAATTGAAGACTTGAAAACCAAAGAAGCGCAGAATTATAGAGCAACTCATATTGCCTAGCATTATATTCAGGCATCTCAAGTGATTTTATATCAGCTTCAAACTCATGCTGCTGAGATGTGTTATATACAGGCATTGAGTAATGATTGCTTCCAACGGATAAAATATTTCTTGTTGTTACATTATCATCATCTAAGTGACCCAAAAGATGATGTGCAAATTCATGACCCGCAATGAATTGTAATTCATGTTTGATAGGCCTATGAATCGTTGTTCCTATACTTTGAGGAACAGTCCCTCGAGGATCCATAAAAAAATCCATTGCTTCGCTTTTAAGAAGAACTCTTATTGCTATTCTTAAAGCATTTGTTCGTATAGAATCAGGAATGTCATATACATTTAAGATAGATAGATTACAAAACTTCATGTAGAATTGTAGTGCCTCGTTAAGACATATTATTCTTCCCCAGAGTTGATTTTTAATAGCATAACCATTTACATCATTTGAAAACATATCTCCAAAAGTGACATTTTTGCATTGCTCTTTTTTATCTTTTGAAAGGTTGTGATAAACTTGAAGATAATGCCTATCAGAAAATGATTTTTCAAAAGACCAGTTCCTAAAATAGTTTGCTTTGTTCCTATAAACACGATAGTATCTTATATTATCAGCTACAGTATTAGCACGTTCTTGTAGTAAGAAATCTTTTGGCGTTTTTGGAGATAGAATTCTATCGATTTCTTCATTGTTACAAAATGCCATATACCAATATCTATTCAATAAATCGTTGCTTTCCATATTAATTCCAATCTATCAATTTTAGTTTTATTTATATTTTTCAACGAGTACAACAACAAACTTCGCCCCACCGTTTCTGGCAGAGCGAAGTTTCTTTGCGTTGCAAACTGCCATTCTCGTTATTCAGAGTCGGCGCGGTGCTTGGCAACATTTATTCTTTTTCTATATTATTACAGTAATTTGCAAAATACAAGCAATTATTTCCATATTTCCTATAAAGATAGTGACGGATTTGTCTGCTACTATCTTTTTTGGTGCGAATGGGTGTATAATGATGTTTAGTAAATTATTGAAGGAGACATATCATTGCTATTTAACGAATTAAATATAATCAGCCCTATACAAAAGGCTCTTATAACTCAAGGCTATACGGAGCCTACGCCTATACAGATGCAGGCCATTCCGCCGCTGCTTGAAGGCTCGGATTTGCTCGGCTGCGCCCAGACGGGAACAGGCAAGACCGCCGCTTTTTCAATTCCGATTTTGCAGAGCCTTTCAATGGCACAAGGGGCGCTTAAGGGCAAAAAACAAATCAAAGCCTTAATCGTCGCACCGACAAGGGAGCTCGCGATTCAAATCAAAGACTGCTTCGACGCTTATGGGGCGAACCTGCCTATGCGAACACTGGTCATTTTCGGCGGAGTCGGTCAGGCCCCTCAGACAAGGGAACTGGAAAGAGGAGTCGACATTCTTGTTGCAACCCCGGGCAGACTGCTGGACCTTATAAATCAGGGATATATCGATTTGGGTCATGTGAAGCATTTTGTGCTCGATGAGGCTGATCGTATGCTGGATATGGGTATGCTCCACGATGTAAAAAGAATCATCACGTATCTACCCAAGGAAAGACAGACGATGTTTTTTTCGGCAACTATGCCATCTGAAATTGCTGTGCTTGCTAATACTATATTGAAAAACCCTGTGAAAATCGAAATTACGCCGGTGCATTCACCGATTGATATAATCGAACAGGCAGTTTATTTTGTTGACAAAGAAAACAAGACAAATCTGTTGGTTCATCTTCTGAGGGACAGAAAATATGATTCCGTGCTTGTGTTTTCAAGAACAAAGCACGGCGCGGACAAAATAGTCAGAGAGCTAGACAAAAAAGGCTTTTTGGCGGTGGCGATTCACGGAAACAAGTCACAGACCAACAGACAGCAGGCACTGAACGATTTTAAGGACAGAAAAATCAGAATCCTCGTCGCGACGGATATTGCCGCGAGGGGACTTGATATTGAAGAGCTTTCCCATGTCATAAACTACAACCTGCCGGAGGTGCCCGAAACCTATGTCCACAGGATTGGGCGTACAGGCAGAGCCGGTCTTGGCGGCAAGGCAATCTCTTTCTGCGACTACGAGGAAAAGCAGCTTTTGAAAGACATCCAGAAGCTCATTGGCAAAACCCTGCCCGTGGTTGAGGAGCATCCGTATCCCTTAGTTAACGAGTTTATCATGCCGAAGGCACAGCCGACTCCACGCGTGTCACGCCCGCAAAACCAAGGCAGGGCAGGGAAGTTTTCGTCGCAGGACGGCTTCAAAACAGGTAAACGCTCTTTTTCTCCGCGCAAAGATAATTTGAATAAGTAGGATGGTTCACAATGATAGAACTGGGAAAAATTCAAACACTTGAAGTAATGCGGCAGACATCAATCGGTGTGTATTTGAATTCGAGGAATGAAAAGGCTAAAGACGACATTCTGCTTCCTCAAAGTCAGGTGCAGCCGGAACTCAAAATCGGCGATGACGTCGAAGTGTTTGTCTATAAGGATTCCGAGGACAGAATTATCGCAACGGTCAAAAAGCCGAAAATCACGATTGGCCCTCTTGCGGTGCTGAAGGTCGTGGAGACAACCCCAATCGGTGCTTTTTTGGACTGGGGCTTGGATAAGGATTTGCTTCTGCCGTTTAAGGAGCAAGAGTGCGAAGTTAAAAAAGGCGATGAGTGTCTGGTCGCGCTGTATATCGACAAGAGCGACAGGCTTTGCGCAACCATGAAAATCTATAATATGCTGAGCACCAAATCGCCTTATAAAAAGAATGAGCGAGTTAGCGGGATAATTTACAGTATTAACATGCAGTTCGGGTGCTTTGTGGCTGTGGATAATAAGTACCACGGCCTCATTTTGACTAAAGAAATGTACGGCAAATTTGCTGTAGGTGATAAGGTCGACGCGAGAGTCAAGAATATACGTCCGGACGGAAAACTGGAATTAAGTGTAAGAGATACAGCCTATAATGAGATTGAGGGCGACGCTCAGAAGATACTTGATTTGCTGAAAGCGCGAGGCGGCAAAACGAAGCTTAATGACAACAGCTCTCCCGAACTCATTAATACCGAGCTTGGCATGAGTAAAAAAGCATTTAAACGAGCAGTCGGACGACTTATCAAAGAGGGCGCAATCAAAACAACTGATGAAGGTATGGAAATGCTCTGGAAACAGACGTAAGGTTTTCTCGTGAAAACCAGATTGAAGGAGAAAAATTATGGCCGACAAAAATATTAAAAAAGAAGTTAAGAAAATGAAAAAAACCGGAGCAGCACCTGCCGTTTCCTCGGCAGTAAGACCGGTTGTCGTACAGCCTGAGCTGATTAAGAAAAAGAAAAAGTCTATGTAATTTACGAATCGATAAAACGTGGAGAGGGCATATAGCCCTCTCCATTATTATAGCTATTGTTCTATGATACAATGAAACGCGCGATGGCAGGCAATCCATATTTCAAAAGAACATCATAAGAAGAAGCTCTGCTAAAGCAGAGCTTCTTCTTATAGAACATCGCAGGTGACGCATGGGTTAGTCTGGCACGGTTGGAAAGCCATGGCAACGAGCTGATTTCTTGCCGAAATAAAATATGATATACTCTTCACAAAGAGAAGAAGGTTGAGGTGCCGCTTTAGCGGTATGGTGATAGAATTTACGCTTTAAGATACATTGCTGAAAAGAATGGCTGATGGTGCTGGCTGGACAGCATGCGCAGAGGCATGGCGAATCTAATATTCCATAAGAATTGAAAGAGATGGGTATTGCTTTGAAAAACACAACGAAATGTTTCATATTATATGCAGTCTCATTTTCCCTTGCGGTTATTGTGTTTTACTTTTTAATGCGGTTCGACGCAGGTAATGTCTGGGTGCTGACGCTATTACCATCATGTGCCCTAGCGTGGGCTGGTCTAATTGTGTGGATTGGGATACCTGAACGCGAGAGACCTAGGACTTCATATCTTGTTGATGTAGATAGGTTCATGTATGGCTTGCCCGTTTCATTAACATTAGGCGTCATTTTCCTTTTTGCATTTGAATAACTACGATTCATCAATCACTAAAAGGCATTGAAAGGTAACTTTTGAGGCCATATTTTATATCCATTATTGTGAAAGGGAATTAACAGTGGAAAATCACCGTAAAATGAAAACCGCATATTATTCTAAAACCGTTGACATATGATTATTATGGATTGTATTCTAGGAGCATATAGTCAACCACAAGTTTCCAGTGTTCCGACCGATTTATCGAGCTCATACGCGAAAATGAAATGGAGTAGGAAAAAATGAAGAAATCTATCTGGCTTATCACAGCATTGATTGTGTTAGTGTGTACTGTTATGACGGGATGCTCATCAAAAAGCTCCGAAAACCTGGCGCCAGCGGATATTTTGGCAAAATCATATGACAGTATGAAGGAGGCAAAATCGTTCCATTTTACAATGGAGCATGACACCGCCGGTACACCTATCAGTAAGAACATACTTATGACTAAGCTCGTGGGCGATATCGTAAGCCCCGATAAGCTTAAAGCAACAATTACCGGTACATACTCTGACATGGCAATTGAAGTAAGCCTTGTCACCGTATCTGGACAGACATATATGACAAATCCCATCAGCGGAGCGTGGGAACTTGCTCCCAATTCGTTTAAGGTACTCAGCGTTTTCGACCCGGGCACTGGTATTGCTTCGATTATCAAGGGACTTTCGAATGTAACCGATCTGGGCATTGAAAAAGTGGGAAAAACAAAATGCTATCATCTTAAGGGTGATGTGCTGTCCGAAACCCTAGCACCGCTGACTGGTACGAGTGCAACCGGCGTTGAAATCGGAACTGAGGTCTGGATTGATAAAAAAACCTTCCATGTCATGCAAGTAAAGCTCACAGGTAAGATCACCGATAGTGAAGCGGACGGCATAACAAGAACACTTATTTTCGCTGACTATAATAAAGACATCGATATAGAGCTTCCTGCTTAAGCTGTTTATCGGCGAGAGAACTATAATGTAGAAAGTGAGAATTATGCTGCTAGAAATCAGAGAACGAATGATGAAAAAGTCTTCTCCTAAGATTGTTATGGTCGTAATTTGCCTCGGTATTTTCGTTGCGGCAATGGACCAGACGGTAATCTATGGTGCGCTGCCTGATATGATGACCTCCATCAAGCTCCCTGTCACAAGGCTTGACCAGGCCTCATGGATCGTAATCGGCTATCTTCTTGGATTTACCTTCGCAATGCCGCTGGTCGGAAAGGTTTCCGATGTTTTCGGACACAGCAGGGTCTATATAGTTGCTCTACTTATTTTTATCGCCGGCTCAATATTGGTTGCGTTGTCGACAAGCATCGAGTGGCTCGTTGGAGCGCGCGTATTTCAGGCTATAGGCGGAGGCGCTCTAGTTCCTGTGGCCATGGCAATTGCGGGAGAGATGTATTCGGGTAAAAACAGAGCCATCGCCTTGGGCATAATCGGAGCCGCTGTTGAAGCTGGCGGCGCGATTGGACCATTTTACGGGGCGGTCATAGCCCAGTATTGGAATTGGCAGTGGATTTTCTGGCTGAACATTCCCATCAGCCTTGCCGTGCTTGTTGTGGTCTTCCTCAATGTGCGCTCAAATGCGCGCGTCAAGGCTAAAATTGACTATATCAGCGCTGTACTACTTGCAGTGGCGCTTACGTTTCTATGCATGGGTTTGTCTCAGCAATTTGGAAACGAAAACTATCTGCAAAAGCTTATCGGCTTCCTTGCAGTCGGAATCGTTTTGCTCATACTCTTTGTCGTTCGCTCGCTGAAAGTATCCGAACCGCTGGTGGAGCTTTCGGCGTTTAAGAACATCGTGTTTTCCATGTCTAATCTAACGAATTTTTTCGTAGGCGCCGCGCTAATCATTGCAATGGTTGATATTCCGCTAATGACGGATACAATTATGGGCGTCACCGCGCTGGAAGGCGGACTGCGTCTGCTGAGATTCACGGTTATGCTATCGCTCGGAGCAGTTGTGGGAGGATTTTTATGTAAGCGTTTCGGCTACCGCCTGCCGACCATCATCGGTATGATTATGAGCAGTGTCGGTTTTCTGTTTATGAGCCGCTGGACGCTTGCAATAGCAGACCCGCAAATGACAATTCACCTTTTTGTCTGCGGCTGCGGCTTTGGACTTGTCATAGCTCCGCTCGGTACTGCGGTCATGGATTCGGTAAACCAAGAGCAAAAGGGCTTTGCCTCGTCCATGGTCGTAATGGCACGAATGATTGGAATGATGATTGGTATGTCCGCAATTACCGCTTGGGGAATGGAGCAATTCCATCTCGCGACCGCGAGCCTGTCTTTGCAGGACATTATGGATACACCTCAGAAGCTGACAGATTCTCTCCTAGCGCTATATAACAATTTCTTCCTTGCTTCAGTTTTCATCTGCGCGATTGCAATCCTTCCGGCAATATTCGTTGCAAGAAAAAAGGAAAAAACGCAGTGAAATATTTCGCTTAACAAAGAGAACCGATGGACTAATATCCATCGGTTCTCTTTGTTATATTCTTCCGTACAACTCAGTTATGTGCCTGAGCCAATACGAAAGCTCTGTAAGGTTTGTGTCCGGTTTCAAGCGCCACTGCCAGTTACCACCGAGAGTTGACGGTGTATTCATCCTCGCGCTCACGCCAAGCTCCAAGAGGTCCTGCATCGGGGCGATTGCAAGAGACGCGACACTGCCCCAAAGCGCAGACACCATAGCCCTTGCGGTACCTTCGCCTTCGCGGATACGCAGGTAATCCCGCGCCTTTCTGATATCGGAGTTGGGCGCCGTAACAAACCAGCCGGCGGTTGTTGTGTTGTCATGCGTTCCCGTATAGGCAACGCAATTGGGAGTGAAGTTGTGCGGAAGATAGTCGCTGTCCTCACCGCTTCCGAAGGCGAACTGCAAAACCTTCATGCCGGGGAAACCGCTGTCACTCAAAAGCTTTCGAACGGAATCGTTAAGAAATCCAAGGTCTTCTGAAATTATATGCTTATCACCTAAAGCGCTTTTCAGAGCGTTGAACAGCTCCATTCCAGGACCCTTATGCCAGACACCGTTTATTGCGTTTACGGAGCCGTAGGAGATTGCGTAGAAAGCATCAAAGCCCCGGAAGTGATCAATGCGCAGGACATCATAAAGCTCAAATTGATGTCTGAGACGGCTTATCCACCACGCATAACCTTCATTTTTGTGCTGCTCCCAGTCATATAGCGGATTACCCCAAAGCTGACCGTCGCAAGTGAAGCTGTCCGGCGGACAGCCAGCGACCTCCGTGGGAAACAAGTCCGCATCCAGCATATATAGTCGGGGCTCCGCCCAGACGTCGCAGGAATCGGGCGCAACATATATCGGAAGATCACCGATTATAGAAATGCCTTTATCATGCGCGTAGCTTTTTAGCTCGTCCCACTGACGATAAAAGAGGTGCTGGACAGCTTTGTAAAATTCGATATCGCTAGCAAGTCTTTGTTTCGCTTCATTTAGCGCTGCGTCCTCGCGAAAACGCAACGGTTTTTCCCACTCAGACCACGAAACTCCGCCGTGGCTGTCCTTGAGCGCCATAAAAAGAGCATAATCGTCGAGCCAAAAGGCGGATTTGCGGCAAAAATCCTCGTAGTCGGAGCGATTTTGCGAGAGAAGGGTAGACGCAGCTTTTCGAAGAACTGTAAACCTGCTGCGGTAAATTGCTCCGTAGTCTGTACGCTCGGCATCTTGTCCCCAGTCGATATCGCAGTAATCAGATTTATCGAGCAAACCCCATTCGCAAAGCATATCAAGGTCGATGAAATATGGGTTGCCAGCAAAGGAGGAAAACGACTGATATGGAGAGTCGCCGTAGCCGGTAGGGGAGACAGGCAGAACCTGCCAATAGCTCTGTCCGCCCGCCGCAAGAAAATCTATAAACTTTTTTGCATCCGAGCCTAGGGTACCGATGCCATACGGCGAGGGAAGTGAGCTTATATGCAGCAGAACTCCGCTTTTTCTCATAATGCTTCTCCAAAACTTAAGTGCGATATGCTACTGCTTACGCGACGCATATTTTTATACAATGAATTATAAATGATTATTGCAGCTGGGGCAATATAATTTTGCTTTGTTTTCTCTTGGGAGTTAAACACTCATATTTGGGCAAAATAATTGCGGATTTACGCGTAAGGAGAGGACAATTATGGTTTCGAAACGCATCGGAAAGCAAACCGTCAGATATGAAAATTCTCCATGCATTTCATTTTTTGCATCTGTCGGCGGTAAGATGGAAAGCGAGGGACCGCTTGCGGGAAGCTTCGATTATTTGAGCGAAGACTCATATTTCGGAGCAAAAAGCTGGGAGAGCGCAGAAAGCACGATGTTAAAAAAGTGCTTTGACCTTCTTACAACCAAAGCGGGCATAACCGCGGACAGGCTGGACTATATTTTCACCGGTGATTTACTGAATCAATGCGTAGGCTCGGAATATGCGGTCAAAGAAAGTAACGTTCCGCTTTTTGGGCTCTACGGCGCGTGTTCGACTATGGCTGAGTCGCTCGCGCTCGCGTCAATGGCTGTCGACGGTGGCTATGCGAATATGGCCTGCGCGATGACAAGCTCACATTTTTGTTCCGCAGAGAGACAGTTCCGCCTTCCGCTGACATACGGTGGTCAGAGAACTCCGACGGCGCAGTGGACAGCAACGGCAGCGGGCGCACTCATCATAAATAACGACGATACCGGCCCCTTCGTTACGCATATGACGGCGGGTAAAATCGTTGACACTGGAGTCTGTGACGCCGGTAACATGGGAAGCGCGATGGCTCCCGCGGCTCTTGAGACGATATGCCAGCATCTTGCGGATACGGGCAGGGAACCGAGTTATTACGACCTAATCGTGACAGGTGATCTAGGTTTCATAGGGCATCAGATACTCATAGAGCTTTCGGAGCAGATAGGCATTGACTTTTCCGCCAATTGCAGCGACTGCGGAATGCTTCTTTATGACAAGGAAAAGCAGGATGTTCACGCAGGAGGCTCCGGCTGCGGCTGTAGCGCCTCTGTTTTGGCGGGATATCTGCTTCCGAAGATGAGAAACATTGAGATAAAAAAATTGCTTTTTGCCGCGACCGGTGCGCTTATGTCGCCAACGACTTCGCTTCAAGGCGAGAGTATTCTGGGCATTTGTCATGCGATTTCAATAGAGGATCGTAGAAATGAGATATAACGGGGGACAGGTATGGAATTTTTAATATATCTCAAAGCATTTATAGTTGGCGGACTTTTTTGCGCGGCGGGGCAGATACTGATTGACCGGACAAATCTGACGCCGGCTAGGATATTGAGCATTTATGTCGTGAGCGGTGTTGTGCTCGGCGCAATCGGACTCTACGAGCCTCTTGTTAAGTGGGCAGGAGCCGGAGCGACCGTCCCGCTTACGGGGTTCGGAAATGTTCTTGCAAGGGGAGTACGAGCAGCAGTAGCGGATAAAGGACTCATCGGAGCCTTCACGGGAGGCTTTACGGCATCTGCCGCGGGCATCGCCGCCGCTGTGTTTTTCGGACTGCTGGTAGCTCTGATTTTTAAGTCAAAAGACAAGGCCGGATAAGTTTAATTGCATTCTTCAAAACACCGCATATCATAATTTTGATTGACATTAGCAGGATACTATGCTAACATTTCATGGCTGATTACTTTTTGTAAGTCGGTCTATATGCGGGCGTGATGGAATTGGCAGACATGCAAGATTTAGGTTCTTGTGTCGCAAGACGTGCAGGTTCAAGTCCTGTCGCCCGCACCAAAATAGCACGGAATACATTTGTTATTCCGTGCTATTTTTGATGTTTTATTGAAATCTTTGTCTTAATGTTATATTATACTTAAAATGCATTATACGCAAAAGCGAACAATAATGTTATATTGCATGGGGGAGTGGCAGAGATGGAGTATATAACAGTCAAAGAAGCAGCAGAGAACTGGGGAATATCAATACGCCGAGTCCAATATTTGTGCGGCCAGGGTATAATTTCTAATGCAAAAAGACATGGCCGTAGCTGGGCAATTCCGAAAACAGCCGGCAAGCCTGAAGACCGCCGCTTTAAAGCAGCTCGCAGCAAACCCGTAATTAGCCGAGAATATGAAGTTCCTGACAAATTTGAAAAGTATTTATTCGGTTATCTTGAGCAATTTCCTTTGCCGATACAGGTATATCGTCCGGATGGAATGCTTGCCTTTGCGAATAGTGCAAGCCTTGATTTGGTTCATATACCTTCATTTAATTTATTAGATGGGAGCTTTAACATACTGACAGATCCGGTAATAGAATCATGGGGCGATGTCAGAGGAGATATAATAAAGTCGTTTCAGGGAAAGACCGTGCGCTTTGAGCACCTAAAGGTCCCTATCCAGGAAATAATAAAAAGATTTGAAATAAATGAGTTGTGTTTTGACAGCAGCTTTCAGGACATTATATGTTTCCCGGCATATGACAACAGAAAGCAGCTTACATATGTCATACACTTTTTTATCACCACGAACATGTTTATGGGCAAAGAGGAAATCGTCAAGGCCAAAGAGTATTTGGATACACACTGGTACGCAGAATTTGATATTAATAAAGTCGCAGCATTTGTTAATCTGAGTCGATATCACTTTGCGAGAATGTTCAAAAAACATACTTCTATGACACCTTACGGCTACTATCAGGAGCTGAAAATTGATAGGCTGAAAGAGGCTTTGTGCGATAAGAATCTGACTATCAGTGAGGCTTTTACGGCCTGCGGTCTTGATTATAGCGGAAATTTTGCGGGAGTATTCAAGCGAAAGGTAGGAATGACGCCATCGCAATACCGCAAATTAACTGAATAATAAAAAACACTCCCTTGGGAAAACCCGTGGGAGTGATTTATTAAGCATTATTTTAACTTAAACGAGCAATCAATAAGTATTCAACTAGATTCGATACCGATAAAATGTCAATAGGGAGCGGTTAGCCTGCTCTCTGATTTATTTAGCTACGATATACTCGGGTAGTTTGTCCATTCATGTATTGATTCCAAAACGCTAAAATTGAGAGGATGAGTAATAATGAAAATTAAGGCGATATCTTTTTCCCTGTTACTGATAATGCTGATTAGTATAATGTCAGTAAGCGCGTTTGCTGCTCTTCCAGCGGGTGTTCCATCTATCTTGGAGGCTCCCGTGATAAAAAGCATCGAACTCAAATATGATGACAGCGGAGTCCCTTATTTCAGCGCACAAGTAACTATCCCCCAAAGCATCCTTGATATAGATAGTCAAAAACCCGCGGGCGGTTCTGTATTCTGGGACTGGTCGGAAAAGATAGATGGCGGCGAATGGAATGAATACGGCGGAGGCGGTTACTTAAGCGTGATAACTGAAGCAGAGGAGGCTAAGGTCGCCGGTAGTACCAATACCTACATTTTCACATTTAATCCGATAGACGAAGGATCTCTGCAGGAAATTGTAATTAAAGATCACATCTACTCCTACAAATTACATTTCTATTTTGATTATTATGAGGGATGGCCCAATGTAAATCCGATTTATTCGCAGGCATCGAATGCAGTGTCAATAGGTTCTGGCAGTTTCTATTCAAATGCGAGTGACTGGGCGAAACCTGAGCTCAAGGAAGCTTCCAATCTCGGTCTTATCCCTGATATCTTGCTTGGTACAGACATGACAAAGCCTATCACTCGCGAAGAGTTCTGCGAGCTTGCTGTTTTGCTTTATATAAAGACAACGGGTAAAACGCCTGAAGCCGTTTCACCGAACCCATTTACGGACACGACGAATATTCAGATTCTGAAAGCTTACAAAATAGGTATAACTACAGGAACATCAGCAACAACGTTTTCTCCTAATGTGCTCATAAACAGGGAACAATGCGCAGGAATGCTTTTCAGGGCAATTAAAGCTATTGCACCCTCCGGCGATTACAGTATCTCAGGAGTTCCTGATTTCCCTGATCAGCAGTATATTTCTAGTTGGGCAGTCGAATCCACAAAGTACATGTTTAAAGTTGGAATCATAACAGGCGATGCACAAGGATACTTTATGCCCAAAGCTACAACATCCGCGCAGACCGCAGCCGGATACGGAATGGCAACAAAAGAACAGGCAATCATACTTTCAATGAGAACATATGAAAAGTTCTGAAAATGCTGCCAGTATAAATGAAAGAACGGAAAACATTTGTTTTCCGTTCTTTCATTTATACTTCGATTAACTAGTTAATTTGTACTTATGTTACTATATTAACAATCCCAAATAAGTTAAAAAGTAGATTTTATCAGCGATGCATTCACCTTCATTGACATTGTTAAATAAAGTGCTATATTGGCTATAGAAGGTAGCTAATAGCTACCAAAGGGAACTACCAATCACGGAACATATAGGGAGATGAAAAAAGTATGTGACTCAGGCTCTTGCGCGGCTAGGAAATAATGGATATAATTACAGTAATTCAATAGAAAAATCTGATTATTAGGACGTAATGGTAATGAAACCTATTATTAACTTGTTACAGGAGTTTGACTTCACAGAATCCGAGGCAAAAGTGTACACAACATTTCTGGAAAACGGGGCAAGCACCGGGTATGAAATCAGCAAGTTGTCCGGCGTTGCACGCTCCAAAATCTACAATGTCTTGGAAACCCTTACGCAAAGAGGGGTTCTGACTTGCAGCCAGGATGAAAAAAGTACGCTTTACAAGGCGGTCCCGGTTGAGCAGCTTACTTCCTCTATACGCAGGGAACTAGACAAAAATCTGGAAATGCTGGAGCAGGAAGGCAATATGCTGGCAAAACCGCGGAGCGATGAGCGAATCTGGTACCTATTCGACTGGGAAAGTGCAAAAAGCCGTTGTCTGCAGATGATCAATAGCGCTCGTGATGAGGTTGTGATGCAGATCTGGGCTAATGAACTTGACAGAGAATTAGAGCGATGTATCTGCCAAAAGCAGAAGTCCCTGGGTAGGATGGCGGTTATACTTTATGACGAAACAGAGACCTACCGGACCGCAATCCCAAGGTTCTATCGACATGGCTTTGAACGTGACAAGCTTAACGAAATTGGCGGTCGATGGTTAACAGTATCGGTCGACGGAAGAGAAATGATATATATGACTTTCTCCGAAACCGGTATGACCCAGGCTATCTGCAGCAAAAACGCGGATATTGTTCTGTTCGCACGGGAGTATATGTACCACGATGCCTATTGCCTGCGGCTGATAGACCGACTAAGGGATGAGGCAACCTCGGAATTTGGCTTCGATCTGGAAGGAATCCGTGACGTGTTCTCTTTCTAAATTAGAGAGGATGGGTTATATGGTCGTAAAAATTATTCTTGCCCTTGTTATCATCGTGAACGGTGCGTTTTTGGTTGCATTCGTTCGTGACTTGATCGCGCACAAGGGACAGACGATGAAGGAAGCAGGCAATCCCATTGCCATGGCTATTTCCTCCTTCGTAATTTTCCTTTTGTCTACTTTCGGTATCTCCGACTTTGCTATTTCGTCTTCATTATACCCGAAAGCTAAGTGGGTCAGCGCTGAAAAGCTCCCCGGCACATTAAATGCCCAGTGTGTTATCCCTGTGGCAGTTATGGCTCTGTGCTACATTTCCTCCATCTCAGTTGGACTTGCAACACTTATTATTGCCATTGTCGCTCAGGTTATCGGCTCCTATGTAAGCCCCCGTTTTGTCGTGAAATTGCCTGCGAACACAATCAAGAAGTTCGTTGCAGTGGGTCTAATAATTGCGGCATGCCTGATTCTGGCCAACAAGTTCAATTTCTATCCCTCCGGCGGCGAAGCAACTGCTCTCACCGGTTTCAAGCTTGTACTGTTTGCGGTTCTTTGCTTCGTATACGGTGCTCTCAACAATATCGGTATCGGCTCCTATGCCTTGACGATGGCGACAGTCTATGCTCTGGGCCTGAACCCCGGCGTGGCTTTCCCAATCATGATGGGCGCATGTACCTTCTCCGTACCTGTAGGTTCTATGCAGTTTGTCAAGCTCGACGGGTACAGCAGAAAGCTCACGCTGTTTGCCTCAACCTTCGGTGTCATCGGCGTTCTGATTGCTGTTTTCGTAGTTAAGAGCATGAACACCTCCATTCTGCAGTGGGTTGTGGTTGTAGTTATCATCTACAGCGCTGTTTCGATGCTTCTGAGTGCAAGAGCACCAAAGCAAGAGAGCCCTGCGAAGGAGAATAAATAAGACAGCGATGAAAATATTAGTATTGAATAAAGCGGATATGTGCCGTGTGTTCTCCATGAAGGATGCGGTGCAAGCGGACAAGGACGCATTGAAGCTGTACTCTGAGGGGAAGAGCAACATACCCCTGCGTGCTAATCTGGATGTACCGGAACACGAGGGACAGAGTCTCTATATGTACGGTTATGCAGCTCCTGCTCACGCTCTCGGCGTCAAGATAGTGTCGGTTTATCCTAAAAACATTGAGAAGGGATTAAACAGCGTCCCCGCAACGATGGTTCTAGTTAACAGTGAGACAGGCGAAGTGTGCTCAATTATGGACGGTACATATTTGACCCGCATACGCACTGGCGCTGTATCAGGTGCCGCTACCGACGAGCTTGCCCGAAAAGACAGCAAAGTGTTCGCTCTGTTTGGAACCGGCGGTCAGGCTGAAACTCAGTTGGAAGCTGTTTTAACCGTGCGTCGGATAGAACTCGTCAAAGTCTTTGATATAAGCGAGGAGCGTGCACAGAGTTTTGCCGCCCGTATGTCTGAGCGCTTTGGGAAAGAGTTCAATGTTCGAATTATTGCTTCGTCAACATCTGCTATGGCACTTGAGGATGCGGACATCATAACAGCTGTAACAACTTCCAAGAGGGCTGTATTTGATGGGAGATTGGTCAAAAAAGGCGCACATATTAACGGTGTCGGTTCCTATACGCCCGAGATGGCAGAAATCGACGAATACACTGTTGTCAATGCCGATAAGGTCTATGTTGACACCAGAGACGGGGCGATAAATGAGTCCGGCGATCTTATACAGCCAATTAGAAATGGCGCTTTCAGCGCGGACAGGGTAACGGGCGAACTTGGCGAAGTTATCTGTGGAAAAGCTCCCGGGCGTCAGTCAGAAGACGAAATCACCTTTTTCGAAACGACAGGCTCGGCTGTGTTAGACATTGTTACGGCTCAGCGTATCTATGAGTGCGCCATAGCTCAGGGAATCGGAAACGTAATCGAAATGTAGTTTAATTTATATGCATCATTGAATTAAAGTTATAAAAATATACGATTTTAAAGATTGAACCACAAAACAGCAAATGAGGAACCGCCTTTTCAAGCGGTTCCTCATTTGCTGAATTAATTTAGTCTTCAAGATAAGGGAAAGAAGTAAAGTAACCATTTGAGTCAATTGTAAAATCGTCAGAACTGCCGGTTATATAGCCCACAACCGTGTTCATATTTGCTTTGAAAGTCCCGTAAGTCGCAGCGTCAACAAGATCAGACAACACGATTTCCTTTCCTGGAGCGATTTCGGTTTTTGTCACAACCTGAGCGAACATACGGGTTGCCGACCAGCAATAAAGTGAGTTACCGTTTTTATCAAAGGCTTTGAAATCAAAAAGCTGCTGTGAACTGTGATTTATTGTAATGGTATTGTTGGAGTTGTTCGCAATAGTCAGCGTCAGGCGCAGACCGCCGTTCTCTTCGAAAGCCGAGGCTTTAACCGAAACGTCGCTTTTGAATGTTTTGAGCAGATCAACAAGCTTCCCAGTGATGGTGACGGCTTCCGCGCGGGTTGCGGCAGCGCGCGGAAATAGACGATTGTCGCCTCGTCCGTTGACGAGCTTAAGGTTGCAGGCCGTCTGAATCTCTCCGGCGTATTCCGGACGGATGTCAGAAACATCATTAAAAGCGAAGTATATTTCTGTCGTTGCAAAGTTGTCTCCGACGAAATGTTTGAAAGCATTCATAACAAAATGCATCATCTCGTCGCGATCAAGCGTGGCTGTTGGGCGGAAATTATCCTTGGTGTCAATTATCCCGATGGTAACAAGATCATAGAGCGCACTTGGGCCGGTATCACTGTTTTTAACGTCTTTATAGTATTCGCCGATATCCGTCGCTGCAAAATAGTTGATGTTGATATTCAGCGCCTTGTGGAGCATACGCGCGAACTCCATGCGCGTTATTGCCTGATCGGGATGGAATAGGGTGCTTCCGTCGGAAAAAATATCGCTATAACCATAAGCTTCAGCGTATTTTTCAAACCATTTTCCCGCAATGTCCGTATAGCTGTTCGCAGAAATAAGTACCGGTTTGTTTACGTCGGAGACGTCTTCAGCCAGTGCCTGCATAGGTATCGCAAGCGTGAGCAGGGATAGTATCAGAATCGAGAGTATAAGGTTTTTGATGTGTTTCATATTATGTTCCTCCGTTTGGTTGGTATCAGGCTTTTGTTTGATGCTAATTAGACGCACTTTTAATTTGAAAGTTCCGCGCCTTATGCTATAATAAAAAGCAAAATATAGATATTCCGGAGGCCTAATGGTGAACAGAGATAAAAAATTTAGATTTGCGATGGAATCGGATACGAAGCTTATCCTTGATTTTGTCAAAGCTCTGGCAGCTTACGAGAAAATGTCCGATGATGTCGTCGCGACCGAGGAGCTTCTGCGAGAATGGATATTTGAAAAGAAAAAGGCAGAGGCTGTTTTTATTTTAGATGATGGTAGGGAAGTCGGCTTTGCTCTGTTCTTTCATAATTTTTCGACCTTTATGGGCAGGGCGGGCATTTATCTTGAGGATCTTTTCGTGTTCCCCGAATATCGCGGAAGAGGCTACGGAAAAAAACTTTTGCAGGAGCTTGCCAGAATAGCTGTTGACAGGGGCTGCGGAAGACTTGAATGGGCCTGCCTTGACTGGAACAAGCCAAGCATCGGCTTCTATCTCTCGCTCAACGCAAAACCGATGGACGAATGGACTGTCTATCGACTTACCGGAGAAAATCTGGAAAATCTAGCTGCAGAGTAGAACTGTTATGTAAACCACTATTCTATAGTGAACCGAAATGAAAAAGCTATACGGAAGCGAGATCTTCCGTATAGCTTTTTTCAGAAATGTATGACAGTTTATTACTTAATCATCAATCACGGGACTTTTTGAATTATAATATCTGAGCTTACCCACGGTCCGCTTTTTATATTCAATTGCTTCCGTCGGGCAGCCACATATACAGGCCATGCAGTGAGTACAATTTTCGCCGTAGATAGGCAGCCCGTCAACAAGGCGGACATTGTTCAGAGGACATAGCTGTTCGCACCTGCCGCAGCTGATACATTTATCTGTTACCCAAAAGTCCTTGGACTTGACAAAGCGCTTATAAAAAATCGGATTGATAGTTCGGCTTTTAAAGCCGGCGAGAAAGCTGAGCTTTTCGGCGGGGAAGTCGTTTCCCCGGCTGATAAAACCGGATATTTGTTTTATCCTTCTGTCGGCTGCGGAAATCATCTGTTCGGCTTCCGCTTTCTCAGTTACCTTAAATATGGCAACATAGTTCTCCGGCATTTGCACGCCTATTACGCCTTTATAGGTAAAGCCTTTTCTTGTGCAAAGCTCTTTCAGGTAAACACCTGCGGAACCGATATCATCGCCGCAAGTCATAACGAAGTAAGCAGTAGAACAAGCTCCGAAATTTCCGTTCTCTATGAAATCGGAGAAGACGCGCGGTATTCTCCATGAGTAAGTCGGTGCAACGAAGACGTAAGCGGTTTCGGAAGAAAGCTCAGCATCCTTTCGCTCTTTGATATATTCATTGGCGCTAATAAGCTTGTCGCCCAGGCGAATAGCGAGAGCCTCCGCTACATAGCGGCTGTTGCCAGTTCCGGAGAAATATACGATCATATTACAAGTCCTCCCGAAAAAGAATGTCTGCCAAAATTGTAGCACTTGTTGTCAAGTAATTCAAGATTACTACGATGTGAGTTCAGGAGTTAATCTGGCTATGAATGTTTTCGAGCCGCTGAGTGATATAATCGGCTATTGAAACAGCGCTTCTGTTTATCGAGCCGCCGCCCATTTGATGCTGCATACCGCTGGGTGGAGTTCTACCCTGCGGGTAACCATCATTCATATCGGGACGTTCCGCGCTGTTACCATCCTGCTGAGTCCCATATCGGCTAGGAAACCCGCCGTTTTTGCTGTCACTTACTTGTGTGAGGTCGGCATCACTTTCAATGATGTTCTCTTCGAATTTATCTATCGTATAAAAGGCGCTGGGATCGTTTTCGACATAACTGCGTATTTCATCAGCAATTCCGGTTACCTTTGTTTCAAAGTCGGATAAGTAGTCAATAAGCGACTCGACGTACGATATATATTGCTCATAATATTCATCTATTGCAAGCAGCTTTTCAATCAAAGGGCGCTGTGAAAGCTCTGTGCCATAAACGGGAGATGAAAGATTGACATCTACACTCCCACCGTTATCCTCAGAGAATCCGCCTATGGACATGTTGTAGTCCCAGCCCAGATAGGTGAACTTTCCGTCACTGTATAATAGATAATAGTTGTGAGCTTTTGAACCGCTGTAGCTGTCATAGTTGCCCATAACGGTATTCGCAGCAATTGCCTTTAGGACACTGTCAATATCAAGGATTTCTTCCAGCTCATCCTTGTTGTCTTCTGTTGTACTGTTTAGCACCGATACCAGATATTTGATATTTGTGTAGTCGTCATCTTCGCCATAATCAACATCAAAACCTCTTCCATCATCGCTTGTGAGCAGAGTGCAGTTTTCGGATACGGCTTTATACAGAACGGTATCATCAGAATTTGTATATCTATCGACAAAGCTGTCGTCATATGACTCAAGGCAGAGATAGAAACCGAATAGTTCTCCGTTAATATATAGGTTGCAGTATGAAATATAGGGTGTGTCGCATTCGAGATAAGCGCTCGCTGCATATGTCAGATATTCGCGCATATATGACGGGTCAGAAAAGCTCCCGTTGAGCACTAAGGTATCGAGCCCTTCTAATGTTTGTCCGTCCACATATTCGTCCAGCTTAATTTTGAAGCCGAAGCGGTCGCTGTCACTTTTTACGACAGAGCTTAGAGAACTGAAGCCCTTGGTACGGAAACCAACGTTTTCGGCGGTCATACCGTTAACCGTGATATCAGCCGAGTGGTATTCTTCATCCTCAGCGTTATCGAGAATGTCCTGCCAGTCTTCTTCGCTAATTTCGACATTAATATCGGTGACTTCACCCTGCCCAAAAACGGTTCCATAGTATTCGGCATTATCGGCAAGTGTTCCAATCGCAGAATCAGGCGCTTGAGTAGCAGCTTCCGTTGAAGCTGCCGGAGTTTCTGCCAATCCGCTGTCAGCGGCACAGGCACATAAAGAAGTGAACAGGATGCTTAAAACCAGAATTATCGATAGTACTCGAAATTTCATACTATACCTCCGCAGTGTTTTGCTTCAGCATATCGTTTTGTCCTTAGTCCTACTTAAAAAATGGTTTTAATGACTATACAGCTGCGGAAAATGTGCTAAAATTGAATAGTATGCAAATGAGTATCAAAAGAGGTAATTATAAATGTACGAACTATTACAGCTTGGTCCCCAAAGCTATTATATTATGAGTCCTGCAAAAATCGGGATATACAAAGCGAACGAGACTGACGTTTATCTGATTGACAGCGGTAACGATAAGGACGCGGGACGTAAGGTTCGCAAAATCCTAGATGAAAAGGGCTGGACCCTCAAAGCAATTATAAACACCCATTCAAACGCCGACCATATAGGAGGCAACCGCTATCTGCAGCAGCAGTACGGCTGTCCAATTTATGCCAAGGGCATCGAAGCGGACTTCACGAGACATCCTGTTTTGGAGCCGTCTTTCCTATACGGTGGCTATCCGCTCAAGGAGCTTCGGCATAAATTCCTTCTGGCGGAAGAAAGTGATGTGCTTGATATATCAGTCAAGGGCTTTCCGCAAGAGCTCGAGGTCATCTCTCTGCCGGGACACTTTTTCGATATGATCGGTATACGCACGCCTGATGGTACTGTTTTTCTTGCTGACTGCATTTCAAGCCGCGAAACGCTGGAGAAATATCGCATCGCTTTTATATACGATGTTGCCGCATATCTTGAAACTCTCGATAGGGTAGAAGCAATGGAGGCGAATATATTTGTACCGGCTCACGCCGAAGCTTGTTCGGATTTGAAAGAGCTCATAAAGTTCAACAGGATGCAAATTTATCAGATTGCAGAAAGAATTGTCGCAATTTGCGAAACACCTCAGCTGTTTGAAAACATACTCAAACAGCTTTTTGACGAGTACGGCCTCACAATGAGCTTTGAACAGTACGTGCTCGTGGGAAGTACCGTACGTTCCTATCTTTCATGGCTGAAGGATACTGGTATATTATGGGCAGGAATAGAAAATAACTGTATTCTATGGGAAAAGGCGTAATTAATACGTTCATACTTATGTAACAATTTCCTTTACAAGACTTGGACATTATGCTAAAATAACTTTAATTGGGTCTGCAACGCAGGCGGTTTTTGTGTAACTGGCATAAAAACCCAAACTTGTGCTGTAGGCAAAAATACTATGGAGGTATTTAAATGAGGAAAACGAAAAAAGCTCTAGCACTCTTTATTGCTCTTATGATGCTTGTCAGCGTCATGGCGGGCTGCAGCGCCAAGCCTGCGACAGAATCCGCTACTCCGTCTGAAGCCGCAGCGACACCTTTTGAACTGTCCGTATGTCTTGCTTCAGAACCCCAGACCATTGACCCGGCTCTTAACTCCGCTGTTGACGGCGCCATCATGATTCAGCACTTCTTTGAAGGGCTTAACAAGTGGGTTGACGACGGCGAAGGTAATGCAATCCTTGCTCTCGGTCAGGCAGCATCCATGGACAAGGTCGTAAACTCCGACGGAACTGTCACATATACCTTTAAGCTCCGTCCCGATATAAAATGGAGCGATGGCACAGCCGTTACCGCTAATGACTTCGTATACAGCTGGCAGCGTCTTGCAACCCCCTCAACCGCAGCTGACTACGCTTACATGATTGATATGGTAAAGGGCTTTAACGAAGTATATAACGGAACACCTACAGGTCAGTTCGAGACTAAGACCAATGCGGATACCGGTGCAGAGGAACAGGTCGAGATTATTAATTATGCAGATCCCAGCACTTTGGCTGTTTCTGCTTCTGACGACAGCACTTTCGTTGTTACTCTGACGTATGACTGCCCCTATTTCAATGAAATCTGTGCATTTCCCGCAACCTATCCGGTTCGCAAGGATATCGTAGAGTCTGCGGGCGATCAGTGGACCTTTGACACCGCAACCTATATGGGCAATGGTCCTTATAAAATGAGCGAGTGGGTTCACAACTCTTATATCAAGGCTGTTAAGAGCGACACTTATTATGATGTAGCAAATCTCGGTCCCGATACCATTAACTTCCAGCTTATGGACGACGATAACGCTCAGCTGTCGGCAGTCAAAAGCGGAACTCTCCAGTTTATAATGAACGTTCCTGTTGATGAGGTTTCCACATTGTTGTCAAGCGGCGATCTGAACGTTGTTCCATATCTCGGATCATATTATGCCTGCTTCAACGTTGAGAAGGCTCCCTTCGATGACGCACGCGTCCGCGAAGCATTCTCCCTCGTCATCGACCGTAACTACATTGTTGAGAACGTAACACAGACCGGTGAACTTCCCGCCACCGCCTATGTTCCCTATGGTATTAATGATGCTGCTGGCCCCAGTAGCGATGACTTCCGCACAGTCGGCGGAGAATACTATTCTGTTAAGGCTGAGGATTATGAAGCCAACTGCGAAAAGGCTCGTCAGCTTCTTTCCGATGCCGGCTATCCGGACGGAAAAGGCTTCCCGGCTGTTGAATATCTTTATAATACCAATGACCGCCATAAGGCTGTCGCAGAAGCTCTTCAGCAGATGTGGCAGACTGAGCTCGGCGTCACAGTTTCTCTGAACAACCAGGATTGGGCAGTATTCCTTCAGAACCGTAAGGACGGCAACTATTCGATCGCTCGTAACGGCTGGATTGGGGATTACAACGATCCTTGCACCTTCCTTGATATGTGGTATACCGACGGCGGCAACAACGACGCTCAGTACAGCAACAAGGACTATGATGCAGCAATCGATGCAGCTAAATCCACTTCGGACCAATCAGAGCGCATGAAGGCTTTCCATCAGGCAGAGGATCTCCTAATTGGACAGGATAAGGTTCTTGCTCCTATTTATTTCTACACTCAGTTGTATATGCTCGATACGACAGTAGATGGTATGTACTATACTCCGCTCGGATACTTCTTCTTCGGCTACACCTCCAAGGCTGCAGCATAAGTCGGAAGTCTACCCAGCCAATTCAGGGAGCCGCTCAACTTGGGCGGCTCCTTTTTCATTTATTTGCTATGTTCAAAACCTTTTTTATGTTTTATAATGGTCTATATTAGTTTATCTGAGGTAATAATATATGAAATCTCGCAGTTATGGAATTGATTTGCTGAAAAGCATATCTATGCTCATGGTCGTGGTACTCCATACTCTGGGCGTTGGGGGCATTTTAAACGGCTCAGTAGCGGGGAGTGCTGCTAACAATTCCGCATGGATACTTGAAACAGCTTGTATGTGCGCTGTGAACTGTTTTGGCTTAGTAAGCGGTTATGTTCTCTGCCGAGGACACTACAGACGTTCAAGACTTCTTTCACTCTGGCTTAGGGTCGTTCTTGAGTCGCTCGTGATTACAGCTGTATTCGCGACTTTCAAAACAGGTATGGTTGGCACAGAGGAATGGATTCGCGTGTTTACACCTGTCATTCAGAATGTTTATTGGTATTTCACCGCATATTTCGCCCTGTTTTTCTTTGTACCATACATAAACAAAATGCTTCTCGCCCTCTCGGCAAAGGAGAAAATAAGTCTCTCCGCAAGCATAGTAGTCGTTTTCGTGTTATTCGGCAACATTCTTAACAATGACATATTTTTTCTTCATGGCGGGTACGGATTCCTCTGGCTTTTATGCCTTTATATCCTCGGCGCCTGTATGAGAGATATTGATATTAAGCCGAATATTAATAAATACTGGTTTCTTTTGGCGTATGTCCTCTGTGCGCTTCTTTCGTGGACAGTTCTGAAGCTGACGGATATTCAAGCAGTCATTTCCTATACCTCGCCGTTCATACTTCTTTCAGCCGCACTTCTGCTCCTTTTTTTCGAAAGGCTGGAATTCAAATCACCAAAATCACAGAAATTTATATCAATGCTTGCAAGGACCTCGTTTGGGGTTTACATAATACATACCAATCCGCTCATCTGGATTTATTTGATAACGGATCGCTTCACCCCGTATTTGAAGTTTTCATGGCCGGCCATGCTTGCAGCTGTAATTATTACAGCCGCCGCCATCTACTCGGTCTGTACGTTCGGCGACTGGCTGGCTGAAAAGTTTTTCAAGCTCGTACATATAGAGCGTCTGGAGAAAGTCGTGGACGGCATCGGAAAAAACAGGCGAAAGCTACAAAATACAATCCAAAAATAGACAAGGTTAGGAACATTTTGCGAATTGCAAATTCCGGTCATTTCTGATATATTTTCAGTAACGCTATTTCTTTAGCAATCTAATCAGTAAAACAAAGGAGAAAAGACAATGAAAAAGCCGTTTGTGTCGCTCACGCAGCTTCAAGAGCTTTCCAAAGAATATTCTACTCCCTATCATCTTTATGATGAAAAGGGCATACGCGAGAACGCACGAAAGCTTTACAAGGCCTTTTCTTGGAATAAGGGATTCAGAGAATATTTCGCTGTAAAGGCCACACCAAATCCGGCTATTATGCAGATACTCAGCGAAGAGGGCTGCGGCATGGACTGCTCGTCCCTTACGGAGCTGATGCTCTGCGAAAAATGCGGCATTTCCGGCGACGGCATAATGTTCTCGTCAAACGACACGCCCACTGAGGACTTTTTACTCGCGGATAAGCTTGGCGCGATTATTAATCTTGACGATATAACACATATCGATTATCTTGAGAAAACAGTGGGTCACATTCCTGAAAAAATCTGTTGTCGTTATAATCCGGGCGGCAACTTCGAGATTTCGAATACAATAATGGATACCCCGGGCGACGCTAAGTACGGGCTTACAAAGCCGCAGATGTTTCAGGCATTTCGTCTGCTCCGTGATAAGGGCGTAAAGGAATTCGGCATACACGCGTTCCTTGCATCCAACACCGTGACGAACGACTATTATCCAACGCTTGCGGCGACACTGTTTCGTCTGGCTGTCGAGCTCAAAAATGAGCTTGACGTTCATATCACCTTTATTAATCTATCCGGCGGCATCGGCATACCGTACCGTGAGGATCAGATGGCAGCTGATATTGCTGACATCGGTGACCGTGTCCGGAAGGTATACAATCAGATTCTCACTCCCGCCGGTATGGGTGACATCGCGCTCTATTCCGAGCTCGGAAGGTTTATGCTGGCGCCTTATGGCTGCCTTGTAACCAAGGCCCAGCATCAGAAGCATATCCACAAAGACTATATCGGTGTAGATGCCTGTGCCTGCAACCTTATGCGTCCGGCGATGTACGGCGCTTACCATCACATAACCGTTATGGGCAAGGAAGACGCTCCTGCCGATCACCTGTACGACATCGTCGGCGGTCTATGTGAGAATAACGACAAGTTTGCGATTGACCGTTGGCTGCCCAGAATCGACAGTGGTGACTTCCTTGTAATCCATGACACCGGCGCTCATGGGCACTCGATGGGCTATAACTACAACGGTAAGCTGCGCAGCGCTGAGGTTCTCCTTCTCGAAGACGGCTCAGCAAAGCTCATACGCAGGGCGGAGACTCCGAACGACTATTTCGCCACGCTGAACTTTTGATTCAATTCACTTTATCGATTGAAGAAGCTGATACCTCGTATGCTGTTTTTTTGAGCTGTCCGTTATCCGCGCTCTTTATGTAACTGCGGCTTTGTATTCTTCCTTCAAGCTCGATGGTATCACCTACATTCCATAGCGACGCTTCGCGAGCATTTTGTCCCCATGAGATGCAGGGGAGATAGTCCGAGCGCCCGAAGGGCCGGTTCACAGCGAGAAGAATATCACAAATCTCGCGTCCAAGAGGTGTCATACGAAGGCTTGGCTGTTTGCAGACCGTTCCACGCAGAGATATCGAATTCTCCGGATCATCATCGCAGAACTCCAATTCATTGGCATAGACAAATATTAGAAGCCTGTTTCCGACTCCGCTCTTATTGTTATAGGAGCGGAGTTCTCCTGTTACACGGAGCATGGGGCTGCCGTCAGGCTCAATAGTACGCATTTTTTCTTCTTCACACACAATGTTTATCACATCTTCGGCACCTGAAAGCCGCGGCACCCGAAGCGGAAATATGAAGTATTTTCTGTTGCGGCTGATATGCGAAAAACTGGCTTTTCCGTCAACACTGCCGCATAGCCGTGTCGTGTTTCCCGTCGTGCTCTTTTCCATAACTACCTCCGTTGTTAAAATATTTTGCTTTAGCTGATGACCGCAAGAAATTAGAAACGAATTCTAAAGAAGTTGTCCCTTGCGTTTACCAAAGCATATTCGGCGGGAGTCGGCGTTATACATGAGCACTTTTATTGAGCAACAAAAATCCAATACAATTTTTCGATCAGCATGTTTGAGGAAGTTGAACGGAAGAACACCATATTAGAAAAGAATTGCAATTTGATTATTCAAATAAATTTATCATATTAAATTTATGAATTAATTCCTGCATATTTGCATTGGTGATATACAGAATTTATCACTTTAATAAAGTAATATGTCGCAATTTAAAGAAAATATTACCAATATTAATAAAAAATGCACGAAATGGCAGACGTCAAATTGCAAGATTTCCTTGACTCAATTGTATATTTGTTATAAAATTCGATAGATACGAATAGCTTAATTTTTAGCTCGTTGATACTGGAGCGAGCTAAGAGTAAGTAATTTAAATCATAGGTTCAAGCAAATAAAAACAGGAAGTGAAGATATGGCAAAGTACACCTTAAAAAGGTTCGGGTTGGCGCTGATAACGCTTTTGGTTATAGCGTCCCTTACTTTTTTATTGATGAACAGCATTCCCGGAAGCCCATGGCTGAGTGAAAAATCACCTTCGCAGGCAACGATTGATGCGCTGAACGAGAAATACGGTATGGACAAGCCTGTCATAGTACAGCTTGGAAAATATCTTGAAAACGTTGTTCAGGGCGATATGGGCGTCTCTCTGAAAATGCAGAAAAACAGACCGGTCGTCGACATTATTTTGGAGATGTTCCCAGTATCCGCGAGTATAGGCTTTTTTGCCATCATTTGGGCGACGCTCGTGGGGGTGACCTTGGGGTGCCTTGCCGCATATAACCGTGGGAAATGGATTGACAGCCTATTGAGGGTAGTGTGTACAGTAGGTATTTCAATGCCGACCTTTGTAATTGCATCCCTGCTGCTTTTGACCTTCGCCGGAGCTAACGAAGCGCTCAGATTCTTTCCGACAATCTTTGATGCGTCGCTCGGAGCAAAGGCCTATGTCCTTCCGTCTCTCGCGTTGGGACTTTATCCGATGTGTTATACGGCACGTCAGGCAAGAAGCTCAATGTTAGACGCGCTCGGGCAGGACTACATAAAGACAGCCAGAGCAAAAGGACTCAGAAACCCTGCTATTATCTTCAAACATGCGCTGAGAAATGCGCTGATACCTGTTATTACATATCTCGGACCCCAAATAGCCTTCGTTTTCTGCGGTGGATTTGTTACAGAACAAGTGTTTTCCATACCTGGGCTTGGACGCTATTTCATCCAGAGCATCCTGAACCGCGATTATCCCGTGATTATGGGAACGACGATTTTCCTAGCGGCATTCATTATTCTTATGAATTTCCTCGTCGATGTGCTTTATAAAGTGGTCGATCCACGAATCAGCTTTGCAGAGGGAGGAAAATAAGAATGTCAGATGAGATTAAGCGCGTAAAATTTGGCTCACTCCAGCCGAATATAGAAAATCTTCTTGAACTGACTCCCGAAGATTTTGTTCCTGCGACAGATGAGCAGAAGGAAGGCTTTATTGAGGACCGCAAAAGCTCCTCCTACTGGAAGGATGCATGGCGCAGACTAAAGAAAAACAAGGTTTCAATGGTAGCTCTTGGCATTATCTTTCTATATCTAATTTTTGCGTTTATCGGTCCCATGCTCATACCGTATGGATACGATGAGTTTGTGTCTGGTTCCGAGAACCTTTATCCCTGGCACTATTCGCTTGAAGACCAGCAGCTTCTCGACAGTGTTTCCGGCAACGAAGCGGACAGACTTAAAGCGGCCCTCGACGCGGCTGCAAAGGAAAAAGGCTCCGAACTCACGTCTATCGAGATAGCCAAAATAAAAGCTCAGGTCAAATCCAATAAGTTGGATATAAACGAGTTTAAAAAAGAAAACGGCATACATCTGGAGGCTTTCGGATACTCAAATGCCGAGCTTACGCGTATTGAGAACGGTGAAAAGGTATTCCCTCACGTTTTCGGTACAGATAAATTCGGACGTGACATTATGGTCCGTATTATGATAGGTACAAGAGTGTCAATGCTTATCGGCATCTGTGCAGCGCTACTGGTTTTGCTGATTGGCGCAACCTACGGCTCGATCTCGGGTTTTACGGGAGGCAAAGTTGACACGGTAATGATGCGCGGAGCGGAGCTTATCTACTCTGTGCCGGAAGTTCTGGTCGTTCTGCTTCTCTCGACCGCGCTCCAGCCGGCGCTTATTTCGTTTCAGAACAGCGGAGAAGGATTTTTTCAGAATTTAGTTGGAATAATGGGTCCGAATCTCATATCGCTGTTTGTCGCATTCGGACTACTATATTGGGTCACAATGGCTCGAATTATACGCGGACAGATACTTCAGCTTAAGGAGCAGGAGTTTGTTACAGCGGCTAAGGCTCTGGGAGCGAACTCCGGCCGCATAATTAAGCGTCATCTGCTTCCCAACTGCATAGGTCAGATAGTTGTCACGACCTGTCTGCAGATACCGGAAGCGATTTTCCTTGAGTCCTTCCTGTCCTTCCTCGGCGTCGGAGTCTCCGCACCTATGACAAGCCTTGGTTCAATGGCGGCAGATGCTCTGACGGGCTATCAGACCTACGGCTACAGGCTTATTATACCGGCTGTGATCCTGAGCGTCATGATTCTGGCATTAAATCTTTTCGGCGACGGGCTTCGCGATGCTCTTGACCCGAGACTTAAAAAATAGAAAGGAGGAAACACTGCTTTGAGTAATACAGAAGATAAAAAATTACTGGAAATCAAGGACTTAAAGGTTTCCTTCTTCACTCCGGCGGGCGAGGTTAAGGCTGTCGGCGGAATATCCTATGATTTGGGATATGGCGAAGTCATGGGGATCGTGGGCGAGTCCGGCTCAGGAAAAAGCGTTGAGGCCTATTCGATTATGGGGCTTCTCCAATCGCCCGGAAAAGTTATCGGCGGATCGATAAGCTTCGAGGGCGAGGACGTCCTGGCCTACGATAAGAATCAGATGATTGATTTCCGAGGCAACAAGGTCGCTATGATTTTTCAGAACCCGATGACCTGTCTAAACCCAGTTTATACAATAGGCAACCAGCTAATTGAGGCTCTGCGCGCACATAACAAGGAAATTTCCGTTCCCGAAGCAAGCAAGAGAGCCATGGATATGCTCGAACTTGTCGGTATAAACAATGTCGAAAAGCGTATGAAGCAATATCCGCATGAATTTTCGGGTGGTATGCGTCAGAGAGTTATGATTGCGATGGGACTCATTTGCTCACCGAAGCTGCTCATCGCCGACGAGCCGACTACAGCGCTTGACGTCACAATTCAGGCTCAGATACTTGAGATTATGAAGGATATCCAGAAGAAGACCGGAATGGGTATTATCTTCATTACTCATAACCTTGGAGTCGTTGCCGAAATATGCGACAAGGTCTCCGTCATGTACGCCGGAAGAATAGTCGAGCAGGGAAAAGTCAACGACATTTTCTATAAGCCGGCGCACCCCTATACAATCGGTCTTCTTCGCTCTATGCCGCGAGTGGATGCCGAAGAATATGAGCGCCTTATACCAATCGACGGCACTCCGGTCGATATGTGCTGCCCACCTGAGGGCTGCATGTTTGCGCCGAGATGCGAGAAATGCATGCAGATTTGCCTGAAAAAAGTGCCGCCGTATGTTGACCTGGGAGACGGGCACCGCAGCGCGTGCTGGCTAAGAGTGCAGGAACAGATGAGCGGTAAGGAGGAGCAGGATAATGGATGACAAGGTGCTTCTTCAGGTTACGAACCTGCGCAAATACTTTCCAATCAAGGGCGTAAAGGGTCCCGGCGTTCAGGCTGTTGAGGGCGTATCGCTGGAAATCAAAAAAGGCGAGACGCTTGGTCTGGTCGGCGAGTCCGGCTGCGGAAAAACAACGCTTGGCAGAACAATACTTCGTCTTTATGAGCCGACCTCAGGCCGAATAGTTTATGATGGGAACACGATTTATGACAGCGGCGGATTTAAGATACCGCTTAAAGACAAGGACGGGAAACAGGTTTTTGACAAGAGCGGAAAACCGCTTACGACCGAATCAAAAAAGACCTCTCAGGATATGCTGCCATTCCGCCGCAAGATGCAGATAATCTTTCAGGATCCCTCTGCTTCACTCGACCCGCGTATGACAGTCGGCGAGATAATCGGAGAGGCAATCGACATACACAAGCTGGCAAGTTCCAAAGCGGAACGCTCCGAAATGATAAAGTCGCTTTTGAGCGACGTCGGACTCAACACGGAGCATGCCAACCGCTTCCCCCATGAGTTTTCCGGAGGACAGCAACAGCGAGTCGGTATAGCCCGCGCGCTCGCCGTTAAGCCCGAATTCATCGTCTGTGACGAACCGATTTCCGCGCTAGACGTTTCCATTCAGTCGCAGATTGTCAATATGTTGGAGGATATGCAGAACAATCTTGGGCTCACATACCTTTTCATTGCGCACGATCTGTCCGTAGTCCGCCACATCTCCAACCGAATCGGAGTCATGTATCTCGGGTCGCTTGTCGAGCTTGGCGAGAGCTATGAGCTCAACAAACATCCTCTTCACCCCTATACGAAGACGCTTCTTTCCGCGGTACCGGTACCCGATCCGGAAAAGTCCCGTGCAAGAAAGCGTATAGTTCTTGAAGGCGATATCCCTAGTCCTATGAATCCGCCGACAGGCTGCCGCTTCCATACACGCTGTCCCTATGCTACGCAGAAGTGCAAGGAAGAAATTCCGGAATTCAAAGAATACGACAAAGACCATTGGGCCGCCTGCCACTTACTAGGATAGAAAATCAAAGCGCTTTCCTGCTTACGGGAAAGCGCTTTTTTTATTCAACACTGCATACTGTGCTTTTTCGTGCCATAGTTGTAAAGTGTCCTCAAAATATATTACGTAAAAAATCGAAATGTTCATAACTTCTCTATTGACACGTCATTGTTCTCATGGTAACATATCGTGAAATAAAGCAAGGCAGGGGGGCTGTCAAGTGAAATCGCTTATCCGAAACGCTGAAGTATTTTTTGACGGAATATTTGTCAGGAAAGATGTTTTGATCGCAGACGGCATCATCGCTGACATTAAATCCGATATTCCTCCCGTTTCCGGCGCTCTTGTTTTTAATATGAATAACTGTTTCGTTTTTCCCGGTCTCATCGATGTTCATGTGCATCTGAGAGAGCCGGGCTTTTTTTATAAAGAAACCATAAAAAGCGGCAGTTTGGCTGCGGCTCACGGCGGCTTTACGACAGTATGCGCGATGCCAAATCTAAACCCAGTGCCGGATAGCCTTGAGAATCTGAACGCCGAGCTTGAAATCATAAAAAGAGACGCCGTCATACATGTCCTGCCCTATGGAAGTATAACAGTCGGTGAGAAACAGCAGAAGCTTGCCGATATGGAGGCTTTAGCATCGCATATTGTAGCGTTTTCGGACGACGGGGTCGGAGTTGAGCGCGCAGATATGATGGAAGAAGCCATGAATAGGGCAAAAATACTGGGAAAAATGATTGTTGCCCACTGCGAGATTAAAGAGCTTTTAAATGGCGGTTGTGTTCACGACGGAGTATATGCGAGAGAACACGGGCTAAAGGGCAATCCTTCTGAAAGCGAATGGCGCGAGGTCGAGAGAGATTTGGAGCTTGTTCGTAAAACAGGCTGCAGTTTTCATGTCTGTCATGTCTCTACAAAAGGAAGTGTTGAGCTGATACGCAGGGCAAAGTCTGATGGCTTGCCCGTTACCTGCGAAACCGCGCCGCACTATCTTGTCCTTTGCGACGAAGATTTGCAGGACAATGGACGCTTTAGAATGAATCCGCCTCTACGGAGCCGCGAGGACAGGCGAGCACTTATCGATGGAATTATTGACGGAACTATAGATATGATTGCGACTGACCATGCTCCGCACTCGGCGGAGGAAAAGTCTGGCGGTCTGGTTAACAGTCTGAATGGTATTGTAGGTCTGGAAACAGCGTTCCCAATACTCTACACCAAGCTCGTAAAGACAGGTGTTATAACACTAGAAAAGCTAATTGAACTCATGCAGGTGAATCCGGCAAGACGTTTTGATATAGGAAACAGCTTAAAAATCGGCAGTCCCGCGGACATAACGGTTTTTAATTTGAGCGAGGAGTATGCGGTGAACCCAAAGGACTTCCTCTCAAAAGGCCGTTCGACGCCTTTCGAGGGTGAAAAGGTTTTTGGGAAATGCCTGCTTACAATGGTCGGCGGTGTGCCTGTATGGGAAGAAGTCGGCGTAATCCGAAAGATCGAGGATTGATATGAAGAAAGAGATTTTTACAATAGAGAGCAACGAGAAGCTGACGGATAGTGTTTTTGTAATGACGCTTTGCGGTGACACGAGCGCGATTAAAGCTCCGGGGCAGTTCGTGAACATCGAGCTTGAGGGGCTGTATCTACGCAGACCAATCTCCGTCTGCGACCTTGAGTGCGACAGGCTCACGCTTATATATAAAGCTGTCGGCAAGGGCACGGAGCAGATGAGCGCAATAAGAAAAGGCAAAACACTGGATGTTTTGACAGGGCTTAGCAACGGCTACGATACATCAAAAAGCGGAAAGACTCCCGTCCTCCTAGGCGGCGGCGTCGGGGTGCCGCCCCTGTATCTGCTCGCAAAAAAGCTAATAGGCGAGGGCAAGAACCCAAAGGTTATACTGGGCTTCAACACAGCTACAGAAGTCTTCTATGAGGATGAATTTCGTGCTCTCGGCATAGAAGTGTTCGTAACCACAGTTGACGGAAGCCTTGGTATTAAGGGCTTTGTAACCGATGCACTGAAGTCCTGCGGAGAATATACCTACACCTTTTCCTGCGGTCCTGAGCCGATGCTCAAAGCAGTCTACAACGAATCCCTGACGGATGGACAATTCAGCTTTGAAGAGCGCATGGGCTGCGGTTTTGGCGCCTGTATGGGCTGCTCCTGCAAAACAAAATATGGGTATAAGCGCATCTGCAAGGATGGACCTGTGCTGGAAAAGGGGGAGATTGTATGGTGAATACAGAAGTCGTTTTGAGCGGCATTACGCTTACGAACCCCGTTATTCCGGCAAGCGGTACTTTCGGATTTGGCGTGGAATTTGCAGAGCTTTATGATATCAATATTCTCGGTAGTCTTTCCTTTAAGGGTACGACAGTTGACGAGCGTTTCGGCAATCCGACTCCGCGCATAGCGGAGTGCAGTGGCGGCATGATAAATTCCGTTGGACTGCAAAATCCCGGTCTGAAAGCGGTCTGCGAACATGAAATCCCAAAGCTTGCCGAAATTTACAAAAAACCCGTAATCGCGAACATAAGCGGCTTTTCGATTGAGGAATACGTCCAGTGCGCGAGGGTGATGGACAGGCAGGAAAGCGTCGGAATAATCGAAGTCAACGTGAGCTGTCCAAATGTCCACGGCGGGGGAATGAGCTTCGGCGTTGACCCTAAAGCGGCGGCAGAAGTGACGAAAGCCGTAAAGGCAGTTACAAAAAAGCCCGTCTATACAAAGCTGAGCCCGAATGTGACTGACATAGTTTCAATTGCACTTGCCTGTGAGGACGCAGGTGCGGACGGACTGAGCCTAATCAACACGATATACGCAATGCGAATCGACCTTAAAACGAAAAAACCGGTGTTGGCAAACAAAATGGGCGGCTTATCCGGCCCAGCGGTATTTCCGGTCGCACTCCGCATGGTTTATCAGGTGTTCGATGCGGTAAAAATACCTATTATCGGCATGGGTGGTGTCTCCTCTGCGGAGGATATAATCGAAATGATGCTCGCCGGCGCGAGCGCCGTTCAGGTGGGCGCTGCAAATCTTAAGAATCCCTTTGCATGCAAAGAGATAATCGAAGATTTACCGCGGGTAATGGAAAAATACAAAATAAGCAGTTTGAGCGAAATTATCGGAGGTGCACACTGATGGCTAAAGACGTAATAATAGCCTGCGATTTCTCAGGCAGGGAAGAGGTTCTGAGCTTTTTGGACAAGTTCGAAGGCAAAAAACCCTTTGTGAAAATCGGCATGGAGCTTTTTTATGCCGAGGGACCGCAAATCGTTCGTGATATCAAGGCTCGCGGTCACAAGATATTTCTCGATTTGAAGCTCCATGACATTCCGAATACCGTTAAAAAGTCGATGTCGGTTCTAAGCTCGCTCGACGTTGATATGTGCAACGTCCACGCGGCCGGTACCTCCGCAATGATGCAGGCAGCATTGGAGGGGCTCACGCGTCCGGACGGGATACGCCCGCTTCTGATTGCCGTAACACAGCTTACCTCGACCAGCGAAGTGCGCATGCAAAGTGAACTTCTGATAGGCAAGAGTCTTGCGGAAACGGTTCTGCACTATGCCGAGAACACAAAACTTTCCGGACTTGACGGAATAGTCTGTTCTCCGCTTGAAGGAGAAAAAGTGAAGGAGCGTTGCGGCGAGGATTTCCTCACAATTACGCCTGGAGTGCGATTTGCGGACGCGAAAGCTGACGATCAGGTACGGATAACAACGCCCGCTAGAGCCCGCGAGCTGGGCAGCGACTATATAGTTGTCGGCAGACCGATAACTGCGGCGAGCAACCCTGTTGAAGCTTATGAGCGCTGCGTTAAGGAGTTTTTGGGTTAGCAAATCGGCCATAAGCGTCTTGCTTAAGGCTTCAGATAAGAAAGGAAATATCTTATGGAAGAAAAAATCGCCAGAGCACTCCTATCAATTGGCGCCGTTGTCGTCCGTCCGGACGAGCCTTTTACCTGGGCAAGCGGCATAAAAAGCCCCATCTACTGCGACAACCGCCTGACACTGACCTCTCCGGAGGTGAGAAGCGAGATTGAAAATGGACTCGCAAATCTCGTGCGCGCAAAATTTCCCGAGTGCGAAGTCTTGATGGGCACAAGTACGGCTGGCATCGCTCACGCCGCAATCGTGGGGCACATCATGGGTCTGCCGATGGGCTATGTGCGCTCAGGAGCAAAAGATCACGGCAAAAAAAATCAGATTGAGGGCAAGCTTGAAGCTGGTGAAAAAGTAGTAGTAGTCGAGGACCTCATCTCTACCGGAGGCAGCGTTCTGGAGGTTGTGGACGTCCTGCGTGAGGCCGGAGCCGAGGTGCTTGGAATCGTCAGCATATTCACCTACGGCATGAAGAAAGGCCTTGTGCGGCTTGAGGAAGAGCACGTTATTAACCACAGCCTGACGAACCTTGATGTACTGACCAAGGTCGCTGCAATAGATGGAATCATACCCGAACAGGACATAGAGCGGATACTGAAGTTTCGCGATAATCCTTCGGATGAAAGCTGGATAGGGGAGGGCATTAAATGAAAGACCTGATTAGCATTACAGACCTTTCAATCGAAGAGCTGCAGGAGCTAATCGATAAGGCGGAGGACATTATTCAGAACCCCGACAATTACTGGGATAAGTGCAAAAGAAAAAAACTTGCAACACTGTTTTTTGAGCCTTCTACACGCACGCGCCTTAGCTTTGAGGCGGCAATGCTCGAGCTGGGAGGAAACGTAATTGGCTTCTCGGAAGCGAGCAGCTCGTCAGCGTCAAAGGGTGAGAGCGTTGCCGACACAGCGCAGACAATAAGCTGCTATGCCGATATTATAGCAATGCGCCATCCCAAGGAGGGCGCGCCGCTTGTTGCTGCTAAAGCGGCAAGCATACCCGTTATAAACGCTGGCGACGGTGGACACAACCATCCTACACAGACACTCACAGACATGCTCACGATTTACCTAGAAAAGGGCAGACTTAGTAACCTAAAAATTGGCTTCTGCGGTGACCTTAAATTCGGCAGAACAGTACATTCGCTCATATCCGCCATGTCGCGGTATGAGGGTAACAGCTTCGTCCTCATATCCCCCGAAGAACTGCGTGTACCGGGATATATTAAGAAGGACGTGCTTGAAGCAAACGGTCTGCCATATAAGGAAACAGAAAATTGGGATGATATGCCCGAGCTCGATATACTTTACATGACCCGCGTTCAGCGTGAAAGGTTCTTCAATGAAGCCGATTACCTGCGTTTGCGAGATGTGTTCATACTTACCATGGATAAGCTTACAAATGCAAAAGAGGATCTTTGCATCATGCATCCGCTGCCAAGAGTTAACGAAATCGAGCGCGCCGTGGACAGTGACAAACGCGCCTGCTATTTCAAACAGGTGCTTAACGGAAAGTATATACGCATGGCTTTGATACTCAAGCTGCTCGGCATAGAGTAAGCGGAAGAGGGAGAGTAATATGACAATAGATTCAATTATAAACGGCATTGTTATAGACCATATATCGGCCGGGAAAAGCATGGAAATATACAGGGTGCTGGAGCTTTCAAAGCTTGATTGTCAAATCGCGATTATTAAAAACGCTACAAGCAAAAAGGCGGGACATAAGGACATAATCAAAATTGATTCGCTTTTCGATATCAATCTCGACGTGCTCGGTTACATCGACCCCGGTATCACCGTCAACTTTGTAAGAGACGGTAAACTCGTTGAAAAACGCCACCTTTCACTGCCGGATACTGTGACGGATGTTATAAAGTGCAAAAACCCACGCTGCATAACCTCAGTGGAGCAGGAGCTGCCGCACGTATTTCACCTCATTGACAGGGAAAAGGGCATTTACCGCTGTATCTATTGCGAGCATAAGCCTAAAGCTGAGGCATAAAAAACAAATCCCCGAAACGCCAAGACGTTTTGGGGATTTGCTATTAATGGCACCATTCAGATGTTTCAATCAGCACACAGCCTTCGCGATGAAGAAGGAGACTGCGGTTATTCTCGTCACAGTTGAATTTTATTAAGACTCTATCGGCGCTGCTAAGTTCGAACGACACATCGCCTTGACCCATATTTACTGCAACAACCGCCTTAATAGCGCTTTTATAACGGGTAAAGATAAAAATGCCGTCCTCCGCGCGAAGCGTCCGAAAATCGCCGCCTGCAAAGGCAGAACAATCTTTTCGTACCGACAGTAGATTTCTGTACCAGTCAATCAGTTCCGTGTCCTCGCTGCCCCAGGGATAGCACCTGCGATTAAACGGATCCTCGTAGCCTTCAAGACCGGCCTCGTCGCCATAGTAAATACAGGGCACACCGGGCAAAGTAAATTGCAGAACAGTCGCAAGGCGAAGCAGCGACTTTGCGTCTGTCCGCTCGTCTTCCGAAAGAACGGCCGCTGCTCGCTCGTCGCGCGTTGAGTAATTCTTGCCTGAGAGCACCGACAAAATCCTTTCGGTGTCGTGAGTGCCGAGAATATTCATAAGGCAGTCAAGCGCCGGTTTTGGGTAGTTTTCGCAAATGGATTCGACTGTTTCACGAAGTATCTCGGCTTTGGCGGTTCGCATAAAAGCAATAATCGCGTCCTTAAAGGGATAATCCATCACGCTGTCAAGCTCATTGCCCTCGAAATAATGACGTCGAAAACCATAAGCGACCTTATTTGATGCGTCCTCCCAAACCTCACCAATAATGAGTGCGTCGGGATTTGCGGCTTTTACGGTTTTTCGAAGCTCGTGCAGAAAGCCCTCCGACAACTCGTCTGCGACGTCCAACCTCCAGCCGGAAGCACCGAGAGCCATCCATTTTTGAAGTGCGCCGCTTTCGCCTGTAATGAAGCTCCTGAAGCTCAAGCACTCTTTTTTTACCTGCGGAAGAGTCTTCACGCCCCACCAAGCGTCGTATTTATCGGGCCATTCGGTAAAATTGTACCACTCGTAATATGGTGACGCCTTGTCGCGATAGGCTCCGCTCTCTCCGAAATTCCCGTTGCGGTTAAAATAAACGGAGTCGGAGCCGGTGTGATTAAACACTCCGTCGCAGATTACGCGGATGCCCAGTTCTCCCGCTTCGGTGCAAAGCCTCCGAAATATTTCCTCGTCACCGAAGGACGGATCAATTTTCAAATAATCCGCTGTGTCGTATTTGTGGTTTGATGCTGCTTCAAAAATTGGACTGAGATAGATGCAGGTAATGCCGAGCTCGTGCAAATAAGGGAGTTTTTCTATAATACCGTCCAGATTTCCGCCAAAAAAATCGTTGTTTTTGATTTCGCCATTCTCGTCCGGCTTATAATAAGGGATGCCGCCCCAGTCGTTTCGTTGATTCGTCCCGCTTTTTGTAGCTCGGTCACCGGTTTTTTTAAAGCGGTCGACAAAAATATGATAAAATGCCCCTCCCATTATCCATTCGGGTGTGGTATAATCGGGTAAATAAACTGTTTGCTGCCAAGAACGAGGCTCTCCACTAGTGAAGCCGGCGCCGTTTACCTTTTTCTCAATTACGCGCTCTGCGCCGTCTATAATAGCTATAAAGTGATACCAGAAAAGACCCTTGCTCTCAAAGGCAAAGCTGCCTTCAAAGCGCGAATAGCCGCGTTCTGTCCAGACCGGCGCAAGTACAAATGCGCTGACTTGACCGTCAGCATCATTAATTAAAACAAGCTTCATAGCGGTGACATTTAGCGCTTCTAATGTACGCAGACCAAATCTGACGGTCGTTCCGGCGGTCACCGCGCCAAAGGGGAGCTTATCAAGCTCGCTTCGTGAATCAAATAGGATTTCTTCCATAGGTTCCTCCGAATCATCGGGATTAGAATAATTGTTTTAATTATATACGAAAAGCAACGATATAGCAAGAATACGCCAAATACAACAAAATCGAACGGGAGTGATTGTTATGACAAAAGAAGAGATACTCAGAATGTGCGACCATACGGTGCTCCGCACTGACGCACCCTTCAACGAAATTGCGGAAAACTGTCGCCTTGCAATGAAATATAACTGCGCGTCGATGTGCCTTGCTCCAGCGCATGTCTATGAAGCAAAAAAGCTCTGCGGAGACAAGCTGAAGATATGCACTGTCATTGGCTTTCCGAACGGATATAACGACACAGCGACAAAGGTATTTGAGGCAAAGCATATGATTGAAGAGGGCGCGGACGAAATCGACGCCGTTATAAACATCGGCTGGGCAGTCAGCGGAATGTACGCCGCGATTGAAGACGAGCTTATTCAGTTACGCAAGGCGACAGAAGGCTCAATTCTAAAAATCATAGTCGAGACCAGCAAGCTGTCCGAATCGGTACTGCGCGAGATCTGCAAGGTTGTGTCGCGCTCCGGCGCGGATTTTATAAAGACCTCGACCGGCTTTGCCGAAAGAGGCGCGATAGTCCGCGATGTCGAAATAATGCGTGAAGAATGTGCTGCGGAAACGAAAATTAAAGCGGCAGGTGGTATTTCCAGTTTTGAGGACGCGGAAAAAATGATCGCCGCGGGCGCTGACAGGCTTGGAACCAGCAGACTCGTAAAGCTGATGCTCGATGACACAAAAGATTCTAAAAACAGCTTGACATATTAAGGTTATGCTGTTAAACTACTATAGTTAGAACAAAGTAGGTTCGGTCGGTATCCGTCCTCACCCTGCCACAAAGGTGCGCAGCGGTCAATAAAACCATGTTAGGCCAAAAGGCTTACTATGTGTATTTTATGCGGGTGCCAAAGCACCCGCATTTACTTTTATGGGGCTCGCCCCGCAAATTAGCTTGGAGGTGTTTGAACATAGCAAACTTGGCTCATCAGATCAACGAGGAAATACTCGACAAGGAAGTCCGTCTTATTAGCGATACGGGTGAACAGCTCGGTATTATGACCGCTCAAGCGGCAATGGATATCGCGATGCAGAAGGATCTCGACCTGGTTAAGATTTCTCCAACCTCAAATCCGCCTGTATGCAAGATTATGGATTACGGAAAATTCCGCTTTGAGCAGGCAAAGAAGGATAAGGAAGCGAAGAAAAACCAGCACATAGTCGAGGTCAAGGAAATTCGTATGTCTCCGGGTATCGGGGAAAACGACTTTAACGTGAAGCTGAAGAGCACGCAGAAGTTTATCAGCGACGGTGACCGTGTCAAAGTTTCCGTTCGTTTCAAAGGCAGACAAATGGCTCACACAGACCTTGGAGAAGTTCTGCTGAAGGAATTTGCTCAAAAATGTACCGAATATGCCGTCCTTGATAAAGAGCCGAAGCTCGAGGGGCGGAATATGTCTATGTTTTTATCACCTAAACAATCTACGATTAACAAATAATCATTTCAAAGGAGTAAACCGTTATGCCTAAGCTCAAAACACACAGCGGCGCTAAGAAGAGATTTAGTCTCACAAAAACCGGCAAGGTAAAACGCGCTCATGCTTACACTTCGCATCTTCTTAATGGTCACGGAAAGACCACAAAGAGTAAAAGACATCTCCGTCAGGGAGCCTATGCCGATGTCACTAACGAGTCTGCGATTAAGCGCATGATTCCTTACAAATAAGGAGGAACTAAATAATGGCTAGAATTAAAGGCGCGATGATGACGCGCAAGAGAAGAAATAAAATTCTTGGCATGGCCAAGGGTTATTGGGGCGCAAAGTCCACCCACTATAAAATGGCTAATCAGGCTGTTATGAAGTCCCTTACCTATGCTTACATCGGACGTAAGCAGAAGAAAAGAGATTTCCGTCAGCTTTGGATCACCCGTATCAGCGCGGCCTCCAAGATGAACGGTATGAATTATTCCACATTTATGCACGGACTCAAGCTTGCCGGCATCGATATGAACCGCAAGATGCTCTCCGAAGTCGCAATTCACGAGCCAGAGGCGTTCACAGCTCTCACAGAAAAGGCAAAATCCGCTCTGAAGGCATAATAATTTTCCTAAACTAAACACAACAATGTTTTTGCGGACAGCTTTACAGCTGTCCGCTTTTATGTTACTTTCTATAAGTAACGAGGTGCAAGATGATAGAATTGACTGTAGACGAACTAAAAAGCGCCGCTAAGACTTTGAAAGCCGGCGCCAGGGTTCTGGTTTCGGGAACTGTTTATACGGCGAGGGACGCGGCGCATAAGCGCATTTCTGAGTTACTGGATAGGGGAGAAGCTATGCCCTTTGATATAGCCGGAGCTGTTATATATTACACGGGACCGACACCCGCGCAAAACGGCAGACCTGTCGGTTCCTGCGGGCCGACGACTTCGGCTCGTATGGATAAATTCACTCCGCGCCTTCTAGACCTGGGACTAGCAGGTGTTATCGGCAAAGGAGAGCGGAGTGATGCCGTCTGCGATGCATTCATTCGAAACGGGGCAGTATATTTCTGTGCCGTGGGCGGGGCGGGCGCCCTTATGGCAAGCCATGTCGTGAGTGCCGAGGAAATCGCGTTCCATGACCTAGGCTGCGAATCCGTAAAACGTCTGAGTGTGGACAAACTTCCCGTCACTGTTTGCATTGATACCGCAGGAGGCAATATTTTTAAAGATGAAAAACAGAAGTATGCAGACCGTGATAAGAACTGAATCCCATTCGAAAGGTGCATCTATATGAAAAGAGTTGTCGCTGCCACCCTTTTTGCAATAATAGTCCTGTTTTTTACGACTGCACTGGGTCTTTCTGCAATACAATTAACAGGCTTTCCGTATACTGCCGATATTGATTATCTGAATATACCTGAAACAGCCGGCATTCCACGAGATGAGGTATTGCTGAACTATAACGCGATAATGGATTTTCTATCTCCTTTTTCAGATAAGGAATTTTCCCTTCCGACTATCAGCTACTCGGAAAGGGCAAGCACCCACTTTGAAGAATGTAAGCCTTTATTCAACGCGGTCTATATTTTCGGAGCCGCATCAGCCGTTATTCTTATAGTGCTTATTGCGATAAAAGTGGTGCCGAAGAAAACCCTTAGGCTCTCCGGTGCTGTTACGCTTATTATTCCGACTGTAATTGGCGCCGCCGTAATGATTGACTTTGACCGCGCCTTCACCTTTTTCCACAAGATTTTTTTTGAAGGCTCGACTTGGATATTTGACCCTGAGCTTGACAGGTTTATCACGATAATGCCGAGCACATTTTTTATGCACTGCGCAATATTTATCGCGTTCTTCTGGGTGGTCGGAGCCGCAATTCAACTTATTATTGGATATTCAAAAAATAGAGCACACAAATCATAGCATTTGTGTGCTCTTTAATACGGGAACAAATGGTACATATTTCCGTCTAATTGCTGTAATGAGGAGGTAATGCCTAGTGAAAAAATTCGCAGCAATGACGGGGCTCTATTCAATTTCGCACTTCATAGTCGACTTTTCTTGTGCTTATCTCATTTTCAGTAAGCTTTCGGGTGCGGATAAATGGATGCTTTGCCTTTTTACATACAATTTCTTTGCGTTTGCCCTTCAAATGCCGCTGGGAATCATCGCCGACAAAATTAATCAAAACCGCATATTCGCGGCGATGGGATGCTTACTTATAGCTTCTTCTCCGGTGCTTACTTTTTCGCCTGTGCTGTTTTGCTCGATTGCAGGTATGGGAAACGCACTTTTCCATATCGGTGCAGGGAGAAATATTCTCCAAGGTAGCGGAAAAAGGTTTTCCGCACTCGGAATTTTCGTATCGCCCGGGGCAATAGGCCTGTACCTCGGAACTCTTTGCGGTAAAGGTGGAATTCTTCCGCTTGTGGCAGTTATTTACGCCTTGATTGCAAACGCCGTTACAATATTTTTTGCAGTTCCGCGCTTGTGTGAAAAGCGGGAGGTAAATAGTTCTGCTATTAATATGAGAACCTTTCTAAGCCACGGTCTCGGGCTGATGCTCATGTGCCTATTCCTTGTAGTATGCCTGCGCTCCTATGTGGGGATGACACTTGTGTTCCCTTGGAAGGGCGAGGGACATTACGCTCTGTATCTTGTTATAGCGGTCGTTTGCGGAAAAGCTCTGGGCGGCATATTGGCGGATTACTTCGGCCCGATTAAGTTTTCCTGTGCTTCGCTTTGCCTCTGTGCGCTGCTGTTTTTGTTTTTCAGAACGCCTGTGTGCGGAATACTGGCAATATTTCTTTTCAATATGACCATGCCGATAACGCTTGGCGCTGTCGCAAGAATACTGCCGAATCATCTCGGCTTTGGATTTGGAATTCTAACCTTGGGCCTGTTTGTCGGGCTGATCCCAACCCTCCTGTCAGCACAGAATTATCTGGTACTTCCTTATGGCTACACGGTGGCCTGCATTATATCGGCAGGTCTATTGTATTACGGGCTGAAGGAGCGCGCATATGCAGTTTGATTTAGTTTGGACGTTGCTTATTTCGCTGGGTCTGACCATCGTTCTGGAACTTGCCTTTGCTTTGATATTCAAAGTCCGCAGGACGTACGATTTAATACTTGTTATCGTAGTAAATATAATTACAAATCCGGCCGTCGTCCTGCTAAACTATTTACTGCTCCGGCATACAGATATTCCGCAGCTGCTTATTGTACTCATACTGGAAGCGGCGGCTGTGCTGGTCGAAGGCATTTACTATAAACGCTATGCCGAGAAGGTAAGACGACCGTTTCTTTTTTCACTGGGAGCAAACACGTTTTCATATTTCATCGGATTGATACTTACTAAAATAGTTTTTTGAGGAGAATAACATGAAAAAACAAGATTTTAAGAAACTCACAAGAATGATATTTACCTGCGTGATACTGGTATCTTTGATATCTGGTTACGCGCTGGCCGATGTTATCTGGGAACCGAACGATGATTTTTACTCCGCACATTCAAATGACTGTGAGTATGTTAACCGCGACTATTATTCGAATGGAGAAACCGGATACATAGAGCTTTTCTCCGAGCCGGGTGGAACGAGCCTTGGCTTTGCAGACAACGGACAGGTATTCCATGTACAGTTCAGCTATAAGCTCGGTGACGAGACTTGGGGAGTAATTGAATACTCTGAGGGCGAGGGAAAACTTCTCCCCAGAGGCGACGGAGAAAGCGAAACAGGCTGGATTAAGCTTTCCGATGCTGCGCTCAAGTTTGATTATCAAAGCTTCGATGAGGCTCACAGTACCGAATATACGACTTATGACGGTGACTATTTAGAAATAAAGGACATTACGAACATTGTCATCTGGACCTTCCCGAATTCGGGCGAATCGAGCAGCACACTGGACAAAATCGATGAAAACTTCTCTGTAAAGTCAGTTTATACCGACCTTGATAGTTTGCAGTGGGGCTATGTCAGCTACTATTACGGGATGAAAAATTTCTGGGTCTGTCTTTCCAAGCCGACGGACACGACTCTATCCGCAAAAGATGTTCCGGTTCCCGAATTCCACATTCCGTCGCCTGATTCTGAGCCAGAGCAGACAGGCAACGATATGACGTCGGTTATTATCATTTGTGTAGCTGCGGCGATACTATGTACTGCTGTTTTGTTCGCATCGTTGAATAAAAAAAAGCGTGAATCGGCAGAGAAGAAATGAACATGATAATAGAAGCGGCGCAACCGAACCGCTTCTATTATTTTGAACAGAACTTAAAAAATAAGACTATAATAAAATAGTTTTACACGAGATGTCAATTTGCATTATATGATGAATAAAAATTTCAGATTATTATGCAATATAAGCAATTATACCTATTATACTTGCAAAGATGAAGACTATGGCTTATAATAATTTCATTACAGTCTCAATTGGATGGTGTTTTAATGAAAGAATTATCGATGATTGCGGGAGAAGTCAGAGCCTCGACAACCTTGGCAGTAGATGCGCTTGCAAAGCAGATGCAGGCTGACGGGATCGACGTAATCGGCTTCGGCACAGGCGAACCGGATTTTGATACTCCCGAAAACATAAAAGCCGCAGCAATCAAGGCGATTACCGAAGGCAAGACGAAATATACTCCCGCAGCGGGACTTGTCAATCTTCGCAAGGCGATAGCCGCGAGAATGAAGCTTGATAATAATCTCGATTACGACTTCACTCAAATAACTGTCGCAAGCGGTGCTAAGCACAGCGTTTATATGGCGTTTGTAGCGCTTCTAAACCCCGGGGACGAGGTCGTTCTTCCTGCGCCCTATTGGGTGAGCTATATTGAGATGATACATCTCGCGGGCGGAACTCCAATTATCATAGAAGCGGGCGAGGAGCAAAGTTTTAAGATAACTGTCGACCAGCTTGAGAGCGCAATCAGCGAAAAGACCAAGGCTATCATAATAAACAATCCCTCAAATCCAACGGGCATGCTCTATACCAGGCGAGAGCTTGAAGCAATTGTCGAGGTCTGCAAAAAACATGACATTTATATTATTGCGGACGAAATATATTGCGGTCTTGTTTACGACGACAAAGAATTTGTGAGCATAGCAGCTCTTTCACAGGACGCTTATGATCGCACGATACTCATAAACGGTGTGTCAAAGTCTTATGCAATGACCGGTTGGCGCATCGGCTATGCCGCCGCCAGTCCTGAGATTTCAAAGATTATGGCAAATTGCCTCAGCCATTCGACCGGCGCACCCGGAACAATGAACCAGATTGCGGCAATTGAAGCTCTTTCGGGACCTCAGGACGGCATTGAGGCTATGCGCAAGGTCTTTGAAGTTCGCCGTAATTACATTGTGAAGCGAATGAATGAAATTCTCGATGTGAGCTGCATAGTTCCGGACGGCGCATTTTATGTGATGATGAACTTGAGTAAGCTAATCGGTAAGCCTTTGGGCGGCAAGCTGATTGAAAACGACGATGATTTCGCGGTTACTTTCCTTGAAAAAGGGCGTGTAGCGGTGGTTCCTTGCTCAGGCTTCGGCGCTCCCGGTTTTGTCCGCTGGACTTACGCGGCGTCGATGGAAAACATTCGCGAGGGGCTCAACAGGCTCGAAGCCTTTTTGCAGTCTTAATAAATGTTTTTCTATTTATGCTAACTATATTTGCGCGGAACAAAGCTATTGCTTTGTTCCGCGCAAACTAATATAATCAATAAGGACATTCCGGAAAGGATGATAGTGCGCCTATGAAAAACACATATGAGAGCCCACTGTGTTCGCGGTATGCATCAGACGAGATGCAGTATATCTTTTCACCCGACAAGAAGTTTACAACCTGGCACAGGCTGTGGATAGCTTTGGCAAAGGCGGAAATGAAGCTCGGTCTTCCGGTGACGCAGGAACAAATTGACGAAATGGAACAGAACAAGGACGAAATAGACTATGAATATGCCTCCGAAATGGAAAAGAAGCTTCGGCATGATGTCATGGCACACGTACACGCTTTCGGCAAACAGTGCCCTAAAGCGATGCCGATAATCCATCTCGGCGCAACTAGCTGTTATGTGGGCGACAATACCGACATAATCATAATGCGCGAGGGGCTTGAACTCATCCGACAGGAGCTTGTGAATGTAATCTACCGTCTCTCTGTATTTGCGGATAAGTATAAAGATGTACCGACACTCGGCTTTACACATTTTCAGCCCGCCCAGCTCACGACTGTGGGTAAGCGCGCAACGCTCTGGATTAACGATCTTCTACTCGACCTTGACGAGGTCGAATACCGTATAAAATCACTCAAGCTTCTGGGCTCAAAAGGTACCACGGGCACACAGGCGAGCTTTCTGGAGCTTTTTGACGGCGACCATGCAAAATGTCTTGAGCTTGAGCGTCTAATAGCAAAGGAGATGGGCTTTGAGTCGTGCGTTCCCGTGTCCGGGCAAACCTATTCGCGAAAGACTGACGCAGCAGTTTTGGCTACGCTTTCCGGTATCGCCCAGAGCGCGGGCAAGTTTGCAACCGACCTGCGCCTGCTCTCGCATCTCAAGGAGCTTGAAGAACCGTTCGAGTCAAACCAGATTGGCTCCTCAGCAATGCCGTATAAGCGCAATCCCATGCGCTGTGAGCGCATTTGCTCGCTCTCGAGGTATGTCATAGCCGATGCTCAGAATCCCGCTTATACCGCATACAATCAGTGGTTCGAGCGCACACTCGACGATTCCGCGAATAAGCGCATCTCGGTCACAGAGGCATTTTTGGCCGTTGACGCGATACTGAACATTTACCTTAATGTTGCATTGGGTTTTCGCGTCTATGAAAAGGTCATCGAAAAGCACCTAGGCGAGGAACTGCCCTTCATGGCGACAGAGAATATCATGATGGACGCTGTTAAAAAAGGCGGAAATCGTCAGGAGCTGCACGAGAGAATACGTATCCATTCGATTGCGGCAGGCGCGGTTGTAAAGGAGCAGGGGCTACCTAATGACCTCATTTCGCGTATCGCCGCTGACCCGCTATTCGGTCTGACCGAGAAAGAAATCACAGCGAACCTTGACGCGCGTAAATATGTCGGGCGTTCACCGGAGCAGGTCACGGAGTTTATTAGGAGCGAGGTCGAGCCAATAATTTCGCGTTATGGACAGCTGATTAACGTAGCGGACACGGAGCTTAAAGTCTGATAAATATCATGCCCAAGCCGTTAAAAAGCGGCCTGGGCATTTTTCTGTCGTTTGTTGACTTACTTGACGGCTGACTATATAATGATAAAGTCCTCAGGAATTTTTTGCATAGCAGTCACGGCAGCACCATAGTATGAAAAGAGGTGATTGCTGTGATAAAAACAATAAAGCTGCATACCGCAGTTTTCTGGATTCTCATTTTTGCGGCTGTTGTTGCAGCTATTTTATTTATGCTGTTTTCTGATAATTCCGACTTTCCTTCGGTTTTCGCATCCGGCAAATCGGATGGACCTGTTCTTGTGATTGACGCGGGTCACGGAGGTGAAGACGGGGGAGCTGTCTCGCTATCCGGCGTCTATGAGAGCGAAATAAACCTCGATATTTCGCAAAGAATGGCGGCGCTTTCGGGTCTTACGGGCATCGAATTTACTATGACTCGCGACAGTGACGATATCGAGTATCCCTCAGAATTGAAGAGCACTTCGAAAAGAAAGAAATACGACCAGAAAAAACGAGTGGAGCTCATCAACGGCATGTCGAACGCAATTCTTATCAGCGTGCATCAAAACTTCTACCCGCACAAATCGCCTCATGGTCCTCAGTCTTTTTATTCGGATAATGAGGGCAGCGACTCACTTGCAGCCCTGATACAGGACTCTATGAATATGGCTCTTTACCCTGAAAACAGACGGATCGCGATGCCGGTTGCGGATAACGTCTATCTTTTTAAAAACGTGAAGTGCCCTGCGGTATTAGTCGAATGCGGCTTCATTTCGAATCCGGAAGAATCAAGCTTACTTGATACGGAAAGCTACAGACTAAAAATTGCCGCAGTGCTAATTAGCTCATATCTTAAATACTTAGATACAAACGAATGACGGAAGGTATACCAATGAAAACAAAAACGGTGTTTTTCTGCTCGGACTGCGGATACGAATCACCAAAATGGTCGGGACGCTGCTCTTCTTGCGGAAGCTGGAACACAATGGTAGAGGCTCCTGCGGAAACAAAAGTCAAAAGCGGCGGAGTTTTAGCATCAAGCAGAATGCCGAAGAACCCACCGGAGTTATTGTCGTCCCTCGGAACAGACGATGAAATTCGGTTTCCCACGGGTTTCGAGGAATTTGACCGCGTTCTGGGCGGCGGAGCTGTTCGCGGATCACTTGTTCTCGTAGGCGGTGCACCCGGTATCGGAAAGTCAACGCTGCTCCTCCAATTCTGCGGTAAACTCGGAGCAAGCGAGCGGATACTTTATGTGACTGGCGAGGAATCGAAGCGGCAGCTCAAGCTCCGCGCGGAGAGACTGGAAGTTAAAACCGACTCTCTCTACGTTTTTGCGGAGACAGACCTGAATGAAATTATAGCGGCTGTTGGGGATATAAAGCCCGACGTATTAATAATAGATTCGGTTCAAACCATGTATAATCCGGAGCTCACGGCGACTCCCGGCAGCGTCACGCAGGTAAAGGACTGCACGATGGCCATCATGCAGCTTGCCAAAGGCAGTAATATAACGGCTTTTATAGTCGGCCATGTCAACAAAGAAGGCGCGATTGCGGGTCCCAAGGTACTTGAGCATATGGTGGACTGCGTTCTCTATTTTGAAGGCGACCGCAGCATGGCCTATCGTATTCTGAGGGCCGAAAAAAACCGTTTCGGATCTACAAACGAAATAGGCGTTTTTGAAATGGGGGACAGCGGCCTTAACGAGGTCAAAAACCCTTCGGAAAAACTGCTCTCGGGCAGACCTCTTAACAGCCCGGGTACTTGCGTCACCTGTGTTATGGAGGGGACAAGACCAATCCTTGCCGAAATACAAGCTCTTGTTGCGCCCAGCGGTTTCAATGTCGCAAGAAGGAATTCTAACGGCATCGACTATAACAGGGCAACGCTTCTGCTTGCTGTGCTTGAGAAAAGGGGTGGGATCGCTGTCGGAAGCAGTGACGCCTATATAAATGTCATCGGCGGCTTGGAGCTCAATGAACCGGCTGCAGACCTTGCGACTGTGCTTGCGATAGCCTCGAGTCACCGTGACAAAGCAGTCGGAAATGATCTCGCCGCAGTTGGAGAGGTGGGACTTACAGGCGAAATCCGCAGTGTGGATGCACTGAACCAGCGTCTGGCGGAGATTGTGAGGCTGGGCTTTAAGCGCTGTGTCATACCCGCTCATGTAAGAGCCGAAATCAAAGCCCCGAAGGGGCTCGAACTCATATCAGTTAAGAACATACGCGAGGCAATAGCCGCGGTGCTTTCATAAATCTATGCAACGATTTGTTGAAAATCCAAACCTGCCATCCGGAAAGGTAACGCTCGCCGCAATTGGTGAAGCGTATGCGGATGAGCTGGGTGCGGCGCTTGATAAATACGGCGTTAGGCTCCTTCGCTGTCCGAATAATCCAGATGTCGATAGACGGCTGGGGTCGCATGTAGATTTAAGCGTTTTCCATGTCAGAGAAAACAGATTTTTACTTTCGGAATCTGCATTGGAAGGCACCTTTGAGGATGAATTGAAACAACTGGGCGCTGAAATCATCGTTTCAGAAAAAAGGCTTGCCCCCGAATATCCGAAAGACGCAATCCTTTGTGCGCTGTCTCTCAGCGGAAAAGTGTTTCATAACACTAGATTTACCGAATATTATATCAGAACCTTATTTTCGGATACTATTTTCCATGTCAATCAAGGCTACGCAAAATGTGCTGTCTGTCCCGTAACCGAAAATGCGGCGATAAGCTCCGACACGGGTTTAAGTAAAGCAATGCGTGAGCAGGGGATAGAAGTGCTTGAAATAGCTTCTGGATATATAGCACTTGAAGGCTTCGCTGAAGGCTTCATCGGTGGGTCAGCTTTCAAAATTGCTCCGGATAAGCTTGCCTTTACCGGAACCTTGGACAAGCATCCCGATAGGTCAAAAATTGAAAAATTCCTATTAAAACTTGGGGTTTATCCTATTTGCCTAACAGACAAACCAATTTTTGACGTGGGGTCGATTATACCAATCATCGAAATATAAAAACAGACGCGGATGCTATTCCGCGTCTGTAATATTCTGATGAGCTATCAGCTTGCTATATCGTAAGTCTGACCTACCGCTGTTGCGACAGTATACGCCTCAACTTCCGCTTCAACCGGCGAAGTCTGGTTTCTCAAAGCGTATACACAAGAGCAGGTTATTGTATAGCCCGGAGCAATTTCAGTGTAATAATCCGAGTCGGATTCGCTTTCTTCGGTAGTGTATGTAGTGTCAAGAGAAATGCCGTCCTGATACGTAAAAGCGTAGAGCTCGTTGCACAGGCTCGTGCTTGCATCGCTGTTATTGGTAAATTCGTAATAAATTCTGATAGCGGGGTCGCCATTTGAGTCTGTGACTAGTTCGGCGTCATTAACCGCTACATAGAAGTTGTCAAGTTCGCCTTCGGCGGGTATGTTGAGCGTCCACTGAGGGTCCGTGACGGGCACGATAACATAGGGAGCCGGTGCACCGGGAAGACTTCCTGGTATGTAAGACGCTGTGACAGTACCGCTGCTTTCACCTTCATAATAACCGTACACACTGAAATCTACGCTCCCGCCATAAGGATCATATTTGAATTCAGAGCTGCACTGAATAGTTACTCCAGGACGGATGTTGTAAGAAGTATTATAGGCGGCGCTATCGTCATAAGAATAAGTTTCGGTTAAATAGGAGCCGTCCTGAGAAGCACTGTAGCCAAGAGCGTCCCACGCAGCCGTTGATAAATCGTCCTGATAGTTGTTCGTGAAATCGTAGTAGATACGAATTGCCGGCTCATTGTCAATGTCGGTAAACTCTTCGGCTCCGGTAACAGTGATATAATAGTTTCCTTCGCCTACATAACCACTGCCGGCGACTGAGCCTTCAATCTCGGAATCGTTGTCGGACGAGTAGGAATCCGCCATTGATCCATGAGGAATCGTCGGGTTATTGATATCGTGATCCCTGATTTGCGAGAAATAATAGGTCGCGCCATCTTCGCTTAAAATCAGCTGTTTGTCTTCGTAAGTAAATGTATAGGTGTCGTCCGGAGTAGTGATTGCAATCCCGTTTTCTGTTGTCATCCAAGAACCCTCGATCACATCTGTGTTCGTGGACGACGCAAGATATGCGGAGTCATCGCTGTTAATCTGCACACTCAAAGCTCCGACAACGCTTGTGTCGTAAAAATCTTCCGATATGACCCCGTCACCGACATCGACTGCTACACTTTCCCAGTAGCCGACATAAGGATTGCCGCCAAAAGCTTTAACCAAAATATATCCGCCCAAAGCAAGGAGAAGAACTCCGGCAACAACGATCAGCGCAATTATTCCAGCCTTATTCTTCTTAGGAGGCGCCATTACTCCGCCCTGAGGAGCATAGCCGTATGTATTCGGAGCATTATACTGCGGCTGAGGAGGAACGTATGAGCCCTGATATGGAGGTGGGTAGCTGTTCTGCGCGGGTGGGGTATAGCTGCCCTGTAAAGGAGCTGAGAAGCTTCCCGAAACCGGTGCTTCATATGTTCCGTTCGACGAAACTGGAGCGGAAGCCGGAACCATTTCTGGCTGCATGGTTTCATTGACGGAAGGAGAATAACTGTCAGCTTGGGTTTGCTCTAAGACGGTTTCACTTGATGCGTCTGAGCTATTGGGTGAGGCCGCTTTCCGCGTGGCGCCGCAATTCGGACAAAATACCGCGTCATCGGGAAGTTTAGACCCACATTCAGTGCAAAATGCCATAATAATTCCTCCTGATCTTTGTTTTAAGATCATTATACATAAATCGACTCTCCTCTGCGATTTTCTCATAAACTCCAGCAAACTGTCAAGGGAATATTATAGGTAAAGCATGATTAGTTGGATATACTGGGAGCTCTTATTGGTTACATAGACAATTAGACAATATCCATAAAAAATATAGCTAATTATTTAAAATATTAAGCTAATTTATATGCCAAAACAATATCCAAAAACGAACAAAATCGTTGCAAATAACCACGATTTGAAGTATAATGAAACAAATGTGACCTGTTAGATATTTAACACTGTTTGTTAATTGGCAAACGTTGCTTTTGCCCGAATGCATTGAAGGTTAAAATCAACTGCTCACTTTTATAAAAAGATGCGATACGGTTTAGCCTTAATTGAGATAAGGCATGAGGAGAAGCCCGCATTGCATACCATTTTAAAAAAGGAGAATTGACAATGAAAGAAGAATTCGGCTTAACCCAGGACCAGATTGACATTCAGCTAATGACACGCGACTTTATCCGCAAGGAACTCACTTGGGAAAGAATCAAGGAATGCGACGAGAAGAACGAGGTCCCCATGGATATCGTCAAGAAGTGCGCAGATATGGGTCTTACCAGCATCACTCTGCCGGAGTCCGTTGGCGGCGGCGGAATGGGTGAAGTAACAAACTCCCTTGTTCTCGAAGAGATCAGCTATCAGGACGTCGGCTTTGCAACCACAATCGGTGCCTGCGGCCTTTGCTATACACCTATTAATCTTTTCGGAACAGACGAGCAGAAGCACCTTTATGCTGACTTCATACTTGCCGGCGGACTTTCGGCTTTCTGCCTTACCGAGGCTGACGCTGGCTCAGATGTTGGCGCTCTTCGTACAACCGCTGTCAGAGATGGCGACGAGTATGTCATCAACGGAACCAAGGCCTTCATTACAAACGGTGGCAACGCAAGCGTTTATACGGTCTTTGCGGTAACAGATCCCAGCGCAGGCGCACGCGGACTTTCCTGCTTCATCGTTGAGCGCAGCCGCGCAGGCATTTCTTGCGGCAAGGAAGAGGACAAGATGGGCATCCGTCTTTCCAACACCTGCGAAGTCATCTTTGACAATGTTCGCATCCCCGCTGATCACCTTGTCGGCAAGGAAGGCGCCGGCTTCAAGATCGCAATGAGCACCTTCGACATCACCCGTCCCGCTGGCGTCGGAGCTGCTTGCTGCGGCGCGATGAAAAGCTGCATTGACAAGTGCATAGAGTATGCTGCAACGCGCGTTACCTTCGGTCAGCCCATTCTCCAGAACCAGGCTATCCAGTTCATGATCGCCGACATGGAAATTCGCTATGAAGCTGCCCGCGCTCTTGCTTATAAGGTCGCAGCCGGCATAGATGCTCATGTCATCGACAGCGCGCTTTCCTCGTCCTCCAAGGCTTTCTCTTCCGAATCCCTTATTAAGACAGCGGAAGACGCCATTCAGATTTTTGGTGGAAACGGCTACAGCAAAGAGTATCCGATCGAGATCATCTACAGAAACGCGAAGATCGCTACGATCTACGAAGGAACCAACCAGGTTCAGCGCATGGTCATCGTGAAGTCCCTGCTCAAGGCCTCCGGTCTGATGTAAGACTTAAGCGAGAACCTCAATACATAATGATATTATAAAAGCAACTCAGAAATGCTTCTGCGGTTGACTTAGTTTCAGCAATAAGTCCGCATAAACACTGTGTGTCTGTGCGGACTTATTGTTTTTTGTGCTTAACATTTTGAGACTTGGCAATATAATAAACAAATCTTGTCCGAAAATGCATAATACATTGGAATTTGCACGAAATTGGATAATATTGTGTATAAAAAGTCTTTATATGTTGACAATCTTTTTTCTGCTATGTATAATTAATTTTCGGAGAAAGAACAGCATTTTCGAGCGCAATGAGCTCTTTGTATTTCTGCTTTTGTCTAGTAACTCAGATGGACTTAGCAGCTCAGCTATTCGGAAAAAGCGAAAATATTGAAAGAAGGAAAAATCTATCATGAACATGCTTGTTTGCATCAAACAGGTACCTGATACAACTGAAATCAGGATAGACCCTGTTAAGAACACCCTTATCCGTGACGGCGTTCCCAGCATAGTAAACCCCTTTGATGCTTATGCTCTAGAACTCGCTGCAAGAATAAAGGATACCGATCCGTCCGCTAAAATCGTTCTCCTGTCCATGGGCCCCGAACAGGCTAAGCTTGCTCTCAAAGAGTGCCTTGCTGTCGGCGGTGACAAGGCCTATCTCGTAACCGACCGTTGTTTCGGCGGTTCCGATACGCTTGCTACGAGCTATATACTTTCCTCCGCAATCAAAAACATTGAAGAGATCGAAGGCAAATTTGATATCATATTCTGCGGTAAACAGGCTATCGACGGCGATACCGCACAGGTTGGTCCGGAAATTGCCGAGCATCTCGGTTATCCTCAGGTTACATATGCTATTGAAGCTTCCGTTGTTGACGGCAAAGTAAAGGTAAAAAAAGAAGTTGAAGAAGGCTTCGAAATTATCGGCTCTAAAATGCCTTGCTTAGTAACCGTAACTAAGCCCAATTTTGACCCGCGTTATCCCTCCATCAAGTCAAAGATGGCTGCTAACCGCGCCGAAATCGGCGTAATCGTTTGTGACGATATGCCAAACATCGACAGAGAGAGAATCGGTCTTAAGGGTTCCCCTACAAAGGTTAAGAAGACTTTTACACCTCCTGTTAAGAGTGGCGGCGCGAAAATCCATGAAGACAGCAACGAAGCAACAGCGAAGAAACTCTTCGCCACACTTGTTGCTGACGGCATCATTTAAGGGGGATAAATATAATGGAAGCTAAAACCAAAGATTTATGGGTATTTATTGAAACCAACGACGACGGCACTGCAAAGAACGTCGGTTTGGAACTCCTCGGTGCAGGCCGCGGCCTAGCCGAAAAACAGGGCGGCAAGCTCGTTGGAGTCGTTATTGGAAATAGTGCTGACGAAGCGGTCAAATCCGCAACCGCATTTGGCGCCGACACAGTTCTTGTTGTCGACGGCAAGGAATATGAGCATTATACAACCGATGCTTATGCAAAGGCAATGTATACTCTTGTTGAGAAATATGGCCCAACCAGCATACTTATCGGAGCTACCAACAACGGCCGCGACCTCGGACCCCGTCTTTCCTGCCGCTTGAAGACAGGACTTACAGCAGACTGCACATCTCTTGCAATCGACGAAGAGTCCGGCAACGTTGCATGGACACGTCCCGCATTCGGTGGTAACCTCATGGCTACAATCCTTTGCCCGGACAACCGTCCTCAGATTGGTACAGTTCGTCCTGGCGTCTTTAAGAAGGCTGATATCGACGAAACACGTAAAGCTGAAATTATCAAGGAAGACATTCACGTTTCTGCTGATGAAATTCGTACCGAGCTTCTTGAGATTATCCATGAAGCGGCCGGCGAGCTCGTTGACCTCGAAGGCGCAGAAATCATTGTTTCCGGTGGACGTGGTGTCGGCGGTCCTGATGGTTTCAAGCCCATCAAAGAGCTTGCAGAAGTACTTGGCGCAACAGTCGGAGCTTCCCGTGCAGCTGTTGATGCAGGCTGGATTGGTCACTCTCATCAGGTTGGCCAGACAGGCAAAACTGTCGGACCCAAGCTCTATATTGCCTGTGGAATTTCCGGCGCTATTCAGCACGTAGCCGGTATGAGCAGCTCGAAGACAATCATCGCTATCAACAAGGACGAAACCGCACCTATCTTTAACGTAGCGGATTACGCTATTGTTGGTGATTTATTCGAGATTCTTCCTATACTTACAGCTGAAATCAAAAAGCTCAAGGCATAAGTTTTTAAAACATACGCAAGGGGACACTAAGGTGTCCCCTTGTTTTTTATTGAACTTCTCAATCTATGTATCTGTCTCTTTTTCACAGCATATGATTTTAGTATGTAAATTCGCTGTGCAGAGTATGGCTTGAACTATAAAGGAGGCAAATATGAACGAGAATATGAGGAGTTGCGAACTGCCGATTCCATATCCTCCGCTTAAAACTAATGGTAAGAACCTTTATTATGCTACGCTTCTTACAAATGATTTTGCTGGAGCAATAAGCGAAATGAGCGCTGTTACCGCGTATAGTTTTCAGCACTTAGTGACCAATATCCATAAAATATCTGAAACAATAAAATGTATCTCGCTAATTGAAATGAGACATTTAGAGATTATTGGCAAGCTGATTTCAAATTATGGAGGGAATCCACGCCTTGCCGTACAAGCAGGCTATAAAAGTACTTACTGGAATGCACAATACATAAGCTATGAAACAAACCCTAAACACTATCTCAAGGAAAACATAGTAAATGAAAAAGTCGCGATAGCCAGTTATAATAACCGTATTAGCCAAATCAGTGACAGGTCTGTGCAGGAGCTTCTGGAAAGAATAATCCTCGATGAAGAAAACCATATCAGGCTTTTTACCGACTTGCTTGAAGAATTCTATTAAATAAGGAACTCCCGTCAGACGATGCTGACGGGAGTTCCTTATTTCCTATATTACACAAGTTCCTGTGTATCTCTTGCGATGACAAGCTCTTCATTTGTGGGAATGACAAGCAGCTTAACCTTGCTGTCCTTGGACGAAATGACGATCTCTTCTCCGCGCTTGGTGTTCGCCTCGGTATCGACCTTGCAGCCGAGATATCCGAAATATTCACATATAGCAGCTCTTGTTTCCTTGCTGTTTTCGCCGATACCGGCAGTAAATATTATCGCGTCAACGCCATTCATGGCAGCGGCATAGGAGCCGACGACCTTAGCAACTTCATAGTGGAAAAGGTCAAGCGCGAGCTGTGCATCTTTGTTGCCCTCAGCAGCAGCATTATCTAAGTCACGGAAGTCGCTGGAAATACCGGAAACGCCGAGAACACCGGATTTTTTGTTGAGAATGTTAATCATCTCGTCAATGCTAAAGCCATACTTATTCATTAGGTATTGAAGTACGCCGCTGTCCAAATCACCGCAGCGTGTTCCCATCGGAAGACCTACAAGCGGAGTGAAGCCCATGGAAGTATCGACGCTTTTGCCGCCCTCGATAGCGCAGACGGAGCTGCCGTTGCCCATGTGGCAGGATATTAGCTTGAGCTCGGATATGGGTTTTCCAAGCATAGCGGCGGCGCGGTTTGCGACATAGCGGTGGCTGGTACCGTGGAAACCGTAACGGCGGATTTTATCATTCTCGTAGTATTCCTTGGGAATAGCATATATAAAGGCTTTGCCGGGCATAGTCTGATGATAGGCGGTGTCGAAAACAGCGACCTGCGGAACATTATCACCCATTACCTTTTTACAGGCGTTGATACCGGTTATGTTCGCAGGGTTATGGAGAGGAGCAAGCGGAACACAGGTTTCGATTGCTTTCATGACTTCGTCCGTAATAAGTACGGAGGAGGAAAAATACTCTCCGCCATGAACAACACGATGGCCGACAGCGTTGATTTCGGACATTGAGGAAACGACACCATATTCAGCAGATGTAAGTTTTTCGATAACGGCTGCAATCGCTTCCGCGTGGGTTGGAAGGCTGATGTCTTCATCAAACTTCTTTTTGCCTTCGAGAAGCGGGCTGTGCTTCAGGTGACCATCGATACCGATGCGCTCACAAAGTCCCTTTGCCAGCACTCTTTCGCCTTCCATATCAAAAAGCTGATACTTTAGGGAAGAACTTCCCGCGTTTATGACCAAAATCTTCATTTCATTGACCCCTTTGTTATTGTAATCTTTGTGTTTTGATTGTAATATGTGTGTATGTCTTCTCCTACTCACGCACTTAGTTATTTTAATCCAATCAAATGCATAAAATCAAGCTTTTTTGACACTTATTTACTACAATAATTTAATTATTTGCTGAAAAGGAGCCGAAATGAAAATTTTGGGTATAGTAGCCGAGTATAACCCGTTTCATAACGGGCACAAACTTCATATTGAGGAAAGCAAAAAAGCCATATCGCACGATACGGCTGTGGTATGTGTAATGTCCGGCGATTTCGTTCAAAGAGGGGAAGCCGCCGTCTTTTCAAAATTTGCCCGTGCCGAAGCTGCTGTCAAAAGCGGAGCTGACCTTGTCATTGAGTTGCCGCTGCCGTGGTCGCTTTCTTCCGCGGAGGGCTTTGGGAGAGGCGCTGTGGGGCTTCTGGGTGCACTGAACTGCGTAAATTACCTCAGCTTCGGCAGCGAATGCGGCGACATAGGAGTGCTCAATTCGCTCGTAATGGCACTTTCTGACCCCTTTCTCGACGCTGAGATTCGCGAGGGATTAAAAAGCGGAGTATCCTATGCCACTGCAAGACAGGCCGCACTTTCGAAAAGCATAGGGAGCCTTGCGGATCATCTTGGAACACCGAACAATATTCTGGCTGTGGAATATCTCAAGGCAATCTATGATCAGCGGCTTAGAATCGAGCCTTTAACAATTAAGAGAATCGGCGCTGGACACGACGAAGAGGGCGGCTCTGCCTCTGACATTCGGGGGATGCTCTCTCAAGGCAAGCCGATAAAAAACTATGTTCCCAAAGAGGCATCAGAAGTATTTCGCCGCGAAAGCGAGCAGGGCAGGGGACCTGTTTTCATGGAAGACCTTGAAAGCGCGATACTTTCGCGTTTCCGAATGATGGATGACAGCATATTCAGCGAGATACCCGATGATTCGGAGGGCTTGGGAAATCGGCTGATAGCAGCTTTTCATGAGGAATCTACACTTGAGGGGGTGCTTTCGGCCGCAAAATCGAAACGCTATGCGCTCTCGAGACTGCGCAGGATGTGCATGTGTGCCGCAATCGGAATAAAAAGAGGACAGGCAGACGGTATCCCGCCATATGCGAGAATTCTTGCCGCAAATGAGACCGGTAGATTAGCTTTGAATATCATGGCAGAAAAATCCCAAATACCAATCATTACGAAACCAGCTACCGTTAAGGAACTGTCCGAAGAATGCAGGAATCTTTTCGAGTTGGAAAGCTCGGCGCATGACCTTTATGTTCTGGGCTATGCCGCAAAGGAAGAACGCCGCGGCAATGGTGATTGGCGCGCTACCCCCAAAATGATATGAATATTTGGCTTTTTTGAGTCAATGAGACCCACCTGCATTGTCCAATACGCCTATTTCTCCCCTATAAACTTGATTTTGTAACATTTATGAGGTATCATACCGACATATGATTGGAAGAGTCCAAAATTCTGACGATGAATTGGAGTACGGATGAAAAAAGTCATTTTGTCAATCTTAGCGTTTTGCCTTATAGCCGCTTTGTTCGTAGCTTTCGGAAATCTTGGCGGTCTGGACAAAATCAGCGCTTTTGGCGAGCAAATCATACACAAGAATGTTATTTACATCGGTGTTTACGAGCCGACTACCGGGGATTATTCGCAAGGTGGGAGGACTGAGACTCTTGGCATTAGATATGCCAATTCTGTAACACCAACGGTTGATGTCGACGGGGTTACATATGAGATTGAGCTTGTCGAAGCCGATAACGCATTGGACGAAGTTGGCGCAGCTTCTGCTGCGGAGACTTTGATAGATTCAAAGGTTTCTGCCGTTCTTGGCTCATATGGTTCAAAAGCCACATCAGCAGGGCTCTCAGCGTTCGAAAAGAGTGGAATTCCACTAGTCGGAGTTTCCTGCGCGAGCCAAGCTGCGACGGAAGGAGCAAGCTCTTATTTCCGTCTGTGCAGCAACGACACCTTCCAAAGCGGAGTTATGGCAAATCTTGCCTATGGTATGGACCTTAGAAAAGCCGCCGTTTTGACGCAGACCGGAGATGAATATTCCAAAAAAGCGGGAAAGATTTTTGCTGAAGCTTTTAAAAAGCTCGGCGGGGAAGTGATTGAATACAGCTTTCAGCTCGGGCAGCAGAATTTTCGTTCGCTTGCTGCGAATATAGCAGCAGGCGACGCAGACTTTGTCTATATGCTGTCAGGCTCATTTGAAGCGGAATATTTTATCAGTCAGTCACGGGATGAGGGTCTTTTATGCCCGATTCTGGGGCCCGAAAGCTGGGATTCGCCTCTGCTTCTAAACGACATAACGTTCAATTCGCGAGATGTCTATATTGCTTCAGAATTTGACTCCGGTACTTCGGCTGATCCCGACTCCGTTGAATTTGCCGGCAGGTATTCAACATGGCTGCAAAAAGATTCGGAGCGAATAAAACTAAATGGAGGGAACGATTACACCTCAACATCTGCGGCGACAGCTTACGATGCTTATATGCTTATAGTCAAGGCGATTAAGACAGCGGATTCGAAAGACCCGCAGGCAATAAAGGCGGCGCTTAAAACACTTACATATGACGGTTTGAACGGAACCATTTCCTTTGATGAAAAGGGAGAAGTGGTCAAAAAACAGGTGTTAATCAAGACTATTGATACAAGCTCGAAGCAGTTCGAGGTTTTGCAGATTAGCACTGTCGGTAACTGAAAAAAGACCTTTCCGTAAAGGAAAGGTCTTTTTTTGTCTTCTATAATTCAGCGTATTGCAGAACATTCCTGCAAGAATAGATGACGAGTGAGGCAACGGGTATATTCATTAGAGTAATACACAGCACAGAAGTAACATCAGGACTGAAGAGCGATATTTCGTTCGCACCAAGAACAACAGCGAGAACGATGCCAGGCGCAGACAGAAGAATATCAACAACAAAATAAATGAGTACACCCGCCATCTTTGAAAGTGAGCCGCCCCAAAGGCGCTCTATCGCAATGCTTGATGCTATAAACAGGAATGAAAACGTCATTCTTCCAACAATACACAGTATGCAGACGAGTGCCGGCGCTCCGAGAATTATTGAAACCGGTATAAATATCAGTGCGCTTTCAAGTAGCTCTGTAGGGAAGGTTTCGGCAAGCGCATATAAAATTTTCTTGAACGGAGATTCAGGCACGAGATATATGAAGGGCTTTGTAAGCTCGCGATTGAATCTTCCCAAGGCTACGGTGAAAACCTGCATGTAAACCGAGAAAGCGAAGATTGGCAGGATGCCTGCGCCCTTCATGAAGATTGTAAATCCAATGGTTATCAATATAAATATTATAGACATGGGCTTAATCCAGATTTTGCTTGCGCGCCTGTTTTCAAGCATGTGTTTATAATAAAATACTGATGCTCCCTTGCCTTTTCCGATACCCTCCTTGCCGACCTTGATGACCTTTGGAGTAGCTTCGGGAGGAACGCCATCCTTAGCGGAGTTAATTGTGTTCTGCATCGTTTCGGCGGAGGCTATTACGTCTTCATAATACTCGCGCTTAGAACGCGACATTGCAATAAGCATAACGGTAAATGCGGCGGCAGAAAGCACAAGCCACAGGGCGGACTCAATGTATTCCCCTTTAAAGATGCTTCCCGCAAAGCCGCCCATCCAGCCTGCAAACGGGAAAAGGAGCACCGGCAGACCGTTGCCTGCTTCGGCAAGGGCTTTCACGATATGGTCTTTGTTTTGGAGAACATGCAGTCCGATATATGCCAGAATTCCAGCTATAACAATATAAAGCGCCAATTTTGCGATGTTCTTCTTTTTCTCGCTATCACTCACGAAGGTATAGAGAAACATACCCAGGGCTTGGCTTAAAAACACAGTCAGTGAATAGGTCAGAAATATCAAAATAAGCCCCAAAAAGCTCAAATTATAATTCATATGGAGCGCGGAATATTGGAACAGGATGAATATGCCGATCAGCATTGATGACCATATCTGCTGAATCAGGGCATAGAATAGGATGCTTCTCTTGTTAAGCGGCGAGGGAAAGAGATAATTTACATCCGCCATTTTAAAAAATGTCCCGCCGTTTTTGAGACCAGAGTTGAGCGTAGTCGCAAATATCAGTATGAAAAGAGCATTGATTCCAGCGGTAAGCTCCGAAATGTCCCTCACTACGCGACCCGATTCATTGGCACCCGCATTGCCGCCAATCATTGTAAGAACCAGCAGGCCAATAAAAATCACGACATAAATAAGGCGGATAGGTTTTTTTAAAAAGCTTACAAGCTGGTTATGCATTTTTGTTCGGAGCAGATACGAAAGAGCGTTGCCGTTCATTTCCCGACCTCCGATGCTTTCCCCTCGGTAATCTCAAAGAATAGCTCTTCAAGGCTCTTTTCGTTTTCACCGGCGGAAGTGTTGTATTTCGTTGCGGCAAAGCTGCCGTTCACCATAATATGTGCAACATCCCAAAAGTTCTCAACGCTGTCCAGCATGTGTGTACTGATGAGCAGAGCGCAGCCCTGCTCTTTGAGCTCTGAAAACATATTTTTAATTTCTTTGATTGCGTGAGGATCGAGTCCTATAAGCGGTTCATCGAAGATTATAACGCGCGGTCTGTGGAGAAGCGTACAGCAGATTGATAGCTTTTGCTGCATGCCCTTCGAAAGCTCCTTGCCGACCTTGTCCTTCTTATCCAGCATTTCAAATCGCTCAAGAAGGTACTTGTCGTATCCGTCATCAGGGAGGCGGTAGGCACGGCGGATAAATTCCATATGCTCTGAAACAGTCAAAAGGTCATAGACAGCAGGCATTTCGGGTACATAGCCTACAAGACCTTTTGCCTCGACCGATTTGTTGTCAAAGCCGCCGATTTCGATTTTTCCTTCAAATCTCAGAAGTCCCGCGATTGACTTAATTATAGTCGATTTGCCGGCGCCATTCGGTCCGACCAATACGGCAATCTGGCCGCTTTCGACTGAAAAGGAAATGTCGTTATTAGCAAGCAGTTTCCCGTATTTTTTTGTAACGTGCTCAACTTTCAGCATTATTGTTCTCCTTAAAATAGTCATGATGTTCGTATCATTTGATTTATTATAATATATTGGAATTGATTGTTCAACATATCACAATAAATATTGCCTATTAATCCAAAAAGTGTTACCGATTTAAAACGCAAAACTACGTATTTTACAAATATTTCTTGTACTGAAATTTAAATCTTGATAAATACCGCAAGAATGATAAAATCTTTAGTTAAATACCAAACAAATAATTAATTGAAAGAGAGCGTGATCCAAGTGGAGAAAATCACAATCGAAAAGGCAGCCGTTTTGAAGGAGAAGCCTTCGCTTAACGGAATTCCTTTCGGAAAGTATTTTTCTGACCATATGTTTATTATGGACTATGATGAAGGCAAGGGCTGGCATGATCCGCGTGTCATACCCTATGCTGACTTTTCGCTCTCTCCCGCTGCTGTTGTCTTTCACTATGCGCAGGAGATTTTTGAGGGAATGAAGGCCTACCGTAGCCCCAAGGGTGAAGTATTGCTTTTCCGTCCTCTTGAAAATGCCAAAAGAATGAACGCATCCGCTGAACGTATGTGCATTCCACAGGTGCCTGAAGATATTTTTATGGAGGGTCTGAAAGCTCTTATCGAGCTTGACCAGGACTGGGTGCCAAGTGCTCCCGAGACTTCGCTTTATATTCGGCCTTTTACGATAGCGACGGCGCCGCAGCTCGGCGTTCATGCCTCGTCCAGCTATCGTTTCGCGATAATTACCTGTCCGGTGGGGAGCTATTACCCCGAGGGGCTCAATCCCACACGCATAATGATTGAGAGTAACGATGTGCGTGCGGTACGCGGTGGAACGGGCACTGCGAAATGCGGCGGCAACTATGCCGCCTCGATGCGCGCCGGAATAAATGCAGAAAAACAGGGTTATAGTCAGGTGCTCTGGCTTGACGGCGTTAATAGACGCAACATTGAAGAAGTCGGAGCCATGAACGTAATGTTCATAATCGGCGGCAAGATTATAACTCCTGCGCTCACGGGCAGTGTTCTGCCGGGCATTACCCGCAAGTCATGCATCGAGCTTCTTAAAACCTGGGGCTATGAGGTCGAAGAGCGCGAACTGCCTGCTGAGGAGCTTATAAAGGCCGCAGAGAACGGAACTCTCGAGGAAGCCTGGGGAACTGGCACCGCAGCAGTCATTTCGCCCATCGGTGAAATCGCCTTCGAAGGTAAAAGGCACGAAATCGGCGGGAACCGGATAGGTGCTGTCACACAAAGGCTCTACGACACTTTGACAGGCATTCAGTGGGGGAAAGTAGAGGATAAATTCGGGTGGTCAATAAAAGTCTGCTAGAAAACGTCACCGCAATGGCGATTTACGGCACGATTAGTCTGGTGATTAAAAACATTGCCGTCTCTTCGGGTGAAATCGCTTTTTGGCGGGTCGCGATAGCGCTTACCGCCATACTTATTTATAAGTTTATTAGACGCGAGAAGATACCGTTCAAACAGGCGAAAACAGATATATTCTGGCTTGCATTGTCGGGAATAGCTATGGGTTTTGACTGGATTCTTTTTTTCGAAGCATTAAAATATGCCAGTGTTTCAGTGACGACGCTAAGCTACTATTTCTGTCCTGTGCTGCTGATGATACTATCACCTATAGTTTTCAAGGAGAGACTCACGTTACAAAAGGTCCTGTGCTTTATAATGGCAACCGTGGGTCTGGTGCTTATAGTCGGCGCAAGGTCGAGCGGCGGAAACAAGGAACTCATCGGCATTGCTCTGGCGCTTGCGGCGGCTTTCGCCTACGCCTTTATCATCATAGTTGCCAAGAGAATAAAGTCTGTCGATGGTATCGACAAGACTATTTTTCAGTTTTTCGCGGCGATTGTCGTGCTTGCCATTTATGTGCCGCTAACTTCGGGCTTCCATGCTTTAGAGCTAAACACAAAGGGGTTTATCCTGCTCGCGGTACTCGGGCTATTTCATACCGCTTTTGCCTATTGTCTGTATTTCACGTCTATAGGTAACCTTCCGGGGCAAAAGGTTGCGCTTCTGGGCTACATTGACCCGCTTATTGCTGTCATCATTTCGGTTGTATTCCTTCAAGAAACAATAAGCCCCTGGCAGCTTGTCGGTGGCGTAATGATTATCGGCTTCACGATACTGAATGAACTGGGCGAAGCAAAACAGGCAAAAGCCATAATACAGTCTGAATAGATATTAATAGAATTCCCGCAGACCAAAGAGCCTGCGGGAATTCTATTATTTTGCGGTACCGGTCTGAAGCGAAACGATGTCGGTACTGCCGTATTTTTTTCTAAGCACGGGTTTTTCAATTTTACCCGTTGGATTGCGCGGAATCTTGTCAAATATAATCTCGCGCGGACGCTTATAGCGGGGAAGCTCCAAACAAAACTCGTTAATTTCCTCCTCGGTTGCGGTGATATCCTGCTTAAGCTCAATTATCGCGCAGGCAATTTCGCCGAGACGCGGATGAGGTCTTCCGATAACTGCAACATCCTTTATCTTGATGTTTTTGCGTAGGTAATCCTCAATTTGAACCGGATAGAGATTTTCGCCGCCCATTATGATGACGTCCTTTTTGCGGTCAACCAGCCAGATGAATCCGTCCTCGTCAATACGGGCCATGTCACCTGTCCACAGCCAGCCATCAGGCGAGAGGGATTCACGGGTCGCTTCCTCGTTTTTGTAGTAGCAGGTCATGACGCCCGGCCCGCGAACGGCAAGCTCACCGACCTCGCCCTGAGGAAGCTCGTTCTTGTCGGAAGAAACTACCTTAGTTTCCCAGCCGAAGCCAGGAACGCCGATTGCCCCTACCTTATGCGTGTTTTCAACTCCGAGATGAACGCAGCCAGGACCGATTGATTCCGAAAGGCCGTAATTTGTGTCGTACTGGTGGTGCGGGAAATATGCCTTCCAGCGGCTTATGAGAGCAGGGGGGACGGGTTGCGCTCCGATGTGCATTAGACTCCATGCTGAAAGGTCGTAATCGGAGAGCTTGAGTTCGCCTCTATCAAGCGCATCCACTATGTCCTGCGCCCACGGAACAAGAAGCCAGACGTTCGTTGCGCGCTCCTGTGCGGCGGTTTGGAGTATCCATTTGGGGCTTATGCCGCGAAGAATAACCGCCTTGCTCCCTGAAAGGAGACTGCCGAGCCAGTGCATTTTTGCGCCGGTATGGTAGAGCGGTGGCATGCAGAGAAAACAGTCTCCGCGCTTTTGTCCGTGATGCTTCTGCTCCGCGACTGCAGCATGAGTTAGGCTCAGGTGCTTGTGCAGAATAGCCTTCGGGAAGCCTGTCGTACCCGAGGAAAAATAGATTGCGCCATAGTCGTCGTCAGTTATTTCCATATGCGGTTTTTTACTGGAGCAATATGACATGAAGGTGTAGTAGCTCTCAGCCCATTCGGGGCACTCCGAACCTACATAATAGAGCTTTTTAATTTTCGGAATGTCATCTTTAATTTCGCTCATGCGCCCAACGAACTCGTTTCCGAAAACAAGAAGAGAGCAGTCGGCTAGATTTAGGCAGTATTTGATCTCGTCTGCGGTGTAGCGATAGTTGAGCGGCACGGCAAGCGCACCGGCTTTGAGTATGCCGAAGTAGACTGGCAGCCATTCAAGACTGTTCATCATCAGGATTCCAACTTTATCGCCTTTTGGGACGCCGTTTGCGAGCAGAAGATGGGCAAAACGGTTAGCGCGGCAGTCAAAATCCATCCACGATAATTCCCGCCTGTAGGTGTTCTCCTGATAGTTTATATCAACAAGAGCAAACTCCGTCCAAGATGTCTGCGCTACGCTGTTCTCGTGCTCGGGGTTAATCTCAACGAGTGCTGTCTCGTTCGGATACAGCCTTGCGTTCTGCTCCAAAAGTTCTGTAATCGGCATAAAACCACTCCTTAATAAAAAATAAACGCCCTTCGGAAAATCCGAAGGGCGAAGAAAATTCGCGGTACCACCTTGGTTTGCAGCTCGCTTACGCAAAGCCGCCTTTATAGCTCTCTTCCATCGCGCATAATGCGTGCCGTGCAAAGAGCCGACCCGTTAACGGGCGTCACCCGTCACATCCTACTCGAAACTCTTTCAGTGTGAAGCTAAAGGATGTATTCGCCGAAATTTCCCGTGCGCCTCTCATCAAACGGCTGCTTTCTGTACGGTTCAGTATCGGATACTTCTTCCTCATTATCGCTTTTATGTGTTAAATTATCGTAATCATATTATAAGCTTAAATATATGTCAAGCCCAAAGTCTAATTATCGTCACTTCATACAATGAACTAATGCGTACTTAGCGCCTTAGCAGTGCAACAAACTGAGAATCTAGTGAAGTCTCAGGCTAAATATTACCATAAGCCTTGTTTTTGAATTCATCCAAAAATTGAATGACGAAGTTTTTGAAGTCAGCACCCGCAGAGCCCGCGCAGGGCTTTGTGTTATATGTAACACCTATGTATGCGTAGGTTTCCGGAATGTCTACGTCCACACAGTACTGCTTAAGCTCTGGATTTGAGTATAGCTGCCAGCGGGGAATAATCGCGTAGCCCATACCGTCCCTCACGCTGCGTATTATAAGGTTCATGTCGTTCGATTCACAGACGATCTGGGGACGAAAATCATATTTTTTAAAGGCCTGTTCAATATTGATGCGCAGACCCGTACCTTTTGAGGTAGTTATCAGCTTTTCGTTTTTTATGTCATCAAAGGTGACCGTGTCTCTTCCGATAAGCTTATGCCCAGGCGGAAGCAGTATGCTGCACCGCTCACAGAGTAACAAGTCTGTTTTAAGTCCCTTGAGTGGGTCGTCAGTCAGTGGGGGAGAGCAGAAGGCAAAATCCGCTTCACCGGCAGCAAGGGCGTCCATTATATCCTTAATGGTAGCAAATTCGATTGCAATTGTATAATCTGGATATTTTTTCCGGAACGCCATAATAAGCTCCGGCGAATACGAGCTCATGTTGCAAAGAATTGATATGCTTTTATCGTGTCTGTCCAGCATGGCACCGATCTCGGTATTGAGTTCGTCAAAGTCTGTGAGGACTTTTTTGGCGTGCCTGAAAAAGGTCTCGCCATTTTCATTGAGGCGGATCTTTCTGCCGACATTGTCAAAGAGAGAAAGCCCGATTTCTTTCTCAAGGTTTGATATGACTCTGGTGAGAAAGGGCTGGGAAACTCCGAGCTTTTCCGACGCCCTCGTAACGTGCTCCATTTCTGCCGTCATACAGAAAAAGCGCAAATCTCTAATATCCATAGAATCCTCCGGATTTTCGGATTAGATTAGTTTTTTAACCAAGTAAAAAAATTACAAGGTCGGGTTCACTGTAATCTTCTCCTGCAGCTTTTTAAAATAATTACGGGAGAAGCTCAAGAAATCTTCCATGTTTCTGTTTTCGATTGACAGCTTGTTATAGCTCAGACCCATGTTTCCGAATTTATCGTTACTGTCGATGTCGATGCAGTATATGCTCAGTTCGGGATATTTCGCAAGAAATGAATATGAAATGAAGGCGTAACCCAGACCTGACAATACTGCCTGTATTATCAGGTTGACATCGTGCGTTTCACAAACTATTTTCGGACGAACCGAATACTTTTCAAAAACATAATCGACATGATTCCGCATAGCGCCGCCCTTGGACGCGGCAACGAGTCTTTCACCCTGGAGCTCCTCAAATTTAATTGACTTTCTCTTGAGCATCGGATGCCCGGGCGGAAAGATAACACAGGCAGTGTCATGAAACACAATTTCTGTGACAATGTTTTTTGAAAGGTCCTCGTCGATTGCGGGATCACAGAGAACGAAATCCGCGGCGCCTGTCGTAAGCGCTTCAAGCATTTCCTTTTTTGTCGCATAGGCAAGTTTGAGCGAGTAATTCGCGTTTTTCTTTTGAAATTCGACTATCATACCATGTGCGTGCGCTTCAGTATTGCACAAGAGCGAAATCGTTCTGAGATTTTGCTCTTGAACAAAGTCCATTTCGGTATAAAGGTTGTCAACCTCCGCAAGTATCTTTTTTGCGTTGCGGTAGAACACCTCGCCGTTGTCGTTAAGCTTAATTTTTCTGCCCACCTTGTCAAAGAGCTGGGTACCGAATTCGTCTTCAAGTTGGCCGATAATTTTCGTCAGATAGGGCTGAGCGATTCCGAGAATTTCCGCGGCTTTTGAAACGTGCTCAAGTTCGGCAGTCAGGCAAAAGTATTTTAGATCCCTTATATCCATGAAAACCTCCCATATGAAGTCAGGTCTTCTAATCCTCTATTTTTCAATATCGTAACATAAAACACTAGTTCATGCTATAAAAATATCAACAAATAATGACTTTTTTTATATAATATAAATTTTTGTATAATTTCATGACGATGCAATATTTTCTTATATATGAATAATTATGATTCCAAAATTTTGATAACTAAATACAAACGAAAATTATAGGAGAATTAAGAAAACCCTCTAGCTTTATAACTTTACGTATTCTTTACGTATTTTTGAAGGAATCGTGGTAGTGAGTTTGTTTCATCGAATTTATTATGATTACAGTACCAATAATAAATAGAGTATTTCAAAAGTGTAAATTAAGGAGAAAGTTTATGAAAAAAATCATCACGATTGCTCTTGCAGCTGTACTGTGCCTGGCACTTTTTGCAGGTTGCTCTTCAACAAAGGAAGCAGATGCTTCTCCCTCCGCAGGAGCTTCCACAGCTCCCACCGAAGCAGCTCTTTCCGGAACAGTTTCCACCAACGGCTCCACCTCAATGGAAAAAGTCATTGCGGCTCTCAGCGAAGCATTCATGGCAAAATATCCCGATGTAACAGTTACTTATGATGCAACTGGTTCGGGTGCAGGAATTACCGCCGCAACAGATGGAACTGCTGATATTGGTCTTTCAAGCCGCGATCTAAAAACAGAAGAAACCGGACTTGACGCAACCGTCATCGCGCTCGACGGCATTGCAGTCGTCGTAAACAAGTCCAACACCGTAACGGACCTTACTCTTGAGCAAATTGCAGGTCTTGCAAAGGGCGAAATAACCAACTGGAAAGATGTCGGCGGACCTGATGCTCCCGTAGTTTTAATTGGACGTGAAGCAGGTTCCGGTACTCGCGATGGCTTTGAAACTATCGTCGATGTCAAGGACGCCTGCAAATACGAGCAGGAACTGACCTCCACCGGTGCGGTAATCGCGGCAGTCGCATCAAATGAAAATGCCTTTGGTTACGCATCACTCTCCGCTGTCAATGAAACGGTTTTTAAAGTTAAGGTCGGCGGTGTGGAATGCACAGAAGCAACCGTTCTTGACGGAAGCTATAAGCTCCAGAGAGACTTCAATATCATAACCAAGCAGGGGACAGAGCCCTCCACAGCAGCTAGGGCTTTCATTGAATACGCAAAGAGCACTGAGGCCGCGTCAATAATTGAAAAGGCCGGAGCAATCTCTCCCTCGAAATAAGAAGGTCGTAAGACAAGGGGACTTCACCTTTGAAGTCCCCTTTGAGTGCTTCTTAAAAAGCTGACGGAGGTCATTATGAAAGCTAGAAACATAACCGAACAAGTAATGCATGTCATATTCGTCGTCTGCGGAATGATATCAATTATCGCAGTCGTCGGTATATCAGCTTATATGATAATCAGCGGCCTTCCCGCAATCAGGGAAATCGGTCTAAAGGATTTTCTTTTCGGACAGGTCTGGAAAAGCACGGCGTCCGAACCCTTATTCGGTATCCTGCCGTTTATTCTTTCCTCAATCTTTGCGACAACCGGAGCAATACTGATTGGTGTACCTATCGGGCTTCTGATGTCGGTGTTCTTATCGAAGATAGCGAGTACCAAAGTTGCCTCCGCAGTACGTCCGGCAGTTGAGCTTCTAGCAGGCATACCTTCCGTTGTATACGGACTCGTGGGTATCATCGTGCTCGTTCCGGCGGTTATGGACATCTTCAATTTGAAAAGCGGCTCAACGCTGTTTTCGGCGATAATCGTTCTGGCAATAATGATAATGCCGAGCATTGTCAGTGTAAGCGAGAACGCCCTAAACGCGGTTCCTAAGAAATTTGAAGAGGCGAGCCTTGCCCTTGGAGCAACGAAAATTGAAACCATCTTCAAGGTCAGCATACCCTCGGCAAAAAGCGGAATCACCGCCGGAGTTGTTCTTGGCATCGGCAGAGCAATCGGCGAAGCGATGGCAGTCATGATGGTAGCCGGAAATGTTTCGAATATGCCAAAGCTCTTCAGCAGCGTAAGGTTTCTTACAACCGCTATTTCCTCCGAAATGTCCTACGCGGGCGGACTGCAGAAGCAAGCTCTCTTTTCAATCGGCCTTGTGCTGTTCGTGTTTATAATGATAATCAACATTGTACTTAATACTCTGCTTAAAGGAGGGTACAAGGATGAAAGATAATTCTAAAGCACTTTCGCTTGAAAGCAATATATCCGCCGGACGCAGAATTAAAGATGTAGTTCTTAAAGTTTTCATTTATATCTCAGCATTAATAACCATAATGCTTTTACTTGGACTCATAGGTTATATCTTTTACAGGGGGCTGCCCCATGTGACATGGGAGTTTCTGACGACACAGCGCAAGGTGCTCGAGGAAAAAATCGGTATCCTGCCAAATATAATTTTCACACTATACATGATTTTAACCGCTCTGATAATAGCTCTTCCCGTCGGAGTAGGGGCTGCGATTTACCTGAACGAATACTCAACAAATAAACGACTGGTTAGATTCATCGAATTTTCGACGGAGACACTGACCGCAATCCCGTCCATCATCTACGGTCTTGTCGGAATGCTATTCTTCTGCCAGAAGCTTGGGCTACGCTCCAGCGTTCTCGCGGGTTCGCTTACGCTGGTTGTTATGATACTGCCAAGCATAATCAGAACGACGCAGGAATCGCTTAAAACAACACCCCAGTCATACCGTGACGGCGCATTGGCGCTTGGTGCAACGAAATGGTATACCATTCGAACGATAGTTCTACCCTGTACCATCGACGGAATCGTCAGCGGTGCTATACTCGCAGTCGGGCGAATAGTCGGCGAGTCTGCAGCCCTGCTATTTACAGCCGGCGCGGGCTATGTGCTGGTCACAAACTACTTCAGGGCTCTTTCTACAAGCGGAGGAACTCTCAGCGTAATGCTCTACGTTTATACGATGGAGAGCGGCGAATTCAGCGTCGGCTTTGCGATTGCGTCAATATTAATGATTCTTGTGCTTATAATCAATTTCTCTGCAAAAGCCGCGAAAAAAAGACTAAAAAAGATCGGGTGAGCGCGTGAACTGTTTCACGCCATCAAGGAGGTAAATATGAGTATAATATCGACAAGAAATCTTGAGCTGTATTACGGAGCTTTCCATGCGCTCAAGGGCATCGATATCGACATAGAGGAAAAAGAAATTACCGCTCTAATCGGGCCATCCGGCTGCGGCAAAAGTACATTTTTGAAAACGCTGAACCGAATGAACGACCTTATTCCGGGAGTGCTGATCATTGGCGAAGCAAAGTACCGCGATACGGATATTTATGCTAAAACCACGAACGTGAATCTCCTTCGCAAGAGCATAGGAATGGTCTTCCAGGCGCCCAATCCATTTCCTATGACGATATACGATAATATTGCTTATGGGCCGAGACTGCACGGCAATCACAGCAAGGCATCCCTCGACGAAATAGTAGAAAGCTCTCTGCGCGGCGCGGCACTTTGGGATGAAGTCAAGGACAGACTCAAAAAGAGCGCTCTGGGGCTTTCTGGTGGTCAGCAGCAGCGTCTTTGCATTGCGCGGGCGCTGAGCGTGGAGCCGGAAATACTGCTCATGGACGAGCCAACAAGCGCACTCGACCCTGCAAGCACCATGCGCATCGAGGAGCTTATGGACGACCTTCGCAAAAATTACACCGTCGTCATTGTTACACACAATATGCAACAGGCGGCGCGTATCTCCGACAAGACCGCGTTTTTCCTGATTGGTGAGCTCGTTGAAATGGGCAAGACCGACGACATATTCTCGATACCCAAGGACAAGCGCACAGAAGACTACATTACCGGTCGTTTCGGTTAATAACGTTTAGGAGTGTGAATTATTATGGCGACAAGAAAACTTTACGACGACGAGCTCAAGGATTTGTCCTCAGCGCTTATCAGAATGGGTACAACTGCGATAGACGCTGTTACCCGTTCCATGCAGGCCCTGAAAACATTTGACAAAGCGCTCGCAAAAGAGATAATAGAAGATGATGCAAGTATTAATGCGATGGAACGCGAAATTGAAACGATGTGCCTCAAGCTCATTCTTAAGCAGCAGCCTGTGGCTACCGACCTGCGCAAGATTTCAACCGCGATCAAGATGATAACGGACATCGAACGCATAGGTGATGCCGCTTCCGACATCGCTGAAATCAGCATGTATCACGACAGTATCAGTTTTCCGGATATTCAGGAGGAAGTCCTTAAAATGGCCGTTAGCGCGAAGGAAATGGTCGCATCCGCAATTGACGCATATGTGAAAGGCGATCTTGAGCTTGCTAAGGAAACTATGATAAAGGACGACGTTGTGGATGATTACTTTCTGAGAATCCGCCACGCGCTCGGATCAAGGATTTACAACGACACGCGCGATATGGAAATTGTTATTGACTACCTGATGATTGTGAAATATCTTGAACGCATCGGCGACCACGCGGTCAACATCTGCGAATGGGTGCATTATTACGTTACCGGTATTCACATAAACGAAGAGCTACCCGATTTTAACTCTTAAGGAGGCTTCCGTTTGAACGAGAGAATCGTAATTGTTGAAGACGATGAGAGCATAAGGATGCTTCTTGAAGTTGCGCTCTCTAGCAACGGCTATAAGACGAAGGGCTTTGATAATGCCAAATCTGCACTTGAATACATGCATAACGAGCCGCCTCATGTTGTTGTTATGGACATAATGATGGATGGCATGAGCGGTATCGAGGCAGTTCGCGCCATGAGAAGCTCCAAAGAGCTCAAGGAAATTCCTGCCATTATGCTTACGGCAAAGGATACGGAGCTTGACAAAATAATCGGACTCGACTCCGGCGCCGACGACTATATGACAAAGCCTTTCAGCGTGCTCGAGCTCTGCGCTAGAGTCCGTGCGCAGCTTCGCAGGCATGGCGGAGCTGACCAAACCGACGGCTCGGAAAATGTTCTTGAGCAGGGCGGCGTGAGGCTCGACGGGAACGTTAGGGAAGTCTCCAAGGATTCGGAACCCATTACACTAACCTTCAAGGAATTTGAACTGCTAAAATTTCTCATGGAAAACAGCTCCCGCGCTGTTTCCCGCGAAGAGCTTATAGCCAAGATATGGGGTGACGATTATTTCGGCGAAACACGCACTCTGGATATACACATCGGCACGCTTCGCCAGAAGCTTGGTGACACAGCCGATAACAGCAGTTACATAAAGACTGTCAGGGGAATTGGCTATCGCTTTGTCGGAGGTATCAAATGAAGAAATCCTTGATGGCGGGATTCGTGCTCATCCTCACGCTTACGCTTATAATCTCCGGTGCTCTAAATGCCTTTGTCTTTGACAGAGAGCTTATTTCGGGCACGAAACAGGAATTGCTCTCATATGCTTCAGTTATTTCGAAGGAATTTGATTCCTCACAGGATGCAGACATTCAGGCGAAGAATTTAGCGGGCGAAATTAAAAGCGTCCGCGTTACTATAATCGCGGCGGACGGCACCGTGCTCGGCGATTCCGCCGCTAATTATAAATCTATGGAAAACCACCTAGACAGGGCGGAGATAATACAGGCGGGACTGACCGGTAAGGGCTCAAGCGTTAGAAACAGCGAGACAATTGGGAAAAAACTTGTTTATTCCGCGGTACAGACATCAAGCGGTTATTTTATCAGGACAACAAAAGAGGTTTCGGGCGTCTTTGAAAGTCTAAAGTCGATAATTCCTGCCATGATACTTGTCATACTCATTGCGCTTTTTCTTGCGTCGATTCTGACCGGCAGATTTACAACCGGATTCATAACACCGATTGCCGAGATGAACGACAGTCTTATGAGCGTTAAGGAAGGCGGAAACAAGCTTGATCCCAAGGCTTACCGCTTTGCCGAGCTCGAGGACATGGCGGTTAAAATTAACGCTATTTCCGCAAATCTTTCAAAACATATAGCCACCATCCAGCACGAAAAGGATAAACTCAACTATATTCTCGATAATGTCGGCGAGGGCTTCTTGCTTTTGGACGAGAAGAAAAACGTGCTTCTCATAAATGACGCCGCCTGCGGGTATCTGATCTGCACGAAAGCCTCCGTCGGTGAAAACATCCTTTACGCAACGAGAAATTTCGATTTTATCCAGTGCGCCGATAAGGCTATCATGGAAAGGCGTAAGATCTCTCTTGACCTCAATCTCGGGGGTAAAATTGTAGAAACGGTCTTTACCTATGCAGGTGAGGACAGTGGGGTAGAAGCGGCGCTCATCATCACAATGTCCGATGTGACCGAAAGCAGAAATTCCCTTAAGGTAAGACGCGAATTTTTCTCCAATGCGAGCCATGAGTTAAAAACACCGATTACCTCCATTAAGGGAAGCGCGGAGCTTCTGTGCTCCGACCTTCCGATTTCGGATAAGCAGAGCAAAGAGCTGCTTACGAGGATTGGGCTTGAAACTGAACGGATGAATATGCTGATTAACGATATCATCATGATTAGCCGTATGGAGTCTGGCGAACTATCAGGTGATAGCGAGAGTGTTGATATTTCCTCGGTAATAAACGAAAGCGTAAATGAGCTTTTAACGCTTGCCGAGCAGGAGAACATCACCATAAACGCCGATATCAGCCCCGTTGTGATTCATGCGAACAAGAAAGACATACGCGGTCTTGTTTCAAATCTTCTCGTGAATGCCGTTAAATATAACAGGCAGGGAGGAACTGTCGATGTTTCGCTATCAGCGCAGAACGGTCAGGCTATGCTCCGTGTCAGAAACGACGGCGACCCGATACCGCCAGAGCATCAGAGAAGGGTCTTTGAGCGTTTCTACAGAGTCGACAGCGGACGCAGCAAGGCCGTCGGCGGAACGGGACTCGGACTTGCGATAGTCAAGCATGTTGTAGACGCTTTGAGCGGTACGATAACGCTTGAAAGCAACACTGAAAAGGGAACGACCTTCACTGTGCATCTGCCGCTTTCAAATAACTAATTATAAACGCTTCAGACCAGAATAGTCTGAAGCGTTTATCTATATCTGCATTTCATTTATCAGTATTTCGCGGAGTCTTGTTGCCATAAGCTCGGTCGTACCGGTGCAGGGAATTCGAAGCTGCGCATATTTATTATAAAGCGGCTCACGGATTTCGAATATCTCGCAAAGCGTCATTTTCGAGGGAGCTGCAACGCCTCTGTCCAAAAGTGTCCCGACCATTCTTGTTTCAAGCTCTTCAACGGGAGTATCCAGCCAAACGACGATGCCGCTTTGGGATAGGCTCTTCATAGCTTTTTCAGAAAATATCATGCTGCCACCGGTCGCAATCACCGCTTTTTCGCATTTCAGGCTTTCGCCTATATTTCCTTCGGACTCAATAAATTTATCATATCCGTCCTCTGAAATTATCTGCGATAGCGGCCTATTTTGCTCAAGCGCCAGCAGTATGTCCGTATCAATAAAGTTGTAGCCAAGAAGCTTTGCTAGAATCACGCCAACGGTGCTTTTCCCCGTTGCAGGCATACCTATAAGAACTATGTTTTTCATTTGCGCGTCACCTCGATCATTTTCTGGATTATAGCATCATTTGGCGCCGCTTTCCACAAATTTTTAAAACTGACAAACCTCACTTTATGATATTGAAATATCTGCTTTAATTTGATATATTATGGATGACACGCATAGCTTAATTTACTATCATATAAATCAATAGGTCCCCTGCATATATTTATAAGAAACAACATTTGATTACAGGAGGAATATCTATGCAATATGAAATTTTCGGAAACAACCTTCCAGCAGTAACGCTTACCCTTCAGCCGGGCGAAAGCATTTATACCCAGTCTGGCGGTATGACATGGATGACGGACGGCATCGCAATGGAAACCAACATGAAGGGCGGCTTTGGAAAAGCCCTTGGACGTATGTTCTCCGGCGAATCCCTTTTCATGGCCACCTATACATCGCAAAGACCGAATGCGCAGATAACTCTAGCATCATCTTTTCCGGGCAGCATAGTCCCGCTCGAGCTGGGAAATGGCAGGGAATTTGTTTGCCAAAAGAATTCATTCCTTTGCGCGACACCTGGCGTTGCTCTGTCCGCAATGGTCCAAAAGCTCAAGGTCGGCTTTTTTGGCGGAGAAGGCTTCATAATGCAGAAACTCGGCGGCACAGGTCTTGCCTTCCTTGAAATTGACGGCACAGTAGTCGTGAAAGATCTCGCTCCGGGCGAGGTGCTTAAGGTTGATACGGGCAATATCGCGGCATATGAGGCCAGCGTATCCTATGCGGCGGAGACTGTCAAAGGCTTCAAAAACATTCTTTTCGGAGGCGAAGGCTTGTTCCTTTCCATATTGAGAGGACCGGGGAGAGTATATCTCCAAACCGTAAGCATGCCAGAATTTGCTTCTAAGATTATTCCTTACATACCGACTTCCTCAAGCAATTAGAAAGATACGCCGCTGATCAGCACGATTCTATCTTCCGCGGCAACAGAAAGGATAACTCATTATGGGTCTTTTAAAAGCAGGCGTCGGCGCTCTCTCTGGCGTTCTTGCCGATCAGTGGAGAGAATATTTTTACTGTGATGCGCTCGATCAGGACGTGCTTGTCCAGAAAGGCATTAAGCGCAGCTCGAAACGCAGTTCAAACACGAAGGCCGAAGAAAACATCATTTCAAACGGCTCGATTGTAGCCGTGAACGACGGTCAGTGCATGATTATCGTCGAACAGGGTAAGGTCGTCGATTTGTGCGCCGTCCCTGGTGAATTTGTTTATGACAGCTCAACAGAGCCGAGTATTTTCGTCGGCAATCTCGGAGCATCTGTCTCTGAAACCTTCAAGACAATGGGCAAGCGTTTTACCTTCGGCGGAGACACCGCGAAGGATCAGCGCGTCTATTTCTTCAACACCAAGGAACTTATCGGCAATAAATACGGAACGTCGAATCCCGTTCCGTTCCGTGTAGTCGACAAAAATGTCGGGCTCGATGTGGACATTGCAATCCGTTGCTACGGTGAATACTCTTACCGAGTTTTGGACCCAATGCTGTTTTATACAAACGTCTGCGGCAACGTCGACTGGGACTATAGGAGAAGCGAGATTGACGGTCAGCTCAAAAGCGAGCTTCTGACCGCGCTTCAGCCTGCGTTCGCAAAAATTTCCGAAATGGGCATACGCTACAGCGCTCTTCCCGGCCATACTATGGAGCTTGCGGATGCTCTCAACGATGTCCTTTCTAAGAAATGGCACGAGCTGCGCGGTATCTCGATAATTTCACTTGGTGTAAGCTCCGTGACCGCGTCCGACGAAGACGAGGAGATGATAAAGCAGCTTCAGCGCAACGCTGCCTTCCGCGACCCGACCATGGCGGCAGCACAGCTTGTCGGCGCACAGGCAGAAGCCATGCAGTCTGCCGCGAAAAACGAAGGCGCGGGCGGTGCTTTCATGGGTTTCGCGGGGCTCAACATGGCGCAAACAGCGGGCGGAGCAAACGCCCAGAACCTGTTTGCGATGGGCGGAAAGCCAGCTGATACTAATGGCTCTGACACATGGGTCTGCTCCTGCGGTAAGGCAGGAAACGCGGGCAAGTTCTGCTCTGACTGCGGAAAGTCCAAGCCTGCAGATGTAACCGGTTGGACCTGCGCTTGCGGAGCAGTCAATAAAGGCAAATTCTGCTCGGAATGCGGAAAGCCCAAACCCGAGGGAGCGCTTCTCTATAAGTGCGATAAATGTGGCTGGGAGCCTACCGATCCGAAGAATCCTCCGAAATTCTGTCCTGAATGCGGCGATATATTTAATGAAAACGATGTAAAATAGTTTTAGATACTTATTTAAGGGCGGTTTCCCAAAAACCGCCCGCTTTCTTGTAGCCTTATACCTTTAGATAAAGAGGAAACTCAAATGCTCGCTTTTCAGCTGTCACTTCAGCTAATATTTCTTATAGTAATCGGCTTTTTCGTTTGGCGGCTCGGCATGGTGGACGAGAAGTTTGATGCCTCGCTGACAACTTTTCTTTTGAACATCGCGCTGCCTTGTATGATAATTAATTCATTCAACGCACCTTATTCTTCAGCGGAGATACGTAACTGCGGAATATTGCTTGCAATCAGCGTTTTTTATCTGGCGCTCTGCTATGGAATCGGACAACTTGTCTTTGTGAGCTGCGGTAAAAACTTTACAGGTAGGATGCTTCGTTTCGGGGCAATGTTTACTAATTTTTCCTTCGTTGGCATGCCTGTGGCGCAAGCGCTTTACGGACAAACCGGACTTTTGTACTTTGTCGTTTTCATCGCACCTATCCGCTTGGTATATTACAGCGCTGCAAGACCGCTTCTGTCGCCCCTTGGAACAGTACACGAAAAAATGAGCATATCAGCACATATGAAGCGCTGGCTTTCTCCGCCGGTCATAGCCGTGCTAATCGGACTACTGCTCTATATAACAGGCTTCAAGCTTCCCACGCCGATTGACAAGACGATTTCCGCAATCGGCGCTGTCACGTCGCCGCTGGGCATGATACTCTGCGGAATTTCTCTCGGCAAAAACAAGGTGAAGTCTCTATTAAGACCAAAGTATCTTCTAATGCCTGTTTTGCGTAATATGATAATGCCGGCTGTGACGACTGCCGCAATGTACTTTTTGCCGGTAGACCCTCTTGTTGCTAAGACGGTTATAATATATTCGACGCTACCCGTTGCTTCGCTTCTCGCTGCGTTTACAATTCAATACGAACCAAGTCCTGAGGCGAGGCTCGAAAGCGCGGGCGGCGTGTTCTATTCGATTGTCGCTTGCACAGCAACAATCCCGCTATGGGCACTTCTTGCCGAGCACCTATTCTGACAAAAGCACTTGTTCTCAAATACAAATCATAGTATTGGAGGAACCAAAATGAGCAAAAAAGTCATTACAATCAGCCGCGAGTTCGGCAGCGGCGGAAGAACTGTCGCAAAAGCAGTGGCGGAGAGACTCGGCTACACTTTTTATGACAAAGCGCTTGTCGAGCTTATCGCCAAAGAGAGCGGCTATTCGCAGGAATTTGTGGAGCGTAGGGGAGAGGACGCAACCTCAACATCAAGCTTCCTGTTCAATCTCGCTCGCTCCGGAAGTGTCGGGGTAGACGGATACTCGGATATTTCCGATAAACTCTATGTCATCCAGCACAATATAATCAAGCGGCTGCCGGACGAAGGTCCCTGCGTCATTGTCGGGCGTTGTTCCGACTATTTCCTTAAGGATCATCCTAATGCACTTCATGTGTATATTTATGCAGACATGCCGTTTAAAGCCGATAGAATAGTCAAACTCTATGGTGAAATGGACGTCGCGCCCGAGAAAAGACTTGAAGAAAAAGATAAGAAGAGGAAGGTATATTATAAAAACTATACAGGCAGAATATGGGGTATGAGCAGTAATTACGACATCTGCTTAAATAGCGGAAAGTTGGGTATTGACAGCTGTATTGACATGATTGTCGAGATGGCGCAGCGCTGAACTTGCGTTCAACTTCAAGTATCAACACCTGACAAGATAATAACGCAATTGACATGCGTACATATTGATAGTATAATCAAACAGAAATGGTAGCCGTTACTATCTAATATGTTATCGATTACCATATATATTAATAATATGTGAACACGAGGTGTTGAGCAATGAGCTTTCAAATAATTGGTGACAGTTGCTGCGACTATCCTTATCTAGGAGACGATTATACCTGGATAAAACGCGTACCCTTATCGATTGAGCTTGACGGTGAGACCTTTATCGACGACGAGGAGCTCCGTTGCGCTCTGCTAATCAGCAAGATGGCTGCGTCTCGCAACGCGCCGAAATCTGCCTGCCCCGCACCGGGAATCTTCGTTGAAGCCTACGACTGCGGAGTGGACGATGTCTATGTCGTAACTCTTTCGGACAAGCTTAGCGGAAGCTATGGCAGCGCTGTTGTTGCGGCCAATATGTTCAAGGAGAGCCATCCTGAGAAAAACATTTTTGTTTTCAGCTCTAAAAGTGCCGCTTCGGGAGAGATTGCCGTCTGTCAGAAAATTCTCTCGCTTGCCGAGGCCGGTGTACCCTTTAATGAGGTCGTAACTCAAACGCTTGAATTTATAAATAACCTCTCCACCTATTTTATACTTGAAACTCTAGAGGTTTTCCGTAAAAACGGCCGGCTCAATCATCTCCAGGCTATCATCACCGGAGCATTGAAGCTTAAGCTAATCATGGGCGCCGACGAGACTGGAAATATATGCGTCAGGGGAAAAGCTCTTTCAATTGACAGAGCCGTTGCGAAAATGGCGGAGCTCATCGCCGAGAGATGCAGGAATCAGGACATGAGCGCACGCACGCTGTATATTACTCAATGCCAATGCCCCGACAGGGCTCGTCAGGCGCGCGATTACATCTTGGCGAAGGTGGGATTCAAAGACTGCGTGATTCTCAGGGCTGGCGGTATCAGCACGATATATGCCAATGCCGGCGGTATCGTTGTTGCTTATTAGTCACGCAATACCATTAAATCGGCAATATTTTTGATTTTCCTGCGAATAATTGAAAATAAGCCCTTGCAATACTTGATTTGCTGTGGTAAAATTTCATGGTCTATGCGAGGGGCAGTAATGCCCTTTGCTTGCGCGTATCAGGAACGGTCCTCTGGCGGAACTTATTACCGACCATGAACGTTTACAGTGAAGGGAGGATATAAGTATGGATTTAGTTAAAACTCTTTCTCAGCAGTATATGAAAGCTGAACTTCCCGAAATGAATGTTGGCGACACTGTGCGTGTCATTGTTCGTGTCAAGGAAGGAAACCGCGAGAGAAACCAGGCCTTCGATGGCACGATCATCGCCAGAAAGCACGGCGGAATCAGCGAAACGATTACCGTTCGCCGCATTTCCTACAATGTCGGATGTGAAAAGGTTTTCCCCGTACATTCACCCACGATTGTTTCAGTTGAGACGATTCGCAAAGGTAAGGTACGCAGAGCGAAGCTCTATTATCTCCGTGACAGGATTGGTAAGAAGGCTAAGGTCAAGGAACGCGTTTAACTTATTAAAAAAAGAGGCATATGCCTCTTTTTTTGTTTATACGGACATTTTGATGACTTTTCAGCTGATGGTAACTCTTATTTATGTGCGATACAGGCATTTTTCTTTTTAGTTGTTGCTAAAATATATATCGCAAGTGTATAATGAACATTCAGATAGCTACTCATAAAGGAGGCGCTCTTTTTTGGATAAAAAGCCTTTCGAAAACTATGATCTTTTGAATGAAAATCCTTCCGGCTTTGATTATGAGCGTTTTGAACAAGAAGAGGAAATGGTTCGAACTGTGAAAAAGATTAAAAAACCCGAAAAGAAGCAACCGGACATCACGGAGTCTGAAAAAGCACCCGCTGAAATCTACGAATGGATGCAGTCACTTGTTTCGGCTCTCCTTATTTGTGTTTTGGTCTTTGCTTTTCTTGTCCGCATAATCGGCATCATCGGTTCATCTATGGAGCCAACTTTTTCAGACAAAGACAGCGTAATAATTTCAGATTTGTTATTTACGCCCAAGCAGGGCGATGTTGTCGTACTGCGCAAGCTCTCTTTCCAGGAAGAACCAATAATTAAGCGCATCATCGCTGTTGCTGGGCAGACTGTGGATATTGATTTTGAAAAGGGCATCGTTTATGTCGACGATCAGCCGCTCGATGAGACCTATATCAGAGAGCTGACACTTACTCCGCTCGATTTTGATGGGAAGATAACAGTCCCCGAAAACTGCGTTTTCGTGATGGGCGACAACCGCAACAATTCAACAGACAGCCGCAGCAGCATGATAGGCTGTGTCGATGAGCGTTATATAATGGGCAAGGTACTTGTCAGGCTTCTGCCAATTGATAAATTTGGAGTCGTAAATCATAGCGGCTCATGAGGTAGATTAATGTCCGAAAAAACCGAAAAAATGAATATTCAGTGGTTTCCCGGACATATGACCAAAGCTCAGCGTATGATCGAGGAGAACATGAAAATCGTAGATGCGGTCTGCGAGATCATCGATGCGCGCATTCCTTATTCGAGCCGTAATCCGGACATCGACAAGCTTGCGGGCTCAAAGCCCCGCCTTGTCATCCTGAACCGTGTAGATCAGGCGGACCCCAATGTTACCGCGCTTTGGCGGAATTATTTTAAATCGCAGGGACTTCATGTTCTGGAAACCGACTGCAAAAGCGGTAAGGGCGTTTCCGGCTTTGCTGATGCAATCCGAAGTGTTCTGAAGGAAAAGCTCGAGGCCTATGCCGCAAAGGGACAGGCTACTCGCCCTCTGCGAGTTATGATACTCGGAATCCCGAATGTGGGAAAGTCCACGTTTATCAATAAAGTTGCAAAGCGCAAAGCCGCGCTGGCCGCGGACAAGCCCGGAGTAACGCGCGGCAAGCAGTGGATAACCATCGACGCAGGACTTGAGCTTCTGGATACCCCGGGCATACTCTGGCCTAGATTTGACAATCAGGAGGTCGGTGAGTGCCTTGCCTTTACGGGCGCCATTCGCGACCAGATAATCGACAGGGAAATGCTGTCCTCTAACCTAATGGTGAAGCTCGCGGAGCTTTATCCGCAGAGCATCGAGCAGCGCTATAAATTCACACCTGACCCCGAAGCAACCGGTTTGACGCTTCTTGAGGAAGCGGCAAAAAAGCGCGGCTTTATCGTTTCAAAAGGGGAGTACGACCTCGAACGTATGTCCGTTATACTCCTTGACGAGTTTCGCGACGGCAAGCTGGGGCGCATAAGCCTTGAAAAACCGAAGGTATGACTATGGACTTGTGGCTTATAGAGAAGGAACTACTTCAAAGCGGAGTAACATCCCTTTGCGGAGTTGACGAAGCGGGGAGAGGCCCTTTAGCAGGCCCTGTATGCGCCGCGGCGGTGATTTTACCTCACGGGATAGAAATCAAAGGACTTAACGATTCAAAAAAGCTCACCGAGAAAAAACGCGAGGAGCTTTTTTCTATAATTATCGATAGCGCAGTTTCTTACGGCATCGCGTTTGCGAGTGTCGAGGAAATCGAGGAGCACAACATTCTCGGCGCAACGTACATAGCAATGAATAGGGCGATTGCTCAGCTTTCGGAAACACCGGAGCTTGCCCTCATTGACGGCAACCAGACGAAGGGCATCGAGTATAACTGCCGCTCAATCGTTGGCGGTGACGCGAAATGCGCGAGCATCGCCGCGGCTTCGATACTCGCAAAAGTCACGCGAGACAGGCTGATGATGGAATACGCCGAAAAATATCCTCAGTACGGCTTTGCTTCTCACAAGGGCTACGGAACAGCGGAGCACTACTCGGCATTGCGCGAATACGGCCCCTGCGAGATACACCGTTTGTCTTTTCTCAAAAAGTTTTTCGCGGAGGACTCAGCATGGACAAAAAGCTTGTCGGTCGCTTCGGAGAGCAGACCGCCGCAGAATACCTGAAGAAAAAACACTATAAAATCGTCGGACTCAACTACTCCTGCCGTTTCGGAGAAATCGACGTTATTGCCGCGAACAAGAAGTACATCGTCTTTGTGGAGGTCAAGCTCCGTAAATCTGATAGCTTCGCCGAGGCAAGAGAGTTCGTAACGCTATCTAAGCAAGAAAAAATCATCAAAACCGCGTCACTGTGGCTACAAGCGAACGAAACAGAGCTTCAGCCTAGATTCGACGTAATCGAGATATACGCGCCCGAGGGGGCAACTTCCAAAGCTGTGAAAATCAATCACATAGAAAACGCATTTCAGTGAGGAGCATTCCAATGAAGTATTACAGCACGAGAGATAAGAAAAATGTCGTTACGGCGGCTCAGGCGATTGCACAGGGGCTTGCCTTGGACGGTGGACTCTTCGTTCCCGAAACTATTCCGTCTGTCACGCTTGCTGAGATTGAAAAACTCTGTAAAATGGACTACCGCGAAAGAGCCGTTGCCATTATGGGCAGGTATCTCGATGAGTTCACTCAGGACGAGCTGACTGCCTTCGTCAGCGATGCTTATTCCGATAATTACGACTGCAAGGAAATCGCGCCCACGCGTTTTCTGAACGATAACACCGGAGTTCTCGAGCTTTGGCACGGCCCCACCTGTGCTTTCAAGGACATGGCTTTGCAAATGCTGCCTCGTCTGCTGACAGCTTCGCTCAAGAAGCTCGGCGAGAAGCGAAAGGTTTGCATCTTAGTCGCAACCTCCGGCGATACGGGTAAGGCGGCTCTTGAGGGCTTCGCTGATGTTGAGGGTACCTCAATCGTCGTTTTCTATCCTCGTGACGGCGTTTCCGACGTTCAGAAGCTCCAGATGACGACTCAGCACGGCAAAAACGTCCTCGTTTCCGCTGTGGAGGGCAACTTCGACGACGCTCAGACTGGCGTGAAAAAGATATTCAGCGACCGCGAATTCGCGAAGACGCTCGACGAAAAGGGCTTTTTCCTTTCCTCGGCAAACTCCATTAACTGGGGCAGACTGCTCCCGCAGGTCGTCTATTATTTCTCCGCCTACTGCGACTATGTCAATTCTGGCAAAATCAACATGGGCGACGAGCTGGATTTCTGCGTGCCTACGGGCAATTTCGGCGATATACTCGCAGGCTGGTACGCAAAGAAAATGGGACTGCCCGTACGCAGGCTTATCTGCGCCTCGAACAGCAATAATGTCCTTACGGACTTTATCAAAACCGGTGTGTATGACCGCAACCGTGAGTTTTTCACCACGATTTCGCCCTCTATGGACATTCTCGTTTCCTCGAACCTTGAACGTCTTTTGTTCATGCTCTCGGACGACGCTTCCGTTAAGGGCTGGATGGACGGGCTCAAGACCAACGGTAAATACGATGTCGGCGCGAAGGTGCTCTCGGAGATTAAAGCCGATTTTGATTGCGGCTTTGCAACGGACACCGAGGCAAAGGCGCAGCTCAGCGAGCTTTTCAAGAAATCGGGCTATCTGATGGACACGCACACCGCGGACGCATACGCTGTGCTCGCCAAAATGCGCGCAGAAGGGGAGATCTTCCCGACTGTCATCGTGTCAACCGCAAGCCCCTATAAGTTCTCTGACAGCGTTCTGGACGCTCTGGGCGAAAGCTCCGCAGTCTCCGGCGCGGGACTTATAGGAATGCTTGAAGCCGCCACCGGTACAAAAGCTCCGAAGCCACTTACGGGACTTGGCGACAGGGAAGTGTGCTTCACCGGCTGCACCTCAAAAGAAGAGATGCCAGACGTGGTAATGAACTTTCTAACGAAATAGATTCAGATATAAAAAGACCGCGGAGCTGACAAAGCTCCGCGGTTAAGTATTTATTGAAGGAATTGCAGATGTAGGTTGGGCAGCCCCGCCATTTAAGCAAGGCCGCCCATGGTTTCACTTAGCAGTGTCCAAAGCAACGGTAAATCAACTGCATGATCGCTGCACAATTAAAATTGAAGCACATATGCCGGACCTCCTTTAAGTTATTATCCCTTTCGGAGACTTTCGTTCCCCTCAAGGACAAGTACATTGTAACCGATTTGTAACCTTTTTGCAAATGTAATGTTTGGTAGTGGGGGGGAAGCTCCAAGTTATATTTTCTTTTTTAACCTCCAAAGAAAATAATAATCATTATCTTTTATCGACGAACTCGGTTTAAATACTTCTTCAATACCACGAGTTATAGCCGAAACCCCACCTAAAGAACTTAATATTTCTGGCGCATTATGTGGTATTGCACCTGTATATACGCCAGTAGCAATCAATATGCTTGAAATGATAATTGAAGAAAACGCCTTTTTATATGCTCCACTTTTTATATTATGAAGTTGTTCGTCAAGATGGATCATTTCAGGGTAAAGAATATCGTCGTATATTTCCTTCATCTGAATTTCATTATCCGCATTATGACGTTCTACAATAACTCTATTTAATGCGATACGGTATCGATCAAAAGCGTCATTTTCAACTTCTCTTAAGTTAAGTATTGTTTTAATAGATGCAGACGAGACAATAGGCATTTCGTAAATTGGAAGATTATCAACGTTTGGTATTGAATTTCCTTTTATATTTTTGTCCCGAGTTAATTCAAAAAATATACTATCAGATGGTTTTGATGTTATAAACTTGGAATCATTCTCTCTGCAATGTAGACTATACTGGCAAGCGCGGCTAAATTCTCCTTCAATCAACTGTTTAATTATCTCATGTTTACATTCTTCGTTCTTAATCTCTAAGCCTTTTTTGCATTCCAATTTCGAAAAATACTTAAAAGTATTACCAGTGAAAGTTAAAGTTTCGCCATGTAAAGGGAAAAAATCATCCATATTCTCAAAGAATATAGTAATTTCTTTGTTGTATTTCTGATAATCATATATTTTCAACTTAACGGTATTTTCATAGTAGTTAATTAACGGTGTAAGATTAACAGGATTAGAAAGTTTTAATAGCTCTCTCTGAAAGCAATCTTTACAAATACACTGTTCAGGTGGCAGAATTTGCACAATCCCACAAGAAATTAAATCTGCATAAGTAGAAATAATAGAAAAATCCAAAAGAATTGCATAGCGATAATTAAATTCGTCTTCTTCCTTTATAGCTTCGAAATTATACTCAAAATGTATTGATGTTAAATATTCAAGAATTAAGTAAACATTATCGCTATACAGACCGCAGAATAAAGAGTAGTTTTTTGCTCTTCTAATTCTGCAACTTATTTCCGAACAACCACCTGCACCCGAAATCTCACCAGCTGGTACAAATGAGAACGGACTATAATTCTTTGAGATAAACTCGTCACTAATTTTATTCCTGATATATGTTGCAAAGATAATTAATGTCTCTAAATCTGTTTTAAGAGTATAATTCTTTAGTCTTTCATTATTCAAAATATTTAAATCTTCAAATGCTTCAATAATACTGTTCAAATAATCACCCCCCTTCAACCATACCCCATAATATTCCAACAGTCAACAGATAACTGGTAATTAAGGAGAAATACGACACCATACATGTTGAAATTCTGTAAATAGTAACATACAAAACACGAGGGAGAGGCGCCAGCCTCTCCCTCGTGTTTTGATTTGTAATGCTTTCAGTGTCATATCGTCAGCGACGACAAATAGCTTTTTATGTCCCTTAGCGCATATTCATACGCCCTGTAGGAGCCGTTGCGAACGGCCCAGTCGAACATTGTTCCGCGGCTGAGACGCAAAATTGTATCCGCGACTTCGGAGGGGGGCGTATTTGTGACAAGCTCCCCCACAGAGACAGCGCGCATAACCAGCTCGCGAATGTAGAAGTTCATTGAGCGGCTCGGCTCGATAACGCTTTTTCCGCCGGTTTTAAGCTGAGTTCTAAGTACCTGCTGCCACAAAAGCAGTTCGCCCGCTTTGTAATGCATCATTATCTGGAGTATCTGCGCGTCTTCTTTCTCGTCAAACAGTCCCTCGTGGTTGCCGCACTGGTAGCCTATGATGAAATACAGAGCCTCTATCGCCGAATTGTAATCTTTTTTTCGGGCTCTAGTTACAATTTCTTCATCAAAGAAGCGATATGCCTCCAATAGCAAATCTTCTTTTGACTCGTAGTAGTGATAAAAGGTGCCGACGGAAACTCCCGCCATCGCGCAGATATCCTTTATGCAGACCTCGTCCATATCTTTTGACGCAAAAATCTGCAGACCTGCATCAAATAGCTTCCGCCTTGTTCTGATTGCCTGTTCTTTTCGCGTCATTTTTTCCTGCTCATTATTATCCATATATTTTTACCACCTGAATTATAGGCAATGACAAATATTTCAAAGCCATATTGACATCGTATACTAATATTGATATAAATATAGAATATTCGTTGAATACTATTCAATGAAAGATTCCGTATTTTAAGAATATACAACGCACTGATATTTGTCAATAGCATAATACGGCACGAGTGTACCGTATTATTGGGGTTTAAACTGAAAATTGAAATTATTATGGAGGCGGCTCATATGGGTGAATGGAAGAAAAGCGGCTGCGTGCTCTGCGCGCAAAACTGCGGCCTTGAGATGGAAGTCGAGAACAACTGCATTGTTAAAGTCAGAGGTGACAAGGACAACCCTCGTTCAAAAGGCTATTGCTGCCGAAAGGGACTCAGTATCGGTAGCTATGTACATAACGCCGACAGGCTGACCTACCCCATGAAAAAAGTCGGGGATCACCACGAGCGCATATCTTGGGAGCAGGCAATCAAGGAAATTTCCGAAAAGCTGCTCGCAATCAAGGCAGAACACGGCGGAAAAACCATTGCCTATATGGGCGGCGGCGCAATCGGCGGTCAGATGGAATGCGCAATCGGGCTTCGAATGCTTGCCTTTTTGGAATCCCGAAACTACTATTCGTCGCTTGCTCAGGAATTTTCGAACATATACTGGGTCGATGGGCGCGTTCAGGGCAAGCAGGGCATGCCCTTTATGTGCGATGCGCACAATGCCGATACGCTTGTTGCCTGGGGTTGGAACGGCTGGATGAGCAATCAGGAGCCAAGAGCGCGTGAGCTGATTCTCAATCTGCAAAAAGACCCCGATAAAAAACTGATTGTCATTGACCCCCGCGTTTCCGAAACGGCGGAACATGCGGATTTGCATCTGCAGCTCAAGCCCGGCTCGGACACCATGTTGCTAAAAGCCATGATTAGAATAATCATGGACAAGGACTGGGTCGATAAGGACTACATTGAAGCCCACGTCAGCGGCTGGGACGAGGTTGCGCCTTTCTTCGACGGCTTTGATGCAAAACGTGCCGTCACCGAGGTCTGCGGTCTTGACTACGACAAGGTCGTCGAGGTGGCTGAGCTCATCGCGAAGACCAAGTCCTGCATACATCAGGATCTTGGCATATACATGAACCGAAATTCGACTGTCAACAACTATCTTTTGTTCGTCATTCGCGCAATTACGGGGCGCCTGTGCGTCGAGGGCGGATATGTCATTCCGGCTTCGCTTTATGCCATGGGCAGCAATTCCGACGAGAGAAATCCAAAAACAGCGCGTACGGCAAAGCACAAAATGTTCCCTGTTTACGGCGTATATCCTCCTGCGATTTTCCCTGACGAGGTTTTGGACGACAACCCTGATCACCTTAGAGCGGTTATCGTCAGTGCCTGTAATCCTCTGCGCTCCTATCCCGATACTCTGGCATACGAGAAAGCCTTCGCAGCTCTCGACCTGTCTGTCTGCATAGACGTTGTCTATAACGAAACGGCCCGTCAGTGCCATTATGTTCTGCCGTGCCTGAGCTATATGGAGTCTTATGATACGACCTGTTTCAACTATGCATATCCGGAGCTGTATTTCCAGTTGCGTCAGCCTGTGCTTTCTCCGCTGAGCGAGGAGTCAAAGGAAGGCTCAGCCATCATACTTGCACTCATCAAGGAAATGGGCTTTTTGCCGGAGCTTCCGCAGTCGCTATATGACGCGGGAAAAGACGGTATTACGGCATACGGCATGGAGCTTATGATGTACATTCAGGAGCACATGGAATATGAAAAGATAATGCCTGTCATTCTCGCAGAAACCTTGTCCCCGGCCTTAGGCTCCGTTAATCAGTCGCTGATTGTGGGTCTGCTCATGGGCGCAGGCAAGGCCTTCAAGGCGGGTGCGGTTGCCGTTGGCTACCCCGATGATGATATGACCATGACTGAGACAATTTATGAGGACATAATGGCTCATCCGGGCGGCATGATTTTATCACGTTTCACTCGCGACAACTTTAGCCTCATCAAAACCGAGGACAAAAAGCTGGCTTTAAGGATAGAAGAACTTGACGAACAGCTAAAAAATGCTACAATAGAGAGTGAACTCGATAAGTTAAAAATGCCCGCGGATATGCCGCTCGTTCTTCACGCCGGTCTTCACCATGAGACTGTTGCCAACACGAGTCTTCGCGATCCCGCTTGGAATAAGGGCCGTGACGCCGACTCGATGCTTATGAGCATCTCGGACGCCGCAAATCTAGGAATTGAAAACGGAGAAACGGTTCGAATTGTGACTAAGGCGTCCAGCGCTGATATTCCGGTTGAAGTCAGTAAGTACGCGGCCGACGGCGTTGTGTACATCCGTCACGGCAGAGGTCTGATTTATGACGGAGTGAAATACGGAGTCAATGTAAACGAGCTTGTTTCAAGTAAGGACAGTGACGAGTTCTTTACGCCGACGCATAGACGCGTACCCTGCCGCATCGAGAAATTATCGTAATTGGCAGGCTACTGAGCTAAATATATTATCAACTGAATATGTTCTTTGAGCAAAAGCACCTAACCCCTTTGGGCATGGTACTGCGCCGAGACTTTTAGTCTCCAAGGCTTGCACGGAAACGCGCTTGCCCTCCACTGTGAAAAAAGGAACGGACGGATTTAGCACCCTTATTGAGTGCTTAGCTTGTCATTCAACTGCGCATAAAAAGCGGCACGTTACTTTTTTCAAAGTGACTATGCCGCTTTTTTAATTTTTACAAATCATTATGCGTAATAAGCGCGGGAGGTCCGCATGAAATATGGGGCGGTCATTCTTTACGGAGGAAAAAGCCGCCGTATGGGCCGAGACAAAGCTGAACTTAAAATCGATGGTAAAACATTCTTTGAGCACATCGCCGGAGAGCTTAAGAGTTTTGAGGAACTTATCTTATCATTGGACAGTCTGGAAAAGTACCCGGAAATGAAATACACCGCCGTCACAGACGTTTATCCCGACTGCGGCCCCATGGGCGGCATCCATGCCGCTCTTACAAAATGCGATTCGGATGCGCTATTGGTCGTTTCATGTGACCTCCCTCTATTTCGAAGCGAACTGGGAGATTACCTCGTTAAGCAGTTAACCGGTGAAACCGACGCAGTGGTACCCGTTACATCTGACGGGAGGATACATCCGTTATGCGCGGTTTATCGAAAGCAGACTGTATCTGTATTTGAAAAGCATCTGAAGATAGGAAGCTATAAAATACTCGATGCGTACAAAGATATGAGAGTGAAATACATCCCTATGGACCGCACACCCTGCAGTGAAAAGTGGCTGCGAAACATTAATACACCACAGGAATATGACGCACTTTGCGGTCAGAAAGAGAGACACGTATGAAACTGATTAAAACAACCGAGGCCGTTGGGCACGTTCTTTGCCACGATTTGACTCAGATAATCCCGGGTGTCACTAAAGACGCCAGGTTCCGCAAGGGTCACGTCGTAACGCAGGAGGACATCCCAGTCCTGCTTTCCATGGGCAAAGAGAATCTTTATGTCTGGGAAATGATACCGGGCATGCTGCACGAGAATGAGGCAGCGTATAGGCTTCTGGCTCTTTGCCAGAACGACCATATGACGCATAATGATCCCAAAGAGGGCAAAATTGAGCTTCGAGCAGATTGCGACGGTCTGTTTACTGTTGATGTTGAGCGCCTTCTAGCCCTTAACAGGCAGGATGAAGTTATGATTGCGACTCGTCACGGCAACACAGCCGTCAAGAAAGGCGACAAGCTGGCGGGTATGCGCGTGATACCCTTGATAATAGAAGACGAAAAAATCAAAATAACGGAAAAATTAGCAGGAAGCGAACCCCTGCTTGCGATACTGCCTTGGAAGCTCCGAACTGCCGCTATTATAACCACAGGCAGCGAAGTTGCTAAGGGGATTATAAAAGACGCCTTTACTCCCGTCGTTGCGGATAAGCTTGCGGCTTTCGGGATTTCTGTAATTTATCACAGCGTTGTGGGCGACGACCGAAAAGCACTTGTGGCGGAGATATTAAAGGCTAAGGATAGCGGCGCGGATATTGTCATTTGTACCGGCGGCATGAGCGTCGATCCCGACGATCAGACGCCGGGTGCTATACGTGAAAGCGGAGCTAAGGTCGTCCGTTACGGCGCTCCTGTTTTGCCTGGAGCAATGCTGCTGCTCGGTTACTATGATGACGGAACTCCGGTTATGGGGCTGCCCGGATGTGTTATGTATGCGAAAGCCACGATTTTCGATTTGCTTTTACCTCGTATCGTTGCGGGTGTAACTGTAACAAGCGAAGATATTGCAAGGCTTGGTCACGGCGGGCTATGCCTCGGCTGTGAAGAATGCCATTATCCTGTCTGTCCCTTTGGAAAAGGGGACTGAGTAATGAGGATTACTTTAGAAGAAGCAACTGCGCTAATTCGTAATAGGCTTAGTCCGCTTGCGCCCATTCGGCTGCCTCTTTTCGATGCCTTAGGCTGCGTTACAGCGGAGAGAGTGAAGGCGCAGATGGATCAGCCGCCCTTTCCTCGCTCGCCCTATGACGGCTACGCTCTGAGAGCTTCAGACAGTGGCGGCGCTTCGCGTGAAAATTCCGTTTCACTGCTTGTAATCGGACAAAGCTTCGCCGGAAAACCGGCAAATATAACAGTCGGCAGGGGCGAGGCAGTGCGAATAATGACGGGCGGCGTCATCCCTGAGGGTGCGGATTGCGTCATTCCGCAGGAGCTTACCGACGAGGGTGAACAGACTGTCAAAATATATAAAGCTCTGAAACCTTTTGAAAACTATTGCCGGCAGGGCGAAGATTTTCAAAAAGATACTGAAATTTTTCCGTGTGGAATAACTGTAACCGCAGCCGTTTCCGGCGTTGCCGCTAGTGCGGGATGTACTGAGATTTTATTATTTCCAAAACCCAGAGTTTCCGTGCTTTCAACAGGTGACGAGCTCCAGATTCTCGGACTTCCGCTCGAAAAGGGACAGATTTATAGCTCGAATTCTCCGTATCTGGCAGGACGTCTTGACGAGCTTCATTTGCCGGTTTCTCAAATCGCTCATATCCAAGATGAAATTTCTGAGCTTGTGAGCGTCTTTAAAACGGCTAACGAAAACACCGATATAATTATCTGTACGGGCGGAGTTTCAGCAGGTCAGAAAGATTTGGTTCCGGACGCTCTGAAAAGTCTCGGCGCAGAGATAATTTTCCATGGAGTTGAAATTAAGCCCGGAATGCCTGCGGCTTTAGCGATACTCGATGGCAAGCCGGTTGTTGCCCTATCCGGCAATCCTTTTGCCTGTGCGGTCACATTCGAACTGCTTGCAAGACCCGCGCTTGCGGTTCTTGCTTCAAATCCACTCATAGAGGCGCGCCGCATAAAAACAACGCTTTTGGATAACTTTGCCAAAGATCGTCCTGTACGCAGATTTGTGCATGGGCTGCTTAATGACGGTACGGTTTCTATTGGCGGAGAGCAGGGGAGCGGTCAGCTCCGCACGATGATTGGCAGCAACTGCCTAGTCGAGCTTTCGGCAGGGCATGGGTCCTTGTCTTCGGGAACGGTCGTCGATGTGTATATGCTGGAGGGTAGTATATATGGCGGTTAGACCTGTGCTTCTGGCTGTGAGCGGCGTAAAGAATTCCGGCAAAACGACTCTTATCGAGCGTCTTCTGCCGCTTCTTGCTGAAAAGGGCATACGCACTGCCGTTATAAAGCACGACGGGCACGGGTTCACGCCGGATACTCCAGAGACTGACAGCTTTAGGTATTTTTCAGCCGGAGCCTGCGGCACGGCTGTATTTGACGGTGAGAAGTTTTCACTCTCGAGGAGAGCGTCTGTCTCGGAGAAGGAACTGATTGCTTTTTTCCCTGACATCGACCTGATTCTTTTAGAGGGTTTCAAAAATTCGTCATATAAAAAGCTTGAGCTCGTTCGAGGGGGAGTGTCATCTTCTCCCGTATGTGACCCCGGAACATGTATCGCTTTAATCAGCGACCTTGACCTTATAACAAATTTGCCGCTGTTTCATCCCGATGCGGTAGAGGATATTTCGGCTTTTATTGCCATATACACAGAAAAAGGAGCTAACAATGATTGACAGCTTCGGAAGAACCATTGATTATGTCCGTGTTTCCGTAACGGATCGCTGTGACCTGCGCTGTTTTTACTGTATGCCGGAAAGCGGAATACAGCAGCTTTCACACAGTGAAATACTTCGTTTTGAGGAAATTGTTCGCATCGTGCGGCTTCTCGCAAAATTGGGTATTAAAAAAGTCCGGCTTACAGGCGGTGAACCGCTGGTTCGAAAAGGGCTCCCAACACTTGTGAAGGAAATCAAACACATTGATGGTATTGAAAATGTTCACCTCACAACTAACGGTATGTTACTCGCGGAAAATCTTCCCACTCTCGTCGAGGCGGGGCTTGACGGCATAAACATTAGCCTAGACTCGCTGAGTGAAGAAACCTTTGAGATAATAACACACCGCAGCGGAGTGGATAAGGTTTTGCACTCTGTTGACGCGGCTTTGTCCTATCCGCAGCTCAGGGTAAAAATTAACTGTGTTCCCTCTGAATTGAACAGAAATGAGATTATACCGCTCACCAGACACTTTCTGCAGAATGAAAGACTGTCACTTCGCTTTATCGAGATGATGCCCATTGGGCTTGGCAAAGATTGCACCGGTATTGCGGAAAACGAGCTCGCGCAGATGCTGCAAAGCGAATTCGGCGAGCTATCGCAATTGCCCAATGAAGCAGGCGGTGGACCGAGCCGATACTACAAGCTCGGGAATCTTCCCGGGCGCGTCGGGTTCATTAGCGCAGTCAGCCACGCTTTTTGTTCTGAATGTGACCGCATCAGGCTAACTGCAAACGGATTTTTGAAAACCTGTCTGCAGTATGATTGCGGAACTCAGCTCCGCCCTCTGCTTGAGTTGAGCGATGAGGAGCTTTTAGAAGTGCTTCGCCAGACGATTTTAAACAAACCCGAGCGGCACTGCTTTGCCTCAAATACAGGCTCAGGGTTGGAACAGCACATCATGTCGCAAATCGGAGGATAAGAGGAACAATGGGAAATATTATAGCTGTTTGCACGAGTTCGGTTAAAGGCGTACAGAAGAAAAACGTCGGCACAGTAAAGCTCGTTGCCGACTGGGGACTAGAGGGCGATGCCCATGCAGGTAAGTGGCACCGTCAGGTTTCGCTTCTGTCCCACGATAAAATCGAGGAGTTTCGGGCAAGGGGAGCCGAAGTTGCGGACGGCGCTTTCGGCGAAAACCTTGTGGTTTCAGGTATAGACTTCCGAGCACTTCCGATTGGCACGCGTTTTGCGGTCAATGATGTTCTGCTGGAGCTCACACAGATTGGCAAGGAATGTCACAGCGGCTGTGAAATATTCAAAAAAATGGGCGACTGCATCATGCCCCGTGAGGGCGTATTTGCTCGGGTATTAAACGGCGGAACAATAAACGTCGGCGATACACTCACTGTATTACCTGCCACAGAGTATTAAATTACAGGAGAGTATAGAATGAAAAGACTTATCGCACTATCTCTGGCTATTGTAATGTCTATGTCCTTTGCTGCCTGCGGCAAAGCTTCGACTGAGCCCAGTACGTCACCTGCTGTGGAGACTCCGCAGTCCTCGGAAGAGCCCGTTGAGCTGACGGTATTTGCTGCTGCTTCGATGACCGAAACTCTAAATCAGGTCATCGAGCTATATAAATCCGTCGCTCCTAATGTTTCAATTACCCCCACCTATGATTCCTCCGGCACACTGATGACGCAGATAACCGAAGGCGCCGAATGCGACCTTTTCATCTCGGCGGCTCAAAAGCAGATCAACGCACTTGACATCACGCAGGACGCCGAAAAGAATCCGGATAAGCTGGACTTCATCAATTCCGATACCCGTATAAATATACTAGAAAACAAGGTCGTCCTTGTCGTTCCCAAGGGAAACCCTGCAAATATTACGAAGTTTGCCGATATTGCAAATGCAAAGATGATTGCTATCGGCAATAGCGACACTCCCTTTGGAAGCTATACTCTCGATATTATAAAGTATGTCGGAGTGGATATTGCGGCGCTTGAGAGCGCAGGCAAGGTCACCTATGGCTCCAATGTAAAAGAAGTAACGACTCAAGTTACAGAAGGTACGGTTGACTGTGGCATTGTCTATGCGACTGACGCAAACGTGGCGGGTCTAACAGTTGTTGATACGGCGACGACTGATATGTGCAAACAGGTTGTCTATCCTGCCGCAGTTCTTAAGGCGAGCAAAAACCCTGAAGCAGCAAAGGCATTTCTTAAATTTCTGAAATCTGATGAAGCCATGGCAATTTTTCAAAAAGTTGGTTTTACAAAGGTAAAATAAAGTAGTATTATATGGTCGATAACGTCGAAATGCGGCGAAGGGAAATCTCATCTGCCAGAGGTTTCCCTTTATCCGATTTTTCTATAGTTTAAAAAAAGCAGCTTAGGAGGTGGGCAATGGACTGGTTTCCGCTTATTAATTCGCTTAGAATAGCCGCGATATCCACAGTGGTCATCTTTTTTGCCGGTATATTTGCGGCTTACTACATTGATAAAACGCCTCGGCTGGTCAAGGGAATACTTGACGTACTTCTGACTTTGCCGCTTGTTCTTCCGCCTACGGTAGTGGGTTATCTTCTGCTGCGGCTGCTCGGACCAAGGCACCCAGTAGGCCAATGGTTTCTTGAGGTATTTAGTACAAAGCTCGTTATGACTTGGTGGTCGGCAATTTTCGCATCGGTGGTCGTTGCATTTCCACTTATGTACCGCACCGCCCGCGGCGCCTTTGCGAGCTTCGACAGTACGCTCTCCGATGCCGGTCGTACTCTCGGACTGTCGAATATCTATATTTTTTGGCGCATCCGCATGCCCTATTGCAAAATGGGCATCCTCGCTGGCACTGTTTTGGCTTTTGCCCGCGCCTTGGGCGAATATGGTGCAACGTCGATGATTGCCGGCTATACTCCGGGCAGAACCGCAACGATTTCAACTACCGTCTATCAGCTTTGGCGAACTGGCGACGACGCGCTTGCCTTGAAATGGGTACTCGTAAACATTGCAATCTCCGCAATTGTTCTCTTGTCAATAAATTTCCTTGAAAAAAGCCGCCGCCGGAAGGAGGTGGCCTGATGGCTCTGTTTGTTGACATTGAAAAACGTCTTGGTGATTTTCATTTGAATGTCAAATTTGAGGCTGAAAACGAAACGCTTGCTCTTCTTGGCTCCTCAGGCTGCGGCAAGAGTGTCACGCTCCGCTGCATTGCCGGAATAATGACACCCGACGAGGGGCATATCGAGCTGAATGGACGCGTTTTCTTCGACAGCGATAAAAAAATCAACCTCTCGCCCCAGAAGCGGCGCGTGGGCTACCTTTTTCAGCAGTATGCCCTGTTTCCTAATATGACGGTTGAACAGAACATTGCTGTTGCGGTGAGCGATAAAAAGAGACGAAAAGACGTCGCCGCCGAAATGCTCCGCGCTTTCAGGTTAGTGGACGAGGCTCACAAGCGCCCGGACGAGCTTTCAGGAGGTCAGCAGCAGAGAACAGCTCTTGCGCGCATACTGGCGACAAATCCTCAAATATTGCTTTTGGATGAGCCTTTTTCCGCGCTTGACAGCTACCTGAGAAGCCAGCTTGAGCTTGAGCTGATGGACACGCTTTCAAAATTTCACGGAAACGTCATCTGGGTTTCACATGACAGGGGAGAGGTTTTCAGAAATTGCTCCCACGTATGCGTAGTCGATAACGGAAAATCCGAATCCGTTGTCACAATGCATTCGCTCTTTCACAATCCCGGAACGGAGTCTGCCGCAAGGCTTTCCGGCTGCAAAAATTTTGTTGCCGTAACACCAGATGGCGACACAGTTAAAATCCCGGAATGGTCCGTTGCTCTGCAATGCGGCAGACCAGTATCAAATGATGTCATCTCTGTTGGGCTTCGAGCGCACTATTTTCGATTTGCATCTCTAGGCGAGGAAAACGCCATAAGCTGCAAGGTTGAAAGAGTCATAGAAGATGTGTTTTCAGAAATATTAATGCTACGCCCAGTGAGCTGCCGACCGGACGCTCAAATAATTCGAATGGAAATAGGGAAGAGGCTTTGGCTTGCCCAGCCTGATAAAACGACAGTTACGATTAGTATCGCGCCGCAGGATATTCTGCTTTTGCGCTAAGGAGGAGTTATTATGTTCAGTGCCGCTGTAATTACCGTCAGTGACCGCTGTAATCGCGGTAAACGCATGGATGAGGGTGGTCCACTTGTCGCCGAAATACTGAGGAACGCCGGATATACCGTTACTCTCACAATGATTGTTCCTGATGAGCAGGACCAGATTGAAGCCGTTCTAAAAAAAATAGCGGATGAAAGAGCGGTCAACCTTATCGTCACTACAGGGGGAACTGGCTTCGCTCCACGCGACGTAACGCCGGAGGCAACTCTTGCGATCTGCGAAAAGCTCACTCCCGGAATACCGGAAGCCATGCGCTATGCTTCTCTTAAAATTACTTCACGCGCCATGCTCTCGCGTGCTCAGGCAGGCATACGCCGAGACACGCTCATAATAAACCTACCAGGCTCACCCAAGGCCGCGAAGGAAAATCTTGAGGCCGTTCTGCCCGCGCTCGACCACGGACTCACTATGCTTCAGGGAGAGCCTGCCGACTGCGCAAAACTAAGCAACTGAATTAGAAATGAATTTGCATGACCTGCGAGGATGATTATTCTTGCAGGTCATGGTTTGCGGTGTTGATGCTGAAAATTTGAAAATAATACTTAGTATTTTAGCTCAAGACAGCTTGCATTTTATGAAAAGTGCTATATAATATATTTGCGGATAAGAAGCTAACAATTTAATATGTGATTTATATATGCTCATAATCTGGTTGAGCGTGTCTACCAACTACCTTTAATAGTTGTCTATAAATTCCTTGAATGGATTTATAGCAGCATATCGAGGTAGCTTTTTTATTCCTTTTAAGAAGCAGGTAAATACGTAAATTCTATGTTAAGAAAGAGTGTGAATTATGAAGCTAAATAGTTTTGTCATCAAAGGCGACATCTGTTACAGTGCGGATAAAGATACACTGCTTACGTTTAAAGATCATTATCTCATTTGCTTGGACGGTCATTCTGCTGGCGTTTTTGAAAACATACCTGAAGAATACACAGAGCTTGAGGTCTATGACTATTCCGGACTTCTTGTAGTACCGGGCTTAGTCGACCTACACATTCACGCCCCGCAGTTTACTCTGCGCGGACTTGGAATGGATGATGAGCTTTTGGACTGGCTCAACAACCTCACTTTTCCGGAGGAAAGTCGATATTCAGATATAGAATACGCAAAGGCGGCCTATACTGATTTTGCGGAAGTAATGAGGCTTGGCGCAACGACAAGAGCTTGTATTTTTGCATCCACCCATGTCCCTGCAACCAAATTGCTTATGGAGTATATGGAGGCAACAGGTCTGCATACCTATGTCGGCAAGGTAAATATGGACAGGAACTGTCCAGCTATTATGGTTGAAGATACCGGTAAGTCCGCAAGAGATACAGAAGAATGGGTAAACTTTTGTGAAAGCCGTGGTTTCCAAAACACAAAGCCGATGCTCACTCCCAGATTTATACCTACATGCACTGATGAGCTTATGCATCTGTTGCGAGATATTCAAGAGAAATACGCTTTGCCGCTTCAATCACACCTTTCCGAAAACCCTGCGGAAATTGAATGGGTCAAGGAGCTATGCAAAGAATCGGAATTTTACGGAGATGCTTACGACAGGTACAGGCTTTTCGGACGGGACGTGCCGACTATAATGGCGCACTGCGTTTATTCCGAAGAGAACGAGCTTGCGCGCATTAAGGAAAACGGGGTTTTTATCGCTCACTGCCCTCAGTCCAACACAAACATCGCCTCCGGAATCGCGCCAGTCAGAAAATTCCTGGATATGGGGATAAATTGCGGATTGGGTAGCGACGTTGCGGGCGGCGCATCGGAATCAATACTTCGGGCGATGGCGGACTCTATACAGATGTCAAAAATGCGTTGGAGATTGCAAGATAAGAATCTTAAACCTCTGACCTTCGAGGAAGCGTTTTTCCTTGGCACTAAGGGCGGGGGAGAGTTCTTCGGGCGCGTCGGAAGCTTTGAAAAAGGGTATGAGTTTGACGCCGTAGCATTTGATGACTGCGTTCCGAGCTATCATTCTCCGCTCACTCTCAGACAAAGGCTCGAAAGGCATGCCTATCTTTCAAATGGGCGTGACACAGCGCATAAGTTTGTATGCGGTACGCAGATTTTCTGAAATTCCATTTTCAGAGCTGTATTAAAAATAAATATTATTAATGGGACTGATCAATTAAGACCAGTCCCATTAATGTAGTTTATTCAGCTAAAATCAAAGTGTAATTCTTGTTCCTGTTTTTCCGCTTATGCCTTCACTGGCCTTTTCGAGAAGAGTTATCAGCGCAGTTCGGCCTGCCTTTGAGGAAGCGAACTTGACAGCCGCCTGAACCTTCGGAAGCATTGAGCCAGGGGCAAAATGCCCTTCCTCGATGTAGCGCTCGGCCTCGGCTATAGTAATGTCGCTGAGCCATTTCTGGTCGGGCTTTCCGTAATTAACCGCCGCTTTTTCGACTGCGGTCAGTATAATTAGAAAATCAGCGTCAAGATTTTCGGCCAGAAGCTCGCTTGCGAAGTCCTTGTCGATGACCGCGCTCGCACCCTTCAGGTGGTTCCCTTTTTTTATAACAGGAATACCGCCGCCGCCGCAGGCGATCACAAGCTGTCCGGAATCAACAAGGGAGCGAATTGCATCAATCTCAATGATTTCTGCCGGCTTAGGAGAGGCGACTACGCGGCGATAACCACGGCCTGCATCTTCCTTGACCACGTATCCGTATTGTTCTCCTAAGGTCATAGCCTGCTCAAGTGACATGAACTGTCCGATTGGTTTGCTTGGGTTGAGGAAGGCAGGATCGTCTTCATCTACACGAACCTGCGTTATCATAGTCGTAACGGGAACGTTTTGTATATTCCTATTAAACAGTTCCTCGCGCAGAGCGTTCTGTAAATCATAGCCGATATAAGCCTGGCTCATCGCGACACATACGGAGAGCGGAACTACAGGCTGCTTTTCATCCTCTCTCGAAAGAGCGGACATTGCATTATTGATCATGCCCACCTGCGGGCCGTTTCCGTGAGCCACGATTACCTCGCAGCCGTCTTCAAGCAAATCAACGATAGCCTTTGCGGTAACCTTAACTGCTTCCATCTGCTCTGGAAGTGTGTTTCCTAAGGCATTGCCGCCTAATGCAATAACAATGCGTTTTTTCTTCATAAAATAATTCTCCTCTGCTTTGTTTCAGTTCAAAGCGACAATTGCTTCGACTTCGCAAAGCACATTTTTCGGAAGCTCTTTGACGGCAACACAGGATCTTGCGGGCTTTCCGGTAAAGTATTCGCCGTAAATCTTGTTGAAAGCTGCAAAATCCTTCATATCAGCAAGAAAGCATGTTGTTTTGATAACGTTTTCAAAACCTGTGTTTTGCGCTTTAAACACCGCTGACAGGTTTTTCATGACCTGGAGCGCTTGCTCTTCGATAGTAGCGCCGGCTATTGCGCCCGTTGTCGGGTCGAGGGGTATCTGGCCCGAGGTGAACATCAGATCGCCGAAAACGATTGCCTGAGAATATGGGCCAATGGCCTGCGGAGCATCAGTTGTGTTTACATACGAAATCATAATAAATCTCCTATGAAGTTTAAAATTGTATTATCAGTATCGATCCTTTAAGTGACAGTCCTTTCGGGAGGCTGCTTGAGAAAAGTATAGCTGGAAAAAGGAGAAAGGAGAAGGGGAGAAGCATTATAGATATTATGGAGGTACCTATATTATCATATAAATAATACACATGGATTACAAACAATGAAGGAATGGCAGTCTCCCGAAAGGCGCCTAAGGAGGGGGGATATGATCACTCAAATTGGATCGAAAGCGAATTATTTGCAGATTCTTTGAACTGAATTCTTCTCAAGCTGTAGGAGAAGGTTTGCAGGATCCTTGAACTTTGAGAGGAAAATCATTGCTGCGATTACATAGGGCTTAAAGCTTGCTTCCTTGTAAAGAGGAGTGCGGTAACGGTCAAACACTGACGCGTCCACTTCGCCCTCTTTGCAGCTGACACCGGAAATGTCGGCGGGCAGGCAATGCAGATACAGGGCTTTGCCATCGTTCGTTGTCTTCATCAGATCTTCGGTGCAGGCCCAGTCTTTGTGCTGAGCGTTCTGTGCAAGAAGCTCTTTTTCAAGTGCCTTGATGCCATCGAAATCACCGTTTCCATAAAGGTCGGTGCGTTTTTCCATAGCTGCGAACGGAGCCCAGCTCTTCGGGTAAACAATATCGGCATCCTTGAAGGCATCAGCCATACTGTTTGTCTTTCTGTAAGAGCCGCCGGAAAGCTCTGCGTTCTTTTTTGCGACCTCTTCGACTTCGGGCATTACGTCATAGCCTTCGGGATGAGCAAGAACAACTTCCATACCCATTCTGGTCATCAGGCCGATAACGCCCTGAGGTACTGAAAGGGGCTTGCCGTAAGACGGAGAATATGCCCATGTCATGGCAAGCTTCTTGCCTTTAAGATTCTCGACGCCGCCGAACTCATGGATGATATGCAGCATGTCCGCCATGCACTGAGTGGGGTGGTCTATGTCGCACTGTAGATTTACAAGTGTGGGGCGCTGCTCAAGTATTCCGTCCTCGTTGCCCTGTTCGACAGCTTGGGCTACCTCGTGCATATAGGCATTGCCCTTGCCGATATACATATCATCTCTGATACCGATAACGTCAGCCATGAACGAAATCATGTTTGCGGTTTCTCTGACGGTTTCACCATGAGCAACCTGTGATTTTCCTTCGTCTAGGTCCTGAACCTCAAGTCCGAGCAGATTGCAGGCGGAAGCGAAAGAAAAACGTGTGCGGGTCGAGTTGTCGCGGAACAGGGAGATGCCGAGACCGCTGTCAAATACCTTAGTTGATATATTTCTCTCGCGCAGATTGCGAAGCGCATCGGCGACTGTCCAGACAGCATTAAGCTCGTCATCAGTTTTTTCCCAAGTCAGGAAAAAGTCGTTATTGAACATCTCGTTGAATTTAAGACCGTTAAGTTTATTAGCAAAATCTTGTGTGTTCAAAAGAATATACCTCCAAATAATAATAGTTTATTTTACATTAACAAAAACAACTGCTAGGTTTTACTTGCAGTACAGAGTGGGAAGAGCTGCATATACAGCTGCGCAGGTTACAAGATCCTGTTTCCATGTCTTTTCGTTGGGAGCGTGAGCCTGAGCCTCCGCTCCGGGGCCGAAGCCGATGCAGGGGATTCCGTTGCGTCCCATGATGGATACGCCGTTCGTGGAGAAGGTCCATTTGTCGGTAAGCGGACGGGCTTTTCTCATCTCAATAGTTGTGCTGTCGCCAATTCTTTCGTTGCCGAAGAAACCTTTGTAGCTCTCCTGCAATGCGACTGCAACAGGGTGATCCTCGGGAATGACCCAAGTGGGGAAGTAGCACTCGATAGGATAGACACAGTTCGTCCAAGAGGGACGGTCGTATTCATACATGGAAACCTTAACGTCGTCGCCGTACTTCTTAACGGCGGGCAGAGCGCGGATTTCGTCTAAGCAGCTTTCCCAAGTCTCACCGGCGGTCATTCTGCGGTCAAGCGAAACAGCGCAGGAGTCTGCGACAGCACAGCGGCTGGGGCTTGTGAAGAATATTTCCGAGGTGGTGACTGTTCCACGTCCAAGGAAGCGAGCTTCCTTCCACTGCTTGTTGTTCTTCTCGTCGAGCATCTTGACGAGACCCTTGATTTCGGTTCCGTCCTCAGCATCGTTTTCGTTGAGCGAACGTATATTCTGAAGAATGTCGGCCATTTTGTAAATAGCGTTGTCGCCTCTTTCAGGGGCGCTGCCGTGGCAGGAGACTCCCTTGACATCAACGCGGATTTCCATTCTGCCGCGATGCCCACGATAAATTCCGCCGTCCGTAGGCTCGGTGGAAACAACAAATTCGGGACGAACCTTGTCCTCGTTGATAATATACTGCCAGCAAACGCCGTCGCAGTCCTCTTCCTGAACTGAGCCAACTACAAGAACGGTGTACTTGTCAGTGATAAGTCCGAGATCCTTCATGATCTTTGCGCCGTAAACAGAGGATACTATACCGCCGAGTTGGTCGGAGGTTCCGCGTCCGCCGATTTCGGTGTCGTTTTCATAGCCCTCATAGGGATCGAACGCCCAGTTCTTGATGTTGCCGATGCCGACAGTGTCGATATGAGCGTCGTAAGCGATGAGCGTCTTGCCAGTTCCCATGTAGCCGAGAACGTTGCCCTGAGGATCGATTTCAACTTTGTCAAATCCGACCTTCTTCATTTCTTCCGCGATTCTCTTGATGTGGCCCTCTTCGCCGCAGCTTTCGCCGGGAATCTTGACCAGATCACGTAGGAACTTGGTCATGTCCTTTTCATAGGCGTTAGCTTTTTCATTAATCTTTGCGAAATCCATAATTTTTTTCTCCTTCAAATTATAAAGTTTTAATTTTAGCGGCATCCCAGACTATGGCTTTGTCTCTTTCGGGGTCTGTATCTCCCTCGGTGGAGAAAAGAAGAATTTTTGAGTCGGAATTAATTCCTATTACATCGCGAAGTTCTGTATATTCGGGGTCTTTAATAATGGCTGCAAGAAGACCCATTGATACGGCTCCTGATTCGCCGGAAATAACCTGCGGGTCGCCCTTAATGGGTGCCGCCAGCATTCGCATGCCTCTTTCCGCAACCCAGTCGGGGCAGGAAACAAAGACCTTAACATGGTTTTTAAGAATATCCCACGAAAGCGTGTTCGGTTCTCCGCAGGCAAGTCCTGCCATAATCGTCTGCAAATCTCCGTCAACGATTTGAATCGAACCGTCCCCCTTCGCCGCGCTCTTATAAAGGCAGGCTGCAGCTTGTGCTTCAACGACTATTACTTTTGGAGGATTGTTTGGATAACGGTTTGCGAAATACCCCTGCACTGCTCCAGCAAGCGAACCGACGCCAGCCTGAACAAAAACATGTGTTGGACGTCCGCAGCAGTATTCTTCAAGCTGCTCGGTAGCTTCCATCGCCATCGTTCCGTAACCTTGCATTATCCAGGCGGGAATTTCTTCATAGCCTTCCCACGCCGTATCCTGAACAACGACGCCGTTCTTTGTGCTTGCCGCCGCCTCTGCCGCCATTCTTACGCACTCGTCATAATTGGCAACTTCGATTGTGGCAGTTGCGTTTTCTTTAAGGATGTTCTCAAATCGAGTCTTTGTGGTGCCTTTAGGCATAAATACGACTGCCTTTTGCTTAAGCTTGTTTGCTGCCCACGCAACGCCTCTGCCGTGATTGCCGTCAGTAGCTGTGAAGAAGGTGGCTTGTCCGAAATCGTTTTTCAGTTCATCCGAGGTGAGGACGTCATAAGTTAGCTCCGAAATATTCCTGCCTGTCTGCTTTGCGATGTATTTCGCAATTGCAAAGGAACCGCCAAGCACTTTGAAAGCATTAAGGTTAAAGCGATATGACTCGTCTTTAACGTAAAGCTCGCTTACACCGAGATACTCTGCCAAGTGGTTCAGCTTAGCAAGAGGCGTTCTTGAATACTGCGGGAAGCTTTTGTGAAAGTTCCTTGCTGCTTCAACCTCATCCAGCGACATAATGGAAAGACGTTCATCCACTGTCTTAGGCATTTTGTTTTCGACCCATAAAATTTCTTTTTGCATTTTACTCTACCGTTCGGTCGTCTTTATGACCCGTGAAATACGGCGTGCGCCCCCTTTCTGATTTATAAGTTTTATTCTTTAACTTCATTAATGTAACTATACATTGTGAACTTCGAGATTCCGAAATACTCAGAAATTTTGTTTCCTGATTTAGTAACCAGGAAAGCACCAGAATCATTTAAAAATTGAATTGCCTTAATTTTGTCTTCCTTGCTCATAAGGGCAACCGGTTTCCCGACCAGAGCTACGGACTGCCTAATAAGATTATCCAGAAGGTCATTCACATTGTTCGTAATTTGTTCCGGCTGCTCATATTCCGGCGCAACCTCCGGAGTGATAAGATCTCGAATTGCATGGCTTACAGACAGAAGTTCCGTTATGTCGTAGTTTATGGATAAAATGTAATGAACCTTCTCGTTTGCGTCTTTTATAAATATGGTGCTTGATTTCAGAATTCTTCCTTCAGATGTACGGGAGAGGTAGCCGAGCTGGTCTTTAATTGTCGATGCATCCTTATGCATTGTTTCAAGAACAATTTTTGATGTGCCGCTTCCGGCGTGCCTGTTGGTTACATGGCCATTTACTATGTATACAATGGAGTTTTCAAGGTCGCCGGATAAATCGTGAATGGCAACTTCACAATTTTGACCAAATTCCTGGGCAATACCATCTGCAATGTCTTTCAATATTTCAAACATATATTCCAAAATATCGTCCCTCGCTCTGATTTGGATTGTTAATACTTGTGATTACATTCTCATGATAACACAAAAAATAAGATATTCAAGTAGAAAATCTAAATTATTTTTAGTTTATCTAAAATTATTTTTGTTTTTACTTGAATATGCAAATATTTAGTGCTATTATAACGATATAGATTCTTATTAAAGAGAGACGCTTAGTAATAAACAACAAATTCTTGGAGGTAGTTTCATGATTTTAATCGGAAACGGCAGATTAATAACGAGGGACTCCGTTAATCCCTATTTTGAAAACGGAGCAGTTGTACTTGATGGTTCTGTCATATTAAAAGTCGGAAAAACGGCAGATATGAGAGAAATGTTCCCTCAGGCGGACTTTATAGATGCCAAGGGCGGCGTAATAATGCCCGCGTTTATCAACACCCATGAGCATATTTACAGCGCCATGGCGAGAGGTCTGAGTATTAACGGATATAATCCCAAGGGTTTTCTTGACATTCTCGACGGTATGTGGTGGACGATTGACCGCAATCTCACTCTTGAGCAGACTAGGCAAAGCGCAAGGCAAACCTACATTGATTCTATCAAAAACGGTGTGACAACAGTTTTCGACCATCACGCGAGTTTTGGCGAGATTAGCGGAAGTCTCTCGGCAATTGAAGATGCTGCAAAGGAAATGGGAGTCCGCTCCTGCCTTTGCTATGAAGTCTCAGACCGCGACGGTAAGGATAAGGCTCGTCTGGCTGTTAAGGAAAACGAATCGTTTATTAAACACGCGCTGGACGACAAAAGCGATATGCTTGCAGGAATGATGGGTCTGCATGCGTCTTTCACTCTTTCCGACGAGACGCTTGAACTATGCGCTGCGTCGAAACCGCAGGACGTCGGTTATCACATCCATGTTGCCGAGGGTATTGAGGACTTGCACCATTGCCTGAAGAACTACGGAAAGAGAATCATCGACCGTCTGATGGATATGGGAATTCTTGGCCCAAAAACCATTACTGCTCATTGTATATATGTAAACGCTCACGAAATGGAACTGCTTCGTGAAACTGATACCATGGTTGTGCATAATCCTGAGTCCAATATGGGCAACGCTTGCGGCTGCCCGCCGACAATGGAGATCGTGCACCGAGGCATACTGACAGGACTTGGCACTGACGGATACACGCACGATATGATAGAATCATATAAGGTTGCAAACATCCTGCACAAGCATCATCTCTGCGACGCGACAACCGCGTGGGGCGAAGTGCCTCAGATGCTGTTCGAGGGCAACGCGAAAATCGCAGGCCGCTATTTCAAAAAGGAACTGGGCGTTTTGAAGCAGGGCGCGGCCGCCGATGTTATTGTCATGGATTACATCCCGCCAACCCCGATGGACGGCACAAATTGCAACGGTCACATCCTCTTCGGTATGACGGGGAGAAATGTTGTTACGACAGTCTGTAACGGCAAGGTCTTAATGAAGGACAGGGAGCTTTGTGGAATCGACGAAGAGAAGGTTCTCTCTGAGGTTCGTGAAGAATCCACTAAGCTTTGGAAAAAATTGAACGGCTAAATTCAGAAACGGAGGCAGTTATAATGAGCGATAAAATGACACCGATTCCATTCGCAGAAATGATGGAATGGATATTGGAAGAAAAAAAGACTAGTGGTACGGTTTTCGGAATTCACAGACCGTATATCCACGAAAACAAAAATGAATGGCATGTTTTTGGCCGCAAGCTAGAGACGCCCTTCGGACCTGCCGCAGGACCACACACGCAGCTTGCACAGAACATCGTCGCCGCTTATTATGCGGGCAGCCGTTTCTTCGAGCTGAAAACAGTTCAGATACTCGACGGCGAGGATCTGCCGGTTTCAAAGCCGTGCATTAAGGCAGACGACGAGTGCTACAACGTCGAATGGTCGACCGAGCTTTATGTTCCGCAGGCTTTTGACGAATATGTCAAGGCCTGGTTTGCGCTGAAAGTCATCGCAAAAGAATTCGGCTTGGGTAATATGGACGGGTTCCAGTTCAATATGAGTGTCGGCTATGACCTTGCCGGCATCAAGACCGAAAAGATTGATAGATTCATCGAAGGACTCAAGGACGCGAGCGGCACATCAATTTACAGCGAGTGCATGGACTGGCTCACCGCAAATGCGGGAAGGTTTGAAAAAGTCACCCTAGACGATATTAAGAGCATTCCGGCGAGCGTATGCAATTCTGTGACGCTCTCAACTCTCCACGGTTGTCCTCCACAGGAAATCGAAAGGATAGCTCGTTATCTACTGACTGAGAAAAAGCTGCATACCTTTATTAAATGTAACCCGACTCTGTTGGGCTACGATTATGCCAGATCAGTTCTCGACAGAATGGGCTACGACTATGTCTCATTTGGCGAGTTCCACTTCAAGGATGACCTGCAGTATGAAGACGCGGTGCCCATGCTTGAGCGTCTGCTTGCGCTTGCGAATGATAATAATCTTGAGTTTGGCGTCAAGATAACCAACACATTTCCTGTTGACATCTGTGCTGAGGAATTACCCGGAAAAGAAATGTATATGTCGGGCAAATCGCTGTTCGCGTTGTCGCTCTCTGTTGCCGAGAAGCTCTCAAAGGATTTTACGGGAAAGCTACGTATCTCATTTTCCGGCGGTCTCGACTATTTCAACATTAAAGACGTAGTTTCTGCCGGAATTTTCCCCGTTACCTTGGCAACTACATTACTAAAGCCCGGCGGATATCAGCGGCTCGAGCAGCTTGCAAAGCTCTGGGGCGCGGGCGCCTCTAAGGAATTTAACGGTGTTGATTATGCGCTTGTCTCGAAGCTCGTCGAGGATGCTACAGTCTCGAAGCATCATGTCAAGTCAATTAAGACCCTGCCTTCGAGGAAAATGAAGCAGAGCGTTCCGCTCATAGATTGCTTTACTGCTCCGTGTCAGCAGGGTTGCCCGATAAAGCAGGATACCACGACCTATATGAGACTTGCCGAAGAAGGCAAAATGACCGAAGCGCTGGAGGTTATAGTTGAAAAGAACCCTCTGCCGTTCATTACAGGAACCATCTGCGCCCACAACTGCATGACAAAGTGCGTTCGTAATTTTTATGAATCGCCCGTAAATATAAGGTCAATTAAGCTCGAAGCGGCTAACGGCGGCTATCTTGATTTGCTGAGCCAGATGAAAAAGCCCGTTGTCACCGAAAAAGGGAAAGCCGCCGTTGTCGGCGGAGGGCCTGCTGGTCTTTCAGCGGCATACTTCCTTGCAAAAGGCGGAATGGACGTAACAATATTCGAAAAGCGTGAAAAGCTTGGCGGTGTCGTCAGGAATGTGATTCCCGGATTCAGAATAGCCAATGGCGCAATAGAAAACGATATTAAGCTTGTTCTTTCAATGGGCGTTAAAGTGGTAACCGGAAAAGAAGTTACTTCACTTGATGAACTAAAAAAGGACTTCGATAGCATTATATTGGCTGTCGGCGCTTCAGAGCAGGGCGTCCTCAAAATCGGCGATAGGACTGCATGGAACGCAATCGATTTTCTAGAGACTTTTAAGCGTGATGAAGGCAAAATCGATGCTGGAAAATGCATAGCTGTTATTGGCGGCGGTAACACAGCGATGGATACTGCGAGAGCCGCAAAACGCGTAAATGGCGCTCCCAAGGTGCTCTTAATCTATCGCAGAACAAAGCGTTATATGCCTGCAGATGAAGAGGAAATCCGCCTTGCAATTGAAGACGGCGTTGAAATTCATGAGCTGCTTTCTCCCGCGGAGCTAAAAGACGGTAAGCTTACCTGTAAAAAGATGAAGATCGGCACACCTGATACTTCTGGTCGCCCGGGCTTTGAGGAGACAGACGAGACGAAGACCTTCTCGGTTGACACAGTGATTGCCGCAGTAGGCGAGCGCATTCCGAAGAGTTTTTACCAAAATAACGGCATCGCGCTTGATGAAAAGGGACGCATTGTAGTCAGTGAGAGAACATTGGAGACGTCAATTAAGGGCGTTTATGTTATTGGTGATTGCTTGTGGGGTCCCGCGACAGTTGTTGAAGCGATCAGAGACGCAAGAAAGGCTGCTGAGGGTATACTCGGAAAGTCCGTTGCGGTCGATTTTGACACACAGGAAAAGTCCGAAACCATTTACAGTCGCAAGGGCGTTTTAAAAGAGGAAGCTAAAAAGTGTCTGGATTCCTCCCGCTGCCTGAATTGCAACAGCATATGCGAAAACTGCGTTGAGGTCTGCCCGAACAGAGCAAACGTGTCAATTGCAGTTCCCGGCATGCGCATGAACCAGATTATTCATGTGGATTATATGTGCAACGAATGCGGCAACTGCAAGAGCTTCTGCCCATATGACAGCTCTCCGTATCTTGATAAATTTACACTCTTTGCATCAATTGAGGATTTTGAAAACAGTAAAAACAAGGGCTTCGTTGTGACGGATTCAATGAGCAACACCTGCAAGGTACGTCTTGAGAATGGTATTTTCGATTATACCGTCGGCGAGAAGACCGCTTTGATTCCGGAAGACATATGCAGCCTGATTTCGGCCGTTATTAGCCAATATGCCTATCTGGTGATATCGCCTCCCAAATATCACGTTTAAGGCAAGGTACACGGATATGAAGACATTACTAAAAGGCGGAACACTTGTCTCCGGTGAAGAAGTCCTTCTTCAAGACATATTGATAGAGGACGGAAAAATATCAAAAACAGGAGAGAACCTGACCGAAAGTGATGCGCAGACCGTGGATGTGAGCGGAAAGCTTCTTTTTCCCGGTTTCATTGACGCGCACACGCATTTCGATCTTGAAGTAGCCGGCACGGTTACGGCTGACGATTTTATTACAGGCAGCCGTGCGGCCCTGCTCGGCGGAACAACAACAGTTATAGATTTTGCCACTCAGTACCATGGCGAAAGCCTGAACGAAGGTTTTGCGCACTGGCTTACCAAGGCGAAAGATAAATCCTCCTGCGATTACGGCTTTCACATGGCTATATCGGATTGGAACGGAAAAATCAGCGACGAAATTCAGGATATGATCGATATTGGCGTCACATCATTTAAGCTCTACATGACATATGATGATGTGATGGTAAATGACAAGGAAATCTATCAAATTCTGAAGCGTCTCAAAGAGGTAGGCGGCATAACGGGTGTTCATTGCGAAAACAGTGGTGTGATTAAAGCACTCGTGGAAGACAAAAAACGTCTCGGGCATAACGAAACTGTTTGCCACCCGCAGACAAGACCGTATCAGGTTGAGGCGGAAGCCATGGACAGGCTTCTTAGAATCGCGGAGCTCGCCGACTCGCCGATAATTATAGTTCATCTGACCTCAAAGGCAGGATATGAGGAAGCATTGAAAGCAAGAGAAAGAGGGCAGAAGGTCTATCTTGAGACCTGCCCGCAATATCTACTTCTCGATCAGTCGCTGTATGAGCTGCCCCTACCCGAGTGCCTGAAATACGTCATTGCCCCCCCTCTCAGAAAAGCGGAGGACAGGGACTGCCTTTGGACTGCGCTGGCGGAGGACCAAATACAGACTGTTTCGACCGATCACTGCAGCTTCAACATGCAGCAGAAGCGAATGGGCGAAAATGACTTTACGAAGATTCCTGGCGGTATGCCGGGGGTCGAGGACAGAGCAGTTCTGCTCTACACATATGGCGTTAAGCAGGGCAGGATTTCGCTTACCCAAATGTGCAGACTGCTTTCCGAAAATCCCGCGAAGCTCTACGGCGCTTATCCGTGCAAGGGACGCATCGTAGCTGGCGCGGATGCGGATATCGTAGTATTTGACCCAGAGGCTCGTGGCGTCATCAGCGCTAAGACCCAAGCTTATAATACGGACTATGCCCCATATGAGGGTTTCGAGACCCTTGGACGTGTTGATAAGGTCTATCTAAGGGGTCTGAAGGTTGTAGATGAGCATCAGGTTGTTTTAGAGCGCACAGGCTCATTCCTAAAAAGAGATAAATTTAGCTTATGATGTAATGTCTGGAATCATCAAGTTCTTTTGCAAAATGTGTTGCAAATGGGAGCGAAATTTAGTATATTTATATAAAGAACATTAAAGCTTCCAGCAATGTGAAAGGCTGAAAGATTCTGACAGTTGAATATTGAACGGCTGGGTTTATATATGCTCATAATTGGTTGAGTGTTTCTACAAACTACCGGAAATAGTTTTCTATAAATCCCTTAATTAATTTGAGGGGATTATGCTGTTTTCGGTAGTTTTTGTATACAAACAGGAGGATTACGGATGGCGACATTTACTGTAAACGGTAAAACAGTTACCGTGGAAAAAAATCAAAAATTGCTCCGCTATCTGCGCGATACTCTTCGCCTGACTTCGGTGAAGGATGGCTGCAGCGAGGGCGCTTGCGGAACTTGTCATGTGCTGATTGACGGAAAGCCTACAAAGGCCTGCATTCCGCAGACAGATAAGATGGACGGAAAGTCAATCGTTACAATTGAAGGTCTTACAAAATTCGAAAAAGACGTATATACCTATGCATTCGGAAAAGCCGGAGCGGTGCAGTGCGGCTTTTGCATTCCCGGAATGGTGATTGCAACAAAAGGGCTTCTGGATGAAAATCCGAATCCGACGCGCGATGAAGCCGCGTTTGCAATTCGCAACAATATCTGCCGCTGCACAGGATATGTTAAAATCCTTGACGCGATGCTTCTCGCTGCAGAACTAATCCGAAAGGGTGAAGTTCCGCCTATACCCGACGACTGGAGTCTTGGCGCACGCGTTCCCCGTGTTGACGTGAAGGAAAAGGTGACTGGTACTGGAATTTATCCGGACGATATTTATCTCGACGGAATGCTCTACGGTAGCGCCGTCCGAGCCGAGTATCCGAGAGCGCGTGTGCTTGCCATCCATACGGAGGAGGCAAAGGCCCTTCCCGGAGTTGCGGCTGTTTTCACCGCGGCGGATATTCCCGGAAACAACAAGGTCGGACATCTCGTCCGTGACTGGGATACCATGATTGCGGTGGGGGACATTACTCATTATCTTGGCGACGCTATTTGCTTGGTGGTGGCTGAAGATCAGGATATTCTGGCGCAGGCAAAGACTCTGATACGCGTTGATTATGAAGTGCTGGAGCCTGTGCGCTCGGCCTATGAAGCAATGGCAGAAAATGCGCCGCTTGTACACCGTTCGGGCAATCTTTTAGCGCATAAGCATATTAAGCGCGGAAATCCGACAGAAGCAATCGCCAATTCAAAGTACGTTCTGACTGAGAAATTTTCCACGCCTTGGACAGAACATGCGTTTCTAGAACCTGAATGTGCCGTAGCTTATCCTGACGGGGATGGCGTTATGGTTTTATCCACCGATCAGGGTGCATACGATACCCAGCACGAGATTATGGGAATGCTGGGCCTTCCCGCAGACAAGGTCAAGGTGCAAAATCAGCTCGTAGGCGGCGGATTCGGCGGCAAAGAAGATGTATCCGTCCAGCATCACGCAGCGCTTATTGCCTATCTGCTCAAGAAGCCTGTCAAGGTCAAGCTCACCCGTCAGGAGAGCATACTCATTCATCCCAAACGTCATCCCATGGATATGGAATTCACGCTGGGCTGCGATGAAAACGGTCAAATAACGGGCGTAAAAGCAACGGTTATCGCGGATACGGGGGCTTATGCATCGTTGGGTGGTCCCGTTCTTGAAAGAGCCTGCACTCACGCCGCAGGACCCTATAACTATCAAAATTTTGAAATTGACGGAAAAGCACTTTATACCAACAACCCGCCTGCTGGCGCATTCCGCGGCTTCGGCGTCACGCAGACCTGCTTTTGTATCGAAAGTCTTTTAAATCAGATGGCAGATAAAGTCGGAATTTCCACTTGGGAGATTCGCATGCGTAATGCAATCCGTCCCGGACAGGAGCTTCCGAACGGTCAGATTGTGGATGAGTCCACAGGGCTTGTCGAGACTCTTGAAGCAATAAAGCCCTATTACGACGATGCAAAATACGTTGGAATCGGCTGTGCAATGAAAAATGCCGGCGTCGGAGTCGGAATTCCCGATACAGGACGTGCGCGGCTTGCGGTGCAGGACGGAGAACTTCATATTTACGCCGGAGCTTCCTGCATCGGGCAGGGTCTTGGCACCGTTCTGACGCAGATGGTCTGCGATCAGACAGGAATAAAATATAATGACGTTGTTTATGAACGTTCCAACACCTATTGTTCGCCGGATTCCGGCACCACTTCCGGTTCCAGACAGACACTTTTCACCGGAGAGGCCTGCCGCCGCGCCTGTGAAAACCTTAAGCTTGCGCTTAAAGAAAAGACCCTTGCGGAGCTTGATGGACAGGAATTTTACGGAGAATATCTCGGAAAAACAGATAAGCTCGGCGCCGATGTTCCGAATCCGAAAAGCCATATCGCATACGGCTATGCAACTCAGATTTGCATTCTGGACGATGAAGGAAAGATTTCAAAGCTGATAGCCGCTCACGATGTGGGCAAGGCCGTCAACCCCACCTCTGTAGAAGGTCAGATTGAGGGCGGCGTGGTTATGTCGATGGGCTTTGCTCTGACTGAGCGCTATCCTCTGGATAACTGCAAGCCCACAGCAAAGTTCGGCACACTGGGACTTTTCCGTTCCAATCAGATTCCTGATATTAAATCAATAATTGTGGAAAAAGAGGGCTTGGATGTGGCCTGCGGAGCTATCGGAATAGGGGAGATTACCTCCATTCCAACAGCCCCAGCCATCTCAGACGCTTACTTCCGTTATGACGGCAAGTTCCGTACAAAGCTGCCTCTGGAGAATACTCCGTACAGCAAGAAATAACCTTATAAACAAAAAACCAGTTCTCAAAGGAGGTCGTAATTCATGAGTAAAAGCGTTGGACAGAGCAAGATTCGCGTTGACGCATACGAAAAAGCAACAGGAAGAGCAAAATATACAGATGACCTGTGCGACAGCAGCGCGCTGATTGCAAAGATATGTCACTCAACTATCGCACATGGTTTTGTGAAATCCATCGACGTTACGCAGGCTGAGCAAATTCCCGGCGTTGTGAAAGTTATCACTTGTTTTCAGGTTCCGGACTACCCGTTTCCAACAGCCGGACATCCCTGGTCTACCGATCCTCATCATCAGGACATAGCCGACCGTCTGCTGCTAAACCAACACGTTCGTTATTACGGCGATGAAATTGCTGTAGTTATCGGCGAAAACGAAGTCGCAGCGACGCAGGGCGTCCGTGCCCTGAAAGTCGAATACGAGGAGCTTCCCTTTGTTTTGGACGCGCAGGACGCAATGAACGAAGGAGCTCCGCAGATTCAGGAAATGTTTCCGAACAATATTCTGGCACATACTAATATCAGAAAAGGAAATTACGAAGAGGCGATCAAGGAGCCGGGGCTTATCAAGGTCGAAGGCTGGTATGACACGCCGACAGTTCAGCATTGCCATATCGAAAATCACCTCTGCTTCGCCTATGAGGAGGCAGGAAAAGTAGTTGTCGTTTCCTCTACCCAGATTCCGCACATTGTTCGCCGCGTCTGCGGTCAGGCTTTGGGGCTGCCCTGGGGCAAGGTTCGTATTGTAAAGCCCTATATCGGCGGCGGCTTCGGAAACAAGCAGGATGCTCTGTATGAGCCCCTGTGCGCATATCTGACAACACAGGTTGGCGGCAGACTGGTTAAGCTTGAATGCTCCCGTGAGGAGACCTTTGTCAGTAACCGCGTTCGTCACGCAATTCGCAGCCACATTATCAGCTGGGTTCGTCCCGACGGCAGCTTTGCCGCTAGGAAGCTTGAGGCCTATTCCAATCAGGGAGGATACGCTTCCCACGGACATGGAATTGTCGCAAAAGGAATGGGCGCGTTTCCGCAGCTTTATCCCTGCGACAATGTTGAGTGCGACGCATATACCGTATATACTAACCGTCCGTCCGCCGGAGCAATGCGTGGTTATGGTATACCTCAGGCAATGTTCGCTGGAGAATCGCATATTGAAGACGTAGCAAAAACTCTGGGTATGGATTCACTTACATTCCGCCGCAAGAACATGATGCCCGTTGGATATGTTGACGGCTTCTCTAAAAATGAAAACTATTACGATTCCTTTAATCAGTGCCTTGATAAGGGCATGAAATATATTGATTATGAGCGCAAACTCAAGGAGTATCAGAACCAGACAGGTCCTGTTCGCCGCGGCGTAGGCGTTGCAATTTTCTGGTATAATACAGCTGTTTGGCCGATCTCGCTCGAGTCTTCTTCCTGCCGCATGGTTCTCAACCAAGATGGCAGTCTGCAGTTCCAGACCGGAGAAACTGAAATCGGACAGGGCTGCGACACCGCCTATTCTCAGATGGTCGCGGATGCTGTCGGTATTCATTTTGAAGATGTTCATGTAGTTTCAAATCAGGACACAGATATAACTCCCTTTGGAACAGGGGCTTACGCCTCAAGACAAACCTACGTCGGCGGTTTTTCAATCATGCAGACCGCTTTGGCTCTGCGTGAGAAGATACTTAAGGCCGCGCATGAATTGACCAGAATGCCAATTTCAAATATTGATCTAGTAGACGGAAAAATCATTCGCAAGGAAGATGGCCGCGTTTTGATGACTTTGGGTGAGCTTTCGACAGAAATTCTTTACAGCTTGTCCATCAGCCAGCATATCACCGCTGAAACGACGGCTCAGATTAAATCAAACGCATATTCCTTCGGCTGCTCCTTTGCCGAGGTGGAAGTTGATGTTCCTATGTGTACGGTGAAGCTCGTCAATCTCGTCAACGTCCATGACTGCGGTACCCTAATCAATCCCGCTCTTGCAGAGGCACAGGTTCATGGAGGCATGAGCATGGCCATCGGCTACGGTCTTTCCGAGCAGCTTTTGTTCGATGAAAAGACAGGAAAGCCCCTGAACGATAACCTTTTGGACTATAAGCTTTCAACCTTCATGGATCACCCTCATCTCGAAGCTCAGTTTGTTGAAAACGCCGAGCCTACCAGTCCTTTCGGAACAAAATCTCTCGGCGAGCCGCCAACCTGTTCCGGCGCTCCGGCAATCCGTAATGCTATTCTTCAGGCTACCGGGGTATCCGTTAATCAGGCACCGATGACGCCGCACATCCTTTTTGAAAAATTCAAAGAGTCCGGCTTAATAAGCGAATAGGGGAGGTAAAACTAAATGTATGACATGAAAGCACTATATGAGGCTCAAAGCGTTCAGCACGCGGTCGAGCTTCGTCTTGCTCACCCCGAGGCACAAATTATTGCCGGCGGCTCGGACGTACTTGTCCAGATGCGCGAGGGCAAGCGCGCCGGAAAAGAGCTCATCAGCATATACGGTCTGGACGAAATTCGAGGCGTTTCCCTCGATGATGAGCAGAATATCCGTATCGGCTCGCTGACAAGCTTCTCCCATATTACAAGAGACCCAATTATTCAAAAGTATATAAACGTACTGGGTCAAGCTGTTGATCAGGTTGGCGGTCCGCAAATTCGCAATATCGGAACGATTGGCGGCAATACCTGCAACGGCGTTACCTCTGCTGATTCGGCTTCGACTCTCCATGCTTGGGAGGCCATTATCGAGCTGACAGGTCCGGAAGGCATCCGCAGGATTCCGATTCGTGATTTCTATATCAAGGCCGGTCAGGTAGATATTAAGGCTGGGGAGATTCAAACGGCAATTCTTATTCCCAAAGCCAGCTATGAAAACACCTTCGGCAACTATATCAAATATTCCATGCGTAATGCGATGGATATCGCGACCTTGGGAACCTCCGTCAATGTCAGACTTTCTGCCGATAAAAAAACAGTTGAGCGTGCCCGCATTGCTTTCGGAGTTGCCGGACCTGTTCCTATGCGCGCTCCTCATGCAGAGGAAAAAGCGTTAGGTCAGCCGATATCCGAAGAGCTTGCTGAAATATTTTCAAAAGCAGTTCTAGAAGATATCAATCCCCGCGACAGTTGGCGCGCCTCCAAGGCGTTCCGTTCGCACATTGCTGTGGAAAGCGCAAAACGCGCATTCCTTGAATCCGTTAAACTGGCAGGAGGTGTTTTATAATGGCTGAAAAACACGAAATGCAATATAAAGTCGTTCACTGCAACTTAAACGGCAAGGATGTTGAGAAAACTATTGATGTAAGAGCGTCTCTGACTGATATGCTCCGCAACGATTACCGCCTGACCTCCGTAAAAAAAGGCTGCGAAGTTGGTGAATGCGGTGCCTGCACCGTCCTCATCGACGGCGAGACTTTTAACTCCTGCATTTATCTTGCGGTCTGGGCCGAAGGAAAACACATCATCACTCTTGACGGACTGATTGGACCCGACGGCGAGCTGTCCGAAGTTCCGCAGGCTTTTGTGGACGAGTCCGCTATTCAGTGCGGTTTCTGCTCTCCGGGTTTCATGCTGACCGCTTATGAGATTTTGGAAGCCGGCAAGGAATACACGGATGACGAACTGAGAAAACTGCTTTCGGGTCATCTATGCCGCTGCACCGGATATGAAAATATCTTGCGCGCAGTCAAGAAGGCGATGTATAATAGACTCGGTAAGAAAATGCCGAGATAAGGGTTCGGAAAGTCGGGGATGTAATAAATGGCAGTCAACAGGGAACTTAAAGCAGTCATCACGTTTTCGACGACGACCTTCGCGCTGGAGGCTGAGCGGCTGTGTAGAAAAGGAATGCTTCCCGGACGCCTCATTCCCACACCGGCGATAATCTCTGCTGGCTGCGGTATGGCATGGTGCACTTCGCCTGAGAATACCGAAGACATTATTAAAATGCTTCAAAACGAAAACATCCCGTTCGAGGGAATAACAGAGCTAATGATATAAAATTACAAACGGCTTGGAGTGGAAATTTTTCAAGCCGTTCGTTTTAAAACCCGCTATTCTCGCAATAGGATAGCGATAAGGGAGGAAAAGCGTTTGGATGAAAAACTGAGTTTCAGACTTGCCGTTAGGCTTTTCAAGGGAGAAAAGGCTTTCGGTCCCGGTATAGCGACGCTTTTGCAAACCGTTGAGAAGACAGGCTCACTCCAAAAAGCGGCTGAAGCCATGGGCATGGCCTACAGCAAGGCTTGGAAGATGATTAAGGAAATAGAGAAGCTTTGGGGCTTTCCTCTCACATACCGCGATATTGGCGGTAAAAACGGAGGCGGCTCGATCTTGACTCCGGAGGGCAGATTTCTTCTTGAGCGCTATGAGCGCTTCACGGAGGAAGTCCAGGAGAAATGCTCTGAATTATTCAGCAAATATTATTCCGAAGATTTTTATAAGGAATTGAAAATAGAATGTACCGAAGACTTGAAGGAGGAAACTGATGGAAGAACCGATTGTGTTCTGTAAAGGCGGAGGCTGTACCGCGAAACTTGGTCCGGGCGCGCTCAACAGCGTTTTGAAAAAGCTTCCGAAACCAAATGATCCGAACCTTCTAATTGGCTTCGAGAGCTCTGATGACGCGGCTGTATATAAGCTTACTGATGAACTTGCAATAGTACAGACGCTTGACTTTTTCCCGCCGATGGTCGACGACCCACATATTTTTGGGCAAATCGCGGCGGCAAACGCGCTGAGCGATATTTATGCAATGGGTGCGGATTTCAAGACTGCCCTTAACATTGTTTGCTTTCCTGACGCAATGGATTTGAATATTTTGGGGCAGATTTTGCTCGGTGGAAGCGAGAAGGTGAAAGAAGCCGGAGGCGTTCTTGTCGGCGGTCATTCGATAGCCGATCAGGATGTAAAGTACGGGCTTTCAGTCACGGGGACTATTCATCCGGACAAGGTTTTTGCAAACAATGCCTGTCATATAGGTGATGCGCTTATTCTGACAAAGCCTTTGGGTGTGGGAATAGTCTGCACTGCTGCAAGACTCAAAGCGGCGTCCGAGACGGCTTTATCCGAGGCTATACGCTCCATGACGACGCTCAACAAATATGCGTCTGAAATAGCTCGGAAATACAAAACGCACGCCTGTACAGACGTAACAGGTTTCGGGTTTTTAGTGCACCTGAGCGAAATGCTTGGAGACAACTTCTCTGCGAGAATCGAGAAAGACAGTGTTCCATTTATCCCTGAGAGCGCAGCTTATGCGGATGAATTCTACATCACCGCCGCGGGTCAGCGGAACCGAAACCATGTCGGAAGCAAGGTTGAGATTTCCGCCTGTTCCTTTGCAATGCAGGAAATTTTGTTTGACCCGCAGACCTCCGGCGGGCTTTTGATATGCATCGATCCGGCTGATGCGGAATCTGCTCTCTCCGAAATGAAAGCTCTGGGTCTTGCCTGCGCAATTGTTGGTGAGGTCACTACGATGCTTGAAAAAACCGTTTATGTTGAATAGGAGGATTTGAAATGAAGATAGACGCAAGAGGAAAACAGTGTCCTCTGCCGGTCATCGAGACAAAGGACGCGCTAAAATTAGCCGCACCCGGCGAGGAAATTGAGGTTACAGTTGACAACGAAATCGCAGCGCAGAATTTGCGTAAGCTTGCGGAGCAAAAAAGCCTGAGTTATAAATCCGAAAAAATTGGAGACAGAGAATATCTCGTTAAAATTTCAGCATCCGATTCCCCTGTTCCCGAAGCCATAGAAGAAGACGCGCCGAATCTTTGCTGTCTTGGACAGGGAACTGTCGTTGTCATTTCCTCCGAAATAATGGGAAGCGGAGATGATACGCTTGGAAAGCTCCTAATGAAAGGCTTTGTCTTTGCCCTTTCAAAGCAGGAGAACCCGCCGGCAACCATACTGTTATATAACGGCGGAGCAAAGCTTTCCTGCAAAGGCTCTGAATCGCTTGAGGATTTAAAGAGTCTTGAGTCTCGCGGAGCAACGATACTTACCTGCGGAACCTGCTTGAATTTCTACGGTTTGAGCGAAAAGCTAGCCGTGGGGACGGTCACCAATATGTATGATATTGCGGACAGGCTCGCTCGGGCCGCGCTTATAATCCGTCCATGATGGAAGTGTTTATTATGGAAAAATTGATTATTGTTCGGGGCGGCGGAGATATTGCAACGGGAACGATATACACGCTGCGCCGCTGTGGCTTCCCCGTGCTCGTTCTCGAAACGAAATGCCCCACGGCAATTCGACGCCACGTTTCATTTTCGGAGGCGGTATATGACGGCGCAAGCCTTGTCGAGGATATGACCTGTATTTTGGCGGATTCATATGAGCGCGCGGTTGAAATAATTACTGCCGGACACGTCGCAATGATGGTCGACGAGGAGTGCAGGATTCTTGACAAAGCCCGGCCTTGGGCGCTGGTCGACGCTATTCTTGCAAAGAAGAATCTCGGCACAAACCGCGACATGGCACCGAAAACAATAGCCCTCGGACCGGGTTTTACTGCGGGCAGTGATGCTGATCTCGTAATTGAAACCATGCGTGGACACGATCTGGGGCGTATTATCGAGAACGGCGCTGCTTTGCCAAATACAGGCGCGCCCGGGGATGTTTTAGGCATCACGGGCGACAGGGTAATTCACGCTGCTCACGACGGCGTGCTTCTTAACACTGTGCAAATCGGCGAAATTGTTGAAAAAGGGCAGACTCTTGCGGTTATCCGTAACGATGAGGGAGAATTTCCTGTAACGGCAACGATTCCGGGAGTCTTACGGGGCCTTATCAGATCGGGCTTTGATGTTAAAAAAGGGCTCAAAATCGCGGATATCGATCCAAGACTCTCAGAGCGGGAAAACTGCTTCACGATTTCGGACAAGGCAAGGTGCATTGCGGGTTCAGTTCTCGCCGGGCTGCTTTATCTCGAGAGAAGGGACGGCAAATGATATATTTTGACAGCGCGGCAACAAGCTATCAAAGACCCAAGGAAGTCGGACGCGCAGTGGCTAACGCTATTAACACGATGGGAAACGGCTACCGCGGAACGCATGGTGCATCGCTTAATACCGCGAGGATGATTCATGAAACGCGGGAGCTCATATCCGAAATGTTCAATGCAGGCGGCGCGGACAGGGTAGCTTTTACTCAAAACGCGACAGCGGGCCTTAATATGGCGATAAAGGGCGTGCTGGAATCGGGTGACCACGCGATTACAAGCGTTCTCGATCACAACAGCGTACTGCGCCCTCTGTACGAAATGGATGAGCGCGGAGTCGAACTTTCTATAACCGGCTGCGATAAAAACGGTTGTCTTTTATACGATGAGCTTGAAGCAACGGTCAAAAGAAACACAAAAGCCGTTATAGTCACCCATGCTTCAAATCTGACAGGAAACCTTACGGATATTCGGCGAATCGGAAGATTTTGCAGAGAGCGCGGAATACTTTTTCTTGTCGATGCTTCCCAAACTGCTGGAATAATTCCAATCGACATGGAAGCGGATTATATCGATATTTTGTGCTTTTCCGGACACAAGGGACTGATGGGGCCGCAGGGTACTGGAGTGATATGCGTGCGAAAGGGCGTTGAAATCAGGCCCTTGCTGACCGGCGGAAGTGGGTTTAAAACCTTCAGCAAAACACACCCCGATGAAATGCCGTCTCATCTTGAGGCAGGAACGCTGAATGGTCATGGAATTGCGGGGCTTAACGCTTCGCTTAAGTATATAAATAAAGTCGGAATAGACAGCATAAGGAAAAAAGAACAGAAACTCATGAAGGAGTTTTACCTAAAGCTGAAGGAACTCTCCTCGATAAAAATCTATGGCGACTTTTCGAGCTTCGACCGTGCGCCGATTGTAGCTTTCAATATTGGGAGCATTGATTCTGGTGAAATCTGCTCAAGGCTTGAAGCAGATTACGGAATACAAGTCCGTGGCGGAGGGCACTGCGCTCCGCTGATGCACAAGGCTTTGGGAACAGCGCACCAGGGCGCAGTGCGCTTCAGCTTCTCACATTACAACACTATGGCGGAAGTCAAAACCGCCCTTAGTGCGCTAACGGAGCTTGTATGCGAATTTTAGTAAAAAACGGAACATGGGCGCAGGCGGCAAGCTTCAGTGAAGCATTGGCGTCTCGGATTATGGTGTCAACGAAAATTGCGGTTGTCGGTTCCGGTGGCAAGACCTCGATTATCATGCATCTTGCAGAGGAACAAAAAGCGCTGGGAAAAAAAGTACTGGTGCTGACGACAACACATATGTATACTCCCGAGCAATACGGCATCTTTTCCGGGCTTGCTGCCGACGTTAAAAATGCACTCCGAACAAACGGTATTGCGATTGTTGGGAAAGAAACGGACGGTGGAAAGATAACGTGGCCGGGAGACGAGCTTTACAGTGAAATCAAGCGAATGGCTGATATTATTCTTATTGAGGCCGACGGCTCGAAGAGACTTCCGCTCAAGTTACCGAATGAGAGCGAGCCGGTGATTCTGCCTGAAACAGATATCATATTAGCCGTATCCGGACTTAGCGCAATCGGAAGGCAAGGGAATGAAGCCTGCCATCGGTGGAGCCTTGCAAGGGCGACGCTCGATATTTCGGATGAAAATGAAATTCTACGTCCCGAACATCTGAGCCTATTTATGAAGGAAGCGTACTTAAATCCAATGCAAAAAGAGTTTCCGTCCGCGTTTATAATCCCAATATTCAATCAGGCAGACGATGAAGCGCTTTCGGAGATCGGCAAAAAAATAATAGATGAGCTCAAACCCGAAGTGGGAATCGTCTCATCTATGCTGCCGCTTTAAGGAGAATCTAAATATGACACTTGGCATCGTTTTTATGGCCTCAGGCTTCGGACGCCGTTTCGGTTCAAATAAGCTTTTGCATCCGCTAGGCGGAAAGCCCTTATATACTCATGCGCTTTCAAACCTTCTTAAGGCGGTAAATGAGCTGAAGCGGGACAATACGATTAATCTCACAGTCGTGAGCCAATATGATGAAATCCTCGCCTATGCAGAAAAAGGTGGTGCAATTGCCGTATTTAACCCTGAAAGCGGCAAGGGGATAACCGCGTCGATTAAGCTTGGTATCAATAGTCTGCCGGATTCGGAGAATTATGCCTTCTTTGTCGCTGATCAGCCCTATTTAAAGGCGGAAACAACAGCAGCTTTTGTAAGGAGCTATCAAATAAGCGGAAAGACAATTGGTTGTGTAACTGATGGCAAGACTTCCGGAAATCCGGTTATCTTTAACCGCATTTATCTTTCGGAGCTTTTAGCGCTTGAGGGAGACAGAGGCGGGAAACAGGTGATTTCAAAGCATCCCGAAGAGGTGTTTTATTATCAGGTCAATTCTCAGGAGCTTTTCGATTTGGATATACCTGAGGATTTTAATTGAAATACTTCCGTTCCATCAGAAGAAAAATTATCGCAGAGCAATTTCCGCAAAAATCGGAAAGCACTCAGCACAGATTTTCTATCGCTCGGAGCGCTGCGTCCACATCGGCTACGGAGCTTAAAAATCCGAGTGAAAAGCGAACCGTACCTTGCGGATAGGTCCCCAAGGTTTTATGCGCCAGAGGCGCGCAATGCAAGCCGCAACGCGTTAGGATTCCGTATTGGTCTTCCAGTGCAAATGCAGCTTCGCCGTTATCTCGGCGCAAGAAGTCGACTGAGATTACACCTGTCCGCTTATCCGCACTTTCTGGGCCGGGAACGCGAATATAAGGGTTATTCCGAAGCCCGTCGAGAAATCGTCCGGTAAGTGATTTCTCATGCTCACGAAAAGCCTGCACACCCCGCTGTTCGATGAAGCGAAGTGCCTCCAAAAGGCCCATAATACCGGGTAAATTGAGCGTGCCGGCTTCATAGCAATCCGGCAATATTTCCGGCATATCCAGAGAATCGGATTTACTTCCTGTACCGCCGGCAATCAGAGGTCTCATTTGACTGAGCAGTTCATCTCGAAGAATGAAGCCACCGATTCCCTGAGGACCGAGAAGACCCTTGTGTCCCGCAAAGGCAATGGCAGAAGCGTTCCAATCATCCATGCATACAGGGAGGTGTCCGGCGCTCTGAGCGGTGTCTACGGCAAAGAACACACCCTTTTCCTTGCAGATAGCTCCGATTTCAGTTATCGGTTGAATGGCACCGCAGACATTTGAGGCATGCTGGATTACAACCAACCGAGTATTGCTGCGAAACAATCCCTCCAGCTCGTCGAGTATCAAAATGCCATTCTTGTCACAAGGTGCGAGTGAAAGTGATACGCCCTGCTTTTCGAGCAAAGCCGCGATTCTTGCAACGGCATTATGCTCCATTGCGCTGATTATAAGATGGTCGCCCGGGCGCAAAAGCCCCTGCATTATCATATTCATGCTCATGGTTACGCCGGAAGTGAACACACAGTGGCTATAGTTTCCGTTAAAGCCGAGAAGCCCGCACAGACGTTCACGAGTCTCCAGAACCTGCAGCCCCGCGTCAGCCGAAAGCTGATAGTCGGAGCGGCCAATATTGGTTCCGCTCTCTTCAATATAGCGTTTCATAGCTTCGCCGACACCCGGTGACTTCGGAAATGATGTCGCTCCGTTATCCAGATAAATCATAAGCTTCTCCCTCTATTACCCGCAATTAACTATGTTAAAAGTATAATACTTTTTAATAATTTTGTAAAACAAAAGGAGAATGAAAATGGCTGATTACAGAAAAATGTGGGAAGACCTCGGCATGGATCTTAGTACCCACGATGCTTTATGCGAGGTTCTACCCGTAGCTTTCAGCGATACATATCTATCACAAGAAAACCGTCCTGAGGGGATGGCGTTTTACGACTTCGTGGTTTCCGAAATTCACGGTGTCCGCCCCGCTGAGCTGATTGAGCATCAGAAAAAGGGCGGAAAGGTTTTCGGCACCTTCTGCATCTTTGTCCCTGACGAAATTATATTTGCGGCAGGCGGAATCGCGACCGGCCTTTGCGGGGGAAGCCAGTTCTGGGTTCCCGGCGGCGAAAAAGTTCTTCCCAATACCACCTGTCCTCTGATTAAGGCTTCTGTAGGCGCGAGAATCGACAAGACCTGCCCCTTCTTCCGCATTGCAGACATGTATGTCGGCGAGACCACCTGCGACGGTAAGAAAAAAGCTTGGGAGATTCTATCGGAAGAAGTACCCGTCCACGTTATGGACATCCCCCAGATGAAGAGGGAAAAGGACATTAAGCATTGGGCGGAGGAGATTAAAGATTTCAAAGCCGTGGTCGAGAAGTTCACAGGCGGCAAGGTCACCGAAGAATCTCTCGCGAAGTCCATCAAGATGATTAACAGCAAGCGCCGTGTCCTTTCTCGTGTTTTTGAGTGCCGCAAGAGCGACATTATCCCCATTTCCGGCAAGGATGCGCTGCTGATGATGCAGATTGCCTTTTATGATGATCCCGAACGTTGCATAGAGAAGGCAAATGCTCTGGCTGATGAACTTGAGGAACGTATTGCAAACGGTATTTCCGTGTTTCCTGTTGGCACAAAGCGCATAATGATTTCAGGCACTCCTATGGCTATTCCCAACTGGAAGCTGCACCACATCGTAGAAACCAGCGGTGCCGCCGTAGTAGTGGAAGAAACCTGCACCGGTACTCGTTATTTTGAAAACGTAGTTGACGAAACCAAGGTATCGTTGGATGATCAGATAGAGGCACTTGCCGAGCGTTACATGAAATGCAATTGCGCCTGCTTCCATAACAACACAGGCCGTATTGATGATCTTCTCCGCCTTGCCAAGGAATATAAGGTCGACGGCGTTATCGACGTGAATCTGAAGTTCTGCACTCTGTATGATATTGAAGGGCGCAGCGTTGAAACGGAGCTTAAGAAGGCCGGTATTCCTGTCCTCGGCATCGAGACTGACTATACCGACACCGATGCGGAACAGCTCCGTACCAGAATCGGCGCATTTATCGAAATGCTGGGCTAATGAACGATTTTTACGTCCTATTCGAAAATCATACTGACGGAATGGCTCTCTATCGATATTGCAGAGAGCACAAAGTCTTTGTAAGAATCTCCCCTGCTCCCAGAGCCGCGACGGTTTGCTGCGGTATGTCTTTACTGGTGAAGCCTGAAGACATATCTGCGGTTCGTAACTGTATAGAGGAAAGCGGAATAACAATTTTGAAAGTTGTGGAGCTGCCCCGTCAAATCAATCCGAAACGGGATGTTTACTGCTAAGAGGAAAGCTATGGATTATGTTGGTATCGATATCGGCTCCACCGCAGCAAAGGTTGCCGTACTTGGCGATCACGAAATAAGGTTTGTGTTGCCCACAGGATGGAGCAGCAAAGAAACTGCGGTAACTATCAAAAACCAGCTTATGCAGTCCGGCATAGACATAGATGCTTGTCGCGTTGCTGCCACCGGCTACGGTCGCAACGCCGTGGAATATGCAGAGCGGAAAATTACGGAGATCACCTGTCATGCCGCGGGAGCGGCGCGGTTTTCAAAAGACTGCACCATCATAGATATAGGCGGACAGGACACAAAAGTCATCTGTGTGGAAAACGGTGCTGTAAGTGATTTTTTGATGAACGACAAGTGCTCTGCCGGCACGGGAAAATTTATTGAGGTCATGGCTGCACGTCTTGGATATGACATTGACGAGTTGTTTGAACACGCCGCCTTGGGCAAAGCTCTGGCTATCAGCTCACTTTGCACTGTCTTTGCGGAATCCGAGGTCATAAACCACATAGGCGGAGGCTGCTCAAGAGACGACATTGCCGCCGGCGTTATAGACAGCGTTGCGGTGAAAGTATCCCAGATGACCTGCCGGATGCAGATGAAGGCCCCTGTACTCTTGACCGGAGGGTTAAGCCATCTGCAATACTTGGCAAAATGCCTGGAAGAAAGAATTGGCTTACCCGTCACCTGTATGCCAGAAGGGCGTTACGCGGGGGCCATCGGTGCCGCAATACTCATGCAGAATTAAGATAGAAATAACGGAGGAACATGCCATGCAGACGCTTTTTTCGGAGATGAAAAGAAGACTTGAGAATAAGGAAGATCTAATACTCGCCACTGTCGTTGCCAGCTCTGGAGCGGCTCCGAGAGGCGCGGGCGCTCGAATGCTCATCGGACGTGAGGGACGTATTCGCGGCACCGTCGGCGGAGGCGCTGTCGAATTCCGCTCGATACAGCTTGCTCAAGATGCGATTAACAAGCGCGCTTCGGTTGTAAAGCAGTTTATTCTTGAGAAAAACCAAATCGAGGATATCGGAATGATATGCGGCGGGAACGTGACAATTTTCTTCCGCTATTTTGAAGGCGGAAACGATGCCATTATCAGTCTCTGTGAAACAGCCCTCGCACAGTTCCGCGAGCAGAAAACGACATGGCTTGTGACAGAGCTTACTGATGGGTATGACGGCGAAATCGGTCTCTATTCTGAAAAGCTCGGTATAATCGGCGATATCGCTCCGACGATAGCAAACGCAATATTCGGACAAGCCAGCGTTTTTGAGTTCGGAGGAAAAAAGTATTACGCTGAACAGATTTTGTCCTCGGGCTTTGTATATATTTTCGGCGGCGGTCATGTCGCACAGGAGCTTGTTCCTGTTCTATCGCATCTCGATTTTCGCTGTATAGTCCTTGAGGACCGTCCGGAGTTTGCATTACCCGAGCTATTTCCCGGCGCTGCCGATACAAGGCTTGTTAATTTTGAAAATGTCCCCGAGATGAAGCAGGTGACGAACGACGATTATATCATTGTTCTGACACGCGGACACAAGTTTGATCAGGTAATTGAGGAACAGTCGCTTTGCACATCGGCTAGGTATATCGGAGTGATCGGCAGCAGACATAAGAAAGCTCAGGTTGAAAAAAACATCATTGAGCACGGCTTCACGCGCGCCGATCTTGACAGAGTGACTGCACCAATCGGACTGATGGGCATCAAAGCAGAAACTCCCGCTGAAATCGCCATCAGCATTGCCGGACAGCTCATTGCCTTTCGCGCCGGCGCAGGCATAATATCGTAAGCTCATTCCTAAAAAAAGCAAGACCAGCCCCGAACTATTTGAGGCTGGTCTTGCTTTTTATGATACGCATTCGCATTCGCATATGAAGCGCTCGCGCCTTTATTAGCCATTAAATCTATTTTAAAAAGTTTAGCATGCTGACTATCTAAATTCTATAATTTAATCTGTACTATCTTAAATAAAAACGCTATTTAATTAAAGGAAATTGCAATTTTAGTGATTTTAAAAAATTGTATAACGTTTAAGCGGCACACATCTCAAATACTTCCATAGTATGATGTTGAAAGGAGGTGTTGATACAGCTTATGAATCGTAACTTCAAGAAACCAAATAGCAATCCTAGCGAACCCATCGATACGAGCGAGAACATGAAGGTTTGGAATTACAGTAACAGCAACTTAGGCTGCGGCAGGAGCATCGATAGGGGAGGCTGCAACGTAATAGTGAATTGCGGGCCAACCGGTCCGACCGGCCCGACAGGGCCTACCGGACCTACAGGTGCAACAGGACCAGCCGGAACTACTGGAGCTACCGGACCAGTTGGTGCGACCGGAGCAACAGGTCCCACGGGACCCACCGGCGCAACAGGCGGAGTCGGTGCAACGGGGGCAACAGGTGCGACCGGTGCGACAGGTCCAACCGGACCCACAGGTGCAACAGGCGGAGTCGGTGCGACAGGAGCTACAGGCGCGACGGGGCCCACCGGTGCCACAGGCGCAACCGGACCTACTGGTGCAACGGGTGCAACCGGTCCGACAGGTGCAACCGGACCAACCGGACCTACTGGTGCAACCGGTGCCACGGGACCAACGGGCGCAACAGGACCGGGTGGCCTGACTCTATTTTTAGCTTCTGCTCTGCCCGTTGTAAGTGGTAACTGGATTGGACTGGGATCAGTTTCTGCAGCTCCTTTGTTTGTACGCAGTTCAGTTGTAATTCCGGTTGACGCGACAATCACAGGAATTGTGCTGAACGTCAGAGACAATGCTTTGGCTGCGGGCGATGCAGTGACAGCAACAATCTTTACAAGTCCATGCGGCTTTGCTGCACCTGTAAGTACAGGTGTCTCAGTGACTGTCACAGGACCCAATCCGCCGACTTGCTGCGCTACCGCATCAGCTTCGGCAGTTGTTGTCGCTTGCGACTTGCTGTTTGTGCAAATAACAACAAGCGGAAGCGTCGCCGCCCTTAACAGTGGTGTATCAGTAACGATTTCCTTTACAGTTTGATGTATTTTATAATATGTTTGGGTGCCGATTACTGTCGGTACCCATATTTACTTAACGAACTTTCATATAGATATATAAACAGGCACATTTTCAGTTAAAGGAGAGTTTGAAATGCCTAAGCTTCGATTCCATCTTTTAGGTCTCGCTCATCTGGAAACGCACAAAAGAAACTCCTCCTGCGCTTATACGCAAAAAATAATCAAGCTGGCCAACATGCTGAAAAAGAACGGTCACACTGTCTATTTTTACGGAGTTGAAGGCTCAGAGGTCAACTGTGACCGCTTTATTCCCGTAACATCTCAGGAGGTTCTCAAGAATACTTACGGAGATTACGACAGAACAACGAGCTTTTTTAAGATGGACCCAAACGATTTTGCGCATCAACTTTTTAACAGCAACGTAATTGCCGCAATTATGGAAAACAGGCAGGAGCAGGATATACTTCTGTGCACAATGGGCGCAAATCAGAAGCCTATAGCAGACGCTGTGAATTTACTCACAGTAGAGCCAGGAATTGGCTACTCCGGCGTTTTTTCATCTCATCGTGTTTTTGAGTCATATGCTTGGATGCATTATATCTACGGACTCCTGCACGTTGATGACGGAGCTTGGTATGATGCGGTTATTCCAAACTATTTCGATCCGGCGGATTTTCCGTTCAAGTCTCAAAAGCAGGATTATCTGTTATACTTCGGAAGAATAATCAGCAGGAAGGGCGTTCAGGCGGCATCGGAAATCGCAAAGCGTACAGGAAATCAGCTATATATAGTCGGGCAGGGCTCTCTGGATGATCCGATAGAAGGGCTCTCCCTCGGGAACGAAAAGCACATAGTTTATAAGCCCGCTGTGGGACCTGAGGAAAGAGCGGAGCTTTTGAGTAACGCCAAGGCCGTACTCATGCCAACCTACTATCTTGAGCCCTTCGGCGGGGTCAACGTTGAATCTCAGCTCTGCGGAACGCCCGTTATCACCACCGATTGGGGAGCGTTTCCCGAAACCGTGCTCCACGGTGTCACAGGATTTAGATGCAGAGTTTTTGAAGAATTCTGCTGGGCTGTCAAGAATATCCATCGCATCAAACCGTCAGCCTGCCGAGAATGGGCAGAAAATAACTATTCAATGGATAGGGTAGGGAAGATGTACGAGGAATATTTTCAGCGGGTCAATAGGCTCTTCGGCAAGGGTTGGTATGAGGAAAACGAGAGCCGCGATGAGCTTGCGTGGCTTGAGCGGTATTATCCAAAGAACTAGATTAAAAAGCAATTTTTAATTTGCCCTTATCATAACGCGCCTGACGGACATAATAACCAAGGTTCGGAGGCGTGTGAATGAAGAATTATTTTGAAGGTTTGTATTTTAAGCAGCAGGCAGGGGAGTATGCACTTGCTTTCATTCCGGCGGTGCATACTGATATAAAAGGCAGGTCAGCGTCACTTCAAATAGTAACGGATAAAAAGGCTTATTGTGTTGCATTTCCGATTGAGTCCGTTGAGATGAGCAGAAAAGATGCTTCCTTTGTTATCGGGGACAATCGCTTTTCTCTGGACGGTATTCATCTGGATGCCCATAACGGCGAAGTGGATATTACCGGCGACTTGCAATTTTCGGCACTAATTCGCCCTGAATACGACATCATGGGTCCGTTTCAATACGTACCGTTAATGGAGTGCCGCCACAGCGTATTCAGCGTGAAGCACGATGTATCCGGTACCCTCATGTTAAACGGCACGCTGCTGGATTTTGATAATGGAACAGGATACATTGAAGGGGACAGGGGGCACTCTTTCCCGAGGCGTTACCTTTGGTCGCAATGCTTACATGATGACATTTCAATTATGCTGTCCGCTGCCGACATTCCGTTTCTAGGCATTAGTTTTACGGGAATAATCGGAATAATTTCAGTTCGTGGAGTCGAGTACAGGATTGCCACCTATCTCGGGGCAAAACCGGATTTTTTAGGCAGCGGCATTGCCATTGTTAGACAGGGCGAGTATACCTTGGCAGTTCAACACCAAAAAGGAGCCAGCGAGCTACTGTCTGCGCCTGTTCAGGGCGCGATGACGAGGCGGATACGCGAAAGCATATCAAGCCGTGTCCGCTATCATTTCAGCAAGGGCAAAAAGGTGATATTCGATTTTACAAGCAACTGCGCGAGCTTCGAAGACGAATATCGATAAACATTAGTATAGACCATGGTTACCGCTATAAAAATTTCATTGATGGTACACAAAGAAGCCCTGTAGTAATTGATACTACAGGGCTTCTTTTGGAGCATCTATCCAGATTCGAACTGGAGACCTCGTCCTTACCAAGGACGCGCTCTGCCGACTGAGCTATAGATGCGATTATGGCGACCCAGAACGGGCTCGAACCGTCGACCTCCAGCGTGACAGGCTGGCGTTCTAACCAACTGAACTACTGGGCCACAAGCGCTTAGCTATTGTACAATGTAAATCACACTTTGTCAACACCAAATTCCCCCGTTTAAGGCTCAATATTTCGTTTTTCGATATGCGCTTACTTGCCTGAATAGATAAGATGTGTTAGAATACTTTAAGTTGATTTAATTGTTAAGTTTCACTTTCTTTTATTTTATAAATTAGATTGTGCTGTTCTCACAGGGGGAAGCCATGAAACGAAAAATAATTGCCCTTATGCTGGTAATACTGTTTTTAGCGCCGTTTGTGCAGACGGCGAACGCCGACAGCTCAGGCCTTTGTTTTACTGCCACGAATGACCTGCTGCTTGACCTTGGCTCAATGACGACCTTTGTCGGCGGCATATCATACGTTCCTGCCAAGGTTTTTTCTACATACGGAGTCTATTTAAACTATTTTGATTCCAAAGATTCCAAATCGACTGCGCTGCTCTATAACTCAAACAAGCAGATATTTTTTGAGCTAAGCTCCGGCAACAGCTATGACAGCTTGGGAAATACATATTCCGTATCGGCAACCCTTAAAAACGGACAGGTTTATGTACCTGTTTCCTGGGTCTGCCAGTATTTCGGACTGTATTATTCTTTCATCAGTGGCGACGGCTATGGCGATATTATCAGAATAAAAAACGGAGGGGAAGTTCTCACTGATTCTCAGTTCCTGAATGCGGCTTCATCGCTTATGCGTACCCGCTACAATGAGTATTTCGGCACGACGTCTCCCGCTACACCAACGCCGTCCCAGCCTGTTACGAGCAGTACGGAGTCGGAAGTCGCAAGCGCTTCTCTTAGCTTTATAGGTCTTCCGAGCGAAAAACTACTGGATAGTCTCGACAGCTACGCGGCGAAGGTCTGCTTTTTCGTGACGGCGAGTGAAGTTGCCGCATCACCTGATGTAATTAGGCGAATCTGCGGCTCGGGTCACAGTATCGGCATCTATTGCAGTTCTTCGCCCGAGCAAGAATGTTTTTTAACAGCCGACCTGATTTTTGAAGCGGCACAGATTAGACCGACCCTGATATACTCTTCTGCTTCGATTTCGGAGAACGCAAAGGCCTACGCAGGGAGTAACGGCTATGCGTATTTTGATCCTGCGATTGAAATCTTTTCAACTGCAAAACACTCCTCAGACATTACATCGAAGCTTGAGGACATAGTCGGTTACACTTCGATTATCATTACTATAACCGAAAATACCGACAGCATTGTTCCATTCGTTCTTCAGTATGCTTCATCTCATCACATCACGCTTCTGCCTCTCCGTGAGACGATGGTGTGACAGACAGCGTTTAATATGCAAATTTCGGGGGTCATTCATGAACAAAACTAACTTAAAAGCTATAATACTTGCCGCAGGAAAAGGCACAAGGCTCCAAACCGAGGGGAGCACGCTTCCGAAGGTCATGCGCATTGCGGCGGGCAAGCCTCTTTTGGCACACGTTCTTTCTGCGCTGGATTTTATTCCGAATAAGGACTGTATTATAGTCGTGGGCTACCAAAAGGAAAGCGTTATCGACGCCTTCTCTGAATATACTTTTGCGGAACAGAAGGAGCAGCTCGGAACAGGGCATGCCGTTATGGCGGCGTATTCGCAGCTTGAGGGCTATAACGGTCAGCTCCTCGTCTGCTGCGGTGATATGCCGCTAATAAAGCGCGAAACCTATCGCGCACTCATCGACGCTCACGACGTCTCTGAGAACGTCTGCACTATTCTGAGCGGAACAAGCGAGCTAGACCTGCCTTATGGACGCATCCTGCGCGACGACAGCGGAGAATTCTGCGGCATGGTCGAGGACAAGGACGCAACACGGGAACAGAAGAACATTAAAGAGCTCAATAGCGGAGTTTATGTTTTTGATGCCGTCGCGCTCCAAAGTGTGCTTACAGAGCTGAGGAGCGATAACTCGCAGGGGGAGTACTACCTTACAGATGCGCCGCTGCTTCTTAAGCAAAGAGGCTATAAAATCGGCGTCTGCTTTCGCGAGCTTGGCTATGAGATAATCGGAGTCAATACGCCCGAGCATCTCCGTCAGACAGAAGAAATATTACTTATATGAACAGAATTATTTGTATTGTCGGGGCAGGGGATATGAGCGGCACAAAGCTCGTAATTCCGGATGGAGCTTTTGTAATCGCTGCAGACGCAGGACTAACCCATCTTAAGAACGCGGGCATCGCGGCTGACCTCATTGTGGGTGATTTTGATTCTCTGGGCGAAACGCCCTTAGGTGAAAACGTAATCGCGCACGAGCCGGAAAAGGATGATACCGATATGCTGCTCGCCGTGCGTGAGGCATTGAATCGAAGCGCACAGACGATAATCATTTACGGCGGACTTGGCGGCAGGCTAGATCACGAATACGCGAACATCCAGACACTTGCTTATATCGCGAACAGAGACGTTAGAGCCTATCTTGTCGGGCGCGGCTCCGTCTGCACAATCATTAAAAATAGCGGCATCAGTTTTGACGGTGAAATTAAGGGTACAATTTCCGTTTTCTGTCACGGTGGCAAAGCGGAAGGCGTGAATCTCACGGGGCTGAAATATCCGCTCACCGACCATACGCTGACAAACGATTATCCGCTCGGAGTTAGCAACGAATTTACAGGGGTTCTGTCTCGCGTGTCAGTAAAAAACGGACTTCTTCTGGTTATGTGGAACGCTTCAGAATTTAGCCCTGACAGATACAGAGAGATATAATATAACAAAACAGCAAAGGATAGAGTATGAAAATTTTAGGCGCAATTTTTGACATGGACGGAACCTTGACGGATTCCATGTTCATCTGGCGGGATGTAGGGAAAAGGTACCTTATTTCCTGCGGTGTAACACCAGACGACAACATGAGGGAAGAAACAAAGATGCTGACCGTTTTTGAAACGGCCGAATATTTCAGAAAAAAGTACGGGCTGAAAAAGACAAATGAAGAGATTTATGCCGGCGTAAACGCGCTCTTGTGGCCGATGTACCGCGACGAGGTTAGTCCTAAGGATGGTGTGCTTCTACTGCTGGACAGGCTGAAGGAACGCGGAATTCCAATGGTTGTGGCTACTGCGACCGACAGACATCTTGTCGATATGGTTTTGGATAAAAACGGCCTCCTCGGGTACTTTTCTGAGATTTTTACCACAGGCGCGGTCGGCGCTGGCAAGGAAGACCCGCTGATCTTTGAAATGGCGCTTGAATGTCTGGGGACACCCAAATCGGAGACGATTGTCTTTGAGGACACCTTATACGCCATAAAAACGGCAAAGAACGCGGGCTTTCCCGTCGCTGGTATTTATGACGACTCTCAGGACTATCTGCAGGACGAGATTAAAGTCGTTTCGGATTATTACATTACTGACTACAGAAAAAGTTATATGCTTTTCTGATGAAAAGGACACAGGCTCCAAAAGGTAGTGGAGCCTGTGTCCTATATTATAAATATACTTATTATTACATGAACATCAGCATCTTAACAAGCGCGTGCAGCACGTCCTTTTGGTAGGTTTCAATCTCGCCCTTGTCAACCAAAGCTGCAAGCTCAGGATCAAACGGCAGCTTGCATACCGTTCGAACGCCGTATTTTTCAGCTATTTCGTCAATGTGGCTCTCGCCGAAAACAGAAAACTTTTCGCCACAGTGAGGGCAAACAGTGTAGCTCATGTTTTCAACAAGACCGATAACTGGGATGTTCATCTTCTCTGCCATTTTCACAGCTTTTTCAACTATCATGCCAACAAGCTCCTGCGGAGAGGTCACAACGATGATTCCGTTTACAGGGATGGACTGGAACACCGTCAACGCAACGTCACCGGTGCCGGGAGGCATATCAATAAACAAAAATTCCTCATTTTCCCATATAACGTCCGTCCAGAACTGCTTGACAGCTCCGCCAATGACGGGCCCGCGCCAGATAACAGGGTCTGTGTCATTGGGAAGAAGGAAGTTTATTGACATAAGGTCGATGCCTGTTCTGCTCGTGATGGGGTACATCCCGACTTCGTCCGCATCAGGCTGACCTGAAACACCGAATGTGCGGGGAATAGAGGGGCCCGTTATATCTGCGTCAAGTATCGCCGATTTATATCCCATTGCCTGCATATTTACGGCAAGAAGGGAAGTTATCAGCGACTTGCCTACGCCGCCCTTGCCGCTCACAACACCGATTACCTTCCGGATTTTTGATAGTTCATGAGGTGGGTCGGTGGTTAGAGCGTTTTTGGCTCTTTTAATAGTTATTTTGGGTAGCTCCTTTCCTGGAGTCCCGTTTAATGAATTATCACTCATATAAAATTCTTATCCTTTCAACACCTTTGTTACGATAATATTATATACTTATCAATGTGATTGTCAATAATTGTACTCGCCCAAACCCGCTTGTACGCATATACGTACGTTTTTGGCAATATCTATAGTATTTAACTTGAATATTGTAAAAACTGATGTTATAATAGCTTCGATAAAAACAATCATTGTCATCAGTTACTCCGGCATTAATATACACGATGGCAGAGCCTTTTCGGAATGAAAAAGTTTTGCTGGGAGGCAAGCCAGTGAAAAAGGAACGCATATCAAACAATGTAATAAGACGTCTGCCCATGTATCTTCGCAAGCTCGATGATCTCATTTATCATGGAGTCGACCGAATCTCTTCCGGTGAGCTTGGCAAGCAGATGGGGCTTACACCTTCTCAAATCAGGCAGGATTTCAGCTGTTTCGGTGAGTTCGGACAGCAGGGCTATGGTTACCGTGTGACGGATCTTAGGGATCAGGTTGCCGGTATTCTTGGCATGCATAAAGGCTTTACTGTTGCCATAGTAGGAGTTGGAAACCTAGGTCACGCGCTTATTGGCAACTTCGGCTTTGAGGAGCAAGGCTTCCGTCTTGTCGCAGCCTTTGACTCCGATCCCGAAATATACGGAAACGATATAGCCGGCATTCCGGTCTATGACAGTGGCACTCTTTCAGACTGGCTGAAACGCAATCCTACTGACATTGTAGTACTGACCGTTCCGCGCAGGATAGCAAAAAGCATGGCTGAAACCGTTGTGGACTGCGGAGTCAGGGGCATTTGGAATTTTACAAATATCGAGCTGGAACTCGGCAGACAAGATGTACGAGTGGAGAACATTCATTTTTCGGACAGTCTGCAGACTCTCGGATATTTTCTATCCGAGCAGGAAAACATGGAGAAGAGCAAATAACCCGGAACACTCTTGGAGGCAACCGTGATTAAAAAGCGTCTTATATCACTTTCTCTTTCGCTAATTGTATTATGCAGCGCTATGACTGCCGCGGCCGCGGAAACCGCCGGAAGTGCTTCCGACCCGCTAATATCGAAAAGCTATGTTGACAGCACTTATCCCGGACTTGTGCTCACAGCTCCACTGAACACCCTTTCGGACGCAATGGCTGTTTTACAATATAAGCTGGCTTTGGCAAGTAAGACAAAGGCAAACGGAGTCAGCTACTCGACTGCAATGCCAGGCGGCATAGTTACTCTCTCGTCAGGCTCTGGCTTTTTGCTCTCTTCCGGCTCCGCGCGCCTTAGCTCATTAAGTGGAACCTTTATTGACCTGTCAGACGGAGCCCTTATCTCTTCGGGACAGAACCTTAGCTCGGGTCACCGTTACATTGCGGCTGAAAGCACTTCAGCTACAGTCTCTATCATCACCGCTTCAAAGCTGGCGCTCTTTGGAAGTGTAAGTATATGCTCCGGAAGCGCTCCGACCTTCACAGACGTAACGGAAAATAATTGGTTTTACACCTATGTCTGCTACGCGGTGCAGAAGGGACTTGTCAGCGGCCGCAGTTCGACAGTTTATGCTCCTGATGCAAATCTTTCCATCGCGGAAGCGATAAAGCTTGCAGCCTGTATGAACCAGCTTTATAATAACGGAAGCGTCACTCTTGTGAACGACATTAACGCCGCCACATGGTATAAGACCTATGTTGATTACGCGGCTAAAAATAGTATTGTGACCAAGACTTACAGCAGCAGTGAATATAACTCCGCCATATCCAGAAGCGAGTTTGTTGCTATTTTTTACGCAGCTTTGCCGATAACGGAATACGTCCAGAAAAACACTGTTTCCGATAATGCGATACCGGATGTCAAGCTTACTGCCGCGAACGGAAGCCAGATATACGCATTTTACCGTGCCGGAATTTTAACCGGTTCCGATGGCTATGGAACATTTTATCCGGACAACAACATAAAAAGAAGCGAGGTGGCGGCGGTTCTCACCCGTATGTTCGAAAAGGATTCCCGCCAATTGATAACCTTATCATAAAAAAGCGATATTTACGGTCGACCCGATATATACTTAAGGAAGGCCGTATATCTTAGTCAGAGGTGATACTGATGTTTGGTACTTTCAATACCAGCAATACAATTGCGGCAATAGCAACGGGAAACGCGATTTCTGCAATCGGTATCATCAGACTTTCCGGTAATGATGCGATTGATATAGCGTCTTCCGTTTTTCATCCTTCTTCGGGAAAGAGCCTGACTGAAATCCCTGACCGTACGCTTGTTCTGGGCATACTTAATGATGCTAAGGGCGAAGTCCTTGACCATTGCCTCTGCACAATCAGCCGCGCGCCGAACAGCTACACGGGGGAGAATACGGCGGAACTGCAATGCCATGGTTCACCCACGGTTTTACGTCTTGCGCTTGAAGCTCTTTTTGCATGCGGCGCGCGTCAGGCGTTGGCTGGCGAATTTACGAAAAGAGCTTTTTTGAACGGGCGCATGGATTTAACGCAGGCAGAGGCTGTCATTGATCTCATTGATTCCGAAACAGTTGAAGCCGCAAAGAATGCGGCAGGGCAGCTCGGTGGTGCGATTTTACGCAAAACGGACGGAATCTATTGCGATTTGGTTGACATAATATCCCATTATCACGCCGTTCTGGACTATCCGGACGAGGATATTGACGAGTTTAGCATTGAGGCCTATTTTGAAACGCTTCTCAAGGCGAGGGGAGAGCTTAAGTCGCTTCTCGACACCTTTGAGCGTGGAAAAGTTATGAAAAGTGGTGTAAAGGCTGCCATTGTCGGCAGACCGAATGCCGGAAAATCCTCACTTCTGAACGCTTTGCTGGGTTTTGAACGTGCGATAGTCACCGATATTCCAGGCACTACCCGTGACACAATTGAGGAATGCATCACTCTCGGCGGTGTTAAACTAAGGCTTGTGGACACCGCTGGACTTCGCGGAACGAACGACCCGATAGAAAAAATCGGCGTGGACAGAGCAATTAGTGCCGCGTCATCTTCCGAGCTTGTACTGGCGGTCTTCGACGGCTCCGAGGAGCTTTCTAGTGAAGATGAGGATGCAATTCAGGCGGCTAAAGGCGCAAAGCATAGAATCGCCGTTATCAATAAGAGCGATTTACCGCAGATGCTCGACCTTTCACTTATAGAAAAAAGTTTTGATACTATTCTGACCGTATCGGCTCTCGATAAAACGGGGCTCGACGCTTTAGATAAAGAGGTTTCTTTGCTTTTCCCGATTCCCGACGCACCGGCTGGAGAAATATTAACGAATTCTCGTCATGCGGACGCGGTCGGCAGAGCACTGACTTCCATTGATGAAGCCATTTCGGCTCTAAAAAGCGGTACAACGCCGGACATCGTTCTTACAGAAGCCGAAAACGCGCTTACGGCGCTCGGCGAACTAACAGGCAAAACCGTCCGAGAGGACGTTACCAGGCGAATCTTCGAAAGATTTTGCGTGGGCAAATAAATTTGGTGTTCATTAAATCAAATAACATACAAAAGGAGTAAATGTATGAACAAAAAGTATGTATACCTGTTTTCCGAGGGAAACGGCAAAATGAAAGAGCTTCTGGGTGGCAAGGGCGCCAATCTCGCTGAGATGTCAAATCTCGGTATGCCGGTTCCGAAGGGCTTTACAGTTACCACGGAAGCCTGCACAAAGTATTACGATGATGGCGAGACCATTTCCCTGGAAATTCAAGATGAGATCATGTCATATGTTGCTACACTGGAGCAGCAAACCGGAAAGAAGTTCGGTGATAAAGAAAATCCTCTCCTCGTTTCCGTCCGTTCGGGCGCTCGTGCCTCCATGCCCGGAATGATGGACACGATTTTGAATCTTGGTCTTAACGAAGAGGTCGTTGAAGTTATTGCGAAAAAATCCGGCAATCCTCGCTGGGCCTATGACTGCTACAGACGCTTTATTCAGATGTACTCTGATGTCGTCATGGAAGTCGGTAAGAAGTACTTTGAAGAGCTCATCGACAAGATGAAGGAAGAGCGCGGAGTCCATCAGGATACCGATTTGACCGCAGACGATCTCAAAAAGCTTGCGCAGCTGTTTAAGGACGAGTATAAGGCGAAAATCGGTGTCGAGTTCCCATCCAATCCCAAAGAGCAGATGATGGGCGCCATCAAGGCCGTCTTCCGTTCTTGGAACAACAACCGCGCAATCGTATATCGCCGCATGAACGACATCCCCGGTTCTTGGGGCACCGCCGTCTCTGTTCAGGAAATGGTATTCGGTAACCTCGGCGACACTTCCGGCACGGGCGTTGCCTTCACCCGCAACCCTGCAACCGGCGAAAAGAAGCTGTTCGGAGAATTCCTGATGAACGCACAGGGCGAGGACGTCGTTGCAGGCATCCGCACTCCTCAGACTATCGACCAGCTCAAGGACGTTATGCCCGGAGCTTATGACGATTTTGTGAAAATCTGCGCCAAGCTCGAGAGCCATTACCGCGATATGCAGGATATGGAGTTCACAATTGAAGACAAAAAGCTCTTCATGCTCCAGACCAGAAACGGTAAGCGCACAGCTGCTGCCGCACTGAAAATCGCCTGTGACCTCGTTGACGAGGGCGTAATCAGCGAAAAAGAAGCCGTCCTGATGATTGACCCCAGAAATCTCGATACACTTTTGCATCCGCAGTTTGAAACGACTGCGCTTAAGAGTGCAACGGTCATCGGCACCGGACTTGCCGCATCACCAGGCGCTGCCTGCGGAAAAGCAGTATTTTCTGCTGAAGTCGCAAAGGATTGGGCTGAAAAAGGCGAGAAGGTAATTCTTGTCCGCCTTGAGACTTCCCCCGAGGACATCGAGGGCATGGCTGCCGCACAGGGCATCTTGACTGTAAGAGGCGGAATGACCTCGCACGCCGCCGTTGTTGCCCGCGGAATGGGCGCCTGCTGTGTTGCAGGCTGCGGCGCTATCAAAATGGACGAAGAAAACAAGCGCTTTGAGCTTGGCGGAAAGACCTACAAAGAAGGCGACTGGCTGAGCCTTGACGGTTCTACCGGAAACATCTACGGAGAGGCCATCAAAACAATGGACGCTGTCATCGGCGGCGAGTTCGGGCGTCTTATGGCTTGGGCCGACAAATATAGAACACTCAATGTTCGCACGAACGCAGATACACCGAAGGACGCTGCGCAGGCACGCAAATTTGGTGCAGAAGGCATCGGCCTCACACGCACCGAGCATATGTTCTTCAATGAGGACAGAATCCCTGCAATCCGCGAGATGATTTGCGCCGACACAGTTGAGCAGCGCGAGAAGGCTCTTGACAAACTTGAGCCGATGCAGCAGTCCGATTTTGAGGGCATTTACGAAGCAATGGAAGGTTGTCCTGTAACGATTCGTTACCTCGATCCTCCTCTCCACGAGTTTCTTCCCACCGACGAGGAAGACATCGCGCTTCTGGCAAAGGACCTCGGCAAGTCGGTCGACGACATTAAGGCAATCATTGCATCCCTGCATGAGTTTAACCCGATGATGGGTCACCGCGGCTGCCGTCTTGCCGTAACTTATCCCGAAATCGCAGTAATGCAGACCAAGGCCGTCATCAAGGCCGCTATCAATGTCCAGAAGAAGCATCCCGACTGGAATCTTGTTCCCGAAATCATGATTCCGCTTGTTTGTGAAATTAAAGAACTGCAGTATGTCAAAAAGGTAGTCACCGACACTGCCGACGCACTCATCAAGGAAGCCGGCTCCGATTTGCACTATAAGGTCGGCACCATGATTGAAATTCCGCGCGCCTGCGTCACCGCTGACGATATCGCCAAGGAAGCTGAGTTCTTCTCCTTCGGCACGAATGACCTAACCCAAATGACCTATGGCTTCAGCCGTGACGACGCCGGAAAGTTCCTCGACGCATACTACCAGAAGAAAATTCTTGAATCCGACCCGTTTGCCCGTCTCGATCAGAATGGCGTCGGCAAACTCGTGGAAATGGCCGTTAAGCTCGGTCGCACAACGCGTCCGGAGCTTAAGATCGGCATCTGCGGAGAGCACGGCGGCGATCCTTCGTCCGTTGAATTCTGCCACAAGCTCGGACTCAACTATGTTTCCTGCTCGCCTTACCGCGTCCCAATCGCGCGTCTTGCAGCAGCTCAGGCAGCGCTAAAGTTCCCGAAATAAATAAGTAAATAAGCATAGCGACAGGGTATTGCGCGGAAAACGACGCAATACCCTGTTTAATTATAAGCTCCAATTCATATATTGAGCCTGAGTATTTGCTGTATTTGACTTGTAATAATACGGCAAAAGCATTATTATAGCAGTAATTCGGACAGGGAGGTGCCAGTTTACAATATATGGGAGAACTATTCATGATAATTAGAAGCAAAAAGAGACTGATAATTAAAATCATCATAGTCATTCTGATAATCGGCGCGGTTGGACTTGCGGCGGTGTTCGGTATCAACGGCTATGTCGTTGCTTCCGAAAAAAACAGGATAATCTCCGCAGATGAAGCCGCAAAACTCGAAAACGTCGATTGTATAATCGTGCTTGGCTGTTACGTCGATAACACCACGCCTAGCGCGATGCTCGAGGACAGGCTGCTTCAAGGTATTGAATTATATAATTCTGGCGCTTCCGGTAAAATCATTATGAGCGGCGACCACGGCAGAACAACGTACGACGAGGTCAACGCGATGAAGCAGTTCGCGATTGACCGCGATATTCCGTCCGAGGACATTTTCATGGATCACGCGGGGTTTTCGACCTACGAGAGCATGTACAGGGCGCGGGACATATTTGCGGCGAAGAAGGTAATCATCGTCACACAGCGTTATCATCTTTACAGAGCGTTGTACGTCGCGGAAAAGCTCGGGCTAAACGCCTACGGTGTCGCGTCCGACCCGCGCGGTTACTACGGTCAGACATATCGTGAGGCCCGCGAGGTACTCGCAAGGAACAAGGACTTCTTGCTGTCGATTTTCCGGCCCGAGCCTACCTATCTGGGCGACGTGATACCCGTCAACGGTAACGGAGACGAGACGAACGATAAATAATCACAATAGCAATTAATCAACAATAAAATCTTTGAGAGCCAATATTTAAAAACACCGACGTCTGAAACTGGCGCCGGTGTTTTTTCTGTCTCTTTTAAGCACCTGCATTATTTTGGTAAAATATTAGTATAATTAAGAAGTATGCAGTAAATCGGAGGCGGTGTAGATGGAGAAAAAGAAAGGTAGGCAGATACTGAGCATCGCCCTGCTCATAACGGTATCGGCATTGTTTTTCTGTTCATTTGCAATTATCAATTTTAAAGGCTTTCCTAAATTCTGCAACTGTGACATGTATGAGGACACGGTCTATTCAATGCTAGCATGGAAATCGAAAAGCTTTTTCCCTGATGGTTGGGTCTTTGGAAACCAGTACTATATCTTTGCGACGCCGGTGGTCTGCACCCTTTTTTATGGAATCACCGGAAATATCAATCTCTCAATGGCGCTGGCAACAACGACAATGACTCTTCTAATTGCCATGAGTATGCTGTTTCTGATATACTCGTTTACCGATAAGGTCGGACGTTTTACGGGCGTTGCGGCCATTCTGGGCTGCATGGTGACAGCGAATGCGGCGTTGAGCCTCGAAGGTCAGCTGTTTTATATCCTTGCGAGCTATTACAGCGGCTACCTGATTACAATTCTTGTAGTGACAGGAGATTATCTACACGCTCTATGCTTCCGAAAAAAGAGGAAGCTCACTGCCGCTCTGATTCTGTCCTTGGCATTGTGTTTCGCAACCGGAATGCAAAGTCTGAGACAGACGGCGATTTTGATTCTTCCGATACTCGCTACCGAAATTCTTCGCATTCTAATTCTGCTGTATCGAAAGGACAGAAAACAGATTTTTAGGACGCGGGCAGTAATACTGCGGGCTTTTCTCTATGCCGCTTCAAACTTGCTGGGTGTTATGTATATAAGAATGTTCAAGGTACCCCACGTGGAGATCTATGGAGGTATCACAAGGCGAAGCCTGTCCGAAGGGGGAGCGGTCCATGAGGTCAACATGAGGATACTGCAGAAGATTACCGGTTTTTATTATGCTTTTCATGAAAAGAATGGCTTAATTTATTTCATACTTGCATTGTTTTTTACCGGCGTTGTGGTGACCGCTGCCATCATATCCCTGCGTGGCTGCATCAGCAAGCGACACAGCTTTGAAAGCGGACGGGAGCACCTTTTTGGAATAGCTTCTTTTTCGATATTTGCAATATCCTTGATTGGACTCTTTGTCGCAAATCACATATTTGATATTAACTTTCGGATGATATATATGTTCGTATGGTATCCGTTAACGGCCATATCCTGCGTTGTGCTGATGCAGCATTTGAAATCCGATTTGCGGAAATTGGTAGGCACCATTTTGCTCTGTGCAGCCTGTATCGGTAGCTGGTACACCGGATACGCCCCTACGGTACAAAGCGCTCTCAAGCAGGAGGAGCCATGCACAGTTCAGGAAATAAGCGACTATATAGTCGATCACAACTATGCATATATATACGGCGACTGGAGCATCGTATGCCCGATCGCGACATACACAAACGGGAGGGCGCTGGGCGCATGCTCCTTTAAAAGGCCTTTTGAGATACTTGGGTATATTAATCCGCAAGGCGTTTACGGAAAAGAGGAAAACAAACGGGCCGTATATGTTTTCTTCGGCAGCCAGAACCTTGCAGCCTTGCAGTATGCGAGTGAAACGGGCGCAAAAATGACCCTTATCAAAGAATTCGACGGAGGGGCTTATACGCTATATCTCAGCGACAGACAGCTGATGCACTACGGCACGCCATCTTTGCACGACCGCTGATTAAGGGGAAGGAGAGTGTCCCAAAATATAAGGCCACCGGAATATGTCGAATTTCCGGTGGTCTTAACTTCTTATCGTTCTCTTATTGACGATTGTAATCATCGGCAATTAAACCAACTAGAATATCTTTAAGAGCTTCATTCTCAATCCATGATTGAGTGAAGGTATAGCTTGAGCTTCCGGTTTTAATTGTGGTCTTGTCGAAGGACTCTATTTTTCCTTTTTCCGCCTCTGCATTATCATCAATATCCATTTTAAAAACTCCTTAAATCAAGCCTAATAACATAAATTAATATAACCCAATCACTTGGTGAATATTACAGCAGTATATGCAAATATTTATGCTTCTGCATTTCTCTATATTGATGAAATGCCTCTCAGCAGATAGGGCAGAGAGACAATATTGTATTCTTGACTTTAGGGTGCCTGTGTAGTATTGTTACTAATAATATATTAATACTTTTGCACTTTTAACAGGAGAATCATGAAAGAGAAAACCACTATTTCCGGGCACATAACGGCCCTTATAACGATACTTATCTGGGGAATGACGTTTATTTCAACAAAAATTCTGCTTGTAGACTTTACACCGATAGAAATACTATTTTTCCGGTTTGTTATTGGATTTCTGGCTTTGCTTATCGTTTATCCACATAGGCTTAAGCTAACTGATAAGAAACAGGAGTGGATTTTTGCCTGCGCGGGGCTGACCGGCGTAACTTTATATTATCTACTTCAAAATTTTGCTTTGATACATTCTTTGGCTTCAAACATTGGGGTCGTTGTCTCAGTGGCACCGTTTTTCACGGCGATTTTAGCGCATTTTTTCGCGGATAAAGAAAAATTGAAACCAAACTTTTTCATCGGATTCATTGCCGCTATCACGGGCGTTATTTTGATGAGCTTCAGCGGAGGTTCCGGTTTCGAATTCCATCCACTTGGTGATATTCTGGCTGTTCTGGCGGCGGCCGTATGGGCAGTTTACTCTCTGCTTGCAAAAAAGATCAGCACCTTCGGATATAACTCGATTGCGACAACGAGACACACCTTCTTTTACGGGCTACTGTTTATGGTTCCGGTGTTCCTTCTAACTGATTCCAATCTGGACATTCAGCGTTTTTCGGAATCGGCCAATCTGCTTAACATGCTGTTTCTTGGCCTCGCCGCTTCCGCCATCTGCTTTGTCACATGGAATTACGCCGTAAAACTTCTAGGACCCGTAAAAACAAGTGTCTACATTTACATAGTACCTGTTGTTACGGTGATAAGTTCGGTGCTCGTTCTGCACGAGAAAATCACCCTAATGTCAGCTCTAGGTATTATCCTCGCGCTCATTGGCCTGTTTGTTTCAGAAAGCAAAGGCTTTCATATAAAAAAGCGGGAAAAACAAAAGCAGTGATTGAATTAAACATAATTCTATGATTCTGTAATTTGTTATTGAAAAGAAAATCCCCTCTGCTGATAGGGCAGAGGGGGTTACATTAGTTGGTTATTCGAAATTGAACATTGTTTGACATTACAACTTTACCCAGCCATCATTTTGCATTCATTTGCGCAGTTCTGACATTCAGCAGCACATTTTTTGCAATGCTCGTCCTTGAACATCCCACATTCCTGCGCGCATTCATTACAGATTGTTTCGCACAATTTACACAGTTCCGCTGCATGCTTTGAATCCATTGACATGAATGATGAAGCCTCTTTACATATACATGCACATTCGTGAAGTGTAGAAATACAGTTTTTTCTTGCGCCCACGTCAGGCTCATTCAAGCACATATTCATGCATTCAATACATGCCTGAGCACATCTGTTGCAAGCGTCAATACATTTCTGATATTTGTCAATTGCGTTATTTACTATTCCCATTTTTAAACTATCCTCCTATTTTTAGAACTCACAAAATTCAAAACCAGTATTCCCAGAAATTGAATTATTACTCTCCCTCCGAGTAAACAAAATTTTTATTTTGTTTAATTGTTGGTATATCTGTCAATAGACTGCCCTGCCGATAAATGGTATAATACAATTATCAAAATACAGCCGCGTACAGATCTCTCCTCTTCGCGGCTTACGCATTAGACAATCGCTTTTTTTAAAGGAGCGCGTTATTATGGATTACCGTCACGAGTCGCCGCCGATCCTTAAGGATTTCCTTATGTATCACGAAACCATCAAAGGTCATTCCTCGAAAACAGTCGACGAGTATTTTCTTGATCTGCGTATGTTTTTCCGATTTTTAAAAATTGAGCGCGGTATTGTTCCGCGTAAAACCGAATATGATGAAATTTCGATTATGGACGTCAATCTTGACTTTGTTAAAGCCGTTACGCTCAACGAGGTCTATGACTTTCTGTCCTTCCTTGCCCGAGACCGTATTGTAAATCAGCACAGTCGTTCCAAGGAGTATGGATTATCAGCAACTTCTCGTGCAAGAAAAATTGCATGTATCCGCAGTTTCTACAAATATTTGACAGTAAAAGCGAAATTACTTGCAGAAAATCCTGTTGCCGACCTAGATTCGCCTAAAACTCCCAAGACACTCCCCCACTACCTCTCTCTTGACGAGAGCCGTCGACTATTAAACGCAGTAATTGGTAATAATAGGGAACGCGACTACTGTATTTTATGCATATTTCTGAACTGCGGGCTGCGTATTTCGGAAATTGTCAGCCTGAATGTCACTGATTATCACGTGGATAGCCTGCGTATAGTCGGCAAGGGTAATAAGGAACGAATCGCCTATCTTAACGATTCAACAAAAAGCGCACTTGACGCTTGGCTAATATTGCGTAAGAACATGGTTCCTGCACACGAGCCGGCGATGTTCGTTACTAGCCGTCGAACACGAATTTCCCGGGAAATGGTACATAGTATGGTCAAAACCAACCTTCTGCGTGCGGGTCTCGATTCAACACAGTATTCGGCACATAAGCTGCGCCATACTGCGGCGACTTTGATGCTTCAAAACGGCGTCGATGTACGCACGCTTCAGGAAGTTTTGGGGCATGAGCATCTAAACACCACGCAGATATATACGCATGTGGACAACTCCGAGCTTCGAATCGCCGCCGCTGCGAATCCGCTGGCAAGCTTCGAGCCTGATAAAGACAAATAATCAATCGGCGGCTGTTAATACGGTCGCCTTTTTATTTGGGATAATTTAATCATAATCGTTTTCGCAGGTTGCAATTTGGACAATATTCTTGTAAAATAAGTTATTATGCAATCGCACGGAGGATAGTTTTAAATGGTCTTTTCAAGCATCCTTTTTATGTTTATTTACCTGCCTGTCGTTTTGGCGGTGTACTATTTAGTCCCCTTGAAATGGCGCAATCCGTGGCTGTTTGTCGTTAACCTGATATTCTACGGCTGGGGTGAACCCGTATATATTATCCTGATGATGTTCTCGATCATCGTCAACTATATAACCGGTTTATTTGTCGGTAAATACAGGGATAATAATAAGCCGAAAGCGAAGGTTTATCTTGTAATCAACATCGTGATTAACCTTGCGCTGCTGATGTTTTTTAAGTACTACGATTTATTTGCGACAACGCTTAACCAGATTCCCGGACTTAGCTTCATTCAGCCTCTGGGCGTGGCGCTTCCAATTGGTATCTCCTTTTATACTTTCCAAACGATGTCGTACCCGATCGATATTTACCGCGGTGACGGTGACGTTCAGAATAACTTCATCAGCTTCGGAACCTTCGTCGCTCTGTTTCCTCAGCTCATCGCAGGTCCTATAATACGCTATAAGGACGTCGCTTCGCAGCTAAATTTCCGCGCGAGCTCTCCGGAACAGTTTGCAAGCGGTGTAAGACGCTTCACTATCGGACTAGCTAAAAAAGTCCTGATTGCGAACAACATCGGCAAGCTCTGGGACACTTATTCAGTAATGCAGTCATCCGATTTGAGTTTGGTTGGTTCTTGGTTAGGTATTCTGGCATTTTCATTGCAAATTTACTTTGACTTCTCAGGTTACAGCGATATGGCCATAGGACTCGGGCGTATGCTCGGCTTTGAGTTTATGGAAAACTTCAATTTCCCTTATATTTCGCGCAGCGTCACCGAGTTCTGGCGGCGCTGGCATATAAGTCTCGGAACATGGTTCCGCGACTACGTCTATATTCCTCTCGGCGGTAATCGCAAGGGTAAAAACCGTCAGCTTCTGAATATCACTATTGTCTGGGCGCTTACGGGCTTCTGGCACGGCGCAAGCTGGACCTTCATGCTCTGGGGTCTATACTACGCTGCATTTCTTATTTTTGAAAAGCTTTATTGGCTCAAGGTTCTTGAAAAAGCACCTAGATTCGTCGGGCATTTCTATACGGTGCTTGTCGCAGTCTGCGGCTGGGTATTGTTCGAGCTGACATCTCTTTCAAAATGCGGAATGTATTACAAGGCAATGTTCGGCTTTGGCAGCGGCGGTTTCTTCAAACCCGTGGACGGTTTCTACTTAGCTTCCTTTGCAGTCATGTTTGTTGTTGCAATTATTGCCTGCACTCCCCTTTTGAAAGATCTTTACAAGAAACTTCCACAGAAGGTACAGGCATATACGACGCCTGCCGCAATTGTCATAATTCTCGTCGTATGCACCGCGTACCTGGTTGACGCGACCTATAATCCCTTCCTGTATTTCCGTTTCTGAGAGGTAGAGTAATGACTAAACAATCATCTTGGGTGCAGATAATAATATTCACGGCATTTATCGCCCTGTTTTTCGTTCTCATTCTCCTTTTTCCTGACAAAGTGTTTTCAGAGCGGGAAAACAGAGAACTGACTCAGGCGCCCGCTTTCAGTCTGGAATCTTTGTTTGCGAAGAAATTTACAACAAAATTCGAATCCTACACGACTGACCAGTTCCCCTTCCGCGACAGCTGGACGACCCTGAAGGCAAGAAGTGAAATCGCAATCGGTAAAGAGGAAAACAAGGGCGTATATCTCTGCAAGGGCGATACGCTTATCGAGGCATATGAAGCTCCCGACCAAGAGCAGCTTGATACAAACATCGATGCCGTGAAGAGTTTCGCAGAAAGTGCCAGTGTTCCGGTCTATTTTGCTCTTATACCGAGCAATTCCGAAATACACTCGGACATTATCCCGAAAGACGCGCCGAACGACAGTGAGACAAGCGTCATCGACTACTGCTATGAGAAATCCGGAGCGAAGAATATCGATATTAAAGCATCCCTGCTCGCTCATTCCGACGAATATATCTTCTACCGCACAGACCACCACTGGACAAGCCTTGGCGCTTACTACGGCTATGAGACGCTGATGAAGGACATGGGGTACATTCCCACTCCCCTTTCTGATTTTTCGCCGCAGACAGTATCAGATGAGTATTACGGCACTGTCTATTCAAAGTCCGGCATAAGCTGGGTGAAGCCCGATACGATGGAGATTTTTGCTCCTCAGGATGCCTCGACTCAGGTCATGAATTATACTGCGGCGGAGCCTGTCGAAGGAACAATGTACGATTATACTTTCCTCGAGAAAAAGGATAAATATTCCATGTTCATGGGCGGCAATACGCCCCTTCTGAAAATAACGACAAAAAACACCGACGCGCCGAAGCTTTTGATACTTCGGGACAGCTACATGGACTCGCTCCTGCCTTTCCTGCAAAATAACTTCTCGGAAATTGACGTTATGGATCTGCGTTATTACAAAACGCAGCTCATGGAGTCGTCAGTCTCCGATTACGTCAAGGATAACGGCATAGACGTAGTTCTAGTCTGCTACAGCGTCTACAACTTCGGAACGGACACAAATGTGTTTATGCTGAAATAAAGAATACGGCTCAAAGACCAACCGCCGCGGTGCTGTAAATTACAGCTCGCGGCGGTTGGTAAAATAGGCAAAGAGTTTTATATGGATCTATTTATATTACTAAATACTGCTAAATCTCCATTGATTGTTATCTTATATTCACTGTCAATAATTCCGATATAACTAATATAAGCGTTTTCTAATGAACCATTGTTAGAATTATTGGTTTTTTTAAAATGAGAATTATAGTTATCAGTAATATGCAAATTAGTATTTTTGTTTTTTAACTGTATTATCATAGCATAATAATCTTTAGAGTGATTATATCTGCATAAATCAATGAAGCATTCTTCCGTAGCCAATGTAGCAGTTTGACTTGAATTAATTAATGGTATTTTATATTTATCAATGTATTTAGGTATTATCATATATGAATATGTTGTATTATCTTCTGTATATAGTATGAAGCAAGTTTCTTTACCATTCGCAATACTTAATACATCGCCCTTATATGCAAAATTAAACGCCTTTTCAGGACTAGAAAATATAAATATATAATTATAAGTAATAATACAAATAACTACATATAAACCTAGAGCAGTAATGACACCCAAAAATATCTTTAATTTTTTCTTCAGGTTCAAACGTTTGAACACTATTCTAACAAATACCGTTAACGCAAAAATTGTAGCAAATTGAATTAAATCGAGAATAGCCATGCATTCTCCTTTTGAAGACTTAGTCGCGCAAGGACATATTCACCATACTGCTCTATGCATTATTTGTCAAGAAACAACACCCCCCTGCCTTGCAAGCAGAGGGGTGCTCTTATTTGCAAAATTATTTTATATCAGTTCCGCCGAAGATACTGACTGCTCGAATCAAAACAGTCGGTGCATTTTCTCCAGCATTGTTTACGAACCTGTTATCGACTCCGCCGAATATTGGCGTACTGTCAACGGTGCATTTCACGTTATTAGGCAGATAAATATCCGTTCCGCCGAATACGGAATATGAATTTATGACGCAGTCACGCCTTATAATCGCGTTCTGGAGCTTTAAATCGATACCGCCGAAGATAGCATACGCATTAGCTCCGCGGAAATCGATTCCGTCAAACTGGGGAGAGTTTCCTCCGAACACAGCAAAGTAATTTTCGCCGTTGCTTCCCGCGTAAATGCCTGTATTGCTCTCTTTCTTGAACCGTATAGGTTTTCTGAATATCAGGCTGAGCCCGAAAATCACGATTACATATGGAATAATAAGCTTATAGCCAAGCCCGTCCTTCAGAACGTCCTGCGCGGCAAGTAAGAGCAGCACGCCAACGCCGGCACCTATTGTGTTAAACGGATTTAAGCCGCTGTTGACTATCGAAATGACACAGGGCACGATTATAAAAAGAGTCCACCAGCCGTCAAAGGAAACTTTGTATTCTTCCCAGAAGCCCAGAGCCTGTCCGCCGAAGAAGACGCCCAAAGCAATTACCAGTATACCCAGAATGATTGAAACAGTACTTTTTTTCATAATCCTGTTCTCCCTACGTTTTTCGATAGTAATTGTTGAAGCAAGCGGCAAACAAAACACTGCTGTTTGCCGCTTGAAACAATAAATTCAATATTTAGTCTTCGTTATCCCAGTTGTGCCATACGTTCTGCACATCTTCGTTGTCCTCGAACATTTCCAGCATCTTGCTCATGTTCTTGATATCGTCTTCCGAAACAAGCTTGATGTAGTTTTGCGGAACCATTTCGACTTCCGCTGATAGGAATTTATAACCCTTCGCTTCGAGAGCTGCCGCAACTGGCTGGAAATCGTCCGGTGCGGTATAAACGACAAAGGTTTCGTCTTCGGTGACGCAGTCATCGGCTCCGGCGTCCAACGCCGCTTCCAAGACAGTGTCCTCATTAAGCTTCAAGTCCTCATTGTCGACTATTATAACGCCCTTTTTATCGAATGACCAGGATACACAGCCCGCCATTCCCATGTTCCCGCCGTATTTATCAAAATAGTGCCGCACTTCGGAGGCTGTGCGGTTGCGGTTGTCTGTCATGGTTTCAACTATAACGGCGACTCCGCAGGGTCCGTAGCCTTCGTATACTATAGTTTCGTAGTTTGAAGAATCTCCCGCGCCCAGACCTTTTTCTATGGCACGCTTGATGTTGTCGTTCGGCATGTTTGCAGCCTTTGCCTTCATGATAACTGCGGCAAGGCGCGAATTGTTCGTGGGGTCACCGCTTCCGCCCTCTTTGACGGCAACGATCATTTCTCTTGCGATTTTGGTAAATGCCTGAGCGCGCTTAGCGTCTGCCGCACCCTTTGTTTTCTGAATATTATGCCACTTGGAGTGACCTGACATATTAACAGCTCCTCTTGTCTTTAGCTTCCGCTATTTTACCATATAATGAGGGGCGGTGCAAGCATTTTTAAGGGAGCTTAAGCTTAATTGTCACTTGGCTCTGGGTATAAGGAGCGGCCTGCATTTAGGCGAAAATTCGTTATTCATTTTGTTCGCTGATTCAATTATATCCATAGTCGAACCGTATTTTTTAGCCAGCTTCCAAAGATCAGTCTCTCTTTCTGCGCAAAGCACTACGAGGGTCGGACGGTCTCCGTTTCTCATGGGGCAATCTTCACAAATTTCGAGACTGCAGACGGCACTGATTTCCGATGTCTCTTTTATGCAGTATGTAATCTCGACTCCTACGCTAATCTCCGCGTTCTGCGGCGATCCAATCATCATCGGCTTTTCGCAGCATACGGAAACGATACTAAGTCTCTGATTCCTCATGAGCTCGACCTGCTCCTCGTCATTCAGCTTCAGGTCGATCGCTTCCAGCTCTCCGCCCTCCGATTTACCGACTCCGCTGACACTCAAGGAAACTCTGATAGCGTTTCCTTCAATCTCGGTGCAAACTTCGGAAACATCAGCATACATGATTTCCGTCATCACGGTGCCCGGCTTCATTTTGCACCTTAAATTCATCATGAGCGGGCTCTGAGGCAGACATTTCATCAGTCTTATATCTTCGGTTTCCATATTAAGCTTGAAAGCATTGCTATAAGCGTCGGCAACGTAGACGGAAACCATGTTTTCCTTGCTGATCGCCTGTGCAACCATCTGCAGCGTAGCCTGACATACAAAGCCATTGTCCCTATTGGAAGCCATGGTGAATTCCGCATCCTTGAGCAGGATATTCACCGTGTTCATTATGTTGTCGCTGAATGTATCCACTTCAATTATCTGCGAAAACTGCGTTGTAAACAGGTTGTCAAAAAGACTGCCGTCGGTTTCATTTAAAAACACCGCCATGGTCTTTGCCAATGCCTTAATGATAATCTTATTCCCAACCGCCTTGACATCCTGAACACAAATTTCGGTTTCAGCGCTAAGCATTTTCGCGCTTTGCTCCTTGTCGGCGGGAAGCTTATGTTCATCGGTGACAACAAAGCTTTTCTCCCGCACTCCAACAACGAGGGTGTGTTCAACCTCTTTCTTCAAAACGTAAACAGGCTGTTTTTCGCCATCGGATAAGTTGTCCCAGATCACGAACTTATCAGGTGCATAGACGACGATATTAGCTGATACATCTGCCCTAAGCAAGAGCTTGCGCGGATTCAGCATTCTTGCATCTAAACAGCAAAGCTCCCACCTTGTAACAAGCTTTGAATTTTCGTCTGCTCCGGCTACCGGCACGGTCATTTCAAGGGGTATATTTGCCATAACGTACTGAACTTTGCCGCTGTCCTCCGCCGCGTAGATAACAGATACTTCAATCGAGGCAAGGAGATGTATCTCATCGGTTTTGGTTTTTTGGGATGAAACAAGAAGCTGGCCGCGGACATCGAGTATCTTACCGATATCCGCGCTAACGTCGGGAACGACAAGCTCAAGAGTTTCCTCTTTCATAATCACATTGTCGTATATAGGTTTCAAGCAATCGCTTTCAACGCGATGAAGCGCGACGCGCATATTATCAGTCCTTTCATTACTGTTTCAATTAACAGTATGAGCAGAGCGCGTAAAATATTCTTTATTATAGTCTTACTCTAACGAAAGAGCTTCCTTAGCATTACTCTTATGCACCTCGGCGGACAAAAAACCATTATTTTCATAAAGTCCCTCCATTCATGAATTTATCTTCACCATCTAATCACGCATAGACCTACATATATCAGGACTGCGCCCAGAACAAACCACCAGAACGACGGGGGAAGAATTAATGCAAGCAATACGAAAACTCCGAGCAGAGCGACCAAACAGCCGATCCTACACCGAGGCCTGCCGTTTTTTTTCAAGGTCTTACCTCCTTTCAGACATAAAATCCCCTTTGCATATTCTGTACCCGGTACATTATACGCAAAGGGGATTGTTTTTGTGAATCCGATTATTTGATTTCCCAGTCCTTTATCTGTGAGGCAAGCTCATATAGCCTTGCATAACTCTCATGCCGGGAGGGGCTGACATTGCCTTTTTTGACAGCCTCAAGAATAGCGCAGCCCGGCTCTTTAATATGCACGCAGTCGTCAAAGCGGCATTTTCCAATGTAAGGAGCGAACTCTCGGAATGAATACTGGAGGTTTTCTTTTGGAATGCGCTCCATTTTTTCCATATCGAAGGAGCCAAACCCGGGTGTGTCGGCAATGTATGCTCCGTCCCCAAGCGAAAATATCTCAACATGGCGAGTGGTGTGTTTCCCGCGACCAAGCTTATCGCTTACTTCTCCGACCTTGATATCAAGCTCCGGCGAAAGTGCGTTCAGAAGGCTCGATTTTCCGACGCCGGAATTCCCTGTAAACGCGCACAGTTTTCCATTGATTGCAGCTTTCAGTTCAGAGATGCCCTCGCCTGTTGTGGCACTCGTTCTAATGAGGGTGTAGCCGGTCGTCCTATAAATTTCAAAAAGCCGGTCACCAGAATCCATATCCGTTTTATTAACACAGACGACCACTTCACAGCCTGCATTTTCCGCAAGAGCCGTTACTCTGTCGATTAAAAAGGGATCTGTTATTGGGTTCACCGCAGACGCAAGTATTACCATACAGTCAATATTGGCTACTGCCGGACGGACAAAGCAGTTTTTTCGTTCATGGATTATGTCAACCGTGCCTTTGCCATTAGGGTCAAGCACAATCTCTACCCTGTCACCCACCAGCGGAGAAACTCCGTCCAGCCTAAACCTTCCGCGCGCTCTGCATTCTATAACACCACAGTCGGTATTAACATAATAGAAGCCGCTTAGAGCTTTGACTATTGTACCAGTCGGCATCAGACACCTGTCTCCCCTGTAGAATCAACCGGAGTCTCAACTGGCGTCGATGGCTCTGGTGTAGGGGTTTCCTTCGGGCCTTTTGAGACTTTTAAGTATATCACGGTATGCTCTGCAACAGATTCACCGGAATCGATGCTCTGCCAGATAACCGTGCCCGCGGTGGAAGAATCTTCGACTTCGCTGATGCTTCCGACATCGAGATTAAGAGCGGTAAGCTTTGAGATTGCTGAGTCTTTTGTTTTGCCGATAACGCTTGGCATCGTGACCTGTTTGAGCTCAGGTCCGCCGCTCACCGATAGCGTAACGGTCGCTCCCTGGGCGACCTGTTCGTTTGCCGCTGGATTTGTAATGACTACATAGCCCTCTGTAATTGAATCGGAGGCAACCGTCGCGATTTCAACTACAAAGCCGAGCTGCTCTAACGAGAGCTTCGCTTCGCGGTATTCATGGTTTGTCATATCCGGCATTGAGGTCATTTTAATTCCCGTGCTAACTGTAAGTTCAATATCAACGCCGTCTTCATCGACAGCAATACTGCGTCCGGCCTCGGGATCCTGACTGATGACCTCACCCTCGGGAGTACTCGGGTCGATTGCGTAAACTACATGGAAATTGAAGGTGTCTTTATATGCGTCGCTGTTAGTAACGGTCTCGCTGTCCTCGCCGACAAAGCTCGGGATTTCAATTCTCTCCGAATCGGTAAAAATATCTTCCAGCCAGAAGCTCCAAAGAAACGAGATTACAACAAGAAGAAATACAGCTATCAGAGCAAAGCCCGAAAAGGTGCTAACCGTCCTCGAACGGGCTTTTCTGTGCGCATAGCTTTCCTTGGAACGCAAGCGGCCTTTTTTATAACTTCCGTCGTCGTCATCCTCGGCGGCACCCGAATCAGTGCCAAGCAGAGCCTGATTCTTGCGGAATGCCTCAAGGTCGTTCAAAAGCCCTTCTGCTGACTGATAGCGTTCATCTATTTCCGCCGCCATTGCCTTTAGTGTGATGTCCTCTAGCTGGACAGGGATATCGGGATTTATATCTCCAGGAAGCGTCAACATCTGGCTTAAGTGCAAAATGGCGATAGCTTCAACAGTGTCTCCATCGTATGGAAGTCTGCCCGTGAGCATTTCGTACATCACAACACCCAGCGAAAATATGTCGGCGCGCGCGTCAACAGGGTCTCCGTGAACTTGTTCGGGGCTGATGTAATGGATAGAGCCCATGGTCTCAGGAATTTCGCAGTTACTCTCGTTTTGGAGATGAGCGATACCGAAATCGGCAACTTTGATGTTACCGTCTTTAACCACCATGATGTTCTGGGGCTTTATATCGCGGTGGACAATACCCTTGCTGTGGGCGTGACTCAGCGCCCTCGCTATCTGCGTGGCGAAGTGGAGCGCCTCTTTCCAGCTGAGAGCGCCCTTTTTCTGCATGTACTGCTTAAGTGTTATTCCCTCCAGCAGCTCCATAACAATATATTGGCAGTCGGAATCACGGCTGAAGTCGTAGACCGACACAATGTTCGGGTGTGAAAGCATGGCAACGGCTTGTGATTCCGCCCTGAAATGCTCGCGGAACTCGATGTCGCAGGCAAATTCATCCTTGAGTACCTTGACGGCAACATAGCGGTTCAGTCTGTGGCAGAGGGCTTTGTAAACAACCGCCATACCGCCGGAACCGATCACTTCAAGGATTTCATATCTGTTGTCAAGTATCTGCCCCAGATACCTGTCCATACAATTTTCCATTGTTTATCCTCCAAAATTGAGGTTAAGATTATTTACGAAGCAAACCGACTGTAACATTGTCGGGAGCACCCCTCGAAAGCGCCATGTCAAGGAGCTCTTTCCCTAAATCGGGAAGGTCCTTCTTGCTCTTTACGATCTCGAGTATCTCAGCGTCGCTGAGCGTATTGCTCAAACCGTCCGAGCAAAGCAGAAGCAGGTCATTTTTCTTAAATTCAGGTGCAAATGTATCACAAACAACAATCTTGTCAACGCCAAGCGCACGCGTAATTATGTTTTTTCTAGGATGGTTCCGCGCCTGTTCTCTTGTTATTGCGCCTTTTCCGACCATTTCCTCAACGAAAGAATGGTCGCGCGTAATCTGCGTAATGGCGCCATCTGAGATGAGGTAAGCGCGGCTGTCGCCTACGTTCACAATACAGCTTTCCTTGCCCTTGACGATTGCGGCAACAAGAGTCGTTCCCATTCCCTCGCAGGTCTTGTCGGTACTTGCGCGCTTAAATACCTGTTCGTTTGCTTCGGTCGCTGCAAGTCGAGCTGCCGCTGCAATGCTTTCTTTTCGTTTCTTGTCGGATAGATGTTCGGATATCTCTGTTGTAAAGGATGAGAGAGCAATCTCGCTTGCGATTTTTCCCGCTTTCGCGCCTCCCATGCCGTCGCAGAGCACGAGAACGGCAAAAGATGGCGTCGTATTCTGGAAGAATCTGACACAGTCCTGATTTTCGCTTCTCACCTTACCGACATCGGTTATGGTGTAGCCTTTCATTTGTTCCTCCTATGCGCTGTGGACTATTTATATGTCCCTGCGCAAGTCAACGAGTTCATATCTTTGATGTGCCTTCTTTGGCTGCTTTTCTCCTGAGTTGCCCGCAGGAGGCGTCAACGTCGCCGCCGAGCTTTCTGCGAACTGTTGAATTGGCTCCGTTATCCTCAAGTATGCTAATAAATTTCTTCAGGTTTCCAGCACTTGAGGGTCTGAAAGCCCTCTCCTCAACGTGATTTAGCGGGATAAGGTTTATATGCGCCCCGCATTGTTTTGCAAGCCCCGCGAGCTTCTTAGCGTGCTCCGGCGTGTCGTTAACGCCGTCAATCATTGCATATTCGAACGATATTCTACGCCCTGTACGCTCGAAATAACGCTTGCACACGGAAATGAGCTCAGTGACTCCCCTGCCCTTGTTTGCCGGCATGAGCTTTGAACGCGTCTCGTCATCCGGTGCGTGGAGAGATATTGATAATGTTAATTGTAGATTAAGTTCCGCTAGTTTGTCAATCTTCTCTGTAAGACCGCAGGTCGAGAGCGAAATATGGCGCATCCCGATGTTCATTCCGAGGGGGTGGTTGACGAGCTTCAGAAACTTTACGACATTATCATAATTATCCAACGGCTCGCCTATGCCCATCAGCACGATGTTCGAAATTTCCAGTCCCGAGTCTCTCTGGGAAAAGAGAACCTCATCGAGCATCTCCGAAGGCTCTAGGTCGCGTACAAGTCCGCCTATAGTAGAAGCGCAGAAGGCACAGCCCTGACGGCAGCCCACTTGAGTTGAGATACATACTGTATTGCCGTGCTTATAGGTCATAACGACTGTCTCAACAGCATTCCCGTCCGCAAGTTCCCAAAGATATTTGATTGTTCCGTCAAGCTCCGATACCTGCTTTTTTATCGGCTGCGGACTTGTAATTAAAAACCGTTCATGAAGCGAGGCTCGGAGCTTTTTAGATAGGTCCGACATCTCCTCAAAAGAGCGCACGCCTCTGCTTAGCCATGTAAAAATCTGCTTTGCTCGAAATTTTGGCTCGCCCATTTCACTAAGCTCAGCTTCGATTTCTTCGGGAAGCAGGGATTTAATATCAGTTTTCATTATGTTTCCTCAGCTTACAGATGAAAAAACCGTCCGTATGATGTATATGCGGGTATAGGTTTAATCTTCCTCTTTCCGAATTGCCGATAGGCTCCGGCAGTGAAAAACCTTCTGCGGAAAACTCCTTGTGCTCTTTGAGGAAACGGTCGATAACTCCGGCGTTTTCCGCTTCGAGCACTGTGCAGGTCGAATAAAGCAGTGTGCCGCCCGGTTTAACACAGTTTGATAAGCCTTCCAGTATGGCAAGCTGCGTTTCCGGCAACTTTTCTATTTCTTTGAGATCCTTATATCGGATATCCGGTTTTTTTCTGATTACACCGAGCCCCGAGCACGGGACGTCCGCAATTACCAGGTCAAAGGCATTTCTGGTATTTTCGTCGGGCTTTGCAGCGTCCATTACGCCGGTCGTAATAATATCTATGTCGAGCCTTTCAGCGCCTTCTCTGACGCGTACGAGCTTGTTTTCATGTATATCGCAGGAAAGAATCTTCCCTGAGTTCTGCATCATCAATGCTGCTGCAAAGCTCTTTCCGCCCGGCGCACTGCAAGCGTCAAGAACCATATCGCCCTTTTTTGCTCCTGATGCGAGCACGGCGAGGCGTGCGGCGGCATCCTGAACATAAAACAGACCGCTTTTGTATTCCTCAAGCGTTGTAATATCGCCCGCGCCGGAAATTTCCAAACAGTCGGACAAAATCTCGTGCTGCTTTGTTTCGACGCCTTTGCTTTGAAGCGAAGCAAGGAGTTCCGTGGCAGTAGTTTTAAGTGTATTTACCTGAATCGTCAGCGGAGCGGCTTCATTGTTCGCCTTTAAGAGTCCTTCCGTAAAATCATTTCCGAACTCATCTGCAAGCCTTTTTACGAGCGGCGCGGGCGTTGAATATTTTATGGAGAAGAAAACGACAACATCTTTGTCCGGTATGCTGGGCAGCTTGTCCTTATTTTCTGCGATCCTGCGCAATACGGCATTAACAAGACCCGAAGCCCTTGCAAAACCGAGCTTTTTGCAAAGCTCCACACCTTCGCTGACCGCCGCATGTGAAGGTATTCTGTCCAAGAAAAGTATTTGATAGACGGAAATACGCAGTATATCGCGAACCTTAGGCTCGAGTTTCTGCGCTTTCGCAACGTATTTATCAATATAAAAGTCGCAGAGCAGCATATTTTGCAAAACTCCGTAGCACAGCCTTGTACACAGAGCGCTGTCCTTGGAGTCTAGTCCTGTCGTCTGAATAACGCTTCCAATTAGCGCGTCCGAAAATGCCTGATCTCTGCGGCAGCGCTCCAGAACGGTCAGTGCCGCTTCACGTGCCGATTTTGCCATTTTAATCTCCTTGCCTAAAGGTTCATCGGGTGCCCTCGAAGATAATCGGGGGCCGCCAATTGCTTGCCTCCCGGTGCCTGCAAACGCGTAATCAGAAGGGTTTCGCCGTTTCCGCAGGCAACTTCAATGCCCTTTTTGCAGTCCGCCGAAACCACGGTTCCCACTAGCTTTTCAGTTTTGTTTGAGGTATATTCCGCACCGAATATCTTGAAGGAAAGCCCTTCAAGCTCAGCCGTCGCGACCGGCCAAGGGTTCAGTCCGCAGATGTGCTTAATAATCTCTCGCGGGGTTTTGTGCCAGTCAATCGGGCTCATTTCCTTTGAAAGAGGCGGTGCAAAGGATGCACGCGATGCGTCCTGCGGTTCTCTGGGCGCACAGCCTTTTTCAATATCTCGAACGGTTTTAATTAGAAGCTCCGCTCCGAGCTCGCTAAGACGTTCGAAAAGCTGCCCCGAGGTCTCGAATTCGCCGATTTCCGTTTCGGCAGTGTATATAACGTCACCGCTGTCAAGCTCGCTTGCAAGATACATGGAGCTTACGCCCGTCACCTCGTCGCCGTTTAATACCGCCCACTGGATAGGCGCGGCTCCGCGATATTTCGGAAGCAGTGAGCCGTGAATATTTATTGTTCCCTTTGGTGGCACAGCCAGAATATCGTCCGGCAGTATCCGCCCGTATGCTACAACCGCGACGAGGTCGGGATTCAAAGATTTCAGCATTTCAACCGCGGTTCCATCCCGCATCTTTCCGGGCTGGAACAGGGGTATACCGGCTTCTAGGGCAATTTCCTTAACAGGGCTCGCCGTAAGCTTCATTCCCCTATCCTTCGGCTTATCGGGTTGTGTAAATACCCCAACGACATTCGCGCCCTCTTCTATGAGACGTTTAAGCGAGGCGGCGGCAAAATCAGGCGTACCCATAAATACGATTCGCACTCTAAATCATCTCCAATGCTATTCTTCGCCGAAATCTTCCGGTTTGAGCATACGCTCCGCACGTTCTGGGAATAGAACCCCGTTTAGATGATCTATTTCGTGGCAAAAGCATCTCGCGGTCAGGGCTTCGCCCTCGACCTCGAAAAAATTGCCGTTTCTATCCTGCGCGCGCACCTTCGCGTGGTTTGGGCGGGTAACGATCCCATATTCCCCCGGGAATGAAAGACAGCCTTCCGGTCCAGTCTGCTCGCCCTCTTCAAGTATTATTTCAGGGTTTACCAGCTCAATGAAGTATTCTTCTTCCTCTTCGGGCACATTGGTTTCGATAACAACCACGACCCTGCGTAGTACTCCCACCTGCGGTCCCGCAAGTCCGACTCCGCCGGACGCCGCAAGAGTCTCCTTCATATCGTCAAGCAATAAGTGGAGCCTTTCGTTGAATTCCGTAACCGGACGGCTTTGCTTTAATAGGGTGCTGTCCTCTTTTGTGACTATGTTGCGAATAGCCATATCCCAATCTCCTACACGATTTTTCGCTGTAATCAGCTTTATTGATTGGCGCCCAAATCTCCGAAAACCGTGACGCCCTTAAATTCTTTATTATTGTTGCAGTATATTATTACGTTCGATAAAAGCTCTCTGACAATCTTGTCGTCGTGGCAGGCAATCGTAAGCCTGTAGCGGAAGCTGTTGTTCACGCGCACGACCGAAAGCGGAGCGGGGCCAAGAATTCGTACATCCGCCCTGTTTCCTAGTTCCTTTGAAAGAATAAGTTTTGCGGCGCCCAGGCTTCGCATAACGGTGCTTTCACTCTGCCCCACTGCCGTGATGGCGAAGAGCTCCGAAAAAGGCGGGCACCACTGTAGCCTGCGCATTTCAAGCTCGGAGGCATAGAAACTGTCATAATCCTGATTTGCAGCTTGCAAAATCACCTGATTCTGCGGTGTGAAGGTTTGAATGACGGCTCTGCCGGGGGTTTCTCCCCTGCCGGAACGTCCGACGACCTGCGTAATGAGGGAAAAAGTCCGCTCGGATGACCTGTAATCTCCCGAATAGAGCGACTGATCCGCGAGGAGTACCCCGACAAGTGTCACGTTCGGGAAATCGAGTCCCTTTGTGACCATTTGCGTACCTATGAGAATTGGAACATTCTCGTCACGGAACCTGTTGAGCAAAATGTCATGCGAGCCGGCGGCTGCGACTGTATCCGTATCAAGGCGGATGATTTCCGTTTCCGGAAAATGCTCTCTAAGCTCTTCCTCGATTTTCTGTGTACCTGCGCCGACAAAGTTTAGCTTTCCCCCGCAATCGGGGCAAGAAGCGTCAACATTTTGAGTATAGCCGCAATAATGGCACATCAGTCGGTTATTTGCGCTGTGGTAGGTAAGACTGACGCTGCATCGCGGGCATTTATAGGTATAACCGCATTCGGTGCAGCTTATAAGTTTGAACATGCCTCGCCGATTAAGAAAAAGTATGCTCTGTTCACCGCGTGAAATGTTTTCTTGGAGTTCCTTAATAAGAACAGTACTGAAATTCCCGCCGTTCCCGTTTCGGAGTTCCCTTTTCATGTCGACTATTTCAACCTGCGGGAGCGACATCTGATTATATCTTGCAGGTAGCGAGAAGAAACTGTATTTTCCGATTTGTGCGTTGTAACGGCTGACAATATCAGGGGTCGCGCTGCCCAAAAGCAGAAAAGCACCGGTTCTCGCGCAGCGAAATTTCGCAACGTCACGAGCATGATAACGAGGAGTGTTTTCGGATTTATAGGTGTCCTCCTGCTCCTCATCTATTATTATAAGCCCCAAATCTTTTACTGGTGCAAAAACCGCACTGCGTGTGCCTACAACGACCCTCGCTGTGCCGTTTTTGATACGCTTCCATTCGTCATAGCGTTCGCCTGCGGAAAGCGAGCTGTGCATGACTGCTATTTCGTCCCCGAAATATGAAGAAAAGGTCTCCAGCATCTGTGGTGTGAGAGCTATTTCGGGAACAAGAAGTATCGAGGACTTGTCCCGTTTTAGAAGCTCGTCAATTAACCTTATATAAACAGAGGTTTTTCCGCTTCCCGTCACCCCGTAAAGCAAGGCACAGGCGGCTTTGCCCTCGTTAATAAGCGACAGAATGCCTTCATAAGCCGTTTTCTGCTGCTCCGTCAGTTCCGGCAGTTCTTGTTTTAAACCTTCTCTGTATTCGGGTCTTCGGAACACCTCCATCTGTTCGATGGCTATGAGCCCGTCCTGCTCGAGCCTTTTAACTACCGCGGAGCCCACGCCCGTGAGATAACGAATATCGTTCACGGTGGCTCCGCCGAAATTGATAAGAAGCTCCAGTACAGCGCTTTGCGAGGGTGCCGAACGTTTTTTCGCAGCGGCGGTCTCATTGGCATTTTCGGAGGGCACAATCAAGTAAGCAAAGCTCACGGTTTTGTCCTTGACTCTACGATTTTCAAGGGAATCCGTTACAATGACGCCCTTCGTCGAAAGACCTTTTACCGCGCTCATTGGGTCTTCGTCTCCGAAGGCAAGCTCTATATCTCGGTATTCGCTCTTACCGCCGTTTGCGTACAAAACGTCAAGAACCCTGCGCTGCTTCTCAGCGCGTCCCACCTTTTCGTAGGCCTCATCTTTCCCCACACCCTCTGCAATACGGCAGACGGCGCTGAGGTTATACCAAAGCCCTGCGGGCAGCATTGTCTTGACAGCATCGTAAACAGTGCAGAAAAAACGCTCGCGCATCCATAGCGCCAGCTTTAATAGCTCGTCCGAAATTACCGGCTTATCATCCAGCGCGGATGACACGCATTTGAGCTTTTCAAAATTTGAAGTATCAGTAATACTTAATATAATGCCTTCGGCTTTTCTATTGCCCTTTGAAAACGGGACAAGCACTCGCATACCTGGCTTAAGCGAAGCCACAAGGTCTTCCGGAACAATATAATCATACGGCTTGTCGATTTGATAGGTGGCGGCGGACACCGCGACTTTCGCAACCGGTCTTTCCACTTAAGTCACCGCCCCCTTCACCGAAAAATGCTGTCAAAGCGCAATCAGACCTTTGATTTTCTGCTGACCGGCTTAATTTTCCCCGTATAAACCTCGTCGATAGCTGTAGATACGGGTTTCTTCTCAAGATGGATACCGTTGTCCTCGGCAACGCCTGAAATATCTCTCGCCCTGCGGGCAATCAGGTTGACAAGCAGATAACGGCTTCCAACTTTCTGTACGAGATCGGAAAGCGGCGGATATAGCATCATAATGAATTCACCTCAGTTAAATAATTTTGTCTGTTGACCGCCTTGCATTTTTCGGCGGTAATGATAGATTTTATCTCATTGGCCGCTGTATCGGGATTATCGTTTAAAACGATATAATCATAACTCAGTGCCATTGAATACTCATATTTTGCGGTTTCGATTCGCTGCCTAATTTTTTCTTCGCTGTCCGTTCCTCTTGTGTACAGCCTTTTTTCAATCTGTGAGAATTCGGAGGGGATAACAAAAATTAGGATTGCCTCCGGGCATATATTTTTGATTTGCATTGCGCCCTGGACTTCTATATCAAACAGAACGCTCAGTCCCTTTTCAAGATTTTCGTAAACAGGGGCTTTCGGAGTTCCATAGAAATTTTCCACATACTGCGCATGTTCCAAAAGCTCGTCGTTATTAATCATTTTTTTGAAACTATCAGAATCGATAAAGAAATAATCGATTCCATCGCGCTCGCCCTCCCGGGGCTTTCTGGTCGTTGCGGAAACGGAAAAAACTACGCTTTTGTCCTGTTCCATAACCCGTGAAATGACCGTGCTTTTACCGGCGCCGGACGGACCGGACACCACGATCAATTTCCCGCAATCACTCATTTTCCGCTTCACCTCCGACATCCGTATCGTTTTTACCGCTCATTCTTCCCGCGACAGTTTCCGGCTGTATCGCTGAAAGTATGACATGTCCGCTGTCCATGATGACGACGGCTCTCGTTCTTCTTCCGTAGGTAGCATCGATCAGCTGTCCCCTGTCGCGCACGTCAAGAATAATTCTTTTTATCGGCGCTGATTCGGGACTGACAATTGCGATTACGCGCGAGGCCGAGACCATATTTCCGAAGCCAATGTTGATTAGTTTCAAGGCCAAATCCTCCCTATTCGATGTTCTGAACCTGTTCTCTGATCTTTTCGATTTCCGATTTCATATCCAAAACAGTGCGTGTAATATCGCCGCTGTTGCACTTTGAGCCAACCGTGTTTGTTTCTCGGTTCAACTCCTGAACAATGAAATCCAGCTTTCTTCCTGCCGGAGCGTCGTCCGAAAGCATTCCGCGTATTTGTTCGATATGGCTCCTAAGACGGACTGTTTCCTCGTCTGTGGCAATGTGGTCCGCGTATATCGCGGCCTCTGTGAGAATACGGCTTTCGTCTATCTGCTTATTATCAAGTATCTCCTGCATTCTTTTAGTCAGTCTCTCCCTGTATTCCTCAACCGACTGAGGAGCACGCAATTCAATAAACGTTATATAGCTCTCCAGGGTGTTAAGCCGAGACGAAATATCTTCAAAAAGCTTCCTGCCTTCGCGCTGACGCATAGTGTTGAAATCCGCCAAAGCCCTTTCCAGAACTCGCATAAGTTCCTTCTGCGCTTCTTCCTTTTCCAACTCTTTTTTATCCAGAGCCAAAACGTCCGGCAACTTTGCAATCTGGTAGGCAGTGAGATTGTTATCTAGCCCCAACTTTTCCCCGATGCTCTCTATCGCCGCCTTGTATCCTGCTGCAAGGCCTTCGTTCACTATAACCGCGACGCCCTCAGCAGCGGCCGCATCGAATGAAATGAAAACATCGACTTTTCCTCTTGATACATGGGCCGAAACAACTGATTTAACCGTCTCTTCTGCATACATGAAGCTTCTCGGAAGTCTAACCGATGTATCGAGGTATCGGTTATTGACGCTTTTCAACTCCACGGACAGCTTATAAGCGCCTTCCGAAGACTTCGCTCCGCCGTAACCGGTCATACTTTTAACCATTTTGCGCTATCCTTTCCGCTTTTTACTGGGGCATTTATCTTGCACATAAACTATTTCATTTTTACGTATATACTGTATTCGCCGATGGCTCCCACACCCGTGTAGCCATCCACATAGACCTTAGCCGTTGGCTGAAGTACTCCGCTTGCCGAGCCTACATCCGTTAGGTCAGCGACTACTCTAATATTATTTGCGGCAATCTTGGAAAGCACACTGCTGCTGCCGCGCAAAGTAACTTCCACGTTTTCGGTAACAACGGTTATAGTCCTGCCCGAAGGCCCGTTGATTGTTGAAATGTTCGTAACATTGAACTTCTTGGTTTCAAGACCAATTACCTGAACCGTGACCTTGACTTCCGTAATACCGGTAACATTTGTCACATCATTATTCAGAACAATCTGATAGGTATCCTCGAATGAAGAAGCAAACGAAGCAAGATCGATTGTGCCGACCGATATTTTATTTAATCCTGCAAGCGTTTCTGCGTCTCCAGCCACCGTTATGCTTGATGGTTCGCAGGTGATTTTGACATTCTCGGCGGTCGCTCCCCCGCCATCGACGAGATCGACGGTAAGCGGAACTTCCTTGGTCGAAGTTATTGGAACGGTGACGGCTACAGTTTCATCGCTTAGCGATATGCTTGCGGAATCAATCTCATTACCGTCTGCATCCACGAGCACATATGCGGAAGTAAACTGGAGCGTTTTGTCAGCGTTTTCTCGGTCGACCTCTATCCATCCGTATGCGACTTTGTTAATCTCGTTTTTCGGTCCGCTTATTGTTACAGTCTGCGGGTCAAATTTAATTGGCTGTGCAGCATAGCCTTCCGCCACGGTACCGACAAAAGTGCCTCTAAGCTCAATAGTCTTAGAGCTTGTCTTATCAATATTGAACGATATGCTGCCCGGTAGAACTGTGACAACGTCTATGGAGTTAGTGTTACTGCCCGAAGGAAAAGCAATCGAAACCGACTGATTGTACATTCCTTCTGAGCTGAACTTCGAAACATCTACTATGGCTTCTATAAGAGCCGAAGAAAGCTTGGCAATTTCTCTGCGGGTGGTTTTAATCCTCACGCTGACAGTGTTTGCGCTGATATTCGATATGACCAATCCGCTTTTTTCAAGCAGGCTGTCCTCGCCCTTAAAAACGACCTGTACGCCATCATAGGTTCGCTCGATGACGTCACCCTCCGAGGTCGTGACATATACCCAAAGCAAGACAGAAGCCAAAAGAGATATGACAGCCCACAAGATTTTACTATCCAGCAATCTGGACTTTGTCTTCTTTTTATCCATGCTTCTTCACCTTAAAATAGTCGGAGAGCTTTTTCTTTTCGGAGCCCAGTTCTTCTTCGACAATCAACTCATTTCGGAGGATTTTCTCAAAGGTTTCAGGGGCCAAATGGCGCTTGAGCATACCATCGACAGCAATTGAAATAGCGCCGGTCTCCTCGGATACAATCGCGACGACGGCATCGGAGTGTTCACTCATTCCGATTCCGGCTCTGTGTCGCATGCCAAGATCGCGGCTCAGGTTCTGATTACTTGAGAGCGGAAGCATGCAGGCAGCCGCCGAAATCTTTCCTCCGCTGATGATAACCGCTCCGTCATGAAGCGGAGCCTTGTTGTAAAAAATGTTTTTAAGAAGCTCAGCAGTTGTATCTGAGTGAATTATCGTACCGGTATTAATCTGGTTGTCCAGCTTGTTTAAACGCTCAAAAACGATGAGCGCCCCTGTCTTGCTTTTGCTCATAGCCTTGCAGGCGATAACCGTCTGTGTTATAGCGGTGTCCATGGCCTGAACCTGAATGTTGCCACGCAAGAGGTTTAGAATACTGCCGCTGCCTACCTTTTCAAGTGCGCGCCTGATTTCCGGCTGGAATAGGATGACAAGGGCAAGCAACCCGACTTCGACAGCTTTGCTTAAAAGAAAGTTTATAACCGTTAGGTTTAGCCAATCGGACGCCCAAAGCACCAGAATGACTATTATTATTCCTTTTGCGATCTTGTTAGAGTTTGTCCTTCTTATAATCTCGATAAGCTTGTATATCAAAAACGCGACAATAAGGATGTCGATTATATCCGGCACCCTTGCGGACAGCAAATAATGCACTGTCCTCAATATTGAGTCTTTGAACTGTTCCATTGGATATTACCTCTATCTGTAAATAGTTCAAACCTTATCGCATTCGGCAATTATATCTTAGTCCTTGTTTTGGACAGTAAACACAATTACACAAAGTACATTATATAATATCGGTATTGAAATGGCAAACATTTATAGCCGTATTTATAGTTTATTCAAAATATTTTTCAGCGAACCAGCGGCATAATTGACTTCCGACTTCGTATTAAACGGAGAAAAGCTGAATCTGACAGTACCTTCTTCAATTGTTCCGACGGTTTCATGAGCGGTCGGAGTGCAATGAAGCCCCGCCCTTACGCATATGCCTTCTTTTCCGAGCCTCTCGGCAATTACGTCGCTTGAAAGTCTGTCGCTCATTACTGACAGTACTCCTGACTGCGATCTCATGGTTTCATCAAAGAACAGCTTCAGCCCCGGTATAGTATATATCTTTTCGGCAAATGCACTGCAAAGGTTTTTTTCGTGATTGAAAATCGCGTCCTCCGGTTTCGAGATAATAAATTTCACGCCCTGCATAAGTCCGGCAACTCCTGAGACATTATGCGTTCCGGCTTCGAGTCTGTCTGGCAGGTAATCAGGCATCAGGTTTTCTGCACTGTTACTTCCTGTTCCGCCGAAGAGAATCGGCCTTGATTTGCCGTCGCAAAGCAAGACGCCCGTCCCCTGCGGTCCAAGTAGTCCCTTATGCCCGGGCATTGCAACAAATTGCGCGCCGAGCTTAGAAAAATCGAGCGGCAAAGTCCCCGCCGACTGCGAGGCGTCAATTATGAGCGGAACCTGAAACTCGCGGCAGAGCTCCGCGATTTCGCGTATCGGCAGGATGAAACCGAACGCGTTCGAAACGTGAGTACAAACGGCACATTTTGCACCGGGAAGAGCCTGTCTGAACGCTTCGACCGCGGCTTTCTGATCAAAAAGCCGCGATCTTGCAACCACTACATCGGCGTTAAGCGCCTTTAAGGGCCTTGTAACTGAATTATGCTCATAACCCGAAATGACAACTTTGTCTCTTTCGGAAACTAGTGAATTTATAGCTATATTCAAGCCGTGCGTGGCATTAAGGGTAAATATCACATTTTCCGGCTCTGCAATGTTGAAATATGACGCAAGCAAGATCCGGCAGTTCAAAACGCAATCAGCCGCCATCATCGCCGGTTTGTGGCAGCCCCTCCCGGGACTTGCCATAGTAGTCATAGCGCGGCTTACGGCGTAAGGTACCTCCTTCGGCTTTTGGAGGCTCGTAGCCGCGCAGTCAAGATATATCATTACGACACCTCTCGGACGGAACCGTCGTCCAACACAAGGAAAATCCTTGTCGGTCCGAGGCCTGCTGTATTTAACGTGGCAATAGACCGTGTAAGGTTCTTTTCGGAGACCTTAACGCAGTAACTGCAGCCCTGACCCGTCGCGCTTTTCGGTGCTTTCGTAATAATTGCGGTTATGCCTATACGCTCAAGTGCGCGTGATGCTCTTTGCGCATATGTGAGCGATCTGCACATGAGTAAATAATGAAGCATAGAAATTTTCCCTTCCGACGGTAAATTGACCGATAGTCGGTCTGAGATATTCTATGCTCAAAATATGACATATGTTCAGTTATCTATGAGAATGACAGCGTGTGCGGCAATGCCTTCGCCGGAGCCGGTAAAGCCCAAATGTTCCTCGGTTGTCGCCTTTACACTGACGCAATCAACGCCAATATTTAGCGCAATAGCAATTTTATTTTGCATCTGTGTAATAAAGTCTGCGAGCTTCGGTGCCTGAGCGACAACCGTGCAATCAAGGTTATTAACCTTCCAGCAGCCGGCATTAAAAATGCGCTCGTAAACCTTTTTTAAAAGCTCAAGACTATCGGCTCCCTCATATTTCGGGTCATTGTCCGGAAACATCTGCCCTATATCGCCGAGCGCAGCCGCACCAAGCATCGCGTCCATAACAGCGTGGAGCAAAACATCCGCATCCGAATGGCCGTCCAGTCCCTTGGCAAAGGGAATCGTAACTCCGCCTATGACAAGTTTTCTTCCCTCTTTGAGCCTGTGAACGTCATAGCCGTGACCTATTCTCATCATGTTAACGTTCTCTCCCTTCGCGCTGCCAAAATGCACTCGGCGAACTTCAGGTCGAGAGGGGTCGTTATCTTAATGTTCTCTTCACTGCCCTCAGAGACGAAAACCGAAAATCCCAGCATTTCAACGGCTGAAGCATCGTCAGATACCGAGAGGTCCTTCTGCAGCGCACTCGTTAACGCGCCTTTTACAAGCTCAGGTATAAAGACCTGAGGCGTCTGCGCACACCAAGCCGAGGCCCTGTCCGGTGTTTCGAACGTAAATGAGCCGGACAGTATTTTTATGGTGTCGCGCGCGGGGATTCCGGGAACTGCCGCCTTAAATTTATGAGCGCTTTTAATTGCATCTTCAATTATCTTTGTGGTTACAAGCGGTCTTGCTCCGTCATGAACAGCAATCAGGTCACATTTTTTGTCTGTTTCGGAAACTCCGCTCAGAGCTGACTCCAGCCTTGTTGCTCCTCCGCAGACTACTTTTGTGACCTTGCTAATATTGAACTTATCGCAGAGCTCCGCGACCTGTGTTATTTTTTCCGACTCTGTCACAACAATGATTTCGCTGATGTAATCGCAAGCTTCAAAGGTCGTCAAGGAATACGCAAGTACAGGGATGCCGCTGAGCGGCACAAAGAGCTTGTCGCTCCCGAAGCGAGTCGATGAGCCGGCGGCAACAATTACAGCCGAGCATCTGATTTTTTTCGTCACTAAGGCGGAAAGGTCAAAAAGTGGCATATTAACCTCCGACAATAAAATATAGAAATTTCTTAAATAAACTGTAAACGGGCGCGTCAGCATGTAAAATTACACAATGCTTACGCTGCCCGCAAACGACACTCAGGAAACAGCAATATTAATTCTCTGCTCAACTTCCTCGTAGGTAATGCTTTCAGATAAAACAATTTCGGAAATCAAAATCTGTTTTGCAGAGTGGAGCATCTTGCGCTCCCCCGTCGAAAGCCCTCTGTCGGTATCTCTGAGCATCAAACCTTTTATAACGGCAGCCACTTCTAGAAGGTCACCGCTTTTTATCTTGAGCATGTTTTCACGATACCGTTTGTTCCAGTTCTGAGTCATATTGATCTCAATGCCCGAAATAGCAGCAATTATGCTCTCGGCCTCATGAGGATTAACTATCGGTCTTACCCCGATAGTTTCAGTACAGTCAACCGGTATCATCACAAGCATATCACCGACAGGAAGTTTAAGAACATAATAGTCTTTATCCGCGCCGTCAACTTTTCGTTTTACGATGCTGTCTATGATACCCGCGCCATGCATAGGGTGTGCTATCCGGTCACCAACGCGAAACAAGGTCATCCCTCCCGTCAAAATTAATTAGAGTATGTACTCATAATATAGATTATACACGAAAATTCGAAATTTAGCAAGAAAGTATAACAAATAATTAAATATAGTTAAATTTCAGTTTAAAATCAAAGATATACATATGCCAACTGCAAATATTCGGTATATATGGCGATATTAGGCGAAATTCGGAAGAAAAACCCCCGGTTACGAAGCTCGTAACCGGGGGTTTGTAACTGAGCTTAAGATTTACTTGGTCTCCTCGGCTTCGGGAGCGACACCTGTCGCTTCTCCCTTTTCGGAGACTTCATATACTAAGGCCGCCTCTTCGGGAGCGTTTTCTCCCTGAGCAGCTTCGTTTTCAGATTCCGGCTTTTTTTCGGGTTCGAGAAGAGCACGGATACTGAGCGAAATCTTCTGCTTATCGGTATCGATAGCGGTAAGTTTAACATCGACAGTCTGTCCGACGGAAAGAACTTCGTCGGGCTTGCCAATACGGCGGTTAGATATCTGCGAAATATGGATAAGTCCGTCAACGCCCGGCATGACTTCTGCAAAAGCTCCGAAGGGCATGAGCTTTACTATCTTTACGCTTACAACGTCGTCGACCTTATAGGTATTCATGAACTTTTCCCAGGGGTTGCCGGTGGGATCCTTGTAGCCGAGAGAAATCTTGCGGCTGTCCTTATCAAAGTTGATGACATATACCTCAACGGTGTCACCTACGTTCATAACGTCAGACGGCTGCTTGATGCGGCTCCAGCTGAGTTCGGAAACGTGTATCATTCCGTCAATTCCGCCGATGTCAACGAACACGCCGTAACCTGTGAGTGACTTTACGGTTCCCTGATAGTGCCTGCCGACTTCGATATCGCCCCAAATCTTATCGGAACGCTCTCTGCGCTCGTCCTTTGAAACAGCACGGATGCTGCCGACGACGCGGCGACGTCCACGGTTGACTTCGGTAATCTTAAGGCGAACCTTCTTTTTAAGAAGCTCGCTCATATCAGAATCCTTGCCAAGCCCTGTCTGCGAGGCAGGAACGAATACACGGATACCCTTAACGGTAACGACAACGCCGCCCTTGTTGTCCTCGGTGATGATGCCTTCAAGGATTGTGCCCTTATCTACGGCTTCTTCAAGGATAATCCAGGACTTTGCGGCTTCAAGGCGCTTCTTGGAAAGCATTACTGTGCCTTCAACGTCGTTCACGCGGACAACGCAGGCTTCGATCTTGTCGCCAATCTTGACAAGCTGTTCGATGGGGACATCAGTGTCGTCAGTGAATTCGGAAACAGGGATGTATGCGGAATGCTTCGTTCCCAGATCAAGGCTAATCTCAGTCGGAGTAATCGCATCGACGACGCCAATAACGGTATCGCCGTTATATATAGTTTTAATAGATTCCTCCAGCATCTGGTCGAAGGTCATTTCCGTTTCCGCAACGGTCTCCTCCACCTTTTCTTCAGCTGTGGTTTCTTCAATTTTCAGTTCATCAGTCATGGTTTGTTTTACCTCCTTAATAATCCACTCGGGCGTAGACGCGCCTGCTGTTATACCAATGATTTCGGCACCATCAAAAGCGAACAAATCGAGCTCATCCGCAGAAGTAATGAATTGGACATTATTGCAATGTTCTCTGCATATTTCCGCAAGATGGACGCTGTTCGCGCTGTGACGTGCACCGATAACAACCATTGCATCGCAATTTTTCGATAGAGCCGTAGCATCAGATTGCCTAATGGATGTAGCGCTACATATTGTATCAATATTTTCGCTATTTGTACACTCTTTTTTGAGAATTTTTTTGGTCTCATCCAAATTATTTTGAGTCTGTGTTGTCTGGAACACAACTGTCAGTGGTTCATTTCGGTTCTCTTCCGAGATATTCAGCCAATTTTCTAACTCTTTCGCGTCAGGAAATACCTGTGCATTTCTGCACCAGCCGCAAATTGCAATGACCTCCGGATGCTCCTTCATGCCGATAATTACAGGTATTCTTCCGGCCGCAGCAGCGTCAGAAACGATCTTGTGAATTTTAAGTACCTTCGGACAGGTCGCGTCGATTATCGTGCAGTTTTTGTCCTTGAGCGTCTCATATTCCTGCGCACCAACACCGTGTGAGCGAATGATAACACAGGCCCCCTCGGGGATCTCCTCTGCCGAATGAGCTACTTTGAGTCCGGCTGCGCTCAGCTTTTCCACGACGGAATCATTATGTATGAGCTCACCGAGGCTAAAGCAGGATTTTTCACAGTTTTTCAGTGTCTCCTCAGCCAGCCTAACGGAGCGGCTGACGCCGAAGCAAAAACCGGCGCTTTCCGATACCAATAGCTTTTTCAAGACTGAAACTCCAAAGCATGTATTTTGTCCATCAGCTCACTGATGAGCGGGGCGTAGTTTTTGTCCAGTGGCGCCTGCAGCATATAAGGCTCTCCGATAACGAGCTTAGACTGCTTAAACGCCTTTTTCCCTTTAGATAAATGAATCGGCAGGACCGGAACCTTCATCTTTACGGCAATTCGAACTGCGCCGCTTTTTGCCGCAACCAAATCGTCCTCCTTGACCCTGGTTCCCTCCGGAAACATCATTATCTTGTCGCCGTTCTTAAGATGCTTCATCGCAGTTCTAATTGAATTTATGTCCGTTTCTCCGCGAACTATCGGGAATACTCCCACGGTTTTGAATATACTGCCAACAATAGGAACCTTGAAAAGCTCGGCCTTAGCCATAAAAAAGAGTTGGCACTTACGCCCGAAAGCATAGGCGATTAATACCGGATCTAAAATATTAGTGTGGTTAGCGCAGACAATAACAGGCCCCAGGGGGATATTTTCCCTGCCTTTAACAACACAAGGAACAATAAGCCTTGCAAGGGGATATAGGAGCATGTACCAGAAGACGTAAGCAACTTTCATCGCGACATTTTCTCCTCGATAAGGACGCAAATCATCTCGAAGCTCTGCGTCAGTGTATTTCCGGTGGTGTCAAGAATAACTGCTCCCTCCGCCGGTCGGAGAGGCGCCGCCGCGCGCGTGCTGTCGTTCATATCGCGGTAAACTATATCGCGCAGCACTTCTTCATAGGTGGTTTTCGTACCGCGGAGCTGCAGCTCTTCAAATCTGCGCAATGCTCGCTCCTCTGAGGTCGCGGTTAGAAATATTTTAATATCTGCGTCTGGCAGGACAACGGTTCCGATGTCTCGTCCATCCATTATAACATTGTTTGTCTTTGCAAATTCGCGCTGTTTTTCGAGTAAAAACGAGCGTACAGCGGGCATTGCGGAAACATCCGAGGCATAAATCGATATTTCGGGAAGACGAATCTCGGTTGTAACGTCCTTGCCGTTTAAAATCATTCTCTGAAGCCCGTTTTCATCATGACGCATGGCGATTTCAATGCTCGGAAGCATAGAAACAACTCCTGCCTCATCCTTTGAAGCAAGTCCAGCGTTTCGGACGGCCACGCCGACGGAACGGTATATAGCTCCGGTATCTACATAAAGAAAGCCAAATCTTTCGGCGCACATCTTTGCAATCGTGCTTTTTCCGGCACCCGAAGGTCCGTCTATCGCAACGGAATAATACTTACTCATTCAGAAATCCTTTCAAGTGGTTTACGAGAGCTCCAGAGACTGCGCCGCGGCGTAAGCCGTCGACCATGCAATCTGAAGGTTAAATCCGCCCGTGTAGGCATCAACGTCTATAATTTCGCCCGCAAAATAAAGACCTCTAACAAGTTTTGAAGCCATAGTTTTCGGGTTAATCTCCTTGACGCTCACTCCGCCGGAGGTAATTATCGCCTCATCCACAGGGCGCGGCCCCGCAACGCTTACAGGAAAGTCCTTTAACAACCGCACAAGCTCTCGCCGCTGTTCTCTTGTAATTGAATTCACCTTTGTTTCCTCCGGTATGCCCGAAAGCCTGACAAGCACGGGTATCATTGTGTGACCCGCGAGGTCTTGAAGAGCGTTTGCGAAATCTCTGTTTGCAAATTTTTTAAAGTCTCGCAGAATTCGCTCATCCAGTTGCTGTTCCGTAAGCCCAGGCTTGAGGTCAATTGAAAGGCGGTATTTATGTTTATCATAGTCCCGCATATGAGAACTTGCTGATAGCACAAGCGGTCCAGAAACGCCGAAATGCGTGAAAAGCATCTCGCCCAATTCCTCAAAAAACAGCTTGTCATTATCATCAAATACGCGCAGGGTCACATTCCGTAGAGAAAAGCCCTGCATTTCAACGCAATAATCATCATCAGAAACAAGAGGAACAAGTGAAGGCTGTGGTGGGACTATTGTATGTCCGAGGCTCTTTGCAAGAGTGTACCCGTCCCCTGTCGAACCTGTTCCCGGGTAACTCGCTCCGCCGGTACACAGGACGGCGGCCTTACAGCTGATTTCGGTATCCTCCGCGACAACGCTCGTGAGAGCCCCGCCGCTTACTTTTAACGCAGTTACGCGCTTATGGAGCATTCTTACTCCCTTTTGGCGTCCAAAGCGTTCCAGAGCGTTTGCAACATCGTGTGCGCTGTCGCTGACAGGAAACACGCGATTTCCGCGTTCGGTCTTGAGCGGAACACCTATGCGCTCAAAAAAAGCCATCGTGTCCGCTGTTCCCAACCTATTGATGGAGCTATAGAGAAAACTTCCGTTGCAGGGCACATTCTCCAGAAACTGCTTATTGTCGCAGTTGTTGGTAAGATTACAGCGTCCCTTCCCTGTTATGCGGAGTTTTTTTCCTGTGAGTTTATTCGGTTCGATTAGAAGCGTATCGAACCCTCGCTCCGAAAGCAGCGACGCAGCCATAAGCCCCGCCGCTCCGCCTCCTATGACAGCTACATCAGCCTGTAGTGTTTTCATAAACCTCGTTCTCCGTCCAGACAGTTTCCAGACGCTTAAATGTGTCGGACAAAGCGTCTTCAGAGCGCAGTCCGATAGAAACTATCAGTGCGTTTATCAGGCTTAAAGGCGCGACAAGGGAATCAAGGAAGGAGACCATGTCACTCTTTGCAAACAGTGTTATATCGGATATTTTCACGAGCGGAGACGATTCACCATCCGTAAGGCTAATTGTCGTGGCTCCCGCCTCTTTTGCAAAGCGCATCGCTTTGACCGTACGGCTGGAGTAACGCGGATAGCTCATCGCTATAAAAACATCGCCCTCTTTGATTCGGATGACCTGCTCATATACCTCGCTTACAGCCGTATCGTGCAAAAGATGCACATTATCACGCAGTAGGTTCAAATAGTAGCCCATGAAGCTCGACAGAGCCGCGGACGAGCGCATACCGACTATATAAACCTGCTCAGCGCTGATGATAGCGTCAACTGCGGCGTTGAAGCTAACCATATCTATTTCATCAATGGTCTTTTGCAGCTTTTCCATATCGGCCGTCAGAACCGCTTTAAGTACGTTGGAACCGTTAATAAGGTCCTTTGCCACCTCGATACGCTGGACGGAGGTGAGGCGGTTTCGGATTATCTCCTGCAGGGCTTTTCTCATGCCCGGGTAGCCGTCATAACCTAGTTCAGCGGCAAAACGCACAACGGTCGATTCGCTGACCCCGACTGTCGCTCCGAGCTTCCCTGCAGTCATAAAGGCTGCCTTATCATAGTTATCCTGAATATATTTCGCAATGCGCCGCTGCCCCTTTGAATAGTGGATAGTACTGTTCGCAATAACAGCCAGAACATCTTTTTCCATCAAATCACATCCTCGTCGTTTCGGCTTTATATCACCGCTTAGTATCAATGATACTACATTAATAAAACCAAATGCAAGTGCCGGAGCAATTAAAAATCAATATTCTTGCAAATTTTTATCTGTTTTTGCAATTCCTGATGTATTTTCAGTAATTTTCTGCAAGTTCTCTATCTCGCTAAATTCTAAAAGTCTCCACTGTCCTACCGGCAACTTACCGAGCTTCAATCCGCCCTCTGCCACGCGTTTGAGGCGTAGCACCTTCAGCCCAGCCTGCTCACACATTTTTCGAATCTGCCTGTTGCGCCCCTCTGATATTGTGATTGAAATCAAAGCGCCGTCTTCTGTTTGGTTCAGAAGTTTAACTTCTGCCGGGTGTATCACGTAATCGTCAATAATGAGCGGCGACCGCAGTATCGGTAGCGCTTTTTCTATATCCTCGCCCTTCGCTCTTACCTCATAGGTTTTCCTAATTTCGTGTGACGGGTGCATTAGCCGATGAGCGAGTGCACCGTCATCGGTCATAATCAGCAGCCCTTCCGAATCATAGTCCAGTCTCCCGACGGGGTAGACTCTCGCTCCGACATCGGCTGTGAGCTCTGCAACGGTTTTTCTTCCCCTGTCGTCCGACATTGAGGATAGGTAGCCGCGGGGTTTATTAAGCATTATGTAAGTCCTCTGCCCGTTATCGGGAAGAGGAATGTTATCGATTTCTATTTTGTCCCTTGCATCGTCCGCAAGAGTGCCCAGTAAAGCCGTCTGCCCGTTTAAGGATACCCTGCCCTCTTCAATTAGCTTTTCAGCCGTACGGCGCGAGCAGAAACCGGAGGAAGCTATTATTTTTTGTATCCGCTGTTGCATATTGATTTCCTCCGTAAATGTTTTCAAAGTATCAGTCCGCGCCCTCAAATACGAAACCGTATTTGTTCGCAATAAACCACGCGCGCTTGATGCGTCCCCATGCGGATAGTTTTGCGTTATCGGCAAGCTCTACGCTTTCGGCATAATTGAGCGGATATTCCGCTATTACGGTGTCGTTTTGCTTAACAAAGGCTCTTCCCACACATTCGCCTGCTTTGATGCCGGCGTAGACGAATTTGGGAAGTTCAAGTGAAAAGCTGATGTTGGCATTTTTCTCCACCAATATTCTGGAGTCCTCCGCAGCGGAGATACCGACGCTTTCCTTCGCTCCCGAAATAACGGGAAGCTCGCAAATTACCCCCATAGGCAGGATTCTTTTATATTCGTAATTTGAGAACGCCCAGTCATAAAGCTGCTTGTGGTCGTTCCAATCGTCGGGATCGGAAAGCGTTACGCAGACGAGCCGCAGTCCGTTCCTTTCGGCACATGAAACAAGGCTTCTGCCCGCCGCAATCGTGTACCCCGTCTTGACACCGAGACAGCCCTCATAGTTCCATAAGAGCTTGTTGTGGTTCATATAGGTCTGTTCTCCGACCGTGTAGGTCTTTGTGGAAACTATTTTGGCAAACAGCTCGCTTTTCATAGCTTCGCAGGTTATTGTCGCGAGATCCTCCGCAGAGGAATAATGTCCGTCCGCGTCAAGCCCGTGCGGATTTTTGAAGGATGAATTAGTCAGTCCCATTTCACGGGCCTTTTCATTCATCATCTCCGCAAAGCCTTCAATAGTTCCCCCGCAGTAGCAGGCCAGAGCCGTCGCCGCGTCGTTGCCCGAAACGAGGAGCATTCCGTAAAGAAGGTCGCGAACTGTGTATAATTCGCCCGCTTTGAGGTACATGGACGAGCCCTCTACCCTAGTACACTCGGGAAGAATTTTCACCTGTTCGTCGGGATCGCAGTAATCAAGGACGACGAGCGCAGTCATGATTTTCGTCGTACTCGCGATGAGCATATGAGAGTCGGCATTCTTGCTGTAAAGAATCTGTCCTGTATCGGCCTGTACCAAAATAACCGCGTTTGCTTTGTTATCCGGCGCGGCATAGGCCCCCTGCGGTATAAACAAGGTCAAAAAAATAATGGCTGTCAACACACCCGATGTCACTTTTTTCAATTAATAAGCACCACCCCACAATTTATTGGGCAGTGCTTATTATTGACGGGAGGCGGAATTATTATACAGACTTGGGCAGATGTGCCTAGTCCTTCTTGTATTTGTCAATCACTTGCTGGGCCTTGTCAATGATTTCCGGTATAAGCTCGACCAGTCTGTCGACTGTCGTATTGGCTGGAGCTGAAATGTTCAGCATCTTAACAACACCGTCACTAATTGTAAGGAAACCAACGGGCTCAATCTTGACGCCGGCGCCGTTTGCGCCGCCGAAACCGCCTCTGTCCTTATAGGGCATATCGCTTCCGCCGCTGCCGAAACCAAAGGTTACCTTCGAAACCGGTATGAGCGTCGTTCCGTCCGGAGTTATTATAGGTTGACCGACTATGGTGTTAACGTCCACCATTTGTTTAATCTTGCTTAATGTAACCTCCGTGAGGTCGCCGATAGGATGCCTGTCCATAATGTCATTCCTTTCTTATACGGTCTTCTTTTTTGTCCTTGTATTTGATTTTTAGGTAGTCTATTCCAATAGCTATTGCAACATAAAACAATTCCCAAACCTGTGTTGTCAGAGTTATCCAGCAGTCAAACACAGGTCTGTCGCTAAGGAAGTCAACGGAAGTGCCGATGTCACGCTCGCTGATGTCAAAAGCGCTCTCAAAAAGCGGCATGATTGCGCCCAGTGCAGAGGAGGAATATCCAAAGCCCATAGCGGTATTAAACGGATCATCCGTCGCGAAGGTGTAGCGGATACGCAGATAATCCACATGGAGTCTTCGACGAATACGCGCCAAAACCTTGAGAGTCCTTACCAAGCGGAAAAGCTCCTTTTTATCCAAAGGCACTTTTTTTTGCTCTGTATCTCCTTGACGCTGTTTCTTTTTTACGGGTTTTTTCTTTGGGGCTCTCGGTTTTCGGTTCTTGAGCTTTCCGGGATAAAGGCGGATGTTAACAAAACCTAGCCTAATTCCGAACACAAGCTTTTCGCCGCTATATCCGCAGTCAACCCCAAGAGGGATAAGCAGAAGAACTGTGAGAATCAAAATCACTATGACGAACGCTTTCAAGGCATCACTTCTTTCGGCCTTTTTTCTCAGATCTCAATTTTGAGCTGCCTGTCATCATCGGCTTTGAGTGATTCAATTACCTGGCTGAGCTTTGCTATACCGTCATCACTGCTCATATCGGGAAGTTTTGGCAGCTCTGTCAAGGTTGTTATACCCAAAGTGCGCAAAAATAGTTCGCTCGTTTTATAAATCGAGGGCCTTCCCGCAACGTCCAGTCTTCCGCAGACCTCGATAAGCCCTCTCTCAAGGAGAATGCCCATTGTATAAGAGCTGTCCACGCCTCGAACCTGATCAACATAGGCTCTTGTAACCGGCTGGAAATACGCACATATTGCGAGCACCTCAAGCGCTGGCTGGCTGAGCCTGGGTGGTTTTCTGCGTTCCAGCGCAAAGGTGATGCTTTGCGCATATTCAGGCGCCGAGCACAGCTGCAGGGCATTGTCCATGCGCACTAGGCGGATACCCCGTTGCTGAAAACTGTATTCGTCGGAAAGCTCCTTTGCGGCCTTGAGTATTTCTTCTTTATCTGCTCCCAAAACGAGTGCAATACGATCGGCCGGCACCGGCTCCCCTGATGCAAAAAGTATCGCCTCAATTGTCGACTTTATTTCACGATCGTCCATTCGTTTATTTCTTTCCTAATCGGAGACAAGCTCCGGTATTTCATCGGGGACCTCTCCGCAAAGTGAGACAGTCAGTTCCCCGTCGCATTCCTTTAGCTCAAGGCTTCCCATGCTGCAAAGCTCCAGCACGGAGATGAAGGTCGCAATGACCTCCGAGCGGGTTCTGCTAAGAAGATAGAGTTCCCGCAAGGTGTGCGCTCTTCCGCTACGGAGCAGCGTAATGAGCTGCTCGCATTTTTCGCGAACACCGAAGATGATGCGCTTCGGAACAAGTATGTTGTTATGTTCGGGATCGCGGCTTAAATCTCCTCGCGCGACGATGGACAGCAGAGACATCAAAAGCTCCTGCGGCTCATGGCTGTATCTGTACGTTTTGTCGCCAATCTCTTTAAGCGGCTCAGGTATTTTCGAGAACATAAGTGTCCCCTGCTCAGCCGCCTTGGCGAGCTCGGGCGTAATTGCCTTGATACTTGTGTAGGCTTCTTTGCATTTTAACTGTTCGAGAGAGGAAATGAGCTCCTCAAGTTCGGAAACTTCCTCGTCCCCTACAAGCAGTGTCTTCGTCTTGAGGAAGACAAGGTACGAGGCCATTTGAACAAATTCGCTGGCGACATCGAGATCCATCTCCTGCATCTTCGAGATGTAGTCAATATACTGCTCGAGTATAACCGATATCTTTAAATCGCGTATTTCAATTTTGTTTTTTGAAAGAAGCATCAAAATCAGATTGAGCGGACCAGAAAAGTCCTGCATTTCGTCCCTACTTTTGACGATTCCCTCCAGATAATAAGTGGGATTCTCCATATTGTTCCTCTCGACGCGGGTATGTGTGCGAACATTTTATGACAAAATCAATCTATAACGCAGGAGCCCCTGTCAAGCGAGCAAAGAAATAGAGCCCGTTAAAGACCCAGCTTGCGCCAGTTGTGAGAAAAGACGTAAGCGTGCCTGTGAGCACTATCACCATTAGGATTATCATCCCATAGCGTTCATAATACATGAGCTTGAAGTACTGATCATCCGGCAGAAGCGCAAACAGCACCTTAGACCCATCGAGCGGCGGGAGTGGAATTATATTGAAAACAGCTAGCGCGCAGCTAAGATAAGCGGTCCTAAGAAGCATGTCAAGTACAACAATTCCCGCCGAACCAGCTTTTACCAAAGGCATAAAAACAAGGCCTGAAATGAATAGAAATACTATTGCAAGAATTATGTTGGAAACAGGTCCCGCAAGCGCGGTAATCGCCATGCCGGACTTGGGTTTTTTGAAGTTATTCATATTCACCGGCACAGGCTTTGCCCAGCCGAAGCCGACAATTGCCATCATTGCTAGACCGAGGATATCAATGTGCTTTATCGGGTTCAATGTAAGACGCCCTGCATCCTTTGCCGTGTTGTCCCCAAGCCTATGTGCAACAAGTCCATGGCAAAGCTCATGGAAGGTAATGCAGATGAGGGCGGGTATAACGGAGATGAGGATATCGGTCAGCTTGGACCAGTCGAGGCCCGACCAAATCGTACTTGCAGTATTTATAATTATCCCTCCATAAGGGCTGACATAAGTAGTTGAGCTATTATACCAATTTTCTTTGGAAAAAACAAGTGTGGGACAGAACAATCACTCAAACGGCTTTTCGCCCTATGGGAGTGTTCCGCCCCGTCACAGTTCACTTAACGAATTTCATAATTACGCTCAATAACTCGGAGTTTCCCGTACCCTTTTCTGCGGAAAAAAGGATGATGCGGTCTTCCTCCGGAAGTTCGAGCGTTTCTCGGATTATTTTCACGTTCGGTTCCATTTCGCTCTTTTTGAGCTTGTCGCACTTGTTTGCAATAACAACAAACGGACAGCCTGAGGAGATGAACCAGTTTGCCATTATCACATCGTCCGCCGTTGGCTTGTGACGAGAGTCAACAATCATAACCCCGAGGGTGATGAGTCCTTCTCTTGCGAAGAATTCCTCCATCAGCTTGCCCCAGCGTTCTTTCTCCGACTTTGCCACCTTCGCAAAGCCGTAACCCGGTAGATCAACGAAATACACTTTGCGATCTATCAGAAAATAGTTGACGTGGACGGTTTTTCCGGGAGAAGCTCCGACTCTGGCAAAATTATTTCTGTTCAGAAGCCTATTGATGACAGAGGATTTTCCGACGTTGGACTTGCCGGCAAAAACAATCGTCGGTTGACTGCCGGAAATAAAATCTTTCGGGCTTGCGGCAGATTTGATGAATTCGGCGTTGTTCAGATTCATTTAATACGCTCCCCTGCGCGTGAGCGCATTAATCATTGTCTCAGGTTCGAGGACAGAACCGGCTTTGAAGTATCGATAAACGGTACTTCAACGTCGCAGCTGGCTGTATTGTTCTGGACGGTAAACTCGATTTTCCGGTTGAGCGCAACGTCGAGCACCTTGTCAACATGGTCTGTTGCAACAAAATTCAGCGCCACACGGACAGTCTGATCAATCTCCTCAAGGTCCTTTTCGTTGTCAGCCGGAATGATAACCGTTTTTATGCCCGAGCGCATTGCCGCCATAGTTTTTTCGCGCAGTCCGCCGATTGGCATGACCCTGCCGCGCAAAGAAATTTCACCCGTCATCGCGACGTCGCGGCGTACGGGGTTTCCTGTTAACGCGGAAATGACCGCAATGCAGATCGTAATACCCGCGGACGGACCATCCTTCGGTATCGCGCCCTCGGGGAAATGGATGTGGATATCCTTCGTCTTGTAAAAATCGTGCTGTATTCCAAGCACTTCGGTGCGGCTGCGGATATAAGATACAGCGGCCTTAGCCGATTCCTTCATAACGTCTCCGAGGTTGCCGGTCAATTCGAGATTGCCGGTACCATCAAGGACTGTGGCTTCAACGTCGAGCACCGTACCGCCTGCGCTGGTCCATGCTAAGCCGCGTACCAGACCGATTTCATCAGCCGGAGCAAGAACGTCAGGTTTGAATTTTGCGGGGCCGAGAAGGTTTTCAAGCATACCTGCTGTAAGCCTCAGGGATTTACATTCTCCTGCAGCTATCTTTCTTGCCGTTCTGCGGCAGACGGACGCAAGCTCTCGCTCCAGATTGCGGACGCCGGATTCCCTTGTAAAAAGGGTTATCAGCTCTCTGATTGCATCGTCGCTCAATTTGAGCTGACTTGCCGAAAGCCCGTGCTTTTTGCGCTGCTTCGGGATAAGGTGCTGCTTTGCAATCTCAAGCTTTTCTTCGTCCGTATAGCTCGAAAGCTCGATGACTTCCATTCTGTCCAGAAGCGCTCTAGGAATCGATTCGGTGGTATTCGCAGTCGTTATAAACAGGGTGTTCGAAAGATCGAACGGAATCTCAATAAAGTGATCGCGGAAGCTGTGGTTCTGCGCAAAATCGAGTGCCTCCAATAGCGCCGCGGCGGGGTCGCCGCGATAATCGCTCGAGAGCTTATCAATTTCGTCGAGAAGCATGAGCGGATTTGATGATTTTGCCTGCTCAAGCCCCGCAATTATTCTTCCGGGCATCGCGCCGACATAGGTCTTGCGGTGTCCGCGAATCTCGGCCTCGTCGTGCACTCCACCCAGAGATATGCGCGTAAATTTGCGGTTTGTCGCTCTTGCGATGCTTGTGGCGATGCTCGTTTTTCCGGTTCCCGGAGGCCCGACAAGACACAATACAGAGCCCTTGAGCTCCGGCGCAAGCTGCTTAACCGCAAGATATTCAATTATGCGATCCTTGACCTTTTCAAGTCCGAAATGATCGTCGTCCAGTATCTTGCGCGCCTTGACGATATCGACGGTTTCTCTTGTCCTTGTGTTCCACGGAAGCTCAAGGATGATGTCTAGATAATTTCTTATAACTGCGCTTTCGGAGGAGCCCATAGGCTGTTTTGACAGGCGCGAAACCTCTCTCATCAGCTTTTCGGTTATATCGTCCGAGAGCTTCAAAGAATATATTTTTTTTCGGTATTCCTGAAGATCCTCATAGGCTTCGTCATATTCGCCGAGCTCAGCCTGTATGACCTTCATCTGCTCGCGAAGGAAAAAGTCCTTCTGAGATTTTGTCATCTGCTCATGCGTACGCTCGCTCAAATCCTGCTCAATAGACAAAACCGCAATTTCACGCGCAAGAAAACGGTTCAGAAGCTGGACTCTGTGCAGAGGATGCACTTCCTCTAGAAGGGCCTGCTTTTTCTCCGGCTTCATATAAATATTTTGAGCGATGAAGTCCGCAACATAGCCGGGCTTATCGGAATCCGCAATCTTCGCAAGAAGCTCGGGCGGCAACGCGCCGAAAAGGTGCGCATACTCGTCGAAAAGATTAAGGCACTGCCTGATAACCGCTTCGGCCTTTGCGGAGGAATACTTTGCGTCGCTATCCTCAACGATCTCAACATCTGCGTAATAGAATTCGTTCTTTTCCTCGAAACGAAGCATTCTAGCTCTCTTGAAGCCTTCGACAAGGACGCGGACTCCGTCCGTTCCGGGAATGCGGAGGAGCTGCTTTACGCGGCAAATCGTGCCAATCGCATATAAATCGCTCTCAATAGGCACATCCTTGGAAATATCCCGCTGTGCGACAACGAATATCATGCGGTCAGCTTCCAGAGCGGAATTGAGGGCAGCAACAGACTTCGAGCGAATAACGTCGAAGTTTATCAGCATTCCGGGGAAAACCGAAAGCCCTCGCATAGGCAGCAAGGGATATCCTTTGTCGTGAGTGAAATCATTTTTTTCTTTCATGGTTTTCTCCTTTCGAGGGACTGAAAAAGCCGCAATATTGCGGCTTTTTACTAAATGTGTTGATAACTATCAGGTTTGTGAAGAAGCCTTTTTCCGGATTACCATGGGCGAAAGACCGTTTTTAACGCAGTCCGCCGTAACGACGACCTTGCTGATTGTCGGGTCGGAAGGCACGTCGTACATAATCTCCGTCATAAGGTTTTCCATGACGCTGCGCAGGCCGCGCGCGCCGATCTCCATCTTAAGCGCCTTATCGGCAATGGCTTCCAATGCATCTTCCTCGAACACGAGCTCAACATCGTCGTAGTTCAGCAGGGCCATATACTGGCGTGTCAGAGCGTTCTTGGGTTCTCTGAGGATACGGATGAGATCCTCGCGCTTGAGCGAGTTGAGCGGAACGATGACCGGCAGACGGCCTATAAGCTCGGGGATTATGCCGAACTTCAAAAGGTCGTGTGACTGAACGTCCTGCATGATTGCGCCAGTGTCGCGCTCCGTCTTGCTCTTAATTTCGGCTCCAAAGCCTATGCTTTTTCTGTCAAGCCTGTTTTCTATAAACTTTTCAATACCGTCAAATGCGCCGCCGCAAATGAACAGTATCTTGGTTGTATCGACTTTGATGAACTCCTGATGAGGATGCTTTCTTCCGCCTTGCGGAGGAACATTTGCAATCGTGCCCTCGAGTATTTTTAGAAGCGCCTGCTGGACACCCTCGCCCGATACGTCGCGTGTAATGGAAGTATTCTCGCTCTTACGCGAAATTTTATCCATCTCATCGATGTAGATAATTCCGTGCTCGGCTTTTTCAACGTCGAAATCTGCGGCCTGCAGAAGCCTAAGCAGGATGTTCTCGACATCCTCGCCCACATAGCCCGCTTCGGTCAGTGTCGTTGCGTCGGCAATTGCGAACGGAACATCAAGGACTCTGGCAAGCGTCTGCGCAAAAAGCGTTTTGCCGCTACCGGTGGGTCCTATCAATAATATGTTGCTCTTCTGAAGATCAACGTCGCCGTTATCTCCGTAAAGAACTCTCTTGTAATGGTTATAGACAGCTACTGCCAGTGCGACCTTCGCCCTGTCCTGCCCGATGATATAATCGTCCAGCACTTTTTTGATGTCTGCAGGGCGGGGAAGATTCGAGCCTTTCAGCCCAAAGCTGTTAACCGTGCCCGAACTTGCGGAAAATGTGCCGTTTTTGGAGCTGTAGCCCTCATCGATTATACTCATGCACAGGCGTACGCACTCGTCGCAGATATAGGAGCCGTTGCCGGCAATCATTCTCTCGACAAGAGACTGGGGCTTGCCGCAGAAACTGCAGCGTATATTCTTGCTATCTTCAAATTTAGACATATATACCCCGTTTAATAAAAATGCTTATGGAAACACTCAGCGATTGTAAAGAATCTTATCTATCAGTCCGTATTCCTTCGCTTCTTCTGCGGTCATAAAATTGTCGCGCTCGGTGTCCGCAGTTATGACTTCAATGGGCTTTCCGGTCTTTTCCGCAAGAATCTGGTTCATGCGCTTCTTTATGGTTTCCAGACGCTTGAGGTGAATTGCCATGTCGGTGATTTGTCCCTGAGTGCCGGCAGACGGCTGATGAATCATAATTTCGGCATTAGGCAGGGCAAACCTCTTGCCCTTCGTGCCAGCGGCTAGCAGGAACGCTCCCATCGATGCGCCGAGACCTATGCAAATTGTTGAAACATCGCACTTGATATACTGCATTGTATCGTAAATTGCCATACCAGAGGTGATGCTTCCGCCGGGGCTGTTGATATAGAACTGTATGTCCTTATCGGGGTCCTGTGCTTCGAGGAAAAGAAGCTGGGCAACGATGAGGCTTGCAGTTGTGTCGTTTACTTCTTCGGAGAGCATGACGATACGGTCGTTGAGAAGTCTAGAAAAAATATCATAGGAACGTTCTCCGCGAGAGGTCTGCTCAATAACATATGGTACTAAACTCATGATGATTCTCCTTTCATGATAAAACAATCTAAAAGAAGATACCCACTATGATTGGTAAATATTCCTACGCCCTGCGAAGGAAGCTCTGCCCTTTCCGACTCTGCTGAAAAATAATGCTATTATTCGGCAGCGTCTTCAGTCTGGGTCTCTGCTTTTTTGGATGTTTTTTTAGCGGCGGTCTTCTTTGCCGGTTTTTCTTCTTCTGCTACTTCCGCAGCCGGAGCCGTCGGGATAGCGCTCTGCATGATTAAGTCGTTTGCTTTTTTCTTCTTCATGTCGTCAAGCATAGATTCAGCAGGAATAGCCTGCCTAATCTGTTCAGGCTCCATGCCGTATGCTTTTGCGATGTCTTCAACGGACTTGTCAATTTCTTCGTCCGTTACTTCAATGTTTTCAGCCTTGGCAACTGCGGCGAGCAAAAGGTCTGTCTTGACCTGTGCCTCAGCCTGAGGACGGATCATGTTCTGGAATGACAGCGGATCCATGCCGGACATGCGGAGGTACTCTTCAAGGCGCATTCCGCGTGCCATAAGGTTACGGTCATACTCGTTTGCCATCATTTGCATGCGCTCTTCGATCATTGCATCGGGGACCTCAACGCTCATGTTCTCAACGGCCTTCTCCAGCACATTGTAGCCAAAATCCTCTTCAACAGCCCGTTTGCGCTTTGCCACAAGCTGTTCCATGATTGCGGTTCTGTAGTCCTCAAGCTTATCAAACTCCGAAACGTCCTTTGTAAATTCGTCGTCGACTTCGGGCAGTTCCATCTTGGTGACTTCATGGACTTTGACTTTGAATACAACTGCTTTACCCGCAAGACCTTCGTGATAGTTCTCGGGGAAGGTGATATTAATTTCTTTTTCGTCGCCGGCCTTCATGCCCACTACCTGCTCCTCGAAGCCGGGAACAAATGAATTGGAGCCGAGCTCAAGATTCGTGCCCTCTGCCTTACCGCCATCGAAACGCTCGCCATCAAGGTAACCGTCGTAGTCAATAACTGCTGTGTCGCCAAGCTCTGCTGCGCGCTCAACAGTAATCTGACGTGCGTTGCGCTTTCTGATCTCTTCAATATAAGCGTCGACATCGGCGTCGGTCATGTTGACATTTTCACAAGGCGCCTCGATGCCCTTATACTGGCCGAGAGTTACTTCCGGATAAAGGCCTGCTTCAAATTCTACAGTCAAAACCTTCTCGTCGCTGACATCGTAGTTCAAAATTGCGGGACGTCCGACAGTTTCCAGGTTTTCTTCCTTAACGGCATATTCAAAAGCCTTGGAAGAAATTTCGTCTACAGCGTCATCATAGAAAACGTTTGCGCCGTACATACCCTCGATTACCATTCTGGGCGCTTTGCCGTTACGGAAACCGGGTACGTTTACTTTCTTTTTATTCTTAAGATAAGCGCTATGAACCGCTTCCTCAAATTCGTCCTTGTCTACTTCAACCGTAAAGCTGACGGTGTTCTTTTCTTTTTTTTCTACGTTCTTGACGATCATTGGGTTTTTTCCTCCTACAGTTTACACCGGAATAATTCCGATATTGTCAAATTCCATAAGCAGTATTGTAACAGATTAGATAATTAAATGCAAATACTTTTTGTGAACATTTGCTCAGTTCAGAACGCGGATTGGGCTGAAATTCAAGTAATCTGCGGACACGAGCCTATGCTCGACGCCCCTGTACTTTCCCTCAAAAACATTCTGAAGGCCTTTGCCGTGGATATGTCCCGCGCAGCACATTAAAACACCGTACTTATCAAAAAGGTCAAGTATCTCGCTACAGACATAGGCACCATATTTCGGCGGATAATGCAGGAACACATATTTAGGCCTGTCCCCTGCCGATTTAAGCGAGACTTCAAGCCTCATAAGTTCACGATCCATTATCTTTTTATCGTGGACTGAGCCTGTTTCCTCTTCATAAAACCAGCCGCGCGTTCCGCAGATTGCCGCATCTCCATAAAAGAAACAGTTGTTATTTAGGATGTCTATTGTGGTAATACCGTTATCCTTGAAAAAGCTCTTGGCTTTGGTGGCGGTCGACCACCAGTAATCATGGTTGCCCTTGAGTATTATCTTTTTGCCCGGCAGATGGTCGATAAACAGGAAATCCTCCCGCGCCTCACTGAGGTCCATGCCCCAGCTGAGATCGCCGCAGATAACGGTTACATCATCGTCAGAAAGCGCGGAAAACGAGTTTTTGAGCTTTTCCGCATGGTTTTCCCACTTTGAGCCGAAAATATCCATCGGCTTGTCCGTTCCCAGCGAAAGGTGAAGATCGCCTATTGCATAAAGTGCCATTTGGTTCTCCCAAAATCAAACATTAGATAAAGCCGCGGTCAATCCGCACGTTTAACGTCATAGGCGCTTCTCAGTTCGCCATCATCCGACGACGGAGTTATAATCACCTTGTCGCCAACGGAAAGGACTGCCGAGAGTTTGTTTTCCGCAACTGAAATAATATAGTAGTAGCTGTCTCCCTCGAGCTTAATGAACACGTTGGTGTTGCCGTCAATAACGGCGGTGCGTATATCCGAAATCGTGCCGTTTACTGCCGTGCCTGTAATTTCGCTTTCAGATGCGAGATTGCTGCCGGCCAGCATATTCATATAGTTTTTCTCACATTCCGCGACCGTTGTTCCGGACGCGACGAGCTGATACTGCTGGACATTGACCATCGCGTACATTTTGACAAGACCGCCGGTATCCTTCAGCGCCATGAAATAGGTTGGCTGGTTGGCAATGTTCAAGAGCAGCGGGAAGGTCGCGCGGTAATCCATATACTGCACGATTCCCTCGGCGCTTGACATCGCGGCATACTCCTGAGCGCCCGCGCAGGCGTAATACTTTGTTTCCTTGGTTCTCTGATTTGTGAGTATGAAGCCGATATTGGAGTTGTCGGATACGACGCTTGTAACGCCGGTGTACATATAGACACAGCCGTCTTTAGCAATGTAATTATATCCGTTAGTTGAGATAGTTACGCCTTTTTGGCCGATGAAGGAGTTAAACCAGCCGTTCTGATACATTCCGAAATAGTTGTACTGCTTAATTATCAGCGAAGCTGTATAAACCCTGTCGACCCACTCCGGAACGCTTCCCGATGCATAATAGGTACAGTCGCCGGTAATTGCGTTCATGAGAACAGCACCGTCAATGTCCGTTCCTCCGAAAAGTCCGATTTTCTTTATGATTCTGGGGCACACCCAATAAGGCGTGCCTGAGTCGTCAACTTCAAAATTCGGTGAGTCGAAGATGTATGTCGGGTAATTTAAACGGAGGTGGCGATTCACATTGCGGAAGAAATATTCGCAGGTCGAGTATTTCATGCCTTCGCTCAGCCTGACCGCCTGTACTTCCTGCGATACCATATTAATCATGATATAGGCAGGCAGACCTTCGGATTGATTGGACAGCCACTTAAAAAAGTCGCTGTAGTAAAGCGGCGTAACTCTGACAGGAGTTCCATTATAGTTAATTTGCGTATAATCATCATCCACTTCGAACTGCGAAACCATATCCGAAAGCTCGCCCATTTTTTTATCGCCGAGCTTCATGGCACTTGCCTCGTCTAGCATGGGTATCTCACTGTAGGAAATCTGATCGACCTCTTTGGCAAAGTCGCCTGTTTCAACTGTTAGCAGATTGCGATAAGCATGAGCGCGGAATATCGGTGCCGAGATGAGACTTCCGACAACAAAAATTGCGGCAAGTATTATGCAGACGGTAACAGGAATAGTGCAGTGAGTCTTGACACTCTGCCAGAGCTCTCTTCCGCTCTCAGCCCTGAACAGTCCCTGTGTCAGTATTGAGAGAAAACAATAGACAGCGGATAAAAGCAATACGAATGTGTAGAAGGCAGGATCCTTCAGGTTGATTGCCGGCAGCTTTACATAGTAATATATCAGCCCGAAAATCAAGGTTATAAGAAGGTTAGACACGGTTCTTTTGCCTTTTCCCTGTACTTTGTCTTTGTCCATATGTGACCTCCGATAATATGTCATTATTCTTTGTACTAATTTAATTGGTTATTTATGTTACTAGTATACCTCAATATACCTTAATATTCAATTGCAACATTTCAGGACACAACCGAACTTTCTGGCGCATTTTCGGAAAGCGGGACTTTGCGCAGCAGAAACAGTCCGTAAAAAAACAGCGGAGAGAGAATCGCGAGTGAAATCAGCGCAGATTCCAAAGTGGCATTACCGCCCATCGTATCATTGAATGTGCTGCCAACGGCAATTTCCTGTACGGTACCCATAAAATCAAACACGGCGTGCGCCACTATCGCAGGCCAAAGAGACTTGCAGCGGATAAAAATCGCCGAGAAGAACACTCCGAAGAATATGGCGTATAGGACCTGCGAGCCGACCTGAATAAACGACCCTCTCCCCGTGAGGAGATTCATAAGGTGGAGCAAGCCGAACAGAACGCTCGACAGGAGCACAGCCTTGTAAACTCCCCTTTTCGTTCTCCCGTATTTATCCAACATTACAGTCAGGACAAAGCCGCGGCAGACAAGCTCTTCTACAAAGCCGGTCGTTATAGGGGCAAGAAGAAACAGGACATCAACCAAGGGTCTCGAAAAATCGATTTTCATAGTACCGTCTAAAAGCGAGAAACCGTTGAGCACCGACATAATGATAATCGGCCAGACAAGCCACAGCGACTTTGCGGACCCTGGCTTTGTCAGTCCCGCGCGTCTTAAAATATGCAGCTTAGATAGAATAAACGCTGCGGCAAGCGCGACAAGCCCCTGCGTGAGCGCGATTCGGATATAAAAAGCCGCCTGATATCCCATGGAGTCCGTGAAAAGATTTTCAAGCTTGATTTCGGTCATAACGCTCATAAGAAGCATTATAATTAAAGAAGATATGACCGGATAACGACGGATGAAGAATTTTAGTTTGTTCAAAATGATTTGCAGTCCTTTCGGCTCCGCACCGCCTGAAAACAGTTGAAGCATGTATTATTGTACTATTCGAATAGTACAATAATACATGCTATTTGTCAATCCATATTTTACCGATATTTAATTTTCCGTGGCAGCTTCCCTGCCGCGGTTTAAAAGCTTTTCTCCAAAGTTGAAAGCGAACAGCCCCAGAAGTATTATCCCTCCGCCTATAAGAGTCGCCATATCGGGTTTTTCTCCTGCAAACAGATAACCCATAAGGCTTGCTAGGAATGGCGTTATAAACATATAGTTACTGACGGAAGCAGCATTTTTCGCTTTCTTGAACGCCTGCGCCCAAGCTGCATATGCGATAGCGCTCGGGAAAATTCCCAGTATCGCAACATACAGGAATGCAACAGGCGGAGCGGTCTGCACCTGTTCAACGGTTGAGGGCAAAAAGATTGCAAGAATAATTGTGCCGGAAAATATTCCGAAAGTCGATGCCTGAAGCCCTGAATACTTCTTTGTAATTTTGCGCTGGAGCAGATTATAGGTGCTTAAAAGCAGTGCCGCTCCGATGAGCCATAGAAGCCCGGGTTTAAATGAAAATACGCCTTCCATGAGCGTCAGGACGATTACGCCTGAAAACTCTACGGCAATTGCCGCCCATTTTATCACGCTCAACTTCTCTTTATATATGAAGCGCGATAAAAGCGAGGTTATCACGGGTACGGTCGCAAGCATCACGCTGCTGGTTGACGATGACACAGTCTCGCAGCCTTTGTTGAAGGCTATCATGTATAGGAAAAACCCAACGAATCCGGCGAGCACGAACCATTTTAAATCGGCCTTTTTAGGAACCTTCATCTTGGTAACAAGGGCAAAGACGATGAGCGAGCAGGACGCTATAAAGTATCTGAAAAGACCCAGGGAGAACGCGCTGAAATAATGCAGCGAGAGCCTTGTCATTACATTAGCCAGTGACCAGAATATAATCGTTATAATTGCGTATGTATGGAAGCTGTCTTTGATTTTCATTTTTGTATCGCACCGTTTTCATTTTTTCATTTTATTATTACTACTTATAACACAAAGCTATGTTATAAAAAAGAGCAAATATAGATAATAAATGACCTATTCCTACAGCGACACTCAAACACAAAAGACAAAATGAGTTGATTTTGCTCTTCCCTATTCCCGAATAAACACAAAAACCTTGCAGTCCAAAAACTGCAAGGTTTTTATGGCGGACTATTTTATCCTCCCCCAACCGGTGGAAAAATCGCCAAAACATCTCCATCCTTAACGGAGGAATCCGGTTTGGAGTGATAACCATTTATCAAAAGGATTGCCACTTCCTCTCGTGGTATGCCAAAATAGTCCAAAATTTCGCCCGAGACTGTAAACCCCTCCGGCTCGAGCAGCGATATTTTTTCTCTGCCCTCGCGAAGTGTTGCAAACAAGCGTACCTCTATCATAAACGTCACCTACAAATCAGCGTTTTTTTACGGAAATAAAAGTATTTTTTAAGCAGAGGAAATGTCAAAGGCATATCCTCTGCTTTTGAATATTTGTTTTCAGGCGTATTAATTATTGGAGATTTATTCGAGCCCCAACCTGACTAGCGTAGCTTGTGTCGGGAAAGCGTTTTCCCAGCCTCGCGCACTGTAGTATTCCGGCAGAGTGATCGTTATATGGCTGATTTCGCCCTTGGAGGGACCATTTGATATTGGCTCTTCTGTGAGGCGCTTCGGCAGGCAGTCATCCTCCGGCTTCATTCCCGCCTCTTTATTGAACAGTCTTTCAATGTTATATATTCTCTCTCCGACGAGCAGGAGCTCCTCCGGAGTATAATTTGTGCCCGTTGCCGCGTTCAGGATTGCTGCATAGTCCGGCGCGCCCATGGCGAAGGAGGTGAACAGGCAAAGACCCATTGAATCTATAACTGCGGTGAGGTCCTGGAATATCTTGCACCAGACCGCTTTGCCCTCCGTGCTTGTTCTGGTCAGCTGTTCAGGAAGCCCAAGAAGTTCGGGAGAAATCAGATATCCCCTGACGTGGCAGCCGCCGCGGTTGCTGGTTGCATAGGTTATGCCGATTCCCTGAATCCCCCTGGCGTCATATGCGGGCATTTCCTGCTTTTTAACGCTCATGGAGAACTCGGGATGGCCATAATGCTCGCAAAGGCGGTATGACCCATCGGCCATCAGCTTGGCTAGCGGTATCTTTGCCTCACCCATACGCTTGGTCCACTCAACGATAGCTTCCGCATTTCCCCAAACCAGCGGAACACCCTCGCATTCTTCTTCCTTAATGTAATTTTTCTGATAGAGCTCCATTGCCGCCGCGATGGTGCAAGGCGTACTGATAGCATCAAGCCCGTATTCGTTGCAAATCATGTTGGCTTTGTTAATCGCGTTCAGGTCACTGACGCCGCAGTCGGCACCGAATGCCCATAGCGGCTCATATTCGGGACCGCCGACTATCTTTCCGTCGATGTTTACAATGCGTCCACAGGCGATTGAACATCTGTGGCAGGCTGAATTCTTGACCAGATACTTTGCGTTTTGCGTTTCGCCTGAAATGTCATCCGCCTTGTTAAAATAAGACTCCTGCCAGTTTCTTGTTGGGAAAGAGCCAGTGTTGTTGACAATATTTACGAGCACTGCCGTGCCATAGGTCGGCAGACCGGAGTTTGTCACACCGTTTTCCTTAAGCTTTCTGAAGCTTTCTTTGGTTGCGCTGAGCAGCGCCTCGTCATCAGCCGCTTCAACAACATTTTTGGTGGCGGTAACAGTAATGGCTTTCAGATTCTTCGAACCCATTACCGCGCCAACACCACTTCGTCCTGCAGCCCTGTCCTTGTCGTTTATAACAGCGGCGAGCAGCGATATGTGCTCTCCTGACGGTCCTATGTTCAGAACGGAGCAGTTCGTATGTACTTCTTTCAATGTGTCAGTAAGTTCATCACTGAGCATACCAACGTATTTCTCTGCGCTGCAAAGCTCAATTTTTTCATCTTCGACGTTAATATATGTAGGCTTTGAGGCTTTACCTTCAACAATGATAGCTTCCCATCCGGCATACTTCAGCTTAGCGCCCCAGATTCCGCCGGAATTTGAGGAGGCTATCATTCCTGTAAGCGGAGATTTTGTAACGACCATATATCGGCCGGAGGAAGGAGATTTGGTTCCTGTAACTGCACCGGTAATAAAAATCAGTTTATTGTCGGGTGATAACGGGTCTACTTTAGCTATCCCTTCGTCGTAAAGAATCTTTGTTCCGAGGCCTCTTCCTCCAATAAATTTTTTGGCAAGTTCAATATCCAGTTCTTCAATTTTTATTTCACTGGTAGTAAGGTTGATTCGCGCGATTTTTCGATTATATGCTGTTTTCATTCATTTTTACCTCCCTATTTGGTTGTGTTGAGTGTTAGTTGACCTTGATTTGAAGCAGTGCTGACATTGCATAACCATTCAAAGCAAGGGGGGTATTGAATATGAGGTCAGCTTGATAGTTTGATTAATTTACTATAATTTAGTAATAGTATACTAATTTTTACGATTGTTGTCAATATAATCTGTTAATAGTGCCTTTTTAACATATCCATGTAGTGATAATTATATAATTTCACGGATATGTTATTAATTGCGATGCTGGAAAATGACTAAAGTGTGATGAATATGTAAGATTATTATCAGTTTTTCTTGGCTGAGGCTGATTTCCGTCATGCACAATATATGCATTGCGGCTTTTTTTGTATCAGCAGAAAAAAAACAGCCTCGAATTGTTTCCAATTCAAGGCTGACTTTGGCGGAGAAGGAGGGATTCGAACCCTCGAAACGCTTTTGACGTTTACACGATTTCCAATCGTGCGCCCTCGACCAAGCTAGGCGACTTCTCCACGGTTTGTTCAATATTCAGTTTTCCAAACACAGCTTGTTTATTATAATGGAGTTCATTCGTGTTGTCAAGTATAAGTATTGGTTTTCAATGCATAAAGAATCATGAATTTCGGCTATTTCTTTCTTGTATTTTTTACTAAAATTATTGTTTTCTGTGTATTGAACTTGGATAAACAGGTGTTGTATAATGAGGAGTATGCTTTGTTATAGAATAAACTTAAAAACAGGGCAACAACCGAGCTTAAACCTGAAGCATTCGGTTAAATAAATCAACATATAGATACAAGGGTGAATAAAGTGGAGCATATTTTTGTAATTAATCCTGCGGCTGGAGCTTCTGACTCGACGAAACTGATCGAGGAAGCAATAGCTAAATCAAAGCATGCTGCAATCTGTCATATCTACCGCACTAAAGGCCCCGGCGACGCCACAGATTTCGTTGCAAGAAAATGCTCACAGAATGCGGGCCCCCTAAGGTTCTATGCCTGTGGCGGCGACGGCACCCTGAATGAGGTTATAAACGGCGCAGTCGACTTTCCTGACGCCAGCGTTGGGGTATATCCCTGCGGAAGCGGAAACGACTTCGTTAAATACTACGGCGGTACAGAAGGTTTTCTGAACCTTGACGACCTTATTGAAGGCGACGAGCACCAGATCGATCTCATTCTCGCAAACGGCAAGTACTGCATTAACGTCTTTGATTTTGGATTCGATACAGCAGTTCTGCAGAACATGGAAAATGTCAAATCAAAAAAGCTGTTGACCGGAAAAGCACCTTACATATACGGCGTGCTGAAGGCCCTTTTTTCTTCAATGAAAACCCAATGCAAAGTGACGGTCGACGGAGAAGTTATCTGCAACGACTACGCCCTGCTCTGCACTATCGCAAACGGAAAATATGTCGGCAGTTCCTTTAAATGTGCTCCGCGTTCGGAAAACGACGACGGGCTTTTGGAAGTCTGTTTAGTGAAGCCTTTTTCAAGGCTCACTTTTTTCCGGCTGATTAAATACTACACCAAAGGCGAGCATCTGGATAATCCTCTGTTTAAGAATTATATTATATATCGTCGCGCCAAAAGAATCGACATTCAGGGAGACCGTGACTTCGTCTACGCGCTCGACGGGGAGCTCGTCGAGCAGCCATGTGTGAGCGTTGAAGCCGTTGAAAAAGCAATAAGCTTTATTCTTCCTCGCGGTATCGATTCTGTAAAGAAGGGCGCTGTCTCTGCCATGAAATAAGAAACGGAGTTTCCTGATGACGCAAGAAATCTACCAGTACTACCATTACATTTGGGTGTTTTTCATATATGCGTTTATAGGCTGGTGTGTCGAAGTGATTTTTCATGCGGTATCTGAAGGAAAGTTTTTAAACCGCGGATTTCTGAACGGTCCCATCTGCCCTATATACGGTTTCGGCGTGCTGACCGTTGCTTTATGCCTCTCCCCTGTAAAGGAAAATACCCTGCTTTTGTTTTTCGCTTCTGTCATACTTTGCTCAGCACTTGAATTTGTCACAGGCTTTGTACTGGAAAGATTCTTTAACGACAAATGGTGGGATTATTCGAAAGAGCCGCTCAACATCCACGGTTATATCTGCTTGAAGTTCTCACTAGCTTGGGGACTTGCCTGTCTGCTGGTGGTCAACGTTATCTATCCTTTGACGACAAGGCTCATCTTTTTAATTCCTCAAACCTTTGGCTTTGTTCTCCTCGGTATATTCACACTGCTTATGTTTTCCGATATATCTGTTACCATTATTGAAACACTGAAACTCAGACGGCAGCTCGTTTATCTGAATAACACCGAAAAAAGTATTCGCAGAGTCTCTGATAGTATCGGCGAAGTCCTTACAAACAGTACTCTTGACGTAGTAGAAGCTTTTGAAGAAGGTAAAGAGGCGCTTGGGCAAAAAACTGCAAGAGTCAAGCTTGGTCTGAATATCTTCCAGGCGAGAATTCTGAGGTCTTACCCTCATCTGAGGCGTGGCAGGTATAAGGATAGTATCGTAAGACTGCGTCTGCGCTTCAGAAATGAGCACGAAAGACTGCTCAGGCATCAGGCCTTTTGGGGCGACCCTCGCGACATCTTATCCGATCTCCCCATCGTTCTTTACCGGAGCACGTTTGAAACCGTCATTGATGTTTTGGAAGCGAGAGACGGATATACCGCTGGTCATTCAAGACGGGTTGCGATTCTGACAAAGCAGCTTTGCAAGTTCCTTCGTATACCGCCGCTGGAGTCGGAGTTCCTTGAGCTATCTGCTTCGCTTCACGATTTGGGCAAGGTCGGAATTCCTGATGCAACTCTCAACAAATCAGGAAAACTGAATGACAACGAGTGGTTTGAGATGCGCCGTCATCCGGATATCGGCGCTGACATCATAATTAAATCCAGCCCAAAGCTGGAGCGAGTCGCCGACATAGTGCGTCATCACCACGAGCATTGGGACGGCAGCGGTTACCCCTCCGGACTAAAGTGTGGGGAAATACCAAAAGGTTCTCAAATAATCGCAGTCTGCGATGCGGTTGACTCTATGATGATTGAGCGTGTCTACAGACTGGCTCTACCGCCCGATGTCTGCAAGCAAGAAATTTTAGCCGGTAAAGGAACTTTGTTCTGTCCGGAGCTTGCCGATATTTTTATTGAAAACTGGGATAGGCTTGTATCCGGAGTCTATCCGGATACAGATATACTCTCCGCTGCAAAGACTACTGCAGAGCATCAAAACTAATAAAAAAGCGGGAAACCAAAGGTTTCCCGCTTTTCGTCTTATTTTATTCCGAAGAATCGTGCAAATAAACTCCTGTGCAGGCAAGCAAAACCGCCATCGCCGCACTGAAATCAATTAGCAATCCAAACCATAACGGAGAGTAGCCCAGCACCGCAAGGGCTAGGATGATGGCCTTGACACAGCAGACAAAAATTGCTCCTCTGACCACGAAATGTTTTGTTCTGTGGGCGAGCCTAATAACCGAGGGTATCGGGCCGATTCCGTCCTGCATAATTACAACGTCTGTTTTTGACAGTTCTTCGCCGCACGCAACGCCGCCTACCATAATTCCCACATCTGCTGCCTCGAACAGTTTTTTGTCGCAATCGCAGTCTCCTACGAAGGCCAGCGCGCTCTTTTTTTCTATACGTCCTTTGATTTCAGCAAGGCGCAGTATTTTTTCCTCTGTCGAGCACTCGGCATAGTATTCGTCGAGCCCAAGTTCGCTTGCAACCTGCCTGTCCTTTTCACGGCTGTCACCAGAGATCATCACGATCCTGTCGACATTGGCATTCGCAAGGTTTTTGAAACAACCAGCGAAAGCGTCCTGCTTAATAGTCTCATTAAATGCGATAAATCCCGCGTACCTACCGCTTACTGACATGTGGAGCTTTGTTCCTTCGTTTGTGCTGCCAGATGGCATTTCTACGCCGTTTTCGTGTAGAAATTCGCTTGTGCCCAAAAAAATTTTTATGTCCTCAATGGAAACAGATACGCCTTTTTCGGGGTATTCGGTGAATTCTTTGACGAGCGCTGTGTCTATATTCTCGTCAAAAGCATTTAAAATTGCCTTTGCCAGATAGTGATTGCTCTTTGCCGCTGCATAAGCCGCGACCTTCAAAAAAGTGGCGGAATCCATTCTGTCGGTATTAATCTCTTTGACAAGATAGTTCCTGTCCGTCAGTGTACCGGGCTTATTGAAGACAACTGCTTTAACAGTCGCGGAGCTTTCAAGCGCTGTTGCGTGGGTATAGAGAATGCCCGCATTGCGCCCTGCTGCCATGCCCGCAAAATAAGTCATCGGAATTGAAATAATCACTCCGCACGGTGAAGCTACCGCGATGACCGTTATAATTCTGCGTATCGTTTCGGTGAAGCTAATGTTAAAGATTAATGGAAGAGCAAGTAATGACACCAAGCTGATTATAATAGCAGCAGGAACAAAGTAAGTTGTTCTTTTTCTCCATGCCTTTTCGTTCGCTGTCATCTCTCCGTAGCCCGATTTTAACACGGAGGCCATTTTTTTGAAGAGTGCGTTTTCGGGAAGCTGCGTCGTTTCCGCAACGAACTGACCTTCCTCACAGACACTGCCGGCTGGTAAATAATCGCCTTTCATAAGGCTCACTTTTTTGTCGCTGCCGGTGATGAAGCTAAGGTTAACCGAACCCGAACCTTCCTTTATAACGCAGTCGACCGGGACCGACATCCCCTCGTATACCACAAGGCTGCTGCCAATGGGGTATTCCGGATTTGGACTCTCCCCTTTTTCGACCGAGTCTAAGCCCTTGAGCGTTTTTCTCTCCGGCTCTATGCTTTCGCAAATCATATCCCGCGTCCTGTGGAGAGCGTAGGCGCGAACTATATAGGAAATCTGGAGCAGCAGGAGCGCAATCACACCCTCCGCTCCACGGCTTGTCGCAAAGGACAGCACGACCGCAATCGTCACGGTAAGATTTTCACTCATAAATACCCTGTCACGGATATTCTTAACCATTCCGAGCACGATGTCATAACCGCATGCAAGCGCCGCCGTGATTATTAGAATGGAGTTTATATCCTCCGCAAGCTTCGCGAAATAGAACACGCCGAGCAGCGCGGCGGACAGTATCACTCTTAGTATCAGCAGTATCCCGGGTCTCGTGTAATCTTCTCCCAAGGAGGGGTAAATTCGCTCTAAAGTGCTTGGTTTCATCGCCAACCTCCCTAACTGTGTTTCTTTATCGTCCCGCGCCGGATTAATTTTTAGGCTTTTCCGTCGCTGCCCAAGACGTTTACAATCTTGTCCTTCACAAGCTCACGGATATAGTCTCTTGCCGGAGTAAGATACTTTCTGGGGTCAAAGGCGTCCGGATACTTAGCCATCGTTTCGCGTATTCCCGCTGTCATCGCAAGCCTCAAATCGGAATCGATGTTGATCTTGCAGACTGCCATTCTTGCCGCCTCACGGAGCATATCCTCCGGAATTCCTATTGCGTCCTTGAGCTGTCCGCCGTTAGCATTAATAATCTCAACATATTTGGGGATAACGGAAGAAGAGCCGTGCAGAACTATGGGGAATCCGGGCAATCTCTTTTCGACCTCGGTAAGGATATCGAAACGGAGCTGCGGATTTGTGCCGGGCTTAAATTTGAAAGCGCCGTGGCTTGTCCCGATTGCAATTGCAAGCGAATCACAGCCGGTGCGGGTAACGAATTCCTCGACTTCGTCGGGCTGAGTATATGAGCTGTCCTCTGCCTTAACTTTAATTTCGTCCTCAACACCAGCAAGTCTTCCCAGCTCTGCTTCGACAGAGACTCCCCTGTCGTGTGCGTATGCGACGACCTTTTTTGTAAGCTCGATGTTGTCATCGAAACTCAGATGCGAACCATCGATCATGACGGAGGTGAACCCGCCGTCAATGCAGGATTTGCAGAGTTCAAAGCTGTCACCATGGTCAAGGTGAAGGCAAATCGGAAGATCGGTGTCCTCGACAGCCGCCTCGACAAGCTTCATTAGGTAAACGTGCTTTGCATATTTTCTCGCGCCGGCAGATACCTGCAGTATGAGCGGCGAACGAACCTCAGCCGCTGCCTCGGTTATTCCTTGGATGATCTCCATGTTGTTTACGTTAAATGCACCTATGGCATAATGACCTTCATAAGCTTTCCTAAACATTTCCTTTGAAGTTACGATTGGCATAAGCTCAACTCCTTGTATATAATAAAAATTTTTAACAAAATAAACCTATCTATGTATTTTACTCCAAAATTGTGTTATCATCAACATGTTTGAGATATTTCGTACAAAATTATTTTTAACTGTCAAATAGGAGGCTAATTTTATGGACAAAGAACTCAGAGGCGCCTGTATAATCGGTCAGTCCGGTGGGCCTACCGCCGTTATCAACGCCAGCGCATACGGCGTCATTCGCACGGCGCTTGATACGGACTGCATTACAAAGGTTTATGGCGCAGCGAACGGAATCAGAGGCGTTTTGGATGATAAGCTGTATATCATGGACGAGGAAGACCCGCAGGAGCTTGAGCTTCTTAAAAACACCCCCTCCTCTGAGCTTGGCTCTGTGAGATATAAAATTGCCGATCCCGAAAAGGATGACAAGGATTATAAGCGTATACTTGAAATATTTAAGAAATACGATGTGCGCTACTTTTTCTATAACGGCGGCAACGACTCGATGGACACCTGCGAAAAAATCAGCCGTTACATGAAAAGCGTGGGCTACGACTGCCGCGTGATGGGCGTTCCAAAGACCATAGATAACGACCTTTTCGGAACAGACCACTGCCCCGGCTTCGGAAGCGCAGCCAAATATATTGCTACCTCCTGCATGGAGGTTTCCAAGGACGCGAGAGTTTACGACACAGGAATGATTACCGTTGTTGAAATCATGGGTCGTCATGCCGGCTGGCTGGCAGGAAGCGCAGCGCTTGCAAGCTACTGCGGCTCCGGTCCCGATTTAGTCTATCTTCCCGAGGTCAACTTCGATTACGAAAAGTTTTGCGCTGATGTAACCGAAATCTATAAAAAGAGCGGCAAGGTGCTTGTCGCGGTATCGGAAGGAATTCACGACGCGGAGGGCAAATTTATTTCCGAATACGGCTCCACAACCGCTCAGGCGAAGGACGCTTTCGGCCATTCCCAGCTCGGCGGACTTGCCGTTCAGCTTGCGGACGAGCTTAAGAAAAGAACCGGCGCAAAGGTTCGCGGAATCGAGCTTAGTCTGCTCCAGCGCTGCGGCGCTCACCTTGCCTCCAAGGTCGATGTTGACGAGGCGGTCCTGGCCGGTAAAACCGCGGTTGAAGCGGCTGTCAGCGGTGAAAGCGGCAAGATGGTCGCATTTGAGCGCGAATACGTTGACGGAAAATACGTCTGCAACACCAAGCTAATACCGCTCGGAAGTGTTGCAAACTTTGAGAAGAAAGTCCCTCTCGAGTGGATAACCGAGGACGGCAGCAACGTAACGAAAGACTTCATCGACTATGCCCTGCCCCTGATTCAGGGCGCGCCCGAGCGTGCGGTTGAAAATTCCCTCCCGCGCTACGCAAGGCTGAAAAAGGTCGTTGCGAAGTAGATTATACCATAAGATAACAACAAAATAAGTAAAGAGCTTTCGGCACGCGCCGAAAGCTCTTTACTTATTAAATGAAAAAACATTTTTATTAAGAACAAATGTAACCCTACTCAACCATTACTATATATACCCATAATATAACGGTGAAAACAGTAAAAGTTACAGCTATTTTTTTATTTGTGGTCTTCTCAGCAACTCCTCCTCGACCGGGTAAAATGACGTTTGTAATTGAGTTAATATCCACATCAATCCAAAAATTAACACAAATAAGTATGGATGCAACGCCTTTTAGATAAATATCTATGCTAGGAATAAACAAAAGTATAAATAAAACAGCTGTTAATATTGCAAGTATGTTATTTGTACTTTTCTTTTTCATATACTTATTCCTTGTCTGCTGAGATTTTATGCTTGTTCAAACACCGCCCGCGTCTCCTCGATATCCTTTGCTATCTGTGCGCTGAGTTCTTCGGTGCTTTCAAATTTTCTCTCCGCGCGGAGATACTTATAAAATCCCACACGGACATATTCGCCGTAAAGATCGCCGTCAAAGTCTAAGATATATGTTTCGATGGAAACCTTGCCGTTTTCACCGAAGGTCGGGCGCACACCAACGTTTGTTACCGCGAGCTTATCGCCGCTCTCAAGAAAAACCTTTGCCGCGTAAACGCCTCTTTCCGGCATAACAAGACTTTCGTCGTCGCCGTCGAGGTTAATGGTCGGCGTTCCGAGCTTCCGGCCAACTTTGCGTCCGTCTCTGACCGTTCCAGCAAAAATGTACGGGTGTCCCAAAAAGTAATTCGCTCTTTCAATTTCGCCGTTCACGATAAGTTCGCGGATGAATGTTGAGCTTACGGTAATTCCGTCCAGCGTGAATTTCGGTATAACATCGCAGCCGATGCCGATTTTGGCGCAGTATTCGGAAATCCTCTGGGGATTTCCCTCACCCTTATAACCGCAATGGAAGTCATGTCCGATAACAAGATGCGTGGCTGAATACTTTTCGATAAGTGAATCAATGAAGTTCTGCCACTGCATTTCCATAGTGTTTTTATCAAAATGGTAGATAATTACGTCCTCAACTTCGAAAAGACGACGAATTATATCCGCGCGTGTTCTCACGCTGCCTATCAGCGGGACGCTGTGTCCTGTTATGACGGCTTCGGGGCTAACATCAAAGGAAAGTACCGCCGGCGTGGCTTTGAGCTCGTCGGCGCGTTTTTTTGCCATTTCGATGAGCTGCGCGTGTCCTCTGTGGACTCCGTCAAAAAAACCGAGAGCAATCACAGTCTTATCTTCTGTGTTTACTGACATTATTACCTCCGAACGCCGAAAACACTATAATTTCGGCGCGTGACCATAAGTTTAAGGTTTTGCGTTTTATTGAGCTATATCTCAAAAAAGCTCTTTACCGTGCTCATTATGCCGTTTTCGACATTTGCAAGCATCAGAAAGCTCCCATTTCCATCGTAAGCACGATATTTTCCATCCGCAAGCGGAGTTTCAAAGCTGTTTCCGTTCAGGCAGCGCTTTAGCTGCTGTTCCGTTAAGGTAAAGCACGGATATTCTTCAAAAAGCGAATCAACAGGCATAAATATCGTATCGAGCCCGCCTTTTTTGGCAAGCTCGCTGATTTCGACTAAGGTATGCGCGTCTTTTATTGAATACTCTCCCGCCGCTGTTCTGCGAAGCTTTGATAGAGTCGCACCGGTTCCGAGTCTCTCACCGATATCGCTCACCAGTGAGCGAATATATGTGCCCTTTGAGCAGACAACACGGAGAAGGAAATCGTCGTTTTCTACACCGAGAAACTCGAGCTTTTTTATCGTGACAGGTCTGCTTTCCCTTTCGATCTCAACGCCTTTTCGCGCAAGCTCATAGAGCTTTTTTCCGCCTACTTTAATAGCGGAATACATCGGCGGCGTCTGCAGAAGCTCTCCAGTGAATTCGGGAAGAACGGATAATAGATCGTCTCTTGAAAAAGTTTTCTCGGAGGTTTTAAGTACTGTTCCCGTGATGTCCTGCGTATCGGTGACTATACCTGGGCGCAGGGCTGCAATATATTCCTTTTCATGGCTTTCGGCGAACTCCACTGCTCTTGTCGCACGTCCGACGAAAACAACAAGCAACCCCGTTGACATCGGGTCTAGAGTCCCAGAGTGCCCGATGCGGCGTTCACGCAAAATTCCGCGGAGCTTCGCGACTACATCAAAGCTCGTAAAGCCCTCGGGCTTGTCTACGAGGATGATACCGTTCATTTATATTCCTCGCCTATGATTTCCGCAAGAGTGTCGGCAGCTTTGAAAGAATTCATGTTCATAGTACAGCCTGAGGCCATTTTGTGCCCTCCGCCGCCGAACACCGCGCAGACCTTGTTCGCGTCGACTACGCCGTTTGTGCGAAGCGATATCTTACAGTGGTTTTCGTCAATTTCTTTTATTGTAGCGCTTGTAAAAGCACCCTCCGCCCTTCCGGGCAGAGCGGCAATATCCTGACAGTCCTTTTCATTTGCGCCCGCTTTTTCGAGCATCTCTTTTGTGACGACGGAAATTACTGTTTTTTCGTCGTGATAGTAGCGGAATGAGGAAAGAATCTGCGCCTCAAGCGCGAGTCTGGCCTTCGAACTGGTTCGAAAAAGTATCTTGTTTAGAAAGGCATTCCTTGCGCCCGCAAAGCAAAGCTCGGACGCGGCCTTAAGAGTCTCCCCTGTCGTGTTTCCGTAAACAAAGCAGCCCGTATCGGTGGACACTGCGACATAGAGAAGCTCTGAAACCTCCGCGTCAAGACCGCAGAGCTCTTTCACAAGCTCCATTACAATCTCTCCGCAGGAAGCCTTTTGAGGCCAAAGCAGTGTGTTCTTCGCATACAAGGAGTTCGACGGGTGGTGATCCACGCACAGGTCGGCCGAACCCTTGAAGCCTTCGGGATATAGGCCCTTGTCCGCCATATCTACGCAGACAGTATATTTCGGCTCGAAGTCTTCGGGTACAAGATACGGCTCCGCTAGCCAGGGATAGCTATCCCCGAACTGCGGGTTGTTATAAAGATAGGCGGTTTTGCCTATCTTGCGCAGAGCATAGCAAAGCGCGGAGGCACTGCCCATAGTGTCGCCGTCCGGTCTGATATGTGTTACTATAAGAAAATCATCATTTTCGCGGAGAAGTCCGACTGTTTCAGCGATTGTCATTATCCTGCTCCTCCGGAGTACCGACCAAAAAGCCAGGTTTGCTTATGATTTCGTTGATATGCGCGCCGTGTTCAATTGAGTTGTCGAGCTCGAATATCAGCTCCGGCGTATATCTGAGGCTGAGCTTCTGCGAAAGCTCGCGTCTGAGCCAGCCGGAGGCGGATTTAAGTCCTTTTTTAAATTCTTTTTCATTCTGAAGACCGAAAACGCTGAGAAAAACCGTGCAGTAGCGCAAATCGCCGGTCGTTTCCGTCCTTGTGACGCTAATCATACCCTGATTCACACGCGGGTCTTTGATTGAGCGTAAAAGCGTGCTCAAAACGATCTGAATGTCGTCATTGGTTCTGTCCAGCCTGTAGCCTGCCATAGTTTCACCTCATTTTGCGGAAGATATCTAAAAGTTAATTAAACAATACGTTCCATGATGAAGGATTCGACGATGTCGCCTTCCTTGACGTCATTGAACTTCTCTATACTTATGCCGCATTCGTAGTTTGTGGCGACTTCTTTAACATCATCCTTGAATCGACGCAATCCGGAAAGAGTTCCTTCGTGGACGACGGTACCGCCCCTTATGACGCGGACGCTGCTGTTTCTGACAATCTTGCCGTCCGTAACATAGCTTCCGCAGACGATGCCAATCTTCGAAATCTTGATGACCTGACGAACTTCTGCGTGTCCCGTAATGACTTCCTTGAACTTGGGAGCAAGCATGCCCTTCATCGCGGCTTCGATTTCGTTAATGCAGTCGTAAATAACGCGGTATGACCTTATTTCCACATTTGCTCTTACGGCATAATCTCGCGCGGCATTGTCAGGACGCACGTTGAATGCGACGATAAGCGCTCCGCTGGAAGCTGCCAGATAAACGTCCGATTCACTTATTGCGCCGACTCCGGAATGGATGACGCGCACGCGTACCTCTTCGTTCGTAAGCTTTTCCAACGAGGATTTAACAGCCTCTGCGCTGCCCTGAACGTCGGCTTTGACGATTATATTGAAATCCTTGATTTCGCCCTGTTGAATTTGTGCGAACAGATCTTCAAGCGACACCTTTTTGGGCGCACCAACATTTGCGTCCTTTGTGTTCTGCTTTCTCTGCTCTGCAAGCTCGCGAGCCATACGCTCGTCATCTACAGCGTTGAAAATGTCTCCGGCCTGTGGAACTTCCGAAAGTCCAGCGATCTCGACGGGCACTGAGGGTCCGGCTTCTGTGATACGCTCGCCCTTATCGCTCGTCATTACGCGGGCATGTCCGACAGATGTTCCCGCAATGATTATATCGCCAAGCTTCAATGTACCGTTCTGCACAAGAACGGTCATAATCGGGCCGCGGCCCTTATCAAGTCTTGCCTCAATAACTGTACCCTTTGCGGCTCTATTCGGGTTAGCCTTCAGCTCTCGCATTTCAGCTTGTAGGGCAACCATTTCGAGCAGGGTATCAACACCCATTCCGGTCTTTGCCGAAATCGGCACGATAATCGTATCTCCGCCCCATTCCTCGCTGACAAGCTCATATTGGGTGAGCTCTTGCTTGATTCTGTCTGGATTTGCTGTCGGCTTATCCATCTTGTTTATCGCAACAATAATCGGGATACCAGCGGCCTTCGCGTGATTTATAGACTCAACAGTCTGAGGCATAATGCCGTCGTCCGCCGCAACTACTAAAATCGCAATATCCGTAACCATTGCGCCGCGCGCGCGCATGGATGTAAAGGCTTCGTGTCCCGGGGTGTCAAGGAAGGTTATGGGACTGCCGTTTATTTCGATGCGATATGCGCCGATATGCTGTGTAATGCCGCCGGCTTCGCCGCTTGCGACGTTCGCTTCGCGAATGCGGTCAAGCAGAGACGTTTTGCCGTGGTCGACGTGACCCATGACAACGACGACCGGAGCGCGGGAAACTAGATCCTCAGCCTTGTCGACTCTGTCGTCAATAAGTCTGTCTTCAACTGTAACAACGACCTCTTTTTCGACCTTGCAGCCCATTTCCATTGCAACAAGAGCCGCTGTGTCATAGTCGATTGTATCAGATAGAGATGCCATTGTTCCAAGCTTAATGAGCTGTCGGACAACTTCCGATCCCGTCTTTTTCATGCGGCTTGCGAGCTCACCGACGTTAATCTCGTTGGGAATCGCGACTTTGACGGGAGCTTTTTTGGCAATCTCGAACTGAAGTCTCTGGAGTTTGTCCTTTTCCTCCTGCTTGCGTTTGGGGCTAATGGTAGTCTGACGGTTTTTATTTTTATTAACAAACTTTTCCTTGCCCTGCATATTCTCTGCCTTCTCAGGAACAAGGTTTGAAAGCCTGTCATCATATTTTTCGATGTTGACTGTACCTCCGCGCGTATCGATAATGCGCTTTTCGGGGGCAACTTTAGGAGTATACGGTCTATTGTCAACGGGTTTCACATTGGTATTGGGCCTAAATTGTACCTGTTCCGTCTTTGGAGCTACAGACGGGTTAACATTTGCCGGAGTTGAAGCAACAGGCGCTATAACGGCAACAGGCTCTTCCTTCTTGGGCTTTTCGGGAACGACGAATACCTCAGCAAGATCCTCGACCTGATTATGCTGAGTAAGATATTCAAAAATAAGATCCAGCTCGTTCTCCTCAAGAACCTGCATATGGTTCTTGGGGACGGTGGCATACTCCGTCAATATCTGAGCTATATCCTTGGAGTTCATTTTGAAATCCTTGGCCACCTCGTGAACTCTGTACTTAATTAGTGTACTCATATGTTTTTCCTCCTCTTACCCGTCGCAGTGCCTGCGGCCGCCTTGCCTATTTTCTGGTTCTTTTCGTGAGCCAACGCCTCTCGCTTTCTCATCTGCGCTTTTACACTTTTCTGAGTCAGCAGCTCCGCTGTAGCCTTGTAATCCGGTTCATCCTCTGCAAGCGCCCCTATGAAAGCGGCAGCAAGTCCGAAATCCGTAATTACCGCCATGGAACAGCCGGTATCGCCCGTAATCTGTGAAAGGTCCGACTTTGAAAACGGCAGTGTTACCAGCGGTGTCTGTGTCTCGTGAATGTAATTTTCCGCCCTGCGCCTTGCGTTATCGGAAGCATCGGACGCAAGCAGAAGCACTCTGCCCTTGCCCGCGCGTATCGCCGCGCCAGAGTTCGTTTCGCCGACCTCAATAGATCCGGCTTTTTTCGCAAGCCCAATATAATTCAGCGCTCTATTCATCTCCCGCCTCCATCTGTTCCTTTAGCTGAGAGTAAATCTCCTCTGGAATTGATACTTCGAGAGACCTTTCAAGTGCCTTGCTCTTAATTGCTTTTTTCAGACATTCCTGACTTTTGCATACATAAGCGCCTCTGCCCTGAGCTTTACCCTTGAAGTCAAGGGCTATCTCGTTTTCCGGCGACCTTACGACGCGGATGAGCTCACGCTTGGGTTTCATTTCGCGGCAGCCGGTACACTGTCGCATAGGTATTTTCTTAGGCACTTCGGCCACCCCTTTCAGATTTTATATTAATTAGTAGCTCCCCTCGGATTCGGGCTTAATATCAATTTTATAGCCGGTCAGCTTAGCCGCAAGACGGACATTCTGCCCTTCTTTACCGATTGCAAGCGAAAGCTGTGAGTCGGGTACTGTTACCCTGCAGCTCTTGCCCTCATCCAGCATAATGACAGAAACGGTATCCGCTGGAGAAAGCGCTTCGGAAATAAATTCCTCGGGTTGCTCACTGTATTTGATGATATCAATCTTTTCCCCGCCAAGCTCAGAAACAATGCCGGCAACGCGTCCGCCCTTGGGGCCAACGCAGGCGCCGATTGGGTCGACATCAGGGTCATTTGACCATACAGCGATCTTCGTGCGACTTCCCGCTTCTCTCGCGATGCTCTTGATCTCGACAATACCGTCAAATATCTCGGGTACTTCAATCTCGAACAGACGCTTGACAAGTCCCGGATGCGTACGAGATATTAGAACCTGCGGGCCTCTTGTCGATTTTCTGACCTCGACAACATAGACCTTGACCATCTGGCCTTCGACGAGTCTTTCACCCTTGATCTGCTCATTGGGCGAGAGCATCGCTTCGGTATATTCGGAGTTCGAGTTTATTTTAATTGAAATGCTGCCTGTGCGCGGCTCGACTCTAGATACCGTACCTGTCAGTATCTCCTGCTCTTTGGATGTAAATTCATCGAAAATAATACCGCGCTCAGCTTCTCTGATTCCTTGAATGATAACCTGTTTAGCGGCCTGAGCGGCGATACGCCCGAATTTCTTTGTTTCAATCGGAACCTCAACAAAGCCGCCGACCTTAGCGCGCTTTGAATAGCTCTGCGCCGCCTCAAGAAGCATCTGTGTCGCAGGGTTTTCAACCTCATCGACGACCTCAATTCGGAGGTACATATCAATGCGCTTCTTCTCGTCGTCCATATTAATGACAACGTTATCAGCACAGGCTGGATTATCCTTTTTGTACGCAGCCAAAAGAGCCTGCGTAATCTTTTCGAACATATAGCTCTTGGGTATTCCCTTCTCTTTTTCTATATCATCGAGTGCCGCAAAAAAATCAGCGTTCATATATTGTTCCTTTCGAAATCAAAGCAGACTTATGTGCACGCCTGCAATCTGTTCTTTTGTAAAATTTATCGTGTTGTCGCCGCATGAGAGCGTGAGCGTTCCTTTTTCATATGCTGAAAGAATGCCCTTATAAAGCTTTGTACCGTCGAGCGGCTTATACAGCTTTACCTCAACAGTTTCACCTAAAAACTTCTGAAAATGCGCGGGCAGCTTAAGCTGTCTTGTCAGCCCCGCAGATGAAACCTCAAAAATATAGTTGGTCGGAATAGGGTCTTTTTCATCCAGAATTGGGTCAAGCGCGCGGCTAACGTTCTCGCAGTCGTTAATCGAAATTCCTTCATCCTTATCGATGTAAATGCGCAGATACCATTGTCCGCCCTCTGAAGCATACTCAACGTCCCAAAGCTCACAACCAAAGCCCTCAACAATCGGACGGGCAAGCTCTGTAACTATGTCGATAATCTTACTCATACAGCATCAATTTCCATATTCTTACAAATTTTTTCTAATCAACAAAAAGAGTGGGAGAACCCACTCAACACTCACGTTTCCTTCACTAACAGGTTTATAATACCATGAAAAATAAGCATTTGCAAGACTTATTTTAAATGTGACGGGTATTTCTGTGCATAAATATACGCTATTCATATATTTGACATGAGCGATTAATTTTGGTAGAGTAATAACGATATATTGATTTTTATATTATGAGGCGTTTATATGATTCTTACTGTCGATATAAACAATACCAGCGCGGTTTTCGCCGTTATGGACGAGGGCAAAGCGCTTTTCATGCTGCGGCTGTCGTCCGACAGGAGCAAGACAGCCGATGAATACGCCGTACTTATCGAATTGGCTTTTCATCAGCGCGGCTTCGATATCAAAAGCGTCGAGGGTGCGATTATTTCCTCCGTGGTCCCTCCGCTTACGGCTATCATCAAGGACGCTGTCGCACTCGTGACCGGACGCATCCCTTCGATTATTGGTCCCGGCATCAAAACAGGGCTTAATATCAGGCTTGAAGATCCGACCGAGCTGGGCGGTGACTTTGTCGCGTCCGCAGTGGCCGCAATCGCGGATTATCCCTTGCCCTGTGTCATTGTAGTTATGGGCACGGCGATTGCAATGGGAATAATCGACAAAAGCGGAAACTACGTTGGCGGCATTATAAGCCCTGGGCCTATGGTTTCGCAGGAGGCTCTTGCGCGCGGCGCCGCTATGCTCTCGAACGTGAGCATAACTCCCACGCCGCAGGTAATCTGCAAAACCACAAACACCTGCATCCAGAGCGGCATCGTCCATGGCTCTGCGGCAATGATTGACGGGCTGCTTGAAAGAGTCGAATCCGAACTGGGAGAGCCTGTGTCGGTTGTCGTTTGTGGCGACTGGGCAGACACTATCTCGCCTTATTGCAAAAGACAAGGCATGATTACCGACAAGGAAATTCTGATGCGCGGGCTCTGGATGATATACAAAAAGAACAAGCGCTGAAAAAGCAATAATAGTTTATAGCGGGACCGCGCTGTTGCGGTCCCGCTATTATTATTTGCTTCTAATGTACTGATCTATACTTTGTGCGGCGGTTTTTCCGGCGCCCATCGCAAGAATGACGGTCGCGGCGCCTGTAACTGCGTCGCCTCCGGCGAAAACACCGGCTCTTGAGGTTGCGGCGGTTTCGTCAGCGATAATACAGCCCTTTTTATTTGTTTCAAGTCCTTCCGTCGTGGACTTGATAAGCGGGTTCGGGCTAGTTCCGATTGCTATAATAACCGCGTCAACATCCAGAACGAAGTTTGAGCCTTTAACCTCGACAGGTCTGCGGCGACCGCTTTCGTCGGGCTCGCCAAGCTCCATTTGCAGGCATTCCAGACCTTTAACACAGCCGTTATCATCGCCTAGTACGCCAATTGGGTTATTAAGGAGCTTAAAGATGACGCCCTCCTCCATCGCGTGATGGACTTCTTCTTTTCTGGCCGGAAGCTCATCCATACTGCGGCGGTAGACGATATAAACCTCTTCCGCCCCCATGCGCTTCGCACAGCGCGCAGAGTCCATTGCGACGTTTCCGCCGCCAACTACAGCAACGCGCGTGACCTTCTTAATCGGCGTGTCGTATTCGGGCAGATAGGCCTTCATAAGGTTAATTCTCGTCAGATATTCGTTTGCGGAATATACGCCGAGCAGGCTTTCACCCGGAATATGTAAGAACTGCGGTAACCCCGCGCCTGAACCAATGAATACGGCCTCGAAGCCTTCTTCAAAAAGCTCATCTATGCTCATAGCTCTGCCGACAACGGCATTGGTGACCATCTTAACACCTTGATTTATAAGATTATCAATTTCGCTCTTTACGATAGCTTTCGGCAGACGAAATTCAGGGATGCCGTAAACAAGCACTCCGCCAGCCTTATGGAAGGCTTCGAATATCGTCACCTCATAGCCCAAACGCGCAAGATCTCCCGCACAGGTAAGTCCTGCGGGACCAGAGCCGATAACAGCAACTCTATGACCGTTGGTTTCGATTTTTTCAGTCTTTTGTGCTTCGCCTAAAGCATTTGATCTATGATAATCAGCCACAAAGCGCTCAAGACGTCCAATCGCAACCGGTTCGCCCTTTATCCCGCGGACGCACTTGCCCTCGCACTGGCTTTCCTGCGGACAAACTCTGCCACATACGGCGGGCAGAGAATTTGTCGATGTAATTATCTCATAAGCCTCTTCGAATTCGCCCTCGGCGCATTTCGTAATGAATTCCGGAATGCGCACATTGACAGGACAGCCGGATACACAGGGCTTGTTCTTGCAGTTCAGGCAACGGTTTGCCTCGCTTTTAGCCAAATCGGCGGTGTAGCCCAGAGAAACTTCAAGAAAATTTTTATTGCGTACCTGTGGCTCCTGTTCGGGCATTGCGTTCTTGTTCGGCGACATATCAGCCATGGCGCACACCTCCTGTCATACGGCAGACGTGTTCCTTCTGCTCAGATTCTTCATCCTTATAGAATGCGCCGCGGCGCAGAAGCTCGTCCCAATCGACAAGATGTCCGTCGAACTCCGGTCCGTCGACGCAGGCAAATTTTGTTTCGCCGCCGACAGATACGCGGCAGCCGCCGCACATTCCGGTTCCGTCTATCATAATCGGATTGAGCGAGACCATAGTTTTTATTCCATAGGGTTTAGTCGCAAGACTCACGAATTTCATCATGACTCCGGGTCCGATTGCCACGACTTCGTCGTATTCCCTACCGGACTCGATAAGTGCTTTCAGCTTGTCGGTAACAAAGCCTTTTTCGGCATAGGAACCGTCATCCGTCGTGATATAGAGATTTGTACTGTTTGCCCTCATCTCCGGTTCGAGCATAACAATATCTTTTGAGCGGAAACCCGCTATCATATCGACCTCGATACCTTTTGCGTACATCGCCTTTGCAACAGGATAGGCAATCGCGCAGCCGACGCCACCGCCAACAACAGCGACGCGCTTTAAGCCGTCCATTTCAGTCGGCCTTCCGAGCGGGCCGACAAAATCAATGATGGAATCGCCCTCGCTAAGCTCAGCGAGCATCATTGTTGACCTACCGACAGGCTGGAACATAATCGTAACCGTGCCTTTTTCCCGGTCATAATCCGCTATTGTAAGCGGCACGCGCTCACCAAATTCGTCAATACGAAAAATAATAAACTGTCCCGCCAGACATTTCCTCGCCACAAGCGGAGCATCGACAACCATTTCGATTGTTGTACCCGCCGTATTGAGGATTCTCTTTTTAACGATTTTAAACATTACAGCCTCCTTTTGCAGCGCCGTATTTTTTGAAGCATCTTATTATACCACATAGGACTGTTTTGAGAAAAGGTTTTTTTCTAAATTTCTTTTTGATTCGCTGTATTTTGCTAAAATATTTTTTGGTAACAAATGGCGGCGTATCCGTTTTCCGAATGCGCCGCCCTGTTTAATATTCTATTCGTACTGCGCTCTAGCGCCGCCGATATACTTCGGACGTGTACGCGCGGCTGAGACAAAAGCCTCTCCGATCTTCTTCGTGCTCAAGCGTAAAGGGATGGCAACGTCGCGCAGGTGCATCCCGATGAGCGTTCCTCCGATGTCCAACCCAGCCGAAGCTTTAACGTGTTCCACGAGAACCGGATCGCGGAACTTAAGGAAAGCCGTGGTTGCAAAAGAGCCGCCGGCCTTTGCCTTCGGTACGGCCATTACAATCTCATATCCGTAAATCATGGCTGCTTCACGCTCAACAACGAGCGCCCTGTTTAAATGCTCACAGCACTGAGCCGCGAGAAAGAGGCCTTTTTCATTTATTATTGGGAGAATAGCCTCCATCACCGCCTCCGCCGCTTCCGGAACGGAGCCTTTTCCTATTATTTCGCCCACAATTTCGCTTGATGAACAGCCGATGACTATTATTTGCCCTTTTTCGAGCTTTGCTTCCGCGAGAAGCTCATTAATCGCGTCGCGCGAAGCTTTTTTTACTTCTTCGTACATTGAAATTACTTCCTTGCCTTGATGGATTTTCGATTCCAATATATTCTATCACCCCTTATCGGGTTTGACAATAGCTCAAAATGAGAGTATTATACAGCTTAAAGTTGTGACCGAAATTGACATATTTCGACTCATCTGCTTTTTAATCACGGAGGTACATATGAAGAAATTATTACCCGTTATTTTAGCCTTAATCTTGCTACTTGCGGCTTGTGGAAAAAAGAGCCCGACTTCCGAGGTCTCACCGGAGCCACCTTCGGTCAATGTCCCGTCCGCAACACCGGAAGCGACCCCGACGCCTGAAGCAATTACCGATCCTCTTACCGGCGAAGCGATTGCGGCGGACATAAGCGCAAACAGACCTTATGCGGTCATGCTAAACAATCTCGGTGTTGCTCGTCCCCAGTTAGGTATATCAAAGGCAGCCATTATTTATGAAGTTCTCGCAGAGGGCAACATTACCCGTTTCGAGGCGATTTTCTCGGACATTAACGGTGTAGGCGCAATAGGAAGCATGCGTTCCTCCCGTCCGTATTACATAGAACTTGCCCTTGCTTATGACGCTATATACGTCCATGCCGGCGGCAGCGATCAGGCGTATTCTGATATATCCTCAAAAGGCGTTGACAACATCGACGGAGTCCGCGGCGCATACTCCGGTACTACCTTCTACCGCGACCCGAATCGTATGAAGTACGGTTCCGAGCACAGTCTTTTCACAACTTCCGAAAAAGTGATAGCATGCACGGAGAGTCTCGGCTACGACACTACGCATAGCGGAACCTTCGACTACGGTCTTAGTTTCACTGAAACTCCCGATTTGGGTTCCTCCGCAGTCGCAGCGGCGACTGTAAATGTCAGCTTTGAAGGCATCAAGGACACTAGCTTCACCTATCATTCCGATACAGGCCTTTACACAGGCGCTGAGTACGGGACAGATATAATTGACGGAAATACAAGCGAAGCAGTGACTTTCAAAAACCTCCTCGTTCTCTATGCGGACGGAAAGATATTGGACGATTACGGCCGCAGAGCTTTCGACCTTGACGGCACCGGAACCGGACACTTTATTGTAAACGGCAAGACCGTTCCTATCAAGTGGAGCCATTCGGGAACCGGTAGCTGCTTCAAATATACGCTTGAGGACGGAACTCCTCTCGAGCTCGCAGTCGGTAAAACTTATATTGGAATAGTACCGACTGGCAGCACAATCACAATGCAGTAAAGGCAAATTTAAATAAGAAATGAGCGGACAGGCTGTCCGCTCATTTCTTATTTAACATCTTATTAGAATTTCCTGGCTTACTATAATCACAAAAGCATTATTCCTGCTTTTTCGCAGGCATCAGTCGTCTGCTTGTCCCAGATTGAAACCTGTACCTCTCCGACATGCACCTTGTTGAGAAGGAGCATTGAGATACGCGACTGACCAATACCGCCACCGATAGTCAGCGGGAGCTCGTTATTAAGAAGCATCTTGTGATACTGGAGTTCCCTCCTACTGTCGCAGCCGGCGATTTTGAGCTGCCTGTCAAGGGACTCTGGGTTCACGCGTATGCCCATCGACGAAACCTCAAAGGAGCAGTTGAGGGGCTCGTACCAGAAAAGTATATCCCCGTTTAGGTCCCAGTCGTCATAATCGGGAGCTCTGCCGTCGTGCGGCGCTCCGCCCTTGAGCGCTCCGCCTATGCCCATCAAAAACACCGTACCGCACTTCTTCGTTATGGCGTTCTCGCGTTCCTTGGGTGAGAGGCCGGGATACATATCCTCTAGCTCCTGCGTGGTAATATAGGTTACATTCCTGTTCAGCTGACCGCCAAGCGCAAGCTGAGCATATATGGACTGCATCGTCATCTGCGTGTCACAGAGCGCGCCGACAATCTTTTCGACCTGTGATTTTAGGAAATCCAGATTCCTGTCCTTCGCCTCGATAACCTTTTCCCAGTCCCACTGGTCGACATATACGGAGTGGAGGTTATCCATCTCCTCGTCGCGCCTTATGGCGTTCATGTCGGTGTAAAGCCCCTTGCCAGGGAAGAAATCATAGCGTTTTAGCGCAATACGCTTCCACTTTGCGAGCGACTGGACGACCTGTCCTTCTTTTTCCGTATTTGCAATATCGAACGCGACGGGGCGTTCCACACCGTTCAGGTCGTCGTTTATGCCCGTATTAGCCTGCACGAAAAGAGGTGCGGACACACGGTAAAGATTAAGTTCCCCCGCGAGCCTATCGATGAAAAGCCTTTTTAACAGGCTGATCGCTTTCTGCGTATCATAGATACTGAGCGTGCTTTTGTAGCCTTCCGGAATATTAGTGTTCATTTGGTTTACTTCCTCTTTTATTCTTGCTCTGTCAGCAGTTTTATGATTTTGTGATATATATTTTCCGCACCGCTGCGGAAATTCTTTTCGATTGTTTTCGCCTGCTCCTCGTCGGATGACAGAACAGACATCGATATAACGTTGCCTATTCCGTCCGAAAGAGATAGGCTCACCTTGACCCCGCCGTCTTTCTGCATTTCGTGAGAGGTCAGAATTTGCCTGTCACGCTTCATTTTCGCAATGAGGGGCTGCGCTTTGCGCTCCGCCCTCGATCTAACAGAATAAGGGATGCTGCTTTCTACAGTATCGCCATGCTCCGCGCCGAGCGTTGTTATCTTGTAGCTGTTTTCATTTTGCTCCACATGACCTGTGCGCACGAGTTCAGCAAGGCATTGCGAATATTCAAAGTAGTCGAACCCGTCGTCGACCATCACAAGGTCCGAAAGAGTCTCGAAGCTGACGGGGCTTGGAAGGCGGCTCAATACGAACAGAATCAATATTTTGATATCCAATTTTTCATGGATGAATCCGAACCGTTCCATACGGCAACCTCCAAACTTAAAAAATTTCGCAAATAATGCGTCCGATTTCTTCTAATTATAATTCTTTTTAGGCAATACGTCAAACAATAGTTATCACAACCTTTATACTCCTGCATAGACTGTATCGAGAAACCGCAACAAAATCTATCGGCAGGAGGAATAAAAATGGCTGAAAAAGCAGCAAACGCGAATAGTCCGGCATCTTGCCGTGAATCGGTTTGTATACACACAAGAAAAGTCTTTGACGCTTGCAGAGATAAAGACGCTACACCTTAGATACTACAAAAAGGCTTCCTTGTGGTTAATCCATGAGGAAGCCTTTTTGCATAATGTTACACAAAATTCTTTAATAATTGAGACTTATGTTTATTGACTTTCAATATTAATCAGTATATGGTAAAAAATAGATGTCAAATCAAGTAGTAGTTAATAGAAACAAGTAGATTTTGAGGTAAAAGATATGAAAATCAAAAAACTTCATTTGAATAAGTACAAACGTTTTTACGACTTAACTATTGATCTTGGTGATGATCCAAAAAGAATTATTGCCCTTGTTGGTCCAAACGGATGTGGAAAAAGTAGCGTTTTTGATAGTATGCTTTTTCTAAACAATAATTTTTATCGTTTAGGTAGTTTCGGTTCAAAAAGTTATACCTATCATTCTCTTGAGCAAACACCAAATTATGGGCATCAAAATGTCGTCATTGATTTCACAGAAGGAACTTATTTTCAAATATGCGATGTAAAAGCGCCCAAAGGTCTTCAACACACTATTTTTTCGTTTAGAAGTTCTTTTCGATATAACGGCAGTTTAGATGTCAGAGAAAGCTCGGCAGTTAGCGAATTGACAAGAAATGATTTCGGCGCATCCTGCGCTGCTGATATTGATCAAAGAATTGAGCAAAACTACCGTCGTTTAAACATTAAATATAATAAATACTTAAATGAAAATGACATTAAACCATCTGAAGCAAAAGCATATATTATTGGAGAGTTAAATTCGGCGATTTGCAATTGTCTGCACTTGAGAATAGATAACCTTGGCAATATAGAAACCGGACAAGGAACATTTTTCTTCAAAAAAGAAGATACTGAAAATATTTTTGAATACAATGTACTTTCTTCAGGTGAGAAAGAAGTTGTTGATATATTACTTGACCTCTATCTGCGTAAGGATGAATTTATTGATTCTATATACATAATTGATGAACCTGAGCTCCATTTAAATACTTCTATCCAGCGTAAGCTTCTATTAGAAATCAATAGAATGATTCCTGATAACTGCCAGATATGGATAGCAACTCATAGTATAGGGTTTTTGCGTGCGCTCCAGGACGAGCTTAATGATGTATCTCAGGTTATTGAGTTTAAAGAGGAAAATCTTTGGGCTTCTAAAGCTTATACGCTTTCTCCCATGAATAAAAGCCGCGACAACTGGCGCTCATTATTTTCAACCGCCCTTGATGACTTGACCGGACTAGTCTCCCCTAAGCGAATAGTTTACTGTGAAGGTCGAGCTGAACCATCATCTTCAGGTGGTGAGCGCGGCCTTGATGCAATTGTGTTTAATAGTATTTTCGGTGAAGAGTATCCCGAGACTCTATTTATTTCAAGCGGAGGTAATACCGAGCTTGATAAAAGCAGTGAAATAGCTATAAGCATTCTATCAAAGGTATTTTCTGGTGTCGAAATACTTGTACTTAAAGATCGTGATATGGCGTCCGGAAAACCCGTTGACGAAGCTGCTCGACTGTTGTATCTAAGCAATAATCCACATAATCATCGCGTTCTCAAACGTTTTGAAATAGAAAACTATTTATATGACAAAGAAGTACTCAAAAAATACTGTGCTCTGAATGGCCTTAACTTTGATGAAACTGATTACGATAAGTATGTAACCGATATTATAAACCAGCAAGTCAAAGATAGTACAAGCCATATAAAAAACTTTTGCAATATCATAGGAAGTATCAATCCAGAAGTATTTAAAAAAGCCTTGGCTAAAGTCATTGATGATTCTATGGATGTTTACAAAGAACTTGAGCAGGTCATCTTTTCCAGAGCTTAGTTGTTTCAGTGGGTGCAAATATGAAGGCTTTAACTACGCAAATAATAAGCATTTTAAATGACACGCAATTATCCATGTCTGAGCGTGTAGATCAGCTTAAAGTAGAATGTAATCACCGCCGCAGCGAAAATAGATTAACTATAAAATTTGTAATTGAATTATTATCTGAATTCATTCTGCCACTCCGTCATGACGTAGAAATTAATAATTATCTTTTTCAATATGTAACTGAAAACATATATAAGAACCTTAAGATTATACTGGAAGGTTCAACGTGCACATATTTTAATGCCGTATGTGGCGAACTTCTTTGGAAACATTATCATGACAAGCAACTTGCTAGTTTGGCGCTGAATGCATTTCTCTCAGAAATTTACTCTCCGACCTATGACGATGGATATTACTTCACACATATGGCAACAGGAATTTGCAGAGTGTATTCCAAATTTAAACAATCGTCATTTCCAATTAAAAGTTTTTTCGAAATATGTATGGCTTATGTTGATAAACATATTGATGATTCTGGTTATTGCGTACTCTTTATTTTAAATGGCCTTTTTGATTGCAATGTACATTCGGACCAAGTTGAAAACACTATACTTAATGCAATGAGGGGTTTTAGAGAAAAAGGAAATTATTCAAGAGCTATTGCTTTTAGTGAAAGTCTTGAAAAATATTATCGCCGCAATAAAATTAAAACCGAAAGCATTCTCATTGAAAGAGCAAAGGATTATGAACTGGAAGCTGAACAATACGACTGGTTAAATCCTCAATCTTCACAGAATATAATTCATTTAATCCAGAGTGCGATGAACACCTGGTCTTGCATTGAGGGACCAACTGCTAAACTAGAAAGAAGACGCCTTGCGAAAAAACTGGATCCAGTAAAGCAGCTTTCATTGAAAACAATGCAAGAATTTGCTTCAGATCCAATAGATTTAACAAATGCCATGTCTGGCATTGAGGAGATCCTTAGTAGATCTTCTTTTGAGGAAGTTATCCTCAACTGTGCACGATTAATTCCAATGAAAAGCCCTTCTGTTCTTAAGGATGAAATGATGTCGGCCGGTTTTTCTTTTACTGCCTTTGCATCGACTTCAATTATTGATAGTAAAGGCAGAAAACGATGCATAGTACCTTCACCTTTTAATGCAACACCTGAAGAATTTGAAAGTTTATTAGAACATAAAGCAGGAGAGGAATACATTCTATCTGCTGATTTTATAATTAAGCGTTTTTTATGGAGTGCTAAAGAAAGGTTTTCATTTACAAAAGAAAACCTTCAGTTTATTGCAGATTCAAACTGTTTTATACCGCCTGATAGGAAGGATTCATTTTTAATCGGCCTAACGGCAGGTTTTAACCTAGATTTAGTTACCTCAATGCAAGTCCTTATGCCTCAGGTTGAAAATGCTATTCGCATCCTTGCAGAAAATTGCGGTGCTGTTGTTTACAAAACTAGTTCGGACGGAACAGAAGAATGTCTTTCATTTGAAAGTGTTTTAAGCCTCCCAGAAGTAATTGATTGTCTTGATGAAACGTTTTTATTCAATTTGAAGGTTTTTTTTACAAGCGTTTATGGAATAGGGATGCGTAATATTGTAAGTCACGGCCTAAACTCCGACGACGAACTCCAATCGGCTCCAAGTCTCGCAGCATGGTGGTATACGTTGCGTATATGCTGTAATTATTGTCCTGAACTGCGCAGACGCATTATATCGCAACAGGAAAGCCACAATGAACCTTGATTTATAATAAAATCAATAATCTGCATTAAATATTACATAGAAAGAAGGCTTGATTCAGTATGAAGGAAGAATTTGAGCTTCGCGAAAAAAGGCTGAACCTAGTATACAAAATACTATACGTCCTAGCAGCTTTGTGGGCAGCAATATTTATTTCATATATTCAGAACCCAGGTAATACCGCGCCCGTTTACTGTTGCTTTTTAGCCATTCTCACTACATCAATTTCAAATATCCTATCCTTCATTTTTGGTGAACTCAAGTGTTTAAGAATATCATTGGATACTGATCCAAAAACAAAGAATATTGCCGATATGAGGTTCATCGGAATCTGGGAAACCTTTAGTTATTCTTTGTCAGTTTCTATTGTCGTATTATGGATTAATTTGACGTTCCCTTCCGTGGTAACTAAATTGTCTCTTCTTGTTTTTATGACTGTCTCAGCCTTAGCCGATGGGGTAATTAACAATATAGATTTTGCTAACAGTAAGGTAAAATTAAATATACATAGCCTTTTGTTACCGGTAATCTGCTATTCTTTCTTTGCGTTAGTTCAAGTATTATCTTAGTTTTATTGAATTTCTTAAAGAAATTTTGATATGCAATAATAGTTGGGAGTAATCTATTTGAACATAAAATTGATTAATTCACTCTACTCTCAGATAATGAGCTCGAGCGATGGTGTATCACGAATTAAAGTAGATCTTCACGTACACACCCCTGCTTCGCGCGATTTCAATTCTGAACCTTTAAGTGCCGATGATGCATATATTGAAATTCTCGATGAAGCAAAGCGCGAGGATATCCGTGTTGTTGCAATAACAGATCATAATACATTTAAAGGATATAACCATGTACGAGAATTATTGCGTAACAACGTTTACGCTTCAAAATATGCGGACATGCTAATTCTATGTGGAATAGAAATCACGTGCTTTTCGAAACATCTTCTCGCCATATTTCCTGATGATTTCTCTGAAAATAATCAAACTTCTTTTTTACGAGATATTGGAATCGATGAGGCTACGCAAGGTTCTGAAGAAGCACTAGCCGACAATTTAGGTCCCTCTCTATTAATTGCAAAGATTGGTGATTACAACGGCATAGCCTTACTTGCTCACGCAGATTCTAATAAAGGTTTCCTGCAAAATTTGTGCAACAGGTCTTCTAATGAAGGGGAGCTATCGTTTAAAGGTAAATCACTAGCAAAAATACTGAAAAGTAAGTATTTATACGGGTTGCAATGTAACAGTACTGCAAACGCTCTTGTTCTTAAAGGAAAACTCGATAATGTGGATTTTAAAAGGCATAATGGTAGCCTTGCTTTCATTAAATGTTCGGACTGTCATGGAATTTTTCACAATGGAACATATATAGGAAAAAGCGGGCATCGACTTGGAGAATTCTATTCGGTAATTAAACTTTCTGAGATATCATATGAAGCATTGAAAATGGCGCTCCTTGATCCCGAAATGAGAATATGTGAAGAAACAAGCGAGCATCAATATCCTTATGTAGTCGGGACAGCTATAAAAAGCAAAATCTTGAAAGGGACAGATGATTTTGCATTATTTCATTTTAATCCGGAGCTTAATTGCATAATTGGTTCAAGAGGTACCGGAAAAACAACTTTATTAGAAATAATACAAAGTATTATTATGCCTAACAGCTTAGATTCAGAAACTTATAAAAATGCATGTCAGAAGTATAGTTCCTCAATAGTTTATGTTAAAGACGGAACTTCAATATACGCAATCTCTAACGAACCTCAAAGGCACAGTGATAGCTATACGGAGGAAATAACGTACACATCGGATATAAAAATATATATAAAAAAAGCCAATTCGGCTAAATTCCAAACTTATCAGCTTTCCCAGCAGTCGCAATTTTTTAAACGATTTCTTGCTGCCGGTTATCAGCAACGCCAGCTTTTCGACTATAGCAGAAATCCTGATAGAATATTGGAGATCGTAGATAACTTCATTAGTTGGAAGGATAATGATCAATACGCCAGAATAACAGGTCAAATTAAGCATATGACTACTCAGCTTAATATCTTGCTTAATAAAGTGAAAAAAGATCGTAGTATTCAAGGAACGAAATTCATCGATTATATTCAAGAAAAAGAATTGGTGGACGAAATAATAAGAAGAATTACGATCATCAATCAAGGAAAACGTCAGCTACAAAAATTGAGAAAAGCGATGATTATAGAATTGAACGAAGTTATGGCAGGCAAAGTACATTTAGCTCTAACTAGTAACATTAATGATACAAAATGGAAAGACTCTATATCAGTTTTTTCTTTAAATGTTAGATATGCGTATAATTTGAACTATGAATATTACGTTAAAATAGATAAATGTTTGGAAAAAGCCTATTATATCAGCACAATAATTGGAGAATTCAATTTTTTTGCACTTCTTTTAAAACGCGAATATGACGAAATAATCGATCTATACAAAATGAAGATTTCTCCGTCAGATTTAGAAAATATTCGCAACCAGATTAATGAGGACTTTATTCCTACTTTTGTCGATGACGGATTAAAAATGAAATATAACATAAACGCTGGAACATCTTATGAAGAGAACTTCAAAGATAATGCTCAAATATCAATGGGACAAAATGCTGTTGCTTTATTGCTTCTAATTTTAAACGCCGCTTATAATATGGACGATAACCGCCCACTTTTGATGGATCAGCCAGAGGACGATCTGGATAACAGCTATATATATTCAACTTTAGTAAAAGAATTCAGAAAATCAAAAGTAAAACGACAAGTTATTATTTCGACTCATAATCCTAACATACCAGTTGCTGCTGATGCAGAAAGCATCTTAGTATTAAAATTCAATGGACAGAATGGGTACTTATCAAATATAGGTGCAATAGACTCAAAGTCGGTAGCCGCTGATGTTCTGGAAATTATGGAGGGTGGTAGCGAGGCGATTAAGAAGCGAACGGAAAAATACAGTGCACGATATGGACATACCCTTTAGTTTATACTGTTGGGAGGGATAAGATATGAAATTAGTCGAGTTTTCGGTAACTAATTACCGAAGCATTACTGCAGCACACAAACTACCTGTTCAAAATTTGACCGTATTAGTTGGAAAAAATAATGAGGGGAAATCAAATCTATTGATGGCTCTTGATGTTGCTATGACAGCGGTAATTAAGCATAGCCGATTTCGAGACGGCCAGCCGAACACTAGATTAAGATACAATATTAATTATGATTGGGATAGAGATTTTCCTTTACAGCTTCAAAACAGGCGCAGTGGTCTTGAATCAATTTTCAAATTAAATTTTCGGCTTGAAGGAAGCGAATTAAGTGAGTTTCATGCACTGACTGGAATTAGAGGAAATGAAGATATTCCAATTTGTATTAAAATAGGAAAAGACAATTTGCCAAAAGTCGAAGTACCAAAACGTGGCTCCCCAGCCTACAATCAAAAATCAAAGCAAATAACGAAATTCATATCTCAAAGAATTTCTTTCAACTATATTCAAGCTATCCGTACGGAAGAAATGGCAATAAGCGCTCTTCAGAGTGCGATATGGTATAAATTGATAAAGCTTGAAGATGATCCCGAATATGTTGGCGCCTTAAAGAAAGTTAACGAACTCGAGCAGAACATTCTTGATGGGATAGCTAGTCAACTACTTGAACCATTAAAAGTATTCCTCCCTAATTTGCAAGGTATCGCTATCAGGAAAAACAACGATCAATACTCTCCGCGATATACTAAAGATGAGAGTGAGATTGATGTTATTATTAATGACGGTATTGCTACAAGCATCAGTAATAAGGGAGATGGAATAAAAAGCCTTGTAACATTAGCTATTCTGAAAGATAAACGCAATTTTAGCGGAGCGTCGATAATAGCAATTGAAGAACCTGAATCACATCTGCATTCTGGAGCAATTCATAGCCTAATTGACGTAATACATACAATGTCCGAGAATAATCAAGTGATAATTTCTACTCATAATCCTTTATTTGTTCAGCAGAATAAATTAGAATCAAATATTATTGTCGATAACAGCACCGCTCGTTGTGCTAAAACGATCCCTGAGATTAGAAGTATTCTTGGAGTTTTGCCATCAGACAATTTGAAAAACGCACGATACGTATTGGTGGTTGAAGGCGAAGACGATAAAATTGCTTTATCAAAGATATTACCAGCATACAGTGAAGCAGTCAAACAAGCTTTGCAATCAAATCTTGTGGTAATTAAGCCTTTAGGTGGTGCTAGCAACCTTTCGCACGACATTGCAGATTTAAAAAACTGTATGTGTAGCTATGTTGTTCTATTAGATAATGACCGCGCTGGTATAGAAGCGGCAGATACAGCTATTTCCAGCGGACTTTTAAAGGAGTCTGAAATTAAATATACGATATGTAACGGCTCCCCAGAGGCCGAATTTGAAGACTGCCTGAAGCCTTCAATGTACGAACAAATCATTCGAGATGAATTTAATATTAATATCAATGTTACTGAATTTCGAGGGCGCGAAAAGTGGTCTGAACGTATAAAGAATATTTTTTTATCGCAGGGTTCAAGATGGACCGAAACAATAGAGAAAAAAGTAAAGCTTGCTGTGGCGCAAAGCATCCCAGATAAAATTAGCATTGATAATATAAATAATGTCATAATTACTCAAAAAGCAGGATTTATTCGAGGACTCGCTGATGCCATTGAAAACATGATCACAAACTAATGATTTTTATACCAGCTTATTAAATCACTAAATCAGGATTGGGAGAGATAAGATGCACTTAACTGATGAACAGATTCTTGAGATGTTAATTGATTATGTTGGAGATAGCCGGTATAAGCAAGCAGTATTAATAGATGGAGAATGGGGCTCAGGCAAAACTCATTTTGTTAAAGAAACGCTTTTAAATAGACTAGATAAAGAACTTTCAGTTTTATATGTTTCTCTTTATGGGCTAAACAGCTTTGAACAAATAATGAACGAAATCTATACATCAGCACTTGAAGATTTTTTAAGTAAAAAATATGGTGAAGAGAAAGGAAAAAAGCTGAGCAAAGGAGTAAATTTGACTGCAAAATTTATTACTGCTGGCTTAAAATACTTTAATATTGATCCCAATGATTTGCCATCAATATCTGATATTAAACAAATAAAAGATGCTATTCTTATTTTTGATGACCTTGAAAGATGTAATATCGATATTAATCAATTATTCGGTTTCATAAATAATTTAGTAGAACATAACAGTATCAAAGTAATAATAGTTGCCAACCAGTCAGAGATAGGCAGAGCAAGAATCTCAAATGATTTGCCAAATAAATACTTAATTGCAATGGATTCACGTATTCAGTTTGATGAAGATAAAAATAAGAAGAAAGAACCTGCACAATCAGCGCAGGAATCCATCAGTAAAGAACAATTATTAACTAGAACTAACAAATTATTTTCTGAGGATATTCTTTATAAAAAGATTTGTGAGAAGCTTATTGGACTTACAATAAATTATCAAGCAAATTTAGATGACATTTATGAAATTGTTATCGATGAAAATTTAAAATTAACAAAAGCAAAATCCGAGCTTAAATCCAAAAAAGATTTAGTTTTAAATATTTTCAACACTAAACAGCATTACAATATTAGAACGTTTATATTTGGTATAATTGCTTTTGAGAAGTTCTTTGAAATTCTAGATAAAATCCCTTTTGATCCTCCAACATATTTAGAAGACGAAAAAGCCAAAATTCTAAAATACACAATGAGTCTTTCTATTCAAATCAAATCAGGGAACCCAACATACTCGTGGGCAAAGAGTGATGCTCAATCAGGGGTTGTTTATTTAGGGAAATCAGTATTTGATGATAGTATCTTCGGTTATAAATTCGTCGATGATTTTCTGTTGCACCGCTATCTTTGTTCGGATGAAATCATTAAAATTATAACATCAATTATGGAAGAGAAGAGATATGCTGACGAAAGCCAAAAGGCAGAGGACGCATTAGCGTTTAATAAGCTTCATCCTTGGTGGGAATCAGAGGATGAACAAATCTTTGAGCTTTTTACACAGATAAAAAAGGAATTAGAAGAACAAAAGTATCGCCCTCGTTATTTCAAAGACATAATCATCACCCTTATACAACTTAAAGCAAATGGATTTAATGAAATTGAGTATGTTGATTTTATTCCCTTTATGAAGCAAAAACTTGAACACAATGATGTTGAATTTAAAAAAGAATATCTAGAAATCTTAAGTGATGATGCGAATTTAGTTCAGGATTATAATAAGTTGGCACAACCACTATTTGAAGCTATTGACAAAAAAGACAATTCTAAAATTAGCTGTGCTGATTTATTATTATGGGATGATAATTACCAAACTGTATGTGAAAAATGTAGGTCATATTATATTAATGGTTATAAGTTTTTCTATTATCTTGATCCTGATAAAGTCATTAACAAACTGAATAGCTCCAACACGAAAGAAATTAGTATTTTTCTTAAAGGAATTACTACTATTTATAATTTTGCAAATCTAAATGATTTTTTCAAAGCAGATGCGTCAAATATTCGGAGTCTAATAGAGATAATGAATATTGAAGAATTAAGCCATGATAAAATCACACGCAAACTAGTCTTAACAAGAATAAAAACCAAATTACAAGCAGCATTAGAACTTATCGAAAAATAATAATTACAGGAGCCGCGGTTTTCCGCGGCTCCTGTCCTATCCCCCATCAAAATTTAAACTGGAACCCTCCCCCGCTCTGACTCCCCGCACCCTGCGCCGCCGGAGCTGCCGCCGTCCCGCTCCCGAAGTCAAATGAAAATCCGCCTTTGCCGGTCTGAGCCGTAGCCGCCTCGTCATTCACTGCCGCAAGCTCAGTTTTTATCTTCGCTCCGATTGAAGAATTATACGGGTTATTTTTCCCGCCGGTCTGAATCTGCCAGAGTACGGCTCGCTGGTCTTTCGTCAACCCGCTCAGACTGTTCAGCGCACTTTCAACTTCGGCGTACTTATAGCTTCCGTTTTGGTCCGCATCGTAATTAGGAAGGATGTCTTTAAAGTTTACATAGCCAGCGACCTTGACTCCGTATGAAGCTGCTATATTGATTTTCGCGTAAGTCTTCTCATCTAAGATTGTCTGCATCGTCGCCAGCTTATCAGCTTCGCTAAACGGCATTTCCGCGACCTGCTTCATCTTCTGCATATCGGATACCTGTTCTTTGCCAGGAAGAGGCTCTAGCCCTTCGAGCGCATCCAGGATCTTAGCTGCGTTCGTTCCTGAAACTCCTGATCCGGTAAGATCAGTGAAGTTTGCGAGCGCATTGGTGCTCGCCATAGACGCGCGGAACAAAAATGCGCCTCCTATAGTTCCAATCTGTCCCGTGCTGTATGCGGCCTCATTCAAAGCGCCAATAAATTCGATTGCTTTCTCAGATACCTTGAGGCTGTCGTCATTATCGATCTTCGCAAAAGTGTTTTGAATCTTGAGGAAATCATCAAAGCCCAGGCCCGAATCATGACAGGCGGTAATTCGCTTTTCAGCCGCGTCGCTGTCGCTAATCATTGCTTCATATATGACGCGCTTTTGTTCGTCTGTCATTTCTGCCGCAAGCAGCGCATTGACCTTTTGTTCCGTCTTGCTCAGTTTAATCACATCAGCTCTAACCTGGTTCGCCGATCCTATGTTTTGGATTTGAGTAAGTGTCTTTGACACCTCCGTGCCGGTCGCGTTCATATCATCCAGCTTTTCCATCACCACCCGTTCTTTATCTGAAGCAAGCAGCCCGTAATAAATGATATTCTTTTCATCCGGCGTCAGATCAGAGTTGTTCAGGACGTTCCTTTGTACAGATACTTTCGAGATTTCAAATCGTGTGCCCTTGCTTTTTGCCTCTGCACTTGAGATTTCTTTGAGGATACCATATGCCGCACGTTCCGACGTCCCGCTCCCTATGAGCTCTTTATACACGGCCGTCTGCGCCGCTCCCATAGACTTGAACCCGCTATCTATCCAGTCTTGACCGGTTTTCAGCGACGTCGACCCGAACAAAGCCGCCTGTGCAGCATTAAGTCCGGTCTTCAGTGGATTGTCATTATAGACGGGATACTGCAAAATGTTGCGGCCTTCCGAATCAATGCCATAACGTCCGGACTCGACTACAGCTTTTATGCCCTGATACGCTTTTTTAAGCTGTCCACCCCCGAACGGAGGCAGAATATACGCTCCTGGCTTCAATAGTTCCTTCCCTATCGTGTTCCAGTTTTTGCGGGTATTGCCCTCCCCGCTCACAATGTTAGCTCCGGCGCTCCATAGGTTACCGACATTCGGAAGCGCGTTTGATATTGGAAGGCGTCCTCCGCCCAGCGGTCCTCCGATGAACGGAAGATTCTCAGCGACGTTCTGTGCAAGGTTTAAGCCTGCGGTATCAAGTCCCTCTTTCTGCGTTTTAAAGTTCGGAGCTTTTCCATGTACACCGCCGACGAGCATTTCAAGCGTATTCGGCAGCTCGTATCCTGTCACATCCCCCACGGTATCATTGAGTAAGCCAATAGGATCCAGCGCCGGCCGACGTCCTATGAAGTATTCATAGATTTCATTATAGAGCCATGCGCCCAGGAAGAATTTAAACAAGGCAAGCGCAAGCATCTTTCCGCCGTATTCCCTCTGTTCTCTTGGGATGTCCTTGAATAAATAGGATAACTGGTTATTGACCTCAAGCTGGAACTGCGTGAATACCTTTGTCACCGGATTTCTGCTCTCGAACAGCGTCGGCATGGAGCCTTTGCTGCGGTCTGCCATGACTCCGGCCGTCCACCTGTCCGCTTCGTTCATTGACTCCTCTTCGCTCATACCCATCTTGCGGTTATGATTGTATCGGCCGCGCACCAGACTATCAGCGACGAATGTGTCAATAACCTGCATAGGTTTCGACATCGTTGCGCTAGTCTGCTCCTGCCATGTGCGCACCAAAGGATCAGAGCCGCGGCGATTTGTCAAAAAGGTAGAGCCGGCCGCGAATCCGTCGTCTTCCTTATATGAACTGAGCGCGTCCCACATTCCGCCCAAAAGCTCCGTTGATTTGAGCTGCGAGCCGCCCTGCGTCAGCGGAATGAGGTTTGTAAGCCATGACGCCGGATTGATTGATACCATATTCGCAGCGACGCGGTTTTCTAGAGTCTTTACGAGATCATAACTCTTTCGGCCGATCAGCCGTTCCATGTTGCGGTCTGCAAAGGCTTTCTTATTTGCGAGAAGATTTGTGTATTCGTCCAGGTTTACAATGAAGTTCGAGAGCGTGAACTTCCCGTGTTCATAGATGTCACGCAGTTTGAATTCTTTTTCTTCAACGCTTATAGACTTATCCTCGCGAACATAATCAATCTGTTCGCGGATGCTAGTATCACTGCTGCGGTAACGTATCTGCTCCGCAAGTGCCCTGAGCGATTGAATATCGTCAGTATGACAGATAACATCCGACACGCCTTCGATGTACTTGTCAAAGCCCTCCACCGCGTCATAAACCGTGTCGAACCCTTCACGCGCAAGCGTCGAGCCCTGCCAGCGGATACCTGGACGGAATGTATGTGTGAGTCCGTTTATGGTCGTCGGCAGCTCAGAGACATTCATTTCAATGCCAAGCGCGCGGCCGAACTTTGCAAGTATACCGTCCCCCTGCTCATTCTGGAAGTGCGGGAAATAGCCTCTTCGATAATCCACCGGCTCATAACCGTTTCGGATTCTCGCATCGTTCATCTTGTCAAACAGTTCATTGTAAATATTGCGGAACTCATCCACAGCATCCTTGATTTTCGCCATATTCATATTCGGATTGCTCGCCGTAATGTCTTCGAGTATAGCTTTCCATTCCTTCAGCGTATGCCCGTTGCGCCAGTCGTCGCCCGCCTTTTTGGAAAGCTGGGCTTCAAGCACTTCGATGTTGTCGAGAGCTTCACCGTAAATCTGAACCGCCGCCGCCTCGGAGAGCTTGTTTCCTTTTTGAGTCTTTCTTGAGATATCCATCTCCCGCACCCGCTCGCGGTATTCGTTCTTCAGCTTTGTGCGCCACGCTTCGTTTTTATGTACCGGCACAAAATAGCGTCTGACAATTTCGTCGGCCGTTTTCTTATCCTTCACAACGTCATAAATATTGCGCTCCATTGTCTCACGCTGATAAAGGAAGCCCGCTCCTTTGTCTTTCCACTTTATCGCGTCGGTGAGATAGCCGTCCGCCTCATGCCTGAGTGCCGCCTTGCGGTTTTTGTTGAACTCGCGTACCTGCACCATCAGCCCTTCATAGTCCGACTTAGCTTCGTATATTTCTCGGATGCCTTTTTTGTTTACGTTGTCGGGCAGCGTGTCCAGCGTCAGCTCGCCTGTAAGCAGCTTATCAACTACTGCGTTGTCGTTCTCCGTCATGAGGTTGCGTGCTGTCGCCCGCTCGATGTTCTTCTTTGATTCTTTGCCGAGCTTCCAGAGCTGCTTTATTGTGCTGACATCCGATTCCGATAGCTTCTGTCCGGCAAACGAAAGAGTCTTTTCCCGCTCCGCCTCATATCTAGCCCGCTGCTCATAGTATTTTCGAACCGTCTTGAGCTCCGGCAGATATTTCATCATCACGGTTTCAAAGTCGTGCTTTGCCGCGTCGCGGAAAAAGCTCTCATCGTTGCCGTAAAATTTATCGTGACTCTGTTCGGTTTTTGCTATACTTTGAGCTATTTCGGACATTTGCCTCAGCTGATCCGCGGGATGCGTAATGTTTTCAGGAAACAAATTTGGATAGCTTGCGGCAAGCTCCATATATTTGACATCTACCGGCAGCCCGCCCGTTTTTACGATGTTGAGCCGCCCGAACTGATGCTTGAGCCAGTCGCCGTAATCCGTGAAATCCTTTATGTCCTTCTCGCTCAGCGTCACGGCCGACGTGCGAAGCTCAGTCTTTAGGTCCTTGTATTGGTTATAGAATTCGTCGTTTACAATAACGCCCTGATTCCACGCTTTATCAAAAAGACTATCGATTGTTTCATCCGATACTCCGCCGGTATTCAAATATTCTTTGGATACCTCCTGAACAATGGGCTTGAGAAATTCTCGTCCAGCCTGTCTCGGAACATCCATGAGCTTTGCAATCTGAGTCACAAGCCCGTTCTCACTGCGCGTCAAATAGCTTTGCGCTTTCGTTGGCAGTTCGGACGCATCGAGACTCACAACTGTTCCGGCCTTGAATCCCATTTCCTCATTCCATATGCCTCGATATTCCTGCCAGTCTTCAGAGCTGACCGCATCACGCAGGTTTTCTACGGGCTCCGTTTCGAATAGTGCGGCGAGCTCGGCGTCACTGGGCTGATACTTGCCCGTAACGATTTCAAGCTGCGAAGGTACTTTCTCGACTCTCGCTCTTTTGCTCTCGTTCTTGTTCCAGAAGCTCACAATAAGCGTGCGCTGCGCGAGATTATCATAATTGCCTAGCCCGACCACAAGACCGTAGTTCCCGCGTTCCTTATCGTGTACCCATGTCTTATATGGGAACACCTGTTTCCCGTCAATTACGGGATAACCGGCTTTCTGCGCCTGCTCCTCAGTCTCCTCCCATGGAACAATGTTCCTGGCCTCCACGGAGAATCTGACGTTATCGATAGAGTTGACAGCGCGGATTCTGTCCGCCATATTATCCGCCTCGTACTCTACTATAGGTATACCTAGCGCATTAATACGTTTTTTTATTTCGTCCATACCCTCAGACGGGAATATAGCAGCGCGTACCTCTTTGAAGGTGACAGCTCGTTCCGGCTTTGCCTCGAACATATTAACGGGCATTTCTGAAATATCAGATATTAGCGAAAGAGCTTCATTTGCTGTTTCGTCATCAATGGGATAATTCCATTCTTGCATAGTCTTTTTAAGGCTTGAGACTGAGAGATTTTTTCCCGCGGCTTCTTGGAGCGCTTCGCCAACATGGTCCATAGCAATAAACCTATTATCAATTTTTTTACCGCTATTGTTTAATATCTTCTCGATTATTGAATAAAGCTTATTCCCGAGAGTATTGGTAATTTGCTCAAACTCGGCTTCGGTCAAGTTTTGAATTCGTCCCTTTGCGGCCTTGATTTTATCTATACTGTTGAAAGTTTCTGCTGTATTTGCACGAATAGTTTTCACGCCATTGAAGCCAGATACATTTTTCGTATTTCCGCCATTTTGTGACGACATTGCCTTAACGATGTTTTCAAGCATAACAGGCAAATGCGTAGCTTTGAACGACTTTCGATTTCCAGAAGGAGTAAATATTTCTTTTCCGTTATAGATACCGCTATCGGCAATTACACCATCAAACAGCTTAAACAGCCATTGCTTAAAAGGCTTCTCGTCAATGGACCGTTCATTTATAGCTTCCCTTGTGGCGCGAGTGTCTACTTCTCCCTTGTCGCCGTTTCGAGCATACTTTGCCGCATCATAGAGTATGCTGTCCGTTCTCTGAAAGTCCAATTTCCCAACCAACTTAGCCGCATTTTCTTTGTCAATGCCTTGATTAACATATTCCTCAGTTAGCGCTTGTTCAATGACAGGCGCATAGTCCGATGACTTGCTGCTCGGCAGTTCGTTTATTTCATCCGCCGTCAGTCCCGTTAATTCGAGAATTCTTTTCAGACTCGAATTGCTAGCATACTGCGAATAGGACTTTTCTCGCATGACAGGTGCAAAGTCTGAGCCAATACTACGCAGATATGCAGCCTTAAATTCATCACGTTCAGCCGCGCGATCAACTATAGTCTCAAGCCCGTCTGTGCTTCCGGCGCGGTCAAGAATGTCCTCCAAGTTCATAATGAACAAATGCGTTTCGCTGTCGTATTCCGGCACAAGTTTTGATACTTCTTTGTATATACGACTTTCGACCTTTTCATTTGTTTCATATTCAATTCTAGGGAATGTCGGGGTCCATGCGTCAGCTGAATAGACCTTGTTGCGTCTGTCGGCGGGGTTTATGGTTTCCTTGTCGAACACAAGGGATATATCACCGAAATTTGTATGAGGAACGTCTGACCGTGTAACTGCAATTGAGGGCATGGGGAATCCGCCGAGGTCGAGCGCTTTAAGCAGTTTGTCTTTGGTAAGGTTATGTACCGCAATGAGGTCTTTGGTTTCCTCAACCGGCGACTTTAATGAAAATCTAATATCTGTATTCTCCGTAGGTGCGGTGTTGCTTGTGAGCTTCACTTGAGACGGCAGAAATGCAACCCACTCAGGTCCGGAGTGTATGCCGTCATATCCGAGTTCAGTTAACAAGTCTATGGTGGTGTGCTCCGTTTCCTCCGCATACTCTTTGAGATAGTCCATAGTGCGCAATCCGCTCATTAGCTGTTCAGTTGCGTGTTTGCGATATAGCCCGTCATATTTATCAACATCGTGTTTTACCGTGGCATACTTATCGACGATGTGCTTTGCTTCGGTTTTGCTTAGCCCTTCTGATAATTCAAATGGCACTTTTATGTTCGCGTATAAAGTCATTTGCTTTTTGCCATAAGCTACATCAGAAAACTCTGTGCTGGACGATGATAAATATATACCCGCTCCCTTTGAACTGCCTTGATTCTTGCCGCTGAGTGACGTATCAAACACTGTAAAGTCTGCGTTTGTATTGTGAAACATGACGAGCAGATTTCCGTTCTTATCCCTCACCTTGCTGTTCTTGAAATACTCAGACTGTTCCGGCGTAAGTTCACGGCCGGTGCTGTCGATGACGCTGTATCTGGCGCTTGCCGGTGCTTCTATGCCGATGTTCTCTGCCGCCCCAGCAACCTTCCTGAGCCTGTCCGCAAGTTTGGCATAGGCCGCCCGCTCTTTTGTCGATTGATTTCGGCCTAGCAATTTGTTTATCGCTTCGATGATCCGCGCAAGCAGCGTCGGCCGCGCACCGAGCCTTTTTACAAGATCGTCATTCTTCATAAGCTCGCCGATATAATCGGCTGTGACCTCATCAGCCGCATACGAATCCGTGACCGTATCCGCTATCCACGAAGAGTCTTTTCCGCTCTTTGCGAAATAGTCGGTATAGGTCTTTTTCTTTTGCGCAATTTCACTATCAACATCACGGCCGAGCTCGCGCATAGCGTCGAGAATGTCATTCGCGAAAGCGCTGTCGCTCTGCTGTGCCGCGTGGCTGATTTCATGGGCCACCTTTGTATTTATCGCCGCGGCAGTATCGAGGCGCGACGAAACGTAAACAACTCCGTTTTCCCAACGTCCGGTCACGCCTTCGGGCATATGTTCGACCACGACATTTTTGACATTGTATTTGCGCAGGGCAGTTGCAAGCTGTTCTGCGTATTCATTTTGCACCTTACGGAGATTAATTTCGCTTATATCTTTCGCCGTTGGTAGGACTGTATATCCGTCTTCGGTTACTCTTAGAATCGGATTTTCATTATTGCCCTTGAAATACGCTTCAGCTTCCTGCTGCTTAGTTTCGACATTTACGCGGTAAAGCCGCCCCACCTCCGCATCAGTGAGCCGTCCGCCGTTTTCGAGTATGCCGGCCGCTTCATCTGCATAATAGCGGCTGCCTGTTTTTTCGGCGTATTCCTGTCCCGTGGCAATAAGTTCTTCAATTGCGACGTTATAATCCTGCCCCCATGTTTCGCGCAGTTTTGCGCCCGTCTGAGCGTCCGTGTTGCTTTGTCCGATGTTTGCCGCAAATGAACCGCCGGTGCCCATCATTCCACCGGAGATTGCGCCGCCGGCCGCATTTATCAGAGGATCAACGACGAAGTAATTCACGAACGCCTTGCGGAAGGCGTCTTCCTCGCTCATGCCCTGGGCTTCGAGCTGCTTCATGTATGTGTTCATCTGGCTCTTATCGCCCATAACAATTTCGTCGCCGATATTGTCTATGTATTGGGAAGTCATTTCCTCAAGGCCCTCAGTCCCCGCCTGCTGCGCGATATTCGCAAGCGTTTGGCGAAACGCAGTCTTATATCCCGCGCCTCCGGCCTTATATATTTTGAGCAAACTGTCGAAGCTCATCTTCTCTGTGACGTATTCTGCGGCTGCCGCAACAACTCCCATTTCAAGCGCCTGCGTCGCGGATCCGCCACGCTTTGCGACACTGTAGGACATCTGGCCGCCGGCACTACTGGATAAAAGCCCTAGCGCCGCTGTTTCGCCCAGCGGAATTGTGGAAATAAACTGAGCCATCGAAAGACCGGTGTCGACCATAAATTTCCCGAAGCTACTGCTGACGTTGCTTTTGATACCCGTGGAGCTTGCTTCCTGCGCGTGCGGGCCGACGAACCATTCGCTGTTTGTGTCAAGCGGGGTTTCCGTCCCGCTCACTTTGTCCTTCAGCACATGTACGCCCGTGCCGACCAAAGCTGCAGGAGCGGTATAGCCGCCGTAGACGTTCGACATGACTCCCTGAAGTGCGTCATTCTTGCTTGATTCCTGAACGATGCTATCGTATTCCGTTGCCCTGCGCGAATTCAGCGAGGGAGCCAATGCATTGAAATATTCGTTTGCCTTGTCCTTGTCAGTTGCAAGGTAATATGCGAACACATTTCTTTCATCTTCGCTCATGTACGAAACAGAGAGACGGTTCGCCTTCCAGCCGAAATCAACGTAGGTATTAGCCGCTTCCGAAAAATCCTTCGTACTGGTGACAGGCTTAAAAATGCGGGCATATTCTTCCTTGCCTTTTGCGGCAATCTGGCTGAACGTCGGTCCAACACCCGCAAGTGCCGGAAACTTTGTTTCGTCGATTATGGACGGCATTGAATCCTTCACGGCTTCGAGCTGTTTAATGGTATTCACGCGTTTATTGATATCCGACGCTTTGACATATTCCTGATGCTGCGTTTTTGCCGCGTCATAGTCGGACTTTGTCGCCTCAAATGCTGCTTGCGCAGCTGTAAGCTCTTTTTGCAGGTAGTCAGGAACTTCTACTGAGTGATTTTCAAAAACCGCAATATTGCTCTGAACCGCCGACAGTTTACCCGCGGCGGTTTCATAGTTGTTTTTAATCTTTTCGAGATTCTTCGGGTCCTCAACGCTTTCGGCTTTTGTTCTTCCGAAAGTCATGTCGATATTTACTCCGGATACGAGCCCCTTCGTCTGTGGAGCCAGCGCAGGCGCGCTTTTCTTATTTGCGGCCGCAAGAAGATAATCTGTTCCTGCTCTTATGCGGTCGTTCGCGTCGCTGATAAAAGGGACGCTTCCACTTGCATCCGGCACGGCCAAATTTCGCTTATTGAAGTCGAAAACAAAGCCCTTTTTCTCATTACCCGTGTCCTTTATTCCAGCCTGTTTGTTGGGATCATACTTAAACATTTTTCTCCTCCGCTATTTTGCTTTTGCATGGGCGGCATCGGCAGCTTTCGCGTCGATAATTAACTTGTATTTGTTGTATTCATCATCACTGACAGTACCGGCGTCATGCTGCGCTTCAAGCTGTGTGGAAATATCCGCGAGAGCTGCGCCCTGTTTTATATATCCGTTAACAACTTCGGCGGCATCCTTGAGCGTCACGCCACCGCCCCCGCCGTCACCGTCATCAACGTCATCTCCGCCGGTGTATCCGCCCCCGCTTGAGGATGAGCTTGTTTTCTTTGCTTTAAACGCGGAAACAAGCTCGCTTATCTGCGCGTCTGTGAGATCAGGAAACAGTTTTTTGTACGCCGAAAAATTGCCTGCAGAAGCGAGAAGCGCCGCTTCGTTTTCAAGATCGGTCTTCTCCGTCGTTTTCTCGCTCTGCTTTAACTGAATATCGTCCAGGTACTGCCCGTAATCAAAGCTGCGGTCTGTCGAATACTTGTTGTATTCGTTTGTGTCGAGGCTTTCAAGCGCGTCCAAAATCGCAAGGTCAGCGCTTTTCTTAGCCATAAATCTTGAATAGGCGTTTTCCTCAAGATCAGCGGTTTTATCGGCGAGCTGTGACCCGTAATACTGTCCGGCCTGCGCCGCCGCCGTTATTGCCGCCGAGGAAGGAAGACCGCCGGTCGCGGCGGCTGCCTGTCCGAGCGCATTTTTTGAAGCGCGTTCACCCTCTCGCACATATGTCTTCTTCACCGTCTGAGCGACGGGGTCTGTATCTGCGTCATAGGAGAAAGTATCTCCGGACGCAGTGTTTAGCAGGTTCTTAATCTGCTCGCTGTACGAGCTTTTATATTCCGGCGCTGTGTATGTTGAAGGCGTTGCGTCATCAGCAACGTAGAATCCGCTTCCGTCCGCTCCCGTGGTATAATTCCCGTATTTTTTGCGGGTAGTGTCCGCTCCCGCTTTTGCAAGTGCGCGCTGGTCTTCTGTGGTTGCTGCGGCATAGTCTTTTTTATAGTTCAGAATAGTCATTGCCGCGTCAGGATTTGTCTTTGCAAGATTGAGATCTGCCGCCGAAAACTGATTTAACATTCCCGCGTTCTGAGCTTCTTTCTCAAAATCTTCATATGTAAATGTCATCGCTTTGTTCCCCTCCCCTAATTATCAGTTGGCTTTCAGCGCTGCAAGCTCCGCCTCGAGCGCAGCGATTTTTTCCGCTTTTTCTGCTTCCTCGACAACAATCTCCGGCAGCTCCTCAACAACCTCTACCCATGTGTTTAGTGTTCCGGCTGCGGGGATAATTACTTCTTTTGTTCGTTCAACGATGTTGCCCGAGTTGTCTTTCACAACGAGATCACGTCCTGCTTCGGCAGTCAAAATGTAACTACCGTCTTCGTTATCTGTCCGTTTCATCCGTACGTTACCTCCAATTCATAAGTCACTGTCATACCGTTAGCCGTCGTTTTTACTACGGGAGCGTCCAGTTTTTTTGCGGCTATAGCTGTACGCACTAACATTGTTGGAGAATAGGCAAAATAACCAGCCTGACCAACAATACCCGCATAGCAGGGAATATTTTTCACAGGATATAAAAGCATACTTTGATAAGGAAGATAACTTCCTGCGTAAGGAGGATATATCACATGCATCCAAGCTATAACTGTTTGTGTTGCAAGGTCAAAAATAACGCCTGGAGATTCAGGATTATAGTATGAGCCTAAGTGTAAATATCGCCCTTGAAACGGAAGGGGATAATACTGTAAAGCGTGGTTCAGAGATGGCAATAAAACCGACTTTTCGGGGACAATGGTTGTGTATGCATTGTTATTGACATAATCACAAACATAGATAGTGGTACCATAGAAGTAAAACAGATAATTGCCATAGACATACACTGGATGTTCGTAATTGTAGTAACTGTATGACATGCTACTTATAGTGTATGTTGCTAACAAAGTAGCAAATGTATTATCAGAAAACTCATATAGATTACGACTAGCGGGCGTGTTGTAATGATAAGTAGATATATAATAGTGTCCATTTGCGGGGTTATAACCGACTTTTTTTGTTACGTTTGAGTCAGAGCCTATAACTGCAGATTTATCTATAGATACAGAAGTACCCATAAGTAAATCTCGTTTTGTGATGACGCCATAAACAGATGTAGAATAGACATATCTACCATCGTTTGTATTATTGTAATTATAAGAACTCTCTGAGTTGCAGGAAGGTATTTGTTCAGGAAGTCCACAACAAAGATTCAAGTATTGATAACTAAGTCCCATTGTGCCGATAGTGCCATTAGCCTGTGCTGTAGTGTAGTCATATTGGAATTTCCAATTGACGCTATCACCATCAAACGAAGCTAATTTTTGATTTGCGACATTAAAAGCACCTTGATACAAACCAGAACCTGCATTTGAAGGAAGTCCTGTACCAATAACATTTCCACAGATATATGGCAATGTGTCTGTAATATCAAGAACGCTGTCTGTTAAGAGCAACTGTGCTTGAGAAATTGTTTTTACCCAAGAACTAAATTTATCGGAATACTGATCTTGTGCCCTTGCCGCACCAAAAAAAACGTCTGTAAATATGTGATTTTGTCCTCTGATGCGGTCTTTAACTTTACCAGTTAAGGGATCTGTCAATTCCACGCATATGCGTCCCTCAGCGTATTGCGGACGCCGCCTTAATAGTTCTGCCTTTATTTTTTCCTTCATGATATAACCTCCGTTAAACCAGTACGATTGAAGCGACGTCTAATAGCGTTATTGCGGGAAAGCCAAATACAACAGTGTCAATTATATTTCCTGTTGATATAGCGTCATTTGCAAGCGTTAGACAACTTTCTGCGCAGGTGGCCGCAAATTTAGCATATTGCATTTTTTCAAAACTGTACCCACCGTCCATATAAGACATTTGTCCAGCTATAAGCATGTGAGTCGCAAACGGAGGAAGTATATCACCGTTTGCAAAATGCAGTCTGCTTGTCTTTTTATTAATGACAGTAACGCCGTGAGGCAGACTTGCTATATTTGCATAGATTTTATAGGTGGTTTCATTTACCTTCTCAAATCCCGTTATGATGATCTGAGTGCTGTCATAAACGATTATGCTTTCAGTCAGCATACCTATTGAAAACGCTTCCATTGCCCGCCTGAAATCGAGGTAAAAGTATGAATATTTGCCGCTGTCGTTGTAGATATTCGGCTGATAGAGCTGCCCGCTGCGCGTCAGGCCTCTCGCGGCCAGTCCACAGACAAAGCCGTTTTGATAGCTTATCTGATCCATTACATATTCCCCCCGTGCCACGTTACGGGAATCATAACATTGTCAGCAGTCGTCAGCTTCGAAATTCTGCCGCTACTGTCGATCGTCCACGTCATGGCGACCGTATCGCCGTCATATACCGCCCTGAACCCGTTATTGTAAATGTCCAGCGTTTTCAGCGCATAGGGCGAAATGATAACGCCGCTGTCACTGAGCAGAATTCGCCGAAGGCTTCCGTCAACCGAACTGTAGTAATCCAAATAAAGCCCGTCCGTGCCCTTGTATAAAAAGCCCTTACCGTTATTGCTGACGCCCGTGCCCGCTCCTAGGGCGAACACCGGCATAACCGTACTGCCGTTATCGGGAAGCGCAACAGTCTTAAAAGCAATAAGGGCTTTGACTGTTTCGGCGTATTTGTAAATTGTGACGGGGTAATCGGTTTTTTTCTCGCTAGTCATTTGCAGAAGCGTTTCATCAGTCCAGTAAAATTTGCGACCGTTATCCTCAAGCTGAGTTATACCGCTTCCCACTTTTGCCGATATAAATGAGATCGTTTCGTCGTGGATGTTGATATAGTCCACGTCAGACGTGTCAGCATTGAGATACTTTTGAGCCTTTTCATAGTCGGTACGCAATTTGTAGACCGTCAGGTTTGCAACATTTCCATACTGCGAATAGATTTCCTGCGTGATATTCGTGTTGCTGATGATCGTATCGGCACTGAACTTATCAGCGATTGCTTGCAGCTTCGTTGAATTGAAGTTTTCCTCGCCCAGGTTAGAAAGCAGGTATTGAAGACTTTCACGATAGCCGGAGAGATATGCCAGCACCTCAGTTAGCTTTTCATCTGTAGTCAAATCACCGTCGAACGAAGGAAAGCTTGCGTCAAGCAGCTGTATTCCTGTCGGCATATCTTTTCCTCCTTAGTCCTTGTCGCTTCCATTCGAATATTCACGGGCAATTGCGTGTACTTTCCACGCACCTGTCCCGACGAGCTTCAGCCGCCAGTAATCACAGCGACGATATTTTAATTGGAGCTTGTTCATTTTTTTGCTTCCCGTCAGCGATCCGATGTTCGTCCAGGCCGCATCATTGTCATATCGGATGAATGCCGTCAGCGTCGTATCTTGCGGCACATCAGCGAGTATTTGAATCGCTATAAGCCCTTTTTTCTGAGGGCTTGTCTCGAAGAAGTCACCGAACTCGGCGACGCTTTGAACATTATCTTCAACCGTGCATCCGGCCGCGTTTTCGATTTTCCAAATGTTATTTCCGCTGAGGAAGTAAAGCCCGTCCTCCGCATTTGCAAAGTCGGTTGCCAGCGTATTGTCTTCGTGTACCCACGTTTTATAGCGCGTATCGTAGCAGAGGAATACTGAGTTGCCGTCTGCATCCAGCCCGCTCACATAATACTTTCGACCGTCTGTTCCTGCCGCGGCAGATAGTGGCGAGAACGCACCCAGTTCCATATCAATAATGTACGGGTATCCGCCGCTGTATCGGACTATTCCGTGCCTTGAGCGATAGCAAAGCGTTTCCCCAGCGATTGCGAAGCTGCGTTCGCAGCCTTTAAGTAATCCCATGCTCGCACTTTCCAAAGTTTTAAATTCGGAAGGCACCGAGCCGTAGACCTTATAAATGCGGTCTTCTTTCATAAAAATAGGAAATCCGAGGGCTCCGCAACATCCGGTGAAGTCACCTTCGGAACCGACGGGAGTGTACCATGAGCTGGTGCCTAAATTGTCGTAGTCCATCCACACTTTAGGATTGCCCGAGGCGCTGGCATAGATCATGTCGCCCTTTCCGCCCCAAAGACGGTTTTCATTTTGACAAAGAAAGTCCATGTCGGGAATCTTGCGAGCAATGGTTATCGCGCCGGCCTCCGTATAAGCTGTCCCGCTCGCAATAGTAAAAGTGTTTTCATAGAATCTCAGTGTTTTCTTATCGTCCGAGATTTCACGAATTATCGGGACAGTGTTATTCTTTTCTACAGTACAGCGGGTAATAGTCACGGCGTCGCCCACTTCAAAATTGAAAGCGTTTCCGGTCGTGACAATGCAGTTTGCCTTTGCCGCCACCTCCGCATATGTACCGTCGCTGAAACTGATTTGACCTGCTCCGCTCACATAGGTTTCTTCAAGGCCGCCGAACACATCAGTTAGCGAGTTGTAGAACTTTTTGTCAGGCCAGATTATCACCCAGGGTCCGATGAAATAGAATTTCTTCCTGCTGTCTGTTACCGTGCCTTTTGCCACGTTGTTATAAAAGAAAGTCGTCCCGTCCACCCACATGAGCACGTCGCGTCCGGCAAGGCCATTAGCCTTTGTCAGTGATTTATAAAGTCCACGCGCCTTGCGCGGCGCAAGAATGGGATAATAGTCAGCCGTGAGATTCTGCGTGTTGAAAAGCTCTCCGTCGCCGCAGGCAGGCGTATGTACAATCCCGCCGAAGCCTGTCTGCATGCGTTTCCCGTAGCTGTCCTTATAGGGTACTTGTCCCAGCATATTGGTTTCCCCCTTGAATCTAATCTATTGCGTTTATCACGCCGCCCGTGACCGTCACGGTTTTTCCGTCGGCCGTCGTAAATGTGCCTGACACTCCGGATCCGAGAGCTGCGGCAGCACTCAACGCCTCCGCAAACTCCGCAATCCAGTCGGCCTCACTGCCCGAAAAACCGTATTTTGTTGCGATAGAGTAGGCCGTCAGATAATACCCGTTCGCTTCAGCTTTCCCGTCGGCCGGATGATAGTTGTTGATATACCAAATCTTATAATTGCTCAGTTCCGCACTGAAGAGCTTATAAAGGTTCTGATATTCCTCGAACTGATTTCTCTCGAGCGCAATCTGCATCCGCAGATAGAGCCTATAAACAATGACGTGCGCATCATCGATGAGAAGACTTTCAGAAAGTTCCGTGTGCTGCTCCACGCTCTCAATAGCAAGCAGGAATACATCGGTCTGGATTCTCGACTCAATTTCATTCAGCCACAGTATGAATGCTGAATCTTCATAATTGGGCTGATTTGTGCTTCTGATATACGTTACAAGCGTTTCAAGAGTCATATCGGCTCACCTCCCGCGTTCATAAGCGCGCCTTGCGGCTGCGGATTGTGCATAACGGCAGGCACTTCCCCGCCGTCCATGTTCTGCCCCGAAGCGTTCTGCGAATATTCAACGGCCTGTTTCTGTGCCTGCGCTAAACGGAGCTGCGAAGCTGCCTGCTTTTTCTGAACGTCCTCAAGCATGGTCTTTGTCTTTTCTGCTCCAGGGTAATGAAGCTCTGCCATCATGCCCCAGTAAATGATCTGCGTTTCGATGTTTGCCTTGTCGCCGAAGGCTCCGCTTTCGAAGTGCGAGCGCACTTCCTTCCACATGGCTTGACGGTTATTTGCAAGCGGGGCGGTATCGTCGCAGGAGAAAAGAAAAGCGTCGTTCCAATAATAAGCTCCGGCATCGTCCTGTTTGAGGAACAGCCACTTGTTCCAGACTTCATCTTTATGGTTCCCTTTTTCATCCTTGCCGGCGACCGGACGTTCCTCGTCGGCATAGGCGAGCTCGAACTTGAACATTGCTTCAAAAAGTCTCGAATATGCCTCGTTTTTCATGACCCGCTTCGACTCAAGCCGGCCTGCCGCTTGAGCTGCTGAGATTTCCTTTGCCTTCCCGCTAGTTGCCGTTGAATCCTCACGGCCGAGATAGCTCGACGTGATACCGATTTCCTGCTGCGCCTCCGTATATACCTGCGCAAGCATAGCAAGAGCCGGTTCGATATTCACGGTCATATCATAGACATCTATCATGGCCTTTTTGGACGGATCGCTCAGTCGGATTTCTTTTCCCTCTAGCGTATTTTTTTTGATAGTGACATCATCGGGAAGCGTGATGTAGCTGCCGCCGCCTAAGAGCTGCTGAAGGATTTTCGCCTCAAGCCTGTTTGTCGTGTTCTGCTGAGTCTTGATTTTATCGACGTCGGACTCACCGAGAAACCGCCCAAAGGTCGACACGTTCCTTTGCAGGAACACGGGATAAATGTCAGGCTTATAGTTTGGAATCTGCGCGTTCGCCTCAACAATGGGAGCTTCGTTGCCGGCTACATAAATGGGCGCTGTCGTGGTAGTGAATTCGTCAGGCGAAGATACGAACACTCCTCCGCAGTTCGGGCATTTATCAAAAGGCGGTCTGCTGCGCTTGATTTCTTCCGGATTAGGATTCTTTTCGTCGATTGGGAATGTACCGTCAAGCGTAGGCGTAATCTCATCGACGGGCTCAGTCGGTTCCGGCGCTCCGCATCTTTCGCACTTGCGAGTAAGCCTTGCCTGATAGTCCTCGTAATCCTCAAGGACTTTATCATGTACCCACGAAAACTTACCGATTCCGCCGTCATCGTTCCGATAATAAACGACGTACTGAGTCACCATATCGGAAACGCTGCTTTCGGAGCCGTCAGGCGAGCGCAGCGAGGGGTCTTCCTCTCCGGCGTCTTTCACATCGACGCCGTATTTGCGCATTATGTACGCGGCCGTCTTCGGCATCTTAACCGTGATATGGTCCATGTCCTCAATATCGGAAGTAATCCCGCTCTGAGGAATAACCTGCTTCGTATGCCTGTAGGAAAGCACCCCCTCGCCGACCGTCGTATGCGTCCGCTTTTCGTTGTCCCATTCGTAAAGCAGAAAACCGCCGCCCTGCACGGGCACGGTGCGCTCCATTTGGTCATTGATAGCCTCGACCGGCAGCTTGTTGAGCTTATTTCGAATCATGTCTTCGACAAGTCGGGCAAGCAGCTCGTCCTCTTTTTTGAGGGCCGTGACCTTCGGCTGAGGAATATCACTGTTAATCTGGCTCTCGATGATCTCCGCAACTATATTGCGGACGTGAGGAGTCGTTGTAACTTCATCACCTTTTATGATTTCATCAATCGAATTCTGGCCGCGATAAATCTTTTCGCGGGACTCCATGGAGCCGATTTCGTCGGCGTATGCGTTTTCATCCACCTGCACAATCTTTTTCCAACTGTCAAGCTTGTCATTTTGCTTCTCGATGTTACTCATCCTGTTCCTCCTTCTTGCCCCAGGCCTTGCGCAAATAAGCCTTTTCCTCTTCACTTGCGCGTCTGTAGTCTTCCTTCATATCCTCAGACCAGCCGTCCATCGAATAAGCGACCTTGCTCTCCGTAACTCTCTGCTGAGTCCTGATACCGTATGTAATAGCCGCCGCCATAACTAAGTCGTCATGTTTTCCGACTATCGCTTCGGGCTTTCCGTTTTCGCTTCTGATAAATGTCAGCATTTCGCCGAGCATTTCATAATCAACAAAGTAATCAGGGTGATTGTTGAACATTTCAACAAGTCCCGCAATTATGACCGGCCGCGTAAGAGAATCAGTGCGAAAACCGAACGACTGCTTGATTTGCCCTGTAAATGTGTCGGACCGCATCCGCACATACAAATTCGGATAGCGCAGCCGACTCAGCTCCATAACCGGATATGTCGAGAAGTTTGTTTCCAATCCGAGCAGCGCGAAATTGAAATGTGCTCCGAGGCAATACATTTGACGTGAATAGGCAGCTTCGTCAAATTGTCTTTTCAATACCGCGCAGTGCCGTCCGCTGATGTTGTCTATCACAAAGCCCGTAAAATTGTCTGAGCCCTCTCCGGCCGTGTCGCCACCGAGAACATAGGGCCTGCGCTTTTGCGGGTCCTTATATATTCTGATACATCCGTTAGGTTTATCGACCCAGCGGATGTTTGTTATCGAAACTTCATCGTAATCATATTCAAACTCACCGACGTGCAAGGGCTTTGGCGCTTGCTCCCTCATGCGCATAACAACTTCGTTATCAAAAACACCGTCGCCGGATGTGAGAAACGCTTCATCGGGATTTGAGGGATATTCCTGCCGAAACCTGCGCTCCTCGCCGGCGCAGTTATTTCGAATACACCAGCGCCGCCACTGTAATTGTTCATCCGAGAGCTCATAACGGACTTGCATTTCAATTTCAGCTTCAGTCCACTGCGTTTCGGGCGGCACGGGCATTACATAGTCCGGATTGTCGTACCACGCGAAGAACAAGGGAACAAAGTCGTTTTGACCAGCGACCGCTTTGTCCCATACGTCCTTGAAAGCATTAAAACCGTTTGCGGTTGACTCAATGATTGCCAGCGTTCCAGGCTCCGAAGGCAGCGTTTGAATTATGCCGGACCAAGTATCAAGGATATTTCCTCTCCAAAAGCCGAACTCAGAGGCATGAATATTCTGGAAAGTGTCGCCGCGGCCGACTCCGCTGCCGCCTGCGGTATTGCATCGAATACGGCTGTTCAGTCCTGGATTCTTTGCCCGCTTCACGGGATTCTTTTCAGGATTCTCAAACACAAGCTCCTGCGCGTTCGACGCGGAAATCATCGGCTTCACGGGATCCGGCAGATAATCATAAAAGAGCTTGTTCATCCGGAACAGGGCAGCCGTTGAATCCTCGCGGTGAGCAACCACAAGGCTGTTCACGTTTGGCGCTGTCGCCGTGCGCTTGAATATAACCGCCTCAACAAATGTCGAAAAGCCCAGCTGACGCGCTTTGAGAATGATTATTCGTATCGGCTTACCTTCCTTGTATAGCTTCGTTATCGTGTCATAAAGACGGCGCTGCGCCCTGTTCAGGCGCAAAGGGACAATTCGGCCGCTCTTCGTGCGTATCATCAGAAAGCACTCTATGTACTCGCGCGTATTCTGAAGGTTCACCAATTGTCCCTCCTTTCGCTTACTCTACGTCCCGCTCCCCGATGCAGAATCGGGCGGTTTTTCATCGGTAGCCTTTGTCTGATTATTGGGCGTTTTCAAATCAACTGCGCCGAGTCCCAGCTTCTCTGTGACTTCTCCGCTGTCCGCCTGATCTCTCATAACCTCAAGCGCGTTTTTCAAGAACTTCGGGTATTTGATTCCCATAAGCCCGCCGTTTTCCAAAATGCTCAGACATTCATTGGCGATGAAGAAAAGAATTACCGCCGTCCGAATGTAACTGCCGCCGACAACTCTGTCCAGCAGTACCGCCATACCCACAAATAACAGCATAACGATTTTGCGAAGCAGTCCTTTGATTCCGGCCGCCGAGGATGCCCCCCCGCCCTCAGTCTTAGGACTGTTGTGCCACACAAGCGCAACGAGCAGACCGGTGATGTAATCCATCACCATGACAGCGATGAGCGCGACTATTGCGGTGTCCCAGCCTCCAAGAGCTTGAGCAATCCACGCCCCGAGCGCCGCCAGAAACGCGATGATTCCGTTTTTAATTGCTACTGCATCCATTACTTGCCCTCCTTTATCTTGTTTGCGATTGCAAGCACCATCCATACGGGCGCGGGTTCATCGAGCTTATTCTTCCATGTGCTATCTGCGATGACGCCGTTTGCAATTGACTTATCAGCGATTTCCGCTTTCCATGCCGGAATTGGTTCAGTCATACTTTTTCCCTCCAGTCCTCTTTTGAATTCCGTCCACAAGTCGTTTCCGGTTTTACCATAATAGGTGTTGATATCCTCACCAACCCATGGACGGGGACAAACTTTAACCGTAACATCGTAATGCCTAATAACGTGCTCAGCATCGATGCCGTGCTTTTCCATGAGCGATTTCACAAGCTCAATCAAATTCGTTACAGTCTGCTCATGGAAATACCAATCCGTATCACCCACATAAGCGGCACGGCTCGCATCAACCTTAAATGGGCGCACCTCAATGCCGATGCTGTTAGCGTTCGTACACTGCCCCTTAAAAGTCCCTTTGCCGCCGTCGCCGCAGTGCCACGAAGCGTCGGCATCCTCGACACATTGCCAAACACCGCCATCATCAACGAAATAATGCGCAGATGCTTTGCGATTAATATTTCGAAAATAGGCGCAAGTCGATTTCGCGCTTGCCAATCCGCCGAAATAGTGAATAACAATGTACTCAATTTTTCGGTTCTGCAATATGGTTCGGTTTATGGTTGTAAGGTTCTTCGTGATGTTCATTTTGTTCCTCCTATATGCCACAATGCCCGACGCCCACATATGCAAGCGTCGGGTTTTGTGTTGTTACATCCAGCTAAGCAAAGACGGAGCCTGTGCTTACGCCTCCGACGAACATAGCGCGGAAGTCTACGAAGCCGCCGGTGAAGCGGCTATAGCCCTTCCACAGATATTCGTCGTTGTCGCCGAGACTGTCACGAATCTCAAGGGGAACACGGTTCTGGAACACAGCGCCGTCCGCCGTCTTGTTGTAGCCCGAATCCATGAGGATAAATGGAGCTTCAGTGCCGATGTAATCGTTGAGCGTCGGCCAAACGATAATGTTCAAAGTCGCGAACAGGGCGTTGAAAGCGTTATTTGCCGTATTGGGGTCCTTGTTTGAGCCAAGAACTGCAAAAGCGGCATCTTTAAGATCGGGCAGGTTCGGGATGATGAGCGTATCAGGGATAAGGCTCATTGTGTTGTTGTTGTCGTCCTTGACGTTCTGCATCATGGTAATGAGCTTGTTCAGAGTTTCCTTGCCGAATGCTCCGGCGAAGACGTTCGACTGATTTGTCCCCTTGACTTTCATCTTGTGGTTCTTCGAGAACTGAGCCACGCCGTCAGCGGATTTTGTGGAGAATGTGAAGCCGTTCACGTCAAAAGACGTATTGCCCTGAATTGCGTTACCCATAAGCGCGGCGAAGAAGCGCTCAAACTTGCGCTCATAGTCAGAGAAGAAGGAGCTGGGGACCTTAGTCAGGTCGATTGCCTTCACATCGTCATGCGCTTCGCGGGAGATTGCAAAGGAGCCCTTCCAAGTCTGGTTGCGCATTTCCTGAAAGTATCCGCTTTCAAATCCGCCGGTAGGATACGCGCCGTTCTCGCCGACAGGCGCAAAGGAATCGACGGCCGTCAGGCTGCCGTATGCTTCAATGCTGTTGGTGGACTTGCGCTCGGTGAAGATTTTGCGGGCAATGCTCTTTGCTTCGGTAGCATTAGCCATGTCCATAACGATGGACGCAAGCGGAGCCTGGATTTCTCCGAAAAGCTCTTTCAGGGTCCCGCTCGCCTCAGTAAGAATTACCTGTGCCATAGTTTTCTGCCCCCTTAGAATCTCACACGGGCTTTGGAGCCCGCGGCCGTTCCGTCAAAGGAAACGACTTCGGCAACACCGCTCGCGGTAGTCGCCGTAATCTGGTTGCCGTCTGCGGAAATTGTGTACTTTGCCCCGCGTGCGATAGTGGCGATTTCCACGGACAGAGACGTTTCAAAGATAACGTCTTTCGCCACGCGGATAACGGGGATAATCTGACCGTCGGTCGTCGCGTCAACCTCGGCCATGCTGATGTAGCTGGGCGCGGTCGTGCCTGTTGCAAGCGCGAGCTTGCCTGCCGTAACCGTCAGCGCTGTGCCGCTGGAAACGGCTATGCCGGACGTCGCCGGCAGATATTCAAACGGCTTAGGATTGCCGTTGTCATAGCTCTGGGGAATGAATCCCTTCATTTGTGTCACCCTTTCTTGATGAACGTCTGTACTTGTGCGTACTTCTTTTGGATTTCTTCTCTTGTAATGCCAGGGAAATTGTTCATGTACTGCTTTTCGACGTCAGGCGGAACAACAATCCCGCCCGTGCCTTGCGAAGCGTCACCGGCCTTCATATGGCTTTTGCTGTTAACGGAGTTAATAGCCTCTTGCCAAGTGGCTTTCCTTTTTTGCTCGTCGATTTTATCCCTATTGACGTGCTCAAAAGCCTCGGAAATACTCAATCCCGCCTGTACGAATCTGCGAATATCGGCGTAATTCGGCAGAGCAAGAAGGTCTTCAGCCGTTTTTACCGTCTTGTCGTATTTCTGGATTGCGACAAGCTCGGTATCAAGCCTTTTAACTGCCTCGTCGTCTAAAATGCGCTGTTTCTCTTTGTCTGCTTCAGCCGCAATCTTCTGAGCCTCCACGATTGCCGGATGCTGGTTAATGACGGAATCAAGGATTTCTCGGTCAATCCCCAGCTTGTCCATGCTCTCGCTAATTCTCGCATCGTCGCGGGCTTTAACGAAGGCGTCATAGTCCGCGCGGCTTTGAATCGGCTTATTGGTGTAGGGATTGACGAGCTTCAACGTCGCTATGCTTTCGTCCAGAATCCTGTCCTTTTCCGCCGTGAGCTTTTGCCGCTCCTCAAGCCTTGCCTTCTCGACAAGAGCCTGAGTTTTTTCTTCACGCCGTCTTGCGGCGTTTGCGGCCCGCTCTTCTTTCGACATTTCCTTGCCTGCTTCGACGTTATCCCCGTTCTGTTCTGGGTTTTCCCCGTCCTCAGCGGAATCATCGGCGTCGGCAGAGTTATCAGGATTCTGAGCGCTGTCTTCTGTGTCAGTAGCCTTTGCAGGTTCGGCGAGCTCCTGCGCGTTTTCGCCGTCGTTTGCAGGCTTGGCGGAGTCCTGCGCGTTTGCGCCGCTTTGAAATGCGGGATTTATCCCGCTCTGAAATGCGGGATTTATCGGAATGTCTTTTGTAGCTTCTGCCCAGTTCATAGAAGTCCTTTCAAGTGCGAATGCACTTTGGGATTTTTTCGCGTTCCCCTGCGTATTGTTGCAGTCTCTCCCGCTGTCAATGGCGCTTTTACTTTCCGCTTCTCAGATCAGCGCCGCGGACGACGGTTGCCGTACTTTTCGGCTGCTGCTTCGGAGCCTGAAGAACCTGCGCTCCGGCGTTTGTGATTTTGTATCCGTTATCCTGTTCGTTTGCCATGCTGAACACCTCCCTTCGTTATCAGAATTCGCTTTGTTCTTTGCCATCGAGTCGGCTGAGATAATCCTCAACCGTTTCGTGATTGTAAACGTCGATTTTTTCACGCCAGCCGAAGTTCTCCTCAAGGTCGAATTTAATTCCGTCCGTCCCCTTCAGCCTTGTATCAAGCTCTCTGTGGAGATACGCTTCCACGCGTGCCCGTGCACGTGTTGTCGTGTCAAGAAATTCGTCCAGCTTCATGTAGCTGCTCCACGTCTGCCGTGATATGCCTAAGTAAAGGCATAAATCGCCTAAGTTCGGCGGAACGATGTATTCTCGAACCTTGATTGGCTCTCCCAAATCGTTTTTGATAGGACTTTCTTCATAAACCACATGGTTTTTGCTATCTTTTTCGATTATTCCTTCAGCATTTTTCTTCGGAACGATTTCAGTTTTGATTATCGTCCGGCTTATGCTGTTGAAATAGGCATTTATCTTTTTCTCAAGCCCCGCCGATGTGCGGTATTTCTTGTAATTGCCCACGTTCTCACCTCGCTTCGGCTCAAAATCCTTTATGCTACCATCGTAAATCGAAAAGCGGTTTCGTTATTGGAAACCTACAAAAAGCGAAAACACCCGCAAAGCCTTGAAATCACTGGCTTTACGGGCGTTAATATTTCAAAATCACAAAAAGAATGATTTTTCTCTACCACATCAGGTAGAATTTCCTTCGGCAATTGTTCAAAGTCTCTTGGCAAATGTAATATTTTTGCGAAACGACCTGCACGGTTTTTCCTTTCGTAAGCAGCTCATGGAGCGCGGAAGAGTATTCGCCTCCCGCGCTGTCACACAGTTTATCGATTTTCATTTTCGTGTACTTGTGTGCTGTTTCGTAGTTCAGACAAGTAAAATATATCTGTCCTTGTTTCTGATACGGCAAAGGAACACCCCGCAGTTTTTTAAACCCCACGATAAGCACCTCCGCCCTCGTCCAACTCGTCCGCTTTTTTCGCTAAGAGTTCCGGCGGAAGCATGTAGCGTATATATTGCGGACGCCCAGGCTTAAACTCGCTTCGGAACAGCAACGCGCAGTTTTTCGGTGTTCGAAGCTCAGAACTGTTTATTACGATTCTGTCCTTCGGCTCCGGATGCACAAGATTTCTTGAGGGTTTATATTTCTTCGCATCAGGCACATAGCGCACCTGCTTAATCAGATAATCAGCCAGACCGGAGTGATCCGGCTCGTCAAAAATGTGCTCATAATCAACCGACCCGCATTTCCATTTTTCTTTGCAGGCTTCGATTGCATTCCCCGAAATAACTATGTGATGATGAATTCGAACAAGCTCCCCCGTTTTTCCGTTTATGTCGCTTGTCACGGCTATGTACTTGACTTCCGTTCCCTCCGGAAGCGTCCGCTTTACTCTACGGATAAAATTATCAAAATCATTGACCGCCTCTTCACGAATAATGTTCAGAGCGTCCCGCTCCTCCATGAGGCACAAATCAATTCCCGCTCTTTCAATTCTGTTCAGAAGACTTGCATAAGCCTCCTCCGAATAATCAAGCCCAACAAGATAATCCTCCGGACTGAAATTCGCATTTATCAGCCTAGCTATATTCTTACCTGCCGAAGCCTCGTTTTGTTGAATCTTTTTTATATCCGATCTAAGGCGGCGAACCGACTTTGTCGGTCTCTCCCCCTTAATCCAGTATTTAATTTTCTCTCCGACCATTCCGGCCTTATATGTGCGAATAACCCAATAACCCTTTTCGTTCATATCTTTCTCCCATGGTCGTAGACTTAGGCTTCAACCAAGCCCGAAAACGCGCGTGCGCGCGTATTACATATAGTATAGAAATGTCAAAGGCTCGAAGCGCTCCCCGTTATGTACGGGGAGCAGTTCCAGCGGTTGACTTGCTGCCGGCTTTGATTGCACTTTCCAATTGCTTCCGGCGTTCCTCTCTCTGTTTCAGAAAATCTTTCCACGCCCTGTCGATAACTTTCAGCCCGTCGACTCCAAGACCTTCACAGTACCTCTCGATCATCCCGCAGCTGACAAGCGCCTCATATTTTCCGTCCGAGAGTCCGAGGGCACGCGCCTCAATCATAATTTGATCGGCGCTCTTGCCTTTAAGGTACCAAGCAGGAGCTGAAACAAATGCGGGTCCTTTCTTCACGGAAACCTTTTCTACAGGATGTGCTTCATGCTTAATCACCTTCTCCTGCTCTTTCTTCTGATAATAGAGCTCCATACGATACTTTTTGTTATGCGCTTCAGCGCAGGAATTACAGCGCACCTGATTCGGCCACGGGTCTTTAATGATTGTCGGACAGTCTATACATTTAATCGGGTCTCTCATAAGCGCCGTACCCCCCGATTTTCTGCGACAGCTGATGCTCTCGGACTAGCTTGTCCACGGCTCGCCCAAGGTCTTTTCCGCCCTTCAGCGAAGACGCCATTGCCGCCAGATGAAAGACCGTCTGTGCGCGGACAGTGATTTTAATTGTCCGCAAATTGCTTTTGTCCTTTCGCTCCCGCTCCCTTGCTTCTGCCGTGGTACCGTTAAGGTGTGCGGGCTCAATATCCGGATTTTTCATATGTAGCCTCCGTTTCATATTTTTTGCGCTTCATCTATTGGTATAAAGCCGGCGGTAATTCGCGCGAGAGCAAGAGCTCTCCGGCGAGCCTCCGCTTCATCGATTGGACTTTTCGAGCAGATTTCAAGCAGCTCCTCAGTTAAAACCTTGATGTTAGCCCGCTCGACAGAAATGTCACTTCTGAGTTTATTGAGTTCCTTCGCTTGTGTTCTGACAGCATACGACAAATCTGTAAGCTGGTTATCCCGCCCCGCGAGCTTTGTCTGAAGTTCCGCCGTCCTCGCCCGCTCAATAATCAAATCCTGCGCTAAATCCGAAATGCAGTTCAGCGGCATACGTTCACCTCCTCGTCTTTAAAGTAATCTCAGTCCCGTTTATATCGCAGACATTGAGATAATGTATCATTGGGTCAACCATCCCTCTTTCTGTAGTAAAAGCAGTGCCATTTGCTAAAAATGATAAAAAAGTTGAAAGTGAGCATTATGGAGCAGGAATACGACATAGTTGAATACAAAGGGTTTCTAATTTGCCGTTACTCCGATCTATGGGAGATATGGAAATCAAGTACCGTAATTGAAATCTGTAAAACTCAGGGCGATTGCTTCGAGTTTATCGACAAAATGCTGCTTGATGCTTATAACGAGCGGCATCCGGACAATCCGCTGAAGTAAGGAGGTTGTCCCGCTCCCTTTCACATCGGATGCCTGTACGGCGTATCAAACACCGTAAACAAGCTCATTTGTTCAACCTTCGGTTCTTCCTGCTTCGGCTTTGCTTTCATGGCAGGCGCCGGCACCGGAATTTTCGTTGGTGTTTTAGCCTGCTCTCTGTACCCTTCAAGCCGTCGCCTCCCCTCACTCGATATGCAGCCTCCCCAGTGAGGCTTATACCCGATTCCGGTAAATTCCTCCCCTTCGCCGACAATGGTGCAGGTGACGAGCTTTCCGTATCGAGTAAAGACGCGAGATTCACCTTTCGGGTTTTCTAGGTACAAAACAGGATTCGCTTCGCAGGGCATGAACTTCCCGTTCTCGGTACGGATGAATACGATGAGTGCCTTACACTGTTTGCAATAGGACTGTCTCAGATCATTCATCATCCTACCCCCACAAACGTCTCGACGAGCTTTGCAAACGCACAAAAGACATAGAGTGCACCGAAAATGAAAGCAATCCCGATTACATTCTCAGCGACTAACACTATAAATCTGCGTCTGCGTCCCTTTACTGTTGCCGGTGCGTGTTTCATTTCGATGCACTCCCCTTTTATGTTCTTCTGTTTAATCGGTGAGCTGGTATCCGAGCTTTCTTAAGGTTCTGTCGAGCGCCCGCCTGTTTGCTTCAGCCTGCTCCGGCGTCCCCTGAGCAATATGTACACATGCGACGCTTACACCTTGATTTCCGTGATCCACGGTGGTAATCCAGCCGTCCGCAGTGATTTCCTTAGTGATGACCGATTCCGCGGTCTTCATATTGCTCACCTCCTACGCCATACTATGTTTTTTAGAGCAGACAAATGTCCTTATGCTCCTCGCTCTACTCCGAAAAGCTCATTAGGCGTAACACCAAGCGCAATACATAAAGGCAGGATATCAATGTCAGAAACGAGCTTTCGACCATTCAACATGTTCGATAGCTCTTTCTCTTTGAATCCTGCCTTCTCCGCAACAATTTTCTGTTTCAATCCATTTGTTTTAATGATTCTTTTGATGTTCGGTGCTACTGTAGATTTCATATCTTCACTCCTAAAACCTCAAGTTTCTTGATGTGTCTACAAAATAGCACAAGTTTCTTGATGTGTCAATACAATAATCTCAAGATTCTTTACTTTTCGCTTGACAATCATCAATAATCTTTATATATTGAGAGAAATAAGGAGTTGATTACTATGGGCATAGGACCGAAAATAAAAGAAGCACGTGAGGAGCTGCAACTAACTCAAAAAGAGTTAGCTGAACTTGTTGGTGTGACATCCTCGGCAATAACAAATTACGAAATTGGAGTCAGTCATCCAAAAGAACCTATTTTGATAAAGTTGATGTCTGCGCTACGAAAAGATGCAAATTACTTTTTCGCTGATTACTTTGAGATAAAACAAAATCCCGCCACCAAAGACGGTGACGGGCTAACAGACAAAGAAAATGCTGTTGCTCTGGCTTATCGTGCAGCAAGCGAAGATGATAAGGCTGTTGTGGATGTCGTACTAAAAAAATACATCGAGCAGCGGCAAAAATATATATCCGAGTTGGCAATATGATATATCTATGCTTCGCTATATGATAGATAAGGAGTAAAAGCCGTGAATAACAATACTAAGAAAAAGCCGCCAATTTGGTATAGATTACTTGGATATTTGCTTCTATTATTCTTTCTTTGGGGAATAGGTTCTACTATCATCAATCTTTTGAGATAGTAATATTATTCGAATTGTCCGGAGGATGCCCCATGGCTAACGTAATGTACCTTAGAAAGTCCCGTGCCGAGGAACAAGCTACCACCGAAGAGGTCCTAGCAAAACACAAAGAGGCTTTGGTCGAGCTCGCCGTGCGCAAGGGCATTATCATAACAGAAATATTTGAGGAAGTCGTTTCCGGTGAGTCCCTCTCCGGACGTCCCGAAATGCTTAAATTGCTGAAAGGTGTACAGGCAGGTGATTATGACGCTGTTTTGTGCATGGACATTGACCGTCTCGGGCGCGGCGGCATGGCGGATCAAGGCGTAATACTGGACGCATTCCGCTATTCCGATACGCTTATCGTAACGCCTGACAAAACCTACGATCTTTCCGACGAGTCCGATGAGGAACTGACAGAGTTTAAAGCCTTTATGGCGCGGCGCGAATATAAGATGATACGCAAGCGTATGAGACGCGGTTTGATGCAGACAATTGAAAAAGGCGGCTATATTGCTAATCCACCTTATGGATATGAAAAATGCATCGTCAATAAAATGCCGTCCTTGCAGATTGTTGAAGAAGAGTCAAAATTCATTCGCTTTATTTTTTCGCAGTATCTGAGCGGTGTCGGTACCCATAGGATCGCGGCCGCGCTGAATGAAATGGGTAGCGTTCCTCGACGGAATGCGTCCTGGTCTCGAAGCACAGTCAACAGGCTACTTCAGAATCCTACATATACCGGCAAAATCGCTTGGAACAGAGTCAAGCATTACCGTCCAGGCACGCATGGAAACGAGAAAGCCCAAGTGAAATATATCCCAAAAGAGGAATGGATGATTTTTGAAGGTCTGCATCCTGCAATAATAAGTGACGATGACTATCAGCGTGTTCAGGAAATAATGCACGGGCGTTATATCCCGTCTAAAAAGACCGGTCACACAACGAACCCGCTGGCAGGGTTGATTATATGTTCCAAATGCGGCCGGCATATGCAGCAGTTTTCTTCCAACAATCTTAACGTACCGTATATCAACTGCGTTACTAAAGACTGTCAGGCGTCGGCTAAGACTGAGTATATCGAAGAGCACCTGATCTCCACTCTCGAAGATACCCTAAGCAAGCTCAGGCTCACTCCAAACGCAGTTTCCTCCGAAGAGATTAACGCGCATTTGGAAATGCTCGCAGGAGTCTGCAGAGAACTCGAAAAACTTAACGTCAAAATTCTACGCCTGTATGATTTTCTCGAAGACGGTACATACGACCGCGATACCTTCCGCGTCAGAGGTGAATTGGCAGAAAAAGAACGCGCCGCCCTGCTTGCAAAGCAGAACGATATAACAGCCGAAATAGAGAAACTTAAAACACGGGACATGACAAAAACGGTCGACCAGCTTGAGACGGTCCTCGAACTATATCCTACACTCGACATTGAAGGAAAAAACATGCTCCTGAAGACGATAGTCGAAAAGATAGTCTATACCAAAGAAAAAAAGACGAAACCCCGCGACTTTGCCCTAGACATCACTCTCCGCCATTTTTAATATGATTTAGTATCTATGGTGTATGTTACTTAGATAAAGATTGTATTGAGGATTTGCGGGTGTTCCCGACCTGCGGCTCCCAGTCAATTATAGACACAGCATTCAACATCAGACCGGGTTCGGCAAAGCTCCTATATGCGGATGTTCGCGTTGAGGAACTGAACTTTAACCGCGGGTGCTTCACTTGCGACATCACCTATTTCTACAAGGTGACGGGAAGAGCCTTCCCAGGCGATCGTCAGGTAACCGGTCTTGCGATCTTTGACAAGAGAGTGGTGCTGTTCGGCGGCGACGGAGGCTCAAAGGTATTCACATCCCACAACGGCGGATTGTGCGATAACATCTATAACAATTTGCCCATCGGAGTCGTCGAGGCCGTTGATCCGCTCATTCTTGCGATGAAGATCGTCGATGTCACAAGCATCGATTCGCGTGACAACGAAATACGCGACATTCCCAGAGAAATTTCAAAAAGCTTCGACGATGAGCTCATTACATCGCTCACCTGCAAGCAGCTGTTCGTAACTCTCGGACAGTTCTCTATCATCAAACTTGAAAGAGACACCCAGCTTCTGATACCGGTATTTGACTACTGCATACCCGACAAGGAATGCGCTGCGGGCGGCGATGAAGACCCCTGCACGCTGTTCAGTCACATACCTTTCCCGGTTGACGACTTTTTCCCTCCCCCGGGCAACCCCAACCGGTGCTCCAATTCGAACTGCTTCGAAACCTAAAAAGCAAAAAACGAAATAGGAAACGATTTGAGCCGCGGTAAGCCCTTCCGCGGCTCAAATGATTTTATGAAACCTCTTTTTTAGGAATAAAAAGCCAAATCTCTGTGCAAAATAATTCCAAAGCGTCCTTTATACCGATAATCGATGAACCTCATGATAAAAATCGGCCTGTTTTCATCATGTTCATCGAATATCAGTATGAGCCGCCATATTTTGCTTGGAGGTATCCATATGAGAAAGACCTGTAACGTAATCGCACTCACTTTGGTGATGGTGCTGACCCTGTGTGTAATAAATGTCGGAGCAACCGGGACAGGTTCCGCGCCCATTGCTGAAAACCTTGATATCACAACCTATCGCAACACTTCTGTCGGAGGTCAGCTGAAAGCTACCGACCCTGATGGCGACGTCATGAAATTTGAAATTACGACCTCCCCCATCAAGGGCGAGATTGTAATGAACGAAAACGGCAGCTTCGTTTACACTCCCCGAGACGGCAAACGCGGTCGCGACTATTTCGGCTACAAGGCCTATGATACAAACGGCAACGCTTCATCCGAGGCAACGGTCATCATCAGAATTGAAAAGCAGAAGAGCAAAATCGCCTATTCGGATATGAACGGCAACGGTGCCCACTGCGCGGCGATTGCACTCGCCGAAAATAATATTTTCGTCGGCGAAAACGTGGGAGGGCAGTATGTTTTTAATCCCAACGCACCTGTCACGAGAGGCGAATTCCTAGCCATGTGCATGAAGGTTACGGATTCAGACATTCTTTCTGGTGTTATAACGACCGGCTTTGCCGATGACAGTGAAATTCCGACTTATCTGAAGCCCTATGTTTCAACGGCTCTTCTGACGGGCGTCATCAGCGGCTACAGTGACGGAGTGAGTACGGCTGTATTCAACAGCGATAATTATATCAGCTATCCCGAAGCGGCTGTAATGCTCAACAAGACGTTGGATTTGACCGATGTTAACGCCGAAACCTACGGCGGAACCGCACCGGTTTGGGCGGAACAGGCCTGCGCGAACCTAAGTGCCTGCGATATATCCGATTACACGGATGTCCCCCAGCTTACGCGTGCGGACAGTGCGAAGCTCCTTTATAATGCAATGAAGAAAATCGACAAGTAATCTGTTAATAAAAAAACTCCTCCGCAGAAGCAGAGGAGTTTTTTTTATTAATTTTTTCTCAGTCCCGAAACGAGTTTTTCGTCCGGCGTTACGATCAGGGTCTTAAAGTCGGTGTAGATAACCTTGCCCGGCATTGAGCCGGAGGGTTTTTTAACAAAACGCACCTGAGTATAGTCGACAGGTACCTTGCCGCCTTCCCGGCCCTGAGAATAATAGACCGCCAGAGTCGCCGCCTCGAAAAGCGTTCTCTCGTCCAGCTCTCCCCCATCGCAGTTTATAATGACGTGGCTTCCATGCAGTTTTTGCACATGGAGCCAGAGATCTGTTCTATGCGCAATTTTCGTTGTGAGTTTGTCGTTTTGCGCGTTATTTTTCCCGACAAATATTTCCATACCGGCGCTCGATATAAAGCGCAGCGGTGCCGATTCCTTGATTTTCTCGCTTTTACCGGTTTTCTGCGCCCTAATGAAGCCAGTTTCCGTGAGCTCGCGCCGTATCTCCGCAAGGTCGCGGTCACTCTCGCAGCGCTGAATCTCGTCCATAACGCTAAGAAGATACTCTTCTTCTTTTTCGCCCTTTTCAATCAGGTCGCCGAGATATTTTTCGGCGGTCTTCGCTTTTGTGTAGTCCTTATAGTACTTAGCGGCATTCTGCTGCGGTGTTTTGAGGACGTCAAGCGGTATTTGAATCTTCGGGCAGCTTTCCTCGAAATAGTCCTCGGCCTCGGCAAAGCGGTCGCCCTTTTTAATCCTGTAGAAATTTGCAGTGATGAGGTCGCCATATTTGCGGCTGGTATCACGGTTTTCTGTTTTCCTGAGCTCCTCAAAACGAGCGGCAAGCTTCCTTATGGAGCGATCATGCGCACTCTTAACGGATTTATAAAGTGCCTGTGATTTACGCTTCATCTGATCCTGCTTGTCTCTCTTCGTATAGAAGTCCTCAAGCATCGAGGAAAAATCGGGATAGCTTACAGTTTGCGCCGTATTTTCGTATTGCCGAATGGGCATGAAGGAAAAATCGTAGGGTTTTTCATTTATTATCAGCATCGTCGGCACGAAATCCAAACTCTTAAAGCAAATCTCAAGAGCTTTCAGGCCATCTATTAACGCCGTCTTTTCGCTCTCTGAAAACTGAGCGATTAGCTTGGACGAATCTTGCGTTGCGAGGTAGCACATTTCGCGGCATATGAGCGGCGAAAGACCCGAAAAGGTGTCCAGAAGCCACTTGTCGGCAAACTTTTCCGGTTCGGCGGTTAACCACATTACTTCACGTTCAGATGCAGATAAAGAGAAAAAATCCGGCTTTTCCTGTTCCGGCGGCAGACGGTAAATCAGTCCCGGCGCAACCTGACGTACGCGGCTCATGTCTCCGTCCACACGGCGCTGACAATCGATTATATGCCCCTCCGCGCCTGTCAAAATAATGTTAGAATTGCGCCCCATAAGCTCCACAATCAGCTGCTTTTTCGATTCCAAACCCATCTCGTCTCGGGTATCCAAATCAAACACGAGCATACGCTCCATGTTCGGCTGGCTGAGCCCCGCGATTTTTGCTCCGACGAGATGCTTCCTTAAAAGCATACAGAACATCGGCGGAGTCTGTGGGTTTTCAAATGTCTCGCACTGAAAATTCACGCGTGCCGTGCCGGTACCCGCTGAAATCAGCAGCTTTTCGTTTCGCCCGTTGCCCCTTATCGAAAGAATAAGGGTATCGCGCGATGGCTGCTGAACCTTATCAATTTTTGCACCGATGAGCGCGGAGCTGAGTTCGTTTGCAAGTGCACATACGGTTATTGAGTCAAGAGGCATAGTTGTCCTCCACAATCATGGCGAAGAGTTCGTCAATTCTGTTCCTCTCGCCCTTCAGATATAGATATCCGAACAGAGTCTCAAGCCCTGTTGCCGAATGATATTCAGAGATGTCTGCGTTCTTCGGAACAGAATTTACCTTCGCGTTACGCCCGCGTTTAAATACGGCGAGCTCTTCTTCCGTTAGTTTATCCATAATTATTGCAACGGCTCTTGCCTGTGCCGGAGCTCTGACATAGCTCACGGTCTCGAAATGCAGACCCTTTGAGGTCGTTTTTCCTTTGGTACAAAGCCATGTGCGAATAAGCAGCTCATAGACTGCGTCCCCAATGTGTGCAAGACCCAAAACGCTCATGCTCTGGAGCTGTTGGCTTGTCAATATCGTATTGAAATAATCTCTCATTTTTCTCCTTAACAACATAAATACCGAGCTTTGAATATGGGGCCTTCGGATAACCGAAAGCCCCGAAACATCCGTTATTCAGCTAGTCTTTCCAGTCATCGGCAGGCGAGTCGGCATACTCCGAGAAGCTGACCTGATCTGCCGAAGGTCCTCTTAGGGCTCCGCCCTGCGAGGATTGCATTTCCTGCCACTGCTGCCTTGTGATGAGAACCTGACGCGGCTTTGAGCCCTCAAACGGGCCGACAACGCCAATTTCCTCCATCTGGTCGACTATTCTGGCGGCTCTTGCGTAGCCTAGCTTCAGCCTGCGCTGGAGCATGGAAACGGAGGCCTGCTTCGTCTCAAAAATCACATCCACAGCCTGCGGGAGCAGTTCGTCATAATCGGAGCCTGCGTCCGAAGCATCCTGCTTCTCGTTTTCCGATGAACCGTTATTTTTGTCCTCGGCCGCCTTTTCAATCTGGGCGAGTATGTCTTCACTGTAAACGACCTGTGCGCCTTCCTTGACAAAGTTTATAATTTTTTCACGCTCCTCATCGGATACGAAAGCACCTTGTACGCGCATGGGCTTGCCCACGCCGAGCGGCGAATAGAGCATATCACCAGCGCCGATGAGCTTTTCAGCTCCCGAATTATCAAGGATTATGCGGCTTTCCATAGCAGACGAGACAGCAAAGGCGATGCGGCTCGGGATGTTTGCTTTCATAAGACCCGTGATGACGTCCGCCGAAGGACGCTGGGTTGCAATTACAAGGTGCATACCCGCGGCGCGTCCCATCTGGGCGACACGACAGATGCTCTCCTCGACCTCTTTTGAGGCAACCAGCATGAGGTCCGCAAGCTCGTCGATGACTATGACGACGCGCGGTAGGGTCTGCTCGCGGATGGTTTTCTGATGCGCATTATAACCTGTAAGGTCGCGGACGCCGCTTTCGGAAAACAGCCTGTAACGCTTCAGCATCTCGACAACTGCCCATTGCAGTGCGCCCGCTGCTTTTTTCGGGTCGGTGACGACTGGGACGAATAGGTGCGGAATACCGTTATATACGCCAAGCTCGACCATCTTGGGGTCGATCATGATGAGGCGCACCTCTTCCGGCGTTGATTTATAAAGAAGGCTTATGATAAGCGAATTCATGCAGACGGATTTGCCGGAGCCTGTCGTACCTGCGATAAGAAGGTGCGGGAGCTTGGCGATGTTTCCGACAATCGCGTTTCCGCCTATATCCTCGCCGATTGCAAAGCTGAGCTTGGACTGGGCGCTTTTGAAAGAAGCTGCATCGATTATATCGCGCAGGTATACCATGCTGATAAGCTTGTTCGGAACCTCGATGCCGACCGTTGAAATTTTATCGGGAATCGGCGCAATACGAACGCTCGTAACACCCAGCGACAGTGCAAGATCTCCCGCAAGGTTTGTGAGCTTTGCAAGCTTAACGCCCTGCTCAAGCTCAAGGTCATATCGCGTGACCGTGGGTCCGCGAGTAATGCCAGTGATAGCTCCGCTCACGCCGAAGCTTCTGATAGTGCTTTCGAGTCTTTCACGGTTCAGGGCTATTTCTTCCCTGCCGTCGATGTTGTTTCTCGGGCCTGCAGAGCTCAGGAGCGAAATGGACGGGTATCTGTATACTTCGGTACTCTCCTCCATCGTTTTTTCGATGGTTTTCGCTATTTCTTCGGTTTCCGCTTCTACCTCTTCGCGTGAAATCTTCTTGATTGCCGAGGTCGCACCTGTGCCCTCGCTGGTAAGCTGCGAAACTCCGGCCACGGCGGCCGCTTCCTCAACGGTGAGAGGTTTAACATCTTCCGTGGGCGCAGTACGCTTCATTATTTTCGAGCTCAAAGCAGAAGGCTTATCAGTATCCTGCGACAGAACCTGATCAGGCGTTTTTACACGTGGCTTCGTGTTGAAAAATCCGACTCTGTCTTCAACATAGTCGTCGTTTTTCAGGCTTGCCTCATCAAGCGGTATATCTATGGCTTTTATGTTCTTTTTTCCTGTCAGTACAGGCGTTTTGGCACTGCTCTGAATATTGGGAGCAGGGATTTGTCTTGAATCCTGCACAGCTTCCGGCATCTGCTCATATTGAGGACGATTGCGATAGCTATCGATAAGCTTAGGCACTGTTAGTCCGATACAGTTCATTCCGAAAAAGATGAGTCCGACTGTGAAGACAGGAGCCGCGCCGTAAATACTGACTGCGGATTTAAGTCCCATCGCGAGAAGCCCTGAAAGCACTCCGCCGCTCGTCATTTCTTCCCCGCTTATATAGAGCACCGAAATAATTGATTTTGAGAACTCAATTTCTGTTCCGGTCGAGAAAAGATGATAAATTGCGCCAAGAAAGAGCGGCATTATAAGCGCCGATATGACTCTAAAACTGACGGGCTTGTTTTTTCTTAAAAGCAGTGTGAATGAGCACACGATAAGCGCCGGTGGGAAAATATAATAGCCCCAGCCAACTATGCCCTTTATAAAACCGCAGAAGTATGTAATGAACCATGCATCGACATTAAAATATCCAATAAATGAGAACAGTCCGAGGCACAGGCAGACCACCGCGCCGATAGCACGCTTCGTGGGGTTGCCAATGGGCATGTTATTTGAAACGGCAGGCTTTCTTGTGCCACTCGCGGATTTTGAGGGTGTCTTTTTCTTAGCCGCAGTTTGTTTAGAGGTGGATTTCTTTGTCGCTTGTGCCATTAAAATTCACTCCGTATCAAAGAATAATCGTAAGTACGATTGTCAGTATGCCGATAAAGAAACAGTACCAGCAGAATTTTCCGAATTTACCCTTCTGGGACAGCAGCTTTACGATTTTAATTGAGAAATATCCCGTTACACCGGCAACCGCCATACCAAGCAAATAGGCAGGGATTCTGGTTGTATCCGCACCGTTTTCCAGAGCGTGAACGAGTTCTATGATTGTCGCGCCCAGAACGGCCGGGAGCGACATGAGGAAGGAAAACTTGACCGCAAAATTGCGGTTCAGGCCTGTAGCCATACCTGCAGTGATTGTTGAGCCGGAGCGTGAAATTCCGGGCAGGGTTGCAATCGCCTGTACTACGCCGATTTTTATAGCGTCGCCGACCGACATATTCTTCTCGGTCTTTTTGCCGTTTTGCATTCTGTCGGAAAGATAGAGTATCGCACCGGTAATGAGGAAAGCGATACCGATGAAGTAAGTGTTGTTGTTGAGCTTATTTATATAATCTTGTAGCGGCAGTACGATAACGAGCGGAAGCGTCGCTATTATTATCATAAGTACCAAGCGACGAGCGGGCTTAGGATCGCCCTGCTCTGGCTTTGGGTGGTTAATATCCTTGATGAAGCCGATGACTTCCTTTATCATATCGACGATATCCTGCCGGTAAACTATGCAGATTGCAATAAGTGTTGCAAAGTGCAGAAGTACATCGAACAGAGTGTCGACTCCATTCATACCGAACAGGTTTTGCAGAACGGAAAGGTGTCCCGAACTTGAAATCGGCAGGAACTCCGCAAGTCCCTGAACAAATCCTAAAATTGCAGCAAATAACAGTGTCATTGTTACCTCCGAATATCTGTGCTGAGTTGATGTTTACAGTTTTAAAAAACAAATAAATTGCCTACGCCGTTTGACTGGAGCTCATGACGGAACGACTTTTTTCTTCTTTCTGCGCGTACGGCGATGTCTGGGCGGATGAGCCTTAGTGCTGTAATACTCCTCCATCTCCGAATCCGCTTTGTACATTATGCGGTTAACTGTCCATGTATCATCTTCTGCCGAGCGGAATTTGAGACGGACAAGGAATTTACCGTGAGCTTTGCACTCGCATAGCGTCATATATCTCTTATCGCCCTGATTTATCCAACGTCCGCACTTGAGACGCTCGCAGCATTCCGGACAGGTCGGAGCCGAAATGTCTTTATCCGCAAATGCGTCCGACCTCTCGTTATAACCTGTAAACGCCCTGTGCTCGACGGCATCGCCCGATCTGTCTGTCTCCTGCGCTCCGCTGAGGCGTGTTGCAAGAACCTTCGAGGCAGAATCGTAGTGACAGATTCCTTCTTCGAGATCGAGTTTCGAGCATACAAGGGCCGTGTTGTAAGCATCGCCAAGAGCGTCATGCGCAACGCGAGTCTGCTCGATGGTGAAATACTCCATCGCAGTCGTAAGGCCGGTCTGATTACGCCCTGCCTGAGTTTGGATATTGTAAATCACCTGCAAATTCACCCATCTGTCAATCCAGTCCCAATCAAGGTCGTGGATTATGATGTTCTGCTCCATGATTCCCTTGTCGTCGCTTCCCCATGTTAGAAAAGTACAGTTTTCACCGCACCATTCACGAAACTTCGCAAAAGCCTCTTTAAAGCCTACTCCGCCCTCAAGGCGTTCCTTGTCAAAGCCTGTAAGCTTCTCAACCTTATAATGCATCCGCTTGAAGTATATGGGTTTGACGTCGATTTGAAACTCTTCACCCGGTAAAAAATCATCTGTTAGCCTGACAGCCCCGATTTGGATTATTTCTCCTCTTAAGTGTATCGGAAGCTTATTGAAGACGGCAGATTGTGAGGACATGGCCTGATTCCATTCCATATCCAAAACAACATAGCCCATTAATTAAACCATTCCCTTCGGTTTTTATAAGAAAAAAGGAGCTTTTGTTCCTTTAATTTTGAAATCCGCCGGATGAAGCGCGATGCTTTTGTAAAAACGTATAGTCCGACAATTTGTTATTGTAACACATATTTTTCAATATGGACAGCTTTTTTCGCTGATGTTTTCAATTTCTTATGTAAATCACCGAACTTTTTATCATAGCTTCCTCTCTACGGTCACCATGCCATCTTTCAAATAATATTATGTTAACCTTTTTGCTTAAACAGGTGTAGGACATCAAAGTTGCCCTACACCTGTTTAATTATAAGTTATTGTGCCTGTTTTGCAAGCTTTTCCAATATACTCAGGGTAAGCGTCCAGATTCTCTCGATTGACGCGATATCGGCTCTCTCCATGGGTGTGTGGATGTCCTGAAGTTCAGGTCCATATGATATTATGTCAACCGATTCGAGCATCTTGTCAAAGAATCCGCACTCCAGCCCCGCGTGTATGGCCATCGCCTTTGCTTCTTTTTTGAAAAGCTCCTTGTAGGTTTCCATTGCGAGTTGGCGTAGTGGCGAATTAGCCCTATACTCCCACTGGGGATATTCCGCGGAGCATACGCTCTCTCCGCCGGTCAGTGTGGCGATTGCGGCGAATTTTTCTTTCAGCTCAGTTTTGCGGCTGCCGACGGAGCTTCTCGCCAATGAATGGATTATTAGCTCGTTATCTTTCTGTTCGATAAATCCCGGATTAGAGGAGCTTTCTACTAAATCTGCTATATCGAAGCTCATGCCGAGAACTCCGTTCGGAAGCAGGCTCAGCGCCGATACTGCGCGTTTCTGCGACTCCGCTGTGTAGCAAGCACCGTCCCTCGTATCGCCGCAGGATATTTCAACGCTAATATTGTCCCTGTTTCCGTATTCATGCATGAAGTCATTTTCGAGTTGTTTTATGAGAGCCTCGACACCCTCAAGCTCGGCTTTTTCTACTAACAGCTCCGCAGTCGCGTTCGTCGAAATCGCGTTTGTCTTACCGGCGGCCTCAAGTGACGAGATGCGAACCTTATCCCCAAGTTCGGAAAGTAGTCTTGACATAAGAACGATTCCGTTCGCTTTTCCAAGATGGATATCGCCGCCGGAATGACCACCCTTAAGTCCGCGAATTTTGATGGTCAACGGGCAGAGTCCGGAAACGGTTTCGCGCTCTAGCGGGATACTAAGATTATTTCTGAAGGCTCCGGCGCAGCTCGTGAAGAAAACGCCCTCTTCCTCTGTATCGAGATTAATGACGTACTTTCCGTTAAGCAAATTAAAGTCCAACTCGCCCACGCCAATGCATCCGATTTCCTCGCCGGTTGTGAAAACCGCTTCGATTGCGGGATAAGGAACCTCGTCCATATCGAGCAGGGCGAGAGCATAGGCAACGGCGATACCGTCGTCCGCGCCCAAGGTCGTGCCGTCCGCCATAAGCCAGCCGTCTTTATATATAAGCCCTATGCCGTCCTCATAGGCTATTTTGCAGTTATCATCACGGACATAGACCATATCGGTGTGTCCCTGAATTATAACCGGCGCGCAGGCGCAGTTCGGCACCGTTGAAGGTTTTTTTATTATCACATTACTGTGGCTGTCGCTATGGACTTCGAGTCCGCGCTCCTTCGCAAAATCGGCAAGATAAGCGGCTATCGCCTTCTCGTCGCCGCTTTCGCGCGGGATGCGGGAAATCTCCTCAAAATAATGAAACACTTTTTTCGCGTCTGTCATGATTTATCACCCTTTCATTGGCAATAATTATACACTTCGCAAAATGCATATGCAATAATACTATGCCGCAGTCTTGCTCTTTTTGATGAACGGACGCAACCTTTTTGCGAGAATCGCGCAAACTACGACAAGCACAATGTCCCCCAATGCGAAGGGCAAAAATCCCATTGAAAAAATCTTTTCGATTCCAGTCGGATTTGCCATATAGAAGTTTAATATTAGATACAAATGTAAAAGCCCTATTGCAAACATGGCAATAAAATTCACTAGCCCTGCAATAATATAAGTTATAATGCTATTTGTCCCCTGTTCAGCAATCAGCCCTGCGAGCCAGGTACCAAGCGCAAAACCTATGATATAGCCAAAGGTTGGCTGGAATATATACCCTGGGCCTCCGCCCTGCGTAAAAACGGGTACGCCAGCAAGTCCTATAAATATATACAGGCATACTGCGACTAGCCCCTTTTTCTTTCCGAGTAAAAGCCCTGCGAGATTCGTAAAAAGAAACTGGAGAGTAATTGGAACATAGGGTATTGGGATTTTGATAAAGGCTCCTGCTGCAATCAGGGCGGCAAAAAGGGCACAGAGCACCATTCCCCTGACGTCTATGAGTTTATTGTTCTGCATATTTTCTCCTAAATATCATCCAGCAGACAGATTTATAATTGCAACTTCGCCGCTCTGAAGTTCGGTATCCTCACCGCTTTCAAGGCGCACGATAAGAGCTCCCGAATCGCTTATGCCTGTGACGCTCGCGTTAAGCTGTTCAATACCGCGCATAAAGCAGATGTCTTTTCCGAACATAAGCGAGCGCTTCCTGTATTCGTCGATTATTATTTCGCTGCCGAGCGTATCAAAGCCATCCAGAATTCCAGAGTATATTTCCGCAGCAAGACGGTTACGCGATACTTCACCATCGCCTAGTGAACCGACTATGCCGCGAAGCTCCGGCGGAAGACTCTCCTCCTTTATTGAGCAGTCCACACCCACGCCGACTATGATGCTCTCGATGACTCCGCTTTCAAAATCTGTCACTGCTTCCGTCAGTATTCCGCATACCTTTTTACAGTCCAGATACACATCATTGACCCATTTTATCTGAGGCTTTTTGTCCGTAAGCTTTTCAATGGCTCTGCAAACCGCAACTGCAGCTGCAATCGTTATCATCTGAGACTCTGCCATTCCTAATACCGGCTTGAGGATGACGCTCATATAAAGTCCGGCCCCGTGCGGGGAGAAAAAGCTCTTGCCGTATCTTCCGCGTCCGGCGGTCTGTTCTTCCGCAAGGATTAGCGTCCCGTGCTTCGCACCGTCCGCAGCAAGCTTTTTTGCCTGAGTGTTGGTCGAATCAGTTGTGCCAAGCACCATAATCGGACAGGATTTATATTTTTGAAACAGATTTACGCGCACGCCCTCTTCGCTAAGCAGATTGCTTTCCGGATCAAGTCTGTAGCCCTTGTTCGTGACGGCGAGTATCCTGTGTCCGCTCTCTTCCAGACTCTTAACAGCTTTCCAGACGGCGGTTCTTGATATATTCAGCTTTTCGGCGAGCTCTTGACCCGAAACAAAGCGTTCTCTTTCACTTTCCAGCACAGCCAAAATGTCATTCTTCGTTGACATTTAATCCCTCCCAACACTATTGGTTTTTCGATATTCTAACCTATAAGCTTCGCAATGTCAACTATATCTGTGCTCATGGTTGACATTCTATTTTTTGAATTTCGAATGAATATGAGACAACAGGGAAATACTATCCAATATCCATCATATGGCTCAATTTTATCAAGGCAGAGGCGTATAGGGTTCGACTCTCCTTGCCTTAGGGAGGTAATTCATTTGCTGAACAAGGTTGAGATCTGCGGTGTCAACACAGCCAAGCTCAAAGTACTGAAGAACGATGAAACGATGGAGCTTTTGCTCCGATCAAAGAAAGGAGACAAAGAAGCCAGAGAAAAATTAATTTCCGGCAATCTTAGACTGGTTCTATCGGTCATACAAAAATTTGCGTCGCGCGGCGAAAATGTAGATGACCTTTTTCAGGTCGGCTGTATTGGTCTAATCAAAGCCATAGATAATTTTGATACCAATCAGCCGGTTAGATTTTCGACCTATGGCGTCCCGATGACCGTCTGTTGTCGTAATAGGTTTTCTTGACATAGGAATGAATTTGAGTTAGAATACGCAGGTATCAAATATACCATATGTCTCCGTAGCTCAGCAGGATAGAGCGTTCGCCTCCTAAGCGAAAGGTCGCGCGTTCGAATCGCGCCGGGGATGCCAAAAGCGCCGAAAACTTAAGTTTTCGGCGCTTTTTCTATCAGGAAAGTTTGATTTCCAAATTATCAAAATTGGTTTTTATGTGTGCGCAACAATACTTTGGCTCATGACAGCTTTTTTGCAAAGCGCCCGTATAATGCCCACATCCATAAAAATGATGTCAGCAGAGCCGGAATAGCATATAAATAGCTATCTTCGACGACGAGCTTCGCGATCCAAAAAGAGGGCAGAATTGAGAATAAATACTGAACGCCTGAAAGCAGAAAAAACGGAACCGGAAGCCCCATTAAAATAATTCCCGTGAGCTTTCCTAGTGCCATGCCTTCTACGCGGTTATGCGAAAACGACACGAGAAGCAGCGACACAGCGATGCTCAGCAGGCTCGAAAGCGCGCACGTTATGAGCAGTGTCGGTGCTGACCACACGGTCAGCGAGAAAATAATCATAATTATTACGGAGGCAAAGAAAGCGATTACGGCTGGAAACACGAGCCGTGAAACAATATATCCACGCTTGCTGACAGGAGTCACAGCCATGTAAGAGGTCATATTTTCATCGTATTCCGTCAGCATTACCAGAGATGAGACAAAACAGACGATATAAGGCGTCATGACCGTGAGAAACAGGTCAAACAGCAAATAGTATTCGGAGAGGATTGCAGCCTTTCCGAAATATCCGCAGAGTGCGGCTTCGGCAGCCGGGATGCCGAAGCGAAAAGCGAAGCCGGCGAGCAGTGGGGCGGCTAAAGACGCATAGAGCATTCCATCTTTTGATATCTGCCGCAAAAACATAACAATGCAACGGAAGATTGGTCTCATAGCTTGACACCTCCCACTGATTTCAACATTTTATTCACAGCGCCGCACGCGATGAAGGCAAACAGTGCTGTCCACAGCAACAGGAATATAAGCGAGAGAAACACTCCTCCGCTTCTGCCGCAAAGCACCATCATGCTAACTCCCGGATGTATGAGGAGCCAGCTTTCTTTATACCAGAAAAGCCAAATGATGGCAGGAAGATTGATCAGTATCTCGGCAGGGATGGTCGCAAGGACGAACTGGTTGAGCGTTGTTGTTTTACAGGCGATAATCAGCCCGACGGCTGAAAACAAGCATGAACAGAGAAATACGCCTGAAATGAAAGTAAGTGGATTTGTCACAATGCCGGCAGGAATACCGATTGCAAGACTCACAACGGTTGATATGACTCCGATTGAACACAGCTTTGACAGAACATATTCCAAAGGCTTTACCGGTGAAACGGCGATGCTGTCAAGCACTCGCTCGCTTTTTTCAAAGAGAACGATGGCGCCCATGAAATATAAACCCATTGCGGACGGGTCAGAAAAAATCATCAGGATTGCCGCTTTCCCCCTCCATGATTCGGGAAAAGCAAAAAGCAGTCCGATATACAGAACCGTGAAAAGAAGATAAATAAAGTAAAATCCGTATTTGTACTGGAAACGAACGTCGCTCAGGAACAGCTTCCTCACTCTCATTGCAGTTGCCTCCCAGTAAGCTCAACAAAAATGTCGTTGAGTGTCGGCTCGCCAGAATGAATAGACAAAAGCCGGTTTTCACGGATAAGCCTTGAAAGCGTTTCGTCCTCCGAGGTTTTGCACAGCGGGATTTCCGATCTGACTTCCCTGCCGTTATCCAAATAAGTATAGGCAATCTTTGACGCGCCCCTACCCATGATAAGGTGGCGCGGCGTATCGAGAGCCCGAATTTCCCCATCCACAATGAACGCGACGCGGTCGCAGAGCTCGGTTGCGTCATACATGTTGTGTGTCGTCAGAATTATGGTTTTCCCCTTTGCCTTCTCATCCAAAATGATGTCCTTCATCACACGGGAACTGGACGGGTCAAGCCCTGAAGTCGGTTCATCGAGGAAAAGAATTTGTGGATCATGCAGCAGCGCCTTGATAAAATTCAGTCTTGACTTCATGCCCTTCGAAAAGTCTGAGACTTTCTTGTCCGCGTCGTTAATAAGCCCGACGCTTAAAAGCAGCTTATCAATATCACGGTGCTTATTATAGAGCGAAGCGAAAAATCTGAGGTTTTCGCGCGCCGTGAGCTTTTCATATAGACTTGGAAATTCAAAGTCGACTCCGATATTTTCATAAAAGCCGTTATCATGGCGCCTGACTTCCTCACCGTTTACAATAACACTGCCCCTGTAGCTAGTTATCAGTCCGGTCAGTATCTTCTGCAGTGTGCTTTTCCCCGCGCCCGAGGGACCCAGAAATCCGAATATTTCTCCGGATTCCACTTCAAAATTCGTGTTCTCGATGAACGGTTTTTTTGTGTAGCTGAAGCTGAGATCATTAACTCTTATCATTTATTTTCTCCTTCAAACATCTGGATGACGACTCCCCTAATCATGACACGGAGCGCCTCGTCGAAAACATCTTCGCCCACTTCCTGCTTGTGCAGCAGGGAAATGAAGATACCCCGTATAGCCGCACTGAAAACCCTGATATTTTCTGCTTTTATATTGGGTACAATGGCTACCAGCTCCTCCACTCGGAAATCGTCCTTATCGGTATGAAGCTTTGAGAGTTCCGGCGGCAGCTTTCGAAAAAGCAGCTCCAGTTCACCGCTTGTCATCAATTTCAGCAGGTAAGAACCATCAAGCGATTTGTAAAGCCTGAATATGAGGTCTGTCAGCTTCTCGGCGTCTATGCCGTCTTTTATAACGGAGATATCGGCCATCATTTTTTCCTGAACTTCGTCGTGCAGCTTGCAAAACACATCGAATATCAGGTGCTCCTTGGACTCGTAAAAAAGATAAAACGTCCCCTTCGGAATATTGACTCTCTTTACAAGCTCATCGACCGTCGTCCTTCGAATTCCAAACTGGTCAAGACACTTTTCAGCCTCCTCCATCAGTCTCGCTTTAATATAGGCTCGTTCACTATCGGAAAAAGTCTTTGGCATATCATTTCACCTCAATACTATTTGACTGTATCAGTATATATAGTCAATATAATAGCACCAAGTCTTTAAATGTCAATATGAATTTGCCTTTCGAGACAAATAACTTAACACATTATTATTAATCAGTCGATTAACTATCTCGCGCAACAATAATAAAGCGCCGAAAACCTATGTTTCGGCGCTTTTAATACTTATTTTTTAGTTGTAGCCGGTATCAGCGATAATCTTTTCTTTTACTAAACTGACCGGGTTTTGTGTTTCTGGGATTTCCGGTTTTGCTTTGCGGCTTATAAGCTCCGGTTGACGGGCGGCTTGGTCTGCGCTGAGCCTCAGCCAGAATGCAGGCGCGAACGGGCTTGCCGCAGATTTTGCAGCCCTTCATATCCACTATCGCCTGATCAATGCGGTCAAGCGGAATTTCAACGAGGCTCTGCTCCTCTGATATACTTATCTTACCAAAATCCTTACCTGAGATTCCGGTGCGATCAGCCATTGCGCCAATGATGTGATTAGCAGCGACACGACTGCTTGAACCGATATCAAGCAGAATCGTTCCGTATTCAGAAGAGTTTATCCTAGGCTTGGGCTTGTTTTCCCGTCTTACAGTCACTTCGGCCATTTCGCCTGGTTCATGCTTAATCTGCCTGACGGAAAGCTGCGACGACTTCTCTACGCCGTCGTAACGCAGAGCAATCACAGCCTCAGCGATGTTCTGGAGGGAGTAGCCCTTCTCGACCAAAGTGTTAACCATACCGGTAAATATCGGAGCGGTTTCCTTCTGAATTTGTGCTTCAATTTCGTCAACCGCCTTGGAGATTCCTCTGGCCTGAATGTCGGCAGCGGTTGGCATGGGCAACTCTTTAATTTCGGATTTTACCGCAACTGCGATTTGTCTGATTTCGTTTGCCTCGCGCTTAGTGCCGCAAATTGTTATGCTGCAGCCTGCCTTCCCTGCTCTGCCGGTTCTTCCTATACGATGGATATAGTATTCCAGATTCGGGGGGATGTCATAGTTGAAAACATAGTCAACATCGTTTACATCAATGCCTCGCGCAGCAATATCTGTTGCTATGAGTATTGTTGTTTTTCCGGCCTTAAAGCCTTGCATCGTGCTTGTGCGCTGGGTCTGCTTAATGTCGCTATGGATGCTCTCCGCACTGACATTGTGGTCATTTAAAAACACGGTAAGCTCATCCGCCATCTTTTTTGTTCCGCAAAAGATGATTGCACGGTTTGGCTGATAGTACTTTATGAGCATAAGAAGAGCTTCTTTTTTCCCCGAGTGCGGAACATCTATATATCTCTGCTCAATATTATCAATAGTTATCTGGGCCTTATCGATTTCGATAAGCACCGGATCCGTCAGGAATTGCTTTGTAATTCTCATAATGGCGGGCGGCATGGTCGCGGCAAAAAGAACAGTCTGACGGTCGAGAGGTGTATCGGTCAGAATGGTCTCGATGTCCTCCTTAAAGCCCATGTTGAGCATTTCGTCCGCTTCATCGAGTACAATCATTTTCAAATTGTCGAGCTTAATTGACTTGCGGCGCATATGGTCCATCACACGACCTGGAGTACCGACAACAATATTGGCTTGGCGCAGTGCAATGCACTGTTTGTCGATAGGTGCGCCACCATAGATAGCTACTGAGCGAATATTATCTTTGAAGCGGGTCAGCTTTGAGATTTCTTCTTGCGCCTGCTGCGCGAGTTCGCGCGTCGGGCAGAGAATAAGAATCTGTATAGTGGGTTTTTCTTCAGTGGTGTCGATTCTTTCTATGGCGGGGATGGCGAAGGCGACTGTTTTTCCCGTACCCGTCTGGGAGCGTGCGATAACGTCCACACCGGTGCGGATTACGGGGATTGCTTCCGACTGAATGGGTGTTGCGGAATCAAATCCCATCATGGAAACTGCTTTTTCAACCTTCGGGGTTAGGCTCATTTCAGAAAATAAAACTTTTGTCATGTAATTCCTCAAATCTTAAAAATAAAAAACGGGGACCGAAATCCTCGTTTTAAAAGCGATACTCTATCAATCATTTTATTGTATCACTCATAAAACGGTTTGTCAAATCTTCATATAGTATTGTTGACATTATTCTATACCTTTTTTGTTGGACTTAGCAATTAAAATACCGAAAACTTATATTTTCGGTATTTTAAACAGTCATTCAATTATCATCTGGTTTTTTAACGCACGGTTCTTGAACTTCTTTTCATACATCTGCCGATCAATCCTTGACAGAACATCATTTTTCGAAGCCCCGCCTCCGCATTCAAAAATTTCATAGCCCATGCTCAGATGGACAGAGTAAATTGCGCTCTCCCGCTTATTAAACAATTCAATGTTCTTTTCAATCTCACTCGCGACACCTTCGATCTCCGATGCATCCTTTGCTGGTACTATCACAACAAATTCATCTCCGCCATAACGAGCGGTAAAGCCTGCTTTCCCTACGCTTTTCTTTAAAATATTGGCGGTTTCAACCAGCGCCTGATCGCCGACAACGTGCCCAAATGAATCATTTATATGCTTAAAGCCATCGATATCCAGCATAATGACGCCAATGCTGCCGGGTTTTTCATTATTTCTCAGAGCGTCGTTCAGGTGTATATCAAGAAGCCTACGGTTATATAGCCCCGTGAGGTAATCTGTATAGAGCTGGTTTTTTTGAATGTTGATATAAATAATGACAAGTGATATTGTAACGCCCGGCCATATGAGCGCAAAACCGAAATTAAATACTTGAATTATGCTTCCGATGACCGGCGGAAGAGTGAATAGCATGAGAGAAACAAACATGTTCCTTTCAGTCTTCTTCCTGTTGACTAGAAGAAAAATGATTGAATAAAGAAAATAGCTATAAGTCATTACAACCGAAATCCAGAAATATTCTCCTCTTTGATAATAGTTCTGACTATCGATGTAAAAAAAGAATCCGTTAAAGCAGGTGATAATCGATAAAGCAGTATTAATCAAAAACGGTACAGAAAACAGCACTTTTGCCTTCATCATCTCTTTAACATCCATTTTTATCTGGTAACGTATATAAAGGCACCATAACAGATACGGCAGCATCTGCAACGCATAATAAAAAAAGTTTGAAACAAGGTTAGCATAATATATTAAAACGCCGGGATGCCCGTCTAATATCCACTGCATGGAATCCAGAATCAGAATACAGGTGACGGTTATGCACATAATTAAAAACAACTTTTGATCCGGTAGGTATTCTCTCGACCCTCGATGCATATTTGCTAGAATAATTATCAGCAATATAATTGAAAAAATATTTAATTCCACATTTCCATAGCTGTTCATCGGGGTCTCACCTCCCTGTTTTGACTATATTCTTTATTCTTTGCAGAAAATGTAGCTTTCCCCTATTTGTTTCTTCGATTCCAAATATTTAGCTACCATTTTTGTCTATAAAAGAACAAATTTTGCTAACTAATCATAACATTATAGATTGAATACTTTCGCCATGTCAATAGCAAGCCTTTTTTGATCAGACAAATTAAATTATGTACTAAAACCGCCGCAAAGCGGAAGCTTTGCGGCGGTTCTTATAAAGGATTCAAATTTTCGAGCAACTTTTATTTTAGCAGTATTTAAAAAAGCGGCTGAAACTACAGTCGAACTGCGTCTATTCGCGGATAAGGCCTACCTCGAGAGCCTGCTTGTGGAGGGCTTCACGGAAGTCGGGATGCGCGATTGCAATCATCCTTTTCACTCTCTCACGTATCGGCTGATGATATAAGTCTGCGATTCCGTACTCTGTAACGATATACATTACTTCGGAGCGCGGTGTCGTAACAACTTCACCGGCCGGTAAGTCAAGTGTGATGGTCGAGCCGATGGTGCCATCCTTTTTCTTTACCGTTGAGGACATACACAGGAAGCTCTGTCCGCCCTTTGACATTGCGGCACCCTTTGCATAGTCAAGCTGCCCGCCTGTTGAGCTGTATATCGAATGACCTAGTGTTTCGGAGCAGACCTGTCCGGTGAGGTCGGCCATCAAGCATGCGTTTATCGAAACGAAATTATCATTTTTTGCTATTTCATAAGGATTATTTACAAAACTTATGGGGCAAAGCTCAACCTTGCCCTCGCCGACAAATTCATAAAGCTCAGTGCTTCCAAGTCCGAAGGAGGCGAACATTCTGCCGTTTATAACGCCCTTCTTTGCCAGATAGACCATTGAATCAGTGAACATCTCAGTATGGACAGACAGATTCTTTTTTTCCTCGAGCCCATACCCGACTGCGTTAGAAAGGCCTCCGAGTCCGATTTGAATGCAGGAACCGTCCTTTATGCGCGGAAGCAGCAGACTCGCAATCTTCCTTTCAATGTCACTCACCTCAGGCTGGGGAAGCTCAGGCAGCGGATGGTCGCTTTCACAAAGGCAGGTGACTTCGCTGACATGGATACGATGTTTGATACCGCTGACCTTAGGTTGAAACTTGTTGACTTGAACAATTATTTTCTTTGCATATTCTGCAACTTCTCCGTTAACAGCTACTCCCATCGGTCCGTAGTATAGATAGCCTTCCTCATCAGGAAGAGAAACGTCTGCAAGCAGCGTGTTTACTCCGTAAACCGGACGCAGGCAGCTGGACACCTCAGATAGGTGAATGGAGTTAATGTTGACAGTTCCCATGTCATAGAAAAATTTCTCAGCTGCTCCGTAAAAAATCGTATTGAAAGTTATTCTCCCTATGTAATCCGGAGACTGAAAGAATTTAAACGGATACAGTGCCATGCCGGTTACTACTTCGACGTTTTCCAGCTCATCGACTCTGTCGCAAATGGCCTCCATTAGCTGAATAGGAGCGGCTGAACATGGACCGAGCAAACACTTATCGCCAGATTCAATTACTTTTGCCGCGTCTTCCACGGAAACAAGTTTTTGCTTATAGATTTCACGCCAGTCAGACATACCATACCTCCAAAAATTATTTGGGCGTAAAATTACGCTTGATTTAAAGTTAACATTGATTTATCATGTTGTATAATGCCTAATACACACAACATCCATGCGTCTCAGCGATTAATTAATATTTATCGGGGGGTTACTATGGAGCTTCGACATCTTCAATATTTTAAGCGCGTAGCTGAGGTCGAGCATCTGACAAAAGCTGCAAACGATCTTTTCATTTCTCAGTCGCACCTGAGCCACGTGATGACCGAGCTTGAGAACGAGTTGGGCGTAAAGCTCTTTGATAGGGTTGGGCGTGGTATACAGCTAAACCCCTGCGGTCGGGAGTTCTACAACGATGTGGTCAAGCTTTTTTATGAGTTTGATGATGCGAAGAAAAAGGCTCGGGAAATATATAAACGGCAGTTAACACAGCTCACCATCGTGACAAACGTAAGTACTTACATACCCGGTTTGCTCAAGAGAAACAAGCAGGATTCTCCGAGCTTGAATATTCAGCAATATTCCGCAAAAAGGCGTAGAATAATCAGGATGCTTCTCGATGGCTATGCCGACTTTGCGGTCTGTTGCCCCATCCTCACTGAAGAACCTGATCTCGAGAGCATATTGCTTCATATGGAACGGGGGGTCATAGTTTACCCCTCTGATCATTGGCTGAAAGAGCGGAAATCTGTTGCCTTTGCGGAATTGAAGGATGAGAACTTTATAAGCGTGGGTGTCGGCTACGGTACTCGCGATATGCAGGACGTATATTTCAAGGAGGCAGGAATCAATGTCAACAGTTCGGTTGAGACTACCGACACCTCTACAATCTATAACTTTGTAAAGGACGGACTCGGAATTGCCCTCGCTCCCCTGACTATGACAAAACTGAACACAGATTTTCACGACCAGTTTGCAGAAATAGATGAAGCGCCTCTGGCAACGATAGGACTCACTTGGAGAAAAGATCACTACCTGAGCGAAGCCGGAAAAGCATTCATCGAAACAACGAAAAATTTTTTCGATGAGCTTTCCATTTATATGTGAGCTAAAGTGTTGTTATAAGCTAAAAAGCCCTCGGAAATCGAAAGTTTCCGAGGGCTTTAATATATATTTTAATCTTCAAAAAACGTCTTTAACAATCCAATATACTTTTGGGGATGCACCAAGCTTAGCTCACCATGCCGCATATCCTCAGCAATGTATAACTTGCTTTCCAGAATCGCTTCAATTAGTTTTGAGGCGGATTTTTTCATTATGCCAATTTCATTATTTCCTACTATAATCAGCGCTTTCGCTTTTGTTTCCGACAATGTAGGCTTTACATAGTAATTCCCGTTGCTTAATGTGATATTGATTAGCGATTGCTTTGACATTCTGATGCTGTCATCATAATAAAATTCAAACATTTCCTTAGGCACAGCCATTGATTTTGCCTGCATTTTAGAAAACCATTTCTGCTTAATCAGTCCGTACAACAGTTTATTGGCTGAAGCCATGGTCGCTGTTCCCCTTATCGGTAAAACGAGCGCACTTTCAATAATTGCGAATTCGGTTATGTCGTTTCTTAAAGATAATACCTCAGTTAATATCTGCGCACCGAGAGAGAGTCCGGCAATCGCAAATACCTTTCCGCCGTGCGCCGAATCTATGTATTCTATCAGTTTCTTTGCAGAAGCCTCGATACTTATAAACGTATTATCTGCGTCCTCACCGTGTCCGTCAATAACCGGCGTAACAACGTGGTAGTCCTTTTCCAAAAGCTCAGCCACGCTCTTGTATCCCCACCACGACAACCCGCCGCCGTGCACAAGAATAATCGTTTTTGAGTTTCTGTTCCCGAATTCCTTAAATAGCATTGCTCTCGCCTTCTCTTATTGTAAATCTAATTAAACGCATATAATTGCAAATCTGTGTTTGACAGTTTTATGTGAATTTGAATTTTTACGATTCTTGTTGTGCTCATAATGGAAAGTTTGGTTTGTTATATTGCTATCTGCGCATAGACGAAGATAATTATGGGAATTAGAAATAGCAGAGCCAACAGTATTGGCAGAACATATGAAAAGCTATATTTTTCAAATAAGTCGCCATTGGAGTGGGGACTCAGCGTATGTAGCTCATGGTACTTTAAGTCACTGTATTTTTTTATGCCTAAGCTTTTGAGCTGTTCAATGACTTTTCTGATTTCATCTTTTTTGTAATATAAGGATGAATGTAGCCTTTTCTGATTTAGCAAATACACATACAAACCATAAAGAGTGGCGCCTTTTGTTGATTGGCTGATTAATTCGACCCCTGCGACTTTTTCTAAGGGGATAAGGTAAATTCTTCCTCGGGCACCATTCGCTATAATAATTCTCTTGTCAGTTATAATTAGCGTGCTGAAAGCACAAATCAAAAAAGACCCGATTGGAAATGTCCATCCAAAAAAAAAAGAAAGCGAACATTGAGAGACAGTCCTTTGTACTGAATGCACAGTTTCCACCAAACAAAGCGCCTGTCAGACCGGAAAAATAGGGGAATAAAATTCCAACAAAGATAATTAGAAAAATGCCAAGATAAATTAATTTCCCACTCCGCTTTGCGCTGTATACGATACATTCCTGATTTTCCAAATACTTTTCAAAATTCATATAAAAGCCATCCTAAAAACATTGCAGACAGTGTATTATTGTTATAAGCTTGCACTTATTGGGAAACTTTGGGCTTGTCAACTGTATAATCTAATTATAATAATACCATAGTTCTCCACAAAAGAAAAGACAGACCTTCCTTTACGGAAGGTCTGTCTTTTTTGGTACGCCCGACTGGATTCGAACCAGCGACCTACAGAGTCGGAGTCTGTCACTCTATCCAACTGAGCTACGGGCGCATATCCTTTTTGCGGCGGTTTGTATTATAGCGTATTGTCTCCAAAAAGTAAAGCAAATAGTGGCATTGCAAGGTATAAAAGCGGTTCCGACCTTATTAAGGCGGAACCGCTTTTCACATTGAAGTTTTACGTCGGTTAAAACTTTACATCGTCTGCCGTCAGGAGCTTGAAGCCCTTTGCTGTGAGGCAACCGAGCGCTTTTTCCTGATCGTCGCACTTTAGTATAATGGTCGCGCCCTCGCCTATCGGCGAAACAAAGCCATAGCTGTATTCGACCATGATTCCGCTCTCCGTAAGTGCTTTCAACGCCTCATGGAAGGAGCCGGGAGTGTCGTCAACAGCGAGAGCAACAACGTCTGTTTCCTTGACAGTCATGCCGTTTTCGCGCAGAGCCGCAAGAGCTTCCTTGCGCTTGTCGACAATAAGGCGTACAACGCCGAAATCGGTTGTATCGGCAATGGAGATAGCTCTTAAATTTACGCCTGCATTAAAAAGAACGCCTGTGATGTCCATTATCGCGCCGCGGCGATTTTCCGCAAAAACCGAAATTTGTTTTAACAGCATATTCTCTCCTCCTTAAAAGTTGACTTGCGTACGTTTGTCAATTACGCGCTTTGCCTTACCCTCGAACCGCTCGATGCTCTTCGGCTCGACCAGCTTCACCTTGCAGGCGATGCCAAGTACGGAATGGATAGCGTCGGTCACCTTCTTTGACATTGCTTCGAGCTTTCTGACTTCATCAGTAAAGGTTTCCTCCGTCAGCTCGACAAGAACCGTCAGATTGTCGAGATTGCCGGTTCTTTCAACTATCATCTGATAGTACGGCGCGATGCCGTCAAGCTCCATGAGTACGGACTCGATCTGTGACGGGAACACATTGACGCCGCGGATAATGAGCATGTCGTCCGTACGGCCTGCGGGCTTCATCATGCGGACAAAAGTCCGTCCGCACTCGCATTCGCCGGGGATACGCATCCCTACATCGCGGGTACGATAGCGTATAAGCGGGAGCGCTTCCTTAGTCATACAGGTGAAGACTATTTCGCCCTCTGTTCCGTCCGGCAGCTGCTCCCCTGTTTCGGGATCGATTATCTCAAGATAGAAGTGATCCTCATTGACGTGCAGCCCGTGTTGACATTCGCATTCATAGGCGACTCCGGGTCCGATGACCTCCGAGAGTCCGTAAATATCATATGCTTTGAGGTTCAGTTGTTTTTCAATTTCTTTCCTCATGTTTTCGGTCCACGGCTCCGCGCCGAAGAAGCCGGCTTTAAGGCTTAGATTATCAGCCGTAATGCCGTTTTGAGCCATATATTCCGCGATTGTCAGAGCATATGAGGGTGTTGCAAGAATGAAGGTTGGCTTGAAGTCCTCAAGAATTGTAACCTGACGCTTCGTGTTGCCGGTTGAGGCCGGAATCGTCGCACAGCCGATGGTTTCTGAGCCAAGTCCCCCGCCGAGGCCCCCCGTGAACAAGCCGTATCCGTAACTGATGTGCCCGATATCGGATTTAGTAACGCCGCCGGCGCCTATGGTTCTCGCCATGACCTCACCCCAGAGCTTCATATCGTTCGCGGTATAACCTACAACGGTTTGCTTTCCTGTCGTACCGGATGAGGCGTGTATCCTGACGACCTCGTCCATAGGGACGGCAAACAGTCCGAAGGGATAATTGTCGCGCAGGTCCTGCTTATAGGTAAACGGCAGCTTAGTTAAGTCGTCAATGGACTTGATATCCTCCGGTCGCAGACCCATGCTATCAAATCTTTTGCGATACATAGGAACCTTTTCATAAACTCTCTTCACCATTTCGCAAAGCCTTTCGCTTTGCAGCTCGCGGAGCTTTTCCTTAGGCATCGCCTCCGCTTCTCTGTTGTACATGTGATACGACAATTTAATACCTTCTTTACTGTTTATTTATCGAATACTCCGCCATTTTACGGAAATGTCTGCGCTGTTCATGGTTTTATACTAAAAAAAGCCCCGCAGCGAGTTTGCTGCGGGGCTTTCATTAATCGATTTCGCTCGATTCATTACCCGTTATCAGACAAACTCATATAAGCCTTACCGAAGAAAAAGCCGGTAAAGCTGAAGCTAAACGAGAAAGCCTGTTGAGTTCTGTCAATACTATAATTCATAATGAATCTCCATAGAACTATTATAAGTGGATTATAACATGGCAAAAGCCTAAAAGAAAGTGTCAGTTTTAACAATTCTCGGGATTATTACATCAGTTTTATGCATAACTTCTTAAACAATGACACGAACACCGCTTCAATCTCATCAATAATTATCTATATTTCATACGAAATCAACAAAAGTGCATCGGTATCACGTGTCGAATTAAGAGCACTAAACTATTGACTTTATTGTGATAAAGATTTAAAATGTCAGCATTGACCATATAATATTTATTCGTTTTAACAGATACCCAAGATGGCTTCGTTCTCTTGCGGAGTCATTTTTTGTATAAGTTTACACCAATCAATTTAGGAGGATGAAAAATGAAAAAGTTCCTGAGCATCGCGCTTATCCTTGTGCTCATCGTCGGCTGCTTCGCGGCATGTGGCAGCAAGACCACCGGCGATAAGACAACTGAAAGCGCAGCCCCTTCAAGTGCAGCAGCTTCCGGCGATACAATTAAGGTCGGAATCATCGGCTGCCAGACCGGAGACTACGCCCAGTACGGCGTCAGCGTTATGAACGGTGCAACACTTTACATCGATCAGCTTAACGCAAATGGCGGTATAGGCGGCAAACAGGTAGAAATTGTAAACTATGACAACAAGGGCGACAGCCAGGAAGCCATTAACGCTTTCAACCGTGCTGTTGACGAAGGTATCACTGCCCTCATCGGCGACGTTCTTTCCGGAAACACTATGGCTGTTGTCGGCGAAGCGGCTCCCCTCAACATGCCCATGATTACCGCCAGCGCAACCGCTGATGGTGTCACCTATGATTCCGAATCTGACACTGTTTACACCAATGTATTCCGCACCTGCTTCACCGACCCCTTCCAGGGCGAGAAAATGGCAAACTACGCAAGCGAGAAGCTTTCAGCTAAGACCGCTGCCGTTATCTATGAAACCGGCAACGACTACGCTGTCGGCGTTAAGGACGCTTTCATCGCAAAGTGCAAAGAGCTCGGCATCGAAGTAGTTGATGAAGAAGGCTATGCTACCGGCGACGTCGATTTCAAAAGCCAGCTCACAACTATCGCTTCCAAGAACCCCGATGTACTTTTCTTCCCCAACTACTATGAAGACGACGGTCTCATAGTCACTCAGGCTCGCGAAGTCGGCATCAAGGCAACCTTTATCGGCTCCGACGGTATGAGCGGCGTTTCCGCATACGCTTCCGCAGCTGACCTTGAAGGCACTGTCTACTGCTCAGGCTATGCTCCTGCCAGCACCGACATAGTCAAGACCTTTGAAGCAGCATACACCGCAAAATACGGCAAAGACACACTCAACATGTTCTCCGCTAACGCTTATGACGCTGCAATGGTTCTCTGCAACGCACTCCAGATTGCCGAGGACGCAGGTCTTACCGCCGGCACAGACGAGTACAAGCAGGCTGTTATCGACGCTATCCGCGACAAGAGCGCTGATCTCGAATGCATCACCAGCAAGGGCTACTCTTTTGACGAGCACAATAACCCCGTTAAGGATGCTAACATCATGAAGCTTGTTGGCGGCGTAGAAACCTTCATCGAAACATATTAATAAAACACTATACCTGAACGATACTTTGTGCGGGAAGTTTATCTTCCCGCACAAAGGCATTTACTTTTATAACTCTTTCCGGTGCGGACGCCCGATGGGTGGACCTAAAACAGCTGCTTTTGGGGCCAGCCATCAAGCGTCTGCGAAAAACTTTTACAGAGAGGACGAAAATATATATGTCCCTTGTACTCAGCCAACTGATAAACGGACTTCAATCCGGCAGTATCTATGCTCTGATAGCTATCGGCTACAGCATGGTATATGGCATCATCCTACTACTGAACTTCGCGCACGGCGATGTAATAATGGTCGGTGCTTATGTAGCGTGGCTCGTAGTTGTCAATTTATCTCTCCCTCCCGCTTTAGCGATTGCACTTGCAATTATCGCCTGTACCTTACTCGGAGTGGTGATTGAAAAAGTTGCCTATACTCCGCTCCGCAAGGCTCCCCGCCTGTCACTTCTGATAACGGCTATCGGAATCTCTTTCCTTCTCGAAAACCTTGCACAGCTCGCTTTCGGCGCGGGTGCTCAAAACGTTCCAGCTCTTATTACGGGGCCCTCGCTTAACCTTTTCGGGCAGCGCATCGGCTTTACGGCTGTACTGACGATCATCGTTTCAGTTATCGCGATGATTGGGCTGACTTTCCTTATCAAGAGAACAAAAATGGGTAAAGCAATGCGTGCCGTATCAGAAGATATGGGAACAGCTCAGCTCATGGGCATCAATGTCAACAGCACAATCAGCTTCACCTTCGCCGTTGGCAGTGCACTGGCCGGTATCGGTTCCGTTCTCTATAGCTGCGCTTATCCCCAGGCAGCCCCCACTATGGGCTCAATGCTGGGTCTAAAGGCCTTTGTCGCGGCAGTCCTCGGTGGAATCGGCTCAATCCCCGGCGCCATGATAGGCGGCTTTGCAATCGGTATCGCTGAAGCTATCGTTTCCGCAATCGGCCTCTCCGTCTGGAAAGACGGCGTTGTATTCGCGATACTTATTATTGTCCTCATTTTCAAGCCCACAGGTATTCTGGGTAAGAAAATTAACGAGAAAGTTTAAGGGGGCGGTTTTGTGAAAAAGAACTCAACTATAATCCCGATGCCGCTTCGATATCTTATAAATATTCTTCTTTTTGCGGCCTTCCTGTTTGTTATGAATACACTCATAACGGGTGGAACGATTTCCAAGTATTATTCCGGCGTCATTTCATCAATCGGTATCAGCATCATCCTTGCCGTGTCTCTTAATGTGGCAACAGGTTATTTGGGACAGCTCCCTCTCGGACACGCAGGTTTTATGGCGGTCGGAGCATATACCTCCGCACTCATAATGAAGGCCGCGGCAGGTTCTTTGATTTCTTTCCCCTTGGCGCTGTTGGCGGGAGGTCTTGTCGCCGCGCTGTTCGGTCTTCTAATCGGCATCCCCGCGTTGAGGCTCAAGGGAGATTATCTTGCGATACTGACGCTTGGCTTCGGCGAAATTATTCGGGTCGTGCTTTTGAATATTGACAATGTTCTGGGCTTTAAGTTCACAAACGGAGCAGCCGGACTTCAGAAGATTCCAAAAACAACGACCTTCCTAATCACCTTCATCTGTGTCGGTGTCACCTGCTTTGTCATCCACACGATGATGAAGTCACGCCACGGCAGGGCGATTCTCTCTATACGCGAAAATGAGATTGCTGCGGAATCCTGCGGTATCAACACCACCTATTATAAAACTCTCGGCTTTGTCGTATCCGCGTTTTTCGCGGGTGTTGCCGGCGGCCTTTACGCGGGCAACATCGGTATTCTGAACCCCTCCGCTTTCGGCTTTATGAAGTCCATTGAAATATTGGTCATGGTCGTTCTCGGCGGCATGGGCAGTATGCTTGGCAGCGTTTTGAGCGGCGGTGTTCTAACCGCTCTTCCTGAGCTCCTCCGTGATTTTGATAAATATCGTATGGTCGTTTACTCCCTTGTCCTCGTCGCGGTTATGATTTTCAAGCCGACCGGACTTATGGGAACCTACGACTTCTCGCTTAATGGTCTTCTCGATAAGCTCATCCTCAGACTTAAGGGCGGTAAAGGTGACGGCGGCGGAAAAGCTGTTCTGACTGAAAAGGAGGGCAAGGCAAATGAGTAAATTTCAGAGAGAACCCGTGAAGCTTGTTCCTGTCCCCTCCCCGAACATCATACCCGAACGGGACGTTGACAAGACCCCTATACTCGAAGTCTCTCACCTCGGTATCGACTTCGGCGGTTTGACAGCTGTCGACGATTTTAATATGGCGATTGGCAGAACCGAGATTGCCGGTCTTATCGGCCCGAACGGCGCGGGAAAAACGACTGTTTTCAACCTGCTCACAAAGGTTTATCAGCCGACGCGCGGAACAATCATGCTAGACGGCAGAGATACCGCCGGAATGAACACCATTCAGGTTAATAAGCTCGGTATAGCGAGAACCTTTCAGAATATAAGACTTTTCAAGGCGCTTTCCGTTATGGATAACGTTCTCATAGGTTTGCATAACGAAATGGATTATCATCTTCCCAGCGCTGTTTTAAGGTTTCCCTCCTACTGGAGAAGCGAGAAAATTGCAAAAGGACGTGCCTTGGAGCTTCTTTCGATTTTTGACATGCAGGATTTAGCGGACGCGAAGGCAGGTTCCCTGCCCTACGGCGCACAGCGCAGACTCGAAATTGTACGTGCACTCGGCACGAACCCCTCGCTTCTTCTTCTCGATGAGCCGGCTGCGGGCATGAACCCCTCCGAAACGACGGAGCTTATGGAGAACATCCAGAAGATACGCGATACTTTTAAAATCGCTATAATGCTTATTGAGCACGATATGAGTCTTGTCATGGGCATCTGCGAGGGCATCGGTGTGCTTAACTACGGAAAGGTCATCGCAAAGGGCTCGCCGGAGGATATCCAGTCTAACCCAAAGGTCATCGAGGCTTACCTGGGCAAGAAAAAGGAGGCTAACTGACGTATGCTGAAAGTCAATGACATTAACGTATTTTACGGCAGTATCCACGCCATTAAGGGCGTATCCTTTGAGGTCAACAAGGGTGAAATCGTGACCCTTATCGGTGCCAACGGCGCTGGAAAATCAACCATCCTAAATACTGTTTCGGGACTTCTCAGAAGCAAAACGGGCTCAATAACCTTCATTGACAAGCCCATCAGCAATCTTGTCCCGCACAAGATTGTTGCATCAGGCCTTGCGCAGGTTCCTGAAGGCCGCAGAGTATTTCTCGGTATGACCGTTGAGGAAAACCTTGAAATGGGCGCGTTCACAAGAAAAACGAGTGAGGTCAGCGATTCTCTGGAAAACGTCTTCGTACGTTTCCCCCGTCTTAAGGAACGTAGAAAACAGATTGCAGGCACGCTTTCCGGCGGAGAGCAGCAGATGCTCGCGATGGGCAGAGCACTAATGTCTAAGCCGGAGCTTCTAATGCTGGACGAACCCTCGATGGGGCTTGCTCCCCTGCTGGTCGAGCAGATTTTTGATATCATCAAGGAGCTTAACGATGCGGGCACGACGATACTTCTCGTCGAGCAGAATGCGCAGATGGCGCTTTCGATTGCCGACAGAGGCTATGTCCTTGAGACCGGAAACATAGTAACAAGCGCACAGGCATCTGACCTTTTGAATAACGACGCCGTTAAAAAAGCATACCTTGGCGGTTGAACTAAAGCGCCCGCCATACCCGCGAGTTATGGGTATGGCGGGCTTTGCGCTATTGACTTGAACTCACAAAATGTTGTATACTTGGCAAAGTGGTCCAATATGCAGAGTGTGAAATTGACCGATTCTAAATATTTGAGCCCGGTTTTAGGGCAATCCCTCTGAAGGGCAGGCGGTAGCTTGAATGTTCTTTATCTGATAAATTATGCCGGCAAGGCCGGTACCGAAAAATACGTTGAAAACCTAATTCGCCTCGGAAAAGGCAAGATGAACCCTTTTTTCGCCTATAATATCGAGGGCGAGCTGTCACAGAAAATGAAAGACGCCGGTGTCCCCTCCTTACAGGTTGAAATGAGCTGGCGCTCCATGTTTTCCGCAGCAAAAAAGCTCGCTGAATACTGCCGCCATAACGGCATCGACGTGATTCACGCCCAGTATCCGAGAGAAAATATAATCGCGCTTATCTCAAAGCGGTTCTATGATAAGCCTCGTGTCGTTCTGACAAACCACCTCACTCTGCGGCTTTCGGGAGCTTCCGGCTTTATCTGGCGCATGCTCAACAGGCATTTTACGCCGAAAAACCACCGCATAATCGCCGTCTGCAACGAGGGACGGGACATTATGATTGATAACGGTGTGAAACCCGAACGCATTGCCGTCATCTTTAACGGCATAGAGCCTGCGGACAAACCCGTGAGGTCCGAAGCAATCCGCAAGGAACTTGCACTTTCGGACGACTGTTTTATCATGGCAATACTCGCAAGATTTGCGCCGGAAAAAGGGCTCTCCTTTCTTTTAGATTCCCTCGTGGAACTTAAAAAGAATACGGACAGACCATTCGCGTGCCTGATCTGCGGTGACGGAGAGCTATTCGGAGAGATAAAAAGCAAAATCTCGGAGTTTCACCTCGAAAACGAATGCCGCCTGCTGGGATTCCGCAAAGACACACGTGATATACTGCTAGGCTCGGACATTTATCTCTGCTCCTCAAGCTGCAATGAGGCAATGAGCTTTGCGATACTCGAAGCGATGAATGCGGGTCTTCCGCTCGTCGTTACCGATGTCGGCGGAAACCGCGACCTTGCCGAAACCGGTATACAGTGTGGCTTTGTCAGTCAGTACGGTGATATTAATGCCTTTAACTCTAACATTAAGCGCTTTTTGGGCAACCCTTCTCTAAGGGACAAGTATTCGGCCCTGGCGGTCGAAAAGATTGTAAAATACTTTGACTTGAATAAGCTGGCGGATGATGTTTTCGCCGCATACAACTAAAGTCTGAAAGAAGGAAACACAAAATGATAGATAAAAACGGAAAGCTCTTTGGAAAGATAAATCTCATCGATTTCGCTATCGTTCTCGTCCTTATCGCTCTCGTCGCATTCGTCGCTTTGAAGGTCGTTGACAAGGGAAATGAAGGCACAAGCCTCTCGCAGGTGCGTATCAGCTTCTTTGGAGATGAAACTCCCGATTATGTCGCGAAAGTTCTTGAAGAAGGAACAAGCGTCATGGACTCGACCGAAAAAGTGACTCTCGGAACTGTCGAGAGCTTCGAGGTCGGCGCACCTATCGGCTATGAAACGGATACTAAAGGCGAGATTCAGCAGGTCATCAGGCAGGGTTACAATTCTGTATCCATAAATGTTCTCGGCAAGGGTGAAATTACCGAACACGGCGTTACAATTGATGGTGTGCTCTATGGTGTCGGTCATACGCTCACGATCTATGCCGGAAAAGCAAAGCTTTTTCTGAAAATCAGCGGCATCGAGGCTGTTTCTTAGCCGAGGCTTAACCCCTAAATAAATCCTATGAAAGCGGGGTGGCTTTGTGCTCTCCTCAAGTATTTTGGGAAAAACCTATTACATTTGGCTGCAAAGCGGCACATTCGCCTTTCTGCAGATGATTTTCAGTACACTCAGCAACGCCTTTTCCGAAAGCAAGATCGTCCATTGGTTTGTCAGAGACAGCAGTGTCGAGCCACTTTATGAAAAATCACTTTTCGCACGTGTTTTCAAGGCGATATTCGATTTTATTGCCTATATAATATCTTGTATAATCAAGGCGATAACTCGTGCGGCTCGGGGCAGTGTTTCGGCGGCTTTTGTAAATCGATATATAAAAGGTTCTTTCTTTATCAATTTCGAAACCATACTGGGCGGTTTTATCTGCCTAATGTTCATTATCCCGCACGACTACTGGTCAAACACCTACGCGCTTTTAGCTGCGCTTGGTCTTTTCTCGCTCTATTTCATTATGGTCGGCGCTGGCAAGAGAAAGCTGTACTATCTGCACGACATGGGCCTTCCTGTTACCCTTTTCATGATTGCCTGCGTAGCAAGTCTCGCATTTAGCTTTGATAGGGGCGATAGCTTCCGAATTCTTCTGTTCTATGTCACCGCTCTCCTGCTCATGTACATCATTTCTGCCGACATCACGACAAAGGAACGCATGATGAAGCTCCTCGGCTTCATCTATATCGCCGTTATCTTCACAGCGCTTTTCGCTTTTTATCAGCGTATTACGGGCGTTGCAGTCAGCGCAAGCTTGACTGACCTTGATTTGAATAAGGGCGTTCCCGGCAGAGTCTATGGTACCTTGGGCAATCCCAACAACTACGCTGAATTCCTTGTCATGATGACGCCGCTCGCGGCGGTATTTGCTGCAAATATTAATCGTGCATGGATCAGAATCCCCTTCTGCGCTGGCGTCGCTTTACCCATTTTGGCGCTGTTCATGACCTATTCGCGCTCCTGCTGGATATCGATGATGATTACCTGCATCATTTTCGTATACTACGCTAACAAGAAACTGATACCGGCGTTCTTCCTTCTCTGCGTCGCAGCAATTCCCCTACTTCCGAACAGCATATTAGTAAGGCTTTCTACGCTCCTGACCATGAAGGATTCTTCAATGGTATTTCGTCTCTATGTCTGGGACGGCGCAATCAAGATGGTCCGCGACTATTTTATGACCGGGATCGGTCTCGGACCGGGTAGCTTCGCAGTTCTTTATCCGGATTACGCAAATCTGCACGCTCAGGTGGGGGTTCCGCACAGTCACATGGTCTATATGGAGCTTATTCTGGAGCTCGGAGTCCTCGGCTTTGTCTCCTTCATGTGGTTCATGCTCAGGCTCTGGAAGGATTCCGCGCGTGCGCTTTTGAAAACCTCATGCAAGACAAACAAATTAGTGCTTATCGCCTGTATATCGAGCCTTGTGGGTATAGCGTTCGCTTTCGGTGTAGAATATGTCTGGTATTACCCCCGCACCTTCTTCACATATTTCATTCTCGCGGGCGTTGCTTTGGCGGCAATCAGGTTTACGAAAATCGAGAAAAGTAGTAACGACAAATCCATCAATGGAGAATAAACATGAAAAATGATAAGGTCCACAAGCTTGTATGGGCGGGTCTCTTTACCGCGCTAACCACAGTTGCAACAATGATAATAATTCCAGTCCCAGTCCTTCACGGCTATGCAAATGGCGGCGACGCATTGGTTATAGTAAGTGCTTTCCTCCTCGGCCCCGCTTGGGGCGCAGTTGCGGCGGGCCTTGGTTCCGCTCTATCGGACTTACTGTCTGGTTATGTAATTTATGCTCCCGCAACGCTCATAATCAAAGCCTTGATGGCTCTTGCGGCTGGCGCAATTCTGAGACCCAATAAAAACAAAATGAATTTGTTAGTTACTATTTTGGCTTGTGTTACAGCAGAGCTACTCATGATTGCCGGATATTTTGCCTATGATTGCATTATTTACGGAGTTAAAGGTGCAATCGGAGATATCGCGGGCAACGGCACTCAGGGTATCTTCGCTGTTATCGCCGGCACTGCTCTGTTCTACGGACTCATGCGCATTCCTTACGTCAAAAAGACCTTTTAGCATAAATTTAGGAGTTATTACATGATTACAGTTGAGAACCTTTCACTTCAATTCGGCGGTCAGAAGCTCTTTGACAGAGTGGACCTCCAGTTCGTAGCAGGCAACTGCTACGGCATCATCGGCGCGAATGGCGCAGGCAAATCGACCTTCCTTCGGATACTGTCCGGAGATCTGGATAGTTACGAGGGAAATGTAAATATCGACAAGAAGCGCCGTATGTCCGTCCTTAAGCAGAACCAAAACATGTACGACGATTATTCTGTCATGGACACCGTCATTATGGGCAACAAGCGCCTTTATGACTGCGGCAAGGAAAAGGACGCAATCTATGATAAGCCCGATTTCTCCGATGAGGATGGTATTCATGCGGCGGAACTCGAGGAAGAATATGCCGAACTCGGCGGCTGGGAATCCGAAAGCGACGCTTCGCGCATCCTACAGGGTCTGGGCATTGCAACCGACCTGCACTCCAGCATGATGTCTGAGCTTGAGGGTCGCCAAAAGGTCAAGGTTCTGCTTGCGCAGGCACTTTTCGGTCATCCCGACATTATACTCCTCGATGAGCCGACCAATAACCTTGACCTTGCATCCGTAGTATGGCTCGAGGATTTTCTGCTTGATTACGACGGCACTGTACTGGTCGTATCGCATGACCGCTATTTCTTGAACACCGTCTGCACGCACATCGTAGATATCGACTACGGCAAAATCAGAATGTATGTCGGTAACTATGACTTCTGGTATGAGTCCAGCCAGCTTATGCAGAGGCTCATTAAAGACCAAAACAAAAAGGCCGATCAGAAAATCGCGGAGCTTCAGGCGTTTATCGCGCGCTTTTCAGCAAACAAATCCAAATCTCGTCAGGCAACGAGCCGCCGCAAGCTGCTCGATAAGCTGACGGTCGAGGAAATGCCCGCCTCCTCCCGCCGCTATCCGTGGGTCGGCTTCAAGGCTGAGCGCGAACCCGGAAAGGATAGGCTTTTTGTCACCGATATAAGCAAGACTGTGGATGGAGTTAAGGTTCTGAATAAGGTCAGCTTTATCGTTGGCAAGGACGACAAGATAGCGATCATAGGCAAAAACGAAATTGCGATCACAACGCTGTTTAAGATTCTTGCCGGAGAGCTTGAGCCTGACGAGGGCGAGTTTAAATGGGGCGTTTCTACGACTCAAGCGTACTTCCCCAAAGACAACAACTCATATTTTGATAACTGCGACTATGACATTATGGACTGGATGCGTCAATTCTCCGACGACAAACGCGAGAGCTATCTGCGCACCTTCCTCGGGCGCATGCTCTTCTCCAATGACGATGTCTACAAAAAGGTTAAGGTTCTCTCGGGCGGAGAAAAAGTGCGCTGCATGATAAGCAAAATGATGCTTTCCGGCGCAAACGTACTGCTGTTCGATCAGCCTACAAACCATCTGGACCTCGAGAGTATCGCCGCGCTGAATAACGGTATGGATGCTTTCGAGTATAACATCATTTTCTCAAGTCACGACCACCAGCTTACACAGACGGTCGCGAACCGTATCATCGAGCTAACTCCGGACGGCTGTATCGACCGCCTTTGCAGCTACGACGAATACATGCACATCATGGACAAAAAGGACTGAACGACCACCGTTCCCCTGCCTTGTGAATAATAAAAAAAGGACTTCTCAAAAAGAGAAGTCCTTTTTTTCGTTAAGTACAACGCTCAAGTATTAAAAGCACCTTTGCTCATCTTTTGGCTGATCTGAAAGTACAATACTTATGTCCAAAAAATAGTTCAAAGACTTGCCAATAACCGTCTCGGTCTTAGACCGAAACCGAAAACGAGCAAAACAGTTAAGCCTGTTCCTCTCTCATCTTCGCGAAGCACTCGCTGCAATAGACAGGTCTGTCGGACTTGGGCTCGAAAGGAACTTTTGCTTCCTTGCCGCATGCGGCACAGGTCGCTGTGTAATACTCGCGGGGACCGCGGGCTACGTTCTTTCTTGTGTCGCGACAAGACTTGCAGCGCTGGGGCTCGTTCTGGAAGCCGCGCTCTGCATAGAACTCCTGCTCACCGGCGGTAAACGTGAATTCCTGTCCACATTCCTTACATACTAACGTTTTGTCCTCGAACATTTTGAATCCTCTCTTTGAAAAAGACTTACCCTAAAGGGCATTTATTGCGAACAGCCCTTGCTGTTATCGCTGGGATAAAGGTTTTGCGCGAGCTTACGCCTGATGCGCTGAACGGCATTGTCAACAGACTTCTCAGTTTTACCGCATGTCTCCGCTATTTCGGAGTATGACAGTCCGCTGAGGTAAAGGTTTAGTATCTCAACTTCAAATTTTGACAAGCACCGCGAATAGGTTTGGATTATCTCATCTACGCTTTCCCGTGCCAATACCTGCTCCTCAGGAATCCGTCTATAAGCATCGCCGTAAGATACCGCGCTGGAATTACTTTCATCAGAGAGGACATCATCGAACGACACCATGTCGTTAAGTGGTTCGTGCTTTTTGCGTGAGGCACTTTTTATTGCCGAGAATATTCGCCGTTTAACGCAAATCTCGGCATATGTTTTGAAGGAGGTGTTCATGGATAAATTAAATTCTCTTATCGCTGAAAGCAGACCGAGCATCCCTTCCTGAATGAGATCCTCGCCGTCGCCTCCGACCAAAAAGAATGGTCTGGAACAAATCTTGACCAAACGAATATAGCGGAGCGCAAGCTGTTCCTCTGCGACCTTGTCGCCGGTTTCAGTCATGCTCAGCAACTCGTTATCACTGAGACTAGAATATTTTTCCATAACACCAATCCATTTATCCCTATACATTCGGAATTATAGTATAATATTTACAAAAAGTCAAGCGATTTCCTTTTACAAATTTACATTTTCATATTTTTTGACAAGTTTTCAATGTGGGACGAAAGTCTCAGCGCAACCTCATCTAAGGTTTTTTTATCGGCCGCTTCGACCATAACTCTGATGAGAGCTTCGGTTCCGGACGGACGAATCAGTATCCTCCCCGTGCTGCCCAGCGCTTTCTGCTCCGCTTCAATCATATTTATAAGACTAGCATCTGACATTATAAGTTCTTTTACGGCGTTGCCGCCTTCGATAGCGATGTTGGTAAGTATCTGAGGATAGGATGGAATCTCAGAGGCAAGTTCTGATAGCTTTTTACCGCTTTTGCTCAGTACACCAAGGAAACGTACAGCCGCGAGCTGCCCATCCCCCGTCGTTGCATAATCTAGAAAAATTAAGTGTCCGGATTGTTCCCCGCCGAGGTTAAAGCCGTTTTCAAGCATCATCTCAAGTACATTCCTGTCGCCTACAGCGGCACAGCGGAGATCGATGCCGTTTTTACCGCAATACTCATGGAAGCCGAGGTTCGACATGACGGTCGCGACAATTGCGTTTTTACTGAGTTTTTCTTCGGCTATCATGGCTTTGCCGCAAATCGCCATTATTTTGTCACCGTCAACGCACTGACCGTTTTCGTCAACTGCCAGACAACGATCGGCGTCCCCATCAAAGGCAAGTCCGAGATCAAAGCCGCCCGCGACAACCATGCGCCCGAGAACCTCGATATGCGTGGAACCGCAGTTAGCGTTGATGTTGCAGCCGTCCGGATGGTCCTTGATTAGCTCCAGTTCAATCGGAAATCTTCCGAAAATGTCGTTGACTGTTCTTGCGGCAGCGCCGTTTGAGCAATCAATCATGACCTTCAGCTTGCCAATACGTCCTTCAGAAACAGAAACTATATGCTCAATGTACCTGTCGACGCCCTCTCGTCCGCGTGGCAGAACGTGTCCGATATCTCCGTTTAGCTTTTCAGTAAGCGGTTCATCAGAGTCTATGAGCTGCTCAATCTTGGCTTCTAGCTCATCGCTGAGTTTGAAGCCCTTGTCGTTAAATATTTTAATGCCGTTGTGTTCATAAGGATTGTGAGAAGCGGAAATGACAATGCCTGCGTCCGACTTTGTATCCGTGGTTATAAAAGCCACTGCGGGAGTCGGAACAACTCCCAGAGGCATAACGTCTGCTCCAGCGGAACAAAGCCCAGCCGTTATCGCGGCTTCAAGCATATCACCGGAAATGCGTGTATCCTTCCCTATCGTAACAACAGGCTTTCTGCTATCAAAAAGTCCCTCCGCGAGAACCATTGCCGTCGCCTGCCCGACTTTGAAAGCAAGCGCTGCGTCAAGCTCCTTGTTCACTATCCCACGGATTCCGTCGGTTCCAAAATATTTGCCCAATTGGTTTTCCTCCAAAAATATGCATGTTCTATCGCTTCCCATAAATCGAGAAGCAAACTAATTATTTATATTTGCTTCAAATTTCGATCTGCTGCTGTCCGAGGTATTCGATGCCCAGATGTTCGTATGCCTTTCTCGTGATGCAGCGTCCTCTCGGAGTGCGGGTTATAAAGCCTTGCTGAAGAAGATATGGCTCATAGACATCCTCAAGCGTAATTGCTTCTTCGTTAATCGTTGCAGCAACGGTTTCAAGCCCCACAGGACCGCCGCCGTAAAATTCGATTATGCTCCTGAGCATACGTCTGTCCAGCGAGTCAAGACCGAGCTTGTCCACCTCTAGACGCGTCAAAGCTTCGTCCGCCACGTGACGGGTGATTACACCATCCGCGCGTACCTGCGCATAGTCACGCACCCGTCGGAGAAGTCTGTTCGCAATTCTCGGCGTGCCACGGCTGCGGCAGGCGATTTCCCTCGCGCCGGCTTCATCGATTTCGATTCCCAGTATATCCGCACTACGCCTGACGATGAGCTGGAGCTCGTCTGGAGTGTAGAGCTCCAGACGCAGGGTGACACCGAAACGGTCGCGCAGAGGCGCTGTGAGCTGTCCTGAGCGCGTTGTAGCGCCGATTAGCGTAAACTTTGGCAAATCGAGCCGTATCGAGTTCGCGGAGGGACCCTTGCCTATGATTATATCGATAGCATAGTCCTCCATCGCGGGATAGAGTATCTCCTCGACGGTGCGGTTAAGTCTGTGAATCTCGTCCACAAACAGAATGTCGTTTTCCTGCAGATTCGTTAGCAGCGCAGCAAGGTCACCCGGCTTTTCGATGGTCGGACCGGAGGTTATGCGCATATTGACACCCATCTCATTTGCGATTATTCCCGCAAGCGTTGTTTTTCCGAGTCCCGGGGGACCGTGGAGCAGTACATGGTCGAGCGGTTCCTTACGCATCTTTGCAGCTTCAATAAAAATGCTCAGGTTTTCCTTAACCTTTTTCTGGCCAATATATTCCTTGATAAAACGCGGACGGAGAGAGCCCTCGTTTGCGTCCTCCGGAAGTATGGATGTGGAAGTGATAATTCTTTCTTCATCTTCGCTGGAATAGCTTATACTCACTTCTCACTCCCCCTATTTTATCATTTTTTTGAGCGACTGCCTGATAATATCCTCAAGCGATGCGTTTTCAACGTCGATATCCTTCATAACAAAAGAAATCTCGCTGCTCGAATATCCCAGAACGGTCAGCGCGGCAACAGCGTCTGATAGCTTTGTGCCGCCGATAGGAACGGCAGAAACTGTGCCGCCTATTGCAATTCCGCCCGTTTCCTTCGCAATTTTGTCCTTAAGTTCGAGCAGGATGCGCTGGGCAATTTTTTTGCCGATACCGGGAGCCGCCGTCAGTGCCTTTTCATCGCCCGAGATTACAGCCATTGCAAGCGCCTCCGGCGTAACCGAGGACAAAACGGAAAGTGCCGCCTTCGGTCCGACGCCCGATACGTCAATCAGCATTTCAAAGCAGCGTTTCTCCTGCTTGTCATAAAACCCAAAGAGGTCAAACGCGTCCTCGCGGACATTTTCGTAAGTATAGAGCTTTGCCGGCTCGCCTATTTGAAGATGGGAGAGAGTATTCACCGTCACGTTCAGTGCAAAGCCGATGCCCCAGCAGTCAATTACCGCGAGGTTCGTTTCAATTGCCGAGACTTTTCCACTTATGTGGTAGAACAAGGACTGTCACCCCCGTTTTTTGTAATTAGTGAGGTCGCGCTCCTCGCATGGCATATCGCGATAGCGAGAGCGTCCGCCGCATCATCCGGCTTCGGCTCGATTTTCATGTTGAGAAGACGCTTGACCATGTAAATGACCTGCTTCTTTTCGGCTCTGCCGTAGCCCACGACGGACTGCTTAACCTGAAGCGGCGTATATTCAAAGCTTGGAATCCTCGCCTTATGACACGCGAGGAGGATAACCCCCCTGCCGTGCGCAACAGAGATTCCCGTTGTGATATTCGTGTTGAAAAACAGTTCCTCGCAGGCAATCGAGTCCGGCGAAAAGGCCTCGATAAGCTCGGTCAAATCGTCATAAATTTGGTCAAGGCGGCTAGAAAGGCTCGTATGCGCTGGGGTTGTGATGACCCCGTAGTTCACAAGTGTCAGCTTGCTGCCTTCACTGTCGATGACCCCGAAGCCAACTGTCGCGATTCCAGGGTCTATACCTAAAATACGCATTCATACCTCCGAGCGATATCCATATTTCACATTAGTTTATCATAATTAAGCAAACTATTCAATGTATTTTTCCTCTGTGTACCAGTATGTACCCATTACCTAAAACAAGCTTGAAAACAACAATGGCGTCACCGTCCGCTCGGTGGCGCCATTATTATTACAGAACTCTGATTATTTTTAATAAGTAACTACGCTCTTGGATGCGCCTTGTTATAGACGTCCTTAAGCTGCTTCTTCACAAGCTGTGAATAGACTTGTGTGGAAGATATGTCGGCATGCCCCAACATTTCCTGAATCGAGCGCAAATCCGCGCCATTTTCAAGAAGGTGCGCCGCAAACGAATGGCGCAGAGTGTGAGGAGTGATCGTTTTTTCGATCTTAGCCTTAACCTGATAGGTCTTTATAATCTTCCAGAAGCCTTGACGTGACATGCGCTCGCCGCTTACGTTGACGAAAAGAGAAGTCTCGTCGGAAGAAGCAATCATCTGCGGTCTTATGAACTCGACATATTCAGCAAGAGCGCGAATCGCGGCTGGATATAGAGGGATTATCCTCTCTTTTTCGTGACCGCGGCAGCGAATGATGCCTGCCGATATATTTACATCATTTACATTTAGTGAAATGAGCTCGCTGACACGTATTCCGGTTGCGTAGAGAAGCTCCAGCATCGCCCTGTCGCGGTAGCCTTTAAGGTCTGTGCATTCGGGCTGCTCAAGCAGCAGCTCGACTTCCTTACCTGTCAGTATCTGCGGAAGTCTTTGAACAGCTTTTTCGGGAACAAGCCCGACAGCCGGGTTTTCATCCACTATTCCCTGAGCAATCAGGTATTTATAGAAGTTTTTGATTGACGCAATGCTTCTGGAAATCGTGGGCACAGACTTTCCCTGCGACTTTGTCCAGCCGGTGTAATCGCAAAGCTCTTCTGATGTAGCTGTTTCCAAGCTCTCGTCCGTATGGGCCTCAAGGTAATCTCGGAGTTGTCTGATGTCTCTTAAATAGGAACTGAGGGTGTTATCGGATGCCTTTTTATCGTTCAAAAGATAACTCTCATATTTTTCCATGCACTGAGCATTATTCACGATAACTCCTCCTTTCGATATTCTATGTAAGTAATGATACCAAATATGGTACAAACTTTATTTCAATCAATGTTCCAATTGCCAGAAACGGGACGCAGGCAAGAAACCTTGCATATAGCTTATCTTTTCGGGGTGCGGAATTGCCTCTGACAAGATGAAATATCCGCTCGGAACTTTTGAACCCCTCGATCGAGATCACGAAATAGCACGCGAGAGAAAATATTGCCGGAACGCCGAGGATTACTGCCGCCATAATTATTCCGTTATCGGGATAAGCAGATATTATGGTAGCCGCAGTACAACTCAGCGCATATCCTCGTATACAGCTCAAAGCAGGCAGTAAAGCCAGTCCGAGAAAAGAGGTGCCAAACAAAAACGCAACCAGTTGAAACCTCGAATAATTCAAAAATAAACTAACGGGACTTGAAGAAGCGATAGCATCCGCTCCTAAATAATCGTTCAGAAATGAATCAAATCCGAAGAAGGAGCCAACGACGCTCCCAGCTAGGCAACCCGCTGAAAAACATAGGATAAGAGCCAAAAAATATATCCTACCGTTTTTGTTATACGAGGTTCCGTTATTCCCAAGTGAAAGATCCCTTTTTATCATTGCCGCACCGCCTCAACACTAGTGATGGCAGCGCAGGGAATAATAACTCAATTTACATAACACTCTAATGTCGCCAATATAATACAAATTCAATCAGTTATCAAGCCTTTATGCAAAATAAAATGATTTTTGTTAATTATGACGAGATATTATGTTAACTGTATTATGTTAACCTGCGTAACTGCCCTTCCCAAAACTGCGCCAAACACCACGATTATTAGCAATATATAGAGTGTTATTATTCCAGCATAACTATATATAGGTAATCATATTCAAATTATGTAAACTTTTATTGCGTGATTACTATTAGTAATATTTATCTGCGAAGCTTCGATTTCTTTCTTTTTCTGTGCAATTTTAACACTCCTCCAAAGCAGCCACCCGCAACCGCCGCGATGATTATTCTCATTGTGAGCGCCGCTTCATCGCTGCTTTTCCTGAAAAGCAGCGTCCCCAGCAGTATCAGAACGACATAAAACGCTGCTGCGGTCAGCCCCGCGACGACTACTCCCCCGCCCTGCCGTCCCGCGCAGTATATTCCGCTAACTGTTGCTCCCAGAATTACCGCCACCAAAATGAACGTATCTCGGAGCGATTCGGGAAGCGCACCCGTCAACATCAGCGCAGCCAGAATAAAAATGATTGCCATAGTTATTATCACGCCGAGAAAAGCGCCTCTCACCGAATATCGGATCAGACTTTTTTTACCGGCGCTTCGCTCAATTTTGTTTGACTTTTTCATTATCCACCCTCCGCAATTTGATTTGGGATAAAAAATCCCCCGCGAAACAAGCCTATCAAAGCTTATTCAGCGGGGAATTCAACAATTACTATTTTAAATTATTATTACAGCTTCAGAACAATTTATTTGTCCTTACGCGAAATTGCCCATTTTGCGAGCTGGATGCGGACTCTGTCGTCACCGGACTCAATTGTGATGCTGTCACCTGAGACGCTTACGATTTCGCCCATGATTCCGCCGATTGTGGTGATTTTATCGCCGGTGCCGAGTGAGCTTCTCATCTCTTCAACTTTTTTCTTCTTCTTGTTTTCCGGTCTTATCATGAAGAAATAGAAAACCGCAAAAAGAACAGCTATTGAAATGACGAACTGAATTGTTCCGCTGGAACCGCCTGTTGTTCCTGTTGTTCCTGTCGTTCCAAGCGCTGAGCAGCCAGCAAAGGCAAAGATCATCACCGCTGCAGAAGCAATGATTCCAATTATTCTCTTTATTGATCTCATTTAGTCGACCTCCTAGATTTGTGATTAGATTATATATGGCAATGTTTTCATTTGCAAGGTTTTTATATCCTTCTGCCCAGTTTTTCGGAATATTCTTTGCGAAAATCAGCAAAGGTACCGTTATCCATCTCAAAACGTATTCTATCCATAAGTTTATTATAAAAATACAGATTGTGGATAACTCCGAATCGAAGTCCTAAAATTTCCCCTGCTTTTAAAAGATGGCGAATGTAGGCTCTCGAAAAGCTGCGGCAAACAGGACAGTCGCAATGCGGGTCGATGGGCCCGTCATCCTCAGCGTATTTCTGGTTGTTGATGTTGATAACTCCGTCCCAAGTAAAAAGGTGTCCGTGCCTGCCGTCACGCGCCGGCATAACGCAGTCAAAGAAATCGACGCCGCGCCAGACGCCCTCAATGATGTTCGATGGTGTTCCGACGCCCATGAGATAGCGAGGCTTGTCCTTTGGCATATGCTCCTCAACTAACTCAATCGTGTCGTACATCTCCTGATGGCTCTCCCCTACCGCGAGCCCGCCGATGGCATAGCCTTCAAGTTCAAGTTCCGCAATCTGCTTCATATGGCGCACACGAAGGTCGGGATATACTGCGCCCTGATTTATTCCGAAAAGCACCTGACCGGGGTTCACAGTGTCGGGCAGGGAGTTCAGCCTGTCAAGCTCAGTTTTGCACCGAACCAGCCAGCGGTAGGTCCTGTCACAGGACTTGTCACAATATTCGTAGGGCGAGGGTATCTTCACGCACTCGTCGAAGGCCATTGCAATGTCCGAGCCGAGGTTTGACTGTATTCTCATACTCTCTTCGGGGCCCATGAAAATCTTGTGGCCATCGATGTGTGAATTAAAGCTTACGCCCTCCTCCTTGATTTTCCGAAGCTCCGCAAGCGAAAAAATCTGGAAGCCGCCGCTGTCTGTCAAAATCGGTCCATTCCAGCACATGAACCTGTGCAGTCCACCGCGTCGGCGTATAAGCTCATCTCCTGGTCTGACATGGAGGTGATAGGTATTTGAAAGCTCAATCTGGCAGCCAAGTTCCTTGAGCTCCGGAGCTGTAATTCCTCCCTTTATGGCTCCCTGTGTGCCGACATTCATGAACACCGGCGTCTGCACGGTGCCGTGAGGGCAGGTAAACTCACCCCTGCGGGCGTGTCCTTCGGTTTTTATTACTTTAAACAATTGAATTCTCCTAGTCGTCTTTACTCGATAAACATCGCGTCGCCGAACGAGAAAAAGCGGTATTTTTCCTCAACGGCCTTGGTGTATGCCGCAAGAATGTGTTCTCTGCCGGCAAGTGCCGAAACGAGCATCACGAGGGTGCTTTCAGGCAGATGAAAATTCGTGACAAGCGCATCTATGCATTTGAACCTATAACCCGGATAGATAAAGATTTCCGTCCAGCCCGAGCCCTCATCGAGCGTTCCGTCGTCCTTCGCAAAGCTTTCGAGCGTTCTACACGATGTTGTGCCGACAGCTACTACGCGTCCCCCTCTCCGCTTGGTTTCCGTTATCGCTTCGGCCGCATCTGCGGGTATGATGCAGAATTCGGAGTGCATTTCGTGGCTTTCCACATCCTCGCTCTTTACGGGTCTGAAGGTTCCGAGTCCAACGTGGAGGGTAAGATAGCAAACCTTAACACCCTTTTCTGCAATTTTGTTTAAAAGCTCCTCAGTGAAGTGCAGTCCCGCCGTCGGAGCCGCAGCAGAGCCGACTTCGCGCGAATAGACCGTCTGGTAGCGCTCCTGATCTTCAAGTTCAGTTTTAATATAAGGCGGCAGCGGCATTCTTCCGAGGCGTTCCAGTACCTCGAGGAATATGCCCTCGTATTCGAATTTAAGAAGTTTGTTTCCGCCCTCGGCGCATTCTGTGACCGTAGCCGTAAGCTCGCCCTCGCCAAAGATAAGCTTCGTTCCGGGCTTTGTTTTCTTGCCCGGGCGCGTAAGGCATTCCCAGACGCCGCTGCCAATATCTCGCAAAAGAACGACTTCGATCACGCCACCTGTCTCGCGCTTGCCAATGAGTCTTGCCGGAAGGACGCGCGAGTCGTTCAGGACAAGGCAATCCCCTTCGCTCAGATATTCCGGCAAATCGTAGAAATGCTTGTGCTCAACTTCTCCCGTCATCTTGTCGAGATGCAGAAGTCTGGACGTGTCTCTTCTCTCAAGAGGTGTCTGCGCGATAAGCTCTTCCGGCAGATAATAATTAAAATCCGATGTTTTCATAAATATAAAAAGCTCCTGTGCTTAAAGAAGTGGCGTGATAAATCACGCCACTATTAATGTTAGCCGTTTTTTTGCTATGCGTGTTTTTATTGAAGCGCTGAGCAACGTAAAAAAATCACACCAATGTCCCTTGAGAAATATTAACTCCGGTAAAATAGAACCTTATTATCTGGCGGTAGTTCAGCCCATAGTTTTTCGCCATTGAGTAAGCCCCGAACTGGCTCATGCCCACATTGTGCCCCCAGCCGCTGCCGGTTATAACAAACGTGCCTGTAGCGGACTGTGTAACTGTATAATGCACGCTTTGAAGACCTAATACACCGTAATTTGAATCCTTTGTAAGTACCTTTGTATTTCCATTTGCATCCGAGAAGGTCATCTTGATAACATTATTCGTATCGGAATATTCGGGTGTCATACTAACGATATCGCCGCCGGAATAACCGCATGAAGCAAGTTTTGCCGCAATCTGTGCGCCGGTGAATTCGTAACTCCAGCTTTTGCGGGAATTGAGAGACTGCGGAACAGCGTCCTCATAAGGATCCAGCACACCGCGCAGATAAGGCAGCGCCGTTAGGAATATGTTTTCGCTGTCCTCTGTTCCCCCGCCATCAGACGAGAAATAGAAAGTGGAACAAACAGAGCCGTTATACGTCACATATTCACCCGCTGTGGCATCGACAGCCGCATCTGTGGCCGACGTTGCGGAGTTTGTGCCGCGATACACCTGCGATAAGTCATCATTTGTAAGATCGAAGCCGTAGCTTGAAAATTTTCCTACACTCGTTGCAAAATATGATCTTGCGCATAGGGCCTGAGCCTTCAAAGCCTCTTGAGGCCACGACGAGGACATTTCATAAGGCAAGACGCCCTTGACGTAATCCTCGATGTTCAAAATGTTTACAACGGTAAGCTTGTCGTTAGTGTAACGGAAATACTCGAAGTCGCCGTAATACGCGTAGCCCTTGAACCATGTGATAGCCTTTGTGTTCGCCGAAAGCGGATGCACAGCGAGATTAGCGTTCGTTCCGCAATCGAACATAAAAAGGATTTTCGTCGTATTTGTCTTCGTTACGGCAACGCATCGGCTGCTGCCCGTGAAGATATTGCCGGTCACGCCAAGGCTGACTCTAGCGGTGTTTGTCTCCCCCGCCGACTGATAATTACCTATCATTACGTAATACGCGCCGTTTATGTATGCCGGGAATCCGTCAGCGTACTGTGAAGCGACAGATTTCGCGGTATCAAAATCTGCGTAGGCATTCGGAAGCTGGATGTTGTAGCAGCCGACTGTCCCTGACGGAACTGCGGTGTTGACATTCGGCACCATGGTAAGCGTTGTAACATCGGTGCTTCCGAGAACGCGGAACACTCGGGATGAATCGTAGTATCCAAACTGGTAGCCGCTTCCGACCTTATTTTCGAGATTCGCGTATGTAAGAGCCGTGTTGCGTGAACTGCTGTAATAATAATTTAGGCCCACTCGGACTGTCTGCTGTTTAATACCGACTGTTGTCCCGTCCGGATCTCCGCTCGGCACAGTTGGCGGAGTCGTGGACGATTGTCCGATCTGTACAACACCACTACCCGTAATGGCATATGTACCGCCTGCGACCGAAACTGTTCCGGTGTCTCCAACCGCATAAGATGAGCTGATATCTCCCGACAGAACATTCTGCGAGTCATTGACATATATTGAGTCTGCGGCGTACGCGTTGCCTCCGATGCTGAGCACCGAAAAACAAAGCACTGCCGCAAGCATAAATGGCAGAAAAGTATGCATTTTGCGTTTCATATGTACTTCCTTTCGCTAATGTGACAAAAAATCGCGACACTTATGAAAAATTTTCATGGCGAACATTTATTGACGTGGCTAGTGAACTGTGATAGGATTTTACAAAAATAGTCAACATAACTATAGAGAATCCTTTCGCCATTATATTACACAACTCTCCCTTTAATCAAGTATTAAGGCAAATTTTTGGGACAGTATTATTTATGAGCGATTTGAATATATTTTCTTGAGCCCCATTGAAAGAAGGTAACCTGTATGAAAAAGTACAAAGTCGGAATAGTCGGCGGAACGGGTATGGTCGGTCAGCGCTATGTTCTGCTCATCGCGGAGCATCCGTGGTTCGAGCTGACTTTAGTCGCTGCGAGCACCCGTAGCGCAGGCAAAACCTATGAAGATGCCGTTGCAGACCGCTGGGCGATGGAAAAACCGATTCCGGATTGCGCAAAAAAAATGATTGTAAAAGACGCTATAGCCGATATGGCCGCTATAGTTTCTGAGGTCGATTTTATATTCTCCGCTGTCGACATGAAAAAAGACGAAATCCGTGAGATGGAGGACACCTACGCAAAGCTCGAGTGCCCCGTCGTATCGAACAACAGCGCACACCGCTGGACGTCCGACGTGCCGATGGTGATACCGGAGTTGAACCCCGAACACATAAAGGTCATCGAAAGCCAGCGAAAGCGTCTTGGCACGAAGCGCGGCTTTGTTGCAGCAAAGTCCAACTGCTCGATTCAAAGCTATGTCCCAGCGCTTCATCCCCTGCGCGATGAATTTGGCATAAAAGCTGTTCTCGCCTGCACCTATCAGGCAATCTCCGGTGCCGGCAAGACCTTTGAGCGCTGGCCCGAAATGGTCGACAACTGCATCCCCTACATCGGCGGCGAAGAGGAAAAGTCAGAGCGCGAGCCGATGAAAATTTGGGGCAAGGTCGAAAACGGAGCTATTGTTTCCGCAACGAAGCCTGTAATTACATCTCAGTGCCTGCGCGTTGCCTGCTCCGACGGGCATATGGCTGCCGTCTTCGTGAGCTTTGACAAAAAGCCCTCCAAGGAAGAAATCCTTGACAGGTGGGCAAATTTCAAGGGACGCGCACAGGAGCTGAACCTCCCCACCGCGCCTAAGCAGTTCCTTCATTATTTCACCGAAGATAATCGTCCGCAGACAAAGCTGGACCGCGGTCTTGAAAACGGAATGGCTATATCGGTCGGTCGTCTGCGCGAGGATACGCAATACGATTATAAATTTGTTTGTCTTTCCCACAACACGCTCAGAGGCGCCGCAGGAGGCGCAGTGGAACTAGCTGAATTACTTTGTGCAGAAGGCTACATCGAAGCGAATCATTAAGGAGGGTTAATATGAAAACACCTATCTTTACAGGCGCAGCAACAGCAATTGTCACCCCGTTCCGTGAGGACAAGATTGATTTTGATAAGATGGCGGAACTCATCGATTTGCAGTATAAAGGCGGAATCTCCGCAATTATCGTCTGCGGTACGACAGGAGAAAACGCAACCCAACCAATCGTGGAGCACGAAGAACTCGTTAATTTTTGTGTTAAAAAGAACGCAGGTCGCATGAAGATAATTGCCGGAGTCGGATCAAACGACACCATGACCAGTGTGCGCCTTGCCAGCAGCGCAAAAGCCTCCGGCGCCGATGGAATCCTTATGGTCACCCCCTATTACAATAAGACCACTCAGCGCGGACTTGTCCAGCACTTTTCGACTGTTGCGGACCGCGTTGATATTCCGATGATTCTTTACAATGTTCCGGCAAGGACCGGCATCGGCCTTACGGCAGACACCTATAAAATCCTTTCGAAGCACCCCAACATCAACGGTATTAAGGAAGCGTCCGGCGATTTCAGCCTTTTTGCCCGCACTCGCGCGCTTTGCGGAGACGATCTTTTCGTCTGGAGCGGCAACGACGATAATACGATTCCAATGATGGCTATGGGCGCACTTGGCGTCATCTCCGTTGCTTCAAACATCGTTCCCGAGGCCGTGACCGAGCTCTGCAGGCTCTGTCTCGATAAGGACTTTGACGCAGCGACGAAGCTCTACTTCAAATATGCAGAGCTGTTTGAGAGGCTCTTTATCGAGGTTAACCCCATTCCGGTTAAGACCGCGATGAATCTGATGGGCATGGATGTCGGTAAACTCCGCCTCCCTCTCGTCGATATGGCTCCTGATACTCTCGAAAAACTCAAGGTGAGTCTTACAAACGTGGGTCTCAAGCTCAAATAATTACATACGAAAACACATAGGGGCGGCTTTGTTCGCCCCTTATGGTTAGTCTTTAACAAGACTGATTAAACGGAGGATATTTATGCCAAGGATAATCATTTCGGGCTGTAACGGCAAAATGGGTCAAAATATTACGCGCCTGTGTTGCGGACGAGAAGACATTACAATAGTCGCGGGCTTCGATATAAATCCCGTTAAGCTTTCGACCTATCCTGTTTATGCAGATCCGATGGAATACGGCGGTGACGCTGACGTCATAATCGATTTTTCCAACCCATCTACGTTAATCAACCTGCTCGATTATTGCACAGCTGATAAAGTACCGTGCGTATTGTGCACCACCGGCTATTCTAATGAGCAATTGGTGCAGATTTCGCACGCTTCAAAGTCTATTCCAATCTTCAGATCGGGCAACATGTCTCTTGGTATAAATCTTTTGACCGCGCTTATAAAGAAAGCGGCTACCGTTTTGGGTGACAACTTTGATGTGGAGATTGTCGAGCGCCATCACCGTACGAAGGTTGATGCGCCGAGCGGAACAGCACTCATGCTTGCAGATGCCGCTGCCTCCGCCCTCCCCCATGATTCTGAATACATTTACAACCGCCAGAGCGTCAGACAGAAACGAGGCAAGAACGAAATCGGAATTTCTTCCGTACGCGGTGGAACTATCGTCGGCGAGCATGAGGTTATATTTGCTGGAACCGATGAAGTCATTGAATTTAAACACACTGCCTATTCAAGGGATGTTTTCGCAAACGGCGCACTCTCCGCCGCAGTTTTTCTTTCAAACGTAAAAGCTCCGGGCATGTACGATATGAACGATGTTCTTTCACACATACTCAAAGGCTTGTAATTAATACCGACTGGCAAGAAAGCGCGTAGCATATGCTGCGCGCTTTCTTGCCAATTTGTAACAAGGCATTACAAATCTTGACAGAATAAAACAAATTTGATATTCTTTTATATAGTAAAGAGGGTGATCAAAATCAAAAGACTGATATCATCTGTACTTATAATATGTCTTATTCTCCTCGCCTGCCCCGTCTATTCATCAGCCGCGATTGTCTCCGATTTTTCGGATGTAAGCAGTTCGGACTGGTTTTATAACTCGGTAAGCTTCGTAACTGCCAATGGCATGTTCAACGGGACGAGTACGACAAGCTTTTCACCTAACAGCACGATGACGCGAGGAATGTTCGTGACCGTTCTTGGACGATATGGCGGCGCGCCTTCCGTCAGCGAGGGCGGTAAGCTCGGCACCATCACAAAGTCGGACGTCAATATGCGTTCTGCCCCATCCGCGAAAAACACGAGCGTTATATACTGTCTCCAAACCGGCACTGTTGTTTCGGTAATCAGTAACGCCGCAGATCTATCCGATCCTGCGTACTCCTGGTACTACGTCAAATATAACGGCACGCTGGGCTATATCAGAAGCGACCTTATGGCGGTAACCGAAACCGGCTTTTTAGACGTTTCCGATACCGCATATTACTACTCTTATGTTCAATGGGCGTTTTCCTCGGGCATCGCCTTCGCAACGGGAGACGGAACCTTTTCGCCCGATCGCGATATAACCCGCGAAGAAATTTGTTCCATGCTTTATAACTACGCGACTTTAAAAAACTATCAGCTCGATCCAACTGTATCTGGCACAGCCTTCACGGACAGTTCGTCAATCACTTCAGCCTATGCTGCGTCGGTTTCCGCCTTACAGAGGGTCGGCGTGGTTAATGGCTACACAGACGGAACCTTCCGACCGCAAGGCAGTGCGACCCGCGCTGAAGTCTCAGCTCTGCTTATGCGCTTCATTGGCGCAATTAGCTATAAGAAAGCTGTGGAGTCATCGTATGATGCAAATGGTAATTATATTTTTGGTACCGAAGTCCCGCTAAAAGCTGCCGTCGGCGCCGACTATTTCTCTGACGCCTGCTTCATCGGGCACTCATTAGTTAATGGAATTCAAAATTCTTTCGGCTTGACCAGCACTGATTTTTATGCAGTCAACGGCGCAACTGCTCGGTATTTCCTCAGCCTTTCAAACTTCAAGCTCTCATCAACGCATGTTGATGCAAGCGGCAGCACTGTGCACGATACCGGCACGCTAGAGCAGGCGCTATCGCAAAAGAGCTACGGCAAGGTTTACATAATGCTTGGAATCAATGAGATTGCCTCGACGGATTCCGCCCGTCAAGCCTTTTACAGTAGTATGAGCAATATAGTCGCGCTCGTTCGAAAAACCCAGCCGAACGCTGTTGTCTATATCATTTCGCTTACGCCTGTCTCGCAGAAATGCTCTGAAAGCAGGAAGGGCGAAAGTCGTGACAACATTATCGATTTCAACGCGCTGCTGAAACAGGTCTGCAAAGACAAGAGCAGCTATTATCTAAACGCTTTTGACCTAAGCTGCGATTCAAACGGTTTTCTGCCGGTTAGTGCAGGCATGTCGGATGGAATACATCTTCTCTCCCCCGAATACGCGAAGCTCAAGAGCTATCTGCTTAGTCACACTGTATAATAAAATCCCGTTCGGAAATCCGAACGGGATTTTATTATACATGAAAGGAAAACTATCCAAATGCTATAATTTGGGGTCGGAAAGTAGCTCTTTAAAGGAAGTGGCAAGTCCCGCAAGCCCTTGAATATCCGAGGGTATTATAATCTTCGTTGCCGTGCCGTTCGCGGCGGCAACAAACGCTTCAAGCGCTTTAATTTTTATAACGGCCTCGGACGGTTCGCTCTCGTTGATTCGGAGAATACCTTCGGCTGTAGCCGTCTGGACTTTCAGTATTGCTTCCGCTTCGCCTTCTGCTCTGAGTATCTGCGTTTGCTTCTGCGCATCGGCACGGAGGATTGCGGCTTCTTTTTCGCCTTCAGCCGAAAGGATTGCGGCTGTCTTTTCGCCCTCGGCGCGAAGAATTGCTTCACGACGCTGACGTTCCGCCTTCATCTGTTTCTCCATCGCGTCCTGAATCTCACGAGGTGGCAGTATATTCTTGAGCTCGACACGGTTGACCTTTATCCCCCAAGGATCAGTAGCTTCATCAAGTATTACACGCATCTTTGTATTAATAACATCACGGCTTGTAAGTGTTTGATCAAGCTCCAGATCGCCGATAATGTTACGCAGAGTCGTTGCGGAAAGATTCTCAATCGCGTTTATCGGATTCTCGACACCGTATGTATACAGCTTTGGATCCGTAATTTCAAAATACAGAACGGTATCAATCTGCATCGTTACGTTGTCCTTCGTGATGACGGGCTGGGGAGGGAAATCATATACCTGCTCCTTCAGGGACACCTTCTTCGAAATAGCCTCAATAAAAGGTATTTTGAAGTGAAGTCCGACGTGCCAAGTGGTGCTGTATGCGCCGAGGCGTTCAATTACAAAGGCCTGTGCCTGCGGAACGACGCGGATATTGCGGATCAGAACGATGAGCGCAATAATAATGAGAAGTACCGGAATGATGTAATCAGTGTACTGCATAGAAAACTCCCTTTCTGCCGCATACCAAGCGGCTTCCGTTATTTTTCTGCTGTTTTTACCGCTTCCTGCGGTTCCACAATCAGTTTAGCTCCCTCAATTGCTTTTACTTCTGTTCTTGTGCCTTCTTCAATAATCTCGCCTGTCGCGCTTCGAGCCGTCCACATTCTTCCCCCAAGGGTGACGGCGCCAATGCCCGCTATATTGTCAATTCTTTCTGTAACCGTAGCTACGCCGCCGATGGCTCTGTCAGCGTTCGTCGGCTGTATTTTCCTATTAACATATTTTTTTGCCAAGGGTCTTGTCAGCACAAGCGTAGCAGCGGAAATTACAATGAAGAGAACAATCTGGAGCCAAACCGGTAAATCGAGAAACGCGGCCGCGAGCGCGGCAAGCGCCCCTGCGGCGAACCATATCGATGTAAGTCCGGCTGTCGCGCCCTCAACAATGAGAAATAGAACAATAAGAACTGCCCATACAACAGTCATGGTATCCACAGGCATCCCCTCCTTTTATTTATATCTCTTAATTTATGCTTCTTTTCTGACTGCTATGTCTTCGCGTTTCGGACCGGTGGAAACCAAGTTAATCGGCACATGAATATGCGCTTCAATGAAGTCGACATAGTCCTTGAGCTGCTTGGGAAGTGAATCATAGTCATTAACACCGCGAATATCGCATTTCCAACCCGGCAAAGTTTCAAAAACCGGTTTGGCACGGTTCAGCTTCGTGGTGACAGGAAAATCAGAAGTCACTTCTCCATCTATTTCATATCCGACGCAAACTTTAATCTCATCCATATAACCGAGAACATCCACGGCTGTGATTACAGCCTCGGTCGCTCCCTGCATACGGCAGCCGAAATCGGTTGCAACAGCATCAAACCAGCCGACTCTGCGGGGTCTGCCCGTGGTTGCGCCGTATTCGCCGTTGTCTCCGCCCAGACGACGAAGCGTTTCCGCCTCTTCATCGAACAGCTCGGTAACAAACGCACCGCCGCCGACTGCGCTCGAATAAGCCTTAGTAACCGCAATAACGCTTTTAATCTCCGTGGGCGGAATGCCCGCGCCGACTGTTCCGTAACCTGCAAGTGTGTTCGACGAGGTTACATAGGGATAAATTCCGTAATCGGTATCCTTGAGAGTTCCGAGCTGGCCTTCGAGAAGAATGTCCTTCCCTTCCCCCAGCGCTTTGTGGATAACTTCGGAGATATCACCGATAAAGGGCGCGATCAGCTCGCGCTGTGCGACCATTTCGGCATAAAGCTCTTCGGGATCGAGAAGCGGCTTGTGGTAAAGATGCTCGAGTAATGTGTTTTTAATTTCGCATACATTTTTTAAGCGACTTTTGAGAAGTTCGTCGTCAAAAAGCTCGTTCACCTGAAAGCCTACCTTTGCATACTTGTCTGAATAGAAGGGCGCAATACCCGACTTAGTAGAGCCGAAGGCTTTTCCGGCAAGACGCTCTTCTTCGTATGCGTCGAAAAGAATGTGATAAGGCATCACAACCTGCGTGCGATCTGAAATGATAATTCTCGGTTCCGGAACGTCACGTTCGCGCAGGGCGTTCACTTCGTCGGTAAACGAGCGAATGTTGAGCGCGACTCCGTTGCCAATGATATTTGTCGTATGCGGGTAGAATATACCCGAGGGAAGTGAGTGTAGAGCAAATTTGCCGTATTTATTGATAATGGTATGTCCGGCATTGGCTCCGCCCTGAAAGCGGACTACGATGTCGGATTTCTCGGCAAGCATATCGGTAATCTTACCTTTCCCTTCATCGCCCCAGTTTGCACCAACTATCGCCTTAACCATGAATGTCACCTCATCGATTCGAATATGTTTATATTCATATTTTTCGTACCTTATAATTGTATATTATTTCTTATTCTTTTGCAAGGCGAAAATTTAGGCTTTACTTTCATAATTTACTGTTATAGAATGTGACTGCGCTAGTGGACTATTTTGTCATACACTCGCAAACATATAACGGAATATTGTCTTCCGCTGAAATACAATAAGGTGGTGTTTTTGTGAACAAACAGAATAAAAAACCCCGCAACGAAGAGATGTATCGGGCTATACTCACTCTCAAAACCGTTGAAGAATGCATGAGTTTCTTTGATGACCTTTGCACGATCACCGAACTTCAGGCGATGGAGCAACGCTATCAGGTCGCGTCGTTACTCAATAAGGGTTGTATCTATAACGAAATTCTCGAGCAAACAGGCGCGAGCAGTGCAACAATTAGCCGCGTGAACCGCTCTCTGCAATATGGTCAGGAAGGCTATGCCTGCGTTTTCAAGCGCCTAGCGGAGCAGGAAGATAAATAGTAACTTCCCCCGCACATTCATTAATATTTACTTCTAAACAGAACGACCATTCGTTTTATGATGGTCGTTTTGTACCTTGTTATCCTGAAAGGGATGAGTAATATGAGTTCCTATGGTCCTCTTGCGCCGGTATATGACAAATTTACAAGCGATATCCATTATGAGGATTTTGCCGATTTTTATGAAAAGATTTTCAAAGAAAAGGGCAAAAATGTCAGGACTCTGCTAGACGTGGGCTGCGGAACAGGCACTCTCACGGCTATGATGGCGCAGCGCGGCTATGAGATGGTCGCTGCTGACTCGTCCTCCGACATGCTCTGTATTGCGCAGGAAAAATTTTCGGAGCTGAATAACATTATCCCTCCCCTTTTCCTGTGCCAGTCGATGACGGAGCTTGACCTTTACGGCACTGTTGACGCCACTATATCCTGTCTTGACGCGGTCAATTACCTTCCGCCCTCTGATTTGCCGGAATTTTTCAGACTTCTGCACCTTTTTATAGAACCGGGCGGAGTTTTCATTTTTGATATCAATTCTCCCGAACGCCTTCGGTCGCTCGATGGCTTCACCTCTGTTGACGAGGATGAGAATAACCTTTGCCTATGGCGGGCAGACTTTTCTGAGGAAGAAAAAGCTTTGTACTACGGAATGGACCTTTTCACCCGAAGAGGAAGGTTCTGGCAGCGCTCCTGTGAGGAGCACATCGAATACTCCCACGAGCCGGAGGAGCTTTCCGCACTGCTCTCTTCCTCGGGTTTTGCCGGAATCGAAGCACGCACAGACGGGCCGCAGAGCGAGCTGGGCAGAATATTTATTTTCGCTGAGAACACTTCGCATTGAGGTAGCATTTAATGGATGAGATCATACGCGCCGTCACGAGCGACGGTTTTATAAAAATTTCGGCTATCAGCGGACGTGGCATTGTCGAGCACGCAAGACAAATCCACGACCTCAGTCCTGTTGCATCGGCCGCTTTGGGAAGGACGCTCTGCGCCTGCTCTATGCTTGGTGACCTCCTCAAGGAGGAAGACGCAAGCGTTACGCTCCGCATAAACGGCGGAGGACCTATTGGCACAGTTATGGCTGTTTCGGACAGCACAGGAAACGTGCGCGGCTATGTTCAGGAGCCTCACATTGATTTGCCGCTCAAAGCAAACGGCAAGCTCGACGTCGGCGGCGCAGTCGGCAAAAACGGTACACTCACAGTCAGCCGCGACCTAGGACTTAAAGAGCCGTATATAGGCTCGACCGCCCTTGTAAGCGGTGAAATTGCCGAGGATTTGACCTACTATTTTGTCGAAAGCGAGCAGGTCGGCGCGGCAAGCGGACTCGGTGTGCTTGTCGATACCGATTTGTCCATAAAATGCGCGGGCGGCTTCATCGTCGCGCTTTTGCCCGGTGCCCCCTCCTCCCTAATTGAGACAGTCGAATCCAATATCGCAAGGATGGGACAGGTCACGGATATATTGAAGGACGACACTGCTGAAGACCTTATAAATCGTGTTCTCGCAGGTCTGCAGCCGGAAATTCTGGCGAACAAGTCGGTCGAATACCACTGCTATTGCAGCCGTGAGCGCGTTTCAAGTGCGCTCGAAAGCATTGGGAACGAAGCTCTTGAGGAGATCGCCGAAAGCGGAGAAGCTGCCGAGATTAACTGCCATTTCTGCAACAAGACTTATACATTCACACCCGACGAAATTCGCGCGATTTCCACACCGTCTGAATAATGCTATGGACGCCGCCGCGAGGGCAAAAAAATGGGAAAATGACCTTGACAAGTGCCGAATAATTTAGTATACTGGCAAAGCCGCTTGAGGTTTTGCATATGGGAGCATAGCTCAGCTGGAAGAGCACATGCCTTACAAGCATGGGGTCACAGGTTCGAGCCCTGTTGTTCCCACCATACGCTTTCGGCGTAGATTTCCTGCAAAACCGGCACCAAAATGGCCCAGTAGTTCAGTTGGTTAGAACGCCAGCCTGTCACGCTGGAGGTCGACGGTTCGAGCCCGTTCTGGGTCGCCAAGGGATGCAATCGTGTCCCTTATGCCTCTGTAGCTCAGTTGGTAGAGCAGAGGACTGAAAATCCTCGTGTCGTTGGTTCAATTCCGACCGGAGGCACCAAACCCCATCGGATGATTATTCATCCGATGGGGCAACAAAAAAATGCGGGCGTAGCTCATTTGGCAGAGCGCCACCTTGCCAAGGTGGAGGTAGCGAGTTCGAATCTCGTCGCCCGCTCCAAAATTTTCTACGAAAATTTTGGAGATAATACTAAACGAATATTTGGCGCCATAGCCAAGTGGTAAGGCAGTGGACTGCAAATCCGCGATTCCCCCAGTTCAAATCTGGGTGGCGCCTCCAAAAAAGAAACATCCGGAAACTGTAAGGTTTTCGGATGTTTTTCTTGTTAACAAGCTCACTTTTGTATTTCTATGTGAAAACCTAACACTTGTGGTTCAATATTCATGAAGCTCATATTTGCATAGTCCACACTATTAGTCTCATATTCTTCTAGTTTTTCTTGAACAATAAGCCAAATAACATCTTTTGCACCATCGTACGAGCATGCAATCACATAATCTACATCCGTGTTATTACGCATGAGCGCAAGAAATTCTTTACTCTGAGATAGTACAATTGGGTACTGCCGCCCGTCAGCATCATACGTTTTTGCACCTAACGGTGAAGAATCCTCAATTAGAAAAGCCATCTTTATGGGGGTGTTTTCATCAAATATACGCAACTCCTGCAGATGCCTTTTATATTCCTCAATTCTTACATAGTGCTTTTCAAAGGTTTTCGTAATATTTTGTATGTATTGTTCATATGAACTCTCTCCATTTATTTGGTCGTGAAAGAGTTTATTCATTTCACGTGCAGGTATAGAATCAAAGGCTCTTTCAATCCTTGAACTCTCTTTTCGGTTTTCGCTTCCACTTCTATTATTTTTATAGCAATCAAACTCAAAGTGTTCAACAGCTAAGCATATCCCATTGAATAGAATTGCCATGTCCGGATCATCTCCAACATATCTGTCGCCTTTTGTAAAAAAATCAGCAATTTCTTGAGCAGTATCCCTTTCTCCTAAAAATAACATGGATGTTTCTTTTCCAAAATATTTCTTAATTGTATCCATTGCTTCATTTTTCATAAACAATCACTTCTTTCATACCTTTATGAGTAATCAATCAACAAAATATGTATATTTTATTTATACCATTATGAAATTGACATAGCAACTACCCAAATCACTCTCTTTATCATTTTGTCTTGCATTTTTCATACTAGCTGAGTATAATATGGCTATAAACCATTTGGAGGTATGTCCCATGTATAGAATTACAAAAGATTCGATTCTTATAGAAGTTTTGGAAAATGCTCCTCAGACCGCTCCGTTTTTTAACGCGATCGGCATGCACTGCCTCACCTGTGTGCTCGCGACCGACGAAACTATAGAGCAGGCCTGCGCCGCTCACGGCTTTGATGTGGACGATTTTATTGAGCAGGTCAATAATTACCTTGAGCAGCAGGAAGCCCTAGAGGGTTAAATCGCATTAATCAATATGCCGTTTCAGTAATTTCGCATCCGCGAAAAGTATTGGAGCGGTATATTGCTATTAGGAGGAATCTTTTTGCAACGAATTAAGCTCTCGCCAAGGCTCGAAGCCATTGCGAAGCTCCCTCCCTCCGGCGGCTCCGTTGCCGACGTCGGTACAGACCACGGGTATATCCCCGTATGGCTCGCTCAGAACGGACACAGCGGGGCGCTCTTTGCAACCGATATAAATAACGAGCCGCTCTCGCACGCAAGGCAGACTGCGGCAGAATACGGACTCTCAGACAGGATAAAATTTCACCTTTGCGATGGGCTTGCGGCTCTTGACGGGAGCGAGACTGATACCGTCATCATCGCGGGAATGGGCGGAGAAAATATTGCTGATATTATATTTGCCGCTCCTTGGGTTAAGGAAAAAGGCTGCCTGCTTGTACTTCAGCCGATGTCGAAATCACCGTATCTCCGCTCTTGGCTTTTTGACAACGGCTTCAAGGTGCTCTCAGAGCAGCTGGTCGAGGACGGAAACGTTTACGAGATACTGACAGTGCGCGCCGGAAAAGACGAGCCCTATTCCCCTGCTGAGCATCTAATTGGGCACGCGCCGCTTATATCAAACAGTCCGCTTTTCGGAAGGCGGTTAAACGATTTGATAAACAAAACAGATAGAATAGTCAAAGGGCTTTCCACATCCACAAGGGCCGAGGACGCCGAGCGTCTGGCTGAGGTTCAAGAGATACTTAATTCGTTGCAGGAGCTGAAAAGCGGCGGAGAGCCGACGGGAAAATAAGGAGGTCACTATGCCAAAGGTCAAGGATATAGTCAGTTATTTTACGGCGCTTGTTCCGCCCGAAATGAAAATGGATTTTGACAATGTAGGCCTTCTCGTCGGACTCTGCGAGGAGGAAATCACTAGGGCTATCGTGGCTCTTGATATAACGGACGACGTTATTAATGAAGCTATAAGGTCAGACGCACAGCTCATACTTTCTCATCACCCTGTATTTTTTGAGCTTAGAAGAATCAGTGACGACAGCCTAATCGGCAAAAAAGTTATCAAGATGCTGCAAAATGGCATTTCAGGCTTTTGTCAGCACACCAATCTCGACTCCGTGCGTGGCGGCGTCAACGATGCCCTTGCGGAAAAGCTCGGCGTCAGAGTCGAAGGCTTTCTGGATGGGTCGCACAAGACGGCAGACGGCAAGGAATACGGCATGGGGCGCTTCGGCTTTCTCCCCTCTCCCGTTGAGTTCGAGGACTACCTCTGTGATGTTAAATTCGTTTTGAATTCGGCAGGCGTCAGGTATCACAGCGCAGGCAAACCCGTCAGCAAGGTGGCTCTCTGCGGCGGCTCCGGCGGCGAATATGTTGAAAAAGCGATTGCGCTCGGCTGCGACACTCTTGTGACGGCTGACGTGAAGTATAATCAGTTCCTAGCCGCGAAGGAGCTGGGGCTGAACCTTATCGACGCAGACCATTTTTGTACAGAAAACGTCGTTGTCCCTGTTCTTGCGGGCATGCTCAAAAAGGGCTTCCCCGAAATCGATGTCTTAATTTCAAAATCCTCCGTTCAGCCGGCAAAATTCTATTAAGAAATAAAAAACTCTTCTTTCCGAATGGAAAGAAGAGTTTTTTATTTATACAAAGGATCTGTCGCATTTTATAACGCAATAGTGGTTCGGCAGAAGCTTTAAAACCTCATCGGAAATCTGCTTTTTCAAATCCTCGTCGCATTTTGAGCCGCCAAAGCGTAAAACGATATCAAACACAAGATTTGTATGCGACGGTCCCGGAATATAGCGGAAGTCGTGGATAGTTATGCTCTCGTCTATATTTCTGACGACATTTGTCACTATCTCTCTTAAACGCGCAAGCTCCTCGTCATTAGTGTCTATGGGATCAAAGTGAATGACCGCTTCGCAGCCTAGCTTTTCTTCAAGCACTTTTTCTGCATCGTCAATGACCGAGTGCGCCTCAAAAACTTCAATGCTGGAGGGTACCTCGGCATGAAGCGAAATCATTAGTCTGCCGGGACCGTAATTGTGCACCACGAGATCGTGCATGCCCGTGATTTGCTCATGCGACATCACAATTTTCTCAATTTCGGACACCAGTTCCTTCGATGGAGGCGTGCCCAGAAGAGGCGCAAGAGTGTCTCTCGCCGAGTTTATACCCGAATACAGAATAAATATCGATACGGCAAGTCCCGCCCAGCTATCAAGGTTAAGCGTCGTATAACGCGAGACGATAAGGGATATAAGGACCGCACTTGTTGCGGCAACGTCGCTCAGGCTGTCCCTTGTCACGGCACCCAAGGCCGCTGATTCAATTAGGGCTGCCAGCTTTCTGTTATATAGGGCCATGTATAGCTTAACGCATATCGACGCCGCGAGGACAGCTACCGTTACTGTGCTGAACTCAACTGCGGTCGGTGAAATGATGCCTTTAATCGAGCTTTTGGCTAGCTCATAGCCCATCAGCAGTATGACAACCGAAACGATGAAACCGGCGATATACTCAAATCTTCCGTGCCCGAAGGGATGCTGCGTATCGGGCTTTTTGCCCGAAAGCCTAAAACCGACGATTGTGATGATTGAGGAACCTGCGTCCGAGAGGTTGTTGAAAGCATCTGCAATAATTGCAACGGAGCCCGACAATAAAGCAACTGTGAGCTTTCCGCCAAACAACAGAAGGTTAAAGAGTATCCCCACCGAACCGCTAACAACGCCAACTCTTCTGCGCGTTTCGGCGCTGTAGGGACCTCCCTGCGCTATAAGTTTTTTAATCCAAAAAAACATCCATGACTCCTATATACCAGTTTTACTCCGTGGTACGACGTCTTATCGCTTTTATTTCCGCTTTTTCCTCGATGCTCGGTTTGAGCGACTCGCAAATTTTTTGAAGCGATTTGTTGTAAGTAAAATCGTCCAGCTTATTATTTTTTAAAAATGTCATAGTTATATCAGAATAGTTTACATAACACATCGATACCGCCCAGGCCACCGCCATTTTTACGTAGTAATCCTCGTTTTTAATATCCTCGAAAAGCCTCAGCATTTCGGCAGTATGTTCTACATCAATAAAGTAGTCGAGCATCATGACGACGGCAAACCGAATGTCATAAGGCTTGTCAGAGTTTACATAATCCATGAGGAAGTCCCAGACCCGCTCTTTATTATTTACGGTTATTTTGAGTCCGCTGCAGAAGGAGTCACAAAGCGCCCAGTTCGTGATTTTGGGAATATATCGACATGCCTCTGACAAAACGACCTCGATATCCTCTTTGAGCAGACCAATCACACTTCCCTGAAGCAGCGTTTCCTCGTAATATATATCCCTGTTCTGCTCAAAATATGTCCGCCAGTCGTCCTTTGACAGCTCCTTAGCGAGCTTTTTCATCTCCGGTGAGCGCACGCCGAGAATGTTGTCAGTTCCCGGTATCAGCGATGCCATAAATTTTTGATACTTAGGCTCGGCAAGCGCAAGCAGCTTTTCACGGTATTTTTCGTAGATTTCTGCCATCAGCCATTTTTCCTCTCAAGCTCGAGAAGCAGGGTCTTCGTCTCCAGTCCCCCGCCGTAACCGCCAAGACCTCCGTCTGCGGCAATCACTCTGTGACAGGGTATGATGATTGAAATCGGGTTATTGTGGTTCGCGCCGCCCACTGCACGAAAGCCTTTTGGTGAGCCTACCCTCTCCGCAATGTCCTTATAGCTTCTTGTTTCGCCGTATGGTATCTCTAAAAGCGCCGCCCATGCCTTTTTCTGAAATTCGGTTCCTTGAGCCTCCAACGGCAAATCAAAAACTTTGCGCTTACCATCGAAGTATTCCCGTAGCTGTTCCGACGCAAGCTCACTCAGCTTCGAGGGGTTTCCTCCGACCTTTTCATCCGTAAAAAGGACATGAGTAATTGCAGTGTCAGTATAGCCAATTTTTAAATTTCCGCAGGGAAACTTGTATACGGCAAAATCTTCGTTTTTCATTAATAGTCCCTCCAAGTGTTCATCAAGTCTTTAATTTATCAAATGAGCGTTCCAATTCTTTTACAAGCTTTTCCCTCGCTTCGGTTTGGGCCTGTTCCATGCTTCGGACATGCATCTCGGTTGTTATATTTGCCGTCGCTGCTTGATTGATGACCGCAAAGACTGCTTTTTCCATCTCGCCGCCTTCAGAATAGTCCGCTTTCAGAACATAGTCGACGCGCCCCTGTAAAAGCAGCTCATTAACTTTATCCTTGCTGTTCTGATAAACGGCAATCGAGTGTCCGCCGTTCGTGCGAACAAGCTTCATACAGGGCACATCCGTCAATCCATCGCCTATATACACCATGTTCCGGAAGGGCACTCTACGCTTATCTTCCTCCATGAATTCGTTGAGCCCGTCGTTCTCCGTCACATCAAAAACGCCCTTGTTGATGCGGAACAAAAACTGGGTTTTGCTCGTATAGTTCACTGCCATCGCGGGCCAGCAGGGCTCACCGTTATCGTCATAGCAATATTCCGCAGCATATATTTGCTCAAAATTTTTGGCTATACGTGTTCCCTCAATTATCTCCTTGAGGCCTGAGGATATTATGTAGTGCTCGGTTTTCATTCCGTGCGCTTGGGCGTAGGCGTTAATACGTCCAAACCAAGATTCAACGCCTTCGAAAAGCTCAACGTCCCTGCCTAGAGCGCGCAGGGTGTCGCGAGTGAAAAGAACCTTTCCCTTTGCCTTTTTGAACATGACATACATATAAGCGAGTATCTGATCCATGCGGTTTTCACGCATGGTTTTTCCGCACTCCGCCCAGAAAGCTTCTGGAGTCATTTTTATACTGGGTATGAAGGCGTATTCCTGCATGTCTCTGGGCGAAAGCGTTTTATCGAAGTCATACATCAGGGCGAATATCGGTTTTTCGGACATTAGCAGAGCCTCCTGACGTTTTAGCTTTTATATTCTGCCGTCTCGGGCGGCAAGCACAAATTCCAGCGGATGCATGATAATATTCGCTGTTTCCTCCGGCGTTTTGCCCTCGCTGAGGCAGCGTCTTACGATTACGGCCATGGATTCGCCTATCTCTATCAGATGTCCGTCAGGGTCAAATATTTTTATTGACCTCTGCTGCCAGTCATACTTCACGGGCGGATGAACTCTTTCCACATAAGGAAAGGCATTTAGCTTTTCCATAAAGCCTTCAAAATCATCCACATCAAAATATAGCTCCATATTGTAGCATTTATCATAAGTCGGTTCCTCCGGCAAACGCCCAATCCTCGCAAAGTCCTCCTGCAGGGAAAAGCCGCCGCTCAAGGTAACATTTTCGCCAAAATCGAGTACGATTTCCTGCCCAAACAGATCTTGATAAAACTTTTTTGATACTTCAATATCTTGAACCGCAATCATCGGCATTTTAAAAATAGTATTCATTTTCATAATCCTCTCAATTTCTTGCTTTAATTATATACTAATCTTCTGCATTATCAATAAGAAAAAAGCACAGGGACTCCCCTATGCTCTGATGCTATTCATTAGTTCAAAGTTCGCGCCCGTATACCTCCGTATAGATTAGTCTTCCATTAATTCGCTCCGATTTCATGAGCGAGACTCGTGAGACGCTCATCGCTTTTCTGGCAACATTGAGCTTCACGGGGTTTTGTGTTTCGAGCTGCCTTGCAAGGGTTATATGCGGCTTAAAGGTACGATCCTCAATATCGAAGCCGCTTTTGCGCAGTTCGTTCTGAATTTTTTCGGCAAGGGCTTTAAGCTTCGAATTATTCTCGATACCAACCCAGTAAAGCTTGCCGAAATTCCCCGCTCCCGATATTGCCATTTCAAACGCAGGAACGGCGCAGCGGTCAATAACGCTTCGTATGGTCTGAACATCCTCGGATTCGCCGATGAACGCAAGCGTCAGGTGAAGGTTCTCTGGATGTGTAAAATTGCCGGATACCGCCTGTGCCCGCAGCTCTTCAATCGCCGAAAGCAGAGCGAATTTCACTTCCTTTGAAAAATGTATCGCGATAAAAAGGCGCATAGAAACTCCTCCCCGCCGATTATTCGACGGGTGATGCGGCATAGTTCGAGGTATCTACTCCCGTCTTTTTCGGTTTTTTTCTAATTAGTTTATCAATATAAAATATGAACACCGCAAACGCACTCACAATACTTATGTTTTGATAAATCGTCATAAGCACGTTGGCATTTCCCTGACGGCCTTCGCCGTTAATTTTTCCATTACCGTTGCCGTTGCTTTTGTCGGTTCCGCTGTCGGGGGCAGACAAGGGTGCACCGTTTGAGGTTGCATTGCCGGCAAACGAATGTTCTCCCTCGCCGGATTGAGAATAACCGGATGCGACAGATGCAACCTTATCGATATACCCAGTTGAAACGATATTATATGAGCCTAGCGAAAATGCGATAATCGCACAGCCGGTCGCGAGGACTCCGAGCGCTCTTTTCTTCGGGATATTCAGAAGCTTTTTCACTATCGCAACAACCCTGTTCCACGAAAGCCCGATGTGAGTTCCGATGAGCGCAAGAGCAATATAGGATGCAGCTTTATGCAGGCTATCGACATTCAGATGTACGTGAATAATGGATGCAAACAACACCTTGGACATCAGTATACCCGTCACGATGATGACGGCAATCGCAATCAGCAACAGTGCATCCACTATGTAGGCAAGCCTTGTTCTTGCGGGTAGCTTTGGGTTAAAAAGCTTCTTCGTGACGCTCTTTAGCCACGCTCTGTTAAGAACCATATGGATAGCGATGAAGGCTCCGACTGCAATCCCCGCGATTTCGTGGAACGCCATACCGCCTAACGCCGTTTTGTTGAAAAGTATCGCAAAAACAAGCGCCATGAGTATATCAAGTGCAATCTTAATCTTGTTTTTGTTTTTTGTCTGCATTATACTCCATCCTTTCAGCTTTGCAAACCGAAAAACTGTTCTCACGCTCTGAACAGTTCGCTCTGTACCGGTTTTGCAATTGGTTCTGTTTTCCGTACTTTATCCTTAGTACTTAAAGCTGACTTTAAAAAAACCTCTTTTAATTTATCAACTAAAGATATAATATCAGAACAAAGGATGCCAAGCGAGTTCAAGAAAAATTCGGCTGCATAGGTTATGCTGATTCAGGTGGTGATAATATTGGAACAAAACGAAGGAATTTTAGCTGTTAGGCGCATGCAGGAGTATATTGACGGGCACCTTTCCGAGCCTATGACCCTCTTACAGCTTTCAAGGGCTGCAGGCTATTCGCCGTGGCACTGTGATCGTCTCTTCAAGGAGTATCTCGGCAAAGCACCTTTCGATTACATTCGCTCGCTGCGTTTATCGAAAGCGGCACTCGTGCTGAGAGACAGTAAGACGAAGGTCATAGATGTCGCGTTCGATTTCGTGTTCGACTCGCATGAGGGCTTTACAAAGGCCTTTTCAAAGGAGTTCGGGCTGCCTCCAAAAAGCTACTCGATGGCTTATCCGCCGATACAGCTCTTCATTCCTTATCCCGCCAATGATTATCGCCATACTAAAACTAAGGGAGTCAACCCTATGCAAGAAAATAAGAAACTGATGCCGGTGTTCGTCCAAATTGTCGAACGTCCCGAAAGAAAAGTGCTCTTAAAGCGCGGCATTAAAGCCGATGAATACTTCGCATATTGCGAGGAGGTGGGCTGCGACATCTGGGGTATGCTTACCAGCGTCAAGGAAGCGCTTTACGAACCCATTGGCATGTGGCTGCCGGTAAGCATGAGGCACGGTGGTTCCGAGTACGTGCAGGGCGTCGAGCTGCCGCTGGATTACGCAAAGCCCGTTCCCGAGGGCTACGAGCTCACCGAATTACCGCCCTGCAAAATGATGGTTTTTCAGGGACCTCCTTTCAAGGATGACGATTTTGAGGAAGCTATTACGGATGTTTGGGAGCTTATGAAGACCTTTGATCCTGCGCTTTACGGCTATGAATGGGCGGAAAACGATGCCCCAAGATTCCAGCTCGCGCCGCTGGGCTACCGGGGCTACATCGAGGCAAGACCGGTCAGACCCATAAACAAGTAAACAGCATACAGGGACAGAGCGTAAGCCTCTGTCCCCGCTTTTTATTTTACAAGGATTCACATCCATCGAAATGTGTGGTAAAATCTTGATATAATATTATGCTTGAATGGAGCTTCGCCAATGGCAAATTATAAAGAAATGACCTGTTCATCGGCTTGCAACAAATTAAAGAGAAGCTTTCCTTTTGCTTATGACATGAATATTTATCGAGGCTGCGAGCACGGCTGCAAGTACTGCTTTGCCATGTATTCGCATCAATACTTAGGCTCCGAACAATACTTCAGTGATATTTATATAAAAACGAATATCGTGGAACAACTTGAAAAGCAGTTATCATCTCCTTCATGGAAAAGAGAGGTCATAAGTATCGGCGGCGTGACAGACAGCTATCAGCCGATTGAAGCCGAGTATAAGCTTATGCCAGACATACTGCGCCTTTTTATTAAATACAAAACCCCCTGCATCATCTCCACGAAGTCCGACCTCATTCTGAGGGACTATGACCTCATCGCGGAGCTTGCCTCAATCACCTATGTCAATGTCGCGGCGACGATTACCTGTATGGATGAAAGCCTCCGCAAAAAGATTGAGCCGGGCGGTGCTCCTTCCCTAAAGCGCTTTGAAATGCTTAAGGAATTCTCAAAAACCGATGCCTGCACCGGCCTGCACGTAATGCCGATTATTCCCTATCTGACCGACACTCGAGAAAACATCGATTCGCTTTATTCTCACGCAAGTGACAGTGCGGTTAAATACGTTTTACCGGGCGTTTTGTATCTCCGCGGAAAGACGCGCGGAGCTTTCTTTGATTTTATACGCAGCGATTATCCAGAATTATGTAAACCGCTTACCGACCTATATAAAACCGGTGGCGCGGGTAAAGAATACAAGGATTCGCTATATCCAATGGTGAATGAGCTTCGTTCAAAGTACAAGCTTTCCGGTAACTATAGCGCTCCTATGAAAGAGAAACTCAAAAAGTCGGAGTGTGAGCAAATATCACTTTTTGATTAATTTCGCTCCCATACACAACTCGCTTTTTCGGGCAGAGAATGCGAGGACATTATTTTGAATTCTGTTAAACTCTGATTATAGAAGGTGATGCAATGGATTGGCTTGAAAGACTGAATCAAGCGATTAACTACATGGAAAACAATTTGAGCGGAGAGATAAGCGTCGACCACGCTGCGCAAATCGCCTGCTGCTCAGCTTTCCACTTCCAGCGTATGTTCTCCTACATCGCGGGTATCCCGCTTGGCGAATACATACGCCGAAGAAGAATGACCGAGGCGGCGTTCGACCTGCAAAAAAACGGACTTAAGGTAATTGACGCGGCTCTCAAATACGGTTACGACTCTCCGACTGCTTTTAATCGTGCGTTTCAGAGTGTGCACGGGGTCTCCCCCGCCGGATCTCGCTCGGAAGGAGTATCGCTTAAGGCATATCCACGCATCAGCTTCAAAATTTCAATCAGAGGAGATGCCGAAATGAATTACAAAATTGAAACTAAAGAAGCGTTCAGGATTGTCGGACCCAAAAGACATTACAAAATGGACGTGGAGGGAAACTTTGCGGAGGTACCCCTGTTCTGGCAGGAGATGCATCAGGCTGGCATAGTGCCCAAGCTTTGCGAGCTGATGAATCATCCCCCCTACGGAATCCTAGGGGTCTGCACCTGCATGAACGGCAAGGACTTCGACTATTACATTTCCGTTGCGTCCGATAAGCCCATTCCAGAGGGGATGTCGGAATATGAAGTACCGGCTACGACCTGGGCAATCTTTGAATGCGTCGGCGCGATGCCGAAGGCGATACAGGAGCTTCAGACGAGAATAGTGTCCGAGTGGCTGCCGGTATCCGGCTATGAATATGCCGATGCGCCGGATATCGAGATCTATTCAGAAGGAGACATGTCTTCTCCGGACTATAGGAGCGAGGTCTGGCTGCCCGTTATAAAGAAAAAATAATGCAAAAACAGCGAGCCGAAACGGCTCGCTGTTTTTATACTTACTCCCACCTGAAAAACCGTATTGAGACGCCGACGCAGATGATGGCAAGCACAGACATAACGAAGATCGGCAGCAGAACGCCATCCGAAGGAAGTCCGAGAGAGGTGACTTTCAGAAGCTTTATCCCCTGCGTTAGCGGCATAAAATCCGCTACCTTTTGCAAGGCCTTCGGCATGACTTCATAGGGCAGCGTCGTACCCGAAAAAATGAGCATCGGAAAATAAAGCACACAACAAAGAATGTTTGCCGTCTTCACATTCGGCGAAATGCCGCCCACCATCATTCCGATGCTGAACATCGAAAGCAAAACAAGCAGATACGCTCCAATAAACTGGAGCCATGCCCCACCGAACGTACAGCCGAAGAAAACCCTAGCAGTTATGTAAACCAATAGCAACGAGACAAGAGCATATAGCGTGTAGATTGCGACCAGCACCAATAGTATCATCGTCGGACTTACAGGCGTAACCTTGAACCGCTTTAGAATTTTTTTGTTTCTGTAATCCGACACGACCAGCGGCAGCCCCATCACTCCGCCGGCACATACGGCTATCGCAGCAACCGCACCGAAGGATTGCTCCAGAAAACTATAGCTTGCTCCGCTGAAGGCGGGCTTGCTGCCATAGATGATACCGAGGATGACCATCACGACAACCGGCATACAAATCGCGAAAATCACCATGTCCATGCCGCGAAGCGAAAGCTTCAGCTCCGTTTTAAAATGTGTTCCGAATGCCTTCATACTCTTTCACCCTCTTCCTCGTCAGCCAGTCGGAGATAAGCGTCCTCAAATTTTTCACAGCCGCTAGCCGCAATCGCCTCGCTGACTGTTCCGCAAAACACGCTTTCACCGTTTTTCAGTATCATAATCCTGTCGCAGAGAGCCTCCACCTCATCCATAAAGTGCGAGGTCAGGAGTATTGTCATTCCTTTTTGCTTCAACTCGGAAAGGCACTTCCAGACCTCCCTCCTCGCCCTTGCGTCCAATCCGGTCGTCAGCTCGTCCAGAAACACGACCTCGGGATTCGGGATGAGTGCCAGAACTATGAAAAGCCGCTGCCGCTGCCCTCCGGATAGCTCGCTGACAGGGCTTTTGACCTTTTCCGAAAGCCCGAACCGGCGGAGCAGCTCGCCGTAGTCCGCCGCGTTTTTATAAAGCGACGCAGTCTCCTCGCATAGCTCGCTTACCAAAATTTTTTCCTGGTAGCTGGATTCTTGAAACTGTACCCCTACGCGTTCAAACAGTATCTTCCGTTTGCGATACGGGTCAAGTCCGAGAACGGTCGCTTCTCCCCTGTCCGCCTTTTTCGTTCCCATAATGCATTCGATTGTCGTTGTTTTTCCTGCGCCGTTCGCTCCGAGCAGCCCAAAAACCTGTCCTCGTTCGACCTCAATGCTGACATTTTCGATTGCCCTAACGCCGTTGTAGGATTTGCATAGATTTTTTGCTTCGATAGTATTAACCACGTTAATTCCCCCTTTTGTAATCAGATTAACCTAACACGTTAAAAACTTCTTGAACACGGTTGGCATTTTACTGACTTTCTGTACAAAAAATAACACCAGACCAAAGTCTGGTGTTAAAGTGGAGGGTTTTATTTATATAGTTTTTTCATCCTGTGAAGTTTTGCGAGCATACCCCGCGCGTTTACCTCCGCATCTCTGAGTGATGTTATAAGTCTGTCGCAAACCGAAATTATATCGTCGTCCGCTTCCGGAGTGTCAATTGTGGCGCGTATGTCCGTTTCCGGATTGCCCGAAACAGCGGAAAGCAGCCTCAGTATCGCAGAAAGTGAATAATTCGCGCAGCGCAGCGAACGAATTATTTTGAGCCTGCGTACATCCTCATCTGAGTAAACCCGATAGCCGTTTTGCCTGCGCTTCACCGTCAGCAGTCCGTTCAACTCCCAGTTTCTGAGGGTATCTATCGTAATATCAAGATAATCGGCGGCTTCCTGTCTGGTAAGGCAGAGACTCTCTGTCTCCTGATTCTCTTTAGTCAAGTGCCGCTCTGCTATCAGTATCGCTTCCTCCGCATTTTTCTGCTCTCTTTTTATACTACGCAGATATTCCTCCGTAAGACCTATTGCCCCGTCAAAATCGCATCTTGCCGAGGTTTTTATTATATCTATCGCTTTTTTCCGAAGTCCGTTCTGCAGCACTTCGACCTTGAGTGCCATTCTTGCAAGCTCGAACTGCTCGATATGCAGCGCCGTAAACACGCGGTAACCGTTCGACCTGCGTTCTGCCTTCGGGATCAGCTCAAGCTCCTCATACAGCCGTACCGTATTGGGATGTATACCTATAATTTCTGCAACCTGCGCTGTTTTATATGTTTCCATGCCCTCACCCTCTCATGAATATTTTAACACAGATTTAAGTCTGGTGTTATTGTGAAGGTTATTTTTTTGAAGCTTTAGTACAAAAGCACGCCGTTTTTATCGGCGTGCTTTTTAGCATCCTATCGGAGCCACGGTTCGTTCGGGATAACCTTTTTTTCTCTCTCTTTTTTCGGCGGATCTCCCGGTATCGGCATACCGTGTATCTCCGAGTATGATTCCGCGTCTTCTTCGGAGAGCGGCGGAGTCGGCGTCAGTCCCGTCATCTCTGTCGATGACATTACCGATTTCATGTCATAGAAATTTTCATATATCCTATCGTCTATGGGTCTGTGATTTTTGTCAGTATCCATTGACTACCACCTTCTTTTTAAGAGTAGCAGTAGTATTCCTCGAAAATCGAAATTTTATCAGCGGAGACGCGCTAGGGTTTTCATCGTCCCCTGTGCTTTTCCTTTTGTTTTTGCTGGCGCAGTTCAAATTTGAACTGCTTCTCATCTTCCCTTCGCTGCTTCGTGCTTTCATTCCTCGCAAGCTTTCCCGCTTCCTGCTGCAGTTTCAGCGCCTGCTGCGATTTTGTACCGACTCCGCGCGTTTCAAGCTGTTTGTTTATTTCTCGTCTCATTCGTTTTGGGTTTATCTCGGGTCTGCTTTTTATCTCGGCTTTGATTGCCGGACTGAAGCTCAGGTCGTTAAAGTTATTAATGAAAAACTCATAGACCTCGCTGTCCTTCGGCTCCGCGCCGAAAGTTACCTTGCAGACCTCAAGTTTGCCCTCGAAAATACGCTCATAGACTCCGACCCAAAACGGTTCGTCATATAACACCGTTAGTCTGCTTTCGCTTTTTTGCATAACAAATGCCCCCTTGTTTTTCAGCGGAGAACGGACAACCAAGGAGGCAGGTTACTGACAGTTAGGTTCTGTGCCCGGACTACCAACCGGACCGTGTTTTTTTCTCCGCTATATTAATCTACTAATATAATATCTTAAATATTATTCTTTTTCAATGCCTGCGCTCTGAATCTCTTCCTTTACTTTCTTCGTAAGCTTTGCGAACACGAGCGAATATGACCTGTCGCAGAGGTCGCGCAGCACATCGTCCGGTACTTCCCCATCCAGAAATATTGAGTTCCAGTTTTGCTTATCCATGTAAAAACCAGGGACTATATCCTGATATTCGCTTCTAAGTGCCTCCGCCAGAAGCGGCTCGCATTTGAGCTGCAAAAGCTCTCGACCATCATAGCCTTTGTACTGCGTCCCAGGCTGGCAAGTAGCTGCAAACATTTTTCCGCCAACCAGATAGCGGAACCACTCCCATTCCGGCTTATAATCCTTGACGGCGCCCAACTTTGACAGTAGATACTCGTCAAGCCAATCGTATTTCGCCATAGTGTTCTCCTTAGATGTTTTTTATCGGTTTGCCGTGCCCAACGTAAATTGTCTTAGCGCCGCTCTTTTTGATTTTTTTGACGCTTTGCCTCATCGTTTCCTCATCCTCAAAAATCCGTGAGCCTGTTGGGCGAAATATATTAAACATTGCGTCGCCGACGATAATGTCTCCGTCATCCGTCAAAACTCCGAGTGAGCCTTTGGTATGTCCCCGAAGCTCCACAACATGAGCCTTCACGCCATATTTTGATAAATCCTCCCCTTCCTCAAGCAGAACATCCGGTGTAAAAAAAGAGTATGTAGATTTTTTCAAAACAAACTTTGAAAAGAAAGAGACTACCCTGCCGATAGGAGCTGGGCCAAGCAGAACACTATCTTCACCTCTACCGATTATCGGCACATCCTCTTTGCTCATTGCAATCGGCACATTCAGCCTCTTTGCAAGATATTCTGCGGAGCTGACATGGTCGAAGTGTCCGTGCGTAAGCAGTATCAATTTGACATTCTTGTCTTTAATACGCTCCAAAATCTTCGGTCCGTCCTTATAATTGCAGGTGTCTATCAGAATTGAACCACCCTCGCCCGAAAGCAGGTAGCAGTTGGCATAGCTTATCTTGATTCTTTCGACCATGTAGCAACCCTCCAAAAACGAAGACGTTTATCAGAATCTATCCGAAAATATAGTACATCAGCAGGCAAAAAAAGTCAACGGTGCGAAGGGCTTTGCCCTCGCACCGCTGTTATCGATTATTTGAGGCTTTTAGCAACCTGTTCCCAGGTTTTAATAAGCTTCTCCAAACTGCTGCCGGCATTTGCCGGACTGGTAGAGGGCAGCTTTGTCGCCGGAATTCCCGTCTGCTGCAAGCAGTATGTTTTGTAGTATCTGTAAGACGTTCCGCCGTTTGTAAAAATATGTTTAATATCGGCGACTTGAGTTATTACCCTCAGGTCGTTCGGGATAACATTTTTTATTGAGGCGTCGTCCGAACCTTCGATATCGCAGAAAGCGATGACGTCCCATAGAGCGATTCCGTTATCCAACAGCAGTGCCGTTTTTTCTTCCACAGTCACAGGTACGGGACAAGCGAAAAGCGCCGCCATTAAGCGCCAAAATCGGTTTTGTGGGTGACCGTAGAAAAACTGCACCTCGCGGGATTTAACTGACGGAAACGAGCCGAGTATCAAAATTTTTGAGTTTTCGTCAAATATCGGCGGTATCGTGTGCTGCAACATTTGTAAATTCCGTTTCCCAATTATCAAACAAGCCTAATCCAGTATCCACCATTTTGCGGCAGACTTTCCCACTGCTTATCGCTAGTACCCAAATAAACATATGCCACGCCGTTTTCATAAAAAACATCACCGTTCATAAGGTGAGGCGACCAGCCTGTAGAGCTATTGTACGCTGATGAATCAATTATATGTGTTGGGTCGAATTCTTTAATAAAACTAATCGCTGACGGATTATTTACGTAATCCACTGCTTGATTCTTTGTCAGCCACGGATCATCCCACAAAACAAGATATGTCTTTCCATATTCATCTACCAATACCGAGCCCTTTGATAAATCTGTCAGATTTAGGCCGGATTCATAGGGATTGGCCGCACAAAAGTCCGTAACTTGTTTGCAGGAACCCTTCCAGCTATCAAGAACGACTTCATGCGTCGCGGGGGTTCCAAATATTACAGTGCCAGCCTTGAGGATTATGACGCCTCCGCCCCCGGCACCTCCGGGGGAGCCGATTGCGCCGTGTACAGAGCAGACTATGCTTCCGTCCACGACAGCAAATGTTCCGCCATTAGAACATTTCAGGTTGTTTTTATCGGCAAGCATCTCGGGGATTTGGCCGTTAAGCGCCTGCGCAAGCGTTCCATTACCCTCGCTGGTCGACAGATACGTCTGATAGCTGCGCATAAACTCCAGTCGGCTGGCCTCGCAGGTTCCTTTAGAAGAAAACCCGATATATTGTGTTAAATTCGGCACAACAACGAGAGCTAGAACAGCAACGATCGAAAAAGTTACTATCAGCTCAAGTAGTGTTATACCTTTATTATTGCTTTTCATAAGTTCTGTCCTCGATTAAGTCGCAACGCGGAGGGAAATACCCGCACCGCATGGATTAAGTGACTCCCCTGATGTAATTAAATGTGTTAAAAAAAGCTGAGCGCTTATTCTTTCGGATTCAGAAATATATCCTTTGCATAAACCTGCTACTTTTAGTTATACAACGAAATTCTTGCATATTAGTTCAAAAACCTACAAGTAACATTATTTTACTTCATATACCTTAGTTTTTTATGATATATGATATATTTCATGTTGTCAAGACAGAAGCAGGAACTATACACTATTTCACGGCAGTCATCAGCACAGCTTCTTTTTAGTATTCGCAAATAAAACGTGGCAGGAGCAAGCCCCCGCCACGCGCGTAAGTGAAACTGAAATCACTCTTGTTTAAAAGCTATTAATCTTCGGGCATGATCCCGTTTGTCTCGAAAGCGCTTATAAGAGCGGACATATCGGGCTTAATCAAAATCGGCGGCTTTGTCGCCTTGATTGCGTTGTCGACGTCCTTGAGTCCGTTGCCCGTTACAATCGAGACAACAGTTGCGTCTTTCGGAATAAGACCCTGTTCGCAAGCCTTCTTGAGTCCTGCAGCACCTGTGACTCCGGCCGGTTCGCCAAAGACTCCGCAGGTCGTGCCAAGTAGCTTCTGGGCAGCCATAATCTCCTCGTCAGTCACGTTTACGACGATGCCGTTCGACTCGGTTATGGCGTTAAGCGCCTTGTCTGGATTGCGCGGAACACCGACGGCGATGGAATCGGCCAGAGTGTTTTCCTCCATTGGGTACCAGGGCTTCTTTTCAGCTATAGCGCGGTTTAAGGGGCAGCAGCCTGAAGCCTGAACGGAGATAAGTCTTGGAAGCCTGTCGATAAGGCCTAGCGCGTATAAATCCTTGAAGCCTTTCCAGACGCCCGCAATAGTGCAGCCATCGCCAACGGAAAGAGCGACATAGTCGGGGCACTCCCAATTGAGCTGTTCGCCGATTTCGAGCGCTACGGTCTTTTTGCCTTCCGAAAGATAAGGGTTGATGGCGGCGTTTCTGTTATACCAGCCCCACTTTTTGATGGCCTCGGCAGATATTTTGAAGGTGTCCTCGTAGCTGCCGTCGACCGAAACGACATTGGCCCCGAAGGTGATGAGCTGTGCAACCTTGCCCTTAGGCGCGCGGGACGGCACGAAGATATAGGTCTTAAGGCCCGCGGCTGCCGCGTTGCCGGCGAGGGATGATGCCGCGTTGCCGGTCGAGGAGCAGGCGATTACCGGGGCTTTCGCCTCAATTGCCTTTGCGACCGCCATAGCGGAGGCTCTGTCCTTCAAAGAGGACGTGGGATTGAGTCCGTCGTCCTTGATAAAGAGCTTTTTGATGCCGAGAATATCCGCAAGTCTCTGTGCCTCGTACAAGGGGGACCAGCCCACTCTGAGCGGAGTGTTGGGCGTGTCCTCTTCAACGGGAAGGACCTCGCGATAGCGCCACATCGAATAATCCGTTCTATTTTTTAGAACGTCCTTTGTGAGCTTCTTTTTTATATTTTCGTAGTCGTATATGATATCGAGAATGCCGCCGCAGGAGCAGTTTTCGAGATTTGGAACTGCCTCGTACTCTTTACCGCACTTAACGCAGCGGGCACATATCACGTTTTTCATTGTTGCCTCCAGAAGTGGCGTTATATATTTTTGATAAGACCCGTTTCCTCATTGAACTCGTTAATGAGCTCGTCAAGCTGTTTAGCCTGACCGTGGATGGATTCCCATGTGTGCTCTGTGTCATACCAGAGGGCGTTGATTTCCTCGTAGGTTTTGCCCTGCTGCTCGACCCACGTGTAGTACTTAAGGTTATGGACTCTCTTGCGCTCTGCATAGGTGAGCTCAAGCAGGTTATCCGTACGAACGCCGAGCATGTGCAGGTTGTGGTCGACAGCGGCAGCCTTATCGCTGTACTCGCCGTGTGCTACGCGTAGCTCTTCGATTCTGGAACCGTACATAACAGCGGAGTCAGTCAGAACTGTTGCGACTACGTCGTGCTCAGTCAGTTCATAGTACTTTGCCATCTTTATGCAGCAAAGGACGTTTGCAATGCCGGAGATGCCGAGCCATGTGAGCTTTTCGATGAGTTCCTTGGAAAGTCCGAGTTCCTCTGCAAGATATTTCTGGCCTTCGGGAGTATTGAAAAGACGAAGCAGTCTCTGGCTATCTTCATCGTCGATGGCAATCGCCATATCCGTATTCTTAACATTGTGAATCCAAGGAATGTGCTTATCGCCGATACCTTCAATTCTGTGACCGCCAAAACCGTTGTCCAAAACAGTCGGGCACTGGAGAGCCTCGCCAACGGCGAGCTTCAGGTGCGGATACTGCTCCTTAAGGTAGTCGCCACTCGCCATAGTTCCGGCAGATCCGGAGGTGAAGCATGCACCTGCGAAATGGTCGCCGGGACGCTTGATGCTTTCAAACACATCAGCCAAAGCGTTTCCTGTTACCTGATAGTGCCAGAGGTAATTGCCCATTTCCTCGAACTGGTTGAAGATCATAACGTCGTCGCGTGTATTTTTCAGTTCCCAAGTCTTGTCGAAAATCTCCTTGACGTTCGACTCGCAGCCCGGAGTTGCGATAACTTCGCCGGCAATCTTGGAAAGCCAGTCAAATCTCTCACGGCTCATCTCTGCGGGTAGGATAGCAATGGAGTCGACAGCTAGAAGTTTGGAGTTGAAAGCTCCGCCACGGCAATAGTTGCCTGTAGACGGCCAAACGGCTTTTTGACGAGTCGCGTCGAACTGGCCTGTGACAAGTCTCGGTGCGAGGCAGCCGAAGGAAGCGCCGACCTTGTGGCAGCCGGTGGGAAACCATTTTCCGGCCATGCAGACAATACGCGCGGGTACTCCTGTAAGCTCAGGAGGCAGTTCAACAAAGTTCGGCACATTGTTATAGAGACCGCCGTGCTCTTTTGGCTCGTTTTTCCATGTAATACGGAACAGGTTTAGGGGATTAACTTCCCACAAGCCCACATTTTTGAGCTTCTCACGAATACGCTCCGGTACTTTTTCCGGATTTTTCATCTGCTCGTATGTGGGAATGATAACATTGTTTTCTTTTGCCTTGCGAATGTTGTTTTTTAGGTTTTCACGATTAATGCTTAGATCTATCATTTTTTTATCCCCCAATTATATTCGAATTTTCAAAAGGGTCATCTTTTTCTTATAATAGCATGTTCGGACCTTAATGGCAATGCTTTATTAAAAATTTTTAGCTGTTCTAAATAATTTTTTGATTATTTCATATGGGAACAGTGTGTAGATTACATTACAATTTAAAATCCTTGTAAGACTCTTCCATCCATGACGTTGGCAACTTTATTTTGCAGCAAATTAACTCAAATACTCCGGCAAAGGTTATGTACCCTGCCGGAGTATTTGAATTTCAATTTTAAATTAGTCCAGATTTTTGTAGCAGGCGCTGAACCATAACAGCAACTTCCGCACGAGTCACATAATCTTTCGGTGAAATCGTTGTAGTGGTTGTTCCGTTTACAACTCCAGCTTTGAGGCAGGCAGCTACACTAGCCTTTGCGTAATCAGAGACTGCCGCTCCATCTGAATACTTTGAAATGAGATCGTTCATTTCAAAGTCTGTCAGATTTACACTTAGACCTGTAAACTTCATTGCTCGAGCCAGTATCGCCATCGCCTGCTCGCGGGTTATCGTATCGTTCGGGCCATAAGATGCGCTGTCATAGCCAGTTATGAGCGAGTATGCCGTAGCGGTGTCGACATAACCGTTAAACCAGTCTGTCATACTTACATCTGCAAAGCTGCTCTCTGTCGTGCCCTTCTGTAAGCCCATCGCTCTCACGACTATCGCTGCAAACTCCGCTCTCGTGATGCTTCTGCCAGGCTCGTATATATTGCTTCCTACGCCGGTTACGACCATTCTTGAGCCCATGTCGTTGATTGCTGCCTGTGCCCAATAATTTACTACATCAGTAAATTCGATGGGATTCCAAATTACTGAATATGTACTGTTCGTCAGACTGTTTATCTTTGCGTAGTATTTTCCGCCTACTGAAACTATTTGTGTAGGCACGTGGCTGAAGGTTCCATCGGCATTAAGCACTATGCCCGTCGTTACCTTGCTTGGGTCAATTCCGTCCGGAATCGCAACAGTACGCTCGACATAGCCGTTAAACCTGCTAACATCTACTGTCTTGTCGCCGCTAGTGCAGGTAATGGTGAACTCCACCGGCTTCACAACCAACTGATAGTTGCCCTTGTTAGCCGTGTCCTCAATTATCTTGACCGTATCCGCTGTAGGTTCGGCTATTGATACGCTCACCTTGATGTCCTTGAGTGCGACCTGTGAGCCCAGTTGCGCCGATACGCTGTCGATGTTAATCTGGGACGCAGGCAGAGTATAGGTGACAGTGTCGGTCCTGATTTCGAGCGTCGCTTCCTTCTGCTCCATATTCTTGACCGTCTGACCGCTCAGCTCTCCGACTGTGACATCGGAACCCGAACTCGGTAATGTTACGGTCGGCTTTTCGCCGCTGCTCTCAAGTATTTTGTCAAGCTTTGTATCGTCGACCTTTACCGTTATCACGGTCTGACCGCCGGAGGTGATGGATGTGCTAGACGTTCCCGCGTCCTGCTTCTGACCGTTGACCTCGACAACTGTGCTGGTTGTAGAACCGCCGGAACCGCTGATTAACTGCTGGGTAACTGTAACTGTAACAGCTTTTTCAACATGGAAAGATCCGTCGGTTACGGAAATCTCCAACTTATAGTCATTTTTAGCGTCTGCGTCAGTCGGAGAGTTGAAGGATGGAGCTGTTATAAATGTAACGGCACCGGAAACTATGCTGAACTTTGCCGCGTCCTCGCCTCCCGTGATGCTCCATGTGAGACTATCTCCTTCAGGGTCCGAAGCCGCCGGAGTGAAGGCTGTTGTGCTACCCTCAACAACGCTTATCGCGGCTTCTGTGGAAATCACGGGCGCGTCATTGACAGGGGTAATTGATACATTGAATGTCTGGTTTGTAACGCTGTTTGATCCGTCGGACACCGTGAACTTAAAGCTGTCTGCTCCGTTAGCATTTACGCTAGGCGTATATTTTATCTTTCCGGCGTCAATGTCTTCCTGTGTAAACGTTCCGTTTAAGGCTATTGCAGCTCCGTCGTTTGACAAGGCACCCTTCGTCGGTGCAGTCGTCATCGTGTAAGTAATCGTCGCAGAATCAACATCACTGGATACCAAATATGTATCTATTGATGTAGCCGCATCGTCCTCGTTAAGTGTTAAGGCATTATTCGTTCCCACTGTCGGGGCGTCGTTTGCCGCAGTAATGCTCACGGTGAAGGTTTGTGTCTCCGACAAAGTGCCGTCTGACACTGACACAGTAAAGGTTTCGCTCTGGTCAGAACTGAGAGCATTGATAGCGGAATTGTTAGGAACAAAGACATAGGCGCCGTTGCTTTTGACATACAGCGTACCGTAAGTTCCGGATTTTGAAACGTCATAATCCGTTCCGCCGATATTCGCCCCTGCCCCGCCGCCGGAAATGCCGTAGGATAGAGCTGCTACACTGTCACGGTCGCCGCCAGAAAGAGTTCCTTCGGTGTTGCTGAACGTATTGGCTGCTGCAGTATCGGTGTAAGCCGCCACAGATGGCGCGTCGAGGGTCGGCGTATCGTTGACGCCATTGATGGTGATGGTCAGTGTGTTCCCTGCCGTGCCGGCGCCATCTGACGCCTCAATCGTGAAGACATCGGTTACGGTAGCCGTCTGTTCGTTCAGTTTTGCATTGCTGATGGGAACATAGACATAGGAACCGTCACTGCTCTTGACGTACAGCGTGCCATAGGTACCGGCTTTGGAGACATTATAGGTAACAGCGTCAATGTCAATATCGCCCAGCATTCCGCCGTTGATTCCATAACCGGTAATAGTTCCGGAATTCGCCGTTGCGGTTATCTTTCCGGCCTTATTTCCAAATGTATTGTTATCTGCAGTATCGTCATAACTCTGGCTAAGCGAACTAACTGTAGGACCGCTAACCACTGTTACTTTGATTGATTTCGCGTTCGTGTTGCCGGCTGTATCGGTTGCGGTTACCTCCACAGTATAGTCGCCGACACTTAAGCCTCCGGCATTATTTATCTTCAGGTCAGCGCCGGAAATTGAAAACTTGTCCGCATTGGTGCCGCCGGTTATGGACCATACACGTGCATCGGTAAAGCCGGAAATCGCCGTTGCATCAGTCGCTGTCAGTCCGCAGACTGTTGCGTCATGGGTCGCCGCAGTCGTGCTTATGGTCACAGTTGCGGATGTTGAAACAGACGGCGCTGTCGTATCGATGACAAGGGTCTTTGTACCTGTGGTCGAGGTATTGCCAACTGTATCAGTCAACGTGGCTGAAATGGTATAGCTGCCCGCCGTGTAGGTATGTGCCGCGCTCGTAAAGCTGCCGCCTGCCCCGATGGTGCCGGTGGCATGGGACGAGCCATCCCCAAAGTCCAGATCGACGCTTGCTCCCGTTTCGCCGCTGACGGTGATGGTTTGAGAGGTAGTCTTTGTAATGCCGTCGTTAACGAGATTTCCAATATCCGAACTGATAGTAATCGAAGGCGCAACGGGGGCCGTGTTGTCCACCTTAACATTAGACGTATCGCCAACGCTGTACAGCATCAGAGTTGCGTCATTTCCGGCGGCGTCGCGCAGTGTGCCTCCGTTGGCAGTGAGCGCGACGGCAGTAATGCCGTTGCTGTCGTTATCGTCGGACTGCACGTTGTAAGTGAAGACCAGCGCCGTTGAGTCACTTCCTGATTGGTAAGTGGCGTACCTGGTTGTACCGCCGATATCCAGCGCGATGCGCGGGGTACCGTCGGAAGTTTCCACAATGACGGCTTCGTTAAAGTTTACCGTGAAGTCAAGATTCTGCCCGGCCTTGTAGGTGCCGTTAGCCGGCACTGCTACGGAGCTTACGATCGGTGCCGTAGTATCGATAGTTATACTCAGAGACGAGGAAGCAACGCCTGCGTTGCCTGCAGCGTCAGTCGCTTTTGCCGTAATAGTGTGTGTACCTTGGGCGAGTGCGCCTGTTGTGTAGCTCCATTTTCCGCTTCCATCTGCAGTTACGGAGCCAAGCAACGTCGCGCCGTCATATAGCTTAACGATGCTGCCAGCTTCCGCTGTACCTGTAAGGGTCGGCGTAGTGTCGCTTGTTAAATTATCGTTATCTAATGTGCCGAAATCCGAGGCTGTCGCCAAATCAGGCGCTGACGGCGCTGACGGTGCCGTCGTGTCTATAGTTACGTTCATAGACGAGGATGCCACACCTGTGTTACCTGCAGCGTCAGTCGCTTTTGCCGTGATGGTATGATTACCCGCAGAAAGCTCAGAGGAAGTTATGTTCCAGCTGCCTCCGGCGGCTGTTGCGGTGCCAAGCACTGTCGTGCCATCGGTGTCGTAAAGCGTGACGGTGCTGTTTGCCTCCGCTGTACCTGTAAAGGTCGGCGTTGCGGTGCTTGTGATGTTGTCAGTGTTTGACGAACCCAAGTCCGTTGCTTCCGTCAAATCCGGCGACGAGGGTGCTGCGGGAGCCGCTGTGTCCACAGTTACCTTATAGCTGCCGCTGGATGACCAGTTGCCCGCGGTATCTCGCTCCTGTACGTAGAGAGTGTGTTCGCCTTCAGGCAAGGCGGCCGGCGTATATAAGGCTGTCGTAGTCTCTGTTGCGTCCGAGGCGAAATCGCTGCTGTCCAGCTTGTATCTGAAGGTGCCGTTTCCGCCACCGCCACCTGTTTCCCATTCCCATGTAGGCGTGGTGTCATTTGTTGCTGCAACTGAGTTCGTGAATGTCGGTGCGTTCGGCGCTGTGCTGTCCACAGTTACCTTATAGCTCCCGCTCGCCGACCAGTTGCCAGCGTCGTCTCGCTCCTGCACGTAAAGTGTGTGTTCGCCTTCGCTCAAAGAGGCAGGCGTATATGAGGCTGTAGTAGTCTCTGTTGCGCCCGATGAGAAATCGCCGCTGTCCAGCTTGTATCTGAAGGTGCCGTTACCGCCGCCGCCTGATACCCATTCCCATGTGGGCGTGGTGTCATTTGTCGTTGCATTATCGCTTGTGACTGTCGGCGCGGAAGGTGCTGTGCTGTCCTCTGTGATTACAACGCTCGCAGTTGCGCTGTCATTGCCTGCCGTGTCTGTTGCTTTTACTACAAGCGTATTTACTGCATCCTGAGTCAAGCTTACACTGATGGAATAGTTCCCGCCTGTGGCTGTTCCCGTTGCTTGAGCGGCACCTCCGGTAATGGTTATCGCTGAGCCTTCTTCCGCGGTGCCGGTTATTGTAATACTGTTCGCATTTACCGTTTGCGCCGCAGTTGTGATGACAGGTGTCGCGGGTGCCGCTGTATCTATCTTCACGCTCAGGGGTGAAGAAGCCGTGCTTGTCCCCAAAACTGTCGTTGTTTTTGCCGTTATGCTGTGGGTTCCTGCAGACAGCGCTGAGGAGGGCGTGATACTCCATGTTCCATCTGTCGCTGTTACAGTTCCAAGCTCTGTGGTGCCATCGGTGTCATAAAGCGTAACGGTGCTGCCCACTACTGCCGTGCCTGTAAAGGTCGGTGTTGTGTCGCTCGTAATGTTGTCACTGTTTGACGAACCCGAATCCGTTCCGTCTGTCATATTCGGTGTTGACGGCGCGGCCGGCCCCGGTGCTGTTGCATTACTTATGCTAAATGAAGCTAAACTCAAAGCTCGCGCGTTTTGAGCGGTTGCATAGACAATAAAATAGTTTAAATCTTTCTGGGACAAGCTGGTAAAATTTGTAAAGTCAGCTGTTAAAGCAGCATCAGAATAATGCACAGATGTAGTACCTGTACTTATAGTTTTATCAGTAGATCCGTCTAAATAATGACCAACAATATATACATTACTTAAATTACATGTAGGCACAGCATAGGCAAAAAGATGAATACCTTGAAGTCTAAATGTGCCTAAGGTTGATCCGTTAGCAGCAACTTTGATTGCAATTGTTCCAGGTGATGTTGAGCCAGTTATATATGAGCCATAAGTTGTGCAATATTTTACATTTTCTGCGCTACCACCCAGAGTAGCGCTAACCAAAAAGTAACCATTAGTTATAGTAGCTCCAGAACTATAATCAGCAAAGCCTGTCACGCCACCATCGGCCGGCAGCAGAATGCTCATAAACTTCCCGATTGCATCTTTTGCAAAGGGCAGATTCCCCTCAACATCGCCAACGACAGCTTCGAGCGTCCAGTCGCCGCCCTTTTCTTCCGAGCCGGTGGGGTTAATTGATGCGGCAACGTCCGCCCCCGTTACCTGCGCGAGCTTTTCGATAAAGGCTTGTCCAGCGTCGCCCTTTGCGATATTGCAGCCGTAGAGCTGAATATCGCCGTCACTGCTGATATGCGAGGATATCTCCGACCACTTATCCGAGTTTTCTTCCAGCGCTTCGGAATCGATAGTGCTGTTTTCAAATTTGAGCTTTCCGCTTTCGCCGTGGGAGATGATGTTAAGGCAGTCGACCGTGCCCATTTCCTGAAGCTTTTCAAGGATAGCATCAAGCGGATTGTCGTCATCGTCAAGCAGCAGGATTTCTCCCTCGTTTACGGCATCTCTGAGGATTTCCCAATCCACCAAGTCGGTGTCGATAACCGTTAGGGTTTTGGTTTCAAGCGCAGCCATAAATGCAAGATCGGAGTCGTCGTCAACAAGAACACCGCTGTTCTGCAACGGCTCAAAATCGTTTGCCAATACAGGATTTGAGAAGAGGTGCAGCGAGGTGCTTTTTATATCCTGCGCAGCGGCAGGCGCCCTCATATCCAGATAGCTGTCGCTGTCCATCGTCACGCCGCTGTCATCCGCAAGCACCTGTGAATATGCGGTTTCGGCCTTCGGCTGATAGTCGTTCGAGGCAAGCGCCATTGCGGGCGTGCTCTGCAAGGCAGCCAAAAGCGCGGCAACTGTAACGCAAGAAGCCACCTTTTTGTGCAACGCACTACCCTGAAACGCTTCGGAAATCTTCTCAATTATCGTTTTATCGTCGAGCTTCTGATTTGTATCAATTTTCTCGAGTAGCTCAAGGCATGCTCTTCTCTGCTTGCCTGTCTGCAGATAGCTCTCGTCGATCGAGTATTTATTAAACATTGACTGCTGATAAGTTGAAAAGCGATTAATTCTTTTCTTCATCACTGGTCTCCCCCTGTTTATTCTCCGGCTTATTTCTCTCTAAATTTTCCACCCAGCTGCTTCCAAGCGGTGTTATTAAGGCTCTGTGTCTTAAAGATTGCTGATAATTCAAGATGTTTACTCTTTTTAATCCGTTCAGTATATGCACATCATACAGTTCTTCAACGCTAGTGTCGTACTTGATTTCTCCGACGGTTTTGCCCGTGTTTATATCGACGATTACAACTCCCGCTTTTATTTCCTTGTCCACAATGTCCAAATCGGAGAATGTGTGGGTTTTTCGCAGTTTGCTGACACCGATAAAAGCATAGTTCTCGATGAAGCTCAGACCTCTTATAAACCCGTCGATTTTTGCGACTTCCTGATAGGTTCCGTTTTTCAAATCAGCCTTAACCAGCTTTTCCTCTGCGGAAAGAAGCAGATAAACTTCCCCTTTATAAATTCTCGGCGAATGGGGCATTGGCAGCTTGTCAAGAACTATTTCGTTTGTGCTTACATCAACAAGAATTCCGCTCGTTAATTTGCTTTCCCGCCAGCCCTCCTTCGAGGTGGTGGCTCCAAAAGCTGTAACATATTTGATGTCGGCATTCTCATCCACAGCCATGCCGTTAAGGTGGCACAAATCCTGTGGAAGAAACTCATTAATAAAGGGCGGCTTCCAGATGGGGTTAAATGAATACTCTCCGTCTAGTCTCGAAAGACAACTGAAGGAGGTGTTGACACCGACAAGTCCCTGATTCGTAAACGCAATGTCGTGGATATCGACAAAGTCTGTTCTAAACATGGTTGTCGGAAAATAAAAAGCGTCATATGTGTCCGGCTTTTCGGGATAGGTTTTGGCTAAGTTCAGGTCTGTTCTGAAAACCGTTGTTCCCAAGGCACCGGCAAGGGCCATCATATCGCCCTTTACGGCAATTCCCATTGGCCTTTGAAAATCTCTGACAAGCTGATGCATATGTATCCCATCGCTCGAAAGAATGATGACCTTACCCGCCTGATATGTGGAAAGAATCAGGGAAATGTTCAGTTCATCAAGCAGTTCCAGCGCTTTACCGCTATAGTTACATTGGAAGGGTCTCATTAATTACCTCACGCGAAAACAAACGATTCTGTTTTCTATTACCACTATAAATTACTTTGTATAATCTTGTCAATAATTGAATCATTATGGTTAATCATGTTGTTATTTGTCGAATAATTGCCGAATAAACAAGTTTTGCTAAATGAAAAGCAAAACGATATTTCGGATATTTAGAACAATGATAAGGCAACCCACTATAAGAAGAAGCTTTTTATCAGATATTTTTGCGCAAACATAAGCAGCTAACGGCGCAGCCAGAACTCCGCCAATGGCAAGTCCGAGGATGTACTGCCAATATTGTCCGATTCCAAGAAATACGGTGAAAGTCAGAACTTGAACCAAGGTCACAAAAAATTCCGCTGTGTTAACCGAGCCTATGGTGTATCTGGGCGGATGTCCGGAAGCAACCATTGTGGAGGTTACGATCGGCCCCCAGCCTCCGCCGCCAACCGCGTCAAAAAACCCGCCCACCAAGCCAAGGGGCATCAGCTTATTCCCCTTAATAAGCGTTTTTGTTACGCCGCGAATTCCTCTGACGAGAACAACAATGCCCATAACAAGGAGATATACCGTAACGAACGGCGATATGAGGTCACCCGGGAAGCTGACAAGGACGTAAGCGCCAAACGCTCCGCCGATTACGCCGGGAAAAACCAGCTTTTTAAAGATTGCCCAGTCAACATTTTTCATTTTCCAGTGTGAAACACCAGAAACAAAAGTTGTAAACACCTCTGCCGTATGTACGCTTGCGCTTGCAACCTTTGCCGGAACACCGACAGTAGTCAAAAATGTAGTCGAGCTGACTCCGTATGCCATTCCAAGCGAGCCGTCAATCAGCTGTGCTAAAAATCCGATTAGAATTACAATTAAAAACTCAGTCGTTTTCATAGTTCTTTTTCCTTCCAGCCGGTTTTCTGCGTGTTCTTTTCAAGATAATCCAGAACAGCACCAACACAGTCGCCGACTGTATAATTATCCGTTTCCAGAACTATTTCAGGGCAATCAGGTTCTTCATATGGAGATGAAATACCTGTGAAATTCTTAATTTTGCCTTCTATCGCTTTTTGGTACAAACCTTTTGTATCTCTTTCAATGCAGGTCGCGAGCGGTGCCTTAACGTAGACTTCGACAAAGCTCTCTTCGCCAATAATATTTTTCGCCATTTCTCGCATATTCCGAAGCGGAGAAATAAAAGAAACAAGAGTTATCATTCCGCTGTCTTTAAACAGTTTGGCAGCCTCCGATATTCTTCTGATGTTCTCTGTTCTGTCGTCAAGCAGGAAACCAAGGTCAGAATTTAGACCGTCTCTAATGTTGTCTCCATCAAGCCTATAGGCGAGCCTGCCTCTGTTTATTAACTCCCGCTCCAGTTCAATTGCGATTGTTGACTTTCCTGCACCCGACAGTCCCGTAAACCAAAGCACGATACCTTTCTGTCCCAAAAGAGCACAGCGCTCTTCGTAACTCACTTTTCCGGAGCTGCTAAACAAATTTCTTTGTTCTGATTGTGGCTGAAGGTTTTCAAGAATGATTCCTCCGCCTGCAATGTTGCAGTCATCCACCAATACAAACCTGCCTGCCGATGCATATGCTTCCGATGCATCAAAGGCGATAGCGTTGTCTAGTGTCAAGATGCATTCTGCGATTTCAAATCTGTTAATTTGATGAACATATTTAAATTTTGCGGCGGCGGCATCCATAACACTCAGTATTTTGTCAAGCCTTGCCCCCGTCTTGGTCCCGCCTGTTTTTAGCAGATAACGGCTGCCTTCTATGACCGCGCTTTTGCCCAACCAAAACAAAGTTGCTCTCAGATGTTTACCGACAAGCGGCTTTGTCTCGTTCGGTTTAGTCGCAAGTTCGCCCTTTTTGATGTATATTTGGTCTTCCAGTGTGAAGCCTGTTGCATACCCTTCAGATGCCATAATCTTCGGTTCCGTATTAAAAGACTCTATTGATTTTACCCGACTGCGCTTTTCTGATGGATAAAAGACTATCTCATCTCCGACACGAACACTGCCGGACTCGACCGTGCCCGCAACAATTCTTCTCTGGTCACCTTCCTCGGTGAATTTATAAACATCCTGAACCGGCATTCTGAAAGGGCTATTGTCTGTAACACTCTCGGATTTGAAATCCTCAAGCGTCTCCAACAAGGTTCTGCCCGAGTACCAATCCATTTTTTCGGAACGGAAAACGATATTGTCTCCATAAAAACCGCTAACCGGTATAAAACACTGAGGCTCTAAATTTATAGTATGCAGAAAATCGGAATAGCTTTTTGCTACTTCATCAAACCTGTGCCGACTGTATTCCACTAAGTCCATCTTATTAATGAGTACGCACACTTGCTTAATCCCCAGCAGGGAAAGATAAATGCTGTGTCTTTTTGAATTGTCTTTGATTCCTTCATCAGCATCGATAACAATAACTGCCGCTTCAGCTCTTGATGCACCGGACACCATGTTTTTAATAAATTCCGTATGGCCCGGTACGTCAATTAGAATGTAATTTCTCTTCTGAGTTTTGAAAAAGCACCTGGCAGAATCAATAGTCACCCCCTGTGCCTGCTCATCCTTAAGCGCATCGAGCAGAAAGGCATATTCAAAAGGCTTGGCTGTTCTTCTGCATTTTTCCTGTATCTGTTCCAGTTTTCCCTGAGGTAGCGAACCGGTATCTACAAGTAGCCGTCCAATAACCGTGCTCTTTCCGTGGTCAACATGCCCCGAAACGACAACCCGAATATCCTGGCGGTTTTCTGTTTCTAATTCATTTGCCATTACATGTAGCCGTCCCTTCTAAGGTCTTCCAAGCCTCCGCCGTCTTCCTTGTCCTGCTCGCGCCCGGATCGTTCAGCTATATTCGAGAATTTTCCAGTCTTCAGCTCTGATATGATTTCCGAGACATTACTGGCTCTGGACTCCACCGGCTTTGTACAGGGCGCACATCCGAGAGAACGATATCTTGTTCCGTTTCCCTGATCAAAATATAGTGAAACAACAGGAATATTTTCCTTTTGAATATATTCCCAAACATCCAGTTCTGTCCAATCCAGCAGAGGGTGAATACGCACATGTGTTCCGGGGGAAAATTCGGTTTTATACTGGTTCCAAAGTTCGGGCGGCTGATCGGCTATGTCCCAGTCGTTATTAATATCACGGGGAGAAAAATATCTTTCTTTGGAACGGCTCCCTTCCTCGTCGGAACGCACACCCACGATTACTCCAGTGAAAGGCTCAGTATTTCTGTCAGGCTCATATTTGCCGGTTTGGTGATTAAGCCTAAAACGTGTGCATTCTCCGCTCAACACGTTTTTTAGCGCTTCTGTTTTGAGATTCTTACAGCACTGTATTCTGCTCGTCACGCCGTCAGGAAATGTTTCCTTATTATCAAGCGCTTCCCTGTTTTCTCCAAAAATCATGTTAAGTTTCCATTGCATAGCGAGCATATCCCGGTATTCTATCATTTCCCGAATTTTATAGTGTGTATCAATATGCACCAGCGGAAACGGTACATGTCCAAAAAACGCCTTGCGCGTAAGCCAAAGCAAAACTGTACTGTCCTTCCCAATTGACCATAACATACACAGGTTTGGGAATTGTCTGTATGCTTCTCTAATTATATGAATACTTTTATTTTCAAGCTTTTCAATATGGTTCAACTTAGTTCCCTCTGTCCTAAAACATCTGATTTCTTACTTATATATTACATATTATACTTTATTCGACGTTTTTTTACTAACATTTTCTTCTGCTATTTTATTAAATAAAACACAGCACTCGCAGGCTACTGGCAGCCACGGTCACTGTAAAACACCAGCTCGCTCAGCTTCTCCCGCCCTTTTTCCATTATGATAATGCTTATACTTAGTGCAAGTTTCGGGGTAAAATTCATTCTCCCATCTTGCGAACGCGATACACACTGATTTCGGCGCCAGACTGCGCCAACGCTCTCTGCATTTTTCTGTAGCCGTAGGTATTTCGGCTCTCTAAAAACAGCTCCTGTTCGAGCTTCTTGGCATAGAAAGACCTCCTATCGTAGTTAAATCTTACGATAGGAGGCCCTTTTCATTCAATATCCGTTATTTTTTTTTTGCATCCATTAGGTTCATGCTCTTTGCCGTTAACGGATATAAATACTGTAATGAGTCACCTCCAACGCGTAATATTAATAATCTTGTTAAGTTGATGAAAAGAAGTGTTATTTATGGTATCATAACAACAAACAGAAATTTAACGGAGGAAATTATGGATAAGTTTGAGTATAAAACATTATTTACTGATGCCAAGGGCACATTTGGAGGAAAAATAGATAAAAACGCATTCCAACAGGAATTAAATGAATTGGGTTCGCAGGGATGGGAGTTAGTCAGCGCAATTCCTACAGCTCAAAGTTATGGTAGCACACGATGGGTTATTTCCATATTTAAACGCAGGGTTCAATAATACTCCTGAAATAGCTGATGAATTCCAATTTGTCGATCAGATGATTCTGTGTCTAAGGAGGCGGCCGGAGAATAAGAATGAAAAATAGAACTTATATCGCAATTGACTTAAAATCCTTCTACGCTTCGGTCGAGTGCATGGAGCGCGGACTTGACCCAATGACGACCAATCTCGTTGTCGCCGACTTAAGCCGCACCGAAAAGACCATCTGTCTCGCCGTCTCCCCTTCCCTCAAAGCATATGGTATTCCGGGGCGAGCAAGGCTGTTTGAGGTCGTTCAAAAAGTCAAGGAAGCCAATGCGAGGCGGCTGAACAACGCACCGGGACGCACATTTACCGGATCCTCTTTCAATGACATAGAGCTGAAGGCCTCTCCGAGTCTATCGCTGGACTACATCATCGCACCGCCGAGAATGGCGCATTATATGGAGTGCAGCACAAGGATTTATAACGTCTATTTGAAGTATGTTGCACCCGAGGACATCCATGTCTATTCCATTGACGAGGTGTTCATTGACGCCACCGATTATCTGAACACGTATAGGCTCTCAGCGCGTGAGTTCGCTATGAAAATGATTCTGGACGTTCTTGAGACAACCGGTATCACCGCCACGGCGGGAATCGGCACAAATCTATACCTCAGCAAGATTGCAATGGATATTTGGGCAAAGCATATTCCGGCAGATAAAAACGGTGTCCGAATTGCAGAGCTAGATGAGATGAGCTACCGCCGTCTTTTATGGTCGCACCGTCCTCTCACCGATTTCTGGCGTGTGGGGAAAGGATATGCAAAGAAGCTTGAGGAGAACGGGCTTTACACCATGGGTGATATCGCAAGATGCTCAATCGGAAAGCCTGTTGATTTCCACAACGAGGACTTGCTGTACAGGCTCTTCGGTATCAACGCCGAACTGCTCATCGACCACGCCTGGGGCTGGGAGCCCTGTACGATTGCCGAAATCAAGGCATATAAGACGAGCACAAAGAGCCTGGGCTCAGGCCAGGTTTTACAGTCTCCATATAGCTTTGATAAAGCAAAGCTAATTGTGCGTGAAATGGCGGAGCTGCTGGTGCTCGACCTAGTAGAACAGGGACTTCTGACCGACCAAATGGTTCTGACCGTGGGCTATGATATTGGAAATCTCACTGACGAGAAAGCACGTCAGTCTTATCACGGCGAGATTACCACCGACAGATACGGCCGTTCGGTTCCAAAGCAGGCACACGGCAGCATCAATCTCGGAAGACACACTTCCTCCACAAAGCTGATTGTGAAGGCCGTGCTAGAGCTTTTTGACCGTATTGTTGATGAAAATCTCTTAGTAAGAAGGGTCAATCTTGTAGCGAACCGTGTGGTTGACGGGGCGACTGTCCGGGAAGCCGGCAGCCCCGAGCAACTAAATTTGTTCACAGACTACGAGGCCCAGAAGCAGGAGGAAGCCAAGCTCGAACGCGAAAAAAGAATGCAAAAAGCAACTCTGGCTATCAGGAAGAAGTACGGCAAGAATGCCATCCTAAAAGGCACAAACCTGGAGGAAGGCGCTACCACCATTGACCGGAACAGGCAAATCGGAGGACACAAGGCATGACGAATTCCTATGACGACATCATCCATTTACCCCACCACGTCTCCGCAACCCACCCCCAGATGCCAGTCGCCGACCGCGCGGCCCAGTTTGCGCCTTTCGCCGCGCTCACCGGCTATGAATCCGCAGTCAGGGAAGCCGCAAGACTGACTGACAAACGCTTGGAACTGGATGAGAGCGCTAAGGAAGCCTTGAACAAGAGACTGCAAATCATAGCAACCCGTCTCGAGGACTGCCTGGAAATCTCCATCACCTACTTTCAGCCGGATGCGAAGAAGGATGGCGGCGCCTATATTACAGCTATCGGTGCGGTTAAAAAAATAGACGAATATGCGAGGTTTGTTGCTATGACTGATGGCATGGTAATCCCCATTGATGAAATATTCAGCATAGATGGGCAGATATTTGAGACTATGGGGTATTATTTGTGTGATGGTGAGTTTTAGAATCGAATAGAAAATATCACTGATAAAACAAATTTGAAAATTAATGTAATCCTTTACAACAATTTCTGTCCAGAGGGTTATTTTTATAAGATTCAGTGTATAAAAAATCCCCTTGAAAATTCAAAATTTTCAAGGGGATTTTGGCGGAAGAGGTGGGATTCGAACCCACGAGCGCTTGCGCGCTACCTGATTTCGAGTCAGGGCCGTTATGACCACTTCGATACTCTTCCAAATCTATAAATTATAGTGCGGCTCAGCGATAAGCCGCACTATAATTTACTACATTTTTTCAAATATGTCAACCGAAATATATCGGTTATGCGCCTTTGTCAAGGGACGTTTTTCTTGTTATTTGCTGTTCAAGATTAGGCAGTGCGCCGGATATAATCTCCGCAATAAGCTCATGCCCTTTTTCGTTGGGGTGTATTCCGTCGGTGCAGAGAAAGTCTGTGTAGTTGCGCCTTTCGAGAAAAGCGGATCTTATATCTACGAGCGGGATGTTATACTCAGATGCAATATTGCTGACCTGTACATTATATGCCTCATGCCACTTGTAAATAAACTCGTCGCTGCCGCCAAGCCATTGCAGAATTTTGTTCCGGTCTAGTCCCCTACTAATCCAATTGAAATATTTGTGCTCATCAATCGGAGGAAGATTCAGCATTACAATTTTCTTTCCCATTACGTTAAGCTCATCGATTATCCCGCGGTAGGTTCGCTCAAATTCGGCAATCGGTGTTTTGGGGTAATGCTCGCCCTTGGGATCCTGCGCAATTTGTTCCCATAAATGGTCGCTGTCATTGCCGCCATACTCAAGCGCAACTATCTCGCAGTTCTGAACGTCCTTGATGTGCCTTTCAATCATGCTCTTGCCCTTCATTATGGTGCAGCCCAGCATCGAATAATTCGTCACGTCTAGAGCGGAGCTCCCTGTGGACAGCAAATTGGCAAAGCAATCCTTTGTCATAGTGTACCTATTCCTGATTTCATCGATAATGACACCCTTCGAAATTGAGTCTCCGAAAAGACAAATCCTGCTCATTAGAAAATACGCCTCCTGATAATCGCGTCATATGGTTATCATTATTATATTATCTTATATGCGATATGTCAACTAAATATATAACTTACTTGCATTATTATTCCATGCGCGTTATAATATATTCAATCATATTTTGAGGTGTCTTACGGATGGGTAAAGTCGAAAAATTGCGGGAGTTGGCTAACCAGCTCAAATTCCCCGACTACAACGGATTCCCCGATATTGAACTTTATATGGATCAGGTGCTGGATTTTCTCTCCCGCAGCAAGACGAGTCTTCGCGATGACGACAGGCTCAGTTCGGCTATGGTCAACAACTACATCAAAGCTGATGTGCTGCCACGCGCCAGAGGAAAAAAATATTCCAGAGAACATCTTGTCTATCTTTCAATCATCCTGCGGCTGAAACAAATTCTTTCGGTTAAGGACACGGGCTACCTCATAAAAGTTTCTAAGCAGCACAAGACCGATGAGGAATTTTATGAGAGCTTCCGAAGCATGGTTGAAACCTGCGCGACACAGCTCAGTGAAAGAGCTTTGAACTCCGAAGAGCACCTTCCCGAAATTGCAATGCGCCTTGCAGTGGAAAGCTATTTATGCAAAATCGCAAGCGAATATATTATAGACAACATATCGAGTTATTCCGATGACGATTCAGCGAAAAAGCCGCAAAAATCCAGCAGTCCCGAAAACCAAAAATAAAGGATATGCCCCCTCATTTTTGAGGGGGCATTTTTTGTGGATGACTATTATTTTAGCCTTCCGTCATGTACCGCTTGATGTTTTTCCCGTATAAATAATAAACGCGCTCTGGCGGCTTCAAAACCGTCCGAACGCAGCATTTGAATTATCTTATATGTGAACCGCAAAGCGCGGAATAATCCTAAGAGACAGTTATCTGTCGCTGGGTACTGTGACGGTGCTTCCGTAAATCATGTCATCAACATCGCTAGTATTAAATTTTCTGCTCATCATATCATCTCCTTTCTAACTTAATAAGATGATATACCCTTTTTTGGACATTGTCAATAAAAATCTAACAAATAAAATATAAAGTTTTTGTAAAGTATGTCATAAATATGTCAATAACAACATATGCCGGAGCTTTGTTCGCTCCGGCATATATATAGTTTTACTATCTCTTGCGAGGAGGCGCAACGTGTCTTCCTCTCTTCAATCCGGTCTTCGTTTGCTTCAATATAAACCTTTTGTCAAGCCTGTCGAAAACCATTATAAGCGTTTTCATGAGCGGATAAGCAAGCAGAGAAAACACCACAAGAACGAGTATCGAGGCAAATGAAAGAGCTGATAGTGTGAAGAGCTCTTTGAAAAATATCAGCATGACGGCAAAGGTGGCGCACATTGATATCATAAGAAATTTTCTGATGTTGTTATACGGGATACACATCCTGTGAAGTGTCAATAGTCCGACAACGCCAAGTATGATGGCACAAATTGTAGACATTTCTTCCATCGGAAAATCAAAAGCGAGATAGAACAAAGTGACACCTACTATTAGGATTATATCCGTGAAGCCCCCGGGCAGTGCGCGGAACATGACATTTCTTAGGAACTTCCCTCGGACGAGATTTTCATTCGGTTCCATCGCCAGCACAAGAGACGGTATGCCGATAGAAATCGTACTGACAAGGCTCAACTGCGAAGGTGTCAGCGGATAAGGAAGCGTAAATAAAAGAGTTATGATTGCCATAACGAACGAAAAAATGTTTTTGACTAGATAAAGAACAGCGCTTCGTTCGATATTATTGATAACCCTGCGGCCCTCCATAACCACCGACGGCATTGAGGCGAAGTTTGAGTTCATAAGCACGACATGCGATACCTGACAAGCAACCTCACTGCCCGAAGCCATTGCAACACTACAGTCCGCTTCCTTGAGTGCAAGCACGTCGTTTACGCCGTCGCCCGTCATTGCAACAGTGTGACCTGCGGCCTTGAGCGCTCTAATGAGTTTTCGTTTCTGGTCGGGTGAAACTCTGCCAAAAACCGTGTATTCCTGCGCCGCCTGACGAATCTTCCTGTCGTCGTCGAGTGTGCGTGCATCAATGAATTTATCTGCGTTTTTAATACCCGCTCTCTTCGCGACCTCAGAAACCGTCAGCGCATTGTCACCTGAGATGACCTTAATCGTTACGCCCTGCTTTTCAAAGTAGGAAAAGGTCTCGGGTGCGTTCTTTCTGATTTTATTTGCGAGAAGTATAAGAGCGAGCGGAAAGATTTTCCCCGTCAGCGCTTCATCCGAAAGCTCTCCGTCGTATATCGCGAGAAGCAGTACACGGCAGCCCTTCTTGGAGTAATGGTCAATCTTGTCCCTGTATTCTTCGTAATTTTCGCCCAGTATAACTTCCGGAGCGCCAAGTAAATAGGTTTCGTCCTCGTGGAAGGATACGCCGCCGTACTTCTTGACCGAGGTGAACGGCAGAGTTTCACGGGCCGACTGGGAGGGATTTCCCTTAAAATATCTGCGCAGAGCCGCCATGGTATCGTTATCGTCCTGCATGGCAAAGACATAGTCGGACATTATCATGCGAATATCGTCCTCAATGAATCTGTCCTTGCAGAGCAGGCAGACATCCTCGACTATCATCTTGTTCTCGGTTATTGTTCCGGTTTTGTCCACGCAGAGTGTGTCGACGCGCGCAAGCGTTTCGATGCAGTTCATGTCATGAACTATCGTCTTGCGCTGGGCAAGACGCACGACCGCCGCGACAAGCGCTATGCTCGTCAGCAGGTACAACCCCTCCGGTATCATTCCGACCAGAGCGCCGACTGTTGAAACAACACCGTCAGCAACCGACCTATTAAGCCATAAAATCTCCTTGACCGCCATAAAGGCGCCGATTGGTATGAGCGCAATGCCTATCCATTTGACAAGGCTTGAGAGTGACCTCATCATTTCGGACTGCTTCTGCCGATTATTCTTCTTTGATTCAAGCGTGAGCCGCGAAACATAGGAATACTTGCCGACTCGTGTAAGCCTTGCTCTGACTGAACCTGCAACGACAAAGCTGCCGCTCATTAGTTCTTCTCCGACGGTTTTTTTAATCTCGTCCGCTTCGCCGGTCATAAGGGCCTCGTTGACCTGGCACTCGCCCGAAACTACAATCGCATCCGCGAATATCTGATTTCCCTGTGCGAAAATCACGATATCATCGCGCACCGTATTCCCGACATCTATGGTTCTAAAGACTCCGTCCCGCACGACAACGCCCTTAGGCGAATTTATAATACTTAGGTTGTCCAGCTCTTTTTTTGCTCGAAGCTCCTGAACAATGCCGATGAAGATGTTTGCGATAACGACCGGCATAAAAGTAAGGTTATACCATGAGCCCACCGCAATCACGCAGGCAGCAAGCGCAAAGAATACTATGTTGAAGTATGTCAAAAGATTGTTTCGGATAATCTGCCCGACCGTCTTGGTCGGCGGCTCAATGGCTGTGTTTCCGTAGCCGTTTTGAATCCGCTCACTTACCTGACGCGCCGTCAGTCCGATTTCGGGCGATGCGCAAAGTTCCGGAATCACCTGCCTTACAGGCACTATCTCATTTTTTCTTTTTGCCGACGTTAAGGCCATTAGCTCTATCCCCTTGAAACAAACATGCTTGCATTATACTTAATAATACCACATTTTACTTCGATGTGTCGAACATTTTGTAAACTTTTCGGGTAATACCTTCGCGATTTCTATATAATAAGCGCCGGGCAGAAGCTTAAGCACTTCGACCCGGCGGCGCTGTATTTTTCTTTCGAGCTCTAAGTTAGCCGACGGCTTTAACGAAGTTCATGTAAATCTGCGCGACCTGTGCTCTCGTCGCAGTACCCTGCGGCAAAAATGTACCGTCACCCATACCGTTTATTACTCCGGCCTGCTGTAAGGCGTACACCGCGTTCTTCGCTTCCGCACTTATCGACGAATCATCCGAGAATGTCGATTTCACGGTACTTACCGGAAGCGTTTTCCCGAAAGCGACAGCATAATTGTACATGAGCATACACATGTGTTCACGGGTAATATTAGTATCTGCGCCAAAGGTGCTTCCGGCGACTCCGTCTGCTATGCCGGTCAGCGCCGACCATTCGACGTAAGGACTGAAATATTGCCCCGCCGTAAGATCGCTGTAATTCCCGTTATAGACCTTGATGAGGTCTTTTCTGATGTAACCCGTGGCTGCCGCGTATTTGACGCCGTACCAGTCTCCGCTCACTGAGGTCACCTGCACGACGGTGTTTTTGTTGGAAATGATACCTGCCACCTCCGTGTCAGTTGAAGGACCGGTGCGGATATTTACGCCTGCCCCTGTTACGAGACCTATCCCCGATGTAAGATCCGATGGCAGACCCGCGAAACGCCCCAGAACGGTTACGAACATTCCGCGCGTCATTGTCATTTCGGGCGAAAAAGTCGTCGCTGCGGTGCCTTTATAAAGTCCCTTTGCGTATACGAAGCTGACAGCGTCGCAAAACCACTGTCCGGAGCTTACATCTGTAAAAGGTAACTGCGCGATATATTTGAAGCTCACGGCAATGGTATGATCCGCGTTAACATTTGAAAAGGTATAGCTCGTAACGTTGCCCACAGATACTCCGTCTACAAGGACATCGCCCACGGCGTATCCGCTGGATGGACTTATGCTGAAGCTCTTTGAGCCGGTAACAAGAACAGAGCTTGTACCGGAGGGGCTTATGCTCCCTCCAGTTCCGGCGCTAGCTGTAACACTAAAGACTGCTCCGATACGATAAGCCGCAACGACTGATATGCTCTGCTTCATGCCGGGAGCCACGGCGATTGCCTTAATCGTCGTATCCTGCGTAAGCGTGATCGGCGAATTATAGACCTTGCCTGTGCTCGTCGGCTCTGAGCCGTCCAGTGTATAATAAATCGTCGCTCCGGCTATAGAGCTAAGTTTAATCTGCGAGCCGGAGGAAATAAGATTTCCGGAGTTCAGTCCGCTTGAAACAGTGACTGTCGGTGTTGCAAGCGGAGGCACCTTAACCGTATATTCGAGAATCGCACTGTCCGAAAAATTGCCCGAAACAGCAATTGCGCGCAGCTTAGTAGTATCGTTGACCGTTATCGGACCGGTGTATGGTGTGCTCGATGCCGTTGGCGTAAAGCCGTTAAGCGTGTAATATATTGCGGCACCCTGAGTGTCGGATGTCAGCACAACGCTTTTTCCGCCAACGAATGCCGTTGTCTGGCTCTTCGGAGCGGCTTCTTTTTGACCGTCAACTGTTTCACCGTCAAGCGGAACGGCTGGGTTCGGAGTATATATAACGCTGTCTCTGTTCGGATTTCTGTAAATGACATAACCGTTGCTCAAATAATATGACTGGAAGCTGGCAAGCGACCTTGTCTGCCCTTCTCCGTAATTCGTTACGCGGGTAATGACAGGAGTCTGTTCCATGACCTGCAATCCGACAATACTGCCGTTCGCGTCGTATGTAAGCGATGAAACCAGGACAGTATGGCTAGTCGTCTTATTCAGGCAGTCTCCCACCTGAAGGCTGTATAAGCTCTGATCTCCGATTTTTTCCGCCACTTCCGAGAGTGAATATGTGGTTTTTCTCTGCGTCAGCCCCCACGCATAGGAAACGTAGCCGCTGCAGTCCGTCGAATAAACCGGCGCGATTTTGTTATAGGATGAATAGGACGTGTAGAATTTACTTGTATTGTCCAGAACCGCTGAGGCAAAGGTTCCAATCGAAACACCGTAGCCTATGTATCCGTTTGCGTTCACGGGCTGTCCGTAAGGAATGCCTGTATATGTTGTTTCCGCCTTGAACGTTCCGTAATTGCCCCATTGAGTGATATTCTCAAGCGGCGTCCACTGTATCTCCGTCAGCTGACGAGCCCGCTTAACAATATTATTCTGACCCTCTGAAACCGTAGGAATGACCGTGGCAATCGGCGTTTCATTTTCCATCAGTGAAACTTTGTTATCTGAAAGACCTGCCTCACGAAGGAGCGCCTTAAAATCGCAATGGAGCTCATTGTTGTCGTTATACTCGCTTACTGCGTTTGCATCGTCGGGCTCGAGAACCGAGTCAAGCGAAACAGTTCCGTGGATTTTAAAGTCAAGCAAATCAAGCGATGCCTTAAAGCCGCTAAAAAGTTTTTTAAGACTTGCCATGTAATTGCTATTATCAATCTGCAAGGCAAGATAGCCGCTGTCCGTATAGCAGGCGGAAACGCCTGTCAAAATCTGTTTATCATTCGCCCAAAGCGTATAATCAAAGATTTCGCCCGTCAAATATAGATTTCCGTACTGAGTTGGGATAAATCCCTTCACATCGGAAAGTTTGCTGATTATTGAGGGTTTTTTGTCCTTTGCTGGATACTCATATACTTTTCCGCCGGAAAGATACAGGAATGAGCCGTTTATCAGATAAAGCTGAGTGATTTGGGTATCCGCTTCAAAAACATTTTCAGAGTCACCGCCCTGCGCAGGTATACGCCGTACCTGCTGACCAAGCGTGTAATATATGTACCCATTGTACAAATTCAGGTTTTTTGCATCGTCTGCCGAAAGCGCCCTGACCTCTTCCCCGTTTTGCAAAAATATACCGTCATGAATGAAGTAAAAATCCTCGCCATTTTCGAGCATTACACCGCCGTTTTGTATATTCAGGTCGCTGTTTCCCGTTTCCCAGCTATTTTCGCGCGCAAAGCCTGATGCCGGCAGTATGCAGATGCACAAAACCGCCGCCATTAATAAACTAATAGTCTTTCGCAGCATTAAAACAGCTCCTTTTTTCTAACTTGTTTACATAATTACAGGAAGTATAGCATTATTCGACTATTTTTTCAATAGTTAGCACGCATTTCCTGTAATTTCCTGTATCTTTTTGTAACCAGCAACAAAAAAACTGCCGATCAATGACCGGCAGTTTATTAGGTGTTAAATTTTACAGGACGCGGACTTTCAGAACGTCCGGAAGCTTTGCAATGGCTCCCGATATCTCGTTCCCGATTTTTTTGTCGGTGTCTATAATCGTGTAAGCGAAATCGCCTCTCTGTTTGCTGACCATATTCTTTACATTGACACCCGCTCCGTTCATAAGCTCAAGGAACGAAGAAAGCATATTGGGACCGTGACGGTAAATGACGCACAGTCTGCTTTCGCCGCAACGGCTGAGACTTACGCATGGGAGATTGACCGAGTTTTTGATGTTGCCGTTGAGCAGATAATCCGAAAGCTGCTGTGCGGCCATGACGGCACAGTTATCCTCGCTCTCGGGCGTTGAAGCGCCGAGGTGCGGAATGGGGATAATGTTCTTTACATTAGCCGTTTTAGCGTTCGGGAAATCGGTCACATAGCGAGCAACCTTGCCGGAAGATATCGCTTCAAGCATATCGTCGTCGCTCACAAGCTCGCCGCGCGCGAGATTTATGATACGAACGCCGTCCTTCATCTTAGCGAAGGTGTCCTTGTTAAGCATATGGTGAGTGCTGTCCTTGATATAGGGCACATGAATAGTTATATAGTCGCAGTTGCGGTAAATAGTGTCGATATCGGCTGCGTGCTTGACTCTGTTCGAGAGCATCCAAGCGGCCTCCACAGACAGGAACGGGTCATATCCGTAAACTGTCATACCGAGGTCAAGGGCGGCGTTCGCAATTTTCGCGCCGATAGCGCCAAGGCCGACCACGCCGAGGGTCTTGCCCATTATTTCGGGACCTATAAAGCTCGCCTTGCCCTTTTCGACAGCGGCAGGAATCTCGTCTCCCTTGTCGGAGATGCTGCGAACCCAGTCCACGCCGCCGACCACGTCGCGTGAAGACATGAGCAGAGCGCAGATGACAAGCTCCTTGACCGCCTCAGCGTTCGCGCCGGGGGTGTTGAAAACGACTATGCCCTTTTCAGCGCAGCCTTTAACAGGAATATTGTTCGTGCCAGCACCCGCTCTCGCGATGCAGACGAGGTTGTCCGCGAACTCCATCGCGTTCATATCGGCGCTGCGCACCATTATGGCGTCCGGAGTCTCAACAGCGTCGTCGACGGTTAGACCGTTCTGCTTTACGATATCAAGACCAAGATGCGAAATCTTGTTGAGAGTTTTTACATTATACATTTTTAGCCTCAAACTCCTTCATGTATTCGACGAGCTTCTGAACGCCTTCGACGGGCATCGCGTTGTAGATGGAAGCTCTCATGCCGCCTGTTTTGCGGTGACCCTTGAGGTTTGTAAAGCCCTTAGCAGCCATGCCCTTAACAAAGGCTTCGTCCAGCTCATCGTTGCTGGTGCGGAAAGTGATGTTCATGTCGCTTCCGGAACCCTTTTCGGCGGTAGCCTTAAAGAGCTTGCTCTCGTCGAGGTAGTTATAAAGAAGTGCGGCCTTGCGGGACTTAATCTTCTCCATGCCGACTACTCCACCCTGCTTCTCGAGCCAGTCGAGAACGAGGCCTAGCACATAGATGTTCCAGCACGGAGGAGTGTTGTACATTGAATCATTTTCTATCATGGTCTTGTAGCTCATCATGAGCGGAGTGCAGGCCATCTCTTTTCCTGCAAGAGCCTTATCAATTATGACGACCGTAAGCCCAGCGGGAGCCATGTTCTTCTGAGCTCCGGCATAAATGATTCCGTACTTGGAAACATCGACGGGCTTGGAGAGGATGTTTGAGGACATATCGCAGACGAGAGGAACCTTGCCCGTCTCGGGAACATACTTCCACTCGGTACCGAAAATCGTGTTATTCTCGCAATAATAGAAATACTCAGCCTCGGGGTCGAGCTTAAGGTCGGCCTGCTTGGGAATATAGGTATGGTTTCTGTCCTCAGAGGACGCGGCAACGTTGATTATGCCATATTTCTTCGCTTCCTTGTAAGCGACGGTGGCAAAATTGCCCGTAACAGCGTAGTCAGCCTTTTGCTTTCCGAGCTCTGAGAAAAGGTTCATCGGAATCATCGAAAACTGCAGTGAGGCTCCGCCCTGCAAAAACAGAATCTCATGCGTATCCGGAACTGAAAGAGCTGCCTTGAGCTTTGCCTTTACGCTCGCGAAGATATCCATGTAGACCTTGCTGCGGTGACTCATCTCCATAACTGACATTCCGCTGCCGTTATAGTTCAAAATGTCCTTTCCGGCAATTTCAAGGACTTCGGTGGGCAGAACGGAAGGCCCCGCTGAGAAATTGAATACTTCTTCTCTTTTCATTGATTAACCTCCGAGCAATTTTCAAAATTTTTTTCTGGTGACCAGAATATTTTTCAGTTATATTATATTGCCATATCATTATAAAGTCAAACCGTCATACCTACAAGTATTTTATCTCTAATTTCGGTAATTTCGACGATTTTGACAATTCCACGTAAGTATTCTCCACTCACACACACTTGAGTATAGTTTGTAGCGTGCCCCACGGACAAACCGTCTTTCTCTGTTTCGAATAAAACCGAAAGCCTCCTGCCTATGCAGGACTTCAGATACTCGTCTTCCATCTCATACGCCGTTTTCTGGGCATCGCTTGCCCTTTTCGCTTTGACGGCATTTGTGAGCTGTCCATCCATCGCGGCAGCCTTTGTACCGGGTCTCTGAGAGTACGGAAAAACGTGCATAGCCGAGAAACCACATTTTTTGATGAATGCAAGTGTATCAGCATGATTCTCGTCCGTCTCTCCCGGGAAACCTGCAATAAGGTCGGCTGTCATGCCGCAGTTCGGGAAATATTTGCAGAGAAGCTCCGTTGCTTCAAAAAACCTTGCAGTGTCGTACTTGCGGTTCATGCGCTTTAGCGTTTCGTCACAGCCGCTCTGGAGTGAAAGGTGGAAATGGTCGCAGACCTTGCCCGTAGCCTTTAGCCTTCTAACGAAGTTATCGGTAATTAGGGTCGGTTCAAGCGAGCCCAGGCGAAGTCTCATATCCCCCGCTTTTTCTGCAATCGCCTCGATTGCATCAGCAAGGGTACATTTCGGTTCAAGGTCACGTCCATACGATGCAATTTCGATTCCCGTTATGACCATTTCTCGGAAGCCTCTAGCTGCCAGTTCCTCCGTCTGTGCTGCGCAGCGCTCCACCGGAAGAGAGCGGACCCTTCCTCTCGTGTATGGTATGATACAGTATGTGCAGAAATTTGCGCAGCCGTCCTGTATCTTCAGCATGGCTCTCGTGCGCCCGTCCACAGCGCCGGAGGGCAATTCCTCCATGACGCGACGCTTAAACGGGTCGTCCGTCCATTCGATTTTGTTTTTTTCGGTCAGCGCCCTCTCTATATCATCGGCAAAGCGGTCTTTATCTCCGCTGCCATGTACTACGTCCACGCCTAATGACGCGACATCTGCTGGCGAAAGCTGAGAAAAACAGCCGCAGACGGCGACAAGAGCCCCGGGGTTCTCTCCCTCCAGCTTTCTTATCATTTGGCGGGACTTTCTTCCGCTTTCAGCGGTTACGGCGCAGGTGTTGACGATGACGACATCCGCTGTTTCGCCGCCTACCGCTTCAGAAAAGCCGCGGCTATTTAGCATCGTTTCAAGAGCCTGCGTTTCAAATTGATTTACCTTGCACCCGAGGGTCGCAATCTTATATTTCATAGGTTCACCTTGTTTTAAGTCGTTTTTAAGGATATAATAAGTCATTATAATACCGTTAACGCTTTAAGTAAACTAAAGGAATGATCTGCATGACAGTTTATCTTGATAACGCGGCGACGACCAGAGTCTGCACTGAGGCAGCTGACGTTGCCTATAGAATAATGACTGAGGGTTTCGGCAATCCAAGCTCGACTCACAAAATGGGTCGTGACGCTAGAGCCGTTCTAGAGGAGTCTAGAGAAACGCTCGCCAAGGCGCTCGGCGCGAAACCCGAGGAGATCTTTTTCACCTCCTGCGGCTCTGAAAGCGACAATTGGGCGATACTCTCCGGCTCAGATCTCATGAAGCGACGCGGCAATCACGTTATAAGCTCCGAAGTCGAGCACGCCGCCGTACTTCGGTCGCTTGACATCCTTGAAAAACGCGGCTTTGAGGTCACTAGGCTTAAACCCGAAAAGGATGGAAGCATTTCAGTAGAATCTGTGATGGACGCCCTGCGCGAGGATACCATTTTAGTCTCCCTGATGCTCGTCAACAACGAAACCGGCGGAATAACCGATATTTCAGAAATCTCGCAGTCCCTGAAAGAAAGAGGCAGCGCCGCGCTTTTGCACACGGACGCCGTGCAGGGCTTTTTAAAGATACCGTTTTCAGCAAAAAATCTCGGCGCGGATATGATTTCCGTAAGCGGTCATAAAATACACGCACCGAAAGGCATTGGTGCAATTTATGTCAGGGGCGGTACTAAGGCTTTGAATCTCTCTCCCCTTATAGTCGGCGGAGGGCACGAATCCGGTAAGCGTTCGGGCACGGAGGGTCTTCCGCAAATCGCAGCGTTCGCAAAGGCGGCAGAGCTTGGCTCTAGCCTTTTTGATGAGTCCCACAGGAATATGACCGAACTGAAGGAGCTTGCAATTAGGCGGCTCACAGAAGAAAACGAGGGGCTTCAGGTGTTATCGGGCAAGGCTCCGCATATTCTCAGCATTTCTCTCCCCGGTTACAAAAGCGAGGTCATTATGAACTATCTGGATGGTCTGGGAATTTTCGTTTCAAAAAGCTCCGCCTGCAAAAAAGGCGGCAGGAGCTACGTTCTGGAGGCTCTCGGCCTTCCGAACAAGGTCATTGATGGCGCACTGCGCATCAGTTTCTCCCGATTCTCCACTGAGGATGAGGTTAACGCCCTCTGCGACGGGATAAAGAGCGCGAGGGAAAAGCTGTGCCAAGTATTGCACTGAGCCTTGTGCTAAATTAATCTCAATATATACTTCGGCTGCCGCAAAATCTGCGGCAGCCGTTTTTTATGCCAGTATAGTATACTAGCAGTATTTCTTTATGTTATCGCCGAGGGTTTCGGGATCGACTGTAGCCGTAACCGTAAATTTGATGTTTTCCTTTTCTCCGAAAGCATCAAGCTCGTCCAATAAGGTTGCAACCTTGTCCATATCAACATCCTCGCAGATTTTAAGGATGTTCGCGATGAAAACATGAGAGATATCGTAATTCGCGGCATGAAGTCCGCTGATAAAGCCCTTAAAAAACTCTATCGACTTAAAACTGTAGTCACTGGCGTGAATAAGACGTACCGTATAAGGGATGTCAAAGGTAAGATTTTTGTCCTTTTCCAGACAAACGACGCTGCCGCTCTCTTCCTCAACGGCCTTTTTGACAAGTTCAACGAGTTTTTGTGTTTTGCCGGTTCCTTTGGAGCCGACGATTAGCTTAACCATGATAAACACCCTCCTAAAAGTATTTCCGAAAATGTGGTGATTACTATTGAAAACATACTATCATAAGTCATGAAGAACTTCAATGTTTGTTTTTGAACGATTCCAGTCGATTGTCCAAAAAACGGGAGTCGAGCCCTGCCGGGCTCCGCTCCCGCTAATCTACGCTTATTCTTGTCCCAGCAGTTTGAACATATTGCTCTTATATGCCTCAACCCCCGGCTGGTTAAAGGGGTTGACACCCGATACGTAGGCGGAAAGCGCACAGCTCATCTCAAAGAAGCATACGAGTGCCGCAAAACCCTCCTCATTCCGCTGCGGAACGCTGAGCGAAATGTTCGGAACTTCACCTTTTATATGTGCGGAAGCAACAGCCTTGGCGACAGTTTTCGAGATGTCGCAGAAATCGCGCCCGGCCAGATAATTGAGTTTATCTCGGTCTCCAAGCTCAAACGGCACCTTGAGGCTCTGGATTGCGTTATCAAAGGAAACGACTGTCTCAATAAGCCTTCTAGGTCCGTCCTGGATGTATTGGCCCATCGAGTGCAAATCCGCGGAGTATTCAACCGATGCAGGGAAAATGCCGATGCCATTTTTGCCTTCACTTTCGCCGAAGAGCTGCTTCCACCACTCCGCCATAGAGCGGAACGAAGGCTCAAAGGACGCAAGTATCTCGACTGATCTGCCGTTTTGATACAGGTGCTGTCTGGCTCCCGCATAGAGCCACGCGGGATTCTCGACGGAGCGCAAATCAAGATCGTGCATTTCCTGAATTGCGCACTGTAAAACTTTTTCGATGTCTATACCGGCAACGGCCATCGGAAGAAGCCCGACCGCCGAAAGAACGGAGTATCTGCCTCCGACGTCTTCGGGTACGATAAAGCGCTCCCAGCCTTCGCTAACTGCGGTATCGTGAAGTATACCTTTTCTCTCGTCTGTGGTTGCTATGATACGCTTTTTCGCGTTAGGTCCGTATTTTTTCTCAAGAAGGCTCTTGAAAACGCGGAAAGAGAGCGCAGGCTCAAGCGTCCCTCCGGATTTTGAAATTACGTTGACAGTAAAATCACGGTCGCCGATAAGCTCGATAGTTTCGTTTATGGCGGCTGCGGACAGCCCGTTGCCCATGAAGAAAATATCCGGCGTTTCTTTTTTAATAAGGTTATAGTTCGGCGAGCGTAAAAGCTCAATTGCGGCGCGCGCACCTAAATAAGAGCCGCCGATTCCGATGACGACAAGCACCTTTGAATTTGAACGTATTTTTGAAGCGCAGGCCTGAATAGCCTTTAGCTCGCCCGAAAACACGCGTGAGGGCAAATCCATCCACCCCGTATATTCCGAGCCTTCGCCGGAGTGCTCAAAAAGCTTTCTGTGTGCATCGGAAATCCTTGAATAATCGGGACCGACAGATCCAAAAAATTCCTTTGCGCCGGATAAATCAACTTTGACCATCAAATAGTGCCCCTTTTCCCCAAAGGTTTTATTTTCCTTGGGTATTATGTTTTTGTATTTTAATACATTCTGCCGTCTATTACAAGCAATATTTGATGAATTCTTCGTATTTGTGGGATTGGATTGCCATATTTCTTCAATTTTTAGGCAACAAGTGGAAATTATTACTCTCCAAACAGCCTGGAAAGCATTCTCCCGTAGAGTCCGAACACTGTCAGCTTTTTAATGTTGCTCCCCGCGAGCAGCGGGACACGGGCTAATTCTGTCCCGTTGGAGTAAACAACCATCTCGCCAAGAGCCTCTCCCTCAGTGATCGGAGCTTCCAGACTGTCCGGCAAATTGAACTCGTAATTTATCTCTCCAAGCTTGTTTTTTTCCATCAGAAGGCCTTCCTCGCCGCCGTATATGGGCTGGACACTTTCGGATGCTCCCAATGAAACGAGTACGGGCGGAAGCGGCTTGGGACTGCGTAACGGACACAAGGCATAGTTCGCGAACGCAAAGTTGAGAAGGGTTTTTGCACTCTCAAAACGCTCGTCAGAGGTCGCGCCGTGCATTACGACGGCAATATATTCCGTGCCGTCCCTCTCGGCTGTCGCGGAGAGACAGTACATAGCAGTCGTTGTGAAGCCGGTTTTTAAACCTGTTGCACCCTTATAAAATCGAACCAGCTTGTTTGTGTTGACGAGCTCTGCTTCTCCGTTTCTTAGCGTATCCATCCAGATCGTCGAATAGTTCTTTATCCTGTCGTATTTTAGCAATTCTCTTGACATGAGCGCTATATCGTAGGCTGTCGTGAGATGCGTAAGATCATCGGTAAGTCCCGTACAGTCGCAAAAATGCGTATCGACCATCCCCAGTTCGGCGGCGCGGGCATTCATTTTTTGAACGAAGCTCTCCTCCGAACCGGATACATGCTCGGCCAGAGCTACTGCACAGTCATTCGCGGAGACAACCGAAACAGCCTTCAGCATATCGCTAACCTTCATCTGTTCGCCTTCCTCCAGCCATATCTGGCTGCCACCCATTGAAGCCGCAAAAGATGAGCAGGTCACGATATCGTCCTCGGTAAGGCGCCCCGCTTCGATTTCCTCCATGACAAGCAGCAGCGTCATGATTTTTGTCACACTGGCCGGTGCTCTTTTAGTATGTGAGTCCTTTTCGTATATCACTTCGCCGGTCGTCTTCTCCATAAGTACTGCCGATGGAACAGGTATCGTCAGGGCTCCCTCTCCAACCGGCTCGAGGGCCATGGCTTTGGTTGAAATCAAAGCCGCAATGATAGCCACAATCAATAATCTCTTCATTGTCCGCCTCCAAAAATAGCAATGTCCAAGCTCGTGTCTGTAACACTATATGGAAGGACGAAGTGTATTATTCCCATGCCGATACCCTGTCAAGTTATTTTTTTACTGTTTCATTATTTGCAACACTGTATTTTTTGAGGTTTACTAGAATTATGCATATTCATTACATAATCTGGAATTATACCCAGAAGGTTTAATAATCCGCATAGAATTATCAAGGGTTTTCCACATTTCCAACAGGTTTTTCAACAACATAATTGCCGCAACATTCTACAAAATATTCATTTGCAGTTTACATAATCATATTTTTTCAAACAAAACTGTCGATTTATTTAGAAAAATAGCACTTGACAAATACCTATTTACTTGTTCTAGGAATAAATTGAAAAAGCAAAAAGACGCAGGAGTCTAAGCTCCTACGCCTTTTTATATAAGCTCAATTTACTTACGGTATTTCCCTGTACATCGCAGGTGCATCGGCTTTCTGCGCCGTCTCGGTCAAGGCCAGAACCTCGACCTTCAGCGTTCTTTGTCCGAAGCGAATTTCGATTACGTCCCCAAGCTTTACCTCGTATGAGGCTCTAGCTGTCTTGCCATTCACAGAAACTCTTTCTCCGTCGCAGGCTTCGTTTGCAATGGTACGGCGCTTAATCAGTCTCGAAACTTTCAGATATTTGTCAAGGCGCATTTTTGAACCTTCCTTGTAAAAGCGCAAAGGCGCGGAGATTTCCGCGCCTTGAGTTTGTTATTTGTCAACTGCATCCTTAAAAGCTTTGCCCGCTTTGAAAACAGGAACACGAGATGCAGGAATCTTAATTTCTTCCTTGGTCTTGGGGTTACGTCCTACACGAGCCTCTCTGGTCTTGACATCGAAAACGCCAAAGCCCACAAGCTGTACTTTTTCGCCCGTTTCAATTGTCTCTTCAACGGTCTGGAACGTGGCGTTTACCGCGCGCTCACTGTCTTTCTTTGACAGGCCTGTTTTTCCTGCCACTGCGGCAATAAGTTCTGCTTTGTTCATGGTAATCCTCCTAAATATTATTCATGAGTAATTTTTAAATATATAGATTTTGCGGATATAACTCTGCAAAAATTCTACTTTTTTTGTTTGCCGGCATTATAAAGGGCGTCAAGCTCTTCAAGGCTCATGTCCTTCAGTTCTTTGCCGTTTTTTTGAGCTTCTGTTTCAACATAGTCGAAGCGGCCGATAAATTTGTCACAACTCTTGTGCAAAGCTGTTTCCGGATCGATATCCAAAAATCTTGCGGCGTTGACCGCCGAAAAAAGAATGTCGCCTAGCTCTTCCTCGATATGGGCTTTATCCCCCTCTGCCTGCGCCTGTCGAAGCTCTTCCAGTTCTTCATAAAGCTTGTCCATCGCGCCGCCGACATCTGGCCAATCGAACCCGACCTTTTTAGCTTTTTTCTGAATCTTTTCGGCACGCCAAAGCGCCGGTAGGCTCTCCGCCACATCTGTCATGGTCCTTGTGACAGTTATCTGAGACTTCTCCTTGCGTTTGAGCTCGTCCCAGTTTCTTATAACCTCATCACTGCCAGACACATCAATATTTCCAAAAACGTGCGGATGACGAAAAATCAGCTTCTTGCAAGCGCTGTCCGCTACATCATCGAGATTGAAAGCTCCTTTTTCCTCTTCAATCCTCGAATGGAAAATTATCTGCATCATCAGATCGCCAAGTTCCTCGCGCAGATGCTCGGGGTCTTTCTGATCAATGGCCTCACAGACCTCATAAGCTTCCTCAAGAAGATTGCGGCGGATGCTTTCGTGCGTCTGTTCAATGTCCCACGGACAACCGCCGGGAGAACGGAGAATTTCAATTATTTTGCGGAAATCTCCCATATCATATGCATTTTTACACTCAAAATTTACCACACTTTTCACCCTTCCGCAAGTTGAAATTTCACTTATGTGTATATTTCTAAAAATACTTTACAATTTATGTATAGATGATGCAAATATCGTCACTATTCGTGAGGATTTTACACGGTTTACATTCTTTCAGCAAAATTCGCGATTTTATTTCTTACTTGATTCTGAGCAGCTTCGCGATTTTTTCGCCCTTTGGAATAAGCTTCATGTCGTCTAGCGTTATAGCTCTTGTCATTATAGTCATGATGCCGTAAACAAGTACCGCAACGGCGACAGCCGCACCAAGAGCCAAAAGGGTTGTCATTCTGCCAGGTTCAGGCCCCGCACCCAGAAGCTCAAGCGCCGCGGGATAAACAAGCCAAGCGGCAGCACCCATTGCGGCACAGTTTAATATTGGCTTGAGAAATATCTTGCCCAGTTTTGGGCGCTCCGGCATTTTACGCACGACGAAAATAAGATTGACGATGCACATAATAATATAACTGACTAAGGTTCCTATTGCCGATCCAAATATATAAAGCTGTTTATCTCCAAGTAGTATCCAGCTTAAGGCAACATTTAGTGCGCCGCCAATCAGCATATTATACATTGGAATACGCTCTAAGCCGCCGGCTTGCAAAATTGCCGTAGTTATCGCTACAATACATACGAAAAACGAGGATATTCCCATTATTGCGAGAAGCGGGGCTCCTTCTGCCAAACTGCCGTGATAAGCGCCGTCCATTATCGGCTTTGCCAGTACGCTCAAGCCAATTGCCATTGGCAGAAATAAAATTGTCGAAATCCTCAATGAAGACTCGATAACATTTTTCGATTGTTCAATATTCTTTTTTGCTCTGAAGCCGGCAATTGCCGGAATAATGCTGATGGTGATTGCAGTAATCAGTTGCGGAGGCAAATTGTAAAATGTTTGGGCTTTGGAATAAACACCGAATAGCGCAGAGGACTGGTCTGGAGTGAAACCTATTGCATCCTGAAGTCTGTTGTGAATAAGCTTCGTATTTACAAGCGCAATAATGCTGGAAAAACAAGAACCCAGCGCAATTGGAACACCAATTTTCAAAAAGGTTTTAAGTATATTGCCGCCTTTTTCGCTTGTCATATCAAGTTCTTCAGTTTGGCGCAAACGCAAAATCCCGTCTTCATACTTTCTGCGCTTTACGACAACAAAGACCATATAAATGCATGCCAATAAAGAACCTGCAGCGGTTCCTGTAATTGCTCCGGCGGACAAGTTTGGCATGCTTTCGCCTTGTTTTAAAAGTAATATTGCTATTGCAATCCCAACAGCTATCTTTCCAGCAACTTCAATAACCTGCGAAACTGCAGTCGGTCTCATATCCTGAAGGCCTTCTGTATATCCTCTAAAAGCAGATAAAATGCACACCATAATGACTGCGGGAGCAATAGCGGCAACGCTCTGACTTGCTTTGGGGTCTCCCATGAATATTGCAAGGTCCGTTGGAAACAGGTAGAGAACCAGGCTGCCAACAGCTCCTAATACGACAAAAGAATAAAGCGCTATTTTGAATATTTTTTTAACTTGTACGGGTTTGTTAAGATTATTTGATTCGGAAATCATTCGCGCAACGGCTATCGGAAGTCCGGCAGTCGACAGAGCAAGCAAAACATTGTAAATGTTATATGCAACAGTGAAATGCCCGTAACCCTCGTCACCGAGAATATTACCCAGTGGAATTTTATATAAAGCTCCGAGAAATTTAATTATTACAATGGAAACCGCCAGAATAGCGGCGCCGTGCAGATAGTTCTGGTTTTTGGATGCTGCCAAAATTGCACCTCCGATAAAGTATTCTACCCTTAGTTCTGTATTATATATGCGCCAAATTCCCGATTTTTACCGTTTGGGGGATAAGGTGAAACATACCAGTCAATTAATTCGTCTCAATGTACACCAATCTCGCACAAAAATCAAGGTAAACAGCATGCTCCTACCGTCTTTCACTAGCTTTTTGTTGCCTTTGCCGGAAAAAACCATTCGTGTCATACATTATAGGCAAAAAATGAACTATGTCCTTGTTTTACTAAACAATGTCTGATATTCTACATCGGTAAATTAGAAAAATCAAACATAAACAGTTGACAAACGTAACTTTTTCATTAGAATGTTATTTATTATGCGCGCATAAAAGGTTTACAAAGAACAGATAAATAATTGCATAGATTTGGTATCTATAATTATGCTAATTATTTTTATATATCGACAGGAGTTTGGGCAATGTACAGAGCTAAGAATCTTATTAGGATGTTTTCTTCCGTGCGTCAATCCGTTATCGGGCTTGACAGCGAGAGTTATTTAGTAATATTCGCAAATCCCGCCGCTAGAACTGCTTTTGGATTTGACCCGACAGGCAGCTCCGCAAAAGAGATAATATCCTGTGACATCCTTGAGGAAAACTCCAACAATTATCTATGCGGCACCACCATCTTAGGCCGTAAAGCCAGCGTTTCAGTTGTCAAAGAAACAGGCTTAACATTGCTTTTCATTGACTTCTTAAGTGACGACAAACCGACCCTCGGTATTTCACGTCATATGATCAGCAGCCTCCGAAACAGCGCAATGGGGATTAAAATGTCGGCTGATCGCTGTTTTTCCATGCTTGAGGATGGGCAGCTACCCAGTGAAAAGCATGTTTCAGTTCTTTACCACTATTACTACTCTCTTCTGCGTACTTTAATCCAGATTGACAGCGCTGATCTGATTGGACGAGGGGAACTGCCATTTTCGCCCGCGCCGGTTGATCTTGTTAAGCTTTGCTCTAATGTGACCGACACGGTGGCAACGCTTTGTGCTGAAACAGGAGTCAATATTAGCTTCACTGCGAACAAAAACGAGCTTGTCACCGTCGTGGACCAAGCAAGAATCGAGCAGCTGCTTTTAAACCTTTTTGCGAACAGTCTGCAGCACACAGTTTCGGGTAACAGCGTTACACTGTCTCTTAATTACACAGGTAGCAGAATCATAATATCATTGGACGATGACGGTGAAGGTATACCGCCGGAATCTATCTCGGATATATTCAAATTGCCGGATGACAGCGATGAAAAGGCTCTAAAACGGAAAGGCAACGGCCTCGGTCTTTTCATTGCCCTCGGAATTGCGCAACAGCACAGAGGTGTTCTTCTGGTAGAAAGCCGCGAGAGCAAGGGAACTTGCGTGCGCATAATGCTTCCAGCGGAAGAAAACAGCGTCCAAAGATTCAATAGTCCGGAAACGGTTTACCGCCACGACGACGCATCGTTCGTTCTAATGGAGCTTGCGGACGTTCTTCCGAGCGCCAGCTACGGTCTCAAATACGAAGATTAAAATAAGGCTGTTTCAATTTTTCTTGCACAGAATTCTTGAAACAGCCCTTATGCTATTAATTTACTAGATTCCAAAAAAGCGTCTGCCGTTGCGGTTTGTCATCTCAGACACTTGCTCAGCGCTGATGCCTTTAATATCTGCAATTGCCTCGGAAATGTACGGCAGGTTCCTTGAGTCATTGCGTTTGCCCCTGTGCGGAACCGGGGCAAGGTAGGGACAGTCGGTTTCAATCAGTATCCGGTCATTCGGGCACATTGCGATTACTTCAAGTGCACGGCGTGCGTTCTTAAAGGTTATCGCACCTGTAAAACCGAGATACCAGCCCATATCGAGGATTTCTCTCGCCATTTCTGCGCTTCCGGAATAACAGTGGAATTCGCCCTTGACCTCCGGAAACATTTTAATTATTTCCATGCATTCGGCGTGAGCGTCCCTGTCATGTATAACAACGGGCATTTTGAGCTCGTGAGCAAGCTCCATCTGACGAATAAAAACCTCACGCTGGACATCTCGTTCGGACAGGTCGTAAAAATAGTCGAGCCCGATTTCGCCAATTGCCCGAACCTTGGGCAGGGCGCACCAGTGCCGAATGAGCTTTTCGGAATCCTTCGAAAAAGTCTTTGCTTCGTGCGGATGCCAGCCGACAGCGGCATATATGAACGGATACTTCTCAGTGAGTTCCAGTGACTCTAAACAGCTCTTGTAATCGCTCGACGCGTTCATAATGAGCTCCACGCCGCTTTCAAACACTGCTTTTATTGTTTCGTCCCTGTCGGGATCGAAAGCTTCGTCCGTATAATGAGCATGAGTGTCAAAATACAATTTGATCTTCCTCCGTTTGAATTATTCTGTATTCGAGGTACAATATGTCAGAGCCTAAGCTAAAACCGAATTATAAAGTCCTATGCTTTCGGATAACGGATATTTACATATTAATTATGCTCTTTCTCTTCCCGCTCTTCACGGGTTTTGAGGGCTATGCAAATGTTACGTTTTCTAAGTACATCTTTTTCGTTATTGCCACCTCTCTGTGGCTCGTTATACTGATAATATTCAAGCTCTGCGACGGAAAAGGGCTCAAAGCAAAAGTGCCTTCCCTAGTCGAGCTGCTTTTATTGCTCTATCTTGTTTTGAGCTGCGTTTCCGCTATATTCTCGCCCTATAAGCCGTCGGTACTGGTCGGTGCGGGGCGTTTTGACGGTCTCATTACAACTTTTCTCAGCGTGGGTATTTTCTGCGGAGTCTCGCTTTATGCCCGTCCCAAGAGAACCTATATCTATACAGCGGCAGCCGCGGTTACAATTAACTGCGTCATCGCGGTGTTGCAGATTCTTGGGCTTAATCCGCTCTGGCTTTTCCCCGGAGATTATGGTTTTTATGATGCCGGTATAAAATTCACCAGTACATTTCTAGGTACAATCGGAAACGCCGATCTCTTTTCCGCTTATATCTGCCTGATACTGCCTATCGTAAACATATATTATATCACAAACGCAAAAAAGTCTCTCGTCCTTCTGCCTGTAGTTCTGCTGCTTGCTTTCTGTCTCTTTGTCTGCGGGGTCTCGGCCGGAATTCTGGCAATCGCGGTTACCGTGCTCGTCGCAGCTCCGCTTGTTATTAACAGCGGTGAACGGCTCAGGCGCGCGTTGGAAATCGGTTCTATCGCAGCGCTAGCCGTGTTACTCGCAGTGTCGATCAAGTTCACCGACGTGGATGTCGGCTTTGTGTTCGGCTATAAATCAGTCTTTTCGTTAGCTTTTACCTTAGTCTTCGCCGTTTTGTGGTTTATATATCGTAAACATGAGTTTGAGGAAAAGACGCTAAGGATATATCTTACCATATCTTCAATATCAATGGTCGTTATTGCGTTCACAGGTATATATTTCTGGCATGGCACCAATGGCACCTTGTATGAGCTTTCTCAGGTTATGCATGGAAATATACAAGACAGCTTCGGTTCTTCGCGCATTCTGATATGGCGCAAAACTCTTGCGCTCGTACCCGAACACTTGCTTTTTGGCGGCGGTCCCGGCACGCTGGCGCTAAGGCTTGACGTTAATTTTTCCCGTTTCGTCGAAGAGACGGGCAAAACTCTCGCCTCGTCTGTCGACAATGCGCACAACGACTATCTGGGCATACTGGTAAATACCGGTCTCTTCTCCCTGATTGCATATGTTGGCGCTCAAATTACGAGCTTTATAAAAGCTGTAAAATCGCATAACCCTTCTCTTGTCTGTATTATCAGCGGACTTCTATGCTACTGGGTACAAGCGTTTTTTGGATTGGGGCTTTTCCTTGTATCCCCTCTCATGTGGCTTTTCTGGGGACTCCTTGCTTCCGAGCTTCATAAGCGTCAAAACTGATACCGGCTGCCGCAGGATTTGCGGCAGCCGTTTTATATTTCACTTTTCTATTAATCGTTTTCCGCTATTTTTCTTCCCATGAGAACACCCATGACGGACGCCATCATAAGACCGCGTGTCCAGCCGCTGGAGTCTCCGAGGCAATGCAGTCCGACAATGTTGGTGTTTAGCTCCTTATCCATCTTGACCCTGTTCGAATAGAACTTGAGTTCCGGCGAATAGAGTAGCGTTTCCGTGGACGCGAAGCCTGGAACAACATGGTCGACTGCCTGAATAAAGTTAATTATGTTTATCATCGATCTATAGGGCATAGCGGCGGTAATGTCGCCCGCAACGGCGTCTGTCAAAGTCGGACGGACGTTCGACTGCTGGAGTTCCTTTTCCCAGGTGCGCTTGCCATCGAGAATATCACCGAAGCGCTGAACCATGATGTGCCCCGCGCCGAGCATATTCGTAAGCTCGCCGACCTTCTGCGCATAGGCTATCGGCTGATTGAACGGATAACTGAAATTGTGCGAGCACAAAATAGCGAGGTTGGTGTTGTTCGATTTCCTGTCCTTGTATGAGTGACCGTTTACGACGGCGAGATCATCGTCGTAATTTTCCTGACTTACGAAACCGCCGGGGTTCTGGCAGAAGGTGCGCACTTTGTTTTTAAACGGTCTCGGATAGCCGATGAGCTTGGATTCGTACAGGACAGAGTTTACCTGCTCCATGACCTCGTTACGTACTTCGACGCGAACGCCGATGTCAACCGTTCCGGGCTGATGCGCGATAGCGTTCTCGGCACAGATCTTCTCAAGCCATTCTGCCCCGCGCCTACCCGTTGCAATTACTGTCCTTTCCGCAAAAATCTCAAGGCTCTCGCCTCCCTTATGGATAACAACGCCAAGGCACTTGTCCCCGTCCAGTATCACATTGTCGCACTCATAGCCGAACATCAGCTCAACGCCGTTATTCAGAAGATACTGCTCGATGCTGTAATATATATCCTGCGCCTTTTCTGTACCCATGTGGCGTATGGGACAATCGACGAGCTTAAGTCCCGCCTGTATCGCGCGCTTGCGAATCTCTTTTACTTGCTCGTAGTCGCTTACGCCCTCGACCTTTTCGTCCGCGCCGAACTCGAGATAAATCTTATCTGCATAGTCGATTAGATCCTGCGCTTCATTTTCGCCGATGAGCGTGGGCAAATCGCCGCCGACTTCATAGCTGAGCGAAAGCTTACCATCGGAAAAAGCGCCCGCTCCGGAGAAGCCGGTCGTTATATGGCAATATGGCTTGCAGTTAATGCATTCCTTCGTCTGAGCCTTGGGACAGCGGCGTTTTTCCACCGCGAGGCCCTTTTCGACCATCACTATTTTCTTTTTGCCGTCCTTGCGTATAATTTCAAGCGCGGTAAAAATACCCGCAGGTCCTGCGCCGACGATGACTATATCTGTTTTCATATGTCACTCCATGTCCGTAAAATTGGGACAATTATTTATTGGATATCTTTTTATATTGTACCTTCCGCATTATATACTAAGCAATCGTCAAAAATAACGAAAACCGGACTATTTTCTTGTGTTTTTTATATATGAGGTCACTCCACGTACGCATTTCGTTATTTAAACTAAATTCTATGCGTAATTCTTGTAAAAATCATCGATTTACCTATGCCTAAAAATGCCGCTTTTTGTTGACCGCTTTAAAACGTTAGTTTAGAATGAAATTGTAAACACAAAAAATCTATAAGAATCTATTTCAGCCACAACAGTTCGAAATTTGATTTTGAAGGAATGGTGTCGAATGAAGAAAGTAGCTGTCATTATGGGCAGCGACAGCGATTTACCCGTTGTCGAAAAAGCTATCGGTAAGCTTGCCGAATTCGGGGTGCCCTATGAGGTGCACGTTTTCTCCGCGCACCGTACGCCTGCCGAAGCTGCAGATTTTTCTAAGAAAGCACGCGGACGCGGGTTCGGTGCGATAATTGCGGCCGCCGGAAAGGCAGCTCATCTCGCAGGAGCAATTGCAGCAAATACTACCTTACCCGTTATCGGCATACCCATAAAATCTTCTACCTTGGACGGCTTGGATGCTCTCCTCTCAACTGTACAGATGCCCTCTGGCATTCCCGTAGCTACAGTTGCGATCGATGGAGCTGAAAATGCCGCCCTTCTTGCTATTTCGATACTTTCCGTATCAGACAAAGCTCTTGCCGCAAAGCTATCTGAAGCAAGAAAGTCAGCCACTGAAAGTGTTTTGGTGAAAAATAAAGCTGTGGAAGAAAAATTTAACGGCTAAAGCTAATAATATTACAATATAACACGGGGGGAAATGTCCAATGGAAAAGACTGTTCAGCTTTATGAGGGTAAGGCTAAAAAGGTTTACGCCACAAGTGACGAGAGCCTGTGCATCGTCTCCTACAAGGACGACGCAACGGCCTTCAACGGTGAAAAAAAAGGCACCATACTTGGCAAGGGCGTAATCAACAACCGTCTCACAAACCGCCTGATGAAGCTTCTCGCAGAAAACGGGATACCCACGCATTTTGTCAAAGAGCTCTCGGAGCGTGAAACGCTCGTCAAAAAAGTTTCCATTGTACCTCTTGAAGTCATAATCCGCAACATTTCCGCCGGCAGCTTCGCAAAGCGCTACGGTGTCGAGGAAGGCATCGTTTTCAAAGCTCCCACAATCGAATTTTCCTACAAGGACGACGCACTCGGCGATCCTCTGATTAATGATTATCACGCACTGGCTCTCGGACTTGCTACGCAAACCGATATTGATACGATTAAAACATTTTCTTTTAAGATTAATGACATACTCAAAGCCTTCATGCTTGAACACGGCATAGAGCTTGTCGATTTTAAGCTCGAATTCGGAAAGCTGCCGGACGGGACGATAGTTCTCGCGGATGAGATTAGCCCCGACACCTGCCGTTTCTGGGACGTCACGACTCACGAAAAGCTGGACAAAGACCGTTTCCGCCGCGATCTTGGAGGAGTTGAGGACGCCTATAACGAGGTAATGAGACGCCTTTTGGGGGATTTGAGATAATGAGCAGTCTTCACGAAGAATGCGGAGTTTTCGGCGTTTATTCAAACTTCTCCCGCAATGTTGCATCTACTGCATATTACGGACTTTTTGCTCTGCAGCACCGCGGTCAGGAAAGCTGCGGAATTGTCGTTAACGACGATGGAGTTTTCACATCTTTTAAGGACATCGGACTTGTAAATGACGTTTTCTCTCCAAGTGTGATGGAAAAGCTCGGCGAGGGAAACATTGCGATTGGTCACTGCCGCTATGGAACGACCGGCAATTCGGACCGCAACAACGCTCAGCCGCTTCTCGTCAACCACATCAAGGGAAAAATGGCTCTTGGACACAACGGCAACCTCGTTAATTCCGCAGAGCTGCGCGAGGAGCTTGAGCTTGAGGGCAGTATTTTCCACACAACGACGGACAGCGAGGTCATTTCTTATATTATAACCAAGGAGCGCATCTCGGCTTCTTCCATCGAGGACGCGCTCAACAAGGCGATGTACAGGCTCAAGGGCGCGTATTCCCTTGTGGTAATGTCTCCCACAAAGCTGATTGCAGCACGCGACGAGCACGGCTTTCGCCCTCTCTGCTATGGCAGAACTCCCGAAGGAGCCTATGTAGTCGCCTCCGAGAGCTGCGCTCTTGCCGCGACTGGCGCTGTGATGGAGCGCGACCTATATCCCGGCGAAATCATGGTTTTTGATAAAAACGGAGCTCGTTCGATAAACGACCACTGCTCAAAATGTGAGCCGAGCCTCTGTGTGTTTGAATACATTTATTTTGCCCGTCCCGACTCCGTTATTGAAGGCAGCAGCGTCCATAATGCAAGACTCCGCGCAGGTGCTTTTCTCGCGCTTGAGCACCCCGTTCAGGCAGACGTTGTTGTTGGCGTGCCCGATTCAGGCATCGATGCCGCAATCGGCTTTTCTCGCCAGAGCGGCATTCCGTACGGCATAGGACTCATAAAAAACCGTTATATTGCCAGAACCTTTATTTCTCCCGGCCAGAAGTCACGCGAGGACAAGGTTCGTATTAAGCTAAATCCCGTGGCTGCAACGGTCAAGGGCAAGCGCGTTGTCCTCATCGACGATTCTATTGTACGCGGAACGACCTGTGCGAGGATAGTCGGGCTCTTGCGCGAGGCGGGCGCGAAGGAAATTCATCTGCGCATCTCCGCTCCCCCCTTCCTCAATCCCTGCTACTACGGAACGGACATTGACAGCCGCGACAACCTTATCGCCTGCAATAACACGGTTGAGGAAATCGCGAAGATAGTCGGCGCTGATTCACTGGGTTATTTGAGTGTCGAGAACGTCACGAAGCTCACGGACAATCCCTGCCACAAGGGCTACTGCTCCGCCTGCTTCAGCGGCTGCTATCCCACAGAGATTCCGCAAAAGCCGAACAAAAGCAGATTTGAACAAAAGATAAGCGAAAGGAGTCAGGCGGAATGAAGAGCTTCTCAGAAAGCTACAAGGACGCGGGCGTAGATATCACCGCAGGGTACAAAGCGGTCGAACTTATGAAGAGCCATATCGCGCGAACCCTAGTCGGCTCAAATAGCTCGGACATCGGCGGTTTCGGCGGTCTATTCGAGTTGGATCTGAAAGATACCCCAAATCCCGTTCTTGTGAGCGGTACGGACGGAGTCGGCACCAAGCTCAAGCTCGCTTTTCTCATGGATAAGCATGACACGGTCGGGATAGACTGCGTCGCGATGTGCGTAAACGATATTATCTGCTGCGGAGCAAAACCGCTTTTCTTCCTTGACTATATCGCCTGCGGCAAAAATGTACCCGAAAAAATTGCTGCAATCGTTTCCGGCGTTGCGGAGGGCTGTGTCCAGTCCAGCTGTGCGCTTATCGGCGGTGAGACGGCTGAGATGCCGGGCTTCTACCCTGTCGACGAATACGATTTGGCGGGCTTTTCCGTCGGCGTCGTAGACAAATCCAAGGTACTCGACAAGAATTTCGTAGCGGAGGGCGATGTCATAATCGCGCTGCCCTCGAGCGGTGTGCATTCGAACGGTTTTTCGCTTGTACGCAAGGTTTTCGATATTGAAAACTGCAACCTAAAAGCCCCCGTATCCGAATTGGACGGCGCGTCTTTGGGCGATACGCTGCTAACCCCGACGAAAATTTACGTAAAGCCCATGCTCGCTCTTTTCGAGGAAGTCAAGGTCAAATCCGTTTCACACATCACCGGCGGCGGCTTCTATGAGAACATTCCGCGCAGTCTGCCGAAGGGCTATACGGCGAAGATTAACCGGTCTACTATGCGCATTCCGCTCATCTTCAATTATATTTCGAACACCGGAAATATTCCGGTGCGCGACATGTTCAACACCTATAACATGGGCGTCGGCATGAGTGTCATCGTCGCCAAAGAAGACGCGACAAAGGCGCTTGAGATTCTGCACGCGAACGGCGAGGATGCCTACGTCATGGGCGAGGTTGTAAAGTCTGACGAGGGCGTCATTATATGCTGAGAACGAAAATCGCCGTGCTCGTCTCCGGCAGCGGAACGAATCTTCAAGCGCTCATCGACGCGCAGGAAAAAGGTATATTGAAAAGCGGCGAAATCGCACTTGTGATTTCGAGCAGCAATACAGCCTTTGCACTTGAACGTGCAAAAAAGTACGGTATTCCGACTGCCACAGTTTCAAAAAAAGCCTGTGCAAATCAGGTCGAGTTTGAACACGAAATTCAGGCCTCACTGATTGGACATGGCGCTCAGCTCGTCGTGCTGGCAGGCTTCATGTCCATACTTTCCGCTGAGTTTGTTGCTAAATGGCCAAAACGCATTATAAATGTCCATCCCTCGCTCATTCCTTCCTTCTGCGGCGAGGGCTTTTACGGTTTGCGTGTCCACGAGGCGGCGCTCGAATACGGCGTCAAGGTCACGGGCGCGACTGTGCATTTCGTCAACGAGATACCCGACGGCGGCGAGATAATCCTGCAAAAAAGCGTGCCTGTTAATAACAGCGACACCCCCGAAAAGCTCCAGAAGCGCGTTATGGAGCGTGCTGAGTGGATTCTCCTTCCCCGCGCGGCGGAGCTTGTTTCGAAAAAAATTCTGAAAGAAGGCGCAGACTATGGCAACTGATATTAACGACATCGGCGGGATTTTGCGCGAAAACGAATACCCCGGGCGTGGCATCGTAGTCGGTAAATCGTCAGACGGCAAAAATGCGGTTTTTGCCTATTTCATAATGGGCAGAAGCGAAAACAGCCGCAACCGCATCTTTGTCGAGAGCGGCAGCGATCTCGTCATCCTCCCCTTTGACGCAAGCAAGGTCGAGGACCCGAGCCTAATCATCTATTCCCCTGTCCGCGTCTGCGAAAAAAAAGCTATCGTTACGAACGGCGACCAGACGTACACGATATTTGACTTTCTCTCAAGGGGCGATACCTTTGAAAACGCGCTCGAAACGCGCTGCTTTGAGCCGGATGAGCCGAACTACACTCCACGCATCAGCGGACTTCTCGATTTTGAAAACGGATTCCGCTATAAGCTGAGCATACTTAAGGCCGCGGACTCTTCCGCCTCCGGCTGCAATCGCTTTACCTTTTCCTATCACCCCATAGACGGAGTAGGACACTTCATACACACATACGCGGGTGACGGCAAGCCTATCCCTAGCTTTTTCGGCGAGCCGGAAGTCGTAGCTGTCGGGAACGACATTGACGAATACACGAAACTTCTTTGGGATAATCTTTATGCAGACAATAAGGTTTCGCTCTATGTGCGGTTCATCGACCTTGAAAGTGGCGCTTATGAAAGCCGTATGATAAACAAGAACGCGCGAGGGGAAAACGATGAAGGAATTTGAACTTAAATACGGCTGCAACCCCAATCAGAAACCCGCGAAGATATATATGCGCGACGGGAGCGAGCTTCCGATAATCATACTGAACGGACGCCCGGGCTATATAAATTTTCTCGATGCCTTTAACAGTTGGCAGCTCGTGAAGGAGCTGTCCGAGGCGACAAGATTGTGCGCCGCGACGAGCTTTAAGCACGTCAGCCCAACGTCTGCCGCTGTTGGAAATAGGCTCTCTCCGGAACTCAAGCGAGCCTGTTTCGTTGACGATATTGCGGGGCTGGACGATTCCCCCCTCGCCTGCGCCTACGCCAGAGCGCGCGGCACTGACCGTATGTCGAGTTTTGGTGACTGGATAGCCCTCAGCGACACCTGCGATGTTGTCACGGCTAACATTATAAAGCGCGAGGTGTCGGACGGCATAATCGCGCCGGGCTACACGCCTGAGGCACTTGAGATTCTTAAGTCCAAGAAAAACGGCGCATACAACATCGTGCTGATTGATAAAGACTATGTTCCCGAAACGCAGGAAACAAAGCAAGTTTTCGGCATCACCTTTGAGCAGGGACGGAATAACTTTGAGATAAATGCCGAGCTTTTGAAAAATATAGTGACCGCTAACAAAAACCTGACCGATTTTGCGGCGCGCGACCTCATAATTAGCCTTATAACCTTAAAATACACTCAGTCGAACTCTGTATGCTTCGCCGCAGACGGTCAGGCTATAGGCGTAGGCGCGGGCCAGCAGAGCCGCATCCACTGCACGAGGCTTGCCGGCAGCAAAGCGGACAACTGGCAGCTCAGACAGAGTCCGATGGTGCTGGAATTGCCTTTCAAAGACGACATTTCCCGCGCTGTACGCGACAATACGATTGATGTCTACCTCTCCGAGGAGGCAGACGACGTGCGCGGCGACGATGTCTGGCGTCAGTTTTTCACCGAACAGCCAAGAAAACTCTCTTATGAGGAGAAGCGCGAGTATCTATCGAAAATCGAAGGTGTTTCCTTGGGTTCAGATGCGTTCTTCCCCTTTGGTGACAACATTGTCAGAGCAAGACGTAGCGGCGTAACCTATGTTGCTCAGCCCGGCGGCTCCGTGCGCGACGAGGACGTAATTCGTGGGTGTGACGAGCGAAACATGGTTATGGCGTTTACCGGTATGAGGCTTTTCCACCATTAATTATGTAAACCGAGGTGCGCTATGAAGATAATGGTAATCGGCGGCGGTGGCAGAGAGCACGCCATAATAAAGAAGCTTAAGCAAAGCTCTGAGGTTGACATAATATACGCTCTGCCCGGCAACGGCGGCATAGCGCAGGACGCGGTTTGCGTCGATATCAGCGCGAAAGACATTCACACGATAGTTGGATTCGCAAGAAGCAATTCGATTGATTTCGCGGTTATAGCGCCGGATGACCCGCTGGTTCTCGGCTGCGTCGATGAGCTTGAAAAAGCAGGCATCCCCTGCTTCGGTCCAAACAAAAATGCCGCGATTATCGAGGGCAGCAAGGTCTTCAGCAAAAATTTGATGAAGAAATACGGCATCCCTACAGCATCTTACGGGGTTTTCACCGATATATCGGCAGCGCTCAGATACCTTGATACCGCTCCAATTCCGACCGTTATTAAGGCGGACGGGCTCGCTCTCGGTAAAGGCGTAATCATTGCGATGACACGCGACGAGGCTAAGGATGCCGTGCGCTCCATGATGGAGGACAAGGTCTTCGGGGAAAGTGGCTTAACTGTCGTCATCGAGGAATTTCTCGAAGGACCTGAGGTCTCAGTTCTCTCCTTTACGGATGGGAAAACCGTCGTACCGATGGTGTCCAGCATGGATCATAAACGCGCTCACGACAAAGACGAGGGACTCAATACCGGTGGTATGGGGACTATCGCGCCGAACCCCTACTACACCGAAGAGATTGCTGCCGAATGCATGGAAAAGATTTATATCCCCACTATGAACGCGATGAACGCCGAGGGACGCACCTTTAAAGGCTGTCTATATTTCGGACTTATGTTAACCAGTCACGGACCTAAAGTCATCGAGTATAACTGCCGCTTCGGTGATCCTGAAACGCAAGTTGTACTTCCCTTGCTTGAGAGCGATTTGGTTGACATAATGTTTGCGGCTCGAAATGAGACACTTGCTGATACTGAAGTTAAGTTCTCAAACGGCGCCGCCTGCTGTGTCATCATGGCGTCTGACGGCTACCCCGAAAAGTACGATAAGGGCTTTGAGATTACTCTACCCTCGCCCGAACCCGAAGGCACAGAAATTTTTGTCGCAGGTGCAAAGCTTGAAAACGGAAAGCTCCTGACAAACGGCGGACGCGTTCTTGGCGTCACGGCAACGGCAGACGATTTGAAATCCGCAATTGATAAAGCATATGGAGCGGTGAAGCACGTACATTTCGAAAACGCATTTTACCGCACGGACATAGGGCAAAAGGCACTGAAAGCATTTGAAAAGGAAGTGTGAGCGTGGTCTACAGGGTTTACGTTGAAAAGAAGAGCTCCGAAGCGCTTGAGGCACGTGCGCTCTGTGAGGATATTCGCAGTTTTCTGGGAATCAAAGAATTGGAAGACCTACGCATCATCAATCGCTATGATGTTGAAAATATCGGGGCGGAGCTTTTCGAAAACTGCAAGCACACGGTCTTTTCCGAGCCGCAACTCGATATCATCTCCGATAAGCTAGACGGCATAGAGGATTGCGCCGTATTTGCGGTTGAATATCTTCCAGGGCAGTTCGACCAGCGCGCGGATTCGGCGGCGCAGTGCATACAGATAGTGTCACAGGATGAGCGTCCGGTGGTGCGGACTGCAAAGGTTTATGTCCTGCGCGGTAAATTAACAGTCGAAAATCTTGAAACTATAAAAAGCTATGTCATTAACCCTGTCGAAAGTCGCCTTGCCTCGCTCGAGACTTTCGACACACTAAAAACCGAATACGAGATTCCGACAGAAGTCGAGGTCCTAGAGGGCTTCCGTGCAATGGACTGTGAAGAAGTGGAGAATTTCATACGAGAAAAAGGTCTAGCTATGGACGAGGACGACCTGCGATACTGCCAGAAGTATTTTGCCTCCGAAAAGCGCGACCCGACCACCACGGAAATCAAAATGATTGATACCTACTGGTCCGATCATTGCCGCCACACGACCTTCAACACTGTGATAGACAGCGTGAAATTCGAGGACAAAACACTTCAAAGCGCATGGGATAGATACATCGCAACGCGAAACGAACTGAACCGCACAAAACCTGTATCTCTCATGGATATCGGCACGCTTGCGGCAAAACAGCTCAAGGCGCAGGGAAAACTCTCAAAGCTCGACGAGAGCGAGGAAATTAACGCCTGCACGGTCAAGATTTACGTTGAGACCGAAAACGGCACCGAGAAATGGCTGCTGCTTTTCAAAAACGAAACCCATAATCATCCGACGGAAATCGAACCCTTCGGCGGGGCCGCGACCTGCATCGGTGGCGCTATCCGCGACCCGCTTTCGGGACGCAGCTATGTCTATGCCGCAATGCGTGTTTCGGGTGCCGCCGACCCCACAAAACCTGTTTCCGAAACGCTTAAGGGCAAGCTGCCGCAAAAGAAGCTCGTATCCACTGCCGCCGCGGGCTACAGCTCCTATGGCAACCAGATTGGACTTACCACCGGCATCGTGGACGAAATATATCACCCCGGCTACGCCGCAAAGCATATGGAGGTCGGCGCTGTCATTGGCGCTGCGCCAGAAGAGAATGTCCGCCGTGAAAGACCAAAGCCGGGCGATATTGTCATCCTTCTCGGCGGCAGAACGGGACGTGACGGCTGCGGCGGAGCTACAGGCTCCTCCAAAGCACACAATCTCTCGTCACTCGGAAACTGTGGCGCAGAGGTTCAGAAGGGCAACGCTCCCGAGGAACGCAAGCTCCAGCGCCTTTTCCGCAACCCCGAGGCTTCTCGCCTAATTAAGCGCTGCAACGACTTCGGTGCAGGCGGCGTTTCGGTTGCAATTGGTGAGCTTGCGGAGGGCCTAAAAATCAACCTCAACGCCATACCGAAGAAATACGAGGGCTTGGACGGCACGGAGCTTGCCATAAGTGAGTCGCAGGAGCGTATGGCGGTGGTCGTGGAGAGTAATTATGTAAACCGTTTTATGGAACTTGCCGCCTCCGAAAACCTTGAGGCTACTGTTGTCGCGGAAGTGAACGAGTTTCCTCGACTTATAATGTATTGGAACGGCAAAGCAATCGTCAATGTAACTCGCAGATTTCTTGACTCAAATGGCGCGGAAAAGCACATCGACATTTCACCCACTGTTCCTCAGAGCTTTGGCAAAGAGCTTCCCGCCGACTTTGAAAGCGGTCTTCGCGCCCTAGTCTCCGACCTCAACGTCTGCTCAAAGCGCGGGCTTTCCGAGCGTTTTGACTCCACTATCGGCGCAGGCAGCGTTCTCATGCCCTTAGGCGGCAGATATCAGCAGACCCCGATTCAGGCGATGGTGCACAAGATTTCACGCGAGCATGGCGATACTTCGACCTGCTCTTTCATGTCCTACGGCTATAATCCTTATATCAGCGAAAAGAGTCCTTATCACGGTGCGTATCTCGCCGTTGTCGAATCCGTGTCAAAGCTAGCCGCGTCAGGCGCCTCCTTCGAGGACATTTATCTGAGTTTCCAAGAGTATTTCGAAAAGCCTCTGCGCGACGGAAAACGGTGGGGAAAGCCGCTGTCCGCTCTTCTCGGCGCGTTTGAAGCGCAGCTCGACCTAGGCGTCGCGGCAATCGGCGGCAAGGACTCGATGAGCGGCAGTTTTGAGAAGCTAGACGTTCCGCCAACGCTTATTTCCTTCGCGGTCACGACGGACAGCATTAATAACATCGTTTCACCCGAATTCAAGGCGGCGGAACATCGCGTCTGCCTGCTCTCCCCTACGTATAATTTTGAGGGCATTCCAGAGCCTGCATCGCTTAAGGAAAATTTCCAAACAGTAACCGAGCTTATCCGCAGCGGCAAAGCCTGCGCAGTCTGGACCCCGACCTTCGGAGGAGTCGCCGAGGGTATATTCAAGATGTGCATCGGAAATGGACTTGGCTTTGCTTTTGACAGCGGCGTTTCGCTTGATGACATTTTCGGCTATCGCTACGGCAGCTTTATCCTTGAAATGACTGGCGACGATACCGTCGGCATCGAACTCGGATTCACGACTGAAAAAGCCGAAATCTCTTGGAACGGGAAAGCTCTTTCTTTGTCCGAACTGCAAAGGCCCTATGAGGACAAGCTCGAGAGCGTCTATCCCTGCAATATTAAAACCGAGGATAAACTCACGATTCCCTACTCATATGAAAGAAAAGGCGCTATCGCAAAATCTCGAATCTCCTTCGCACGACCAAAAGCCATTATCCCCGTGTTCCCCGGCACGAACTGCGAATACGACACAGCAAGGGCTCTTGAAAAAGCCGGTGCAGAAGCTGAAATCATTGTTATAAAGAACCTGACGCAGAGCGATATATCCGGCTCGGTTGAGCGCTTTGCAAGGGAGCTGAAGTCGGCACAAATTGTCGTTATCCCCGGTGGTTTCTCCGGCGGCGACGAGCCGGACGGCAGCGCGAAGTTCATCACCTCGTTTTTTAGAAATTCCGCAATTCGCGACGAGGTCGAAGAGCTTTTAAACCGACGCGACGGACTGATGCTCGGAATCTGCAACGGTTTTCAGGCTCTCATAAAGCTCGGGCTTGTTCCCTATGGGCATATTACGGACACGAACACGGACGCGGACTCCCCCACCCTGAGCTTCAACACGATTGGGCGCCACCAGTCGAAGCTCGTGCGTACTCGAATTTCCTCGAATCTTTCGCCGTGGCTTCTGAATACAAAAGTCGGTGAAATTTATACTGTGCCTGTTTCGCATGGCGAAGGCCGCTTCTTAGCTTCCGACGAACTTATCAGAAAGCTTGGAGAGCACGGTCAGATAACAACCCAGTATGTTGATCTTGATGGCAAGGTTACTAAGGATATACGTTATAACCCCAACGGCAGTGCCTGCGCGGTCGAGGGCATCACCTCTCCAAACGGCAGGGTCTTCGGAAAAATGGGGCATTCGGAGCGCATCGCTCAGGGGCTATACAAAAATGTGGACGGCAATTTTGATATCGGGCTTTTTGCCTCCGCAATTCAATACTACAAATAGTCTAGGGCAAACTGCCTGTCCTGTAAGGGCAGTTTTCTCAACCTTTTTTGAAAGCAGTGCCTTTACCTGCGTTGACAATAAGGATACAATGTGTTACAATTTGGTTACGTTCGTAAATTTAGCCTCTTTTCCATACACTAGAAAGGATTGATGATACATGCCAGAAGAAAAAGCAGCGGTACTCGAATATAAGGGTCATCCTCTCCGCCGCAAGGATAACATGATATATTTCGGCAGTATGTCCGATAAATACATTATCCTGCTCCAGGTTATTGACTCCAAGAAAGTCAAGGATATGGACGTTGCTACAAAGGTTTCCGTCCAGCTCCAGCTTACTGACCCCGACCTTAAATCGCGTGACCGCGTTGTAAAAAAGAGCGAGAAAGAAAGTCTTTATTCCGCGATGGACGTCGCGTCCGTTTGGCTCGACAGGGCTCTCGCACAATAAACCATTGAAATTTCCGGCAAACCACCTTTCGAGGGTTACCATTACCCGGACCGGAATCACGAAAGGAAACGCATGATTTTTAAGCATCTCAAAACAATCGCAATAGCATCCATGCTCGTCGGCACACTTGCAGTATCCGCCAATGCCTCAAGCATCGGCGGGGTGATATACCCCGCAGGAGCTCTAAAGCTCTTCCCCGCGCCCGATAGCTTGTCCTCCGTGTTGGCTCTACCACCTGAGGTCTCAAACGATATTGACGGCTCGAAAAAAAGCGACGGCTTGTTAGAGCTCAATTTAGAAGATCAGCCTATTATTTTCAGCAACCTAATCGAGCTGAAAAGCGACAATTCCGAGCTTGACTTGGATGAAATCGAGGGCCAAAAAATCGTTGACACCGCAATGCTCTATCTCGGCACTCCCTATGTTTGGGGCGGTACTACCGAAAAAGGCTTTGACTGTTCGGGCTTTGTCCAATATGTTTACAAGGAGTGCGGCTACACAATTAACCGCACAGCAGCCGATATCTATGAAAACGGCACATACGTGGATAAAGAAAATCTCGAAATCGGCGATGCTATCTGCTTCTCCTCTCATACCGAGTCAATCGGTCATGTCGGTATCTACATAGGAAATGGGCAGTTCATCCACGCAAGCTCCGGTAGCGGCTGTGTCATTATCAGCGATCTTTCAGAAGACTACTATACGAACCGCTACATAGGTTCAAGACATATCGTATAATTTTAAGACCTTCCGCGATGTTTTTTTGCGGAAGGTCTTGATTTATATGTGCAGATAGTGCATTATAGTAAAGATGAAAATAAAGCTTATTATTTGCGTCCACTCGGTTAGGAGGAAATCATGGATCACAACTTAGTTTGCAAAACCCGCTACGATGCCGTGGGCATGAAAAATAAAAGTCGGATTGTTTCGTTTTCTTTAATATTATACGCTTTGTAATCCAAAATCATTATTTTTTGATTTTGGGTTATTTTTTTAGCCTTTATAGCGCAATTTGTATTTCTGCACAAACAATTATTCTTTAGCGCATTAAATATTATAATATAATTATGCATTATTTGCTTGATTCTTTGCTACCCATATTGTATAATATTCATATTGCATGCATATTTATTCGGTGGTGATTAAAGTGACGAAGGTTTTTATAGCAGGTTCCGAGGGGACTGCGGGCTTAAGGCTCGCGTCTCGTCTTAAAGAGCGCCCCGACGTGGAGCTCCTTGAAATTGACAGCGCGCTCCGCAAGGAGCCAAACGAAATAAAAAAGCTCATAGAAAAATCAGACTTTGTCTTTTTGTGCCTGCCGGACAACGCGGCAAACGAGACTGTGGAACTTGCCAAGGGCACGAGTGCAAGGCTGATTGACACCTCCACAGCTCACCGCACCTCCGTAGGCTGGGCTTACGGCTTTCCTGAGCTTTCGGATAAGCATAGAAGCTCGATTGCTTCCGCAAAATACGTCGCCTCCCCCGGCTGCCATGCCAGCGGCTTTATCTCCCTTATATACCCTCTTATTTCCTTGGGAATAATTTCTCCCGACTGCCTTTTATCCTGCGTTTCGCTCACAGGCTACAGCGGCGGCGGAAAAAAGATGATTGCGGAATACGAAAACACCCCGCACGATGCGGAATTTGATAGCCCGAAACTCTATGCAATGCGTCAAAATCATAAACACCTGCCGGAAATCGTTTCCCAGTGCGGACTTGAAATCGCACCAATCTTCATGCCGGTCGTCGGGGATTTTTATGCAGGGATGCTCACAAGCATTCCGCTCCACATTTCACAGCTGAATGGGAAACATTCTGTTGCGGAAATTCGTGAGGTCTACAAGGCACACTACAAGAATCAGAAGCTTATTAAGGTCTTGGACAATGAACCCTCTTCCCTCTTTGCGAACGCTCTAGCAGGGCGAGACGACATGGAGATTTTCGTTTCGGGCAATGATGAGAGGATACTGTTCTCATCCCGCTTCGATAATTTAGGCAAGGGTGCGGCGGGTGCGGCTATCGAGTGCTTCAATATAATGTGTGGTCTGCCAGAGGAAACGAGCCTGACGCTCAGCTGAAGTACTCAGATATTTAACAAGAACACTTGGAGGTTAACATAATATGTTATATATTGAAGGCGGCGTTTGCGCGCCGAAAGGCTTTTTGGCCTCGGGCATAGGCTGTGGTATCAGGAGAGCCGGAAAAAAAGATCTCGCTCTCATCGTGAGCCAGAAACGGTGCGCGGCTGCGGGAGTATATACGAAGAATCTTGTCAAGGGCGCACCGATTATTGTGACTCAGGATCATATCAAAAACGGCTACGCGAGAGCGATAATCGTGAACAGCGGCAATGCGAACACCTGCAACGACAATGGCATTGAGATTGCCGAGGGTATGTGTGAGCTTGTCGAAAAGTTCACAGGCGTATCTTCCAGTGACGTAGTCGTCGGCTCTACCGGCGTCATCGGGCAAAAGCTCAGTCTTGAACCTATAAGCTGCGGAATGTCCGCGCTCGTCATGAGACTCGGCAAGAATTCCGAAGATGCAGCGACAGCGATTATGACCACCGACACCGTAAAAAAGGAAGTCGCGGTTAAGTTCGAGCTCGGAGGTAAAACGGTCAAAATGGGTGCTATTGCCAAGGGCAGCGGTATGATACATCCCGACATGGCTACGATGCTCGTTTTTGTAACCACAGACGCCGCGATTAACCCCGAAATGCTTCAAAAGGCACTGGAATTCAGTATACAGGACAGTTTTAACATGATAAGCGTTGACCGCGACACCTCGACGAATGACACGATGGTTGTCCTCGCCAACGGCATGGCAGAAAACCAAGAGATTGTTTCCGAGGGCAAAGATTTCGATGCTTTCAAGGCCGCACTCTATGAGCTGAGTCTCGACCTAAGCCGCCGCATCGCTAAGGACGGCGAAGGCGCAACAAAACTCCTCGAGTGCGTCGTTACAGGCGCAAAGAGCACGGAGGACGCGAGAAAGATTGCTAAAAGCGTTATCTGCTCTCCCCTTCTCAAATGCGCAATGTTCGGCTCGGACGCAAACTGGGGCCGAGTCCTCTGCGCGATTGGATATGCGGGCGCAGATGTTGACGTTACAAAGGTCGCGGTGGGTTTTAAATCCGACGGAGGAGAAATCAAGGTCTGCGAAAACGGCGGAGGAATTGAATTCTCTGAGAAAAAGGCCAAGGAAGTTTTATCCCACGGGGATATAATAATTGATGTTAAGCTCGGGGACGGAGATGCCTCCGCCACAGCCTTCGGCTGCGATCTCACATACGATTACGTTAAGATAAACGGCGACTATCGCAGTTGACATAATAATTTTAAGGGGAGATAGACAATGGACGAAACATTGACTAACGCGCAGCGGGCGAAGGTACTCATTGAGGCTCTTCCCTATATTCAGCGCTACAACAATAAAATAATCGTCGTCAAATATGGCGGAAGCGCGATGATAAACGAAGACCTTAAACGCGCCGTGATGGGAGATATAGTTCTGCTCTCGCTCATCGGCGTCAAGGTCGTGCTCGTTCACGGCGGCGGGCCGGAGATTAACGATACTCTGGGGCGCATGGGTATGGAGACGCAGTTTGTCGACGGCCTGCGAGTGACCGACAAGGACACTGCGGAGGTTGTGCAAATGGTACTTGCGGGCAAAATCTCCAAGAACCTCGTGAACCTCATCGGCAACATGGGCGGACGCGCAATCGGGCTTTCGGGCATGGACGGACATATGATTGAGGCCGAAATACTGCGCGACGATCTCGGCTATGTCGGCGAGATAACGAATATCGACCCGAGGCCGATACTCGACGTACTCGACAAGGGCTATATTCCCGTCGTTTCGACCATCGGCTGCGACAAGGAAGGGAATTCCTACAATATAAATGCCGACACTGCCGCAAGCCGTATCGCCGGAACGCTGAAAGCGGAAAGTCTTGTGTCAATGACGGATATTTCGGGACTTTTGCTTGACAAGGAAGACCCTAAATCGCTTATACCTGTAGTCAATGTCAGCGAAGCACCGCAACTCATGCGCGAGGGCGTCATTTCGGGCGGCATGATTCCAAAAGTCGAATGCTGCATTGAAGCTATCAGGCGCGGCGTTAAAAGGGTATTTATAATCGATGGGCGTGTGCCTCACTCGATACTGATTGAAACTCTCACTGACGAGGGCATCGGAACGATGTTCGTATAAGTTCACATGAAATTGGAGCGTTGATATGTATATAATCGAACTCGACAAGGCTTTTGTTGCAAATACTTATGCAAGGTCGCCTTTGGTGGCGACAAGCGGAAGCGGCGCTGTTATAAGAGATGAAAACGGCAAGGAATTCATTGATCTCGGCAGCGGCATCGGCGTCAACTGCTTCGGTGCCTGCGACGATGAATGGGTCAGTGCCATTGAAACCCAACTCCATAAGCTTCAGCACATCTCGAACCTCTACTACACGGAGCCGCAGGCGGAGCTCGCATCGCTCCTCTGCGAGAAGACCGGCATGAATAAGGTCTTCTTCGGAAACTCAGGCGCGGAGGCGAATGAGTGCGCAATAAAATGCGCGAGAAAATATTCCTCCGACAAGTACGGCGCGGGACGAAGCACGATTATAACGCTCACGAACAGCTTCCATGGGCGCACACTTGCGACGCTCTCTGCCACAGGTCAGGACAGCATGCATGTCCATTTTGCACCTTTCCTTGAGGGCTTCAAATATGCACCTGCGAACGATTTTGCGGCGCTCGAAGACATGTGCGACAGCACGGTTTGCGCGGTGATGCTGGAGATAGTGCAGGGCGAGGGTGGTGTTATTCCGCTTGATAAAGACTATGTCACGAAGGTATCAGAGTTCTGCGCTGAAAAGAATGTTCTCCTAATTATCGACGAGGTGCAGACGGGAAACGGCAGAACAGGCACACTTTATGCCTATATGCAATATGGAATTACACCGGACATTGTGACTACGGCAAAGGGATTGGGCGGAGGTTTGCCTCTCGGTTGCGCGATGCTCGGCGAAAAGGTCAAGGACACCATGACGGCTGGAACGCACGGCTCCACCTTTGGAGGAAACCCCATTTGTGCAGCGGGGGCTTTGAATATTCTTTCAAGGCTCGACGAAACGCTCATGGCTGATGTCATAAAAAAGGGCGAATACATCAAAGCGGAGCTTGAGGGCACAAAGGGTGTCAAGTCCGTCACGGGACTTGGGCTTATGCTCGGCATCGAAACCGAAAAGGACGCCAAAATCATCGCCGCCGAATGCCTTGAAAAAGGTGTCATCGTGCTGACGGCGAAGACCAAGGTAAGGGTGCTGCCTCCGCTTACTATTAAACAGGAAGAACTTGAAAAAGCTATACAGATTTTGAAGGGAGTTATCGCACAATGAAGCATCTTCTGAAACTTTCCGACCTCACTCCGGATGAGATTATCGGAATACTCAACCTTGCCGACCAGCTCAAATACGAGCATAAGAACGGCATCGAACACCCCCATCTCAAGGGAAAAACTTTGGGGATGATTTTTCAGAAAAGCTCGACACGCACAAGAGTCAGCTTTGAAGTCGGGATGTATCAGCTCGGAGGAAACGCTCTTTTTCTATCCTCACGCGACCTTCAAATCGGGCGCGGAGAACCGGTTCAGGACACCGCCCGCGTGCTCTCCCGCTATCTGGATGGCATAATGATACGTACCTTTGCTCAGCAGGAGGTTGAAGACCTCGCAAAATATGGCTCTATTCCAATAATAAACGGTCTTACGGACTACGCCCATCCCTGTCAGGTTCTGGCGGACCTTATGACCATACGCGAATACAAGCACTCTTTCAAGGGACTAAAGCTTTGTTTCATCGGCGACGGCAACAACATGGCAAACTCTCTTATGGTCGGCTGTATCAAGATGGGCATGTCCGTCGCGATTGCCTGCCCCGAAAGCTTTAAGCCGGACGCCGCTTTGATGAAGTGGGCAGCGGAAAACGGCGATTTCCTTTGTACATCCGATGTTCTCCTTGCAGCGAAGGATGCGGATGTTATTTACACCGACGTCTGGGCCTCGATGGGGCAGGAGGACGAATTCGAAAGCCGCTGTACGATCTTCCAGCGCTTCCAGATAAACGACGAGGTTATGGCGCTCGCAAAGCCGGATGCGATTATTCAGCACTGCCTGCCCGCCCACCGCGGGGAGGAAATTACAGAAAAGGTATTTGAAGCCCACGCAAATGAGCTGTTTGACGAAGCAGAAAACAGGCTGCACGCCCAAAAGGCTGTTTTAGTCAAGCTCCTCGGCAGTAACTGAGCATATGAATAAGATTTATTTGGTTCTTGAAAATGGTCGGGTCTTCGAAGGCGAATCCTTCGGAGCCCAAGGCGAAGCTGTCGGCGAACTTGTTTTTACAACAGGTGTTGTAGGCTATGTTGAAACGCTGACCGATCCGAGCTACGCCGGACAGATTATCATGCATACCTTCCCTGAGATGGGTAACTATGGCATCATTCATGAAGATTATGAGAGCTGGAAGTGCCACGCAAAAGGCGTTGTCGTCCGCAACTTCTGCAAAGCGCCTTCGAATTTCCGCAGCGAGGAAACGCTCGACGCGTTCTTGAAACATCAGGGAGTCGTCGGCATCTGCGGTTTGGATACGCGTGAGATAACCCAGATTATCCGCGAAACTGGCGTTATGAACGCCATGATAACAAAAACGAGGCCCAAAGACGTGCCCGAAATAGTGAAAAGCTATACGGTCACGGGTGTTGTTTCCGAAACGAGCACCAAAAGCCCCTATATTGTCGCACCGAAGGGTGAAGCGAAATACAGTGTCGCTCTCATCGATTATGGAGCGAAAAGAAACATCATCCGTGAGCTTGCAGAACTTGGCTGCAAGGTCACGGTGTTTTCTTATAATGCGAAAGCGAGCGAGATACTCGCCATGAAGCCGGACGGGGTCATGCTTTCAAACGGGGCGGGCGATCCTACGGAGAACATCGATTGCATCACTGAAATTAAAGAGCTACTCGGAAAGGTTCCGATTTTCGGAATCTGCCTTGGGCATCAGCTCCTCGCTCTCGCGGCGGGGGCAAAAACAGAAAAACTGCGTTATGGACACCGCGGCGGCAATCAGCCGGTTAAAGACCTTGCGAGCGATCGGGTTTACATAACGTCTCAAAACCATGGCTATGCTGTCATCTCGGAGAGCCTTGACAAGAGCGTTGCTAAGCTAAGTTATGTAAACCTTAATGACAACACTTGCGAGGGGCTCGACTACCCGACACTCGGAGCGTTCTCGCTTCAGTTTCACCCGGAGGCGCACTGCGGCCCACGAGATATGCGCTTTGCTTTTAGAAAGTTTCTTGACCTTATGGACGGAGGTGAAAAATAATGCCTGTAGATAAATCTATCAAAAAAGTGCTCGTCATTGGCTCCGGCCCAATTGTAATTGGCCAGGCCGCGGAATTCGACTATGCGGGAAATCAGGCCTGCCGTGTCCTCAAGGAGGCGGGGCTTAATGTTGTTCTTGTGAACTCAAACCCCGCGACGATAATGACAGACACCTCGCTTGCAAACGAAATCTACCTTGAGCCGCTCACCTGCGAAACAGTGAAGCGCATAATCGAAAAGGAACATCCTGATAGCATTTTGGCATCGCTGGGCGGACAGACGGGGCTCACAATCGCCATGCAGCTCAGCAAAGAGGGCTACCTCGATAAAGTGGGTGTAAGGCTTCTCGGCACTTCGGCGGAAGCCATTGACAAGGCTGAAGACAGGCAACTTTTCCGCGATACGATGCTCAAAATCGGTCAGCCCATCATTCCCTCTGATGTGGCAAACGACCTCGAACGCTCACTTGCGATTGCAAGCGAGATTGGCTATCCCGTAATCGTCCGGCCCGCGTTTACCTTGGGCGGAGGTGGCGGCGGAGTAGCCTGGAGCGAGGAAGAGCTAAGAATCATTGCGCGAAACGGGCTCATGCTCTCCCCTATCACTCAGATACTTGTTGAGCGCTACATTGCAGGCTGGAAGGAAATTGAGTTTGAGGTCCTCCGAGACAGGGCCGGTAACGTCATAGCGGTCTGTTCGATGGAGAATTTTGACCCCGTCGGCGTCCACACGGGCGACAGCATCGTTGTCGCGCCCGCGATGACGCTCTCCGACAGAGAGTATCAGATGCTCCGCTCGGCATCACTCGATATTATAACGGAGCTTGGCATTGAGGGCGGGTGTAACTGCCAGTTTGCGCTTAACCCCCACAGCTTTGAATATACCGTCATCGAGGTCAACCCCCGAGTGTCCCGTTCCTCCGCTCTTGCCAGTAAGGCGACGGGCTATCCGATAGCCAAGGTAGCGGCGAAAATCGCCCTCGGCTACACGCTCGATGAAATCCGAAACGACGTTACCGGCAAAACGAGCGCCTGCTTTGAGCCTACGGTCGACTACGTTGTCTGCAAGCTGCCGAAGTGGCCGTTTGACAAGTTCATTGTTGCGGACAGAACTCTCGGAACGCAGATGAAGGCGACTGGCGAGGTTATGGCTATTGCCTCCTGCTTCGAAGCGGCAATCATGAAAGCTGTGCGCGGAGCGGAGCTCGGGCTTGATACTCTGAACCCAAAACAGCCAATAACGGTTGACATAATTTCCGTACTACACAAGGTTGACGATAGGCGTCTCTTTACGGTTTTCACCGCGCTTAAGCAAGGCGTTAGTGTCGAGATGATAAACGAAATAACGAAAATCGATCCGTGGTTCTTGCATAAGCTCAAAAATCTGGCAGATTTTGAGAATGGGATATCCGAAAAGGGTCTGTCTTCGGAAAACTACAAACAAGGCAAATACTACGGCTACACCGACAAGGCGCTCGAACGAATATCCGGTGGCAAGGTCGAAACTCCTTTGAAGCTCTCCTACAAAATGGTCGATACCTGCGCCGCGGAATTCGCTGCTGAAACACCCTACTTCTACTCGGGCTGCGACGCACACTGCGAGGCAAGGCCTTTCATTAAGGGCGCGAAGGAGCGTATAATCGTTTTGGGCAGCGGACCCATCCGCATCGGTCAGGGCATCGAGTTCGACTACAGCTCCGTCCACTGCGTAAAAACCCTTAAGGAGCTGGGTTTTGAGGTCATTATTATCAACAACAACCCCGAGACTGTCTCAACTGACTTTGATACCGCGGACAGGCTCTATTTCGAACCGCTGACCTTTGAGGACGTCATGCATGTTGTCGACGTCGAAAAGCCCTATGGCGTTGTTGTAGCCTTCGGCGGACAGACAGCAATCAACCTCACCCACTCGCTGAGCGCCGACGGCATCAAAATTCTCGGAACTTCGGCGGAGAGCATCGATCTTGCGGAGGATCGCTTGCGCTTTGACACACTTCTCGAAACGTTCAATATCCGCCGCCCGAAGGGCCTGAGCGCCCTTACTTTGGAGGATGCTCTAAGCGCTGCATCGGCTCTCGGCTATCCTGTTTTGCTGCGTCCCTCCTATGTTATCGGCGGCCAGAATATGACCATTGCCTACACTGACGAAAATGTGCGCCAGTACATGAACATCATCCTCACTCAGGGCATCGAAAACCCTGTTTTGGTCGATAAATACATGATGGGCACAGAGCTCGAGGTTGACATAATCTGTGACGGTGAGGACGTTCTGATACCGGGCATAATGCAGCACATCGAGCGCGCCGGCGTTCATAGCGGAGACAGTATTGCAGTCTATCCGCCCTACAACATCGGCGATAAGATGCTCACGAACATCATCGAAGTCTCAACAAAGCTCGCTCTTTCAATTGGTACGCGCGGACTTGTCAATATTCAGTACCTCATATACGGCGGCGAGCTTTACGTTATCGAGGTCAACCCCCGTGCGTCGCGAACTATTCCGTATATCAGCAAGGTCACGGGGCTGCCAATGGTCAACATTGCAACTCGCCTGATGGTCGGCGAAAGCCTTAAAAACCTGCCATACGGCAAGGGACTGTATAAGCAACCGCCCTATGTAACGGTCAAGGTTCCGGTTTTCTCCTTTGAAAAGCTGCAGGGCGTGAATTCCTCGCTAAGTCCGGAAATGAAGTCCACCGGCGAAGTCCTTGGCATCGGCAAGACACTCGAGGAAGCGCTCTTCAAGGGGCTTCTGTCTGCGGGTTTCCATCTTGACTCTCACTCCAAAAGCGGCGACAAGGGCGTATTTATCAGCGTCAACAAGCAGGATAGATTCGAAGTCATTGACCTTGCGCGAAAGTTTGAAGAACTTGGCTTCAAGCTCTATGCAACGGAGGGCAATGCGCACGAGATTGAGCGTCTCGGAGCCGACGTGACTGTTGTCGGAAAGCTATGCGACGAAACAAACGCCCTTACTCTGCTCGAGGACGGAAAAATCTCGTACCTTATCATGACTGGAACGACCGAGCCGAACTATGTAAGCGACTATATTCGCATCAATCGCCGCGCGCTCCAGCTCTCAATCCCCTGCCTGACTTCCCTCGACACCGCGAACGCGCTTGCTGACATGCTCTCGAGCCGCTATAACGAGCACAACACGGAGCTTGTGGATATCGCACATATGCGCACCCAACGCGAGCAGCTTTCCTTTGCAAAAATGGAGGGCAGCGGCGACGATTACATCTTCTTCGAAAACTTTGACGGCTCTATCTCCTGCCCCGAGTCGCTCAGCACCTCGCTTGCCGACCGTCACTTCGGCATAGGCGGAACGGGAATCGTGCTGATTGAACACTCCGATGTAGCAGACGCAAAGATGCGCATTTTTAACGCAGACGGCTCGGAGAGCGGCATGGCGGGCAACGGCATACGTTGTGTCGGAAAATATCTGCATGACCGCGGCATCGTCCCCAAGACGGAAATGACTATTGAGACTGAGAGCGGCATAAAAGAGCTGACGCTCTATTCCTTTGGCGGTGAAGTCCGCTCCGTACGAGTTAATATGGGGCGTGCCGAGCTCGCACCCTTATCGATACCCGTGAAACTCTCAGGCGATAAAATCAGAAATAAAAAAGTAAAAGTCGCGGACGGCGAATATGCGATAAGCTGTGTTAATATAGGAAACCCCCATTGCGTAGTTTTCTTTGACAGAGTTGATCGTGTGGACGTAGCGCAATTAGGTCCCCTCTTTGAAAACGACCCGCTCTTCCCAGAGCGTGTGAATACAGAATTTGTACGCGTCGTAAACGGCAACACGCTGAAAATGCGTGTCTGGGAGCGCGGGAACGGCGAGACTCTCGCCTGCGGCACGGGCGCGTGCGCGGCAGTCGTCGCGGCGGTTGAAAACGGCTTCTGCAATAAAGGCGAGGATGTTACGGTCAAGGTGCGCGGCGGTGAGCTCATCGTTAACTACACGGACGGCGCAGTATATCTAACAGGTAACGCCAGCCTTGTTTATAACGGTACCGTAGAACTCTGAAATTGATTTTAAACTGATTATGTGATAGGATAGCCAAAATGGCTATCCTATTCTTTTTCGTCTGGAGGCGGGGCTTTGAGAAATGTTTTAATTGTTGAGGACGACAGGGCGCTTGCTAAGGGCATATGCATAGCTCTTAAGAGCGACGACATCATTCCGCTTTCCTGCCACACCTTGACGAGTGCAAAGCAGGAGATAGCGGAAAAGAGTTTTGATTTATTCCTACTCGACCTGAATCTTCCGGACGGTAACGGGCTCGATCTGCTTCCTGACCTCGCTGGAGTTGCGCCTGTCATTATCTTAACGGCTAACGACCTCGAAACAGACATTGTCACGGGGCTTGAAAGCGGAGCTGACGACTATATAACAAAGCCCTTCAGTCTTGCCGTCCTGCGTGCAAAGGTAAATTCACAGCTTCGTAAGGCGTCGGAGCGCAAAGCAGGCAGGCTTGAAATAAGCGACTTCGTTTTCGATTTCGACAGGCTGGAATACCATAAGAATGGACAGCCGGTAGAGCTCAGCAAGACCGAGCAGAAGCTCCTCAAAATGCTGGTTGAAAACAAGGGCCAAACATTGGAGCGCGCAATGCTTGTCGACAGGATATGGACGGACGGAGCCGAATTTGTGGACGAAAACGCGCTTTCCGTTACCGTAAAGCGCCTACGCGATAAGCTGGAGGACAATCCTTCAAAACCGGTTTACATAAAAACCATTTACGGTATCGGCTATACCTGGGCGGTGAATTAAAATGAGTTCTTTCAATTACATTTGCCTTGCTTGCATGCTTTGTGTTATCGTTGTCGCAGTCTGTTTTGTCCTGCATTACCGTGTGAAAACCAGAAAAACACTTAATTGCGCCTCAAGGATGATTGACGATGCGATTTCGGGCAACTTTACGGAGAGCTTTTTTGACGAAAGCCTTCTCTCCTCGGTGGAGGCAAAGCTCGCCCAGTATCTAAATTCCTGCTCCGTTTCCTCCAAAAATCTTGCTGCGGAAAAAGATAAGATTAAAGAGCTGATTGCCGATATATCGCATCAGACCAAGACGCCCGTTTCGAATATCCTTCTTTATACTCAGCTGCTCAGCGAGCAAAATTTGTCAGGAGAAAGTGCCCAATACGTTTTGAACCTGTCCGAACAGGCACAGAAGCTGAGCTTTCTAATCGATTCGCTCGTCAAGGTTTCACGTCTCGAAACAGGCATTATTACTCTCACACCAAAACAGTCTGATGTCTCTTCCCTGCTTAGCGCCGTTTCGACTCAGATCGCACCGAAAGCGAAGGCGAAGAACATTAGTTTAACAATCTGTGAAACCGCTGAAAAAGCATGTTTTGACCCAAAATGGACGGTTGAGGCTGTCTATAACATAGCGGACAACGCTGTGAAGTATACGCCCTGCGGCGGTTCGATTGAATTTTCCGCAACCGCGTTTGAATTGTTTTGCCGAATCGATATTAAAGACAGCGGCATCGGAGTCTCCGAAGATGAACAGACGAAGATATTTTCAAGGTTCTACCGCAGTCCGCGTGTCGCCGAAAGCGAAGGCGTCGGGATCGGACTCTATCTCGCACGCGAGATTGTTTCCGGCGAGGGCGGCTATATTCGGGTATCCTCCGTTAAGGACGAGGGCTCCGTTTTTTCCGTATATCTCCCGATGGAACGCTGAAATCTTTCAAAACTGTTATAATTCCCTTCTCTACCGAAAGAACGTCGTAATATTCTTATGTTAAAGTCCGTATTGTAGGAATCTTCCTGCAATACGGACTTTATTTTTGGAGGTAAACCAATGAACATATTGGAAACAAACGATTTGAGAAAAATATACGGAAACGGAGAAACTGCCGTTCACGCGCTGGATGGAGTCGACCTGCAAATACAAAGCGGAGAATTCGTCGCAGTTGTCGGCACCTCGGGAAGCGGCAAATCGACGCTTCTGCATATGCTGGGTGGGCTGGACAGACCGAATGACGGCAGTGTGACGGTCGATGGAAAAGATATCTTCTCTCTCAAGGACGAGGAGCTTACCATTTTCCGCCGCCGTAAAATCGGGTTTGTTTTTCAAAATTACAATCTTGTGCCTGTGCTGAACGTTTATGAAAATATCGTCCTGCCCATACACCTCGACGGGAAAGAACCGGACATCGAGTACGTGGACAAAATCATAAAGACTCTCGGGCTCGAAAGCAAGCTTTCGAACCTGCCAAACAATCTTTCCGGCGGTCAGCAGCAGCGTGTGGCTATAGCCCGCGCTCTGGCCTCGAAGCCCGCAATAATTCTTGCGGACGAGCCGACCGGAAACCTTGACAGCCGTACGAGTCAGGACGTTCTGGGGCTTCTCAAAATTACAAGTCAAAAGTTCAGTCAGACTATTGTAATGATTACCCACAACGAGGAAATTGCTCAGCTTGCCGACCGCATCGTCCGCATCGAGGACGGAAAAATCGTAGGTGGGGCAAAATGATAAAAGTTAAAAACAAAAAAGCGATAAATAATATTCCACGGAAAAGTCTGAAAGCCAACCGCACTCGCAACATCGTTGCAATCTGCGCCATCGCCCTGACCTCCGTTCTATTCACCAGCCTTTTCACCATCGGCGGGAGCATGCTGAAAACCATGGAGCGCAGCACCTGCCGACAGGTTGGAACCGTAGCCCACGCTGGCTATAAGTACCTAACGCAGGAGGAATTCGACACTCTAAAAACTCATCCTTCCATTAAGCAATACTCATATAACATAACCCTTTCGGACGCTGAAAATCCTGAGCTTTCAAAGGTACGCACAGAAATACGCTACAGTGAGGATCAGAACGCAAAATGGGGCTTTAACTACCCCGAAACCGGTATGATGCCGAAGGATTACAGAGACCTTGCCGCCTCGACTATCGTCCTCGATGCGCTCGGTATACCGCACGAGCTAGGTCAGGAAGTTCCGCTTGATTTCACCGTCCGGGGCAAAACCTATCACGAAACCTTCAAGCTCTGCGGCTTCTGGGAAGGTGATCCCATTGCGATGGCGCAGGAGGTCTGGCTTTCAAAGAATTACGTTCTCGATATCGCCCCGCTGAGTACGGTACCGTTTTATGAGCGCAGCGACTACGATTTTTCAGGCACCATCTCCTGCGACATTATGTTTTCGAATTCCTTCAACATAGAAAGCAAGATAACGAAGGTCACCATTGACAGCGGTTATGATACTGACAAAATCAATCAGGGCGTCAATTGGGCCTACGGCGGAGCCGAGGTGGACATGACAACCGCAGTTCTTATCGTCATGGTTTTGCTTCTTATTGTCGCCTCCGGCTATCTTATCATTTACAACGTTTTCTACATCTCCGTCACAAAGGATACCCGCTACTACGGCCTTTTGAAAACTATCGGCACGACCGGAAAACAGCTGCGGACGATTGTGCGCAGGCAGGCGCTTTTACTCTCCTGTGTCGGCATTCCCATTGGACTCCTAATCGGCTATGGCATCGGCACCCTGCTTCTGCCTGTAATACTGAGTAACACCTATTACTCCGGACAGGGCGTCGTCTCCATGAACGGTCTCATATTCGCGCTCTCGGCACTTTTCAGCCTCGCGACGGTCCTTATAAGCTGCTCAAAGCCCGCGAAGCTCGCGTCAAGGACCAGTCCAATGGATGCCCTGCGATATTTTGAGGACTCCGGGAAGAAAGGCAAAAAGCGCGGAGCGAAAAAGGTCACGACGCTTTCCATGGCTGTTTCAAACGTTTTCCGCTCGCGCAGAAAGCTCACCTCCGTCGTCCTCTCGCTGTCTCTTAGCCTTATCCTAGTCAACAGCGTTTATACAATAGTAACAGGCTTTGACATGGACAAATATCTTGAGGACAGGATTATCGCCGATTTTTCCGTCTGCAACTCAAAGCTTATCACACAATTCGAGCTCGAATATACGGACGCGGACACGCTGAGCACCATAAGCGCCATCAACGGCGTCAGCGAAGCGGGGGCAGTCTATATGTCGGAAAACTCGCACCGTCTTTCCAACGGCGCCGCAACCAATGTCCAAAAAATTATCGACGAACGGATCAATAAGGATTACAGCGAGAAATATACCGTCGACTGCATCCGCAAGTTCACCGACGAAAACAGCTGCTACGCGCACATCTACGGTATAGACAAGCTCGTTTTCGACAAGCTCAAGGTGATTGGCGGAGAAACTGACTATGACAAATTTGAGAGCGGCGATTACGTCTACGTCAGCGCCTATGTCGATAACGGCGATTCGTACGACTATCCGTACTACAAGCCGGGCGACAAGGTGACGCTCGATTACGGAGACGGGAATACCAAGGAATATACCGTTCTGGGCATAGCCTTCATGCCTAACCCCGCAAACTGCATGCACGGACACTACATAGACCCCGAGTTCATACTCCCGAGCGGCGAGTACCTCGCGTACTACACGGCAAAGACTCCTCTGCACGTTCTCTGCAACGCCGAAGCCGGCAAAGAGTCCGAGGTTTCGAAGGCTGTGGAAGCTTACTGCAGTGCCACTCAGATGAAATGCGTTTCAAAGGATTCCGCAGTCGAGGAGTTCCGCGGTATGCAGAGCATGTTCCTCATCGTCGGCGGCACACTTTCGGCAATACTGGGACTCATAGGAATACTTAATTTCCTGAATTCGATACTTACCTCCATCATTTCGCGCAGACGTGAGCTGGCCATGCTTCAAAGCATCGGGATGACGAGAAAACAGCTTCGGCGGATGCTCATCGTGGAAGGCTTTGTCTATACTTTCGTTACTCTGCTTACGGTCTTCACGGTCGGCAATCTTATTGTATATGTAATTGTCAGGCTGTTTGCTGGTCAGATATGGTTCTTCTCATACCACTTCACCGTTCTTCCGATGCTCATCTGTCTGCCAGTGATGCTTCTCATTTCCTATCTGCTGCCCGCGCTCGCCTACAGGAGCATTGGACGCGAAAGCATCGTCGAGCGGCTGCGCGAAGCGGAATAAGGATTCGAATAAAACATTTCCGGAATAGCCGAAAACGCGCCCAAAACGGCGGTCAAAAGTATCTGTCCCCGCATAATGTGTAGAGAATAAACAGTATTCTCACGCTGTGGAAGGGACTGAAAACAATATGAACGACCAACGCATTTTGCGATATTTTCTTGGAGGCAACACCTACCGCGGCTTCTATTCCTTTTACGACAGCTTTGTTTCCCTATCTGAAGGGACTTTTCTCTGGATAATCAAAGGCGGTCCGGGTTGCGGGAAATCAAGCTTCATGAAGATGATTGGCAGCGCGGCTGAAAAAGCAGGTCTATGCGTTGAATATGCCGTATGCTCAGGTGACCCCTCATCGCTCGACGGCATTTATATCCCCGAACTGAAGACAGCATATACGGACGGCACAGCTCCGCACGTCGCAGATACCCATATGGCCGCCGTAGATTCTGCTTATATTAATCTCGGAAAATTTTATGACTACAGCGCCATCTCTGAATACAAAACGGAGCTAACGGAGCTTTTTCGTTCCTGTTCAGACTATTACAAAAAAGCCTATTCCCTGCTTTCTGCTGCAGGACAGCTTCAAACAGGCTGGCAGGACGGGTTTTCAACGTCTTTGGAAACTGAAGCCGCAGAAAAAAGGGCAAGCGGTATCGCCTTTCGTGAATTTGGGAAACGCCGCAAAGATAAGGGTCAGATAACATATCGCTTTCTCAGTGCGTTGACCTGTCAGGGTCCGGTATCCTTCCCAAAAACCATGACCGAACTCTGTGACCGCTTCTATATTTTCGAAAACAGGCTGCGTCTGGGTTCTCCCGCCTTGCTGCGCATTGTTCAGGCGGCGCAGGATTCAGGACACGACGTAATCGTATGTCCCGATCCTTTGGTTCCCGAAGCAATCGAAGCCGTGCTCGTTCCTTCTCTCAAGCTTGCATTTCTCAGCTCCGGCTCCACGCTCAGCGACATTCCCGAGGCTCGGCATATCAGGCTTGATACGCTGACCGACAGCGGACGACTAAAGAATTATAGAGCCGAGCTGCGCCGTTGCGAAAAAATGAAGGATTCTCTGATACACGAGGCTTATTCGGCGCTTGGTGAAGCTAAGAGCGTACACGACCGCATCGAGAGCATATTTAATCCCAATGTTGACTTCGATGGTGTAGGTTCGCTCGCACGCGAGCACATCGCGTCTCTCGGGCTTAGGTAACAGGAATCGCACTATGATGTCCGGCCGCAAAATAAATAAGACGCAGGTACTTAACATGTACCTGCGTCTTGATTGTTATTGCGACTTGGTATCGGGACTGTGCATTTCCTCCATAATCTCGCGGACTATGCTTTCTATGTCCGGAATAATCTCTTTTTCAAGAGAGTCTGCCGTGTCAGTGGGTAAAGCTTTTTGTATTACAGTCGGAGCCTTTTTCGGGCTCTCTTTTGGCTTCTGATTACGTTCGTGCTTTTGAAGGTTTTTCGAGATGCGCTTTTGCGCCCTGCGTTCCTTCCACGTGGCTTTGCGCGCATACCTGTCGTCCCATGCGTCCGAAAGCTGAAATTTCAGAAGTTTCGCCTTAATAACGAGGTGCTTTATAAGTCTTACCGCAAGCACGATTAAACATATTAGCGGAAACAGCGCAAGGAGAAAGACAAACACATAAAGCCGCGCAACATAGACCTCCGAGACTCTAGCGGCGTTCTCCCAATAGGGATATATGACGCCGCTGTCATATATGGAGCGGTCTCCAAAATTCTTGAACAGCATGAATATACTCCAAAAACTATAGCGCGTGCCGTTTTCGACAACAACGCCTTTTGCGGTCTTGAAGCTTTCATTAACGAAAGTCTTTGCAAAATTTGAAATCGGGTCCGGCATTGCAATTTCATAAGCGTTTATGCCTGTTCCCTCTTTCAGCGCGGAGAGCGTTTCATATGACATGAACATCACTGGCTCGCCCGAAAACGCCTTATTGGAGAACTTGTCAGTTTCCCTGCGAACAACACCCGCCACGTAATACGGCTTGTTGTCTATCACGACCGTCATTCCAGCCAGTTGTTCACCGCCGAAGAGCTTCCACGCGAGCTCATAGTCCAGAACCACCCTATCTTTCATGAGGTCGTCTGGCGCCAGATAGCTTCCCGATAATAGCTCATAGGGGTGGAACAGGAAAAAGTCTCCGCCGACACCGATTATCGTTGCCTCCGACGAGTTACGATCACCCTTGACAGTGAGGCTGTCCGTGGATGAGTAGCAGTCCGTCCAGTATTTCTCGTCCTCTTTAGTTTCGATGCCAGCATCATTTAGCTTGCTATCTATGGTTTTTCTGAAGGCCTTGATAGAATCGGGACTTGTCAGCTTATTCACCGGGAAAAAGTAGGATACCTGCGCGAAGCGCTCTTGGCTGTCGCCCGCCCAGTAGCCCGCAGCCTGCTGGCTTAGAAGCAAATTACTGTAGCTGCTGATTTTCAGGAGACAGACCGCGATAAGGATGAGAAGCAGGGCGTTCGAAACATACAGCAATATTTTCTTTTTGTTTTTCATCCCTACCCCTCCTCATATTCTTTCTGTTATGCGTTATCCGCCAGACGTACCTGCGTACCAGGCTCAATCGGTTTTGTCGATGTTGTTATTACGAAATCGCTCGTCGTGAGCCCACCGGAAACCGCGCTGTTGACGTCGTCCGATGCGAGAACTTGAACGTCAATGCGTGTTGCAATATATCTATTTCCGAGCGGACTGTTTTTTGAAATAACTGCAAGAACAAATTTTCCATTGCTGTCCGAGCGTATTGAACTGTTCGGGACTAATGTTTCGTAGTTTCCGCCTCGTTCGCCAAGTGCGATACTTAGTTGTGTTCCGCTTTCAACCGTACCCTGCAGCTTAAAGTTGAGTATTTTGTTTGTCCCTGGGTTCTGAGGGTCGGACTTAATACCGACCAAGGTCGCCGTGAGCGGCTCTGAGGACCAGTAATTCGTGACCTCCGCAGCATCGCCGAGCGCAACTTTTTTACTCTGCGCTGTTGTTACGGAGAAGCTGAGCCCGTAGCCCATATCAGGTACTTCAATTGTCATAAGCACCGCGTCAGCGTCAGCTGTTTTACCCGCAGATACGTTTATTGCCGCAACAATGCCGTTTACCTTGCTCTTAACATCGGAGCCTTCTCCGCCTGCCTTAAGCTCTGTAAGGGCCGCACTCTTTTCTTCAATCTGCTTTCTTTGCGCCGCTAGATCGAGCGCTTCTGAGGCCACCGTTTTGCCGTCCTTCTTTTTCTGCTCCGCAAGCGCGAACATCAGATCCTCAAGATTTTTCTGGTTTGTTTCAACAGCAGTCTGCGCGGTCTTAAACTTTTCAAGCTGGGCCTCATATTCCGTCAGCACGTCCTGTAAGTTCGTTAATGCTGTCTGCATGGCTGTGAGTGTGTTCTTGGCGTCAGTTAGCTGTTTTTTTACATAATTGTAACTTGAATCACCGTAGCTGATCGTGGCCTGAAGCGCGGCCAACTCGTTTGTAAGTGAATTTATCGTGTCGTTACAGTCGGTAATTGCTTTATAAGCATCGTCCAAAGCTTTTGCTTCCGCTTTAGTAATGGTGTCGGGGTCGGTATCTGAGTCGCTGCCGTCATACGGCAGCACGACAGGGTCAGTTCCAGCCGATACCTGAGCGGTAAAATTGTCGTAAAGTGCTTTCATGTATATTGCGAGCTGCGCGTCGGAGTATGTAATGCCTTTAGCGGTCATCCATGCTTTCGCATAGTCTGCCATGCTTGTGTATTTCGCCTGATAGGTCAGCTTTTTCGAGGCAAGATCGTTCTGTGCCGACGTTATCTGCGCCTGCTTGGCCGAAATTGCCGCATATGTAGAGGCGTTGTCACTGCCCGACGACATTCCGGAAAGCTGAGTTTCAAGCTCGTTGACCTTTGCCTGCTGTTCGGCAATCGCGTTCTTCGCCCTGTTCACGTTGCCCTTCGCGGTTGCTAGCTGCGCCTCTGTGATGCTGTATGAGTCTCTGTCCTTCTTTGCCTTGTCAAGCGCTGCCTGCGCTAATTGGATGTCACGGTTTTCCTTTGCGTAGTCGTTGTCGGTTGTGTTTATCAGCGCCTTTTGATAAGCAAGAACCAGCGCATCTAAGGCGTCCTCCGCTTCCTGAAGCTGAGTGCTTTTCGCATCGCCAAAAAGGATGAGCGTGTCGCCTACTTCGACCTTGTCCCCTACCTTAACCGGAACAGAGAGTATATCACGAGACTGTTCACTTTTGACCTCATAGCTCTCGTTTGCGGTCACTGTTCCCGTCCCGCGAATCTTCGCGCTAATCGTACCGGACTGGACATACTGCGCGGCTACTTCGGGAAGTGAGTGTTTCATTATCGTATTGGAAAAGAAGGTCAATACAAGCATGACCGCTAGAAATATTATGGCAGCATCCTTGACCCATCCGCGCTTCTTAACTTTCTGTTCTGTCATAGCTTGATGTCCTTTCGAGTGGTTTACATAATATATCTCTCATAAGTTTCACCCTTCTCAGCCCTTAACAGAGCCGGAGTGCGTGATGCCCTCGACCAACGCTTCCTCGCCGTGCAAGAAAAGCAGCAGCGACGGTATCATATAGATTGTTGCAACCGCGAAGGCAAGTCCAACCTCGTTTGCGTTTATCGTCGAGAGGAATACGGAAAGCGGCTGTTTTTCAGTATCGGGAAGTAGGATTATCGCTTGTTCAACCATATTCCAGTAATCTATAAAAACCAGAATGGCAATCGAATACAGCGCACTTCTGCATTGAGGCAGGCAGATTTTTGTGAAAATCAGCCACTCACCTGCTCCATCGAGCTTTGCAGCTTCAATCAGCGAAGCAGGTATACGTCGCATGAACTTCGTGAGGAGGAACACGCTGAACGGAGCAAAGGTACCAGGCATGATTATCGACCAGCGAGTATTGATGATCCCAAGCCAGTCGGAAACAAGATAGTTTGGAACAAGAGTCACCTGATAAGGCATGAGCATCAGTATGACGTAGAAAAAGAAAAGAAAGTTCTTGGCCTTGCCTCGGTATCGGGTAAAGCTATATGCCGCCAGCGCCGCGACCCCGACCTGTAAAATTACAATTGGAATTACAAGAAATATTGAGTTCCAAAATTTAAGGAGATAGTCCGGACTCTTGATGAGCGCCGTCGCGTACTGGCTGAAGGTTACTTTATCAGGGATAAATTTTAGATTTACTTTTTCTGATATGTAGGTTTTTGTTGAGCTTGTGGCGTTCTCGAAAACCGCTCCATAGTTCGCGGATATCTCCGACTGCGACATGAAGGAATTCGAAATTGTGAGAACGGTCGGCAGCAGGAAGGCTACGGCGAAAAATGCCGCAATCAAGGTGAGAATGCCCCTTCCAAGGTAATGTTTCTTTTTCATCCCTCCACGTCCTTTCCGAGCTTGTCCTCAAAGACGAAGAGCAGCGCGATGATGACGACCATGACTAAAGCCATGAGCACAGCAGCTGCGGATAGCTTCTGATAATCCAGAGCCTTGAATGTGTTGTTCATGAAGTGCTGTAGCATATATAAGCTTTCGACGGGGTATTCTCCGGTAAGCAGATAAACCTCGCGGAAGACCTTGAACGAGTTTATGAGCGAAAGAATCGTAACAAAAAGGATTGTCGGAGAAAGGTAACGCACAATGATGTTTTTGAATTTAAACCACGGCGTTGCCCCGTCCATATCCGCAACCTCAATAAGTTCCTTTGGAATGTTGTTGAGCGCCGCCATAAACAGTATCATGTTGTAGCCGAGGTTTTTCCACAGGAAAAGCGTAACTACGACAACCTGCGCGTACTGGGATTTGAGCCAATCTATTTTATCTATTCCGAAGAGCGAAAGAAAGTCGTTAAGTGTACCGTTATTTGAAAAAATGACCTGCCATATGAGAACAACGGACGCGACAGGCACCATCATCGGACTGAGAAAAAAGGTGCGAAACTGACTTTTCAGCGGTATTCGGCTCTCCAGCATCTGTGCGAGTAAAAACGACAGAACAACGGCAAGTGGCACCGCAATCAGAGAAAAGACCGCTGTGTTATTTGCCGCTGTCGTAAAAGCAGAGTTCTTAAACAGCGCGATGAAATTTTTTATGAAGACAAATTCGTGCTGAATTGGGTTGTTTATGAGTGCGTAATAGACTATGACAAAAAAAGGTACGATGAAGAAGATGCCGACGCCCAGTATACTGGGTGAAAGAAAAGCAAGATCGCGCAGACGATCCTTCTTGCGTTCAGAAAGCTTTTGCCACTTCTTTTTCATCGTATCTTCCTCTTTTTCCGCCGGGCGGGGTTTCCCCCGCCCGTTTTGCCGTGAATATTATCTCTGTTCGTTTATATAGATCGTCATGCGGCTTTGTATAATGTCCGCAACCTGATCGACGGTCTTTTCACCCGAGAAGAAGAATGCTGACTCCTCGGTGATGATATTAGTGAGATTCTGATCATAGACCACTGTATGGTCTACAGAATTGATGAGTGACTTGATCTGGTCTGCTTCCTCCTGGGTAATCGCGTAGAATTCGACCTGAATTCCGTCGCCCATGCTCATGCCGCCTCTCGAAACAGGAACCTTGTTGCCGTTCTCGTCGGTGGTATATTCCTGCTTCATAGCTTCGGCAAGCTTTTTGTCAAAGGCCTTCTGGCTGATTGGATAGCCCCAGCTCAGGTTTTCCTGATATTCGTCAGAGAGTAGGGTGCTCATGAACTGCCACGCTGCATCCTTGCTCTTGCAGGAAGTCGTCATCGCAAGTCCGCCGCTAATTTGGGCTACGCTCCCGCCTTTGGTGTCTGACGGAAAACCCTTGAAGGTGATCGCTCCGCCGAAGGTTGCCTTGTAATACTGATACGTCTGGAAGTCGCCTGTATTGAATATTTCAAATAGCTGGCGTCCATCCTGTATCAGTGTGGAGGGATCCACCCAATTTTGCCCGTCCTGGTCATCATATTTTTCAGGAAAACTCTTTGCAAAGGTGAGCATCTTCTTGAAGTCGTCGGAATTAAAGCTGCATTCGCCAGTCTGCCAGTTCATGTATTTTTCCATGTTGAGCATGCAAAGGTACTGAAGTATGCTGTCCCTTGTCATATATTGACCGAAGGGGCAGTCGGCCTCGGGATGTGCCTTAATTATATCCTGCATCTCGTCCATTGTCCAGCCCATCTCTGTTCCGACGACGGAGGGTGCGCCGACTATCGACATGACATTAAAGCCCGATATAAGTGTGTAAAGCTTGCCGTCAATTTCAATCGCCTTAATTATTCCGGCCATAAGATCGTCACGGCTCAGTTCGGAATTGTTCTCAATGTAGGGATAGAGATCCTCAAGCAAGCCCTTGGCTGCATACTGCTTATACGGTAGATTAGATATGTCGATAATATCGGGGATTTTGCCTGAAATAATCTCCGTGTTGAGCTTCGTAATTCCGGCGTTATAGTCATTATCGGTATTAAATTCGGAATAATCGGTGATTTCAATTCTGTAATCAGCATTGGTTTTATTGAACTTCAGTAGCTGCTTTTTAAGATTGTAGTCCAACCACATCGTCGCCAAAGTCAGCGTTGTCTTTGCTTTCACTTCGCTTCTCAGCGTTTTTGCCAGCGTTATTACTTCAAAGGCGTTGTTGCCGCTGTCGCTGTAGTCCTGAGATATGGCAAAGACATTTCCGTCTGCCTGAACCGTGCTGAAGCGGATATAATCGCTGTCGATGTCACAGTTTAGCCATGTGAGTATCTTTTCAGATGTGGAAGTCGCGAGATCGTAACCGAAGAGCGAGGAGCCGTCCAAATAGCAGAAGTCATATTTTTCTCCGCCATCGCTTGTGTTATAGACGTTATTGGGTACAGTATAGTCCTTGCCCCAGGTCTTTGTATTCACGTCAATCATCTTCAGAGTCATGCTGTAGGTCCCGTCTGGTCCCGCATCCTTGGAGTTCGTTGTGACGCCGACTGTACCGTCCTTAATTAGAACAAGTCCTGAGAGCCAGCCGTCAACGGTAACCTTGAACAAAAAGCTCGCATCAGGTCCGAGGACATATACAGTGTTGTTTCCATCCGAAATATAGACATTGCCTGCCTTGTCGGCCACCATACCGTTAATGTAGAAGCTACCCTGATATTTCTCTTCCGTGGCTTCCGGCGTTTCAACGAACTGGCTCAGATCAATGCTCCCAAGCTCTGCTCCGGTATTGGACAGCTTGCGAATAAAGCTCTGTCTCTCGTCACTGACGTAGTACTGCCACTTATCTCCTGTAGTCTCATCGAAGCCTTCAGGCAGATTAAAAACTGACTTTGAAACACTCTCGGAAACCCACAGGTTTCCCTGTTCGTCAACTATAAGCCTATCAAAGCTCACATATGTATCCTTATCATTTCCGTCTGACACCGCTTTCGGGGTGTAGTCCGCAAGCTTCTGGTAGCCTGTTCCGTCCTTTTTTATCGAGTACAGGAAGTTCTTGTATGTAATGTCTGATGTTTCTCCTGTATCAGGAACCGGCTTGTCAACTGCTTCGGAAGTGGTCATGACCGATCCCGATGCGGCCGCAACCTTTACCGTAGTCGAGGACGCGGCTCCGTCATAGGTAACAGCGCCGCCGTACATAGCGTCGACCTCTTCCTGCGTTGCGGGCGTCCCGTCTGCATGGACCGGCATGTTAGCATTGAAGTAAACCGTATCGCCGTAAAGATACGGATTGGATATGTCCGTCACCTCTTTGGGGATGCTTGAGTACTGAGGAACATATACGTATTCGGAAAGCGCCTCTCCGTTTCCTTCTTTTGAACCGCCACAGGCAGTCAGAAGCCCCACAAGCATCACAAATGCCAGCAGCACGGATGCGGCTCTCTTGTAACCATTAAACTTAATCTTCATTTAATCTCTCCTTATTTTCAAACACGATAGGTGTATCGCTCGTAATAGTACACTTGCAATATAGCACTTGCAGCAAATATTGTCAATCTGCTAAGCTTATTTAGTTCTTATGACAACCTTAAATTTTTCATTTCAATTGCTTAAGACGCATGAGCTGCAAATATGTTCCATTCTTCCTGTAAGTATTTTTGCAGACATCCTCATTGAGAACGAGGGATGTTATTCTATTTGAAGAACATCAGTTTACATAATACTAATTACAACTTGATCGCATTCATTCTATCACGAGCATTCCAAATACGTTATTTTATGGTTATTTTTAATTGCAATTAGTTTAAATCTGTACAGAATATGCCTAAATTTCCATAAATATACTATGTTAATTGTGGTAATTAAGTTAACTTTTTATTAACATTAAGATATAAAGACCTTATTTTGTGACATCCATGAATATTTCCTGATTATAAAATTATTTTTGTAGATATTCGCTAATTTTTAAGCTAATTTTAAGCTTGACATAATATGTTGAAACTGTTACAACTAGCTTGTTGCGACATTGTCCTTTTAATCGCAGCGGACTAAAAAAACAATAAAATCCGTCTTGCATAATCGATGCGGAACTTAAACTTAATCAGCTTACTTAACAGGAGGAATAATGAAAGCTACCTCACACTTTGCAGTGGCTCATCTTCTATATGCCTCGCTTCAAAAACGCGGTATCTTCCTAAATCGTACTGCCTTTGTTTACGGCAATATAATGCCGGATCAGACTCCCGCGATGTGGTTTGCTCCTCATTTCGGCAAGGTCTGTGCCCGTAAGTCTTCGGAGATACTGACAGAGCTTTCGAGCTGCCCTGTCATCAATTCCGGCAGAGTTGGCGCAGAATATTCAAAGCAGCTAGGCGTAATGTGCCACTATCTCTGCGATTACTTTTGCTTTGCCCACAATGAAGATTTTCAGGGCGGAATGAAGCATCATATGGCATACGAAATTGAGCTGGATACCTATCTCCGCAAAAACTGTTTGGAAGTTCTTGACATGGACGGATTATCCCCCATTCAGAGCTTTTCAGGCACTGAAGAACTTATTGCCTATAATGATACCATGAAACGCGAATATCTTGATATCGGGTACTCGCTTGAACGCGACCTGCGCTATGCGTTCGACGCCTGCGTCTTATCAATTGTGAACGTGCTTGAAATATCAAAGACAGTTCCGGCCGCTGCGATGAGCATAGAGCTTGATGATTTCGTAACCGCTCTCAAGGGCTACGCAACGGGCGATAATTTAATTTTCCGAATATTTTTCTTTAAATACAGAAACAGCAACCTCTTTTTTCTTCCTGATTTAATGCCCCCCATCGGCGCTTATTGAGCGGTGCTATGTTATAAAAAAACACATCCGATACAGGACGTATCGGATGTGTTTTTTATTTGTTGCGGTTTATTTAACCGTGCTAATATACTCAATGAGGTCGACAACCTTGTTAGAATAACCCCACTCGTTGCGACTACATTTTTGAAAATCTATAAGCAATATAGCTAGTATTACCAATGTTTTTTAACAATCTCTGTTTAGATATTCTTGCCTATTTATTACGATTCGTTGTCATAACAGAGTGAAAACCTATATCATAATTAAGCTAATATTATCATAGCAATGGAGCTTTGTCAAAAGACAAAAAAGCTAATTGATGCGTTTAAATCCCTAAAGGGAAAAAATATGGGAAAATTTGAACGGAATTTATGGCTGCATCGATGTCTTCACTGGGCTGAACATTCGGCGTTATTATTATATATGACATAACCGTTTTTTCCGTTGAACTTTGCCTCATACAATGCGCTATCGGCTTGGTTATAAGCTTCAGAGAAACTGTAATTTTTTTCATCTATAACAGTAATACCAATACTGCTGC
>JAEWKA010000007.1 GCA_023386265.1 Bacillota bacterium
AACACAGTACATTGTTCGGTTTTGAAGGTGCAGTGCGTCGCGCCGACGAGGCCCGTTGGTCAAGTGGTCAAGACGGGGGCCTCTCACGCCCCAATCGGGAGTTCGACTCTCCCACGGGTCACCACATAATTAAATAGCGTATATGGTGAATAACCATTTACATAGTTGGTATTTTTATCGATGAGGGTCCACCCGTTCCCATTCCGAACACGGAAGTTAAGCTCATCTGTGCCGAAAATACTTGACTGGAGACGGTCCGGGAAGATAGGTCAATGCCAACACAGCAGCTCTGCTCACGCAGAGCTGCATTTTTTCTACAAAAAAGCGAAATATTATGTAAATTATTATATAAAACCCATTGCCAATAAATAATTTATTTTATATAATGACTCTATGAGACTTGTAGAGGTGAGGTTATTTATGGAACAGGAAACTACGGCTTTAATTTCGAATAAATATTCTGAGTATATAGCAAGATTACCTGGAGTAATAAATGCAAATGTTGTGTTTTTTGGTGAGGAGGTCGAGGAAATCCATGTTCTTGCCGATACATCGCGTTCGCCCAAGCAAATAGTCCGTGATATACAGTCCCTCTTGATGGCGCAATTTCAAAAAGAAGTTGATCACAGAGTAATAAGCATCGCGCAAATTGACAGCGAATTAAACCCGACGGCTAAGCAGGCTGCGCGTTATGTAATCGATAGCGTAACGGTCGCAAAGAAAAGGGAACAGACCGAGGTCGAGGTGACTCTTTCAATGAATGGAAAGATGTATTTCGGAAAACAGACCTCGCTTAAAGATAACTATGATCTATGGAGAGGGCTTGTGCAGGCCACCTTGAATGCAATTGTACTTGCAGATGGTACCACTAATAAATATACAGTATTGGACGTACGATTTACCGAAATCGCAGGGGAGAGAATGGCGATAGTATGCGTTTCGCTGTCGTCGTCCAATAACACAGCCTGCCGCTTTTCAGGAACGGCTTTTTCGCCGGGAGATGATTCTCTGGCGATAGTCAAAGCCACCTTGAGCGCGCTCAACAGAAAGATCGGCTTATGCTGATCTTTCACTGAATTTTGGAAAGAACGGGTTCGTAGAATTTTAGCGAAGCGGATATAGCCTGTTTCATTAGCGGAAGAACAGAGTTTTGAAAACGGGGGCTATATCAATGAAGAAATTGTCATGGATTACCGAACAAGCTTCTCTCGTTTCTATAATTGCCTCTGGTGGCGCTATGTTTTCCTGGAGATAAGGTTTACAAACCTTTAACGCCATCGCAGAAAAGTATTTTTTGCGAGACAACAATTCCTTGACTTTCGATTCTGCGAGCCCGTCTTTTTGTTTAATCGTAATTGGTTTCGACATTCCTGCAGAGGAAGTGAGAAAGATATATGAAGCCCATCGCAAAAGCCTATGTCATTTTTGAATCTATTCTTGGTGCCCTGTTGGGTGTCTATTGTACATATACATACATCATTCAGCTGTCAGGTTCTGACAACCTTAAAAGAGAACTTATGCAGCTGGTTGTTCTCTTCGTCCTTGCTTATTTGTGCCGATGCTTTCCAATTCATATAAGACCAGACTTTGCAATTGATATGGCTTTCATAAGCAATGTCGCCATCTTGCTTTGCAAGGGGCCAATCGTGGCGGCGGCAATAACCTTTGTGAGTTCCCCGTTTGTTATAGCGAGAGTTCCGAGTGAAAGGAACAAATATTCGCATATACTAAACACACCTTTTTTGAAATCAGCATTTAACTACGGCAACTTTACCATTTCTGTGTTTATGGGCGGAAAGGCCTTCCTTTGGGCCGGCGGAATAATAGGTGATCTTTCACTACCGGGAGTACTGTTGCCTATGGTGGCAATGATACTAGCAATTATGCTGGTGAATAGTTCGCTCTTGATGATACTGTTTAAGCTTAATTTGGGCACTAAATTCTTCGCTAACTTGCTTAGAAATGTCTATGAGTTCTACCCTAGCGTCCTGGCCGCTGCACCTATTGGCTTTTTTATTTCGAAAATGATGATTCTTACGGATGGAGAGTATGTTGTCCTTCTTTTCTTACTACCGCTGTTTCTGGCAAGATACACATTTTCCTTGTATATCGACGTAAAGCACAATTACTATATCATGATTAGAACGCTGACCTATTCACTCGAAGCAAAAGATGAATATACCCGAGGTCATTCGGAGCGCGTCGAGCTTTATGCGAAAGCGCTGGCAAAGGAGATGCACCTTTCTCACGCAAAGGTTGAAAAAATTGCAGTTGCGGCTTTACTTCATGATGTCGGTAAAATTGGTATAGACGAAAGTATTCTCAGAAAACCGGCTCGCCTCACGCCTGAAGAACGAGCAATAATCCAGAAGCATCCTGAGATTAGCGTACACATTCTAAAAGAAGTTAAGCTTTCCCCGATTATATTTGAACTGATACTGCACCACCATGAGAGATACGACGGCAAGGGCTATCCGGATGGCATTTCCGGCGAAGATTTCCCGATTGAAATATCAATATTGGGCATTGCCGACACATATGACGCTATGACCAGCATTAGGCCCTACAGCCCGGGCTCTACGCCGGAGCAGACGAAACAGGTCATTATGGAGGAAAAAGGAAAACAGTTCCATCCTAAGGTTGTGGAAGCCTTCGTTAGGGCATATGACATGGGAAATATGGCGCTTATTGAAAGAGATTATAAGGACCGCGATTTCAGCTTATGATTATCTGAAATTACAGTTTGGAAGTATAATTAAACCAAAGAACACCCTCGCATATATGCGAGGGTGTTCTTTGGTTTAATTCAAATACTTGGGGCAGCCTGCTTCGCGAGCGTCATTACAACGTGAGAACAAAGGAGCATGCCCGCTGTCGCTGTAACCCAGACGAGACTTCCGGGGACGCTTCTCCTGCCCGGAGGAGGTTCCTCAACATCCTCCGGCTTCATGGCGAGCTCGCTGCTGTATACAACGGGTAGGTGGTTAATTCCGCGCCTGTGGAGCTCTTTTCTGACTACTCTCGCGAGGGGGCAGTTCTTGGTTTTCGAAATATCAGTAATTTGCAGAGCTTCCGCATTCATCTTGTTCCCGGCACCAAGCGCGGATATAATCGGTATATCACGGCTAAGTGCGGTCTCGATTAGATCGAGCTTGCAAGCCACAAGATCAATGCAGTCAACTATATAATCATAGTTCGTCCCCAAAAACTGCTCTCTGGTTTCGGCATCGTACCTTGCTGTGATCGGAAAGACTCTTATCTCTGGGTTTATATCCAGAAGACGGGAAGCCATTGTTTCGGCTTTCGATTTGCCGAGAGCGGAATAAGTCGCGACGAGTTGTCGATTAATGTTGCTCTCCCCTACTGAGTCTTGGTCAATCAGTGTGATCTCCCCAATTCCCGAACGACAGAGACCCTCAGCGCACCAGCTTCCGACACCGCCCAGACCGAAAACGGCGACTTTGCTCTTTGAAAGTTTTGCAATTGACTCGCTACCAAGCAGCATTTCAGCTCTTAAAAATCTTTCCGACATGTTGTCCTACCTTTCAAATTAACGGGTCAAAAACAGCCGCGGTCCGGAGAAGCTCCGTGCCGCGGCTGAGTCAAATTTAAAGACTATTTCACTAAAACGGCGGTGACACCTGTTTTGACTTCATAATTTGCGAGGAGTGCGTCTTTCCAGGCGGTAAAGTCCTTGGTACGCAACGCATCCTCGGACAAAGTATCGCTGTTGGTTATGCCCGTACCGGAATAATAAATAGCGTGATAGCCGCTGTAGCCATCATTTGCTTCTGCGGAAGAAGAAGCGCGCTCACCGTAGACAATACCGGTATCGCCGATTTTTCTGTCCTCGGCAAAGCACCAGTCGTTAAATTCCGTAATCATTTGACCCTTGGTGACATTTTCATAGAGTCCGCCAGTAGCTTGAGAGCCTGCGTCCTCTGTGTTATCGGTTGCCAGCTCTGCGAAGCTGTCCTCCGTCGCGTCTCCTGCCGTCCACTCGGCAAGCAGATCCTCAGCCTTCTGCTTCGCTGCTTCCTTAGCTTCGTCGGAATAGGTGCCATCAGAGCCCGCCACGGCCTTAATTAGAATGTGGCGTACGTTGACGGTTTTATAGTCTGCACTTTCACGGGAAATGTAATACACGGCATAGTAGCCCGAATCTGTCTCGACAACTGTTGTATCGCCTGCCTTGCGGCTTGCGTCCTTCATCCAGTCGGCATATTTATCTGTCAGCGAGCTGCCTTGAGTCGTGGCTTCGGAAGCCGTTGCCTGTGTCTCGGTAAGGACCGCAGATATAAAAGCTTCCGCAGTTTTTCCGTCGGCAACGATAGTCTCGGCGGTATCCTTTGCCTTCTCCATCGCTGCAGCCTTAGCGGCTTCAGTGTCGGGAGAAGCAGAGGGAGAGGCGGCATCAGGCGAAGCGGAAGCGGCGGCAGTGTCTGCGCTGCTGTCATCCGCGACGGAGCCATCGACCAAGTATGCAATGTACTTATACTGATCAAGGTTGTCCTTGTTTTCCTCGTAATACGCTTTGAGCTGATCGTCTGTATAGGTAAGGGAATCGTTTTTCTCCGTTGCATAGGACTGAGCAATGTAGTATTTCTCTACAAGCGCGCTCACGAGCTTGACGGTGCAGCCCTTGCCGTAAACAGAGGAAAGATATGCGTCGGCACTTGTAAATCCCGCGTCCGCATAGCCGGACTGCATACTTGTAATTGTCGAGTCAAGGGATGTCTTATCCTCTTCACTGAGCTCGAAGCCGTTTTTTATAGCGTCGTCATAAAGTGCGGTCATCTCCTTCATTGAGGTCTGTGCCGCCTCCTGAAAATACTGAGCCCAGGTCTGGTCCTCAGTATACTGCTGCGAGGACAGGGACTTTGTTGTGTCGAGCCCCATCATTTGTATATAACTGCCATATTGATTGACGAAGTTATTGTAAGTGAGCTTATAGAAGAAGCTGTACTCTGCGGCTGTATAATCGGTCTCCCCGATTGTTACCGCGCTTAAAGTGGTATAGGGCAGATTTGAACTGAATATAAACAGAGCAACTATAAGGACAGCTGCAATGACGCCAACAACGACGTTAGTCCTGTGGCGGCGCTTCTGGGCGCTCTCGATTTTTTCCTGAGCGATCTGGCGCTTGTCCTTGCCCTCCTCACGGAGCTGCTGACGTACTTTCTTTTCCTTCGATGCACTCATTTTATGTGATCATCCTTTTCTACTATAAATATAGACGCTAAGTGATTATAACCCAAATGAATGTCGGTTTCAAGAGTTATTATCTGAAGTGCGAAATGCGATGTTGCCAATCGATAAGGAGAGGTGGCTTTAAACAGAGTCGAAATACTCTCGTAAGTAAAAAAGATTTCGACAAAATTATGCAATTTTATTTCCAGTTTATTATTGACAAATGTATATTAATGTGCATAACCCTGTTGATGATGTTCAAAAGTGGGGGTTTTGTGCGTCAATAGCGGACAAAACGGGAAAAACGGCGATAAACTCAAGTTGTGATAGCAGAAAAAATGTGGTAAAATATCAACATACAAAAATAATCCAAGTAAGATACCATTTTTTATAAGTCACTCAGAGTAACGGCTTTCGCAAAGGAAGCAAAATCGGAAAGGAAATTACTAATGACAAATCGAGTAAGTGATATCAACAATCCGCGGCTCGCGGTTTTGATTGACGCAGATAACGCTCCTCGCGACTGCCTGAAAAGCGTCATGGAGGAAGTGGCGATATATGGGACACCGACGATAAAAAGAATATACGGCGATTGGACCAGTCCGAACGTCGGAGGCTGGAAAGGCAGTCTTTTGGAAAACGCCGTAACACCTATCCAGCAGTACGGCTACACGACGGGCAAAAACTCCACCGACTCCGCGATGATAATCGACGCAATGGACATTCTATATGCAGGCAAGACGGACGGCTTTGTCCTCGTTTCAAGCGACAGCGATTTTACAAGGCTTGCAATACGCCTGCGCGAAGCAGGAATGCGAGTGATTGGCATCGGTGAGCGCAAGACGCCGAGCCCCTTCATCGTGGCCTGTGACAAGTTTGTCTATATTGAGGTCATACGCGACCGCTACAACAAAGAGAAGGTGCAGGAACAGGCGAAAGCGGCGGCCATAGCGCCCAAGAAGACAAACACCAAACCGGCAGTATCCGCTGATAAGGCGGCGGCAAGGACGATTCCGGACAGCATAGTGGCTCTTATTGCCGATTCGGTTGCGGACATTGCTGATGACGACGGGGCCTGTGACATGAGCTACCTCGGAAACCTGCTCATCAAAAAGCAGCCTGACTTTGATTCACGCAATTTCGGGTTCGGTAAGCTCAGCTCAATGATAAAAGCAATGCCGCGTTTTGAGATTGTACTCAACCCTACGGCCGATCCGAGTAATAGAATAATGTATGTTAAGGACAAGGAAGCATAGAGTGAAAATTACCAACGCTCCTAAAAAATCAAGACATCACGGGCGTACAATCCTTTTTATAATAATTGCAATTATTGCCATATTGATTCTGGATAGCCGATATCGCCTTGTAGCCACGGAATATGAACTGCGCTACAGCGATCTTCCGGCAAGCTTCGACGCTTATCGTATCGTCCAGCTTTCGGATCTGCATATGAAGGATTTCGGTGTAAAACTACCCGAGCTTGTAGCAAATCAGAAGCCGGACATAATAGTATTGACCGGAGATTTTCTGAATATGCGCACCAAAGATACCGAGGGCTCTCAGACTGAAAAGCTGCGTCCGATTCTGGAAGGTCTTGCAAAAATTGCACCCTGCTATTTCGTAAGCGGCAATCATGAATGGGCAAGCGGGGAAATGAGTGAGCTAGCGGCCCTTTTAGGAGAGCTCGGAATAAAATACCTGCGAAACGAGTTCGTCCTGCTGGAAAAAGGGGACGACAGCATTGTTCTCGCGGGAGTCGAGGACCCAAACGGACCGGCGGATATGATGAAGCCTGATAAGCTTACGCAAATCATTGACGATAATTACACCAACAAATATACGCTTCTCCTCGCTCATCGGAACGATTGGATGACTAAATATCCAAATCTCCCTGTTGATACAATACTCTGCGGCCACGCTCACGGCGGTATTATTCGGATCCCCTTGGCGGGCGGCGTGTTTGGGACTGAAATGGGCTTCTTTCCGAAATACGATGCTGGAGTTTATAACGAAGGCAATTACGATATGGTTCTGTCCCGAGGCCTTGGCGGCTACTCGATTCCGCCCAGATTTTTAAATAACCCCGAAGTCGTGACCGTCATTCTGAAAAAATCATAAATTTGTTATTAAAATTTGTGTCATAACCTCACTGTTCCCGCATATATATATAGAGTACGCAAAATCTATATCAAGGGGGGAGTCAAAAATGGGGGACGACATTGATGATCTCATTTATGGCGACACGGAGACGGTGCCGAGTGAAAGATAAAGATACCCCGAAAAAGAACGTTTTTTCTTTTTCGGGGTATAATTTTTATGTATTATAGGGTTCAGATCGGCAGACCGGGAAAAATACTTTTTAGCAGAGCAAAGATAATTGGAAAGAATATAGCTGGAAGCAGATTCCCAACTTTGATTTTTTTGCCAAAAAGCATATTGACACCGATTGCGACAATCAGAATCGAACCGACGCAGGACATCTGGCTGATGAGCGTGTCCGAAAGCAGAGGACGCAGCACTTGAGAAAGCAAAGTTATGCCGCCCTGATATATCAACACAGGCGCAGCCGATACCGCAACGCCGATTCCGAGCGAGGATGCGAGTAGGACAGAGGTTATTCCATCAAGTACCGATTTTGCGAACAATATGGAGAAGTTTCCGTTCAAACCGTCTTCAAGAGAGCCGACAATTGCCATCGCACCTACGCAGAACAGCATTGAGGCCGTCACAAAGCCGTCAGTAAAGGTGTTGCCGGCGAGCTTCTTCGGCATCTTGCCCTTAATCCAATCACCGAGATGGTCGAGCCGTCGCTCAATATTCAGCGACTCACCGACAACCGCGCCGAGTACGAGTGAAAGAACCATCATCATCGTATACTGAGTGGAAAGCGCGCCGTTTTGAAAAACTAGGAAGCCGGAAAGAGCGCCCCCAAGTCCGATGAACATGACCGCCAGACCGACCGCGGAAAAAATCGTCTCTTCAAAGCGTTTTGGCAGACCGCCCTTAATCAGTAACCCAGCTGCGGAGCCGATGATTATCGCAAGAGCGTTTACTATTGTTCCAAGACCGTGCATTTAGGTAATCTTCTTTCTATATGTGTTTATTATTAATTGAATATGTTTTTTCGCCAGCCAACAGGCGGCAGCGCATCCTAGCTTCGACTCTCAAATTGTTCAAAACAACGAGAATTAAAACAAAAATTGATTTTGAGAAAACGAGAGAAAATAGGAGAAAAACAGAGCAAATCGAAGCTACCTATGATCTATTTATTTTTCAATGAAAATAGGTGTTGACACGACTTTGCGGCTGTGGTATAAAAATAAGGCACCGTCAGGGTTTGCGAGGTTTTCCAAACCATTCTAACGGTGCGGCAGTCAATTGTCAAAGTATTTTAACGGCTTAAATCAAAAAAGTCGCAAAGAACGGCAAAAGGGGCTCGTTTAGTGCCCGTGTCTGCCGGACGGAATACAGTACACAATATATATTCTACATTATTTGGAGGCAGAAAAAATGTCCACTTACATGGCAAATGCGGACACCGTTACCCGTAACTGGTATATCCTTGACGCGGCAGACAAGCCCATGGGTAAGACAGCGGCTCTCGCTGCCGATATCCTTCGCGGCAAGCTCAAGCCCATCTATACACCACACGTCGACTGCGGTGACTTCGTAATCATCATCAACGCAGAAAAGGCAGTTCTAACCGGCAAGAAGCTTGAGCAGAAGTATTATTACACTCACTCCGGCTATGTCGGCGGACTCAAGGCAGTTCAGTATAAGCGCCTCATGACCGAAAGACCCGACTTCGCAATGAAGCTCGCCGTCAAGGGCATGCTACAGAAGAATACGCTCGGCGCAAATCAGCTGACCCGCCTGAAGATCTTTAAGGGCGCGGAACACACCCATCAGGCTCAGCAGCCTGAAAACTGGAATCGCTAAGGAGGAGAATGAATATGTATCAGAGCAAAAAGCCTTACATGTATGGCACCGGCAGAAGAAAGTCCTCCGTGGCAAGAGTCCATCTGTTTCCGGGCGGCACAGGCAAAATTTCAGTCAACGGACGCGAGATCAATGATTATTTCGGACTTGATACACTCAAGTTCATCGTTCGTCAGCCCCTCGTTACCACCTCCAATGTCGATAAGGTCGACATCGAAGCGACTGTTGTCGGCGGCGGCGTAACAGGACAGGCAGGCGCAATCCGTCACGGCATCGCAAGAGCACTGCTTCTCGTGGACGAGTCCTATCGTCCCGCACTCAAGGCAGCGGGCTTCCTAACCCGTGACCCGAGAATGAAAGAGCGTAAGAAATACGGTCTCAAAGGCGCACGTCGTGCTCCTCAGTTCAGCAAGAGATAATCTGTTTTTTCGAAGAGCATCGTCGCGAGACGATGCTCTTTTGTATACGCAAAGGCTCGACACTACAACCGCGTCGAGCCTTTGCGTGTTGTTAATCAGACCTTTATATGATAAAATCTTCCTATTCAAATACTGACAGCGGGGCAAAAGTATTCAATAGTATGCCGGCGCTCCACATATATATTTTTACTTAGTACGGAGTCACAAATGAAATCAAGAAACATAACAACAAAGACTGTGGAAACAAGACTCGCAGCGTTATTACTTATCGCGGCCTTATTTCTGACAGGCTGCGGCAATAACGACAGCGGCGAGCCAATAAAACCCGATGCTGATACGGCTCGGGAAGTGACCAATATTGCGCTGAACTATCGTTCCATACTTGAAGGTGAGCACAATGACGGGTTTACTACCCTTTCAAGCGATACGATGACCCAAATCATGAATGCGGTTGCCGACATGGGATATGCCGTAATGGAAGCTTCCTGTGAGCTGGATTTTAGGAATCCGCAGGTGGTTACAGATTTCTTTTCTAAGCTCGAAACTTCGACAAGCGCCCAAATGACTATAATTGAAATATGCTATGACGGAGGGCTTATAAGGTCGGACATATCTGTCAAAGACGGCAAGCGCACAATATCTATCACGCGGGTTGCTTGGAAGGATTCAGAACCGGAGATAACATATACAATAGAAAATGATCTCCTTGACTTGCGCTATACAGACAATGACTACCTGATTTATAAACGTAATATTCCGGATAATACCGGCTGTAACCACGATGGTTATATAGACCCCACGACTATGATTAGGGTAATCCCGCTTGATGCAAAATGCCGCGAATACTGCGAGAAATATATTTCCGTCATAGGATATGAGCGAAATAATCTTTTCCTTACCGACTGGACATCCGACGATATGAGCGGTGTCGTTATCAATGACTTGTTCCCAAGGCTATACCAATCCTATTACAATAAAGAACTGGCGCTCTATAACTGCCCATATAAGACAGATTTGGATACAGGATACACATCCATACCTGCCGAAGACTTTGAACCGCTAATTATGGATTATTTCGATATTACGGGAGAAAAAATGAAAATGTGGGCTGTTTATGATGCTGAAAAAGATACATATCCGATAGCAGCTTCCGAAATTTATGACCCGGGTTATTCAGCGCCTCCCGTACCGGAGGTCATAAGTTACGAAGAAAATGAAGACGGCACATTAACCTTGCAAGTTGATGCCTTATATGCTGAATATGGAACAGACAAAGCTTTTTCGCATACTGTTACAATTAAAGTCGAAGAAGACGGGAGTTTTAGGTTTCTATCAAACCATATGTGTTTTTCTGATGGGGACAGCTTCCCGATATACAACAACCCTTTTTCGTTATACAATTAGGATGGAAATGGAGAGCCTGATGATGGACACAAAGCATATAGAGTATCATTTTAAGGCGGAAACATCAGATACTGTGATAGTTTTTATTCACGGTATTCAGGGAAGCCCATTGCAGTTTGATTATATGACTGAAAAGCTGAGTGGGAGATATTCAATTGAAAATCTCCTTTTGCCGGGACATGGTAAGACAGCAAGTGATTTTGGAAATAGCAATATGGCTGAGTGGCAGAACTATGTTGATGAAAGAATCATAAAACTGCAGCAAGAATATAAAAACATCATACTTGTCGGGCATTCAATGGGAGGCCTGCTATCCGTGCAGTCAGCTATTTCATATCCTCAGAAAATACGTGGGCTTTTTTTGATTGCGCTACCGCTTTGTATCCATATCAGCTATCCTTGTATCAAAAACAGTTTTAGTATAGCTTTTAGTAAAAAAGACAGAAACGACATTATCGCCGCGGCCAGAAAGGGAAACAGCATTTCGGCTTCTAATCCTTTTGAATACCTAGCAGGAACACCGCGCTATATTGAATTACTCAAAAAAAGTAAATCTACACGAGCGCTATTAGAGAAACTACAACTGCCAATAGTAATAGTACATTCAGCAAATGATGAACTTGTCAGTAATAAGTCTTTAAACTATTCTAAAGACAGGGGCAATATTCAGGTGATTACTTTAAATGACTCGGGACATTATTATTATTCGCGAGCGGCTCAGGAGAAAATCTCTGATACCCTTAAAGAATTCATTGCAGAAAAATTGTCAGTTTCTAATTAAAGGCAGTAAGGAATTAGGAAACAATATCCTGGCGCAGCCAGTAGCGTTTGAGCGGCTTATACGAAAGATACGCAACAATAGAAGTTATAACGATTTCAGGTATCATATAGGATGCATTATACACCAAAGACCAAACCGGTGACGCCCAACCTAATTCGTTGGGGAAAAGTGCTTCCCAAATTAATACGCCGCTTATGAAGTGACAAAGGAAACGGCCGGAGAAGGTAACCACGATTCCTAAAACTATTGCCTTGCGCCGATCAGCTATCAGATTGTTAAAGCAAGCGGAAAAGCCAAGGACGGAGTATGCCAGTATATAATCGAACACTACAACTCCCGCGGCGCTCAGCGCAGTGGGCGCATATTGAACATTATTTAACTGAATTACAATTTGAAGCACACTATAAATGAGTGATGAAAATATCCCCCATTTTGTACCGTAACGCTGTGCTATCATAACCAGAGGAAGCATACTGCAAACTGTTATGCCGCCGCCAAGCAGCCACGGGCCTTGGAACGTAAACAGAGATAAAACTGTACCTATTGCGATTAACATTGCGCTGTCTGCAATACGTTTGAGCTTTGTTTTCATAATAATTCCCTTCAATTATTTGCCGGTGACCTTTTCTAGGGGTCAGGGCTACTGAGATTTTTTGTTGCTGTGCAACAAAAAATCCCGCTATTGCAGGTATTGCAACGCGGAACATCAAGGAAACTATTCCATTGATTCCTACGCCGGCATTACCCGGATCAGGTTCGAGAGTCCCAAGCACAATAGCTTGATCTCAGCCGACTTGCGTCAGCACCCCTTTTGTTCTTACACAATTTGTATTGTAATATATAAAGAATATTTTGTCAACGCTGTAATTGTAGTTACGCAATACTATATAAAAGATGTTGGTTAAGACAAAAAGACCCGACGCTTTCGCGTCGGGTCTTTTATAGTTTGTCAGGCTGGATAATAGTTTATCAGGGACGCCTTCAGCGTTTCGGTTCCGCTTGAATGATAGGTGTGCTTTGCCGACGCTGTGAAGCTTATGGCGTCGTTCGGATGCAGAACAAAGGTCTCATCATTCACCGTGAAGGTCAGTTCGCCCTCCAGCACCATGATGTATTCCTGTGATTTTTCCGAGTGACCGATAGTTGTGTGGCTGTGCCCCACATCAAGCTCGATTTGAAAAATTTCAAAATTGCGCTGGGGCGAAGTTGCATAGTAACAATAGAGCCTGTAATGTCCGTTTTCATCGTTTTGCATCACAATTTCAGACTTTTCAACGACTGCGGCGATGTGCTCCGATTTTTCCATCAGCGCGGTATACGAAACCTTCAATCCGTTTGCGATTTTCCAAATTGTATTGATAGTCGGATTGGTGTCGCCTTTCTCGATTTGACAGAGCATAACCTTGCTGACTCCGGAAAGCTCCGCAAGCTGTCCGAGACTGAGGTTTCTTTCCAAGCGGAGCCTTTTCAGGTTGTCGGAAATAATTTGATTAATATCCATAGTACCTCCAAAAAGGCGTTGACAAATATAACTAACAATCGTAATATATATCAAACACAATATAATTTACAATCGTTCGCTATTATTTTACAACGTGCAGACTTGGAGCGCAAGAAGAATTATGAATGAAACAAAAAACAAGTGGTTTCAAAAGGCATTTTCTGCGGCGTTTCCGCATACGATCCCTGTTCTGACAGGTTTTTTGGTGCTGGGTATGGCTTACGGAGTGCTGATGCAGACAAAAGGATACGGGACCTTGTGGGCGGTTCTCATGAGCGCAGTCGCTTTTTGCGGGAGCATGCAGTTTGTTGCAATAACGCTCCTGACGGCGGCGTTTAATCCCCTGCAGGCGTTTCTGCTCAGCGTAATGGTCAATGCGCGTCATCTCTTCTACGGCATTTCAATGCTTGAAAAGTACAAAGGCTTGGGGAAAGTGAGAGCTTTTCTGATTTATACGCTTTGCGACGAAACCTTTTCGATATCCTCGAGCGTCACGCCGCCGGAAGATATCGACAGGAAGTATTTTTATTTGTCTATATCGCTGCTAGATTATCTCTACTGGGTTATTGGAACTTTTCTCGGAAGTGTGCTGGGAAATTTCGTGTCGTTCAATACAAAGGGGCTGGATTTTGTCCTGACAGCGCTGTTTGTTGTCCTCTTCCTTGAGCAAATGAAGAAAAGTGAAAACCGGATATTCGGACTAATCGGCATTGCATGCACTGTGGTTGCGCTGGTCTTTTTCGGAGCGGCTAATTTGGTCATTCCGGCAATGATTTTGATTCTGTTGGTTTTATTGGGAATGGGGAGGAAAAAGATATGCTGCTGACGCCGACACAGACACTTATAATGATTCTTGCAATCGCATTGGGCACCATGACGACCCGATTTACCCCATTTATTCTGTTCCCCGAACATAAAGAGCCACCCAAAATCATTACATATTTAGGTCAGGTTTTACCTTCTGCAATGATGGGACTGCTGGTAATATACTGCCTGAAAGGCGTGTCACTAAAAGCCGACCCTCACGGCATACCGGAACTCATCGCGATACTTGTCATAGTGGCTCTTCATAAGTGGAAGAACAATGTGCTCATTAGCATAGGCGGCGGAACGGTGGTATATATGGTTCTGGTGCAGGCGGTGTTTCTTTAGGCTTAAAGCATAAAGAGACCTCCCGCGCTTAGGAAATAGTGGACTAAGTTAGTAGTAAGTGCTATCATAATCGTAAAGTTTACAAATACCGGATAAAGAGGGAATGAAGGTGGAAGCTAATATTACAATTCGTATGGCGACTAAGGCAGATGCAAAAGATATATTGGATATCTATGCGCCATATGTAACGGACACAGCCATCACCTTCGAGTATGACGTGCCGTCTGTTGAAGAATTCGCCAATCGAATAGAACTTACTTTAACTAAATATCCATATATAGTTGTGATTGAGGATAATAGAATTGTCGGCTATGCGTATGCCTCGGCATTTAAAGGCAGGGCAGCCTATGATTGGGCGGCTGAAACCACGGTGTATTTGAGGCGGGACTGCCGAGGTCGAGGCTTGGGCAGGACGATATATTTGGCGTTGGAAGAAATTTTGAAAAAGCAGAATATTCTTAATCTCAATGCCTGTATAGCCTACGCGTCTGATGAAGACAAGCATCTAAACAATTCAAGCACTATTTTTCACGAGCACTTGGGCTATAGAAAAGTCGGACATTTTACAAAGTGCGGATACAAGTTCGGAACCTGGTACGATATGATATGGATGGAAAAAATGATTGGCGAGCACACAGCTGCGCCCAAAGCTGTTATTCCAATTACAGAGTTATAAGTGTGTTTTGCGAGGTGCATTATGCGAATAGAGACTGACCGATGTCTGATACGCTGCTTTGAGGGCAAGGATATCGACGATTTTATGATATACAGGAACAACGAGAAGTGGATGCAATATCAGGGCTTTAAGGGACTGTCAAAGCAGGAATATAATAAAGCCCTGCTTGTCGAGCCGGATATGAGGGCGGGCGCGCAGCTTGCGATAGTAAGCAAAGAGTCGAAACGATTAATTGGTGATATATACTTAAAGCAGGAAGAGAATGCGTTCTGGCTTGGCTATACGATTAGTCCTGCAAACGCGAGACAGGGATACGCATATGAGGCGGTTAACGGCATAATAGGCTGGTTAAAAGAAAATGGCGCCGATAAGGTGCTTGCAGACACTCTTCCGGAAAATGCTGCTTCAATCAGTCTGCTGAAAAAACTGGGCTTTGGCTCTGTAGGCGTAGATGATAACGGGGATTTGCTGTTTTCTCTTGACCTAAAATGAGCAATATATAATTAGCACAGACGTTTTGATTAAGACTAAATAAAGGGAGTATTATTATGAAAGAAATTGAAAACAGAAGAAGTATAAGAAAATATACTGACAAAAAGGTTGATAAAGATTTGTTAATGCAGGTTTTGGAGAGTGCGAGGCTGGCTCCCTCCGGCAGCAACACACAACCTTGGAACTTCATTATTGTTGAATCACAGGAAACGAGAGAAAAAATAGTTGCCGCTGATCACGATCAGAAATGGATGCTGACGGCGCCTGTTTTCATTGTATGTGTTGCGGATATCTGCTGCCGGCTTGATCCGAATCCCGATATGTATATCGATGAAAATAGTCCCGAACCGGAAGTGAAAATGATTATCAGGGATACTGCGATAATGATTGAACATATCCTGCTTGAGGCGGAGCATCTGGGACTTGCTACTTGTTGGACCGCGTGGTTCGACCAGAAGGATATGAGACCCACCATGAATATCCCTAATGACAAATATGTTTGCGGCGTTATCACCTTGGGATACGCCGACGAAAAACCTGAACAGCGTCCGAGAAGAAAAATGGAAGATATGATCAGATATGAAAAATGGGCGTAATTAGCTGCTGACCTTGTTTTTGAGATAAGAAACGCAATAATTGTTGCTCCATGAGATATAAGTAATAAAAGAGCGCCATCGAAGGATGACGCTCTTTTATGCTTATACCCTAAGCGCCCACGACGAATACTGATACAAGATAAATAATTAATGATTATCGATAAATAATAGTTGACATACGAATATAGGTGTGCTATATTCGTCACATCGGAAGCGAGAGGCTCCAAATATATTTAGGGGATTAAGATTATGAAAAAAGAAAAGTCAACCGTTGAAAGAATTAAGTCGACCAGCAAAGTGCTGGCAGTTCTGTTTAAAATCGCGCGTGTTTTCTGCTTCGTCGGAATCGGAGTATTAAGCGCAGGGGTCATTTATATTATGCTTTTCGGAAATATCGACCTAATCGTACTTAGCGGAAAAGTTATTGTGCACAGTCCCTTTGCAACATTCGGGGAAGGCGGAATGGAGAACTGGAAAATCATTTTCGAAGCAGTTGCCGGAATAGTTTCGTTCATTTTGCTGTCAATATTGTTTAAGCAGGCGCGTGATGTCTTTAAAGATATCAGCGTAGACAGCTCGCCGTTTGAAATGAAGCAGGTTAAGCGCATCAGAAAAATTGCGATTTTCTATTTTGTCGTCTCCCTGCTTGGACTGCAATCCTTCGATTATTCGTTTTCCTATTCAATGAACTTTGTTGGCATTGTTGGCGCTGTTATGTTCTATTGCATATCACTGATTTTTGAGTATGGCTGCGAGCTTCAACAAGAGTCAGATGAAACTCTGTAGGGAGCGCGGTATATGGGAATTATATTGAGACTCGACAGAGTTATGGCCGATCGGAAAATGAGCCTGAACGAATTGAGCGAGAAAGTTGGAATAAGCAACGTCAATTTATCGAAAATGAAAACGGGAAAAATCAGCGCGATAAGATTCTCGACTCTCGAAGCAATCTGCGAGGTGCTGAACTGTCAGCCCGGCGATATTTTGGAATATGCACGGGGCGAAAAGACATCGGAATAGTTGCTGTGTAGCCGGAATAATAGGAATATAAGAAGCTCGACGCTTTGCGTCGGGCTTCTTCTTAAAATTATTTGCAAAGCAGACTTGACAAATAATGCAAAGCGTACTATACTAAAAATGCAAAGCAAGCTTAGCGCGTTTCTTCATTAGGATTTTGGGAACGAAGGTGGAATTACTTGAGAACACGGATAAAAGAACTTAGGAAACAGCGAAAACTATCGCAGGAGGAATTGGCTCTTGCGGTGGGAACAACCAGACAAACGATAACCTCGATCGAAGTCGGAAAGTACATCGCATCTCTGACACTGGCATATAAGATTGCAAAGTATTTCGGACTGACAATCGAAGAAGTATTTGATTTATCAGAAGTGGAGGATTTTATCAATGAGTGATTACAGAAGGGTTTTAAAAAGCAGGCTTATCGTCGCGGTGGTCTGTGCAGTTTTGTCGATTGCCGCCGTCGTTGGAGGTATGCTTCTCACAAAACAAGCAGAAACAGCGACAAGTACATTCAATGACGGCTTTGTAAAAGGGTTTCCGCTCGGACTTTTCACAGGCTTTTGCGCACTAGTTTTGTTCTATGTCGTGCGTTGCATAAGGGCGCTCACAAACGAGGCAGCTCTCAAAAAAATGTACATTTCGGAAAACGACGAGCGCAAAAAGGCGATTCGTCAGAGCGCGCTTGGAATTAGCTTTTTCTTCACTGCGGGCATACTTGTTGTGAGCTTGACGGTCGTAAGCTTTTATAATACAATTGCAGCAATGACTCTGGCGGCGGTGCTGGTCGTCCATGCTCTTGCCGGAGCAATTTTCAAACTTTATTACTCTTTCAAGTATTGAAACGGGGCGGCGGCACATATTAACCGAATGCCGCCGCTCGATTTAAGCTTACTAATCAAGAGGTTTAGCCATGAGCAAATATAATACGATAATCTGGGATATGGACGGGACTCTGCTCTATACGCTGGACGACCTGACAGACAGTGTTAACGCCGCGATGACGGAGTTCCATCTTCCAATCAGAACAAGAGACGAAATTCGCAGCTTCATAGGTAACGGTATAAACCAGTTGTTGGGACTGTCGATTCCGGGCGGAAAGCAGAATCCGCAATTCGAAGAGATTTTGTCGTTTTTTAAAACCTGCTACGCGAAAAACTCCAGCAACAAAACCAAGCCGTACATCGGGCTCGATAAGGTGCTGCCTGAGCTTAAAAGCGGCGGTTACCGTATGGCGATTGTATCGAACAAGATCGATTCGGCCGTAAAGGCTCTGTCGGAGCAATTTTTTAAGGACATGATGGATGCTGCAATCGGCAATTCGGAGAATCTTCGCAGGAAGCCCTCTCCCGACGAGGTGTTCGAAGCCTTGCGCATACTTGGCGCGGAAAAGGAATCGGCTGTATATATAGGAGACACCGAGGTCGATATCGAAACCGCCAAAAACGCGGGTATCGACTGCATCTGCGTTTCATGGGGCTACCGAGACAGGATGGAGCTTCTGGCTCACGGGGCGAGGGTGATTGTCGACACGCCAGAGGAGCTAGTGGAGCTGCTGAAATAATTAACGCTAACGAAGACCCGATGCATAAGCGTCGGGCTTCTTGACGTTATATGGACAATATAATCTCAAAGTGATATAATCACGGGATAGTTTTCCAATAACTGTATTGGCGGTGAAATGAATGACAGAGCATAAAAAAGTCGAATCCTCGAACGGAGTGACACATTACTGGATCGGCAGAAATGAAAACAAGAACGCCGCTTGCATCGTTTTTACTCACGGAGTAACTGCGAATCACATGATGTTTGATTTGCAGGTCGAATATTTTTCAAAGGACTATACGGTCATTACATGGGACGTTCCTCTGCATGGTATTTCGCGCCCGTATAAGGATTTTTCTTTTGAGAATACAGCCAAAGAGCTGAAATCGATACTCGAAGCCGAACAAATCGAAAAAGTAGTGCTCGTTGGGATGTCGCTGGGCGGCTATCCGAGTCAGGAATTTGCCTTACGTTATCCCGAAATGGTTCTGGGCTTTGTGGCGCTGGACACAACCCCCTACGGGTTTGAATATTATTCAAAATTTGATTGTTGGTGTGTGAGACAGGTCGAGCCGCTGGCAAAATGGTTTCCGGAAAAAACACTCAGAAAAAGCATGGCAAAAGCGGTTTCTAAATCGCAGTATTCGTATGATACTATGGTGAAAATGCTTGATCCTCTAAGCAAATCGGAGATTGTTCAGCAGATGGGAATCGCTTATGCCGGTTTTCTGAAAGAGAACAGAGACGCGAATTTTTGTTTTCCGGTTATGATACTCCTAGGCGAGCATGATAAAACGGGCAAGGTCGCGCAGTACAGCAAAGCGTGGGCAATAAAAGAGGGATATCCTCTGCATATCATTAAAAACGCAGCACATTTTTCAAACGGGGACAATCCCGACGCTGTGAACGGAGAAATTAATGAATTCGTTGAGGGGCTACAAGCATAATGTCGGAACGCATGAAGAAAAAAATCATAGTATCAGTTATAATTTTCGCCATCTGCGTAGTCGCAGTTTTTGCACTATTGATTTATAAAGGAACAATGCTACTCAACAATCCCTCCCGTAATGACTATCCAGTGCGTGGAATAGATGTTTCGTCTTATCAGGGTGAGATTGACTGGAGGGTAATAGCCGCACAGGGTATTGATTTTGCGTTTATAAAAGCCACAGAGGGCAGCAGCTACGTCGACCCAAACTTCGCAGCAAATCTATCTGGAGCGGAAAAAACCGACCTGCGGGTCGGCGCTTATCATTTCTTCAGCTATGACAGCGGTGGAGAGACACAGGCAGATAACTTTATTTCTGTTGTACCTAAAACTGATGGTATGCTGCCTCCTGTGGTCGACTTTGAATTCTACGGTGACAAGGAAAGTAATCTGCCCGAAAAAACATCAGTTCAAAAGGAACTTCAAATCCTTCTCGACAGGCTTGAGGAGCAATATGGATTAAAACCGATTATTTATGCCACCGAAAAGTCATATGAGCTATATATTTCGGGTGCTTTCGATAATTATGGTATTTGGATAAGAAACGTCGTTTTCAAGCCGAAGCTGGATGATGGGCGAGATTGGACGTTCTGGCAATACACGAACAGAGAAACGCTGAAAGGATATGAGGGAGAAGAAAAATACATTGATATGAATGTGTTTAGCGGTACTGCCGAAGAATTTGAATCATATCCTATGAATTAGTAAACACAAAGGAGACCCGACGCTCCAGCGTCGGGTCTCCTTTGTGTCGGTGCAGCTTGAGATACAAAAGGGTAGATTTTCTCAGTAAAGGATGTTATTATTTGCTCCATGAGGTGATCTAATGTTTTCTATATTATTGGCTATCATTTACGCGTCCTTCATAAGCCTCGGGCTGCCGGATTCTCTGCTCGGTTCGGCATGGCCGAGCATGTACGGAGGTCTAGGCGTTCCGATTTCATATGCGGGCATCATTTCGCTGATAGTCGCGAGCGGGACAATTATCTCAAGCCTTTTAAGCGACAGATTGATAAGAAAAATCGGAACGGGAGCAATAACGGCAATTAGCGTAGGCATGACCGCCGCCGCCCTTTTTGGGTTCTCCATATCCGGCTCGTTTCTGGCTCTGTGTCTATGGGCAATCCCCTACGGTCTTGGAGCGGGAAGTGTGGACGCGGCGCTCAACAATTATGTCGCGGTGAACTATGAATCGAAGCATATGAACTGGCTGCACTGCTTCTGGGGCGTCGGCGCAACGCTGGGACCATATATCATGGGTTTGTGCCTAACGGGAGGCTCGTGGTCTGACGGCTTTAGAACCATATCCTTCGTTCAGATAGCCTTGACAGCGATTCTCGTTTTTTCTCTGCCGTTATGGAAGAAAAAACAGTCCGTGCAAACGGTAAGCATAAAAAAAACGAAGCCCCTAGGATTTAAGGAGCTTATCAGAATTCCGGGTGCAAAGCCGGCGCTGCTTGCGTTTTTCGGCTACTGCGCGCTGGAATCGACCGCGGGAATGTGGGCATCGAGCTACATGGTGCTGGGAAAAGGGATGGATGCCGAAACGGCGGCAAAATGGGCGTCGCTGTTTTATCTCGGCATAACAGCGGGAAGATTTCTGAGCGGCTTCATTACCATTAAGCTCGGGGACAGGAGAATGGTGACGCTCGGACAGGCGCTCATCGGCCTTGGTATTGTAACGCTGTTTCTGCCTTTCGGCAATGTCTGCTCACTCATCGGGTTCATTCTTGTCGGATCAGGCTGTGCTCCGATCTTTCCGGGTCTGCTGCATGAGACTCCGGAGAATTTCGGTGCGGAGCTATCCCAGTCCATCATGGGGATGCAGATGGCTTGCGCATATATCGGCTCTGCTCTAATGCCGACTCTGTTCGGTGTCGTTGCAGGTCTTGCCGGCATAAAGCTATACCCAGTGTTCCTGCTTGCCTATGTATTAATAATTGTTTTTGCTGTTGGGAGACTCAACAAGGAAATAAAATGCCGGAGTTGATGTAAAGAACGTGAAAACCTGCAGTCAAATTCTTGCAGTCACCTTGCATTAATCCATGCCAACCAGTATAATATTTAAAAAGCAGCCTCTCATTTAATTATTATTAGGGGGATGTCCAAATGGAAACGAAAACCAAAAAAAAGCACACTCTGCGAAACTCAATACTTATCATTATAGCTGTACTTGTTGTCGGCGGCGTGCTTTACAAGGTCATTACCGGCTACATAGACACTCTTCCCAAATTTGACTACGTCTACGGCGATTATTCAGCGGGGAATTTGGCTTCATACCCCGACACCAGTTTTGCCGTGATGAGCGACATCCATTACTACGACACCTCGCTCGGAACCTCCGGCGCGGCCTTTGAAGAATGCATGCAGTCCGACCGCAAGCTCCTTAAGGAAAGCTCCGAACTTACTGGAAAGGCCATCGACAAAATTTTGACTTCCGGCGTCAAGTTTGTACTTGTGAGCGGAGACCTTACCAAGGATGGTGAGCTCATAAACCACGAACAGGTGGCTTCTCAGCTTCAGCGTCTTGTGGATGCCGGCATCAAGGTCTTTGCAATACCGGGTAACCACGACGTCAATAACCCCGGAGCGGTGAAATATGTCGGGGACGGGAGCGAACCCGTTGAAAACATTACCGAAGAAGATTTCGCAGATATATATAAAAACTGCGGCTACGGCGATGCGATCATGCGCGACGCTTCCTCGCTTAGCTATGTTGCCGAGCCTCAAGATGGACTTTGGATTTTGGCGCTCGATACCTGCATGTCCGAGAACAACACTCCCGATAAGGAGGAAATCTGGGCGGGTGAGCTAGATCAGACTCAGATTGACTGGGTTCAGAGCGTGCTGACTCAGGCGCAGGAGCAAGGCAAGGCAGTCATATTGCTTGAGCACCATGGCGTTGTGGAGCACTGGGAAGGACAGTCAAAGCTGCATCCCGACTATTTGCTCAGCGACTATAAATATGACGGTAAGTTTTTCTCGTCCTATGGCGTGCGTCTGGCGTTCACGGGTCACTATCATGCGCAGGACATCTCGCTTGAGGACAACGGGGATGACGGCTTCATCTTCGATACGGAGACGGGTTCGCTCATAACTCCGCCCTGCTCCTTCAGACTCTGCACGATCTCAAACAACAGTATCACGCTGGATTCAACCTATCTTATAGATGATTATAGTGCGGAATTCAAGACCCAGTCAATGGATTTCGTGAAGAAAACCATATATAACGAAGCCTATAAAACACTCAAAGGGTATTACGTTTCCGACACAGACGCGGATTATTTAGCAAGCGTCATCGCCTCCGCCTATGTAACTCATTATGACGGTAACGAGGGCAATGTGGAGCCTGTAACCGTCGACAAGAGCAGGCTGAACCTTTGGGGAAAACTCATCTATTCGCAGTATGAGTATGTCATTAAAGGACTTGCGAAGGATCTGCCGCCAGACGACGCCGACTGCACCTTTAGCCTTGGCGCGGTAGGATAACAGGAGAGACTTATAATGAATTTCGAAACGGTTGGCGAGAATAAAAGCATTGTTTTGGTGCGAAGCGACGAACTGGTTATTACGGACGCGGGCTCCGTGCTGGATTTGATCGCGACGGTCAGTTATGAGACGCACTGCAACAGGCTGATTGTTGAAAAAGCTGCGATAACCGAGGACTTTTTCAGACTCAGCACCGGAATCGCCGGCGAAATACTTCAAAAATGCGTTAATTATCGCGTTAAGCTGGTCATTGTCGGTGATTTTTCAGTGTATACCAGCAAGCCGCTTCGGGACTTTATCTATGAAAGCAACAAGGGCAGAGATATATTCTTCGTTTCGACAGTAGAAGAGGCAATAGAAAAACTCGGATGATGACCATTAGGAAGGAAAACGCGCTTATGCTAAAGAAAATAAACATCAAGGACGAAGTCGAGTCAACAGGCGGCCTTTATATCTATAAGAAGGTCGGCTTCCTGAATAGCCATGCGCTTAGCGTCGTGCAGGTGGAAAACCGGACACTGGATTTCCATGTCCACGAAGGCTCTGACGAGCTGTTTTACGTCATTGAAGGCACATTTCAGATCGAGACCGAAGATGGGCTTTTGAGAGTCGACAAGGGTGAATTCGTCATCGTACCCAAGGGCACAAGGCACAGACCTGTGGTCGGAGCGCTTGCGAAGTTTATGATGATCGAGCTTGAGGGCACGCTGAATAAAGAAAACAGCGGCAATCTCTACGAAGAGTAACAGGTACAAAGAAAAGAGCGGATATAAAAGTGACTTAGTTATACACCGCGAATAAAGCAAAAGCGCTGTCTCACCGAGACGGCACTTTTACTTATCTTACATAATAATCCACGTTTGTAATGTTCTGTATCGCTCCTTGTAGGTGAGAATAAAAAGGGCCTGTACGATGTGGGCAAATCGACGAAAATTGTGAACAATTCCTAAAACGTATTGACATAACTCCGAATTAGTTGTATCTTGTAACCAGAGAAAGGGTGATTCCGATGTGGAGTTTAAGCTCTAGTTAGATTCCTTCTCTTGCACAGGTTCGACAGTATCCAAAAACTTTATATCCCCTGCAGTTCTCACTCCTGTGAGAGAACAAAAGTTCAGGCGGCATTTCACGGCGATCCGTTTAATGGCTGCCAAGAGCTTAAGTAAAACGGCAAATGGTATGTAGAGCAAGGCTAAAAGTCGGTTCCTGAGCAATCCTTAAGAAGCGAGGTAAACCAACCCGAATGTCAAAAACTGAACAGACGTAGCCCCCTGCACGCATCGGATGTGCAGGGGGTTGTGTTTTTGCGCCGACTGAAGACCGTTGTACATCGTCAGCGCCACCCTGCTGTATCGTATACAGCGACGGGAGGCGCTTCCTTGTCTAATGAGCTTCAGAGGCTGCTTTCCTTATGTAACTTAGAATACATATTTCAAAAGCACCAGAAGTACGACACCGGGGAGGCCCAGTATGCCGGCGACGAGACAATTGACGAGATTTATTGTAAGGCTGAGTCCGAAGATTGCTCCGAAGAAATTGAGGATAACGAGTGATATGAAGCCCCCGACCGCGTTCAGAAGAAGCTTGAGCGCCCATTTGAGTGGGGTTTTAAGTATTTTGAAGAGCAGTACGACCAGAAGTATGCAGATGACAACCGCGCCGACTGTAAGAAAAGAAAACGGCATAGGGGTATCTCCTTGTTATGTAGTGTGCGCTCAATAAAACCTGTCGCGGTAGTGCTTGAGCGCCGTGTTGTAACGGGATCGGAGCGCGCTTATCTCGAAGATGCAGGCATCCAGAGCGTCCGGGTCCGACGTGCTGTTGAACTGTGAATAGGCTTCGCTAAGGTTTTCGCGTATGGTACCGATCTCGCAGGCATAGCGGCTGAGCTCCGCTCTGCGTACTTTTTCGGAACGCTTGTTTTTTGGCATGTTTTACTCCCGTCTTGAGTTTCGGGAGCGGGCACACGATTGAATAGAAGGCTTGCCCTCGTACATATCCTATGCATCGAACCCGAAACGGATGATTAATCATTGCTCACTTTTGCGCTTTGGATTATTATCACCGAATCAGACGAAAATTAACCGAAAATCGGGAGAAAGGCTTATCTTTTGACCTTTTTGTATCGCTTGCATTTTTGGATATTGTAGGATATACTAAATGAGTTGATTTATTTGAATTTTTGCACAAGATATTGTGATTTTAATATACTCACGGAGGTTCTATGAAGAAAACCACAACGGCGGAATACGGCAACACCAGCATATCACAGCTCAAGGGAGCGGACAGAGTCCGCAAACGTCCGGCAGTAATTTTTGGCTCGGACGGACTTGAGGGCTGTCAGCATGCGGTTTTTGAGATTCTGTCGAACGCTATCGACGAGGCCCGCGAGGGACACGGTGACATTATAACAGTAACCCGTTATTCTGACAAGTCCATAGAGGTCGAGGATTTCGGGCGCGGCTGCCCTGTGGACTGGAACGAGAAGGAAAACCGATTCAACTGGGAGCTGGTTTTCTGCGAATTGTATGCCGGAGGCAAATATGCCAACGACGAGGGTGAAAACTACGAATTCTCACTCGGATTGAACGGTCTAGGCTCCTGTGCAACGCAATACGCCAGTGAGTTTTTCGATGCTGTGGTTTATCGCGACGGTCAAAAATACACCCTGCACTTTGAAAAGGGCGAGAATGTCGGCGGGCTCAAAAAAGAACCGGCGGACCGCAAAAAAACAGGCTCGCTTTTCCGCTGGAGACCCGATCTCGCGGTTTTTACGGACATCGGCGTGCCGCGTGAATACTTCATCGAGACTCTGCGCCGTCAGGCTGTCGTGAACGCGGGAATACTTTTTAGGTTCCGCTGGCAGAAGGACGACGGGAAGTTCGAAACAGAGGAATTCAAGTACGAAAACGGCATCCTTGATTACGTTAATGAGATTGCAGGCGAAGAAACGCTTTCCGTTCCAATCTTCATCGAAACGGAGCGCAGGGGACGCGACCGAGAGGACAAGCCCGAATACAAGGTTAAGCTAACGGCGGCTTTCTGCTTTTCGAATAAGCTAAACTCCATCGAATATTACCACAATTCCTCTTGGCTGGAGTACGGCGGCGCGCCCGAGAAGGCCACGAAAAGTGCCTTCACATACGCGGTTGACGCATATATCAAAAAAATCGGCAAATACCAGAAAAACGAGAGCAAGATAAGCTTTCAGGACATATCCGATTGCCTTATCCTTGTCACAAACTGCTTTTCAACTCAGACCTCCTATGAGAACCAGACGAAGAAGGCTATAAACAATAAGTTCATCCAGGACGCGATGACAGACTTTTTCCGCCAGCAGCTCGAGGTATATTTCATTGAGCACAAGCAGGAGGCGGACAGAATTGCCGAGCAGGTGCTCATTAATAAGCGCAGCCGTGAGCAGGCGGAAAAAGCCCGCCTGAACATTAAAAAGAAGCTCTCCGGCTCTGTCGACATTTCGAACCGCGTTCAGAAGTTCGTCGACTGCCGTTCGAAGGATGTGGACAGGCGCGAGATTTACATCGTCGAGGGAGATTCCGCTCTGGGTGCCTGCAAGCTCTCGCGCGACGCGGATTTTCAGGGCATCATGCCTGTGCGCGGCAAGATACTCAACTGCCTGAAGGCGGATTACGGGAAGATATTCAAGAGTGAAATCATTACAGACCTCATCAAGGTTTTGGGCTGCGGCGTCGAGGTCGAAAAGGGACGCGGCAAGGAGCTGTCGACCTTTGATCCCGACGGATTGCGATGGAACAAAATCATAATCTGCACCGATGCGGACGTTGACGGCTTCCAGATTCGCACGCTGATACTCACAATGATCTACAGGCTGATGCCGACGCTTATTAAGGAAGGCTTTGTCTATATCGCGGAAACGCCGCTTTATGAAATCGAAACAAAGGACAAGACCTATTTCGCCTATTCCGACAGGGACAAGGCTGAGATAATGGAAAAACTGGACGGAAAAAAATGCACTATCAACCGCTCAAAGGGACTCGGCGAGAACGACCCCGAAATGATGTGGCTGACCACGATGAATCCCGAAACCCGCAGACTTATTCGGGTAATGCCTGAGGATGCGCAGCGCACCTCGGAGCAGTTCGACCTTCTGCTCGGCGATAATCTCGCGGGGCGCAAGGTTCATATAGCGGAAAACGGCTATAAATACATCGACCTCGCGGACATTTCGTAATGAGAGGATAAGAATACTCTATGGCAAAGAAAAAACAGCCGGAAAACAAGAAATCCTCAGTGAATCCGGCAGTCGAAGGACTTCACGCGGAGGTGCTCGAGCAGCCTATCACGGAAACTCTCGAAGTGAACTATATGCCCTATGCGATGAGCGTTATAGTTTCGCGAGCAATTCCGGAGATTGACGGCTTTAAGCCCTCGCACAGAAAGCTCCTATATACAATGTATAAAATGAATCTGCTAACCGGCTCACGCACGAAGAGCGCGAACATCGTCGGTCAGACTATGCGCCTAAACCCCCACGGTGATGCTGCGATTTATGAGACGATGGTGCGTCTTTCAAAGGGCTGCGAGGCTCTTCTTACCCCCTTTGTGGACAGTAAGGGTAACTTCGGTAAGACGTATTCACGTGATATGTCCTATGCGGCCTCCCGCTATACGGAGGCGAAGCTCTCGGATATCTGCTCGGAGCTCTTCCGTGACATAGACAAGGACACTGTCGACTTCGCAGATAACTATGACGGCAGCACAAAGGAGCCGACGCTCCTTCCCACAACTTACCCGAATGTGCTCGTTTCCGCGAATATGGGCATTGCTGTCGGCATGGCAAGCCAAATATGCGGCTTCAATTTGAATGAAGTTTGCGAAACCACCATAAACTACTTAAAAGATCCGAGCTGTGACATAATGCAGACGCTTACCGCGCCCGATTTTCCAACCGGCGGCGAGCTTATTTATGACCGTTCAGAGATGGAGGAAATCTACCGCACGGGCCGCGGAGGCTTTAAGGTGCGGGCAAAATGGCGCTATCTGAAGGATGAAAACATCATCGAGATTTACGAGATACCCTATACCACAACTGTTGAAGCGATAATGGACAAGGTCGCGGAGCTCGTAAAGCTGGGCAAGATAAAAGAGATAAGCGATATGCGTGACGAGACCGACCTCGGAGGTCTTAAGGTCGCCATCGACCTCAAACGCGGAATCGACCCCGATAAGCTAATGCAGAAGCTAATGCGCATGACACCGCTTTGCGACAGCTTTTCCTGCAACTTCAACATCCTCATCGCCGGCAATCCGCGAGTCATGGGTGTCCGTGATGTACTGGATGAGTGGACAGCGTGGAGAACGGAGTGCGTGCGCCGAAGAGTTTATTTCGACCTTGCCAAGAAGCGCGATAAGCTGCATTTGCTAAACGGGCTTAAAAAGATACTTCTGGATATCGACAAGGCCATCGCGATTATCCGTAACACCGAGCTAGAGGCGGAGGTCGTTCCGAACCTCATGATTGGCTTTGGAATTGACCGCATACAGGCAGAGTTCGTAGCGGAAATTAGGATCCGCAACATCAACAAGGAATATATCATAAAGCGCGTCGAGGAGACGGCCCAGCTCGAAAAGGACATTGCGGACCTTGAGGACATCCTCAATTCTTCGCGCAGAGTAAAGAAGATAATCATCGATGAGCTTACCGATGTCATCAATAAGTATCCCACGCCCCGCAAAACGGCGATCGTTTATTCCCATGAGGTCGAGGAGCCGGACGCAGAGGACGAAATCGAGGATTATCCCGTCACACTGTTTTTATCTCGCGAGGGCTACTTCAAAAAGATAACGCCGCTTTCTCTGCGCATGGGTGGCGAGCAGAAGTATAAGGAAAACGATGGCCCCTTCCAAGAATTTGAGGCCGCAAACAAGGATGAACTGCTCATCTTTTCTGACAAGCAACAGGTCTACAAAGTCCGCCTTTCGGACTTCGAGGACTCGAAGGCCTCGGTACTAGGCATATACCTGCCGACACATCTTGAGATGGACGAGGGCGAAACCGTGCTTTGCATGATTAACCCGGGAGATTACAGCACACATATCCTGCTGTTCTTTGAAAACGGCAAGGTCGCGCGGCTGGAGCTCTCGGCCTACGCAACTAAAACGAACAGAAAGCGCCTTACGGGCGCCTATTCAGACAAGAGTCCCGTTGTTGCCATCCTGCCAATAGCGGAGGACAAGGAAGTCGCCGTTCTTTCAACTGAAGGACGCGCTATGGTATTTTCGACAGCGCTGCTCACGCCAAAGACCTCCCGCACGACAATAGGCGTTTCGCTCATGAATCTGAAGCCTAAATTCAAGGTTCATAAGGTGATGTTCGCTGAAAAGAGCCCAATCAAAAATACAGCGCGTTACAGGGCAAGGACGATACCGGTTGCAGGAGCTATTCTGCGCGAAGAAGACAGAGAAGAAAAACAAATGAGTCTTATCGATGAATGACTTTTAGGAGAGGTGCTACTGCCTTGAAAAAAGAATCCGAATCGCTCCTCCAAACTGCTCTGAAGGTATTTAAGATAATACTGGGCTCCGCAATATTTGCTGTCGGCATCCAGTGGTTCTATTACCCGGCAACCCTCCTTTCGGGAGGCGTAACGGGTATTTCGATGATGATTAACTATCTCACCAGCTTGCCCATCGGCATAATGATGTTTGCCATGAACATTCCGCTGTTTATAATATCGTTTAAGAACTATGGGTGGAGGTTCGTCGCGGGCTCACTTCTCGGAACTTTTGCCTGCTCCTTATTTATCGATCTTCTGGCACTTGTTGATTTCACAATAACCGCGGAGCCCTTCCTCGCCGCTATCTACGGCGGTATCATCACAGGTCTTGGGCTTGGCATCGTCTATACGACAGGCTCGACCACTGGCGGAACCGACATCCTTGCCAAACTGATACGGGAAAAATATCCGTATGTTAACTTTGGTACGATGATACTTGTGCTGGATGCCGTGATAATCGCAGTCTATGCCGTCGTATTTCAGAAATACGATAAGGCGATGTATACGGTCATCGCAGTCTATATTGCGGCGCGGGTCATCGATCTTGTGCTTTACGGTTCGTCGCAGTCCAAGCTCTGCCATATAATCTCCGAATACAGCGATGAGATACAAAGAGAGATCGTAAAGGAACTGCACAGGGGCGTGACCGTGCTTCAGGGCAAGGGCGCGTATTCTGGAGCGGACAAGCAGATTTTGCTCTGCGTTGTCAAGAGACAACAGATAGTCGAAATTAAAAAAATCGTCAAGAATATTGATAAAAAAGCCTTCGTTATAGTCACTGATACGCGCGATGTCTTCGGCGAGGGCTTCGGAGACATTTCAAGCGATAAATAAAGACGCGCCGTTATGGTTTATTGGTGCGCGGGAGGAGCGGGAAATGAAAAAAAAGATAATATCGGCGCTTATCTCAGTTTCTTTGCTCGTTTCGCTTTCAGGTTGCGCCGGACTCTTTCAAAAGGAATATCTCTCGGTTTCCGAATATAAGGATAACGCGCAAAGCGCTTCAAACAGCGATGTTATGCATATATCGGACTACTCTGAGCTCAAGGCTGCAGTCATCTCTCTTGTAAACGATCATAGGACTGAGGGCAGATTAAGGTTCACGGATTACGACGGGACTATCCAGTCGGACCTTGCGCAGGCACTTCTGGAGGTCAAAACGGAAAGCGCCCTCGCGAGCTTTGCTGTAGATTATTTGTCCTATGACCTCAGCCGCATTGTCACCTACTATGAAGCTGTGGTTTACATAACATACAAACGCACCCAGAGCGAGATAGATGACATCAAGTACATAACAGGCCGCACTGAGCTTACCGAGACGCTCACTCCTGCGCTGGACGACATGGATTCATATATCGCCCTGCGAATAACGAGCTCAACAATAACGGCCGACGAGATTTCATCCGATATTAACGCGGCATATACTGAAAACCCCGCAAGCTGCGTAGTTCCTCCGAGCGTGTCGGTTAGAATGCACCCAGAAACAGGGCTTCAGCGCATAATTGAAATTGAACTCGAATACGGCTGGAAGCTCTCTGAACTCCAAAAAATGAAATCCGCGCTTACCGAGAAAATACAGAAGATAGTATCTGATGCGTCGGATAACAAGAAAGCGAACTGTGCTCTCAATCTTTATCAGCAGCTAGCCCAAAGCTGTGCCTATGACCCGATCGGTGCGCTGCGAAGCAACAAGGCTGAGCTTAACTCAGGGCTCGGCTCAACAGCTTATGGCGCCCTTGTGGAGGGCTATGCGGACAGCAAGGGCATGGCTGCCGCATACAGCGCTCTTTGCTATGCCGCAGGCATCGATTGCTCAGTGGTAAACGGTAAGAAGGCAGGCGAGGATCACTCCTGGAACATTATAAAGCTTGATGGGAGCTATTATCACGTTGATACTACAGGCTATTATTCCTTGGGCATTACGCACTCCTTTATGCAGAACGACGAGCAGATGAAGGAAGGCTATGCATGGGATGCCGCAAGTTATCCCGTCTGCAGCGGCGGTGAATCTTATTCCGATATAATCAAAAAGGTTTTCTGATTTTATTTTTCGAAACTGAATAGTTATGCGGAGCAGTATATCGAGCCATACGGTTCGGGATTGCTCCGCATTATAATTTCCAGAAAACCGGAACAATCCAAATCTCTGTGCGCCTGAACAAATATGACGTTGCCGTTTTGTAGCTATTAACTAAAAAAACAAATAGATTGCTGCGGTAATTAAGTGCTCTTTTGCCCTTGTCTTTGTAGGGCGTACAAGGTATAATTACCGCAAGCAAAAATTGTATCGCAAATTTGCATGAAACATATATTATTTGTATGCGAAAGCGCTGATTCGCGGCTGCGTAGGGATTGTTAAGTCTATATAGCGAAGACAATGAATTTGGAGTAGGGAGGGATTTCAAACGAACGTAAATAATTTAACAAATGGAAAAAGCATCGCGAAGCAACTCGTTATGTTTGTTATCCCGATTTGGCTCGGAACCTTTTTCCAGCAGCTATATAATGCTGCTGACGCAATGTTCGTCGGCAGATTTGTCGGCAAGGCTGCGCTCGCGGCGGTCGGAGGTCCGACATCGCAGATAGTTACACTGCTTATTGGCGTATTTGTCGAGCTTGCTGCGGGCTCTTCGGTTATCATCGCCCAGTATTTCGGAGCTCAAAACGGTAGAAAAGCGGGTAGAGCGATACATACGTCTATGGCGGTTGCCATCATTTGCGGTGTCATAATAACAGCTGCGGGACTCATATTTTCGCCGATACTCCTTAAGAGCATGGCCGTCGAAGGTGACGTTTACGAAATGTCCAACACATATCTAAAAATATTTTTCAGTGGAACTCTCTTCATAACAATATATAACATGGGATCCTCGGCGCTCAGAGCGCTGGGAGATTCAAAGCGGCCGTTCTATTACCTTGTTACAGGCTGCCTTACCAATATCGCGCTCGACTACGTGCTGATACGCTGGGCAGGCTGGGGAGTCAAAGGCGCCGCAATCGCCACAGTCTTTTCGGAGGGACTCAGCACAGTTCTCATAATCCGTGCGCTCTGCCGCCTGCCGGAGGAGCACAGACTGCATTTTAAGAAAATCACAATACATAAAGTCACACTCAATCAAATGCTGAGTATCGGTGTACCGGAGGGGATGCAGCAGGTGCTCTATTCCATTTCCAACATCCTTATCCAGACCAATATAGACGGGTTCGGTACAGATGCGATTGCGGGTGTGTCTGCATACAGCAAAGTGGATGCATTTTTCTGGCTGACGCTTGAATCCTTCGGCATAGCAATCACGGCTATGTCTGGACAATTCTATGGCGCGGGCAGGATATCAGGTGTTAAAAAGAGCGTTAAAATTTGCCTAATAATGTGTGCCGGAATTGCGGTTGTGATGTCTGTGCTGCTACTCGTTTTCGGAAAATCTTTGTTCGGGCTGTTCACCGATGATCCGAACGTCATCAACATAGCCGTTCAGATTCAGAAGCTGCTTGTCCCGAGCTACATCGTTTTCATATTTGTCATTGTTCTGGGCGGGGCTCTCCGCGGAATGGGACACTCCTTTGGACCGATGCTCATTACCCTTGTTGGCATCTGCTTACTCCGCGTTATTTGGATATACGCGGTAGTTCCGCTAAAGCCAGAGCTCCTGACGACGCTTTACAGCTATCCGCTGACATGGATTATGACCTCTCTTGCCTTCATCGTATACTATCGAAAGAAGATAAAAGACGAGCAGAGGCTCGCGTGTATTTCTCGCTAAGGACATACATAAAAACAAAAAACTCCTGCAGCGCAACATCGCGGCAGGAGTTTTTTTCTTAAATTTATATAAATATTTCCAAAAACACTTTATTTTGCTAAGAATTGTCGAATAAATAAAACAATATGTTATCGTTTTGTTTTTTGGTATATAAAAACAATAAGTAAAACGACTAAATAAAACGGTTTTAAAAATCAAAACTGAGGTATTGTTATGGAAAAAAAGAGTGCGGCGAAGATAAAGCAAAAAAAGACGTTGCGAGTACAGATTATTACAGCAGTGACAATTCTGGTATCATTTGTTGCCTTGACATCCGGTGCTTTTACCGCGTATTCATCTTATAAAAGCGCTAAAGATTGTCTTGAAGACGCCATGCCGTCTACAGTGGCCGCTGCAGCAGAAGCGGCTTCAAAAGAGATACAAATGATTTCCTACATAGCCAGGGAAATTTCATCTGACAATGTTCTTTTCAGTGCGGATTCTACTCCTGAGCAGATTACAGAATTTTTGAATAAGAAAGCCAAAAGCTACGGCCTCGTACAGGCAGACTATTATAGTTCAAACGGTATTCTATTGGGGAGCAATAAAAGCTTCTCAACTTCTGTATTCTTTCAGAAAGCCATAAAGGGAGAAATATTCGTTTCTTCTCCTTATGTTGACTCCGCTTCGAATGAACTCGTAATTATGATATCCACACCGGTTTGGAGAAACGGTGTCGAGGGCGGCTCTGTGATAGGAGCAAGTTCCTTTCTGGTAAAACAGCAGGTACTTAACGCAATAGTGGAGAGCACAAAAGTCAGCGCAAACGGTATTGCTTATATTGTCGATAAGAACGGCTATACAATTGCTGATATGGATGTACAGCTTGTCATTGACAAGGAAAATATTCCGCAAATGGCAGAAGGCAACTCTGCGTTTAAATCGCTGGCCGCAATATACAGCAAAGCGATCGCAGGGGAAACCGGATTTGGAAATTACAAATATAAGGGCATCAATAAATTTGTGGCCTATGCTCCGATTGAGGGAACGGATGGATGGAGCTTCCTTGTCGGCGCGCCAGAAAAAGATTTCACAAAGGGCGTTACAAGCGCAATTATTATAGCAATAATTATTATGTTGGGTTCAATAGTTATTGGATTTATTATTGCTACGATAATGACAAAAAGCCTTGAAACAGCGCTTGGCGGGGTTATTAAAAGGCTGGCAAGCTTTGCCGAAGGCGATGTCACAACGATTATGCCGGATGTCGCAGCCAATTCATACGAGAGCGTCGTGCTGAGAGAAACCACGAAGAAAATGATTGAAAACACGAGCGCTATTATTCAAGATATTGACAGTGTCTTTTCGGATATGTCAAATTCAAACTTTGACTTCAAAGCAAAAGTGCCAGATAAATATGTTGGAGATTTTGCGAATATCTTCCAAGCCATTAAACGTGTAAGGATGGGGCTTAACTATGCTTTCTATTCCATTACAGATGTTTCCGAGCAGGTTTCCGCAGGTTCTTCACAGGTCAGCTTCAGCTCGCAGTCTCTGGCGCAGGGCGCAACAGAGCAAGCCAGCAGTGTTCAGGAGCTTTCAGCTTCAATTTCCGAGGTTTCTCAGCATGTACAAGAAAATGCCGAGGATGCTGAAAAGGCAAAGGAGCTTTCTGTTGACGCGGAAAAAATTATGCAGAGCAGTGTAAGAGATATGGGGCTCGCCCGTCAGGCTATGGACGAGATTTCTGCGACATCGAAGAACATTAGCAAGGTTATTAAAACTATCGATGACATCGCGTTCCAGACCAACATACTTGCGCTTAATGCCGCAGTTGAGGCAGCGAGAGCGGGAGCCGCGGGAAAAGGCTTTGCCGTTGTCGCGGATGAAGTCCGCAACTTGTCGCAGAAGTCCGCAGAGGCAGCGAAGAACACCACCGCTCTCATCGAAAGCTCCATCGAGGCAGTTGAAAAAGGAACTTCACTTGTTAACAGGACAAGCGAGGGTTTCTCCGAGGCTGCCGAAAAATCCACAGAAGTCGCGAAACTTGTTGAAGGAATATCCGTGAAGGCGCAGGAACAGGCTGCCGCAATCTCTCAGATTACATTAGGGATTGAACAGGTGTCTTCAGTCGTTCAGATGAATTCCGCAACAAGCGAGGAATGCGCAGCGGCAAGCGAAGAGCTTTCCGGTCAGGCTCAGGTACTTAAAAGCCTGGTAGAACAGGTTCATTTGGCGCCGAGACATTGAAATGACTGAAGCAGTAATATACGATAAGAAAAACAAATAATACGAAAAAAGAGCGAAATCGGGGTAACCCGATTTCGTTCTTTTTCGTTCAGAAAGTGTAGTATAGCAATGCTGAAGCAAGGCTAAATAAATATTTCGATTCTACCTGTCCTCGTCGAAGCCGTTGGGGTGGGAGCGGTGCCATTTCCACGCAGTTTCGAGGATGGTGTATATGCTCTCATAATGGGGCTCCCAGCCGAGAACGGTCTTCGCCTTATCGCTGGACGCGACGAGAACGGCGGGGTCGCCGGCGCGTCTGGCGGAAATAACGGTCGGTATTTCATGCCCGACGACCTCCTCGGCCGCTTTGATTACCTCATGTACAGAAAAGCCCACACCGTTACCGAGGTTGAACACATCGTTTTCTCCGCCCGCCAATAAATATCGCAGAGCCTTGACGTGCGCTTGAGCGAGGTCGCAGACATGAACATAGTCGCGAACGCAGGTGCCGTCTTTCGTTTTGTAATCAGTGCCGAAGACCTTAATATCCTGTCTTGTGCCATTCGCGACCTGTAAAACGATGGGGATAAGATGTGTTTCAGGGTTGTGGTCCTCGCCGATATGCCCGCTCGGATGAGCACCGCAAGCGTTAAAATAGCGCAGGGAGGCATATTTTATGCCATGGGCAAGGCTCGTCCATTTGAACATCTGTTCCATGGCGAGCTTCGTAGCGCCGTAAGTGTTAGTCGGTTTGGTCGGGTCGCTCTCCAGAATCGGAATACGCTCCGGCTCGCCGTAGGTCGCGGCGGAGGATGAGAAGACAATCTTTGGAACCTTATTTGCGACCATGCTGGAGAGCAGCACCTGTGTCCCTCCAACATTATTTGCGTAGTATTTGAGAGGATCTGTCATGCTCTCGCCGACAAGAGAATAGGCGGCAAAATGCACAACCGCGTCGATCTTTTCGTTTTTAAAGATGCTGTCAAGAAAAGCTCTGTCTCTAATATCGCCGACGTAGAGCTTTGCGTTTGGGTGGACAGCGCCCCTGTGTCCCGTTTCAAGATTATCAGCAATAACGACTTCAAAACCTTCGTCCATAAGCTCATGGACAGTATGGGAGCCGATGTAGCCTGCTCCGCCGAGTACCAATACTTTACTCATAATAACACCTCCGGCCTTTAGTTATTTACAATTGGGTACGAAAAAATGCAGCCAAATGTCAGGCTGAGCTTAACCGAACCCGTTCTAGCTTATAAATTGGTGCCTATTAAGAAGCATTATACATCAGCCGTCAAGAGTGTGCAAATATTCGGCGTCGATTTTTGAGAGATGCTGCCCCATCTTGTACAGCCAGCTTATGTGTGATAAAATACGAACAAAGGTCTTCAAGGAGGAATGCTGCTATGCCCATAAACTGTGCCGAAATTTTTGCACGCTACTTTCCCTTCTGGGACAAATTGAGCGAAGGACAGAAAAAGGAGCTCTGCATCCAGACGTCCTTTGCCGAGTATGACAAGGGGCAGAATATCCATGGCAACACGGGTAACTGCACGGGCGCAATTCTTGTTAAAAGCGGCGTCCTGCGGGCGTATATGCTTTCGGAGGAGGGAAAAGAAATCACCCTGTACAGACTCTATCCGGGAGATATTTGCATGCTCTCCGCCTCCTGCGTCATTCAATCCATCACATTCGATGTCTTTGTGGACGCTGAAGTGAAAAGCGAAGTTTATATAATTAGCTCCGGCGCTTTCGCGAGGCTTATGGAGGACAATGTCTACGTTGAAAACTTCGCCCTCAAAGTTGCGACGGAGCGTTTTTCCGAAGTCATGTGGGCGATGCAGCAGATACTCTTTATGAGCTTTGATCGCAGACTTGCTGTGTTTCTAATAGATGAAAATGCCAAGGACGGCGGCGACACCATTAAGCTGACTCAAGAGCAGATAGCAAAATATATGGGCTCCGCGCGTGAGGTCGTATCTCGTATGTTGAAGTATTTTTCGATTGAGGGGCTGGTCGAGGTTTCACGCGGAGGCGTGAGAATAATTGATAGAACCCGACTTAAAAAAATAGCCGGATGAACTTATTGCAAAAAGAAGCTGCCGCGAAATATTCGCGGCAGCTTCTTTTATGTTTTACGCATTAAACATGGACATTACCGAGCCTTTTGGCTGGACGCCTAGGGACTTATTTACAATTGCGCCGTCCTTCATAACAATCAGGGTCGGAATGCTCATAACCCCGAATCTTCGGGCAAGCTCCGGTTGCTCGTCAACATTGACCTTGCAAATCTTCTTGTCTTTTACCTCACACGCAATCTCTTCAATGACCGGAGATAGCATCCTGCAGGGACCGCACCAAGAGGCCCAAAAATCGATTAGAACGGGAACAGAGGACTGTATCACTTCTTTTTCAAAATTATCTGACGTTATAGTTACAACTGACATATCGACATCTCCTTTGAAATTGATTTATATATTTCCTTTTCTTTGTCTTTATTATAGCGTCGTAAGCCCGGAACTTCTGTGATTCGGTCACGAAGAATAATCATATTTGTTGATTTTCGGATGTAAATCGACAAATTGTGATAAATGACAAAAAATGCCTTAAAAAACCTCGGTTCTTCTACACCAGATTGTCCACTGACCCGACAAATAACGACGGCATTCGACCCGTAAAAAGGGCTATAACTGCACTGTTGGACGAAAGAGTCCGAATCAATTTCAACAAGGAAGTAAAAACAATGGTAAGGTTAAAACTCAGACTGAAAGCCGCTCAAATTGAACTCAACTGGTGGTTCATTAGAAGAGAGCGGAGAAAGGGTGCCAACTTGCTTAAAAAAGGGCACTCTCACTCATCCCCGAAAATGCTTAAGCTCAACCACCGTTTCTCAAAACACTGTGCGATGGCAATGAAAGCGCAGCGCAATTATGAACGCTTGGCAAGGCAAAGCGGATTCGCACCGATATTGCGGGTATAAAGATAGAAAGAATCGGGAGAGTACACGCAGAAGAAACAGATTACGTGGCTGCTGCACATCCGGATGAATATATTTATAATGCAGATGTAAACATTTTTGATTTTTTTATAAAGCTATTTGAAATATGCTGAAAATATGGTAAAATCCTCTTAGAAAGCGAGGGGTACCACATGAAAAAAACGATTTCGTTTGTTCTCTGTATCATAATGATTATATCTTTGTTGTCTGTAACCGCGTTTGCCCAGTCCAGTCTTTCGAATTTCCAGAAGACGCTTACATACACAAGCGGTCAGTTCGTCGACGTTGCGTCTAGCGACTGGTTCAGCCCGAATGTCGAGGCCGCTTACGAATATGGGCTTATGCTCGGCAATGCAGACGGGACCTTTGGCGCGGCTTCGAACGTGAAGATATGCGAGGTCGTGGCAATGGCGGCAAGGCTGAACAGCATATATATGACAGGAAGCGCGAGCTTTACGTCCGGAACACCTTGGTTTCAGACCTATGTGGACTATGCCATTTCTAACGGAATAATTTCCGCAGGAAGATTTGAAAATTACGATATGTATGCTACCCGTTATCAGGTTGCCGAGATTCTTGTCGCAGCTCTGCCGGCTTCGGCGCTCCCTGCGATAAACACAATCGATGTCGGACAGATTCCTGATGTGTCGCTTGAAACCTCCTATATTAGTGTCTATACGCTTTATCGCGCAGGTATAGTGACGGGGAAAACCGCAGCAGGAAATTTTAACCCATCCGATAAAATACTTCGCAATGAGATGGCGGCAATCGTCACGCGTATGGCAGACGCAAGTCTGAGAGTCAAATACACGCTTGAATCCTCTTCATCGAATACGGTTACAGTCAGCGAGATTACCTCGAAAGCTGAGCTTCTTGCAGCTGTCAACAAGGGACGCGAAGCTGTTTCCTTTGCCTCGGCGTGCTACAGCGATGGTTATGCCTACGCAATTGCGGGGGGGCTTACCAGCACGCGGACCAACTTGGCAAAGACAAAGGAGTACATTCTGGTGGCCGCTGCATATGCAAAAGCATCGGCGGCATACTGCAAGGCAAATTCGGCGTATTCTTCCGTCTATGACGATTTGAATAATACATATTTGGCATGCACCGAAGCCGCGAAAAACATTGATACCCTTTATGCCGCACCGTTTGCGAACTCTTGGTCGCCGACAAAAACTCTTATGACTGACAGCCTGACGAAAATTACTTCAGCTGTATCAGCGATACAAGCAATTAACGGCTAAAACAGCAAGGAAAAAAACTCAATAGGATAGGTTTAATGCGCCGCTCGAAAGAGCGGCGCATTTTATGTGCCGATTTATATCAAAAACAAAGGTTTGTGTACGATAAGATACATATCCACGTCACTTGCGCGATGAGGGTGAAAACAACTAATAAATATAGGAGGCATAAAATGGCGAGTACAAATAAAACATCCAATCTTGGACTGAACCAATGGGTTTTGACAGATCCTCTGCTGATGGAGGATATGAACGCGGACAACAGGAAAATTGACGCGGCGGTCACGGCGGCCACCGGAGCTAACTACATGGTAAAGCTCCTCGATACGACCCTATCCGCCAATGCTCAGCAGGTTGATCTAGACCTTTCCGCAATTGACCTCACAAAGTTCTCGATGATAACAGTATTGACGGCCATCAAGGTAGCGCCACTTTCGACAGCTACTAACATCCATGCCAGAATTAACGGTGCCGGCGCCTATGTCAGAACACTTGATGAGACATCGGTCATATATCGCGCCTTTGTCGGCTCCGTCTATCCCAGCATGGACACGAACTATTCCAGCATAATCGGCATGGAAATCAAGGGAATACCGGAGAGCCTCAGCGTGCCATATGTGATGAGCCTTGAATTATCCGGCTCGTCCTATTACTACAGTAATTTTTACGTCCATAGATGTCTGGCAACGCTGCCGATGTCTACAAATACCCGCATCAACACTATTAATTTTATAACGGACAACAGCAGCGTTTATATCAAAGCAGGCGCAAGATTTGAAGTATACGGGGTGAGAAAATGATAATTGATGTCATCGTCTGCCGTCCCGACGGAACGCAGGAAACTCAGCAGAGGGAAGTTCCGGATAACTGGTTTGATGTTGAGGATTCTCCGGTTCCGCCGGTAATCGAATAAGAAAAACGCCCCAAGGTTTATACCTTGGGGCGTTCCGCTATCTAAACGCCGAGGCGCTTTTGATTAGCAATCGATGAAATTAGTCGACGAAGATGTAGATCGCGGCGACAGTTGCATCGGATGCGGAGGTCGGAATGAGGTAGATTGCATCGTTTGTGGTGTCATAGGTCAGAGCGTCTGCGGTTTCGGCAGTGATCTGAGATACGGCAGTTCCGGAGGCGGTTACGTTGCAGAGATAGATAGCAACGTTGCCGGAGAGGATGTAGGATGCATCGGTTCCGCCGTCGACAGTAAGGACACTGTTCGAGTAGGAAACGTCAACGAGTGAGATGTGCTTCGCGCCCGCGCTGATGTCAGAAATAAGAGCTGCGGAGTTGATAGCGCCGTTCGTTGCATAATCCTTTGCGAAGTACAGAATACCCTTGGTGAGGCTCTGGTAGCTGGTGATAGCCTTGTCTTTTACGCCGTTAACAACTGCGGTGTAGCTGTAAAGAGTTGTGCCGTTAGCATCCTGAGTAACAGTCTCGCCGCTGGTCACGAAGAGCTGATCGTAGCCGGAAGCGGAGGTCGTGGAGGATGCGCCGGTGCAGATAACGACCTGTGCATATTTGTCGGTGGAATCGGTAAGGACATATACTGTGCCGCCGGCGGCATAGGACAGAGCGTTTGCGATGCCGGTCTTGACAGTGTAGGTCTTTGTGGTGGCGTTGTAATACATGAAGACTGTGCTGGAGGTTGCAATCTTGGAAGCGGTGTAGACTGTGGTCGCACCGGTCCAGCTTGCACCGACGGATGTTGCAGCGCCGAGGAACTGAGCCTTGTTGCCTGTCACGACGAAGGAGGTGTCGCCTGCATCGAGAGCAGCCGTGTTAACGGTAAGGTTAGTTGCGTTGATGGACTGATACTGAGCAACGGTCAGGTTGTAAGTTCCGTCGGAATTCAGAGCGTAGGTGTAGAAGAGGCCTGCACCGAGGTTGCCGCTGGTGTCATCACCTGCAGTGGCAGACGCAACGGTTGTCAGAGTTCCGCCAAAGGAAGCGGTCTTCTTAACGGTGATGACATCCTGAGAGCCGTCCATTTTAGCGATAGCAGCCTGATATGTGTCAGTTCCGAAGGTGGTGGTCTTCTGAACTGCAGATACAAAGAAGGTGTTGGAGACTGTAGCTACGCCGGTGGGAGCAACGGTGTAGCAGATGTTGCCGCCGTTATCAAGATAGAAGGTGTAGCCGGCCTTGGAGATAAGAGCCTGAAGATCTGCGCTGATTACGTTAGCAGAAGAACCGCCGGTGATGTACAGACCGGAGGGATAGTACTTCGTGCCGTCAATTACGACATAGGAACCGTTGACATAGGAATTGATGGTTCCGGTGACAGCTGTAGCCTTCTCAACATAGACTTTGCCTGTAGCGGAGGTGTAGTAGAGAATGATGTCGCCCTTTACAAGGCCGGTGGGATAGGAGATAAGGTCGGAGGTCTTGCTGATCGTGCCGACGGTAACGGTCGTCACAGCGCCGGAAGTCGTGGTGCTGGGAGCTGCTGCGAGCTTCTCAGCGGTCTTGACTGTTACGGAGACCTTGTCATACTGGCTGTCGGAGTCTGTATCGAGGAACTTCACGATTGCGCCGGGTGTTGCGCAAAGAGCCTTGATAGCAGCTTCGTTGTTTGCTAGTGTATCGGCTGTGGGCCATGCAACTGATGCTGCGCCGTCATTGTAGTAGTAAGTAACGGCGGGGGAAGTATCAGCCTGGAAGCCGATGTAGTCGGAGCTGGTGTTGGTGGTAAGGTTTGCAAAGCTGGTGCCGTCTGTGCTGGTTGCGAGGGCGACGTCGCTTGTAACGAAGTCGGAGATGTTGGTGTTACCCTGCTTCCAGAAGTAGCCTGTGCTGCCGCCGACAGTTGCGGGGACGGTAACAAGGGTTGTGTAAACGTCATCGATAATCTGAGCAAAGGTATCAGAGTTTACATCGTGAGCTCCGGCAGTAACCTTGCTGTAAACTTCGTTAAGCTTGGAGTAGGTGACCTGAGGAACCTTGGTCAGAGCGTTGAAAACATAGAGAGCTGCTTCTTCACGAGTTGCAGCCTTGCTGAAATCGGAAGCCTTGGAGCCGTTGAATACTTTGTACTTGTTTGCTGCAACAGCAACATTGAGTTCCCAGCTTGCGCCGATGAATTCACTTGCTTTGCCGTAGCCGGCTGCTGCGAGCATCATCTTGGCGAGCTGATAGCCGGTGACATTAGCTGTAGGAGCAAATGTTCCGTCGCCTAGACCATTAATGATTCCCTGGCTTACGCAGTAAGCAATGTAGGGAGAGGACCAGCGGTCAGCGGCTACATCGGAGAAACCGGTGGAGGAAACGCTGAGCTTAGCTGCGACTGTGGGGCCGAGAACAGCATAAGTAACCATTTTAGCTGCCTCTTCACGGGTGATGGTTCCGGTGGGCTTGAATGAGCCATCCGTATAACCATTGATTGCGCCGATGCCGTTCATGACACCAACGGCCTCACTGTACTGGACGGCTGTGCTATCGGTGAACGTCGCTGCGGTTGCGATGCCCATCAGTCCTAGGCACATAGCCAGAACGAGCACGAGGCTAAGAGTTCTGTTGAGAGATTTCATTCTATGAAACTCCTCCTTTAAGTAGTACCCCTTATGGGGCCTAATGTATGTACAACGCTTGATGACTTGGATATCCTAGGCCAACCATCAAGCGGAAGTACCGGATAATGGGGAAAATGATTTTACTTCTCCCTATGGTGGTTATGGTAGCACAGCTTTTTCGAGAGGTCAATAAAATACATGTCCATGTAACGGAACTGTAATATAACGCTGTAAGCTACAAAGGTACAGCCTGTATGTTTTGTCTGCCTATTCAGACGGACAGATATATTGTTAAGTTCCGAGGTTATTTCAGCCATTTATGCACATTATAGGCATGAGGTGATTAGAGTGGAATCAGTTTGGAGCGCATCAGTAGATTTATTGGAACGACCCTCTTTGAAGGGGGACATCTCGGCGGAAGCCGCGGTCATTGGCGGAGGACTTGCAGGTGTTCTGACAGCGTATTATCTTTCGCAGCGGGGCATTGGGACAGTTCTTTTGGAGGGCGACCGTCTGGGCTCCGGTCAGACTAAAAACACGACCGCAAAGATTACAGCGCAGCACGATATTATCTATGACAAACTGATACAGGACTTCGGACTTCATAGAGCAAGGCAGTACGCTGTGGCGAACACGCAGGCAATCGATGAATACCGTCGTTTGATTTCGGATAAGAACATCGATTGTGACTTTACCGACTGCTCAGCCTATCTTTATACGACGGAGGACACGATACCGCTGGAGCGAGAGCTTGATGCCGCACTACAGCTTGGATTCGAAGCTGAAATTACGACGCAGACAGAGCTGCCGTTTTCCGTGAAGGGCGCATTGCGCTACGATGGGCAGGCGTGCTTCAATCCGATGAAATTCCTAGCCGCAGTGTCAGAGAAGCTCTCCGTATATGAGCACACAAAAGTCAAAAAGGTGGAGCAAAACCTCATCACAACGGATGAGGGAACGGTAAAGGCAAAATATATCGTCTTTGCAACACACTATCCCTTTATCAATATACCGGGCTATTATTGGGTGAGAATGCATCAGGGACGTAGCTATGTCCTTGCACTCGATAACGCTGCAAAGCTAAACGGAGCCTATCTTGGCATTGACCCGGACGGGCTGTCTTTTCGAAATTACGGCGATTTGACTCTTCTCGGAGGTGGGGGACACCGTACTGGCGAAAACAAGGATGGCGGACAATATAAAAAACTGCGTCATGAAGCCAAAAAGCTCTGGCCCGAAAGCCAGGAAATAAGGCATTGGTCGGCACAGGACTGCATGACTCCGGACGGCGTGCCCTATATAGGCAGATATTCACGCTCACGTCCGGACTGGTTTGTCTGCACAGGTTTCGGCAAATGGGGGATGACGAGCTCCATGGTGGCAGCGCAGCTCATCAGCACTAAAATCGCGGGAGAGAAATTCCCCTGCGCACCCGTTTTCTCCCCAAAAAGACACACAACACCGCCTGCCGCAAAATCAATTGGGAAAAATGCGCTTAAAGCGGTAAAAGGCCTTAGCAAAGAAGCGTTTGATTCCCCGAAGGACAACATTAAGGATTTGCCCAACGGTCACGGCGGGGTTGTGGAGTACGGCGGTGTGAAGTACGGAGTTTATAAGGACGACGAGGGGAAAAGCTATATCGTGAGTGTCATGTGCCCGCACTTGGGCTGCATGCTCGAATGGAACCCCGATGAAAAAAGCTGGGACTGCCCCTGTCACGGTTCTCGTTTCGATATATTCGGAAAGCTAATCGACAACCCCGCGCAGGAGGATATAAAAAGCTGGACAAGACCCTCGGAGGATATGAGGTGACGGGCTTATATGAAAAAACGCTGCGAACCGTTATGCGGCTCGCAGCGTCTTATTATTGTTTCGTATCTATTCTCGCGATTAATAAGAGGAATTATTCAGACATTTCTCGCCATAAGGCATACGGTGAATGGGAGATGCTTAAAAACTTTGATTTCCGTATCGACAAACCCGTAATTAGTATACCAGTTCTTAAGTACCTCATTTTCATTGATTATACCGATAGAGACTCTCTTTCCGCCGCTGCTTCTTACGCGTTCAAATACAAAATCCATTATTGCTCTGCCGTATCCCTTGTGACGGAACGCAGGGAGCACAGCCAGCTTCTCCATATAAAATGTGTCGTCGGCCGCCTTTTCTATTGCGACGAAACCGACAGTGACATTTTCTTCTGTTACGGCAAACATATCAAGCTGCTTGTCATACATTTTGCGTAGAGCGGCAGTATCAATAAAGGCGGGATTTGTGGGAGCGTTTTCTTTGGTAAGCATTAGATCATTTGCCACTGTAATAAAAGAATCCCTTATGATCTCCGCGCATTCGTCAAGCATTTCCGGCTCAACTTTTTTGAAATCAATGTGCATAATATATTACCTCCCTGAAGTTTTCAGCGACTGAAACCGCAGCTTATCGCTTTTTTCGGACAGCCGTCCACGCATTCGAGACAGGAGATGCACTCGGTTGAGCTTAAATTGCCCGTCTTAACCATCTCGTTGACATTCAAGCTCATCGGGCAGTTTCTGCTGCACTTTCCGCAGGAGACGCAGGCGTCGCTGTCGGCTTTCAGCCTGAATCTTGGGATGTGCAGAAGGTCCGCGAGCTTCTCTCCTATAACCATGAAGGGAGCCATCCAGCAAAGACTGTGGCACATGCCGCGCTTTCCTGTTGTAAGCGAGAGGATATATATTAAGGTCATCACGAAGAAGTACATAATTACCATGGGCAAATCGATTCCAACCATATAAAAGAAATCGGTCTTTAAAGGCCAATGACGAACCCACAAATAAACAATAAACGAAAACCAGACAACCCAGATTATGTACTTAAATGCGTTTTTCCATTTGCCATTCCAGCGCTTGTCGTTGGAAGCAGACACAAAGTCCTGTATTGCGCCGCCGGGGCAAAGCCATCCGCAGAAAAGGCGGCTGCCGACTATGGCGGTGAGAAGCAGAAGCCCGAAAACTACCGCGCTTCCGTTCAATATGCCTTCCGATGCCGACATTATTATAACATACGGGGACAGAAAGAAGAACAAAAGAGGAAATATAAGTGCGGAGAATGTGAGTATGCCTTTACGAATTTTCTGTCTCATTTTGTATTGCCTTTCTATCTGCTATTATTTTTTTGGCGTCCAGAGCCCAATCTCTCATCGCCGTATAGACGTATTTCCCGCAAAGGGCGGTCAACTCATTATAGGTGTGGTCGTCTCCCTGCGCTTTGAGAATGTGAAATACTTCAATAAAGCCATCCAGCTCATCGACTGTTTTTTTGTTTCTCTCAATAAAGTCGTCCAAATGCCCGAGCAGAACTTCGGGCTCGGTGTTTGCGCCGAAGGAAATCTTGAGTAGAATCTCATACCTTATTTTTTCCACGTCTGGAGCCGCTGAAAGCCATTTTACAAGCTCCGCCCTGCCGGCATCGGTGATGTTATAAACGATTTGTCCCCGACCATCACCGGAGTCTAAAACGTCCGAGCTTACCGCCAGACCTGCGCTGACCAGAGTTTTAAGCGTAGGATAGATTTGTCCGTAGCTCTCCTGCCAGAAATGGCTGTACTCAAACTCAATGGATTTTTTAATTGAATATCCGGTTTGAGGGGAGTGTGCCAGAAGCCCGAGAATTACATACTTTGTTTTTCCGGTGTTTTCTTTCATAGCGTCACCACATATCTTTATGATACATTAATAATATATCATAAAGATATATATGTCAAGCAAAAAATAACGGATAAGCGAAATTTAATATTTCGCTTATCCGTTATAATGTTTAAGTATAATTATCAGACGTTGATTTTAAAACCCAAGTCAACTTCACTCGCAGGCTTACCGCCGGAAATGCCCCAGTTTTCTAAAGGCGGCTCATTAATCACTATCAGAATATCAGTCCCCTTGATAGAAAGAGCCTTTTCCAAATTATCAACTATTGCTTTATATAGGCTCTTTTTAGCCTCAAAGCTTCTGCCCTGAAAAATTGTCAACTCAATAAGAATGAAATCTTCAGATCTGTTTGATGAAATCTCGAAATGCTCTTTATCGAGCTCATATAGTCTTTGCATTCTATCGTAGTCAGGAACTTTCAACGCATCTACCAATGCTTTATGTATTCCATCAAGCAGCGCCTTTTTATATTCAGGGCTTTTCCCTTTTAGCATTTCAATTCTGACGAGTGGCATAATATCCTCCTTAATACTTTTTGCATTTATAAATAATATTCACCTTGAATACGAGTAGTAGCACTTCCTCCGAATATAACCTTGCCATCATGTTGCGATAATTTTACAATATTGAATATTCTATCTACCCCACCTTGCTCAATAGAAATAGCATTTCCGCTCCAAATGCCGTTTTTTAGCATGTAGTATCCAAATGCACTGTTACCCGAGCCGGTTGCGGGGTCTTCTAAATATCCAAACTTCGGCGCGAAAACTCTTGTGTGGGCGATGCAACTATTATCTTTTACTTCTAATGAAAAAATCAGAATAATGTCTATTTGGTTATTCAAACAGAATTCTTTTAGAATCAATTCGTCAGGGAAAATATTAATTTCTTCTTCAAGTGTAGCTATGGGGATAATTAAGGTCCGTAATCCCGCATCGATTATATCAATTGGACAATTCGTGGAAATCGCTTTACTGTCAATCCGCAGGTTTTGTGATATAGTTTGAATATTTAGATTGGTACCTAAAAAGTTCGGCTGAGGCGCGGAAATGTATATGGCATCCTTCTCGGTAATATCGTTAAAAACTGTTAATATACCTTTTTTGTTTGTGTGAATTACTATTTCTTTTTTGCTGAGTAGATTAGGGGTTTCTTTGATAAGGCTATACATACAGGCAATCGTACCATGTCCACAAAAATCTACTTCGCATTCTGATGAAAAGTATATTAGCTTATATTCAGAAGAACTTAATTTGCTGCAAAACACTACCTCGGAAACGAATCCTTTGTGTTGTTTAGCGATAGACAGCATTTCCTCATCGGTTAAAGTCTGATTATCCTCGAGGTAGATACATGCCGCAGGATTTCCTAAAGATTCTCCTGACGTAAATGCATCAATTTTTTTGTAGTTATACCTTTCCACCGTGTAATCCTCCAAACAACAAATTATGCCTAGATATATTATACTACTGAGTTACAGTTGCGTCCAGACTCTATTGATGCAGTTGGATTCTAAGGATATAATTGCATAAATATAGAAATAATAAAGCGAAATATGAACTAAAGCAAGGAGGCGATGCAGTATTAACGGCAATACAAAACCCAACAAGCTAATAAACGAAAAATCCCCCTATCTGCTTTCTCACGCGCATAATCCTGTGGATTGATATCCGTGGGGTGACGAGGCGTTTGAAAAAGCAAAATCCGAGGACAAGCCTGTTTTCCTGAGCATCGGATATAGCTGTTGTCACTGGTGGCAATCCCGTTGCTTGAACCAATGAAAAATGCAGGGCATATACCCTGCGTTTACAATATTCATCTGTCAGTTGTTTACTTTTCCAAATCGGGATTGTTCGTGTTATGCTCATTTTGCTCGCAGAAATTCTAACGCTTTTTTATAAAGCGGGTCAAATTCACAACCACAACTTCCACACTCTTTATCTGCTTGCTCAATTATAGGGAGTAAATCTTCATTTCCTTTTTTGTCGTCAAGCCGCGCTTTTGACGGCTCATCAATCAAACTCCAACCCGCCTCCGCAAATTTTGTGATAATTATAGTGAGTTCTTCATTTTTAACTGACATGACTTTTATCTCCATATATAATAAATATCATTCACAATTTTGGAGTAATGTTTTTAGTATATCGAGTTTCCGCAGTTAATGTCAAAAGGCATAATTAGCAGCTTTTGAATATCCTTGAAATATTTTTTGAAAAACCATTCTATTGCTTTGCCATAATTCTCCTTATTGTCGAATTCCCAATAAGAAAAATACTTAACACACTTAACAATCTTGGTTAACTCTCGTGGCGGTTCTCCACTTTCGACACCATCAATGGTAAAAAAACGCTTGACGTATTTGATGTCGATACAACCTATTTGCTGTTTTTGTTCGTCAGCAATCGTAGTCATCAATGTTTCAAATTCAATAAGTTTATCGGGTTTAACTTGAAATAGCTTAACCTCAGAAAAACTATTTTTCATCTCACGCACCTCACTGTTAAGAAATAGCCTATATTTCATTATAAGTGTAAATCGCCAAGGTATCAATAGTTGTAAGACTGTTTTTGGAGGAAATTGATATCTAAGTTTACATCAAAAGCAGCAAAAAGCACTAATATTCCTAATTTCTATGCTGATCGATCCCTTGTTAAGGTTAGTATATACATTGAGATATTAGAGGCAGGTCATGTATTAGAACAGAATAATCAACGGCTTCATCTGTAAATACTAATTCGGTGAAAAAAACACTGAACTATTTTTTATAAAGAGGGATTTACTATGAAAAGTGAAATACCTAATAAGCTTATAAACGAGAAATCGCCATATCTTCTTCAGCATGCCTACAATCCCGTGAACTGGTACCCGTGGGGTGATGAAGCGTTCTCCAAAGCGAAAGCGGAGGACAAGCCGGTTTTCCTGAGCGTCGGATACAGCTGCTGCCATTGGTGTCATGTAATGGCGCATGAGTCCTTTGAAGACGAAGAGGTGGCGGATGCGCTTAATAGGAGATTTATTTCGGTCAAAGTCGACAGAGAGGAGCGTCCGGATGTGGATGCTGTTTATATGGAGGTCTGTCAGGCTCTGACAGGCTCCGGTGGATGGCCAATGACTATTATAATGACGCCGGAAAAGAAACCCTTTTTTGCAGCAACTTATCTGCCAAAAAGCTCACGTCACGGCATGACGGGGCTTCTTAATCTGCTGAGCGCTATTTCAAGCCGATGGGAAAAAGACCGTAAGGCTTTGTTGGAGCACGGCGACGAAATTGCTTTCTATATGCAAAGCCGTGAGACTTCAGATTATGGTAAAGGAGCACCCGCAAAGGAGCTCGCACTTGCGGCTAAAAAAAGCTACTTGCGTAGCTTCGATAAAAAATGGGGGGGCTTCGGCTCAGCCCCGAAATTTCCTATGGCGCACAATCTAATTCTCCTGCTTAGATTATCCGTTCTCGAGAACGATGGGGAAGCGGAGCATATTGCGGAGAGAACGCTGGAGCAAATGTATCGCGGCGGGATATTCGACCATATCGGCGGTGGCTTTTCAAGATATTCGACCGACCAGAGGTGGTTGATACCTCACTTTGAAAAAATGCTCTATGACAATGCCCTGCTAGCATGGGCCTATACCGAAGCTTTTCTGCTGACAAAACGCCCCTTATATCAGAGCATAGCGCGGAAAACGATAGATTACGTCCTCGCGGAACTTCGTGATCCGTCAGGCGGTTTTATGTGCGGTCAGGATGCGGACAGCGAGGGTGTTGAGGGAAAGTATTACGCCTTTACGATGGCGGAGATTGAAAGCGTACTCAGCAAAGAGGACGCGGGACTATTTTGTCAACGCTTCGGAGTATCCGAAAAAGGCAATTTCGAAGGAAAAAGTATACCGAATCTGCTGGATTGCGAAGAATGGGAAACGGAGGACCCGAGAATTGCGGAACTCGCCGCAAAGCTATCTGAATACAGGCTTAACAGGACGAGTCTTAATAAGGACGACAAAATACTGACCTCATGGAACGCGCTGATGATATTGGCGCTGGCGAAAGCCGGTTTGGTTTTCAAGGATGAAGAATATTTAAAAGCCGCCGTCCGAGCGGGAAAATTCATTTCTGAAAATTTAAAGGATGGCAATTGTCATTTGAAAATCCGCTGGAAGGAAGGAGAAGCCGCAAGCGAGGGTTTGCTTGATGACTATGCGTTTTTTGGACTGGCGCTGCTTTCGCTTTACGAGATTTCTTTTGATGTTAGCTACCTTATTGACGCAACAGAAATTGGCAAAATAATGAACGAGTTATTCCTTGATGATCAAAACGGTGGATATTTCATGTATTCTAAGGATGCGGAACAGCTCATAACAAGACCAAAGCCCACTTATGACGGAGCTCTTCCCTCCGGAAACTCCGCGGCTGCGCTTTTGCTCAGCAAACTCGCAAGGCTCACGGCTGATGATAAATTAGCAAAGGCCGCGGAGAAGCAGCTTACTTTCGTTTCTGCGGCAGCGAATACTCAGCCTTCTGCCTTTAGCCTTTCTCTGATTGCGCTGATGGAGGCGGAATATACCTCGGCAGAGCTTGTATGCGTTTCGACGGAGAATGAAACACCTACAGAGCTGACGGAGCTTATTTCCGAAAGACCTTCCGGAAGTCTTTCATTTCTGTTAAAGACACCCGACAATGCGGAAAGCCTTGCAAAAGCCGCTCCGTTTACTTCCGAATACCCCATACCCGTTAGCGGAACACTATATTATTTGTGTCGGGGCAAAACTTGTTTTGAGCCCGTTAGTGAACTTAAAAAAGTGCTCGAGATGCTCTCATAAAAGGTATAAAACTATCAAAAAAGGCGGTTATTAAGGACGATACTATTAGTTTTTTGAAAAAGCTTAACCCCTCATTATATGTGAGGGGGCTTTTTTATGTCATTAAATCGTGACCTTTACGCCGACTTTCACATATGATGTGTTGAGCGCGGTATACGCGCCCATTCAGAATGGCGCGAAAAATATTCTCTCAAGAGGATATTGGCTATACGTCATATAAAATCTCGTAGGGTGAAAACCACGAGATAAATCGAGTAAAAGAAATTTTGTTAAGGAAAGGAGGGACTCGATGAATTGTGATAGAAATTGCCCGAACTCTTGCGGCATTTGCCTAAGCGTTCTGGCCGCAGTTGTGGTAGCTACAATAGTAGCGCTCCTGTTTGCGTTTGGTGTGATTGGGAGCATCGTTACTGTGCTTTGGATTTTGTTCGGCTTTGCAGTGCTAATGCTGATTTTCCTTGTGGTGGCATTATTTGCCTCCTCACTGGCTTGGCGCTCGATCCTAGGAAACTGCCTTTGCTGCAACGGCGCGGTTCTGCTGGCAGCAATTTTTGGCACGATTATTACAACACTGATTGCAGTTTCAATTTCGCTAGCTGCATCTTCGATATTCGCCATAGTTTTAATTGCGCTCGCAGCATTTTTTGCAACTTTGTTGTTAATAGAGTTCATTCGGCTGCTTTGTTGCCTCTTAAACGGCTTGTGCTGGCGCTGTGACGACTAATTAGAGCCAAGGCTCTTAAAAGATAAAGATTATTAGATAAGATATAAGGAACTGCCGCGTATTTTGCGGCAGTTCCTTATTATGGTGGCGCTTCTTTCAGATAGTATCTTCGGATAATTTGTTACAGCGTTTTGATTATAGCGTCCGCAAGAGCCTCAAGCTCTGATTCCTGCGCTTTCTTAAGGGAGGATTTTATCGAAACCGTGGGCTCGATGACGGTCATGTTCTTCATGCAGGACACGATTTCCCTCATCAGCTTTCCGCTTTGCGCCGCCCAGGTGCCATTTTCGATGAAAGCGACGGTGCGGTTTTGGAGAGCGTGTGCTTTAAGCGCGATGAGCAGAGTTTCCATTGCGGAGAAGATGCCGCCGTTGTAGGTCGAGGACGCGAAAACGATGTGGCTGAAACGGAAACTGTCCGAAACGATATAAGAGGGGTGCACTGACGAAACGTCGTACATCTGTATATTGCGTACGCCCCTGTCCGCGAGCTTCATCGCAATTATTTCGGCGGCGTTCTGCGTGTTGCCGTATATTGAGGCGTAGGGGATTATAACGCCGTTTTCCTCAGGCTCCCACGCAGCCCATTTGCGATACTTATCAACATACCAGCCGAGGTTTTTCCGCCAGATAGGACCATGCAGCGGGCAAATCATTCTGATGTCGAGCGGGCAGACCTTGCTTAAAAGCGCAGATACCTGAGCGCCGTATTTTCCGACTATGTTTGAATAATAACGTCTTGCGTCGGGGAGCCAGTCGGTTTCAAAATCCATTTCATCGGCGAAGATATTTCCGCCAAGTGCGCCGAAGGTTCCGAAAGCGTCCGCAGAGAAAAGCACCTTTTCAGATTCGTCATAGGTAACCATGACTTCCGGCCAGTGGACCATCGGCGCCATATAAAAGGTGAGCGTATGTGTTCCCGTGCAGACCTTTTCACCCTCGCCGACAAGTAAAGCGCGGGAATCGACCTCGAAATCGAAAAACTGCTTTATCATAGCGAGCGACTTCGTGTTGACGACAAGTTTTACTTCGGGATAGCGTAAAACAAGCTCCCCGAGTGTCGCGCAGTGGTCGGGCTCCATGTGGTTTATGACCGCGTAATCGAGCTTCCGCTTACCGAGTAAAAACTCAAGATTCTCAAAGAAGTGTCCGCTAACGGCCTTGTCAACCGTATCGAGCAAAACGGTTTTTTCATCGTTGATGAAATAGGAATTATATGAGATGCCTCTTGGAATCGGAAAGGCGTTTTCAAATTTGGCAAGTCTCCTGTCGCTCGCGCCGAGCCAAGTTATATCGTCCGTCATTTTTTTAGTGCAGTGCATATTATCCTCCGTATTTTTATATCTAGTTACCGCAGTATAGATTCATGCCCACGAGCAGGCAGTTTTCAATATAGGGCAGATTATTTTCGCGCAGGTATGCGCAGAGATCGCTGCTCTCCGCACCCGGCTGAATGACGATGCACTTGAAAGGCTTCTCACATTCCTTGATAAGCTCCAGACCCTTCACGGGATTTGTGCAAAGATCAATAATATCGACATTTTCCCCAATTTCATTCAGCGAAGAAAGCTCCTTGCCGACGCCGTAAACCGTGTAGCCGTTTTCGATCAGGCGGTTTTTAATCTTGCAGGCGTACTTTCCCTCTTTCAGCGTATCGCCGACCACGGCGAAAACCTTTTGATCCATAACATCTTTAAGCTCCATAATTATCCTCCAAACACCGAACACGCTAATTAGCCGCTGTCATTGACAGCTTCCCCCAAGCGATGCCTTTTTATTTTTCTTCCTTCTGCATAAGCAAACGTCCTGCGTCGTTTTTGTCAGTAAATGCGCCATTCTCCACGGCGACGCTTCCATTTACCATGACAAGGCTTATGCCGAGAGGTCTTCCCTCGTCCGAAGCTCCGGGACCGATTTCGTTTTTGTTGAAAACCGTGATGTCGGCGAAGTAGCCTTCCTTAAGATAGCCGCGCTCGGGTATCATGTAGCGTTCGGCGGCCATGCCGGTCATACGGTGTATCATATCCTTGAGGGCGAGCCCGTTTTCGCGTGCGAGCTTCAAAAACAGCGGCATGCAAATAAAGCAGGAGGGGTTCTGCTTGCCTTGTTCCTCAACCCAAGCGTCCGTCATGAAAAGGCAGTTTTCGTCTGCCATAAGCTGCAGAACAATGTTCTTCGTCAGGTATCTGTGCATGAGCACCCGTCCCTTGCCACCGCTCAATTCCACGAGCTTTATGTAAGCATCAAGCTCAGACGTGCCCCATTCATCGGCAATCTGCGTTACGGTTTTTCCAGTGAGAGCTTCCTGCCCCTCCGCTATCCATGTTATGACTATGTCGCTGAAGTCAAAGCCCAAAACTTTTTTTGTCAGTCCGATCTCGAAAGCCAGACGAAGCCTTGCAAGCCTGCTGTTCTGCTTTTCCTTGGGAAGAGCCAAAAACCAGACAGGAAGCACGACGGAGATGACAGAAGCGCCATAGGTCAGCGAATAGGAATCGTACTTGAAGGAAAGCCCCTCGCCGTTCAGCTTTTTTATGATGGAGAGGGCTTCGCCGACGGTTTTCCAGCTCTTTTTACCGACAAAAATCAGGTGCGAGTGCTGGAGCTTAACGCCTGTCTCGCGCGCAAGCTGAGCCATCTCGTCCAGAGCACGCAGATTGTGCGCACGTCCGCCCACAGGGGGAGAATACGATGTCGAGGAGGCGGAGCACGCCCTGCCGTGAATTGTAAGTATCTTTCCGTGCTTTGCGCAAATTTCCGCGGCACGTTTAAGCTCGTCATAGGGCGCGTAGCGGTCAGGCTCGTACATAAGCCCAAACGAAATGCCCGCCGCGCCGTCCTTCAGTGCCTGCTCGATGATTTCATCGAAGTGCGTGAGCTCCCCCTCGGTGAGAGCGCGGCTGTCATAGCCAGCGATTCCGATTCTGCCGCTCATGTGTCCGTAGAGCGGGACGAGGTTCAGCGGTAGGTTTTTGATTGCTTTTTCAAAGGCGGGAAGTGTGCTTGTGTCGCCCTCGGCATCGCCGATAGAGAAAAGGCCGCTGCCCAGAAGCTTGCGATACTGTGTGTCCGCGTCAAAGCCGAAGGGCGAAAAGCCGCAGTTTCCTGTGACCTGCGTGGTTATGCCCTGCTCAAGAAATGGCGCAAAAAAGCGGTCGTTATTCTGCCGCGCGGCAAACCAGTCGTTATGCGAGTGGCAGTCGATGAAGCCGGGCGCAACTGCGAGCCCCGTACAGTCGATGACTCTGTCGGCCTCCTCCTGAATGTCGGCGCCAATTTTCTTTATCCTGTCGTCTTCGACAAGTATGTCCGCAATGTACAGCTCTTTGCCCGAGCCGTCTACGATTTTTCCGTTTTTCAGCAGCGTTTTCATAAGGTCACCTCATAAGTGTTGGTTGTTATTAGAATACTACGTTTGGCGTAAATTGGGAAGAGGGGGAGGAGAGGAAAAGGCGTAGAAATCAATCTTGTGTCATATTAGCTCTGTTCGCGCACATAAGCAATCTCATTAAATCATCGTTACCATCATGATGAGGATATATATGTTGTCCTGTCAAAGCTCCAAGCAAGCTGTTGCACAAACCTGATGCAAAGCTTAGTAGGGAGTCAACTTCTGTTGGATTAATGGGGTAATCATCTGCAAGTCGAGAATTTACCGCGAAATACTTCTTGTCGCTATGAGCATAATATTGGTCTCTGCGGCCTTTCAGTTTGGTTATTTGTGGTTCCATAGTAATAATATCCTGTTCTGCGACTGCAAGAAGTTGGTACAAGTTGCTTAATTTTTATGTTTCCATACTATGTAATAAATATTTGATGAGAAAAGACAACTGTTTTGTCTGCATATATTTATTAGTTTGGGAAGACAAGCTTCTTCTCTTTGGTCAAATAATTTTACGATTTCAATCAAAAAACTCGAAATAAGCGAGTATCTTGTTATTTTAAAAAAGGAATTTGCCAAACAAGCTTCTTTGTAATAGGTGCTACCGCCATCCATGATAGAATTATATACATCATAGTAATCGTTTGCCCAAATAACATGGTGCATATAAGTCTCGATTGTATTAACAAGCTCATCTTTCGTCATTTTTTTCATTCACCTCTTGTATTATTACACTATGAACTTAAATTATTTCCACAATACCCCAAACCCTTCTCCCCGTCAATGTCCAACACCTCCAAAATTAACAAATCGTTGATGAATTATCAAGGATAATAAGCTAATATATATCCAAGAGAGCATACTATTTACAGCATGATATCCTAAAAGGAGGACGCTATGTTTTTCGACATGACATACCTGTACCTTGTTCTGCCAGCGGTGATTTTGGCGATTTGGGCAAGCGCAAGAGTGAAATCTACTTTTAAAAAATATGACCGGCAGTTTTCGGCCTCACATATAACGGGCGCACAGGCGGCGCAAAGGGTGCTTTACGCAAACGGACTCACGAACGTCCGCGTCGAGCGCATCGAGGGCAATCTCACTGATAATTACGACCCGAGGGACAACGTCATCAGGCTCTCGCGGCCTGTTTATGACAGCACCTCGACAGCGGCAATCGGCGTTGCCTGCCACGAGGCAGGACACGCTTTGCAGTATGCGCAGGGCTATGCGCCGATAAAGTTCCGCGCGGCAATCATCCCCGTGACTAACATCGGCTCAAAGCTTGCTATGCCGCTCATCATAATCGGACTTATAATGAGTTACTATGCATCATCCCTCATAACAGTTGCCTATGCAGGTATCGTTTTCTTTGCGGTCTGCGTGGCTTTTCAGATTGTGACGCTACCTGTGGAATTCAATGCAAGCCACCGCGCGCTGCTCGCAATCGAGGGACAGGGTATGCTGACGGAAGAAGAGCTCGCGGGCTCGCGCAAGGTGCTGAACGCCGCCGCGCTGACCTATGTTGCGGCTCTGGCTGTCTCGCTCGCACAGCTTCTGCGCTTCCTGCTGCTGGTCAGCAACAGGCGCAATTAAACGATAGAAGATTTTTAAAAAGACGAAAGCACTGAAAACAGAAGTTTTCAGTGCTTTCTTGTTCAAAGCACGGGGCAGAGGTCCGCGCTTTGAACCGGGAAGAAGGTATATGAGTTACGATTAGAGTTTAACAACAGTTGTGAGGTATTCGCCGATGGCGTCCTGAACCTCTTCGGCCGTTTTGTAGCGTCCGTCGATGCAGTCAACGTCGATGAGCAGAGTGGGCATGCCGTAGTTCTGCTGGATGTAATCGGACAATATTTTCGTGGAGGCCCAGGTGTGCTTGCAGCCGACGTGACCGAGGAATACGGAGGCGTTGATGTTGAATTCATCCATCAGATACTTGATTCTGTCGCAGTAATACTCGACGGGACCTGCGGCGCCGTGAATCATCGGCAGGTTCATCATTTTGACCGCCATGACTTTCAGGCAGTCCTCAAAGTCGTTGATGTGCTCGTAAATGTCGGGATGATAGTGACCCAAAACGTCCATGATGCAGATTGCGCCGTATTCGCGCTCCAGGTATGTGTAGGCCTTTAGCTGAGTCCAGAGCATATTCTGCAGGAAGAGCATACGGTATTTTTCGCCGTTCATGCAGGCGCCCATCTCCATGGCAATCATCATTTCGCCCGCTTCGAGCTCTTTTTCGAGGAAGGCTATCATTGCGGGGTCTGCTGCCATGCCGCTCATGCAGGCGTTTGTAACAAGAAGCATTCCGGGAAGCGGGCAGGGGGTATGCTTTCTCAAATCGGCGAGCTTTCCAATTAGCGTATTGGTCTTGTTCGCGACCTCCATGCTCTCCTTCATCTTGTCCATGTCCAGCTTCTTGCCGGTCAGCTCTTCCATGAAGGTAATGAACTCCTTCGTTTGCTGGACGAGATACTCAACGCCGCGGGCGTCTCTGCGGAAGGGGAGGTCGATGTTGAAGGTGGGGCAGCCCCACATCTTGGACATAATTGGATATGCAATTCTTGAAGAATCGCAGGGGACGGTCGAATAGACGAACGCGTCCGGTACTATGCCGTACTGGTCGGCAAGCAGAGCGCCCATCTCGACCTTATCAATCGAGCACATGCTCTGGTTTGTCTTTGACTCGCAGAGGTCGACGAACTTGGAGTTCATATCGCCTTTGGGCGCGGTGCTCAGCGGGAGCTGATCCAGATAGTAGGGCTGGCAGTCAAAAGCGTAGATGATGTCGACAGGCATAGGTCCGCCGAAGGCGATTAGCTTTTTGCCGTTCTTGTGAGCGTCACGAATCTGACACCACTGAGCAACCTGCAGGTCATATATCCATGCGCTGTCGGGATCTTTTTCAAGTGTATGCGCAAGCTTGCCTTCGCACTGACCTGCAATATAATCGGTGGTGCTAAGTTCACCGCTCATTACCTTTAATAATTCAGTATCAACCTTTGCCATTTTTCAGACCTCCTTCTCAACCATCTCGATGAATGCTTCCGCGCGAATTTCGAGCTGGCCGATGTTTGCCAGCTTCTCTTCACGCTCAAGGTAAAGGATGGGAACTCCAGCATCCTTGAGAGCAGGCTCGAGGTAAGTGTTCTCGCCGCCCCAGCATTCGCAGTTTTGCATCTTCACATAAAGGAGGCCATCAACCTTGTAATCCAATGCTCTGTTCACAATAAGCTTGTGCAAAGCGTCACGGTTATCAATCATACGGGGGCATACGATACGGTCTAGATAATAGCTTGCGATGGAACCGAAAATGTCGGCTTTGTCGGTCTTAAGCTCATCACCGAAGGTCATGCTGCCGAAGCAGAGCGTGTCCGCAACGACGAGTCCGCCCTTATCTTCGATTGCCTTGATATAAGCGGGGTTGTCCAGTGCGCTTCCGATTATCATCAGGCGCGCGCGGTAATCGGTTATAGGCTTTCTATTGGGAACATCCGCCAGGAAGGCCTTTAATTGCTCTATGTATTCTTCAACAGGCATGTTGGTTTCAGCAAGCATTATCGTCAGTGCTTCGGCGCCGGTAATCACAGGGTGCTCGGCCTTTTGAAGCTCAAGCACCTGCTTTACAAGTCCGCGTGCCTCGTTATAGAGCGCGATGGACTTCAGAAGCTTTTCGTCTGTAAGCTTGTTGCCTGTGAGTTTTTCAAGCTCGCCGGCAAGGATTTTGAGTTCTTCCTTGTAATATGACCTTGTCGTTGCGCTGTTCATGCGGGGAGCGCCGATTTCGATTAGGGTCTGCTCCTTGCCGCTCTTCTTCGAGTATGCCTTCCAGTTGTCATAGATTCTGGCTGCCTGCATGCAGCCGTCGGTCGTAACAAGACCGTCAAGGTCATACACGCCGTCAATGAAGTACTGAAGGATTGATTTTGCGAAGCTGCAGCTGAAACTGGACATCCATACTTCCGCCTCGCTGTAGTCCTCGCAGCCCGTTGCTCTGAGCCTTACGGGAAGCACGTCCGCCGCGTGGAGTATCTCCTGCGGAACGTGGCAGCATACGACACCTAGAGCCTTTTTGCCTGCGCTTCTCCATGCGCCGACTGACTCTTTCGAGATCTTTGCGTCAAATAATTTTTTGTAATCCATGCGTCTCCTCCTTGTTTTGCTTTGTTTTTTGAATATTAATCAGTTGAAAGTCCATACGGCTGAACCTGCGGTGCGAGAGGAAAACAAAGCGCTTTCCTGCAATTCCATGCAAAATGCTGTAAATAATCAATAAACAAAGGTCGTTCAATCAACATATATAATATATTTTATACAATTAAATAATAAAGAAATTATTTTACAGATTCGTCTCGTTGTAGTACGATAGTTAAAAAGAGTCCCACAAGGAGGCCCTGCTTTGAAAGAACTAACGAAGGATCACATATTGAGCTCATTTAACAGCCTCCTGAGGGAGTATCAGTTTGAGGACATTTCGATAAAGATGATAATAGACGCGAGCGGCGTTTCGAAATCGACCTTCTACAGGCATTATCTGGATAAATATGACGTTATGAACTACAATTATAAAAAAAAGCTTGACGAATGGGTCAAGTCCCAGAATTGCAAAAGCTGGCGGGAGCTTTATAAGAGAATATTCCGCGCTACGGACATGGACAGAAACAGAGAAAAAAATGCCTTTTCCTACGTCGGGGCGAACTCCTATTCGGCGTTTCTTTACGATTATTCGTATGCAATGATAGAACAGATAACGACTAAAAGCAGGGGAAAGCCGCTGACAAGGGAAGAGCGTTTGCAGCTATCACTGTTTTGCTACGGCGGAATTGCGCTGGATGTCGACTGGATAAACAAAAAGATAAGCTGTACGACGGAGGAAATTGCCGAGCAGGTCTATCTTGCGATGCCGGCGACGCTCCGCGACGAGTGGTGCAACTGGCCGGTTGAAAACTAAATAATTTCAGAGGGCTGTGAAAAAAAGTTTTCACAGCCCTCCTTCTTTTCATTTATCACTGTTCTCAATCTGGCAGCATAGCTTGATTTGAGGTGATAAAAATGGCACAAAACCATATTACATGCAAAAAATGTGTGCTTAAGGATAGCTTGAAGTATGACGGAGTGACCCTTGTGACATATGCAATTGAGTATCCTAGATTTTCTTCTTTCTGTTACAGAGCTTGTATGCCGACAGTAAACGAGTTTTACAAGAATAGGGCGCTGGAATTTAGGCGGTATTGTGAAACAGTGCTGTTTGACATGGCCGTCGAACAGTACAAAGGAGATATTGAAAACAACTTTCCGGTGCGAATATTCGAGGCCTTATCGACATTCCGAGTCACTTATACATGTTCATGCATAATAAGCTTATATTGCGATAAATATGAATTCACCGGCGGAGCGCACGGCAATACGGTCAGAGATTCCCAAACATGGAATTTGCGGGATTGCAAACAGCTAGCGCTGAGCCAATTGGTGTGCTGTCCGCCTGACTATAAGACCTATATTCTGTCGGCGGTCGAGCAGCAAATAATCCGCGAGCCCGAGATTTACTTTGAAAATTACAAAGAACTGATTTCCGAAACTTTTAATGAAGAGAGCTTTTACTGTACTCCTCGAGGACTTGTGGTATATTATCAGCAGTATGATATTGCTCCCTACTCAAGCGGTATAAGGGAATTCCTTTTGCCCTATTCCTTCTGCGTAATAGAGCCGCGAAATTTCTGCTAAATGCTATACCTGCAGCGGCGAACAACTTGGATATGGAACACATGGACGCTTGCACTATGGAGGCATCTCTCAGATAGCGGAAGTTCGAAACTTTCAAATAGAAAAGGTCCTGCGACCCATGGTCGCGGGGCTTTTTTATGCACAAACGGGATCGGAATGCCTTAAATTAACAGTCCTTACAATCGGCGGGAGTCATATTTATCCAAATCGCGTATTGTAACAAAACATAAGAGGTGCTATAGTGAAAAAAGTGGGGAGTAATACTATCTACTTTCTGCGTGGATAACGGCATATTCTCAATTCTGAAACCATAGTTTGGAGTATAAGATATGAATAAACTTAAAAATAATCTCAGCACTGAAGGCCTGCTCAAGATTAGTGAGCTTGCTGCGGCGGCGGGTGAAAGCGTTTCTACGGTCAAATATTACGTTAAGGAAGGGCTTGTTGAAACTGCCTGCAAAACAGGCAAGAACATGGCATATTACGCGCCTGAAAGCGTGGAGCGAGTGAAGCTCATAAGAACGCTTCAAAGTGTTAAATTCTATCCGCTTGCTGTTATAAAGCATATGCTCAGAAACAAAGCCGCGGGCGAGGCAGAGCTAGAACTTCTCGATACGATAAATAAGGCGGACCAGTCCGATTACTACGAGCGTTTACCGGTCACGGAAGCGGCAAAGGAAGCAAAGCTTAAACCGCGTGAGGCCGAAGCCATAATTAGCGCAGGGTTGATTGTCCCCGTGATGAGCGGACACAACCGCATGTGCACCCACGGAGACTGCCGTCTCATGAAGCTTGTGAAAAAGCGCATGCTGGCCGGTATTCCGCTTGAGCAGACAATTAAGACTTTTTCAATGTATGAAACCCATCTGCGGGAGACAACGAAAAGAGATATCGAGTGCCTCGTTCGTGAAAGTATTCTCACAAAAGCCCTCAGCACAGAGGACATTATGAACATCATTAACGTATCCGACGAAACATTGGATAGCTTCATAGGCATGAAGCGTTATGCCATGAATGCATCGCTGGGCGCCGAATATATAGCAAAGACCGAGAAACTGCTGCCGCGGCTTGACGCCTTTGGTAAGGGGATAACAGAGATACTGAAGGCGCTTTCTTACGCCGAAACAGCCGGAAGACTTGAAAAATCGCTTGCGGGGCAGGAAAGCTCTGATAAGATGCTGGCTCTTTACAGCGAAATTCTCCGTATCGGGGGAACCGGATTATCCAATACGCTATCGGTTCTCGTCAGAGCGGGCAGTTATTTAAAAGAAGCCGCGCCGAGAACAGACAGCGCAGAAATGGACATGGTACACGATGCGCTTAGGCTTGGCTTCATGACCTTCGCACCTGAGGAGCTTGGCTGCGAGCCTTTAAAAGCTAGAGAGGAGTTCTCTCGAAATACGTTGGACAAAACCTTTTCGGAATCCGTTCTGCAACTCATACAAAAGCTGCAGGATTAAAATAAGTGAGAGAAAACAAGGAGGAAATAGCGTGAAAGACCAAAACGCACTGGCATACATCAACATGTTTGCGGTACTCAAAGACTTGGAGAAGCTCTGTGAGCTTGACGAGCATGCCAAAAAGCTGGCTGGCCCCGCAAAGCCTGTATCCATCAGCTTCAACGTTGGAAACGGCCCTCAGGCGACTTTGTCATTTGCAAACGGTAAATGTACAATGACAGAGGGACTCGGAGGACAGATTAAGCTGAAGCTCTCTTCCCCCGAAGCCTTCAATCAGATGATTGACGGAACAAAGAACCCCCTGCCGTACGGCGGCCTAACAAAGCTCAAATTCCTGATGAACGATTTCAAAGAACTGACGGATATCATGAACAAGTACCTCCGCACCGATGAAGCTTCGCTCAAGGACAGAAAATTCTTCGAAAAAAGCACAACCATGATGTTTTATCTTATCGCAAGCGCACTTTCCGCGATCGGAAACAATGACGAGCTCGGAAAAATCAGTGCCTCAAAAATTCCAGACGGCTCCATCGCTATGGAAATTGCGGGCGGTCCCTGTGCCGAAATCGTAGTTAAGGGCGGACACATGACAACGATTTGCCAGAAGGCTAAGGATCCCCGCGCGTATATGATTTTTGGCGACTATGATACAGCGCGCGGACTCTTTGACGGAACGGTCGAGTCCATGAGTGCACTCGCAGTCGGAAAAATTGTCATGAAGGGCTACATTCCCATGATCGATAACCTGAACAGGATATTGTCCCGCGTTGCGGTCTATCTCGCATAGGAGGAATGAAAATGAATACATATACTTATCCAAAGAATGACGAAATGCTGCAGAGAGCTGCGAAGGTAATTCCCGCAGGTGTTTATGGACATTTGGGTCCGGCAGAGGGCTGCTTTATTCCGATCAGTGCTTATCCGAAATTTTGCGACCACGCAAAGGGCGCCTATTTCTGGGATTTGGACGGCAACAGGTTTATCGACTACATGTGCGCCTACGGCCCAAACATTCTCGGCTATTGTGATGATGATGTTGATGCGGCTGCAAAAGCACAGATGGACGTTGCCAACTGTACGACCTCACCATCGTATAAGATGGTTGAGTTTGCTGAGCTTTTGACGAACACTGTCGCGATGGCTGACTGGGCGTTTTTTGCCAAAAACGGCGGCGACGTTACAACACTCGCCATGCTGACGGCTCGTGCCGCAACAGGGAAAAAGAAAATCATCTTTGTTAAGGGCTATTATCACGGCGTAGCGCAGTGGACACAGCGCGCTGATGCACCTTGGGTTTTGAAGGGCGAGGTCGAAAACAACCTGATGGTCGATTTCAACGATATCGCAGGACTAAAAAAGGTCATCGAGGAAAATAAGGACGATATCGCCTGCTTCATTTCAACCCCATATATGCACGGCAACTTTGTAGACAACGTTCTGCCTGCGGACGGTTACTGGCAGGCGGTGCGCAAGCTCTGCACGGACAACGGGATAGTCCTCATTATCGATGATGTTCGCTGCGGCTTCCGTCTTGATGTTGCGGGAAGCGACCATTATTACGGCTTTGAAGCGGATATGCTCTGCCTGTGCAAGGGCATTGCCAACGGCTACAACGTTTCCGCCCTCTGCGGAAAGGACTTCCTCAAGCCGGTCGTTTCGTCAATAACCTACACCGGCAGTTATTGGATGAGCGCTGTTCCGTTTGCCGCCGGTATGGCTGCCATAAATAAAATGAAGAAGCTCGGCGGCGGCGCGAAGCACCTTGAGCTGGGACGTCGAGTGTGCGACGGAGTTGCTAAGGCAGCAAAGGAGAACGGAGTCAACCTGAGTATCAGCGGCGAGCCCTGCATGTTCTATATGATAATCAAAGATGACGACAGCCTGCTGCTCCATCAGGAATGGATAGCAGAGCTAGTAAAGCGCGGAGTCTTTATGACGAACCACCACAACCATTTCACTAATCTTGCGCTCTCCGACGAGGATATAAACTATACAGCCGAAGTCGCGGACGAGGCTTTCAAGGTGCTCGTTAAAAACCACCCCGAAATTTATAAAAAGTAGGAGGAAACTTCACTATGGCACTCACAAAATCCGAATGGATTGAGCTGGAAAAGAAGGCATCCGCCGTGCGCCAGCTCACGCTTGATACCTGCTACTGGGCGGGAGGAGCGCATATGGGCGGTTCTCTCAGCGCAACCGATTTCCTAACGCTTTTATACTTTAAATATCTCAACTTCGACCCGAAGAACTACGCAGACGAAAACCGTGACCGCTGCATAATAAGCAAAGGGCACATTGGCGTTGCGATTGCAGCTCTGTTTTCGGAACTGGGTCTGTTGGACAGAGAAGAACTCAAAACCTTCAATCTCACTGGCAGCAGGCTTGGCGTACATCTGGACAGCTGCAAGGTCAAAGGGCTTGAAGCCTCCACAGGCTCACTGGGACACGGCAGCGCGCTTGCGCTGGGTACCGCGCTTGCGGCGCGTGTTCAGGGCAAAAGCTACAAAACTTGGGTGCTTCTCGGCGACGGCGAGTGCGACGAGGGCAGCGTCTGGGAAGCCGCGATGGCAACCGCAAACTTCAACGCAACGAATCTTATAACCGTTGTTGATCGCAACAAGTTCATGATAGACGGCAACACCGAAGACGTTATGAAGCTGGAGCCCTTTGCGGATAAATGGCGCGCTTTCGGCTTTGAGGTCATCGAGGCGGACGGACACCACCTGTCAAAGTTGTCCGATGCCATGGAAAAAGCAATGCAGGCGAAGGATAAACCTGTCTGCTTGATTCTCGACACGCTTAAGGGCGAGGGCATCAGCTTCATGGCAGGCGACCATAAGTGGCATTACGGCGCGATGGACGAAACAAAGTATGAGCTGGCGAAGAAGGATCTGCTTGAATACGAAGCAAAGCGTCTTGCCCGTGTTGAGAAGGAGGCGTAAGGATGGGTGGAATGAATTATACGGTTGTTGACAGTAAGAAGTTGGCAACTGCTGAAATTTACGGCAAAACCCTTTGCGAGCTGGGCGGAAAGGACAAAAGAGTAGTCGCGCTTACGGCAGACCTTGCCGGCTCAACGAAAATCGGTGATTTCAAGGAGAAATATCCCGATCGCTTCTTCAACGTCGGTATCGCCGAACAAAACCTTTTCGGTATTGCTGCAGGTATGGCAAAAGCGGGACTCATCCCCTTTATAAGCACCTTCTCCGTCTTCGCAAGTATGAGGGCGACCGATCAGCTACATACCGATATCTGCTATCAGAACGCAAACGTCAAAATAATCGGCTCCCATAGCGGAACCTCCTACGGTCAGGCGGGAAGTACCCATCACGCCATCGAGGATGTTGCAATGGTTAGATCCCTTGCGAACCTTAAGGTCATTGTTCCGGCGGACGGCTTTGAAACCGCGAATGCCGTTCGCGCCGCTGCCGCAATGGACGGCCCAGTTTACATCCGCATCAACCGTGGCTTTGATATGAACATCTATGAAAACGAGGATTACGGCTTCGAGTTCGGCAAGGGCGTTCTGATGAACGATGGGAACGATGTGACCGTTATCGCAAACGGCTGCTGCGTATTTCAGGCAATTCAGGCGGCGAAAATTCTTAAGAGCGATTACGGCATCAGCGCAAGAGTCATAAACCTTCACACAATTAAGCCTATCGATCGCGAAATTATCCTGAAGGCCGCGGAGGATACCCGTCGTATCATTACGGTTGAGGATCATACCGTTTTGGGCGGACTCGGAACAGCCGTCGGTGAAGTCGTTTTGGAGAGCGGACGCGCCTGCGCGTTCAAGAAGCTCGGACTCAACGACTGCTTCAGCGCGATAGGTTTCCATGAGGATCTCATGACCATGAACGGCATCGACACCGAGGGCATTGTTAAAACGGCGGTCGATATGATGAAGCGCGCTCACGTCGTCGAGATTTCGTCAGACGGCAAAACGACCAAGGCTTTGAAGTTTGACGACCGCGACTTTGAGGCGGAGATCGACTGGACTGATGAGGTGTGACAATGAAGGATGCATCTATCACTCAGGATGACCTTTATGCCGCACGGATATTTTTCAATGCCGCGCTCCCGCTATTAAAGGTCGTTATCCAGAGCAAGCCGAATATCAAAAAGAAGTTCGAAAAGAAAAACTTTGTGTTTCAGGTTTCGGCACTCTACGATAAGGCTCCCGGCGGCAAAATGGCAACGCATCTTGTTTTCAACAAGGGCGAAATCACCGTCAAGGTTTCCGAAATTCATCCGAAACCCGACATCGAGTTCGTGTTTCCTGATATCAAGAAGTTCATCATTTTCTTCTCCGGTAAGGGTATGCCCCTGCCGAAGATGAAGGGGATTATCAAAAACATTGGAAGCTTCGCCGCTGTTATGCAGGGGCTTCTGACAATGTCAAAGCTGCTGGGTTCGACGGACGCGCCGGAAGCGACAGAGGATCAGGAGCTGCTTGTCAAGCTGTTCTTCTATCTTCTGCCGAACGGCATAAGCCAGCTCAACAAGGCTGGGCACGAAAAGATACACGACTTTGCAGTAAAGTCCCCCGACAGAGCCTATGCGTTTGCAGTCACGGGTTATCCCGCACTCAACAGCTATATCCGCTTTAAGGAGGGTAACTCCAAAGCGGGCAGAGGAGAATATCCCCGCTGTAAGCCGTTTTTAACCCTTCGCTTTGACTCTGTTATGCATGCGCTCGATATTCTCATGAGTAAGGGTGACATGGTAGATTATATGGCAAATGATTACCTCAAGGTTGAGGGCGCACCGGAATTTGCCGGCGTTGTCGGAGAATTCATGTTCATAGTCGGCGACTACGCCAAAGCCGCATATATGGATTAACCAAGGGCTATTTAAAATCCGAACCTTCGGGATGGTGAAATACTGAAGCGCCATCCCGGAGAATAGCATTTATCGGAGACGAATCATGGAATATACAAACTTGCTTTCGCCAGGAAAAATAGGAAATGTAATTATTAAGAACCGCGTGGTCATGTCTGCAATGCTGCTCGATCACGGTCGGTTTGATGGTACGCCGACCGAGCAGATGATGGATTACTATGAGGAGCGGGCAAAGGGCGGAGTCGGACTGATAATAACGGAAATTACGCGCGTAAACGACGTCCACGGAGCGGGCGCCTTTGCGCAGTTAGCTGTAAGCCACGACTATCATATCGAGCCGCTTGCCGAAATGGTGAGAAGAATCCACAGGCACGACTGTAAAGTGTTTGTACAGCTGCATCATCCCGGACGTCAAAATGTGCCGGTAACAATAGGGACACTGCCAATTTCAATTAAGCTGGAAAAGCTGTGGTCGGGATACAGAGATTTGTTTTATAAAATGGCGCCGCAAGCAAAAATGCTTGGAGAAAAAGGTGCTTTAAAATCTGTAGTTGGGCCATCCAAAATGGAGCCTTGCAGTTATGCTAAAGCAAAAATCCGAGCTTTACGCCGATCGGAAGTTAAAAAGCTGATACAGCAATTTGTGGACGGTGCGGTAAGGGTGCAGAAAGCAGGAGCCGATGGCGTTGAGCTTCACGCAGCTCACGGCTACTTGATTCAGCAGTTTCTAAGTCCCAATACCAATCACCGCCGAGATGAATACGGCGGCTCCTTGGAAAACAGAATGAGATTTTTGCTTGAAATCATCGAAGGAATCAGGAGTGCCTGCGGACTCGATTTTCCTATATCGGTCAGATTAACTGTAGATGAATGCTACGACAAAATCGGTGAAACTGGTAAGGGCTATACCTTAGAAGAAGGCATAAAAATAGCAAAACGTCTTGAAAAAGCGGGGATAGATGCAATAAATGTGTCCTCCGCGAATTACGAGACAATGAATTATTGGCTTGAACCCTCTTCTTTTGAACCCGGGTGGCGAAAATACATGGCCGCCGCGGTCAAAAAGGAAGTCAAAATTCCCGTTATCGCCGCAAATCTAATACGAAGCCCCGAACAGGCGGAACAGCAGCTAACCGAAGGAACGCAGGATTTTGTCGCTTTGGGTCGTCCGCTATTAGCAGACCCGCATTGGGCGCTGAAGGTTCGGGAGGGAAGACCGCAGGATATTAAGAGATGCATTTGCTGTCTTTGGTGCTTTGAAAGCATGCAGGCGAATGCATATCTCGGCTGTGCGGGCGAATGCGCGATTAACCAGTCTATGGGGCACGAGCGAGAAATAAACGGCCTATCGAAAAACGGAGACGGCAGAGTAGTCGTTATCGTGGGCGCGGGCCCTGCCGGACTGACAGCCGCTGAAATATTAGCTCGCAGAAATTTTAAGGTAACAGTTCTTGAAAAAGAGCCTTATGTCGGGGGTCAGCTGCAGCTTGCGGATAAACCGCCGCTCAAAGGCAAAATAGACTGGTGCTTTGAGGATTTGGAGCGAGCGGCGAGGAACAGCGGCGCCGAAATTCTCTTGAATACAGAGGCTACTGCTGATAGAATCAAAGCGTACGATCCTTACGCGATAATCATAGCAACCGGCGGATACTCGGTTAAACCTGATTCCATACCCGGGGTGCAGCTTCCCAATGTCTGCACCATTACGGAAATTTTGGATGGCACAGTAAAGCTTTCGGGAAAAAATGTCGCCGTTATTGGTTCAGGAATGTCGGGACTGGAAACAGCAGAAAAAATCGCGAAGGACGGAAATGTTGTCACGGTTATCGAAATGGCGGATAAACTTTCACCCCAGACCTATTCCCAGCATTTAGACGATATCATGCCAAGGCTTAACAGCTTAAGCGTCCGGTTTATCACAGGTCATAAGCTTGTGAAGATTTCTGGAAACAGTATCACAATCGAAGGCGTCGGCAGCGGACAGGTTCAGACCTTAGGGTCGGATAACGTCGTGCTTTCGGTTGGCGTAAAATCGGAAAATAGGCTTTTCAAAGAACTGGAAGGGACACGTGCGAATGTGTACCTAGTTGGAGACGCAAAAAAGGCCGGACGAATCGCACAGGCAACACGTTCGGCTTATGAAGCCGCATTAAAGCTGAACTAGGAACGGAAGCTCTACTCAAATAAGCACTTTTACTACCTATGCAAATTGCTCCGAAAAAAGAAAAGCGTTTTAATATTTTGATGACAATGGAGATGGTTTAATGCAGTACCGTTCCGATCCATACAGGTGGGTAGTTCTTTTGTCTGTCTTTCCTGTACTGGCAGTTACGCAAATATTCTGGCTGACCTTTTCGGCAATTTCTCCCGAGGCTGTCCTGTTTTATCACACCTCATCTCTGAGCATTGCGTTTCTCTCGATGAGTTACATGATTGTTTACATACTCATGATGATTCCGGCGTCGCTGCTGGCAGATAAAAAGGGCCTGCGTGCCAGCTTTATTCTGGGAGCTGTCATCACCGCCGTTTTCGGAATCCTTCGGGCCTACTGCGGCTCCAGCTTTACGCTGGTAGTTCTTGCTCAGATGGGTCTTGCGATAGCACAGCCGTTTCTTGTCAATCCGATTACAAAGCTTGCCGCGGTCTGGTTTCCTGTGGACGAACGCGCCACCGCATCGGGAATTGCGTCAATTGCGGGGTATATCGGTATAATCGTTGCAATGGTTGCAACGCCGGCGCTCTATAGTGATTTTTCAATGTCGGGGATGCTGAAAATATACGGCTTCATCGCAGTCGCCGCAGCGCTGCTGCTTGTTGTGCTGCTAAAAGAGAAACCGAAGGTTCCAGCGGGACCTCGCGGCGATGTCGACGATAATTTTTCTTTGCGTAAGGTGCCGGAGCTCAGGAAAAACCGGAACTTTGTAAACCTCTTGCTGGTTGTGTTCATAGCGCTGGGCGTTTTCAATGCTCTTCTAACCTGTATTTCCGACATACTGAGCCCTCGCGGCATTTCGATTGATCAGTCGGGCCTTATCGGCGGCATAATTATTGCAGCAGGTCTGGTGGGTGGCGTTGTTATCCCCCTGCTCTCCGATAAGCTCAAAAAGCGCCGTATTTTCCTGACGGTTTCCATTTTAGCTGCTCTGATTGGCATGGTGGGTATTTCCTATGTCAACAATTATATCGCTCTGCTTGTTTTCGCAGGTATTACGGGGTTCTTTTTAATGGGCGTGGGACCGATGGTTTTCCAGTATGGAACTGAGCTCGCCTATCCCACGCCGGAGGGCACAGCTTATGGTCTGCTTATGGGCTCGGGTCAGGTTTCCGGCATCGTATTTATCCTGATGCTGTATCTTCTCCGCGCATCAGACGGTATGATGACAATACCCTTAACTGCACTCATGGCGCTGATGACCGCTGCGTTCGTTGTTTCGCTGCGCGTAAAGGAGTCAGTTTTGATTCAGGATGGATACAAATAACGAAATAGGAATTAAAAATCAATACGCACTAAAAATCCCTGTATTCATTGAGAATACAGGGATTTTGTTTTTATTTTTCGATGAGATCAAGTAACTTCGCAAACAATTGCCGATCTTTCTTGTAGCTAAGCACAGCGGCGATTCCGGCAATCAGTGTGACGCCAGCAATTGTCCAAACCCACCATTTTTTGAATATAGATGTTCTTGCCTTTTTAAGCTCCGTATTCGAGGCATCCGAGCTTTGAGCTATACCGTCTTCGGGACAAAAGTCCGAATCTTCAACAGTATGGGAATTGCATTTTTCACAGCACATTTAAATGTCTCCTTTCATTAACCTTATGAACGATTTATTAAGGGTCTTCCGTAATTGTCAGTGAAGCTGCCGCAGGCAATCATAATTACATCAATCAGCCACCCGATACCAAAGCAGCCGCCGGTCAATAGCCATAAGATGCCGGTGCCGATTTTACCGCAGTAAAATCTATGTACGCCCAATCCACCCAGAAAGACGCAAAGCAGGAGCGCAACCAGCCAATCCTTTGGTAGATTATAGTATGTGGCACTATTTGGAGAACTCGTTACTGTCGGCTCGCCGCAGCGAGAGCAATAACGCGTGTTATTATCAAAATACTGGCCGCATCTCGGACAGTAGCAATGCGGTATCGGTGCACCGCAATGAGTGCAAAATGTTGCGTTTGTTGGATTAGCTGTTCCGCAGTTTTTACAATCCAATTAAAATTTTCCTCCTAAATTTATAGATAATAAAGGTCATAACATCATAGCCTATATTACCATATGCTAACGAATAGTCAATAAAAGAAGTATTACGAAACTGCTGTAGAGATTTATAAAACGGAATTGAAACAAAAAATAACCCGTATACAGAGCCTGAGCTAGGTAATCACTCAGATCTGTTATACGGGTACTTTCATTTCAAATTGCTAATAAATAGAGCTCTGCCAACCCGCAATTCGTAAGTGTTGAGAACACTTTCCACACTGTTAAACTGTTTTTTATATACAGACCGGACCGCGATTCAAGGGTATGGGAGAGCTATTAGGCTTGAGCAAGTTTTCGACTGGTGTGTTTTGAAAATACTGCTCCACATATCGTTGAATGTCCGCAAGATCCTTGCACCTATCTTCGTTTTGAGGAGTGCAGTAGTAAAGAAAAGCCCGTTCCGGGATAATCACCTTGCGCAAAACAATTTCCGGATTCGTGATTTTTGCGGCCATTGTCTGTGTAACGGGAGCAATTCCGATGTTTTCGGTCATAGAGTTAATAAAGTTCAGATTGTTGCTTGAAGAGATGAGGACACGAAGGCGTATACCAGTTTTTAGGCAAAAATAGTCCATTATCCCTCTTACCGCATTTTCCGGAACGCCGGTAATGAGGTTTTCTCCGTCAAGACACTTAAAATCTATCGGTTCATTACCCACAGCAAGCGGGTGGCTTTTATGGACTGCAATATTCATTTCACCCTCGATAAGGGAGGTGCATTTAATCAGCTTATAATCAAGAGGAGTAACAAGAAACGCCGCGTCAAGCTCTCCTTTTAAAAGCTTTTGGATGCAGGTGGCCTGCGACCATTCTTCGATTTCAAGATTGACCTTGGGGTGCTGCTTCTGATAGTCAAACATAAAGTCGCTGCTCAGGCTGTTCGTTACACCATAAGCAAAGGCAACAGAATACGAATTGCTGATCTTTTTCTTATAATCGTTAAGTGTGGACATAGTACATAAATACTCGTCATACATTTTCTTGTAATGAGAATACAACAATTTGCAGACGGCTGTCGGCTCGACGCCAGAATTTGAACGATTAAACAGTACCACACCCAGTTCGCTTTCAAGCGTCTGGATCTGGCGACTCAGTCCCTGCTGAGAAATATAGAGTTTTTCACTTGCTTTTGAAATATTTCGCTCCTGATAGAGGTAAATAAAAGATTCAATAACCTTAAGCTGCAAGTTTATCACCACCCAATTATACTGTCATGTCTAATATACAATGATTCATTGTGGAAGTCCATAAAAGAATTGTGCAATGAGCACATCAGTTTGTTGTAGATGCATTAAAATTAGTTGTTTTACAAAAAGAGGCATACTCGGTAGCATAAAAGATGTGATTCGGGTGGCACAGTAAAAGCTCTATAATCGGTATCCCTCGATTACATGGCCTTTATTGCGACCGATTAAGCACACGGACTTTGTCCGTGTTTTTCCGCTCACCGGAAGTAATGTAGATTATATAACGCTTCCGTCGTGAATTTTGAAATTCTGGCGCGGTTATATGCGCTGAATTTAGAAAAAACCAATAGAAGGAGAGAAGCAAACTCATGGGTAAAATCGTTACAAAAGCATGTATCATCGGCTCTGGCGTTATGGGCGCAAACATTGCTGCATTACTGGCAAGCGTAGGAATGCAAGTAACACTTCTGGACATCGTTCCCTTTAACGGTCTTGACGAAAAGGAAAAGGCCGCAGGCTTAACCGAGGAAAGCCTTGAATTCCGCAATCGCCTTGTCAACGGCGCCGTAGCAAAGCTCAAGAAAGACAAGCAGATGCCTCTTTTCAGCAAGGGCGCAATCAAGAACATCCGCGTTGGCAACACCACCGATAACCTGGATCTCATGGAAGATGCAGACTGGATTGTTGAGGTTGTCGTTGAGCGTCTTGACATCAAAAAGAGCATTCTCAAGCAAATTGAAGCTCACGCCAAGGCCGACGCTATCATCAGCTCGAACACCTCCGGTGTTTCGATCACAAAGATCGTTGAGGATATGGATGATAGCTTTAAGGCTCGTTTCATGGGCACACACTTCTTCAATCCTCCCCGCTGGATGGGACTGTTCGAGATGATCCCCACAAAGTGGACCTCCAAGGAAACCATAGAGACTATGGCTCATGTGGGCGGCGACATTCTGGGCAAGACCTGCGTCTATGCAAAGGACACGCCCAACTTCGTCGGCAACCGTATCGGCTGCTTCGGCGCTGCGCAGGTCATGCAGCTTACCGAGAAGTATGAATACGACCTAGCCACCGTTGACTACATAACAGGTCCCGTCATGGGCCACCCGAAGTCCGCTACCTTCGGCACCGGCGACATGGTCGGTATGGATATCATCGCAAACGTTTCCAAGAACGTCATAGATTCCTCAAAGGATGAAAAGGAAATCGCGGAATATACCATGCCCTCATATGTTATCGAACTGATGGAAAAGGGCTTCCTTGGCAACAAGTCTAAGCAGGGCTTTTACAAAAAGGACGTAATCGACGGCAAAAAAGTCAAGTATCAGTTTAACTACAAGACCCACGACTATGACGTCATTGAGGACAAGGTTTCTCTCGATTCTGTCAAGGCCGCGCTCAAGTCTTCCAACAAGTACGAAGTAATGGCTTATGGCGAAGAGAAAGAAAATAAGTTCTACTGGGATTGCGTTAAGGGCATCTGCCTCTACAGCGCAAAGCTCGTCCCCGAAATCGCTGATGACTTCCGCGAAATAGATAAGGCTATACGTACCGGCTATAACTGGGAAGACGGTCCTTTTCAGATGTGGGACAAGATCGGAGTTCGCCGTGCTGTAGAGCGTATGCAGGCAGAAGGCGAAGTCGTTGCTCAGTGGGTTCTCGATATGCTGGCAAAGGGACAGGAGACTTTCTATACGGCTGCTGACGCAAAGTGCCCCTATATCAGAATCAGCGAGATGAACGTTGTCAGCGAAAACGACGACTGCTCGCTCCGCGATCTAGGCGACGGAGTTCTCGGCCTCGAAATCCATTGCACCGGCAACGCAATCGGTCCCAATGTAGGCGACATCGTATATGAAGCAATTGACAGAATGGATAGGGAAGACTGGAAGGGCATGGTCATCGGCAACGACGGCAAGATGTTCTCCGCAGGCGCTGACCTCCTCACAATATGGCAGATGGGAACAGATAAGGAATTCGACCAACTCGAACAACTTATCCGCAAGCTGCAGGGCGCGACAAGCGCAATGAGATATTCCAAAAAGCCCATCGTTGCCGCTCCCTTCGGACAGACTCTCGGCGGCGGCTGCGAAGTTATGATGCACTGCCCGAACGCTGTTGCTTTCTCGGAAACATATTCCGGTCTGGTTGAAGTCGGCGTTGGTCTGATTCCCGCCGGCGGCGGTACCACTGAGCTCACCCGCCGTCTTATGGAGCGTTGCTTCGGCGAAGCCAAGACCGATCGTTATAATGCCATAGCTACTGCATTCCAGTATATAGCTACTGCAAAGATGAACATGTCCGGATACGAAGCTATCGAAAACGGCTATCTTTCCAAGGGCACGATAGTCGAGATGACCAGAGAGAAGCTCGCAAGCACCGCAAAGCGCGAGGTGCTGACGCTGGCTGACAGAGGCTATATGCCGCCCGTGAAGCAGACTGTCAAGGTTGTAGGCGAATTTGGCTACGGTATGCTTCTTGCCGGAATCGAGATGGCTCGCGGCAGCGGCCAAATGTCCGAGCACGATGAGTACATCAGCAAGTTTATCGCCCGCGCCATCACAGGCGGTGATCTGCCTTATGGTACCGAAGTGACGATTGACCAGCTCCACGATATTGAATGCGAGGGCTTCCTGGCACTCGCAGGTACCGAAAAGACTCAGGATCGTATTATGGCTATGCTGTCTAACGGCAAACCACTGCGCAACTAAGGAGGGAGAATACAATGAGTGAAATCAGAGAAGCTGTAATTGTAGCATACGGACGCAGTGCTATAGGTAGAGCAAAACGCGGCTCGCTTAAGGATACAAGACCCGAGGCTTACGGCGGACAAGTACTAAAAGGTGTTCTTGCAAAGGTTCCGAGCCTTGACCCCAAGGACATTGACGACGTTATCCTCGGCTGTGCATTCCAGGAAGCGGAGCAGGGCAACAATGTCGCCCGTTATGTAATGCTGAACGCGGGAATTCCAAAGGAAGTCCCCGCTCAGACCGTTAACCGTTTCTGTTCCTCCGGCCTTCAGGCCATCGCGATGGGTGCAAACTCCATCATGGCAGGTCAGGCAGATGTCATCCTCGCCGGCGGAGTTGAGTCAATGTCAATGATAGCCATGGGCGGAAACCTTGCCACTACCGAAGTCGGCTTGGCACAGGCAGACCCCAAGGCGTACACCCAGATGGGCATCACCGCTGAGAACATCGCGAAGAGAAGCAACATTACACGTGAAGAACAGGATGTGTTCGGTCTCATGAGCCATAACCGTGCAGAGGCAGCTCAGGCGGCAGGCAAGTTTGACGACGAGATCATCCCCGTAGATGCCGTCAAGGTTAGAACTTTGAAGGACGGCAAGGTCGAGAAATACACCGAAATGTTCAACAAAGATGAAGGCATACGCTACGGTCTGACCATGGCTGATATGCAGAAGCTTAAACCCGCCTTCATCCCCAAGGTCGGAACTGTCACCGCGGGTAACGCGTCTCAGATGAACGATGCTGCTGCAGCGGTTGTTGTCATGAGCCGTGAAAAGGCCGATGAGCTTGGACTCAAGCCCATTGCAAAGTTTGTGAGCTTTGCAGTAGCAGGCTGCGAACCCGATTACATGGGTCTTGGCCCAATTTATGCGATTCCCAAGGCACTTAAAATTGCCGGACTTACGATGGATGATATAGACGTATTCGAGCTCAACGAGGCATTTGCGTCTCAGGCTCTCGCGTGCGTCAAGGAACTCGGACTTGAAAACCGTATGGACGATATTAACCCGCTGGGTGGCGGTATCGCTCTGGGTCATCCCCTTGGCTGCACAGGCGCATTTCTGACCTGCAAGCTCCTCTCCGAGCTTACACGCCGTGGCAAGAAACACGGCGTTGTCTCAATGTGCATAGGCGGCGGTATGGGCGCGGCAGGCATCTTCGAGATGTGCTGACCTAACGAAAACTCATTTGTTAATCGAAGCTTTGAGAATATTAGTGCCAGCTGATACTTAAAGAACGATTTCCAATAGCTACTACTACCGCGAAGTTCCGTTGCCGGGTATCGTCGGAAATTCTCTCGCCGGTGATACCCGGCAACAACAATATCCGAAAAAAACGTTATCATGAATACCTAGGAGTTTAAATGGAAAACACAGTCATTACCGTTGCCGGGAAGGGCGGAGTCGGGAAGACTTCAATTTCTGCCGCAATTGTGCGCGAGCTTGTAAAAAGCTATCCGGAATCGCGGATTCTCGCAATTGATGCGGATCCGGCGGGCGGGCTTGCAACTGCATTGGATGTAGACGTAAGGCTGACGATTGACGATATACGCAAGGCAATAACGGAGTCTGGCGAGGGCGACAGGCAGAAGAAAAGAGCAATCGAGCTTTTAGGCGAAGCGCGGTTTCGCATTATTGACGCTATGGCCGAAAAAAACGGGTTTGCCTTTATCGCCGTGGGGAGACCCGAGGCAGCAGGCTGCTACTGCAGCATCAACGCCTATCTAAAAGAGGTAATCAGTATGTTTTCAGAAGGGTTTAATTATGTCGTAATCGACGGCGAGGCCGGCATAGAACAGATTAACCGCAGGGTGATGGAGAAAGTTACGCATTTATTTCTTGTCACAGATCCCAGCAAAAAAGGTACTCAGGTTATTCAAACGATAAAAAAAGTGGCTGATGAGCTCGTTATGTATAGAAAGCTCGGTGTAATAGTGAACCGATTTAATGACGAGTCTTTAAAAAAGTACATGAACACGGGAGATTTACCCGTGCTGGCATATATTCCGGACGACAAGGAGCTTGCACTGTTCGATGCTCAGGGGAAGAACGTCATGGAGCTACCAGACAGCTCGAACTTGGTTATAGGCGTTCACAAGGCGCTTGAAGCCTTAGAAATCATTTAGACAGGGGTGTTAGAATGAAGGATTTGCAGCATCTGTACTACTTCGAGAATCTGCTGACGGAAGCCAATAACGAGCTTGTCAGGCAGGCAAAGGACGAGGGCGGTATTGCCTTGGGCTATACCTGTTATCATATGCCCGAGGTGCTTCTCAATCTTGGAAAATGCTTCTCCGTAAGACTTAGAGCACCGAGAACCGGTTCTATGGAACTTGCAACCTATTACATGTCCAACGCAACCTGCGAGTATGCCAGAGCGCTTCTCGAAAGAGGACTAGAGGGCGGCTACAAATTCCTCGATGCTATGGCGGGAGTCGACGCCTGCGAGTGCATGAACCGTAGTATGGAGAATATGGAACTGCTTGGCACAAACGACCCGGATAAGAAAAGCTTTTTCTGGTGCAACATGGAGGTACCAACCTCGGATAACGAGGACTGCGTTAAGCAAGTCGTCGAACAAGTCAGCCGAAAAGTATTAAAACCGCTGCACGAAAATTATGGTATTGACATCTCGGACGGAGAAATTCGCAAAGCAGTCGCGGAACACAATGAGGTTTGCAGGCTTATAACCGAAATCGGAAATTTCCGCAAGCTCGAAAATCCCACAATCACAGGTTATGAATTTCACATTTTGACGCTGACTAGCTACACCTGTCCCAAATACCTAATAATTGATAAGCTTCACGAAACGCTTGAGGAGCTTAAGACCCGTGAGCCGGATAAAAAGAAAAACTTTCGTGTCAAGGTTGTCCTTGTCGGCTCGGAGATAGACGATCCCGAGCTCGTCTCACTCATCGAGGACAGCGGCGCGCTGGTTGTTGCGGACCGCTTTTGCTACGGCAGCTTCCCCGGACGTCAGGAGATTATCCTGAACAACGAGGAGCCTGCGCTGACACAGGTGTGCCGTCAGTACCTTCTGAGCACACTCTGCGTACGACACACAGCCCAGCACAAGGTTCAGAAGCGGCTTGAGTTCGCGGCGCAGCTAAAGGATGAGTACAACGCCGATGGCATTATCTATGAGCAGATAAAATTTTGCACGTACTGGTCTTACGAGAGGGCGCTTGCAAGCCATGTCATGCAAAACGAGTACGGCATACCGACGCTTTCAATTGACCGTCCGTATATGTCAAGAACTAGCGGTCAGCTCCGTACGCGTGTTCAAGCCTTTGTTGAGAGCATTGAAATAAAGAAAATCAAGGCAAAAAGAGAGAAGGGGGTGGAGTAGCATGGCCTACAATCCAAAAACCGGAAAAGGTCTTGGAAACCTCTATAAGGCGGATAGACGTTGCACCACTCATCGTGAGTGGAAGGGATTTAAGGACACATTTTACGATTACTTCCGCTGGCTGAAAATGCTGGGTATGCTAGGTGCCGCGCTCGCTCCGGTTCTTCCGCAGATGACGAAGGGGCTTACGCGCTATCGCTGGCTTGTTTCCTACATTACTACGCCCGCGTTTGTTGACCGCCACACCATTGGGCTCCGCGGCTATGAGCTTCGTTACGCTCATCTTCAGTTCTTCGTCGTTTTGCAGAACTCAGCCAGAATGTTGCGCGACATCCTTGAGCGCGACGAAAACCTCAATCCCAAGTCCAAGAGAGCAGCGGCTCTTCGCGCAAAGACAGTTATCTTTGATGAGATGATGCCGATTCAGATAATGAACGGTTTTCCGACACTCAAGGGCCTTCTTATAGAGATGCTGCCGATTTTTGAAGCCGGCGAAATTGATCAGCAGGCAAATATGTACTACATAGACGCTATTGAACATTACGGACTCGCTGCCGACGTCTGTCCTCTTCCGGCAGCCGACGCGGGCTGCTGCGTTGTAGACGATTATCCCAAAGTTGGATCCGCTTATATTTCAAGCACCATGCCCTGCGACGGCAGCGCAGCATCCACCATGTTCACCCACAGATATTTCAAAATGCCCTCTTACCAAATTACTCCGCCTCAGCGTTTTAACGAGCCGGAGGTTCAGGAATACGCAATTAAAAATCTTTGGGGTAGCGTCGAATTCATCGAAAAGCAGTATGGCGTTAAATTTGATTGGGACGCATTCTTTGAGGGAGTTAAACGCTACAACAAAGAATGCAACTATATGATAGATAAGTGGGATGTGAACTGCACTCCATATCCGCAGGTTTGCGGAGCCGCTCTCGCGCTTCACAGAGAGTATGAAATGCAAATTGCAAGTTCTCTTGACCCCAAGTTTGTAAAGTATGACGCCAAGGTGTCAAAGCTTATGAAGAAGGGCTATGAGAAGTCTAAGGCAGCTGACGACAAGGCAAAGTACCGCGCAATAGTCTGGTCCTGTCCGGCTCACTACTACTCCAACTTCACCTATTGGGCGCAGAACTGCTGGGGTATCAAGACTTTGGTCGATATGGAATGTATGCTCGCCTACCATCACTATGATGAACACGATAAGCAGAAGGTGCTGCTTGACATGGCAAGAGGCTACGAGAGGATGACCATGCGGTCCCACTCCAACGGAGGCTATGTCAACGCACTCGACGAATGCTGGAAAATGTGCGAAAAGTTTAATGCGAACATCGTTTTTATGTATAACCATGTATCCTGCAAAAACTTCGCGGGCTTGCAGGGACTCTTTGAGGATCAGGCGAGAGAACGCGGAATTCATCTTATCTGGATTGAGCATGATCTGATGGATCCTCGAACGGTATCCAGAAAAGCTATGCGTGATCGCGTTAACAGATACATGTCAACGGTATTCAGAGCCGAACCACTGGACCCGACCCTTGTGGATTACGACGACGACCTTACATGGTAATAAAGGAGAGAAGATACATGAAATATTTTGGCGGATGTGACGTAGGCTCCACCTACACAAAGTGCGTCGTCCTTCGTGAGAATGGAGAGATTGCGAGCGCTGTAACCATAAAAAGCAAAATTAACTCCGAGCAGAGCGCTCAGGCGGCTATTGATCAGGCGATTTTAGAAACAGCCGAAATTTCAAAGCCCTCCGACCTTTCTTATCTTATTGGTACCGGCTATGGACGAAACAAAGTTCCCTTTGCCGACGAAAACATATCGGAAATTTCCTGCCATGCCATGGGCGTACATATCACAAACCCCAGCGTGAAGGCAATAATCGACATCGGTGGTCAGGACGTTAAGGGCATCTCAATCGATACAGACGGCACAGTTTCGTCCTTTTCCATGAACGATAAGTGCGCGGCGGGAACAGGCCGCTTCTTCGAGGCGATGGCGAACGCCTTTGAGATGAGCATAGAGGATTTTTCAAACCTTTCGCTCACCGCAAAAAACACGATTCCCATTACCTCGCAGTGCACGGTTTTTGCCGAGAGCGAAGTCATCACACTGGTCGGCGAGGGCAAGCCCCGCGATGAAATTGCCGCCGGAATCGAGCTTGCGGTTGCAAAACGCTGCTTCATTATGGCAAAGAAGGCCGGAGCTAAGAACAGAATTACTCTTACCGGAGGCTGCGCGAAAAATGCGGGACTAAAAAAGGCCATCGAGGACGTTCTGAAAATCAAGGTAGTTGAGCTGAAAACCGACCCCCAGCTGATGGGCGCGCTCGGCGCTGCGGAATTTGCCCGTCAAAAGGGCATGGATAAGGAGTAAAAGTATGGCTTGGTATTGGATTATTGCAATCGTTATCGGCGCACTTTTTGCCCTAACATTTATTGTTTATATCACAAATTCTGATATGAAGCTTGTTGAAATAATTTACAATAAGCTCATTGCGTTTCACGACGGCAAAGACGTAGACGAAACGCTGTAATGAAAATATTTGACGAGATTATATTAAAAACAATGGCGCTGCTCGTTTCTTACGAGCCTCGGACATATTCATACAACAAAGAAAAAGCAGCTGCGGCAGGCAATAAAAACGAGCTCGTTCTCGCGAGCGAGGCAGCATATGAACTGGGCGAGGGAGCTCTTCCCAGTGTGTCATACACCGCGATAACCGATAATGAGGGGCTTGTTCAGGGCGACCGTATTTTGCTTTTCGGCAAGGACCTGCAGGAGCTGACGGAAAACTCCCCATTCGCGAGGATTACAATTTTGCGCACGGATGATATAGAAGAAAACGGCGATCAGGGCGCGTATTCAATCATTAAAAATATTGAGATGAAGAAATACAGCGTTTCTCCGTCCGGATATATGATGCGAGCTTCCGCATTGTCAAACCGCGAGCAAGTACGCGTATCGAAGTGCGCATTGAAAGCCGGTCTGACCTTCGAGCGTATTGGGAATACGTTCATTAGAGAGTACAAGGAAAATAAGCATGTCAAAGCTGTGACGGTGATATTTGTCACACTTCCGGACGCGCCATATGAGGAACTTGAACGTCTGGCGGACAGTAGTGTCGAAATGACAAGAGCGCTCAATCATATTTTTGCGGATATCAATATGGACTGCCGCGCCTGTGAATGGAAGCCCGTCTGCGACGAGGTGGAGGGTATGAAGGAAATGCACTCGAACATCGCAAAGCGCTAAGAAAAAAGCGAAAATACTCTGCGTTATTAGTTCAGCGTAGACTTGAAGAATAATTTTTAGAATGGAGAATTGTTATGGCAGACTGGAAAGAACACTATAAAGCGCATCTGACAACAAATGAAGAAGCCGCAAAGGCCATCAAAGCTGGTGACGTTGTATGGATGGGGCAAGGTCCTGAAATTCCGTTTACGATGCTTGATGAGATCCATGCGCACATGGAAGACTATCACGATATTATTTTTCTGTACAATGTTGCGACCTCGCCCTTTAATATGCTCTTTGACCATGAGAGTAAAAAGCATTTTCGCCTGATAAGCTTCTTTAACCTTCCCCTTGAGCGCATTTCAGGCGGAATGGGCATTCAAGAGTGGCATAGCTGCGGCTATGATCATCTTGACGACGGCATTTTTGCGTACAACTGCAATACTGTTGCCATTCACGTTTGCCCTCCCGACGAGAACGGCTATTGCAATGTAGGTCACTACGGCGTTTCCACGACCTCCTTGGTGGTAAATGACCCGCGCATCACTAAAAAAATTGGATATATTGATGCTACGGGGCAATATCCCATCCCAGGGGAATATAAGGACGTTGCTGTTCATGTCACTGACCTTGACTACATTGTGGAATACAACACAGAACCTATTGAAATTCCACCCTCGCCTCCCACACAGGTTGATAAGGACATTGCTGCGCAGATTATTCCTTACATCAGAAAAGGCGACAAACTCCAGGTCGGTTACGGTGGCCTTGGCGACGAAATTCTTACACACCTACACGGCGTGGGACCACTTGAGGTTTATACCGAAGTTTGCTGCGATGCAATGGTCGATTTGATTGAGGAAGGTACTCTTACAAAGGTTCTGGCTTGCAGTCCTGCATGCTGCAGCGAGCGTTTCTTCAAGTTCCTTTCAACCGATCCGAGGATTAGGTTGCTCCCGAGAAACAGAATGATTGAGCTTTTCGAAGTTGCAAAGCAGGAAAACATTTTTGCCATTAACTGTACTCTGATGATTGACCTTCTGGGTCAGGCTTGTTCCGAAGCTCAGGGCCTCACGCCATACAGCGGCGCTGGTGGTTCGGTTGCGTACATCTATGGCGCAATGCGCTCTAAGGGCGGACGCAGCTTCCTGTGCCTGCGCTCTACATACAAAGACGAGGAACGCGTCCGACACTCCAGCATTGTTCCATGGCTGCCGGAAGGCTCCATAGTAACTACACCTAAAAACTTCCAGATGTATATAGTTACTGAGTACGGTGTTGCCGATGTTTACCTCAAAACCATGAAGGACCGCATCAGGGCAATTATCAAAATTGCACATCCCGATTACCGTCTGAAACTGAAAGAGCAGATTTGCACTACTCCCATAATGTTCGAGGACGATTTTGACGGATATGATCCGTTTTCGTAAGCCATAGCTCCAAACTGAAAACAGTTCAATTATCAAGAACAAATAAGTCCTGTAATCGTTACGATTACAGGACTTATTATTGTCTGATTGATAAGCGACTTGCCTGATGCAGCATAGATTGCCCTATACTTGTTTTTTGCTGTTACTGGAACTGGTACCAAATAGATAAGGCTCGAGCAATACAAAAGCTTCAGTCAGTTCTCCCAAATTAAACATATTTCCATCGAGCATTGTTCTTATACAGGATTTCGCGGTTTCGCCCATGATTCGCTGACATTCAATTAAGAGATCGTATTTGCTATATTCCTGAGGACTTATTGAAGTTTTTCGCATTAGTTCATCAACATAGGATCGCTGAACATTTACGGAATTTACGTATTCAACCGCCCAGCCAATTAGGGAATTTCCTTCATATACCGCCAAATCTAATTAGACTCCTTCCATATGAGCATTTCGTTTTTAGTCTAAATAAAATTATTAACCGTAATTAGCTTTTATAACCAATCAGTTGTCATCATCGGTTTAATTGCCAGATCATAAAATTCAGATAGCCGGCGAAAGTTACCCAGAGCAAATATGGGATTTGTAGAAGTCCTGCTATAGGTCTTATCCGGTAAAAAGAGACTATCATCATTATAATCAATATCCAGAGCAAAATAAGCCAAATGAACGCGAAAAGATATGCCTCAAAACCAAAAAACAAAATACTCCAAATGGCATTGAACACAAGCTGGAAGGCGTAAATGGAAAGTGCGGTGCCGCGTTTCTCGTCGGTTGATTTCCATACCATCGCTGCGCCTATTCCCATCAGAATATACAAAATAGGCCATACAATCGGAAACACAATGGATGGCGGGGTAAGCGGAGGCTTAATCAGTCGCTCATAAATGGGCATACCGCTGTTGGTAGCGATTCCGGACAGCAGTCCGACAGCGAGCGCTATTAAAATGGAAATAATGTAGGGTCGCAATTTCTTAAATATCATAATACATCACCCTTAAATAGTATGTCGGATGATACCTCAATCATTCCGATATACATACAAAAAGCAGGGTAATTCTTCCGCATTAAGACTGCATTCTGCTCATGTGAATTATTTGCCCGCACGCAATTTTCTTGCCGGAGTTTCCGGCAGGCTGAGTCGTGAAATCATCCGGAGAGGCATGTATTACGACAGTGCGGTTAATGACCTCATCAACGGAAAAACGATTGGTGAATAACGCCATAAAGGCATAACCCTGATTACCGAAAAGCGGCGGCAGATCGCCCGCGTGTGACGGGTGCGGGCACTTATTGGGATTATAGTGTCCTCCGGTGTTCGCGAACGGATCCTCCGCGTTCCCTGAGCACTGTGAGCCTTCATGAATGTGAAAGCCGAAAACAGAAGGCTCACAGGGGTTTTTGCTGCTTGGAAGACCTTCGACTTCCACAGCAAGCAAGACGCCGTCATTAAACTGATAGAAGCTCACCATCCCAGATATATTTGGGTAGAAGCTGTTTCCGGAAATATTCGCATAAGCAGACGGCTGTTGTTTCAAAAAGTCTGTTAGCTGATTGGCTGAAATCAAATAAATCACCTCCTGCCTTCACTGTATGCGAAGAGGTGACAAAATGAAAAGGGGAATACAAGAAAAATATATGTGGTGATTTATTCCTGTTTATAACAGCAAAATAACGGTCGAATTTCGCGATTCGAACATGGGCAAGCCCTTGCTGCATATAATGTTAAAATGATGAGAAATTTTGGTGTCTAAGTCAGTGCAACACCCAAAATTTCAAAACTGGCAGCTTAAGAGGAGGTAATTCAATGAGCGATATTCGGAAAGCTCGAAAATCTTTGTTCGTGCTTATAAGCCCCGCCCTTGTAGTGATACTTCTATCAACAACAGCCAGCGCATTAAGCGGATGGACAGCGCGGCAAAACACCGCGCATGAAATAGCGCAGCTAGCAAGGTCGCTTGACCTGCCCGAGGATAACCCGATCATAGTCGAAGCTAAACGACTGTGGTACGAGGATTATATGATAGACTCGGATAATGAGCCGCATGAGCCGATTTATACCGATGAGGATGCGGTGATTTTGGCAAAGATAATGTACAGCGAATGCGGAGGAATACCGAGCGACACGGAAAAAGCCTGCATTGCGTGGGTTGTGCTCAATCGAGTCGATGCCGGATATGCCGACACAATCGCGGTCGTCGCAACGGCTCCGTCACAATTCGGATACAGGGCTAATACGCCTGTAAGAGATGACCTTTTGGAATTAAGCTATGACGTACTTGAAAGATGGGCGAAAGAAAAGAGCGGAGAAACGGAGGTCGGCAGGGTGCTGCCGAAGGACTTTTTGTGGTATAACGGAGACGGAGTACATAACTATTTCAGAAACGCATACAATGGCGGCACGCAATGGGATTACAGCTTGCCGAGTCCCTATGAGAGCTAGCGGTATCTAAACGAACAAGAAAAACGCCCCAAGGCCGAGGCCTTGGGGCGTTCTGCTATCTAAACGCTAAAGCGTTTTTGATATTGGTGTTTGCTGAGATTAGTCGATGAAAATGTAAATCGCAGCAACAGCAGCGTTAGAGCTGGAGGTCGGGACGAGGAAGATCTGATCGTTCGTGGTGTCGTAGACCAGAGCGTCTGCTGCTTCAGCAGTAATCTGAGATACGGTGGTTCCGGCCGCAGTCTTGTTGCAGAGATAGATTGCAACGCTGTCAGAGAGGATGTAGGATGCATCTGCGCCGCCATCAACAGTAAGAACGCCGCTTGCATATGTGACATCGGCAAGAGCGGTGTGCGTTGCGCCTGCATTGATGTCAGTGATGAGATATGCGGTGTTGATTGCGCCGCTAGTTGCGTAATCCTTTGCAAAGTACAGAGTGCCCTTAGCAAGGGAGACATAGCTGGTAATAGCCGTGCCGACTGTGCCATTCTTAACAGCAGTGTAGCTGAAGAGCGTGGTGCCGTTAGCGTCAGTTGTGGTCTCCTCGCTGCTGGTTACGAAGTACTGATCATAGCCGGAAGCGGAGGTCGTGGAGGCAGCGCCCTTGCAGACGACGATCTGGGCATATGTGCCAGTGGAGTCAAGAAGAACGAAAATCTTGCCGCCGGCAGCATAAGACAGAGCGTTTGTAACACCAGTCTTTACGGTAAAGGTCTTAGTGGTGTCGTTATAGTACATGAAGATTGTGCTGGAGGTTGCAAGATAAGGAGTAGCAGTAATTGTGGTGCCCCAAGCGGTTGCGCCATATGTTACTTTGCCAAGGAACGTAGGAGTATTGCCTGTTACGACGAAGGAGGTGTCGCCAGCATCAAGGGTGGTGTTGCTGGTGCCCTTTGTCAGGTCTACAGTGCAGGGCAGAGAATTCTTAGCAAGTGTAAGATTGTAAGAACCATCTGTGTTGGTAGCGTAGGTGTAGTAGAAACCAGCAACCAAGTTGCCGTTTGCAAATGTTGGGGTTAAGCCGCCGCTGGTAGTTACACCAGACATCGCGGTTCCGTTATAAGCGTCTGTTGTGGTAACGGTACCCGAAACGTTTACAAGTGCAGGGTTAGTCAGAGTAGTACCAACGTAATAGTCTGCATTTGCAGAGGTCTTTTTAACGGTGATAGCATCCTGAGTGCCGTCGGGCTTAACAACAGCAGCTTGATAGGTGTTGACGCCGAAGCTGGTTGTTACCTGAACTGCTGCTACAAAGAAGGTGTTGGAAACTGTAGCTGCGCCGGTCGGAGCAACGGTGTAGCAAATGTTGTTGCCGTTATCAAGGTAGAAGGTGTAGCCGGCTTTTCCAAGCAATGTTTTCAGCTCGTCAAACTCGTTAAGAGTCGAGGGAGCGCCAACGAGAGCGGAAACGTAATAAGCCTTGCCGTCAATGGTGAGAGATTCGGAATTAGCATTATAAGAAGAGATGGTTCCGGTGACGGAAGTAGCCTTCTCAACATAGTACTTTGTTCCAGCCTGGTACCAAAGAATAATATCGTTCTTTACAAGACCTGCGGGATAAGTAATGTTGGTGGAGAGAATGTTGGACAGTGTGCCAACTGTTACATATGTAACAGCTCCGGAAGTCGTGGTTGTGGGAGCTGCTGCGAGCTTCTCAACTGTCTTCACGGTTACAGAGACCTTCTCATAGTAACCATCGGAATCTGTGTCAAGGAACTTGACAATAGCGCCGGGAGTAGAGCAAGCGGCTTTGATAGCATCAATATTCTCAGCGAGTGTGTCATCAGTTGCTACAAGAGCAGGATATGTATCAGATGCAGCGCCGTCGTTATAGTAATAAGTAGGTGTTCCATCAGCCTGATAGCCCATGTAGTATACGTTGGAATCGGTGACCAGAGAGTTATACGGTGTGCCGTCTGTGCTGGTGGCGAGAACTACAACGCTGGATACGAAGCCGGAGATTGTGGTAGCGCCAAGCTTCCAGAAGTAACCAGTAGCACCGTCAACAGTAGCGGAAGCCTTTGCGAGGGTGGTGTAAACATCTTCAGCAATCTGAGCATAGGTATCTTTATTAAAGTGAGTGTCAGCAGCTTCAGTTGCTGCGTTGGTTGCCTTGGTGTAGCTCTCAGTGAGCTTGCTGTAGGTGACCTGAGGAACCTTGGTCAGAGCATTGAAAACATAGAGAGCTGCTTCTTCACGGGTTGCGGCAGCGCTGAAGTCAGCGGCCTTTGCGCCTGTGAATATGCCGTTCTTGTTTGCTGCAACAGCAACATTGAGTTCCCAGCTTGCGCCGGTGAATTCGTTTGCCTTGCCGTAGCCTGCTGCTGCGAGCATCATCTTGGCGAGCTGATAGCCGGTGACATTAGCTGTAGGAGCAAATGTGCCGTCGCCCATACCATTGATAATTCCCTGGCTTACGCAGTAGCCGACAAAGGGAGAGGACCAGCGGTCAGCGGCTACATCGGTGAAACCGGTAGCGGAAACGCTGAGCTTAGCTGCGACTGTGGGTCCGAGAACTGAGTAGCAAATCATCTTTGCTGCTTCTTCACGGGTGATGGTTGCGGTCGGCTTAAATGTGCCGTCTGCGTAACCATTGATTGCGCCGATGCCATTCATGACACTGACGGCCTCTTTGTACTGGACAGTTGTGCTATCGGTGAACGTCGCTGCGGAAGCGATGCCCATCATTCCGAGGCACATAGCCAGAACGAGCACGAGGCTAAGAGTTCTGTTGAGAGATTTCATTCTATGAAACTCCTCCTTTAAGTAGTACCCCTTTAAGGGGCCTTTTTATGTACATCGCTTGATGGCTTGGATATCCTAGGCCAACCATCAAACAGAGGTACCTGACTAAATAGTGCCAAAAAATTTGGTTTATATATCCTTTGACAGAGTTTATGTTAACACGCACACTGCTGTTGGTCAATATTTCCTCAGCTTTTGTTACACAATCGTAACAATAGAAAATTATGCGGTTACAAGCACCGAGTCATAATTCGGCAGACAGTATTTGTTTCGACCGGACCTCACCAGTTCGCCGGATTTGAGAAGAGGAGTTAAGACCCAGTATATCTGACGCCGCTCCTCGAACCCCATTAAAGCGGATAGCTCAGTGCTCGTTACAGGCTGGTGCGAAGCTACATATTGAAGTATCACGGTTTTTTGGTTTTCGCGGTGTACGACCGTGTCAGGCAGATAATACCTGAAACCTACCCTGACGATTTTGCCGCGGCTGAGACATTCTTTCAGCAAAAGATTCATCTCGGCTTCGCTGAAATTCAGAGCATTTTTTAGGGTTCTGTAATTAGCCGAAGCATTAACCCGCAAATACTCGATTAGCTCATCCATAGGCGGACGGATTAGCTCCGAGGGCATATTTCGAGGTATGGAATAGAATTCAGCGCTCACCTCAGGCTTGCGATTCAATAATTCTCGGAGCTCTAAAGAGTGCTGCCGCCAGTAGTCGTTCTGCAGGTCGGGAAGGGTTATCCCCATAATTCCGCTCCGGATTAGTGCCTGCTGGACTGCTTTTTGGATAAAAAATGCATCGGTCGGGTTTCTTTTTGTATCATTTAATATAATGTAAGGATAAATGCCGTCGCGTGAAGTTTTTACGTCCCGCAGGATTTGAAGAAAACCTTCGGGGATACGGACCTTCCTATCTTCAAATACGGCTATAGAGTTTTCGAAATCGATAAGCTGCCATGTCAGTAGCGGAAGAACCGGAACCGGTATACCCATCTGCCAGACGAAGCTTACGGCAAGCCCGACCATGCTCGCAGCTTCCTTTTGTAAAAAGTCTTTTAAAGCCGCTCGTAAGTGTTCCGTTATCTCCGCTTTTTCGCTTTCAGGGACTACGCAGTCCTCAACATATGGTAAATAGTGTTCCTGCAAAGCGGTCAAGTCAACTCCGGAAATGTACGAAACATACTCCCTGCTGCTTTCCTTAAGAGCTCTGATTATAAAATCAATACGAAGGTCATTAAGCCGCACATTTTTTTGTCTATAGCTGTCGAGCGATTTTCTGACTATAGCTGAAATGCTTTGCTCAGCCATCGGTGCGGTTTTGCGGCTTGATATCAGCACGTATTCAGAGTAATGCGCGTTTTGATTATGTAAACCGCCTAAGAAGGTGACCATTTGATTGGTCAATGGAATTTTTCTGTCAGGCAGGACAAGCTGATTTTCTTTGAAATCTACCTGGTTCCAGAGGAGAAAGGTGATCTCGTTGCGGAGCAGCCCGCAAAACCATGCCAAGCGCAGGATAGTCCCAGCGGGAGTATAGCCTTCATGCGACAGAAGAAGCTGCATTGCAGAGTCGTCAGGCTTATTAAATAAGTTCGGAATAGGGGCGTGTCGCAGCTCAATTTGAGGTATTTCAGAAATATATCCTTTATCAAAAGCAAATTGGCAGACCTCGCCAATGAACTTCCTATAAGACGTAAATACTACCCCTCTAAGTTTCGCATTATCATATAAATCTATCAGAAAATTTGTCACTGTCTCCGAGGTAAGATTCTCGATATCTATATCGCCGATTCTTGAAAAAAGCAAATCAAAGTCGACATTATTTACGCTGTTTTGTTTTAGCCAGTCCGCGGAGACTTCCTTAAACGTAAGCACTTGTTACCACCTCCCCATAATTTGACAAGATTATAGGTATACATTGGCATTATAACCATGCTTTTCTATTATGTAAAGGTAAAATGTAACAAGCATATTGCTTAAAATTTCTATAAAAATATCCGCACAACCGAAAAGGCCTGCGGATGAGTCAAAAGTTTATGGATGCGGCAATCGAGTGAACCCCGAGCGGTCAATATAAGTCGAAAATAGCTCTGACAGCCCGCAAATCATTGATTTGCGGGCTGTCAGAGCTGAAAGTGTTGTTAGGAAAGCGTAATCAGATGCGTATGCGTGTCCATATGTCGTTTTGCCCTTTCGTTCTCGGCATAGCTATATACGATTTCTTTGAAAGAATTCAGTACATCAGTAATGATTTTATCATGTTTAGTGGCAAGCGAGAAATGGCGTTGCATCGGATGACCGTCAACATTACATGCCCACATAAGTCCTGCGGCACATTCTCTGTGAACAAGGCGCTCAGATATAGCCGATATGCCATGCCCATCAATTACGGCTTGCTTTATTGTCTCTATGTTGCTGCACTCCCAGCTGCTTTTGAAGGGAATATGGTATTCATTGAGCAGCTGCTCGGCCTGAGCTCGTGTACCGCTTCCGCTCTCTCTGAAAATAAAGTTTTCACCGCTTAGCTCATTTATTGAGATTGTTTCCCTGCCGAAAAAGCGGTGATTGCGTCCGTAGACGATAACCAAGTAGTCATCCATTGCCGCGTGACTTTCGATTTTTTCGTTGCTAATACTGCCTTCCACCAGCCCAATGTCGAGTTCGCCATTTAGGAGCTGTGTTTCAATTGAATGCGTATTCCCAACATAAACATGAGAATCCAGGCCCGGAAAGGCATCGGCTAATTGTTTCATGATTTCACTCAGAACGGATGAGCCGACGGTTACAGTCGCACCAACTCTCAAATATTTGTAATCTGAGCATTGCTTAAGCCACTCTGTTATTGAGTTTTGATAGGATACAGCCTGTTTTGCGTATTCCAGCAACTGCTGTCCAATGGGTGTCAAAATCAGATTTTTCCGAACTCTCTCAAAAAGCAGGACATGGAATTCTTTTTCTATTTCGGTGATTGCCTGACTCACAGAGGACTGGCTTACATAAAGCTTTTTTGCCGCTATGCTCATTTTGCCGCTTTGCGCGACCTGAATAAATACCTCAAGCGTTCTCAGTGTCATCGGAGTATTCCTTCCTTTGGCTCGAAGAGCGATATACTTTCCTCAATTTCCTCATTGCTCATTTCAGCAGCCGCGGTCAGAATGCTGCGCCTAACATTGATATCCTCGATTTCCTCTTTTACGAAATTTCGAAGTTTTCCGAGTAGTTCTATCTTCTCCGAATATACCTCGCCGTACTTTTCGGCGAGCTCTTTTCTAATTCTTCCGGCAAGGGCAGGGCTCTTTCCCCCTGTGGAGATGCCGATGGTCAAGTCACCGCGGCGCAGAGTGGCCGGAACATAAAACGAGCAAAGCTCCGGTATGTCCACCACATTTACCGGAATATTGTTTTGGCAGCAGTCACGATAAACCGCTTCATTCATTTCATGGCTGTCTGTTGCTGCTATCACTGTGAAGGCGTTAAGCAAATAAGCGGGAGCATAGCAGTCGCGGATATGTCGGATACTGCCGTTTAAAACTGAGAAATCCTCGCACAAAGCCGGCGCTACTACATCTATCTCCGCTCCGAAGGAAAGAAATAACTCACACTTTCGGAAAGCAACCTTTCCGCCTCCGACAACGACAAGCTTTTTCCCGAGCAAGTCTACCATAAAGGGGAAATACATTATATCAGCTCCTTCAAAACGACCCGCTGCTTCTCTACTGTCTCAGCAATATCTTCGTCGGAATGTGCATGAGACAAAAACATACACTCATACTGTGAAGGTGGCAACAGGATTCCCTGTTCCAGCATTCCGCGAAAGTAACGCCCGTATAAGTCCGTGTTACAGCGCTTCACATCGTCATAACAGTTGACCTCGCCCTCGCAGAAGAAAAGCGTCAGCAGACTTCCGCACCGGACTACACGATAAGGCAGAGACAGGTCCAGCAGGTTTTCCTCCATGCCCCGCTGCAGCCGCTTCCCCTTGCTTTCCAGCTCCGCGTAAACCTCCGGACGGCTTTGAAGCAGCCGCAGACTCTTGAGGCCCAGAAACATGGCAAGCGGGTTTCCGGAAAGCGTTCCGGCCTGATACACGGGACCTGCAGGCGAAACGTAAGTCATAATGTCCCGTTTACCTCCATAAGCGCCAACAGGCAGTCCGGAGCCTATTATTTTGCCGAAGCAGGCCATATCCGGCCTAATTCCGTAAAGCTCTGCCGCACCGCCGTATGCCGCGCGGAAGCCGCTGATGACTTCATCAAAAATCAAAACGGAACCGTAAGCGTCTGCTAACTCCCGCAGTGTTCGCAGAAATTCCGGTTTGCCCGGAACAAGTCCCATGTTGCCTGCGATTGGTTCCACTATGATGCAGGCAATTTCGTCGCCGCAGGTGCGAAACACCTCGCGGATGTTTTCGCAGTCGTTGTATCTGCACACCAAAGTGTCCGCTACCACCTGCGCTGGAACTCCCGGAGATGTCGGAACCCCGTACGTCAGGGCACCAGAGCCTGAGCTGACAAGCAGCGCGTCGCTGTGACCGTGATAACAGCCCTCGAACTTAACGATTTTAGTTCTGCCGGTATAGCCTCTGGCAACGCGGATAGCGCTCATGGTCGCCTCCGTACCGGAGTTAACCATACGAACCATATCGAGTCCGGGATAAGCATGGCAGATCGTTTCCGCCATTTCGCACTCCAGAGCGGTAGGCAAGCCGTATGTAACACCGCGGCGTACAGCTTCGGTCAGTCCATCCAGCAAATAATCGGGACTGTGTCCGAAAATCAGCGGGCCCCACGAGCAGATATAGTCAATGTATGAATTGCCGTCCTCGTCGCAAATATGGCTTCCGTGAGCGGAAGCGGCAAACACAGGTGCTGTTCCAACAGATTGAAAGGCCCGTACAGGACTATTCACACCGCCGGGGATATACTCCTCGGCTCTTTTGAAAAGTGAGTTTGAATTATCATGCTTCATATATTTAATCAATCCTGCCGCAAATTTCCTTTGCGGCATATGTGACAATCATCTTGGCGCCCGCACGCTTGATGGCAATATGGGCCTCATACATCGCGCTTTCATTCAGCAGTCCCTGTAAAATCGAACACTTAATCATGGCGTATTCACCTGATACCATATAGGCAGCCAGAGGTATATTGAATTCATCTTTGACCCTTCGGATTACATCCAGACACATGATACCAGGCTTTACAAGGATCACGTCCGCGCCCTCCTCAATATCGAGCGCCGTCTCCCTCAGAGCTTCATCGCTGTTGCGGTAATCCATCTGATATCCTTTTCGGTCTCCAAAAGTAGGGGTAGACTCGGCCGCTTCCCGGAATGGGCCATAGAAGTTGGAGGCGTATTTCGCTGAATACGCCATTATAGGTGTGCTTTCGTAGCCGTTTTCATCCAACACACGCCGAATAGACGCGACGCAACCGTCCATCATGTTGGACGGCGCGACCATGTCTGCGCCGGCCTGCACGCAGGTCAGGGCAATTTTGGACAGGTACTCCAAGGTTTTGTCGTTGTTCACACTGCCGTCAGGGTTAATAATGCCGCAATGGCCATGATCCGTATACTCACACATACACACATCCGCGATGATATACATAGACGGCGCAAGCTCTCTGAGCCTGCGTATCGCATTTTGCACCACGCCATCGGGGTTGTAAGCCTCGGACCCGCATGAGTCTTTATGCAGCGGGACTCCGAATAGCAGAACAGCTTTAATGCCCGCCGCCACCGCCTCGGCGACTTCTTCATCCAGCATATCCACTGAAAAGCGGAACACACCGGGCATCGATTTGATAGCTTTCCTTTTGTTTTTTCCTTCGACGACAAAAATCGGATAGATTAAATCGCTCTTGATCAGCACCGTTTCGCACGTCATGTCCCTGATGACGCTGTTTTTTCTTAATCTTCTGGGCCTATTAACCATGACTATCACCCCGTGTAAAATAATCAATTACCTTTTCCACTAATTCTTCGACAGTACTGTCCCCGCTCTCCAGCGGTTCAATGCCCTGCGCGCGAAGCGCCGCGCTTGTAGACGGACCAATAGAAAAGGCGGTCGTTTTTCCTTCTTTTAATGCTGTGGTGTCAGCCATGGTCGCTAGGTTCTCCGCAGCAAGAGAGCTTGTGAACACCACGGCGTCAAAATCTCCAGTCGAAAGTCCATCTGCGAATGGCGGACGGACGGCATCGTAAACGCTGACGACATTCACCGAACAAAGGTCTTTTAGCCCATTCTCCAGACGGGGCATGGCCTTCGCGGACTGTGGCAGGAGCAAACGATCCGTAGTTTTCAATATGCCCCGCAGTTGGTCAAGCAAGCCTTCGCCGGAATGCGCAGACGGCACTATGTCCGCCCGCAGGCCGTATTCCTGAAGTTTCCTGCAGGTGGATGGGCCCACAGCGCAGATTTTTGCACTGCCGAATTTTCTTACATCCCCTCCGGCTTCATACAGCTCCGCCATGAATAGCTCCACGGTGTTACCGCTCGTGAACACCACAAAACTGTAGCTGCCCAGTGACGGAAGATAAGAAGCCAGACTGCCCCGCATGGGTACTATTTCTGTCATCGGGACGGCTGTTACTTTCGCGCCGTTCACTTCGAGAAGGCGGGACAGCGTTCCGTTTTTCTTCCGGTCGCTTGTCACGAGTATCTTTTTGTTCCACAATGGTATGTGCTCGAAAAAATTCAATTTTTCCCGTAATGCAACCGTTTCTCCCACAATGATGATGGCGGGGGAGTTTAAACCGGCTTTCTCGACTTCATCAGCCAAGCATTCGAGCGTTGCGCTCACTGTCTTCTGCTCCGCTGTACCCGCGCAGGAAACAACTGCGGACGGACAGGTGCGGTCCATTCCGAACCGAATCAGTCCTGCTGTGATTTCCGCGGTCTGTGAAAGCCCCATCAGGAACACCAGGGTACCTTCCAGCGGCGCAAGACGCTTGTAATCCGCATCGGTCAGCCCTCCCGACTTCGTATGTGCCGTGATGATATGTACTGACCCCGCCAGGCCCCTGTGGGTGACGGGAATGCCCGCAAAACAGGGGCCTGCCACGGCGGAGCTTACGCCGGGAACCACCTCAAACGGTATCTTCTCCTCGTAAAGGCACAGGGCTTCCTCGCCCCCGCGTCCGAAAACGTAGGGATCACCGCCCTTGAGACGAACGACGCTGCCGCCCTGTCTTGCTTTTTCAAGAAGAAGAGCGTTGATTTCTTCCTGATTTGCGCTGTGCTCTCCTGCGGCCTTGCCAACATAGATTTTTTCACAGCCGGAGGGCGCTTCTTCGAGCAGTCGAGTGCTTATCAGCCTGTCATAGATTATGCAGTCCGCATGGCGGATGCATTCTAAGCCCCGAAGAGTAATTAGATCGTCGGCTCCCGGGCCAGCGCCAACGAGATATACCATAGTTTTTTTCATTTACATTTCCTCAAGTTTCCGCAGTAGCTGCTCCGCAAGGCGCAGACCAAGGGATTCGGCATTCTCCTTTTCACCGGAGAGACTTCCGCGCACAAGTCCTTTTTCCTCAGTTCCATAAAGCCCCGTCAGCGTAATGCCCGACACGTCATGTTCACAGAAGGCACCAACGGGCGCGTGACAGCCGGCTCCTGTACCGCGGAGAAAGGCGCGTTCCGCTCTGGCGGAAATGTCTGTTTTCTCGTCCTTGATGGTTTCCAGCATATTCATAATGAAGGTATCATCTTTTCTAAGCTCCAGTGCCAGAATTCCCTGACAGGGTGCCGGAATCATCTCGGAGGGTTCAAAATATTGTGTCACGCGGTCAGACAGCCCCAGACGTGCAAGACCTGCCGCCGCCAAAACAACACCGTCGAGCTGGGGGCCCACTTTTGCAAGTCGGCTGTCCACATTTCCCCGAATCGGAACGATTTCGATTTTTGGATTCATGGCATTCAGCAGCATTCCGCGCCGAATACTGCCTGTGCCGATTTTTGCGCCGTCCGGTAAATCAGCAAGGCAGGTATAGCAATCACGTAAAACTAAAACATCTCGCATATCCTCCCTGACCGGAGCCGGTGCCAAAGTAAGCCAGGGCGGGATTTCCGCAGGCAGATCCTTCATGCTGTGTACGGCAAAATCGACCTCACCACTGCTGAGCACGGCCTCAAGCTCTCCGGTAAATAAGCCGCTACCGCCGATCTCCTGTAAAGGGCGGTCAGTGATACGGTCTCCTTTGCTATGTATTACGACAAGCTCAAAGGATATGTCCTGAAACTGTTCTGCAAGAAGTTTTACTATGGTTTCTGCCTGAACAAGCGCCAGCTTGCTCCCTCTTGTGCCGACTCTGACCTTCTTCATTTTACCGCTATCTCCTCTATATCGAACAATTCTTTTACCACAGTTATGTATTCCTCCTGCTTGCCTTCGTTATCCAGCTTTTTCAGTCGGAGAATCGGCTCCCGCACCAGTCGCCTGAGACTTGCCGCTATCATCTTTGCCACGAGCTTTTTTTCCCGTTCCGAAAGATTAAGCTTATTAAACAGAAATTGTTCCGTGTCGTCCGCAATTTCCCGGCACCTGTGGTTAAGGGATTCGATGGCGGTATCAACCTTATTTTGGAACAGCCAGTTTTCGAGTTCGCAAAGCTTAATATCGATAAGAGCTTCCGCCTGTGCCGCAAGAGAGAGCCTGCGCTCTAAATTCTCGGCGGAGACCGTATTCAGTTCATCCACATTTATCACGTTTGTATAAGGTAAATCGTATACACTATCGTCCACATCCGGAGGCACCGCAAGGTCTAATATGCAAAGAGGCTTGCCTCTGGCGGGCATTTTTTCTCCGACGAGAACAGTATGCGGTGAGGCAGTGGCGGTCACAATACCGTCCACCTCTGAAATGTAGTTATAGCGATTGGCAAAGGGCACGAGCTCTACCGGCTGTCCTTCCAACTGAAAATTCTCTTTTTTTCCGCAGGAACGGCTGCAAAGATAGATTCGGCTTGCCCATTCGTCCGCTAAATACTTCACCGCTAAGCGGCCCATTTCACCGCTGCCGATGACAAGAAAGGACTTGCCCTCCAGACCATTCAGCGCCAAGCTTAGCTTTTTGATACCGATGAAGCTAACCGATAATGGAATGTCGGAGATTCCTAGCCCTGACTTGACCTGTTTTGCAACAGTAACAGCGTCCCTGAATACTCGGTTCAGAACTTTTTTCGCCGTGCCGGAGGCTTCCGCAAACCGGATGGCATTATTGACCTGTCCTAAAATCTGATCCTCGCCCACAACTGCCGATTCCAGACCGGACGTTACTCGGAAAAGGTGATTAATCGCCGCCTGTCCGCATAGGGAGTACAGCGTGTCATCGCAGCCCTTCGCTCCGAAATACCTGAGCATTGCCGCGCGGACTTCCCCCGTCCTGTCATCATCCGCAACAAAATAGATCTCGCTGCGGTTACAGGTGGATAAGACAGCTGACTCCGGACAGCCCAGCTCCAGAAGTATGGAAGAAAACTCTATTTTTTGAGTGTCCGAAAAAGCGAATTTGCTCCGTGTTGCCAGCGGAGCGGTGCGGAAATCGACTCCCACCATCTGGATACAGTTTTCCATTTTTCCACCTCACTAGCAACTTACAGCCCTTAATTGATCAAATTATATCATTCGCAATTTCAACTTTCAACCATCTGTATATTATAAATTAAATTAATTAATACTTAAGCAATTACTTATCATTTTCATCGGATTTTGATACAACCAAAAAGCCGCTTTTACATTGACATGCAAACAGGCAACATGATATTTTTTTCTTAGGCAAACCGACAAAAAGGAGGATGAAAATGAGCTATATTTTAAGTTCGGAAAAAGCCGACACGCTATTTTCGAAGCTGAAAAAGCAATACAAAATTTTTGCCCCGAAGCGCTTCAAGGCACAGGGCCGCTACTCCGAAACCGACATCATTCGATATGGGGAAGTAGCATCTCTCGAAGAGATTGTCTTCGATGAAAAATCAGACTACCCCGCCAAGGAAGTTATCTCCCCGATTCAGCAGGCGCTTTTCTTCTTCACTGAGGATGAGTACCGCGCGAGCAAGGGCAATACAAAGCCGATACTTCTGTTTGCGCGTCCATGCGATATCAATGCTCAGCACATTCAGGCAAAAATCTACGCCGGAAACGGCGGTTTTGTTGATATGTATTACGAACGTATGCGTGAGCTCGTAAAGTTCGTACTTATGGAATGCCCCAATTCTGATGACACCTGTTTTTGCGTCAGCATGGGCACCAACAAAACCGATGACTACGCGATGGCACTCAGAGTGGAAAAAGACGGAAGCGTTAAGTTCAAGGTTTGCGACGAGGCGCTTATGCCCTTCTTCAGTCAATCAACCTCAGCCGAGTTTGAGCCGGAATTTGTCGAGGAAAACGAGACTAAGGTCACATTGCCCGACATCCCCAATAAGGACATTCTTAACAAGCTGAAAGAGCATCCCATGTGGAAAGAGTACAACGGTCGCTGCATCAGCTGCGGGGCCTGCACCATCGCCTGTTCCACCTGCACCTGCTTTACAACAAAAGACATTGCATACGGAGATAATCCTGAGGTCGGTGAGCGTCGCCGCGTTACCTCCTCCTGTCAGATTGATGGATTCTCTACTGTTGCCGGCGGTGCCAGCTATCGAAATACCGCAGGCGATCGTATGCGTTTTAAGATGCTGCACAAATTCCATGATTACAAAGCCCGCTTCGGTGATAGCCATATGTGTGTCGGCTGCGGCAGATGCATACACCGCTGCCCCGAGTTTATCACCATCACCAACGCCTTGAACAAAATGTGCAAGGCCGTCGAAGAAATCAAGGCTGAAAAAGGAGGCGCAGAGTAATGAATAATCCGCTTCAACCTAAGGCCTGTGAAATTATCTCCGTCAAAAAGCAAGGCGAACATGAGTTTACCTTTCGCGTAAAGTCTGACGCGAAGCCTATGCCTGGCCAGTTCATGCAGCTGTCCATCCCCAAGATTGGTGAGTGCCCCATTTCCGTCAGCGGTTGGGAGGAAGGCTTTTTGGAGTTCACCATCCGCTCTGTCGGAGAAGTAACAAACGTTATCTTTGAAAAGCAGCCGGGCGATGTTCTGTTCCTTCGCGGCCCTTACGGCAAGGGTTGGCCCATTGAGGATATTAGGGGCAAGAACGTTGTTGTAGTTTCGGGCGGCACAGGTCTTGCTCCTGTGCGCGAGCTAATAAATATGTGCGCGGATGAGCAAGGCTTTGCAAAGAGTACCACCCTCATCTGCGGCTTCAAAGACGAGGCCGGCATTGTGTTCAGTGACGACCTTGACAGGTGGAAGACCAAATTCCGTACAATTTATGCACTCGACAAGGATGAAAAGTCCGGATGGCACGTCGGTATGGTAACCAAATTCATCAAGGAGGTCGACTTTAAAGGCTTTGGCGATGAATATGTGCTTATAGTGGTCGGCCCTCCGATTATGATGAAGTATGCCTGTCAGGAGGCCCTTGCCTGCGGCGCCAAGGAAGAAAATATGTGGCTTAGTTTTGAGCGCAAGATGTCCTGCGCAGTCGGAAAGTGCGGCCACTGCCGCATCGACGAGACCTATGTCTGCCTCGACGGCCCTGTTTTCCCGTACAAGGTCGCGAAAAATCTAGTGGACTGAGGGAGGAGATTAAAGTATGAATAGAGATATCAATATCAAAAAGACACGTCTCAACTGCTTCCGCCAGTCCAAAGTCCCCGGAGTGTTTATGCTGCAAATGCGTGTTCCCGGTGGCATGGTCGACGCAAAGTATCTCGAAATGATTGAACACATCTCCAAAACATGGGGCGACGGGAATTTTCACTTCGGGACCCGCCAGACCTTCGATATATGCGGCATCAAGTATGACAGCATTCCGCAGGTCAACGAATATATCGAGGACTACATATGCGGTGTTGACGCTGAACTATGCAATGTGGATATGAATAAAATTGCCGGAGAGCCCCGTGAATGGGATCCCAAATCAGGCTACCCAACCATTGGCGCCCGCAATATAACCGCCTGCATTGGCAACTACCACTGTATCTGCGGCAACGTCAATACCTTTGAGTTGGCACGAAAAATTGAAACCTTGATTTTCCCCAGCCATTACCACATCAAAATCAACATTGCCGGCTGCCCCAACGACTGCAACAAGGCTCATCTCTGCGACTTCGGTATCATCGGCTGCGCAAAGATTGAATACCATCCGGAACGCTGTGTGGGCTGTGGTCTCTGCGCCAAGAAATGCGAGCACGGAGCGACCAGAGTGTTGTCTCTCAATCCCAAGACCGGCAAAATCGACAAGGATCCCTGCTGCTGCGTTGGCTGCGGCGAATGCGTCAAAGCTTGCCCAGCAAGCGCATGGACTCGTGAGCCCACGGACTTCTATAAGGTTATCATCGGCGGCCGCACAGGACGTCAGACACCCCGTTTAGGCAAAATGTTCTTAAACTGGGCAACAGAGGAAACCATACTCAGTGTTCTTGCAAACTGGCAAAAGTTCTCGGCATGGGTCATGGACTACAAGCCCGAATATCTCCACGGCGGACACCTGATTGACAGAGCCGGCTACAAGAAGTTCAAGGAAATTATGCTGGACGGCGTTACCTTGAATCCCGAATGCCTGGTAGCAGAGGACGTTTTCTGGGCGGAGACAGAGTACCGTTCCAATTACAACGTCAAACCTCTCGAAACACATCACTTGGCGGGTCCTCAGAAGGCCGGTACCCAGCAGCACTAATTTACGCATATATTCCGATTAATCCATAATCGACTCCATCCCTGTTGCTGTCTGAATTCCGTCACGTTAATCGGACGGCAGAGCTCCTGCACGGCATATTGTATGCTGTGCAGGAGTAATTTTAACTGTGTGAAGAAGCCTGTAACAGAAAGAAGATAGCAGATAAAACATCTGCTATCTTCTTTAATTATTCCGGTTTTCTAGAGACAGCACGCTGAAATATCAGTTAATTAATCAGCTTTCAATTTTCTGGCAAGCTTGACAACCTCGAGAACTCGCGCATCTCTTTCCTGCTGAACTTCCTCGCGGGTCTTGTCGGAATAGTCGTATAGGCCTCTTCCGACCTTAACGCCCAGACGTTCCTCATCAAGCATCTGCATGGCAAGAGGACCGACCTCGGTTGCGTTTGAGATTGACGGGTAAAGGAACATGCCGGCCATACATCCGATATCCCAACCGATAAAGTCCATCATTTTCAGCGGACCTTCAAACGGGGCCTTCATGCCCTGGTTACAGCAGTAGGCGGTGTCAACATCTTCTGGGCTGACCCAGCCCTGCTCAACCATGTAGCTGCACTCGCGCATAAGCGCCAGATTTAGACGGTTGATGATGAAGCCCGGTACGGGCTGATTAAGAACAACGGGGCTTTTGCCCATGCCCTCAAGCAGCTTTCGCATCGTAATTGCGACCTCGGGATCGGTTTCCGGACCTTTTACGATTTCTACCAGCGGAAGAATGTGGGGCGGATTGCACCAGTGGGCGATCAGCAGTCGTTCGGGATTTGATACCTTCACGAACTCATAGATGTTCATAGAGGAGGTTGTGCTGGAAAGTATAGTATCCTTACGGCAGATGCCGTCCAGCTGTGCAAATATCCTTGCCTTCAGGTCGGGATCCTCGGGAACAGCCTCAATTACTAAATCTGCGTCTGCGGCCACTTTTATATCAGTAGAATAGAAGAGGTTCGCCTCGGTGGACTTGGCCTGTTCCGCAGTGATAAAGTCAGCATTGAGCATAGTCTTGACATTTGATGCAACGAGCATTTTAGCAGTTTCAAGCGCTTCGGGTTTTATATCAACGACGGTGGTTTTGTAACCATTTGCCGCATAGGTCTGGGCAATTCCATGTCCCATGGTGCCGCTGCCAATAACAACGATCTTCTTAATTTCCATAGTTTGTCCTCCAAATTCATGTAGTCTCAGATGGGCGTGAAATCACGCCCATCTGAGAAAAATACAAAAGGTAAGAATCAGAATCCGAAAGGAATATTCACATCGGTCATAACGTTGACCACTGCGGGCAGCTCGCTTGCAAGCGCACGGTCGATTGCCGCGCCGATTTCTGCGGGGTCGGTAACCAGTTCGCCATAACCGCCCAGAGCAGTGACGACCTGTTCATAGTGCGTATCACGTAAATACAGACCGACGAATTCCTTGTCTGAAGAAGCCTTTCTGGCCTCGCTGTTCTTAATCATACCCCAGCAGCTGTCGTTGAGGATAACCGTGGTGATCTTAATGCCGTAACGCATGCAGGTGTCATATTCCATAGCGCCGTAACCGAACGCGCCGTCACCTGTAAGAAGAATAACCTTCTTTTCGGGATGGGCCAGCTTTGCAGCGATTGCATAAGGAACGCCGACGCCTAGAGGCCCGAAGCTTCCGTTTGCTATACTCAGTTGCTGGCCGGGTCCCATTGCAGGCAAAGTTGTTGCGCCCCAAGAAGCGGTGTCTCCGCCGTCGAGGACTATTATGGTATCCTTGTCAACGCGCTTTGCAAGCTCACCGCAAAGACGCAGAGGGTGAATCGGCGTCTGGTCGGAAGCCATGGCCTCTCCCATGAACATTTTGATTCCGTCAAGGCTCTCTCTGATTGAGTCGACCCAATCGGTGTGCTTGGTCTCATTGACCAGCGGCATCAGCTGACGCAGGACAGTTGCTACGTCGCCGACAACACCAAGGGTAATATCAAGCTGATCGGTCAGCGCGGCGGCACCGATATCAACTCTGATAATCGGCGTGCCCTTCGGGAACACATCTTGTGTCAAGGTGTAGCCTGTGCGAGTTCCGAGAATGATAATCAAATCGGATTCTTCGGCGGTGCCTCTGGTAACAGGATGCTGCCCAGCCGCGATTCCCATGCAAAGCGGATGGTCATCGGGTATAAGTCCACGTGCAGCATTGCGGGTGAAAACAGGAACACCTGTCTTTTCGACAAACGCCGTCAGCTCTTGTGCTGAATGAGAGAAGAAAGCTCCGCTTCCGGCAATAATCATCGGACGCTCCGCGCTGTTTATCATCTCAGCGGCCTTTTTAATGTCAGCTTCACAGCCTGCGGCCTTGCTGGTGGTGACATAGGTGCTTTGAAACACAATGTCGTCTTCCTCGTAATCGTCCGCTTCCATTTTTTCGCGAGGAATGTCGATGTATACGGGACCCGGACGATCGGACTTCGCGATGGAAATCGCGCGGCCGATATACTCGGGTATACGGTTTCCGTCAGGTACTGAACGGGCGTGCTTTGTCATATCAGCTACCAGCGGAAGCTGGTTGAAGTCCTGAAGCTCGTTTCTGTCCGCCTCGCGTGTTCTTGCCTTACCTGCCATGCAAAGTACAGGAACCATGTTGCAGCTTGCATTTGCAAGTCCTGTGACCAGATTCGTGAAGCCGGGGCCTGCTGTGCCAGTGCAAACACCGAGGTCACCTGTTGTGAGCGCCCAGCCCTCTGCCATAAAGGAGGCGTTCATTTCATGACGAACTCCGATAAAGGGAATGCCGTTTTCGGCACAGGATTCCATCATGGGATAGATGTGTCCGCCGGGAATACCGAATATATAACGTACGCCTTCTTTTTTAAATACCTTTTGGACGAGCTGTCCGCCATTTACTTTTGCCATTGCTTTTCCCTCCGTTTATTTACCAATTTCTATGGTCAAGATGCTGATACTTTTCAAGATGACGAACAGGGAGATTGAGCGCGTCCTTACGGAAAGGCGGCGCAAGCTGGGTACCGTCAACCTCGAATTCAAGAACTGCGGGAAGGCCAGATGCAATTGCCTCAAGGATTGCGGGGCCAACATCCTCCGGCTTGTCGATGCGCTTTCCAAAGGCCCCCATGGACTTTGCCACTTCGGCGAAGTCAGGGCAGTCAATATCGGTGCCAATGAAACGGTTGTTATAGAAGTCAATCTGGTTTTTCTTCTCTGCGCACCAGGCTGTGTTATGGAACACGCAGGAAACAACAGGAATATTCTCCTGTACGGCGGTACTGACCTCATGAAGGCTCATGCCCCATGCGCCGTCACCGACAATGTTGATAACCGGGCAGTCAGGACGAGCAAGCTTTGCTCCCAATGCGGCAGGATAAGAAAAGCCGGTATTTCCGAAAGTAAGAGCAGCAATATGCTTACGTCCTTCGGTGAAGTTGAAATAGCTGTTGGCGGTGGAAGCAACATTGCCGATATCGGTTGCAACGATAGCATCCTTCGGCAGAGCCTTTGCGATTTCATAAAGAGCTCTGCGGGGATTCATGGGATTGCCGGGTACCATTGCCAGATCGGTGATTTCCTTGTTCCAAGCGGCCTTTCGTTCGTCCAATTCAGCCATGCGTTCTTTATTGTGGAGCCTTCCGCTGGCAGAAGTCTCCAGACGCTTGAGAATTTCAACAGATGCTGCGCGTGCATCGCCGATAATACCAACCTCGACAGGGTGGGTACGCGCTATATTTACAGGGTTTATATCGATCTGAATGATTTTAGCGGATTCGGGGAAATAATCAATGTCATACTGAGGAAGAGTGCCGAAAACTGAAAGGCGGGTGCCGATAGCGAGGACAACATCAGCATCTGCTACCGTATGCATGGAAGCCTTGCTGCCCATGTAGCCGATGGGACCTACCCAAAGAGGATGCGTTACCGGGAATGCGTCGTTATGCAGATATGTACAGGCCACAGGAGCAGTCAGCAAATCCGCAATTTTTGCAACGATATCTTGGCAATCAGTGTCAACAACACCGCGGCCAGCAATAATAACAGGCTTTTTTGCCTCGGCGAGAAGCTTGGCGGCACGGTCGAGGGAGGCCGGAGAGCCACAGCCGCGGTCATCCACACGGTACTGATGCGGCTCAAGGATGTAATCGTTTACCTCGCCATAAAAGTAATCACGAGGAATATCCAGCAAAACGGGGCCGCGCAGAGCGTAAGCCATGCGGAAGGCCGTACGAGTGCAGTCAGCCGCCCTGCTAGGATGAGGAATGCGGATTGTAGCCTTAGTAACAGCCTTGAAAACAGAAACCTGATCACATTCCTGGAAGCCGTCCCAACCGACAGAGCCGGTTCCCGCCGACGGGGAAATGACAACCATGGGCGTATGTCCCATATTAGCAGCAGCAACTGATGTGACCATGTTGGTAATTCCGGGACCATTCTGTCCGATAACCACGCCTGCCTTGCCTGAAATGCGCGCATAAGCATCTTCAATGTGTGCGGCGCTCTGTTCATGGCGCACAGGAATGAAGCGGATACCTGCTGCGGGGAAAAGATCGAGTAAGTCCATAAATGCTGATCCGACAATGCCGGAAACATGGTCGATACCCTCTGCCACAAGAGTTTCGACAATTGCCTCACTGGCAATCATGCGTTGTTTTTTCACGTTTGTACCTCCAAATATACATATATATTTTTTTCATATAACAGCGCAAAGCCATGCGGAACAGGCTACAATGCCGATACATGAAGTTTTTGGGTTTCATTCGGACATCATTTCATCTCGACACTCTGACGCTGTACCTTTCGGGCCGAAAGCCGAATAATAATATAAAACAGAGCAAACATTACAAGGAAAATGGCTAAGGCGGCAATCCGCCATGTGGTAGATTGAGGAACAAAGCCCATTAAGAGCAAAAGCGGAAAGCCGAGAATTACAGTCCACAGGGGCTGAAATATCAAATTTTTACAGGCCGGGGTCTTGAAATGCGGATCGATTTCGCGCAGTAATATAACCCCTGTGCTTGCAGTACCGGTCAGCATGCCATAGAGGGAGAGAAACGCTTCATCGTTATATTCGGGAAATAGCTTCTTACATACATGATCATCGTAAATATATGTAACTACAACGCCTACAAAGCACATTGCAATAAGCGGAATAATGAACTTGGGCTCCTTGAACGCGGATAGATCGATGCAGGCAAGCGCCGCCACGACCATTATGTCAAACATTATTCCTGACACCCGTTCAAGCATCATGTTGTTGGTATACTTATGCTTTATGACCTTCTTTTTCTCAAGGCCATTGAGAATCGCTTTGATCAGCATACCGCCAAGTGTTGCAAAGATGAAGTTAAAGCCCCAGATTAGATTATTGACCGTTTCACTAAGCAGCGTAATACCGGAATTCACGCAAAGACGTGATAATACTGTAATGACACCGTATGTGATTGTATACGCCAGAAAAACAACCGCGAACTGAATCGTGAGCTTATCAACAGAGTCCGACAGCGGAATTTCCTTGGAATCCGCCTTGTATTCCAGCTCATCCTCAGCAAGACCTTCGAATTTGTCCATGACCTTGGGACTGCATTTCCGCTTAAGCGTTCTAAGATAAATCACGCCGCCTATGCTGCTCGCAATAAATCCAACAGCCGCCACAGTAAGGCCGAAGGTCGCTCCGTTTGTAAAGCCATAACCTGTCTCATAGATTTTTCCCCAGTTATATGCCTGTCCGGGACCCTGTCCATAACCCATTGGCAGGAGTATACCCGATGAAGCGTAACAGCCGATGAGATAAGAAAGGCCAAAAGAAATCCCAAGACCAATGAACGCCTGCAGAATATATGTCGAGGTTGTTACAAGAGCTGAATTAAAAATGTCAAGTTGCGCTCTTTTATTCTTGATTTTCTCGTTTGCCTGTAATGCAATTGCTGTAAAGCCAAGTCCGAGTCCGTGATAGGTTATAATCGCAAGGGAATCGCTTGAAAACAGCGCATTGCCTGTTATAGCTTTCCAGATCGAACCCACAATCAGCAGCAGGAAGCCTGCAAGTACGGGAATCGGCAGAAGTGACTTTTTAATGAATTTGCTTGAATTGCGCAGGATACCTGACACGAGTAAGCTGATGAGAAGAACTGCGAATGTCATGAATACCTGCCATACCCGGGTATCTGAAAAACTGAAACTAGCTTCCATATTGATTGCCTCCTGTGTTTTTTCTTAATATTCGTATAGGGGGTGTTCGAAGGCTGGTATCGCTGTGAGAAATACTGTACATTATCATATATAAGAATAGCATAAGAAAATAAAATTTGTAAAATATATATAAACAATCCATAGTATAGGCTCAGCCTATTATGATAACGGTTGTTCTATCACCATAGAGTATTTTCGATAACCCGACGCAAAAAACAGTCTGTTATCCGAATTGGGATAACAGACTGTTTGTATATTTGGTAAATATGCAGATATTTGGTTTCAAATTAGAGGATATCAGTTAGGCCCATTTCCTCGCAGATACGAATAAACTCAATAAGCGAGGCGGGAAAAATTCTGTTTTTGGGATATACAAGCTGATAATTACAATTCATATCTGCGCCGGTAATCTCACATACATGTAAAGTGTCTTTAATACTATTTTTTTTTGCAATACGTTCGGAAATAATGCCAACACCCAAATTGTGTTTTACAGCATCAATAATAGCGTCGAAATTATAGCTGCCCCAGCTCAAATTCTCTTCGATGTCATTCTTGCGAAGCAGGTCTTCAAAATGTGAGCGTGTGCCGCTGCCGATTTCACATAAAATAAGCGGGACTCCATCCAACTCATGAATGTCAATAGAATCTCGGCTGCAGAAAAGGTGCTCCTGCGCGCATATAAGAACAAGCCTATCACGGATCACAGTTCGAACCTCAAGGTTAGAGTCAGCTACGGCGCCCTCTACAAGCGCAATGTCCAGTTCACCCTTGAGAAGCTTTCCCACAATGATCATGGTGTTTGCAACACAAACATGATGCACTATGCCAGGAATAGCCTCGTGTAGTTTCACAACGATGGGACTCATGATACATGCGCCTATTGTTGCAGTAGCCCCAACACGAATTCGAGGATGCGAAGATTCATAATTCAGAAAGTCCTCTGTTTCCTTCGCAGCATTCAATGTCTTTTTAGCATATTGCATTAGCACTTCACCCGTCGGAGTAAGTTTCAAGCAATGGTTTATGCGCTCAAACAGAGTTACTTTATATGTACGCTCCATCTCACTGATATCCTGACTAATAGACGGTTGAGTCATATAAAGCGCCTTTGCAGCCTTGCTCATGCTGCCTGTTTCCGCAACTGCAAGAAATATCTGGAGATTTCGAAGCGTCATTTCATTCACCCACACATATGCATAATAGACTTAGCCTATAACTTTGATTGAATACTATCATTTAAAAAAATTAAGGTCAAGTGATAATTTGAGGCAAACAAAAGCCTTGCCATCGCAAAAATAATAAAATGCAGTATCTAAAAGAGGATCTTGAAATTGACAAGAATTAAATTGACTTTGCAAAATTACTTTGATAAAATATACCAGATATGATAATTGGCATTCGGTTGGGCGGTACTTGCCGCTTTCAAGATTTGTTTTCTTGGGTGGGAAGACCTTATTTAGGTCTGACCATTATTTTTATATTATCGGGGAAAAGTAAAAAAGAACGGACGCATTGATGATATATATCGCCGTATTGGCAGAATCTATAACAATCGTTTAATCATATTAAGCTATTATTCATCCGTCTTGTGGGGGTATGAAAATGTCACTTGAAGCAATAAAAGAAATAGGCGAAGCCGAGGAAAAAGCGAGGATCGCGAAGACTGAAGCGGCGACTTCTTCCAAGAAGCTCATCGCCGAGGCGGAGGAAAGCGGGAGGCTGTCTGTCGAGGACGCCATAAGAAAGGCGGAAGACGAGATACGCGGACTTAAGCGTGAAACAGAAGAGAAGGCCGTCGCGGACGCGAAAGAGCTCATCCGGCAAACCGAGAACCGCAAGGCCTCCATGCTCGTAAAAGCGGAGAGCAGGATGGCGGAAGCGGTTTCGCTTGTGACTGAAAGGATAGTGAACGGCTGATGGCCATCGAAAAAATGAAGCGCCTGAAGCTTGTCGCCGTAAAGTCGGAACGAGAGGCGCTATTAAGAGAGCTTATGCTCCTTGGCTGTGTCCAGATAACGGAGCCGGACAACGCGGAGTTGGATTCAGGGGAAACCGGTGCGTTCTCAAAGGAACCGGCCGGGCTGAGCGAATGCAGGGCGGAATATGGAAAATTGCTTGGCGCGATAGAGCTTATGAACGGATATGCTCCCGCGAAAACAGGACTTTTCACTCCTAAGCCCGAAGCCTCGGCGCAGTCGCTGACAGACGAGTCGTCTCTGGAAGAAAATCTCGCGCTTGCGGAAAAGATTGCCGAAACGGACGAGCATATCAAGCGCTTGGCGGCAGAGATGAGCAGGGTTAAGGGACTTATTGAAACGCTGAAACCGTGGGAAGCGATGGAGCTTCCTTTTGAGGTGTCCGAGACAAAGACCTGCTTTATAATGCATGGTGCGGTGCCAGCGTCCGTTGTACTGGAAGCAATGGAAACGGAGCTGTACGCAGCGACGCAGGAAAGCCAGATTATTAGAGTCTCCTCCGACCGTGATCAGCACTATTTGCTGCTCGTCGCCATGAAGGAGAATAAAGCCGCTGTGCTTGAAGCTGTTCGCCGCTTTGGTTTTTCTCCGTCCACAGTTTCAGAAATGAAAGGCACCGCAGCAGAAAACATATCAAATTTTTCTGAAAAGCTTAAAACTCTCGAGGAGGAGAAAGAAAGGCTGACAAAACAAGTCGTTGAGGCAGCCGCATCAAGAGACGACCTGAAGCTCAACGCCGACAAGCTTCTAACAAAAGCGGACCGAGCCGAAAACACGGAGCGACTCCTCTGTACTGAATCGACAATCAATTTTGAGGGCTGGGTACCCTCGAGGATGGATAAACAGCTCGGAAATGTTCTGTTAAATTTTAACTGCGCGTGGGAGACCTCGGAGCCGACGGTAGAGGACATCCCCGACGTTCCGATAAAGCTCCGCAACAACGCTCTGACAAGCCCCTATTCGATGCTCACGGAGATGTACAGCCTGCCCATATACAACGGAATCGACCCGAATCCCTTTTTGACGGTGTTTTTCTCGATGTTCTTCGGAATCATACTTGCCGACGTGGGATATGGCGCATTGCTTTTCCTCGGCGGACTGCTGTATAAAACCAAGTCAAAGCCAAAAGGGGCTCAGGGCAGAGCCGCGGGGCTTCTAATGGTCTGCGGCATGACCACCGTTCTGTTCGGAGTGCTTTCCGGGTCTTTTTTCGGAGATGTAATACCAAAGGTCGCCGGAATGTATGGGCATACGGTCAGCATACCGGCGCTGATTGACCCGCTGAACAATCCACTCCAGGTTCTTATTGGTGCGCTTGCCATCGGTTTCATCCAGCTTATTATAGGAACGGCAATCAACGGATATATGCTTATCCGTGACGGTCAGTGGAAAGATGCTATCTACGATGTCGGTTCTCTGTGGCTGTTTTTTGCCGGAATCGCGCTCGGGGCGCTCGGCATCACATGGTATGTGGCTATTGCGGGAGCGGCCATGATAGTCCTCACGCAGGGGAGGTCAAGCCCTTCAATCGGCGGGAAAATCGGAAACGGAATTTTCAGCCTCTACAGCGTTGTAAGCGGCTGGTTCGGAGATATACTATCATACTGTCGTCTGATGGCGCTGATGCTTGCGGGAGCTGTCATTGCGAGTGTATTCAATACGCTGGGAACGATGACGGGCAGCATTATCGGCTTTGCCTTTCTTTTCCTTATAGGACAGTCGCTGAATCTCGCGCTCAGCCTCATCGGAGCCTTCGTTCATTCGCTTCGTCTACAATATCTTGAATTCTTTGGAAAATTCTATCGAGAAGGCGGAAAACCTTATCAGCCTCTCGCAATAAAAACAAACTACTTTAACATTATCGAGGAGGATTAACAAATGCAAGAATTAATCGCAAAGTACGGAGGAATGCTGATAGGCATTCTGGGCAGCGGTCTGGCGGCAGTTGTCTGCTGCGTCGGAAGCGCAAAGGGTACTGGTATCGCCGGCGAGGCCGGAGCGGGCGTCCTGAGAGAAAAGCCGGACCTGTTCTCAAAGGTTCTGATCCTGCAGGTCATCCCCGGTACGCAGGGACTCTATGGCTTCGTTATCTGGTTTATATGCATCATACAGATGGGTGTTATGGCCGGAACCGCCGTAGGAATGTCCATCCCCGCAGGTCTGCTTTATGCCGCCGCCTGCATTCCGATAGCTATCGGCGGAACCGCCTCCGCGCTGTATCAGGGACGCGTTGCGGTTAGTTCTATCCATCTTCTCAGCAAGCAGCCCGACAGTATGGGCAAGGGCGTCATGCTCTGCGTCATAGTCGAGTTCTACGCTATACTTTCTTTCCTTGCTTCTTTTATCATGCTTATCAGCATCACAAGCGCTGTAAAGTGAATATGAGAATACTGCAATGGAAGGAATAAATAAGATCACCGAGCGCATAGCCGCCGAAACCCAAATTGAAATCGAAGCGCTGCAGGCGGAAACGGCTGAAAAGTGCCGCGCAATTAAAGAAGAATACAGCGGCAGGGCGCAGGAAGAATACTGGAAGCTGGTCCGCGAGGGCGCAAAGGAATGCGAGGCCTATGGGCAGCGCCTTGCCGGAGCAGCTGCGCTGGAAGCTAAAAAAAGCATCCTTTCCATGAAACAGGACGCTGTCTCGCGCGTTTTTGACAAGGCGATGGAGTCACTCCGCGGTCTGCCCGAAAAACAATATATCGAATTTATGGCAAGGCAGGCGGCATCCGCCGCAAGCACCGGTTTGGAGGAAATCGTCTTCAACGCAAGGGACAAGGCGACCTGCGCTAAGGCTGTCACAAAAGAGGCAAACGAGCTGCTCAGGCATAGAGGACTTCTTTCAAAGCTCACCGTCAGTGAAAAAACGGGAAGCTTCGAGGGCGGGCTCATGGTCAAACAGGGCGATATCGAGGTAAACTGCACTGTCGAGAAGCTCGTCGAGCTTTCGAAGAGCGAGCTTTCTCCTAAAGTCGCCACCGTGCTGTTTGCCGAATAACCCCGACCTAATGGACTTTCGATAATATTCTGCGGCAAGGAGGAAAGCACTTGTCAGGTAAAAAAATAACAGACTATGATTATCTGTTTCTTACGTCCGCGCTCAGAGCCAAAGAGCCTAAAATGCTGACTAAGGACAGAGCGAATCGTATGCTCGAAGTCCCGAGCTTTGAAGAATCGGCAAAGCTGCTGACGGATTGCGGCTATGCAGATATGTCCGGGATGAATGCCGTTGAGATCGAAAAAACCCTTTCGGCGCACCGGAAAGAAGCGTTTGAAGATATCCGCAAGCTTATACCCGAGACCTCTGTACTGGACGTTTTCAATCTGAAATACGACTATCACAACGTCAAGGTTTTGCTTAAGGCCGAGAGAGCGGGTGTGGACGGGAAGTATCTGCTTTCCAGTTCGGGTACGGTGCCTTCGGAAACACTCACTGAAGCCTACAATTCCGAGGACAGTTCTTCACTCTTGCCCCCAAAGCTAGCGAAAGCACTTGAGGAGGCGCGGAGCGTGATAAGACGCACCGAGAACCCTCAACTGGCGGATTTTATCCTGGATAAGGCCTGTTTTGAGGAAATGCGTGAGCTTGCGGAAAAGGCCTATTCTCCGTTTCTTTCGGAATACGTAAGGCTTGCAATCGATGGGGTGAACCTCAGAGCGGCTGTGAGAACCCTGCGTATTGGAAGAGACGAGAACTTTCTGCGGAACGCCCTAATATCAGGCGGCAATATAGACGTCGAAATTCTTGTGGAGGCTGCCTTTACAGAGACGGGCTTCGTACCGCTCTTTGATTCTTCGGAGTACAGAGCCGCGGCAGAACTAGGAGCTGAAGCCTTGAAGGGCGGAAAACTCACGGAGTTTGAAAAGGAATGCGACAATGTGCTGATAAGATTTTTTGCCGGAGCGGGGAGCATAAGCTTCGGCGCGCCGCCGGTCATCGCCTATATCGCGGCGCTGGAAAACGAAATTACCGCTATCCGGATGATACTGACCGGAAAGCTCACGGGGGCAGAGCCCTTGCTTATTCGGGAAAGGCTGCGTGATATAAGTGCTTAAAATTGCGGTCATGGGCGGAAGAGAGACCGTTATGGGCTTCAAGGCGCTGGGCCTTGATGTTTTCCCCGTCTCCGGAGACGAGGAGGCCTTCTCCGTATTTAAAGAATTAACAAGAGAAAACGGAAACTACGCTATCATCTATGTCGAGGAGACCTTCTGCAAGGCTCTGTCGGCCGAGATAGACAGATTTAAAGACAGTCCGACGCCGGCGGTCATTCTGATTCCGGGCAAGTCAGGTTCGCTCGGACTTGGACAGTCGGCTCTTCAGTCCGCTGTCCTGCGCGCTGTGGGCAGCGACATCCTATAACAAGAGGAGATCTGAAATGAACGGAAAAGTAATTAAAGTATCCGGACCTCTGGTCGTTGCTGAGGGACTCTCCGACGCTAACGTCTCCGACGTTGTCCGCGTTGGAAAACAGCGCCTTATCGGCGAAATACTCAATATGACGGACGACCGCGCTTCGATACAGGTGTATGAGGAAACGAGCGGTCTTGGTCCCGGCGCGGAAGTGGAAACGACAGGTCACCCTCTTTCCGTAGAACTCGGCCCCGGTATGCTTGACGGTATTTTCGACGGCATACAGCGCCCGCTTACGGAGATTAGAAAGCTGACGGGGGCGACGATTACAAGAGGCATTGATGTTCCCGCGCTCAATCGAGAGAAGTTGTGGGACTTTGTCCCGATCGTTTCGGCGGGTGATAGGGTGGCGGCCGGCGACGTTATCGGAACCGTTCAGGAAACCAGCGCGATACTGCACAAAATTATGGTTCCATTCGGCATATCCGGAACGGTCGTATCCATTCAGAAAGGAAACTACACGGTTGCGGATACCATCTGCCTTGTTAAGGGCGACGACGGCGCTAGCCACGAGCTGACGCTTATGCAGAAGTGGCCGGTGCGCAAAAACCGTCCGTATATAAAAAAGCATGTTCCGACGCGACCGCTCAACAGCGGCCAGCGTGTTATTGATACACTTTTTCCGCTCGCCAAGGGCGGCACGGCGGCTGTTCCCGGACCTTTCGGAAGCGGCAAGACCGTCGTTCAGCACCAGCTCGCCAAATGGTCGGATGTGGACGTTGTCGTCTATATCGGCTGCGGAGAGCGCGGCAATGAAATGACTGACGTGCTCATGGAGTTTCCCGAGCTTAAAGACCCGAGAAGCGGCGAGCCTTTAATGAAGCGCACCGTGCTCATTGCGAACACATCCGATATGCCGGTCGCGGCTCGCGAGGCCTCGATCTACACGGGTATCACGATTGCGGAATACTTCCGAGACATGGGTTATGACGTCGCGGTCATCGCGGACTCGACCTCCCGCTGGGCGGAGGCACTACGCGAAATGTCGGGACGGCTTGAGGAAATGCCCGGCGAGGAAGGCTATCCCGCATATCTTTCCTCCCGTCTTGCGCAGTTCTACGAGCGCGCGGGCGTTGTCGAGTGTCTCGGCTCGGGCGGCAGGCAGGGGAGCCTTACAGCTATCGGCGCTGTCTCGCCTCCGGGCGGTGACACGTCAGAGCCGGTTTCGCAGGCGACGATGCGTATCGTCAAGGTTTTCTGGGGGCTTGACTCCGGTCTTGCGTATGCACGCCACTTCCCCGCGATAAACTGGCTCACAAGCTACTCGTTGTATGTAGATGGCCTTAAAAAATGGTTCGACAGCGAGATCGGTGTCAAGTTCATGCAGAACCGCGAAAAGACCCTTAGTATCCTTCAGGAAGAGGCAAGCCTTCAAGAAATAGTAAAGCTCGTCGGACAGGACGCGCTCTCTTCGGCCGACAGGCTCACGCTTGAGACGGCTAAGATGATACGCGAGGACTTTTTGCAGCAAAACGCCTTTGTGGACGTGGACAGCTATTCATCCTATGAGCGGCAGTCGACGCTGCTTCAGATAATTCTGGATTTCGATACGCTCTGCCGAAACGCCATGAATCAGAGCGCGGATTTGTTAAGACTTGTTAATATCCCCGCGCGCGAACGGATAGGCAGGGCAAAGATGGTTCCGGAGGACGAGTACCGGGAAGCGTATAAGAGAATATTTGAGGATATGAAGAACCAGATAAATGAAATTTCGGCGGGAGGCGACGAAAAGTGATCAGAGAATATAAAACGATCCGAGAAATTGCCAGCCCCCTTATGATGGTCTCGCAGGTCGAGGGAGTCACCTATAACGAACTGGCGGAGATCGAGCTTCCGAACGGAGAGACCCGCCGCTGTAAGGTGTTGGAAATCGACGGCGACACCGCTGTCGTTCAGCTTTTCGAAAGTGCGGCCGGCATAAACCTCAAGGAAAGCAAAGTCCGTTTTCTCGGACATACGCTGGAGCTGGCTGTCTCCGAGGACATGCTCGGACGCGTGTTCGACGGTATGGGCAAACCCATCGACGGAGGCCCCGAAATACTTGCCGAGGCGCATCTCGACGTCAACGGACTTCCGATGAATCCCGCGGCGCGCGACTACCCGAATGAATTTATCCAAACCGGCGTCTCTTCGATAGACGGACTCAACACTCTTGTCCGCGGACAGAAGCTGCCGATCTTTTCCGGCTCCGGCCTTCCGCACGCGGCGCTTGCCGCCCAAATCGCGCGTCAGGCAAAGGTACTTGACGACAGCTCAAACTTCGCCGTTGTCTTTGCCGCTATAGGCATTACCTTCGAGGAGGCCGAATATTTCGTTCAGGAGTTCCGCAGGACTGGGGCGATCGACCGGACGGTTCTATTTACGAATCTCGCTAACGACCCCGCGGTCGAGCGTATTGCGACGCCGCGTATGGCGCTTACAGCCGCCGAGTATCTCGCGTTTGAGAAGGATATGCACGTCCTCGTCATTCTTACCGACATAACGAATTACGCCGAGGCTTTGCGCGAGGTTTCGGCAGCGAAAAAAGAAGTCCCCGGGCGCCGCGGTTATCCCGGTTACCTCTATACCGATCTTGCGACCATATATGAACGCGCAGGCAGACGTATCGGGAAGAAGGGTTCTATCACGATGATCCCAATTCTCACGATGCCGGAGGATGACAAGACCCACCCAATCCCCGACCTTACGGGCTATATCACCGAGGGTCAGATTATTCTCTCCCGCGAGCTTTTCAGAAAGGGCATAGTCCCTCCCGTGGATGTTTTGCCGTCGCTCAGCCGTCTGAAGGACAAGGGCGTCGGCGCGGGTAAGACGCGCGAGGATCATTCGGGAACGATGAACCAGCTTTTTGCGGCATACGCCAGAGGCAAAGACGCAAAGGAACTTATGACGATTCTGGGCGAGGCGGCGCTGACCGATACGGATAAGCTCTATGCCAAATTCGCTGATGAGTTTGAAAAGCGCTACGTCAGCCAGAGCTTCAATGTCAACCGTACAATCGAGGAAACGCTAGACCTCGGCTGGGAGCTTCTGAGCATACTTCCAGTTTCCGAGCTCAAGCGCGTCAAGCCCGAGCATATCGAGAAATACCTGCACAGAGAACAATAAGAACCGTTTGCATTTAACAGCCCGACGAAAGGGATGATCATCAAATATGCCGAAAGCAGCGATAACTCCGACCAGAATGGTACTGAACCAGCAGAAAACAAGACTAAAGACGGCGCTGCGCGGGCACAAGCTGCTCAAGGACAAGCGCGACGAGCTCATGCGCCAGTTCATGGACGTTGTCCGCAAAAACCGCGAGCTGCGCACGCGCGTCGAGGAGGGTCTCACGGAAGCTTTTTCCGCTTTGACTGTCGCCTCCGCAGTCATGTCACCAGACATGCTGGAACAGTCCATTTTATACCCGCGGCAGAGCGTCGAGCTTACAATGCGGTTCAAAAACATCATGAGCGTGAATGTTCCGGTCTATGATTTTAAAACAAAGACCGCGGATACGGGAGATATATACCCCTACGGCTTTGCACAGACCTCCGGCGAGCTTGACGACGCGCTTGCGATTCTCTCACGTGTATTTGAGGATATGCTTGAGCTTGCACAGGTCGAAAAGGCCATGCAGTTGATGGCTGAGGAAATCGAAAGAACAAGGCGGCGCGTTAACGCGCTCGAATACGTGATGATTCCCGAATGTCAGGAGAACATCAAGTATATCTCAATGAAGCTTGAGGAAAACGACCGATCTTCGAAAGTCAGGCTGATGAAGGTCAAGGACATGGTGCTGGAAAAGGCGCACAACTTCAGGTAGATACCGGTTTTAAAACTTTGGAGATCGGCGAAAAAGCGATAGAACTTTTGTAACGATATGGTCTACTAAAATATGTTGGATTATGCTGTTTTTAGGCCGTTATACTTCAGACAATGTTCTACTGGGCTCATATAGTCCAAAGACACGTGTGCGCATACGCTTCCGATAGCAAAACAGCTCCACGTACTCAAAAACACGGTCTGTTTGCTGTAATAACCGGGCATGGTATCTTCCTCTACTTCCTACCCATATGATGATATCAGAAACCACTGTCAAATTCCCACTGCAGTCCATGCGCTAAAAGTACAAAAAAGGCTCTAAATCATACGATTTAGAGCCTTTTTTCTGGTCCGAGTGACATGACTTGAACATGCGGCCTCTTGACCCCCAGGCCACCAAGGCTCATGTGTTTTTGTGTTTATGACTGTTAATCCGAGGCTATCCTGTACTCAAAAAAAGCTTGATATTTGGCCATTTACGGCATTTAAATCGGGAAAGCTCCCTGTCTTCTGCAATCTTTATAAATAGCAATTATATTAGAAGTTTAATTAGAAGCACCTGCGTCTGTTACGCAACCATGCGAGTTAAGACGATTCATTATTAATAAAAGGATATATCTTGCCCTCTTGGATATTTATATGCAGTTATAAAACTTGCACTTAACTGACATTTTTGCGCCGAATATAATTCGGCGCCTTTCTTTTTTATATATAATATTCCTGTATGCTGCAAACAGACTTTTATTGTGCTATCTCAGTTTTTCTAACTACTATAAAGGAAGATGTTTCATGACACCTTGCTCCATAAGACGTTTTATCAAATCATGTAATTCTTCATTTGTAAGCGCATCAGACTGTTTAAACCAATAACTCATGATGCCAATCATAGCAAATAAAGTATATTCCAAAATATAGTCCAATTCTTTTCTATCAACATTAGACTTATCATCAAAAACCTTCATGATAATCGGCTTAATCGAATTTTTAAGTTTGCTTGCAAAAGCTGGATCTCCGCGCTCTCCCAGTAAGATCGAGTAGTATTTGTTGTTTTTGTTATAAAGTTCATAAAAAGCACCTAGTGGCATTCCTAACGAGCCTGTAGGGGTTATAACCGGTGGAAGTTCATCAAGTGAAGGGATTAGAGAATTTTCAATTTGTTCAAGGACATTATACACATCAGTGAAATATTCATAGAATGTCCCTCTGTTATATCCGGCTTTAGTCGTAATATCCTTTACGGTTATTTTCTCGATCCTTTTTTCAGAATATAATGACCAAAAGGAATCGATTAAATTTTGCTTGGTCTGGGCTGTTATATCTTCTCTTTTTCTCATACATACCTCACGTTTGAAATCCGACATATCGTTCAACATTGTCGGTTGATGATCGATAGCGTCCATTACATAATAAATTATACAACAAGGTGTTGGATGAATCAAGGAGGTTAAAGATATGATTACAATTCTTTGTTCTGGTTCACGTGGTGATTTTCAGCCATATATTGCGCTTGCCCAGCAACTAAAAAAATTAGGTAAGGATGTTCGCATTGCAGCTAGTAAAAGCTTTGAAGGTTTTATTAGAGGCTATGGAATCGACGTATTTCCGGTAGAGGCAGATATTGAAACTCTAAACGTTGATCCGAAGCTGTTGAAAGCAGCCGGCTCAGCTGATAATCCTTTGAAAATGCTTTTGGCGTTTAACAAGATGAAGGAATATGGCATTTACATGGTAAATGACTACTATTCCGCCTGCGATGGAAGTGAACTTATTATCTACCACCCGGGCTGTACAATCGGCTATTTTGCAGCACAGAAATTTGGTGTTCCTTCTGTTCTGGCATCTCCTTTCCCAATGCACAAGACAAAAGAATATTTGTCGGTAGTGATGTATGGGAAAACGAAGTCCAATGTGCTCACTAATAAAATCAGCTATGCCATGATTCAGGGCATGCTGTGGATGGCATCAAAGGATTCTGTTAAAGGCTTTTGGAAAAAGCGTTTTGGGAAAGCACCTGATAATTTTGGCTGCCCTTTTGAAAGGCATACAGATAAAAAACATCCTGCTATTGTCTCTTGCAGCAACTATGTTTTTAAGAGACCTCAGGATTGGAACGAGAATATTTACCAGAATGGCTACTGGTTCGTTGAAGAGCCTTCTGAATACAGACCTTCGGATGAGCTAGCTGCTTTTTTGGATGCTTGCGATAAGCCGGTATATATCGGATTTGGAAGCATGACTTCTTTAGAAAAACATGATGGACTGGCAGAAATAGCAGTAGAAGCACTCATTATAAGCGGAAAACGTGGTATTATCTGCGGCATGGGTAGGCCTGAAAATCTTCCAGAGAACATCATTGCAATTGATGGCGCACCTCACACATGGTTGTTTGAGAGAGTGTCCGCAGTATGCCATCATGGTGGCGCGGGTACTACTGCGGCAGGATTTAAGGCAGGAGTTCCCAGTATTATTATCCCATTTTCCAATGATCAGTTTGCATGGGCACATAGGGCTTATGACTTAGGCGTTGGTTCGAAACCCATACCTAAAAAGGAACTGTCTGCGGAGAAGCTCGCTGATGCCATCAGAAATGCCTTAACTGATGAAATCGTTGCAAATGCTGATAACCTCGGTAAAAAAATAGCTTCTGAAAACGGGGCGATGGCATGCGCAGAAATAATTGTGAAGTCTCTCCAGAGGTGATGATATGAAGCAAACCACGAAATGGAGAAAATCCTTTTTTACCATTTATATAGGTCAGGCGTTTTCGCTACTGAGCTCAAGTGCGGTACAGTTCTCAATTATTTGGTGGATTACCATGGAAACAGGTTCGGCAATGGCACTCACGATAGCAAGTGTCATAGGCTTGCTGCCACAAGCTGTTATTGGTTTGTTTGCAGGCGTTTGGATAGACAGGTTCAACCGTAAAACCATCATGATAATAGCTGATAGTGCAGTAGCGCTATCAAGCCTAGCATTAGGCGTATTATTTATTATAGGTATTAAATCCCTTACAATAGTATATATCGTTTTATTTATCAGAGCTTTGGGTGAAACCTTCCATAAACCGGCCCTGCAAGCTGCTATTCCTCAATTGGTACCTTCGACAGAACTAACAAAAGCAGGCGGATTTGGTCAAATGATCAGCTCGGCATGCTCTATGGTAGGGCCTATGCTAGGCGCTTTTTTGATGAGCGTGACAACACTTGAATATGCGATGTTTGTTGACGTTTTGGGTGCTGCCTTAGCTGTATCCACATTATCTTTTGCAAAAATTCCGGAACACGTAAGAGGACATCGGAGCAAATTAAGTTTCAAACAAGATATTAAGCAAGGGATCAGTGCCTTCAAAACAAACAAGGCGTTACTCCGGCTTACCATTCCGATGCTTATATCAACCATCATTTTTGTGCCTTTGGGAACACTGCTTCCGCTCATGGTGAAAGATTATTTTAATGGTACGGCATGGCACAACGGCATTGTACAAACCTTGTTTTCTTGTGGGATGCTGATTGCAGCAATGGTGATCGGTATTACCGGAGGACTTAAGAAGCAGTTTTTAATGATCTCAATTTCAACAGGTTTATTAGGCATATTTGCAATAATAGGCGGCATTTTGCCAGCACATTTATTTTGGGTATTCTGTATTGTTGTATTTGTAATGGGCGCAACGGGCATGGGTTTCAATATTCCCTTTACATCCTACATACAAAGAACCGTTCCTGCCGAAAACCTTGGAAAAGTGATATCGCTTGTCACAAGTGTCATGAGCTTTGCAGCGCCTGTTGGCATGTTTGTAGCAGGTCCGGTATCAGAAATCATAGGCGTAAGCAACTGGATGATTTCTGCAGGAATCGTTATGATTTTTGTAAGTTTTCTATGCTATTTTCTTACAAAAGCGTTTGATATTCCAGTGAACAGTGGGTATTCAAATGAAAAATAAATTTTTAAAAGGCATCTTGGGCGTAGCTCTTTTAACGATTTCTCCATTTTTGATGTTAGCAATTGTTGGCGTTTTCTATGTTGCATTTCAAATGATTTGTGGGGCATCATATACAGCAAGTGTTCAGTCATTTATTAATTTTATATACAATCTGATGCCATACTTTTCGTATTTGACTGCTATTCCTGTAATTACGGTTATTTCAATACTAATATATAAAAACAGGCAATTTATCTTAAGTAAGCTGCAAAGGTACTGATTACTCGCTATAGGAATTATTATATAACTCTGTATTATTTAGATTGACATAGTAAACCGAGTGTACTATAATAAAAGTACACTCGGTTTACTATGTAGGGAGGATACAATGTTAAAAATTATTCAAGCTGCAGAGCAAATTTCACTCTTTTGTCGGCTCAACATCAACTCAAAACGAGAGCTGCCAATCCGTTCGAGCGAAATGGGTATGCTGATCTATCTTTGCAAAACCGACGGGGATAATACCCCTATGGGAGTTGCACGCTTTTTTAATGTATCCAAAGCAATGGCGACAAACATGGTCACTTCTCTATATAAAAAAGGCTATATAGAAAAATTACCCTCGCCAAGCGATGGGCGAAGCCTTTTGCTCAATTCGACCGTAAAAGCTAAAACGCTGGTAGATAGCACCTATGACGAATACTTTAAAACTATGGCTGTCCTAAAAGAAAAAATGGGCGACGAAGATTTCAATGCTTTTCTCTTGCTCCTTGAAAAAGCAAATAAAATTCTACTGGAGGAAAAAAACCATGGGTAAGATTTTGGTAACAGGCGCACAGGGGAATATAGGAGCCTATGTGGCGCAGTATGCAATCTCAAGTGGAGAACAGGTTAAGGTAGCAAGCCGTGGGTTAAAAGCATTAGAAGCAGAGTATGGTAATAGTGCGGAATGTATATACTTTGACTTTACTGATAGCAGTAGTTTTGATGCTGCGCTGGATGGTGTAGACCGTGTGTTTATCGTTCGCCCACCACAGCTTGGAGATCCTGAGGATTTAAAGCCGTTTATTGAAGCAATGAAAAATAAGGGCGGGATTAAACTGGTCAGCTTTTTGTCCTTGATCGGTGTCGAGAAGAATCCTGCACCACCTCACCACAAGATTGAAAAATATATAGAACAGGCGAAGCTGCCATACTGTCATATACGACCCAGCTTCTTTATGCAGAACATCAGTGGTATTCATGCTTTTGAAATTAAGCATTTTGACCGTATCATAGTACCGGTGAAGAATGCACTTACCAGCTTTATTGATGCGGAGGATATCGGATTTCTGGTTGCCAAAATACTATCGGTGTCTGAGAAACATCAAAATAAAGCATATTCTATCACCGGTCCTGAAGCAATAGATTACTGGCAGGTCGAAAGAATTCTTTCAGAGGAACTTGGACGTAAAATCACATACGCCAATCCGCAGCCCTTATTTGCAAAAAAGTATTGGACTGATGTTCGCGGAGTCGATAAAGAATATGCGAGCGTTATGGGGATGCTTTATATGATGACGCGATTGGGAACAGCAAAAAAGATAACATCGACATTTGAAGAAGTTGCCGGAAGAAAGCCACAGGGCTTCCGTCAATTTGTTAAAAAGAATCTGAATGTGTGGGAAAGATAGATGTCATTAGATTTTATCTTTACTCATTGAAAATAATAAATTTTTTCTGGTCCAGCAAGGGATTCCAAATCCGAACTTTTTATGTCCTTAAACGAGATAGCCTTTGAGCCGTCTTTATAATTAAAGGTTATAAGAATGTAATCGTCATAAACTACGACAGAGTTAACAAAACTGTCTATTAGCCTGCGTCTTTCATCAAGTTGGGTAATATCTAGCACTCTGAAACGGCATATCCATTTTACTACCATGTCTCTAGGTATAAGTGGCTTTTGCATTTCTTCTTTTGTGATGCTAATTTCAAGCTCGTCCTTTACTTTTTCCAGTTCCTCAAGACGCTGCTTTGTCGACGGTGTAATGATACCAGCCTGAATTGCATTAAGCATGTTCTGTATGCCTTTTTCGGCATCTTGGAGCTGGCTCCGTAGAATAGGAAGCTCGCTGCTTTCACGTTGCTGGAGCTCAAAAACTGAATCAGCTAACTTTCCCACAAATGAATCGTCCATGATTTTTTCCATCACGGCATTAATGACAGCATCCTCTAACCAGAGCTTTTTAATTGACTTATGTCTTGAGGTACATTCCTTTTTCTGCTTGCTGTTCACACAGCGGTAATAGTGATATACCTGCTTAGACTGGCTTGTTCCACTTTCTCCAACCATAAAAGACTTACAAGTTCCACAAAAAAGCTTTGTTGTAAGTAAGTAATCGTCCTCTGCTTTATGTCGTGCAGGGGCTTTTTTGTTTTTTGCCATCTGCTCTTGAACACGTTCAAACAAATCAAATGGAACTATAGCGGGAACACCATCTGGCTGAACAATCTCACGGTATCGATATTCGCCAATATATTTACGATTGTGTAGAATGTTGGAAACAAAGTTTAGGTCAACTTCTTTTCCTCTTACACTTTTTATTCCCGTGCTGTTAAGATAATCAACGATTTCTTTCATTGTTGCACTTTCTGCATATCGAGTGAAAATATCAAGTACAACAGGGGCTGTTCTGGTATCAATTTGATAATGCTGCTCGTCATCTATGAAGAATCCAAAGGTGGGCGTCCCGCCGTTATATTTGCATTTCAATGCGTTCTCGGTATGCCCACGGACGACCTTCTCTGAGAGTTCCGCTGAGTAGTACTCTGCCATACCCTCTAGAACAGACTCAAGTAGAATGCCATCTGAACCATCAGCTATGTTTTCCTTTGCAGATAAAAGTTTTACGCTATTTTTTTTGAGTGCAGCCTTGTAATGCGCACTGTCATACCGGTTGCGAGCAAAGCGGTCAAGTTTCCACACTATTACAACGTCAAACAGTCCCTTGGCACTTTCCTTTATCATACGTTGGAAATCAGGGCGGTTATCTGTTTTGGCGGATAATGCTCTGTCTATGTAAGTGCCGACTATAGTAATATCGTTGTGTTCGGCGTATTCTTTGCATTCCCTGATTTGTCCATCAATGCTTTCCTCTCTCTGGTTATCCGAGGAATAGCGTGCGTAGATTACACCGTTCACTTTTTTGCCTCCCTAAGCATATTTATAAGAGTCTGGCTATTTAAGCAATTTGTTCATTAGACATTATTTATAATTGATTTGATTATACCACAAATTTACACAATTTTGCAATCAAGCTTGAATTAAAGGCCAAAATTAACGGTTGTTATCAATACCGTATCTTAGGCCATTTTGCAATTTTCTGATAATAAGGATAAACTTCTATATTTACAGAATTGAACTTGTGGCCCGTTGACCCTCAGTATGCTTAGTTGTAATAGGAGCTACTAATTGTTCCAGTTAGGCCACGGGATAAATAATTAAATTAACGAGCGGGAGATGGAAAACATCCCCCGCTCGAAAATATTATGCGCTTAGTATATCATGGTCTTTGCCATAATAAACAATTTCATCGAGTTCGGCATCGGTCAGGGCTCGGCAGGCATACATTTTTGGGATGGAGCAGTGATACTCATTAAGTACGTCGGGATATTCAGATGTATAAGAAACAATAAAATCGTATCTCCAGTTTTCAGTCGTTTTAACTATTTCGGTTGCTACATCCGCTTTTGAAGGGTACTTAAACTTCCCTTTATCGTTAATATATGCGCGTTCTTTCTGCATCCTTCCGAGAATTTCTTTTTGAAGGTACTGACTAGCAGAACATAGGTATTCATAATGAACAATGTTTTTAGGCACTAAAAGCAGTTTGCCCTTTGGCGCATTATAGCACGGTTGATTTTCGAAGAACTTCCATGAAGCGGAAGTTGTATCGAAGGACCAATATGAACAAACGCCATTTGGAGAAATTCCTCGCTTGGATAACTGGGAAAGAGTGAATTGGTTTAACGAATGGTTCAAAACGTTTGTTAATAAATCTGACAATCCATCTTTACCAAAGTCCGGAACAAGAACGGGTAAATCCATTGAAGAATTTATTGAACCAATTTTTTTCACAAGCGAATACAAAGGAGAAAACTTGCTCACAAGACCATAATAGGTGTTGCCATGACCGTTGTCACCCTGACCATAGCCGAGACGCGTGTAATTTACTTCCCTAGCGTGTTCAAGCAATTTAATAACTTTATCTTTATCATCGCTTCTATATGCAGAATAGAGTTCATTAAAAAAGCATTTTATTATAGCATTAGCTTTTACGCACCAAGGGTCAGTCTGCACCTCAATCAAGCAAGGGTCGATAAAAAGAGTCTGGTCAGACAGTAAGTTTACATCAACAAAGTCAAAGTTTGCATGCCCGTTACACTCGCTGTTAAGCTCCTCGGAAACGAAACGAGTATATTTTTTACGAAAATTATCTATAGTAGTTCCTCTCTAGTAATGGTTGGCTCATCACGTATTTTATTAAATAAATTTTTGTATCAGTATCAACATCAATCTCGCTGGTATTAACCTCCTATGTCAAATATATTTTACAAAACTTCTTGACAGCCAACATTCATTATGATAAACTATACACACTCATTGAATATAGTGAACACATAAAGTGTAATATGTTTTGTAACCTCTTGGGAAACCAGGGGGAGTTATTTGTTTCTACTTTTACACAACTATATTAGCATGTCTACCACAAAATAGCAATAGCATTTTGATGCTGTAATACAATTGTAACATTATGGACAAGATTTAATCTTGTCTTTTTTTGTTGTCCGAACTGGCAATAAATCAGTGGGTCAAAGAAATGGGCACCACCGCACGGACGAGAGCCACGGGGGTACGGGGTCTCCGTCCGACAGGCCGCGGGCAGGTGCGGCTCTTTCGTGCCCGCACTCGGGTAGCAGAATGTTGGATACAGTAGAGGCTTAATTGGGGCTGCAGCTGCCCCCCACATATGCAGTACGACAAGCAGGGCGGCAATCAAACGATTGTCGCCCTGCTGCACTTTGCTAATACCTCTATTGATTGCTGTCTCTTATGTCTTGCTTCATAAATGAGTATTCAAATTCGTTACCTACTCATCATATGGCGCGGTTTTCGCATTTCATTATAATGACCCATCTGTGCTTTGCTAATGGTGTTAATCCATTCGTCAATATGTTTACACGCATAGGTTACTTCAGTAATTCGTCCATCATACATAAAGCCCAAATTTCCAAATGTTTTTCTGAGTTTATGTATTCTATTTAGATTGTATACGGTCTCTTTCCCACTATTAGTTCTATACACTAAATATCCTTTTTTAAGCTGTAGTTTACCAAAGGAAAACAGAGAATTTGCCGTTGTCTCCATATAGACATAGTTTGCAACAATGTCCTTTACTCTCGCTACACTTTTGCTGGCTTCCAACTGAGTTGCATCTATATCCAGCACTCTATTGAAGTAATCGAGGGCGGACAAATAATCGCCTTCAGCTTCAAAGTTTTTGGCGCGCATAAGCAGGTTATTTGTATTAGCTCCGGAAATGTTGATGGTTGCATTCCCAATGTTCATGTTTCCGTTCATACTTACATTATAGTTATTTATTGCTTTCTCAACGATATAGGCTGAGTTGCAATAAGGACAGATTGCCGCATTCTGTACCGCATCAACTTTTAATGTAGCTCCGCAGCTCGTGCATTTCGCAGGGACAAGCCTTGAAGCTCCGGATGCCTGATTTTCGATACCGCCCGTGCTGTTTGAGCCCAGCATAGATATACCGCAACTTGAACAGAACTGCGCTTCGTCCGGCAAATTTGCGCCGCATTTGATACAAAACACGAATTCACCTCCCAAATAAATGTTACTAATATCGCTATTACAATTATGGATAAGTCTATAACTCTCAATATTATTAATTGTTGTCTGGACTAATTGGGATAATAACGTCTAAATTTTGGATAATATCTATTGATTCTTGAAATTCAAATTCTTTAAAGTCATCAGCATGCTCTTCCGAGAATTTTATATAAAACTCAGATTTCCTAAAATCAATAAACAATGGCCAATCTCGTATTTGAATTGCGTTGTAAGAAGTCGGATATGTTTTCGTAAGCCTGTTATATACCTTTTCGTTATTATCCAACAGACAATCCTTAGCAATTTTAAAGATGTCGGTGGCAATCGAGAAATCAAGTTTATTGATTAATTCTAAATATTCTGTTTTCCCTTGCTGTTTCAAAGCATTTATATAATTAATTTCGTAAACGGCTTTGTCTATAAACTCAAAATTTGTATTTCTTCTTAATATTCCATAAATATGTTCAGCAGTTTTGTATTCTCCACAGCTTAAGGAAACAAAACCTTCATTTGCTAAATCGCCAAAATCGGTGCCGGATGCCTTAAGTACAATTAACATTTCATAGTGAAGGGAGCAGATAATTCTCCTCAGAACCGTGATAGAGTTTTCTAAATATAAGTCATCCGATGATATTTGCTGACCAATTTTGAGGGATTGGCTATATTTTTTATCAACACCATTTAGGTATAGATTATTAACTTTACCATTGTTATGAATGCACAAATTTCGACGGTAATAAATTTCCTCAAATTCCTTGCGTATCTGAATATATCTATCGACACAAATTACACTTTTCTCATTAATTTTATCCAAAGTCTTTAATGAGTCAAACATATTTTTCTCGATTTCTTCATTAAGTGACTGTAAGAGAATTTGACTTACCTCATTACTAAATAATTGAGAAATTGAAATTTGTTTATTCTCAAAGTAGGACTTTGGGTCATTTAATACTAATGCTTCATATGAATTTGCCAAGTACATTTCAAATATTGACACAATATTTGATAAAATAGAGTTTTCAAAAATCATTCGCTGATTATTTATTAGTTTCTTCCTGTTTCTGGCATTAGCAGGGTCGTATTTTTGGTCGAAACCAGGCATAAGAGTATAGGATAATGTACCTGTATCTCTTAAGACAACATCTATTACATCGTTTAAGTGAAGTTTTTCACCAACTAATGCATTTTGAATTTCATTTAACTTCTCGCTTCGCTCTGCTCCTACTTCATTTGCATATATGGTATCTAGTAATTCCGAAATTTTTAATGCTATGTCATTTATTTTATATAATTGCTGTTCCGAAGTTCGAATACAATCCCTAGAATCAGCAAAGAACTTACTTAAAGCTTCACACTGTAGCATTGCAGCACTAAAATCAATAATGACCTTATTAGTTAAACCCATAACTGTAAGCTCCTCTTAAAAATTTAGTATATTATACCATGTTTAAATTGTTTTGTAAAAATATTTGTGAAATTTAATATATTTTGTCAAAATCTCGATAAAATTTGGATAACCTGCATATAATAAAATAAGCCCACATAAGAAGAACGAAATCGAAAAAAACATAAAATTATAAAAAGTCAATAGAAAGAGAGGAATATTTAGAAGAAAAAATACATAAGTCGAACATGATATTAACTAATTTCAGGATGTGAACAACAGGAAACCGATGTGTACGCAGTGGGCTTTGCGGACGTCGGTGACAATTTAAGGAAGAGCTTCGGCTCGAATCTCGCGAATACCTTTCCCGTATATTTCGGGACAGCGAACTGTAACGCTTAAAAATACAGCTGTTTTAACACATCCTGCGTAAGTTGATATGTACATAGGAGTGGCAAATAAACGGGCGATAGCCGGTTATTTGCTCTACGGCACATGCTCTTTTGCAGGAATACTACAAAGGAGTGTTTTTTTATGAACGATAACGAAAAACTACACGGTGCGGCAAACCGTATAAACCGCAATTTACAGCATCAGCTTTCTATGCAAAAACGATTCGGACAAAGTAAGCATGAAGCAAAACAAAAGACCCGTGATGATTACCTGAAGAAGCATGGCAATCTCAAGGGCTACAATCCTTCAAAAGTGGATGGCATTTTTTCATTTAAGACGATGGACAGCTATTGCCAGACCGCTAGGGAGTTTTCGGCATGGGCTGCAGACAATGGCTGCAAGAATCCAAAAGATATTACTCGAGAGCTTACCGGGAAATATCTTGTTGAACGGCAGGCAAGCGGCAAGAGCGCATGGACAGTTAGCAAGGACATGTCGGCTCTCAACAAGATATTTAACTATGAACTTAGCAAGGCGGAGCTTGGTCTCAAGAATCGAAGCTTATCTGAAATCACCAGAAGCCGTAATGAAACAGCCAACGACAAGAGGAATTTCAATAAGTACAAAGACCAGATTACCTTTGCTAAAGGGGTAGGGTGTCGTAGGCAATCTATTCTGAAGGTATGCCCCAGCGATTGTGCTCGTAATGCAGAGGGAAAGGTCGTAGCTGTTATGCTTACGGAAAAGGGCGGTAAAACTCGCGTAGCGCCGGTTCTTAACGATTATAAGGACAAGGTGACCGAGATGGTGGACAAGCACAATACGGGCTCAGAAAGACCGTTATTTAATGCATACGATTCCCACATAGACAATCACGCTTTCCGCTCAGAATACGCTACTGCGCTTATATATCAACTTGAATCAGAACGAGATGCTGGCATGGAGTTATGTAATGGCGACTTCGACCCTTGCTCTCTCGTTAATTTAAGTGGCAAGGATGCTGAAACTGATGCTCCATATCGCGGGCATGACCGCGATATATGCGGTATGGTAAGCGGTGCTCTGGGCCACAATAGGCTCGAGGTTGTATTCCAAAACTACCTCAGATGATGAAATAAATTGTATCTGGGGATATTAAAGGGATATTATTGCGATATTTTTGGGATATTATTAGCAAAAAATGAAATAACATGTAAAAATATTTTGTTTTAGCCGATATTCTGCGAAAAATCTGCATACAATATATATGGAAGCACTTGGATTGCTTCCGCACATATTAGAAGAAAGGAGAAGCTGAAATGTCAAAGGACTCTTTTCATATTTAGCAAGAAGCTGAATTTTGATAAGTTAATGAATATACGGCAACACGGAAATGCCCGACTTGAATACATAAATTTGCGCCTTGACAAAAAGCGGAATAAAGTCATGTCACGCAAGAAAAAAGATTGTGATTACGGCACCGGTATTCCAAAACATGAAGTTGAAGCGTTAGCAAGAATTCTGCTCCCAGAAATCCAAAAATTCTTCGAAAGCGAAGAAGGTCAGAAACAATTTGCGGAGTGGAAAGCACAGGAAGAAGCGTGCAGTAAAAAAACTGCATAACCACCTGGGGTCGGGTGCACCGCGACCCCTACAATTTAGTTCTACATAAGAAAGGAACTATTATCATGAAACATATTGACGACGACAAGTACTTAAAGTCTCTTGACGGCCCTGATTTCGTATCCACTCCTGAACACCCCTCTGTCCTTGACCAGGTTAAAGTAGCGAGAGCGGAACGCGACTCTCGCGTAATCTCGCGCACTGATATGATGAATTGCCCAGCCTGTGAAGGGCTCGGTATCAGAATTTTACCCTGGAACCATGAGATATCCTCTTGCAATGAATGCTACGGGGATGGCGTTGTTCCTATCTGTCCCCACTGTGGGGGTGCTACTGTTCCAGTCTATGACCTCCATGGTCATCAGCGGATGGATAGATTGGTGAATCGTTGCCTCAATCACTGCGTTGGCAGCCAAAAGGAAGCCTATTGGAAAATTAAGGCCACCTATGATTACCAGTTATTTCTGTACAGGTGTGACCTTAAAGACGCCGGAAACACTGAAAATGTTGAACATCCTTCAGAGTTTTTGCCCGTATCTTCAGACATTAAGTGCAGAATCAAAAAGAAGCCTAACGGCGCCACTCCCTTCCTAAATGTATACACTTCGGATTACATGAGAACCCGTCTTAATCAGTGGTATTGTGATTATGGATTTCTTACCTGGGACGAGTTCTTCACTTATTGGGCTAACACTTGGAAAGATTGCGACGACCTGCCCAAGCCTGAATTTCTTTTTTGTAAGGATTGGAACGCCACGCTGACATACTGTCAATCCTCGCATGACTGGATTTCTCCCATCGTGGGGTTGATTCGTATCCCCTGGGAACTGTATCGCCCGGAAATCAAGGCAGCTTAATAGCAAAAGCGGAATTGAGTCGTGTAACGCTCAAAAAGTAGTTACGATTACGTAACAGGAATCCCCAAGCTTGAAGTAGGTGCGCTTGTTAGAATTCTATTCCCAGAAATCCAAAAGTTTTTCGAGAAGGAAGATTGACAAAAAGGAATTTGCAGACTAGAAAGCATAGCAAGAAACCAGAATGCACAAGCTTCATAACCAATCGGTGGGGGGACGTTTCTATTATCCCCCCACCGTTGCTGATTTGAGTTACTCATTGTTTTGTTAATCAATTGTCTCCAAAACAATTGTTAGATATAAACGTATTGCTTCAGCATCAGATAAATTATTGTAAACATACGATTTTATTGATGTGAAGCCTAAATCCTTAGCTACGTTTAGACGCTCAAAGCCGTCAATTAAATCGTATTTAGAAGAATCTTCTTTAGATACACGAACATGTATAGGGTTAATGATACCCATTTGTTCAATAGAGTTTTTTAATAAATATCGCTGGAGAAATCCATATGGTTTAATATTTAGCAAGGAACGGAATTTCGGTATTTCAATGTCAGCGCATGGAATGTAAAATATATTATGTACCCGCTCAAATGAATCAGCATTAATCATAATAACTCTCCTTTCGTGTTCATAAAAATATTATCACTTAATTAATACGAAAAAGTGCATATTATGGCTATATAATATATAAATAACTATAAAAACAAGAAAAATGCTATGTTTTGCATATAATAAATGCATTATAACAAAATAGCAAAGGCGGTATAACTACAATACCTCCTTTGCTATTTTGTTAGTTCACTGAAAGATTTTAATTATTCTTCCGTACTGACCATACGCCGTTCTTTGTAGGTTTTGGTTTTGAGCTTCATGTATTTGATATCAAAAATGCATACACAGGGAAGTTCTGCTTCAATTCCATCTTCTAGTAATAGTTGTTTATATGGGGTTGCCCAAATCAAATAATCAATTTCAGAGTTGATTATAGTGTTGATAAATGCCTCGTCAAGCCACCAGTTATGTAGTTGCCCAGAGACAACATCGCCTTTTCGAGAAAACGTTTTTCCTGAAAAACCATCTTTGAGTTTAACATACATGCTTGATTCATCATGAACAAAGAAAATTGTTTTATATCCGGGATGATTTTGTTGATAGATGGGAATCTTTTCTTTATGATTTTCAATTATTCGTATGAAGTTGTCTCGATAATATATATAATTATGGTCCTTATCCGTAGGCAGCTTTGTGTTGGCGTTAATTATTATTTTCCCGTTTGGCGGCAATATGTCTAAAATCCCTTTGTCTTTCAGTTCACGAATTAATTCGCTTTCACGTACACGGAGAGGGTGTATTGACTTACCAGTTGATTTGTCGATGTGCTCGTTATCGTCAACTCGCATTACTTCCATCATCAACTTGAGTTCATTGTTATAATAATCCGGTGGAGGCGCGTCTTTGCCAGAGCTATTATGCCATTTTGCCCAATGCTCATCATCACAGATGCTTTTAAAAATTTGCTTAACAATGCTTGTTTTCGGTAAATATAATGGATGACTGAAACACGAATTATATTGAGAATTAGAAGATAACCGAAATGACTCAAGGATGTTTTCTTCATAATTAAAGTGTTCTTTAATCATCATTATGTGCTCCGTCTTTCGCTTCTTATCAAGATTTTTAATAAGGTAAGAAACTTCTCTGAGATATTAAAGGTTTATTGTGATATTATAGGAATGTTTTAAAACAAAAAATAAAAACATATTAGTGCAACCCGTATATACAATATCAAAATGTTAAAAAGTTGTAACTTTTGAGCGCTCCCTTAAGTAGTTTGCAACTTTATCAACTTCAGGAAACAACGATGCTTCATGTATACCTAATTGCTCAAGCTCTTCAAGTATACTTTCTTGGTTTCGAATAGTTAAAATTTTACAACTTATATTACCAATTTTATCATATGCCTCGCGTTCATTATTGCTTAATCCGCTTAAAATAAAAGCGCCGTCTTGCTTGAGAATTCTGCCATTAGATTTATTCGGCTGAACTATCAAGGGCCTTAGTAAATCAATTGGTTTAATTTCTCGTTTAAAAGAGGGAGCTTCCGTTGTTATTTCGTGGTAGAAATGTTCAACCACGTCATTCATATATCGAGAGCCACCTCTAATTTGGATAAAATTATCTTCGTTGATTCTATCATTGCATTGTTCATATAATTGCAGTTTATCTTTGTTGCTAAATTTAGGCAAACAGGCAAGCATAAGAGCTTTATCGCTATCAGCATAAGCAATATCATTTTTTAACACAGGAAAGATGTATACCGTTCCTTGCCGTGAAGGTGAGCTCTTACTTGCACCAAAATCTTTACAAGCGAAGTATAAAGCTACAAGTGGATTAGAAGTAATATCTAAAAGTCTTGTTGGGCAACCATAATGTTGCATCATTACAAGTTTATCAAGATGTGAAGAATATTGGAATTTCTCCGGGCAACGTACCATTATTTCGTGATAGAAATAGTCTTCTTTTTGCCAATTGTTATCACGAAAAACACTTGGCCCCAACAGATAACTTGAACGATACAGTCCTCTGTAAAAAAACTCACAATGATTTTCAATTACTTGGGGAAAATTGTTTATATTATAATTGGTTTTTATATTCTTATTAATATTTTGTAAAAATGCTTGTTCATCATCAAAGTCAAGTAATGATGTTAATTTGCTCAGGTGCTCTGCATTATTTGCTTTGTAATAGTTATTGATGTATTTTAGATATTTTTGTTTATCTTCGGCATCAATAGATAATTTATTCATGTACTTTTCATTAATAATGCTTTTATAAGTATCTATATTTTGCATGAATTGCAGTTCATCGTCTTCAGACGATTTTATCAAAGTACTATATGCACATTCTTTTGATATCAACTGAATTGTTGATATGTAATCAACGACATTATCGATAACGGTATTAGACATAGATAATCCTCATTTCTTTTAGAAGCACATGTTTATCTTCAATTTAATAGATTTATTTGAAAATAGATAACAAATATCGACATTATCTTATATAAAAATGGATAATTTGACCATACGCTAAAACAAATTAACAGTCAATACATAATTTAATATTTAAATATTAAATTATCCAATTATAAGTGATACTAAAAAGCTTTACTCTAACATCTGCGCTCAAAATGGCCAGAAACTAGTAAAATAACAATCCCCCAGCTATGCTGGAGGATTGTTATTTTACATATCTAAACTCTTAAAATAAATGACAAATCCGAACCCATCACCGATTTGTATGATGTGGTTCGGATTATCATTGTTTGGTCCGAGTGACATGACTTGAACATGCGGCCTCTTACCCCAGTCTGCCCAGACTCATGTGATTTTGTGTTGTTGACTGTTACTATGAATTACTGAATATGCAAATATGCCAAAGGAACAAAAACAAATGGAAAAATATTAATTGTGTGTATATTTCGGTATTAAAAACGATCACAAATGGTGAAGAATTTACTCAAAGATTTAGGCCGCGCGCAACAAAGGTTGCGCGCGGCCTTTACACTAGGTGTTACTTAAAAGTACTCCTTGACAACAATAGAAACACTTGGTAATATGTGCTTATAGGAGGTGCACACCTATGCCTACAACAAATAAAAGAGTAAATCTAACCCTTACAGATGATGTATATGAGAGGCTCCAAAACTACAAAAAAAAGAGCGGTCTGTCAAGTGATGCAACAGCCTGCTTGCAACTAGTAAACCTACAGTTACAAGCACAAGAGGCCAATGAACAGCTGTTAAAAATCATTAGAACTATACCCGAAGATCAACTAAAGACCATATCATCAGAAGGATTCAGATTCCTCAAAGAAAAGAAATAAAAAGACTGACAGCGTTTTCATCTTGGCGGACGTAACGCTGGCAGTCTCGGACACATCAACCACAACAAGGGCGGTTTCTGCGTATTTTTATTATACTGCGGTTATCTCCTTTGTGCAAGCTCATTCTATACGGTGCCTGGCCTAGTATTACCCAGGCACTTCAGTAGCATGTAGCAAAACATAATAAAAAGGAGTTTTAATGAAAAACAGAAAGGATACCCAATCCCGCAAATGGAACATTACTATTAACAATCCTCAGGAAAAAGAGCTTGCCCATGATAAGATAATAAAGATACTGAATGAATTAAAGTCCATACGATATTTCTGCATGGCTGATGAAATGGGCGAAACATATCACACACATATCTATGTTGTATTTAATAAACCTGTACGTTTCTCTACTTTAAAGAATCGCTTTGAAGAAGCCCATATTGAAATGGCGCGTGGTACCTCGGAAGAAAATCGTGAATACATAAGAAAGTCTGGTAAATGGCAGGACGATGAAAAACATGAAACCAGTATACCAGATACTTTTGAAGAATACGGAGAAATACCAGAGGAACATCAGGGAGAACGTTCTGATCTAGCATACCTACTTGAGCTAATCAGGGCAGGAAATAGCAACTATGAAATAATTGATATGGTTCCCGATTACCTATTCAGTATTGATAAAATCGAACGGGCACGTCAAATGCTGAAAGCTGAAGAAAACAAAGATGTTTTCCGTATGTTGCATGTTACTTATATATGGGGCAGGACGGGTACAGGCAAGACACGCAGCGTAATGGAACAATACGGTTATACAAATGTTTACCGCGTGACAGAATATACACACCCATTTGACAGCTATGCCGGAGAAAATGTTATTATCTTTGACGAGTTCAGAAGCCAGATGAAAATCGGTGATATGCTTAATTATCTTGACGGCTACCCGCTAACCCTCCCTTGCAGATATGCAAACCGTCAAGCATGTTATACGAAAGTATATATCATCTCAAATATCCCCTTAGAAGACCAATATCAACAAGTGCAAATGGAACAAAAAACTACATGGGAGGCCTTTCTCCGTAGAATAAATGAAGTCGTAAAGTTTCCAAACAAAGTGACGTTTACCGAAGTTCCAAATGATGAAGCATGCCCCTTTGAAGAACTGCCGCTATAGCTCAAAGGAGGCTGCAAATGATAGAAAACACCGAAACGAATATAGTTTCACTTAATGGTTATCCAGATTTGCTTGATACAAAACAAGTTCAGCAAGTCTTGGGTCTAGGTCGTAGCATAGTATATATGCTTATCCGTAACGGCGAAATCAGGCACATGAAGATTCACGGCAAAATCAGAATACCTCGCCGCTATCTGGTGGAATACATCAATACTATATGGTATTCTGAAAACAATACAACAGACGCAGGGAAATTATCTGTAATGAAGGAGGTCTAATAATGACTTTTACAGGCTCCCTGCAAATAAAGGGAAACAAATACTATACCGTAATATTTATGCCCGATACTAAAACATACGAATGGAAATCTACAGGAATATCAGTACTTGAACCAGACGGCAAAGGCAAAGCAAAAAACCGAAAAGAAGCTGAAAAAGCACTCCGTGACCGCATAAAGGCACATGAGGAAAATCGTACCGCAAACACGCATGTGTTATTTGTTGATTGGTTAAAAAACTGGCTTTTGAACGTTGCGCCGAAACAGGTGACAACAAGCACTCTGGAGGGCTACAAGCTGTACATGGATAAACACATAGTTCCTTACTTTGCACCGCTCAAGCTCAAACTAGAACAAGTAACGGTGGTGCATATACAAGGTTACTTTGATGCAAAAAGCAGCTGCCTTACTGCCAGTAGTTTAAGAAAGCACCGTGTAGTAATCAATCAGGCGTTGTCTGACGCGTGTATTAAACAGCTTATACCGTATAACCCTTGCACATGGGTGAAATTGATACAGCGCGATGAAGACAGGTTTCACGGTGATGCCTATACCGCAGAAGAAGCTAAAAAACTGCTATCTGTGTTAGACAATGACGAGTTAAAGCCTGCTGTGTTTCTGGCTCTGTTTACTGGGTTACGCAGAAGCGAAGTCCTCGGACTGAAATGGGATAGCATTGATTTTGAGAAGAACACGATATCCATCCGTAACACCGTGGTAAAGGTCACTACCGTTATTGAGCGTCAAGCCACAAAGAACAAGGAAAGCCGCGCCGTTATTCCGCTGTTGCCGCCAGTTAAAGAGTACCTTTTACAATTGCGCCGACAACAAGAAGCCAATAAAGATGATTTGGGAGAAACTTATACAAACACCGAATACGTCTGTGTATGGCCTGACGGCAAGCCATTCGACCCCGACTATGTGACACATCATTTTGCGCTGCTTCTCAAAAACAAAGGATTGCGTCATATTCGGTTTCACGATTTGCGGCATACATGCGCTACGCTATATCCTGTATCAGGCTGAATTCAAACAGGGTAGCGGGGTATATGAGGTTTGCAAGACGAGTTATAGCACTACATATTTCTGCTATGGATAGGAAAGTGCTAAGGCAAAAAGGGTAAAAAAATACCAGGGTCAGCTGCAAACCCCGGATCTCTCTCAGTACTACTTACTACTGGTATGACTCTCATCTTCATTACCGAAGATTAAATCGTCAACGTCTTGCATATTAAATTTAAACATTAATTCTCCTTTCTGCTTAACTAAATAATAATAACTAAGTCAATGGTTCTTCTTGGAGACAAAAAAGAGCCCTCCTAAACAGGACGGCTCTTTTGAACCTCAAATCTAGGCTACACGCACATTGATTGCACGCAGTTTCTTGCGATCCTTCGGATCGAGTTCAGTATCATAAGAAACCTTCTGTCCTTCGTCCAGATTCTTGCGACCAAATGACGAAGCTGAGACAATCGAGGAGAAATGAACAAAAACATCATCTCCACCATCATCGTTTGATATAAAGCCGAAACCCTTATCACTATTGAACCATTTTACAGTACCGTTATTCATACAGGTACCTCCTTTATGATGTTATCCCGGCAATATAAAACAAAAATCACAGGCCATTTGTCAAAACGAGATGACAAAAACCTGCGATACAAATAATCATACATTCGAAACACAACTTTAGTATATTCCATTGTATCTGAAATAGCAACAACTATATTTTGGGAAGTGATAAATTGAATACAAAAGAGTGGCTCAACAGAGCCAGAACGTTAGACAAAGAAATCGATGCGCTTGAGTCAGCAAGGGTAAAAGCAATGGAAAGATGTTTGTCTATAACTGCAAAACCCCGTGACATAGTTGTTAGTGGTGGGGTATCTGATCAGGACAGCAGGCTTGTAGCTTATGCGGATCTGTCACGACAGATTGATGAAATGGTGGATAAGCTTTGTGATACAAAGACCGAAATTCTTAAAGCTATACAGACAGTAGATGATGGTACACTTCGGACACTCCTTGTTGAAAGGTACATAAATATCAAGACATGGGAGCAGATAGCGGTGGATATGAATAAGTCGTATCAGTGGGTCTGCGAGCTTCATGGAAGAGCACTCGAAAAAGTCCTGTTACTTGATGGTAATTGATACTTGTTCTGTGGTATCGTGTAAACTGGAAATAGTAAAAGACGCCAGCGGGTTACCGTGAGGCGTCTTATCTATTTATCTGCTTATTTCAGCGAGAGGAAATCATTATTAACAGCATGGTTCAGCAAAATCAAATTTGGCAACTTGGAAGACACAGGCTTATGTGCGGCGACAGCACAGATATCGGCAATATACAGAGGCTTATTAATGGAGAGAATATTCAGATGATCATGACGGATCCTCCGTACAAAATGGAATACTCAGGAGGCGGATGCTTTCAAAGGGAGACTCAAAATGTAAGAAAACGAATTGCCGACATGATAGATTTCAATGCACAGACAATCAAGTTTTATCGGGATTTGGATATACCGTCTCTATATATCTTTACCTCAAAAACCCTTGTGCGCGATTATCTAAATATTTTTGAAGACTATAACAGCAATATTCTTGTTTGGTGTAAGACAAACCCTACGCCGTTTGTCAACAGCACTTTCCTTCCTGATCTTGAATACCTGATGTTCTTTTCGAAGCCAGGTAAGAAAATCTGGAATAAAGGTCTTAAACCAATGACGCTTTACAGTAGGTACTACATATCGGCAAAGGAAGAGGGCAGGCGAGGAGTCGGTGATCTACATCCGACTATGAAGCCGCTTAAGCTTCTTGAAAACAAGATTCTTGTTTCAAGCACGCCGGGCGGCGGTGTGTTTGATGGATTCGGTGGCTCTGGCAGCACGCTTATTGCTTGTGAAAATACAGGCCGCGCATGCTACATGATGGAGTATGAGCCACAATACTGCGACGTTGTAATTAACCGGTGGGAACGCATGACGGGGGGCAAGGCAAAGCGAGTAGCATAGAGCACTCAACAAATAATGAAACGCGGGTAAAATCCCGTTGCCATCTATTCGCATAGAATAAATAGGCATATGTGTATGCATACCGAATTAGAGGAGGTGCTCATATGTTGTGTGGCATATTATTAGCACTTTTGTGCTGCTGCAATACTCGTAATAGTTGCTGCTGCAATCGTAACTGTTGCTCCAATAACTGTAATCGTAACTGCGGCTGCAGCTGTAGACGTGATTGTTGTTGCAGACGTGATTGTTGTTACAGATAAATATGATTTGAGTTTAAAATGAAAGAGTGAGAGGCGGCTGACGAAGCCGTCTCTCACTCTTTAGGGTAGTTTGAGAGATAGGAGAAAGAATGAAAAACTGATTTATGTAAAAGCGGTCCTCGCCGTTTGATGTTGTAATATTAACGCGTAATTATGAACATAAAACAAACACAGTTTAAATTTCTTGTTAACTCCAAGTTGATATTCGGGGCGGCAGTCGGTTCCTCCTTTCCGGCTGCCGTCGATTAATTATTTGAGGGTGGTGTTGATGTCCGGCAAACTGAATGACAGGCAGAAACGTTTTGCCGACGAGTATCTGATTGACTTCAATGCCACTGAAGCTGCGAAGCGCGCCGGATATAGCGAAAAGACCGCGTATTCGATGGGAAGCGAGAACCTGAAGAAACCTGATATTCTTGATTACATCGAAAAGCGAAAGAAAGCTCGCATCGACCGGACGCAGATTACCCAGGACAAAGTCATTATTGAACTCGCCAAGATTGCTTTTGCTGACGGTATGGACTTCGCAACGGTCGGCAAGCGCAATCGTGTGCTGCTGACGCCTACTGAGAATTTGCCACTGGAAAAGCGAGCAGCTGTCGCTTCTGTAAAAAAAGGCGCCAAAGGAGCTGTTGAGGTTAAGACCTATGATAAGGTCAAGGCTCTTGAGCTTCTTGGCAAACACCTGGGCCTATGGGATAAGGCAGCTGGGTCCGGCGAGGTCGAGGACCTTGCACCGCTTGCGGAGATGCTGAAGGATGATTAAGACACAACGAATCGAATGGTCGCCATTTTCTGATAAGCATAAGACCTACATCAGGCAGTCACTACATAACCGGATGAATGTGGCGGAGGGCGCGATTCGCTCGGGCAAGACGATTGATCACTGCATCATTGCGGCGATGTATTTGGAAAAATGCTCAGACGCAATACACTTGGCATCAGGCTCAACGCTCGGTAATGCCAAGCTGAATATCGGCGTATGCAACGGCTTCGGTCTTGAAGCTTTGTTCCGGGGCAGATGTCACTGGGGAAAGTTCAAAGATAACGAGGCCCTTTTCATAGACACACAGACCGGCGAAAAGATTGTAATCTTTGTCGGAGGTGGCAAGGCTGACAGCTACAAGCGCATCCTGGGTAACTCCTACGGCCTCTGGATTGCGACCGAAATCAACGAACACTTCGACAGTGACGATAGCCGTACCTCGTTTATCAAGGTCGCTATGGGTCGTCAGGCAGCCGCTAGGGCGCCGCTGATACTCTGGGATCTAAACCCATGTCCACCTAAGCATCGTATATATACGGACTATATTGACAAGTACAAAGAAGGTTTTGTCGGCGGCTATCAATACCAGCACTTCACTCTTACTGACAACATGTCGATATCCGAACAGCGCAAAGCGGAAATAGCCTCGCAGTATGATCCTCACAGCGTATGGTATAAGCGCGATATCCTCGGTCAGCGGGTAGCAGCTGAGGGGCTTATTTATCGCCTGTTTGCGGACATGGAAGATTGGTATGCTATCGACCGCAAAAGCGTACCGAAGTTGAGGTACATCGAAGTTGGGGCGGACATCGGCGGTACAAAATCGAATCACGCTTTTGTGGCAAACGGCTTCGACGAGGACTTCGATACGCTGTATGTTCTCAAAGCCAAGTCGATTAAAGCGGACGGCGTGTCAGTCTCGCAGTTCATAAACGAGTTCGTTAAGTTCGTTGATGCTGTAATAGCTGATTACGGCTTTGTTGATACCTGCTGGCCTGACTGTGCGGAGGCCGCGATACTTAACGAGCTGGACGCTAAAACAAAGTACCGGATACGTGGCAGCATAAAGGGCGAAATTAATGACCGCATCCGCTGCGCGGATATTCTTTTCACGGCTGGAAGAATAAAGCTCGTAAAAGGCGAGTGCGAGGACCTTGCCGCGGGGCTTCGGTCGGCGGTCTGGGATCCGGACGAGATAGAGGATATCCGTCTGGACGATGGCACAAGCGATATTGACATCCTGGACGCGTGGGAATATGGCTTTACCCCGCACATGAGAAGATTTGTTTACTTTGACCCTCCTTATTTAGGTAAAGGTGATCGTCTCTACAAAAATGCTCTAACTGTAGATGATCATAAGGAAATTGCAGAAATGATAAAGCGTTTATCACTTGACTGGATCGTTACATATGACAATGTGTCTTTAATCAGGGAACTCTATCAAGATTATACCATTAAAGATGTAGAGTTAAGATATTGCGTAGCTTCTAAGCGCAATGACTCGGAAATAATGATCTTAAAATCTCCCCAACTAATTACCCCTGATGCATGATGTAACAATGTCCATATTTCGTAGTTTTTGCAAATAATGCTACCGACAGATGTATAGTGTAATTTTCTATGGCGTAATATCGCTATGGAATCCTGTGAGATGTTCTAGCTGTTTCATTTGATCTTTTAAAGCATGATCAATGAGCATTTCGCCTCTCATTTCAAGCGTCACCACTTTTACAATAGCTCCAACATGTTCACTGATGGCAATATCGAGGTCCGGGAAATCAAGAGCTTCATTACGCTCATTAATTACCTTGTCGAGGATTGGCTTTAGTTCATTGTAATGTCTCCTAGTTTCTTCTGAAGTACTTCCGATTATTCCGTGTTTATCGATGGCTTCTTGTAGTTCGTCGAGTAATCCGTCAGAATAGATTACAGTATTTTTGAGAGGTAATATGATTAAGCTACGCAAGGGAACATTGTAGAAATTTGCAAGAACTTTAAGTTTCTCCAAATCCGGAACGCGATTGCTGCGTTCATAGTTGCAATACAATGATTTGTGAATACCAAGTAAGTCAGCTATTTCCTGCTGACTTTTACTATTTTGCTGACGAAGAGAGATTAGACGCTCTGATATGGTCATGAGATAATCCTCCTTTTGTTGACACCTGTGTCAATAAAAGGATAATAGCACTTGTTGACACAGGTGTCAACAACAATTTTAAGCTGTGACCCCAAACCCTTCTTTTATGTATACAGAAGATATTTCAAAACGTTTTTATCAATTCTGAGGATACACTTGTATATTCAAATGACGCCCCCTCACGGCATAGTTGTTCCGTTAGGGGGCGTCATTTTATACTTGTCCGAAACCGTTGTGTTAATCGTAACAAATTAACAAATCATTAACACTTCTAATCTCAATACCTGCTTTCATCAATGCAGCTTGTCTTTCTATAAATAGCTTTTCGAGAATAGGCAGTTTATCTTCAAGCCTGCCGTAATGCAACAGATTATGACAATAACTACACAGTGAAACTACATTTTCTTCCGTATCCAAATTTCTATAGTTACCTTCTTGATATTCAAAATCTTTATATTTGCTGATTGGAATTAAATGATGTGGCTCCGTGTATTTGACACCGCTTTTTTTGTAAAAAGTTTTATTTGGATCATGGTCGTTTTCGCATTCGTGGTTTGCAATGATCAATGCATTAGCAGCAACTCTTGGATTTCGCTTTGGCTTAAGGTTTCCAGAGCTAGGTCCGTTTATAAATTCCTGTTTTCCGGGCTCACCTCTCCAGCCTGGCTTTTCTGAACTCCCTGCGGCTGCGTCAATAATTTTGCTGATTTCGTCTGTCTCTGTATCATCGTATTCTTCAAATTCTCGATTGGAAATATCGATTAAAATGCTTTTCAGAAAAGCTCGTACTTTATAATCCTGTTCTAATTCCAAAGCCTTATTGATGATAAATATTGCATGTTGTTTGTCTAGCTGAGATAAATATACACCTTGCTTACATGTGCCAATTTTTGAAAAAGCACTCTCTTTGTTATAATGGCTTATAAACCAACCGTATAAACTTCTCATATCTACTGGAAGGGTGAAAATAGAATAATCTGAATCTACACGATATCCATTGTTTCCCCACATGTTTTTTTTTGAAGCCGCTTTAATTTCTGGAGGCTGTTCAGCTAAAAAGTAGTCTGACTTTGCAATACTTATCGCATATGTAGTTTGATTCGCACCATGAAAAATAATATCTCCTTTTTTGACAAGAGACATGTTTTTATATCCTTTGTTCTCGCTGCCATCACTCGCCCTTTGGGGCGACCATAAATACTGACCTTGGCTTTCCTGCTTATAAGTTTCGTTTTGACAAACAAAGTACAAATTCATATATCCATGCGTCCTTTCACACTATAAGGCTAATTTATATCTACGGGAAAAGACCCTTCATAACAGGTCCCCTTAGAGTCGACAATTGAAAAAGAAAATTTATATGATCCTATTTCCAATCTTGTGGGAATAGCCACCACGCACGATGTTTGATTGATTTCAAATTCCTCAATGTTGCTCTCTATAACTTCGTTTGACGGAAAAACCAATCTACCGAACAAAAAAGCATTATTAAGGTTTGGAGTAGAATAAGTTAAGATATCAGATTCAATATCTGATGTTTTTTCAATTATGTTTGCTACGGCGTCACCAAACAATCTGGAAAGCCCATAACTGTAGTATGGAGTATCGGAGGCTAAAGTGTGCACGTAGCCCAATAAGCTCGTTTCTTCTTTTGATTCATCATACCGAGCATCTGATTGTATAAAGACTTTTGAGGTTATCCTAAATTCAGCATCACAAGAAAGGCTTTGATATACTCTAAGTGTCTTCATTTTAAGAAAACAACGATCTAAGACTGAACTAGGTGCGGATTGATAATGGTTATCCAAAAGAAAAATGCAGGTGTTTCCTTTTATTACAATACTTCTGGGGGATAAGGACTGCCAAACTACTCGAGTTGTTTCAGAAGATAAATCGTTAGTAGATGCTAGTATTAGTCTGTCTGAAAGCCCTTGTTCTTTTAATGCAATAATAGCGTCATTGTATGTAAGTCCATTTATGTCAGGCACTGAAGAATACTTACTATCAAAATAGCATTTTCCGCAAATCATTAGTATTGAAACCGCTGAACATAATAAAAGAATTTGCCACATTAAAGATTTCTGACGTTTGACTTTGAATAGCTGTATGATGGCAATTGCAAAAGTAGCAATAATTGCAAGAACAGCAAAAATGTTTGAAATGTTTTGGCTAATAAATGAAAGCACTGTAAGCGTAATTTTTCCTATGCAAGCCATAAGCTGTTCCATAAATAAAATCCTCATATTTTGGTAAATTGAACCTATTTTTACCATACACTCTTTTGGAAATATAATCAATTAACAAAAAGTCGGAATTTGGCATAAAAATGTAGAATAATTGCCTATTCATACGAAGCGTTGTTCAAGTTCAAAATAATTCGTTGCTATGTTAACTGCGCGAAATCCGTAGACCCGATGAAAACGCTATGAAAATTAAAAGAATTCCGTAGTTTCAATGACTACGGAATTTCGCTTTTTAAGCAGCGGGAGAAGGATTCAAACCCTCACAAACTGAGTCAAAGTCAGTATCGCTACAGGTTTATAATGAACATATTTGAGTATAGAGTTGTTAGTAATAGGTTAGTAATAGACCAATTTTCTGTACAATTTGGGGCAATTCGTGAAAAACAAAATAGCACTGAAAACGTAGTGTTTTCAGTGCTATTTCTGGTCCGAGTGACATGACTTGAACATGCGGCCTCTTGACCCCCAGTCAAGCGCGCTACCAACTGCGCCACACCCGGATATGGGGTACGCCATTCACGGCGCTTAATTATGTTACCACAACTGTGTTGTCAATGCAAGAAAAAATTTATTAAAACAGCAAAAATATTCACTTTTTGAGCACAAATTGACCTCTGAAAACTGAAGCTTGAATACAGAGGGGGCATCCGCTGACTTAGCAGCTGATGCCCCCTTTGTAATTAATATCAATAATACTAAATTGCACCGACTGTTATGTAAGGTTCACGCCCCAGATGAGCTCGCTTCTAGTGCCGACTACTATTGTATTGTTATAAACCGCAGGCGAAGCCTCGACGTTGCCGCCGACGTCCAGAGAATCGAGCACATCGCCGGTAAGTCCGTCCAAAAGGTACATATATCCGCCGGCAGTGCAGTAGACAATATACCCGTTGCCATCCTTGTCATACACGGCAACAGGGCTGCTCCAGCTATAAATCAGAGTTTCTTTTTCCCATACAACTTCACCTGTTTGCTTATTAAGAGCAACAAGCTTTCCGGTACCGGCACTGGGAGTCCGCGCGACAGGCACAAATATGAGGTCGGAGAGCTTGTTTTTGCCGATTGCGAGAGTGCCCTGTGTTCCTCCCGAAACGCCGTCCTCAGTGAAACAGGTGTAGTCCTTCTGCCAAACAATCGCGCCTGTTTCGGCATCGATTTTCCAAATCGGTATGGTAGCGGTGCCACTCATCGGGGCCCGCCAGCCACCGTGGAAAGAGGTGCTTGTATAAACATAGGCGTGACCATTCTCAAGTTCGAGTACCGGCGTGCAGTTTGTATCGTCCAGCACGTTCTGTACCCAGTCGAGCGTGAGCATATTCAGATCAAGGCACATGAGGTTGCCGCCGTTATCTGACATGATTATGTGACCGCGCCAGATTATTGCGCTGTCCTCCATGCCGAGCCAGTAGGTGTTCTTAGTTGTACGAGTGCCGTTATATCTCCATTTAACTATTTCGCTGGGACTTATGGAGAGCGCTCCGGCCTTTTCGTCGTAGTTCGTGTTGAGCTTCATTATGTAGAGGATGCCGCTTTCACCGGGGTATATAAGTCTGTCAGTTTCGGCGTCAACAAGAGCGCTACCGTCAAAGAACGAGAGTGATCCGCGCAGGGAGAAGGTATCATTAGCTCCGAATTCGTACATAACGGAACAGTCAAGCAGGTTAATAATGAAAGCGTGCGAGGTGCCGTTCGCGCTGTTGTAGCCGGCACCAAGATACATGATTGGATAGCCTCTCGGGTCGAGCGCGCCCGCGCCCTTGAATGTGTAGCCAAGGAAGAGATTATCTCGCGTTTTCTGACCCGAGGTAAGATCGAGAAAATAGACGTTACCGTCCATCGTAGCGTAAATGACCTCTGTCAGCGTGTCAGCGTTTTTCGCCCAGTCGTACATATTCATGTGCGCTCGGACGTCCTTCGGCCAGGTCATCATAAGCGGCTGCCCGACCCATCCGCTGCCCGTCCAGACTGTCCCGTTTGGCGACTGCAGAGACCCTTCCTGGACTGTCCAGTGGTTGTTGGAAAATTTCTTATTCACGATATCCGCGATTCCGTATGAGCCGCTGTTACGGAAGTTGTTTCCGCGGAAGGTCACAATGCCCTCGACAGACGTATAATCCTCGGGAAGACTGAAATCTATTTTGTCTTTGAAACTATAAGAATCGACGATTTGCCCGTCGACCATTATACCTGTCTCAGATATAAGCAGTTCGGGCTTTGTTGAGTCTATCGCCGTAGGATTAAAATCAGGCAAGGAGGAAGTTTCTGTCTCCTGCGGAGTCGGTGTCGCGGGTTTAATCGAAGCGACCGGTGACTCAGCAACAGGATTAAATACTTCCGTAGCGCTTCTAGGGTCAACTTGGGCGTTTTTTACGACCACTAAGACCAAAACGCAAAGCAGAGCCATAAAAATGAAAAACCCGGCGGTTGATGTACGCTGTTTCCCACGACTGTGTTGTTTTCGCTTGTTATTTGGCATGAATTACCCACCTACTTAGCAAAATTGGGGGACATGGCGCCATTATATCAGAAATGTAGGAAAATACAAGTAATTATGGATCAGGCCGTCAGGGCTTTTTCAAAGGCGTCAAAAGCGGTGTGCTTATCCTCGTCTGAAAGAATTGCATACATGACATAGTTTCCCAAAATCATAATCTCCGAGCTGTCGAGCTTCGGGCGCTCCTCGGGCATGTACTCAACCATCCAGGTATCCTTGCGCATCTGAATATAATCATTTACGGCCTTTGTTACCGTTACAAGCTGGGAGGCGTCCTTTGCCTTGAAAATTCCGAATTCGTCAATATTAACTCCTTTGGAATTTATCTTGACATCATAGCTGTCGTAATCGGAGACGTCCATTTTCATGGAGCCGGCGATATAGTCCGCATCAACCGAAACCAAAGAGTCATCGTTCAAAACAGAGGCAACGGCCGCTGAAACATCCGTCACCACAGCATCATTTTTGACCACTGCAGTTTTCCCGCAGCCGGCAAAAAGTGAGAATATGAGTAGAACTGAGATAAGCGCTAGGTGTTTCATTTTCATTTTCAATTTACCATTCCTTTTTAAGTCAGTTGCTCCTCGGGCCTACTGATAGCCGTGAGTACGGAGATAATTTATAACTAGATTAAAGCCGTCTGTATTAAGGTGGAGCCCGTCGCCATTTCCGTAGTTGTCCGGAAGAGCGCCGTTCGCATCTTTGAGCACGCTTTCGCTGTCCATATACTTAACGCCCAGCGAATTTGCCACTCGCTCAACCCATATGTTCGCTGTGGCAATCTTTTCATTCGTTATACCGTTATCCTTCTCAGAGTAGCTTGCGGATACCGGATAAATCGAATTTAGGATTATCTTGGTGTTGGGGCTTGCTTCCTTAATTGCCTGCACGAGCTTTGTATATTCAGTAATGAAGTACTCCTCATCCATGAAGGACACGCCGTTTACGCCCAAGGTTATGAGCATATATTCGGGTTGCTTTTTAGTGACTGCGTCTTTAATGGACAACTCGCTCTCGTCATCAGGGTAAACAATAGTTGCAGTGCTCCAGAGTGAAAGCGTGAGCGTTCCGCTCGCGGGCGTCCAAACCTGACTGTCGTTAACGACATCGTAATAGCCGAGTCCGTAGGTTGTGCTGTCTCCCAAAAAGATGAATTTATCGACATATTCCTGACCCATGTCCGATGTCTCCGCCAGGGCTGTCTCCGTGCTTCCGGATGTCGGCGATGTCGCAGGAGCGGTAGAGCCTTCCGGACTTGCAGAGGGCGAAGCTTCAGCGTTGGGCGACGCTGACGGAGAAGCCGACGGTGATGCGGCCGGGGTGCCCTTTGCGCAGGACGCAAAGCCGAGGACAAAAAGCGCGACAAGCATACATATTATGATGGACGCAGACCAGAAGAAGTAAACGCCATCTTGTTTTTTCTTACTCATATGGACCTCCGTTGTTAAGGAAAAAATTAGTTGTGCTATTATAAATAATTCTTCGCAGTTATACAGATTCTCAAAAATGGACTTCTTGTAATTTTATCACCGGATTCATATAGTGTCAATCATTTGCAGTCGGGAATGAAAGCCTGACGCGTAATATACAAGGCCGGAAGCTCCGCTTCCGGCCTTGTATATTACTTATTAATCTTAGTCTTCTTCGCCGGAGGCAAGAGCCTTGGCTTCTTCGATGATCTTCTGCTGAATCATTGCAGGGGTTTCCTCGTAGCGGACGAATTCGAAGGAGAAACTACCGCGTCCCTGTGTCATGGAGCGAAGATCAATCGCGTAGCCGCCCATTTCCGCCATCGGAACTTCGGCTTCGACAACCTGCATGCCGTCGTGAGCGCTCATGCCCATCGGGCTTCCGCGGCGCTTGGAGAGGTCGGACATTATATCGCCCATATAAGTGTCGGGAATCGAGACCTTGAGGTAGCCGATAGGCTCAAGGATGACGGGGCTTGCCATGGGAAGACCAGCCTTGTAAGCGAGACTTGCAGCCGTTTTGAACGCCATTTCCGAGGAATCGACGGGGTGATACGAACCGTCGACAAGCGTTGCCTTCAGGAAAACTACGGGGTATCCTGCCAGAACGCCTCTGCCGATGCTCTCGCGCAGACCCTTTTCAACTGCGGGGAAGAAGTTCTTCGGAACGCTTCCCCCGAAGACGTTTTCAGCAAAGATGAGGTCTTCGGTTTCGGTCTGGGGCTCAAACTCGATCCAGACGTCACCGAACTGACCGTGTCCACCGGACTGCTTCTTGTGTCGGCCCTGAACCTTGACCTTGCCGCGAACCTTCTCGCGGTAGGGCACGCGTGCCTGAGCCAGCTCGACCTCGACTCCGAATTTGTTCTTGAGCTTGGAGCAGAGAACGTCGAGATGTATATCGCCTGCGCCAGAAACGACCATCTGGTGCGTTTCTGAATTGTTTACGATTTTGAAAGTAAGGTCTTCCTCGGAGAGACGGGTAAGTCCGGCTGCAATCTTATCTTCCTGTCCCTTGGTCTTGGGATAAATAGCCATAGCATAGCAGGGAGGAGTATAGACGACACCGGGGAGAGCGGTTTTTAGAGAAGCATTGCATAGCGTGTCGCCCGTTTTTGAATCAGACAGCTTGGAGACTGCGCCGAGATCTCCGCAGGCAATCTCGTTTACCTCAATATTCTTTTTGCCCTGCATCGTATATATGTGACCAATTTTTTCGCTCGTGCCCGTGCGAGGATTAACTAGGGTCATTTCGTTTGTAATCTTGCCGGAAACGACCTTAAAAAGGCTAAACTTGCCGTATTGGTCTGAAACCGTTTTATAGATGATTGCAGCGGAGGGACCTGACTCATTGACGAGCTCGCCTCCCTCCTGAGGATACGGGAAGTAGTTTACGATAGCATCCAGAAGCAGGGAAATACCAAGCGAGGTAAATGCGCTGCCGCAGAAAACGGGGCAGATGGTGCAGTCACGCAGACCCTCACCAAAGGCTTTGCTCATTTCTTCGGGTGTGAAATCCTCACCTCCGAAGTACTTGTCCATAAGCTCCTCGCTAGTTTCGGCAACGCCTTCCGCCAGCGTATTATAGAGCTTTCCAAGCTCAGCTTTCATGCTTTCAGGCACGGGAATCTCAGTGCGCTTACCCTTTGCGTCAAAGGTGTAGGCCTTTTTTGTGGAAACATCGATAAGACCCGTAATCTTCTCGCCTTCGGTAATGGGGGCAATCATCGGGCATACCGATACTCCAAACTTATCACGCAGGGAAGCGAAGGCTTTTGCATAATTGGCATTTTCCTCATCGGTTTTGGAAATAAAAATCGCGCGGGGCTTTTTAGCATCTGAAAGCATTTTCCATGCCTTTTCGGCGCCGACGTTCAGTCCGTCCTTAGCAGAGCAGACGACGATGCCGGCATCCGCAACGCGGAGAGCCTGAGCCACTTCACCTGCAAAATCGAAATAGCCCGGGGTGTCGATTATATTTATTTTAACGCCGTTATACTCGCAGAAAAGTGCGGAATCGGCAATACTGATCTTGCGGCGGATTTCCTCCGAGTCAAAGTCGGAAACCGTCGTGCCTTCAGAGACCTTTCCGAGCCTGTCTGTCATGCCGGTCATAAAAAGGATGCTCTCGGCCAAGCTCGTTTTTCCGTTTCCTCCGTGACCCATTAGGCAGATGTTCCGAATATTCTTTATTGCATAGCTCATGTGGGGGTTTCTCCTTACTTGTTATATTTAACCTGACTCGGTCAAAATTCATACGCTAAGATTATACACGGCAGAAATAGCATTTGCAACAATATTTTTGCGCCATAAGCGGGAATATTCATCATTATTGTTGTATCGGCAGGAAAATGGAGATAAAAGAAACCCTGCTCTCCGCAAAGACGAGAGCAGGGTTTCTTTTGATGTGTTTTTATCTTCTCAGCCCATACGAAATAACGAGAACAGGCACAAGCCAGAGCAACATAAACGTAATGGCGTTCCCGACGCTCGCCGAGGAATAGCTCCCCGACCAGCACATTGAAAGCATGAAGAGCATACCCAGAAAAGCTCCAAGTATTGACAGCACAGCACAGAGCAGGAGCCCGTTATAAAGCGATTTACCGCGCTTTACAAGCCCAGCAACAGAATTGAGCCCGCCGCGCGAGAACATCGCAACGACGCTGCCAGTATCCTCAGTTTCTGGGGAGGAAATGCTGTATCGGTCCGCAAAAGAAGGGAAGTCGTAGCTTTCCTTCGGCAGACGGAACTTTTGCTTGATGAACATGGGCGTGATGTTGAAGTCTCTTATGGCAAAGACAGGTTCGATTCTTCCGCGAAGGAGCGTGACAAGTCCTTTCTGGACGGAAGAGACAGGAACATAGCTTACTTCGAAAACTCCCGCGAGGGTATCGTTAATTGCGGTGAAGACGGCACTCAATGAGCCTGAGCCCTTTTGAACTCTGATGCCCATGAGCTGCATGAAGCTAGAGGAGCCCACATAAACCTGATCACCGTTAATTCTTGCAATCACTCCGCCTCCCTCATGACAGGCAAAATCCTCGACCTTCTGCATGGAGTAGCCGTTCTTTTTCATCAGCTCCGTAAACGCGGAGGAAATGCCCATTCCCGCCGCCGCTATCATGCTGGAGGTGAAAGAGATGACCTTGTCGGGATAGAAGCCTTCCATTACCGTGATGTTAGCGATTGAAAGCGTCCTCTCCGGAAAAATATCCTTGTCCTTAATGACGACCTGGCCAAGCCTGCCCAAATCCGCGCAGCCCGCATAGCCCGCAATCGCGACTCCGCTTCTCGCAAGACGTTTCGTGATGACGTAATACGGGAAAGCAAAGCCGAACACGGCGGAAAAGGATGCACAAACTGTCAGTCCGGCGGACAGGGTGTGGATGAGATTGTCATTTTGTTTGCTTCCAAAGAAGCAAAAAAGACTGAGAACAATCGCGAATATGATGAACAGCGGAGCAAAGAGCGAGAAAGTGTTTTCAAAGATATCCGCTTCCTCGCTTTTTCGTACGAAGCCGGTAACCGGGCGCTGGGTTTTCGAGAGTACACGCCCAAGTTCCTCACCGCCGTCTTCCGAGAGAATGACAAAGGGCGCCTTCGGAATCGAAGCCGTGCGGAAGCTGATGGCAAAGCCCTTGCATTCAAGGTAGGAGCCCCAGAGTGCGAAGGTCAGAGATAGGGAAGATACCGCGCAAAAGGGAAGTCCGTCGTCAGTATTTTTCGTAATAAGTATGTATACAGCGTCAATGATTGACACAAGGCAGGAGACGGCTATCAGAGATTCGGGACCGGAGGCTTTTTTGAAAAGAGACATAAGTCCGTTCGTGAAGATATCGAGTCCTATCAGCATGACGATGAGCTCGAGAATAAGGCAAACCAAGGTTCGAACAAGCGCGCTGTCACCCAAAAGCCCCATTGCCGGCAGCCCATAGCTTAGCCAAATGAGGACAAGACTGAGAAAGGATGCGAAAAAGCAGCGGAGTCTCATAGATAGAGCCTGATCCATGTATAGCTTAGCGGCTTTTTCGGGACTCATCTCGGGAATTTGTTGTTTTGCCTCTTTTTCAGCGCGTGCTTTTTCCGCCCTGCGCTTTTCCTCACGCTTCGAGGACGAAGCGGCGGCAAGCCCAATTAGAGGCGAAAGAATCTTTTCTCTGAAACCCGATTCTCGTTCGTATTCGTCATTTGTTTCAGGTTCCCTATCATAGTCTCCCAAAGGCGCATATTTCGTGCTGTTTTTCTCGACGTCGGCTGACTCGCTCCAGATCGGAACGTCCTCATTCGCAGACTGTCTTTTAAACACCATCGTGTCGTCCGGATTGGTAGGAACACGTCTTACTCGCCTGCCTTCGGAGGGAGAGAGAACATCTTCGTCAAATAACGGGGTATCTTCTAAACGCTTACTCTGCGAAAAGACCGTGTCGCCGTCCGCCATTTCGGAAGCATCTACAAAATAAACGTCAGACGAAGGGTCAACGCTGCTGAAATTTGTCTCAGCTATAGCCTGACCCTCATTTTCCATGGCGATAGGGTGCGACCTTGCGAACACATCTCCGCGCGAAGCTTCCTCGACCCGTTCCGCTGCCTTGAAATCCGCAAGGATGGAGTCGATGGAAAGAGCCTCTAAGTCGTCCGTATTCATGTTATTTTCGTTGTTATTATCCATATCGCACCTGACAGATGGCTTCCGCACAAAACAGCAAAGGCTGCCGGCGGTTGTCAAATTTATGGCGGCAAAGCCGCAAGATGAGTATTATGAGTCGCGCTGACGGAGAACCTCGTAAATGAGGACGGCTGCTGCCGCGCTCGCGTTCAGAGAGGAGACTTTGCCTTTCATAGGTATGCTGACGAGAAAATCACAATTTTCTCGAATGAGTCTGCCGATTCCTTCGCCCTCGGAGCCAATGACAATACAAATGGGACCCTTTAAATCGGTCTTCCAAAGAGCGCTTTCACCCTCTGCCGCCGTACCGTAAACCCAGACGCCAGCGTCCTTCAGCTCTTTAATTGCGGCAGTGAGGTTCGCGACCCTGGCGACGGCCATATGCTCTGCCGCACCAGCGCTGGTTTTGTCCACAATTGAGGTGAGCCCGGCACTTCGGCGCTTGGGTATGATGATGCCGTGAACTCCGGCTGCCTCGCTCGTTCTGATGACTGCGCCGAGATTATGCGGGTCGCTCAGCTCATCGCACACGACGACGAACGGAGCCTCACCCTTTTCCGCCGCAATTGCGAGGATGTCCGTAACGGTGCAGTATTCGCGTACTGCGGCAAGGGCGATGACGCCCTGATGCGCGTGGGTCTGACTCATCGAGTCAAGCTTGCGCCTGTCCGCGTCAACGACGACAACACCGGCGTCCCGAGCCTTTGAGGCTATGTGACCGAGAGTTTTGTCGGTTTCACCTTTTTGTATAAATACTTTGTCTATGGTGCGTCCCGCGCGAAGCGCCTCGATGACGGCGTTGCGCCCCTCGATAATATCCTCGCGGTCGTTTTCAAAATCCATTGAATGTCTCCAAATTTTGTTTATTACGCAACAAGTTCGAGTCTTGTGTCGTCTATGAAACTCATTTTGCGCGCGCTTTGAGTTCCTCCACCATGTCCGTGTGCTCCCAGGGCAGGTCGATATCCGTCCTGCCGAAGTGACCGTAGGCAGCGCTCTGGCGGTAAATCGGGCGGAGCAGGTCGAGCTTTTTGATTATTCTTGCGGGGCGAAGGTCAAAGCATTCGCGGATGATCTCAGAAAGACGCTCGTCCGATACAAGGCCTGTGCCCTGCGTGTCAACAAAGACGGAAACGGGGCTCGCCACACCGATTGCATAGGCAATTTCGAGCTGACAACGCTTTGCAAGCCCTGCCGCGACGATATTTTTCGCGACGTAACGCGCCATATAGGCCGCGCTCCTGTCGACCTTCGTGGGGTCCTTTCCAGAGAAGCAGCCGCCGCCATGGCTGGCATAGCCGCCGTAGGTGTCAACGATAATCTTGCGTCCTGTGAGTCCGGAATCGCCGGCGGGGCCGCCAATAACGAAGCGTCCTGTGGGGTTTATGAAAAACTTAGTGTCCTTGTCTATGAGTCTTGCAGGGATTGTAGGCTTAATAACGGTTTCCATTATTGCCTCGCGCAGGGTCTTAATATCGATGTCTGCGCCGTGCTGAGTCGAAACGACGATTGCAGGGATGCGCTCAACGCAGCCGTTCTGGTCATACTGGACGGAGACCTGGGTTTTTCCGTCCGGACGCAGCCAATCGAGCTCGCCTGTTTTGCGAACCTCGGCGAGACGGCGTGCGAGCTTGTGCGAAAGTGAAATCGGCGCGGGCATAAGCTCGTGCGTTTCATCGCAGGCAAAGCCGAACATCATGCCCTGATCACCGGCGCCTGTGTCGGCGTCATAATCTTTTTCGCCCTCTTTTGCTTCATAGGCCTTGTCAACGCCCATTGCTATATCGGAACTCTGCTCATCAATCGATGTGAGAACGGCGCAGGTTTTGCAGTCAAAGCCGTATTCGGGGTTGTTGTAGCCAATTTCGCCTACGGTTTTGCGGACTATGGAGGGGATATCAACATAGCAATCGGTCGTAATTTCGCCGAATACTGTAATCATGCCGGTCGTTGCGATGCATTCGCAGGCAACGCGGGCTTTTTTGTCTTTTTCAATTATAGTGTCCAGAACGGCGTCTGAAATCTGGTCGCACATTTTATCGGGGTGACCCTCGGTGACGGACTCTGAGGTGAAGACCCTGTTTGTAAGTTGTTTTTGCATGGCGCTGAACCTTTCTTTATTTAATACTGTGAATAATACTTTGTTGCAGTAGTTTTATCTTTTTTGTGATTTTTAATATATTGGAATTGCAGGTAAAAAGCACAGTTTTCGACCTTTAGGCGTATATAAACCTAAGCTATAATAGCACATATACTTAAGAACTTAAAGTGTAATATTTTTATAAAGCTTCGTTTTTTACCTGTTTGCGTCCGAATTTACAAAAATATCATAGACACTCCGCCAAAAAAAGGGTATCATCTTATCACAATTGACGCAATTAATTCCAATCGGAGGAACGATATATGAAAAGTATCATGCGGCGTGTCGACCGCTTCTGTCTGACGCATCCGAACTTCGGAATCAGAAATCTGATGATATATATCATAACCGGCAATGTGCTGGTTTGGATTTTCAGCATGATGGACAGATCGAGAAAGCTGCTCGAGCTTGTCCAGTTCAGCGCGGAGGCGATTTTCACCAGGGGCGAGGTCTGGCGGCTTGTCACGTTCATCTTTGTGCCGACTGTATCCTCGGTTATCTGGCTCGCTCTCGCGCTGTACTTCTATTATTGGATAGGCTCTACGCTCGAGCATCACTGGGGCGCGGGAAAATTCATGATTTATTATTTGAGCGGCATGGTTTTCAATATCCTATACGGGACGATTATTTGGCTTATTACGGGACTTGACATTCCCATCAACGCAATGTATATAAATCTTTCGATGTTCTTTGCTTTCGCGACGCTTTTTCCGGACACTATGGTTCTGCTGTTTTTCATTATACCCGTTAAGGTCAAATGGCTTGCCTATTTCGACGCGGCGCTTTTCGCTTTTGCGATGATAACTACATCGTTCCCCGCTAACCTTTTGCCGCTTATCGCGGTGCTGAACTATTTTGTTTTCTGCGGCGGCTGGCTGTTTGACATTATCCGTCCGTCTCGCATTCAGCAGAGACAGAAAACAATAGATTTTAAGAAGGCGGCGAAAAAGTATAACCGTGAGCAGGCTGCAAAACCCTATAACCGCAAATGCGAGGTTTGCGGCAGAACGGACAGGGACAATCCGAACCTTGAGTTCCGCTTCTGCTCAAAGTGCGGGGGCTATCATTGCTTCTGCGTAGACCATATCAACAGCCATGTGCACTTTAAGGAGTAAGTAATGCAAATAAAACTAGATACCGAAAGACTGGAGCTTTTTGTTCTCGACGTGCGCCAACTGCGGCTCTGGCTTAGTGACCTTCCAGCACTCGAAAAAGAGCTAGACTGCACATACAAAGCCGAGGCGCTGGAGGGTGATTTTCTCCGAATCGTCGAGGGACAGGAAAAGCTAACCGAGGAAAACGCGGAAAAATATTACTGGTACAGTTTTTGGCTCCTGATAAGAAAGAGCGACAGAACCGTTGTCGGCTCAGCGGATTTTAAAAAAGGCCCCAATGAAAAAGGTGAGGTCGAAATCGGCTACGGACTCGGCAAGGAGCATGAGCATAACGGTTACATGACCGAGGCAGTGAGGGCGATGTGCGCCTGGGCAAAGCAGCAGCCGGATGTTGCGTATGTTATCGCCGAGACTTTGCTCGATAATCAGCCGTCCCAGAATATACTCAAACGCTGTGGGTTTGAAGAAACCAGCCGCGGCGAGAGCGTGTGGTGGAGGGTATAGAACAGATAGCATGTTAACTCCAGATTAAATCTTATTCGGGAGTGATAAAAAGTGTTTCGAAGAAATATGAGCATAGAACAAAAGAAGAAGAGAGCGAAAATCACTTGGATTACAGTCGTTGTGCTTGTCATTCTATTAGAGATTTTACAGGTCAATCTCATGGGAAAAATGCATGCGGATCCAATGATTTATTATTTGGAAACCGGAAATTTATTTCAGCGTGCTATTGCACTCTTAGTTATGTTTGCTCTTATGTCGATGTCGTGGTTCGCGTTTTATACGCTTTTATCCATTATGATAGAAACGGCTTGGAGAAAACTTGGGAAGTTCCTCCTTGTACTAATAACGCTTATCTATCCTGGCATATTTATCGCGGAGTTTGTTCACTTCATTTTTTGATAAGCGACTACATAATAATAGAGCGGACGGGGTTACCCGTCCGCTCTATCTGTATTTAATCTTCTTTCCGGCTTTCCAGCAGCTCCCTGAACGCTTCGACGCGGAGGGCGAGCTGACCCTGCTGACTCATCAGTACCTGACGCTCAAGGGAAATGCTCGGAATGTCCTGCTCCTTGAAGAGAGCTTCGAGAATATAGGTTTCAACGTCCCACTTGCCGCAGTGCTGCATGCGGACGATGATGACACCGTCAACCTTGTATTCCTCGGCGGCCGCCAGTATGTACTCGTGGATATCGTCGCTTCCGTCCATCATGCGTGGGCAGGAGGAGCGGGTGAGATAATATCTCGCAATCGAGCCCGCAACGTCATTTTCATCGTAAGGCAGCTCGTCGTGCAGGAACCTCAGCCCGAAGCTGTTGAGGTCCGCGACAACTAGAAGTCCGCAGTCCTCGATTGCCTTGACGTATTCTGGGTCGTCGAGAGCGCTTCCGGCGAGCATAACGCGCGCGGTGAAATTCGTTATCGGCTCGCGGTTTTCCACGTCGGTGAGAACATCCTTAAGAAACTCTATATATTCCACGATGGGCATCTGCGTTGCCGCAAGTGTAATTTTTAGCGTCTCTGCACCGCTTATGACGGGGAACTCCGCCTTATGCAGGTCGTAAATCCGCTTAACGAGCCGTCTTGCCTCGTTATAGGTATCGACACTCTTTTTCAGCTTTTCGTTTGTGATTTCGTTGCCGGTGATTTTTTCGAGCTCCTCGCGCAGCTCGTCGAGCTCACTGCCGAAATATTTATACGACGCAGCATTGACCATTTTCGGAGCAACGACCTCGTAAAGGAACTGAGGCTTATTTTCGCGTGTCGTGATGATTTTCCAGTTTGTGATGACGCTTGAGGATTCGCCGCAGCCGTTCGAGGTCACAAGTCCGTCAAGCTCATAGGTGCCGTCGATGAGATATTGGAGTATCGACGACAGGAAGCCGCAGGAGTCATCGCCCACGCAGCCGGCACTGTCGGCGCAGCTTTTACAGCCGGTCGATCTGAGTCTCACGGGGAGAACGCCCGCAGCGTGCAGCATTTCGAAGGGCGCGTGACAGCAGACAATTCCGAGCGCTTTTTTGCCGGACGCCCGCCATTCCCTGATTTTATCTGTACTAAGCTCGCCGCTTAACTGTTCAAGTTTGTCCATATTAATCTCCTAAAAAAGGTGCCGCCATATAACAGCGGCACCTTGATTTCCTTATTTTGATTACTTCGTGCCGAAGATTCTATCGCCCGCGTCGCCAAGACCGGGGACAATGTATCCGTGCTCGTTGAGATGTGAGTCCATGGAGGCGACAAAGATGTCAACGTCGGGATGATCGTCCTGCACCTTCTTAACGCCTTCGGGAGCGCCGATGATGGACATGAGCTTGATGTGCTTGCAGCCGTATTCCTTGAGGAAGGTGATGGCAGCCGATGCGCTTCCGCCGGTTGCGAGCATGGGGTCAACTATGATAACATCGCGCTCAGCGATATCTTTCGGCATTTTGCAGTAATATTTAACAGGGAGAAGTGTTTCGGGATCGCGGTAAAGTCCGATGTGTCCGACCTTTGCGTTAGGAACAAGAGTGAGCATACCGTCGACCATGCCGAGGCCTGCGCGGAGAATGGGAACAACCGCAAGCTTCTTGCCGGAGATGCGCCTAACCTTTGCTCTTGCGACAGGAGTTTCGATTTCGAACTCCTCGAGCGGCAGATCACGGGTTGCCTCGTAGCACATCAGTGTTGCAATTTCGGAAACGAGCTCACGGAATTCCTTAACGCTTGTGTCCTTCTCTCGCATAATAGAAAGCTTATGCTGGATAAGCGGATGGTCGAAAACGGTTACTTTACTCATAGTAATTCTCCCTTTATTTAATCTATTGAATTAATGAATTAATTATTTTCCGAAAACTCGTTCCTGACGCTCCCGCTCCGCCTGACTCAAGCGCAGATATACCGGCAGCAGCTCATGGACGGACAGCCGTTTTTCCCCTTTCGCCGCCATACAGACTCCCCATGCGGATTGGTTCCGAAGAGGCTCAGGCGCGAGATGCGCGTCAACCTTTAAATTTTCCAATGCATTATAACACAAAGACGCCCCGTCTCCAATAACAAAGACGGATTTTTTTGCATTTTCTATATCTTCCACTAATTTAGCTGTCCCGATTGCTCTATCCTCACAAAGGCGAACGGGAATCCCGTCCTTAATGACGAAATTTGCGTTATAGAACTGGCTGCGCTTCGCGTCCATGACGCAGCAGATAAGGCTGCCCTCGGGAAAAGCAACTCCGTTATAGGCCATCGCCAGCAAGGTCGAAACTCCGCAGACGGGTTTATCAGCCGCCCACGCGAGACCCTTGACGGCGGAAACGCCGATGCGTATGCCAGTAAACGACCCTGGCCCTTGCGCCACGGCGATAAGGTCAATGTCAGAGAGCGTAAGCGAGAGGTTTTTTAGCATATCCTCCGCCATCGGCAGAAGCGTGCGGCTGTGGGTCAGTCCGCTGTTTTGAAAATATTGTGAGACAAGTCCTGATTCATCGCAAACCGCGACGGAGGCGGACTTAGCGCTCGATTCAAAGCCTAATATACGCATCAGTTATCCTCCTCGGGAGCTTCAACTGTGATTTTTCGGTCAGTGTCCGAGAGCTTATCTATCGTGACCTTAGTTTCGGAGCCGTCAAAGGCGTCGGTGACATTTTCGCTCCATTCAACGACGCAGACTCCGCCGCGGGCGAGGTAGTCCTCCCACCCGATGTCAAAGAGCTCGTCTGAGCTCCTGAGACGGTACATATCAAAATGGAAAAGCTCGAGCGAGCCGCTGTATTCGTTGACGATTGTAAAGGTCGGGCTTGTAACGCGGTCGCTTGACCCGAGTCCGCGTGCCATGCCGCGCACAAAAGCGGTCTTGCCTGCGCCGAGGTCACCGTAAAGCGCGACGACAGAGCCGGAAGAAAGCGCCTTAGCAAGCGCCTGACCGACTAGCTCAGTTTCTTCAACTGAATGTGTGATTACTTCCATAGTCATATCCATAATACTAAAGCTCCATGTTAGCGTAGGCGTTGAGGTCGCTGCCTGCCCTTGTGCCGGCAAGAAATTCATAATAACCTTGACAGCCGATCATCGCGCCATTATCACCGCAGAGGGAAAGAGGAGGAACAAATAGCTGTGCGCCCTCTTTTTCGGCGGCAATGCGAAAATCCTCGCGTATGCGGGAGTTTGCGGCAACGCCGCCCGCGACGGCGATCTTTTTATATCCCAGCTCACGCGCAAGCTGCATAGTACGGGGAACAAGGCTCTCGCTCACGGCGCGGGAAAAGGACGCGCAAAGCGACTCGCGGTCCAGCGTTTCGCCTTTCTGCTCCGCATTGTGGACGAGATTCACGACGGCGGTTTTAAGTCCGGAAAAGCTCATATCATAGGGGTTGCCCTCAACGTGCGAGCGCGGCAGGACATATTTTGAGTCGTCGCCATTTTTGGAAAGCGCGTCAACGTGCTTTCCGCCGGGATAGGGGAGTCCAAGTACGCGGGCGGTTTTATCGAAGCATTCGCCTGCTGCGTCGTCCCGAGTCGCGCCGATTATCTTCATATCGGTGTAGCCGCGCACATCGACGAGCATAGTGTTGCCGCCCGAGATTGCAAGGCAGAGAAACGGCGGCTCAAGCTCTGGAAAAGCGATATAGTTCGCAGCGATATGCCCCTTGATGTGATGCACCGGAACAAGCGGGATATTGAGCGCGTAAGCGACGGATTTTGCGAAATTTACGCCGACGAGCACTGCCCCAATGAGTCCGGGAGCATAGGAAACTGCCACCGCGCCCAAATCGCTTTTGTTAATGCCCTCAACGGTCAGCGCGCGCTCCGAAAGCTGAGAAATGACCTCGACATGAGAGCGCGAGGCGATTTCAGGGACAACTCCGCCATAAACGGCGTGCAGGTCAGCCTGAGAGAATATTTGATCCGTGAGCACCTTCCTGCCGTTTTCGGTTATCGCGACAGCAGTTTCGTCGCAGGTGCTCTCGATTGACATTATGAGCATGAGTTCTTATCCTCTTTCTTTAGGAACAAGGTCAGAAGGAGCGCATCCTCCTTTGGCCTGTCGTAATAATTTTTGCGTTTTCCCACGGTTTCAAAGCCGTGCTTAGTGTAAAGATATTTTGCGGCATTATTGCTCTCTCGCACCTCAAGCGTCATGAAGGCGAGGGTGCTTTTCACTCGCTCAACGAGAGCGGAGATTAGAGCGTCCGCAACGCCGTGCCGCCTAAATTCGGGCGCGACGGCAATGTTCGATATATAGCCCTCATCCAAAACGAACATCAGTCCGATGTAGCCCATGACTTTTCCGCTGTCATCAAGGGCAGCAAGGAAGACGCAGTTTTCAGCGCACATCTGCTTTTCGAGCGCGGCACGATGCCACGGCAGAGAAAAGCAGGTGTTTTCCATAGCTTGAATCTCATCGAGGTGTGCGGGTTTGACGTCAGTAATTGTCATAATTTCACCTCATGTTGCGGTTCGTATTTATTTCGCGTCACTCCAGCTCTTGCCGATGTTCGCGTCGACGTCCAGCGGTACGCTGTAATGGACGGCGTTTTCCATCTCTTGAGTCAGTATTTTTTTAACGGTTTCGGCTTCTTTTTCGGGGCACTCGACTATCAGTTCATCGTGAATTTGCAAAATGAGCTTGCCCCCCAGCCCCTCTGATTCTAAGCGGCGGTGTACATTCACCATCGCAAGCTTGATGATATCTGCCGCTGTACCCTGTATGGGCGTATTCAGCGCGACCCGCTCGCCGAAGGAGCGGAGATTGAAGTTCGCCGATTTAAGCTCCGGCAGGGGACGTCTGCGCCCGAAAAGGGTCGCAACATAGCCGTCGTCCTTGGCCTTTTTCTTTATGCTTTCCATATAGCCGCGTACGCCGCTGTATTTTTCAAGGTAGGTGTCAATATAAGCTTTCGCCTCAGACTGATAAACGCCGATATCCTGCGCGAGCGAGAACGCAGAAATTCCGTACACAATACCAAAATTGACTGCCTTGGCGCGAGAGCGCTGTAGCTTTGTTACTTCAGCAAGCGGTATGCCGAGAACCTGCGAAGCCGTGACGGCGTGGATGTCCTCGCCGTTTTTAAACGCGTTTTTCATTGTTTCGTCGCCGCTGATGTGGGCGAGGAGCCGAAGTTCAATCTGACTGTAATCTGCGTCGACAAGCAGGTTTCCGTTTGAAGCGACGAACATCTTGCGTAGCTGCGCGCCGAGCTCGGTGCGCACAGGGATGTTCTGCAGGTTCGGCTCGGTCGAGGAGAGTCTGCCCGTTGCGGTCACGGTCATCTGAAAGCTTGTGTGAATGCGCCCGTCCGGACCTACAACCTTGATGAGGCCGTCGCAGTAGGTCGATTTGAGCTTGGTCAGCTGTCGGTATTCGGAAATTTTATCTATGATTTCATGCTTGCCGCGCAGATTATCCAAAACGTCCGCGTTCGTCGACCAGCCAGTCTTGGTCTTTTTTCCATAGGGCAGCATGAGCTTTTCAAAGAGTATCTCGCCGAGCTGCTTCGGGGAATTAATGTTGAACTCCTCGCCCGCAAGTAGCCAGATGTCCTTTTGCAGAGCTTCGATACCAATTGATAGTTGTTTTCCGAAGTCAAATATCGCCTGTCTGTCAACCGCGAAGCCGACCTGTTCCATGTGCGCTATGACCTCGCAGAGCGGAAGCTCGATTTTTTCGAGAAGCTCCGTCATTCCCTCGTTCTCAAGCCGGGCTTTCAAAACGGTATAGAGAGCGAAAACGGCCTCACTGCCGTGCATTGGGTCGCCTAGATATTTTGCGGAGATTCTCTCCAGTTCATAGCCTGATTCCGTAGGGTCGAGGAGATAGGCGGCAAGCGCCGTGTCAAAGTCAAAACCCCTGCAATCGAGATTTTCCGACATAAGACGACCCATAAAATCTTTGTTATTGTGGGAAAGCTTGTGAACTTGTTGAGAAAACAACTCTTTTAAGAAGCTGTTGTACTTATCGCCGAGATTTGCCCAACGCAGTATAAAAACGGCGTTTCCATCACAGAGCTCGAGAGCGTCAAGCCCTCCGTCAAGGGGAAGAACGGCGATATAAGGCAGAGTTCTCATTTTTTCCGAGAGCTGCGTGAGCTCTGCTTCGTTGTTTACTTCAATCATCGGCAGAGCTGCAGGCTTCGGCGAGGAAGTCCCGTCCGTCTTTTCGGTGATACCCCATTTTTCGATAAGCGAGTTAAAGCCGAGACGGCGGAAAATTCCATAGCCTCCGCCGAAGTCGCCCGAAAACTCGCAGTTTTCGGGTGAAAAGTCGATGGGCACGTTTATTTCGATAGTTGCGAGAGAAAAGGACATCTGCGCGTCTTGTTTTCCGTCAACGAGCTTTGCTTTAACGGTATCCTTGATTTCGAGAGCGTCTACATCTGAGTAGATTTTATCTATTGTACCATAGGCGCGGATAAGTTCGGTCGCAGTCTTTTCACCGATGCCCTTTACGCCGGGGATATTATCACTCGAGTCGCCCATGAGTGCTTTGAGGTCGACAATCATCTTGGGTTCAAAACCGTATTCCTCAAAAAACACCTCGGGAGTGTATTCAGTCGTCTCAGTCTTGCCCATGCGGCTCTTGATATGCCGGACGCGGGTCGTTTTTGTAATGAGCTGAAAGCTATCCTTGTCGCCCGTAACGATGGCGCATTCCCAGCCCTTTTCCTCGCAGATGCGGCTGACGGTTCCTATGAGGTCATCCGCCTCATAGCCCTCAAGCTCGAGACGCTTGATGCCAAGAGAATCCAGCACTTCCTTGAGTATCGGTATCTGGACTGCAAGCTCGTCCGGCATTGCCTTGCGCTGAGCCTTGTAAGCCTCAAACTGCAAGTGGCGGAAAGTCGGCGCTTTGAGATCGAAGGCGACACAGACCGCCTGCGGTTTTTCCTCGTCTATGAGCTTGCGCAGGACAGTGAGAAAGCCGTAGATACCGTTTGTTGGCGTGCCGTCCGGGGAATTGAGCATACGAATTCCGTAGAATGTGCGGTTGACTATGCTGTTGCCGTCAAGGATCATGAGTTTCATTCGTGCATATCCTTTCAAATCAGAGGCAATAAAGCCCCATACCGCTAAAAGCAGAGTATATTCTATACTATTTTTCTCCACGGAGCTTAATTAATCTGTCGCGCAACTCGGCAGCAAATTCGAATTCGAGCATCTTTGCCGCGTCCTTCATCTGCTTTTCGAGCTTTTCGATGAGCTGGCGTTTTTCCGAATCGGTCATTTTGATGCCGGCTTGGCCCTTTTCGTCGTCTTCGGTCACGCCGGAGATTTCCAGCAGGTTGCGGACGGATTTGACAATAGTCTTAGGAACGATGCCGTGCTCCTCGTTATAGGCGTTCTGCTTAATACGGCGGCGGTTAGTTTCATCAATCGCCGCTTTCATCGACGGAGTAATCTTGTCGGCATACATGATGACAAGGCCACCAACGTTTCTCGCGGCGCGGCCGGTCGTCTGGATAAGGCTCGTTTCGCTTCGAAGGAAGCCTTCCTTGTCCGCGTCAAGTATCGCAACGAGCGAAACCTCCGGTAAATCAAGACCTTCACGCAGGAGGTTAATTCCAATAAGAGCGTCAAATTCGCCGAGGCGCATGTCGCGGATTATTTCCATGCGCTCGATGGTGTTGATATCGTGATGCATATAGCGGCATTTGATACCCGCGCCGCCGAGATAAGCCGTGAGGTCCTCCGCCATTTTCTTTGTGAGCGTCGTGACGAGAGTCCTCTCGTTTTTTTCTACGCGCATGTTAATTTCGCTTATAAGATCGTCTATTTGACCTTCGGAGGGACGGACGGAGACTTCGGGGTCCAAGAGTCCCGTCGGTCTGATAATCTGCTCGACAATCTGCGCCGAGCGCTCACGCTCATAGTCTGAGGGCGTCGCGGAAACATAGACGGCTTGCTTAATGCGCTCCTGAAACTCAGGGAATTTCAGAGGTCTGTTATCGAAAGCCGAGGGCAGACGGAAGCCGTATTCAACAAGGTTTTCCTTTCGCGCACGGTCACCGCGGTACATCGCCCGCACCTGCGGTAGCGTCACATGGCTCTCGTCAACGAAAAGTAAAAAGTCCTTAGGGAAGTAGTCGAGCAGCGTCATAGGTGCAGACCCGACGGGTCTTCCGCTGATGATGCGCGAATAGTTTTCGATGCCTGAGCAGAAGCCAAGCTCCTGCATCATTTCAATGTCGTAATTCGTACGCTGTGAGAGCCGCTGAGCTTCAAGCAGCTTACCGTTGTCCTGAAACCACTTGACGCGCTCGTCGCATTCGCGGCGTATCTCATGTATAGCGTCCGCCATTTTGTCCTTAGTCGTGACATAGTGTGAGGCAGGATATATCGCAACGTGCGAGAGCTTGCGCTTCGGCGCTCCCGTCACGACGTTAATTTCGCTGATTCTTTCGATTTCATTGCCGAAAAACTCGACGCGAATCGCCGTATCATACGAATACGCAGGGTAAATCTCCACTGTGTCGCCGCGTACTCTGAACATATTGCGCTCAAAGGCGATGTCGTTGCGCTCGTAGCGTATATCGATGAGCCGTCTTAAAAGCTCGTCCCTTTCGCGCACCTGACCGGGGCGAAGTGAAATGACCATGCTCGCATAGTCAATAGGGTCACCCAGACCATATATGCACGAAACTGAGGACACGACAATAACGTCACGGCGTTCGAAAAGCGACGAGGTAGCGCTGTGGCGAAGCCGCTCGATCTCGTCGTTTATGGAGCTGTCTTTTTCAATAAAGGTGTCCGTGTGCGGAATATAGGCCTCAGGCTGATAGTAATCGTAGTACGAAACGAAATACTCCACCGCGTTGTCCGGAAAAAACTCCTTGAATTCCGCGCAGAGCTGGGCGGCAAGAGTCTTGTTATGAGCAAGCACAAGCGTCGGCCGCTGAAGCTTCTCGATGACCTTCGCCATTGTAAAGGTCTTGCCGCTGCCGGTGACTCCGAGAAGCGTCTGATCCTCGAACCCCAGCTCAAAGCCGCGGGCAAGAGCTTCAATTGCGTCCGGCTGGTCGCCTGCGGGGGTGTATTCGCTTACGACATGAAAATCGGCCATGAAATTCTCCTTGAAATAATAAGTCTTACACGTGCATAACCTTGATGAAGTTTGTTGAACCGGTAACGCCGATAGGCACGCCGGCGGTCAGAACGACCATGTCACCCGCTGAGAGCAGTCCAGCGTCGACGACAGCCGTAAGACCCTTTTCAAACAGGTCGTCGAGATTTTTCTCATCGTTCACCATCAGAGTGCTCACACCCCAGGACATGTTGAGCTGGCGGCAGGTCTGCTCGGTGGTGACTCCGGCGATTATGCGGCAGGGGGGACGGAAGGCCGAAACCTCCTGCGCCGATTTGCCCGAAAGCGTGAAAGTAACTATGGCTTTTGCTCCGAGGTCAATTGCCGAGGTGCAGGCCGCGTGTGAAATTGCGTGCGTAATGTTGCCGCCGCTTGAAAACTCCATCTTTTCAAAGCGAGAGGTGTAATTTATGTCCTCTTCGGCCCTGCTCGCGATGCGCACCATGGTGCGGAGTGACTCGACTGGGTATTTCCCCGCCGCAGTCTCGCCGGAGAGCATGATGGCGCTCGTGCCGTCATATATGGCGTTGGCCACGTCCGTTGCCTCTGCTCTCGTCGGACGGGGATAGCTAATCATCGATTCCAGCATCTGCGTCGCGGTTATTACAGGCTTGCCGAACCTGTAGACCTTGTGAATGAGCCGTTTCTGGATTACGGGAACCTCCTCAAGAGGGAGCTCCGCGCCAAGATCGCCGCGCGCAATCATGATGCCGTCGGCAGCCTCAAGAATTTCATCGAAATTCTGAAGACCCTGCAGACATTCGATTTTGGCGATTATTTTGATTTTCTCGCCGCCGTTCCAGTTGAGGAGCATACGCACCTCTTTGACATCGTCAGCCGTGCGGACGAAGGAGGCGGCGATGAAATCAAAGCCCTCGTGTGCCGCGAAGATTATATCGTCATAGTCCTTTTTGCTTATGAAGGGCATAGTGAGGACGACTCCGGGGACGTTCACACCCTTGCGGTCGGAGATAGGCCCGTCGTTTTCCACGGTGCAGACAATTTCGCTTCCCTTTGATTTCCTGACGAGCAACGATATCTTCCCATCGTCGAGAAGTATCCTGTCGCCGGGCTTCACGTCGCCGGGAAGACCCTCGTAGCTAACGTGCGCCATCTCAGCGTTTCCAAGGCATTCGCCTGTTTTCAGCGTGAAGGTGCTGCCGGTTGTGAGCATGGCACTGCCGCCTTCGAATAGGCCAAGCCGTATTTCGGGACCCTTCGTATCCATAAGAGCGGCAACAGGGATGTTGAGTTCCTCGCGCAGCGTCTTTAAATCGTTGAGCCTTTTGAGCTGTTCCTCGTGCGTGCCGTGTGAAAAATTGAAACGGGCTACATCCATTCCGCTTTGAATGAGCGTTTTCAGGATGCCGGTTTCGTCCGTTGCCGGCCCGAGAGTACAGATTATCTTTGTTTTTCGCATATACAAACCTCCATTGACTTATTGTGAGGAATTAAAAATGATTGACCGAACATCAGTACAATTATCTAATTGTATTATACACCATATGCGTAAAAAAGCCACTATTAATATGTAACCGTTTGGTAAATACCCTATGAAAATAAAGCAACTTACAAATCGTATGACACATGAAGCGTTTAAAAAAGATGGTTTACATAATATTATAGCGGACGCCGCGGCGTCACGTTCGGAGAACGCTCACCGCCGTGCCAAAGCTCCGCACAGTCGGGTAGAGGCACCTTGTTTTTGCCGAAAGTTTCCGCAAGTCCGCAGATTTTGTCAGTCACGCAGACGATGAAACCTTCCAAGTGCTCAGGCGGAATCAGGGTGATGGGAAACATATGCCGGAGAATGATGTTTTCCTCCTCTGGCGACACAGCGTAATCCCGCATGGCGTTATGCGCCGCTACCTTGGGATGAATGAAGCTGTTTTTTAGCTGGGAAATGTTCTCGCTTCGCCGGTCGTAAAAGTAATAGTCGTGAAGAAGTCCTCCCGTGACAAGACTCTTAGCTTTGAAGGGGATTTTAAGACAGGTCGCTACCCTCAGGCTGTAATACGCCACCGAAACACAGTGAGAAAAACGGGTCGTTGACCCATGCTGTCTAATAGCACAGGTTTCCCGTAGCCCGCCGCTTTGAATTATCGGAACCGCGTATGAGATGAAATCCCGATCGATTTGTCGAACGGTTTTTATTTTGTTGGTTTCTTTCTTCATATATTAACCTTTCTAAGCCAACATACCCCTATGAGACAATTCCGTTTATTCATCACCGATAAAACGCCCTATTCTGAAAGACATTTCCAGAAGAAAGCGTGTGTTGTTGTCGCTTAGATCAATCTGGGTCAGCTCGAAAATGCGCTTCAATCGGTAGGTCAGTGAATTGCGGTGTATAAAGAGCGTTTCGGAGCACAGCTTGATGCTGCAATCGCAGGAAAGATAGGTTTCGAGAGTGCGGAAAAGCTCAGCGTTGTTTTCGCTGTCGTAGCTGTGAAGCCGTGATAGCGCCGGATGACAAAAGGAGCTAAGCTCCTCCGGCTTTTTGACTGTGCAGAGGAGACCGAAAAACGCGTAGTCCACGAATTTGCAGACTCTTAGTCCGAAACGCAGACGGTTTTCAAGCTCAAGAACGTGGCAGGCCTGCGAATAGTTTCGGGCAAAGTCCTCAATCTTAAAAAAGGTGTTGCTGACACCGATTGCCACGGACTCGGTCTTTGCAAAGTCGCCAAGAAGTGTGAACTGCTCATTAGTCAGACCCGAAGCTCCTGCGGGCGGTAGAAGAGCGGCGATGCCGTTTTCATGGTAGGTGAGCTGGGTTCCCGGGAAAAGGGTCTTCAGCTTTGATGCAATCTGCTCTTTCAGATGCTTCTGACCGAGGTCGCGGGATTGGCTGATGCGCACAGCGCACATATTCTCAGGAAAAACAAGCTTTGTGATGTAGGGCGCAAGCTTGTCCGCAGGCGCGCCAATGAGCATTTCATAGAGCAGGCGCTGGTATCGAGTGCTGTCCGGCAAAAGATAAGGCGCGAATTTCGCAATCACATCTCCTGCGGCGGTAGACACAATGCGGAGCAGCTCGAAGTGCTGCGGTGAAACGGGATTTTCGTTTTCGAGCATTACGACGAAGCCAATCATGTGTCCGCTTTGAAATATCTTGCTTGAGAGCTTGCGAAGAGGAGAGGCATAACAGGTCACGACTATAGGCTCCGAGGTTTTCGGAGCGTTTTTCACTATCTCCATGTCACTTACCGCACTGATAAATTCATAGCTGCAATAGCCTTGCCTGATATTTTGAGCCCAGAGTGGGTCGTCAATCGGATATATGTTCGAATTGGCGAGAACCTTGAAGTCGCGGTCGAGCAGAACAATAGAATTACCGAGCTTTGATGCTGCGAGATTCGCGAAAGCTGTAACGCTTTTTGTCTGAGCGGCACAGTCCATCAGCTCCGCATAGAGCCCCTTGCTTCGGGAGGCATCCACCAGCGACTTTGCGAGGTTAAAAAGGAAAAACAGTTTTTGCTCCTCCGCAAGCGCAAGATCATTTCCGGCGCTCTCGAGAGTTTCTGTCGCCGCCGAAGCGACAAGCACGCAGTGGGTCGGGAGCTTTCTGGAGCTTATTTGTTCATAATAGCCAATATAGAGTACGTCGTTTTGGAAATCATCCTGAACCCCGTCCAGCAAGGCGGTGTCTCGTATGTCGAAGCAATCCGATATGCTGACTGTTGTGACAGGGACTTTTTCTGAAATCGAGCTGATAAGTTCACTGAAAAGCATAGTCTCACCTCTGCGGATATTATAGTGCACGGCGCACAAATCGGCAAGTTAATTCTGTGTTGCGCAACTATTTCTTTTTAGAATTTGGATAAGTATAATTGTATTGCTGAAGAATTAACAATCGGCAAAAGACAAGTTAAGATTAAACTGAATGAATCCCGAAGAAATTACAAATATGGAGGATTGCAAATGTACGAGAAAATGTTTTCCGAAGGCAAAATCGGCAAGCTGACACTGAAAAACCGTTTGGTAATGTCGCCGATGGGCATCGGTCTCGCGGAGCTGGACGGCAGTCCGACAAAAGAGATGATTGCCTTTTACGAGGCGCGAGCCGAGGGCGGAGCGGGACTTATCATACCCGAAATTACGCGCGTGAACGATGTGCATGGAGTTGGGCTTCTGCGCCAGCTCTCCGTCACGAAGGACAGGCACATCGAGCCGCTTGGAAAACTTGCGGCGGCAGTCCACAAGCATGGGGCGAAAATTTTCATCCAGCTGCATCATCCGGGACGCGAGACGGTTTCCGACCTTATCGGCGGGCAGTCCGTTGTCGCCCCTTCGGCGGTCATGTGCAAATTTGTGAAGCAGGAAACCCGCGCGCTTGAAAATTCCGAAGTCAAGGAGCTTGTGCAGCAGTTCATCGACGGCGCAGTGCGCGTGCAGAAGGCAGGATGCGACGGCGTTGAGCTCCACGCTGCGCACGGTTATCTTCTTAATCAGTTCCTTAGCCCCTACACCAACAAGCGCGAGGACGAATACGGCGGCAGTTTTGAAAACCGTCTGCGCTTTATAGCTGAAATTATTGGGGGCATTCGCGCAAAATGCGGTCCCAATTTCCCAATTTGCGTGCGTCTTTCTGTTGAGGAGTTCCTTGACAAGACCGGCGTCACGGAGGACTACATACATATTCAAGATGGCGTAAAGATTTCGATGGCTCTCGAGAAACTCGGCATTGACGTAATAAACGTCAGCTGCGGTATCTATGAAACCGGTTCCGTCTGCGTCGAGCCGAGCTCTTTCCCGCAGGGTTGGCGCCATGACCTAATAAAGGCTGTCAAAGACCATGTAGGCATCCCCGTTATCGGCAACTCCGCCTTCCGTGAGCCCATGATAGCCGAAAAATTCCTTGAAGACGGCGTCGAGGACTTTGTCGGACTCGGCAGAGCGTGGCTCGCCGACGAGCAGTGGGGCAGAAAGGTTCAGGAGGGACGTGAAAAGGAGCTTCGCAAGTGCATCACCTGCATGCGCTGCTTTGAGAGCCTCAACGAGTATAACGCCGCTGGGCTTCCGGCGGAGTGCGCCGTCAATCCGCGCTGTGCGCGCGAGATGAAGTACGGCTTACCTGTCTGCGACGCGGAAGGACATAAAGCCGCCGTCATCGGCGCGGGTCCCGCCGGAATGAGCGCCGCCCTGACGCTTGCGGAGCGTGGAGTCAAGGTGACTCTAATCGATAAAGCTTCCGCCCTCGGCGGACTTGTGAATTTCGCCAAGGAGCCCCCACACAAGGGCAGCATGAAGTGGCTCGCAGAGTATTACGATGACGCTTTCTCACGTCTCGATATTGACGTGCGTCTTGATACGGAAGCAACTCCCAAGCTCATCGACAGTCTTAAACCCGATGCTGTCGTCGTCGCCACAGGCGGCGCCGCGATAACGCCTGAGCTTCCGGGAGTCCATGGAGAGAATGTTTTCAGCGTCGAAGATGTTCTTAGCGGAAAATCGGGACTTACTAAGAAAAACATCATTCTGGTCGGCGCGGGCATGACCGGCATCGAGACCGCGGAATATCTCTGCGTCGCGGGGAACAGTGTCACGGTCGTCGATATGCTGAATAAAATCGCTCCCGACGGCAACGGCACTATTGTCGCGGATGTCATGGGACGTCTTAAGCAATATAAGACCGAATTCTTGCTCGAGCATACGCTGAAGGAGATAAAATCTGACTCCGTCGTGCTCGAGGAAAAGGCGTCAGGACAGGAAAAGACGGTTGCGGCGGACGCCGTGGTGCTCTCGCTCGGCATGCGCCCGAACAAGGAGCTTGCGGATGCACTGAAAGCCAAGGGCTACGACACCTACGTTATAGGCGACGCGGTCAAGGTCGGGAAAATCGCGCCCGCGACTCGCTCAGGCTTTGAAATAGGACGCAAGCTGTTTCTGAAACAGCCGAAGGCTCCGAGCTTCATCTCGTCGATGGAGGATTTGCAGAAATTCTCGAAAATCTCGCTGATGGGCGATCAAGAAGGTCTCTATATGGCATTCATGACTGACCCGCTGGCACTCAGAAAGCTAGTTCCACGTCCTCTTAGACCATATCCGATGCCGGTAGCAACGCTTTCAATCTGCCATGTCAATAGGCCCTCGTTTGCGGACGAATATTACGAGGCGATACTCTCGATACTCGTAACCCACGATTTCGACTTGGGCCTCTATCCCGTTGCTCTCGTGCTCGGCGGACCCGGCTCCGAGATGGCGACCTACTTCGGGCGCGACATGGGCCATATGCCGAAAAAGCTCGGTGCAGACTTCGATTTGCGCCGTGAGGGCGACACGGTAACGGCAAAGGTGTCCCGTAAGGGAGTGGAGCTTATTAACGCGAAGCTCGACTTGGGCGAATACAACAGCCCCCTCACCGATGTTGTCTATCAGTTCCCGAGAGCGGGAGAGAAGAGCGAGGGCTCGGGCTTCTTCTTTGATTTCAACTTCACCTCGGACGAGGAGGGTAAGCCGCATTTTGTTAACGGCGGACTGTATCAGAACTTCTGTGAATATAACTACAAGGCTTGGGAGCCGGGCTTTGCATCGCTTAAACTGCAATCCGGTAAGGACGATCCGTGGGCGGAGCTGCCGATAAGCACCATAATCGGCGGAGCTTACTGCAAAAACGACCTCCTGCTCAAGGGCATGAAGCTCGCAGAGCCGGTTGACGCCGAAAAGATTTTCCCATATCTGCTCACCGGCAGATATGACCGCACCGGCTTCATGGAGACAGGAAAAATCTGATAGTTTACCGAAAATTTGATGTATAACACAAACCAGCCGGAATGTTACCAAGTAGCATTCCGGCTGGTAATTATTTTAATGTAGATATCAATTAAATCATTCCGCCGCGGCTCCGATAAAAATCGATGTTACTATTCCGTCTTTAAGGTGAAATATTACTCCGCCGTAAACTGTTCCGGCAGTAATGTGTTCCGGGTCATCATCATCTTCTGGATTTATCTCGTATTCGTAGGCTTTTCGCACATCTTCTTCAGTGCTTCCTATTCCAATATCTCTGCTCGTTTTTAAATCGCAGGAGCTAAGTATGCGGATAGAAAACACGACCCGTTCGCCATCATAATTCTTATATATTTCAAGTTCGAGTCCTTATGACGTGTAATTCCACATCTGATGCGCGCACCCGTCTACCCACGAAACTATTGTCTCAGATTTGCTTTCAGGTTCGCCAAGCATTTTTACTACATTCTCAGTGGTGGGAGAGTTGTCAAAAATGAAATTGATGTCCTCATCCATTAAAATAAAGCCAAGATCAAGATAGTCTTTTTCTGTATCCGAGGGATTACTGGTTCCACTGGGCGTCGGCGTGACCGCAGCATTGTATGATTGCAACTGCTTTTTTAATTTTCCGACCTCCTTACCTTTAACCATTATAAACGACAGGCTCCCCTGCGTAAATATGGAAATCGCCGACACAAACAAAGAGCCGCCGCAAGGCTTTGCGGCGGCTCTTCACAGTTGCAAATGAATAGGGGGAAGTCAGCTAACGATTTTATAATAAATCTTTGCGGTGAGCATATAAACAACGCCGTAAATGAGGGCGAAAACGGCGACAGTCGCGAGCGTGCATATCGCGAAGAGTGTTACGTTGGTGAGATTAAAGACCAGAAGGAGCTTAGTAATCATCTTGAAGGCGAACGCGATATGGACAACCGCCATGCAAAGCGGGAGGAAGAACACAACGAGCACCTGACTGCGAATCGCCTTTTTAATTTCGGGACGGCTGAGCCCAACCTTCTGCATGATTTCAAAGCGTTCCTTGTCGTCATAGCCCTCCGAGAGCTGCTTGTAATAGATGATGAGCACTGTAGCAATGAGGAAAACGAGTCCGAGGAACAGCCCGAGGAAGAGAAAGCCGCCGTTCATCGTGTAGACATCCGTTTTGCCTGTGTCATAGCTTGCAATATGTGTGTAGTCATAACTGCCGGAGGTGATAGCGGCGCTTCCAATCGCGCTTTCCATTGCGTCGCAGCAAGCGATTTTCTGCTCGCTTGTTCCGGAGAGGTCAAAGCCATAATACCAGTCAGGCTTAAGCTCCGTTGTTGAGCCGCAGATTCCGGCAAAATTATCATCCGCTATAATGATGATGAAACGGTAGGGGATTATGGTTGCCTGTTTAGAGATTGCGGGAAAGCTCTCAAGCTCGCGGGTAATCTTATAGTCCGTGCCGAGCATTGAAAAGGTGCCGTTGAGTTGGGAGTTGTCGGCATAAACGTAAGCTTCGGTGGTCGAAAGCGTTATCGCTTCGCCCGTCATACGTCCGTATTCAGAGGCGGGAAGTAGGTAGACATTGGAATTATCGGTTTGATTGGTATAGAGATGCAAAGCATCACCAAAATCTCCGTTTTCGAGCTTAGTGGAATAAGACAGGGAATAGAAGTCGGTGACATTACTCATCTTAAGTCCGCTGTCGGAAACGGATTTGTCGATTGCGGTGCGAAGTTCATCGCGCGCTGAGCCTGTCGGGGTGCCGACGGTCACAATCAGATCGGTGGGAAAAGTGTTTTTAAGCGCATCCTCTGTACCCAGATAGAGGCAGACCGTTCCGGATACCATAACAAGCACCATCGTCGCGAGTATACAAATGTTCGCAAGCCCGACGGCGTTCTGTTTCATGCGGTAAATCATACCCGAAACAGGGATAAAATGTCTTGTTGTGTAGTAGTAATTGGGCCTGCTGCGAAGACGTTTTAAAATAGCGATGCTGCTTGCCGTGAAGAGAAGATATGTGCCGAAGATGACGAGAAGAACGGCGACGAAGAAAAGGAGTATCGCCTGAAGCGGAGCGTCCGTCACGATTGCAATCCAGTATCCCGAGCCCAAAGCGAGAACTCCGAGTATTGCGAGGACCCACTTGGTTTTCGGTTCCTTTTCGCCGACATTTCCGCCGCGTAGCAGTTCGATTGGTTTCGAGAGCTTGATGCGGATGAGGTTTGATATAAGAATCACAAGGAAGATACCGCAGAAAAGATATACGCTGTAAAGGATGCCCTTGACGGAGATTTCAAAGCCGTAAGGGACTGTAAAAGCTATAAGCTTGCAGAGTACAAGCAGCGTGAGCTTTGAGAGCAGTATGCCGAGAGCGATGCCGCAGACGAGGGTAATAAGAGTCACATAGAGAGTTTCAAAAAACAGGACGCCCGCGATATTACCCTTGCCCATACCGAGAATATTATAAAGGCCCAGCTCCTTCTGGCGGCGCTTCATCAGAAAGCTGTTGGTGTAAAAAAGGAAGATTGCCGAAAATATGCCGACGACGATGCAGCCAAGCTGGAGAATGAAGTAGAGTGCCTCGTGTAACCCCTTGGTCGCGGGGTTGTAAGCAAGAAAGCACATTATATAAAACATTGCCGTAGTAGCGATGCAGGTGAGGATGAAGGGGAGATAAAACTGTCTGTTGCGGCGAACGTTCTGGATGGCGAGCTTCGGATAAAAGGCGGACTTACGCATTTTTTTCACCGCCTGTTGCCATAGCAGTAAGCGTGTCGGAAATTACCCCGAACATCTCTTCGTTCGTCCTTTCGCCGCGGTAAAGCTGATTGAAAATCTCGCCGTCACGCAGGAAGAGGACCCTGCCCGCGTTTGATGCCGCCTTAACGCTGTGAGTGACCATGAGTATTGTCTGACCGGAGGAGTTTATGTCTTTAAAAACCTCCAGCAGGGCATCCGCGGAGTGTGAGTCCAAGGCACCCGTCGGCTCATCCGCGAGGATGATGCGCGGGTTTGTGATGAGTGCTCTCGCAATGGCACAGCGCTGCTTCTGCCCGCCGGAAATCTCATAGGGGAATTTATCGAGAATGTCAGTGATGCCTAGCCTGTAGGAAATCGGGATTATGCGCTCACTCATTTCCTTGTGACCTTTGCCTGCGAGAACGAGGGGAAGAAAGATGTTATCGCGCAGAGAGAAGGTATCCAGCAGGTTGAAATCCTGAAATACAAAGCCGAGGTTATCGCGGCGGAAAGAGGCGAGATCCTTTTCCGGAATGAGAAGAGTGCTCTTTCCTTCAAGCACGACTTCTCCGCCCGTGGGTCTGTCAAGAGTGGCAAGTATGTTGAGAAGGGTGGTTTTGCCCGAACCGCTTTCGCCCATGATTGCGATGTATTCGCCCTTTTCGGCAGTGAAATTGACGTTTGTCAGAGCCTGCACCTTCACGTTTCCGAAACGTGTGGCGTAGGTCTTTTTTAAGTTTTTGACTTCAAGCAATGTCATAATAAGCCTCCGTAATATTTGTTACGGTTTTATTTTAACGAAAAGCCGGAATGTTTGCCATTTCTTTGACTTACATTTCGGCTTGAAACCTTACATTATCGTAAGGTACGCTATTCAAATGTAGTTTCATTGGCGTGCAGGCCGATTTTGACCTTAGTTCCGACTCCAACTTTTGATTCGATTTCAAGTTCGTGTCCGAGCCTAGTGAGTATGCTTTTAACGAGGAAAAGCCCTATGCCGGTGGATTTTTTGTCGGCTCTGCCGCTTGCGCCGGTATATCCCTTTTCGCAAACACGCGGAAGATCCTCCGCCCTAATACCTATGCCGGTGTCCTCGATTACGAGCGTTTCTCCCTCGGCGTAGATGCTTATTTTTCCGCTGTGAGTATATTTCAGTGAGTTTGAAAAGAGCTGTTCGACGACGAAGGAGAGCCATTTTTCGTCGGTGAGGACGGTTAGATTTGTCTCCTCGAACGAAAAATCCAGTTTCTTCAGCGCGAAGAGCCTTGCGTATTTGCGCAGGGAGCTTTTGATGATTTCATCCAAAGCACATTTTCTTATGAGCAGGTCTCTTGATTCGCTGCTTAAGCGGACATATTGGAGAACCATGTCGACGTATTGCTCAGTCTTAAAGAGCTCGGCGAGGAGGAGTGAGTTGTTGGCTCCGGAGTCCTCAGCGAGAAGAAGCCGCATTGCGGCTATAGGCGTTTTTATCTGATGGACCCATAGAGTATAGTAGTCCTCGGTGTCACGTCTAGCCCCGTCCGCCTCGCTGCGAATCTTTAAATTCTGCGCGTAGAGACTTCGGAGCATATCCTGATAGTCGGCTTCTATTATTCCGTTCGGCTCGGGCAGTCCGTACAGACCGATTTCGATATTGTGCATAAGCTCGATGAGAGCTCTGTGACACGAGATATTGTGCCAGAGGCCGAAGCCGAAAGCCACGAGACCCGCGCAAAAGCATAGGAGTGCGGCATAAAGCACAGCCTCGGCCTCAAGATCATAGAGCGAGAAGACAACGGCGAAAATTAAAACGAACAGACTAAAAAGTACGATTATTTTATAGTGGCGCTTAAGATAGGAAAAAAACATATTCAGTCTCCCACCATGTAGCCGACACCTTTTTTTGTGGTAATGAAGTTAATGAGTCCTGTTTCCTCAAGCTTTCGGCGCAGGCGCGTAATGTTTACGGTGAGCGTATTTTCATCCACGAAGCTGTCGCTTTCCCAAAGACGCGTCATAATTTCATCACGCGTAACGATGCTACCCTTTTTCTCGATAAGCATCTGGAGCATCTTGAACTCATTTTTTGTAAGCTCCGTCTTTCTGCCTTCAAAGGTGAGGGTAGCGTCCGCAATGCTCAAAACTGCGCCGCCGCTTTCAAGAAGTTTCGCTGGAGCTGTGAAATCATAGGCTCTTCGCAGCAGAGCTTGCACCTTTGCAGTGAGTACATCGAGATCAAAGGGCTTTGCGATGAAATCGTCGCCGCCCATATTGACCGCCATAACGATGTTCATATTATCCGATGCGGAGGAGACGAAAATTATCGGCACCTTCGAAACACGCCGAATTTCCGAACACCAGTGATAGCCGTTAAAAAAGGGTAAGGAGATGTCCATGAGCACAAGCTGGGGGTCGAAGTCAGCAAACTCGGAAAGGACGTTTTCAAAGTTCTCGGCACAGCGCGCCGAGCAGCCCCAGGCGCTTATGCGGCGCCTGATGGCCTCGGCTATAACTATGTCATCCTCAACGATAAATACCCTGTGCATTCTGGTTTCTCCCTAAGTAATCATTTTTCGAAGCTGATATCGATGCTGCCGGAGGTAGTTGAGAAATCAAGCGTTCTCTCTCCGCGTCCTCTGTGACCGGATAGACTGTTGCGGCCCGAGACGGTTTCCGTGTAAGCCGTGTAATCGTCAGAAGCACCCGTGACCGAACCAGAAATGTCGCCCGATACTGTGGAGAACTTTATCTCGCGGAAATCGACCTTATTTAGTCCGACTCTGCCGGAGGTGCTGGAAAAGTCTGCCTTCATACCCGAAACATTTTTTAACGTTGTTTCGCCGGAGACTGTCGAAACTGAGAGATCCTTTGCCTCGACGTTTTCAGCATACACCTCGCCGGAAACACTTTCAAGGGTAAGAGGAATTTTGCCGCTGATATCCTGGAGTCTGATTTCGCCAGAGACTGTGCCGCCTTTGATGCTTGCGACATCAATGGAGCGCAACTCGATACCGCCGGAGGTCGTTCCTGTTCCGAGGGTTTTCGCATTGCAGTCGCTAATATCAACATCGCCGGAGACACTGTAGATATTCATTTCGTCCTTCATGTCGATATCTGATATTGTAATGTCACTTGAAGCACCGTTAATATTGAGCTCACCTTCGCGCCCCACAGGAAGGCTCAGTTCGACTTTGAGTCTTTCCGAGTTTCCAATTATGCCGATAATTGAACTGTTTTTCTGTCTTTGTGTAAGAGTTACTTTGTCGTCCTTCTCAACATAATCGAAATAAGTATTTTCAGTGTTGTCATAGGAAAGGTGCAGCTTTCCGTCCTCCGAAGGCGAAACGGTGACGTCAGCGGAGGCAATATTAAGAATTATTTTCTGACCGTTTTCTTCTATATCCTTGTCAATGTGCTCTTCCTTAAAGCTAGCCTCGTCAACGGAGCTTGAATTTTTGCCGCCATCCAAACCCCAGGAGAGCTTTGAATAGTTGAAGCCTACGCTCATCGAAATGCAGAGCCAGATAAGAACTCCCGCCCCGAAGATGGAGAGTGCGACTATAAGTGCTGTTTTAGTGTTTTTGTTCATTTTAATAAGCTTCCTTTCTGCTTTTAACCTTCTGCCACATAGCAGGCGTTGCCTTAGCATATGCCTGCGCTATATATAAAACGGGAATAAACATTGCAATTCCAAGACCTGAGCCTGCAAGACCTATGCCGAATATTGCAAAGGCAGCGCCAGCGCTTGATCCTAAGTACATGAAAAGTCCCACTATGCCCGCGACGCCGCTGACAACGAGTGCCGCCGAGATAAGAAAAAGTGCTCCGATAATTACCCACACTAGCGCATAGACCGTCAGTACTGTCAGAGATATCGTTAAAATCACCGGAAACCAAAGAGGGAAGCCCAATACTATAAGCACGATCTCCCAAAGACTGCGCTTCTCTTTCAGCTGACCCTGTGCTCTTGCCTCGGCGATTATGCGCTCCGCCGCGGCCTCGACGCTTTCAAGCTCCTCAACCGCATTTTCCTCTGTGATACCTTCCTCCATTCGATCATCTATGACTTCGCTGAAATACGCGAGTGATTTTTCGCGCTCGGTACGCGTTATAGGTTTTAACGCGCGCCCTAATTTTTTTAAATACTCATTTTTTGTCATTCATCTCATCCCCCCTAATAAAGCTATATGCGCGCATCACACTGTCCCAGTCATTCAAAAACTCGCTGATTCTATCGTGTCCTACTTCCGTTATCCGATAATACTTCCGCAGTCTCCCGTTATGCTCGACGGAATACTCGGTAACGCAGCCGCTTTGTTCCAGGCGCTTTAATATCGGGTACAATGTAGACTCGGATACCTCCATAAACGACGAAAGGTCTTTGATGATTTTGTAGCCGTAGGCGTCCTCCTCTCGCATGGCGGCGAGAACACAGATTTCGAGGACTCCGCGCTTTAGTTGTGCGTCCATGGCAATACCCCCCTTCGCGTAATACTATACAACACGATGTATACCGTGTCAAGAGGTATATGAAAAAAATCGGTCGCTAAATTCCCGAACCTAAAAAGTGAGGAATAGCAACCGATATTTGTTTTTTTGTTAGCTGAGAAGTCCGCTGTCTGCCATAGAAATGAAGTCCCCATCGGCGACTATAATGTGGTCGGCAAGAGTTATGCCCATTGAAACGAGCGCTGTTTTCAGCTTTTTGGTGGTGATTTCATCCTCCATTGAGGGGAGCGCGATGCCGCTCGTGTGATTGTGCGAGATGATGACGCTTGTGGCGTTTTTTGCGAGCGCAAGTTCCGCGATTTTGCGGGTGCTGATTTCTGCGGAATTGGCAACTCCGCGAAAAAGCTCCTTGCAGCAGATAAGCTTGCATTTGGAGTCAAGACAGATGACTTAAACAACCTCGTCACGCTCGAACATATAGCGTGCGGCAAGATACTCGCCGGCTTTTTTTGATGAGTCCAGTATATCGCTAAAACGGTTCTTATCCATGTTGTAGCGGCGGCTGACCTCGGGAATGAGTTTTAAAAGAGTCACTGCGTTTTCACCGATGCCGCTCACCTTGGAAAGCTCATCCGCCGGAGCTTCGAAGACAGCCTCAAGGCTTCCAAATGTATTAAGAAGCTCGTGGGCAAGAGGGTTTGTGTCTCGGCGCGGCATTGAATAGAAAAGAAGGAGCTCAAGGACATTGTGGTCGTCGAAGACGTCCAGTCCCTGTTCTAAAAGCTTCTTTTTTATTCTCTCTCTGTGCCCGTCATGGACGCCCATAATATGACCTCAGTTCATTATCAAGTACTTTGTCAGATTATAGCACTAATTTCACAATTGCGCAAAAATTAATTTAGTGGTACAATGACCCAAGCGGTTATAATACCAAGGTCCGCTGTTTAGCAGGCGGACGCTGATTAAAAAAGCCATAACGCGCTTCGCGCTGATGGTATGATATACAAACAAGGGCTATATGTAACCGTTGGAGGTCAAAGTGAAAAAACTGTCGCCTTACATAAAGGATTTTTTTAAACGAGCTGATATGACGCTCCTCATTCTGTGCCTTGTCAGCTCAATATTCGGAATAGTTATGATTGCCAGTGCTTCGGCGTCTCTGGGTTCCACGCGTTATCTTATAGTGCAGATATCTTCTCTCCTGATAGGTATCGGACTTTTCGTGCTGTTCACGGTTGTTGATATCGATATTATTGTAGATAAATGGGCGGTGCTCATTGTTTTTGAAGTTGTGCTGGTGCTTCTTCTGCTCACCCCCTTGGGCTACGCGGATAACACCGGTAACAGGGCGTGGCTCCGCTTTGGCTTCGCCGGCATCCAGCCGGCAGAGGTTGTTAAGATACCTTTTATAATCGTTCTCGCAAAGCAGCTGAATTATCTGAAAAACTACAAGAACCTGGATTCCCCAATATCGGTAGGTCAGCTTCTCTTGCATTTTGCGTTTATAGTCGGGCTCATCGTTGCCGTTTCAAAGGATATGGGCAGCGCGCTTGTTTTCCTTTTCATCTTTATTATAATGCTCTTCGCCGCCGGGCTTCGGTTCTACTGGTTCATCGCGGGTCTTGCAGGGGCCGCGGCAATAACACCTTTTTTTTGGACGCATGTGCTTAACCAGCGATATAGAGACAGAATTCTGGCCCCCTATGATGCAACAATCGATCCACAGGGCTTCGACATCCGCTGGCAGGCGAACCAGTCAAAAATTGCTCTTGCGAGCGGGCAAATGACGGGCACCGGACTTTTCAAAGGACGTCAGACTCAATCCGGGGCGCTTCCGGCCAAGCAGACAGACTTCATCTTTTCCGCAATCGGTGAGGAACTCGGCATGATAGCCTGTATCATAGTTATCCTGCTCCTGCTTGCAATAATCTTCCGCTGTATCTACGTCGGGGTCAAGTCGCGCAACACCATGAGCCTCCTGATTTGCGTCGGCGTCGCCGGATGGCTCGTCTTTCAGACCTTTGAAAATATCGGGATGTGCATCGGCATCGCGCCCGTTATCGGCATAACGCTCCCGTTTTTCAGTTATGGAGGATCCTCGCTGTTTTCCGTTTTCGCAGCGATGGGCGTAATTTCGGGTATCAAATACCGTCCGAAGCCCGAACGATTCCGAAGTCTCAATTGATAACAAAGCTCTCCCATTCGATGGAACGGGAGAGCTTCTTTTATTCGTATGTAAAGAGCCGCTGCACATGTGTTGCTTAAACTATTTCTATTTAGAAATTTACTTCCGTGTCATAATAGCAGCATTTGAGCAGCATTTCCATCTCTTGCTGACTGGGTATGCGGGGATTTGAGCCGGTGCAGGCGTCGCCTATGGCGTTCTTTGCAATCTCAGGTAGTCTTGCAAGGAAAATATTCTCGGAAACGAAACCGTTCTCTGTGGGATAGCTGTCTGTACCGTAGTTTTTTATGCACAGAGGAATTTTTAGCTCTTTATTCATCCCGCGCAGATATGAGATAAGAAGTTCGACCTTTTCTTCGACGGTGTTTCCACCGAGCCCCATGCTGTCTGCTATCACCGCATAGCGCTTTGCGGCAGTTTCGTCCTTTGCGTTGAACGCAATAACCTTCGGCAGATACATCGCGTTTGCGGCGCCGTGGATGATGTGTGCGCCGCAGTCTGCAAAGGCGGCTCCAGTTTTATGCGCCATGGAGTGGACTATACCGAGCAAAGCATTGGAAAACGCCATTCCGGCAAGGCACTGAGCGTTGTGCATGCTGGCTCGCTTGGACATATCTCCGTTGTAGGACTCTATCAGATCGTTCTGAATCATCTTGATGGAGTAAAGCGCAAGAGGGTCAGTAAAGTCGCTGTTCGCGGTGGAAACATAAGCCTCGATAGAGTGCGTCATCGCATCCATGCCTGTGTGCGCAACGAGTTTCTGGGGCATGGTTTCAGCGAGATCGGGATCGACAATTGCAACGTCAGGTGTAATCTCGAAGTCGGCGATGGGGTACTTAATTCCCTTGGCGTAATCGGTGATTATTGAAAAAGCAGTCACCTCGGTCGCGGTTCCGGAAGTTGAGGAAATCGCGCAGAAATGCGCTTTTTTACGAAGCTTCGGAAGTCCGAATATTTTGCACATTCCCTCAAAGGTGATTTCGGGATACTCGTATTTAATCCACATTGCCTTTGCTGCGTCGATAGGGGAGCCGCCGCCCATCGCGATGATCCAGTCAGGCTCAAACCTGAGCATTGCCTCGGCGCCCTTAAGGACTGTTTCCACGGAAGGGTCGGGTTCGATACCGTCGATTATCTCGACCTCCATGCCGGCCTCATTTAAATACGAGACAGCTCTGTCCAAAAAGCCAAACTTTTTCATACTGCCGCCGCCGACACAGAGAACTGCCTTTTTGCCTTCAAAAGTTTTAAGAGCCTCCAGAGTTCCCTTTCCGTGATAAAGATCTCTGGGTAGAGTAAATCTTGCCATGATATAACCTCCTGTTATTTTTATATTTCAAAAGAAGGCGCAATTAAAAAATCTATTGCAGGGTTCTCTCGATATACTGATTGATATAATGTTAATAAATTAACTAAGTGGATTTTACATCAGGTCTACATGCTTGTCAATGCATTAGGATGGAAAAGAAGAGTGCAATGATAATGTTTTAACAATCGATGAAAATATGCTTTAAACTTGTTACTAATATGTGCAACGTTCCATATCATATCTGAGTTAAAATGCTATTTGCTTTATGTTTCAATAAAAGAAGCTCTCCCATTCGGGAGAGCTTCTTTTATTCTTCTTCGGCTGCGGCTTTTTTAAGAGCCAGAGCCTTGGCATTTTTTGTGGCGGCAGCTTTTTTCTTTGCGGCGGCGCGTTTTTGCAGAACCAAATTAGTACGTGCCTCAGTCTGGATTCTTTTTGTCTCTTCAAGACTGCTCTTATGTGCCTCAGCAATCTTATCGCGGATTTCCTGCAGCTCATCCGTCATTATCTTCTGTGAATCAGGGCTGCATAGAACTAAATAAGTTAAAAATACCGAAGGATAGATAAATCTCTTTGTGCCGACTTCAGCACCGAATTTCACATCAATTGTGGTATCAGTCTGCTTTTTGACAACGCCAACTCCATATTGGCGATGCTGGACCTGCTCTTTGACCAAGTTCATTGTATTTTCTCCCTATTCTCCGCTCGATATATTTACTTCCATCGTTTTTTACTCAACGAATTAGCTGAGATGAAAAAGCATGCAGTTCTTTCAACCGTTCTTACGTCGTCAGAACTACATGCTGCATATTTATTATACACTATTATTGAGTAAATTGTAAGAAAAACTTTTCCGCGCGATTTTTTTATTTTGGAGCCTTAATATTTGCTTTGCGCAGCAAAAGCCAGTTGGTTGTTCCAAAAAGTGCGGCAATCGCAAGGCAGGTTAATATATAATAGATGGGAGAACGCAGCACCCAGGCTATGAAGGGCGCCGGATCAAAGCCGATTTTCAGGAGTAACCAGGGAACTAAATTAATCAAGATAGGTATTGAAATTGCAACAAGGACAGTCCAGACCTTGCTAAGCCGCCAGAACATCAGTGAGAAGAACATGCCGATTAGAGTTAGACTCAGGAGAAGGCCGGTATTGACGAGTCCGCTCATGATATGCTGCGCAAAGCTAAGTTGGGCAAAGCCGTTTTTTAAATACATGATTTGATAGAGATCGCATACAAACACATGCTCACTTGGTGCTTTGAGCACCATCGCCTGCGCAAGTCCTGTGATGAGCTCACCGGCGACAGAAAGCAAAGCCGAGAGCGTGAGCAGCGCGAGAATTTCCGAAACAAAGGAGCTGCGGCGCGAAACACCGAATTGCAGGCATAGCCTCAGATCACTGCGAATGCTCACTATTCCGACGACGAACATAAAGACCGCAGCAGAAATGCCGTAACCGACAAAGGTCGCGCGACTTTCAGCGTAGCCGCCAACTGTAACCGCAGAAAAAACAGCTAATATTGCGAGCATAATCAGGCTAAAGATTATCGCGCTTTTCAGTGCGCTCCGAAACTGGTAGCGGAAAGCCGGTCTTAAATTCATTTTCATTTTTTATCTTCCTCCTCCATCAGGCTGATGAAATAGTCCTGCAAATTGACTCTGGAAAGCTCAAGCCCCTCCGGCAGTGTGCCGGACTGTCCCTGTACGCAAGCGGTTTTCAGCCCGCCGAGCATGTTTGAGGTCAAAACATGCTTTCCGGAAATGTAAGCATCCACAAGACCCATCGGACCCGATACGGAATACACATCCGTCGTGAGCTCCTCTCTCGGACAGTCCTTCAGAATCCTGCCGTCACGAATTATGGCCGCGTGCTCTATAAGGTCGGCCGCCTCGGCTATGAGGTGCGTGGAGATCACTATCGTACAGGGATTCTCTCCGTATTTCTCCATGAGCAGGCGATAGAACATATCGCGATGCTGCGCATCCAGACCCAGAACCGGTTCGTCAAAGAGAAGATAGGGCGTGTTTGCGCTAAGACCGAGAATGAGACGGAAAATTGAAGCGTACCCTGTGGACAGAGCCTTTATTTTCTTCTTTGTGTTCAGCCCGAATTTTACAGCGAGATTATCCGCATAGGCGCGGTCAAAGGATGGATAGAAGAGCTGCGCCGCGTCGAAGGCTTTTCTGACCGCCATGTCCTCGGGGAACAGGTTTTGTTCAGCGACAAGAAAGATTTTGCCAAGCGCCGAGTCGTTATTTGTAACAACTTCGCCGTCAACCAAGACAGAGCCGTTTGTAGGATAAAGGCGGTCGGTGAGAATACCCAGCAGCGTTGATTTTCCTGCTCCGTTGTTTCCTAGCAGCCCATAGATTTTATCGTCTCCGAACGTAAGCGACACATTATCCAGCGCTCGAGTGTCGCCGAAGTTCTTGGTTACGTTTTTGATTTCAATCGACATTTTCAAACCCCCTCTTAATCATGCTCGTAAGCTCGGAAGCGTCGAGCCCGAGATTTTTGGCCTCGCGAACCAGCCGCTCGACGTAATCGTGATAAAACTTGTCGCGGCGCTGAGATTTCAGCGTCTCCTTTGCGCCTGTGGAAACAAACATACCTAAACCTCTCTTCTTGTAAAGCAGTCCCGAATCCACCAGCAGGTTAATGCCCTTAAGCGCAGTGGCGGGGTTTATTTTGTAGGTCACCGAATATTCGGTAATTGACGGAACTCGGCTCTCCTCCGGATATGCGCCGGAAAGTATGCCCTCCTCCAGCTGTTCGGCAAGCTGAAGAAAAATAGGTCGTTCATCCTGAAAGGTCACATCACAGACCTCCTTTATGTTAACTGGTTAGTTAGTATAGTAATTAACCGTGAGACCAACATACCACAGTATAATTATATTGTCAATACCTGAAATAAAAAAATCCGCGTGCCAAAAACGGCGTGCGGATTTTGAGCGTTTAATGATTTTTTACGTCAGTTTTTCCAAGTTGCTTCTTATAGCGGCGATGAACTCGGCGCTGCTGGCTTTTTTGATGTCTTTTCTGTCACACAAAACGGCGAGGTCGCCCGTCATAACGCCGCTTTCAATAGTCTCAAGGCATGCTTTTTCGAGCTTGTCTGCAAAGTCAACGAGCGGCTTGTTACCGTCGAGCTCGCCGCGACGGCGCAGAGCGCCCGACCAGGCGAAGATTGTCGCGATAGGATTCGAGCTTGTCTGCTCACCCTTTAGAAATTTGTAGTAGTGCTGAGTGATGGTACCGTGCGCCGCCTCGAATTCATAGTCGCCGTCGGGGGAGATGAGAACGCTCGTCATCATCGCAAGAGAGCCGAACGCGGTGGATACCATGTCGCTCATTACATCTCCGTCGTAGTTCTTGCAGGCCCAGATAAAGCCTCCCTCGGAACGGATGACGCGTGCGACAGCATCGTCAATCAGCGTGTAGAAATATTCGATACCGGCTTTTTCGAAGCGCTCCTTGTATTCATTCTCGAAGATATCCGCGAAAATGAGTTTGAAGGTCTGGTCGTACTGCTTGGAAATGGTGTCCTTTGTGGCGAACCAAAGATCCTGTTTCGTGTCAAGGGCGTATCCGAAGCAGGCGTGCGCGAAGGATTCAATCGAGCTGTCCTTGTTGTACTGTGCCTGCAAAACGCCGGCACATTCGTAGTCGTAGACGGTTTTGCGGAAGGTTTCGCCGTTTTCGCCTGTGAACAGAAGCTCTGCCTTGCCCTTGCCCGGAACGCGGTATTCTGTAGCCTTGTAAACATCTCCATAGGCGTGACGGGCTATAGTTATGGGCTTAACCCAGCCCTTGACGTAGGGCTTGACGCTTGCGGTGAGGATGGGTGCGCGGAAAACCGTTCCGTCGAGTATCGCGCGGATTGTTCCGTTCGGACTCTTCCACATTTCCTTAAGCTTATATTCTTCGACACGCTGGGCGTTCGGGGTAATAGTAGCGCACTTGACACCAACGTGATGCTTCTTTATGGCGTTAGCCGAATCGACTGTTATCTGGTCATTTGTCTCGTCGCGCTTGGGAAGACCAAGGTCGTAATATTCGGTATTTAAATCAACGAAGGGAGATAGGAGCTCATCCTTAATCATTTTCCAGAGGATGCGGGTCATTTCGTCGCCGTCCATCTCGACGATAGTGTTCATAGGTATCTTTGACATCTGAATACTCCTCAAATTTAAAATCAGTCGTTTCTATGTGCGGCGTAGTAGTTCATAAGGCAGCCGCAGAGAATTATTTCTTTCTCGTCGGCTGTAAGCCCTGATAGGTGTAGGATAATGTCGGTCGCCCCAAACTTCGACAAAACCTTTGCGGGGATATTTTCAATTCCCGTTTCAACCGCCCTCCGCACATCGGGAATATAAATCCAGTCGCCGGGTTCATATTCGAAGGGGATGCTCCTGTCAATAGTCAAGGGCAGCATGCCCCAGTTGATGCAGTTGGAGCGATAGCGCTTCGTTGCAAATTCATAGCAGATATTAGCTCCGCCGCCGAGAACGCGCTGACAGGAGGCAGCCTGTTCGCGGGCCGAGCCGTCGCCGGGCTTCTTCGCGAATATCGCGCTCGAAACGGAAGTGCTCTTAAGCGTGTCGCTCGGCAGTCCGAGCTTCTTAATGACATTCAGAAGCTCATCGGGATAATTATTCTCCGCACGCTTTGCTTCCAGAGCCGCAGTTTCCTTTGCTCTTCCAACATATTCAGGGTCGCGGCGGGATAGTGTGAAGGAGGCAAGCTTCATTGGGTTTGAACGGTAGGACGAAGTCTCGCCCGAGGGAATGAGTTCGTCCGTCGTTGTGACCTCGTCGTGAATTACGCTTGCAAGCTGAATCAGAGCGCTATCCGCGAGAGCGGGTATCTTCGGCCACTCAGCGATGTTTGGACCCATTTTCAAATCGGCAGTCTTATCTGCGTTTCCAAAGCCAAAGTAAACGCGCTTTTCATAAACGGTTCTATCAAAATTATATTTATTGGGAACTGGTTCTTTATAATCAACGTCAGCGGCGCTTGTTAAAATGCCCTTATTTTTAGCAGTAGCCGCAATCGAACGCGCGTCCATGAGCATGACGCCGGAAATCTGTCCGTCTGAGGGCTTTGAGCCTTCACGGTTCGGGAAGTTCCTAGTCGTGTGGCGGATTGAAAGAGCGTTATTTGATGGCACATCGCCAGCGCCGAAGCAGGGACCGCAGAAGCAGGACTTGAAGAGGGCGCCTGACTCCATAAGGCTCTGTTGAACGCCGTTTCGGATTAGTGCGAGGTTAACCGGTATGCTTGGCGGATAGACAGAAAGCGAGAAATATCCGTCGCCGACCGAACAGTCTTTAAGAATTGCCGCAGCTTCCGCGATATTGTCATACATACCGCCCGCACAGCCCGCGATAACGCCCTGATCTACCGAAATCTTTCCGTTTATAAGCTTATCAGTGAGGTGCAGCTTGACTCCGCCGAAAAGTGTCTTTTCTGCGTCAAGCTCGACCTGGCGCAGAATATCTCCGGCGTTTACCTGAAGCTCGCGGAGGGCAAAGGCTTTGGACGGGTGGAAGGGAAGCGCCGCCATTGGTTCGATAGTCGAAAGGTCTATATCAATCATCGAGTCGTAATAGGCACCTTCCTGCGGCGAAAGGGCTTTATAATTCTCCGCTCTGCCATGAGCGGCATAGTACTCCTCAACTGTCCCATCCGTCTCCCAAATAGAGCTGAGGCAGGCAGTTTCTGTCGTCATAACGTCGATACCGATACGAAAATCCATCGGAAGATTACAAATTCCGGGGCCAACGAACTCTAAAACCTTGTTTTTGACAAAGCCATTGTCGTATACTGCCCCACAGAGGGCAATTGCAACGTCGTGGGGACCGACTCCATGTTTAGGCGCACCCGTGAGGTAGACAAGAACAATGTCGGGACGTTTTACGTCATAAGTATTAGAAAGAAGCTGTTTTACGATTTCAGGGCCGCCCTCACCGATGCCCATTGTGCCCATTGCGCCGTAACGCGTGTGGCTGTCGCTGCCGAGTATCATGCGTCCACAGCCGGACATCATTTCGCGCGCGTATTGATGAATAACGGCGACGTTTGCGGGGACATAGATGCCGCCATATCTCTTCGCGGCGGAAAGCCCGAAAACGTGGTCATCCTCGTTTATAGTGCCGCCGACGGCGCAAAGGCTGTTATGGCAGTTAGTCATTACATAGGGGACAGGAAAGCGGTTAAGACCGCTGCCTTTTGCGGTCTGAATAATTCCCACATATGTGATGTCGTGGGAGATGAGACTGTCAAACTTCAGCCGCAAACTTTCATTATTCTTGGAAATATCATGCTTTTCGAGTATGCGGTAAGCGATGGTTTTATTGCGAGCCTCATCAAGATTCGCTAAAGAGACGGAAGCCTCCTCGGGAACCCTGTTTTTTAGAAAAACTCCGTTTTTGTTCAGTCTTATCATAGTATTCACCCTTGTTATATTTTCGCTAAATAGTATATCATAAATACAACGAATAACAAGATGTTTGCAGGAATGATTCTTATAATTGCAAAAACGCATAAATAACAGACGGCTCGCGAGGGTTAATAGTGGCATTTTGAATAATTCAAAAATACAACTTGCATATCGATAAATAGATGTGTATAATTAGCGTTAACCGATTAAAAAAACCGGAAAAGGAGGGCTGGATTTGGAGATTTCAAGCGATGTTCTGAAGGGGTATGTGGCCGATCTCTGCGGCGATATTCGCAACGCATACACGATCGACAGCGACCAATATAAGAACCATGCAATTAAAAGAGGGCTCAGAAACGAAGACGGAACCGGCGTCATGGCCGGCGTCACGCGTATCGGCAGTGTCCAGGGCTACTATATGCAGGATGGCGGACGTGTCCCCATACCCGGCAAGCTCTATTACCGGGGAATCGACGTTGAAGACATAATCGCCGAGCATACCGCGAAAGGTACTTTCGGATTTGAAGAGGTTGCTTACCTGCTTCTGATTGGAAGTCTGCCTAACAAAAAACAGTTCGAACAATTTGATGCGGTACTTTCCCGAGCGAGAATGCTTCCGCAAAACTTTACGGAGGACATGATCCTCAAAGCGCCCAGCAAAAACGTTATGAACAAGCTTGCCAGAAGTGTGCTTGCGCTATACTCATACGACGACAATCCTGACGATATATCAATCGAAAATCTTGTGCGTCAGTCTATCGAGCTAATCGGACGTTTTCCGGTCATCGTGGCTAATGCCTATGCCGTGAAGCGCCACCATTTCGACGGCAAATCACTATACTTGCATGTGCCGAGAGAAAATCTATCGGTTTCCGAGAACTTTCTGCGCATGCTGCGAAAGGACAAGGCCTATACGGCTGAAGAGGCGCATCTTTTGGACCTTATGCTCATTCTTCACGCTGAGCACGGCGCAGGCAACAACTCGTCTTTTGCCTGCCGTGTCCTATCTTCATCCGGAACCGACACATACAGCGCGATATCGGCTGCTGTGAACTCTCTCAAGGGTCCCCTGCACGGCGGTGCGAATTCTAAGGTCATGGGAATGTTTAGGGATATAACCGAAAATGTTCATGACTATAAAGATGATGACGAGCTGAAAGCCTATTTGGAGAAGATAATGGATGGCAATGCCGGTGACGGCTCCAAGAAGATTTATGGCCTCGGTCATGCGGTCTACACGTTGTCCGACCCAAGGGCGGAGATAATTAAAAAATACGCGGCGGATATGGCCGAGAAAAAGGGCTTTGGCGAACAGTTCCGTTTGATGCAGGATGTTGAACGTCTGGGCATTCCTATAATCATGGAACGCAAGAAGCTCTCCGTTCCAATCTGCGCGAATGTCGACATGTACTCAGGGCTTGTCTATAAGATGCTGGGCATTCCAGAAGATCTTTATACTCCGCTTTTTGCGATTGCACGTATTGCGGGCTGGTGCTCTCACCGTATCGAAGAAGTGATTACCTGCAGCAAAATCATGCGTCCCGCATATCGAGCGGCGTTTGAGCAGGAAGAATACATTCCGATCGACGAGCGCTTATAATAAATTAAAAATCAGACCTGTGGTGAAAACACACCACAGGTCTGATTTTTAACTACTAAGCTTAACGCCTATCTTATTTTATAAGGTTGAGAGCCATAGTGAGTATAACGAAAGCAAGCCCGACCCACTTTGTCATCTTGGCAAGCTTTGCGTCGACTGTCACAGCCTTTGACTTTGTAAGGAAAGTATCTGCGCCGCCAGCAATAGCGCCGGAAAGACCGGAACGTTTGCCCGACTGGAGCAAGACGACACATATCATAAACAAACATGTAAGGAGCTGGACTATGGTAAGAGCAAGTTTCATAAACTTCAATCCTTTCAATTAAAAAGAGGCTTGCCTCTTTAATAGTTACAGTTGCAAAGCAAATAATAACACAATGATTCCCCCATTTCAAGAGAATTTTGATATTTCGGTAAAATCAGTTGAAAAATATTGAAAGCGCACATAAATATGGAATTGGATACGCGGATGTGATATAATTCAAATCAATTAATAAAGCGACAAATGCGCGGTATCACTTTTAAAACTTGAACAGAGGTGTTTAATAATGGCGAAAACGGCTGTTTTGTATCAATCCAACTACGGCTCAACAAAGCTGTATGCACAGCATATTGCTAGTATCCTCGATGCGGACCTTTTCGATCTCGCTCTCTCGAAGGGCTTGGATTTTGAAAAGTACGACACGATTGTATTCGGTGGCGGAATGTATGCAGGAAGCATAAACGGCATAAAATTTGTAAAGTCGAATGCGGATAAACTTGGCGGCAAGAATCTTGTCATCTTTACGGTTGGCATTGGAGATCCGGCGGTTGCGTCGAATGCGAGCTTAGTCCTCAAAGCCGTGAATAAAGCGCTTCCCAAGGACCTTATGAAAACCGTGCATATCTACAGCTTCCGCGGAAGCCTTGACCTCAGCAAACTCAAATTCATGCACCGCATGATCATGAAGATGGTTGTGGGCGCGCTTTCGAAGAAAAAGGAAGAGGAGCTGACGGACGACGACAGGGCGATGCTCCAAAGTCTCGTTTCAAAGGTCGACTTTACAAACACAGCGGCGACTCTGCCGCTCATTGAATACGTCAGTATGCTTAAATAACAAAAAAGAGCGAAGCCTTCAAACGGAGGCTTCGCTCTTTTTATTAATGTCACGCGGCGCTATTTATGCAGTATAGGCGAGAGCGCTTTGTAGATTAGGAAGGTTAAGGCAACATCAAGAAGCCCCTTGACAAATGTGAAAGGCACGTTGAAAATCCAGAGACAATCAGATAGAGTCTTCACGCTCGGGAGTATTGCTTGATACATGCCGATGATGCCTTCCATTGGCATAAATCTCGCATAGATCGGATAAGTGATGTAATAGTTAATGGGGTAGCTTAGCGCCGCCATGGCGATAGCTCCGATGATGGAGCCAATCAGCGCGCCCTTGCGGGATTTCATTTTATTATATGCAAGGCCTGCCGTGAAAACGAAGACGGCACCGAGAAGGAAATTGCAGAACTCTCCGACGCCGGAGGTCGAGGAGCGGGCGAGATTTATCACGTTCTTGATAAGGCAGACGGCCACACCATAAACGGGACCGAGACTGAAGGATGCGAGCAGGGCGGGAAGTTCCGAAACATCAAGCTTAATGAAGCCCGGCATGAGCGGGATGGGAAAGTCGATGAACATGAGCACTGTCGCAACAGCAGAGAGCATGGCGGCGACTGTCATCTTGTGGGTCAGCGGCTGTGAACCCTTTGAAATCTTAGCGTTAGGTTTTTTTTCTTCCACTGGTAAAACACTCCTATAAATAATGTAACACCCGAAAAACCGCTGTCTTTCAGGTGTTAAAATCATAATAGGTGCGCGTTTGCAGAGCAAAAAGCTCTGTTATTTTAACACATCTTCTTTCATCCAGACTATACTGTTGGTTTTGGAGTTTAACCAAATCTGCGCTTTCACGCTCGCGGACTTTACCGCCAATCGGGAATTTCACCCTGCCCTGAAGACATTCAATATTCAAATGTTCAAAAAGATTGTAACGCCTGCTGTGCGCAATGTCAATACCCGAAACCCTCTTTTTTATATCGGAATAGGAGGCAGAAAAGCGTATATAAAATCCCTCAATTTAAAGAGATATTTATTCAAATGCGCAAAAAGGGTAGATGTTTGTTGACAATCGTTTTTTCGGTGATAAGATAATGCCTATAGTTTTACCAAAGGGTGGAGAAAACGATGCTTGAAACTGTGATACTCGGGCTTTTCATAGCGGGGCTTATCAGCTGCGTCGGGCTCGGACTCTCAATTTTTTATGCCCTGTTTTTCGGGCTTGCCCTGTTCTTGTCTTACGGACTAATAAAGAAGCACAGCGTGAGAGAAATGCTCGGAATGACCTTCTCTGGCATAAAGACAGTTTTAACGGTTACGCTGGTTTTTATAATGATAGGCGGACTTACGGCAATTTGGCGCTCTGCGGGAACTATTCCCTATATAATTTTTTATGCCTCGAAGGTAATCTTGCCGCAGACCTTTATCCTTGCAACCTTCATCCTCTGCTGCTGTATCTCAATGCTCATGGGTACCTCGTTTGGAACAGCGGCAACCATGGGCGTCATTTGCATGATGATGGGCAGGGCTATGGGAGTAAGCCCTGTTTGGATAGGCGGAGCCGTCCTCGCGGGGGGCTTTTTCGGCGATCGTAATTCTCCCATGTCGACGAGCGCGCTGCTTGTCAGCAAGCTTACCGAAACGGACATATTTAACAATGTGCGGCTGATGATAAAATCGGCGATAGTTCCGCTGATTTTAACCTGCGCTTTATATCTTGCTGTCGGTTTTACGATGAAGACTGGCGGCTCATCCTCGGACACGGTCAGTCTTTTCGAAAATCATTTCAATCTCATGTGGGTAACCGTCATTCCGGCGGCGCTGATAATAGTGTTGTCTGCTTTCAAGGTGAGCGTCAAAATAACCGTGGCGGTCAGTATCGTCTGCGGCGCTATAATCTGCATGGCGGTGCAGGGAACAGACTTTTTGCCGATGCTCAAAATTCTTGTTATGGGATATAGCAATCCCGATAAGGAGCTTGGGGCAATGCTGAACGGCGGCGGAATCGTTTCGATGCTCAAGCCTGCCGCAATTGTCGTACTATCGTCATCGTATTCAGGGATTTTTGAGGGAACAGGATTGCTTTCGGGTGTTAAAAAATACATACATACAATTGCAATGAAGATTAATCCCTTTGGAGCATATATACTGACCTCCGCTTTTACGGCTATGATAAGCTGCAACCAGTCTCTTTCCATAATGCTCACGCATCAGCTTTGTGACGACACGATGGAAACAAAAGACGACAAGGCGCTCTCGCTCGAAAACTCAGCAGTTATCATCTCTCCGCTCATCCCGTGGTGCATTGCGGGCGCCGTGCCTCTTGCGGCCATAGGAGCGCCCACATCGAGTATTTTCAGCGCCTGCTACCTTTACTTCCTGCCCCTTTTTTATTATTTAACGCAGTTTAGAAAACAGAGAGCTGAATTGAAGAGAGAAAAAAAAGAAAAAATTATATAAATCGCGTTCTTATATTCGCATATTTTACGTTTTGTGAGAAATAATAGCTTTCGGACAGGTTTTATAGACGAACTAAACCAGCCGAAAAGGCAAACGCAGAAGATGCGAAAAGAAAGGAATGTTTAGATCAATGGCAAAAGAAGCCGATATGAGAAAAGACCGTAACAACAATAACAACAACAATAATAACAACAAAAATCAGCAAGACAACAGAAAGAACGATCAGGCTCAGCAGAACTGCGCAACAAAGGATAAAAACGATAAAAATGAGCGAGCCAGAACTCAGTAAATACCTCTTCGCGCCAGCCCGGGGACCGGCAGGCGCGTCTTTAAAATTTAATAAAAAAATTATAAAAAAATTACAATAATT
>JAEWKA010000008.1 GCA_023386265.1 Bacillota bacterium
ACTCAAGTTGGAAACCTCAGGTAACATCTGGGGTGCTTCGTGACGAAAGTTTGAAAATTCTGTCTCGTTATTTCAAAAAGCATACAAAAGGTTAAATCCCGTTTTGAGCTCTACCCAAACAACTCATTATGTTTAATTCCCATTGTGTTTAGCTTGTACCGAATTTTTAAGAACAATAAGCTGCACATTATCCATATTAAGCCGAGGACAAGCCTGTCATATTGATAATCAGCAGTTAGGCAGATAGCATACAATCCTTGCAACACAGGGCGAAAAAACCCACGATAATTGTTCCTTCAACAACCGACTCCGAAACTGCATACTCTCTAATTACCGTATATGACAGTGCAAGCTATGGCCCGAACGACACAATCACACGCGAACAGGCAATGGCGATACTAGCTAGAGCAATGAAGCTGACGGGATTAAGCACAAGCCACACTGACAGCGACACATCCGCGCTTCAGGCAAAATACACGGACGGAGCTTCGGCTTCGGAATATGCAAAGACGAGTGCGGCAATGTGTCTCAACACAGGCGTCGTTACGGGCTCAAGCGCGACGACGCTGTCCCCAAAGGCTTATGTGACGAGAGCAGAGGTCGCAGTTATGGTACAAAGACTGCTTCAAAAATCGGGACTCATCCAAAGACAATATCTAAAACGTTATACCCAAAGTAAAAGAGACAGCTTTGCCAGCTGTCTCTCACGCTATCTCAATAAAAATTAAATCATATTTTATCTGCAACAACCACTACGCCTGCAGCAACTGTCTCGGTTACAGTTATTGGAGCAACTGTTACGGGTATTGCAGCAGCAGTTACGGTTACAGTTACAGTTACAGCAGCACCTATTACAGCAACAGCCGCAAAAAAGTGCTCTAAATAAGCAACATAACATATGCGCGCCTCCTCTAATTCGGTATGCATACAGCTTCTTTATTCTATGCGGATGATAGCAGTGCGGTGATGAGCTTTCTGTTCTGTCTCCCAATGCAAAATGGACGGGCTCCCGCCCCTCTGTGCTATATCAGTAAAAGGCCGCATAATACTGTTGCTGAAATGGAGGAAACGTCCGCTGCCTTTAATTATAAAATTATTGCTAAATTTCTTATTGATTTATTTGCATATTTTGGGTAAAATGGAAAAAAGCTATTTTAGGGGGATACATAAATGAAACTTCGTTGCAAAATCATTTCGGCGATTATTACCTTGTGCTTAATTCTTTCTTTAGCTGCTTGTGGCAGCGAAGATATCTCGGGAAATGTAGTAGCGCCTGGAACCAAAACAGATACAAGTGGAACTATCGACAAAGCACCTGTACCCACCGAAGATACATACGAAATAGGTTCAACCGACGGTGGGATTTACACTAATGATTTTGTAGGTATTGGATGTAAATTGGACGAGAACTGGACCTTCTACAACGAAAAACAGCTGGCAGAATTGAACGGTGTCTTAGTAGACGCACTCGACGATAAAGACCTTGCTGAGGAATATACTAAGTCAATGGAGAGCGGCAAAACAGTCTATGACATGTGTGCCGGGTCAAAAGACGGGCTCGCCCTAATTAACATAGTTATTGAAAACCTCGGTGTTATGTATGGAGCTACTCTTGATGAAAGCGGCTATATTGATCTGTCAATGGATACTTTGAAAAAAACGTTGGATTCTGCTGGCATGCTTAATACTACGATTGCAAAAATATCAGTCGACTGTGCAGGCGCTGCAAGATCTGGTTTTGAAGTATATGGTGAAAAAGATGGAATTTCTGTATACGAAAAAGCCATTTGTATAAAGACGGGCAACTATATGGCAATCATCACAGTATGTAGCTATACCAAAGATATTACTGATGACTTGGCCAGCCTGTTCTATAGTTTATAGTTTAATAGATAAGACGCCTCGCGGTTTTCCGCTGGTGTCTTTTTCTATATCCAGTTTACATGATAACATCTTTGTCGTCGGACATTCAAGGACATTTCCGGACAACATTTTGTAAGCTGTATGAGCTCATCGCCATGTAGCCTGCTTGTACTTCTCGCTTCATAGCCAATATCCTTTGCTACATCGTCCCACTCTTTGATGTTTATGTATCGAGAAATAAGCAGCGTCCGGAGTGTACCATCAGAAGCCTTGTTTATAGCTGAAAAGATTTCCCGCTTTATTTCGATAAGCTGATCTATGCGATCATCAATGTCCTTCGATAGTTTGACATAGGCTGTCAGCTTGCTGTCTCTGTCGGTTCCTCTACCTGAAACAACATCGCGTAGCGCTGATGTAGTTGAGGTACATCGACTGAATTACCGAGGATGACTTCTGAAGTACCGTACCTGCTCGATGAGCATCGCCCCCATCTGCTCGGAGTAGGTGTTCTGGCAACATTCATGAACTTCGTGCTGCCCTCTGTATCGATGAAGACGGGATTAGGAAACTGTGCGGCAAATGTGCTCTTGCCAATTCCCTCGGTTCCATATACGACCACCTTGAGCCTAGGTCGATAAACTGCAATAGAGTACGAGTCGAGATTTGTGTAAAAGGCGGAAGTATGTGGGTACAAGGTTCACTTGGTGAGTTCACCAAAGCAATTCCTCATACTGCATCCCCTGATGTCATTTTTGAATGACACTTAATGGTTAACATATAGAGCCCGCAATCGTTTTGATTGCCGGCTCTATTCTATTCCCCGTACCCCGATAAATCGCGGAAATCGTAGACTCTACTATACTCCTTAGTTTCAGGATCCTTGACCACCGCGGATCTTTTGTTTTCAAGCAGTTTTACAATTTCGTAGACGTTTATCCAAATTTCGCTCAAGCATTCCTTCTGCGACTCGTCGAAAACGAGCTGCATTCCAAAATGCAAATGCGGTGTGTTGATGTTATTCACGTTCTCTTTTGTTGAATAACCGCTATGGCCGAGATAACCGATAACGTCGCCTGCCTTTACCGAGGAGCCGACCGTCAGATCCTTGCGATAGGGGAAGTTTTTTCTCAGGTGCGCATAGTAATAATACCTCTTCGAATCAAACGACCTTATCCCGATGCGCCAGCCGCCGTACTGATTCCAACCAAGCGCCTCTACGCGCCCGCTCTCAACGGCAATGACGGGCGATCCAGTATTGCCTATCAGGTCGTTTCCGAGGTGCGGTCTTGAAAAGCCGTAGGAGCGTTTTTTTCCGAAATCGTCGTAGTGATTGTAATAATAGCCCTTCGCTATAGGCGAAAACGCCTTGATACCGTAGCGCTTTTCCCAATGCTTGCCGCCTGCTTCATCAGGCACTTCAATCTCATAATCGCCCACGAAGCCGGACAGGACGGCACTGAGTGACTCGTAATAATAGTTATAATACTTCGTGGCTCCCGCCACCTTTTCGATTGACTCGCCCGACCTCAATTTTTCCGCTATCGCGTCCAGCTGGCTGTCTTTATAGTGGCTGAAGTTGTTGCCGTTTTTTGTGGCGAGACAAGCCAAAAGCACAATATAATTGAGTTTGACCTCTTTATCGTGCGACTCCACATCGAGCGCAATGGCCTTTTTCATCGCCGCACAGGTAACGTTAAAATCGACCCATTTGATAAAATCAGCTTTTTTCTCTTCCTCTTCCGCAAAGCAGGATGGCGCGCAAAATGACGAGCCCGCTAGCGTCAGCACTCCTGCCGCAACGACGATACAAATCAGTATTTTTCTCAGTTTTTCTCGCAAGAATCCACACCCTATCCAAAACTGCCATTATTGATGGGCAGCGAAATTTTAAATCGTACTGATTTATTATTTCTGTTTAATTATTCGGTATGCCTTGTATTTTTTGTATTAAAATTCGAAATAAAAAACCGCCGGAGTTTACTCCGGCGGTTTTGCTGTTATTATGATAATTTAGCGTCCTGTTCTCTGGGAAATGCCTTTAATCTCCAAGATGACCCAGTCGTAACTCGCAGCGTTAATAACGCTGTCGCAATAAGGGCACTTTGCCGACTGGTTAATCTCCACCGGAGCACCGCACGAAGGGCAGTGGATTGAAATCGTATCTTCCTTACCCTCACCTGAGGGTTCCGGCGTTTTCATGCCCTTTGAGCGGACAAGCGTCCATTCATAGGTCATGAACTTTTCCGCCGTCTTTGAGCCGCTTATCACCTTGCCTGTTTTGTCGTTCGATATGTAGTCAATGATGCGTGTCTGAAGCTGCGCGACGACGGCGTCGACCGTTTCGTCACTTCTCCAGCCGAGCAGGTTAACTTCCAGAACCGCGATACGTTCGATATGATTCGTGCATTCGGAACGGATGAGCTCATCGAGCTGGAGCTTGAACTGGCTGTATAAAGAATCAGTCATAAATGGACGCATGCTGTCAAATTCGTTCGTTTGCCATGCAGTCTGCATACGCACATAGAGATTTGCGATTTTTTCTTTCATCGCCGCTTCGGAAAAATTCGGATCCGCGTCCCTTAATGTTTGGATAGGCATGAGCTCCGAAAAAGTTGTTGTGCGAGCACCGCTGAAAGATACAGTGGTTCTTCGTCCGTTATTTTTCAAGAACTTTAATACTATGAATATAATTATGATAAAAACAATAATACCGCCGGAGTGTCCGGTACTGCCCAAAGCGAAGAGCGTCCACAGGCCGGAGCCTCCGAAACTGCCGCCGGAACTTCCGCCATAGCTTCCCCCGAAATCGGAGCTGCCGGAGAAATTACCGGCATCCGCCATAGCGGGAATCGCGAGAATACAGACGAGCAATATGACTATCATCAGTGTTATGTACAGCGATCTTCTTTTTTTCATGCTCTTCCTCCTGTTGCCGTGAACCAGATCTAATTGTTATTATACTAGAAAAATATTGGCGCGCAACTATATTTATGCTCTCATGTGCCAAATTATGCGAAAATAACTTAATTTTCACCGTAATTCTCTTATAAGGATATATTTATAAAAATATCCTTGCAATATGGATAATCATATACTATACTCATTTTGAGGTGATTAGTTGTGCAAAGCAATTTAGGCGATATTATCTGCTCCTTTCGAAAAAAGAAAGGGCTCTCTCAGCGCGACTTTGCTGCGCTTCTTTCAAAGCGCGGGGTTAGGGTCACAAATCAGGCTGTTTCCAAGTGGGAAAGCGGCGCTTCTCTGCCGAACGCGGTGCAATTTCTGATAATTTGCGACATTCTTGATATCGTAGATATCAGCGGCGCCTTCAGCAACAGGAGCTATGATTTCCTTAAAGGTCTCAGCGGCGATGGAAAAAGGCTTGTAGTCGAATATGCGGCTATGCTGCTCGACAGCGGGCTGTATGACGACCCTGCTTTGGGGACTCCTCGCGGTACAAGAATCCGCACACTCCCCGTCTATGACCTTGAAGCAGCCGCCGGAAAGGACAAGCTCCTTGACCTCACGGATTATGTTTTAATGAGGGTCGGAAACGAAGTTCCGCTTTCCGCAAACTTCGGCGTAGTTGTCCACGGCGACAGCATGGGTCCTGATTTTAAGGACGGCGAGACTGTCTGGATACATCAGCAGCAAAAGCTCGAGCACGCCGAGGTCGGCGTTTTCACCTATGAAGGCACCACATATTTTAAGCGTCTGCGTGACCGCGTTGGCGGTACGCGGCTCCAGTCAATCGACTCCACATATCCGGATATAATTGTATCAAGCCCCGAAGCTATGGTAACACTAGGCAAGGTCGCTGAGTAATCTTTATCCTTTTGAGACAATAATTATATATATCATATCCAATATTTATAATTACAACATAAATCAAGCCACCGAACGCATCCTCTAACGAGGGTTGTCCGGTGGCTATTTTTTATAATTTCGTACTATTTATAGTCCGAGACCTCCGAGATTCAGGCCGCCTGTGAGCTTTGACATCCCCTCCGCTGAGGCAGTTTCCGCCTTGCGCAGAGCCTCGTTGACTGCCGCTATGATCATATCCTGAAGCATTTCGACATCTTCTGGATCTACTGCGTCCGGCTCGATTGCGAGAGACAGAAGCTCTCTTTTTCCACTGACCACAGCAGTCACAACGCCGCCCCCTGCCGTTGAAGAATACTCAGCCTTATCAAGTTCCTCCTGCATTTTCAGCATGTCGCTCTGCATTTTCTGAGCCTGCTTTATCATGTTCATGTTGAAGCCGCCGCCACCGCCGCCCATTGGGCTGCCGTGAAATCCGCCTTTTGCCATAATCCAGTCCTCCTATATGTTTGTTGTTCATCTATTTTAGTTTTATTATCTATTCAAATTTGACGTTTCCGAATTTGGAGAGCCCGTCCAGCTTTTCCGTGCCCGCCGCCTGTGCCGTCCTGTTCTCGACAATTTTCACCGTGATCGTTTCCCCCGTCACCTGCTCTGCCGCGCTTTTTATGAAGCTTTGCGCCTGCTCGAACTGCCCCTTGACAAAATTGTCCGGCGCACCGACTGTAAGGGTGTTCCCATCCAGCGAGCTCCTCGACAAGAAATGGCTGCTGATAGCGTTGTACTTTCCGGGCAGCATCGAGGTCTTCAAAACCTCCAAAATTCTCTTTAGAACATCGTCCGAAGAACCGTGCTCGAAGAAGTTTTCTTCCGTTTTTATTGCGGGTTTCGCTTCGGTTTCCTCCTCGAAAACCGGCTTTTCAGTTTCCGTTTTTTTCGATTCCGGAGGCGGTAATGGTTCTAGAGCAGGTATTTCACGCACAGGTTCTGTCGCCGGTTCGGATATTTTATTAATAATATCTTTTCGAACAGTATCCTTTGGAGATATATTCTGATTTTCCAAAAATTGCTCCAGCTTCGCAATACGCTTTTTGAGTGTGTCGATGCCGTCCCCGAGCTGTGGCTCACAGAGTCCAATGACGCACAGCTCCGCGGTTGTTTTTGGATCTCTTCCATCGCGCAGCGAACCGATATGCGCCTGAACGGAGTCGATGCCACAGATGAGTTCCTCCGCCGTCATGCTTTTTGCAAAACGGTCAAGCGTTCCTCTATCGAACCCACCGGACAAAAGCTCGCTTCCACCCTTTGGTGCAACCTTTGTCATCAGTATGTCGCGCATGAGGTTACCCAGTTCAGAAAGCAGTGTCGCGGGAGACTTCCCGTCGCTCCACATTGTTCCGAAGATGGAAACTGCCTTTCCGGTATCGCCTTTGGATATAGCCTCAAGCAGTTCCGCTATGCGGAGGTTTCCCACAAGACCCATAGCAGAAAGAACATTTTCGGATGTTATCGTATCGTAGCCCGAACACTGGTCAAGAAGCGAAAGTCCGTCGCGCAGCGAACCATCCGCAAGCCTTGCTAGCAGGTCAGCCGCATTGGGCTCAATGCGCATGTTCTCCTGCTCGGCTACATAGCTTATCCGCTTTGCGAGTGATGCAGGTTCAATTCGCTTGAAGCTGTGGCGCTGGCAGCGTGAAAGAATCGTCGCGGGAACCTTATGGAGCTCTGTCGTTGCAAGGATGAACAAAAGATGCTCAGGCGGCTCTTCCAGTATTTTAAGCAGGGCGTTGAACGCCGAGGACGAGAGCATATGCACCTCATCTATAATGTACACGCGCTTTTTGACAATTGCGGGAGAAAAAATCGCCTCGTCGCGCAGGGCACGCACGTTATCAACGCCGTTATTGGAAGCCGCGTCCAGCTCGACCACGTCCATGATTGATCCGTCGTCAATACCAAGACAACTATTGCATTTGTTACAAGGGTTGCCATTTTCAGGGTGCTCGCAGTTAACGGCTTTGGCGAGTATTTTTGCGCAGGAGGTTTTGCCCGTTCCTCTTGTGCCGATAAAGAGATAGGCATGGCTGAGCCTGCCCGAAATAATCTGATTTTTGAGCGTATCCGTAACGTGTTCCTGGCCCACGACATCGTCAAAGGTGCGGGGACGCCACTTCCTGTATAAAGCCTGATACATTCGATTGTGCCCCCTTTTTTTAACTGTCCCGTCATTTATGTTAAATGCCGATAGTCATTCCGGCGTTAAAGTGCCGAAACCATTAAATTGAAATAATCTTAAATGATTCTCATGAATCATTTAAGATTATATACGAAAACACGGCCCGTGACAAGACTGCACACCCACCTTTGAATAAATTGATATACCCGTTACCTGAGTAGTTAGCTCGAACCCGGCTACCTCACGGCACACAGAGCTACCCGCTTAATGCTGCTCGGTTCCCCGCCTGACATGGTTCACAGGCTTCCGTTGCGCAAGACCAGGTCTTCAACACCACTTGCCGAGGTCAGACGACACATCAATTATCCTGGGGTGGGAGTTCATCCCTGCTGTAGCGGATTGCAGGTACAGGGCACCGCTAGCTCCCCGACTAGTGCAGCCTTGTCACGGGCCGCGTTTAGTTATTTTACTACAACACCGATAAAATATCAATACGGTGCGGCAAATTATATTTTGACAATTAAAGAAATTGTGCTATAATATGCGAGTGATTGAATTAGTCACAAGCATACATGGGCTCGTAGCTTAGCTGGTAAAGCGCCGCGTTCGCAACGCGGAGACCGAGAGTTCGAATCTCTTCGGGTCCACCAATTAATGCAAATCTGAACGCCATCTTCGTAGTGAAAAATATTTTTGGATTTGTAATAGAAATACCGAACGTGGGGTAATTCCCATGTTCGGTATTTCTATTATTTTCAATAGCTCATTGTATCAGGAAGTCAGAAAAGTTTTTCGAGATTTTAGACAAGCAGTCTTAACATTTTGATTTTTAGACTTGCAGTTTGACTTTTCGGTCAAATTGTGATATTATTTTTTATATAAAGAAATGATACGTAACGGTTGGGCGGCTTTGGCCGTTTTCAAGATACGTCTTCTTGGGTGGGAAGTCCTGTTTTTGGGCTGCCCACCTTTTTATATACATACAATATCGCTTAATCCGTCAAGGAACGGGAGAACCATTTTTGGGGTGAATCACGCAATGCGTGTAGGGTGAGCTTTCCATCCGAACCCGTCAGCTAATCTCGTAAGCGTTGAAAGTGAGGGTGATTGATTTTTTTATGCTAATCGTTTGATGATGTAATTGGTTATATAGGTTTGAAAGGAGTATTAATGAAGCTATCCATTGGACTATTCGGTTTTGGTAAAACAGGTTCTGTTGTGGCAAATGAGATTATTAAGGACAATGACTGTGATTTGAAATGGGTTGTTCGAAAGTCATCAGTTCTTGAAGGGACATATGCCAGTCGACATCTGGGATATGAGCATGATGAAGGAATAATTCATTCTATACATAATATCGATTTCTCTAAGTTTTATCTGGAGAATAAAGTTGATATTATTGTTGATTTTTCCACCTCAAGCGCCGTTGATGAATATAAGAACGCAGTCGAATATGGCACGAGGATTGTATCTGCGATTTCAAAATATAAAGAAAATGAATTTGAAAAACTTTTAGAATTAAGCAATCAAACAGCAGTTCTTTATTCTCCTAACATAACATTAGGGGTGAACTTTCTGATAGAAGCATCAAAGGTGCTTCAGAACATTGCTCCACACGCTGATATTGAAATCATTGAAGAACATTTCAAAGGAAAAAAAGGTGTTTCTGGAACAGCTTTAAGAATTGCTGATGATTTGAGTCTGGACAGAGAAAAAAACATTCATTCTATTCGAGTTGGAGGTACCATAGGAAAGCACGAGGTTGTCTTCGGTCTTCCGAATCAAACAATACGCATCATCCACGAATCGATTAATCGCGCTGCTTTTGGACAAGGGGCTATATATGCGGCAAAATGGATTATGACTCAAAAAAAAGGAATGTTCAGCATGGAGCAGGCACTATCCTTGACAATGACTATGCAGAACAGGAATCTACAAAATAGACCTGCCATCTGATGGAAACCTTATCGCATTTTCACTTTGATAAAGACACTTTGTTTCAAGCTCTGTTACCATAGCTGTATTTATGTATAAGCTGAAAAATACCGGGTGTATAATTAACACCCGGTATTTTAATGTCGTTTAATAATTAGCCACAAAGGACTATTTTTTTGATGATTGGTAATCGCTATTGTGTCGATATATAAAAAACGGATCTTTCCTGAGCCCGGATTTGCCGCCCCTTCCATTTTTTCGCCTGCCATTTTGAAGCCAAAGCATACTTCTTCGTACATAAAACGCTCTGCTTCGACAAATTACAAATTTTTTCTTTCTTTTTTTAAATAGTGTAGTATGATATAACATATTTTGTTCATACAGCAAATATGCGTATTGACCCCTTATTTCGCAGTCCATTTTTTCGTGTTTGAGGTGAAATGAATGTATTTTGGCAGCGTCAAGTTTTTTAAACATCTCATTGTAACTGTTTTTCTTGTTGTTCTTCTGGCTCCGACTGTTTTTGCAATTATCTCCGGCAATCTTATGTGCAACAACACCAGGATGGAGGGCTCATCTATACAGGGTAATGTTCTGGCAAAAGGCAGCACGCACATATACAGCGACTCTATGCTTCTTGGCAATTTAAGTTCTCAGTATTCCAGCATTGACGGTAAGGTCAAGGGCAACATTGAAGTCGGCAGTAAAACCCATCTTCGCCAGAATGCAATTGTCGTGGGAGATATAAGTACCAACTCCATCGCTGTTGAAGACGGCGCAAACATTAGGGGCTATGTAGATACGGCTTTCCGTTTTGAACACAATGACACGCCTTTCCCCGATGAGATTATAATTGAAAATGATGATTTGAATCCCGGGAATCTGGATAAATGATGGCCCGCTTTATTTATAAATAGACTTCCGGCAGCGAAGATGTTTTCTGAGCCGTAAAATAGATTCCGGGCGTGGCTAACTCCACGCTCGGAATTTTATCTTTCTTGTGTATATATTCGAACGGGCCATTTCCACGATATACACCCAATTGAAATATTTGATTAACCTGTGTTATAGTATTGGCGAGAATAATTCCGATGCCGGAAAACACGACGAAAATGAGGTACAGAATATGTACGACGAATTGACGCAAGTCGATATCAAAAAAATGCAGGAAGAAATTGATCACCGAACTCTTGTGCTGCGGCCTGAGATACTAGAAGACGTAAAAACAGCGAGAGCATTCGGCGATTTGAGCGAAAATTTTGAATATAAGGCTGCAAAGCGTGAGAAAATCAGGAACGACAGCCGCATCAAGTATCTGGAAAACATGATAAAAACGGCTAAGGTCATTTCTGGCGAATCGAAAACCGATGCCGTGGGTCTGTTTGACAAGGTCGAGGTATACTTCGAGGAAGATGATGAAACGCAGGTATTTCAAATTGTGACCACCTTGCGGCAGAACGCTCTCAAGGGGCTATTAAGCAAGGAGTCGCCCGTCGGCAAAGCCCTGCTCGGTCGCAAGGTAGGCGACAGAATTAATGTTAAGGTGAACGATGAATACAGCTATTATATAGTAATTCGTTCGGTCGAAAAGGGTTTGGATGACGATTCTCTCCCGATTAGCGCGTTCTAAACGTACGCTAGGCTTGAGAAAGGACCAGATGTTAGAATTAAAAATTGATAAAAACGGTTTTACGCTGATAGAACTGATAGTGACGCTCCTCATCGTCGGAGTGCTTGCCGCCGTCCTTGTGCCGTCGTATATCGGTTATATTGATAAGGGAAAATCCGCTGCAGACATGCAAGCACTGGGCGTACTCAATGAAGCGACCCGTGTTTATTATGCCGCTGACCCGTCTCCCAACCTCTTCGAAGCTGGGAGCTTAACCGATGACGCTCTGATGCAGGTTCTGGTCGATACCGCTCTTTTAAACAAAAAGCCACAAGCTCGGGAGGAAGGCTTTTTTTTCGAATGGGATGCGATTGATAACATCTGGCTGCTTTCAAATATCGTCCATAAACTGGTAGCCACCGAAATAACAATGGGTTCAGGAGGCTTTGTCGGAGTCATAACGGGCAGTTATTCCGGTAACTCAACCGAGATTTCAATTCCTAAAACGCTTGACGGTGAAGAAGTCACCGCAGTATATCAAGACGTTTTTAGCAGCAAAGGACTGACATCGGTGACTTTCCCCGCAGACAGCGGTATAACGCGAATACACGCAAGAGCCTTCAAAGATAACAAGCTCACGGAAATTGTATTTCCCTCCAGCCTTACGCGAATCGACTACGGAGCGTTTATGGACAACAATATCACTAAAGTAACAATAGGCTCGGGAGTCTACCTTGAAGGCAACGTCTTTCAAAATAGCGACACCTTTAAAACAGCCTATGATGCCGAGGGCGCAGGTACCTACATATACTCTGGAGGCGCCTGGGTCAAGCAGTGACCCAGGTCTACCCCAGTCCGGCAACGACAAGGAGTTAAAAATATGAACGTAATTGACCTTACTCATACAATTTCGGAAAACATGCCGGTTTATCCGGGCACGGAGGTGCCAAAACTTTCCGTTGCCTGCACCGTGGAAAACAACGGCTTTAAAGAAACGCTACTGCATATGTTTTCGCACACCGGTACGCATATGGACGCGCCGGCTCATATGTTTAAACATGCAACGTCTCTCGATGAGTTTGACGGCTCGCAGTTTGTAGGCAGTGCCGTCGTCATCGACTGTACGGAGCTTAAAGAGGGTGAACGCATCGGTATGACTTTTATCGAGCGTTACCGCGAGCTCGCCGATAAAGCGGATTTCCTGCTGTTTAGAACGGACTGGGACAAAAAATGGGGAACTGACGCCTATTTCGGGAACTTTCCCTGCATAAGCCCCGAGGTCGCTGACTTCATCGTCGCCACCGGTAAAAAAGGCGTGGGGCTGGATGTAATCAGTATAGATCCCATCACAGGTTCAGGCTTTGATAATCATAAAAAACTGCTTTCGCAGAATACTATTGTTATAATCGAAAACCTTTGCAATCTGGATACGCTCGGAAGCGGACTGTTTGCGTTTATCGCAGCACCGCTCAAGTTCGAAAACTCCGACGGTGCACCAATAAGAGCTCTGGCAATTAAGGATTAACTCAATAATCACAAAAAACAAGCAATCGGGCTTTCACTCGATTGCTTGTTTTCTGTTTATTCTTTTCTACTTTAATATGTTTTTAGTACTTTTCAGCTATAATTTTTGTAAATCTCGCTTCTGAAAGTATTTCGCTTGTTACAAATTCTCCGTTCCAAAATAGGCTATATGTCGTGAACGGAGCGGGTGCGTTCTGTGCCTGCTGCGTGGTTTCGAAGCGTATCGCTTTAAAAGGTACATCATGCGCTTTTGCTGTTTCAGCTATTAGAGGGACATATTTTGCATTAAATGGACACTGATTAGAATAATAAAGTACAAAGCCCTGCCCCTCAGACTTTGGTGACTTCACAGCAGACTTGAACCGTGGCTTGGACGCATCCTTTTCAAAAGGTAAATAAAGAAGCTCATAGCTTGGCTCAGCCGTATCGGCTAGTTCAAAACCTTTGTGTCGAAGATGGCTCGGGTCTGAAAGAAACGGCATTTTCTTTTTTGAAGATAAGACCGCTAGTCCCAGTTTACCTTTTGCTTTGCTGTCTCTTATGCATTCATCCAAAAGGAGGTTTGAGTTGCCCTGCCCCTTATACTGCCCTGATACCCAAAAGCAGTCAATATACATGTATCCATCTGCTTCAACAGGGGCCCATGCTTTCTCGGCAGGCATGTATTCAATAAAGCATTTTCCGCGTACATCGCACTTTTTAAATACGAGCCCGTCATCAAGTCGCTCCGCAAGCCAAGCTTTTTTTGAGGCGACTTGACAGTCATTATTGTTCGAAATCGCGCAACAGATATGCTCTTTTTCAAGGTTTTCTTTTGTAACAGTAATGATTTCCATGACGCGCCTCTTTCTCAACAGGATATTCACATCAGCGATACTCGCTTTATAAGATAACTTGCTAATCTAATTGTATAATATTCCTTTATAGATGTCAATAAGCATCAAGTATGGGCGCACGCTTATTAATAGAAACAACAATGGCCTTTATGAGTAAGCTGTTTAGTTTTTTGCATACACTAATTAAATGGTTGGTAAAATTGAGAGGAAAAAATTAATTCATGATAGGTAAAAAGTATTTTTGGACACTGTCCGCCGTCTACATGTGCTATCTGACTCTGGGTATTCAGGCGATTGTTATTTCGCAGAATCTCGACCAGTTCGCAACTCAGTGGTCAAGTGACACGGCCGGTGTTTATAACGTAATCGCATATACGGGACTTGCAAGATTCCTGAGCGTATGGATTTGCGGGGAGCTGTCCAATAAAATCGGACGTAAGCTCATGATAGCAATCGGCGCTGTTCTGTATGTAGCATTCTTTGATGGTCTGCTGACAACAACAAGTCTTGAGATTGCAATCATCTGCGCATTCATGGGCGGACTTGCGACATCATTTGTTGACGGCGCCTGTTACCCTGCAGTGCAGGAGAGCTGGACAAAGGCTCCGAACTCCGCAGTTATCCTTATCAAGGTCGTTATTTCAGTTTCCAGTCTTATCTACCCTCTGCTTGTCGTTTCCTTCAGAACCGCAGGCACCTGGCAGGTCGGCCTCATCATCCCCATCGTTATGTCCGTTATCATTTTTGTGCTTGCTCTTATAGCTCCCTATTCCTACGATGCGGAGCTTCGCCGAAAACGTGTGAAAAGAAAAGAACTCAAGGCCGCAGGCAAGGAAATTGCTAAGCTCAACGAACTGGATGAGGGTGCGCAAAGAGCAGCTGCCCGCATTGTTAAAAAGCCTCCTTTCGCTGTCAATATCGGCTGCATACTCTATGGCTTCATCGCAATGGCTATAATGTACTCCGCGCAGCAGTTCCTTTCCCGCTACGGTCTTATCGTTGCCGGTATGAGCGATCTTAAATCCGCATCGCTCACAAGTCTCTTTACCTTCGGCTCCGTTTTCGCAGTTATTGTCTCTATGTTAATGATGGCAAAGTTTCGTTGGAGAACTATTAAGATCCTTGTCATTGACTTAGCAGGTTCGGTTCTAGCTTATGTTCTTTTATGCACAGTGCCCTCCAATGCGATTGTTCAAATCGCGGCTTTGGCAATCGGTATCTTTGCATCAGGCGGCGCTCTCCAGTGCGGCGTTTCCCTCATGCTGGAATTCCATCCCGGCAACAAGGCAAGAAACCTTGGACTTTACTACACCTTCATGGGACTTGCGTCCTATATAATGCCAAAAATACAGTCCATTTTCACGAAGAACTTTGGCGAAGGACAGGCTATTTTATACAGCCTGCTTGTCAATCTCGGTCTCGCCGTTGTCGGCGCGATTTTTATGATTTATCTAGCAATCAATTATAAAAGATGGTTCGGTGTCAGCGTTTTCAGCAAAAAAGCTGACATCAAATAAGAATCGCACTTGCGACAGGCGGCGTGCCAGCAAGCGCTAGAAACGTCTGTACGCCTAACAATGTCATATATAGCTATTGTCCGCTGTGCAAGTGCACGGCGGACTCTATTTTATTTATCAGGCGCACAATTCTGTTTGATATGAGTGCCGCCTTGTGCTATACTGGCTTATGTATGGATTGTATATATTGGGTTGCCTTTTGTGCAACTGACCTATTAGGAGGCACATTATGAATATTGTTGTTTTGTGCGGCGGCATCAGCACAGAAAGAGACGTTTCCATCACAAGCGGAACCATGGTCGCAAAAGCTCTTCGCGAGCGCGGTCATAAGGTCGTACTGCTGGATTCGTTTTTCGGCTGCACGGAAACATATGAAAAGCCCGAGGACCTGTTCGCTCGCGAAATTCGTCAGGAAACAATTCCCGTAGGAGAAAAGGAGCCGGACATCGAAAAAATCAAGGCTCTTCGGAATCAGGACAACGAAAGCAGCCTCGGAAACAACGTACTCGAGATTTGCCGAGCGGCAGACATCACCTTCTTCGCTCTCCACGGAGATGAGGGCGAAAACGGCAAGCTACAGGCGGCGTTCGACGTTGCAGGAATCAAATATACCGGCAGCGGCTATCTCGGCAGCGCGCTCGCCATGAATAAATCGCTTTCCAAAAAGCTCTTTGAGTGCTCCGGCATTCTCACTCCCGCAGGTATAACGGTTTACGCGGGCGAGGCACCCTATGCGGACGTCGGCTTCCCCTGCGTCGTCAAGCCCTGCTCCGGCGGCTCAAGCGTCGGCACCTCAATTGTAAAAAGCCGCGAAGAATACGACTCCGCTCTAGAGCTTTCGTTCAAGTATGAGCGTGCTGTCATCGTCGAGCAGTACATCAAGGGGCGCGAGCTGACCGTCGGCGTGATGGACGGAAAAGCGATGCCCGTCATTGAAATCATCCCTAAGGAAGGCTTCTACGACTATAAAAACAAGTATCAGGCGGGACTGACCACCGAGCTCTGCCCCGCTCCCATAAGCGACGAAATTACCGAGAAAGTCCAGCGTTTGAGTGAAAAAGTAAACGAAGTCCTTATGATAGACGCATATTGCCGTGTTGATCTTCTTATGAACGACAAAAATGATCTTTTCTGTCTGGAGGCAAACACGCTCCCCGGCATGACGCCGACGAGCCTTATTCCGCAGATGGCGCAGGCTCAGGGCAAGAGCTTCGGTGAGCTTTGCGACGAAATCATTGATGTATCGATGAAGAAATACCGTTAGAGGTTTTACGCCTGATGAAAAATCTGACCATAGAAAACATCATATCCGCGGTAAACGGGGAGTATTTCAGCGACGCTTCCCTTCTCAAAAAGGAAATTTCGTCCGTTACGACGGACAGCCGCGCCGTTACTAAGGATTGTCTTTTTGCCGCCATTAAGGGCGAGAACAGCGACGGGCACGACTATATCAGCACCGCGATCGATAAGGGCGCGCTAATCGCTATCGGCGAACGTTTGCCTGATGACCGTGCGCTTCCCTTCATTCTTGTTGAAAATACTGTCACGGCTCTCGGCGATCTTGCCGCCTTCTACCGCCGCCAATTTGACATTCCTGTTCTCGGTATTACCGGCAGCGTCGGAAAGACAACGGCGAAGGAAATGGTTTCAGCGGTGCTTTCGCGCAGGTTCAAGGTGCATAGGACCCCGAAAAACCTCAACAACGAACTCGGCGTACCGCTTACGCTTTTCGGGCTTGACAAAAGCCATGAGTTCGCTGTTATCGAAATGGGCATATCGCACTTCGGCGAAATGACAAGGCTCGCGGAAATCGTCCGCCCTGATATGGCGCTCTACACCACAATAGGCTTTGCGCATCTCGAATTTCTTGGAGATTTTGACGGCGTTCTGAAAGCCAAAACCGAAATGCTTGAGTATCTTCCCGAAAACGGTGTTGTTTTCGTTAACGGCGACGATGAGACTCTTCGGAAGCTCTCCTACAAACAAAAAATCTGCCGCTACGGTGTTTCGGAGGACTGTGAGGTCACTGCCGAAAACGTGAGACTTCTCGGAACGGATGGCATGGAACTTGAGATTGTTTCCGGCTCTCGCCGTATTCCGGCTAAGATAAATTCCTTCGGCGTGCATATGGTGACAGCCGCCTTGGGCGCCGCCGCTGTCGGTCTGCAAATGGGTCTGAACGATGCGGAAATTGCCGATGGTATCGCTTCCTATGTGCCCGTCGGCAGCCGTTCGGGGATAATTGATACGGGAAAGATAATTATAATTGACGACTGCTATAACGCAAATCCCACCTCCGTCGCCGCCGCACTCGACTCGCTCTCGCTGCTCGAAGGCAGACGGGTCTGCATCCTCGGCGACATGGGTGAGCTTGGCGATACGGCTTCAAAGCTCCACTTTGAAACGGGCGTTCACGCCGCTGAAAAGGACATCGACCTCATTATCTGCTGCGGTGAGCTTTCTTCGAGCACAGCAGAGGGAGCAAGGTCTGAGGGCGATTCCTCAATTGTATACTTTAAGAGCAAGGAAAAACTTCTTGTGGAGCTTCCAAGACTCATCAAAAAGGGTGACTCGGTACTTGTCAAGGCCTCGCACAGTCAAAAGTTCGAGGAGCTAGTCGAGGCACTGAAAAAGCTTTAAAACAATATAGAAGCGGACTTCGGAATCTTTCCGAAGTCCGCTTTGTGTATTCATTAGCAGATAGTTTTATCAAGCAAGCGCCGTGTATACCATGAGCCCGACGGACAGCAGGACGAAAAGTCCCATGCCCCAGCTCACAAAAACCGTTTTGAAGCGTTCGCTCTTTGGGAGTTCCTTCGGCGTGATATAAAGAACCGCCTTTTTTCGATTTGCAATTAGCAGAACTACACCTGAGATGAATAGCGCCAGAACAGCAAGTCCGCAAAGTCCTGCTACGATATACTGCGGCATATTGGTTGAAACAGCTTTCATCAGTTCCTCCGGATTCTCTCCGTTCAGGTTAAGCGCTCCTGTATCGGCGCTTTTTACAACAAGCTGTGCCATCAATACTCCGAAGCCGTTTATTATCGCGTGCAGAATTATGGTATAGCGCACTCTTCCGGTTCTCAGGTAAATATACGCAAACAGGCAGCCAAGCCCGAAGGCATAGAAAAACTGAGACAGATTGCCGTGGAAAAGTCCAAAGGTCAGACCGGAAACCAGTATTGCCGTACCCTCGCCGAATACGCGTATTCTGTCAATCAGCATTTTGCGGAACATGATTTCTTCCAGTATTGGAGCAATCGTCACAACAATAAGCAGTTCAATATATATACTGGAGCCTGTCATAAGCGCTTCAAGCGGGTTTGTAGGCGTTGAGCCTTTCAGCGCTCCTATTCCGGCGTTCACCAAGGTTCCGATGATATTCCCGATGTACATAACGGCAAAACTCATGGCAAGAAATGCTACGAGCTTTCCGAAACTCAGCTTTTTTTGCGGTACTGTCAGCTTCGGAAGCGGTTTGATAATAAGGTACCCGATTGGAATGGCAACAAAATAAAGAGGGAGAAAACTCATCGCCCAGATGAACCACGATTCTCCGTACAGTGCAGGCATAAAAACAGCCGCACCCCCAGCGATGACGATTTGCATAAATGTGGTTATGCCCAAAATGGCAAAGAGCGTCCATCCGACCCTTGAATAAGGCGGCTTTTCGACACTTGCGATGTAAGTATTTGTTGTTTCGTCCATATTGCCTCCATCATCTTCGATTTCTGTCCGCTTAAATTAAATATACTAGAATAAAGCTAAAATGTCAAAAGACTTCCGAGTACGCCACCAAAGTCCTTTATTTCTTAGTATGATTTCAAGCTGTATTTCAGAATATTTCTTGATAGTTAAGCGAAATTTACAGTATATTCATCTTTGCGCTATTAAATGGTGTTGACTTTAATATTCCATTGTATATACTTTAATATTGTTTAACTCTCTGATTTCAAACAGGTTTTGAAAGGATCATTCTATGCTTAAACTTCTCAAGCGCTTTTCTTTGCGCCAATGGCTCATGTCAGCCATCTGCACCGTTTTGGTTGCTTTTCAGGTCTGGCTGGATTTAAAGCTCCCTGACTATATGAAGGAAATAACCCTTCTGGTTCAGACTTCGGGAAGTGAAATGTCCGACATCTGGCTCGCAGGAGGGAAAATGCTCCTTTGCGCTCTCGGAAGCCTTGCGTCATCAATTATCGTTGCCTTTCTCGCTGCGCGCATTGCGGCGAGTTTTTCGCAAAAGCTCCGACTTTCAATCTTCAAAAAAGTGCAGTCCTTCTCGCTCGGCGAGATTAATAAGTTTTCAACGCCCAGCCTTATAACCCGCTCAACCAACGATGTGACTCAAGTCCAGATGCTGATTGCAATGGGTCTTCAAATCATGATTAAAGCACCGATTATGGCTGTTTGGGCAATCTTTAAAATTGCGGGCAAAGGCACCGAGTGGACCATGGCAACCGGCTTTATGATACTCTTTATGCTCATTGTCATCATCACGATATCCGCACTTGCACTGCCGCGTTTCAGACGTATCCAGACACTTACGGACAGTCTGAACCGCATCACAAGAGAAAATTTGACAGGACTCCGCGTAGTTCGAGCTTATAACGCCGAGGATTTCCAGGGAAGGAAATTCGACGTTGCAAACAGCGACCTGACAAATACTTATTTGTTTACCTCGCGTCTCATGGCGGCTATTATGCCCTGCATGACAATTGTTATGAACGGGCTGACTCTTTCGGTTTATTGGATTGGCGCTTCGCTTATCGACAATGCAGGTATGATGGAAAAAATGACGCTGTTTTCGAATATGGTCGTCTTCTCACAATATGCCATGCAGGTCGTCATCGCGTTTATGATGCTAACTATGATTTTCATCATGCTGCCGCGTGTTTCGGTCTCCGCGAAGAGAATAAACGAGGTCTTGGAAACAAAGAGCGCTGTTCAGGATGGTCCGGGAGCGAAAGCGGTGACTGGCGTTCGAGACGAAATTGAGTTTAAAAACGTAAGCTTCAAATATCCCGGCGCCGAGGATTATGTTGTTCGTAACGTGAGCTTCAAAGCGACCAAGGGCGAAACAATTGCTTTCATCGGTTCGACCGGCAGCGGTAAATCGACAATCATAAACCTCCTCCCCCGATTCTATGACGCGACGGAGGGCGAGGTCCTGATTGACGGCGTTGACGTGCGCGAATATACGCAGAAACAGCTTAGAAATAAGCTTGGCTATATCCCTCAGCGCTCCGTACTCTTCACAGGCACTGTCGCCTCAAACGTGGCTTACGGTGACAACGGCGAAGGCGAAAAAACCGAGGTAATGATTAAAAAAGCAGTCGAAATTGCGCAGAGCGCTGATTTCGTCGATCAGATGCCCGAGGGCTACGACTCTTCAATTTCACAGGGAGGTACGAACGTGTCCGGCGGTCAGAAGCAGAGGCTCTGCATCGCACGCGCTGTCTGCCGAAACCCCGAAATCTTCATTTTCGACGACTCGTTCTCTGCATTGGACTTCAAAACCGATAGAAACCTGCGAATGGCTCTTAAAAAGGAGCTTGCGGGCACGACGTCCGTCATAGTCGCACAGCGCATCGGCACGATACGCGATGCTGATAAGATAATCGTCCTCGAAAACGGCGAGGTCAACGGTATCGGCACGCACAGAGAGCTCATGAAGACCTGCGAGGTCTACAGAGAGATTGCCCTATCACAGCTTTCAGAGGAGGAACTGGCTAATGGATGACGAAAGAAAGCCCAATCCGCCACGCCGCGGCCCTATGGCTATGCAGGGTCAGTCCTTTGAAAAGCCGAGGGATTTGAAGACCGCCCTATCCCGCTTTGCCCAATTCTGCAAGCCCTATGGTTTACCTATAATCGCGGCATTCATACTTTCAGCGGCCGGCGCAATCTTTACTATAATGGGACCCGACAAGCTCAAGCAAATAACAAACCTCATCATCTCCGGTGCTATGACCGGCATCGACCTTAAGCAGGTCGAAAAAATCGGGCTGACGCTCGTAGTTCTTTACGGTACAGGCGCGCTCTTCTCTTATTGTCAGGGTTTCATCATGGCGTCCGTAACACAAAAACTCTCAAAATCAATGCGGGCACAGATAGGTGAAAAGATTAACCGTCTGCCGCTGAAATACTTTGACAAGGTCAGCTTCGGTGACGTATTGAGTCGCGTTACAAACGACGTTGACACTATCGGTCAGACCCTCAATATGAGCGTCGGTCAGCTCACGAGCGCCGCCGCCCTCTTCCTTGGCTCGCTCATCATGATGCTCTATACAAACCTGATTTTAACAGGCGTTGCAATCGCTTCTTCAATTATCGGTTTTAGCGTCATGATGACCATCATGATGCGCTCCCAGAAGCATTTTAAGCGTCAGCAGCGCGAGCTCGGTAGAATTAACGGCCTTGTCGAGGAAGTGTATTCGGGGCTAAACATAGTCAGAGCCTATAACGGTGAGAAGCAGTCGGAAGAATCCTTCAGCGGGATGAACAACAACCTTTTCCAGAGCGCCTGGAAGTCACAGTTCGTTTCCGGAATTATGATGCCGCTCATGAATTTTATTGGCAACTTCGGCTATGTATCTGTCTGCGTTGTGGGCGGAGCGTTGGCGATGAGCGGAAAAATCGAGTTCGGTGTAATAGTTGCCTTCATGATATATATCCGTCTTTTCACCCAGCCCCTGGCTCAGCTTGCCCAGTCTCTTACAACTCTGCAGTCCACCGCGGCGGCTTCCGAGCGTGTGTTCGACTTCCTTGATGAGGAAGAGCTTTCTCCCGAGACGCAGGACGCAATCTCCTCCCATACTTCAAAGGGCGAGGTCGAGTTCCGCGACGTCAAATTCAGCTACAACCCTGACCGCGAGATTATCAAGGACTTTACGGCGAAGGTTGAACGCGGTCAAAAGATTGCAATCGTAGGGCCGACCGGCAGCGGAAAGACGACCATTGTCAATCTGCTCATGCGTTTCTACGAGCTAAACGGCGGCGAAATCCTTATCGACGGTATCCCGATAAGTAAGATGACAAGGCAGTGCGTCCACGAACAGTTCTGCATGGTTTTGCAGGACACCTGGCTGTTCGAGGGCACGATACGCGAAAACATCGTCTACAGTAAAGAAAATGTCACCGACGAGGAGGTCACTCGAGCCTGCAAGGCTGTTGGACTCCACCACTACATCCGAACCCTGCCGGACGGCTACAACACCGTCCTCGGCGACAACGCCAGCCTTTCCGCGGGTCAGCGCCAGCTTCTCACGATTGCCCGCGCGATTATAGAGAACGCTCCTCTGCTCATTCTGGACGAGGCGACAAGCTCGGTCGATACGCGCACGGAAATTCAGATACAGCGCGCCATGGAAAAGCTCACGGAGGGTCGTACCTCGTTTATAATCGCGCACAGACTGTCAACAATAAAGAGCGCCGACCTCATCCTCGTCATGCGCGACGGCTGCATAGTCGAGCGCGGAACTCACGAGGAGCTTCTGGGGCAGGGCGGCTTCTACGCGGAACTCTACAACAGCCAGTTCGATGACGATATTGCTTAAGGTAAATGATCCGCACATCTGCGGACCCATCACAGATTGAAGGTTAATGAGCATGAGAAACAAATTCGCAAAATTCATGTACGGACGCTACGGACTGGACGAACTTTCAAAGTTCCTGTCCACCGCATCGCTTGTCGTCATAATCGTGTCCATGTTTTTGTCTCAGACGGCAAAAACAGCCGTTTTCCTGGTCGCGATTGCGCTGCTTTTCTATTCCTATTTTCGTATATTCTCAAAGAACTATGAGAAGCGGCGCGCGGAAAACGCAAGGTTCCTAAAATTCAAGCAGCCAATAACGGACAGTTTCAGACTTCGCCGTGAAATGTGGAAACAGCGCAAGGAGTATCGGTTTTTCAAGTGTCCCTCCTGCAAGGCCGTTCTGCGTGTTCCGAAAAGAAAGGGAAAGATACGCGTAGTGTGCAAAAAGTGCGGCACTGCGTTCGAAAAAAAGACCTGACAGGGGTGATGGTTTGTTCGGTTATGTAATTGCTAACAGCGAAAGTCTTTCTGAAGAAGATAAAGCGCGATACAAAGCGGTCTACTGTGGGCTCTGCCGCGCACTTAAAACTCGGCACGGTCACTTTGGTCGCCTCGCGCTCAATTACGATATGACCTTCCTCATTCTCGTTTTAAACTCGCTTTATGAGCCTGAAATGTCGAAAGGTGAAGAACGCTGCTTGGTGCACCCGTGCTTAAAGCACTGCTTCGTCTCGAGCGATATAGCGGACTATGCTGCCGACATGAATGTCGCTTTGGCCTATTTGAACCAGCTAGACAACTGGCACGATGACAGTAACCTTTTAAGTCTCATTTATGCGCGCATACTAAAGAAAAAATATGTTGCGATCAAGGCGAGATACCCGCGCCAGTGCGAGGCGATGGAGAGCTGTATAAAAAGGCTTTCGGAGCTGGAGAAATCCGGTACACAGGATCCGGACGCCGCGTCCCATTGCTTCGGCGAGCTGATGGGCGAAGTCTTTGTTCTTCGCGAGGATAGGTGGGCGGCCCCCCTTCGGGCGATGGCCTCCTCTCTCGGAGAATTCATCTATATATCGGACGCGGTGGTCGACCTTCCTCGCGACATAAAAAAGCTTCGCTATAATCCGCTTACCGATTTGAAGAATGCGGGGCGCAGTGAGCTCTACTTTAAGGACATATTGACAATGCTAATTGGAAACTGTACGATGGATTTCGAAAAACTTCCTCTTGTCGAGGATGTATCCATAATGCGGAATATTCTGTATTCCGGAGTGTGGACAAAATACGAGCTTGCGCAGGCTAAAAAAGCGAAGCTAAAAGGAGATAAGCGCTAATGTCATCAGATCCATACAAAGTCCTCGGCGTTTCTCCCGACGCAAGCGACGAAGAGATTAAAAAAGCCTACCGCTCACTGGCTAAAAAATATCACCCCGATGTGAATCCGGGCAATAAGGATGCTGAGCGCAGAATGAACGATATAAACGCCGCCTATGACCAAATCAAGAACCCCCAGCAAAACGTTGGTTCCTCAAGTGGTTTCGGAGGCTTCGGCGGTTTCAGCTCATATACGAGATACGGCGCAGGTCAAGGCTTCGGCGGCTTCCATTCCGAGCAGGAGGACGAGTCGACATCTTTGCGCGCCGCGATGAATTACATTAGAGCGGGTCACTATCGTGAAGCGCTCACAGCGCTTGAGGGTGTGCCGGTTTCCGAGCGAAACGCACGTTGGCATTATCTTTGCGCCTTCGCAAACTACGGGCTCGGCAACAGGATTGTGGCTCTTGAGCACGCAGAGACCGCTGTTAGGTTCGAACCTAGTAACATGGAATACCGCAGCCTTCTCGAAGAAATTCAGCAGGGCGGCAGCTTCTACCGCGGTTTCACTCAGGGCTTCCCAAAAGCCGGTTTCGGTGGTGGTGGCTTGTGCTTGGGGCTGTGTCTTGCAAACTTACTCTGCCGCTTCTGCTCCTGCGGAATATAAGACCTAATAAATTTAATACTGTAAAACAAAAAGGAATGCGGTTTTAGCATTCCTTTTTCTGTCATTTTTCGGGGTCAAAAAGCCCTTCGTCTTTCATCGAATAAACAACCTTCTTGTCCTTATAGCGGACGGTGATAATTTGGTCATTAACCGGCTGCTCGTCTCCGCTGTACGAGTATCCGAACGTGTAATTATTATTTTCTATTATAAGTCTCGACGGCTGAACTTCATATAAGGTAATAATGCATCCAGTGACATACTCAACACCGTTTTCATCCGTTGCGAAGAGATGCTCGGTGTCAGCTTTCAGAGCCTTGCCGTTGGTAAGTTCAAAATGTATGACCCATTCTTTAGTTAATTTAGGGATATTATTAATATACACAGTATTGTATTGAAATTCGGTATTAACTAGGACATCTTCTGATTTTGCAACAGTGCCGATGGCAAAAATCCATGCCAATACGCCAAAACCGATAATTAATGCAGCAAATATTAACGTAATGTTTCTGATAGTTCTTTTCTTTATTTTTTTTAGAAAGTTGATCTCTTTTTCGTCGGTGTTGACCGCTTCCGAAACAATCGGGGTCTTCATCTGCTCATACTGCGTCCTGCAATCGTCGCAGTCCTCCATATGCTCCCCCACATCTTTTTTCGTTTCATCACTCACCAAACCGTCTATGTAGCTTGGCAGGAGATCTCTTACAATATAACATTTCATCGCTTGTTCTCCTCGATTATTTTTTGTTTAGCGCGGTAGAATGCTGTGCGCGCCCAGTTCTCGCTTTTGTCGAGAATTTCACCTATCTCCGCGAAGCTGAATTCCCCTGTAAGTCGCAGGTACACAACCTCTTTCATAGGTCCATCAAGTCTGTTTATTCTCATGTACAGAGATAACTTGTCGGTGTTCTTAACAATTTTATCCTCTGGAGACAGTTCTGATGATGCTATGTATTCAGTCAGTTCTTCGGTTTTGTTTTTATTTCTCTTTTCCAGTTCCTGATACCAAATGTGCTTTGCTATCTGGCATAGCCATACGGACATTTTGCAGGTACCGTCATACTTGTCGACTGAATATACGGCTCTATAAAATGTCTCCTGCGTCAGCTCTTCCGCTAAATCCTCATCATGAGAAAGGCTGAACAGATAACGGAAAACACTTTTAGCGTGCTCCTTATATATTTCTTCCATGTCACGTTTCACTGTCCTACCTCCTCACGCTATATATCCTGAAATAACAAGGTTCGTTACAAAACTATTGAAATTATTTTGCCTTTAAAAAGCCGCCGTTTCAAACGGCGGCTTTTTAAGATTTTATCGACTCCATTTATTTGCGAGCTGCTCCACCTGATCGGCGAATTTGCCGAGTTCCTTATTTGCCATGCCTCCGCAGCTTTTTGCAACACGCAAAAGCTTTTCGCAGGCAGCGATGAGCCTTGCAAACACTTTGGCGGCTCTCTCATCACGAGGTCCCGCCTTGTATTCGCTGCGGCGGCTATCCTCTTTTTTCACAATCGGGATACCCACAGTCTGGGTCACAATTTGCCCTGTAAGCAAATCGTAGCTCGTGCCACTGTAAGGCACTGCGGTGTTTAGGGAATATTGGTCATGAAGATGCTGCGCAAAGCTCTCCGCAACAGAGCCTTCGCCGTGGTTAACAAAAACGAGCGAGGGTGCTTTCTTAAAACCTGATATCCATTCAATTAGACCATTTTTATCGGCGTGTCCGCTTATGCCGGGCATCGAAAACATCTCTGCTTCAACCGTAATAGTTTCTCCGAAGAGCTTGACCTCCTTGGCTCCGTCAAGCAGAATGCGCCCGAGCGTGCCGCTTGCCTGATAGCCGACGAAAAGAATGAGGCTCTCAGGTCGCCACAGATTGTGCTTAAGGTGGTGGCGGATGCGTCCCGCTTCGCACATACCCGAAGCGGATATGATAACCTTCGGAGTTTTGTCAAAGTTTATCGCCTTTGATTCATCGCTTGAAACGGACATTTTCAGGTCGGGAAACACGAGAGGGTTAATCCCCTGCTTAAACATCTCTCTGATTTCTTCGTCAAATGCCTCAGGACTTGCCTGTAGAAACACCGCAGTCGCTTCGTTTGCGAGGGGGCTGTCCACATAGACAGGGAACCCGTCATGCCCTTTGACAAGGCCCTCATCCTTGACCTTGCGTAGAAAATATAGTATCTCCTGCGTCCTTCCAACTGCAAAGGACGGGATGACGACGTTGCCGCCGCGGTCAAAGGTGCGCTGCAAACAGCTTACGAGTATCGGCAGCGTGTCTTTAGCGGACTCATGCTGCCTGTCACCATAGGTGGATTCAACGATGAGATAGTCGGTCTCCTCGATGTGCTTTGGGTTATTTAAAATAGGTTTGTTCTCATTGCCGACATCGCCGCTAAAGACAATCTTTTTTGTGACGTCACCTTCGGTAATCCAGACCTCTATGCTGGAGGAGCCGAGCAGGTGCCCCATGTCGTTGAAGCGAATAGAAACGTTTTCGCTGACCTCTTTCATTTCGTTATATCTGCATCCGAACATTTTTCCAACGGCTCGCTGGGCGTCCTCGATAGTGTACATCGGCTCAAAGGGCGGCATACCGGAACGCTGAGCTTTGCGGTTGCGCCATTCGGCTTCAAACTCCTGGATGTGCGCGGAGTCCATCAGCATTATCTTGCTGAGGTTAACCGTTTCTTCGGTTGCGTATATTGAGCCGTTAAAGCCGTTTTTGCACAGCAGCGGTAGCTTTCCGGAGTGGTCGATATGCGCGTGGGTCAGAAAAACGCAGTCGATGTCAGCGGCATTGACTGGGATATCCTGATTTACAAAAATATCTGCTCCCTGTTCCATGCCGCAGTCAATTAGAAAGTTCTTGCCGTTCGTCTCGATCAGGGTGCAGCTCCCTGTGACTTCATGTGTAGCGCCCAGAAATGTAATTTTCATATGTCAGACCTCCATTTTAATAACGGATTGTTTTCTTTTGTTTCTATATAGCGGTTTTATATTCATTCTAGCACAAAGCTACACAGCTTTGAAGCAATATTGGCAAATTTCCCCGCATAATGATAAACATTCTAATGAAAACCAAAAATTATTAAGGTGCTAGATTTTTTCATATCGCTGTGTTATAATTCCTTGCGTCACCAAATGTTACTAAACCACGCGGATTAGTAGATATTGTATACTTTTCATATATTTACACTCGGAAAGGAATATCCTATGCTAGAACTGAAAAACGTAAACTTCAGCGCAGACGGTAAGCATATCCTCAAGGATATAAGCTTCAAACTTGACGCGGGAAAATTCATAGCCATAACCGGACCCAATGGTTCAGGAAAATCCACCCTCGCAAAGGTCATCATGGGCATCGAAAAGCCCGAGAGCGGCCAGATATTTTTTAACGGCGAGGACGTAACGAACTATACCATAGATCAGCGCGCTCGTATGGGCATATCCTTCGGCTTTCAGCAGCCCGTCAGGTTCAAGGGGATAACTGTTCACGATTTGCTCAACCTCTCCGCTAAGGAAAAGCTCTCCAGCAAGGACGCCTGCAATATTCTGGCAACAGTCGGACTCTGCGCTAATTCTTACCTCGACCGTGAGGTGAACGCCTCCCTCTCCGGAGGCGAGCTCAAGCGAATCGAAATTGCCTCCGTTATAACGAGAGGAACCGCTCTCACCATATTTGACGAACCTGAGGCGGGCATTGATCTCTGGAGCTTCAACAACCTCATTCGTGTGTTCAACGAAATGCGAGAAAAGCTTGCGGGCAGCATCATAGTCATTTCGCATCAGGAGCGCATTTTGAACATCGCCGATGAAATCGTTCTTCTGGCCGAAGGCAAAATCGCAAAAATCGTCCCACACGGAGAACCTCTGGAGTCATTTATTCCCGTTCAAGATGTTCGCACCTGCTGCAAACTGTAAGGAGGGCAAATAATGGATAAGGTAGTTTTAGATAAATTCGATTCCGCCCTTCTGAAAGCGGTCGCCGACCTTGACAATATGCCGACAGGGGCTTTTTCCCTTCGCAGAAACGGTCAGCCCGTTAAGGTCAACATTACGCCGAACATAAATATTATACCTAAAAAAGATAAGCCCGGCATAGACATTTATGTCCGCGCCAATACGAAGGGCGAAACAGTACATATCCCCGTTGTCATTACAGAGAGCGGCATTAACGATGTGGTTTATAATGACTTCTACATCGGCAAGAACGCCGATGTCATCATAAACGCGGGCTGCGGCATCCACAACGACGGTTGCAACGACACGCATCATAACGGCATCCACCGCTTCTTCCTCGATGAGGGTTCAAAGGTGCTCTACGTTGAGAGACACTATGGTGAGGGCGACGGCTCGGGCAAGCGTGTTCTTGACCCCGTGACCGAGGTTCAAATGGGTAAAAACTCCTCCTGTGAGATGCGCACAACGCAGATTAAGGGTGTCGATTCCACCATCCGCACAACGAACGCCGTGATTGGTGACGGCGCAAGCCTCGTAATAACGGAAAAAATCATGACGCATGGCGATCAGCTTGCAGAGACGAACTTCGTGGTCGATCTTGACGGCTTCGATTCCAAGGTACAGGTTACCTCGCGTTCGATTGCGACGGAGAATTCGACCCAGAAATTTGTTTCCAACGTTAACGGCAACAATCAGTGCTTTGGACATGTCGAGTGCGATGCTATCATAAAGGATCACGGCAAGGTAATTTCAATACCTGAGATTACGGCAAATTGCGTGGACGCTAACCTCATCCACGAAGCGGCAATCGGCAAAATCGCCGGCGAACAGATTATTAAGCTTATGACTATCGGCCTAACCGAAAGCGAAGCCGAGGCAGAAATCATAAACGGATTCCTGAAGTAGGCTATATTCGGAGGCATGTAAAATGACAGTTGAATATACGCCGGAAGGCGTCTGCTCCCGAAAAATGATAGTCAGCGCAGAAGACGGAGTTATCACAAAGGCTCATATTATCGGAGGGTGCAGCGGAAACTCTCAGGGCATCTGCAGTCTTATTGAAGGCATGAGCGTTGAGGAAGCAATTTCCCGACTTCAGGGCATCAAGTGCGGCTTTAGAGCGACCTCCTGCCCCGATCAGCTTTCGATTGCAATGCAAAAGCTCCTTGAAGCGGAATAAGCACAGTAGGAGCAAAATACAAAAAGACCCGACGGAAACCCGCCGGGTCTTTGCTTATCCAATTTTAAATCCAGCTTTCCTCAATCTCGTGCTTTTTCGAGCGGGTCATGAGCGCCGTAAAAGTCTCGCGCAGCGGAGCGCCATTATAGAGAACATTGTAGGTCGCTTCGGTTATGGGCATTTCAACGCCGCATTTTTTCGCCATCGCGTAGCCGGAGGCAGCCGCATAATAGCCCTCGACCACCGCTCCGACCTGTTTCATAGCCTCCTGCGGATCCATACCCGCGCCGATTAAAAGCCCCGCGCGCCGGTTTCTGGAATGGTCGGAGGTACAGGTCACGATGAGGTCACCCATACCGGCAAGCCCTGCGAAGGTTTCTTTGCGACCTCCCATCTTTGCTCCGACTCTCGCCATCTCTGTAAGTCCGCGGGTCATCAGCATCGCCTTCGTGTTGTCGCCGAAGCCCATACCGTCACAGCAGCCTGCGCAAAGAGCGATCACGTTTTTGAGCGCCGCGCCGAGCTCCACGCCGATAATATCGCTAGAGGTATAAACTCGAAAGCGCTCGTTCATAAACAAATCCTGCACCCACTCGGCAACTCCGAGATCAAGGCAGGCTAAAACGACAGCCGTGGGTATTCCGCGCCCGACCTCCTCTGCATGTGAGGGACCGGAAAGCGCCGCCACGATGTTTCGGCCGCGCAGCTCTTCTTCGATAACCTGCGACATTCGCAGAGACGTGTCCTTTTCGATGCCTTTTGCAACGGAGACCACGATTGCTTTTTGCGGCAGTATAGGTGCGAGCTTCTTCGAAGTTTCCCGTACGGCAAAGGATGGGGTGGCGAGAACAACAGCATCCGCGTCCCGAGCGCAGTCAATATCGGCGGTCAGCTTGAGACTATCAGGAATCGGCACTCCCTTGAGGAAGGGGTTTCCCTTTGCGTTCCTTATTGTCTCACTTTCCTTTTCCGAATGCGACCATAGTGTCACGTCGTTTCCGTTTTCCATAAGCAGCAGTGACAATGCAGTTCCCCATGCTCCGCTGCCGATAACTGATATTTTCATTTAACATCTCCTAAGGATAACCAATTATATTTAATTATCTTAATTAGATACTAATATATAATCTTTTTTATCTTTCTGTCAAACAATCGATATAAGCACTCTGCGGCACTTACGATGCGACCATGAATAATAATAATCCAGAGCCGTCCAAAACGCAAGCGCCGCAGAGTTCAATTCATAATTATTTTACAGTTCCCTCAAAGAAATACTGTGCAACCTGTAAATATCCGTTATGCTTGGGCAAGTCGCGAAATCCGCCCTCCAGCTCAGTCGAGGTTGAACTTCTCGCCGTAACCGTAATTCTCGTAAATATAGTCAATGTCCTTGTCACCGCGTCCGGAGAGGTTTACGAGAATTGTTCCGCTCTTATGCTCCTTGGCGTACTTGAGCGCATAGGCAAGACCATGGCTCGATTCAATTGCGGGAATTATGCCCTCATTGCGGCAGAGGAGGAAATAGGCCTCGATTGCTTCATCGTCAGTGACTGATTTATAGTTTACTCTGCCGAGGTCATGAAGATACGCATGCTCGGGGCCGACAGAAGGATAATCCAAGCCGCTCGCACAGGAATACACAGGGGCAGGCTCGCCCTTTTCGTCCTTGAGCATGATGCTCTCGAAGCCGTGCATAACGCCCTTTTCGCCGAAGGTGAGGGATGCGGCGTTATCTCCCAGCGTTTCGCCTCTGCCCATCGGCTCAACACCGTAGATTTCAACGGGATCGGCAAGGAAAGCGGAGAAGATTCCCATAGCGTTGGAGCCGCCGCCGACGCAGGCACAGAGTGCGTCCGGCAGATTTCCGGTCATTCCGAGGAACTGATCGCGGGCTTCAAAGCCAACGACGGACTGGAAGTCGCGCACCATCATCGGGAAGGGATGCGGACCGACGACAGAACCGATACAGTAAATCGCGTCCTTATATTCATGCATATAGCCCTCGAATGCCGCGTCAACAGCTTCCTTGAGGGTTTTAAGTCCGTGAGATACGGGGATGACCCTTGCGCCGAGCATTCTCATACGGGTGACGTTTGGAGCCTGTTTCTTAATGTCGACTTCGCCCATATAGACATCGCATTCCATGCCGAAGTACGCCGCCGCGGTTGCAAGCGCAACGCCGTGCTGTCCCGCGCCTGTTTCGGCAATGATCTTCTTTTTGCCCATGAACTTTGCAAGCAGCCCCTCGCCCATGCAGTGATTAAGCTTGTGTGCTCCGGTGTGGTTCAAGTCCTCGCGCTTAAGGTAAATCTGCGCTCCGCCGATTTTTCTCGAAAGACGCTCACAATGGTAAACGGGTGTCGGACGTCCCTGGAACTCACGGCGAATCCTACGCAGCTCGTTTATGAATTCCGCGCTGTTGCAGATTGTGTTATAGGCCAGAGTAATCTCTTCGAAGGCGGGGATGAGCTCGGGGGGCAGGTAGGCTCCGCCGTAATCGCCGTAGCGGCCGTCCTTGGTCGGGACATTTTTAAGATAGGTTTCAAAGTTTTTATTCGGATTCCCATAATTTGCATTCATAATAATATCTCCTTATTCAATATCACTGTTTATACTTATCTTCTTTAGACATTTTCCATTCATTAGCAGAGTCCATTTCTTCTATGTGCCATCGTATTATTCCCATTATAAAACCTCCTAAAAACAACAAAAAAAGCCTCTGTCCTTTTCTTAGGACAAAGACTCCAAGTCTCTGCGGTACCACCTAAGTTGACGATAATTCGTCCACTCAAGACATACGTTAATATGTCTGCACGTTTTACGGGTTGCTCTCCCGTCGGCCATTACTCACGCTTATTGCGCTTTCCTGCCGCCCTCACAAGTCCATTCACACACACGCTTGCTGCGACATTTCCACCGTCTGCCGCTCTCTTTGAACCGCTCTTATGCGCTACTAACTCTTGATCACAGGTTTAATATTAGATTGGCTTGATGCTAACATAAAGCATGACGCTTGTCAACAGTTTTTTCCCGAGAAAACAAAACAGGTAAATTTTTAAGAAACTTTTCCTGTTCAATTACACTCTATGCGTAAGATCTCAGCTGCGCCACTTTACTATATAGAACAGCCCGAAAGGCAATGGCCGTCTTTCGGGCTGTTCTATTATGTCAACTAATCACCAGCGCACTTGACCATTTCCGTAGATAACATATTTCGTGCTTGTAATCTCGCGAAGGCCCATAGGTCCGCGGGCATGCATCTTCTGAGTCGAAATTCCGATTTCCGCGCCAAGTCCAAATTCCGCTCCGTCAGTGAAGCGGGTTGATGCATTCACATAGACAGCGGCAGCGTCGACTTCATTCAAAAATCTTTGTGACTTCGCGTAATTCGTTGTCACAATGGCTTCGGAATGCTGGGTCGAATAGCGTGAGATGTGATCCATCGCTTCGTCTATGCCGGACACGACTTTTATCGCGAGTATATAGTCGTCATACTCGGTTTCCCAATCGGCTTCCGTTGCAGGAATAGCCGATTCTCCCAGTATTTTCAACGCCTTCTCGTCGCAGCGAAGCTCGACATTATACTTATTAAGCTTCGGCGCAACAAGGGGCAAAAACTCATTTGCAACTTTTTCATGCACGAGAAGAGTCTCCATCGCGTTGCATACCGAGGGGCGGCTGCACTTAGCGTTCTCAACGATCTTTGCCGCCATTTCGAGGTCTGCCTCATCATCGACATAGACATGGCAATTGCCACTGCCGGTCTCAATGACAGGGACGCTTGCGTTTTCAACGACGGACTTAATTAGACCGCTGCCGCCGCGAGGAATGAGGACATTGACATATTCGCGCAGACCCATGAGCTCCTTTGCGCTCTCGCGCGAGGTGTCACGCACTAGGCAAATGCAGTCCTCCGGGAGTCCAACTGTGGCAAGAGCCTCTCGCATTATGTCAACCAATACAGAGTTGGAATTAATTGCTTCCTTGCCGCCGCGGAGGATACAGACATCGCCCGCCTTGAGGCAGAGCGCCGCGGCGTCAACCGTGACATTGGGTCTTGCCTCATAAATTATCCCTATAACGCCGAGAGGTACGCGCTTTTTACCGATTGTCAGCCCGTTCGGTCTGTCTGACATGGAAATTACTTCGCCGACAGGGTCAGGCAGAGCAATAAGCTCTAAAACTCCTTTTGCAACGCCATCGATGCGCTCGCTTGTCAAAAGGAGCCTATCCAGAAAGGCCTTTTTGATGCCTGTCTTTTCCGCTTCATCTGTATCGGCGGCGTTGGCTTCCAGAATACGTTCCTTATTTTTCAAAAGCGCTAAACGTATCGCTTCGAGCGCGTCGTTCTTTTTTTTCGTACCTGCAACAGCAAGTACGCGTTCGGCGGCCTTTGCAGCCGCACCCATTTGGGTCAGTTCAGACATTTTTGCACCTCTTTCCCACAAAAAGTGTTCCCGCAGGTTTTCCTGACGCTATATCGTAGAGGATTTCCGGAGTACTTCCGTTTGCAATGTACATATCTATTCCGTGTTCGGTGGCAAGCTCTGCCGCCTGAAGTTTTGTAATCATTCCGCCTGTTCCGCGCCCACTTCCGGCCCCGCCTGCTAGGGCGCGTATTTCATCGTCGATGACTCTGACCTCACGGATAAGCCTTGCCTCTGGGTTTTCGTTCGGGTTGCCATCATATAGCCCATCTATATCGGAAAGGAGGACGAGTTTGTCAGCTCCGCAAAGCACTGCGACGACTGCAGAAAGCGTGTCGTTGTCTCCAAACACCTTATGCTCCTCATTGTCGGCCTCAATTTCAGCATAGCTGACGGAGTCGTTTTCGTTCACTATTGGTATTATATTCATTTCAAGCAGCGAATTGAAGGTGTTTATCAGATTTTGCTTTTTCTCGGGGCTGTCAACGTCTTCGCCTGTCAGAAGTATCTGCGCAACCATCTTGCCGTATTCCCCGAAGAATTTATCATAAAGGTGCATCAGCTCGCACTGACCTACAGCTGCGGCGGCCTGCTTCAGACTGAGAACGGTCGGTCGCTCCTTCATCTGGAGCTTTCCGGCGCCGACTGCTATTGCTCCCGATGAAACCAGAATGATCTCGTTGCCCATGTTCTGGATATCGGACAGAACGCGCGCAAGCGCATCGAAGCTGCGGAAATTGAGCTTTCCGCCCTCGTGCGTCAACGTGGAGGTGCCAACCTTCACAACGATTTTATTTTTGACCGTATTGCCGTCCATATGTACTTTCTTCTTTCTCTCTTGGTTTAGAATAGTATACCACTAAATCAAATATTTACAATCGGCTAAATAACATTAAGTTTCAAGGCTTTTTGCCCTATTTTATGCTCAATATCAGCAAAAAACGGCGTCCCCACACTATACGGTGACGCCGGCTTTGTTTACTTATCGATTTTGAGCTCGGCAAGAGCGTTCGAAATTGCGGTAAAGCCCTCTATATCCAGCACTTCGCCGCGTATCAACAGGTCAAAGCCGCAGGAGGCAATAATACCGCCGAATGTTTCCTTTGAGTAGCCTGTAAGCCCCGATGTGAGCGCGTTGACAAGCGTTTTTCTCCTTTGATTGAACGCAGCGCGCACCACAGCGAAAAACAGCTTTTCGTCAGTGACTTTTACGGGCGGCTCATGGCGCACCCTGAGCTTTATTACACTCGACCAAACCTTCGGCGCAGGCATGAAGCAATCTGGCGAAACATCAAAGAGTATCTCAGGCTCGGTGTACCAGTTCGTATAGACCGTGAATGCGCCGTAATCACTTGTTCCGGCTTTCGCGCAGATCCGATGCGCGACCTCGCGCTGAACCATAAGCGTCATGCTCTCAAAGCAGTTCGCCTCGATGAAGGCAGAAATCAGCGGACTTGTAATGTTATAGGGCAGGTTCGCGCATACAACAGGCTTAAGTCCCGCAAAGTTTTCGTTCACCAATTCTGCCAAATTCAGCTTGAGTACATCAGCGAAAACCACATTCGTGTTTTCGAAGTCCTTCAGCGTTTCTTCGAGCACCGGCGCAAGCGCCCTGTCAATCTCAACGGTGACGACCTTTCCGGCAAGCTTTGAAAGCTCCACTGTCAGACAGCCGACTCCGGGGCCGACCTCCAGAACGCCGGTTTTTTCGTCAAGACCCGCCTCATCAGCTATTCTCTTAGGAACCCATGCGGCAGTCAAAAAGTTCTGTCCCATGGATTTTGAAAAGCGGAACCCCAGCCCCGAAAGCAAGGCCCTGATTTGTCCTATATCGCAAAGGTCCATAAAGCTCCTTAAAATTCACAATAGTTTTTCATAGCACACTCGCTCGTTCTGCGCGGTCTTTTCACCATTTAAATATATCGTTCCGCAGTGCACAAAGCCGCGCTTTTCGAGAAGTCTGCGCATCGCTTTGTTGTCGCAGTGGGTATCACCTCGCAAGCTAGCCCCACCTCGGTCAAGCGCCATATTCTCCGCACAGGATAACATCATACTCGCAATTCCCATTCCGCGATAATCATGGCTCACAGCCGCGCGGTGGAACACCGCATAAGGTGCGTCACCTGTCAGCCAGCTTCCGTCATTAACCTCGCTGTAGCTGGGCTCCGGCTCGAAGAAAACAGAGATAAGTCCGGCGATTTTGCCTTCAACCATGAACACGTGGCAAGCGTCCTTTTTGATGTCTTGAGTGAAGGCTTCCGGCGTAGGGTATCCGTCCTGCCACTGATCAACACCGTTCTCCTTCAGAAAGCGCTGCGCATCAGCGATTATCTCCATTATGCGGTCAAGGTCCAAGGAAGTCGCCAGCCTATGTTCCATTTTGAACCCTCTTCGCAGCGCCAATGGCCGTCGCGCAGCCGGAATACTCCGGTATGACATAGTTGAGCTTATAAAGCTTTGTGAAGCCGTCATACACGACTTTTGCAATTCTGGTCTGAGAAATGCCGCCGGTGATTACGACGTTTTTTACATTGTAGCCGTTGCAGGCGAGCGCCGCGTGAGAGCCTGCAACCTCCATAATCGTATTCACTAATGCCATTGCCCAGTCGGATCTCGTTGCCTCATCACTGGCTTTTGCGAGATTCGAAGCAGTAAGGTCCAGCGGTAGAGTATCCGTTCCGGAGAATAAATCGCCAATTGTTATATCAACCGTCAACCTGTTGCCCTGTTCTGCGAGTTCAAACAGCTCTTTGAGATCGGTGGTGCCGAACATTTTCTTTGAAATGCCGCGAAGCGTTCCGCTACCGACACCCGTACCGCCTATATGTGTGAAGCTTCCGTTTCTCGCCAGAGCGAGAGATGTACCCGTTCCGATACTGACTATAATCGCCTCGTCTAGCTTTGCCAGCCATGAGCCACCCATGCCCGTCGCTTCAATCTCGGGAACATATACGACCCTGCCCTCGAAGCCATCAAAACGGCACTTTTCCGCACCGACGCCTGTTGCCGCCACTGCCTCAACGCTTTCTGAGGAAATATTGTTTTCCTTTAAAAACTCTAGCATCAGTTCGCCTGCGGGTCTGTCGCTGCCTATAATGCATTTCGTTGCATCAATTTTATCGCCGTTGATTGCGATTATCTTAACGGCGGAAGCACCATTGTCATATCCCAGAATCACTGTTGTCACCCCACATCTGTTTCGCGCTCCCGCGCCTCGTCTGCTTCTATTTCCGCAAGGAGCTTTTTATCCGGTTTCTCTGTGAAAACTAGCTTTTCATACATATCGGGTCTGCGCTTTTTAGTACGGATGATTGACTGCTTTCGCCGCCATTTTTTTACGTTTGCGTGGTGTCCGCTGCGCAGAATGTCTGGAACGCTCCTGCCCTCCCAAATTTCGGGGCGAGTGTACTGAGGGTATTCCAAAAGCCCGTCCCAGTGGCTCTCACCCGTGAAGCACTCCTCATCGGAAAGCACACCCGGTATCATTCGGCAGACGCAGTCCGTCAGCGCCATCGCCGGAATTTCACCTCCTGTGAGGACGAAATCTCCTACAGATATTTCTTCGTCGACACATTCCTCGATAAAGCGCTCGTCGATGCCTTCATAGTGACCGCAGACCAACACCAGATGGTCGTAGTCGTCCTTGAGCTGGCGAGCCTTTGACTGGTCGAATTTCGTACCCTGAGGCGACATGTAGATAACGCGGGTTCTGCACGCTCCCGCGCACTCCCGCACGAAGTCAAGACAGCTTTTGAGCGGTTGTGCCATCATTACGCAGCCCCAACCGCCGCCGTAGGGGTAATCATCCACCTGCCCCTGCTTATTCTCGGTAAAGTCTCTTATCTGGATACAGTTAATTTCAATTATATCCTTTGCCGCGGCTCTTCCCAAAATGCTCTCGCTTAAAACGGCGTTCATTGAATCTGGAAAGAGCGTCATTATATCAACGCGCATAAGAGGCTTTTTGGAAGCCTCTATGTCTGCATTATTCTCAAGATTATGGTTTTCGTACATCCAAACCTCCTGTAAATAGCGGGTAAAGGTTACATTCCGTCAATCAGATGGACGGTGACGATACCTGCGTCCACATCGGTTTTTAAAATAAACTGAGGCACAGCAGGAATCAGTATCTCCCTCTCGCCTGTGACAACATAGACATTGCCGGCCGGCAGCTCCAGTACATCGGTAAGCTTGCCGAGGTCCGCTCCGCCCTCGTCCACGACACTTGCTCCGATAAGGTCCTGTATGAAGAACGATCCCTCCGGGAGCTTAGCTTCTTCTCTATCAATAGAGACGATCTTGCCCTTCAAAACCATTGCTGTATTGATATCAGAAACTCCTTCAAACTGCGCAATGAGGCATTCCTTATGAACCTTTCCTGAAACGAGTTCAAAGGGTTTTCCCTCAATATAAAGGCATTTGAAGCCCATCAGAAATTCGGCATTGTCCGCCCACGGCTGGATCTTAACTTCACCTTTGATGCCATGTGTGTTCACAACGACTCCCGCCTCAAGATACTTTTTCATACAACATTCTCCGTTTGCGATATTATTCCTTTGAAGCCCAATTTCACAGGGCAACGTTTAAGGGGGACAAAGTCCCCTTTATCCCCCTTTGAACGTATCAGTCCATGATTTCCACGGACACGTTTTTCCCCTGTCTTTGAGCCACGGCACGCATGAGTATGCGGATTTCTTTAACAATCCGACCCTGACGGCCGATGATTTTTCCCATGTCGCCGTCCGCAACGCGAACCTCAAATACAGTTTCCGTATCGGTGGTCCTCTCGGTCACTGTGACCTCGTCGGGATTATCGACAAGGTTTCTTGCGATGTAGGTTAAGAGTTCTTTCATGCTGGCTTTATCTCCTTAAAGCGCCTCTGCTTTTTTCAGCAGAGCTCTGACGGTTTCAGTGGGCTGAGCGCCGTTAGCAATCCAATACTTGGCACGTTCACTGTCTACCTTGATTCCCGAAGGAGTGGAAAGGGGATCATAGGTACCGATTTCCTCAATGAACTTTCCGTCACGAGGAAAATGAGAATCTGCAACGACGATCCTGTAGAAAGGATTCTTCTTTGCTCCCATTCTGTGAAGCCTGATTTTGACCATTTATATTCACCTCCAAATTCTTTTTCTATATGTGCAAACGCCCGAAGGCGGTGCAAACTTTAAAACTTGAACGGTAGTCCCTTGCCGGGCATTCCCATTCCCATATGCTTCCCTTTTTTTCCGCCCGCAGTCATCTGTTTGGTCATTGTCTTCATCATGTCAAACTGCTTAATGAGGCGGTTTACATCTACGACAGTGGTGCCGCTTCCGGCCGCGATGCGCCTTTTTCTGCTGCCGTTGAGGAGCTGAGGGTTTTCACGCTCCTTGGCGGTCATCGATTTTATTATGGCTTCCGTCCGCGAAAATTCCTTCTCGTCGATTTTTGCACCCGCAAGCGCTTTGGAGTCCATCCCGGGAATCATAGCCGCGATATCCTTGATGTTACCCATTGACTTAAGCTGTTGGAGCTGGTCAAGGTAATCTGAAAACGTGAACTGGTTTTTCTTGAGGCGTTCCGCCATCTGCATGGCTTTTTTCTCGTCGAAGTTCTGCTCCGCCTTTTCGATGAGCGTCAGAACGTCACCCATGCCGAGAATACGGGAAGCCATGCGCTCCGGATGAAAAGGCTCTATGTTGTCGAGCTTCTCGCCTATACCGACATATTTTATGGGCTTACCTGTCACCTCGCGAACCGAAAGCGCCGCGCCGCCTCTGGCGTCGCCGTCAAGTTTCGTGAGCATGATGCCGGTAATACCCAGCGCCTCGTCAAAAGCGCTCGCCGCGTTCACGGCGTCCTGACCGGTCATCGCGTCGACAACCAGCAGTATCTCGGAGGGTTTAACAGCCCCTTTTATATTTTTGAGTTCATCCATCAGCGCTTCGTCGATGTGCAGACGACCTGCTGTATCGAGGAAAACAAGGTCGTTGCCGTGGCGCTTCGCGTGCTCAATGGCGGCTTTCGCGATATCGACGGGGTTGCCCTGCCCCATCTGAAAAACAGGGATGTCGAGCTGTGCGCCGACTGTTTCGAGCTGCTTTATCGCTGCGGGACGGTAAACGTCACACGCGACGAGGAGCGGACGCTTGCCGCTTTTTTTCACAAGTCCTGCGAGCTTCGCGCCGTTCGTTGTTTTACCCGCGCCCTGAAGTCCGACGAGCATAACGACGCTCGGAGACTGGGACGATATATTCAGCTTTACGTTTTCGCTGCCCATGAGCGCGGTCAGCTCTTCGTTGACAATTTTAATAACCATCTGCGCGGGGGTCAGGCTCTCCAGAACGTCCTGTCCTACGGCTCTGTCGCTGACTTTTTTAACAAAGTCCTTGACGACCTTATAGCTGACGTCAGCTTCCAACAGCGCAAGCCGCACTTCGCGCATGGCTTCCTTTATGTCCGCTTCGGAAAGGCGACCCTTGCCCCGAAGTTTTTTGAAGGCTGCCGATAATTTTTCGGAAAGGCTTTCAAATGCCATAACTGCTCCTTGTTAGAAAACGAGATCAGTCTCTTATGCTGTCAAGCTCCGAAAGGAGCTTCTCTGCTAGTCCGCGGGCTTTTCCATCCGTCAGAAGGGCTAGCTCACGCAGCTGCGTATCCATCCTGTCCTTAACGGTCTTCTGCTCGGAAAATTTCCTTATAAACCCGATTTTTTCTTCCGTTTCCGAAAGGGTGGCTTCCGCGCGAACAATGAGGTCGCGCACACCCTGTCGGGATATATCCATAATCTCGGCGATCTCCGCAAGCGAGAGATCCTCGTTGTAGTGCATTCCAAAACAGCTCCGCTGCCTCGGTGTGAGCAGCTCGCCGTAAAAGTCGAGGAGCATGGTCATCATCAGAGTTTTATCGCCCATAATCTGACCGCCTCCCGCATCAAATACTCAGGAAGAAACCGCCCTGCATCGCATATATTACACGGGATTTTTACCGTTGTCAAGTATTATTACTTTACACCACAGAGAATATTTTCGGCGATACGTGGAAAACTTTTGCTTATGGAGTGGGGAGTATTTAGTTCAGAACAGCTTTTTATGAACATCTCTGCGCCTTAAAAGCACGAAAAGAGGTCGAATAAATGACTTATGACGGCACGATGCCGCAAATAGATGACTCCGGTCTTCCCCAATACGGAGAAAACATTGCCAGAACTCTGAACATTACGGGTTTCGTCCGCGGAGCCTCTGTTTCAAAAACTCTTTATAAAAATATCCGCTTCCTTCATGAGCACCATACGGCTCTTGAGTTAAAATATCCGAGCGGCGAAGCTGTTCCGCCCTATGTCGAATGGCTTCTCGATAATTTCTATCTTGCCCATCGTGAAGGACTTTCGTCCGCGGCGGATTTATATAGCTGCGGGAAAGTACCTGCCGCCCGCGGCTCAGCCGCGATATTCACTCTTTGTGAGGCGCTCATCCGTTCGGGCGATGGCAAGGTCACGCCCGAACGCTGTGAGCTTTTTCTCCAGGGCTGTCAGCAGGCCTACGTCCTGAGCCGGCGCGAGCTGACCCATTTCGTGCCGGCTCTGAAGGCCGCGGCGATTTCGGAGCTCGCGGATCTCTATTCCTCCGATATCGACGAAGACTATGCCGCACGGGCAGCAGAAAAGCTATTTTCCACGCTTCGTGCGCTCTCGACGCTTGATTTTTCAGAAATTCTGGAAAGCGTTGACAAGACGGAGCAGGTTTTGAAGCAGGACCCAGCCGGAGTCTATGCCGAGATGTCCGAGAAGACTCGTACTCATTATAAAAGGCGCATAGAAAAGCTTTCCAAAGCCTACCACGTCAGTGAACACCATATTGCTCAGCATGTGCTTGGACTTGCGCAAAACGCCGAAGGGGCCGAGAGTCATGTCGGCTACTGGCTTTTTACGCGTCCGATGGATGAAAACAAGACTTCCCGCACGGGCGAACTTTATATTACAGCAAATATTCTTCTTACACTTCTGCTCGCATTAACTGCCGCTTTCGCGGAAAAAAGCGTCGCCGTCGGACTGCTCCTTATCATACCCCTTTCCGAACTTGTTAAGACTGTCGTCGACTATATCATTCTCTCATTCACACCGCCCGCGCATGTGCCGCGTATGGAGCTCGATGGCGGTATACCTCCCGCGGGACGCACACTCTGCGTCATATCGGCTCTTCTCACGAGCGAAAACAGCGGTGCCATACTTGGACGAAGACTTGAAGAATTTCGTTTCGCAGGACGGGACTGCGGAGAGAATCTGCTTTTCGGAATACTCGCAGACCTGCCCGATTCAAAGGACAAAACATCGCCCGAAGACGAAAAATACATTAGCTCCGCAAAAAACGCGGTCGATGAACTTAACGTTAAATATGGCGGCGGCTTTTTCTTTTTCGTTCGTGAACGGAGATTTAACAAGGCGGACAACTGTTATTCTGCTTGGGAGCGCAAACGCGGTGCAATTACCGAGCTTGCATTGCTCCTCAGTGACGAAAATTTATCCCTGCACGCTCTTGCGGGCAATCACCTTTCCCTGCGCGGTGTCCGCTATATCATGACGCTCGACGAGGACACGCGTCTTACGCCCGGAACCGCTAAAGAGCTCATTGGCGCGATGCTTCACCCGCTCAACACGCCTGTTATCGACGAGAGTTCGAAAATGGTTACGGCGGGGCACGCCGTCATCCATCCGCGAATCTCGGTTGAGCTCTCTTCCTGCAACAGAAGCAGGTTTTCAGGAATCTTTGCCGGACACGGCGGCACCGATCCTTATGGAAGCGACAGCTCCGAGCTGTATATGGACGTTTTTGATAACGGTGGCTTTGCAGGAAAAGGTATCATCGACGCTCGCGTCTTCACGGAATGTCTGCGCGGCAGAATACCGGAAAACCGCGTCCTATCCCACGATGCACTTGAGGGCGCATTCCTTCGCGGCGCTTATATGGGCGACGTTGAACTGACCGATAAATTCCCTTCGGACATGCTCTCATATTACAAACGTCTGCATCGCTGGACACGCGGCGACTGGCAAAACCTGCCTTGGCTTTTCCGCCGGGGAAGGTCTCTTTCAGCTATCGACCACTTCAGGCTTTTTGACAGCGCACGGCGCAGTCTTGTAGCACCGCTCATCTGTATTACCTTCTTGGCGGCATTTTTTTCGCCCTCAAAAGGGCTCACCGCCGCCGCTCTCATAGCCCTTTTCTGCTATGCGTTCCGGCTTGTCACAACTGCTGTCCGTGAGCTATTTCGCGACGAAAGTGAAGTTAAGCTTCGCTTTCACAGTTCTGTCATCCACGGCGTTGGCGGAGCTTTTCTGCAAACGGGGCTTAAACTCATCTTTTTGCCATATGAAGCATACATCTGCCTTGTTGCCACCATGACGGCTCTCTGGCGGATGCTCGTCAGTCACACCGGGCTTCTTAGATGGACACCGGCTTCTGTGTTCGAGGGCAAAGCGCAGGGTGTGTGGAAGTATTTTCGCAACATGTGGTTTGCTCCGCTTGCGGGGCTCATAATAGTGCTTTTCGCGCCCTCGATTATCGGAAAAGCTAGCGGAATTGTCTGGTCCTTAGCTCCGTTTTTCGCTTTTTCACTTTCAAAAATTATAGTCCGGCAAACGCCGCTCTCCGAAGGAGACAAGGGCTATCTACTCTCCTGCGCGAAGAGCATCTGGTCATTTTTCGAAGATTTCTGCACCGCGGGGGATCATTTCCTGCCTCCCGATAACTGGCAGGAGCGCCCGCCTCTGGGTATTGCACACCGGACTTCACCAACAAACATCGGACTTTGTCTCTTGAGCTGTATTTCGGCGATTGATCTTGGGCTGACCAGAGAGCAGAATGCATTCGGGATTATCCACAACATTCTTACAACGCTCAGACGTATGCCGAAGTGGAACGGTCACCTCTACAACTGGTACGATACGAGGACGCTCCGCCCCCTCCATCCCGCTTATGTTTCAACGGTAGACAGCGGAAATCTGGTGGCATGTCTCATCATTCTGCGCGAAGCGCTTATGGAATACGACAGACCCGATCTTGCCGCAAGCTGTGATGAGCTTCTAAATCCTATGTCATTTACCCCTCTATATGACAACGCCCACAGACTTTTCTCGATTGGTATCGACACCGACAGGCAGCTTGTTACCAATAGCTTCTATGACCTAATGGCGAGCGAAGCCCGCACCACTGGCTTTGTTGCAATTGCAAGGGGCGACGTTTCCCGCCGTCATTGGCGAAGTCTTTCCCGTGCACAGGTTGAGAAGGACGGCTACCGCGGCATGGTTTCATGGACAGGCAGTATGTTCGAATATATGATGCCGCGCCTGTTTTTCGAGAGCGCGGAAGGCTCGCTCATGTATGAAAGCATGAGGTTTGCGGTTGAAGTCCAGAAAAAGCGCGGAAAGAAAAAGAATTTGCCGTGGGGTATTTCGGAAAGCGCATTCTATGCGCTCGATCCCGCCCTTAACTACCGCTACAAGGCGCACGGCTGCGGCGTTCTCGCCCTCAAACGCAACATGAACGACGAGTATGTCGTTTCTCCCTACAGCAGTTTCCTTTCACTCTCCTGCGGCGTAAAAAGCGTGGTATCGAATCTTCGGAAGCTTGAAAAAATCGGCGCGGCGGGAAGATACGGCTTTTGGGAAGCAGTGGATTTCACGAGCAGCAGAACGGTCGGAAATAGCGGAGAAGTTGTTTACTGCGTCATGGCGCATCATTTGGGTATGAGCCTTGTCTCCATTACTAATACCCTACGCGGGAATATCATGCCGCACAGACTCATGCGCGACCCGTCCATGTCCGCTCATGCCTGCCTGCTCGACGAAAAGCTGCCTTTGGGCGGTGTCCTGCTTCGCCGCAAGGAAAATAAGCTGCCTGAAAAGCCCCCCAGAACCTCATCCGTCTATTGGCAAAAGCGAGGCAATTTCGTTGATTTCGAGGCTCCCGTCTGCTGTGTGCTGTCCAACGGCGAGTATAATGTTATGTTAACCGACGGCGGCGTCTCTAAGGCCCGTTGTGGAAATATAACGCCGTATTTCACTTCAAACGAGATGCCTGCTTTCTCACATGGCGTCGAACTTTATTTGAAACGCGAGCACACCATAGTTCCCCTCCTGCCTTCACCCGGACTGGGTGATAATATAAATTCAGACTGGGAATTCAGCTTATCCGGCGCAAGAATCGGCAGCTCCCAGGGAGATTTTTGCACGCAGGTCAATTTCAGCGTGTCGGCATCTTCAAACGGCGAGAAGCGAGTAATTTCTGTAAGCACCGAAAGCAATGAGGCACAAAACTGTGAGCTTTGCTTACTTTTCGAACCGGTTCTGGCGGAGTATTCTGATTATGTAAACCATCCTGCCTTTTATAAGCTGGGACTTCACGCAAAAATGCACGGCGGTGCACTGATTATTAGGCGACTTGAAAGAGCGAATATACCCGAGTGTTTCCTTTGCCTTGCTACCTCCATACCGATGGAGGTTTCAGTAAGGCGCTCGCAGGTTCCGGGCAGAGGAGGGCTCTCACCAGCAATCGAGGCATTCGTCCCTTCACCTCTCGGCTGGCTCAGCGATCCGCTCATATGTGCAAAGCTCCCGCTCCGGCTTACAAGAGAATCAGCGGCGACTGTAACTGTCACAATAGCGATGGGTGAAAGTGAAAATGAGGCTTATGCCGCAGCGATGCGGATGTTAACGGGGGGCGAGGAGGACGCGGCCGATTTCCCCGCAGAAAGAGCTTCGGAGCTTCGGTTGTCCGAAATTCAGACTGAAAGCGCGATGGAGCTCATTAGCACTCTCAGCTATCCCGCTCCGTTCACATCTCCGAGCGTTCCCTCAAGGCAAGAGCTCTGGCGCTTTGGTATTTCCGGCTGTCTGCCTCTGGTGACTCAGTCAGTTTCGGCGTCGGAAGAAATGGACGCTGCGGAAGCATTAATGAAGCAGCATGCGTTTTTGCGCTCACTATCCTGTCCCTTCGACCTTGTTTTCTTGACTGACGAGGGTGGTGATTACCTGCGGCCCTCCGCGACAGCACTCTCGGAACTCAGACGCATCGTCGGCTCCGAAAGCGAGCACATCCACATCATCGACCGCGCTCTAAGTGTGGAAAGCCTTATTGAAAGTTCGGTCAGTCCGAGGAACAGACGCGCGGAGACGAGCAGCCCCGTATATATTACGTCTACCTTTTTGAATGCACCTTTACAGTCTTTTCCAAGGCTCAAATGGGAAGCTGATGACAGTTTCTCGTTTTATGTAAACCATTCGTTGCCGCCTCGCGCGTGGGGTAATATCCTCACTAACGGACGCTTTGGCTTTTTTGCTACCGACTGCGGAACGGGTCACATGTGGTATAAAAACGCCCGCGAGTACCACATCAACCGCTGGCTTTGCGATAGCGTTACGACGCGCGGAACAGAAATTTTTGAAACTTTGCGGCAAAGCCTATTTGCATCTCCCAACGACACGGACTGTAAGGTGCGTTTCGGCTTCGGGTATGCACAATGGGAGAAGAAGCTGAATGAAGCTGCAATTAAAACGACCGCTTTCGTGCCGCCGGATACGGATGCGCGCGTTCTCATCGTTGAGTGGGAGGGCGGGAGCACGCGCTCCTTCCGATGGAGCACCGATCTTGTACTCGGCGGAGACGATAGCGGAGCCTTACGCTCACATGTAACAAGAGAAGGCGACTTCTTTATCGCAGCAAGTCCCGAAAGCCCGTTTCCCGATTCAAAGTTTCGCATTTGCTCATCCGCTCAGGTCACGGGCTTCACCTCCAACCGCGGACTGTGGCTTCAGGAAAAGACCGATGATAAATGCGAAATTGGCGGCTTTATCGGCATTAGCTTCGAAGCTTCCTCCCCTTTCATTCTTGTTTGTGGCTGTGACGACGAGGAAAAAGTCAAAGAGCTTTGTACGCCCGGCTTCACCTCGGCTTCACTTAAAAGCACAGTCAATCACTGGCAAAACACTGTTTCGGGAGTGAAAATCAAAACTCCTCTGCCTGCGCTCGACCGCCTTATAAACGGATGGGTGCCTTACCAGACAATTGCTTGCCGCCTCATGGGACGCTGCAGCATATATCAGAGCGGCGGAGCGACAGGCTTCCGCGATCAACTCCAGGACGCAGTCAACCTTATCCTGCTCGACGATGCCTATGCCAAGGCGCAAATCATTGAGTGCTGCCGTCACCAGTATGAGGAAGGCGACGCTATGCACTGGTGGCACACCCTCGATGATGAGACGAAGGGCGTTCGTACGCATTGCAGCGACGACCTTTTGTGGCTGCCGTGGGCGCTGTGTGAATACACCGAAAAAACGGGAGACTACACTCTATGTGACATTCCTGTCCAGTGGCTGAGTTCCCCGCCTCTTCCCTCAGACGAGCATGACCGTTATGAAAAGGCCGTCTTCTCGGACATTTCAAGTGAGGTCATCGTCCATGCCCAAAAATCTCTCGACCTTATTCTGGAGCGCGGTACCGGAGAGCACGGACTTTTGAAAATAGGAAGCGGAGACTGGAACGACGGTATGGATAAGGTCGGTGCCAATGGAAAAGGCGAAAGTGTCTGGCTGACATGGTTTTTCTCGCATACAGCGCATCGGTTTTCCTCCCTTCTGCGCTCGAGGGGGCAGGATGCGGAAAAATATGAAAAGGCCGCTTTGGAGCTGGGTAAAAGCGCTAATGAGGCCTGGGGCGGGCAGTGGTTCCTGCGCGGATGGTATGACAGCGGAGAGCCGCTCGGCGATAAATCCCAGTCCTGCTGTCAGATTGATTCGATTGCACAGAGCTTTGCATCCCTCTGCCCAGACGCTGACAAAACCCGCGTGAACGAAGCTCTTACGAGCGCCGTCGAAAGGCTTTTTGATACTGAGCATCGAATCATACGCCTGTTCGACCCACCCTTCGAGGACGCTGAGCCGAGCCCCGGCTATATCGAGAGCTACGGTCCGGGCTTCCGAGAAAACAGTGGACAGTACACTCACGGCGCGGTCTGGCTGGCGATGGCCCTGCTGCTCGAAAACCGTCACGATGAAGCCTTCCGGCTCATCGAAGCCCTGCTGCCCGAAAACCGCGACCTCGTAAATTACGAGGCAGAACCCTATGTTCTTTCGGCGGATATTTCAAGTAACTCTGACTGCCCCGGAAAAGCTGGTTGGAGCTGGTACACCGGCTCCGCGGGCTGGTTTTTCCGGACCGTAACGGAAGATTTGCTCGGCATAAGGCTTAAAAACGGAGAAATCGTTTTTGACCCGAAGCTCCCGTCCGTCTGGTCGGATATTCACGTCACACTGAGGGACAAAAACGGGAAAGAAAGAAGCTTTAATTTGTCGAACGACGGCGCCGTTCCCGATGAAGATAAGACTAATCAGCTATAAGTCAAAAATTCACGAAAATGTCATTTTCAAAATAGGTTAATTGTGGTATAGTAACTGCAATGAAATTTAATCTTAATCCTGAACGGAGGGCGGACCTTGAATCCATTGACCGAACTCATAATGTCCAACGTAGTGCTGACTTGTCTGCAAACGGACAAATTCAAAACGAACTGTCTGAGCGTAAATTTGCTGACGCCGCTCAGCCGCGAAACCGCAGCTAAAAACGCTCTTATTCCGGCAGTCCTCTGTCGTGGAACGGCGACTCTACCGGATATGGCTGCAATCTCATCGAAGCTGGACTCGCTTTACGGCGCGCGCATTAAGCCCTTCATCCGCAAAAAGGGCGAGATACAGGTAATCGGCCTCTATGCCGACTTTGCCGACGACGCCTTTATACCCGAAAAGAGCGATATTCTCGAGCAGATAACCGGTCTCGTGAGCGAAATGCTCCTGATGCCCAAAACTCACGGTGGGCTTCTTCTGCGCGAATATGTTGATAGCGAAAAGGAACAGCTGCTAGAGCAAATACGCGGACGCATTAATGACAAACGCGCGTATTCAATACAGCGCCTGTTCGAAAACATGTGCGCAATGGAGGAATATTCGACTGACAAGCTCGGAACCGAGACGGAAGCCGAAAGCGTTACGGCTCATGAGCTGACCCGTCATTACCAATCCATACTCACAACATCCCCCGTTGAAATCTTCTACTGCGGCAGTGCCGAGCCCACCCGTGTTAAAATGGCTGTCAAGGCGGCTTTTGCCAGCCTTCCCCGTTCCGAAGAGGAGCCTGATATGGGAACGGACATCCGCATGAACTCTCTTGAAGAAGCACCCCGTTATTTTGAGGACTGCCTACAGGTAACGCAAGGCAAGCTCGCAATCGGATTCCGCCTCGGCGAATGTATGGAGGATCCGAACAGCGCGGCTATCCGAGTCTTCAATGCAGTCTATGGCGGCAGCGCCAACTCAAAACTTTTCATGAACGTGAGGGAAAAGTTGTCCCTGTGCTATTTTGCAAGCTCATTTGTCGACCTGCACAAGGGCATACTCGCGGTTTCCTCGGGCATCGAATTTGATAAATACGATGCCGCCCTTTCGGAAATACTTTCGCAGCTCGATGCGGTCAAGCGCGGCGATGTCTCGGACCACGAGCTATCTTCTGCGAAAAGCTCCGTTGCAAGCGATTATCGAACGATTGAGGATAGTCCTCTTGCTCTCGAGGACTTTTATCTCAATCAGACGCTTATTGGTCCCGACTGTTCACCAGCCGAGCTTGCGGCTCTGGCTGAGGAAATAACGGTCAAAGAGGTTGTAGCAATAGCAAATGGAGTCGAGTGCGACGCTATCTATTTCCTGCGCGGAGAAAAGGAGGAAGCTTGATGCAGAAGGAATACTTCAAGAACATCGATGAGACCCTCATTTCTGAAGTCCTGCCCAACGGGCTGAAAATTAATATCGTCCCCAAGCCGCAGTTTTCAAAAAGCTACGCAATGTTCGCCACCAATTACGGCGGGGCGGACAGACGCTTTAAGCTCTCTGGTCAGTGGCTGGACACTCCTGCTGGAGTCGCGCATTTTCTCGAGCACAAAATGTTCGATATGCCGGACGGGAACGCTCTGAGCGTTCTCTCTTCGAGGGGCGCCTCGCCCAATGCGTTCACTAGCTCTTGTATGACGGCCTACCACTTTGAGTCAACCAGCCAGTTTGAAGAAAATCTCCGTACCCTGCTCACCTTCGTTTCCACTCCGTACTTCACACCGGAAAGCGTTCAGAAGGAGCAGGGCATAATCGGACAGGAAATCAGGATGGTCGAGGACACTCCGGGCTATGTCTTATATTACAACCTTCTCAAATGTCTATATTCCGCGAATCCTGTACGCGATTCCGTTGCCGGAACGGTAGAAAGCATCGCGGAAATCACAAGTGACACACTTTACCATTGTCACAAGGTTTTCTATAATCCCTCGAACATGACTCTTGCAGTAGTCGGCAATGTTGATCCTGAAGCCGTCATTGCAATGGCACGCGAGATTCTGCCGCAGGAGCCCGGCGAAGTGCCCGAAAGCGACTTCGGAGGTGAGGAAACCGCAACTCCTAATCAGAGCAATTCAAAAGTCACTATGGAGGTTTCAGCTCCGCAGTTCCTCTTCGGCTCAAAGCTGAATCCTGAAAAGAAAGGCTTAGCAAGACTCCGTCAGGTTCTCATCGGTGAAATCGCGCTTCGACTGCTTTTCGGTCCGTCTTCTCCGTTTTATACCCGCTTATATGCAGACGGACTCCTTAATGGCAGCTTTGAGTACGAGCTTGACTACACTGCTGGTACCGCCATGATACTTGCCGGTGGCGAGAGCCGTAACGTCGATAGCGTGATGACAGAGCTGAACTCGGAGATCGCGAAAATCAAAGCTGAAGGCCTTGACAAAATCCAGTTTGAAAATGCGAGAAAATCTCATTATGGCTCTCAGCTTCGCATACTGGGTTCGTTTTCGTCGCTGTCGCAGGAACTTGCAAACGGGGCTTTCGCGGATTATCGTCCGCTCGACGTCTTTGAAGAGATAAATAAAATTAATCTTTCGGACGTCCGGGATTTCATAACAGAGAATCTCTCTCCCGAAAAGCTGGCGCTCTCGGTGGTTTCACCTCTGGATCGCTGAACGAAAGGACAATATGTAATGGATACTGTGCAAAGTGTTCCGAACGCAACTATAACCTTCCCCATGTTCGGTGATAAGTTCGCGATCAATCCCTCTTCGTCATTTCAGGTCTTTGGTCTCCCTCTTTATTGGTACGGCTTTATAATCGCAATTGGCTTTCTGCTCGCCTATTTCTACTGTAATCGCCGCGTTAAGGACTTCGGGCTCACGCAGGACAACTTTATAGATGTGCTGTTGTTCGCCGTGCCCTCCGCCGTTATCGGCGCAAGATTATATTACGTTGCATTCCAGTATTCAGAATTTAAAGACAACTTTTGGAGTATCTTTAACGTCAGAGGCGGCGGACTTGCGATATATGGTGCGGTAATTTTTGCCGTGATTGCAGTGCTTATCTACTGCAAGGTAAAAAAAACGTCCCTTGGAGCATATCTCGATCTCGGAGCCTTCGGTCTGCTCATCGGGCAGACTGTGGGTCGCTGGGGAAACTTTATAAACCGCGAGGCGTTCGGGCGTGAGACGGACATCTTTTGCCGCATGGGGCTTACGGATGCTACTGGTCAAACTATTTACGTCCATCCTACCTTTCTTTACGAATCCCTGTGGAATATTTTGGGTTTACTTCTTCTGCACTTATTTTCGAAATCCGGCAAGCGGCGCTACGACGGTCAGATTTTCGCGCTGTACGTCGCCTGGTACGGCTTCGGACGTATGCTAATTGAGGGCCTTCGCACAGATAGCCTGTACCTGTTCAATACAGGTCTGCGCGTGTCTCAGGTGCTCGCTGGTGCGAGCGTTATAATAGCTCTAGCTTACCTTGCAATTAACGGCTCTCTCCCCCACGATAAAAGCAAAATGCTTGTCAATGTAGTTGCAGATGAAGAAGCGAAAAAATCAAAGGAACCGGCGGAAATATCTTCTTTCGCAAAAAATACGGAAGATAATGAATCAGACAAAGAAAAATAATCAACATATACTACATAGTGAGAATATTAAGGAGGAATTATTATGACAGACATGAACGAACTCAAAGGCAAATTTTTGAATACTCTTGGAACCGTAGCAGGAAAGACTCGCGGTTATGCGGAAAAGGCAGCCGACAAAGCTAGGGATGTTGCCCGCATTGCAAAGCTCAACATGGAACTGGGTGCCGAAAAGGATACCATCGAAAAAGCATTTCTTGAAATTGGCAAGCTCTATTACGAAACGCACAAGAACGCTCCTGACGGCTTCTTCGTACAGCTCTGTGATGAGATAACACTGGCAAATGAAAACATCTCAAAAATTCTTTCAGAGCTTGACGATCTCAAGTCCGGACTTAGTTCAAAAGATTGCGATATTGAAGTCGAGTTCACAGAAGTCACCGTTGACACGCCCGAAGTAAAGGTCGCGACTGAAGAGGACTTTGTAAAAGAAGGCTCAGACGGTGAGGATATCCCCGAACAGCCTGAAGAAAAAACAGAATAAAAAAAGCGGAGCCGCCAATTCATTTTGGTGGCTCCGCTTTTTTTATATTAAAAATCATTTACTTCGTCAAGGCATTGTCACTTCCGGCGGTACAACTCCGTCCGGAACGGCGCTGGAAGTTGGGCTATTCGAAGCCGAAGCAGGCGCTTCCTCAAACAGCAGATTCAGGTCAGTTCCGCCCTCAATGCCGTTTACTGTACCGGTAAAGGAATATTGCCACATCGTATGCTTATAATAGAAGTCAGGAGCGTTGCCGGGCGCACCAACCCAAAAAATGAGATTCTTAAGTCTGTCCAGCTCGTAATCATAATAGCCGAGCGAGCGGTAAAAATAAACTCCGGCGTCAAAGCCCGCTGTCTCAACAGCACCGCAGAAAGCAAGTGCGCAGTCGGTTATTGTGCTTCCGTCAACATCGTCCACACGAGTTTGTCCAACCTCCCCGACCCGCTCCCAGTCGAAATATATAGGTAGATCAAGTTTGTAGCCTTTAACTGAATTGAGGAGAAATTCCGCCTCCTCGGTCGCTTCTGAAGTATTAACGGCCTGCGAAAAGAAATACACTCCAACCTTCAATCCTGCGGCCTTAGCGCCCTCGATGTTAATCTTAAAGCGGGCGTCTTCAAAGAGCTTTCCTTCGCTGTATCCTCGGTATCCTGCACGGATAATCGCGTAATCGACACCGTCGTCATGGACCTTCTGCCAGTCAATCGCGCCTTGATGTTCGGAAACATCTATACCTCTCAGCGCTTTGTACTGCGTACCACTGTAGTCTATGTAAGTCCCGTCCGAATAAAACTGATCTGCCACAAAAGAGGATGCCAGAACATCATCATAAAGCGGAACCCACATCTCACCGCCCTTACCGTCGGAAACGCTGACCATTCCAGCGTGCGGATCCACATAGGGTTCAGTCTCTACACCGCACGCGCAAAGACAAATCGCAAGTGTTACAGCCGTCACAAGCGAAATGAAGCTCTTATGTTTTGCAAAACAGGATTTCATAATATGTTCTATGCCTTTCAGATTTGCCAATGAAAAATACTTGCAAGTATAATAACACAAAGTCTCTGCTTTTGCAAACTCAATCAGATACCGCCTCAGCGATATACCTTCCGTTGTATTTGAGGTATTTTTTCAACCTGACCTTTCCGCGCTTAAGCGTTCTACTGACGGTCGATGGGCTGAGACCGAGCCTTCCGGCTATCTCCGTCATGCTCATCTGCTCCAGATAATAGAGGCTTATAAGCTCGCGCTGCCTGTCAGTTAGCTCCTCATTAATTGCGATGCGAACACGGCTGCCGAGGTTTCCCCCAACATCCACAAGTCCGATGAACTCCTGCAAAGCCTCATATTCCAGCCTGTTGTCTTCTGAGCCTTTCAAGATGTTCTCTCCTTTCGAAGTATGCTCTGAGATAATTGGATGTGGCAATGCAGTCCCTGCTCATTGCCGTCAGCATTGTAATTTCTCGTTTCAGTTCGTACTCATTGTGCTCTGAACAGTTGTCGCGTAGCAGCCTCTCCAGTTCAAGAAGCCGCCTTCTGCAACTGATACCAACAGACCGGTATTGGGTCGAAAGTTCAAGCATATCTGCCATAATCCGTCTCTCCATTCTTTTCTCGAAAGCTAAAATAGATGTTGACAAAAGGTCATAATTTTGCTATTATGAATCTCGCTGATGACGCGCTGGTGTAGCTCAGCCGGTAGAGCAGCTGATTTGTAATCAGCAGGTCGGGGGTTCGAATCCGTCCACCAGCTCCACATCCAGCGTCATAACAATTCAATATGGAGGAGTTCCCGAGTGGCCAAAGGGGGCAGACTGTAAATCTGTTGTCAGTGACTTCGGTGGTTCGAATCCACCCTCCTCCACCACGTCGGAGCAAAGTTCGCCTTGCTCCGACGCTTTTTTATTCTTACGTACAAAAAAGCGTCATCCGCCCGCTCCCTTGCTCCTCCTTTTCAGTCGTGCCCCGCTTCGCTATGCTCACGACTGAGAAAACACTTTTTTCGATAAACAATGATTGCCTTTACAGGCGGTCATTTTTTGTTTCCTTTTCAGGCAAAACTCCTCGAAATCCTGTTCCGGAAGATAGAAGGTCGGCATAGCGCATTGGTCGTGATTGTCCCGGGAACCTTCATTTGACTCCCCGTTTTGGAGTATCTCTCTAATCTCCGGATGCTCAGGACATTTCCTGTACATAAGCCACGTTCCTCCGGTCAGATAGTCAATGCTGTCTGGCCACTTCATTTTCCCGTGCGCTTTTCGATGACTGTAAGCCGAGTCTCATGGCTGTTCAAAATATCCTCATGCTCTTCGACTCTTACCCATAGCTTCGCATGGGATTCGCTGTTTTTCGCGGCGAGCCCCGATATGTTTTTTTCAAGCACATTGACAGCCGCCGTGAGACGCGTGATCGTTCCGTTTAAGCCGATAAGCGGACGGATAACCGCCGCTCCAAGCCCTACAAGAGTCACGATCACCGTAACTACAGTCCATTCGTTCATTGCCTTCTCCTATTCATATATCTCAAACTCTCGCCAGCTCTGCACACTCGCCTCAATAACTGCCCAGCTTGGCAAAGAAGTCATCAGCTCCTGCCACATCGAATAAATGAACAGATATTCGACCCCAAGATGACAGGGTATAATTTCCTCTATCCGCTTTTTCAGCTTGTCAAAGCCATCGGGTATTCCTCTGTTTTCCGGAAAACTCACATTGGCAATCAGTGCAGTGCCTGATTCGGCTATACGTGCTAAAATACCGCAGCCGCTTAGCGTGTCCTGAAGCGTTTCAAGCGTGAAGCAGCCCCCGCGTATGCGCAGAAGCGCAAGCAAGGCACGATTTTCGTCCTCAGTCGTAATATAGGCAGGCGTGGATGGCATCAGCTCCTCATAATTTGTGAGTCCATAGCTCATGGCTCGTGCCGGGACCGATTCCCGCTCAAGCTCCTCCAAAGCCTCAAAAACTTCGTCGAGCTGTTTTCCAATTGCTTTAATTTCCTCTGCTCCAAGCCCCTCTTCAAGGTTATAGATGCCCAGAGGCGACAGCATCTGTTTCAGATAATCAGCATATTCCAGTTAAAGTCACCCTTCCGTCACAGTAATCTCGCCGGCAACAGGCAGTTGGCTGGTCGATAAGGAGATATCATTGGCAGGCAGTGAGATAGAGTAGTTTTTCACACCCTTGATTCCAAAAATCACATATCCCAGCTTTGCCCGCAGCACACTCTTTCCAAGAAGCGAGCCGCAAAAATACTCCCCCAGCACCGCTTTGACCTTGGCAGCAACCGAATTAAACTCATAACCATCCTCAACCGTGATAGTGACCGAAACCGGAACAGATACCGTTGTCGGAGCTGAGACTTCAACGTCAACGCATATCTCACGCTGTGTTTCGAACTTACTTTTTACGGCAGAAACAAGCGCTGCCGAAGGAATCCCACTGGGACTTGCAATAATTATGTCAACCGTCCCCAGCCCTCTCGCTTTAGGTAGTACACATACTGCGGCGACTCCGTCGGTATTGAGCGCTTCGGATTCGTAATAGGCCTTGTTAGAGCCGTTCGGAAGACTTGCATAGCTCGCGAGCACGCGCGCCCTCAGCGACTCGTCGTCTTCAATATCCGCTCCGCCTGAGAACGCCTCTGGGTTGTAGCACTTCACGACTCCGACCGGTGCCAGCGACATAAAAATTACGCTGTTCGCGGGGACATTTCCCGCTTTCCCTGCTGTTTTAGCCGCAGCAGGCGCAAGACAAAATAGCTCTCCCGCCTTGATGATGGCTGGCGAAACCGTAGCAAATTCCACCCCCGCCGCATTCAGGCAGACTGTACTTGAGGCGACCGTGATGTCCTCGCTCCTCACTTCGTCGATTTCAAACCTTATGCTACCCGTTGCAGCTACACTTGAAGTGCGTTCAAGCCCTCTCGCGTATGCGTGCAGGTCAAGAATCCCGCCCGAAGCAGTCTGGGGAAAACTCTGGTTTTTCGTCCATTCGACCTGAGCCCAGAGGCTGGAAATCTCCGCCGCCAAGGCATAGAGCCGCAAGGCCATATCTCCGCCGCCGGAAAGACTGACTCCAGTCTTTCTCTCAAGTTCTTCCTTCATCTCCGTATATATCTCGTTTGTTTCCTTCACCCAATCACCTCAAATCTCGGTTTCAACACTCACCGTGTATTCGCTTTTGTATGTAAATGTTAGAGAAAGCACCGTTCCCCATCAGCCTTCTGCGAAAGCTCCAGCGCGGATAGCTCAAGCTCCGTTTCATCGGCCAGCGCTTCCAACACATATTGCCTTGCCGCAGTTTCTCGATTCGATGGCTTTGTTCTTGACAGCAGATGCAGCCTGCTCCCGTAATCTGGCTGAGGGAGAAAGGTCCCCCTTCGAACTTTCAATTTCATAATTACACGCTGCAAAAGCTCATCGAGCTCTTCAAGCTCAACCGGTGCTAGGTAAGTTCCCAGCGTATATTTCCCATCTGTGAGTTTAAGTTCCAAATGCTCGCCTCCGATTAACTACCGGGCTGATAGGCCATCCCGTTAATTAGCAAATCGCCTACGATTTTCGTCGTACCGCTGATAATCACCGTGCCGGAAAGCTCTATCTCACCGTTATTTTTGAGCCGTATGACTCCGCCGTTCCCATTTGTTATGTAAACTTCTCCGTTTTCGATTACAGCCGGAGGCACAGTTCCAACCTGTCCGACAACGACATTTTCGCCATCGGCGCTTCGAATAAGCAGCACCTCATCGCCCGCTTTCGGAAGCCGCTCGACTCCGGAGGAAACCACATCGGCAGCACGCACCTCGCCCTCGACAAGAACAGAGGGCTTTGCTCCGCCAATCGTGATAATCCCGACAGCCACATTACTGTAACCCGCATCTCGTCCGTCCTTTTTTTCAGAAAGCCACATCTTCAAACCTCCGCTGAAGTCAGAACAAGCTCCGTCCCAGCCCTGTCGCCGTCGGCGAAGCAGCTTGTCCTGCTAACAAAAAAATCTCCCGTTAATCCGAGCGGACTGCCCGTTAGCTCAACCATGTCACCAGGAAAAACCTCAAAAACAGAAGGCACTGTAAGCGTGACGGTCAGCTCTTTCGCCTTTGACTGCGAAATTTGATACTCGCCGGTCGACCGCATCGCATCGTATCTCGTCTTTCTCGGCACATTAACAACCCTACGACAACATCCGCCCAACTCCGAAAACCTTGTGTTCTCCACCGTCTCCGTTATCCCGAGCACTTTGTTTTTAACAAGTACCTCCGATATTACGCCATAGCGGCTTCGCTTGAGCACATGTTTAGTCACGGCGGTATTTTCATTAAATATAAAGCTTTGACTCTTTTCCTCTCCGATCAGAAGCACGCCGTCCTTCGTGAATCTAGGTTTGACTCCACAACCAAACCATACGAAATCCTCGAGAACTTTCCACAGACTCGCGCCGCTGTTAACTTCGAGCGCCTGCTGCGGAGGGCTCACATTCTTCCTGACGTTCCTTATTCCATAAGGGTAAACATACTTTTCCAGTATCATATCGAGACTCGCCGAATAGTACTGCGCCGCCTCAGCCTCGTTATCCAGCAGCAGCGCCGCAAGTCCGCGTCCGTTTATGGTCACAATACAGCCATTCTCCGTTATTGAAATCTCATAATCGTCGACAACCCCTAAAAAAACCGTCTCACCCTTTTGCTCCGCACGAAAGCGCACAGCCTTCGTCAGCACATCAATCATTGATTTATCAAAGATAAAAGTAATTTCAAAAGCATCGCAGGGCAGCGCACAACCATAGGAGAACTTCCATTCGAGTAGCACTGGCAGCCTATAGCTTGACCCTTCATAGTCAATCAGATATGTATCCAAAAAGCGCCTCCCTTACGACAAATAGATTACATCGCCTACATAATAGATATTCGGGTTTCGGATCTGTGGGTTCAGTTTGAGCAGCTCGGTTAGGCTCAATCCATTTGCCTTGGCAAGACCCCATAGCGTGTCGCCGCTTTTGATCGTATATGTAGCTCTTTTAGCAGCAGTTTCCGTTTTAGAGGGACTGGTCACTGAACTTAGCACGGCCTTTGCAGAAAGCTGATATCCCTCAAAGCACTCCCAAAACTCGAACTCGTAACTCACATAGTTCTTTCTGGGCTCCTGCCGAAGGTTAAGGCTGACAAGCCATGCGGGTGCCGACTGCCATATCGGATGAACGAGAATTCTCGGCTCGTCGCTGTAAAACATCGCCGCGAGCTTCCCGAACTCCTCATACGCGCCGTCACCGATAAATTCACCCTCCCCACGCAGTATGCGTTGGTCGCGTCCCATATCCGAAAGCGTGTAAAGTCCGAAAGGCACTTTGTGGCACACAATACGCCTGTTATATTTGATCTCGTATATTTTAGGATTGTGGGGCCACACAAAATCCCCGAATCTCATTGGTGAAAGCACCATAACTCCTCCCAGCTAAGACAAAATCAGTATTTCTCGAACGCGCCATCATAGCGTCGCGCATCCCTGCAAAATATGTCGGATAGCTTTTCCGGCAAATCTGCCTGAGGCAGGCTCCCCAAGCGCACAGCTGCATTTTCGACTGTCCCCTCGGCGCTTTCTCCCCATGCTCCGGCCGCGTTTTCTCTCGCTTTGCGTCTAAAAACCCTTTGCTCAAAAAAATCACTGCGCTTGAGTCTTGGTGAAAATTCATCTTGAACGGCAGCTTCAGCGTATTGTCTATTAAGATCGTACGCTTGCTCATATGACAGCCGCCGATTTCCATCGCTCCGGAACTCACCATCAGCAAAGCCAAATCCGCCCCTCACCACCCTCGGAGAGAATTCCAAACCCTCAAGACCGTTTCGCGCGCTCTCCGCGCTATAAATTTCGCTCAGTATGGCTCTCGCCATTTCCTGAAGCTCTTCTCTTTTTATCTCTGTATCTTCGCTCATGTCCTTCCTCCCGAAAGTTGCGAAAAGCGCTCCTCATCAAAAGAGCAGTTTGTTCCTCCCTCACCCGAGGGAGCATCGGAGCGCATACGCCTGTCAATGACCATGTGCGCCCCGCATACAATAAAGTCTTCGTCGCTTAGCTCCTCTGCCGTTTTTGATCCCGGCAGTACACCGAATTCACGCAGAACGAGCCATTTCAAGCGCTCTACAGGGCTTCCCTCAAGCTGCCTGATGAGTTCTTCGGCGGTCAATTCGCCATCTCCGTTCTATGACTTGAAATGACAGTAATGCGCTCGGCGACCATCTGACTGAGTTCGCCCGACTCTTCAATCTTGCTCCATTGGCAGTTCGTATAAATGACATGCTTATAAGGCTTGACGATAACGAGGGAAAAATTCGACAACGCATGAAAGTTGATGCCGTCACTGATAGCCTCGTCGGTTGCGTAGAGCCTTGTCAGCTCCAGCCTATAGTTGAGCTGATTTGCGATTGTTGCAACAGGCTCGCTCTCTCCAAAGGCCTCAACAACCTGTTCGGAGCGCGTCGCCTGCGCCTTATAGCTCTGGACGACGGCAAGCTTTTTGCCTTCAGCTTCAATGTAAATGTCACTGCTTGTGGGAAATCCGATAACACTCATCCCTTTTCCTCCTTAAACGCTAATACGCGCGGACAGTATGATTCTGTTAAGCCCATGCGCAACGGTGAACTCAAAGCCGACATTGCAAATTGTGGGGTCTGCATCATCCGCAATGGCTGTAACACCGCTGTATGCGTCGATAATTTCCTTTTTCAACTTGCTCTCAAGCTCAATGATGACTTGCGTACGAATGGCGCCTCTCGTCTGCGCCGTGTTTTTAACCCTCGGGAACTTGACGCGCAGCGCGCTTCGCACCGTGGGAATCACGTCATCGATGATTAGCACAGTCGTAAGCTCGCGCCACGTGGTATCGCTAACCCCTGCGGTCTTAGTTCTGGTCGTCACACCACGCACAACGCAGGGACTCCCGCAAACGCTCTCGATAGGTGTAACTCCTGCTTGAATAAGTGTGTTTATCTCCCCATTGGAGAATATTCTGGATACGCTATCTACTCCAGCCAATTCCGCTTCATTAATGGGAAGTGCAGGGTCGCTTCCGGCAGAGATTATCCCAGCCAACGCTGCGGCGACACCACCGATAAGTGCGCCTGCCGCTTCAATTGCGGGATATGTCATTACCATACGCTCATGGTTTAATGCAAGAGCCTTTGCCGCAGTCTCCGCGACAGTCCCAGTGCTTTCAACGATGCCGATGCGATATTTGCAGTTCTCGCTTGCTCTCTCAATCGCCGACATCATTGCGCTGTATACATCCGTGCTTCTGCTGTCGCAGATCATGATTGTAACGTCCTCTTTTTCCATCAGCACAGCAAACGCCGCTATGTAATCCTCCGTCTCGGCGGTAGCCGCGACGGCAACAGGCACGGCCTTAATGGCCGCTGCTCCGTTTAAAAGAAGCACCTTTATAAGCTTTGTCAAGCTGCAATCCACGCCAAAAAGGCTGACCGCCTCGCCGTAAGAGGAAATGCTTGTGCATACTCCCTTGGTGCCCAAAGCCGAAACGGCGGCGATGCCAACCGTTTTTCCCGTGCCGGCTGAACTCAGTGTGCTTGATACTTCAACGGTGGAATAAACCCCTGGTCTTTCGTTAGTTGCCACTATAAACAGTTCCTTTCAATACAAAATCCAAAAACTCTGTTTCGGTGCCGTCGCTCTCGGCAACCAGAAACGCCAGCGCCCGAAGTGTGCAGACGCACCTAAAGCAGGAGAGCTTTTCGTCCATGCAGATCTCCCCGCTTTCCATTTCCAGAGCCTTGAGCCCCGACGGCAGCTTAGCCAAACACTCTCTCAGCCTATCTGCACACTTCACACAGGCGGCTGCACCGTGAGGCGCACCAAATGGCGAAAATATCTCGAACCGAAGCGTAAGTTCTATTCGCCTGCCGAAAAGCTCGATATCTGCGCTTCCGCCTTGACCTGCTCGTGTTCCAAGATACTCGCCCATTCCGGAGCTCACGCACTTACAGTCGCCAAGTCCGACACTGACCGACACTCCGGTTTTCACATCTGCTCTTTTTTCGGGAAATTCCCTAAAAGCGCTGATACTTTCAGACTTCAGCGCTGTAACTACGGCGTCCAGAATACTGTCAAGCATCGCTCTCCACCTCCCCGACCTTTAAAAGCATGCACTCTCGGTGGGAGACCTTCTCCCCGTTATAAATTTCCTTAACGCTCACAACCTCAAATTTCGCCGTCCCGCAAACAATCACGGTCTCTGTCCCATAAGGAAAAGTCTCCCAGGGCGCTGCGATAAGTCGGTGCTCCTCGTTTGGAACGAAGCCCGCTCTGGTCCTTGTTTCCGCAACATCAGCGACAAGATTCGAAGGTTCAATAAACCCCAAGAAACTTCTACCAGAAGTCACTCCCTCGTCATAGGCGTAGAGCTTCTGTCCATGGAACCAAACTCCGTCAAATACACCTGACTTCAATATCTCACCGCCCCGAAGTAAAAACCGCCGTCCTTCAGATAAGCCGTCAGCATAAGCTCCGCCTGACTTCTAAGCGCCAGAGCGGCTTTTCTTGTCGCCTCGTCTCCGCGCTTTTTCAAAGTTACGCTTCCTGCGGAAAAACTGTCTAGAGACTGACAGTCGAGCCCAATAAACAGCGCAATTCCAAGAACGCCCGCTGCCCTCACGAATTCATCATGTATCGTATCGATCAAAACTCCATCCTTCAGTCTCGAAAGAAGCTCAGCATGCGCGGCGGCGCACATTTCATGGAGCGCGCTCTCCTCCGAAGCCGAAAGCTCCTCCTTGTAAACGAGCTTGGCTTTTTCAAATATCTCCTGTTTAATCTCCAAAAAGCCGCCTCCTTTCCTCTGCGGGGAACGAGTTGTTCCCCGCTCGAATTTCTGTTATATTGTCAGAACCTTTGCCGCCTCGGTGTAGAGCTTGGCAAAGCCGGAAATGCTTGTGATTGCCGCTCTTTCAAGCTGCCTGTCGATGAGCCTGTCGTATTCGACGGAAACGTCGGCCGCCTGAATCATCTCAAGTGCGTAGCCCCTGTCGAGTCCGATGACCGTACCGCTCGAAACTGCGGAGGTCTTGACGAGCTTTGCACCGATAGGATTCGTCAGCTCTCCGGTGCCCTGGAAGTTCAGTCCCGTCAGCGGATTCTGGAACTCGCTGCATTTAAGTATCTGGAGCATGGCGTCGGGACTCACGAGCAGAGTGTTGAGAGTGTAGGGATCGAACTGATTCCAAAATTCAAGAATCTGATTATATGTAAGCGTACCTGCCGTGCCGCTTATGGGCATAGTGCCGACCGCGAATTTGCTTGCCGCGTTTGTGTTGCCGTCACCGTTAACGAGAACGTCAATCGCGTCCTCAAGATGCATACGCATGATCTGACTGCCAATCTGACGCAGCATAACGGAGAAAAGGTCTAGCTTCTGGAAGCGCACAGCCTCATAGGAGGCAACCAGCATGCGTCCCCTTTTATGCAACTTCACAAGGTTTTCGCGGACCTTCACCTCAGTCTGGGGAATAGCCGCACCTTCCTCAATGCGGCGAAGACTCTTGTCGTCATCCGTTGGAACGGAGTAGATACTGCGATAGTCCATGCCGTCGAACTTCGTAACGGTAGCTGTAATGGAGGGAAGCACATTTTCCTCCTCCATGCCCTGACGAACGCTTCTCGCGACGTATTCGGGAAACAGCACCGCGCTGTCCGAGGTATGGAAAAACTTTTCAACCGAGTCGCTGCCCGTGCCGCGAACCTTGATATCAAAGCGCTTGAGCTGGCGCTGATATGCGTCGAGTCCCTCAAAAGCCGTGCCCTTGTAGTCCTCGGAGGGATCGAGCTTTTCGAGCACCTGAGTAAAGCTCTTTCCGCTTTCTCCGTACATACCCTTGTCAAGTCTGATTTCATTGAATTTATAAGCCATACAAATCTCCTTTTATAATTTGTGTCTTAAAGCATAAGACCCAGAATTTTATTTGCGGTGTCGACGTCAACGACAAGGAACTCCTCGCCGGCCTCATCTGCCTTGACGCCGCCCGCGCCGTTAGCCGCGAGCTTTACGAAGCCGACGGCAGGAGCCGTGCCCGTATACCCAAGCTCGATATAGCCCGCAGTCTGAACAGCCGCGAAATCAGTGTCGCAGGCAAGTGCATAACCAAAGAACCGATTTCCGTCCTCGCAGGCAGAAACCTCTCCGTTTCCGCTCATTTTAACGGTAACTCCCGCCGTCGCCGCGCTTACAGCGCTGTTGTAAAATGTAACTACACTTTCTCCTATACCCTCAAAACTTACCTTCACAATTTTGACCTCCAATCATATTTGCAAACAGCCTCCGCCGTATTGCCTAAACCATATATTCGTCTCCGTCGAAGGAGACAGTTTTATCTCTTCCCGGAAGCTGCGTTTTAAGCGGAAAGGAATTCTCAAGGCGCTTTTCAAATGCTTCTTTCAGGTTTTCGAGTTCCTTCGCGCCCATATAGCTCGCGTTTTCAGAAAGTGCCTCAAAAATCTTCGGGTCACATAACAGCCCAAGACGCAAAACCTCATTTCGCAGTGCGTTCTTATATTCACGGCCTAAAACCGCATCTTTCTCCAAAGCATCATATTCCGCAAAGAACCGCCCTCCCTGTTTTGTCGAAACAAAGCCCTTCAGACTGTCTGATGCCCCGAAGCGCTTAACAACCCCCGCCGCCCTCTGCGCCGGCACCGCAACGAAGCTCCATTCGTATGCGTCCTTAACGTCAAAAAGCTCAAGGTAACAGAGCTTACCGTTATACTCCCGTCCCGGGATGTGACCGCAGCCGCCAACATGAGCTTCCTCTCCGCAGATGGAACAAACTCTTTTCGTCACGCTGCAGCCGACGCTCGTCTCTTTTTTTATCCCCGCCTCAATCTCCTCGATAAGCTCCGCGTTTTTCTCATTGCGCAGCATATAGGCATAGCCCTTTAGTAAGGCGTAGGGCTCTCCGAGACTGTTCAAAACACCGTTTTCTTTCAGTATCTCAGTCCTGTATATCCTCGCCGTCTGGTTCGTTGCCTTCCACTCATGGTCAAAAATTCCGGTTTTTCCAACGAAAAGCTCCGAAAGTGCGCCCAGAGCTTCGTTAGAAAACTTTTCAAAATCACGGTCCACCTCGTTGTCGCAAAGCACCACGGAAAAGGTGTAAATCTGCTCCGATGTAAGCGCCGTCTTGGCATAGGCATTGATTGCCTCAAGCTCCGCTTCAGCATCCGGCACCTTTGCGCGCTCCGCGCCAGCCTTGTAAATCTTCAAAAAACACAACCTCCCAAAATATTAGTAGTTATCTTATATTTCTACTAATTACGACTATTTGTCTGCATAAGCGATATTTCCCGCCTGTGCTGCGTAAAGCGCTGCCTTTGCTTCCTCTACCGCGTCCTGTAAATTAATCGGCTCCCAGCACACCTCAAAGCCGCAGTTCTTTCCGTGCATGCGGAGCCACAGGCCACAGATTTGCTCAATTACTGGCGTCAGCGTACGCCTCAGAGCGGTCAGCTCGCTTGTCATAAGGTCAGCCTGTTGGGCGCTCATTCTCTCGGTCGAGGACCAGTTAAGCCCGAGCATAAAGGGCGGGATACCGGTACGCGAAATTAGCTGCTCGAGAATCTGACGTACAGGTACCTCGCTGTCAAGAATCTGGCTGTCAGCCCCGATGACCTTGATATCCACATTCCCAACCGCTACAAAATCCCTAACACTGCCGTTTTTTCCGCTCTGCATCGCGGCGCTCCATTCCTTAGCAATCTGTTCGGAACGCTCTTTTGCATATGCCTTGTCAACAATGTCTCCCTGCGGCTTGTAAACAACAGCGTACCGGATATTACCGGCTCTCTCCCAGTTAATCCCTATAGAGTTGTAGATTTTCAGCAGTATCTCCGTGAGAAATGGCATACTTCTAAAAAGCGAAACGCCGTAGGGCGAATCAGCCTCTGGATTAAACGGCGTAAACATGATAAGATTCTGAAAAGGAAGCGGCTCGAACATTCCCGAATCCCCTCGCCCGCAGATAACAAAATCCAGCGGCGATAGCCCCTCCTTGACCTGCACGTCGCAGACATTCCCGCAAATCACGGCGGCAATTTCCCTGTTTCCGTCGGTCACAATCTCACCGACCGCTCTCCCACAGGTCAAAAGTGAATCCAAGTAATTGTCCAAAAACGCTCCGATACCCCTCTGCGAGCGCCCAACATTGACGGTACGCAGAAATTCGTTCAGCTCTTTTTCGCTTTTTCTGTCATCACAGCAGACGGAAAAGCCGCCAGTCAGCCTGATAATCTTCATGACCGCCGAATCAAGCACCGGTACTGCTTCTCTTATCGCCCTATAGAGCCTTATATCTCCACCGCCGAGCGGAACATAGTTATCGAGCATACCAAAGGGATGTGTTGCAGTGGACCGTATCTGGGTCGAAACCGCCGAAGGCTTCAGCCTTGATCGTTTAAAAATACTCATAAAATGTCCTCCAAAATATTGCGAGTTCTTTCCGAGCCTTCTCGTCTAAAATAATGTCAGCCCCGCTCAACATAGGTCGCGGCAAAGAAGTTTCCGCCGGAGGGAGAAACAACCGTCGCTGCAAAGTAGCGAATATCGTCCATCGCGTGGTCAAATTGCATAATCGGCGCGTCCTTTCCCTCCCGCTTCTCATCCCACGAATAAAGCGAAAACTCCCGAATGGAGTCCATGCAATCGTGGCAGATAACGATTTTCCCCGATTTCAGCAGATCCGCCGTAAGCCTTATCCCGCTCAAAACGTCGTTGTCCGCCTTCATAACATTTAGCCCTTCACGCCTTAACGCCTCGATGAAGCTAGCCGCCGAGGGGTCGACGACCACCGAGCGAGGACGAACTCCGTCGCAGAGACATATTAGCTCCCTCACATATTCGGCGTCGGTCTTCTGCGCTCCCTCTGTGCGCGAATTATAGTAATACTCCTTAAGTCTGTACCAAACAGAGTCCTTCAAACCCCAAAGCCCGAACGACGCGGGGTTTGCCGTACCGTAGTCGCAGGAAACGACATAATCCTCCATTTCGCCCTCAGGTGGATCTCTCACAAAGCTCTCGTCAAAAAAGTCATAGACTCTCCCTTGTGATGCCACCCACTCGCCTAGAATAAATCGCCTGTAGAACACGCCGGAATACATCTTCCGATACCTTGCAATAATTCTCCTCGAGAGCACCGGATTATCCTCAAGCTCGAAATGTATGTATAACGCTCTCCTTTCCCGCGATTTTTTTACCCATTCCAAGTAAAACCAGTGGTTGGGACCTTCGGGGTTGCAGTTGAACCAAATCTTTGACCCCGTGACGCTGCATCGCGCACAGGCTTGCTCGACGAAACTTCTCGGCATCAGAGCAACCTCATCGAGCAGAACTCCCGCAAATGTCGCCCCCTGAATTAGAGCCTGAGAGCCCTCGTCTCTTCCTCCAAAAAGGAAAAACGTATTCGTCCTGCCTCCGAAGCTAACGGAAAAAAGGTTTTTAGAAATTTTCTCCTCGCAGACAAAGCCAAGATCGCTCATGACTGGAAGAAGTATACCGATCACGTTTCTCCGCAGTGAAGCGATAGTTTTTCCGCACATACCGAACTGCTGTCCAGAAAATCTGCGCATAGCCCAGCAAATAAAGGAGATGCCCATACAGAGCGTCTTTCCGCTGCGGACTGCACCGTCGCAAATAATAGCGTCATAATCCTCATAGACTGAAGAATCACTCCACCAGGTTAGAGCAAGAGCCTGCTTTTCGCTGAAGGTTTCAAATTTCATGCGTCACCCGCGCTCAGCTTTGCAGCCGCTTTATCCATTGCCGTGAAAAAACTCTCGGCCTCTCCGCCTTTTGATGTCTGAGGCGTTGTAAGCTTCGCTACCAGTTCAAGAAGAGCAATCCTGTCAAGTAACCTCACCTCGACCGCCCCGTTCGCGCCTCTTTTGATCTCTGAAACCATGCTAAGGTCAAGCTTCCTGATTTGCTCTTTATCCTGCGGATCGAGAAAAACCAGTTTTACGGCGTCGTTAGCTTTTCCAAACGCCAGAGCACCAATGCGGCTAATAACGTCAGCATCGCTCAATTTTTTCCTCAAGCTATTCCCTCCTCGCCCATAGGGAACAGCTCCAGCAAATATGTACGTTTGCGTACACAATAAATAAAAAATAGATTTAATTTTAAAATTCTTAAAACTACATAATTCGGATGGGCCGAAGATAAAACCATGTACCTCTGTCGATGAACCGTATCGTAGCACCCAAGCTCCACAAAAAATGTTAAAATAAGTCAGAAAAGATAAAATTATGTAATAATAGGTCGAAACTGAATTAAAAAAACCGCCACAAAGCTTTTTAAAAGCTTAGTTGCGGTTTTTTTGATATGTCTTGTTGCAAAATACCTAGCCGTGATAAAAAAAGAAGGCCGACGCTTTCGCGCCGGCCGAGCCCGCTATTGCCGTGGGGACCCTGTAAGAACCTGCACGTAATTGCAGGTGGGTCGCCTCTCTGCTGTTTCTCTGCTTCCAACGTCCAAGAACGGTCAAAGCCGCCTCGGGAGGCCTGCAATTCACAGCGGAAGTAATAATCGGCGTCCCTTATAATAGATGTGGGTTTTAAAAGATCCCTCACGTACACAGCAGGTTTCGAAAAACCGCTGTGCCCATTCATCGAACGGATGCTATAAAAACATGCCCGTTCTCAATGAAATTATACAACCGAAGCCCTAAAAAATCAAAGGAAAAATAATTGAAATATTTGCCTCTACAAGGAACATATTATTCCTCTTCCTCGTCAAAAAGAACTGAGGCAAATAATTCATACACTTCTTCCAGCTCATCGGGATCATCAATTGAGCCCAATATTTCTTCGCCGTTTTCCACAATGACTTTTAGTATGATAAGACCGTAGTCTTCATCATCCTCGTCTATATCAGTTGGCAAGAAAGCCATGTAAAAGCAGCCTTTATGTTCCAGTGTATGCAGGTGCTCAAGAATATATTCGTTTCCTTCGTCATCGGTAATGGTAATTATATCGTTCCCAAAATCCTCATTCATAATTTGTGCCTCCTGTAAGTTGCGGGGCGAAAATCTACCGTCCCGATAGCACATTCTACCTCAAACATAGAAAAAAATCAATCCAAAAGGTGCGAAGAATCAAAGCTTATGAGCCCAAATCCTCAAGCATCATCATTAGTTTTTCTCTGGAATAGATCTTCAGCCCGGTTTCAAGAAGCGTCTTGTCAAGTTCCCGCAGCGTTGATACCTGAATATCAGTGACCGTCATAGGACAGGACGGGTCGTTTTCTACATAAATAGCGACATATCCCTCATAGTCTCTCAGAACGTAGCAGGTCTCCACCTGTCTTTCTGCCATACAGTCGACTGAGGCCCCTTCGTCATCTGCTTTCAGGCTGTCAATAACGGCAAACGCGCAAAGAAACGCTGCGCAAAGCACCAGCATTCCGATGATCGCAATTTTAACTTTTACTTTCAAATCATAGTCCTCCAAATAAGTATTTATTTGGATTATTCCCCAATAAGTAGAATTTAACCGAGCCTACTGTCTAAAATATATCTGCAATAATACTATCTCTATTTGACACGCTATGTTATAATGTCCGCAAAGCGTACATTATATTTAATTCTATGCATATATCATAACGCCGCTTCGCGGCTATGATATAATGTCCGCATAGCGGCTACATTAACTAGATTAAAAAACACACAGTTTATATATGACCCAACGGAGGTTTCACCCTAATGGACAAGAAGGAAGCAAGAAAAGCCGCAAAGGCGACGGCAAATACGACAGCGGGAACGATCACACATATTCTGCGTGTCACACTGAAAGTGCTGGTAACATTATTACTCATCTTTATCACAACAGGACTGCTCTTCACCTGTATCTTCGCATATTACGTCAAGACAAATCTTTCTGATGATCTTGACATATCCCTCGAAGACATGACCCTGAATTTGGCGAGCACAATCTACTATACCGACGCCAGCGGAAACAATGTGGCGCTGGCCTCGCTGCACGGAAACGAAAACCGTGTATGGGTGGACTATCAAAACATACCTGCATACATGTCCAAGGCCACTGTCGCCATCGAGGATAAACGATTTTACGAGCATAACGGTGTCGACTGGTACAGAACGACAGGTGCATTCGTTAATATGTTTCTGAGCATGAAAAACGACTTCGGCGGATCCACAATCACGCAGCAGCTCATCAAGAACCTCACAAAGGAAGACGATATAACAGTCCAGCGAAAAATATTGGAAATCTTCCGCGCGCTTAAGCTGGAGAAGATGTACACCAAGGATCAGATAATGGAGTGGTACCTTAACGTCAGCTTTTTCGGTGAAAACTGCAACGGCGTCGGCACTGCCGCTAAAACCTATTTTGACAAGGATGTTTGGGATCTCGACCTTGCCGAATGTGCCTGCATAATCGGCATAACCAACAACCCCTCAAAATATGATCCCTATATCAGCCGTTCCAACAACAAGGAGCGTCAGGAGCTCATTCTCAAGGAAATGTACGAGCAGGGTTCCATTAACTATGACCAGTACACGCAGGCTGTAAGTGAGGAACTTGTTTTTAAGCGCGGCGAAAATGAAGAATATGCGCAAACAATTAACAGTTACTATGTCGATGCGGTAATCGAAGATGTCCTTAAAGATCTTATGGAGGAAAAGGGCATCAACAAAGACACCGCCGAAAACCTCCTGTATAATGGCGGTCTTCAGATATATACCTGTCTCGACATGAATGCGCAGAACATAGTGGACAGCATCTATCAAGATGCTTCCAATTTCCCGACTGTCAAATCTCCCTCTGGACAATCGCTCCAATCTGCGGTTGTCCTGCTCGACCCCTACACGGGTGAAGTAAAGGCGTTGTCAGGCGGGATCGGTCAAAAAAAAGGCAACCTAGTATTCAACAGAGCAGTTGATGCCCTGCGTCCGCCCGGCTCTGCGATAAAGCCGATAGCTGTTTATGGTCCCGCAATTGATCAAGGACTAATCTCACCCTCGACTCTGGTAGACGACAACCCCGACCTTCACCTCAACGGTACGAGTTGGTACCCAAGAAACGCAGGTGGCGGTAATGCCGGCGTCATCACGATTCAACAAGCCCTTACAAGTTCCATAAATACCGTCTCCGCTCAGATTCTCGATAAGCTCACGCCTTCCGTCTCGTACGACTATTTGAAGGATCGTCTGGGAGTCGTCAGTCTAGTCGATTCGGACCGCGACTATGCGCCTCTGGCACTCGGTCAGCTCACAAACGGCATAACCGTGCGTGAAATGGCACAGGCATATGACGCTTTCGCGAATGACGGCGTTTTCACCTATGCCCGAACCTATACGCAAATCACCGATTCAGACGGCAATCTGGTACTTGATAATCCTGCTGAAACCGACGTTGCCTTCAAAGCCAACACCGCGTGGACCGTCACCTATATGCTGAATATCGCCGCTACCTACGGCACCGGCTCCGAATCGTATTTCGGCACGATGCCACACGCCGGTAAAACTGGCTCCAGCTCCGACTATTGTGACCGCTGGTTCGTCGGCTTCACGCCGTATTATGTTGCCGCTGTCTGGACAGGTTACGATACTCCCGCACGCATGTATGTTACCGGTAACCCTGCGGCACAAATCTGGAAAAAGATTATGCAGCCGCTGCACGAGGGTTTGGAATATAAGGCTTTCAAAACGCCGTCTCTGACGGGTCCGACAAATATCTTCGGCGAGCTTTCCGCAACACCAAGCCCCTCTCCCTCAGAGGAGGCTTCCGAGAGTCCGTCCGAAAGCAGCTCTGTCAATCCGACAAGCGGAACAGATGTCCCAACCCCGACGGCTCCGGTACCATCAATGCCCGTAACGCCGAGTCCTTCTGCAACAACACAATCCCAAGGCTCTCCCGAGCCGTCAGGTAATGCCGCATAGTGTCAATTAAATAATAGTATTAAACACCCCAAACGACTATGCCGCTTGGGGTGTTTAATACTTATATCACTTTAACCGCAAGGTACTGCCCCAGAAGAACTCCTCCTAAACAGAGAAACAAGTTAAGACAGATATTTAAAACGCCATGTCTCAAATCACCGTTACTGAAAAGCTGCACGGTCTCGTAGCTGAACGCGGAAAAAGTTGTCAGCCCTCCAAGCACTCCGGTCGTTAAAAACAGTCTCATGTTCGGTGAAATAAACTCCGTTGAAATGCATATTTCCATTATCATTCCGATAAGCACGCCGCCGAGAACATTAACGCACAAGGTCCCCAGAGGTATTTGTGCTTCGCCAATTTTCGACGAAATTAGATAGCGCAATACCGCACCGATGCAGCCGCCAATGCCAACATAGAAAATTTTCTGCATTTTGCCTCCTAAAAAAATAATGATCCCCGCTTTGAATAAAGCAGGAGTCATCAGCATAAAGCATTTAAAGGCGAACTCCATCGCCGAAATGATAATATATTATCCAATTGTCGGTGTCAATACATTTTTATTTATAAAAAAGACCGACAATTCTATTCTTCCTTATTTAAACGGGTTAGGCTTTGACTTTTTAACTCATATGTCATATATTGTAATCAGTCCAAATCAGGAGGAGATAAAATGAAAGCAAAGTCAATCCTTGTCCTAAGTTTGATAATCACTTTAGCCCTTTACTGTTTCACCGGCTGCGGGAAAGAAGTAATCGTAAAACCAATACAATCAGCATCGTCGGGCTCCGCAGCGAGCACAGAGCCGAACACAGAAACAGCTTCATATCCATCCGCACTTTCGGAAACAGATGTCGGTGATTTCGAAAACGCTTTGAACGACGAGTCGAACTACGGCTTCCTGCTTTCCGATTATGACGACGTTCGCGACGTCGATATGTATCAGGTATTCTACATAGGCGCCGGACTTCCGGCTCCCGCAAACTCCGACGAAATAAGGGCTGCTGATGAAGCCACCTTCACGGACGGCACACCGGATTGCGATTCAACAATTCTGACGGCGCAGCAGGTTAGTGATTTCCTGCTCTTAAAAACCGGCTACTCTCTGGCCGATATGTCTAGCTGCCTTAGTTGGAACTATGTCGCTGACTATGACGCCTATGTGCACTGGCACGGCGACACTAATTTTATTAACATAGACTGCACCAGCGGTCGCCAGATTTCGGCGGATACATATGAAATCGAATATGCGTTCGATGGTGGCTTCTATGACGATGCCGGCAACCTTCTCACCGCCGGTATGGTAACCTTGAGACTCTCCGAGAACACTATACAGTTCATCTCGAACTCCCTGCACTGAGGAGTATTTATGAAGCTGAAGTCATGGCTTAGATATCTGGCCTATGCACTGATTATTCTGGTATTAGTTTTCACTAATTCATTCATTTTTGAACGAATTAGAATTATTCAAAATTTAACGTATACCATCAGCTACGTTTGGTTATCTGTCACAATTATTATTAACATGATACTCGGTGCACTTCTTGGGATAGAATATCTGATAAATGAAACAAGAAAATCCGGCAGCTGGAAATTGAATTCGCCAAAAATTATGTTTATGGTAATTCCATCGTTATACTTATCCCTTTTCCTCCTTTTTAACTTTACCGTTATTGGTAACATTTACAATCCGGTAATAAAGCATTTGAGCAGCAACAGATATAGTCTGGACGTAATTCCTATTTCTCAGGTTCTTTTCGGCTACTTCATTGTAACAAGCTTCTATAAACAAAGCAAAATAACCGAATAAACAAAACACATCCCTTTCCTTACCGATATTCGCAGAGGAAAGGGATATGTCTTATAACAGACTTGTGCAGTTAGTGAAGTGGGTTTTCCTTCACAGCCATAAGCGCCTTAGTAACTTCAACAAGCACTTCCGTGTGATAGTTCATCTTTTCGGTAATAATTTTTGCCAGCAATTTGCCTCTCGTAGTAGTGACATAGTGAGGCTCAAGCTTATTGAGCGCTATGGCGCAGGCATTGAGCTTGCAAATGTCGCAGGAGCACATATCCATTTTTGAAATGACTTCATTGACCGTCATTCTGACCAGTTCCTCAGACGTATTAGCCAGTATCATTTCGCTCTGTTCTTCTTTTGTAATATTCTCGTTGAGCAAGCCCATTTTCCTTTCTCATCATAGAGCATTCCAAGTATTAACCTCTCCTGCCCTGCTGAATTAACGGAAAGCAATTTGCCTGCCGCAACATTTTCATTATAGGGTAGCTATGATATGCTTTATATATGATACTATAGCCAAAAACTTAAAGAGAAATTAAACTTTTGTAAAAAACACAATTCTTATAAAAGCCGCCGGAAAATACTTACATTTTCGGCGGCTTTCTGTTGGTCTGTATTATGCTAAATCAAAAGTTATACTCCATGTCATGCTCTTTTCCACTTGACCCCCTGCGGTGTATCCTGTTATCACAAATAACCCCATACATGTAACTTGACGAACTCGACTGTCCCGTGTTCCCCTATCGTCTATTCCCTCGATGTTAGTCCATATCCCCGAAGACAACGCGCCCCTATTGCTGCGCAGCTCGTCGACGGTAGAAACTTAGATTAGGTTTGCAAATAAGCCTATTTTACTATTCTTAACTGAGGAATGTCCCTCTCGTTGTATAGATATTGATTGATGAACCCAACTGGGAAGGAACAGATTGCATTTAAATCATTTATCGGAATAGAAAACGCGCTAATGAAATCCTGTATATCCACAATTTTGCGCTCAACAAGCGTTTTAACTAAATTGAATAATAGTGACGGCCCTTCAAATACCATCTCGTCATCATACGGCTCTTTTTTTCTATAACCGCTTGCTGATAGTTGCCTAAATAAATAGCTTTTTTGTTGTTTATCAATAATACCAAGAACATGCGCACGCATTATCATCGCGCCAAGAGATACGCCCCATCTTTTTTTAATAGCAATGAATGAATCTAAGTTGCTAGTAATGTATTCATTGCCGAAAGTTTCGGCGGGTAATAAAAAAGCTCCAGCAAAAAGATTGGCTTGCTCCTCCAACTTTTTATACAAACTATCATCTACAGCTTCATTTTCTAGCACATTACGATGCAAAATCAGATGTCCAAGCTCATGACAAATGCTAAAATTATAGCTCGCAGTAGTATTCCTATTTCCTTCATAAAAAATATGCGGTACTTTTTCATACCAAAGCGAAAAAGCTTCAACTTCCTTTACTTTGTTTGGAATCTTAGAAATGATAACCCCATTGTTTTCTAAGACGCCTACCAAATCGTGAACAGGCCCTTTGCCAATGGACCAGTGATTTCTCAATTTTTCTACAATTTCTTCAATGTTATTTATTGAGTCAATATCATTCGTGTAGTCAAATTCAAAATTTCCAGGGAAATTAGGCTCAGTAAATATCACGTATTTTTTTAGATAATAAATAATATCATCAGAAAAACTTGCCGCTATCTCATAAGATCTTTTAAGCTTCCGTGTTTTCGTAGGTGAGCCACGATAAAGAGGCATTTGTGAAGGTGAAGAATTTTGAGGTCGTCGTTCTTTGTAAAAATATTGCATAGGGAAGTTGGTGGCATATGCGATTTTTTGTAAATTTTCTATTGTAGGATTTGTTGCTCCATTTTCAAATTGCGAAATCGCCTGTCTAGATAAATCGATCTTATCGGCTAGATCTGCAGCGCTCATAAGGCAATACTCGCGAGCTTCCTTAATACGCTGAGGTATTATTCTTTGTTCACGAACTATTTCATGCTTTTCCATATTCTTTTTCCATCTCTGCTATAATCTGCGGTACAATTCTTTCGATATGCGTGCTTTCCGCTTCGGCCGCAATAACCGATATAATTGGCCTACTATCCAGAATAACAGAAAATGAATTATCGGCAAGGATTAGATTTGGAACTGTATTCATGCCGTCAAAAAATAGTGTAATAAAAAATTCAATATTTTTATATTCATCCGCAATAGGGGGAGCAAAAAGATTAACTTGGTCAAAATCCTTTCCTGGGTTAAATTCACATGCCTTACTTTTATATTTTGCTGGACCTGGCAGAGTCTCTCTTTTGCGAATGCGGCATGCCATTATTCCAAAGTCTGTGCCGGTAATATTAACAACAGAATTACCGTAGCCCGTGCGTTTTGGATAAACCTTTATGGTACTATCATTTTCAAATCTATTTTCTAAATAGAACTGAAGTACTTTGTCATGAACTCTTGAGCATAGCCCATATGAATATTCGCTTCGAAAAAAACGAGGTTCGCTTTTCGTAATAATGGAGTACGCCTTGTCTCCTAATACACAAGCGCTTCCTATATCGGCAAGTAACGTATCAGGAATTCGGTTGTAAAATTCGTCGTAGATATTGTTCAAAATTGCACTTTCCTCCTCGTTTGATTAATCCTGTTGTATGTAAAGTATTTTACCATAAATATCGCATTTTGTCAAGTGTAAATTATATTAAAAACAGCCCCTCACGGAACGATGATCCCATGAGGGGCTTAATAATTTGATAAATGTACGTGAAACAGGCAACAGGACATGCACTACCTACGGCCCGCCATGAATATAACGGATCTTCTTATTTTAGGCAAAATTGCCTACCAAAATAATCTAAATTCTGACTTTTTGTTTATTGATAATTTTTTTAAAGAAGTGTATGGTAAAAATAGCCTGTTATTATTACAAGGCTCCAATACAGCAAAAAGAAGGTGTAGAATGAAGCTCAACAAGCAAAGCTTGTGGATAATTGTTATTTTTGTTGCAATGGCTGTAATAATACCGATTGTAATCCAGGTAGTTTTTGTCCCGGATTATAAACAGGCTTTAATCGCGGCAAAATGGTCTGCCGGGGAATTTTTAGGTTATTGCGGAGCTATTCTAGGCGCGTTGTCAACAATTGTGGCGATTATCTTGACTATTAACTTTACTGTCGAAAACCAAAAAATCGAAAGAAAACTTGCCATAAAGCCCTATTTGCACTCAGATCATCATCCAATATACAACTTGAAAGAGATACCTGAAAACAATATTATGTATGTAATCATTGGTAATGATTACATGTGCTCTGTCGATAAGCCTCACGTTTTAATAAAGGCTTGTGAAAAGACTGATCCCTTCAGCGAAGTAACAAATTTGATACTTTTTCGTACGCATCACCATCTGCTTAAGTATGAACTTTCAAATGTGGGGGCTGGTAATGCTATAAATGTAAGTATTATCATAAACAACCGTCCTTTTAATACCCCAGTAGCGCTTCCCCTAAGCACAACATTAAAATTCATATTTATGCTAAAAGACGAAATTCTGATTGATGATCAAAAAATGATGGAAATTGTAATTACATATTCCGATATCGCATCAATTGCAAGTTATGAGCAAAAAGAAATAATTAAATTTTTTCGAGATTCCCAAGATTCGCTCTTAACTACCTCTCAAAAAAATGAATGGTTACTAAGCAATCCTGTTGAAAAGTAAATTTACGTGACCGAGTATTTTTATGCGGTGTGCAGCCTATAAGTTATTTCGTTCGCAAAAAACAGCCCCCTCCGAATCGGAGAGGGCTTTGTCTTACCTAATATGTATCTTTTGGCATCTTCAGCACGTTAGCTTCAATTTTTGCTTTTATAATATCGGTTATAACTATGCCGAGGTTTTCGAGTAGCCCGTAAACATAGGCTCTACGCTTTTCTCCGGTGGGGTCTTGCGCCTTCAGCAGCTGGTCTGCTGCGCTGACGAACTGGAATATCAGCTTGTCGAGCTCAGTTGCTTTTCCTGCATTTATTTCTTCTTCAAGCTTTTTCTTATACTTTGTAAGCACGACTATGAGAAGTGCAAACAAAATTACGCCAATAAGCTGAAGAGCTATCGTTGTGATCTGTTCCATGTTTATTCCTCCTAAGCGTCACGCTTAATATTTGCCGCCTCTGCTTCGCAGTAAGGCAGGCTTTCTTTCATCGTCTTGTTGTTATAGGACACCTTACTCGCACCGTATGCCGCCCACGGAGTGCCCATTATGGCAGTTATCCACGGCAGAGTGCCGGTGTAGTCTTTAAGTATGGCGAGGACGGCAAGAGCAAAGCCGCCGATAGTTACCCATACAGCGGCTCTGAATTCCTTTTTAAGCTGTTCCTTACCAAATTTGCCGCGCCTCATTGCAGTCCTAACTTTTCCGCGAAGTTTGCCAGGATGGTTGCAACGGCCTCTCGGGTTATAGGCTGCTGCCAGCCGTAGTTGCCCTGACCATCACCGTTGAATACACCCAGTTCCTTCATTTTCTCTGTTGCTTCCTTCGCCCATGGAGAAGGATTGTCGCCGGTTCCGGCTACGCTTATAAGTTCATCTTTTGTCATATCAAGTTCATCCTCACTTTCTGATGTAATGTAATAAAATGGATAGTTTGCCCCAGGGCAAGCAGTGGCGTTCAAATCCTTGTGCCGTACCTCCTTTGCAGCAGGGTAAACGCTCTTGACGTACTGCGTCGCATATCTGACAGCCGCTTTCTGTACGTCGGACATTTCCTCGGTTTCGAAATTGCCCTCAGCGCAAATCCCAATTGATACGGAGTTATAACCTTCCGTGTGACCGCCTTTTTTGTCTATAGGGCGACCTCGATAGATCGTGCCGTCCTGTCGAACATAAAGATGATAGGCGATGCCTGACCAGCCCTTTGACAGGTGGAAAGCATGTATCTGTTGCGCGGTTGAGCCTTTGCCGGCTTCGTGGTGCTCGACTATGTACGCCACCTTTGCGGGGTCTATGTCGTACAGAGGCTTTGCCCACTGATATGTCTCTTCGATGATGTTCAAGCTTCTCACCCTATTCCCATTCTCGCCAACAGAAAGCCCACGGCTGCCGCTACGATCGCCCAGATGATTCTATCAATTAGATCGTCCCAGCGTTTACCCGATTTGCCTGTAAGCGTCTTTACGTCTCCTTTAATTTCGGTGACGTCCTCTTTAATATGCTCCTGCTCGGTCGCAAGAGTCGCCACGGAGGTAACAAGAGCGTCGAGATTATCCTGACGCTCCTCTACTTTGTCTAATCTATGCGTGTTTGACTTGCAGCGTGCATCTACTTCGGTAAGCTTTAAGCCCAATTCTTCAGGTGTCATTCGGCTGCCCTCGATTCGTATAAAATTACCGCCCTATGAGGCGGTTAGGTTAAGCTATATAGATTTCGCCGGTAATCGCTTCGTATTCTTCAGCGGTAATCCACTTCCCCACCGCCGTATGTACCCGCTCTTTGCTCCATAATCCGCGGTCAAAATAGCTCTTAACAAGCTCGTATTTGTCGCTCATAACTCTACCCCCGTTACCATTGCGAGAAAGTCTACATCTGCACGGAGCTTTTCCTCAGCAGTCGGCTCGGACGCTGGCGGAGTAAAGAAATCATCAGGCACTTCTCTTTGTCCAATGGTCTGCGTCCCGTCCGGCTTGCATACTAATTCATCAATTATCATTTCTTCACCCCATATACTTCAAATATTGTACCGGGCATAATATTTGCGGCGGCAAACTGAATAGACGATAGGACCGATGATTGACTTGCTCCGTCTTGTACTGAAACATGACCAATTTTGTTCATGCTTGAACCAGCCTGTCCTCCCGAATACTCAATGTTAATATATCTGCGATTATAGGTAACCGCTACCGGATAAGGTCTGGAATATTCAATTGAAAGTTTAATAACCGCGGGAGTCGCATATGTGGCATCGGTTGTTCCTGCTGCAAAGTTCCCGAAGTTGACGGCATTGTTTACTGATTGAACACTTGTATTAGCCGATGCAATATAACTTCCAGAATATCCGCTCGTTAAATTGTTTACTGTGCAGTTAACTGGACCGGTAGCAGATGTGAACACAGTCGCGTAAACTTCAATCGCCATATATAGGCTTGTGTCGATACCGCTTAAATCAAGGTTTATGCTTGGCGCCGCCGTGCCTACTGTTAGGTTCATAAGCGGAACAAGTCCTAATTGTCCAGCAATCTTATTAAACGCGTCCTTCGGTACGCTCGTAATTGGAATACCGAGAAGCGTACAAGTCGCGTCCGGTAGGATGTTTCCCTTGTCCAGTACCGTGCCTTCGTCGCCCGCTGCCGGAGCGTCCGCTCTTTCGTGATATTCGTATCTTAGGAAGTTGTGGCTTTCATCATAAATCGCGTATCTGTTGGGGTATACCGGTACTCTGTTTTTCATTATTAGCCTCCTTGTGAGTAGGCGTCGCCGCTAAAGCAATCGCCAGAATATGTAGGCTCCGCAAGTAAGGTCACGGTGCTTTCCGTTACCGTGACCTTAATCGCAAGCGAGCTGTTGATATTAACTGGGTTTGGGATCAGTGACACGGCTGTAATCTGCATTATCGTTAAGGCCGACATATCAGACCTCCCCGCTGTACAGCTCACCTGAATAGTTAAACGTCGCTACCATGCTGTAAATATTTTGCTCTATTTCACAGAGCAGTTTTTCAATGTTATTCGCTCCGTCCACGGTCAGATTGTCCATCGTAACCGGCAACGGTACCGTACCGTGAAAAGTGGTTTTGATTGCCTCGAGGTCGGTTAGATATGCGGTCATGTCAGATACGCGCGGAATATCCTCTATCGTCCAGTCAGTCTTAGGCATGACGCTGATGGCGTATCCGTACCCATTCAGCAAATCGGCCAGATAATCAAGGTTGTGTCCGACACGGTTGAGGTCGGTGGCATTGTAATAGCCGCCCGTTCGGTCAATGACGCACGGCATCATGCCGTAATATAGCGTGTAGTCGTATGTGCCCTCAAGACCGTTTGTCGAGTAGGCTTCAAGGTGAATAGCATAGTTATCATCAACGGAACGGAGAACGGTTGTTTGCCATTCCCCTCCCCCCGCAAGTGTAAATGTCGCTGCTTCGCCATTGACTGTCCCGTATAGGTAGATGATCGATGCACCTACCCATACTGTTAATGTCCTATCCATCGGCTCACCCCGTTACAGTGACGGAGATAATCATCGTTTCGCCCGTATCAGCTGGGTTTGGTGTAATGGTGACCGAGCTAATCACAGGAACCGTCGTGTCGAGAGTTCCGTTAATGGTGACGGTGGAAATTTTGCCGGCCGTATCCGTAGCGGTCACAATGATTGTATTCGCTCCCGCGGCAAGCGTGAGGGCTTTACTAAATGCGCCCGCAGTCACGGTTACCGCACCTTGGTCAACGCCGTTAAGCTTTATCGTTATGACGACGGACGAGCTGGTAACGTCATTGGTCGTGCCCTGCACCGTCAGCGCGGCTGTGTTGGTCAAAAAGCTATTTGCTGGACTTGTTACGTTGAGTATGGGCGGAACCGTATCGACCGTATATGTCCTACTGGCCTGCGTTGCTGTGTTACCGTCGTTGTCGGACACATTAACGGTTACGGTATGCGCTCCGTCTGACAATGCGGTTGGAGGGGTATATGTGCAGTCGTAGCCGTTCGTGACAGCGTTGCAGACCATACCGGCACCGCCACTACCCACTGCCGTACCTCCGTCGATTTTGAGCGCAAGTGTGGACAGTTTGACGCCCGAACCTCCGCTCTCGTCGCGGAGCTGGAATATAATGGGCTGTTTGTTGTTGGTTACATAAGAGCTTGCACCAGGCGAGGTAATGCTAATAGTTGGCTTGACCGTCTCAAGTACTCGCAATTTGAGCGAGTTACCCACTGTCGGATCAGTTGTTCCTACGGTTGCAACAGTCCCTGCCGTGTTCGTTGCTTTAACCTGCATTGGATAGATATTGTCAGTCAGGTTGAACGATGTGATGCCCGGCGCGGTAAGCGTCGCCTCATACTTGCTGGTGCTACCGTTATATGTAAGCGTGTACCAAGTGCCGTTTAGATATGCCTGTACGCTTTGTATTGCCATTTAACTCACCGCCTTAATTTTAATGTCCGCCGCCGTTGTGTTAGACAGGAAAAGCGACATTGAGATTATATTACCGATTATAGTTGTATCCCAAGGCGAGCTGATGGACGCATAGTCCCCCGGCTTCTCATCGTCTACGACGATCCTTGTGTTCAGCGTATCTCTGCGCATGTAATAGTCGTATACTCTCTGCGCTACAGCTGCTACGTTGGAGGAGCTGACGAGCGTTGCTTCGGTAATCGGTATGATATTCTGCTTATCTGTCGCTGTGACGTTAGGATTTGTAATTGAATTGACTGCAGTCGTATGAACATACTTCGTACCATTGACCGATATCACATCATCTCCGGAGCTCCCGCTACCGGCTGTGTAAGTGTGCGCTGTTACCTTTACCGCGGTTACGATCGAATCTGTTTCAACGTCTCCGCCTCTGTACTGCCGGCTGTCAGGGATATCCGTAACGCTTGAAGATGGCAGAGGATAAACACGTATCTTTTTACTACCAGATGTATCTCCCAATGCACCGATTGCAAATAGCACCTGCTGCAGGGCTTCGCGCTTAGTGCAGTCAGGAATGTAACCGGTAACTGCAGTTGCGCTGAATGAGTTGTCAATCTCGACTTCAAAGTCAATCCCGACAATGTCGTTTATAAGCGCTACAGCCGAGTAGCCATCATAGATTGTTGCCGAGAAGTCGTTGCCATCCAGAACACCAATAGCATCCTGGCATGGTATTTCATATTTTCTCGCAGATAACTTTTTTACACCATCGGTAATATAAAATACTCCGACAAGGTTGTTCCCGTTGTATGCTTCTATCGGCTGTTTCAATTGGAAGACGAATTCGATATCTTCTTTACTCGTAAGCGACCACTGCATTGTATTAATCGCCATGGCCTCGGAAATCAAATCGACTTCCTGAAGAATCTTTATGCTTGAATACTCGTCCGCCAGAAATTCTCGAACGAGTCCAAAAAGAATCTGGTCTGTTCTGGCATATCTGTACGGCTTGCTTGTAGCGTTGAAATAGATTACGACCTTATTGAACGCTGTAACTGTGTTCGCGCAAAAATATGAAAACCCGGTAGGCGTAAAGTCTTTTGTGGAAAGCAGTGTTTCACCCTGGAACCACTCGATTTTCACTAATGTGCAATAATCTTCAGTGCTCGGAGAGAACCGAAGATATATACCAAGGGTCGTATATTGATTATCGAAGTTGACTTCATACGATGGTGCTACCACAAAGTTACCACTCTCATCGCTCATAGCTGTCGACCAAAAGGGAATACTCTGGCCGTTCAGAATCTCGTAATCTCCACTCAGTAACCACATATTTGGCTCTAGGGTTGCAATCTTAGGCATTTCCGCATCTAACGGCAGCAGTGCCGGATTGCAAAAGCTCTGGGCGATAGAGGAGCTGACAGTTGCGTCAGTATCAGCGCCCGGAGCTACGTCTTTATATATCAGTTTTGCGCTCATGCCGGCCTCCGTTTCGGGGACATGGCGATGAAATTAACGGACAGTCCGCCCCACTTATTACGCCCGCATTCCATTGATGCAAGATCATCCTCGCCGGATGTCACATAGGCATCGAAACGGAGCGTCGTCTGCGCGTATGGTACGATCAGAACGTGATAATCCTCCGGCGCCGAAAGAACCTCATACAGCGCATCATACTCTGCGAGACTCGCTTCCGAAGTATCTAGTTCCATTGCATAGTTATAGTAGGTGCCGACTATGTCTCGAATCATCGTACCGGTCTTAACACGTCCTGCGTTTTCGCCATCAACGATCTCAAAGGACCTTTTCAGGCTTGGAACCAGAACACCGGGATATGTGACTCCATCAATCAAAAAAACAGACATGTTACACACCTGCCAATCTGACGCCTACGCGTTTCGCTTCTTTGTTTCCGTACTTAAACACAAGGCGTCCAAATGCCTGACCATCGACTTCCATGACCGCCTCGCCTTTGCCTCCGCCATTACCTTCACGCGTGACTTTGCGGAATGCCGAAACGATGGTATCCAGAGGCGCCTCGATGTTTGTACCATGGGTCTGATCACCGAGCATTGCAAGAAATTCACGGTTAGGTGGGATGACTGCTCCATTAGCAAGCGGGGGAATGTGCCACAGCTTTATATTTCCGGCAGGCACCACTTCCTGCCCTAAAATCGTTTTTGCTTCCCAAGAAAGATTTCCTACACTATTAAGCCAGCCAATAATGCTGTTTATTGCACCTTTCACGACTAATTTAGCATCATCAAAAGCGGCTGTAAAACCTTCTTTTATGCCGCTCAAAGCGTTATACCACTTATCTTTCGTGAACCAAGGAAGAACATCATCGTTCCACCATCGGACAATGGCCGTATTATTCCACCATGTCTTAACCGACGCCCAGCCTGCTTGAACCCCTAACAAAGCAGACTCGAATAGAGCTTGCCAACGAGCAGATGTAAACCATGGTGCAACGTCCTCCGTCCACCACTTATAGAGAGCGGTAGTCTTCCACCATGCCACAATCTCGGCCCACTTTAGGCTCCATACATATTTGACGTCATCCCAGAGCTTAAGCCAGCGTTCTTGCGTGAACCAAGGAGCAACATTCTCAGCCCACCACTTGCCAAGGTCGAGATTCTTGAAGAAGTTATATACTGCTATTGCAATTGTTTCTAACAGTTGATAATAAGCCCCCAGTGGAGTAAGGCTACTAGTAAAGAGATCCCAGACGCTTTTCAGCCATGACAGCAGCCCGCCTCCAAAATCTCCCGACGCGAATTTGTCGATTGTCTCAAGGCTGCCGGCGAGAGATTCGAATGCACGCGCGATTCCATCTAGGATACCTATGAATGCGCTTGTAGCGAGCTTACCGAGGAAATCAGTTATCACTTTAAATGCCTTACTTTTCGATATCCGGTCAGCGGCATCGCCTATTCTTTTGAGCGCAGCTCCGACTTTTTCCGCGGCATCGGTAAGCCATGTAGGCATTGTGATAGCATCAGGCGTTAAAGTTGGGATACCCGTATCCGTCGGACCGCTCCCGGATGATTTGTTCCCAAGCTGATTTATCTCATCGAAACTAGCCATAGATTTCTCAGCATCATCGGATGCGTCACTTAGTGCCATTAACGAAGCTGTTTCACCGTCGAGTGCCTCGGTTGTCTCTCCAGCGGTGCTCATAAGAGATACTGTCGCACTCTTCAGCTTCGCCGTACCCGTACCGGATCCGGTGCCGAATAATAAGCCAATAAACTGCCCTATTAATGTAATTACCTTGGCAAGGGCGTTTGCAAGGCTTGTCAGCGCAGGAAGCGCAGCCTGGAAGATAGGCGTAAATGCGGTCTGCAGGGCGCCTTTGAGCTTCCCGAGTGCAGTTCTCAGCTCATCGTTAGCAACTGATGCCTTTCCGATATAATCTCTGAACTTAGCAGCGAGCTGCGTGATAACGGTGAATATCAGTGCGCTGCGTAGGACCGATGAGATTCTTTTACCGAAAGTCGCCATTGAACTGCTGGCCTTGTTCGTCGCCCTTGTAATCGCTTCCGGATCCTTCGGACTAGTGGCTTCTTTCAGGGATAACGCTGCTTCTTGCTCTTTCATCTGCAGCTCCTGCAGCTTGACCTTTGCTGTGTCTAGGTCAGCGCTCACCTTCTGAATTGCCATGCTGTCCCGAGTGAACGCGCTACCATCAGACCGCATTGCCGCCATCTGCGCCTGGTATTCTCGAACCTCTGCCGATGCCTTTTCGATATCGTACTGCAAGCGATTCCATTGCGTTCCGCGCATTGAGCCACCAGTTGCCAGGTATTTATCCTGCGTATCAATAAGCGACATCAGGCGCGTGTCAGCTTTCTGCATCGCGCTATCCAGTTGAGCGTACTGCTCAGTAGGGACCTGTGCAGTTTTCAGCTTCTGCATCTCTGCTTCAAGCTTCTGTACAGCCTGAGTCTGTCGAGACACTGCTGCCGTTGCCTTTGTCGATTTATTCTGTATTTTCAGCATTCCGGAGTCCATACCGGAAGTGTCTATTTTCGTGTCAAAGATAAGGGTTCCGTCTGACATGATGTTAACCCCCTATAAAGTCTTTAAGTAGTTCCTTTTCGTTGTCCGTGATACCTGATGATTTGAAGTCAATCATCCCGCGGTTCTCACGGTAAAACTCCTGTTCCCATTTTTCGAGCTTTTTGCCTTTCGCTTTCTTGTTCCTAATACTGACGATGTTTGAGAACGTGCATTCTCCAATTTCATAGTAATAACTGATGAAGGTCCACCAATGCATATAAGGCAGAGATCTGACCTCGCAGCCGGCAGCCTTATTAATCGGCGCAACGATGTACGGAAAATCCTGTTCCCAGTCGACAAGCTTCGGACGCTTTCTCTGTGGCGTAGAATCATCACCGCAGGAAATGAACCAAAGCGCCTTTTTGATAGCTTCCTCGTAATTGCATATACTATCTGCGTACTCATAGAGAATGTTGATAAGTGCAAGAGATTTTTCTCCGTTCGTGAGTTCGTTATCAGAAAGGGCAGCGCATATATCTAGCGCTGCCCTGAAGTCTGACCTTATAGGTTGCTCAATGCCGTCAATCTCTAAGCTTGTCGGTAATTCGTACATCATTTCTTATACTTCCCAAGTACCCTCTGCAGTTTCGGGTTTATTGTAGTTGTTTCAGCAGCAAAGCCTTCATCGCATTCAGCCATAACAGTAAGCAGGAATCCAGCCCACAACGGCACGCCGCCGGCAATAGCGAAAGCACTGAGCTTTCCGAGCACCATATCGGCTACTGGCGTCTCGAAAGTTGTGTCGATAATTGCTCTGACCTCTTTGTCCGTTGCGACGATGATTTCCATCATCTCATCGGGGGACAGCTCAGCGGAGATCTTTGCCTTATACTTTTCCTGCAGGGCATCAACGGACATAAAGGCATCGTATAGGCGCTTAATGAAGTTAAAGTCTGTCGGGCAGAAGGACACCATTTTGCTCTGATCTCCGTTGATATCAAATGTCTTTATGCCGGTTTCGAAATTAAGTGACGACATTGATTATTCCTCCTTAGGCCGCTGCCGTAAATGTAACCACGCCGGCTGCGTTGGCTGCGGTGCCAAGAGTGTGTGTTCCGCCGAAAATGACGTCGATAGGCATGTCGAGCGTGCTAGAACCACCAAGGCTCTTCGGATTAATTGCGGAACCGGCGAAACGTTCCGCTTCGAACGAGCCCGTTGCTCCGACATAGTAATGAACGATAAGCATATCAAGGTTTGCGAGCTCAGACCATCTTTCGTTACGGATGATGTTGTAAAGCTTAACCTGCAAATCAGAGCCATCGCGAAGGGTAAACGGGTCTAGAGTTTGCTTGCGCTGGGGCTTGGAAATGGTTGTCGACGTTATGCCGAGAATGTCGGTGAGGGTCTTCTCATCGAAGTTGAATTCCAGTGCGCTGTCTTCAACTCCGGCGCCCAGTGCTTCCCATTCGGGGGCTGCCGTAGTGCCGACATTCACATAAGTGATCATGAGCTTGCGCTCGGCTTTTGTACCGGCTGCAAGGTTAAAAGACGTTGCGTCTGCCATTTATGCGTACCTCCTGTAAGTTAATTTGCATTGTATTTGATACCGTGCCGCGTCTGTTCCTGCTTCGAATAGATATTGCGTAAGCGACGGCATTATCGATATTACGGTACCTTCCCGAATTACCGGGAGGGTTTTTGTTTTGTTCTGCTCACAGATCCAAGCGATGACCTCATCAAAGAAGCCGAGATTCTCAAGGTTTTGAAGCACATCGGAGCCGTAGGCTTCTCTGCTGGCAATAATGAAGTTCAATTCCTGAGTATCGTTGAAGTTCACATTGCCGAGGATATCGGTCTTAAAGGTAAGCGGAGAAGGCGATACAAAGATGGAATACTCAGTAGGATTTGCACCGAGATAGTCCACACTGAATCTGTTGCCTGTCTTAAACGCGGGGCACGTTCGAAGCCATGTCCTGATGTTTTCAGTCGTGTTCACAGCCGACAAGCCTACTCACCTCCTCGAGAATGTCTTTCTTGTGGTCCGCCATTGCTCTTTCGAACCAGAACGAACCGGCCAACGGATTGTGCTCTGTGTTGTACTTAAGCTTTGCGCCGGTAAGAGTTTTAATTTTGTTCGGCGGCGAGAAGAAGCCGACGACCTGCCCACCTTGCTTTATTGGAATATTCGGGCCCATGACGTTGCCATAGTACTGATATCGTGCATAAGGTCCAGGATACTTCACTTCTCCGCTTCCGATGTCTGTAGCCGTATTCGGAGACCGAGACAGGTTGCCGCTATCAAAGGGCGTGTACGGCTCACAATAACGAATAACGGCGCTGTCAATGTATTTCTGGGTAGTACCGCCAGGCTGAAGGCCACGAGCGGCAAGGATCTCTATTTCGGACTTGTCCCACTCGAGCCGTCCATTCATTTACCCACCACCTTGAAGTGTGGTCCCCTGCCTTTGCGATTGTCTGTAACTCCGATTATCGTCAGCAAGTCAGAGTATTTCGCTTTCAGGTCGCCAATATGAGGGTTCTCTTCGGTCGCTGTGCCCTTGATAATGATGTCACCGGGCTTGAGCGTCCAAGTACCATCCGCTCCGGTGTAATCTTTAGGGCTCACATACCCCGTCAGTTCTGAAGGAATCCGAACGATCAGCTCATTAGCTGCAAGGAGTCCGCCCTCTCCGGAAACAGTCGTCTTCGTATGACCGAACCAGGAAACACCCGTCAGCACCGTACGCTTCAAGACGTCATATCCTTTGTCTTGGTCCAGATAGGCGTTGTAGAGCGTGATAGTTTCATCTGCTCTGAGCAATCACGTCACCCCCAGCCATAAAAGCGGGACTCCAGTGTCGTCACATTCCCCGGAGAGATACTGACGAATCAGCGTGCTCTTGGCAGCTGAAATGACCTCAGCGGTTACTGGCTCGGCGTATGTCTCGGAATATCCGTCATTCGAGAATGAAGATACAGCAGGGCTGAGGACAGCCTGAGAACCGCTCACAGTCTCGATGTTGATAAGTTCAACCATCAGGAACTTAACGGCTTCGGGCACGGTAGCCATCACCTGAACGCGTTTCTGCGTTACCTGGTCGACAATCTTCCGTGCCCGATACTCTAGCGCGGGAAAGGCGGTTTCCGTTACTGTAGCGCTTCCGCCTTTTGCGGTGAAATCAGCGTATTCAATGTACATACTCCCGCCTTCCTTTCTTAGCCGAGATAGCGAACCGCAAGCTCGGGATACATGGTCTTGTAGCCGTACAGGATGTCCATGCTGAGCATTTCCTTCTTGTACTTCATGTCATAGCCGCGAACGACGCGCATTGTGATTCCGTTGAAAGATGTTACGTAGGCTTCGACTCCTGCCGGAACAGACAACGGACGAGTGACGAAGGCAAATGCGTTTTCATGGAACGCGAGGTTTGCGGTATGTTTGGCAGTAATGGTTACCGCAGCGTTGTCGGCCACAGTGAGCGCAGGATATACCTTTACCACGATTTCATTTGTCGCAGCCTCGGCATCCGCAGTCACGACAACTGTCTTCGCAGTGCCAGTAGCAGGAGTAAAGGTCAGGACGTCACCTTTCTTCAGCGTACCTGTGAGGGCGCTGTCGTCAGTGTCAAGGGTAACCTGAGTAGCGGCAGAAGCCGCGCCCTTGAGCAGTATCTTCTTACCGGCGGTCCCTGCTGTTGCGAGCGTGCCAATTGTATGAGACTTAACAGCCTGAGACATATAGTTGTCAAGGCCAAATACGCGACCAATTTCGCCCTCACGGAGAGCGCGAGCAGTACCGGACTCGCTGACTTTGACAAGCGAATCAATTGTAGTGAATTTTGCATCGGCTTCTACATCCCAGATTGCGCGGCGCGGAGAGACAGGCGCTTTGTTCGCGTTAAGTATTTTTCTGCAATCGGAAAAATCAGTAAGGGCGTCAGGAGTTGTACCTGCAGCGCCTCCGATATAGGGAATGTCGACATACAGGCCGAGTCCATCTGCGTTGATTTTCTCAGCCAGAGCCAGAGCAGCAGGCTCAAGGAAAAGGCGATTGAGATCATCGACGTTCGTTGCGCGCTGGACAGCAGTAAATTCGATGTCCACTGTTGCAAGGTGGTTGAGGGTCACGTCGACGCTCTCTTCTTTGCAATCCTGCGCGGTCGTACCGTCAGCCTGAACAAATTCAGAAGCGGTGTACTTCACGGGCTTGCGAACCTGGATAGTATCGCCCTGGAACGCGAAGGATTCGCTGTAGTCCTTGTAGCACAGATTTGGGAACACGAGGTTTTCAATCAGGCGCGGAAGCGTCTGACGTGCTATGTTTTTGATTGTAAGAAATTCGTTTGCCATAGTTTATTTTCCTTTCTTATTGTAGTGGGCGTAGAATTCAGCGTCGCTAAGTTTGTCATCGTCGCTCAGCATGCCACCTCCACCGCCCATGTTAGGTTTATAAGGATTCTGCGAAGCAAAAATCCCTTCTTTATCCTTCGTGAGAGCTTCGAAGATTTCGACATCTCCCTTACCTTTGTTGACCTCGTCGCTCAACGCTTTTTCAAAGTCGTTCAACACACCTGTTTTGATGTAGTCGTGCGCAAACGCACGCTCGCCAAGGGCTTTGCCAAAGCGCGCTTCAACGTCTGCACGGGCCGCTGCGACTTTTGCATCAGACTCGCGCTTTGCATCAGCTGCTTTGTAGTCGTCAATGACTTTCTGAAGCGCCGCCGTATCGCCTTTTGCCTTTTCCAGATCGCCAACCTTGATTTTCTCTGCCGCCAGATCGTCCTGTGCGGTCTTGAGCTTGGCTTCAAGGTCACCGGCATCCTTCTTTGCTTTACCGATGTCGGACGTGTTGATGTTCAGCAGTGCGTTTATCTGCTCGTCTGTTGCGCCCTCAAAGGTTTTTTTGATGTCTTCTCTGGTCATATGGTCCTTTCTTCGCCTTTCAGTTTGTTATCGCGGTCCCTTTCCGCTTCGGCTTGATAGTTTCTCGACATTCCGGTCAAATTTGGTTATAAGAAAAGCACCGCGCGGTTTTGCACAGTGCTTGACCTATTAAGTTTTCATGCTGTGCCTATTCGCTATCAGCAACGTCTTCCTCGAAATATCGCTCTTTGTTGGCAAGCAAGAAAGTATCGAATGCATCGAAGCGGATTGCTGTCTCAGCCTGTAGTTTATTTCGCAGATCCATGTTCCAGTAACCCGTGAGCTCTTCATGTCCATTAATCAGGGCCACTATAGCAATACCCTGAACCTCGTGTTTGTCAAGCTCTTCAAGGGTTTTTGCCAGAAACTGAGCATATTCCGTATTTTTATCGCTTATTAAAAATACCATACATACCTCACTTGACGTCCTTAAATCCGCTTACAAATGTTCGTTCAAATCTCGTCTCAAGCCCCGATTTGTCCGCAATTGCCTTGTATTTTGCCGTCAATATAGAAAGATTCTTTTGAGCTTTCCGCCGGAGCACATCATCTCCGGATACCTTGGCGGCATTAGCTAGATCCTTTTGCCGCCGAATGGCTGTTTCCATCTTGCGCATGAGCTGCCCAGCTTCATATTTGGTGTAATGCTCGTTATCGATTTCGCAGCCATTATTATTTTCCTTGCGCCATTTATCAAGTAGTTCATCCGGATATCGACGCTTCGATACGCCTATAACAATTGCGAACGCAAAGTGAGCACAGTTCCATTCTCCGATTGGACGGTTAAAGCCTTCATATAACTTTTCATCGATGTCGTAGAATGGCGCACCACTTTGCATTTTTTCATATTCAGCCTTCGTGAACTGCCTGCCCTGGCATGGCTCGTGGTCTTTCGCGCTGTTCGGATGGGCGGTAATCTCAACACCGTCAGCTCCGATCTGCTCACCGATGATGTTTTGCGCCTCTTGCTGGATGTGCTTCACACCGTCAATGATGTTCATTCGGATAGCTGTATCAAGTCTGCGCGTAACGCCACTTTCATAAGTCACTCGCAGGCCTTCAAGCGCCGCCTGTTCCCATTTGCTCCGTATCGCGGAGTTATAATCGCCTACACCTGAAAGAGCAGCTTGTACGGCATCGGAAACGAGCTCTTGATATGTTCTCGATATGTTTGTCGTATTTGAGAAGTTCATAAGCTTCTGAGCAGTAACCCTGTTAATTGCCTCAAGCACAGTCCGCATTTGCTGATTCTGCGCCAGCGGCTCCAAGGGAATACCTTTTGCCACAGCTGTAAGCTCTAAGTCGACAAACGTTTCTTTCAGCGCCTGCTCATACAGCGCATTAATGTCAGCAAGGTTCTTTTGCGTTGCCTTCTGCAGGGCTCTGTTGATTTCATCAATGCTTGTGCCGGCTTTTCGGATCTGAATTAACTTATGTATTGATGCAGGGGAGAGCTTGCCAATGTCGTTGATCTGTTCTCCGACCTTTTTCAAATACAAGGCATTTACTGTATCAATACGGCCTTCGATAATAGCAAGGATCCTTTCGAGCTTCTTTTCTGACAGCATGATTACTCACCTATCAAGTCTTTCACCTTCGGCGCCGTTGCTTTAATCTCGTCGATTTCTTTCTGAGCGTCCTCGACACTGTCACCAGTTACCCAGGATACAAGCCGTGCTCCTTTGATAAGGCCGCGGCTTTCGAGCTCAGACAGCTGGGTAAAGGTCTCTGATGTACTTTCAAGAGACGACATATCCCAGTCAAAAGATATCTCATATTGCCCTCTAGCACCGGCAGGCGTGAGTCCGAAGGCCTCCGCCATTACGTCATAAGCATAAGCCAACTGCCTAAATACGTTTTCAAGCACTGTTCGAATATCGTCAACCATACAAAAGGTGTCGTAGTTTGCCGTACGGATCTCTGTTGCTGTAGCGGTTGCGGTCGCTGCGGGCTCGGTGAGAATGCCTCGCGATGTACCTATGCTCTGTTCGAGCTGGGCACAAAGCATGTCATAACGAGCTTTATAGGAACTGTCACGAATAGCCGGGTCAAATATTTCCCAGAAGCTCTTCTCGTTGTTTAGACCGCCAAGCGCCGCGAACTTTTTAAAGAGTCCATTTTCGGGCAGATTGTTGTCCTTTCCGAAAAGCATCTCATCTGCGCCAACAAATGCCTTCTTGATGTCATATTCCCTTGCGATGTCCTGAAGACATTTGATGAGTTCGTCGATAATCGGTTCGCTTCCAAAGGTAATCGGAACGCCGTAAATGTCTTTGTCCTGCCGGTTATCTATTGGAGATTTGAGATAGCCAAGAAGCATATGCTCTACGCCTCCTATTGTTATCTCTTCGGTAATGTCGGCCCATTCCGGAATATCAGCCAGAAATGCAACAGCGCCCGAGTCCGTTGTAACCCTTGTTTTGATGGTGAGCACTGCGTTCTCAATCGTATAATCTATCCAGCGGAAGTAGCCGTGATCGCCAACCTTAACATAGTCAGCCAACAAAGTAATGCTTGTAAGCTCGTCTCCATCCATCTCCGATATGGTCATACGACTCTGATCGAGAATGTCAAACAGGATTTTGCCATTCTTCACATACGGGACAATAACCTTACCACCTTTGCCCAGCGCCTGAGTAGTAATCTTTTTGCGCTTTGCCCACACGCTATTAATTGCTTCCTTGATAAACATAGATCGTGCCGTCTCTGTTCCATTTGGCCCAGTTACAGTGATAGTGCTGCTTGCAAACACTTTGTTTGACAGCCTGTGCGCAAAGATTGCACCGAAGTTAATCTCCTTGATATCTTCATAGTCCTTGGAGTACTTGGCATTTCTTGATTCTTCTTCAGCTGCCTTAGGAGTTTTGCCGAAAACCTTCTTTATCCAATCTCTAAATTTCTCAAGCATATTGTGTAATCATCTCCTTAGCAGTCTTCTAATGTGCGGTGTAAAAGCATACTCAAATGCATCCAGTATATCAATGTCGCTCGTACCGTCGTCCAGGCGTATGTCTTCGATCTCGTCCGGATCCCACACGGCTGAGCGTAGTCCTGCCGCTAGGTCTTCACATTGGCCCTGAACAAGCTTGATTCTGCCGGCTGTGAAAAGGATATCTGCACAGCGGATGCGGTCATTAATTTCGCCCTTCATGCTGCCGCGGATTCTATACGGCGTCTTAGCATTCAGCTCGTTTAATATTGCTGCTTCTGCGCAGTCTGGCCAGCAGGTATCAACAAAGCCATAGTCTTTTACTATAGCCTCTACGAATTTCTCAAATTCGTTTATGAATTGCGAGACGGACACGCCGTCTGCTTTAATTGACTTTGCCTTGAGAACGTACAGCGTTTCAAAGTCCCCGTCAAAACCATTGGCAACGAAAGCATGATTCGATTTTGTCCCGCCGACGTCAGCCCCGACCTCTATATATTTCAGCTTTGGTACATCTTTACGGTCAATAGCATACCATTCTTCCATGTCTGCAAACATGCGATAAATCAGCCCTTCAGCTGCTACACGCTGTCCGAGGATATCACGCTTATACCACACACTATTTGGGTCATACTTAGATGCAATTTCAGCCTTGCGCTGTTCGGATATAGACATGTTATCCGTAAGCGTGAAGTGCTGGTACTGATAGCCTCCGACAAAGCCTTCTTTATACTTGTCGATATAGTCAGTATAAATGCGATGCTTTGGTGGGCACGGGTTCAGGTCCCAAAGTATCAACGGTTCCCTGGCTGCCGCCTGACGGCCCATAGCAACCTTGATAAACGAGGTGCGGCTGTCATCGCTGTCGAAGTGCTCATTGATCTCCGTCGCAATCCAGAGTCCGTAAGAGTTACCAAGGATGCGCTTATAGCTATCAGCCTTGCCACCTCCAACAAATATGACTATCTTCTCGCCGGTCTGCGTTTTAATAAAAAGAGCCTCGTTATCTTTGAACTTACCCCAGTGACAGCGCCCCCGAAACAAAGCTTCAAGACCGAAGCCATTGCACACTCCGATATTCAGCTTTGCGTTTCCCAGTGTTGAGCCAGAGGCCAGATGTATCGCGTCTGAACATTTTTCAAGATAAGCGGCAGCAACGATGCAGTGATCTATCGTCTTGCCGGAACGGATCGCGCCCTCGGCCACGTTCATTTGGTTATGCAGCGCATTCTTTATGTACGTCTTATGCTTATCAGAAAATGGCGACCACTCAATTCGTTGTGTCTTAATCATCTTTTAGCATCTCCGCCAGCGCCGTAAGGTCCTCGACCTCGGTTTCGTTGTTAGATTGCGCCTTGGCTTCCTGTAGTTTTACCGTGCGTTCCTCAAGTGCAAGCCGTGCATTATCATAATCTCGCTTATGTCTATCCTGTGGAAACGACTCAAAGAACTTCGATAACCAGTCAAGCGCCTTCTGTCTGTCTTCGAGCTTAATGCTCGCACCGTCTTTGCCCATTTTGACCTGGCTAACTAGAGCACCGTCGACTTCGAACGACTCTTTAAATCTGACGTCGTTGACTTCTCTCAGTAATGGCTCTTTTTTGCCAGTAACAGGATTTTCATAAGTCACGGGACCGAACGCACTCATCACAGGGATAAGAGTCCGGCCAAACTCAAGAAAGTCCGTTATGTCAGCAAACGCTATTCGCATCTGCAATTCGACAAGGTCATCGGTGTCCAACATGATGGCCGCTTTTTTGGCTTCCTTTAAGATGCCTACATAGTCCCGGATTTTAGGTTTTCTCAAGTTCTCATATCCGATGGCGTACGCTGTATCGTATGAATACCCGGCTTTAATGGCAGCTTGAGTCGCATTAAAGTTTCTGACGTAAATCTCACAAAACAAGCGCTCTTTTTCGGTAAGAGTTTCAACTAGCGAAGCTGGAGCAACTTCTTGGGGCGCGGCTTTTTGCTTTTCCGAACGTTCGGATTGAAGCGAACGTTCGCCTTCCCATTTATAAGCGCTCTTCCAACGGCGAACAGTGCCAGCAGGCAGCTCTAGCTTTTTTGAAATATCAATAAGCGATACGCCTTGCTTATACAATGCATACGCATCTTTTGCTTTTTCATTTGGTGCCTGTGACAAGCCTCACCACCTCATTCGTTAACAGGACAGGGCAGCACCATAGCGAAGGAGAGCGCCATGAGTTTATCGAGGCTGCCCTTTTATCCCGGTTGATATCGTATATGCATTTGGGAAAAGGGCAATATGGCTTACCTGTGTGCTTTTGGTTGTTGTATGGGCACTTTCGGCAGTCCAAATTACTCACCTCCAATAAACAAGGACAGGCCAATTGACCTGTCCTCATATTTCCGACTACATACGCAGTGGCCGTCAGCCCACCTTGCATCTCGTCCATCATAGCAATTATGTACCCTATATTGCGTGCACAGTACCAACTTTTCAAATATAGTGCATATATCTAGCGATATCCGAAAGAAAATCATCGCGTCGCCTGTAGAAGTCCATCCGGCTAAATCCAGATAAGTCCAGGTATTCAAACGGGTATTTCCTGCCACTTTCGCAATTGAGAAGGATTCCATCCAAAAGCCGTCGTTTGGATTCTTCGCTCTTGACGTCAGAGCCCACTCTCAGCTTGGCGTACTCAACCGCTCTCATTTTCTGCGTTTCGGGGAACTGCTCAATAGCTTCCAGTTGTGCCTGCTTATCCTCAACGGGCCGCCCCGTATTACTCGAGTGAGGGAAATATACTCGGCGTTCCTCGGTTTTCTGTCCCTCGACGTGCTTATAAGTCACGTAATTCTCGCCGCCAGCTTCGATTATATCCTGCCTCTGAGCTATGTATTGCTTAACTCTGCGCTCATAGCCACGGACTATCCAGAGGCACTCCTGTTTTATATCCCACGGAAGTTTATTGCTCAATTGGCTCCTCCTTCTTTATTATTATCATCCCCGCCAGCTCGCACCTGGCTTTGAAATCAGGGTACGTCATAATATCATCCCAGCCACCGGCGAGGTACAGGTGATACAGGTCAAGGTCGGTGATTGGTTTCATGATATTGCTCTCCTTTTTGCAAGTCGTTCTAAAAAGGTTTTCCTTAGCGCCGAAAAAGCTTGCCTTGGATGCTTGCAGAACAGGTGTACAATAAATTTCTTTTCAGTAAGGCACTTTTCGCCTTCAAAGTGTTTTCCGCACGTCCCGCAATTAAACGACGTAGTAATCTCGATACCGATATAGCCGATTCGCTTCATCGCTCGCCCCTTTCTGCTCCGCGCCATTGCCAGTGCTGGCATCCGGTACACGGTGCGTGTTCGCATTTACCGCCTCGATAGTTTGCACAGGTATGGATATTGCGACATTGGCTGGTTATATACTCCACCGCCGCGTCGCGTTCAGCCTTGACCGTGGTGAGTTCGGATTCTTTTGCCTCATACTCGGATATCAGCGCGGATATATCTTCTCTGGCGTGGGCGATAAAGCCGGCATTGTATGGTATTTCCAAAAGCGGAATTATTGGATTTTGGGGCGTTCCCCACGGCCCCGGTGTTGCCGCTTCTGCTCTTGCGTTGATTTCATCTGTGTTCATAAATTCGACTCCTTTTTCAGTTTAGATAAAATATAATAACTTCAGAGAGGAGGAATGCTCTTATGTCAATTATCGTAGTAATAATTGTAATTTTTGTACCAACAATTATCATCGTCCGCCCTCGCTTAGTAATAACGAAACTCTAAATATGGACCTTGGATTTCGGACGGAAGTCCGATTCCAAGTAGACAATGCTAATAAAATAAATAATAACTAAAAGTGCGATACCACCTCTAGATAGGTGTTTTTTTATGCCCATTTTGCCTTATCCGTAGCAGAAATATGTAGTGCTATAACCCGTCTTGCAAACCTCGTAAACGCCGCTGCCCTGCTTGAACTCCGCCTGATATAGAACGTTGTCAGGACAATCTATCTCGCCACGTAACGCTCGTGTCGCAATCTGCCGGCATTCTTCAAATACTTCTGGCGGCGGCGTATACTGTGGATCGCCGTTCGCGTATCCAATCAGATACTGCCCCTTCTGCGCCACGACGTCATAGACCGTGTCGGGGAACTTATCGCTTTTGACCCGGTTCATAATAACGGCTGCCACAAGTTCACGATGCCGCTCTGTACATCCGGCCCACGCTTCGTTGTAAATAACGGTAGCGATGATATCCCGGTCAAGTTGGAACTGGGTGTCTTCGGCGTCCCATATTTCTTTTGCTCTGACAATAATCGGGTCTGTTTCCGGCAGGCCCATAGCTCTTGCGGTTTCGGCTATGTCGTGCGCCTGTTCCTGCTTCGGAGTCCACGTGCTCAAAGCAAACGAGAAAACTGGAAGTAGTAGGGCGAATGTTATAAGTAAGCATATTAAAGCGGCTATAAAGCGTAATTTTGTTTTGTGTTTCATTAGTTCCTCCCGTTCAAAACATTATGTCTTCAAAAACAATAGGTATTTTCTCTTGAAGTTCACTTAACAATGGAATCATGAGTTGTCGCATCTGAGGATGAGCGGCTGCAGATGTGCGTTGCTTGAGGATTGTTCGCCACTCTCTAAGGTTCGCAGTCATGACGACCTCAGTTTTAAGGCTGTTTGGAAGCACCGAACGGGCTTCCTGAGGTGATGCGCCCTGCTGAATCAATGTCAAATATACTTTCTCCGCATTTTGCATTGCCTTGCGCCATGTATGGAACGCCTCCATATTTCCGTCGTCCTCATCAAAAAAGCACGGATTAATCACTGTTATTTCGTCAGCCTTGCCGTAATTACAATACCTAGTACTTTCTTGAGAGAAGGACGCGAGGCGATGTCTGACAAGCTCGTGTGAAACGCCTCTGTCACAGATAAAACGGACGGTGATGCTGAAATGCTCAATTACGCTATCGTGTCCGCTTTTAATTATCTTTGAGACAAATGCTTTGGCGCTATCTGCGGTGATTTTATCCTCAGACTTATAACAGGTTCTGCCGCACCTCTCTATGTGAGCTAATATCGTTTCACCGTCGATAGGCGTTTCGATAACGTAATATGGTTCAATAACTTTCATTTTTCATATCCTCCATTTCCTTTATGCTCATGCCGACAATTCCAGCACTCTCGCCGCTGCTCGTCGCTTTGAAGAATGCACCCTCTGACGGATACATAAAGCCGAACATACAGTAATTAGCGGCATCTACAAGATATTCTGTATTTCGGGTTTGTTTATATTTTTCAATGCAACGCTCAGCGCTTCCTATCGCGTCGACAAGACCTTGACCGAAGTTGATTGCAGCGCTGCCATATTTGAGTCTGCTGACAGCAACTCGGTTTTTTCTTAAAGTGTCGAACTCTTCGCTATAATCTGCTTTCGGAATGTTTGTTTCGTATGTCATTCGTTCCTCCTAAATTTTGATGTCGTATTCTTTGTCGAGTGTCCGGCGCAGGTCTGGTATGCTAACATAACCGTCTGCGACCGAGTCCGACAATTCGTTAACCTCGTCCCAGAACACCTTCAGCTCGTCTTTTGTGGCTCTGTGCTTATCGAACAGGACCGTGAAGAAGATTGCCATTGCGTAGCCGATTGCTTCGGTGTGAGCTACTTTCTTGGCTCGCTCGACGTCGGCCAGCGTGGCAGGGCGGCGGCGAGGATTAGTTTTGTTCATAAAAGTCCACCTTGCTTTTTCTGGTTTTTCTGCATATACTTAGTTTGAAGGTGTCTTATCGCCGGGAGTGCTGACCGAAAGGAAGGTCCCGGTCTTGAACGATAGGGCACCTTCTTTTTCGTGCGCTTTTACTCCTATATTTCGGCGTATCCCTACACCTTTACCGGAGGTCGCTTATTTCCCTGAGGAACGCCGTACTGAGCCGCTATGGTACAATCCGTGCATTTTCCGTCATTCGTGCAGACGCATCCATCGAGAGGACATTTCGCAGCCTTTTTCATCTAGTGGCCTCTTTTCTTTTTGGCAGGCTCTCCATAATTGCTAACGTCGCAAAGTCTTTTTTATCAGCAACAATGTGACGCTGCCGGAAATCCTCAGCTACGCGAGCCTCAAGTTGATTTGGATTGAGTCCCTGCCAGTAAAGAGTGACGTACTCGGCTTTGAGCTTCTCTATGGCTTTAGCGTTATTCTTTTTGAAAGTGTCGAGCTGACAGGGCTTGATATGCCATTTACCCTTGACCTTTTCGCCTTTGATAAACCCGTATCGCAGAAGGTCAAGTGCGGAAGTGTATCCGATTCCGAGAGACTTTGCGATCTCTTTCGGGATCAGGTAGTCTTTTGTTTTTTTCATGGTCTTCCTCCTAGCTTCATGTACCACTCAATTATCTTGATGGCAGACCTCCAGCCGTGGCAGACCGCAACGTAGAATCCTTGATATTTAAGCTGCTCAATCCACCAGTCCTGCTCAGGTGAGGTCTTGCCGGATTCGGTTTTCATTTCTATGTACATGCCGTGATATTCGCTTCGCGGAACTGGCAGGCACAGATCAGGTACACCAGCTTTCAGTCCCTGCTCCTTAAGGTGCTTGCCCTCTATGGCGTCTCTGGTACCGCCGTTTGGTATATGGTGGAGTAGCTTGAGCTCTGGGTATACATCGCGCATTATTTCCGACCAGCGGATAACGTTCATCTGATGCTGAGCTTCGGTGGAGGGATTGGAGAGAAGCTTAATCTGCGTTTTCATGCCTAGCCCCCTCAATCCAATACTCGACGTAGGACACTGACTTGTTGCCCTGCTTTTCTTTGCCTTGTCGAACCGTGTAGCCGTTATGAGCGAGGATTGAAACGACAGCGTCACGCTCAGTCGGTGAGGTTATGTATAAACGATTTCTCATGACGCCTTACCTCCTATCACTCTGTTTAGGATTTGTCCTGCCTGCATCTTAGTGAGCCCCCCGGAATCAAAGTTCTTGCACCGACGCCGGATAATTGCGAGCTGCTTCTCACTGGCTGGAGCATTACCCCAGCGCTTGACTGCGTTCAGGTCCCAGATAGCTCGTGACTCAGAGTAGCATTCCGCCATGTATCGGAACGCTCTGTCGAGAGCTTCCTGCATTGGCATCCTTGCTCCCATGTACTCGACGCGTCCCAGCTCGTCCATCGGGCCTATCCTTATGGACAGCTTGTCCGGAAGGCTGCAAACCATCGAGCCGTCGGGCATCTTGAACCAGTTGACGTCGTGCGTCTGGAATCGCTGTCCTTTCGCCCAGAGGTCAACTATCTCAACATTCTTAATCCAGCTCTCAGGACAATCAGCCGCCAAAATAGCTTTCATCGGAAGGTCGAATAGCATTCCCTCGACCTCTCCGGTCTTGCTTGCCGGTACTGCGTCCATGTCAATGCCTAACAGTGACGGAGCCGAACAGAGCGAAGCGCGTCCAGTGATACCAACGCAGTCAATCAGATTGAGTTGCTTCTTCCCGGGATAAAGCCTCAGTCCTCTGCCGACCATCTGGGTGTATAGGCTGTCCGACTGAGTAGGTCGTGCGATGATGATTGTCTCCACTCTGGGAATGTCGGTACCCTCGGTAAACACCATGACATTTACAATGCAGGGAATCGTACCGGCGGTGAACGCCTCTATTATCCTTGCTCGCTCCTTCGTCTCGCCAGTCACTACTGCGGCGCCCGGAATCCTTTTGGCGATCTCCTGAGCTTGAGTAACCGATACTGCGAAGATAAGCGTCGCGCCGGTTGCTAGTTCCTGATAAGCCTGAGCGATTGCATCAGCAGTCCCATCCATGGCTTCTTCCAGTTCGCCCGGGGCATAGTCGCCGCGAGCGGTATGTACATTGCGGAGGTCGTAGCCGATATTGACGCGCCGGCAAAAGATGTCTGACAGGTAGTTGTTCTCGATGCCCCAGCGGAGGTCTCTTGAAAAGATGATGTCTGAGAAGATATCGTCCAGGCGAACCTTATCTCCGCGCCCTGGTGTTGCCGTGAATCCTACGTGAATCCTTGGACGGAAGTAGCTGTATATCCTACGATATGACTGAGCCGCTGCGTGATGAGCTTCGTCGGTTACGATGATGTCGAAGCTGTCAGGGGCGAAGTGGTCTAGCCGTCTTGTCAAGGTCTGGACTGATGCGCTCACAACCTCGTCAAGAGGGGTTGAGTGCTCCGTTGCCATTTCCACACCTGTGGAGCAGTTGAAATATTTAAGCGGCTGTCTAACTAGCTCTTCGCGATGTGAAAGAATCAACATCCTTCTTCCACGCCTATTTAGCTTTGCAAACGTGACCGTTTTACCTAATCCCGTTGCCATCTGAGCCAGAACAGACGAGCCGTCCGGCAGCTGGTCTATGATGTCAACGCATTCTTGCTGATATGGTCTTAAGGTGATGTTCATTTATCCTCCTTCAGTGGAACTTGTGGGACTGCGTGGGACTTGGAGTCCCACAAAATAGTTGAGTATTTTCAACGCTTTCCTGTCTGTGTGGGACTGTGGGACTTTTTTTGCACAAATCCCTATAGGGAAATTCATTGCTTTTATATTTTTCAGAAAAATTATTTTTTTCCTTATATAATGCGTGTAGTGTAGTCCCACAGTCCCACAAGTCCCACAAATCTCTGAAACCATTGGTAACGCTACATTTTGTTGTGGGACTTAAGTCCCACAAATTTACCGTTTTAACTCAAGCTGTTCGTCTGCTTCTCCGCTTGCCCATGCGTCAGAATCCTCACGAAGCTTCATGACGACACAATCAGAAGGGATACCGCCTATTCGTTTGGTTTTTGTAAAGCCTTTTCCTCGCGTTTGAAGCAGACCACGGCTCTTTAAGTGGCTTAGCAGTGCAGGCGGTGATATTCCAGCGTCAAAACAAGCCTTGTTCCATGCTGTTGACCGAATAATGAATACCCAGCCATCGTCTGCGCCATCTCCGATTTCGCCGTATCGCTCGCCGTCGCCCATGCTCGACTTGAATCGGCTTGCGTTCTGAGCTACCCAGTCGCACATGAAGTTATAGCCTCTGTCGGCGGCGCTGACAGCCTCTTTGGATTTCAAGAACTCAGCGATAGCCTCAACGGTGAGGACTTCTTTCTCCTCGAATATCCATTGCGACGCCATACAATCGCCTGCCAGAATGAGAGCCGCTGCCATAGCTTGCTTTTCAGTGGTGTTGTTCTTGAGACAGTCCTCGTAATAGAGCTCATACAGCTCATGTGCTTTCTTTACGTTCTCGCCCTTACTGAGCTTCTCGACGAAGATTTTTCCCGCATGACCGTAATTAGCTTTCAGGGCTGCCGCCGTGCTGTGACCGTCTTTTATTGCCTTGGATTCTGCCTTGCACTCGATTTCAATAACTCTGTTGACTGCGCCGGCACCATCGCCCTCACTCACGAGAGGCGTTTCGCCGCTGGTAATGAAACAGTTTGCCCAAGTAGGAGTGGCGGCGAGTCCGAGTGTTTTATTTGAACGAAGCTTGCCGGATCCAGACGCAAGCTCATAGACATTGAAGTTGACCTTGCCCCGGTAGTCCTTGGCCAGTTGGAGCTCGTCGATGATGATGGGCAATGAACTTAGGAACCCTGCCAGCACTTCAAAGCCGACTGAGGTAGCCTTAAACGTTGGAAAGAATGGGCCGCCTACTGCAGGGTTCGCCCAGACCGAAGCTGCTAGCATCTGAGCCACGGTCTTGCCGGTGCCGCTGTCCATGCCCCACAGGTGCACGAAGAACGGCAGGCAGCCAAGGGGACCGACTAAAACCGATGCGAACGATGCCGCCAGAACGAGACGCGCTGTAATGCTGTATTTGCGGCAAGCACGCGCTTCTTCGCGCCACGTCTCAAAGCTTCCGTGTGGCTTAACCGTGGAATAGATGGAGCGGAAGTTCTCATTGCCATCGAAGACAATCCCAGAAACGTAAGGCGAAAAGCCCTCCTCATTCCACCCGAGCCGTGACACGCTTTTTATTTCCGGTATGGTGTCATAGTTTTGGTCCATAATGTCGGTCAGAAAATCGACCAGGAGTTGTGCGCGTTTGCCCGATGTGACGGATATCCCGATGCGAGACAGAGAAACAATGTTCTTCGCATTGCTGATGGTGTCAAAATCAACGGTCATTTCCGTCCATGTTTTGCGGTTCTGCGTCCCGCGCCTGAATGCGAGGCGTACCCTTAATTCGCCAGTGTCTATATTCTTCAAGCGTCCTATGGGCATTATCGGGTGAGGGCAAGCGATATCCTCAGTTCCGAACCCTCCGGCTCTGCGCACTCCGTAATCGTCCGCAGTCCACTCTCCCGTGTTTAACTCCATCAACTGGTCGTCAAACTGGGTAATGCCTTCATCGGGAACAATCAAGGACTTTGAAGCATTGCGGAGCGATTCTCTGTAAGCTCGAAGTGCAGTCTTAAATCCTTTGAATTCAACTGACTTGGCGTACTCTGTCAGTTTCCGTTCCTCGACGCTTTGTTGAAATGGGTCTTTTATGCTGCAGAGATATTCGTAAGGGTCCGGTTTATCAAAATCCTCGCGTGTGTATGTAAAATCGCTAATGGTTATCACCGCCTCGTTTGTAAGGGTTTTCTCGGAACCATTCATCAAGCGCCGTCAGTTTCAAGCAAGCCTCGACGTATTCAGGGTCTGGCAGCTCGTCCATTGACTTAGGAGCCTTAAAGAGTTTTGCATTCCATAGCCGCCGATATTCATAAGTCTTTGCCATATACTCGGCTTCATAAGCCTCAGCCTCCCGTTGCTTGGCTTCACGCTCTTCCATAAGCCGCCTCGTCTCTTTTGGGTCTGGGCGGTCGTTACATAGACCGAGCCGGAAATCGGCATTGAGACGAACCACAGCGGCTGAGAAGGAAATGTGAAAGAGATTCATTACGAAATCAATTACTGAGCCGCCCTCTCCACATCCGAAGCAGTGCCATCCTCTGCCGGCCTCGGTGTAGACTTTCAGCGAGGGCGTCTTCTCGTTGTGAAACGGGCAACAGATATAGTTCCCTGGCTGCTTCGGTGCGAATCCGTAGGCTCTGACGACCTCGTCCATAGAAAGGCGTCGCTTTATTTCGTCTGCGATATCCATGGGCTAGAACGGAAGGTCGCCGTCAGCGTTATCAAGCTCAGAGAATGCGGAGCCCTTGAAATCGCCTTCGCCGGAACGGGGCGCATTATCGAAGTCGTCGTTATGTACGTCAACCCCTGCGCCAGCAGGCCTTGCCCCGTCGCGTTTTGCCTCTCCGAAGTAGACATTGTCAGCAACGATTTCCGCGCCTCTGCGCTTATTTCCTTCTTTGTCCTGCCACTCTTTTATTTGCAATCTGCCACTGACAAGCGCCATGCTGCCCTTGGTGAAGTATTTGGATACGAACTCACCAGTATGGCGCCAAGCAACGATGTCGATAAAGTCGGTCTGTTTCTCTCCGCCTTCCGCCTTGAAGTCGCGGTCAACGGCTAAGGTAAACGATGCAACCGGCGTTCCTGATGGTGTATATCTAAGCTCCGGGTCGCGTGTTAGGCGACCCATGAGCGTAATGTGATTTAACATGCTGTCAGCTCCTTGTAATCAACAATCTCTTTCAGAACTTTTGTAGCCTTGCAGTAGTCGCAATGCTCGCATCTCACAGGCTCAGCCTTGCCCTGCTTCATTGCTTGAAACACCGGGGCATACTGTCGGACCATTTCCAAGCAGTAATCAATGCGCTCCTGCGGAATGCTGATGATTGCGATATCGGGTTCCGGCTTTTCCTTTGTCGCCGCCGCAATCATAAACGGCAGCTGGTGGCCTTCCACGGCTTGATATATCGCGGCCTGTATGTCATAGCCCCAATACTCAACGAACGGAACCTTGCGCCGTTGCCTATCGTCCCAGACGGGTTCGAAGTCCTTTATGACCTTTAAATCAACTAGCGCACGCCCCTTGTGATAAGAGTCGATTTTGATTTTGAAAGGTACGCCCTCGATGTCGCCTGTGAGTATGTCTTGAGCGCCGCCGGATAGATACCGCATGAACATTTCGTCACGCTCGATACGAGCGATTATGTAGTTGGCATGCTCGTAGTCGGCTTTGAGCTGTCCGTCCTTCTTGAATATGTCCGGATGCTGAGCCTTGAAGAGGTCGAGAGTGCCGGAGAAATGCGCGTCGACGTAAGAGCCGACCAAGAGTGCCGTTGTTTCTTCCTCTTTCCATTCGCCGCGAAGCATTGCAAGAGCCCTTGTCGGGCATTCGAGAAAGCGTTTGAACTGTGTAGATCCCATATAAGTGAGGTCTGCTTCGGGCGAAAAGTAATTTTCCGATGTGATAATCATTCAGTATTGCCCTCCCTCGCTGGAGCCAGCGGGTCAGCAATCGGTTCTTTCCCTGACTGCTCGTCGTATTTGAGCTCCTTGGCTTTCGCTCCGCACTTGTCGCAAAGCGTGCGCCCGTACTTTCTGGCAGTATATGCGGCTACCTGCTCAGCGTTCATATTCCCAAAGCCCTCAACGTCGCACCCGCAGTCAGAGCATTTAGGAGCCTCTCCCGTATTAAGCCACTCGAGAAGCTTTTTCCCGATCTCAATCGTGGGGAAGATAATCTCGTTAACGGGAAACGATTTAACGCGGCTCTTAGAGATAGTCGCATTGTGGTTCTGCTCGAGCGAGAAAACGATTGTCATTTCGTAATCGAGACCTTTGCGGAACTGCGGCTTCATACCGATTTTTTTAACCACTGTCTTGCCGTTTGAGTCCTTTTCCTGCGAGTACTCCGTATCGCTCCTGATTGTAGAAATGACGTGCACGGGAGAGGTCAGAATCGCGTCTACGAGTTTGCGGTGCAAAGGTGTAACGTCCGCCCACGCTGTATAGCTGTTCTGCGTTCTCTGAGATTTGACAGCCGCTTCGTGGAGGTCGAGCATGCCGCCCTCAGCGGTCCATGCATGAGTAAGGGAATCGATTATAACCACTTCCATGCCAGCGACCTCGCAGGCCTTGAGGGCTTCAAGATATTTCTGCGGAGTGAACGGGACGTTAATTTGTCCCGTAAGATATTTCTTGCCGTCCGTACAAAGGTCGGCGTAAAGGTTCGCGCTCTCGCGCTCGGTATCAATTACGGCGATTTTTGACCAGTCGCCACAAAGCCCGTAGGCGATGAGCAGAGCCGAATAGGTTTTGCCTGAGCCACTTGGACCGTCAATAGCGAGACGGAGCTTAGCTTTCGAGCGTTTGGCTTCTGTAAGGTTAAAGCTCATAGCTCAATTACCTCCATCTCATCAGAATCCGTAACCCTCGTCGCTATCAGCTGCAGCCCCTTAGCCTTGCACTTCGCGTACAGGCGCTCACGGCTGTCACTGTCTAGGCGCTCGGCACCATCAATCAGGATGATTTCCAAGCTACCGGGGCGGCTGACCGAAACGTCAACGCACAGCTCGAGAAGTTCGCCATCTGAAAGGTTTGATATCGGCAATCCGCGAACCATTGCTATGCCGTTTTCTACGGTCAGACCATCAATCGGTATGATGGCTGTCTTGAGGATTTCACCGGGCAGCTCGCGTGCGAGTTCGATTTTGCGTGTCAGCTCGTCGCTGTCTGCCTGCAGGCGGTCAATCTCTTCCTGCATCTGGCGCATTCTCGAATACTCGTTAAGGTGAAGCTTCATAGCCTCAGCGGTCTTGATTTCTTCGGACAGCTCAGCAACGTCCTCCGGCTCCTTGTCGGCATACGATGCTGCTGTGCCGATGTCCTTATCGAGCTTTGCAAGTGCTTCCTTAAACTGCGCCTTAGCGACAGCCTTCTTGTCCTCGAGCTTGCTGTCGAGTCCGGAAAGCTTGTCCTCAGCGGCCTTGATTTCAGCCTTAAGCCGCTCGATCGTGTTTGTCAGACCTTGGCGCTCATTCTGTATTTCGCGCTCCGCCGCCGATATTGCGATATCTCTGTCAGCTTCGAGGCCGCGCTTCCTATCGTTATAATTGTCGCGGAAGGTTCGGGCACGCTGAATAAGGTTGTTATTCTCTTTGACTCTTTCAAGCTCCGAATACTTGGGGCCGAGTTGATAAGCGTTCCATTTGTCGAAGTCATAGCCGGCAGGAATCGTCAGGGCGATATCTTCGACCGATTTGCGAATGTGGAGCTTGCGGCTGTTGATGTCCTGACGGGTGCGGTAGTAGACGCCGTTCTCAGCCTGAATGTCGGACAGAACTTCAAGGATATGCTTTGAATAGTCAACGCCCTGAGGAAGTTCGCCGAACTTTTGCTGTATCCAGCTCAAATCCCAGTCGAACTGAATGAGCGAGAGAATGACGCGGTTCTTCTCTTGTCTGCTCATGGCGCAGAATTCGACGGGGTTGAGCTGCAGGGGCGTGAATATACCGGAAAGGAACTCTGCCGGTCTGGACTGAAGCATCGCACCGTCCTTGACCTTGATAGCGTCAGCCTTGTTCGTCCGAATCTTGCGGTCTATCGAGAGGCCGGTATCGGTCTCGATGATGATTTCGCCCTCGTCGGCACCTTGCCTGATTATGTAGTCGCGGTCAGAACGGTTGGTGAGTGCGAAGCGGATTGCATCCAGTACGGATGTCTTACCAGAGCCCTTGGGTCCTGCCAGCTCGACGGACTTACCGTCAAGAGCGCGCATCGAGACTCCGAACAGGTTATGGATTTCGAGCTTTGTGATTTTCATTTCTTAACACCCTCGATTCTCGCCACTAGCTTTTCAGCACATTCTTGGCATATCGGCACATTATCGATGTATGCCAGACTATCCACGTTGCCGCAGATAACGCATCCGGGCTGATACTTACGGAGAACGATGGTGTCACCGTCCACAAAGATTTCGACACCGTCTTTTTCTTCTATTCCGAGGGTGCGACGAAGCTCGATAGGAAGCACAATTCTTCCGAGTTCGTCAACCCTGCGGACTATTCCTGTTGATTTCACTTGACATTTCTCCTTTTTGCCTCGTATAATGAGGCTAGTTATTATTGGTTTTGCTCTCAGCTGGAATGGCAGTTCCGCTGGGAGCTTTTTCTTTTGCGCACTCGCAGCTCTCTCCTGGATCAAGATTTAACCCACAATCCGGGCATTCGTGGTAGAATGGCATTCGGTACCTCCTTTCTCATGCCTTGTCCGACTTTGATTCTTTGGGCTTGCGCATCTTTGCGAATGCAGCCGCCAGACTCTGGCGCAATGTTTTGGCTTGCGCAACGCGAGCTCTGCGATATGTAGCCTTACTCTGGATTTTTCCCATCGTTGAACGCTTGCCTGAATAAGAACGATGCGAACGTGCTCTGTGGTTAGTTGCACTGCTCATGTGGGGTTTCTCCTTTCCTATTGTTCTCTTTCGCCACAAGTGGTAATATGTGGTCGAAAGGAGGTGAGCTGATTGACTCAAGAACAATTTGATGATCTGTTCATGAAAGCGAAGCATCAATTATTGCCTCAGACAGAAGAAGAAATAGTAGAGCGACTATCTCTGTATACAAAAGATGTAAATAATATAACCATCACTGAATTAGCGGCTTATTTACAAACTGAATCAATTAAATACACTAGTGATCTCGTTTACATGCTTCTTTCAGAACTTGCTGTAGAAAAGTAGCCATCTTTGTACCATCTATAAATACAGGCGTGTCCTCGCTCTGCCGTTCTTGTATCTTCAGTACGAGGGCGGCAACTTCTTTAGGTTCGGCTTCGATCGTAATTTTCATAGGTCTCCTCCTTCCTTATCTAAATGGCACCACTGCGCAGACCGCGAAGTAAGCTGCGACAAGATAAGCCGTTACAATCAGGCCCTCGACGATACCGCGCGCTGCATTTGGTAAACCGCCGACTAGGTCAATTAGGTGTTTAATCATGCGATTGCCTCCTTGGCGTCTTCCGGTACCCTAATGATTTTAATATCTGTTATTTCAAGCCCCATTTCGCGAGCGTAAAGTCGTGTGAGAACAGCGGTTGCGTACTTGGCCTGTTCCTCTGTCATTTGGAACATAGGGCTCCTCCTTTCTGTGTACTGTTTATCGGACAAGAACCGTGAGATTATGAGGTTACTTGTTCGTCTTGCTTAAGCAGGTCATCAACGGAGCAGTTGTACAGATTTGCAAGCTTGACCAGAAGAGATGCCCGAGGCATTGTTTTTCCTGTCTCCCACATCGATACCGAGGCATCTGATACGCCAAGTTCAACCGCTACTTCCGCCTGAGACAATCCTCTTTTTTTACGTGCGGATAAAAAACCCATTTCGTCCTCCTTTTCCTAAGTTTTACTTGACTTCTTAGGGCGTGAGCGCTATTATGAGAATTGCCGATAATCATAACAAGCGCTCATTAAATCCTAAGATGAGCCTGAGTTTTTGTTGCCTTTTTTGTTGTAACCTAAGTTTATCCTAAGTTACGACTTAAGTCAACATTAATTCCCTTTTTATCTTTGGATTTTCTTAGGTTTGTATGCTTGCACAAAAGTGAGGAATTTATGTTGGATATTTTGCAATTTATTAAACGATACGAAGAGATACTTAGGCAAAGAGGCATTTCAAAGATGGAAATGTATAATGCCTGCGGAATAACTGACGCAGCCGTCTCGCAATGGCGTAAAGGAAAGACAACCCCCTCAAGTCGATCAGTGTCTAGGATTGCAAATTTTCTTGGCGTTTCGCCCGATTGGCTTTTTACAGGTATTGGAACAGAAAAGCCCGCCATCGACGATGACGAGCTAAATACGTATTTGGAAGCGTTGCGAACGAGACCGGAAATGAGAATGTTATTCAAGCTGTCTAAAGGAGCAACGAAGGAAGAAGTTGAACAGGCAGTAAAAATTATTGAAGCACTCCAAAAATAATGAGACAGAATCGAGTTGATGGATACGGAATTAGAGTGCAGAGTGACAAGAGATTATGCTAACATTCGTATGGTTGAACTACCAATGCGAGTTGAAGCTGTAACACAACCGAGAGAAGACGGAACATTTGACATTTTCGTCAATAGTCGGATATCACCTCGAAAGCAACTTGAAGCGCTAAACCACGAACTGAATCATATTGAGAAAGACCACTTTTATAACGAGTTCGCCGATATAGTGCATATCGAAGCGGAAGCAGACCTTGTAATGGTGTAATTAGCCGCCTTAGCGGTAAATATACGGAGGGAAAACAATGTTCTGTAAAAATTGTGGGAAAGAGATACCTAACGGCTCAACGTTCTGCACCGAGTGTGGAGCTTCTCAAAGTGTCGGGCATTCAAGCCAGTTTAATCAAACACCAATAGCACAAAGCAAAAAGAAAAAGCCCGGATGTTTAATAGCTGCGGGAGTAGTCGCGGCGATAATTTTACTTGCCGCCATCATCCCGAAGGGAGATAGTGAACCTAAACCCGTGAGCACATCTGCGAATACCGAATCTCCGGAACCATCGGAAGTGCCAATATCTGTTACTGCCTCCGATCTTTATAACCAGTACGATGAAAATGAAGTTAACGCTGACAAGCTATACAAAGATAAGATGCTTCAGGTTTCAGGCGTGATTGATAGTGTTACCGTGACATTCGGACAAATTCAAGTTATTGTCACCGACGGTCAACAGTGGAGTCTGGTCATGGTATATTGTGATTTTGAGGACGACCAATCAGATGCAGTTTCTGCTCTCAAAAAAGGTAACAATGTGATAATCCAAGGCAGATGCAGGGGGAAAGCTCTTACACCAGCACTGGACGATTGTACAATTATTTCTTGATACATAAACAAAAAACCGCCCTCAATAATGAGGGCGGCAAACTATAGGTGTCTTATGAAATCTGAACCACTTAACGAGAAATTGCGAGCCGCGCTGTACTTGAGAGTCTCAACAGAGGAGCAAAGGGTCAGGGGACTGTCAATTGAAGCTCAAGAATCAGCCTTGCGCGAATGGGCCAAAGTGCATAGCTACAAGATAGTCGGAGTTTATAACGATGCAGGAATAAGCGCGCGTAAAAAGCACACGAAGCGCCCAGCCCTTCAGCGGCTCCTTTCTGACGTTGAAAATGGACAGGTCGATATTATTCTGTTTACTAAGCTCGATAGATGGTTTCGCAATATTTCCGATTATTATAAAGTGCAGGAAATTCTCGATAAGTACAAAGTGACATGGAAAACCATACACGAGGACTACGACACGGTTACAGCATCCGGACGATTAAAAGTCAATATCATGCTTTCGGTAGCTCAAGACGAAGCGGATCGTGATTCTGAGCGCATAAAGGCCGTATTTGACAGCAAGCGCGCCAAAGGAGAGATAGTTACCGGCTCTGTTCCGACTGGTTTCATTCTCAAAGATAAAAAGCTTGAAAAGGATCCCGCTTTGCAAGATATTATAGATACCTTCTTTCAATGCTTTGCCGACTATAAATCCACAAATAAAGCTAGGATGGAAACGGAAAGGCTGACAGGAACTACAATATCATATCAGCTAGCGGACTTGTTTTTAAAGAAAGAATGCTACGCAGGTACGTTCGCAGGTGTTGAGTGCCCGCAATATATCACTCCGCACCAATACGAGTTGAACCGAGCATACAGAATTAAATCTGAGCGCAAGACCAAAGATAATCGTGTGTTTATCTTTTCGGGCTTGGTATTCTGCGGGGAGTGCAGCAACAGGTTCCAATCGACCACGACAAAATATAAGCATACCAACGGAAACGTGACAGAAACATTACTTTATAATTGTTCCGGGAAGTACGCTAGAAATAATTGCACTAACAGCTCAAACATGCGCGAGGTTGCAATCGAAGAGTATCTGATAAATAACATTAGCTCAATAATGCAATGCTGGACAGCTCAAGCTGAGACGTCAAAGCCAACCATTCAAAACGACAACACTAAAATCAAACACAAACTGTCAAGGTTGAAGGAACTTTATATTAACGACCTTATTTCGCTAGATGAATACAAGCGCGATGCCTCCGAGCTTCAAGCGCTCATTAGTCCAGTGCCTCCACCGGTCGCGACTGTAGATATCGCGAAGATGTTCTCGGTAGGGTGGCAGGACAAATATAACAGGCTGTCACGTGAAAGCAAGAGAGCTTTCTGGAAAAGCATTATCGATAAAATTATAATAAAAAACGACCGCTCAATCACGGTCGTTTTGTTGGACAATCATTTGTGATAATACTTAACACCCTGCGGTGTATCCTCAAGCACAATACCCATAGCCTTCAGCTCGTCGCGTATGCGGTCGGACTCCGCATAATTCTTAGCCTTTCTCGCTGCCTGACGTGCCTCGATAAGCTTTTCGACCTCAGCGCCGATGTCCTCCTCGGGCTTCACAATCGGCAATCCAAGTACGCCTGCAAGCTCATCAAATATCACGGCACAGCTCTTGGCAAGAGCCTTTGTGGGGTTTGAAGCAGGGCTTACCGCGGCGTTAATTTCACGCACAAGTTCAAAAATAACAGCGACCGCGTCCGCAGTGTTGAGGTCATCATCCATGACATCAACGAAGCGCTGACGGTACCTGTCAAGTCCCTCTGCAAGCTTCTTCTCTTCGTCAGTTATCTCGCCTTCAACGCCGTTTTCAGCGAAGAAATCAAGATTCGCTCTCGCTGTAGACAGACGCTCCAAAGCACTGTTTGCCTGCATCAGAATATCACCTGAGTAGTTCAACGGACTGCGGTAATGGCTCATGAGCATGAACATGCGGATGGAATCATAGCCGTATGCCCCCGCTGCCTCACGGACAGTAAAAAAGTTACCCAGAGACTTACTCATCTTCTTATTATCAACGCTGATAAAGCCGTTATGCATCCAGTAGTTTACGAATTTACAACCGTTCGCCGCCTCAGACTGGGCAATCTCATTCTCATGGTGTGGAAAGATTAAATCCTGTCCGCCGCAGTGTATATCAATTGTCTTGCCGAGATAGCGGTTACTCATCGCGCTGCATTCGATATGCCAGCCGGGACGGCCCTTTCCCCAGGGTGACTCCCAACTGGGTTCATCAGGCTTTGCAGCCTTCCAAAGCGCGAAGTCCATCGGGTTTTCCTTAATGTCCGTCACGTCAATCCTCGCGCCCGCTTGCAAATCCTCAAGCGGCTGATGACTCAACTTCCCATAGGATCCGAACTTAACAGTACGGTAATAAACATCTCCGTTTGCCTCATATGCGTACCCTTTTTCGATCAGTGTCTTTACCATCGTGATAATCTGCTCGATATTCTCGGTTGCCTTCGGATGAATGCTCGCCTCGCGCACGCCGAGACCGTGAACGTCCTTATAGTATTCCTCTATATATTTTTCGGAAACCTCTTTGGAAGTGATGCCTTCCTCGTTCGCTCGCTTGATTATTTTGTCATCGACGTCGGTAAAGTTCTGAACGAACTTGACCTCATAACCGCGGTATTCCATATAACGCCGCAGCACGTCGAACATTATAAGTGGCCTTGCATTTCCGACATGAATATAGTTATAAACCGTCGGGCCGCAGGCATACAAACTAACCTTGCCCTCCTCTATGGGCACAAACTCTTCTTTTTGCATTGTCAGTGAATTAAACAATCTCATTCGTATCTATCCTCCAAAACTTGGCTTTCTTTATTTTACTCGCCTTTTGCCCTTTTATCAAGCAGAGCGTTTATCTGCTCGTGCAGAGAAATCAGCTCGTTGGCAATTGGGTCTGTGACGCTAATCTGGTCGACATCTCCGGCGAAGTTGGTTTTCTGCCCGTCAATACGGACTATCCTCGCGGGAACTCCGACAGCGGTACTGTTTGGCGGAACCTCCTTGAGCACAACAGCATTAGCCGCAATGCGGCAGTTATCGCCCACCTTGAACGGTCCTAGCACCTTGGCTCCCGACCCAATCAGCACATTATTTCCGATTGTCGGATGGCGCTTCCCCGTGTCCTTGCCAGTGCCGCCAAGGGTCACTCCCTGATATAGAAGCACATCGTCGCCGATTTCCGCTGTCTCGCCTATAACAATTCCCATTCCGTGGTCGATGACCAGTCTCTTGCCAATCGTTGCGCCCGGGTGTATCTCAATTCCTGTCCTTTTGCGTGAACCCTGCGATATCCAGCGGGCAATAAATTTCATATTGTGCCTGTAAAAATAGTTCGCTCTCTTATGTGATAAGGTCGCACGCAGGCCCGGGTATAGCAGCAGTATCTCCAATGTCGAGCGTGCTGCCGGATCTCTCGCCTTATATGCGCCGACCAGCTCTTTCAGATTCTCAAACATATCTCGTCTCCTTCTAATAAAACAAAAACGCCTCTCACAGACATATGTCTGTGAGAGGCGAATAAACTTCGCGGTTCCACTCTCATTTATAACTCGCCGGCAAGCACCGGGTCGTAACCTTAACGCGGCTCAAACGGGGAAGCATTTCCTCCTCCCTCGGCTCCGGGGCGCACTTCAAACATTCCAGCGTTATTGCCGCTTTCAGCCTAGACGGCAAATCTCTCTAGCGCGGATTTGTTCTACTTTTCCCTTTCATAGCCATATCAAGTTTTGTGCCATTATATTACCACGAAGGTAAAACCGTGTCAATCCTTTGTATTAAGGTAAGGGGAGTTGAACCCGAAACGGTTTTTTTCTCGTCAGTTGCGCCCCATGCGTTGTTATCCTCCTTGCCTTGCGTCAGCAAGGCTGTGTCGTCTGGCCTAGCCTGAGACGCAACTGACGGCAAAAAACTCTGCGACCTCCGCCTTAGAGAAATTTGCGCCAGACGAGGCGGAGGACAACGACATACCGGCGTATGTCTAGGATCGACAACGAAGTATGGCGCAAATTTATCAAGGTTGAGGCGTGTCGGGCTCGTCTCCCCTCACCTTAAGCACCTTTTTGTTTGCTACGAAGTAGTCAATGCCCGAATAAACAGTCACCAAAACGATAATTACAACATTTATCCAGTCAACTGTCCGCCACCAAGGGTAAGTAATGAAGTCATGCGGCAATAGCATAATGCAGGAGCAGACGATTGATAGTGCGGTCTTCACCTTTCCCGAAGTACCCGCCGCTATAACGATCCCGTCCTCCATCGCAACAAGCCGAAGTCCCGTAACGGCGAATTCACGCGCCACCACTATCATGCAAGCCCAACTAGCCATCTGTCCGCGCTCAACGAAAATCAACAGTGCGGCAAAAACCAGCAGCTTGTCCGCCAGCGGGTCAATAAACTTTCCAAAGGTGGATACCTGATTATAATGCCTTGCGACATAGCCATCAAGGCTATCCGTAGCTGATGCTACAATAAAAATGACAAGCGCAGCATATTCATGCCCTTTAAAATTCATCAGCGCCGCTGCCATAAAAAACGGTATCATAAAAATGCGCGCCATAGTTATTTTACTTGCGGTAGTCATCAAAAGTCCACTCCTTGTAATTACACTTCTCTGCCGAACCATTCACCTTCGGCTGTTTCGGTTATCTCAACCTCGGCAAATTCTCCGGCAGCACACTCTCCTGAGAAGAATACGATTCCGTCTATATCCGGCGAATCGGCGAAGCTCCTGCCAAACTGCAAACCCTGCTCCTCGTCATAACCCTCACACAGAACCCGAACGGTCTTCCCGATAAATGAACGGCTCCAAGCCTCCATAATCTCCGTCTGGATTTCCATAACGATTTCCTGACGGCGCTTCGCCTCGTCCTCGTCACAGCGATCAGTCATCGCGGCAGCCGGAGTTCCCTCCTCCGGAGAGAACACAAAAACGCCCGCACGCTCTATTTTCGCCTCACGCAAGAACGCGCAAAGCTCATTAAATTCGGCCTCGCCCTCGCCCGGAAGCCCGACTATCAAGCTTGTCCTAATAACGACGCCGGGAATCTTCTCTCTGAGTTTACGAAGCAGCTCCCTTACCTCGTTTCCCGTTCCCCGCCTATACATGCGTTTGAGTATCCCGTCATTTATATGCTGTATTGGTATGTCGATGTATTTCAGAATCTTCTTTTCCGAAATAATCGTTCCGATAAGCTCGTCATCGAATTCATCCGGATAAAGGTAATGGAGTCTAATCCACTCAACACCCTTGATTGCGCAAAGCTTGTGCAAAAGCTCCGGAAGCAGGCGCTTGCCGTAAAGGTCGGTACCGTATCGCGTAATATCCTGTGCAACTACGATGAGTTCCTTTGTTCCGGTCTTTGCAAGAGCCCTCGCCTCATCGACGATGTCCTCCATCTTCCTGCTACGGTATTTCCCACGAATAGAGGGAATAACGCAGAACGCACAGCGGTTGTTGCAGCCCTCCGCGATGCGGAGATACGCCCAACTCGGACCCGTTGAAACAATGCGCCCCGTCTCCTCGACCGCCTCATCGATGTCTCCGAACTTTTCGAAGGGCTTTCCCTTAAGCGAGACCTTGACGGCCTCGACTATATCGCCATAACTACCCGTTCCAAGCATAGCGTCAAGCTCTGGCAACTCCTTCGAAATCTCGTCCTTATAGCGCTGTACAAGACAACCCGCTGCGACGATGCTCTTTAACTTACCAGCCTTTTTAAGCTCGCCCATCTCGATTATTGTGTCGATGGCCTCGGTCTTGGCGGATTCAATAAAGCCGCAGGTGTTTATTACAACGGTATCGGCATCCTCGGGCTCGGGCACAAGCTCCATTCCCGCCTCGTTCATCAAATACAGCATCTGCTCGCTGTTTACCAAATTTTTAGGACAGCCCAGCGAAATTAGAGCCACCTTGATTTTTGACATAAAAACCTCCCGTGCGCGGCTAAACCCAATAAAGCGAAGTCTCACGCTTTTAATCATTTCCTCCGGCAGTATATTTATTCACCGCCGCTTTTATCTCGTCCCATGAAAAGCCACGACGAAACAGCGCAGCCGTCGCTTTTTTAAGCTCCGCCCTGTCGGGCTCCGAGCCCTTGAGCCTGCGGCAAAGCAGCTCATAGACCTTATCGTCCGTTTCCGGCATCTCTTCGAGCGCTTCGTCCCAAAGGGTCTTTGGAACTCCGTGCCTATATAGCTCGCTTTTAATCTTCTGGGCTCCGTAGCCCTTTCCCGCATAATGACGAACTACCATTCCTGCGTACTGCACATCGTCAAGGTAGTGCAAGCGGCACAGCCACTCTACACACTCCTCCGCATTATCCGATGTCTCGCCCTTCTCAACTAGCCTATCGAAAAGCGCCTTCTTTGACAAAGGTCGCGCCCCGATGATTCGGAGAGCCCGCTCTTTACATTTTGAAAGTTCTGCGGCAGAGCGAAGAGCCGAAAACTCCTCTTCGAAAAGCTCCCGCCCTTTGAAAAGCGAAAGGTCCGCAACCGTATCAAGCGCTAGCTTCATCTCTGACCCGTCGGAAAAACCTACGACGAACTTTCCCTGAATAGTTTCGCGCAGCTCGGTAACAATGATATTTTCCTGTTTTTCGGTACTCATCAGCCCTCAAAATCGTCCGCCGAAACATCTACAGCACGTCCTGCGGCCTTAGCCGCCGTTTTCGCCTGTGGGCTCATCAGCTGCACGGCATTCTCGCGGATTTTCCGCTCCAGCTCGTCGCAAACCTCCGGATTTTCTTTCAGATAGTCCTTAACGGCTTCACGACCCTGAAGCCTTGTATCGCCGACGGTGAACCATGCTCCACCCTTATCTATGAGTTCAAGCTTAACGCCGAAATCTATAATCTCACCGATCTTAGAAATGCCCTCGCCGTAGACAATATCAAACTCCGCCTCCTTAAAGGGAGGTGCGACCTTGTTTTTAATGACCTTAGCCTTTGTGCGGTTGCCGTATGCCTCTGTCCCGTTTTTCAAGGTCTCGACGCGGCGCACATCTATACGCACGCTTGAAAAATACTTAAGTGCACGTCCGCCGGGAGTAGTCTCAGGGTTTCCGTACATTACCCCGATTTTTTCACGAAGCTGATTTATAAAGACGACTATTGTCCTTGTCTTCGAAATTGTACCCGCCAGCTTGCGGAGTGCCTGCGACATAAGCCGCGCGACTACACCGACACTGGAGTCGCCCATTTCGCCCTCAAGCTCGCTGCGCGGCAAAAGCGCCGCGACGCTGTCCACAACGACGACGTCAAGAGCGCCCGAGCGCACTAGGGCTTCAACTATTTCAAGGGCCTGCTCTCCCGTATCCGGCTGTGAAATTAGAAGACTATCGATATCAACGCCCAGAGCTCTTGCGTAAGCAGGCTCAAGCGCGTGCTCAACGTCGATGAACGCAACCTCTCCGCCCTGCTTCTGTGCACTTGCCAGAATATGCAGCGCAAGCGTAGTTTTACCGGAGGATTCCGGTCCAAATATCTCAACAATACGACCTCTCGGTACGCCGCCTATGCCAAGCGCAAGGTCAAGCGACAGCGAGCCCGTTGAAATCGCCTCGACATTGACGGGTATATCGTCACCGAGGCGCATAATCGCACCCTTTCCGTAATTCTTTTCAATTTGTGCGAGAGCAGCTTCCAGCGCTTTTTTCTTGTCATCTGCCTGACCAACCTGAGTAATCGCAAGTTTCTTCTTTTCTGCCATTCTGTTCACACCTCATCAATCATATTCGCCGTAAGTATCTATTCAAATTAAACGTTTCCGAAAACGACCCTTTCAATTCCTTGAGTGTCCTTGACGCAGCCTACATTGCTTAGTTCCGCATCTCGCATCAAGTCCATGACATCTTCCGACTGTCCGATGCCGACTTCAAAAATCATCAGTCCGCCGACCCTGACCACATTGTGCCACTTCCGAAGTATGGCCCTGTAAAAATCAAGTCCGTCCTCCCCGCCGTCAAGGGCAGAGTGCGGCTCAAAATCTTTCACCGAAGCATCCAGCGTCTCAATGTCCGCCTTGGGTATATAGGGTGGGTTGCAGGTCAGCATATCAAAGCTGCCCAGCATAACCGGCGGCGTTGCAAGCGCGTCAAGCTCTATACAGGTGACCCGTGGATTCAGTTTCAGTTTCATCACGTTCTGCTTCGCAACCGAAAGCGCCGCACGGCTGTTATCCGAAAGCACGATGTGTGTCGCTGGCAGTTCCTTTGCAATCGCGCAGCCTATGCAGCCGCTTCCGGTGCAGAGGTCGATGATGCGAGCATCCATTTTCCGGCCTTTTAACGCCGTAATTGCCGTATCCACTAGCAGTTCCGTATCGTTTCTCGGAATCAACACATCTCTCGTCACCGTAATGGGCAGTCCGTAAAACTCCCAATTACCCGTTATATAGGCAACGGGCTCGCCACCAAGCCTTTTTTCCGTAAGCTCGGACACCGTTTCTGCAACCGCTTCCGAAGTATAGAGGTTCATGTCCCGCAAAAGCTGATCCGTTGATTTTCCGGATACATGGGCCATTATCAGCCTTGTTTCAAGGCTTGATGCCTCAATTCCGCTGTCGCGTAGCCTTTTCCTTGTATTAATATAAATCTCGTTGTATGTTTTTGGCATCTAAGAAAATCCTTTCAGTGAAAAACGCCTCACCACTCGTCCTGTCCCTTTTTCTCGGGTATAACGAGTCTCAGCGCCTCGATGGCGCATTCAATCATGCCATCGTCGGGCTCTGCGGTGGTGAGCCGCTGAAGCGCTTTTCCGGGAGCTGACAGGGCGGACGAGAGCCAGTTGTCATGCTTTCCGGCCCAGTGGATTATTTCGTAGGAAATACCCATAACAACCGGCAGAAGCAGGATACGTAGGAGCATACGCAACAGCACATTGTTCCAGCTCAGGAACGAAAACACGAAAATACTGATTATCATAACGATAAAAAGGAAGCTCGTACCGCACCTGGGATGAAAGCGCGACTGCTCACGCACATTCTCGACTGTGAGAGGCAGGCCCTTTTCGTAACAGAAAATCGACTTGTGCTCCGCTCCGTGGTATCTGAACACCCTTTTCAAATCGGGCGATTTGGTACAGAAGTACATATACAGGAAGAATATTATAAGACGCAGGGCGCCCTCGGTCAAATTGCGCAGAATCGAAGAATCCGTTAAATTTGTTACAAAGCCTGCGAGCAGAGTCGGCAAAAGCACGAATAACCCGACCGAAAGGCAGATTCCGAGGAAAACGGCAAAGCCTATGAGAGCCTTCTCCGCTTTTTCCGAACCGAGCTTTTCTTCCACCCATTTATCGAATTTCGTCGGCTGCTCCTGCTCCTCCTCCGGCATAAAGGACGCCGAATAGGTCAGAGCTTTTACGCCATAGACCATCGATTCGATGAAAATGATTATGCCGCGCAAAAACGGCCAGCCCAAAATCTTGTATTTTTCTCTTATGAAATGCGGTTCACTTTCTTTAGTAACAAGCCCTTCCGGAGTTCGCACAACTATTGCTTGCTTGGAAGGACCTCTCATGAGTATGCCCTCGATAAGAGCCTGTCCGCCTATATTGGTACGAAATTCCTCCGCGGCTTTTTTCTTTTTGCTCATTGTTAGTTTCCTTTCGGGTAAACGATTTTATCGCTATTTTATCTGCTGACAGGCAGCCTTATCGTAACGCAGACTCCGCCATCCTCGGCATTTGCAATGATAAGGTCTCCGCCGTGGCGCGCAACTATCTCATCACAGACCGCAAGTCCGATACCGCTTCCGCGCTCCTTCGAGCTGCCCTTGTAAAACTTTTTCTTGACGAACGGAAGTTCAGAAGGCAGTATACCCGGACCGTGGTCTCTGACCTTAATTACCACATAGTCCCCGTGCTTTTCCAAGGACACTTCGATTATTTTGCCGTCCTTGCCGTATTTCGAAGCGTTGTCCAGGATGTTCAGAAAAACCTGTCTTATTCGCTCTGGATCCCCCGGAATCAGCGGTATGCGCTGAGAGCTGGGGGTATATTCAAGCTCCATATCCATTTGACGGAGCAGCTCACCATAGGCAAAAATCGAATCCTCAAGCTCGGCCTCGATGTCCATTTGTTCAATATTGAGATTAAACCGCCCATCCTGTATGCGCGTGAACTCCAGAAGCTCCTCGACCATTTTTGTAAGTCTTGCGGCTTCCTTTGAAATAATGGCGACGCCCCTCTGCGAATCCCCCTTAATTTCGGGGTCATACATCAAAGTTTCGCTCCAGCCTGTGATAGCGGTCAGGGGCGTTCGTAGCTCATGTGAAACGGAGGTGATGAATTCCGTCTGCATCTTTTCCGACTGACTTATCTTGGCGGACATTTCATTTATGGCGTCTGTCAGGTCTCCAATCTCGTCGTTATATTTTTTCTCAGCCTGTATGCCGTAGCTGCCCTCGGAAATCTGCCGTGCCAGCTTTGTAAGCTCATGTATCGGCTCGATGATTGTGCGAATAAAGTACATATTCGAAAAAAATACGATTATGACGATTAAAAGCCCTATTCCGAAGGCAATAGCCGTAATCTGGACGACCCTCTTATCGATGAGCTCAAGACTCGTAACATAGCGCATAATTCCGACAATCGAACCGTCAGCATATTTCATCGGCGCCGAAACAGACATAAGTCTCTCGCCCGTGTCCGGGCTCACGCCCTTCCAATAGCTGATTTTACCCTCATCAAGCGCGCTTACGATGTCCGGCGTTCCTGGAGAGGAGCCGGCGGAAATGCCGTAGCTAGAAACCTCGACCCGCCCTTTCGTGCTCACGAACTGGAGCTCGATGGAATCTTTGTCCTCAAAGGACTCGGTGTAGCGGTAAGCACTTTCGTAATACTCAAGATAGCTCTTTGAAACATAGGTCGTGAAAAACTCGACAGCGGTCTGCGCTTTGTTTTCAAGTCCCGTGCGGGCGGTTGAATAGTAGTAATTATAAATGGCAATAGAAAACGCGATAATGGATACGAAAACGACAAGCAGAACACCGGCAATGCCGTTGAGCATCCACCTACCCTTTATACCCTTAAAGTTCATGTCGCGTCTCACCGTCCCCTGCGAATGTCAAATCAGTCTGTATCAGAAGCCCCATTTATAGCCGTATCCCCAGACCGTTGTGATGAAAGAGGGAATGGTCGGGTCGTCCTCAATCTTAATGCGCAGCCTTCGGATATTGACGTCAACAATCTTGAGCTCTCCAAAATAGTCTCTGCCCCAGACATCGATAAGTATATCTTCTCTTGAAAGAGCCTTACCCGGATTGTCTATAAAAAGCTTCATTATCAAATACTCAATCTGGGTAAGTCTAATCCTGCTGCCGTTTTTTTCAAGTGTACGGTTGCGTGTATTGAGGCGGAAAGGTCCGCTCGTAATTTCGCCCGATGCCGTTTCTTCCTCGACATCACCGCCCGCGCGCCTGTATAGAGCGTCGACCCTCGCTGTGAGCTCCGCGGGAGAAAAGGGCTTTGTAACGTAATCGTCCGCGCCCGTCATCAGCCCCGTCACCTTATCCATTTCCTGGCTTTTGGCGGTCAGCATGATAATGCCGATCTTAGAGCCCGAGGCACGTATGCGCCTGCAAACCTCGAACCCGTCGATATCGGGAAGCATAACATCCAGAAGTGCGACCTTAACGTCGGGGTTCTTCTTGAGCTCTTCAAGCGCCTGTTCGCCGGTCTCGGCCTCTATCGGCTCGTAACCGGAGCGTCTAAGATTGATGACAACGAAGCTTCGGATGCTAGATTCGTCTTCCAAAACCAGAACTTTTTTCATAGCAGATTGATCCTTTCGTTTATAATGGAAAAGCCCAGCCAATACAGGAAAAAATATAAATCATAGCGCCCCTGTGTTAAACTCGGACGATATTAGGTGGAAGCGGTCTATTATATCCTGCTGCGCTCCGTTACTGTCCATTATCTTCGCCGCGTAAATGACAGTCCCTCTGCTCAGAAGCACAAAGCGGCCGTCAATCGTAGCTCTTTCTGTCCTGTTTTCGTCATTGAAAGTATATATAGCCAGCCTGTCCGTAAGCTCTCCTGTTTCTTCGTCAACAGAAGAAAAGATGAGCGTTCGTTCGCCGGAAACGGAGCCTTCCCGCCTAACCGAGACTGTGCTTCTCCATTCTTCGGGCAGCATAAAAAACCAGCCGTCCGTATAATCGTGACAGGTCGAAGCGCACTTCACGCTTTTACCTTCAACGTCAAAGGTATACCAGTCAAAAATCCAGTATTCGACCGTGCCCAAAAGCTTTTCAGCAAGCGGCACATCGAGCGACCCGTTCCCGTCAATATCGGTGCTGTAAACGGAGAAGTACCTTTTCGTACTGCTGTCCTCGGCTGTACCGCAACTTAAATTTTTCAGTTCGCCGTCAGCCGAAACGATAATATCCGTAACAAGAAAGCTGCTGTCCTCCGCGGAGTACGGTCCTTCGACAAAGACCGCCGGGGTTCCGTCAGCAATTGCCGCGATACGGAAACGGTCCGCAGTCCTGAGCGAAGCGGAGAGTCTGGCTGACTCTTGCGCAACATTCCCGCTTTTATAAATGGTATACATATCGACCATGCCGCCGCTGGCTTCAAGGTTGAGCGTAATTATATCCGTTATCCCGTTCGAATCTAAATCGCCGAGCCTGAAATCGACACAGCTTGCCGTAAGCAAAACGGAAGACTTCCAATCCTTCATTGAATAAACTTTCAGAAGCCGAAGCTCTGCGCTGACTTCCCAGGTAACAAGGATTTCAGAAGCACCGTCACCATTTATATCGGCACATTCGACACGCCCAATTGCAGTTCCGTCACCAGCAATTGCCGCAGCCAGGGCGTAATTCCCCCCCGTTTTAAGGTAAACGCAAATTTCGGGCTGGAGGTCTTTATTTCGGAGAAACGCGAGGGCTTCATTTGTCCCGTCGCCATCTAGGTCAACAAGCTGAATGCTCTGACGAAGCGAGCCTGCAGTCGGCGCAGAATATTCGCTTCCGGCTCCAATCTCATCGTTAATTAGCTCCTGAAGCTGAAGAAATTCCTTGGGCGCCTGCGGAAGGCTGTAAAGCTCGTCAATTCCCGCAAGCGAACAGCCGGATAGTAGAAAAAGCACGGCGGCCATGGCGACAAAAAGTCCCCGTCTCTTTTTCAAAGCACCGCACCTCCCTAAAATCGGACAAAAACGCACAATATGTGAATGTATTATAACATGCCGGACGAAAAAATGGTAGTGTAAAATCACAACGTATTATACTACATCTCAACACAAAACGAAGTTATCGCTTTATAGTTCTTAAGCAATCTTGCTAACCAAATATCTGTGTTTTTGAATCAGCTTCTCAATTTCTGCATAAGCTTTGAGTTTCACTTTCAAAGAGCCATCCGTTTCAACGACGATGTATTCTGTATCTTCTAAAACTTTCTTTTTTGTATATTTGCGTAGTATTTTCCCATTATTTACTTCTTCTTGAATTATTCTGTTTTGTTCTTGAAAATATCTTAATGTTTCCTCTGCCTCTGTAATATCGCGGTAAATATCATCATTAGTTTTTGATAGGGCTTTTATTTTTTCAATTAATTCAGTTTCCTGATTATCAAGCGGCTTCACTCTCTCGTCTAACTGTTCTTTTGAGAACGTATCCGATAAGTATAGGTCAAGTAATTTCATTTTTTTCTTTTTCACATCTGAAAGCTGTTCTTCAACGGCTTTTATTTCGTCTATGCTTTGGGCATCAATGCGACTAGTTAGAGCATTTATTATATCTGTTAATTCTTTAATACCGTCTCTGATTTTTAACCATATTTTTATTGTATACCCCCCACTATTTATCACGCTATCAAGAGTTTCTTGAGATACATTTGGATTGTTGCAAAGCATGATTCTGTTTCCATTCTCATCTCTTGACATTTGTCGCTTTTTTGTACACGCATAGTACCTCGTGAATTTGCCATTATAATTCTTTGTATTGCTTACCATATACTTTGATCCACAGCAACCGCAGATTACTTTTTGAGCATAATCAGTAGCTCCATGATTAATCCCTTTTCCAGTCAGGCTATCGCTTTGTAAGATATGCTGTATCTTGTTACATCTTATCTCATTCGCTCTATCAAATTTCTCTCGGCTAATAATTGCAGGTATTTTTTCTGTCTCGAATATTATTTGTTCGGATTTGTCTCTGATTTGCGCAGTGTGTTTTGCGAAAACAATGCCGGTATCATACTTCATTCTCGCCGCTATACCACAATACTTTTCATTTTTTATTATGGAGCGAATTACTCCCTCTGAAAAAGGTTTTCCATGTCGATTAAAAATGCCCTTTGAGGTCAATGTACTTGCTATCCTACGAACACCAAATCCGTCTAGGTACAGATCATATCCTCAAGTAATTTTTCTAATAGAGGTCTGCTGGCCTGCTTATTTAAATAATCTATTTCCGGGTGATAGTTTCTCATAATATTTACTCCTTTTATTTTTATTTCTAAACGGTCTTATCTTGTTGATTAGATAATTGGGGCCGAGAAAAAAAGGACTTAGAATTAATCATCTGTGAAAACTCCTTTTTCTTTTGCCGTTGTCTGTAGGTTGCCATATACATACGTCTGTGAGCCATTTTTAACTCAACCGGGATTTTTGCTCTAGCCACTTAATCACCCTCTTAGCTCTATAAGTATATTAATATTACATTACAGTAAAATTCCGAATGTAATTACCCACTAAGCACTGTAATTGCTAGCTTTTACGCTTTCCCTACCGTCATTAGACCGTACAATTTTGCCTCTATACATGCCGCAAAATAATACTCTGATCTTTAATATACGATTGAGCCAATGCAATATCAGCCTGTGTTTTTAGATGTGTTTTACTAAACAAATTTTCCGAATTCCGTTTGCGTAAATTTTTTAGAATTGTTTCAGCATTACTCGACGCCCCATTTCCTTTTACCATAATGTGAATGTGAGGGGGCGCAGCAATTGGTTTTGGCGAATACGAATATAATTCGCCTGTCTCCCTGTTAACCGTTGTAATTCTTTGAGTACAAACAGCATGCTTTTTTCCACCTTGATTTTTGGGTTTTTCATATGCCATATTAATTGTAAACACCTTACTGTCCGTAATTGATAATCCAAGAATAACATGCAGCTCGTTATTCTTCGCTTTTAGTCTTAGGCACAACGAACGTAGACGATTCAATTCTCGGGTTGCTTCATCTTTTGTCTCAAACTTCCTGCTATCACAAAGCAAATATGCGGTATTAACCTTCTGCAAAAAATCACCAGCCTACTTGTTGTATATTTCCATAGCCTTTTCAATGTCCCTGACAGCCTTTTTTGGGTTTTTAAAATAGCAACTGGGAGTCCTGCATAATAAAACGCTGATAGTTATTGCTCTCAGTGAAAATTAATAATTCGCCACTTAACACATCCAACGCCCTCCTTTGTAGTTTAATATTACACTATATTTAGTGATTTTAAAATAGTTATTGTACAACATGTTGGTTTTACCCAAATTTTCGTAGGCCTACACAAACGTACATTGAATTTTCCTAAAGAAAAATCAATGGGTAACTATACAAAATATACAAAAAAAACAAGCTGCTCAATTAAAATTTTCATTTGATTTGAGCAAATCAAAAAATCTATAGACACTTGTAATATTTTTCTATATTATAAATATGGCTACAACTATACTAATTATTGTTATTAGGAGGGCTTATTTGTGGGCGATTTCAATCAATTTGAAGGGTTAAAAATTAACCCTGATATATTAAAAGGTATGTCTACAATGAATAATTTTAATCCTATTCAAGAACATATGAATCGTATTAACTCCGCAAATGAAGTTATAATGCACAACATTGCTAGAGAACGAGAAGAGAAAGAGGCTGAAGAATTGCGCCGCCATAATGAACTTATTGAAGCGTTAAAAGCAGCAGGAGAAAATGGGGCAACTATTGTTTTTGGCGACAATGCAAAGGATATACAAATACAAAACAACTCTGACAATTCATCACAAAAAATGGTTGTTTCACAGGAATTTAACTATGACAAGGTTTTAGATGTTCTAAAAGAAATCAAGGAGTATTTTGATTATCCACAATTTGCAGCATCTTTCAAAGGCAGTACCGACAACGTTAAGTCCCTTGTTTTGGAAACCATGAAAGCGGTAGAGGAAAAAGAAGAACCTTCATTTATTCAAAAACACTTGCAGATATTAAAAGACTTAGCTATAGGAACGGGCGGTAGCCTAATTGCATCTGGTATACTTTCCCTGTTAGGGTCAATTCCATTATTGTAAATATTAAAATTGGAGCGCGACAGCTGTAATAGCTATCACGCTCTTTGTAGTATGCTTTATGAAACCGTGAGATTGTGTCTGTATGACGTTTTTGTTATTCTCCTAACACGAAGTGCCTCTGTGTACTTAACCCGCCATCTCGCCTAAATCTCGTAGGCTGTATATAAATTATGGCTTAACAAATTGTATTGAAATGTAGTAAAAACGTAATATATTGTGATACAATGTGATAAGAAATACATCGTTTCGAGATGAGGTGAGCCTTATGCGACTGTACTATGCTGATATCCGCGGCATGGACGAAAACGATGCCCTTTATCCTCCTCTGAGCAAGAGCCGTGGTTCCGCCTTCGGAGTCTCCCTGCTTGCAGCGGCATATGAGGATTATGCGGGCGCCCCACTTCCAAAAATAATAAAGCTTCTGTCCGGAAAACCCCATATGCCGGACAGACCAGAATTTCACTATTCGGTCAGTCACAGCAAGACTCATGTCTTCGTCGCGCTATCGAACAAACCCGTCGGCGCAGATACGGAAACACATAGAATAATGAAACAAACGGTCATCGAAAAACTCACGACTCCTGCAGAACTCGCGGGGCTAACTTTTTTCGACATCTGGGTACTCAGAGAGAGCTATTTCAAGCTCACACAACAAGGCGACCTGCGCTCTCTTCGTTTCTACAAAAGAAACGGCAGAATAGTCCCCCCCGAGGAAGGGATATACTGCCGCCTTTACTCAGACATTGAGGGTAGCTCAACAGCTGTCTGTTCCTATGATGAAAAATTTCCCGACAAGATAACGAAAATCCCAATCGAAGCCCTCCTTAAAAAAGACGCCCGAAAGTGTCTTGAAAAGGAAAGAAAGACTGATAAACAAGAGGAATAACAAAAGACGCTGCCGATTCAACGACAGCGTCTTTTGTTAAAGTCTATTTTTTACTGTTCCTTGTTTTCGTTCTCATAGAGAGTCTTCTGACGAACTAGCCTGTCGTACTTCTCCTTGGCCTCCTTTTCGGCTCTTGGGAAGAGCTCCTCGGCGCGCTCCGGGAAACTGAGCTTCAGCGACGAATAGCGGACCTCGCTATTTATAAAGTCCTGATAGCTTGCAGTCGCAGGCTTACTGTCAACGCTTAGCGGTTGCTCCTTTCTCGGGTCATAGCGGAACATATTCCAGTATCCCGCCTCGACAGCCTGCTTCTCGGTCGCAATGGACTTGCCCATGCCGTTTTTGTTTCCGTGGTTTATACAAGGCGAATATGCGATGATCAGGGACGGACCGTCGTAGCTCTCAGCCTCAAGTATGGCGTTGAGCGTCTGCTGGAAATTGGCGCCCATACTTATCTGTGCAACGTAGATATAACCGTAGGTGATGGCTATCTGCGCCAAGTCCTTCTTTTTAATCGACTTGCCGGCCGCCGCGAACTGTGCAACAGAGCCCGTCGGCGTCGATTTCGAGGCCTGACCGCCGGTGTTCGAATAAAGCTCGGTGTCGAAAACAAGGACATTGATGTTCTCCCCCGCGGCAAGAACATGGTCAAGTCCTCCGTAGCCTATATCGTAGGCCCAGCCGTCACCGCCGAACACCCAGAAGCTGGGCTTAACGAACATATCGCGTTCTTCATAAAGCTTTTTCAGATTGACGCTTCCCTCGTAGGTTTTGCCTGCCATGTGCTTTTGCAGCATTGCTTCAAGTTCCTTGGATGTCATCTTTGAGGAAGTCGGATCGTCCTTGCCGTCGAGCCAAGCCTGCGCTGCCTGTTTTAGGTCGGCGGTAGTATCAGGGCATTCGGTAACGTTCCTCACTTCCTCGATAACCGTCGCTCTTCGCTGCTTCACACCGTGCAGCATACCGAAGCCAAATTCCGCGTTATCCTCGAAAAGGGAGTTCGCCCAGGCAGGACCTCGCCCTTCTCTATTTTTCGTATAGGGGAAGCTGGGCTCCGCCGCTCCCCAGATGGAGGTGCAGCCCGTTGCGTTCGCGATATACATCCGATCGCCGAAGAGCTGAGTTACAAGCTTCGCGTAAGGCGATTCTCCGCAGCCAGCGCAGGCTCCACAGAACTCGAGAAGCGGAGTCTTGAACTGGCTGCCCTTAATGGTGTTCTCCGCGAAGGGCAGTTCCTTTTCAGATAGATTCATATACGCGTAGTTGAAAGCCTTCTGATCGTCAAGTCTTTCTCCAAGCGGTTCCATCTCAAGAGCCTTGTCCTTCGCAGGGCAGACATTCGCACAGCTTCCGCAGCCTGTGCAGTCCAAAACGCTGGGGATGACGGCAAACTTATACTCCTCACAACCCTTGCCTTTCATCGATACAGACTTAGTACCCGCGGGAGCGCTTGCAAGCTCCTTGTCGGTGAACACAAAGGGCCGTATAACGGAGTGCGGGCATACGAACGAGCATTGGTTGCACTGTATGCAGTTTTCCGGTATCCACTTCGGAACTTCAACGGCAATGCTGCGCTTTTCAAAGGCGGAGGTGCCTACAGGCACGGCTCCGTCCGCAATATCCATGAAAGCGGAGACCGGCAGCTTATCTCCGCGCATAGCGTTAATCGGCACGAGAAGCTTCTCAACGAAATCCTTTGCGTGGTCAAGCCCACCCTCCGGAACAGCTCGTGGTTCATCGGGAGCGGGAGTGACCCAATCCGCCGGAACTTGAAGCTCACGAACCTGCTCAATACCCGCGTCCACAGCCAGAATGTTCATGTTCACAATCTTTTCACCCTTGCGGCCATAAGTCGTGCTTATTGCATCCTTCATATAGGTTACCGCGTCTGCCTCGGGCATAATCTTAGCCAGCTTGAAAAACGCAGCCTGCAAAATCGCATTTGTCTTGTTCCCCAGACCAATTTCACGGGCTATCTTCATTGCGTCTATGGTATAAACGCGAACCTTGTTATCTGCGATATATTTCTTAGCTTCAGCGGACAGATGTCCTGCAAGACCTTCGGCGTCATATGCGCAGTTGATAAGAAAAGCTCCTCCGGGCTTCACGTCCTGAACAATATCGAAATTGTCTAGATAGGAGGGGTTATGGCAAGCAACAAAGTTTGCTTTCGAAACATAGTAGGTTGATTTTATGCTGCTCTTACCGAAGCGCAGGTGGCTGATCGTCACGCCGCCGGATTTCTTCGAGTCATATTGGAAGTAGGCCTGAACCTTGAGGTCTGTATGGTCGCCGATAATTTTTATACTGTTCTTGTTCGCGCCAACCGTTCCGTCCGAACCAAGCCCCCAGAATTTGCACGATATCGTGTCCTTGTGCGTTGTATCCGGGTCTTCGGTAATCGGAATTGAGAGATTGGTCACGTCGTCGACGATACCGATTGTAAAGCTGTTTATTGGCTGACTTGCCTGGATGTTACGGTATGCGGAAATTATCGAGCCCGGGGTGACGTCCTTCGAAGACAGACCGTAGCGTCCGCCATAAACAGGTATATCGCGGAACTTCGTGCCGTTAAGAGCCGAAATCACATCAACATAAAGCGGCTCGCCGACTGCTCCAGGCTCCTTTGTGCGGTCGAGCACACCGATAGTTTTGACTGTGTCTGGAAGAACCTGAACCAAGTGCTGTACCGAGAACGGACGGTACAGACGAACCTTAACAAGTCCGACCTTTTCTCCTTTTTCGTTCAGGTAGTCGACAACCTCTTCAGCCGCCTCACAGACGCTGCCCATTGCTATGATTACATGCGTCGCGTCCGGAGCTCCGTAATAGTTAAATAGCTTGTAGTCGGTACCGATGCGCGAATTAACTTCGTTCATGCAAGATTCAACGACAGCCGGCAAATTAAAATATTTTTGATTCGCCGCTTCGCGTATCTGAAAGAATATATCTCCGTTCTGGTTCGTGCCGCGGAGCACAGGGTCAGCCGGTCTGCTTGCCCTGTCTCGGAAGCTTCTGATTGCATCAAAAGGTGCCATTTGGGCAAGCTCTTCGTAATCCCAGACTTCAATCTTCTGCATCTCGTGAGAGGTACGGAAACCATCAAAGAAATGCACGAAGGGAAGGCTCGAACGTATCGCCGAGAGGTGCGCGACTGCGCCGAGATCCATCGCCTCCTGAGGACTGTTCGCGCATAGCATCGCAAATCCCGTCTGACGACAGGCATATATATCCTGATGGTCACCGAAAATGGATAGCGCGTGCGATGCGATTGTACGCGCAGAAACATGAATAACGGCGGGAAGCATTTCTCCTGCAATTTTGTACATATTAGGAATCATAAGCAATAAACCTTGAGATGCCGTATATGTCGTAGTCAGCGCTCCGGCGGTAAGGCTCCCGTGAACAGCACCGGCGGCGCCGGCTTCAGACTGCATTTCAACAACATTGACCGGCAGTCCGAAAATATTTTTTAATCCGGCGGCAGCCCATTTATCGGCATATTCCGCCATTGTCGAAGAGGGCGTAATTGGGTAGATTGCAGCAACTTCGGAAAAAGCGTAGGAAACATACGCGGCGGCATTGTTGCCATCCATTGTTTTCAGTTTTCTTGGCATTGTCTCATCTCCTTGTAAATCTCAAGGGTCCTAAAACCCAAGCAGCAATTAAGTTTAGTATTCTCTGCCGGACGGTATAAATTCACAAAAGTTATATATTGCATGCTCTTCATACGTTCAAATTTCACGAATAAATTTCCCCTTGTGCTTTTCAGCCTTTCGGGTTATAATTAGTGTCTGCTTAACAAACCGATTTTAGGTTTGTTAGCGAGGCAGAACCCACCGGCTTCCTCCGCACACGCGGGGGCATTCCATTGTTAGAAAGGAGCCGACATCATGGTAAAAATTGAAAATGAGCTTGGTATGATCAGCATTACCAGCGATGTATTCATGAACATTGCCGGAGACGCCGCAACAAACTGCTTTGGTGTCAAAGGCATGGGGGCACGCTCCAAAACCGACGGACTTGTTCATTTGCTCCGCAGAGAGTCAATGTCTAAGGGTGTCGGTGTCAGCTTCAATGATGACGGCAGCGTTTCTATAAACCTGCACATTGTTGTTGATCACGGTGTCAACATTAAGGTTCTTGCGGGAAGCATTATGAATGAGGTCAGCTACAAGGTCTCAAAATCGACAGGAGTACCTGTCAAAAATGTCGACGTTTTTATCGACTCGATGCAGATAAGCTGAAAGCCCCGACTGTCTACTTGCTCGGGCTCAAGCCCTGTCATTTCTTCCCCGGAGGTGTTTAAATTTGAGAGAGACAATTGACGGCGCATCATTTACAGATATGCTCTTGTGCGCTGCCGCTGCTTTGGAAATGAATAAGCAGCACATAAACGAACTGAATGTTTTTCCCGTGCCCGATGGTGACACGGGTACGAATATGAGCATGACAATGTCAGCCGGTGCGAGCGAGATTAAGCGCAAGAGACCGAATAGTGTGGGTGATGTTGCAAAATGCGCGGCAGATGCCCTGCTTCGCGGAGCTCGCGGGAATTCTGGCGTCATATTATCGCTTTTGTTTCGCGGTCTTGCGAAGTCCCTTAAGGGCAAGGATACCTGTAATGCTTACGATTTTGCTCAAGCTATGAGCGAGGGCGTCGAAGCGGCCTATAACGCGGTCATGAAGCCTGCGGAGGGTACAATACTCACGGTGTCCCGACTTTCCGCCTCTGCTGCTTCAGACTTTGCCGAAACCGGCAGCGATGTTGAGCTTCTTTTATCCTGTGCTCTCGAATCCGCTAAGGAAACTCTTGCGCAGACTGTCAACATGAACCCGGTTCTCAAAAAAGCCGGAGTCATCGACGCCGGCGGCAAGGGCTATGTTGTGATTCTAGAGGCAATGCTCCAAAGCCTGCGCGGTGAGGTGACGCCCGAGTCTTACGACATCGGAAGCGTCGAAACAAATGAAGCCGCGGATTTCTCGCGCTATGATTCCGGAGATATTACTTTCACATATTGCACCGAATTCATCGTAAACAGAGAAACTGGCAAGTCCGCAGACCTTCTGAGAACTTTCCTGCAAGACATCGGCGACAGCGCCGTTGTCGTAGACGATGAGGAGATAATCAAAACTCACGTTCATACTGACGACCCCGGAAAGGTTCTTACCGAAGCTCTTACCTACGGCAGCCTTCTTAAGGTGAAGATTGAAAACATGCGTGAGCAGCATTCCGATCTTGCCGGAGGCGCGGAAGTGGATGCTGAACAGCCGGATGCCCCCGCCGAACCCGAAAAAGAGTTCGGGACGGTGGTCGTCTGCGCTGGCAAAGGCATGGAAGACCTTTTCGTCGAATTAGGGGCGGACAGAATCGTGACCGGCGGTCAGACCATGAACCCCTCGACCGAGGATATCCTCAAAGCTATAGAAGCGACTCCTGCCTCCGTTGTATTCGTCTTCCCAAATAACAAAAACATCATCATGGCAGCGCAGCAGTGCGTCCCGTTGACCGAGAAGAAAGTTATTATCATTCCGACGACCACGATACCGCAAGGTGTCGCGGCTATGCTGAGTATGGATACTTACTCGCAGACAGAAGAAGAAATCGCCAATAATGCCAATGACGCAATCAGAAACGTCCACACTGCACTGATAACTTATGCCGCAAGGGACTCGGATTTTGACGGGTACGAAATCAAAGCCGGCGAATACCTCGGACTATTGGACGGTGCTTTACTTGGAAGCCATGCCGATATCAGCGTGCTTGTCGATACTCTAGCTTCAAGGCTTGAAGCACTCTCTCCCGAATTTCTCACCGTGTACTACGGCGAGGATGTAAGCTCAGAGGACGCCCAGAGTGTCGGCGCTATCCTTTCAGAAAAGCACTCCTCAGCTGAAATGAGCATTATAAACGGCGGTCAGCCCGTTTACTACTATATGATTTCTGCCGAATAAAAGGCGTTTTCTTATATAACCGATAATAGCTATCCCCCGCGGATTTCTCCGCAGGGGATAGCTATTATTTTTTAACCGTTACCTTGTCCGTCGTTACGGGGCTTGGGTTTGTTGTAATGGTGCTTTCTGTAATGGTTCTGGTTTTTCTGATTGTCTTTCGGCTTATTTGAATTTTCTCCCACGCTAGGCTGCGGTTTCGGAGGGTTCTGAGGGCGCTGTGCGCTATTCGGCGCGCTCTGTTGAGTTTGAGCATTACCCCTGTTATCGGAAGGCTTCACATTTTGCCTGGGATAGTTTCTCCCCCCACCGTTTGCGGGTCTTTGCCACCTCTGCTCTTCTCCGCGGTTTTCGTGTCTTCCGCTTTGAAATTGCGAAGTAGCCTTCACCTCGCCGGCCGTCCTCTGCTGTGAAGAGCCATCCGTTTGCTCCGCAAATAGCGAAGGGGCCTTCCATGTATCTTCTGCCACGGGTTCCTCCGGAGCTTCCTCAATCTTGACTTTTTCGACAAGCACCTGTGGCAGCGGTTCCCCTGGCTTCGGTCTTCCACCGGGCACGGTTGCAACTTCGTCCGCGTCCAGGATTTTAAATTCCTGCTCCCCACCGCTGTCGAGGCACACCTTGACTTTCTGGCGCAGCACATTCGCCGAAAGAACAACTCCATAGCCAGAGGATGTCTGAACAAAAGACCCCGTCTTTGGTATCCTCTTTACAAGATCCTCATAAGCTTCCTGTTCATACCGCAGACAGCACATGAGTCTGCCGCAGCTTCCAGAGATTTTCGTTGGATTCAGTGACATGGACTGAGTCTTTGCCATTTTCGTTGAAACGGGCTGAAAATCGTTCAAGAACTGATTGCAGCAATAGGGTCTGCCGCAGATACCGAGTCCGCCGAGCATCTTGGTCTCGTCGCGTACACCGATTTGTCGCAGCTCGATACGCGTGCGGAACACCGCCGCCAAATCCTTTACGAGATCGCGGAAATCTACTCTGCCGTCCGCCGTAAAGAAAAACAGTATTTTGTTGCCCTCAAAACCGCATTCAACGTCCACGAGCTTCATATCCAGCTTGTGAGCTTCAATCTTTTCCTTGCAGATTGCAAAGGCTTCCTTTTCACGTTCCTTGTTCGCTTTCGCGATTTGAAGGTCATCCTCGGTCGCGATCCTGATTACGGGTCTCAGCGGAGGGATAATACTTTCGTCGGTCACATAGTGCTCACCGAACGCGCAGTCTCCGATATCGAGACCCTTCGAAGTTTCCACAATAAGCGTGTCGCCCGAATGGACTTCAATTCCGTTCGGGTCGAAATAATACGCCTTACCGTGGGGATTAAATTTTACACTTACTACCTTAACCAAAATTTTTCCTCATTTCATATCGTCAGCACGCAAAGCAAGCCCATTACATGCTTTGAACTGACATTCAGGCGCATATAATCATCCGCCCTGTCACACAGTGAGAGAAGACGAAACGCATCCTCGCGTGTCAGATTGTTATACTTTTTTTTAAGGCCGATGAAGCTTCCGAGGCAAAACCTCACGTCGCTTACAAACTCGCCTACCCGCTCGGTATCGAGAGCCTCGTGCTTCCCGAAAAAGGCGCAGAGCTTAGCCTCGTCCTTTTTTGCCGCGAGCAAAATATACTCTTCCGCAAGCTCGCTCTCATTCCCCTGTGTTTCGCCCGCAAGCGATATTACGGTGCAGCGCGAACGAACCGTTGCAAGCAGGGACTCCGCGCTGTCTGTGCAGAGGATGAATACAGCGTATTCTGGCGGCTCCTCAAGTATCTTCAGGGCGGCGTTCTGCGCCGGGATATTCATCGCGCCCGCGTCCCTAATAATATAGACTTTTTTGTCCGCCTGAGAAGGCCTCACATACGCATCAGAGGCCATGCGCCTTATCTGCTCCACCTGTATATCGCGCTTTTTGTTCCCCTTGTCGTCGCTTTTTCTTGAAACGTCGATAATGTCGGGATGAAAGCCCGCAAGAACATTTCTGCACGTGGGGCATTCCATGCAAGGGCGTTTCTCCTGGCCTTCGCACAGAAAATAGCAGGCAATATCGAGTGCCTTCTTGTCCCTTATCTCAACATCAGGCGACGCAATTATATACGCATGCGAATCGACAAAACCCTTGCCGCTCATCATAGCTTAATAAACTGATCAATGTCCATCATAAAGACAACCGCACGTCCGACTTTAACCTGCGGAGGAAGCTTGAAGCTGCCCAAAAGAAAATCGGACGGCACATCCACAATTCTCTCGGATGCATTTTCCTGAATTATCTTCAGCGCGGCGCTGACCTTTTTATCGTCGATTGCAGACATGATGATTGAGTTTTCCTTTTTGAGAAAACCGCCGTAACTATCTGAGACTGTTGAATGATAGCCCGCCATCGACATCGCGTTCGCAACCTTGGGTGCATCCGTCTTGTCTGTAATTGCAACCATTAGTTTCATTTCGGATCCTCCCTCAATAATTGGTGGACTTCTTCAAATAATTGTACCTTTATTATCGGTATTCGTCAATGACAAATTAAAGTCCCCTTCCTTGCTTGACACCATATGTTTAAGCATATTACAATAATACAACAAGTATGTCGGGAGTGATGAAGCTTGAAAAACATAATCGAATACGCGGAGATGGAGTTTAGCACTTTGGCGGAAAAGCCGTTTGGTCCTGTGGACAGCCTCATCCTGTCGCAGCTTGCCTATATTAACTTCGAGGGCCTCGTACCCGGTCCTGTAGTTAGCGCAACGCCCGTCCGGATAGCCGATTGCCTCAAGGCGGAGCGTTTCACTTCCATGTTCTTTGAAACCCGTGATCCGAAAAACAACAAGCGCCTTCTTCAGGCCGTCGCTGCGAGCCCACGTTTCAGAGATATCGGGATGATTTCATTTGTCAGCGAATTCGACCCCGTCAGCGAAAAGCAGTTTTCAGCCGTCACATATATTCTGCCCGAAAGCACCGAATATATTGCCTTTCGCGGCACGGACGACACTCTTATAGGCTGGAAAGAAGATTTCAACATGGCGTTCGTTTATCCCGTGCCGTCGCAGAAACGAGCTCTGGAGTATCTTCTCGATATCTCACAGCGCCGCTCCGGAAAGCTGATGATTGGTGGGCACTCAAAAGGCGGCAACCTTGCTGTATACTCCGCTTTCACGGCTCCGCAGTCCGTCCAACGCAGGATACTGCGCGTTTATGACCATGACGGTCCCGGCTTCAAGGTGGGCGCGCTCGAGAGCGAAGGCTACCGCCGCATTGAGGACAGGGTTGAAAAGACCGTCCCCCAGTCCTCGCTCATCGGTATGCTGCTGGAGGGTCACAAGAAATATACCGTGGTCGAAAGCAGCCGTTTTGGCGTGATGCAGCACGACCCGTTTTCATGGAAGGTCGCGGGCGACGACTTTGTTACAACCGAGGAGGTTTCAGATGGGGCAAAGTACATGAACCGCACCATAAGAGACTGGCTCGACTCACTTTCGCAGGACGAGCGGGAGAAATTCACGGACCTTCTTTTCAGTGTACTAGACGCCGGCGACGCGAGGACCTTTTCTGAAATCACGCAGGAGTGGAGAAAGAACTTTCTCGCAATTTTTACAGCTATAAGGGGATCGGATCCCGAAATGAAGAAGTTTATGGGGGAGCTTATAAAGGACTTTGGCCTGCTTCTGTTCCATAATCTCCGTTCAAAGCGCAGAACGACCGTAGAATTGCCATCTGATTTGTAATATAGAAAAGCGGACAGCCTATTAAAAGATAAAGGCTGTCCGCTTTGTTTTGGATTCCGGAAGTCAGAAAGACTTTTTGAGCTGCTTTTCAATGAAAGCAACGATCTGACCGACAGTATGAAGCTCACTTGCGTCATCGTTCGTGATGATAATATTATAGCCCTCTTCGAGGGTCATAATGAGCTCTACAACATCAAGCGAGTCGGCACCGAGGTCCTCAACTACCATGGTGTTTTCGGCAATCGAATCGGGGCTAATTTCAAGCTGCTTTGCCAGTGTTATTCTGACGGTCTCAAAAATAGAATTATAATCTCCCACTATACGGCGGTCAAGCCGCCCCTCACCTCTGCTCTTTTATAGATTTTTTAATCCTGCTGTTTGACTTTTTCGCAGGAAATAACCACTCTGCGGTTCGGCTCAACTCCGGTGGAGCAAGTCGTAACACCCTCGTAATTCTGGAGGGCTGTGTGGATGACATGGCGTTCATAGGAATTCATGGGTTCGAGCGCCATACTTCTGCGGTACTTGAGGGCTTTCGCGGCCATCTTTTCAGCTAGGTGCTCAAGCGATTCCTCGCGCTTGGAGCGGTAGTTCTCCGCATCGATGCTGATATGCGTTCTCTCATCGGTACCGCGGTTCACGGCATAATTCGTAAGGTGCTGTATAGCATCCAGAGTTTCTCCTCGGCGCCCGATAATAGCCCCCATACCTGCTCCGCTCAGCTCGATTGTAACCGCGCCGTCGTCTTTTGTCTTGATTCCGATGTCGGCATTAATTCCCATACGGCTGAGAAGTCCCTCAAGGAAGTCTCTGGCTTTTTCCTGAACGTTACCGTTTGATGGCTTTTCGGGAACTTCATATATTACCTTGACAACGGCGGGAGAGGCTCCGATCCTCAGAAAACCGCTTTTAGCGCGTTCAACGATCTCGATAGAGACTTCGTCTCTTTGAAGGTTAAGCTGACGGAGAGCAGAAGCGATTGCTTCCTCCTCTGTTTTTCCCGTCACTTCGATTGAATTCTGCATTGCTTATCTCCCATATAAATGTCATATGCGGAAACTTCAGTCCTTATCACCTGCATCGGTGCTTTGGGCTTCTATATCCGTAATTTCGGCACTCGTGTTTTCATTAGTCGTATTCTCTGCAAATTCGCTGTCGACTTCCTCGTCGATAGCGGAGAGCTCGGATGCAGCTTTTGTTGCTTCCTCAGCCCCTTCTGGATTTGAAAAACGGTCTACAACATAGGCTCTGCCTCTGGCGTACTTGCGGTTTCCAACCTGTGAATCGGGTTTTTCATCGCTAAGTCCCAGTGCGGCACGGCGCTCGGCTTTTTCCTGCGCACGCTCGGAGGCGAGTCTTTCCTCGTTTTGCGCCTTTTGTGTAGCCTGAAGTTTCTTTTTGCTGGTGTTCTTGTTTCTCTCGGTCGCGCCTAGCTCCTTAAGCTTCTCAGTTTCGAGACGTTTTTTCTCAAGCTCTAATTCGCGCACACGGTATCTTTCGTTGCGTTCAGCATCCTCTTTGTCAAGCATCTTGCCGTAATGCTTGTTTAGAATTGCATCCTGAACAGTGGCAAGGGCGCTCTGCGCAATCCAGTAAATACCCAGAGCTGCAGGAGCGACAAAACCAATGTAAACAGACATCAAGGGCATCATATACATCATAGTTTTCATTGAGCCCTGCTGCTGAGACATTTGAGGATTGGCGGCATTTGAAACCTTCATAGAAAAGAAAGCCAACACACCGGAGATGACTGGTATGAGGAAAAGTCCCACTGCGGGAAGCCAGCTGGATGTAAGGCTCCAATCCACGCCCGAAAATTTCCATGAAGGAATCTGACCCAGGTTCATCCCCAAAAAGTTAAGATTCAAATCGATAAGTTTGTCCGAAACGCCATTGAAAAGGCTAAAGTTATTATGGACGTAATCAACAAGCGAAAGCTGGGAATAAGTGCCAGTCGGTATAGTCCCGCCGTTATTCGTAACGATATCCTTGATTGCCGTATACTGCGTCTCCGAAAGGTTCATAAGGTATGTGAACGGATAGCGGATAACGTTGTAAAGTATAAAGATAAACACCATGGGTATCAGGGACCAGAGACAACCGGACATGGGGTTGATTTTTTCTTCTTTGTAGAGCTTTGCGACTTCCTCTTGATATTTCTGTTTGTTCCCCTCGTGCTTTTTTTCCAGTTCCTTCATGTAAGGCGTGAGGCGTGAGGTGCGCATCATGCTGTGTTTTGACTTCATCTGGAACGGCAAAAGAATGACCTTGACCACAACCGCAAAGAAAAGAACGGCAAGACCGTAATTTCCCGTAAGGTTATAGAAAGTCATCATAAGCAACGAAAACGGGTAGGCAATAATGTGGGAAAATGACATAGGGTATCTCCTATCGGATATGTCCGGTCAGGGGACCGGATCATAGAAATCGTGCTCCCCTCTATGGAAAGGGTGACACTTGCTGATGCGCTTGAGCGCAAGCCATGAGCCCTTGGCGGCTCCGTATTTCTCCAATGCTTCAACTGCGTACTGCGAACAGGTCGGAATAAATCTGCAGCAGGGTCTCGTATGCGGAGAGATATGCTTTTGATAAAACCTAACAAGTGCGATCAGAAGTTTTTTCAACCGCTATCACCGCTTTTCGGTAAATCAGACAAAATTTGAAGCCTCGAACAAGCGTATAAATAGGCCTTTTCAAGCTCAGCATAGCTGACATAAGGACTCTTCTGTCTTGCGACTATGACCATGTCGATTCCCTTAGGTATACGCTCCTCGTTAAGTCGATATATCTCCCTCAGACGTCTGCGAACAAGGTTTCGCTTGACCGCGTTTCCGACTTTTGTGCTTACCGTAAACCCGAGCTTGTTGTAATCTCTGTTCGTCTTTCTGAAATATACGACAAGGGACGGAGTCGCTGCGCTTTTACCCTTTGCATACAGGCGGCGGAACTCATGATTTTTCTTCATTGAAACCGAGAATTTCAAATTTCACAGTCCTTTCGTCCGAAAGCAAAACCGGAAAACACCTAAAGGGCGGAAACTTCCGCCCTGAAAATCGGTATTATGCGGCAAGCTCCGCTCTGACAAAGCCGTTCGAGTCCGCTTCACAGTACTTTGTGATCATAGGATTAATAAGAAAGCTTGGCTCTGCCTTTGGCTCTGCGGCGAGCAAGAACCTTGCGGCCGTTTTTTGTCGACATTCTCTTACGGAAGCCATGTTCCATCTGAGCATGACGCTTTTTGGGCTGATACGTACGAACCATTTTCGTACACCTTCTTTCGTAATATGATACTCAACAACGGCCTTGTTCTCACAAAATTCTGAGAGGATACTGCACAAAATAGGCCGCAGTAGTTGATAAAATTGGTGTTCGCGGGAACACTCTCCCGCACTCTGACCGAAACAAAATAAATATGGTCAGAAAACTAAGTTATTATACAGTATCCGTAAACGTCATGTCAACAGATATTTGCATCGTCTAACTTTGGAAAAAACTCCCTATCGGTCTTGCTCCGGCCTGCATAGAAGCGCCGAGAGCGCCGGATTTTTTAATATATATCTTATAGCCGGCAAGCCCAGAATGAGCATGACAGCCGCCTCTCCCAGACCTATTTGCGCTCCGTATAAAACAAGACCCTTCCAGAAGGTAAATTCTGTAGATGCATAAGCGATAACGGCCCCCACTATCGGGGCGTTAAATATAACCGGCATCAGACACGCGGCTATACAGGCTCCCCAGCCTATATTTCCGCTTCTCCTCGCTTTTAACCCAATCGCCGCTGTGCAAGTTCCCGCAAGCAGTGTTGCTAGTGATCCGAAAACAATGTCCAGCGCACCGTAAGGTCCGATTAAATTGGCAACAACGCAGCCAACCGTCAATCCAAAAGCGGATGCGGGAAAGAAAAACGGCAGTATGCAAAGCACCTCGGAAAAGCGAAATTGTATCGGCCCGTAGGCAAGCGGATTAACAAGTGTCAGCGCGGCGTATAGCGCCCCGATAACGGATGCGGTCACAAGTTTTCTTATGCTGAGTTTCATATAAAAACACCTCTCGTTGTTCCTGTTTGCGGCAAGCATAGCCCGTCCCGCATCTTAGGTCTATTTCGTCGCCGCAAGGCTATATAGACAACCACAGTAGTTCTGGCGGTAAAGTCCGTATTCCTTAGAAAGCTCAATTGAGCGCCTGTAGCCCTCGCGTTTTTTGAAATCCGAGGGCAGCCATTTTACGCCGAACTCGTTTTCGAGCGCAAGCCCGATTTCATTTATTTTCTGTCCGTCCTTATGGGGACTGACTGACAGCGTTGTGCAGAAATAATCAAACCCGCCCTCTTTTGCAAGCCTCGCCGTTTCGCGCAGTCGAAGCTCAAAGCATTTAACGCACCTCGTCCCGCCCTCCGGCTCGTTTTCAAGACCCAGTGATACGGAGTCAAATTCCTCGCCTCTGTATTCACACTCAAGAAAAGTCACGATTTCGGGATATCTTTCCACAACCGTCCTCATCCACAAAAGGCGCTTTTTATATTCATCTTCTGGCTGGATATTCGGGTTGTAATACAAAATTGTAACATCAAAAAACTCCGTCAGATATTCAAGAACGTAGCTGCTGCAGGGTCCGCAGCAGCATTGGAGAAGCATTTTTTGCCGCGCTCCGCCTAGCGACTTAATCACTTCGTCTGTCCCAAGCTGCCAATTTCGCGCCAAACTGCCTTCCTCCCCACGTTTCCCTAAATTATTCCCAAATGATACAGTTTTGTTGTTGACTCGCGGATATTTATTATAATACTATAGATTAGCATTTGCAAAGCATAATTCAAGTATTTGGAGTACCCTATGAAAATAAAGAAGCTCTTTAGCGCCGCTGTGGCTCTCACAACTGTTTTTTGTCTGTTCTCCGTGGCTTACGCATCAAGCTGGGAGGATTTTACCGATATTCCCGGTCACTGGGCGGAAGTGACAGTCAAAAAAGGCTTTGAAGACGGACTAATAACCGGCTTAGGTGATTCGTCAATTGCGCCCGACGCTCCTATAACGGCGGCTCAGATAATAACGGTTTTGTGCCGCGTCCTCGGCGCGACTGAGAAAGCAGACACTTCCTCACTGGGCATTTCTTCCGACGTCTGGTATTTTGACGCCGCGGGTAAAGCCCTGAATCTTGGGCTCATCTCCGTCAAAACAGGCGATCTTGACGCCCCTATGATCCGTCAAAATGCCCTTTCAATGATGGCGAAGGCCTTTAGCCTCGTCCCTGCGGAGCCGGATTACACCGTTCTAACCCCTTTCTCTGACGCATCCAAAATTTTCGAAGAAAATCGTGGGGCCATAGCTTCCCTCGTTTCGAAAAAGCTTATTCAGGGCTTTGACGGAGCGCTGAATGTGAACGGCAGCATTACCCGCGCTGAATTCCTCACGATTCTTTACCGTGTTGCTGAAAACTACACAACTGCAGGCGCGCTTACTTCCGGCACGTCCGGCGGTAGCGTTTTAAAGGGCAGCGGCTCACTCAACTACATAAGCACAGGCAATTTATGGTTCGACTGTTCGTCTCAAAGCGTCTCACTTATCGGTGTCAAAGCCGATACTGTAACTCTGAGAAATAACGAGCTTACGAGCTTCTATCTCAGCGGCGGCTCTGACATTTCAAGCCTTGTTTTTGCAGTCGGCAAAGGGAGTGTGTCCCTCGGCGGCGACCTCGGCTCGAAAGTCGGAGCGCTCCGCCTTGAATCCTGCACAGGTATGAGCGTCGGCTCCGGCGTTGATTCGATAGAAATTACCGGAAACAACATGTCGGTTAGTATTTCCGGCGAACATGAGAGTCTTTTGATAACCGGCAGTGGCAACACAGTGACACTCTCGTCCGGTGCGTCTATCTCGACTCTGAAAATCGTGGGTTCAAAAAACAATATTAAAGCAGCTGACGGGATTGTCTGCCTCGGCAAAACCGACGTTTCGGGTAACGAGAACGATATCGAAGCCGTTATTTCAGCAGGATGCTCACTAGGCGTCGGCGGCTCGCTGAACGAGATTTCGCTCAAAAGCGATGAAAATCTGGGAGCAATAGACGTAAGCGGCAATTCAAACTGGTTGTCGCTGTCTTGCACCGACGTATCCTCGGTGAGCATTTGGGGCAGCTACAATACTGTCAACAAGTTATCCTCAGGCGTTGTCGCGTCTGTTGATATGCCGGGTTCCAATAACGCCTTTGTCCTTTATAAGGACAATAAAATGATTCAGGCTGAAATCAAGGGTCAAAGCAACATCGTGACCGTGAACGGCACTGCGGACACCATCACTTTATCGGGATACAAAACCACCCTTGACGGGACGGGAAATGTCACGTTCCTTAACATAAACGCCTCCGGCAGCACGATAAGCCTTGTTGCCGAATGCGTAACTGATAACAGTAATCAGGCGGAAATAGACCGCATTATGAAGCTCGTGACTCTCGGCTATACCGGCAACTTCACCCTCAAATGGGCTCAGGAGCATGACTACACTGAAGCTGAAAAAGAGATCTGGATGAACGCTAAGGATTACTCCAGTTCAACGGATTATCTCATCTGGGTAAATCTTTCCATGCAGAGAGTCAATATATTCAAAGGAAGCACAGGGAACTGGGATCTCATCCACAGCTGCATCGTCGGAACAGGCGCTCCGGGACGCGGCACACCCATCGGCACATGGAAAACCACCTATAAGGCATGGAACGGCTGGACAACCTCAACCTACACAGTTAAGCCAGTCGTCGGTTTCAAGGATAACACGGGTTACGCCTTCCATTCCCGGCTCTATTACCCCAGTACATCCAATCTCTCTGATTCATCGATAGGCTACCCCGTCAGCCACGGCTGCGTCAGAATGTACGATGCGGATATCCTGTATATCTACAACAACATCCCTCTTGGAACGACGGTTGTGGTATATTGAAAAAGCGACAGAGAAAACGATTTGGAGGAACAACATGGATAAACGAACAAGCAAGGACGACTACTACCTCGGTATAGCGGACGCTGTGCTGAACCGCTCCACCTGTCTTCGAAGAAAATATGGCGCAATAATTGTCAAGGCTGACGAAATCATCTCGACCGGCTATAACGGTGCTCCGAGAGGACGCGAAAATTGCAGCGACCTCGGCTTCTGCACACGCGAACACCTCAACATCCCTGCAGGTGAGCGCTACGAGCTTTGCCGTAGCGTCCACGCTGAGCAGAACGCAATCATTTCCTGTTCAAGGAGAGACATGCTGGGTTCTTCAATCTATCTCGTTGGGCGAGACGCAAAAACGAACGAGCTTATAACAGCCGCCCCCTGCACTCTCTGCCGCAGGTTCATACTTAACGCAGGCATTGAAAAAATTGTCTGCCGCACCGTCAATAACGAAATCGAAACCATTGACGTGGCAGACTGGATCAAAAATGACGATTCCCTGCCCGAAATGAAAAAACTATAGACAATATAAATCCGCCGTGAGAAGATCCTTCTCACGGCGGATTTATATTGTGCTCCTCGGGGGAAGCTGTCACCGCAGGTAACTGATGAGGTTCGTCCCCTATTTCCCCAGATTTGTCGTCTTCTTATAGGCCTCATAAATGGCTGAGGCTACCGCACCGCGGAAGGCGTGCTTTTCAAGCTCCTCGACTCCGACAATGGTTGATCCGCCGGGCGAGCACACCGCGTCCTTCAGCTCCCCTGGGTGCTTTCCTGTTTCAAGCACCATTGCCGCGGCTCCGAGTACAGCCTGCGCAGCATAGCTCTGCGCCTTGTCACGCGGGACCCCCGCCAAAACGCCGCCGTCTGCAAGCGCTTCGATAAACATATATACATAAGCGGGCGAGCAGCTAAAAACCGGAGTCGCCGCGTCAATGTAGCTCTCGTCTATAATCGAGGTCAGCCCACCTGGTTCAAGCGCTTCAAGAAGAAGCGAAACATCCTCATCGGATACATCCTTGTCGGGTGAAACAAGGATCATTCCTTTTCCTACCGCAACAGGCGTATTCGGCATGAGTCGAACTATTGGTAAATCGAGTCCTTCCTCAGCAAGAACAGCCTTAATGGAGCTCTTGGCCACCCCTGCCGCGATTGAAACAATAACTTTTCCCCCCAAAACGGGGCAAATTGCTCTCAATGCGTCATGCAAGACGTTAGGCTTCACACAGAGAAATACGAAGTGCGCTTTTGAAGCAGTTACCTCCGCACTTTTTTCGACACGGCATCCGGTTTTTTCAGAAAGCTCCGCCGCCTTTTTTTCATCTCTGTCATAGATAAATACATTATCAGGCGAGACTTTTCGGCAGAGCGCCTCGATGATGGCTCCGCCCATATTTCCCGCTCCGATAAAAGCAAAAGTGTTTTTCATGATGACCTCCGGCGCATTATACGCCCAAGCCGCTTATTAAGCGGTCTATTTTTTATCTCTTCCGAAGAATTCCTCGAAGTATTCACGCTCGGCCTTCGTTTCCAAATCAGCAAGGCTCTCGTTTTTGCCCTGACGTTCGGACTCAGGTTTTAATTCCCCGCCCCTGTAGGCATCATCGAAATCGCTTTGCACCGAAGTCTGCCTAACACGCGGAGCAGCTGCGCTCCTACCAGTTTGTCGGTCGGCAAGCGTCTTTTCTCTCGCCTTTCGGCGCATTTCCATTTCCTTCATGTACTTCTTTTTCGACCTGCGGTATCGTATGATGAGGAATATGTAAGCCCCCAGAAGCCCGAAGACTAACAGCAGGAAAATGATAATAGCGGGGTTCTTAAGCGTTTTTCCGATCTTCTCTCCGATGAGCTGAGAATAGCTCACCTCAACAGATGAACAGGCCACAAGCTTAGAGGTTCCAAAAATTACGCCATCGCGCAAAATACTGATTTTGCCAAGAACTTCCCCTGCTTCAATCGGAGCCGAGAGCGTTTCGCCGTTTTCCTCCGAATAAATCGTTATTTGCTGATCAAAGCTTGAAATGTCCTCGTCGTTCGGCATGAGGGCTTTTACAGCCGTTTCAGGACGGACAGTCACATAATCCGCGTCCTGACCCATTTTCACGGATATGTCTTTGACCATGTCAGTCGTTTCAAGGATGTCTCGGTAGCTGAAGTTCTCGAAGGCCCAGTTATAAACAGTGATAGAATCGGTAAAACTTGTGTACTCGATTTTTTCCACCTTTTCGATTGCAATGGCATTCATTACGACGCAGATCATCGAAATGTTGTCCTTTGTTGCCGATGAAACAAGGCAATAACCCGCATCTTTGGTGTGACCTGTCTTCATTCCCTTTGCATACTCGTAGTAATAGCCAGGATAAAGCTCAGAGTCGTTATTAATTAGTCCGTTCGTATTGCTTATTGACCGCTCTCCCGATATGTTAGTTGCAGGAATAGTCTTTGTAAGAGTATTGCAAATTTCCATAAAAAGAGGATGCGTATAAGCCTCAACAGCGATCTTGCCAAGGTCCGAAGCTGTTGTGTAATGGTTATAATCTGGCAGACCGTGGGTATTCGTAAAATTCGTTCCGGTGCAGCCGAGCTCCTTGGCTCTCGTGTTCATCATGCCGACAAATGTCTGAATATCTCCTCCGATGTACTCCGCAATTATATTGCAGGCCTCGTTTGCGGAGGAGAGCAGCGTGCAGTATAGCAGACTTTCAAGTGTCATCGTTTCTCCGGGAACAATACCGGCAGTGCTTCCGTCCTCGGTGAGTCCCGTCAAAATACCGCTTCCGGCGGTCACAGAATCTGTTAGAGCTGCTTTTCCGTTTTCAATTGCCTCAATTGCGAGCAGCGCGGTCATAATCTTCGTTGTGCTTGCGGGATAGACCTTTTCATCCGCGGCCTTTGAATAAAGAATACCACCCGTCGATGTATCGACAAGAACGATTGCTTTTGCGTTCGTCACGGGATCCGTTAATGCCACGGCGGAGCCCGGCATAAGCATCGCGGATATCAGGGCAAATATTAAAATATAAGATAAAATCTTTGACTTTTTCATATGCATCTCCGGAAAAATATGTTATATTGTATATAATACCTTCGGAACTTTATTCATTATACGGACTAATCCCTTGAAAATCAACTCTAAATATCTGCGCCGGGGCAAGCGGCAATAGGGGGAAGATCGTTTGAAGCTCTCAAAAGCGGAAATTGCCGCAATCATCATAACTGTGATTTTTATCGCTCTTACAGTCATTTTCTCCCTGCCGGGCAAAGACGTGGACGTTGCTGTGACAGTTCCGTCGCAGCACGCAGGAACAGCTGAAAACGCCGTTTCACAGGTCTTTCCCTCGTCTGAAAGTCCGGTGCCGACGATAGTGAACATCAACTCCGCAACCGTAGAGGAGCTTTCTGCCTTACCGGAAATCGGAGAAAAAATTGCCGAGCGAATAATCTCCTACCGCGAAAAAAACGGTCCGTTCACAAGCACTGACGAAATTATGAGCGTTTCGGGTATCGGCGCAAAAACATACGAAGAAATTAAAAACCTTATTACAACAGACTGAAAGCCGGAGGGTTAGCATATGAGAATACTTGTCGTGGATGATGAAAAAACGCTCGTCAAGGGAATAAAATTCAACCTCGAGAACGAGGGCTATGAAGTCAATTGCTGCTATGACGGCGAAACAGCCGTTGAAATGGCCAAATCCACAGAATATGACCTTATCCTTCTGGACCTTATGATGCCCAAGCTTGACGGGCTCGAGGTCTGCATGCAGCTACGTGAATTCTCGACTGTTCCCGTAATAATGCTGACCGCTAAAAGTGAGGATACCGATAAACTCATCGGATTTGAATACGGGGCGGACGACTATATAACAAAGCCTTTTAACATACTTGAGCTCAAGGCAAGAGTTCGCGCGCTCCTGCGACGCAGCACAGTCCAAAACGGTGATGGGAAGGACGATTGTCTTACCCGAGGGCATATCACAATCGATATTTCTCGCCGTGTTGCTAGAAAGAACGGCGTCCTAGTTGAGCTCACTGCAAAAGAATTTAATCTTGCCGAGCTCCTCATGCGTAACCCCGGCAAGGTATACAGCCGCGAGCGACTGCTTGACCTTATCTGGGGCATCGATTATCAGGGCGATGTGCGCACAGTTGATGTGCATATCCGCAGGCTTCGCGAGAAGCTTGAAATTGACCCCGCCGACCCAAAGTGCTTCAACACCAAGTGGGGCGTGGGCTATTACTTCGGTGAAGACTGAAAAGACGGAAACTTAATATAGACAATTTCTGCCTTTTGAAATAAAATATTTTAACCCTTTCCGCTGACACAAGGAACTGTTGGGAGTAAAGCTCATGAAAAGGCTGCCAGGCGTAAGTACATTTATAAACAGCGTCCAGCTCAAATTTGCCCTGACCTTTCTTGTTCTCATTGCAGGGCTCATGATGATGCTCAACACCTACCCCACCATTGTTTCCCGCGATCTGGTTTTCGCCTCGAAGCAGAACTCCCTTCAGACCCAGGCAAATGTAATGAGCTCCGCCCTCTCCGCTTCCGATGAGCTCACGGGCGACACAGTTCAGGAGGTCATGAGCTTTCTTGATCTACGCTCTCTTACACGCGTCATCGTTACGGACGGCAGCTCCAAAATACTTTACGACACCGCAGAACTTGGTTCGGGTTTGGGTAGCTTCGCCCTATTTTCTGAAATAAGCCGCGCACTGGACGGTGAAATCGTCTGTTACTCGGTCTATGACGGCAAGGCATTCATGACTCGAGAGGCAATGCCTATTAAAAACGGCGGTGTCACGATAGGCACCGTTTACCTCTATGAGTACGATTCGACTCAGGCACAGCTCATAACAAGCATCCAGAAGAACCTCCGTAACATTACACTGGCTCTTGGAGCCGCTGCCGTTATACTCATGTTTATATTCAGCAGGGCGCTGACACTCCGTATCACGGAGCTTGTGCGGGCGACCCGTATTGTTTCCGAGGGCGATTATGATTACCAAATTAAGACTGGCGGCAAGGACGAGCTTTCCGAGCTTGGACGGGAATTCAACAGTCTCACGAAAAGACTCAAGGACACTGAAGAATTGCGGCGGCGCTTCGTTTCGGACGCATCCCATGAGCTAAAGACTCCGCTCGCCTCGATAAGGCTTTTATCGGACAGCATTGTGAATTCCCAAAACATGGACAGCGACACGATGCGCGAATTCGTCACCGACATCGGTAACGAAGCGGAGCGCCTTTCTCGCACGACGGAAAAGCTCCTCAGCCTTACGAAAATGGACAGCGGTATCGGCATTTCTCAGGACAAGCTGGACCTGCGGCACGTTGCGGAGAAAACGATGCACCTGCTCTCTCCTCTTGCAAAGGAATATCGTGTTACTATTTCCACTGAGTTCCAGCACAGCTGCTTTATCTGCGGCAGCGAAGACCTTGTCTACCGCATTATTTTTAACCTCGCCGAAAACAGCATAAAATACAATATGCCCGGCGGGATTGTCCGCATTCTGCTCTTCCGCGAGAATGAGCACGTGATTCTCATCGTCGAGGACTCCGGAATAGGAATACCGGACGAGGATCTGCCGCACATTTTCTCTCGTTTTTACCGCGTCGATAAGGCAAGATCACGCGACGCCGGCGGAAGCGGCCTCGGACTTTCAATTGTCTATGATGCCGTCCGTCTGCACGGCGGTTCAATCAGTGTCGAAAAACGAGAAATCGGCGGGACACGCTTCATCGTAAAATTCCCCGCCTGTCCGGACGACAAGGATGGGCAAGAAAAGGTGGCGTCGATATGAAAAAACGCCTGATTCCGATAGTTTGCGCTCTGGCCATCCTTGCTTGCGCCTGCACCGCAAAGTCCGTCTCCATACCCTCTGCCGGAAGTATTTCCGTTTATCGCGTACTAAGTCCCGATTACCGGACGAACAGTGATCTGCTGCAAACTGAGCCTGTCGCTCTCGCAGAAGATGAGGAACCTGTCCTTCAAGCCGCCGCCGCTCTTTCAAAAGCGCCGCAGGACCCGAAGCTACAGTGTCCCCTCCCCTCTGGTGTCAAGATACTCGACGCCGAGCAGAAGGAAAATGTTGTTACCGTTTACGCAAGTTCGCCTTATCTTGATTTGAGCGGCTTGGATAAAACAATAATGAACGCTTGCATAACCCTTACAATGTGCTCCATAGAGGGAGTTGACTTTGTTCGCATCTGCGTGGGCAATGACGAAATCGAGAAAGACCTCTCGGCGGAAAGTTTTCTTCTTTTTGATAACATTATCAGCTCCAACAAGGCACAGGTCAGAATCTATTTCCCGAAAACTTCCGAGAAGGCTCTGGGTTCCGAATATCGGACGATAAGCTTTGACGATGAGAATTCCGCTGAGCGCGAAATTCTGGACGCTCTTTTTGAGGGTCCCATAGGCGACGATCTCAAAAGGGCCTTCCCGCTCGGCATTATTGTTATGTCTGTGTACACACTGGACGGGGTCTGTTCCGTCAGCCTATCGGGCGTCACTGCTGACGACGGCTCGATGTCGGTCTACGATGCGAAGCTCGCGGTCTACGCCGTCGTAAACTCCTTGACTTCTCTTTCCGGCATCAAAAGCGTCCAGATTCTTATAGACGGAAAAGAAGCCCAATATCTCTGGGGCTACGACATCTCGCGTCCCTTGACAAGAAACAACAGTATAATAGGCTCGACTGTGACAGGGTAAGGGTCATTACTATAAAGAAATATGTGCTTTTCACGCGCAGCGAAAGGAATTATCAAAACATGAGCAGAATAGGAACAAAATGCGTACAGGCCGGATACTCTCCCAAAAACGGCGAGCCTCGCCAGATACCGATCATTCAGAGCACCACCTTCAAATACGACACTAGCGAGGATATGGGAAAGCTCTTTGATCTTGAAGCAAGCGGATATTTCTATAGCCGTCTGCAAAACCCCACAAACGACTATGTAGCGGCGAGAATTTGCGCACTCGAGGGCGGCACGGCGGCAATGTTGACAGCGTCCGGACAGTCCGCAAACTTCTTTGCGCTTTTTAATATTTGCAATTGCGGCGACCACGTCGTATGCTCTTCCGCAATTTACGGCGGCACCTACAATCTTTTCAACGTCACAATGAGAAAAATGGGCATTGATTTCACCTTCATCACACCCGACTGCTCAGACGAGGAGTTTGAAAGCGCGTTTCGTCCCAACACGAAGGCGGTCTTCGGCGAAACCATTGCAAACCCAAGTCTTGCGATACTCGACATTGAGCGCTTCGCAAAAGCGGCTCACGCTCACGGCGTTCCGCTCATCGTTGACAACACCTTCCCCACCCCGATAAACTGCCGTCCCTTCGAGTGGGGCTGCGACATTGTAACTCACGCCACCACAAAATACATGGACGGCCACGCCTCAGGCGTCGGCGGAGCAATCGTGGATTCCGGAAAGTTTGACTGGCTCGCATACGCTGATAAGTTCCCCGGGCTTTGCACTCCGGACGAGAGCTATCATGGAATTGTCTATGCCGAAAAGTTCGGTAAGGGTGGTGCGTTTATAACAAAGGCGACCTCTCAGCTCATGCGCGACTTTGGCGCGACGCCTTCCGCTCAGAACTCCTACCTTGTAGGCTTAGGTCTTGAATCCCTGCATGTGCGCATGGAGCGTCACTGCAAAAACGCGCAGGCAGTTGCGGAATTCCTCGAAGCACATGAAAAGATTGCATGGGTCAACTACTGCGGTCTGCCCTCAAATAAGTATTTTGTGCTCGCGCAAAAATATTTGCCGAACGGATCCTGCGGCGTCATTTCCTTCGGCATAAAGGGCGGCAGAAAGTCCGCCGAGGAATTCATGAAGAACCTTAAGGTCGCCATAATCGCGACACATGTTGCCGATGCGCATACCTGCGTTCTTCATCCTGCGAACGCAACGCACCGTCAGCTTTCCGAAACTGAGCTAATAAAAGCAGGCGTACCCAGCGACCTTGTCCGTCTCTCTGTCGGCATCGAGGATGTTCAGGACATCATTGACGATCTGAATCAGGCGTTGGAAACTGTCCGCTAAAGGATACAGAAAGGAACCGTCCACATGCTGACAATGCCAATACCGGATATCATCTTAAAAAGCATCTATGAGTTGAAGCCCGAAAAGCTCTCCGAAATGGGCATAAAGCTCCTGCTCATGGATCTTGACAATACGCTCGACAAATACCACGCCAAGTTTCCGACCGTCCGTCTCCGAAACTGGATTGACGGCATGAAAAGAGCTGGAATCGAGCCCTTTATTTACTCAAACAGCCACGGCGACAGAGCGGAGCGTTTTGCCGGCTTGCTCTCCATAGAATATGTCAATAAGGCACGTAAGCCCAAAGTAAAACGGCTTTTCGAGCTTTTAAAGGAAAAAAATGTCCGTCCCGAAAACACCGCAATAATCGGCGACCAAATCTATACCGATATCCTCTGCGGAAAAAGAGGAGGCCTCTTAACCATCGCGATTACACCCATCGATATGACAAATCCGTTCCATTTCTTCCGATACGGAGCGGAGCTGCCTTTCAGATATGCGTATAAAAGGCGCGATAAAATGAAAGAAAAGAAGGACTGAGTTTTGGCAAACATCAAAAAAATCCAGCAGGCAATGCTTTCAGCAGGTCTCCCCGCTCTTTGGCTCTATGACGAACTGGACAGGCTCTACGCCTCCGAATTCCTTACAAGCGACGGTTCAGTGCTCATACTCCGCGACAAGGCCTATTTTATAACTGACTCTCGCTTCATTGAGGCTGCGGAGGAAAAGGTTAGGGATGCCGAGGTCATTCTCTGCACAAATGAAAACAGAGAAGCTGACATTCTGCGAAAGCTCCTTTCCGATAACGGTATAGTAGAGCTCGGTGCGCAGGACGGAAGTCTCTGCTATTCGGAATACCTACGTATGCAGGAGGCTCTGGGGGTCAGGTTCGTACCTGCCCAAAATATCACGAAGTCTTTGCGCGAAGTTAAGGAACGCTTCGAAGTTGAAAGCATCGTCTCGGCCCAGCGAATAGCTGAAAAAGCTCTCGATATCGTTCTCGGTAAGCTCGCTCCGGGTATGACTGAAAAGGAAGTCTCGGCGGAGCTTGAGTATCAAATGACGCGAAACGGAGCTGAGGGTCTTGCCTTTGAAACCATCTGTGTTTCGGGCACTAACACCTCTCGTCCCCACGGCGTACCCACCTTTAACAAACTCAAAACCGGCGAATTTATAACTATGGACTTCGGCTGCAAGGTGAATGGTTACTGCTCTGACATGACCCGCACCGTTGCTCTCGGAAGCGTAACCGACGAGATGCGTCGTGTCTATGACACCGTTCTTGAGGCTCAGAACGCAGCAGAAAAAGCCGCCCGTGCGGGCGTAATCGGAAGGGAAATGGATAAAGCCGCCCGTGATGTCATTGAAAAAGCGGGCTACGGAGAATACTTCGGGCATGGACTCGGGCACAGCGTGGGGCTCTATATACACGAAGGCCCGAATGCAAGTCCCAAAGAAAACCGCCCTCTTCCGGCAGGTGCGGTCGTAACAAACGAACCCGGCATATATATGCCCGGAAAATTTGGCGTACGCATTGAAGATATGCTTCACATCAGGGAAGATGGAGCCGAAAATCTTACAAAAGCACCGAAGAATTTGATAATCCTGTAAAAAGCGGCGGCTTTATCATAAAACGTCCTTGTCAAACACACAAAACTAGTGTAAAATAACTTGGCTTAGGTACATTTTATAAAAACTTAAGGATAATTTGATTCAATTATATAGGAGGACCTGTTATGGTATCAGCAGGCGACTTTAGAAACGGCGTTACCTTTGAAATGGACGGAAAGGTCATGCAGGTTATCGAGTTCCAGCACGTAAAGCCCGGCAAAGGAGCGGCCTTCGTCCGCACAAAAGTAAAAAATGTCATCACCGGAGCCGTTGTCGAAACTTCTTTCAACCCTTCAGAGAAGTTCGAGAACGCCTATGTTGACCGCAAGAACATGGAGTACAGCTACGTAGACGGCGACCTCTACTATTTCATGGACTCCGAGAGCTATGAGCTCGTGCCTATCGACAAGAGCGTTTTGTCCGACGGTTTCAGATTCGTTAAGGAAAACATGACTTGCATCGTTTCCTCCTTCAAGGGCAAGGTGTTCTCGGTTGAGCCGCCAAACTTTGTTGAGCTTGAAATTACGGAAACCGACCCCGGCTTTGCAGGCAACACCGCAACGAACGCGACAAAGCCTGCAACACTTGAAACCGGCGCCGAAATCAAGGTTCCCCTGTTCATTGAGCCGGGTGAACGCATCAAAATTGACACCCGCACGGGCGAATATCTTGAGCGTGCTAAAGGCTGATTGACAAGCGTATAATTCCAGTGTAAAACAGTTAAAATAAACCATTGGAACGCCGGACATATCGCAGAACGAGTGTTCGGTGTTTCGCACGAATACCAAGGAGGGTATAAAAAATGACAACATCCGAAAAAGTCGCATATCTCAAGGGCCTGGCAGATGGTCTGGGTCTCGATAAGGAAAACAAACAGGACAAACTCCTCGCAGCCATCATTGATGTGCTCGAAACTGTTGCTCTGGATCTCGACGATCTTGAAGAAAACGCTCTTGACCTTGCAGACGAGCTTGACGCTATCTCCGACGACCTTTCAGATATCGAAGAAATAGTTTATAATGATTACACCGAAGATGATGACGAGTGCTGCTGCGGCGGCAATCACGGAGATTACGAAGATGAGTGCTGCTGCGGCGGCGGCGACCACCATTCCCACGAGAACGGTTGTTGCGGCGGTGACCACCATCACGGCGAGGATAGTTGCTGCTGCGGACATCACCACGATGAACCTATTTTCTATGAAGTGACCTGCCCCGCCTGCGAAAAGACCATTACGGTCGACGAGGACGTTCTTGCTCTCGGCAAGATTGAGTGCCCCAACTGCGGCGAAACGCTTGAGTTTGATATGGACAGCATAGAATACGAAGAGGACGCTCCCGAAAAAGAATAAGACGTATCGACGTCACTTTCAAGGGTTGTTCTTAAAGAGCAACCCTTGCTTATTAAGCTTTTTAACTGCACAACTGTATTGCATAAACTCATTTAAAAAACCGCTATTAACGAAATTATTTACATTCTTTTGCTTTTTTATTTTATTATAATGTTATAATATAAATGCTGGAGGTGATCTTAATGCTATTTTTACGAGCCTGTGACGAATCCGATATACCCAGTGCGGCACAGATGCTGTGCAGGGTATATGCCGAAGCCCCATACAATGAAAACTGGCCGCTGGAACGCGCCGAAAAACGTATCACATCATACCTTTCCGGGTCCAATTCAAGAGGATATGCCCTAATTATCGACACTCAGATAGTCGGATACCTTTTTGGCAGGATCATCATCGCAGCGAAATGCAGTAATTTCTACGTTGACGATCTTTTCGTCCATCCTAACTATCAACGGAAGGGCTGCGGCAGCATGGCGCTCGATGCTCTCCATGACGAGCTGAAAAAGGACTGCCTAAGCAAAATCGAACTGCACGCTCTATCCGAGGATGCGAGCTTCTATGAGAAAAACGGTTTTATCAGATCAAATTACGTTAACATGGAAAAGCCCCTGAAATAAAAAAACGCCGGACAAACTGTCCGGCGTTTTTTTACTCATAGGCTTTTTGTCATATAATGCCTTTTACCCGTAAGCGGATACTCGACAAGCGTAAACACTTCTTTATACCCGAGCTTCTGGTAAAAACCTTTCGCTTGGAAACCGAAAGTATTGAGGAATGCATATTTGCAGCCTCTTTCTTTCGCTATATCTTCCGCTTTTGTCATGAGCTTCGTTCCGATATCCTGTCCGCGGCCGGCTTCATCTACCCAAAGGTATTCAACCTCCAGCCAATTCCCATGCGTTTCCCCTGTTAATCCGCCGATCTTCTTTCCGGCTCCATCTTCAAGAAAAACTCCCAGTTCCCTGACATCTTTGTTTTCTATTCGCGCGAGATTATATTCCAAAAGTCCCTGATAAATATCATCCTTGTCCTTTTCTGAAGGCTTGTCAGTTATTCTAAAATCCATAAGATTCCCTTCTAAACAATAAAGATTTTTTGAACTATACCACAGCAAAATCCAAAAAGCAATGTTTTCTCTGAAAGTAACTGACAAATCTTCCTCAACTGTGATAAAATTAATACGTGAAAAATTACTGACGCATTGGAGCTTGCATGAACAGTCTGAAAATTACGGCATTGATTGAAAACAAAGCGCCGGAAGGGCTCAAGTCCGAGCACGGACTCTGCCTTCTGGCCGAATACGGCGGCAAAACCTTTCTGCTCGATACGGGTGCCTCGAATACCTTTGCCTCAAACGCGCAGAAGCTCGGAGTCGACCTTGCAAAAGTCGATGCAGCCGTTCTCTCACACGCGCATTTCGACCATTCAGGCGGATATAACGCATTCTTTGCCGCAAACAGTTCCGCAAAGGTGTATTTGCGCGAGGGCTCAAAGGAACTCTGTTATATGAAGCTCGGACCGTTTAGGGAATACGTCGGCATACCCCGCGGCATACTTGAAAAACACGCAGACAGGCTCATATATGTCTCTGATGACAGAGAAATCTCCGAAGGCGTCTGGCTTGTCGGTCACAGCACCTCAGGCCTTGAGAACAGAGGCCGTCTTGCGCACCTTTACCGAAAGTCCTCCTCAGGACTCGTACCGGACGACTTTGTGCATGAGCAGAGCCTTGTCTTTGACACTGAGAATGGACTCGTGATACTCAACAGCTGCTGTCACGGCGGGGCGGACAACATTGTTGCCGAAGTGAAAAAAGCTTTCCCCGACCGCGAAGTCGCGGCAATAATCGGCGGCTTTCACCTTATGGGTATCCGCGGAACTAAAACGCTCGGCGTCAAGCCGCAGGAGGTCGAAACTCTGGGCCGCAAGCTTCTGGAGCTGAGCGTGAAGCACACCTACGTCTGCCACTGCACGGGTGACCCCGCGACAAAAATTCTCACACGAATAATGGGTGAAAACGTGTCGTATCTCCGTGCAGGCACAGTTATAGAATTCTGAGAGGTAATACCATGCCAATATCCGAAAAAACAGTCAACTTTCTTTTTGAAAACCGTGTCGTAGACAGCAAAACGTGGTTCACCGAGCACCGCGCCGAATACGAAAGCCTTGTTCTCGAGCCTATGCGGGAACTTGTAACTCTGCTTAAGCCTACCATGCTTTCCATAGACCCTCAGTTAATCTGTGAGCCGAAGGTCGGGCGCTCTATTTCCCGAATTTACCGCGACACACGCTTTTCGAACGACAAGTCCACCTTCCGAGACGTGATGTGGTGCGTATTCTCCCGTGATAAGAAGCTCTACGACGGTCTGCCGTGTTACTGGTTCGAATTTTCACCAAAAGGCTTCCGCTACGGCTGTGGTTATTATCAGGCAAGCGGTGAGTCAATGGAAGCGCTGCGCTCTCTCATTTTGAACGACGATAAATCTTTCAAAACGGCGCTGAAGGCCTTCAAAAAGCAGTCCGTTTTCCAAATGGAGGGCATGAAATATAAGCGCAGCCGCTATCCCGAACAGCCGGAAGAAAAACGCGAATGGCTCGACCGAAAAAGCTTCGGCTTCATTACCGAAAGCACTGACTTCGACCTGCTGTTTTCCGACGGCCTCGCGGACAAGCTTGCGCAGGACTTCACGCTACTCACGCCGATGTACGATTTCATGATGTCCGCCGAAGCACGCGTGCTTAAGCGATAGGACAATACCGCATAGAAAAACAGCCTGTGGGGGTGAACTCACAGGCTGTTTAATGTCATATGAACTGAGGCTTCTCAAGCCATCAGTCCTTCGCAAAAGCTAACTGCTTTTTCAATATCCTCACCGTTTGGACGCCCCTTCTGCAAACCGCCCACAAGCTTGAACGGACCAAAAGTATCAAAGCCGCGGCAGCTGAACCTTCCGACGATATGTGCGCCTTTTCCTTCAAGCTTACTCAGCATACCCTTGTCAAGCTTGTCGGAATTCGCGCCACTCGTGTACATCGTGAAGCAGTCTTTACCATCCAGCCCCGCAACACTATCAGCAAATGTAAGCATCGAATCTCCGAAAGAGGACATATAAATTCCGGACGCGAAGCCGACAAGCTCATAGTCTTTCAGATTTGGACTTTCCTTGCAGGGCAGCATGATGACTTCCGCGCCTAAGCGCTTTTGAATAGCCTCCACGAGCTTCCTTGTGTTGCCGTGATGTATTGAATAGCAGAATATAAGCGTTTTTTTCATAGTAATACCTCCGTTTTTATCAGCCGGCGATACCGTTAGTATGCGCCGCTTTCACCATAAGCCATCAGCACACCGCCGTTATTCTAATCGTACTGCCGACTATAAGCACAGTCAAGCAATATGGTGATTATTTACACTCTCTTAACACATCGCTCAGTGTTTTACAAGGCTAGACGAAGACCGGACTTCCCGCGAAGTCCGGTCTTGCCAATTGAGGCGCAGTGGAGGTCTATTTCATTTCCATCATTTCGATGATTGCGCCATCTTTTTTAACGAAGCAGAGCCAACAGTCGCCGTTGTCCATCTTGGGTACGATAACGCTGTCCGCCATTGCCACATACTTGTCGATTGAGTCTACCTTAGCCGCGATATGCACGTCATAGTGCATGTCTTCAGGAAAAACCGTCCCGGGAAGAAACCTGACATACTCAATTGCAAAAGGTGATTTCTCGGGCGGTGTGACATAAATGCCCGCGCCTTCAACGTGGATCTCTCCTTCCTTTGCCTGAGTGGTCGGGATTCCGATATGTATCAGTTCAAACATACTTCTTCCTCCAATAATTTTGATGATACGCTATTTCGCCGCGGGCGCCGCCGCGTTTACCCTCTTCTCATAAGCGACACGCAGGGTGACGGTTATCCATCCCCAGAGTAGCCCGAAGAAGCAATAGAACAGCTCCACAGCTCCGAACGCCCAGAAGTTGCCCGTATACGGAGCCGCAACGTCTCCTGCAATGTAGCCCATAATTCCGAAATATGCGCCCGCACCAATGAAGAGGGCGGGAACATAGCTCGTTATATCGATGCGCTCACAGCAGATGCAGGGAACGACAAGGATAAGCACCGCGACCGGAACGCCCCAGAACCCGAGACCGCCGAAGACCTGTCCGTCAAGAACCATGATGCCGATAGAGGCGAGGATACCGATTGCATAGGAGATGAAGCCCTTCACGCCGCCCTTTATGTTGCAGCCGCCTAGGAAATAAACTGCCCATGCCTGGAAGGCTATCCATGAGCCGCCGCCCGCGAGTAGCTTGCCGACAATAGTGTTTCCCGCAAGGAACTGGTCGATTGCCTGCATAAGTGCTGCGAGGATTGCGATCATAATAGGAATGACGATAAACTTGCTGAATTTCATTTTTTTCTTCCCCCAAATAATAATTTTGTGGTGTGCTTCGGGGGGAGAAACTCCGCCGTATATTTGACTTTTGTAAGCTGCCGAATTATAATACTCTATGGGGAGTTTCTCCCTGCCTAGCGTGGAGGTTTGTTCATGTCCTGCAAGATGATGACAAATTTCCGCGCTTTTCTATTTGCATAGACGGTTTTTCATGTCAAGGAAGAATTCATATGCTTCCCTGTCACTAAACTTTTCGTGGACGACCTTTCCGATGGCCGCCGCCATTGCCTCGGGGCATTCGCTCTGAAAAATGTTGCGTCCCATGTCGACGCCTTTAGCCCCGTCGTTGATTGCTTTAAACGCCATTGTTAGCGCTTCGTCTTCCGGAAGCTTCTTCCCGCCCGCGATGACTATCGGAACGGGGCAGGCTGCCACGATTTTCTCAAAGTCCTCGCAGTAATAGGTTTTGATGATATGCGCGCCGAGCTCCGCCAGAATTCGTGTCGCTAGCAAAAAATACTTCGGTGTCCTCTCCATCTCTTTACCTACTGCGGTCACGCCTAAAACCGGAACACCGTAACGCTCGCCCGCGTCCACCATGCGACATAGAGTTTCAAGAGACTGCGCCTCTCCGGCACCTCCGATAAAGGTCTGGCAGGCCATGGCCGCCGCATTGATGCGAAGCGCGTCCTCAATGTCTACGCCCAATCCGTTACCGGTGCTCATCTCCTCGAACAGCAAGGAGCTGTCGTGCGTCGCGCGGAGGCAGAGTGCCTTGTCCGTTGCCGGATTAATGCATGTGCGCAGAGCGCCTCGTGTGCCCATTAGCACATCGACATAGGGCAAGAGTGGATCGATAACAACGTCAAGCCGTTCAAGTCCCGCTGTTGAGCCCATTATGTAGCCGTGGTCGAAGGCCAGCATCACTGTGTTGCCGGACTTGGGATTGAATATTCTGGATAGCCTGTTCTTCATGCCCCAGCCCGAATGGCTGAGCCCCTTGACATGGAAGCCTGTTTCTCTCGGCGGCATATCAAGATGATAGTCCTTGCCTATCTTGTTGCCGACTGCGTCTGCCACTGTTTCATCCCCCTTTTATTTGTTGAATGCATAAGTGCGTGCGGGAGTGTTCCAGTAGCCCAAAAACTCGTCGTTCCACTTTGCTATGTTGAGCTGGAAGCCTGCCTGCTCCTGAACTGTAAGTATTTCGCCCACCATGTGAGCGACAACTTCGATGCCCAGTTCGCTAAGATAATTGATGCAGTCCTTAAGTAGAATGAACTGCTCCATAAGGGTGGTTGAGCCGCTGCCGTTTATCATGACGAAAACCTTGTCGCCCTTTTCAAGCGGAATATCCTTCACGAGAGCGTTTGCCATGATGGCGATGGTATCCTTAGCCGTCTTCATGCTCTGACGTCCGCCGCCGCCTTCGCCATGCTGTCCCATGCCGATTTCCATATCGTCGTCTCCCAAATCGCCGAAAGACGCGCCGCTTGCGGGATGCGTTGCGCAGCGGGCGGCAACAGCGATGGTTGCCATGCAGTCGGCATATCTCTGAGCAAGAGAAGCAACCTCGTCAAGCGACTTTCCGGCTTTAGCGGCCGCCGCCACAATGTGGTAGAGCGGGATAGCTCCGGCAAGTCCGCGTCTGTCGTCGGAATTGGAACGGGGCGCGTTGGAGATGTCCTCCTGTGTTACGACCTTGCGGACATTTATGCCTGCCTTTTCGCAGAGCTTCATCGTCATGTTGCCGGTGAGCATATCGCCCGCGTGGTTCAGCACCAGAAGAAGGACGCCGTGACCCTTATCGGCAAGCTTGACCGCCTCAAATACGTTCTGTGGGTTAGGTGCGGCAAAAATGTCGCCCGCGACTGAGATGTCCAGCATGCCGTCGCCGACAAATCCGGAGATTGCAGGCTCATGGCCTGTTCCACCAAGCGTGACAACGGTAACTCTGTCAGCATCCTTGAGGGTTTTGGACACGACAAGGTTCCCTGGCAGAACGTCCACAAGGTCTGCGGCTGCAATCGCATATCCTTCCAGAAGTTCCTGCGTCAGCGTGGCGGGGTCGTTGATAAATTTCTTCATTTTCATTGTGATCTTCCCCTTTCAATTTATCGTTTCTTTATCGACACTTCTTGAAATCGCCTCGTCCATTCCTACAAAGAAATACTTCATGGAGGTAGCACCTGCGTCAGGCGTTCCGATAGTCTGCTCCCTGTAGCTCTTTGCCCTGCCGAATTTGGAGACGAAATTTTTCGAAGCCTCCGCGCCTTCGATTGCGGCCTTTGCACCAGCCGCCATTATCTTATTAAAGTCACCTTCCGTGCTGCAGATTGCCTCAACAGCCGGAGTTAAGCTGTCCATCATGGTCTTGTCTCCCGGCTTTGCCTTTGAAAGGGCGAATAGTGCCTCATAGCCCTGCCTGAATATCTGTTTCAGCTCGGCCTCATCGATTTCCGGACTTGTCGGCGCTCCCTCGGACATCCCTTCGAAAAGGGTGCTCCAAAGCGGTACGGAAGAACCTCCGTTTATCCTCATGACGCCCGTCGATGCGTCGTCAAGTATCTGTCTGAAATCAGCATTATCACGAGGTTCTCCGATTTCCTGTTTTACACTGTTCATAATCTTTTCCATTGTAATTCCGTGGTCGGCGTCGCCGAAGCGTGAATCAATCTCTGTAAGCTCATCCTTTGCCCCGATGACCTCATCCGCCCCTGAAATCAGCATCCCAATGAATTCTCTAATTTTAAGCATACATGTCATCCCTCTCTGGTTTAGTTGCTGTAGGTTACTTTCGTAACCGATTGTCTTTGCTTTTGTGCAATTATGGTAGCATATGCTACCACTTGCTGTCAAGAAAATAAGCGAGAAAATCCCCGATTAAAATAAAATCGGGGATTTGACCAAATATGTGTTTTTCTTTTATACCGATTGCTCAACAAGCTCGCAAACCTTCATCGCAAGCTCATCTGAAACGACTACATTTGTAACCAAACCCGTTCGCAATGCTCCTAAGACGGTCCGAGGTTCGACAACAGAGGAGCACATGGCAATTACGCGCTCAGCACTTTTTAGCTCCTCAACACTTATCTGTATCGCATTGTCATTCTCCGGCTCGATAATGTTGCCGTCCTTATCGAAATAATGTGCGAGCACCCTACCCACCGCGCGCTGCTCGGTCAGTCTCCTGCCAAAACGTATAGACGTGGCAAGATCCGGCGTCGAATAAAGGTTTGATACATTGAGGATGGCGAATGTTACCTGCCGCCATTTTTCTTCTATGCTGTGAAACAGCTCCGTATTCACAAGGAGCTGTTTTTCTTCCTCCGAAGTCGCCAGCGCCGGCAGATACATATAAGATGCCCGAAAGCCTGTGGCTTCCGAAAGTGTCCTCACCAGTTCGTTTGTATGGTAACTGCGCAGAGATGCCTTCAGACCGCCGATAAGCGGAAATATATCGCCATCCGCTTTTTTGGATGGCTGTCCTCCGGACGCAGCAAGGTCCGAAAGAATACCAACGGCGGAGCCGCAGCCCACACCTAAAAATTGTTTTTGCATCCCGCTCTTCTTCAGAAGCTCATAAGTCGCGAGGGCAACTTTTTTGTCGATTACCGCTGCACCTCCACCTTCGGCCGCAATGACCGTCGCATCCTTAAGTCCAAAAAAGTTTTTTAGCTTATCGGCCAGCATCTGCTGTGCGCTGAGTATCTCATTAATTTTTATAGTAACGATTCCGAGCTCCTTGGCTTCCGTAAGCAGTTTAGAAACCATGGGTCTTGACACGTCGATCATTTTTGCGATATCGCTCTGAGTCATATCCTGCTCATAGTACATTCGCGCAACGGCGGTTAGGCGCGCTAGCTTGTTTTCATTTGGGACCATCATATTTTCCCCCTGCTTTTTTGCCCATTGTAACCCGATTTACGGATTTTGTCAATAAAATGCACATAAGTAACGGAATTATTGTTCACTTTTGTAACCGCTTCTACTTGAAAAACAAAAAAAGATGCAGTCCTATCCAGCATCCGACTGCATCCATGCTTTCAAGTTACCCCACACCGACTTGTTGTGCAAAAGAGGCTTTGCTCATTTCATCAATGGACAAAGCCTCTTTACTATTTAGTAGATGCAAACAGGGATAATGAAATATAGCGTCTGCCGCTATTTCTTAGAACAGATGTACGGTAGCTATAAGTCCTGCAAACACTATCGAAACCATGGACAGAAGCTTAATAAGAATATTGATCGACGGTCCACAGGTATCCTTGAACGGATCTCCCACGGTGTCGCCCACGACGGTAGCCTTATGTTGCTCGGAACCCTTGCCGCCATGATTACCCTGTTCAACATATTTTTTAGCATTGTCCCAAGCTCCGCCGGAGTTTGCCATGAAGATAGCGAGTATAAATCCTGATACTAGCGATCCGCAAAGCATACCGATTACGCCCGTACCGCCGAGAAGCAAGCCGACGACAATCGGGGATGCGATTGCGAGGAGCGTGGGAACAACCATTTCCTTAAGGCTGGCTTTTGAGCAAAGATCAACGCATTTGGCGTAGTCTGCGTCAGCCTTGCCTTCCATGAGCCCGGTTATTTCACGGAACTGTCTTCTGACTTCCATGACAATAGACTGAGCCGCACGACCAACGGCGTTCATTGTAAGTGCAGAGAAAATGAAGGGCAGGCAGGCGCCGAACAGAATGCCGACAAGAACTTTCGGATCCATAATGGAAAGGCTGTATTCTGCTCCGTTTGCATCCAACTTCTCAACGAAGTTAGCAATGAGAGCAAGAGCGGTCAGAGCGGCAGAGCCGATGGCAAAGCCCTTTCCTGTGGCGGCTGTCGTATTACCGAGAGAATCAAGCGCGTCTGTGCGCTCGCGAACTTCTTCTGGAAGATGGGCCATCTCGGCAATACCGCCGGCGTTGTCGGCTACAGGGCCGTAAGCGTCGGTCGAGAGCGTGATACCCAAGGTTGAGAGCATGCCGACTGCGGCAAGTGAGATGCCGTAAAGTCCGAGCTCAGTATTGCCGGCAAAGCCTATGGTTGAGGCAAAATAAGCCACGAGTATTGCGACTCCAACAATGATAACAGGCAGGGCGGTTGAGAGCATTCCCAGTCCCATGCCGCCGATGATGACGGTTGCAGCGCCTGTCTCTGACGACGCGGCAAGTTTTTGCGTGGGTTTATAAGTATCAGAGGTAAAGTATTCGGTACATAGGCCGATAAGCACGCCTGCAAATAGCCCCGCTACGATAGCAATCCAGATACCGTAGAATTGAATTCCGAGTATCTTCCAAACAATGAAGAAAGAAATGACTGCGATTGATATGGCAGAGAAGTTTGTTCCGCGGCGGAGAGCCGACAGCAGATGCTTCTGGTCTGCGCCTTCCTTCGTATGCACTAAGAAGGTTCCGATTATGGAGCAAAGAACGCCGACAGCCGCCATGATGAGCGGGATAGCAACGGCGTAGACACGGTCGACAGAGGGTATTTTGTTGAAAGCAAGAACGCCGAGAGCGCAGGTGCTGACGATCGAACCGACATAGGATTCGTAAAGGTCGGCACCCATGCCTGCTACGTCGCCGACGTTGTCCCCGACGTTATCGGCAATAGCTGCGGGGTTGCGTGCGTCATCCTCGGGTATCCCGGCCTCAACCTTACCGACAAGGTCTGCGCCGACGTCAGCGGCCTTGGTGAAGATGCCGCCGCCCACGCGGGCAAAGAGAGCCATGGAGGATGCGCCCATTCCGAAGGTTATCATCGCCGCGGTTATGGTTTCAAGCGACTCATGGAACACGAGCTTCAGTACGGCGTACCATAATGAAATATCAAGCAGTCCAAGTCCAACGACGGTGAATCCCATGACGGAACCTGCGGAGAAGGCAATACGCAGACCGCGGTTCAGTCCTTCCTGCGCGGCAGCTGCGGTACGGCAGTTGGCGCGGGTGGCAATGTTCATTCCGATAAAGCCTGATAGGCCGGAGAAAAAGCCTCCTGTAATAAAGGCGAACGGAACATACCATGTAAGCAAGTGAAAGTATGCCATGACACTGAGGGCGATGAACATACAAGCGAAGAAAATTCCGACAGTCTTGTACTGCCGTCTGAGAAACGCGGAGGCGCCGGTACGGATTGCCTTAGAGATTTTTTGCATAAGTTCGTTACCCTCGGAGAAGGCAAGGACCTTTTTGCTTTGCAGTAAGACAAAGAGCAGCGCAATAACGCTTGCCGCAAGGCTTACCCAATAGAGGTTTTCCATGTCTATAATCACTCCTATTTTTTCCTCGTGCTAAACCCTTAGCACGTTCCTTATTCTAAACTAAGCAAAGCAATAAATCAAATAAAAACTATTAATATTTGCCAAAATTAAATGATTTTTTTACGAAATGAGTACAAATTGTATGGGATGTTCGTGATATTAAGAACGCCACAATCGTTGATTTTGACAGTATTTATTGTGAAAAATCTAACTTATTATGGTTAAAAGATGCAAACCTATTCAACGGGTATTTTACGATCTTCAAGCCTCATGATTCAATATAATAGTGCACAGGCTCGCTCACTTTATTATTATCAACCTATTTGTCATCGACTTCATCGAAAACAGTAATCAACCTAAATATTTCTTAATTATATTAATATCACAATTAATTATTTTAATAATTTTATCATATATATTAATTTTCTTATTGACAATGTTATTTCTGCGGTGTATATATTAGTCATAAAACGCTTTTGGATGGTGAAACAATGAAATACAAAGCTCCGGGCAAATGCCCCGTATGCGGTGAAAGACTTTCTATTACGAAGCTCGGCTGCCCAAAATGCTCTACTGCAATCGAAGGAGATTTTCAGCCCTGTGAATTCTGCCGTCTTCCGGAAGAGGATCTCGAATTCGCGAAGGTATTTATAAAATGCCGCGGCAATATAAAGGATGTAGAAAAAGAACTAGGAATCTCATACCCCACCGTTCGCGGAAAACTTGACGCAGTCATCAGAGGTCTGGGCTTTGAAGTTTCCGCAAAAGAAACCATGCAGGAAAAAGAAATGAAGGAAATTGCCAGGAACGAAATCCTTGACCAGCTTTCAAAAGGTGAAATAACAGCAAAAGAAGCAACCGAGAAAATAAAAAATTTATAAATTAAATGAGGTGTTAAAAATGAGTGAACAATTAAAAATACTGGAAATGATCGAGAACGGACAAATTTCCGCAGCAGAAGGCATGGAGCTTTTGGACGCGCTTAAAACAACAGCCGAGCCGGCGGCTTCCCATTCAGGCGCAAGCATGTCCCCAGCGATACGCAACTACAAGTTTCTAAAAATTAAAGTCACATCAGATAACAAGTCCGTAAATGTAAATGTCAACATTCCCATCAGGCTGCTCACAACTATCGGCGAAATAGCCGGTAAGGTAACAGCTTATATACCGGCGGACGCAAGAGCCCAGATGGAAGCCAAGGGTGTCGACATCACTAGCATTGATTTTGGCAAGATAATCGAAGAAGTTCTCAACGGTACACTGGACGATCCCAATATCGTCGATGTGGAAGCCTGGGACGAGGAGCATAAGACTACGGTCAAGGTGCGAATTTATGTCGAATAGGGGCTTTCGGATAATTTGGCTCAAAGTGCATACGGAAAACGGGAAGAAGTTTCGGCTTAGCTTCCCTATTTCCCTTAATGTCTTTCGCGAGCTTTTTGACAGCTTTCTGGAGCTGATAGCTTTTATATCTCTCTTTGTCCCAAAATCCTTTGTTCCTAAAAACAGCATCCCAATCCACGCTGTTAAGGAAATCGTCGTGATGGTGATTGAGCTATTAGGCTCAATTACGGACGATGGTCCTTATGATTTGGTGAACGTCGATGCCGGTGGAGTAGAAGTTCATATTAAAATCAGATAATTGCCGCAAAAAAGGAGGAACTATGACTAAACCTGTTCTTAAATACTTATCATTTATACTTTCAATATATATAGTGTCATTGCTGATACACAGCGTATACATCGGAAACATCTTCTCACTACTCATCATGGGACTGGTCCTGTTGCTTGTCAATCTGGTGCTGAAGCCGATTTTGCTCCTGATTGCATTGCCGTTTAATATAATAACCTTTGGCTTATTCAGCTTTGTTGTAAACGCTATTACAATAATGCTTGCGGCCGGACTGGTACCCGGAATCAGCATGGGAGGCTTCCTTAACTCCCTGCTCGCGTCACTTATTATTGTCATTTTTAACAATCTGCTGATTGACACACATAAGCCCAGTAATGGGCACAAGTATGAATAAGCAGTGTACCGGCTATAAGGGAAGGTGATTTCTTGTGAAATCGCCTTCTCTTTGTTTATGTATACGCAAAAAACAACAAACCGTCCAAACCTTTAGGGCTGGACGGTTTGTTGTTTTTTTTATTGCGCATTTTGCAACGCGCCCTTCTTTTAATGAGGAAAAAGTAAGCATAATGCTGTGCGATTTTAGTTAAATCTTTTCGCAAATTGTCACAGGAATAATTTATACTGCTTAATCTGCATGTCTAAGCTTTTATAATTTGTTATTCGCCGTCCGAACCTGAATAAGGAGAGGGAGCCGGTGCAATGCCGCGTTTCCACTCGATCCAATTCACGAGGTAGAATGCTGCCACGCCGCAGGCACTGCCAAAGACAATCGGCAGGATTCCAAGATAGAAGCTGCCTCCGGACAGAATCTGCCAGTACACAACGCCTATGGTACCAATAATGATGGAAACAATTCCTGCGTTTTTGGTAGCTCTCCGAACGACAAGACCCAATCCATAGGCCGCGAACGGACCTGCGCTGCGTATTGCAAAAGCAAAAGTGTTCAAGGTGATGATATCAATCTTTAGAAGGGATATCATCATGGCAACCACTGCGAAAGCCACGTTGCATGAACGGGTTAGGAAAATTATTCTCTTTTCTGTCACTTCTTTGGCGTGTTTTGTCTTCATCCAAAGGTCGTTAATGACTATTGTTGACATACACAGCAGATTGGAGTCGGCGCTGGACATTGTTGCAGAAATAATTGCAGCTGCTAGCAGACCAGTGATCACGGTAGGGGCATGAGTGCTGGTAACCTGCATCATTGCAGTGCTTCCTGCAATATTGGGGAGCTGATCTTTAACAGCAAGAGCGGCCAGGCCGAGGATTGTCGGGAATATTGACATTGCAGCCATCAGCACAGCGGCAAGCAGAGCTGAGTTTTTGGCTGTTTTTTCATCTTTGGCACTTTCAAAGCGGCTGACCATCTCAGGCCCGGATAGGAAGGTACAAAAATAGTTAAAGATATAGCCAGCAATGGTAATCAAGCCGATTTTTGTGAAGTCAAGCTGAGCAGGAGGCAAACTTGCGGAAATCTTATCCCATCCGCCGCATCCGTTTACAACAAATGGCGTGGCTATGGCTAAACCGACTAGAATAATAATGAACTGTACCATATCGGTGATCTGATCTGCAATCATACCGCCCATGGTCGTATAAATGATGATGACTAATCCTGCTATGATTAGACTAACATTCATCGGAATTCCGGTCAATGTTGAAACGACTGAACCGGAAGCGGCAATCTGAGAAGCAGTTAGGCAGAAAAGCGCCAATATGTTGAGGACAGCTGTGACTGACCCCATTGATCTTCCATAACGGCGTTCTACGACCTCAGGAATAGTAACAGCAAGGGTTTTTCGAATTTTAGGTGCAAAGTACGAAAGAGGAATCATTGCGACTGACGCAGCCAATACATACCAGCATGCGCTAAGTCCCCAATCGCCAAAAGCTTTGGCAGCCAATCCTGTGGTTGATCCTCCGCCAATATTGTTTGCAGAAAGCGAAAACGCCACCATGAAAAGGCCCATTCGACGTCCGGCTATCATGTAGTCTTTGCTGTCTTTTATAGCTACTTTGCTGACAATAAAGCCAACAAGCAACATTCCTATCAAATAGCCAACTACGATAATAAGTGGAGCGGTTTGCACTTCCATAAAATACCTCCATATTTCTGTAAATACATATAAACCCGTAGAACCACGATCGGTTATTATAGTAACCGGAATATATAACAAGTATTCATCGGGAAAATGCTCGCTAAAAATTGCTAAAGTAAGGAACTATTGATATCTCAGTTTTTTTGCAATCGTTTATGTCGGCGTTGACAAAAACGAATTTTACTATAAAGAAGCGAGTATTGAAAAAAATAAATATAGTTTGACATGTTATTCTTGAATCTATGTACAGTAAGTTATATCATTAGAAAGCGTAGCATAAATTGCCTTATTCTGATTAGGCGTGTTATGCTGATTTATGGCAATATCAGTGTAGGATGCAATTTTGTGGAATGATTCATTTGTAACTATTTTTGATGCCCTCGCAAACAGCATCGGCGGCCTGTGACGTAAAAATCACGAGCCGCCGTTTTGCTGGTATTCTAAAAAAACCCAGTATTCAAGGGCTTTTGCGGTGTTTAGGCAAAACATAAGGACCCGACCATTGTATCAACAGTCAAGTCCTTATATGTCACACACGGCCGAAATAGATATCATTGCATTTTAGAAGGTTGCTGAGGGGATTTGAACTTCTACCCTTCACTGACTTCCATGCCACCGTATTTGCTCTTCCAGCGGTAAAATGTCTGTTCGGTAATCCGTCCTTTTTTGCATATTGGCTAATTAAGTTATTTCCAAGCCCTTGAAAGACGACTTGTTTCAAGGTGTTCGTGGCTAATACGCAGCTCTAAAAAGCGTATTATTCAGTATCGATTATAACCTTACTGTCCTCATCTTTTGAATAGTCCAAGAAGTGATTGTGCTTCATCATAACTTCTCCATTTTGAAAGCGATATAATTTGCCCCCACTTCACATTGGTGGTTTTGTCGTCCAAACTGTATGGTACTGAAAATCATATACCGCATTGAATCCTTTTCCAAACTCACCACTCCCCCAACCTTGTTATATCAGATAAGACTTAACTAACAGAACAAGCAGGAGGCACCATGTCCCCCTGCTTGTTTGTTTCATTGGATATTATCCTTTTGCTTTATGCTTTTTTGCCAAACTTGTCATCAAATCGCATGAGGATGGTAGCGACTTCTGCACGAGTTGCCTCGCCTGTGGGGTCAAGGACGCTGTCACCCTTGCCGGCTAACAAGCCATTTCCAACCGCCCAACTTATAGCATTTTTGGCATAATCAGAGGTTTCTTTGCCGTCCGCAAATTTTTCTAAAGAGGTTGTCTTGTTCAGATCATATTTTTTAAACTCTGCGTAACGGTAAAGAATCGACGCCAACTGCTCACGGGTGATGTTATCCTCGGGTCCATATAGACTTTTGTCGTAACCTTTAACAATGCCGTTCTTGAAGCCCCATCCAATCGCATTGGCATAATAGCTGTCAGCCGCCACATCCGAGAATGTAGCCTTTTCGAATCCTGTCGGACCACCCTCCATACGAAACAGGACGGTAACAATCATGCCGCGAGTGGTGGCGGTATCGGGTTCAAATGCGTACGTTTCGGCACCATTCATCAAATTGTTTTCATATACATACTTTACCGCATCGTGGAACCAACTGTCATTAGTCACGTCAGCAAAGGGGTTCCATGGTAGCTTGCCGTCCGCCTGTTTGAAGGTTACGGTGATGGTAACCTTACCGCTAGGTTGGACATAGCTGTAGGTGTTGTTTCCGTTATCTTCAACTTTCAGCTTGTTACCCATGCTATCTGTTACCGTGACCGTATCCACCTTGTATCCCTTGTCTGGTATCGCGGTGATTGTAACCTTGTTGTTGGGAGATGGTTTTTCGGGAGCAACTGTAACCTTTCCGTGGTCTGATGGCGCAAGCACAGCATTGTTCTCGCTGCTGCTTTCTCCGCCACCACTGTACGTTGTATATGCGATGGCATAGGTAGAAAAGTTCTTGCAATAAACAGTCAAGGTGGTTTTGTCGCTGTTGACTTTAATGTATTCGCCGTCCGCATTGGGGTTGGTTGTAATGGTATCTAATTTGCCGTCATGGAGTCGGCAGACTGTATAGTCAGACTTTCCCTGAAGCTCGCCAGGGAGCTGGATGACAGTCTCCAACAGGACGTTGGAAACGGGCACATTTGTTGTTGTAGTAATTCCTGCAAAGGAGGTCACCGTTTTTTCCAGCTTAAGATCCAGAAAAAGAGCAACCGTCCCGTTTGCCTTTTGAGCGATCTTTGATTGATCTTCATCGTTTTTATCACCAGTTAAAAGCTTAGCGGTGAGTTTAATTTCAACGCTGCCTCCATTGGTTACAACCGCTTTATCCGCTGCGGTATAAACTGAGTTATCTTTCTCAGCGAAGGTCTTTTCAAGGTTGCCAACAACGATGGCAGGTGAGCCGGATGCCACCTGAACTACCGAGTTGGTTTTCCCTATGGGCAAGGTGATGTTTTTACCTGAGACATCGGCTGCGACGATGTCCACCTTTGTTGTCTGCGTCACGCCGTTTTTGGAAACCACGAGATTGTACATACCGGGAGCCACGTTGGCAAAGCTATATTTGCCTGTTCCATCGGTGACAGTCTCCGCAATCTGTCGGCTGCCCAGCATCAGGGTCACAACCGCGTCTGCAGCTGGATTGCCGTTCTGATCAACAACGCCGCTAATGGTGAAGGTGCTCTTTATCCAAAAGGCGGTGAGGGTGATGTTAGATGAGGGCTGTTCCAGAACCTCTCCCGGCTGATAGGTCTTGCCATTATACTGCCAACCTCCAAAAACGGAGTCAGTCTTTGTAAACGCACATACCGGCAGGGCTCGCGCAGTCCCAGCCTGTGCGGCGGTCATAGATGTCATGGAGCCGGAACCACCCTCACCAGACGCAAAGGACAGCTTGAAGGTGGCGGGCGCTGTGTCCTTATAGATATTCAGCACACCGATTTTCCGCGCCGTGCCATCGGTACCGTCGACGTGGCGATAATTTGTGTTTGTGAATTCGGCGTAAATGTCATAGCTACCCATGTCGGTTGGTGTTTCCACTTTCTTACCGTCCTTGCGGTAGGTAACGGTAAATCCCGTAAAGGAAACGCTGTTTGCCGTGGCAGTCACAGTGGCGATTTTAGCCAACCCGTCATGCTTTACCATATCATCGCTCACAGTGAAGGTCACAGGAGCTTTCTGAATAACCAATGTGCCCGAGGGATTCGTGAGCTTGTAGTTGGCAGCGCGCGTGCCGGTCAAATCTGCCGTGACGTTGTGTAATCCCACATTTTTCTGCTCACCGCCCGAAATCTGTGCTGAAACGTTTCCGATGTCCACACTCTCCACACCCGTCAGGGCGAAAGAGGCGGCTCTGGTAGTCCCATCATAGACATGGTGTAGGTTTTTCCATAAAGCTGTAATGGACTTCTTCCCTATGGTCAGCGTGCCAACCTTGAACGTGCGAACCGATTCTTCTTGTCCTTCAAATTTTAGGTTATTGTCGCTGATGGTTACGATCACGTCGTAGCTACCAGCATCGGTCTTGTCTGCAGTGCCACTCGCATCACCGCTTTTTTGGTAGCTTACACTGAAATCGCCTGCTGCGATGGCGGGAGTCTGTCCCGCTGTCTGTGTAACAGTGGCGGTTTTGCTTCCTCCATCGTAGGTGTAGCTATTGCCGCTTACCACAAAGGTTACGGGAGCCTTCGCGATGGCGTAGCTCAGTGTGTTGACAGCAGGAAGCTTGTAGTTTGGATTGCTCAGTGTCGTTGCCGTAGCTATGTAATTTCCTGCATCGGTCTTGTTGCCTTCTGTAACAGTTGCGGTACAGGCGTCCGCGCCCACCAGTCCGGTGGCTGTGGCGGTTACGTTCACATTACTACCAGAGTAGACAAGATTTTCATGGCCGCTCCACGTAAGACCAACTTCCTTCTGGTCAACTGTTAGCATAATCTTGCCGGTAGTGACAACGTTGTAGTTAAGTGAATCCGTTGGGGTGAAAGTCAGAGCATAATCTGTTACACCGCTGTCCGAGACGGATGGCATGGTGTCGGGTACCGTCCAAGCAAATGTGCCAGGCACATTAGTGCCCGGAACGCCGTTATATGTAGTACTGGCAGCGCCGCCTGTTAATGCACTGACGGAAAGCTTTTGACCATAAGTAATCGCGGAAGCCGTGGGCAGGCTTAACGCCGGCATTGCCTTGGCAACCGTGACTGGCACCGTATGCTCCACTGGGGCATAGTTGGTGTCAGTAGGCGTAAATACAACGGTGTATCCAGAGTTTGTAACAGTTGGGACGGAGGTGCCGTCTTTCCAAGTATAGGAGCCCTTTGTTGCTTGGTCTCCCCCGCTTAGCGTGCTATCACTAAGTTTCTGTCCGTAGGTTAGATTTGCCGCTGTGGGCCATGTCATACTTGCAGCCTGTGGATACGTTGTTTCGTTAATCGTGAGCGTGCCGACCTTACTAGCAGCGTCTGCGGTGGAAGCGTGCTTAAAGTTGGGGTCGCTGATTGTTACAACAACATCATAGCTCCCCTTGTTCGTTGGACCAGCAACAGCTGATCCGCTCTGTGCATAGGAAACGGCATAGCCATTTACGGGGATTTTCAACACTTCCGTGGAAGTCTGTGCGACGGTGGCTGACCTTGCTCCGGCGTTGTAATCCAGATTGTTGTTCGTTACTACAAAGGTCACTGGGGCCTTGGCGATACTCCACTCTATGGATTGATCGGCGCTGCTCGGCGTGGAAATATTCCACTCATAGTTGGCTTGGTCTACTAACGTGGCCGTCGCCGTGTGGCCACCGGCGTTCGTGGCTTTGCCGTTCAACACGGTGTAGCGTGGGTCTGCCGATGCTACACCGCTTTGTTCACTGCTGTTGTACACAAGGCCCGTTGCCGCTGTAGGCAGGGTCACCTTTGCCTTGGCGATGGTGAATTCCGCTGTGGCAGTGCACTGGTTATAGTTTTCAGCCGCCGCAAAGGTTGCGGTTACGGTATAGTCGCCTGCGTTTGTGGGTTTTGTGGCTGTCTCAGTGTAGGTCGTACCGTTTCTGCCCTTGTATTGATAGGTCACGCTAGCTGTTCCGTTGGTGGAGCTGGTGGGCACAGGATTACTTGCCGTCACGCCATACGTCCAGCCAGCCATGGTGACGCTGCCACTTCCGCTCTCCTTGTTTACCGTTACGGCAAAGGTTTTGTCGGCAGATGCGGTTTTGCTTGTATCGGCCTTGTTGGTGGCAGTAACGCGCACCGTATAATTGTGGTTGCCTGCGGTAAGTGCTGTAGGAGCGGTGTAGGTGTCTGTGGTTGCGCTTGCGATTGCCGTGCCTTGGGCAGTGGAGCCTGCATACCACGTATAGGTGTAATCAAAGTTGGTGGTATCAGGACTTGTCACAGAAACCTTCATGCTCGGGGCGGTCGTGTAGCCGAAGGTTACGGCGGGTGGGTTGGTGCCGGTAAGCGTTGGCACCGTGGCTTCCTTTAGTTTTCCGTTGGCGATCAAGCTGGTTTGTTCAGTTACCGTGAATGAGCGGCTTTGTGTGGTATTATTATCGCTCCACTTGTCCCATTCATAGCCTGCAAGGAGCGTTGCGTTAATGTTGGCAGATTTGCCATTTAGATAGATTCCAACCCCCGAAACGGAAGCAATGCCTGTACCTTTGGCCAAAGAAAGGGAATAATAATTTAATGTGGCGGCGTTCGTGGCACTTTGCACGTACAAACCGGTATAGGTATCCGGTGTGCCTTTCTCCCAAATAAAGTAGGTATTTGCAGGGACAAGGTTGCTAAACGCATATACACCATTTGAATTTGAAGTTGCGGTGATTCCGCCATTCGCTAAATAAGTAGTAGACAGGTTTATTACGGGTGCACCGCTTGTCCACTGGCTACCATCCTTATTCACCGTTACGGTTGCGTCATAGGTCGGCGGCGTCCAAGCCGTACTGAACACAGGGTAAGACGCAGAGGATGTCCACGTTTTAAGATCTGTGCTTGCTAACTCGTTTACCCTAGCGTTAAGTGCTCCAACGAGAGAGGAGTAACTTGTCCCACCGATAGTTACATGTGAAGCAAGGGCGTCTGTGCCTGTAAAGCTGGAAATGTTATTTGCGGTTCCGCCACCTTCAATACCGACCGATGCCGAGCCGGAGCGCCAATAGCAATTTGATGCTGTCGCCCCCAAGTTATCTCCGACAATTGCACCGACCTTCGCGTTAGAACCGCTGACAGATCCTGTGGAGTAACAGTTTGTTACTTCACCTCCCATAGTATGTCCCACAATACCGCCGACACTGTCTCCAGTCTTTCCCGTTACAGATACGTTTGCCATTGAATAGCAGTTTCGCACCGTTCTCCAATGTCTGCCTGTAATACCACCAACCCAAACGTTTCCGGCATTACTTGTAGCGCTAATGGTGCCGGCAACAGAGCAGTTTTCAATAGTTCCGTAATTATAACCAGCAATAGCTCCTATCGCAGTATTGTAGTTTATATTTGTTGCAGTTATTACGACATTGGTTAATGTAATATTTCGAACCACTCCCGCCGCCGGCCAGATGGTACCGAACAATCCGAAATCACCATCTTCTCTATTTTGTGTTAAGTTCGAGATAGTATATCCCCCGCCGTCAAAGATGCCTCCAAAATTTGCAACTCCACTGCCAATTGGAACCCAGTTGTTATAACTTGACAAATCAATGTTGTTTATTATCTTATAGCTCGCGGTATTCCAACCAGCAACATTGTTGTTGACCTGCTGCGCCACATAGGCGAGTTGGTCGGCGGTTGTGATAATGTAAGGATTTGAGGAAGTGCCATCGCCTGTTATACCGCTACCGTCTGGCGCTGCCATTGCGGGCTGTGCAAGGCCGGGCAGCAGGGTCATCACCATGCATGCCGTCAGCAGAATGCTAATAATTCTTTTTTTCATCTTTATCTCCCCCTCGCTCATTTCTTATAGTTACAAAAGCCCTGTGTTGGCAAGTCCTTGCCCTCTTTGTCAAAGTTCCCAAAGGCGCAGTACCAGCACTCCCTTAGCTTCACCAAAGAGTCCTCTCGCTGCCTGAAAAAGGCACAGCCATCCCGTGGCTTTACGCAAATAGCGGCAAGTCGCCGTTCCACATCGCTGGTATGGTCGGTTAAGATACTATCCATCGAGTCCCCTCCCTCTTATAAGAGAATTTCTAGCGTAAGAATAGCAGAAATTTTTACCACTATGCAGTTTCTTGCGGGAAACATACATAATATTGCACGAAACGACAAAAAGCACCATTTGCCCGAGGGCGAACGGTGCTTTTTGTCGTGATTGACTGGTTATAGTGGCAAAATGATTTGCGTAATGAATACATCATTTTCTTGCGCGAAACGGAGCATTCCCTTTTGCTTTTCTACGATGCGAAGCACACTTCTCGTTCCTGTGCCTCCATTTTCTTTCATGGAAATGGGCAAATTATTTTGAAATTCTACTTTGCCGTCTACGCTGTTTCGTAGCTCAATTTTAAGACTGTCTTCATCCGTATCTGCGACAAAGGAAATCATTGGTGCAGGAGACTGTGTTCGTTTGCAAGCTTCCAAAGCATTTTCCAGAATATTGGAAAGCATCGCACCTAGCTCAGCTGGCGAAATATTCAATTTGTCTGGAATAACTGCATTGAGTGCAAATGATATGCCGGCATCGGCCGCCTTTCGTTCATACAGGCCCAGAACGGCGTTTGCAATGGGGTTTTTGCAGTGCTGCGCAAGGCCGCTTTCGACAAGGCTTTCATCGTAGTACCGCAGGTACTCCAGTGCACCACCCACATCCCCACTTGAAAGATATTCGCACAAGATTCCATTGTGGTGACGCAAATCATGACGCGACTGCTTTGCCATATTCAAAAAGTTTTCATAGGAGGAAATCTCCGAAGTGAGCAGCTCCTGATTCATTTTCACCTTTGTATTCTCTTCCGCCAATACCCTTTCCTTAATCAAGCTGCGGCAGGAGATAAAGACAGTTGTATATATGAGTAACATCGTGAACAACATGAGCATCAGAAGAGTCAAATCCTCCGTCAGCATGACCTCTATATCGCTTGCTGTTACGATGAGATACAAGAAGTTTGCCAGTATCGCTATGGCCAGAGCAAGAAAGAGCTGCCATCGCTTTGCTACCTGCCTGTAAATTGGGTTAAGATATTTCTTGAACACGAAAATGATTACGCTGTAAAGAGCTATCCTCAGCAACAAATGCGTCAACGGTGTTGATGTGAAGGTATAGCTGATAATTACGACAAAAATAAACACATTGATAAACGTAATTATATTGAACAGCCATTTCATAAAGCCGCCCTGAAATAGCGGTTTGCAGGCAAGCCCTGTCACGATCCATATCAAGGCACTGATTTTGGTAAACTGGGTCATGTCAATGGTGAAATACATCGCTATTGTAACGGCAGTTACCACCAGATAGACCCCGAAAAGAGCGAGGCGCATGGTTCGCTTATCGTATTTTGGCTCATCAAGGGAAAACAGGTGCAGGAGAATAAAAAAATTCGTGACAGCACCGCGGATGATATGAGTATACAAAAGCTCCATTTAGTGCTCCCCCTCATCGAATATGAAAGCAAAATACTGTTCCTTTATCTGTTTGAAGCTGCGCTTAACCAATGGTATCTGTACTCCGGATTTCAGTGTGATTTTATCAGGCTCGACGCTCCTGATGCTATTTTGATTAACAATATAGCCCTTATAGGGCGAGATGAACTGCTCCTTTGCATACTCCTTAAAAACGGACAGCAGTTCGGAAAGGGTCTGTCTTGTTTCGATTTGCTCACCGGTTTTCAAATGGATATTCTGAGAATGAGAAAAACTCTCCACGTACATAATTTCGTTGAGGTCAACAAGTCTTGCCTCGCCACTTCGAAGCTTAAGTGTGATGTTTTTGACCATCGTGTTTTTATGCTTTTCAACTGCTCTGTCCATCGCCTCATCAAACCGCTCTTGGGAAAACGGCTTGACGATATAGTGTGCCGCCTTTAAGGTAAAGGCTTCAATCGCAAAATCGGTGGAGGAGGTTACAAAAACAATTTCCAGACTTTCTTTCCTCTTCCTGATTTCCTTTGCTATCTCAGTGCCTAACATACCTGGCATACAAATATCTAACAACAAAACATCGTAGTTGCCGTTTTTGCTCCACTCTTCTAGGAATAAAAGCGGCGAATCGTAAAGAGCGATTTGCATCGATAGTTCGGGATACCGCTTCGAATAATTCTCCACCGCGGCCCGAATAATATTTAACTGCTCAGAATTGTCGTCACAAATTGCAACCCTAATAAAAAACGCCCCCCTTATATGTCTAATTAATTATCATACAAAAAATTGCTTTCTGCAACAAATTATTTAACGAACAATGGAGATTTACATGGATCGTCGCATTAAATTAGATTTATTGTCAAGCACTTTTCTTTAATTAATGCCCAATGTGCATCTTATTTTCTGAAATTCGAATTGTTGGATATACAGTAAAAGGCCAGCAATCCGTCCTTTTGGGAAATTGGCTAATTCAGTTGTTTCCAAGCCCTTGAAAAACGACTTGTTTCAAGGTTTCGGGCTAATACGTGGCTAATATGAGGTTCTAAAAAGACATAATAATCCAGGATATTATAAAGTGTACCCTATCTCAAGCACAAAATGGGTTTTCACAAATCAGACAGGTTGATGTTAGAAAGTGCAGTTTTTACCCTTTGCCAATGGAATGTTCAAAGGATATTTGCCGGTTGCCAGATAGCGGTAGTATTAGGATGGAGCCAGTCTGGCAAGATTCCACTGGTAGCGCCCGTTGTTGTAATAGTCTGTCCAATCGGCAATTACCTGTAATTCCATTGTTAAGCCTTCTTTCTCTTAAATTTTGTAACAAAAAAGCGAAGCTCTTTGGCACCGCTTAAATTTCAGTTTTTGTTATTTTCTCAATCTCCGTACCTTCAACTCCACTGGCTGCGCCCACTCGGTGCCGTTTTTGAATTAGATAGTGAGGTAGTCGTCCATGACCTTGATGGTGTGGATGAGTTGGCGGACGAGGGTATCGTTGTAGGTGTCGCTCTCAGCGGTATCCACTCGCAGAAATTCTGTGTACTCTTAGAGTTTTTTGCTGATGCTAGTCTTGGTGCTGTTATTTTCTTTGTACTGAACCACCTTTTCGTAAAGGTCCATGATTTCATCGTTCACTGCCTTGAGCCTTGTCTCGTTTTCCGTGACCGTGTTATTTGCGATGCTCTGACTCATCAGCTCCATGGTATCTATTTTGAGCTTTTCCATACGGCTCTCAATTTCCTCAATATTGACCTCGCCACCGGCAGTCTGCCACATGGCCTTTTCAATGTGAGAGTTAAGGATTGGAATGAGGCTGTTACTGTCCATGATGCTTTCTCGGAGTGCATTTATAATGGTCTGTTTTAAACTTTCCTCATCCACAGTGACAGAGCCTTTGCAGTACTTTCTGCCATATTCCAAGCGGTTGATGCACCGCCACACTACCTGCTTGTCACCGTTACGCTTGCGCCAAGTGGTTCTGCGGTAGGGTGTTCCGCAGTGGCCGCAGATTAGGATATCGGTGAGAGCATAGGCGGAGCTATATTTGCCCTGCTCGGTGACGCTGTTTTGGGACACCTTCTTTTTGCTGTTTCGCCTTGCTCGTTCCTGCTGCGCATGCTGAAACACCTCTCGGCTGACGATACCCTCGTGATTGTTCTTGATGTAAACCTGCGGAAATTCGCCGTTGTTTTTTTCACCTTTTTCGTGATGGGATCGGTAACGATGCTTTTGGGGAATAGGATATCTCCGCAGTATTTTTCGTTTGTCAGTACAGACTGGACAATGCTGTTGCTCCAAGTGCTCTTTTCGGTTTTCGTAGAAACTTTGTTATCGTTCAGTTCTCTTGTAATTTGGGCATCGCTGTATCCCATAAGATAGCGGCGATATATTTGCTTGACCACCTCTGCTTGTTGGAGAATGATTTCGCACTCGCCGTCTGTGAGCTTTCGGAAGTCATACAATCTTTCTAACAAATGTGGAAATGAAAAAAAGCGCCAGTTTCTATCGGCCTGACCACGGCCCGAAACTGACGCTTTTGAAGCTCATATTTGGTTTTAAGCTTTGAGAATAAAAATAGCGGCCTATTTAAAATCTTCTGCGTTTCAAATAGGGCGCCACCTAATTTGGATCTAAATCTTGGTTTGGTGTTAGTTCGAATCCCACAATAGCCCCAAATGCTAAAATGACATCTATGAAATTGCAGTAAAATTGAACGAGGTGAGCTCTAACTTTTTGGGAGAAAAAGTGGCTGTTTTTCCTTAAAACAGGCTAAAGAATAGATGTCATTGGCTATAAAAGTCGATGACATCTATTGTGACCATGAGTCTTGTGTATAGACCCTAATTTGGATACAAACGAAAAAGGGTGCATATTTCAGAAAGGGTGCATCCCCGGCATTGTGGCGAACCCCTAAGAGCGGATAGCGTAAATCGCGCCCTGTTATACATAATTGCTTTTTTCTTGTTTATGCTGCATACCAGAAAGACGGCGTTGCTCTGCCAGTGTCATGCCAGTACGGACTTTCAGGCGCTCACTCTTGTAGTAACTTATGTACTCTTCAGCGAATATTTTGGCTTCTTCCAATATACGGATGGCGCAATCATTCGCAACGACTAAGATTTGGTTGATTATTCTATTTACACGATTCGTGAGACACTCCTCCGGTTTGCTTTTTGCGCCTTTGATTAGGTGATTTTCACGGTACAATTTTCTGCAGTCTCGGTTATGGATTCTTCTTTTTATTCTATCTTTTAGGCGTTTCATGACTCTACTTTTAACGTAGCACTCCACATTATTATATTTAAAAACAATAATGTAGTAATTTGTCGTCCGTTAGTAAACATTTGAGCTATACTTTTTCACTATAATAGTATCACAGGGAAAATCCAGCTGGAATGGATCCGCCTGAAACGGAAAGGCACGCGTACGGCCGTATCGTCGCCTTCTTTCCCCGCCTTGATACCTGTACGCGCGGAATAATAAAGCCGTGGGGTTTTCCCCACGAAAAAGAAAGGAGCCATGGAAAATGAACGAGATCAAAATCGAATTAAGCATACTCTGGAAAGGAACGGAAAGCGGGATCTATGGGAACATGAATATTCCGCTGTTCAGTGATGCCAGCATAGCTGTAGCATTTGAACGCGGATCGGACAACAGCAACGATTTCACCTATGTCGTAAGCCGCCATGCCGGAAAAATCAGCTCCGTTATCTACAGTCTAAGCGGTATTTTCTCAGATCGGCTCACCGATCACAACAAGTTTACGTTTTTCGGCAGACTGGCGGACTCGGCAAATAATTATATTGCAGAGTACGGTGACGAGATCGGCATCATCGGGGCTATAATCGACGAGGCCGAAAAGCTCGATCTGGAGTGGTCAAAAACAGGCCATATTCTGCCCCGGCCTAAAGCTGTCGTTAATACAACGAAACCGCTCGTCACATGAAATATAGTTTTTAATCGATGCTAAAAAATAAGGTTATGCATAAATAATAATATAAAATCCGAATTCAATAAACCCTAATCACTGAAACCGAACAGCGCTTTCTGTGTGTAGCAACAGGGAGTCAAATTTCTATGTTTAAAAGGAGAATTATTTTATGGCCATGCGAAATTTAAGTGCGGACTGGAGAAATCACTACAAAGAACACCTCGTATCAATAGAAGAAGCAGCTAATAAAATCGTGCCTGGAGACGTTGTCTGGCTCGGACAGCCCGCGATGGTTCCATATGCCATGCTGGACGTCATGTATGCCAAAATGAACGATTATCATGACGTGACTTTTCTATGGAACGTTATGAACGTTCCTACAGATATGCTTTTCGATCATGATGTGAAAAAGCACTTCCGTCTGATCAGCTTTTTTGACCTACCGCTTGAGCGCATATCCGGCGATCAGCACGTTATGGAGTATCACAGCTGCGGTTATGATCAGATCGAAAAGAGTATTTTTCTATATGGATGCAATTCCAGCGCTACAAGGGTGTGTCCTCCCGACGAGGACGGCTGGTGCAACGTCGGCTGCTATGGCGTATCCACAAACGCCTGCACCAATCCTGATCCCAGGATCGAAAAGAAAATCGGTTTTATTGACAGTACCGGCCAATATCCGGTTCCGGGTCCCAATGAGCAGAACTGCATACATATCACCGAATTTGATTACATCGTTGAAAGCGATTCGGAAATGATGGAAATCCCTGCACCCGAACCCTCTCCGATCGATAAAAAAATTGCATCATACATTTTGCCCTATATACATAACGCTGATAAAATCCAAATCGGCTACGGTGGGCTTGGAGAAGAAATTCTCAAAAATCTTGCCGATGCAGAAGGATCTTTTGAGGTGTTTTCAGAAGTTGCGTGCGACAGCATGCTGCCCCTGCTAGAGTCCGGCAAGATCACGAAAATTTTCGCCTCAAGCCCTGGGGCCTGTACGGAAAAGTTCTTCAAGTTCATTTCTGTCAATCCCAACGTCACACTTATTCCCAAGTCCATCTGCATTGAGCCGCTCGCCGTAATGGAACAGGAAAACATCGTTGCCATCAATGCCACCTTTATGGTTGACCTTCTGGGTCAGGCCTGCTCTGAAGCGCAAGGACTGAAGCCTTATACCGGCGCCGGCGGGTCCTTTGCATACCTCTACGGCGCGACGCGCGCAAAAGGCGGCCGCAGTTTTCTCTGCCTGCGTTCTACCTATGTTGACGGCTGCGGTGAAACAAAATCCAACATTGTTCCATGGCTGCCCGAGGGGAGCATCGTCACTACACCCAAGAACTATGTCATGTACGTCGTTTCCGAATGGGGACTCGCGGATATCTACCTAAGAACCATGAGAGACCGTATTAAAGCGCTTATAAAAATCGCGCATCCTGATTTCAGACAGTGGTTGATGGATAAGATCCTCACCACTCCAATCGTCGAAGGGGAGGATTTCGAGGGCTATGATATGTTCGATAACCTTTGATTTCTATTACTGCTCCCGGTAAGCTTATGGACTAAAAAATGGGTGTTTATATTATCCTAAATATAGCATCCAACGGCTGTTATTCATTACATATTTACCAAAAGATGGTGTTGAATCCCGAAAAGTTTCAATTCCGATAAAATCGCCAGGGTTCGGATTGAATTTACGAGATCACCCCCGTGGTTGTGAACAAGGGGCGTGCGGCCAGAAAGTTCCTTGAGCTGAGCGGCTTGAGCGACGCTACCCTCTATGCCGCGGGCGACGGCGCCACAGACCTTGCCCTGCGGGAGTCGGCCAACTTCTTTTTTGCGCCGGAGATGGCACAGCCCTTTGTCAAAGAGCGCGCTGATTTCATTTTCCCCTCTCCATCGGATGGTGGGCTCGCCCTAGCGCTTAAAATGGCTATTAAGCCCTATAAAAAACGCAGCACCCCGGGACCGGCGGTCCGAAGGGGTGCTGAAACTTTATAAAAAAGTTCAATATCAGGCCACGAAATGTAGCCCGTCAGGCGGTGCGTTCAAGCTTTCTCATACGCATATTGACGCTGATGTAATTATAGATAACGACCAGCACAAGAACCAGGCCCCAGATGATCGAGCGGTAGAAGTTGCTAAGGTCGGGGAACATGTTGAAACCGGAGGACAGCACCTGAAGGATCAGGATTGCTACGACGAGGCCGCTGACCTTTCCGAACCCGCCGTTGGGGTTGACCCCTCCCAGAACGCAGATTATGATGACCTGCATGACATAGGACACACCGTAGTCAGCACGGCCGGAATTGGCACGGCTGATAAGCAGAAGTCCCGACATGGCGGAGAGCATGCCGCTGATCATATAGGTCTTTAAGATAATTCTATCGTTATCGATACCTGAAAACTTAGCGGCGGTGGGGTTTGAGCCCATCATCCGGAGCTTCAGGCCGTAAGACGTTCTTTGCAGGAGATAGCTGATTGCTATTGCGCAGACGGCAAAGACCAGAACCGTCACCGGCAGAAAGCCAAACAGAATCTTTGTTCCGACCGCGGACACAAAGTTCGGCAGGCCGTTGACGCTCGAGCCCTTCGTGATGATCAGGGATGCGCCCATTATAAGGTCGGCGCCGCCGAGCGTCGCTACCATCGGTGGAATGCCGAGTTTGCCAACGAAGTAGCCAATCAGTAGACCGCAGAGCGCGCCGACGGCCACCGCGATGACCATCGCAACAATCAGAAACAGCGCAGCTTGAATGCCGGAAGCGTCGGTCGGGCAAAAGCGGATCAGGAACTGGAGGGCGACGATGCCAGAAAAGTTTGCCGTTGCCACGACGCTCAGGTCAATGCCACCGCTCATCATGGCAAGCATCATCGCAAGTGCCAGAATGCCGTATTCCGGAAAGAGAAAGGCCATTGAAACCATATATTTTTTTGTTAAAAAAATCCCCGGCTGCAGCAGCGACATAGCGGCAAAAGAGATGACGAAGATCACAAGCAGCCGCACCAGGTTTGAGTCTTTGGAGATATTATTGCTGAGTCTCTTATAGTTGTTTTTCATCGTACCGCAAGCTCCTTTTCTTCGGTTTCTTCTTCCAATATTACGCCGCTGATCTTCTTTTTGGAGCGAAGCGCCTGATAGGAGGAAATGCTGATTCCGAGGATGATTAGCACGCCGGTAACGAACTTCGCGGAATAGGTCGGGATGCCCAGCAAAATGAGGTTTGTGTTGACCGTCATCATCAGCAGCACACCCAGCAGCGCGCCCTTGATACTGCCGACGCCGCCGGAGAGCCTTGTTCCGCCGAGGACCGTAGCAGCGATACAGACCATTTCATAGCCGTTGAGCGTTGTGGGCTGGCAGGAACCTGTCAAAACAGTTCTTGTCATGCCGCCCAGACCAGCCAGCACTCCCATGAAAGCAAACACGAATATCTGGATAAATACCGTGTTGAAGCCCGCGCGCTCGGCGGAAACGGGGTCGCCACCGAAGGCGTATATGCCTCTTCCGAGCATAGTGTAGCGCATCAGCACACCTACCAGAACAATTACGCCCAGCATCAGCAGAAACAACACCGACAGCGGACTTGTCAGGCCCGTCTGGCTGTTCGTTGCCACGAACAGATAGGAGCTTGCGAGCTTCTCAAGGGGCACAGCCATGACCGCAATGACGCGGCACTTCAAAACACCCTGAAGTACGCCCATATAGATGCTCGAGGTAGCAAGGGTTATGATCAGCGTGGGGAGCTTAAGCCAGGCCGCTAGGATCCCGTTGACCATGCCGAGGAGCATACCCAGAATCGCCGCTATCACGAACAGCACCCAGACGGGGCCTGTGTAGTTTGCGGCGGTTGAAACAGAGGTAACGGTGTACATGGTGAGCATCGCAATCGCCGGAAAGGAGACGTCGATGCTGCGTGCGGTGATCTGCATCATGACGCCCAGCGTGAGTATGACGGGCAGGATGCAGGATCGGGCAAGGTCGACCAGACTGTTGGAGGTGAAAAATTGACCGCTCTTTGCCTGAATGACAATAATGAGCAGGATGAGCACCACCGAAACGTAGAACTCATTTTTCTTAAGCAACTTTTTTATCATATGCACCCCTCAATCCTTTGACGTGACAATGGAAACCAGCTTGTCTTCGTCCAGTTCTCTGTTGCTCAGCTCGTCGGTGATGCGTCCCTTCTTGACGACCAGAATCCGGTTGCAGTTCTGAATCACTTCAAGAATATCGTCGGAAATAATGACGACGGCTGTCGTTTTGCTCTTGACTATCTCTCTGATTTTTTCGTGCAGGTCGAATTTCGCGCCGATGTCAACGCCGACCGTCGGGCCGTTGAGGATCAGCACGTCGGGGGCTGTTTCAAGCCATTTGGCGAGCACGACCTTTTGCTGATTGCCGCCGGACAAGGTGCTGATTGGATCATCGATGTTACCCAGCTTGATTGAGAGCGCCTGCTGCCATTTCGTGGCGTCGGCATCGATGCGCATTTCGTCAATCGCGCCCTTATCCGTTCTCATGTCGTCGATGTTGGCAATCGAAATGTTGTCCTTGATCGACTGGAGCAGAAAAAGCCCTTCCGTCAGTCTGTCCTCGGGGACATAGGCAATCTTATTTTTAAGCGCGTCCTGCGGGGATTTGATTGTGACTTGCTTGCCTTTGATATAGATCTCGCCGCCGTCGGGCGGGTAGAGTCCGAAAAGGGACATGGCAAGCTCAGTCCGGCCGGAGCCGAGCAGACCCGTTATGCCCAGTATTTCTCCTGGCATGACCTTGAATGAGATGTCCTTGAAGGCGTCCTTCAGATAGAGGTCCTTTACTTCAAACAGGGGTGTGTCGTCCTCTGCGTCAAAGAGGAAATTGTTGCCCTCCAACTTTCGGCCGGATATGTAATAGATCATCTTTTCGTGGTTGACGTTTCCGGTGGTGTCCGTTATGACGTGGCGGCCATTGCGCATGACGGTAAAGCGGTCAGCGATCTCAAAAACCTCGTCGAGCTTGTGGCTCACGAACAGGATTGTCACGCCTTTGCTCTGGAGGGTTTTGATGATTGCAAAGAGCTTTTCAATCTCTTTGCGCGTTAGCGCGGTGGTGGGTTCGTCCATGATAAGCAACCTTGCGTCGTTCATGATGGCCCTAGCGATGGCGACTATCTGCTTGTCGGCCACGGGGAGTTCCTCGAGCAATACGTGCAATGGCAGATCCACGCCTATTTTTTCAAATGCCTCTTTTGCTAGTTTGTCAACCTGTCTCCAGTTGACAAACTTTTTCTTTCTGGACTTATTGATCGTTATTGCAATATTCTCCGCAACCGTGAGGTTAGGGAAAACAGACATATCCTGATAAATGACCTGAACGCCACTGGCGATGGCGTCCATGGTGTTGTAGCGCTGTCTCAAAACGCCGTTAAATTCGACCGTTCCGCCGTCAGGCTTATAAAAGCCCGAGATAATTTTAATCAGCGTCGATTTTCCGCTGCCGTTGCCGCCGACAAGGCAGTGTATTTCTCCCTTTTCAAGCTCAAGATTCACATTGTCAAGTGCGCAAACGCCACCAAAGCGTTTCGTTACATCAGTTACTTTTAAAATTGTATCAGACATGGAATCATCTCCGTCTATCTTCTCATGTACAGCCAATTGGTCTTAGCACCACATCTGCTTCACATGATTCTTTTTGTATCTCAGTCCCCGCATAGCGGAGACTGAGACTTTTCTGCATACGGCGCTCGCGCCGTAGCGTTAACTGGCAAATTAAAAGTTATAGTCGGACATATTGTCCTTGGTGATGACGATCCAGCCGTTACCGTTGAGGTACTTGCCGTTAACGTTCAGGGACTCGAAGCCGGGAACGTTGAGGTTCAAACCAGTGACGATCTCGCTTTCCTTGCCTTCAAGAACCATCTGAGCCAACACGTTCATGGCATAGCCCGCCTCTGCGGGATCCCAGCAGAGAACGGCCTGTGTCGAGCCTTCTGTCAGCTGATCTGCTGCGCAGGAGGTGACGGAGGTTCCGACGGAGAAGCACTTACCGATAAGGCCAAGCTCGCTGATCGCCTTGCCGGCGCCTGGTGCGTCATAGCTAGAGGTGCCGAGGAAGCCCTTGAGGTTGGGATAGGTCTTGAGCAGTTCTTTTGCCTTCTCATAGGCAACTTCCATGCTGTCCTCAGTTTCGACCTTCTGGACATCGATGAGCTTCATGTTGGGGTATTTTTCTTTCTGACGGGCGATGGCCGCGTCGGCCCATTCATTGTGAGACGCGGTCGTCAGGAACCCGACCATGCAGACATATTCGCCTTCTTCGCCCATGGCCTTTGCAAGCTCATCCATCATGTACGCGCCGTAGCCGACGTTGTCAAACGCTTCTATGTTGTAGTTGCAGTTTTCCTGAGAAGGGGATTCATGGGTGATGACGACGATTCCCTGATCCATAGCCTTTTTCAAAACCTGCTCGCAGGCGGCCGGGTCGATGGGAACAACGCAGATTGCGTCGATGTCCTGAGCGATGAGTTCTTCAATGATCTGGACCTGCTGCGCCGAGTCATAGGCCGCAGGGCCCTTCTGGAAAGCAGTGTTGCCGGAATCCGTGGCGTATCTCTGGACGCCTTCTTCCATACGGATGAACCAAGGATCGGAGCTCTCCTTAACGACTGTTGCGATCTTATAGGTTTCTGCACTGCCGTCAGTTGAGGCAGCAGGCTTCTCCGTTGTTCCGCCGCAAGCGGCCAATGCGAGAAGCATTGTGAGAGCAAGGACTGCGCATAAATACTTTTTCATTTAAACCCTCCAAATTTACTATTTTTCAAAGGTCTTTCTTGAGACCCTTTGAATCCTGTTGAGTTCGCTGCAAATATTTGAGTGGAGACCCGCAAAATCGTGGAGCGTGCAGAACACCTTATAAAGTTCGTTGTAAATAGCTGCTGCTTTCTTGTCGGGTTTGTAGGGCTTCTCGGTGCAGCGGAGCAGCCGTTTGGCCTCCGTCTCAAAGGCAGCCCGCGTGCCCATTTCGTTTCTGTAGGCCACCGCGCCACAGACGCAAGCGCCCATCGCGCTGGCATTCGGAATCGTTGCGACGCGGATTTCCCTGTCGAGCACATCCGCATATATCTGCATGGTCAGTTCGCTTTTGACGGAAAGGCCGCCCACGGCTATGAGTTTTTCGATATGAACCCCGGCCGTTTCGTAGCCCTCGATGATCTTTCGCGCGCCGAAGGCTGTGGCCTCAATCATGCTTCTTAAGACGCCCTCAGGTTTCGTGTCCAGCGAAAGCCCAGCGAAAAAGCTCTTGAGGCTGTAATCCATCAGAACGCTCCGGTTGCCGTTGAACCAGTCCAGTGAAACAAGTCCAGATTCCCCGGGCAGAAGTCGCGACGCCAGCACATTCATATACTGGATAGGGCTCATTTCCTGAAAGCTTGCCTGCCTTGCGTATTCGGCGGGCATCATATTTTCAATATACCAAGAAAAAGCATCCCCCACCGCGGGCTGACCTGATTCATAGGCCACAAGCTCTGGGATCATGCCGTCTTCGACGACGGAGCACACCCCGTCAAAAAAAAGCTTCCTGTCGTAGATCATTTGGTAGCAGGTGGACGTGCCCATTACCATGATCATGGCTCCGGATTTCGTAGCACCCAGCCCCGCGCAGGCCACCTCGCTGTCCCCGTGTCCGGCGCTCACGACGACCGTGGTGCTCAGGCCCAGACGCTCTGCAGCATTTTCGCAAAGTCTGCCTGCCCGGCTGCCGACCGGGACGACGGTTCCCTTCAGCTTGGGGTAAACCGCATCACCGAAGCCTTCGGAAAAACGGTTGAGCAGCTCCTTTTCGGGATAGCCCCGCTCTGGATTGTAAAAGGCGTTAACGCCGAGGGTTGCGCTGTTTCTGATAATGTTTCCGGTGAGGAAGTAAACGATGTAATCGGCGGCCTCCAAATAGACCTCGCAGGCACCGAAAAGCTCGGGCGCCTCCTCAAAGGTTTGCAGGAGCTTGGGGAAGAGCCACTCGCTGGAGACGCTGCCGCCGTATTCTTGAAGCCACGGTGTTCCGGTTTCTTTAAGTACTTGTTCGATTCGCTCGGCGTAGGGTTGGGCCGCGTGGTGCTTCCAGAGCTTCACCCAGGCGTGCGGCATATTTCTATAGTCATCATATGCGCAAAGAGGAAGGCCCTCCCGGATACCCACGACGGTGCAGTTTGTAAAGTCCGTGCCGATTGCCACGATGCTTTCAGCTCCGAGCTCGGCGATTGCGGCGTGGGTGAGCCGGCACAGCACTTCAACATAATCCGCCGGGTCCTGAAGAAACCAGTTTTCCTCAATCGCGATGTCCGTTCCCGGAAGGGTCCCCTTTATCACGCCGTGTGGATAGTCCCTTGCCGCTTCAAAGACGCAGTCACCGGTGTCAATATCGGCGGCGAGCACACGGCAGGACAAGGTCCCGAAATCAAAACCTAGCACATATTGTCTGTTTGTCAGTGTCCCCGCCTCCTTTTGTATGTATTAGCGGACGGTCTTCACCTTATCCATAAATTGCTTAACGCGTCTGACGTCTGTCTGATTTTCAAACTTGCCGTCATATTTGAAGGTTGTTCCCACGACTGCGCCGTCGGCAATGGAGAGCAGGTTCTCAATCGTATCCACGCGGCAGCCCGTGTTTGCAAGGACGACAGTATCGCCCGCAGCGAACTTTGCTTTTCTGAGGACCTCGGGGTTCGTCTCGCTGCCTGCGGTCGCGCCGGATACGCAGAGTGCGTCCGGGCGGCAGTTGAACACGGTTGTTTTCGCAATGGCCTCGATGTCCCTGTCTGCAAGATACTTAGCCGCTTCGGGAACGATATTGAACAAAAGCTTGACGTTCTCGGCCCCGATTTCCCGCTGATGCCGCACGATCTCGCCGCAGTTTACATTCCAAAAACCGAAGTCGCTGGCATAGACACCTGTAAAGACCTCTCTGACGAATTTTGCGTCCGTTGCCACCGCAAGATCCAGCGACGCGATGGGATCCCAGAGGCAGTTGACGCCAAAGGGAATCCTAATAATTGGCTTAAGCTCGCTGATGATTCTTGCCATGCAGGCAACGGTTTCCGTTTTGACCTTTGTCATATAAGGGAGGGAAAACTCATTGCTGAACATAATGGCGTCGACTCCGCCGTCCTGCAATGCGATTAGATCCTCTCTGGCCTTTTCAAGAACCCATTTCATACCTTTTTCTTTATCATAATAGGGGTCCCCCGGTAAAGCCTGAAGGTGGCACATGGCGATTATTGCCTTTTCGGTTCCTATTACGTCTTTTAACCAACTCATGTCATTGTTCCTTTCAACAGTTAAATTTTTTATACGCAGTTTGAGTTAACAACTATTTTTTTAAGGCTCTCAAAGGATTCCTTGTCTAGGTCTGTGTCTGTAATGACCATGTCGATTTCCTGAACGTCGCAGACCTTTGCCAGCGCTTTTTTATGAAACTTGCTGCTGTCGGTGACAAGGATGAGCCGCTTGCCGCACTGGACGATCTGTTTTTTGATACCGAGTTCCATGAAATTCGTGTTGTAGACGCCGTTTTCTATTGAAACTGCATCACAGCCCATGAACGCGATGTCTACAAAAAAGGACTTGAGCATGTTTTCCGCAACGTCCCCGATGAGAACGCTGTAGTTATCTCGCCGCACGCCACCGGTCACAAGCAGGGAGGTGGTTGGGTGAAATTTGCAGGAGTATGCAATGTCCAGATTGTTGGTAACAATCGTCAGATCGGTGAGGTTTGCAAGATTCTGCGCAATGAAAAAAGTCGTAGAACCCGAATCGAGAAAAAGGCTGTCGCCATTCTCGACCAAAGAGGCAGCCTTACGCGCGATCCTTTGCTTCTCCTGAAGCATCGACTGCATTTTTTCGCTGTGGATGCGCTCAAAAGATGTTCCGTTGGCTTTGACAATGCCACCGTGCACACGTTCTACAAGCCCACTCAAGGTAATTTCGTCAAAGTCTCGTCTGACGGTCGCCTCGGAGACACCCAGCTCTATTGCCAGATCCTTAATTTGTGCGCTACCCGCGTTGTTGACGTAATCAATAATTGATTGCTGCCTGGCGGTAAAAACGATTTTACCTGTCATAATGCACCTCTACTGTCTTTATGATCGGATTTTACACCACCCGTCGTTTCATTGCAATACTTTGCAATGTTTTGCAATTATTTTTTGTTATTCTTACAATATTAGCTTATCTCATTTCAATATTTTAACGAATTCTCTCCGACAAACAAGACTGCGCACTCTTTTGCAATCTTTTCAATCTGTTATCAAAAGTCGTATCAGGCGCCGCGGTCTGAGGGTCGGGTACTCCGATTGCATTATGCTTACCCCTCTGCAGCACAAGTCCGCAGACCTTTGTGTGCTCAAAGGTCTGCGGACTTGATGCTCTGCTTTTGTTCCGTCCCGAAATCGACACTTCGGATATGAGACCTTTTACGAGGTTTTGCTCACAGCGAAGGCATGGTCTTGTCTGACAAGTGCGCCCCACCTTATCGGAGAACATATGGTCGACTGTGATAGCTACTTGTATCGGCTTGAGTTTAATAAACATCACCTCGAAATGATATATCTCAAATTATGAACAAAGTTTTTTTTTAGGAAATGTTACTGTATACTGTTACCAGTAAATATATGCTTTGCAGTTATTTATGTTTCTAAACGTCATTGACAATCTGAGTATAATTTAAAATCTAACAAATACATATTGGGCTTATGGGTAGGATACGAAATGAAAAAAGTAAATTCAAGTTTTTTTATAGTCTTGCTTTTGGTACTGTTTTCAGTGCTTATTTATGCGATTCAGCTCATAGTTTTTGAGTCGCCGCGCGACACAGGCTTTTATATTTTGCAGGATTTTGCCTTTCTCCCGCTACAGATAGCTATTGTTACAGTGGTACTCGGCAGATACCTTAAAAGTCGTGAAAAGACAGAGAGACTTTTTGATTCAGATGATCGAAAACCCAAATCTGCTAGAACACGATACTTTTACAGATATGCTTCTTGCCGTTTTTCATGTTACGGAAGAATTGTTAGCCAGAGATAGATTTGAAGATGATTGCAAGGCAGACATGGCGCATCTTGCCAACGACATAAAAAGAGTCCTTAAGACTCTACTCATTCAATGGGTCTATTACATGAGGCATCTGCACTCGGAATATCCCTATCTTTACTCTCTTGAGGTCAGAAAAAATCCGTTCCGCAAAGAAAGAAGTGTTATGATAAGCGACTGAGTATCTTTAATAGCATAACAAAACCATCAGCCCACAAAACATTGCAGGATGACTACCAAAGTCATCCTGCAATGTTTATCTAATCTATTACCATAGCAAACGCCTGCACGCTGGAACCGGCCATCTGACTCCGGCCTCAGTCACGAAGCAAGCGGCTTAACTCGCCAGATTTTCAGTCAAATTGAAATTCAAATCAACATTGCGAAAGTATAAGAAAACTTGATGTTTTGTTTGTCAGGCACACTTAGGTTGGGTCATTAAAATTATTGAGGCTTTCGCTTCAAAACATACAACTAGCTATAATCAAGACCGGAATGACAATAACTGCAATTTTGTATTTAATTTTCATGTCAATATCCCCTCGATGTCTTTGTCTCTACTATTTTAATTGGTATGCACAAATTATATCCTAGTAAAAGTCTTTATTTACTCATCCTCAAGAATCGTTTAGCGGTAAGTATCGAAAATAAATACCATGGTATCAGCGAGGCGAGAGAAAATATTAGACCGATTGTTCCGGCTGTTGATGGAATCATCATGAGCACTCCTGAGATAAGCCCGATTACCGCCGTTGTTCTGCTGAATACCGTGCTTTTCAATATAACATAGGATATTATAATTAGGGTTATCCCATTTAAAATATAGTAAATAAGAAAGGCCGTTCCCTGCCAACCGGAAAGGAGTGCTTGTCCAGAAGCCAATTCTTATTGCTACACCTCTTGATTTGAAAGTAGTTATTGCCTTTTTTCCCAAGACTTTTGTAAAACTTCTATCTGCAAGCGCAGTAATCGGAATATTTACACCAGGAACTATCAACTTCAATAGAGCCTTTTCGGTTATTTTTTTTGCTAGCTGTGCACCGCCAAGTCTTGTTGCAACAGACACCATTGCCTTTCTCACGCCAGCTCGTAGTGCTTTTCTTCCGAGATATTCCGCACTTCTGGGGCCAGCTTTCAAAAGTGCACTTGAAACATCTTCCCATATATTAACTCCGAGTGCCGCCCAAAATATCGTTAAAATATCTTCCGGGTCGTCTTTATCCAGCCTTGCATCACAAACAATTGAGATATCATATACAAGTTTAAGTTGTAAATATGAAATATAAGATATTTCTCCAATAAGCGACACAACCACAGCAGCTGTTGTCGCTCCAGCTGAAACAGCCTCAGACAGTTCAGCCGCTGAAGCCGCTGCGGCTGTAATCCCACCAGCTATTGCGGCATAATTAGCCGTTGTCTTAGTCAACTGATTAGCGATATTCTCGTTATTTAGCCCAATATATTTTTTCTTGAAATAATCGCCATTTACCTTTGCCGCATGATCAGTAATTAGACGTTGTAACAATTTAGTGAACCAAGTTCCTTCTTGCATTTCCTTAATTGGGTTCTCTCTGAACATTTTCCTAAATTGTTCTATTTGGTTTTTTACTAAGGCCAAATCATCCATATTGGTATCAGTCTCCTTTTCGAAATACTAAATTTCTGTTCAGAGTAATTTCTTTTTCAGTTGGTTCTTACCCTGTATTCGCTAGTAGAAACTGCTTTGAAGGTCTTCACATAAGCACCTTACTATTTATACGTGGACATTCTTTGCCGTGGACGAATTCATAATAGAGCATTAGTGAATTGTAGTAATTACCAGCTTTGTGTGGCGAGTCAGCTTTTTGATATATGAGTTCACGACTTTTATACATGGCTTGAATATCTGAAGCTAAAAACGCTGCAGATTGTCCACAGACATCCTCCACCCAGTGTAGTCTCGATAATCTGCACTCGACTCCACTATCTGTTAGGCACTTAATTGATTGCAGAAAATCTTTGAAATCCGTTTGGTGAGCGGGATGATTATTATCAAATCCTACTGGATTGACAGGAACGATAATACTTGCAGTGATGCTTTTTTCAGTAGCAGCCTTTTCGGCTTCTTGCTTTCTCAGTTTATCTTCATTGTCTCTTTTTGAGACAACCATTTGTTGCTGAGGTGTTTTGTCTCGCATATCAAATCTAAATGCCATTAATAAAGCCTCCTTCACAAATCTCGGGATCTTTCCGTGGTAAAAATCCATTCGATTTAATAAGTCCTGAAGTTTTTTGAGCTTATTGGCTGACAGAGTAAACATGAATTTACTTTGCAAATATGAAATTGTTGAAAAACACTTTTTGCTGGTAACATTATACAGGACCATTCTCCGCAATTAAAGTGCTTTGTGCAATAATTGACAAATTTTAATTATTTATGTCATAATTTCAGTCTGTACACCGGATTTGAATTTGATGGTGAACTTTTCATCAAACACCTAGCCCGTTCAATCAGCTTTCGGGTAAGCTGCTCATCGTATTCCTGTAACTCAAAAGATTGTTCATTTAGGAATTCTCTCATTTCTGTTACGTTGCTTCCGGCCTTCGTGCCCCACATTTTTAACATGTCGTTCTTCTTCAATTCTGTAGCCGCGCCGATTCCAAGCTATACAGCCCCGGTGAATGTGAGCGCAAGTGGCGTACCGTAGGGTACAACTGATGATAATTGAATTGCTTGAAGCATTCTATAATGCGTAACTGCAAAATTAATATAATATCAATAATAGAACGCCTTAAAACCACACAGGTCCAAGGCGTTTTTGCATATGATTATTCAAACGTACCCACAGCGACAAAAGGACAGAGCGGACATATTATTTTCTCAAAGGGTGTCGGCAATACCTACGCCCTTTCAAATGCAAGGGTAGTCGTTTATACTGGACTCCCTTTGGGCCGTTAACAACCTGACAATGATAATATCTACACCAGCTATCATCTTTTTGCGCTATTTCTTTTGAGTTCTTGAAATGTAAAGGGTGGCAATTGGCCGCCATGTCAAAGCAAATCCTGTGCGTTCAAATCTACCTAAATCGGTGGTCATCTGTCCCTCTTGCTAATAGAGGCCTAACACATATTAATTAGCAATAACCCCATATTCCTCAACCAGGCGTTCAACATACTGGAGCCTTCATACCTACTATTTATCAAACAAACTCAATTGTTCTGTGGTAACAACCTTTTCCATCTTATGGTCAGAAATACTTCCGTCCCAATTCTTATCAATAGCGATTGCGCCCCTATCTATTAGTGCTACATTACCTGGATATTCAGGATTGCTCCAGCAAAAGGTTGGACACCATTGGTTTTTTATGTTTTCAACAGCTCCACTCCAAGTTCCACCCTTATCATAATCAGCCTTTACAACGACAGTCCCTACTGACTGAGCATAAATGAATTTATTCCGCATCATTGCAAGCCCGGTATTAAAACCCGAATCTGGATTTGAAGCAGATAGAATCAAAGCACGCTTTTCTTGAACAGCTGAAATCAAAGATTTATTTCTGAGCCTTTTTACTAATGAGTCCGATATGAAATCAACACTGAAGTATCCATTGATTAAAGACTCCTCATGTGCAACACTATCAACTCCGTTTGCACCACCGGAAACAACAGAATATCCTCTTTTGTTAATAGTGCATACCGTGCTTTTTGTAAAATTTAGGTCTTGTGTATTAATATTCCTTGAACCGACAAATCCAACTAAATCTTGATTGGTTAAAGAAATATCCCCCACATAATAAAAAATCGGCGGGCAAGTTTTGCCTAAGGTAGTTTTCAGTTTCCGAGGATATTCAGCATCTGCCCTAGTTACAATTGAAATGCCCATATTTTGATACTTTTGCAGCTCAAAAGATATGCTGGCACTGCGGTCAATGAGCCTCTGGATTCTTATAATTTGATCTTGATTCAAATCCAATATTGTTGAAAAATCTTGTGTGGAAAACGAGAGCAAATCAACAGGCTGGTATTTAACGGCCAATAATTTTTCCGCCATTTTCATCCACTCATTCGGTTCTAAAGGCTTTATGCCATCGCCTACGCACAAATGGCTACATAGCACTATTATTGCTGTAGCATTATTATTCATTATTAATCCTCTTTCTGGCTGCTGTCAGCCAAGGCATACGGAAATACCAGTTCACATCCTGCCTCCATTAGACGATAACCGCACACAGTTATTGTCCATTTTGAATCTACAATATCGTCCACCAATATAACCCGCTCTGGAATTTCAACGTTAGGAATAATTTTGAACGAGCCATATGCATTCTCACATTGATGCGAGCTGTTTTGCATAGCTTTCTGCTGAGATGCGGGGCTCTTTTCAATCAACTGAATAAATCTGATATCACAACTAATTGCCAATCTTTCAGCAAATTCCTGAACGATGTTACTCCGCAAAGATGGTACACAGGTTATCGCAAAGATCTTTTTCTCTCTAATAATCGGACGAAGTATTTGTGCGCTTTTCCCGACTAATTCATCACAGAAATGAGGTTCTTTTGCATATTTATCCCTTTTAACAAGAGCTCCATATCCAACATCGCCGTATCGCGAAAGACAAACGCCTACTTCGTTTTGGTACTTTATGTTAGATTGATTTGTATATGCAGTACTCGCCCACTTTTTTCTCGGTTCGATTGGAATAATAAGCCTTTCGATAAACTCCAAAGCCTTATCCAGAAATTTTTGCTCAATTTCAGAGGAGAATTCTTCGTATCCAAGGCAGTTTCTGCATATTCCACAGCATTCGGTCGTTTCATCGTCTAGGCAGTTAACAATAAATCTATTGTAACACTCTTTTGTTTCAATGAGCTGCCCCATCTGATTTTGTTCTGATTTTCGTACCGCTGTCACTTCAGCGTAATGTTTATCATCATAAGAAAATGGCTTAGGTGTTACATAATATTTGCTTTTTTCTTTGACAACAAATCCTTCTGATACTAGAAACATTAGTGCCTTATCAATACGTGCTTTTTTATAGTTAACCGCTGCATTGATTTGTCCAAGCGTACAGCCTTGTTCTGTATTTTCGAATATGTATCCTCTGATATCTGATGCTTCTTCTTTAGTTGGAAAAGCCGTTTCAATGAAATAGTCCTGAATATCTTTATCTTCTAAACCTGTCATTAAAAACGTATATGCTCTTTTAATATTTCTACCTGCACGTCCAATTTGTTGATAGTAAGAAACGATATTACCAGGCTGCTGAAAGTGTACTACGAATGCAATGTCGCCTTTATCATAACCCATTCCCAACTTAATTGTTGCAACCAGAGCCTTAATCTTGTTTTCTTGGAATAACAGTTCGGCATCTCTGTTCAGGTTCTCCTCTTCTTCATTTCGGGAGTAATAAGACATGGCCGAGACACCGTTTTGCTTTAAAAATTCTGCCAGATAATCACAGTCTCTCTGCGTTAAGCAATAGATGATGCCGCTGCCTGGCAAATGGTTAATATTCTGTAGAATCCATGCATATCGTTCAGCCTTATTAGCTAGCCGCAATACTTGGATGGAAAGTGATTCTCTCATTAATGGTCCTCGAGAAATATGAACATCGTTGCCTAGTTGCTTTTTCAAATCCGCGATAACGCGATTATTGGCGGTTGCAGTAGTCGCAAGAATTGGAACGGAAAAAGGTATACTCTGTAAAACTTTATACAGTCTCCCATAATCAAGCCTGAAATCGTGTCCCCAGTCTGAAATACAATGCGCCTCATCTACAACAAATAGACCAATACTAATGTCTTTAAGTGCTTTTTGAAAGTCTTCTTTAAATAGGCTTTCGGGAGTAACCAAAAGTAAATCAATTTCCCCTTTAACAAGAGACTCAATAATACTGTTACGCCGATCTGCAACTGTGCTGTTGAGAACATCACAAACTAATCCCATCTTTTTCGCCGCTTCAATTTGATTTTGCATAAGCACTAATAAGGGGCTTACTACAACAGTAACACCTTTACCAACATCCCGTAGCAGCTTAGTGCAGACAAAATAAACTAGACTTTTACCCCATCCGGTTTTTTGAACAACAAGTGTTCGATTATTCATAAACGTAGCTTCAATAGCTTCGTACTGACCATCCCGGAAAGATGCCGTCGCACCATACATCTGTATAAGAGCCGCTTTTGCATTATTATAGATATCTTTATCATTAATGTGCATCTATATTACGCCTCCAGTGTAGAAAAGTACGATTTATGAGTGGCAGAAAAGCCACCGCTCTGTTTTATGGATATTTATGTACTCATTTTAATTTTTTCTAATGATTAATTCTTTCCTTGGTGATCTTTTACCAGCAATAATATTTTCAATCATTCCGGCAGCTTTTAGAACAGCATCAATGCTGATGTCGGGAATCTCATCGTTTGATCCTAAATAGCCGCTAAGATACTTTGCGGATGGATTAAATACCCTCAGACGTTCACAGACCAGCCAGCAAACTGACTCGGCCTCAAACTCGACAATGTCGTCAGGCAATGAGGATCTTTGCGGCAGCCATTTTGCATTTGACTGCCTGAGATGGCCGCAAAAAACATGCCCAAGCTCGTGAAATATTGTGGCCAGCTTCGCTGTAGGGTCTAAATTTTTGTTAAGTACCATACCAAAAAAGATTTTATAGTATTCCAAGGACTTTCGTGTTTTGAATTCTCTAGTTTCGTTAATAACTTGAACGAAGCCGGCGCAAGATGCTCCGTAATCCTGTTCAATAGAGACGATTCCTTCATAGAGTATACTCTTCTGAATACTCTTCACGAAGTTTTCAGTAACATTACCCTTGGCTTTAAACGGCTCCTGCAAAGCTTTCGGGAACGGTTCTCCTTCGGTGTCGTTCAATTCATAGACAAAATCTACCGGCCCGAACGGGCGCAGGATAACAAGCGGCCGTGCCCCTACTTTCGGTTTCCTGCCATAACTTCTTTTCCATTCTGACGCGCTCGTGACAAACTCGCTGCCCGGTTTCTGAACATGAACGAGCATTGCATTATACGGAGCCATTTGAGGAAATTTAATTATGAAGTCCAGGAGGTCCTTATAGTCCGAGCTTTTTCTGTATGTACCTACTTCTTCAAAAAGCTTATCAAGTTCGGGAACAGCCTTTTTCAACTCGAACACCTCTATCAGTATTATCCGTCAGTATTTCGTTCTTTCTCCCGCGTTGGTCGCTTCTCAGACTCCCCAGTCTCAGCCCATAAAGCGCATCTCCTCGTATTAACGCCAAATATATCATTAGCACATCACTACTTTATCGACAGCATACATCCGCAGGGCTCATCTGTGTTCGTAAAATTCGTACAGCCATAGAAATAGTCGCCGGTTTTAGGATTCTTCTTTACAATCATATATCCATCTGAGCATTTCGGACATTTGAATATATCGTGAGGATGTACCCTGTCATTGGTCATAAAATCACAGACTTCAGCGTCATTAGTGCAGATGTATAAAGATAATCCATAGTTTTTGTTAAACTCATACTTGAGCGGAAAATTGCATACCGGGCATCGAAGACTGAACAAATCAACAGTTTCCATATTCATGTCTTCTGGATGTGGAATACTAAAGTCCTTAATAAGCTCCACTAGAAAGCGTGATGGCCTATTTTTCGGGGAGGCAATGTACACGCGATTCTTTGTGCGGGTTAAAGCAACGTAAAACAGACGCCTTTCTTCCGCGAATGGCATGCTGGTATCCTCATAAGTAACCAGTTTCATAATAGGGTCATCCTCGAGCTGACACGGGAAACCAAATTTGCCCTCAAACATATTAATAAGGATTACGTTATCATAGCCAAGCCCCTTCGCGCCATGAGCCGTCATGAATGTAATGTTTGCATTCGGGTACTTGATGCATCTGACCTTATTACCTGGCAGTTCGGAAAAACGATTTGTGCTATTGAGTTTGTATAGATCGTAGTTGTAGCGTCCTATCAGCAATATGGACGCTTTTGCTCCGTACTCTTCCAGCAAAAGACCGATTGTATCTTCTACAACTGTAGCTAAAGCCGATGTTGGTTTAAAGCTGTCATCGAAAGGCGCGAGAATGACAGGATTCGGCAATCTTTTGGGAGAAATGAGCTGCTTTTTTATTTGAGATGAATTCTTCTGAACAAACCCCCCGGCAATATCAATTAACTCTTGCGAGTTTCTGTACGTATGCGTAATTTTCAATTCCGTGCCAGTTCCCATTAATTCCAGAAACTTCGTAAATAGGCTAATGTCAGAACCAGCGAACGCATAAATTGACTGCCAGTCATCTCCGACCGCTACTACCTTGGCTTTTGTAATTTCCGAAAGTCTCTTTGTCAGATTGAAACGCTGTCGGGCTATATCCTGAAATTCATCAATAATAATATACTTGTAGGGTAATTCAATCCCCTGACTTTCGATTTCCTGCAGATAAAAATTAGCGTCGTTTATCATATCTGCAAAATCAATCTGATTTCTAGATTTGAGAGTTGTTTGATAATAATCATATACCTGCTCAGCTATGTCCAGAAACAGCAGCGTCCGAGGATTATCCGTTTTTTTGCGCAGAACAGCAAACCCGCCATCTGTATAGCCGGTTGTTTTGTACTGTTCAATAAAGGTCATCAAAAACTGTATAAGCTTGAAAACATATTTATCCTTGCCCGTTTCGACAAGTTTTTTATATACTTCGTCCAGGTCCAGAGGCTTCCGGACAAACCCCGCCTCAAGCAGCGTTTCCTCCAAATGTTTCAGCAGAGAGCGCCTGTCCGTATAAACAGACCATGTTTCCAGTAAGGTCGTTCCGTGTTCTTTATGGATTCGGCGTTTATCACGGATATTCCTTTTATATCTTTCCATCTGCTCCTGCGTAAAAAGCGAGTTGTACCCGCTCTCGCTTAATCCGTAGTGCTCAAGATAGGCCTTGTGTTCACCCTGTGTAATACAAAAATCCGGCGTGTATTTTTTACCCGCGCCTTTAATTTCATATGGGTAGACTTTTTCATACTCATAATGGATACCGTTGAGGTACAGAAAATTCGCAATCTGCACTTCCTGAATGGAGCGCAGATATTCACCCGTCAGCGTTTTCTGCTGTCGGCTGCGCTGGCTCTCGACTTTGGTAATGTACTCGCCCAAACTGCTTTTTAAAGTCTCATAGTCCTGCGCGGCTTTAAACAGATGATACTGGTTCAGATTATCAAACTTGAAAACGTCCTCTGACAAATCGAAATAATAGCCCATAAACAGCACAAGGTTCCGCATCAGAGGCTTGTTTTCAAACACTGATTTTTCCAGCATCTCGAAAATAATTTTGTATGACGAATAATTTACTTCGGGAGGGACATCACTGAAGCGCTTCACTATTTCAAACGCGAAGGAATGGAAAGTACAGATTTTAGCCGGAATTTTCAAGCCGCCGTTTATTCTCTCTTTAAGCTCCCCGATAGCCTTGTTCGTATATGAGATAACGATGATGTCCTCAGGTCTCACCCTCTGCTTGTCGACTAGGTACTTCACTTTGGCGGCCATTGTTGTGGTTTTTCCCGCACCCGCTCCGGCAACCAGCAGGCAGTAATCATCGTCGGTCACGACGGCGCGCCGCTGCTCGTCATCAAGCATGATGTTTGAATCAATATCATTGAGGATACCGTCAAAGAAGACCTTTTCTTCCGTGAGCGTGCGGTCGACATATTGAACATTATGAACGGCAATGTCTCCGTCCAAGGTTGAAAAGCGCCGTATAAAGCTGTTTGCCTGTTGAATATCAATTTTAAACTCAGCCGCGTTTGTCTTCACATACTGAAATACAAGCTCGTTCCCCAGCATTTTATAGCTATCGCCATAAGTGCAAAGAAGCCGTTCTTTTTCGCGTGAGGATATATAGTGGCTACACCCGAAATACTCCGAATAGTCCCTGTCAAATGATATAAGAAGATTCTGGAGATTCTGGTAATCTACATCAATCGTTTCTCCCTTAAGCTCCTTGCTTTCGGCCCCTATGTTTGCAAAATACTTTGATGGCAGCCCGCAGTGAGGGCAAAATTCCGCCTTGTCGGATACCTGTTTGTTGCATTCGGGACATGAGATTAACGGCATACTATCACCCAGATTTCTAAATTATCTTTTAAAACGACAGGTTATTCATTCACTATGCTAAAAGATCCATCCTGCGAGGCCACTGTTACAGTGACTCCACCAACACTCGAATTTTTTGGATCTCAACCTTTGGATTTTTCCACCAGTTTGTACTCCAGATTCTATGAATACGCCAGCCCCTTGACTCTAAATACTTTTGTCGATGATAATCACGTTCACGCGCAGATTTTGAGCTGTGATATAGTCTTCCATCACACTCAATACCGAGGATATACTTTCCATCGCGTTTTATGGCAAGATCAATACTATACCCACCGATTCCAACCTGTGTTTCGACATTATAGCCTTGTTCAACAAGAGCATCGTATACTTGGACTTCAAATTCGCTATCAAATGATATTATTCTTCCATTGTTTTCAGAATCGCCAAACGATAGCAGTATCTGTTTTGCGGACTCATTGTCTCCGCTGCTTATCGCATTTGCATATTGAAGATATTTCTTCAATATCCTGGGGCCATCATTTTTTGCGTCCTCAACCTGCAATTCATCTGGTTCGAAGGATGTGACTATATAGACCTTTTTCTTAGCCCTGCTGATTGCGACGTTCAGCCGATTTTCGCCGCCTTTTTGGTTTAACCATCCATAGTTCCGTACCAACCGGCCATTCTCGTTTTTCGCATAGCCGATTGAGAACATGATGACATCGCGCTCATCGCCCTGGACACTCTCAATATTTTTTATAAATAGGCCTATGTCTTCACCATTCTCCTTTCGCTCAATTTCAGCTTTAACTGCGGTTGCGAATGCCGAATCTTTAAGGCATTCCTCGTCGATAAGATCGTCAATCAGATCGCGCTGCGAGCTGTTAAATGTGATTATGCCTATTGTTTCAGGGCCTTTCCTGGTCTCAAAAAACTGTTTTAGTAACTTAACAATTTCGCGGGCTTCCTGTATATTCGAACGATTTACCCACAAAGCGTCCTGTACCTTTATAAACTCAATGGGTGGTATATCAGGCTTTTTAACGTTTGGGGATACATATAGACGCCCTTTATAAAAAGCATAATTTGAGAAGGCGATAAGCTCTTCGTACTGGGACCTGTAATGAAAATTCAGCAATACGTCTTTGTATTTGAAGCGCGCAAGATCGAGCAAGCTCTCCTCCTCAAGTGCAGCTGATATCTCTACATCTTCCTCAAGATAATCCTCATCAAGCTCAACTCGTCCTGAACCAAGGTTCGAAGGTCTAAGTTGCTTGTGATCACCGGCTATAACAACTTTTTTGGCACGTACAATAGAGGGAATACCCTTTTCGACATACATCTGCGATGCCTCATCAAAAATGACGAGATCGAATAGTCCAACTTGAAGCGGTATGATTTCAGACACTACTTCCGGCGTGAGCAACCATATTTTTATTCCTTTGAAAAGCTCAAAATCGAATTTCTTTATAAATCTATTGACGCTCCATCTGCGCTTATTTTCCACGATACGAGATATTTCTCCACATCGCTTCGATGTGGTTATATTGCCCATACTCTCAGCAAGCATCTGTTCAAGCAACTTTCGTGTAAGTTCTCGTTTTTGGGAAATTGCTACGCTTAAAGACATAATAATACTTTCAAAAGATGCAAGGTTCTGAAATAGCTCACGGTTATTAACCTCGAACTGCTGTATATGCTCAAATACTATTTGATTGAAAACCTCGTCGTTACACTGAGATAACGCAGCACAACGGAGCTTTTTTAACTCGTGTATGGATGAAAAATATGACCGTTCATTATCAGATAGGCGATAATACAAAGGCTTTCTCTCGGCATATCCTACGTAGAGTTTCAAGCTGTCACGTACAGCTTCAGCATTATGAATCATGTGATTAACCGCTTCATTGCTTACAATATTAAAGTACTCTCCAATAACCGTTTTGGTGGCTTTAATTACTTTACCTTTAGTAAACAGACGAATAAACCAGTTTTTCGAACTCCAATTGGCTATACTGCTTATCAGAGAGTCGAGCTTTTCACTAAACAGGATGACTTCATATTCACTGAGATTTTCTTTAATGCCATTTAACCAGGGGGCAGATTTGACATATTCGTAATAAATATCAAGGTTATCAGATAGATCACTTTTTTTAAAGACACTATGAATTGTTTCAATCTCAGGATATGTTGCTGATAATAAAGCATTTGGGATTACGGAACGTGCTACCCTATATTTTTCAAGCGATGAGGCATCAGTCAAATCGATACGGTTATTCATCAGGTACAGTTTGTAAGGCTCTATCCCAAAATCACCAACGGCGTATAGCTCCCGGGCGATTTGCTCCAGTCGCAATACATTATCATCGATTGCACGGGAAACCGGCTGCAGATCAATTGATGGCATTTGCATTCCACCAAGTTTAAGCATTTGTTCCAACTGCCGATAGAATAGGTCTTTGTTACCGACGTCATCTATCATCAGAGCATATCTAGATAAATCTCCAAGCCGAGAATAGACAACATCCAGCGCTGTTTTCTTTTCGGATACCATTAGAACAGTTTTCCCTTGGCTTACAAATTCGGATATGAGACTGGTTATTGTTTGAGATTTTCCAGTTCCGGGAGGTCCTTGCACAACTAATTCATCAAGTTTTTCCGTTGCGGCAAGAACGGTTTCTTGAGCACTGTTCAACTCGTTGATATATATAATTTGCTGTTCAGATATCACTAATGGCTTATCAGCAATACGAATTTCTTCTTCACCCGCATAACTGTCGGAATAGTAATCAATATCCTCGGAAGCTATAAGGAGATCATTTACAAGAGTGTTAATTTCGTTGCAACCAAGAATATCATTAAAATCCTTTTGTATAGAGCTTGAATACGTGGGGAACTTACCAAGAACGATGTTTCTATACAAATGTAATTCGCCGGACGGATAGTCCGGAAATTCATTAGCGCAGTATTCTGTGAAATGGCACAGATCTTCGCCATCATCAGTAATTTCTATTGCATTATCTTTATAAAAGGCGATTACTTGTTGAATAAATGTATCAGGTGAAGTCTCGTCAATAACTGCATTTGGTAATGAACAATTTATATTTTTGAATTTCTGGTTTGCGAGAATAAGCGTATTGTTAAATATCGCATCTCTCGTGTCATCCAGCCGAATCTTAATATACTTTGCATCTCGTTCAACGGTGACAGGAAATAGTGCAAGAGGAGCTTTTACATCGAAATCTTCGCCAGCTAAATGTCCCTGCGCAAACGGATACCCGATAAAAAGGTCATATTGTCCCTTGTCTCTCATGTCTTTATTTACTTCTCGGAGAAGCTGAACGATTTTTCGATATTTGTTTTGACCCCGGTTTTGTTCCGGTTCGATCACGTCACAGATAACAATCTCCCCTGCTTTATCAAATAAAAGACGATTAATATTATATCTGACAGGCGTATCATAGAGGTCAAACGCAAACTTGTTAGCTATCCTTGGCATATAGAGCAGACGATTTCGACGATTGATACTCACAAGCTTCTTTTCAAGGTCCTTAAGGATGTTCGCTGTTGTACTGCTCATTTGAAGCCCTTTTGCAGTAGGAACCGAGTATTTACTGACAACATTTACAAACAAGTCTCCGTATTGTTCTATGAAAGCTTTTCCTAAACCTGATATAGCCGAAAGATCGCTGATCTTTTGTGGCATCAAGCGGACTATTTCATATAGGGCGTCATCAGTGCAAACTACAGGAGCACGCCCATTCTGCAAGTGTCCTTGCTCTTTAAGCTGCTGGCGTAATATGTTCAATTCGCGAAAAAGCTGTTGGTTTATTTCCATACTCTTTTTTCTCCTGGTTTTGGCATGTGATCTTTCACCTATTATGTTTATCCACACATTCTCAACCTTTGAGCTTCTTTCAAAGGTTTCTTGACATATAATTATTTTAGTAAAACGACTCTATTCAATTATTTATTAAATATTTTATCATATTTATATATAATTTCCAATAATTTTCGTTTACCTGCTATACATATTGTTCAACCTTTTAGCGTTTTCTCTTGTCGCAATTCAATTTTAGTTAAAAAAGCAAACTGTTGAGCCGGTAATCTCCAACCCAACAGTCTGTTTTTGTTGCATGCTGAGCACAGGATGAGACAGCACGTTGCAATACTTCTGTACCTTGTTTTATGTGTTCAAGAAAATAACGAGTAGAGTATTCGTTGAGCGTCCAGTGATATTCTTCACCGTTCATCATCGCAAGAAAATCCGAAATATAGGCTGAGCCCTAGTTCATCCCGGTAAGCCTGACAATCTCGTTTCGCCCCGCTATGCGGTTTCTCTTCAAGATCATTAATTTGTGTACCATAATGCGCAATTCATTCATGTTGATAACTATTTTCCTTAACACTTTTTGGTATCAACATAATATCTATTATTATTCAATTTTATTAAAACACCGTGGGTTTCAAGTCGGGATACTAGTAGTCCTAATCCTTTGAAAACACCAGCTTCCTCTAGTGTTACTGCTGTATCCGCAGTTACAGCACCGGCATTCAATAGTCTTTTTACTATTCGTTTTCTTCGGATAATCGCAACCGGCGGAACAAACATAGCGGACAACCTCCTAAATATAATCTATCAGCGCCTATTATATAATAGTCATGTAGTATTTTGAATTTTATATGGATAATGCGCAGCTCACACACTGACCTCCATTCATTACAGATTTTCAGAGTATATTTTCGGCAACAACTCCAAGCCAAAATATTAACAGTACGGTACAAATTTCATGCATGTCTATATGCTTGGGATAATGCGAAGTACTGACGCTAATATTGACTTATCAAACTGATTTCACAACTTTTTCTGCCATTTCTGAATAAGTAATAATTGATTGGCCTTTTTTATGAAAAATATTGCTTATTATTTCTTCACTTACAAAAAAAGTATCTTTGATTGTCCATTTTCCCTCGCTAAGCCTATAATGTACTTTTATATCTTCAATGTGTTCAACTGCCCATGCGACCCGCCGTCTATGCTTTGAAACATAACATAATTCCTTTTCTTTGTCGACAAACATACGTTGATATTCTTGATCCATTTCATATGGATTCTTCGCAAAGGAAAAATCTTTCACCTCTGCAATAACTATTTTTTTGAGTGTTGGTACAATATAGAGAACATCAATATCACCTAGTTCGTTTTTATCTTTTCCCAATATTTTAATCTTGTTAATTTTTGATACTTTTTTGTCTACGATCAGGCCATTAAATGAACTTAGTCTTTCTGCAACCATATCATTAAATTCATTGCCTCTTTTGTCAGCAAGCTTACCTATGAGAGAAGATAATTTCATGTTTCTAGCTTTGTATTTCCCTTCAATAATCAAATCGATAGTATATACCCACATGTGATATAGTTGCCTATTCCCCCATATAACATTGCTACCATGGTTTAATATTGGTCGTCGAGTGAATGAGAGTTCTCTATTAAATCGCCATGGTAGAACATCTGTTTTAATATATGGAGATGTGGGCTTAAGAAAATCTTCACGTTCTGATAATGAAATCTGTTCCAATATGCTACTAATGATTGCTTCATCCAAATCATTATCCATTGTCGAAATTTCCCTTATTAATACTTTTCTATCTTCGTTTTTAACATCTCCTGAAAATCTATCACCATATTCAATTATGTACATAATACATCTGGTGAACTGATCAAATGTATATCCGTACTCATCAAAAAACGCATCGTCTACTTTTGACTGCAGATTAGGCATTATTCCATTTGGAAAAAAACGATCAATATATGGATTAGATATGCTCTCTAGATTCCGCTTTCTTGCCGACAAATTGATACTTGTTAGAACATTAAACTCATCAATTTTCATTCCTATACGTCCGGATTCCAAGAATTCAATCGGAGTTTTAAAAATATTAAATTTGAATAAATCATTTCTATATGCCCAATCAATTATCATCGAGCAAATAGTAAGCATTTTTTCATACTGCATTTTTCCTAAAATTTGTTGCCCGTCTGATGGACATGCAGCAATATACTCAGCCAGGAATTTCAAAGCCAAAGAGGATTTATTTATTTCATTATAATCATTTTGAATTTTAGATTCTTTTTCGGGATAGCATGCAATATCATAGGCAAAACGTTTTTGTAAAAGCATCAAATTATAAATACTTATTTCCAGATCATTGCATACAAGCTCAAATAAACCTTCTGATTTTACTGCTGCAACCATTTTTTGAAGCTCAGAATATAAATATCCAACAACAGCATTTCCCAATGAAACACGTTGTTCATCGGGAACCATTCCGTAAGACCAAGGCCCCTTTTCTAAGAAATAGTGCCCAATATCATCAAGTAGCAAATTTTCGTCTTCAGCGCGAATCCTTTGAAACCGGTCATATACTGGTTTTAAATAAGGAGCATTTGTATAATCAAGTGTGAAAAATTTTTTCTTTAATGGATTAATAAATACTTTATCTAATTGTTTCCAGTCAACACTATTTTTTGATTTTTTCTGAAGCTGAGACAAGACACCTTTCATCATACTTTTCTCAATCTCATTAGTTTTAATATTAAGCAATCGATAAGTAGATGGATTCCATATCATATTGATACAAGAAGATTTATCTTCAAAAACTATTGATTCATCAAATGTTATCTCATCTTTTATATCCAAACCGTAATCACTGATATTTCCAGTAAGACTTATGCAAAAGCTTCGTGTTTCATATTTAAATTCTAAATTTTCTATGATTTTTCTGCATTCGGCCAACCAAAATGATATTGCATCTACTGTTGAAAAATAAATATTTAACTCATTCATATCGAATATTTCTGGTGAATAGATCCAGATAATCACATTTTTGAATTTTACGGCAAGCTCTGCTTTAGGATCGGAATTATTTACAGGTATATATATATTCCTTGTTTCATCATTAAGTATGACTTCTAATAGATGGCGACCATCATATGATTCTATGAGTTGACGGTCTTCTTGTTTGATTGCTTTTAATATGTAGTCAAGTGAATCTCCAGGTGCAACAAACAAAGTCATTGTTTTGGGATTAAATTTATCGCTAATATAAAACGAATAATTGTTACTGGTATAAATCTCTATGCTGTTTAATTCACTTATTGGAATACTCATTTGTCTGTTTAGCGCATCCTTAGAAATGATATATCTTGGTAAAAATGCATCTACGTTTCTCTCGTTAATTGAAACACATAATAATTCATAAGGACTTAGTAAAATATGAGTATGCACTCCAACTTTATGGCCTGAGAATCCAATTCGTCGACCAAATGAGTTTAAAATAAATAGTCGATAAATATTTTTTGATGGTACTAAAGCTAACTTTTTAGTCATATAGTTAATTCGTTTGCTAATTATATTTGAAATATCTTTTGAGTATTGATGAAACATTGATTCTTGAGAGTATTCAAAACCATCATCACATATAAAATGTACAATTAACAACTGATCATTTTCTACGTTTAATATGATCTCTTTATAATTGGAAGCACCAAATAATTCAATGCCTAAGTTTGCTTCGAGTATTTTTTTATGCCCAATTTGTGCCAATGATCTCCTACAATTACCCCATATTTCATTGTTATATGCATTAATCACCTCATCTTTAATTCCATAATTGTCGGCTAAGAGTACAAGTTGATGTATTGAAAATGGAATCATTATAGAAGGGTTGAGAATAATGGTTCTGTTTTTATTTGTATGTAAAAAAGGATGATTAAAAAATATACATGTATCACTAATAGAGATATCCAAATCACCAGATCCAAATTCGATATATAAAGAACTTATTAATTCATCATCAGAAAGTAAATCTTCTATTTCTTTGTTATTTATGTAAATACAATTTTGTAATTTTCCAATATTAAATGCATTAGGAATGTTAATTCGCGTTTTTTCAATATGATCTAGTGTATCTTTTCCATAACCTAGCTGTTTAGTTATTGAGTTTGAAATAAATAGAATAAAGTATATAAGGCGATTTGCTTTAATGATAAATTCTTTATCAAAATTGTTTTTTCGTAAACATAAGACGTTAATAAAGCCTTGAAGAGTATATCCTGGTGAATAGTTTATTCCGGGAAATATCCAATAGTTTCCATAGTATTGAACTCTTTCAATAAAAGCGTTTTCTGCGGGGTCAATTTGAACCGAAAGTCCCAATTGTTCAATTTTTTCTATAATTTTGCGAAACTTGCTGTTACTTATTTTAGCATTTGAGGAGTATTGATCTATAGGTATAGATAAAACTGCATTTATAAGAGCATCAAATAAGATGCTCTTATTCTGATTCTCAATAAGCAAATTTAGAGATGAAAGCTTAGATATGAAATCAAAAACATCGTATTTTTTAATATCTTCTATAATTGCTTTTAGAACTTTCTTGTCCTCTGATACATCATAAATGTCGTCCAATTGCCGTAGTGTCTCTATATCATGATCTAAGTCAAAATTATTTTGTAAAAGTTCATTTAAATCGAAGCTCATTAAAAACCTCCATTTCCCAAACCAATCTTATAGTTGAGTAATTAACTCAACCAACAGTCTAATTTTCAACGCTCTCTTTCCCATTATGTGACAGTTCTGGAGTAGCTTGAACTTCGCATAATTTGCTTATATTCGAAGTCTGATGAGCTGCGCATCATTGCTATTACCTGTTGTTCTGGAAAATCATTCGTCAAACCGGCAGTTGCCTGAGCCGGGTATTATTGCTGATATCATTAAGAAAACAATTTCGTGTTATTAATCAGTTTATCAAGACGAAAAAGCCCCGCTCTCCTTTAAGGTAGAACGGGCTTCAATACTTTTACACACTGCCCGCATCATATAAAAAACGGCTGGATCGCGTGTTTATTAGGTTAAATTATATCGCAATATTTATTGGTTAATTATACCATTAGCTTGTCAAAATAACAATAAATTCTTTATAACAATTCGTTTTATATCGTTGAATATAAATGAAGCTAAATATAACCTGGTTTTTCTCACGCAGTGTAAACATTATGGAACTACTAAAACTATAACAGTAACGGAGGTTCATTCATGCTTCGCACGCTTTGTGCTATTCAACCTTATAGCGTTTCCTAACCTTTTAGCGTTTCCTCTTACTACGGCTCAAAAACTAACGAAGAAACAGACTGGTAACGCAGCATATGCTGATTGCTCAGTCTGTTTTTGTGTATATTGTTTGCTTTCTATCAACCATATTGATTTATATGCCACGTAAATACGCAAAAAAGCACCCTGACTTGGTATCCAAATCAGGGTACTTTTATGGTGCCGGTGGCCGGACTCGAACCGGCACGCTGTCGCCAGCGGTGGATTTTGAGTCCACTACGTCTACCATTCCATCACACCGGCGTGTGACAAGGGTCATTATACAACAGCGCTTCCATTTTTTCAAGTGCCAATTTCCCAGCCGCAGTATTCACTTTGCGGTTAAAATACGCTACACTGCATATCCTTCCTAAATCAGATAGGTTTCTAAATAATATTTATCATTTCTCTTTACTAATACCCCAACAGGGTATATTCTAAATATACCCCCATAGGGTATTGGAGATGAATGCATGAAAGAAGAGACCTATGACATCGGCGGAATGCACTGTGCTGCCTGTTCCTCCGCAATCGAGCGTGTTACGCGAAAGCTTGAGGGCGTCGAGCGCAGCGATGTTAACCTGCCGATGAACCGCATGACGATAGTATATGACGAAAGCCTTGTGAATCCTGAACAGATAATATCAAAAATCGAAAAAGCCGGCTTCACAGCAGAACCTCGCGGCAGAGAAACCGCAAGCACTACAAAATCGAGCGACGGCGAGAAAAAGGAACTAGTCGAAGAACGCAGAGGTCTGATAACGGCTGCAGTACTTTCAGTTCTGCTGCTCTACATTTCCATGGGAACGATGCTAATCAAAAGCCTTCCCCTTCCGGACATCATCAGCATGGAATCTCACCCCGTGAACTTCGCGCTTACAGAGCTTCTGCTTACGATTCCGATACTTTACATTGGAAAACGCTTTTTCGTAAGCGGCTTCTATTCGCTGATTCACTGGAATCCTAATATGGATACGCTGGTCGCCGTTAGCTGCACCGCATCTTTCCTCTACAGCCTCGTAAACATTTTCCTGCTAACGGACAGTCCTCATGTTATACACAGCCTGTATTTTGAATCCGCGGCTATAGTCATAACGCTCGTCCTGCTCGGAAAGCACCTAGAGGCAAGCAGCAAGGAAAAAACCAAAAGCGCCATTACGAAGCTCATGGAGCTCACACCCGAAACGGCGATTATCATCCTCGAGGATAAACAATGGGAGGTTCCGACCGACACTCTGAAAAAAGGTGACCTCGTACTCGTCAAATCGGGTGCAAAGATACCGCTGGACGGACGTGTGACAAAGGGCGAAGGCAGCGCTGACGAAGCCATGCTGACAGGTGAAAGTATGCCGGTCGAAAAATCCGTAGGAAGCGAAGTCATCGGCGGAAGCATCCTCGTAGGCGGCGCCGTCTTTGCCGAGATTACCCGTGTAGGCGAGGAAACAACGCTTTCGAAAATTATAAAATTAATTGAAGACGCTCAGGGAAAAAAAGCTCCAATTTCGAAAACCGCAGATAAGGTGGCCGGTGTATTCGTCCCCATCGTAATGGTGATTGCTGTCATTGCTCTGGCTGTATGGCTACTCGCGGGCGCGGAGTTTTCCTTTGCGCTTCGGATATTCACATCGATTCTTGTCATCGCCTGTCCATGCGCTATGGGGCTTGCGACTCCGACCGCGATTATCGTCGGAACGGGACTCGGCGCAACAAGAGGTATTCTCATTCGTAGCGGTGAGGCGCTTGAAATCACCCACAAAACAGATGTAGTAGTGCTTGACAAAACCGGTACCGTTACTGAGGGGAAGCCTCGAGTCACAGAAATCATTTCAAATGATATTTCCGAAATAGAGCTACTTGCTCTCGCGGCAGGAGCAGAAAGCCTTTCCGATCACCCACTGGCAAAGGCTATAGCCGAAGAAGCGAGCGTTAGAGGTCTTTCCCCTGCTTCAGTTTCCTCCTTCGAAAATCTTACCGGTCTGGGCATCACGGCAAAGCTCCAAAATGGGCAAACTCTGCTTGTAGGTAATGTGAAGCTCATGGAAACAGCGGGCATATCGGTTGAAAAATATTCATCGGACCTTTTCCGCCTAGCCTCGCAGGGGCAAACTCCAATGCTGGTGGCAAAGGATGTATCTGTTCTCGGCATTATAAGCGTTGCGGACACCGTTAAAGCAGGCAGCGGAGATGCCATTTCCAAGCTTCGCTCTCTGGGGATAAAAACCATCCTCCTCACGGGCGACAGCAAGGCCGCCGCAAGCTATATCGGCTCCATCGTCGGAACGGATGAAATCAGTGCCGAAGTTCTTCCGAACGACAAGGCGGCGGTAATCGAGCGCCTGCAAAAAGGAGGCAAGACCGTAATGATGGTAGGTGACGGAATAAACGACGCTCCCGCTCTCGCGCAGGCGGATATCGGCTGTGCAATCGGAAGCGGCAGTGACATCGCAATCGAATCAGCCGACCTTGTCCTTATGAAAAGCGACCTGAGCGACGTCCCCGCCGCAATCAGGCTGAGCCGACTCACGATACGCAACATTAAGCAAAATCTATTCTGGGCGTTTTGCTACAACATTATAGGAATTCCAATTGCGGCGGGTATACTCTACCCAAGCCTCGGGCTTCTGCTCAGTCCTATGATAGGGGCTCTCGCAATGTCGCTCAGCTCGATTTTCGTCGTAACGAACGCGCTCAGGTTAAGGGGGAAAAAGCTTTGATGAATAAAACCAAGCATAGGGACGAGGACGAGCTCCGCTCTATGATGAATCGCCTCAGCCGGATTGAAGGTCAGGTGCGCGGAGTTAAAAAGATGCTTGAGGACGAGGTCTACTGTACCGATGTCCTCACGCAGGTGACCGCGATTCAGGCGGCACTGAATGCCTTTAACAGAGAGCTTCTCGCAAACCATATAAAGAGCTGTGTGGTCGAAGACATTAAAAACGGCAGCGACGAGGTTGTTGACGATCTTATCTCCACGCTCCAAAAGCTCATGAAGTGATTAGTAATAAAATTTAGGAGGAAAACAGCATGCCAGTATTAAAAGTACCTGATATGAACTGCGAACATTGTGTCAGCCGTATTACAAAGGCTCTGGAGGAACAAAAGCTTAATTTCAAGGTTTCCTTAGGAGACAAGACCGTCGAAATCGATGGGGATAAAACCGCCGTCAACTCTGCAATCGCAGCAATGGACGGTATCGGCTACAATGCATTTGCAACTTAAGAAGCAATGGAAAAAGCGGCACCCTGTTGGGTGCCGCTTTTATTTATATCGGTTGTAAAGCTCTAACAGTTATTGTGCTTCCTCAAGATTGACAGCACTGTGCATGTTTGAAAACAGGGCCAGCGAAAAGCGCTTTGAAATGATGTCCCAGTTGATGACTTTGAAATAAGCATCGATATAGTCCGCTCTGCGGTTCTGATAATCGAGATAATAGGCGTGCTCCCAGACGTCAACCGTCAAAAGTGGCTTATAGCCATCTTTAATAGGCGTGTCCTGATTCGCGGTACGGACAATTTTAAGGTTCGAGCCATCGTCCATTACGAGCCACGCCCAGCCGGAACCAAACTGCCCCAACGCCGCCTTTTTAAACTCGGCTAGAAAGTTTTCAAAAGAGCCAAAGGTCTTCTCGAGAACGTCCTTAAGCTTGTCCGAGGGTGCTGTTGAGTCAGGCGCGGTCAGGGCTTCAAAGTAGAAATTGTGATTGAACACTCCGCCGGCATTGTTTGTAACAGCCGCCGCGATATCTGCAGTGAGCTTGTCAAGGCCGCCCAAAATTTCCTCAAGCTTCTTCTTTTTGAGGTCCTTTGACCCCTCAAGCGCCGCGTTGAGGTTATTCACATAGGTCTGGTGGTGCTTGTCGTGATGGAATTCAAGAGTCGTCTTGCTGACGGACGGCTGGAGAGCCGAATAATCATAGGGCAGGACCATAAGGTCGAACGGATACGAATTACTCATTTAATAGTTTCCTTTTTTATAATTTCCATTAAAAACTGCACTCGAACTGCGGAACAAGTGAAAATAATGTTGAATTTAGTCTAACATACGCCATTTTTTTAATCAAGCTGAATTTTAGCTCAGATAGCGTAAGTATGGTCAAGCGGTCCCGAGCCGCGACCTAAGTCAAGCCCCGCCTTCAGCGCGCCGGTTATATATGCCTTTGCGTTTTTAATGCTCTTTTCAAGGGAGAATCCCGCGGCAAGATTGCAGGCAATTGCGGAGGAGAGCGTACAGCCAGTGCCATGCGTATTGGGATTATGGACTTTCTCTCCGTCAAACCACAGGGCTTTCTCGTCCATATACAGAAGGTCGCTCGCGTCATCCTCGAGGTGCCCTCCCTTGATGAGTATCGCACCCGAAGTGCTTTTCGCAATAGCAGAAGCGGCGCGCAGCATATCTTCCTTGTTTTCAATCCCAAACCCGCAGAGAGCCTCCGCCTCCGGTATGTTCGGGGTTATCACCGTTCCAAGCGGCAGAAGTCTCGTAAGAAGCGCATTCATCGCGTCATCCGAAAGCAGGCGGCTGCCGCTGGTTGAAATCATAACAGGGTCAACTACAATATTCTCCGCCCTATACTCTATAAGTTTGTCCGCAATCACGTTAATTATCGCGGCGCTCGAGACCATGCCAATCTTGACAGCATCGGGACGTATATCTGTGAAAATACAATCAAGCTGGGAGGCCACAAATTCGGGACTTACCTCCATGATACCAAAAACGCCTGTCGTATTCTGAGCGGTCAGCGCTGTTATTACGCTCATCGCGTACATTTTGTGCACTGTTATCGTCTTGATGTCAGCTTGTATACCCGCGCCTCCGCTGCAATCCGAGCCCGCAATAGTCAGCACCTTTTTCATTTTTCCGCCTCTCATTTTATGGTCTTCTCCGCAAGCCTATGCAAAGACTCAGTCGCAGCCTTTATATCCTTTTCCGCGAAAATTGCGGATACCACTGCAACGCCGTCAATGCCAGAGCCTGCGAGCTTTTCAACGTTATACGCGCCAATGCCTCCGATTGCGACGACGGGTATCGAAACCGCTTTACAAATGGCCTTAAGTTCCTCGTAAGGCACAAAATCCGCATCCTTTTTGGTGGACGTTGTGAAAACCGCACCGACGCCTATATAGTCTGCCCCACTCTTTTCCGCAAGCACCGCCTGCTCGACCGTCTGTGCGGAAACTCCGATGATTTTGTCCGATCCGAGTCTTTCGCGCACTTTCAAAGCCTCCATATCGGACTGTCCGACATGCACCCCGTCAGCGTCACAGGCAAGCGCAATCTCCACACTGTCATTTATAACAAACGGCACCTCGTAGCTTTTGCAGAGCCTATTAATTTCAAAAGCCTCGGCGAGAAAAGCACCATAATCCAAGTCTTTCTCGCGGAGTTGAATCATCGTCGCGCCGCCCTTGAGGGCTTTCTCGACATCGTGCGCAAGCGTCCTGCCGTTTAACCACGCTCTGTCCGTTACGGCGTAGAGCAAAAGCGCCTTTTTATCGAACTTATTACTCAAAACTATCAGCCCTTTCCGTCAAACGATTCTATACCGCGCACCCTTATCAAGCTCCTTGGAGTCCAGTCTATAGACCTTGTCAATGAGATAGTTACGGAAGCTCGAATTTCCATCATGATGCCGCGCCGTGGATTCAAACGCTTTTTCGCCGCAGAGTCCCATCACGCAGACCGCCGCTGCCGTCGCCTCAAGGACATTTTCGGGATTTGCCGTAATGTACGCCACCGTCATAGCCGTTAGCATACAGCCGCTGCCCGTTATGCGTGCCATCATGGGATGCCCGTTCGTTATAACAAACGCTCGATTTGCGTCCGCAACAATGTCTGTTGCGCCTGTAATCGCGATTACTGCACCGGTGGCTTTAGAAAACTCCTTTGCAAAAGCGACTACGCTCTCCATTGTTTCCTCCGTTACCGCGTCCGCAACGTCGGCGTCGACACCCTTTGTCGAGCCCGAACCAACCGCGAGGGTTTTAATCTCTGAGATGTTCCCGCGAATGACTGTGAACTTCAGCTCGTCCAGAAGTCTTTTCGCCGTTTCGGTACGCAGCGCGGACGCTCCCGCGCCGACCGGATCGAGAATAATTGGATGATTTAGCTCGTTCGCCTTTTTTCCCGCAAGAAACATCGCGGAGATAGTATCCTTATTCAGCGTGCCGATATTGATATTCAGCCCACCGCAAATTGAGGTAATCTCCTCAACCTCGCCGCAATCGTCTGACATAATGGGCGAAGCACCGCAGGCTAGAAGAATGTTCGCACAGTCGTTCACCGTGACATAGTTTGTGATATTGTGTATAAGAGGGCTTTTCTCCCTTAAGTTATCAAGATATTTACCCAGCATGTTTTTGACCTCCAAAAACTTTGTTCGCGATTATGCAAAGAATCGAAACTATAACCATGACCGGCAGCGTGTAGCCGACGGGAAGATTGATTTGCATCGAAAGCCGATAGACAGCAAATCCAATGCCCCAGATAACGAGATTAAGAACACTCACCGGACTTTCAGACCTGTCCTTTTTCAATATGAAATAATCCGTTATCAGGATTGCCGCCATCGGCGCAAACGCTGAGCCGATGAAGTATAAAAAGCTTTCAAACCCCGATACGGGCGCGAAAATCGCAAGCGCAGTTCCTATTACGCAGACGGCAATACCGGCGCGCTTCTCGTTTATTTTTGCCGAAATGCTCGCTGAGCTGACCCCCGCAGAAAACGCGTCCAGATAGGTCGTCGTGACAGTCGAAAAGATTACGATAAGCAGTCCTGCAATACCAAGACCCGCCGTAACCATGATTTTTGCGATGTCGCTCTCGCCTGTAAATAGTGCCGCACCCAAACCGATGACGTACATCCAGCAGCTCGCGATGAAATAGACTCCCGCGCTCGCAAACGAGGCCGCCTTCTTTTTCTCCGCCGTCCTCGTATAGTCCGAAATTAGCGGTAGCCACGAAAGCGGCATTGCTGCCGATAGCTCGACAGCCGCCCCGAATGAGAGGCCGCCTCCTGACGTAACCGTCATTTTTCCTTTAAATATCACGACACTCAAAATCGCGGTCAGCAAGAACAGTCCCAGCATCGCCACTGTATTGAGCTTAACGAGGTTCTTCGGCCCTGCCAGTATCCAAAGCACTATGAGTGCGCCGATAATGAGGCACCAGACCCAAGCTCCGCCGAGATTTGCGGCAAGTCCGGCCGCCGCTGCTCCCGACTGCGTCATGATTGCCGTCCAGCCGATGAGCTGTATGACATTAAGCGCTGAAAACAGCACAGAGCCTTTCTGACCAAAGGAAATTTTGACACTTTCCATCGCGCTCTTTTCGGTGTTCGCGCCAATCAGTCCCGCGAGATATAAGAGCACACAGCCGATAACGTGTCCGATTATGATTGCCGCAAGTCCCTTTCCAAAGCCGAGCGGTGCGATGAACGTACCCGTCAGTATCTCAGCAATGGACACCGCCGCGCCGAACCAAATTAGCCCGTTCGAGAAAGCGCTCGTCTTTACCTTTTCTTCCATATCTACCTCTTTTCCACGAACTACACCAAAAACGGGAAGTACCCCAATAGGTACTTCCCGTTAAAAAAGCTATCAGCTCTCCCTACGTTGGCATTACCCAAATCAGGTGTAAGGGTCGAAGTTAGATTACTTCCTCTCAGCCTGCAAAACAAGCTCCCCTGTTCGTATTATTTGTGGTTATTCTAAATCCTAATCCTGAATTTGTCAAGCCTATGCTTTCCCTACAGCCGCGTTATATAGCTCGTTTTTCGAGTATCCAGTGTCCTCGGACGCAAGCTTTGCCGACTGCTTAAGGGACTTGCCCTCGCTGCGGTAAAAGTCCACGCGGGAAAGCGCCTGTTCGAGCGTCATTTCCGGCTCCGCCGCTTCTTCCTTACCCTTAACCACAAGCACATATTCGCCCCTTGGCGGAATGTTCGAATAAAGCTCCAGCGCTCCGTCTATCGTCGTTCTGATAACTTCCTCATATATCTTAGTAATCTCGCGGCAAAGCGAAAGCTCCCTGTCTCCGCCGAGAGTGTCCTTCAAGTCCTTTAGCGTCCCCATAAGCTTATGCGGCGCTTCGTAGATTATCATCGTGCGCTTTTCGTTTCGCAGGCTCTCCAGATGTTCTGTACGGTTTTTGCCCGAGTTATTTATGAAGCCCTCGAAGGTAAAGCGCTGAGTTGGCTGTCCGCTGACGGCAAGCGCCGAAACAGCGGCGCAGGGTCCCGGTATGCAGCAAACCGTGATACCCTCGCGCGCGCATAGGCGCACAAGGTCCTCCCCCGGGTCGCTAATTGCGGGCATACCCGCGTCCGAAACCAGCGCGACATTTTCGCCGTTATGGAGGCGCTCAATTATCTTTTCCCCGCTTTGTGCGCGGTTATGTTCAAAATAGCTGATAAGTGGCTTTTTAATTCCGAAATGGTTCAGCAGCTTCAGTGTGACGCGTGTATCCTCCGCCGCAATGAAATCGGCGTTCTGAAGCGTTTCCACGGCACGCGGAGAAAAGTCACCGAGATTACCAATCGGCGTTGCAACAAGATATAATATTCCGCTCATAGCTTCATCTCCTTTTCATCGGGAGCATAAGCTCCCCTTTTGTATATCTTCTGCACCTCTTCGGAATCGCCCCCGTCGGCGTTCGTCAGAATCAGCGGAGCTTCGATTTTTAGCCCTTTTCCGCCGCCGCGCTTGCCCTCGATGAGAACTAGATTTGGCGCTTTAAGTGCACTGTGTGAGACCATACGCAGCCTTTTCGGCTCGATTCCCGCATCCGTCATCGCGCAGAGCGCTTCACTCAGACGTTCCGGACGGTGCACCAGCGCAAAATTTCCTCCCCAGCGCAGAGCCCATTTAGCCGCCATGCAGAGATCAGTAAGTGAGCAGTTTTTTTCCTCTCGCGCGGAAGCACGGTGAGGAGCCGGCGCACTGTAACCCGAGTTTTCCGCAAAATAGGGGGGGTTTGAAACTACAAGGTCAAAGCTCTCTGCCTTCACTAGGCTCCTATATTCTCGCAAATCGGCGTTAATTATACAACCCCTGCCCTCCATACCGTTTTCGGCAAGGTTTCTTCCGCTAAGCTCAGCAAAATCGGACTGAATTTCAATTCCCGTGATTGTAGCGTCTTGATTTTTTGCCGCAAGCAGAACGCAGAGAACGCCGGCACCGCTGCCGAGATCCAGACAGTTCTGCACACGCTTCATATTCGCAAAATCGGCGAGCAACACCGAATCTGTCGAGAGCTTAAAGCTCTCCTCGGTCTGCATAAACCGCGGACCTCCCCGCCAGAGTTCGTCAAACGCTTCCATTATATCCATCTCCATAAAAAATCAAAGAGCCTGCCGCAAAACAAACGTTGCAACAAGCTCTTTAAAATTACGACATTTTATTTGTCGGCTATAGCGCCTGTAGGGCAGGTCTCAACGCAAGCACCGCACTGAAGGCACTTGTCCTGATCGATCTCGTAGTGCTCATCGCCCATTGAGATAGCATCTGCAGGACAGCCGTCCGAGCAAGCACCGCAAGCGATGCAATCGCTGCTAATTACAAACATTTATGTATCCTCCTTGGTTGAAATAAGTCTCTTACTTTTGAATTATAACATATACTTTTCGTATTGCAAGAAATTTTCTTAAAACGCTTTTAAATTCACGCGAGCATCAGATAAAGCAAGAGAAACAATGAATACGCGAGCTTAAGCGAGATAATTTACTCTAGTTTTTCTCCATTGGTCAGGATTGGTCAAATAAGTATTTGCAAATCTGACCTTTCCTGATTATTATAATTACAAAGGTCAAAGATGGTCAATTTCAAATTAAAACAATCTACGAGGTGACAGCATGGGAACAAGCGATATGATAGCAAGTTTTATAATCAATGCTCTGGAAAATGCGGGCGGGATGGCGGAGCTTCAGCGTTCGAATCTGGCAGAAAAATTCAGTTGCGTCCCGAGTCAGATTAATTATGTGATTTCAACGCGATTTTCTCCCGAGCACGGCTACATTGTCGAATCCCGAAGGGGCGGCGGAGGTTTCATAAGGATAACGAGAGTTCAGGCAAGTCCCGAAAGGCTAATTATGCACACAGTCAACTCCGTCGGCGACAGTCTTGACCTTCGTACCGCTGCGGCCTTTGTTTCAAACATGCTTGGCTCTGATGCGATGGACGGAAAAACGGCTGGACTTATTATGACGGCGATAAGCGATAATTCACTCCGCCCCATAGCCCCCGAGCACCGCGATATCGTAAGGGCTTCGATTTTCAAACAACTGCTAGTCAGCATTTTGGCAGTATTCGAATAAAAATTTATATATATTTTCAAGGAGGTAACTTTTATGAAATGCGAAAAATGCAACAATGAGGCTGTTTTCCACTACCAGTCGAATATAAACGGTGAAAAGACCGAGTATCATCTCTGCGCGGACTGCGCAAAGTCAGCGGGCTTTCGCGAGATGCTCGAATTCCGTCCCCGTTCCATGTTCGAAAACGTCTTCAGAGAGCCCTTTGGTCTCATGGACAGCTTCTTCAAGGATCCCTTTGGTTCCTTCGGCACACTCGCCGACGGTTTCTTCGGGAAGAATCTGCTCGCTCCAACCCTTGAGGCGCCCAGTGTAAACATCTCTGTCGGTGAGCCCGAAAAAGTGACAGAAACCGAAGAGAAAGCAAAGGATAATATCCCCATGGACGCAGGTGAGGAATTCCGCAAAAAACGCGAGCTCTTTGCCCTGCGGCACCAAATGAGAACCGCTGTCAGATCGGAAGAATTTGAAAAAGCAGCCGAACTTCGGGATAAGATTCGAGAACTCGAGCGATAATTCAGTTAATAGCTAGGCATTGTTTGGAAAATCAATGTGTTTAGATTTTCCAAGCATTGCCTAAATCATAATCCATTTCGAGGAGGAATGTGAATGCGTAACCAGGATAGATTTACAGAAAGAGCGCAGCTAGCTCTTTCAAAAGCACAGGAAGCCGCGCAGAATATGGGCCACAGCTATGTAGGAACGGAGCACATCCTCCTCGGGGTGGCTCTCGAGGGCGAAGGTCTGGGCGCAAAATTACTGCGTGAAAACGGACTTGACGACACGCTTATCTCCGAGCTTCTGGAAAAATTCGTTGGGCGAGGCGCGCCGGGCACTCCCGCTCAAGGACTCACCCCCGACGCCAAGCGCGTTATTGAGCTTTCAATTATAGACGCTAACCGTCTGGGTCACAGCTATATCGGCACGGAGCATTTGCTCATGGGTATGCTCCGCGAACCCGAGTGCGCGGGCGCAAGGCTTATCTCTTCCACAGGCGTAGACCTCAACAAAATATATACCGACATAGTGAATGTTTTTCGCAGCTCCGACTACCGCCAGATGCCTCCGCAGGCCGCGTCGCCGACCTCCGCGCGCAGTGGCAAAAAAACTGAGACAAAAACTCTCGACCAGTTCAGCCGAGACTTGACAGTCTCCGCACAAGAAGGACAGCTCGACCCCGTTATCGGGCGTTCACGCGAGATCCAACGCGTTATCCAAATCCTTTCTCGCCGAACAAAAAATAACCCCGTCCTCATTGGCGAGCCGGGCGTCGGCAAAACTGCCATAGCCGAAGGCCTTGCGCAGATGGTTGTAGCGGGCGATGTTCCGGAGGACCTTCGCGGAAAGCGCATAGTTTCCCTCGACCTCACCGGTATGCTCGCGGGTACAAAGTACCGCGGTGATTTCGAGGAGCGCATCAAATCGGCTCTGAAAGAGACTCAGAAGGCAGGCGACATCATCCTGTTCATAGATGAGCTACACACCATAATCGGCGCGGGCGCAGCCGAAGGCGCAATAGACGCCGCAAATATCATTAAGCCCGCACTCGGCAGGGGCGAGATTCAAGTCATCGGCGCAACAACACTCGACGAATACCGAAAGCACATCGAAAAGGACGCGGCGCTTGAGCGCAGGTTCCAGCCTGTCATGGTCGAGGAGCCTTCCGCCGAGGAGTCAGTTGCAATAATTACCGGTCTGCGCGACAGATATGAAGCGCACCACAAGCTCAAGATAACCGACGAGGCGATACGCGCCGCTGTGACAATGTCGGGGCGCTATATCAATGACCGATATCTGCCTGACAAAGCAATTGACCTCATGGACGAGGCGTCCTCCCGTGTGCGTATGAAAACGCTGACCGCTCCCGATGAGCTAAAGGTAATCGAAAAACGCATTGACGCGCTGATTAATGAAAAAGAAGCCGCTATCAAGGCGCAAGACTTCGAAGAAGCCGCCAGAATACGCGACAAGGAAAAACATCAGCGCGAGGATCTCGACGCCGCCCGCAAAAAGTGGGATGAAAAGCGCGGGGGCATGATAAGATGCGTCACCGAGGAGGATATTGCAGAGGTCGTTTCCGGCTGGACCGGTATACCCGTCACAAGTCTTACCGAAAGCGAAAGTGACAGGCTTCTGAAAATGGAGGAAATACTCCACAAACGCGTTATCGGGCAGAACGAGGCCGTTTCGGCTGTTTCCCGCGCGATTCGCCGCGGGCGCGTCGGTCTTAAGGATCCGAAACGTCCGGTCGGCAGCTTCCTGTTCCTCGGCCCCACGGGCGTCGGCAAGACCGAGCTGTGCAAGGCTCTCGCGGAAGCGGTTTTCGGTGACGAGAGCGCCATGATAAGAATAGATATGTCCGAATACATGGAAAAGCACACCATCTCGAAGCTCATCGGTTCGCCCCCGGGCTATGTAGGCTATGACGAAGGTGGTCAGCTGACTGAAAAGGTCAGGAGAAAGCCCTATTCCGTAATTCTTTTTGACGAGATCGAAAAAGCGCACGAGGATGTTTTCAACATCATGCTTCAAGTAATGGATGACGGCATCCTCACCGACTCGCAGGGCAGGAAGGTAAACTTTAAAAACACCATTATCGTCATGACCTCGAACATCGGCGCGCGCAATATCACCGATAAGCAGAAAACTCTCGGCTTTGCTGATGCCGATGTCACGAGGAGCGGCATCAAAAACGTCGAAGAAATCCGCACGCTCGTTATGAAGGATCTGAAAAGCACCTTCCGTCCGGAGTTTCTAAACCGCATAGACGATACGATAGTTTTCTCGCAGCTCTCCCGCGAAGACATCAGAATAATTGCGGGAAATATGATTGCAATCGTTGCGAAAAGGCTTGAGGATCTCGGCATAGGCCTCACTGTTTCGGACGAAGCGCTTGACAAACTAGGCGAGGATGGCTTCGATCCTATCTACGGCGCTCGTCCCCTGCGCCGCACAATCCAAGCTACCATCGAGGACGCGGCGGCGGAAAAGCTGCTTGATGGTTCTTTAAAGAGCGGCGAAAAAGCAGAAGCAACCGTTGAAGAAGGAAAAATCGTTTTGAAAAAGGCAATTTAACAAAATTCTCTTTCAAAATTTAGTAAATAGTGTTAAGATACTCCTGCCTGCTTAAGGCAGGAGTATTATTATCGCGCCAATCCGACTTTCAGGACAAGGCTCAGCGGAGGTAGAAAGATAAATGTCTGAAGATTACAGCTATGAAGATAACCTGGCAGGTCAAAAGATGACCAAAGAAGAGCGCTACTCGAAAATGATCGACTATATGAACAGCGTTCCCGATTTTAATTGCCACAACGGCATTAAGCTCACCGAACTACGCGACAATTATGCGTCTTGCAGAGTAGAGCTCACTCCAGAATCCATAAACGCACAAGGCATGGCGCATGGCGGTTTAATTTTCTCGATTTGCGATGTGGCCGCGGGCTTTGCGGCAGCGTCGATCGACCGCCGCTGTGTCACGCAGGCGGCGAATATTAATTTCCTTCGTCCTGCGCAAGGAGCTTATATCTTTGCAAAGGCGGAGCCCATCAAGATCGGGAAAACCATATCCGTGGTCGAGGCAAGGGTCTATGACGATCTGGAGCGCCTCGTTGCAGTATCTACATTCTCGGTCTTTTACATCTGAGTTTTTTAATATATAAGAGGCAAAGCGATATTTCGCTTTGCCTCTTATATATTATTCCATGACCGAATCGGTCACCTGTCGTATTCCTTAAAGCAACCGAGACAAACCTTATGTCCGTTAACAAGCCTGATTTTATCTTCTCTAGCCTTTTCACCGCAGTTTTCGCAGGCAACAGATTGGAATATCCTTGCCGGCTCCGGAAGCTTAAACACAGGCTTTGAGAATGAGAACAGCTCCTCCGTCGAAGCGTTCAGGATATAGTCCAGTCTTTCCTCTCTGGACATCTCCCTGCCGTCAGCCTTAAAAAAGAGCCTGACAGCCTCGTTGCTCTCGCGGAAATAAAAGTTGAACGCCATCTTTCCCATGGGCTTATAAACGAGGTTGCCTTTTCCGAAGGTACAGCCCAAAAGGCTCTGCACGGCGTCGATGGCGCAGGTGTCGTTTTCGGTGATGCAGACAAGCTCCTCGTCAACTGACGCATATGTCGGTATGTGTTCCAAAAGCACTTCACAGGCCTTGAACCCAATTGCGAGTCCCGAGCATTCGTGACCGTGGAACTCTACTGCTTTTTTCCATTTTAGCTGATCGTACACAGACTTTGCCCTCCTTAATGTTTGTCATTCGAATGCAAAGTTTTCTTTTATATAAAGAATTATATAACGAATCTGCCAAAATCTCAAGTCACTTATATCTAATTTACAGTTACTTTGTTCAGCACATCTCCGTCTCCGGATAATAGTGCGAGAGTATCTCACGATAATCGAAGCCGTTGCGTGCCATAACATTTGCACCATACTGACTCATTCCCAGCCCGTGACCGTAGCCCGTCACAGTGAACGTAAAAACTCCGTCCTTATACTCAAGCGTGAACGCGGTACTACGGAGCTCAAAAAGCTTTCGCATCTCTGGACCAGTCAGCGCGGCACCTCCGATTGTCATGCTGCGAACCCTACCGCTTTCGTCCAGCGCCGTATCCGTGACCCATTCTGTAGGATCGTCGGAAAAGGCGGCGTCGGACTTAAATAGCAGCACAGTTTCGCGGAAGTTCTCCTTCGTCACCTCGACCGTAGTCACGAAATTAGGAACGTCGGTATCCGTTTCGGGGCTGTTTACACTGACGAGGTAAGGGACATCTCCCCATAGCTCGATGCCGCTTTCTGTCTTTCCGGCGGAGGAGGAGTGGAAGGACGCGAGGATTGGCTCTCCCGAATACGTCAGAACCTGCCCGTCCGTATCCGTGACGGCGTTCCTTATTGCCCCCATGTACTCGTCAAACTTGTCTCCCCAATTCCCTCTCAGCTCCGACTCTTCGGAAGAGGCCATACAGCAGCCAGCTTCCGTGCAAATGTTCGCCTGCGGGTGCTTTGGATTGACGTGCTTCGTGCAGTAAACTATGTAGGTTCTTGCCGCAACAGCCTGAGCTTTCAGTGCCTCTTCGGAAAAAGTAGCGGGAACCTCGGCTGCCAGAACACAGGGCAGATAGTCCGCCATTGTAACGTCCTTCACCTCTTCTCCGTCTAAAACGGTAAAGGTGAATTCTTTGTCGGGCACTTTCTCATATACACTTACTGTGCCTGTCGGCGAGGGGGACACGGACTCCGAAGCAGTCGGTGAAGGCTCGTCCGAGAGGTATTCCCCGCTGACGCTTTCCTTCATAAATAGAACGGGCATAATGATGGCGGCCATTGCTAGCAGTATCGAAACCCAGATTATTCGTTTCATCTTCTCACCCCGATTAGTAGTTGACGCTGATGTAAAAAAAGTATAGAATGGGTCAATCAAATATTGGAAAAGGGGTATGGGGTTCGTCCCCTTGCCTTGTCGGTTCCATAGTAATTATATTTTGACTGGAAGGTTAATATGCGAAAGAAATCATTAAAACTCTGCGGTTTCACGGTCATAATGGGTATCTTTGGTGCCTTCCTCCGCTGGCTGCAAAACATCAATATATTCGAAGCGGATACGGGGCTTGCGATACCTCACTCCCCCTATAGCTATGCAGTCATTCTTTTCGCCGCACTATTCGCGGTCCTTCTCTTCGTATGGCTCCGCAGGTATAGAGCTGTCGGCTTCGCTTCGAGTTATCCCGAGGTCTACTCCGAAACTCTACCCTTCGTTACCGTGGCCGCCTATATTATTGGCGCCATCATAGCAATCGGAGGCGTTCTCACTATCTCCCGTGCGGTGAGCACCTCAAAAACCGCCTTTGATCTCATCCTGGGGCTATTCAGCCTCATCTGCGCCGCCGGCATGACAACATTCATTTCGTCGACAGGTAAGCCGGAGAAGAAAAACAGAGGAGCTTTCGGCGCTGCCGTCGCTGTCTTCTTTCTCTGCTTCTGGCTCATAGCTTCCTATAAATACAGTGCGTCTGATCCCGTAATCTGGCACTTCGCGCCGAGGCTTCTAACGATTTCTGCAACAATTCTCGCCTTCTATTTCATCGCGGGCTTTGTTTTCAACAAGCCTAAGCCCATCACTTCACTTTATTTCAGTCTTCTCGGAACCTTCATGTGCCTTGTGGTCCTCGCCGATTCCTATCCCCTTGGTGAGCAATTCATCACCGTTGGCTTCCTTGCCGCGATGACACTTTTATCCTTCAGCCAGGTAAACGGCGCAAAAGATGTAACCTGATTTTTTCAATGGTTATAAATTTAAAGACCCTCTACCGTAAATACGGCAGAGGGTCTTTTTTTGATTTTTTGAGCTCGCACTGAATTCAGAGCGTTCTACCAATCTGTCTCATTTTGCTTCTTCCATTGCTTTGATACAGTCCTTGCAAATGTTCTTTCCTTTGAACACCACAATATCTTTGGCGTTGTCGCAGAAAATGCAGGCGGGCTGATATTTACGCAGAATAATGGAGTCGTCGTCTACATATATCTCCAAAGAGTCCTTTTCTGCGATGTCCAAGGTTCGGCGGAGTTCGATTGGCAATACGATTCGCCCGAGTTCATCAACTTTTCTAACTATACCGGTCGATTTCATAAAAATGCCTCCCCGTTTCGGTAGTTTACTTACTGCTTACATTTTTTATATATCTTTCTATATAAAATTATATTGAACTTATCATGAATGTCAAACATATTTTTGAAATTTTATTAGTTATTCACAATTTTTGTTATTTCTCACAAGAATGCTGGAATAAAAATGGAGATGAAGATTAATGCTTTTTAATCTAGTAATTGTTCTCATGGTAGTATTTTCTCTCGTATTCGGAGCTTTGAGTGGGAACCTTACCGCGCTCTCTGCCGCTGCGGTTTCTGGCGCAAAGGATGCCGTCACCCTCAGCCTCTCTCTATGCGGAATGATTTGCCTTTGGTCGGGCGTAATGGAGCTTATGCGGCGCGCCGGACTATCCGAAAAGCTCTCACGCTTTATGCGCCCAGTGCTGTCCAGACTCTATCCGACTGCGGCTAAGGACCCCGAAACAATGGACGCTCTCTCATCCAACGTGTCCGCGAATTTGCTGGGGCTGGGTAACGCAGCTACTCCCGCCGGTATTAAGGCAGCTGTAGGTCTAAAGCGTCTTTCGGGGCTTTCCTCCGCTTCAGACGAGCTGTGTCTGCTCGTTGTCATGAACACCGCTTCCATACAACTCCTACCGACGACGGTCGCTTCTCTGCGTGCCTCATTCGGAGCCGCCTCACCCTTCGATATTCTCCCCGCTGTCTGGCTGTCCTCTCTGATATCCGTAACGGCGGGTATCTTCGCCGCAAAGCTGTTCCAGCGCTTTTCACACTCATGAAGCTTCTGGGAGAACTCGCCGTCCCCATCATCATTGCTTTTGTGATGGTCTATGCCATGCGGCGCGGAACGGATGTTTTCTCGGGCATGACTGCGGGCGCAACGGACGGTCTCAAAACCGTTCTGGGTATCGTCCCCGCTCTTATAACGCTGCTGCCCTGCATTTATATGCTGCGGGCAAGCGGCGCCATTGACGCGCTATGCTCGCTGCTTTCACCTCTACTTTCAAGGCTCGGAATACCAGCGGAAACAGTTCCTCTTATGCTTCTCCGCCCGCTCAGTGGAAGCGGAGCTCTCGCAATCGGCAGCGATATAATCAAATCAAATGGCGCGGACTCCTTTGTTGGGCGATGTGCAGCCGTCATGCTCGGTTCTACAGAAACGACCTTCTATGTTATCGCGGTATATTTCGGCGCGGCAGGGATTAAAAACAGCCGTCACGCAATTCCCGCGGCACTCATCGCCGACCTCACCGGTTTGATCGCCGCGGCCTTCTTCACGAGACTCTTCTGGGGATAAAAAACGTCTCCGCTCATAAAGCGGAGGCGTTCTTAACATTTTACATCTTTTCAGGTGCTGTTACGCCAACGATATCGAGCGCGTTTGCAATCACTTTTTCGGTGCAGTCGCACAGAATGAGTCTTGCATCGCGGAGCTCGGGCTCGGCTTCTTTTATACGGCAGCTCGAATAGAATCTGTGGAACCTTGCCGCAAGCTCCGTGACATATCGATTTATACGTGAGGGATCGTAGTCTCGCGCTGCGAGCTTTATCTCCTCCGTGAACATGGCAAGCTGCTTAATCAGTTCCCGTTCATGCTCGGTGCGCAGTAGCGCCGCGCTGATTGCATCACCCTGCGGAAGCGCGTGCCCCTCCTCCGCCATTGCGGCAATCAAACTGCATATTCTCGCATGGGCATACTGAACATAGTACACGGGATTCTCGCTGTCCTGCCTAATTGCAAGGTCGAGGTCAAATTCAAGATGCGTGTCCGGCTTTGCATTAAAGAAAAACCTGCATGCGTCAACGCCGATTTCGTCCAAAAGATCGTTGAGCGTAAGCGCCTTTCCGGTACGCTTGGACACCTTCACAATCTCATTGCCGCGCACCAGACGAACCATCTGCATAATCAGAAAATCGAGCTTCTTGTTCTGAAGACCAAGCACAGGGGCCGTCATTGAAGCCGCAAAGCGTATCGCGTGACCGTGATGATCTGCGCCCCAGACGTCTATAACCCTGTCGAAACCGCGTTCGATGAACTTGTTGCGATGATAGGCCACATCGACTGCGTAATATGTGTAGAAGCCGTTCGCACGGCGCAGCACCTCGTCCTTGTCAGCTCCGAATTCGGTATTGCGGAGCCAGAGCGCATCGTCCTTTTCATAGGTATAACCCCCATTCTCTAGGAGCTTCACCGTTTCGGCAACATAGCCGCGCTCGTGGAGCGAGCTTTCAAGGAACCACTCGTCGAAATGTATGCGGTAGCGTTCCAAATGTTGTTTCATCAGTGCGATGTTGTAAGGCAGACCGAATTCGACAAAGACCTTACAGCGCTCGTCGCTGTCCATATCGACGTACTTTTCGCCGTCGCGGTCATATATAAGCTTCGCGAGATTTTTAATGTCATCGCCATGATAGCCGTTTTCGGGGAACTCGAGCGCGTCCTCGCCCTTAATGAGCTGAAGATAGCGCACCTCGATGGACTTTCCGAACAGATCAACCTGATTACCCGCGTCGTTGACGTAGAACTCGCGGAAGACCTTATACCCCGCTCTATCAAGTACGGAGGCAAGCGCATCACCCAGAACTCCGCCGCGCGCGTTGCCGATTGTCATCGGTCCTGTCGGATTCGCCGAAACGAATTCGACCATAACCTTTTCCCCATGTCCCTCGTCCGAGCGCCCGTAGGATGCACCCTCGCTTTGTACGGCTTCAAGAACCTTTGTGTACCACTTGTCGGATAACCGGAAGTTTAGAAACCCGGGCCCCGCGATCTCTACGCTTCCGAAATAGCTATCGGTAAGATCAATATTGGAAACCAAAATCTCCGCTATAGCGCGCGGAGGCAGTTTCAAGGCTTTTGCTCCAGCCATTGCGTGATTCGCCGCGTAGTCACCGTTAGACGTGTCCTTTGGTATTTCCACCTTGCCGGAGAGAAGTCCTCCATTTGGAATCACGCCTTCGCCGACCGCTTTGTTATAGGCTTTCTCTATAAGCTTGTCAATGGAGAGCCTAGCGTCTTCAATCAGGTTGGCCATTTCGTTCTCTCCTCTGCTCACTTACTTTGATTTTAAACATGTTGTGTCCGACTACGGAATGCTGGAAGTCCACAACATAGTCGATTTCCATATTCCCTCCGTGCTCATCGAACGACATAGAAATATTCGTCGTGTCAACGCCCATGGTTGCCGCGCCGAACGGCGTTTCATAAAGAAAATTATGCTTTCTGCCCTTTTCGAAGACCATACGGCTGTTGAGGCTGCCCTCTCTGGTCATGACAACGCCCATAGGACTAATCGCAAACGAGGTCTTCGTCCCGTCAAGTCCTGTCAGCTCGCTCTCCATGTAGGACAGTAGCCCTTCGCCGTTTTCATAGGCAAAAATGCCGTCCGTCTCCAGCTCTATTATATTGTCCTCTCCTTGTGGGTCGTTTTGCGTCCCACGGATGGAGATTATAACATCTTTCATCTTCATTTTACTTTTTTACCTCTCGGATAAACGGTAATAAACCGAATACCCGTATCATTCCTCTTCAAAAACCGCTCAATATGTCCGCGCTCGCGGTTATTATATTATATATTACCACCCTTGTCAAAGGGTTCAATTCCTTTGAGATACGGAGAAATATCGCGCCTTAGCATGAGCTGCGCTGTTGCGGCGAAATTTTCGGGCGAACCTGTAGTATAGTATTCCGCTTTTGACTCTCTATTTTCGCTGGTAAGATTGTTTTCGCGAAGATAGCGGCAGAGCTCTCTAGCAGCAGCGGCACCGGCACTAATGAACCTTATGCCTTCACCCATATATTCGCTTATAACTTCCTCAAGCAGCGGATAATGCGTACAGCCTAGAATCACCGTGTCAACGCCCGCCTGCTTAAGCGGAGGAAGGTATTCCGCAACCGCACGTATGACCCTTTCGTCTTCTTTATCAAAAACGCCGTCCTCGACCATCGTAGCAAATTTTGGGCAGGCTTTTGCGGTTACTTCGACTTCCATTGATTTTTCACGTATCAATCGCTGGTAAGTTCCGGCTCCGACGCTTGCAGTGGTCGCGAGCAGTCCGATTTTTTTATTCTCCGTCATACAAACCGCCTCGCAGACTGCAGGTTCGACAACTCCGAAAACCGGCACGGGGCTTTCCTCTTTGAGCACTTCCAGCGCGTTCGAGGTCGCTGTACCGCAGGCAACGAAGACCGCCTTGACTTCATGTTCCAATAAAAAACGCAGGTCCCTGCGCGACATCTCAATTATTCTCTCGCGAGTCTTTTCTCCATAGGGAAAATTGTATGAATCACTCAGATAAATTATGCGTTCATCGGGCAAAAGTCCCGAAAGCTCCTGCGTCGCAGTCAGCCCGCCCAGACCTGAATCAAAAACGCCTATGGCTCTGTTATCCATCTGTACCTCCTCTGCGTTTTGCGCAAAGATTCTTTTTAAGCGTAATGCCGTATAATAATACCTCAAATTGCCTCTTTTTTCAAGGAAAAGCAGATGTATATTCTTATATAAAATAGCTGGTATTTTAGCTTTGTTTTTGATATAATTTAGGGTAGACAAAAAATATATCTCTTTCCGTCTTGAAGACCGAACACTCTTTACCCGGGTTTATATAATATATCGTAGCCGCTTATTGGCTGTTATATGGTCTTTAATTAGACAACATTACCGGCAAAGGCGGTAGGTGACGCCGCTGTTCTCATTAAAAGGAGGCCGTTATGGATATAAAGCTCTCCACGAAGGAATTTCGTCATTTGCTCGATCTGGTTTATATCGGAAACTGGATCCTGAATTCCACCAGAGGAAATGATCGCTTTGAGGACTATGACCTAGTGCAGGAAAAGTTTTTTGCGCTGGCTGCACAGAACGGTCTGCCCGAACTCGCGCAGACTTATCTAGGCCGCGTTTTTCCCTCTCGAGCCTATGAAGAGGGCGGAATACACGATGCCATCGCTGATTATGAAGACGCTGTTTTTTTCGACATCCTCGCGGAGGAACTTGCTCGGCGGGATATGACCGAAGAACATCTCAATCCCGACGATTTGAGTGAGCTCACAGCTAGAATGGACACCTATATGTCCGAGTTCGAGGCGAACGGTATCGAAAACATTAACCTCAACATTTAGCATTTTTGCTTCGAGTTTTCCAAAAAAGGCTTATCACCCCTGATTATTAATATTTGACCTCCTTTTGCGGATAATAAACGCGGAAGGAGGTTTTTTGCCTGTAAACATCTCGCAAAAAATCAAATTCCTATAATCCCTTCATTGGAGGACATCATGGATTATTTCAAAATGTCAAAGGAAGAATACGGAGCATACGTAAAAAAAGTCTCCCCGAATTCAAAGCTTCTTCCAAATATGATAAAGGCCTTTCTAATAGGCGGGGCCATCTGCTGCGTCGGGCAGGCGATACTAGGTCTGTACGGCTCTGCGGGGCTTTCTAAGGAGCTAGCGGCGACTGCGACAAGCATAACACTTGTTTTCCTCGGTGCTCTCCTGACCGGTCTGGGGGTCTATGATGATATCGCAAAGCACAGCGGCGCGGGCACGCTCGTGCCGATAACAGGCTTTGCAAACTCCGTCGTAGCTCCGGCGCTTGAATTTAAGACCGAAGGCTTTGTCACCGGAACGGGCGCAAAGATGTTCATTATCTCGGGTCCGGTGATAGTATACGGCATCTCGGCCTCGATAATATATGGAATCATTCTCTGGATTTTAGGGCTTTTGCACTAGAGGGGCGGCAGCAGTTCGCAGACGAGGAAGCGCCGCATGTAGGCGTATAAAAATACGGTAATGCGGCGCTGACGAAGTAAACAAAAAGCATCTAATATTAACGGCGTCAGCCGTTACCTAATTATTGTTAATCCCAAGCTGTTTCTGAAATTTTATAATTCCAATATAACTTGTTTCTGCTTTTTGTGGTGCGAGCTTATGACGCCCTTCTAATAAAAAAAATTGGTCATTGTTCCCAAAAGGAGCAATGACCAATTTTAAGCCGTTTTTTCACACGAGCTCGATAACTGCCATTTCGGCAGCATCGCCACGGCGGGGCCCTATACGAATGATACGGGTGTAACCACCATTGCGCTCTGCATACTTGGGGGCTATCTCATCAAAGAGCTTCTTTGCAACGTCTTCTCTTGTGATAAAAGAAATCGCCTGACGGTAATCCGCCAAAGACTTATTCTTGCCAAGAGTTATCATCTTCTCGGTTAAGGGTCCAATTTCCTTTGCGCGGGTAATGGTTGTTTCCATACGGCCCTTTTCGAGCAAATCAGTGACCTGCTGCCTAAGCATAGCCATGCGCGCATCGGTGGGCTTGCCGAGCTTCCTGTTAGTGGGCATTTCGGTTTCCTCCTTCTAAAGAGTAAAGGCTTAAGAAGGCTAACGCCTTCGTAGCAGTTCTTTTCCGCTATGCGGGAATACTGAAACTAATTGTTGTCGTCGCTGGCAAGATTAAGTCCCATCATGGCCAGCTTATGCTCGACCTCTTCAAGAGACTTGCGTCCGAGATTTCTCACCTTGATCATCTCGTCCTGAGTCTTTCCAATGAGGTCCTCGACTGTGTTGATGTTGGCACGCTTCAGACAATTGAAGCTGCGAACCGACAAATCGAGTTCCTCGATGGTCATCTCAAGCACCTTGTCACGCTGAGTTTCAACTTTTTCCTTTACGGTGGACTCGCTGCCGATCGTTTCAGAAAGATCGGTGAACAGCGTGAAGTGGTCGCAGAGAATCTTCGCACCTAGAGAAACAGCGTCTCTGGGCGATATGGTCTTATCCGTCCAAACTTCAATCGTTAGCTTGTCATAGTCGGTCTTGTTGCCTACGCGGGTATTCTCCACGGCATAGTTGACCTTAAGGACAGGCGAATATATGGAGTCGATTGGGATAGTACCGATAATCTGCTGCGTTGATTTGTTCTTTTCCGCAATGACGTATCCACGTCCGTGGTCTACGTTTAGCTCCATACTCAGGTACCCATCAGCGCCCAGAGTCGCGATATGCAGGTCGGGGTTCAACACCTCGACTTCGCTATCTGCCTTGATATCTCCGGCACGGACTTCGCACTCGCCGCTTACTTCGATATAAACCGTTTTCGGTCCGTCGCTGTGGAGCTTAAATATAATACCTTTTACATTGAGGACAATCTCGGTCACATCCTCTTTAACGCCGGGAATTGTTGAAAATTCGTGCTGAACACCGGCTATCTTAACGGAAGTGACTGCTGTACCGGGAAGAGAGGATAGGAGCACCCTGCGGAGAGAGTTACCCAAGGTCGTGCCGTAACCGCGCTCTAAAGGTTCTACGATATATTTTCCATACGATTCATCAGACTGATTCTCAATACATTCAATACGCGGTTTTTCTATTTCAATCATGTTTAATTACCCTCCTTCTGAGTTGACGCATGCCTGCGTCTCTATTAATCAGCTTACCAATTATGAGGGTCTCTGCATTACTTAGAGTACAGCTCGACAATAAGTGTCTCCTCCACGGGGAAGTCTATATCTTCTCTTGCGGGAAGCTTAGTAACAGTTCCCTTGAGTGTATTCTTTTCACGTTCAAGCCACTGGGGAGTTGCCACAAAAATGGCATCCTCGCCAAGAAATCTTTTGAACATAACAGAGCTGCGGCTACCTTCGCAAACCTCAATAACGTCCTTGGGAGACACGAGATATGAGGGAATGTCGACGCGGCGACCGTTGACCGTAAAGTGACCGTGGCTGACTGCCTGACGGGCCTCGCGGCGTGTCGTGGCAAAGCCAAGGCGGAATACTACGTTATCAAGGCGGCGCTCGATTGTTGTGAGCAGGTTCTCGCCGGTGATACCGGGAGTCTTAGCCGCTTTTTCGTAGTAGGAACGGAACTGCTTTTCAAGAATTCCGTAAATAAACTTAACTTTCTGCTTTTCCTGGAGCTGCATTGCATATTCGCTCTGCTTCCTGCGCATCTGACCTTTGGGGTTGCGGATTGTACCACTCTTAGTCTTGGAAGTGTACCCCATGACGGCAGGAGAAATGTCGAGCGTCTTGCAGCGTTTTACGATGGGCTGCATATTTCTAGCCATAATCTGTTTCTCCTTCCTAATTAGACGCGACGTCTTTTGGGCGGACGGCAACCGTTGTGGGGAATGGGTGTTACGTCCTTGATGAGCGTTACTTCAAGACCTGCGGTTTGAAGCGCACGGATAGCTGCTTCACGTCCGCCGCCGGGTCCCTTGACGAAAACTTCAACGGTCTTGAGTCCGTGCTCCATTGCAGCCTTGGAAGCGGTTTCTGCCGCTGTCTGAGCTGCGAAGGGAGTGGACTTTTTGCTTCCGCGGAAGCCCATTTCGCCGGCCGATGCCCATGAGAGCGTGTTGCCGTTCACATCGGTAATCGTAACCATCGTATTGTTAAAGGAGGAACTGATATGGACGACTCCTTTTTCAATGTTCTTGCGTTCTTTGCGGCGTGTTCTGACTTTTTTGTTCTTAGGTGCTGCCATTACTTTATGCTCCCTCCTTTACTTTTTCTTTCCGGCTATAGTACGCTTCGGGCCCTTACGGGTACGAGCGTTTGTTTTACTTCTCTGTCCGCGAACGGGAAGTCCGCGTCTGTGGCGCATCCCACGATAGCTACCGATCTCGATAAGGCGCTTGACGTCAAGAGCAACACTGCGGCGGAGGTCGCCTTCGACAGTAAAGTTCACGTCGATGCACTCACGCAGTTTTCCTTCTTGCTCTTCGGTCAGATCCTTAACGCGGGTATCGGGGTTGATACCTGTCAGTGCAAGTATCTTGGTTGCGCTGGTTCTGCCGATGCCGTAAACATAGGTAAGAGCAATTTCGATTCTCTTATCTTTCGGCAGGTCAATTCCGGCGATACGTGCCATTTAAATAATCATTCCTTTCGCATAATGCGGCCTTATACCGCAATGTTTTTGTGCTTACAGAAATACGCAAAACTAGTCTGCGTAACGGGTCTTATTTGAGGGCGACCTGCTCAGCCCTGTCTCTGCTTATGCTTGGGGTTCTCGCAGATGACCATTACCTTCCCATTGCGCTTAATTACTTTGCACTTTTCGCACATGGGCTTCACGGACGGTCTTACTTTCATAATTAAACCTCCATTATTTGCTTCTCCAGGTTATTCTTCCGCGGGTTAGGTCATATGGCGACATTTGAACTGTAACCTTGTCGCCCGGAAGGATTCGGATGAAGTTCATCCTCAGCTTTCCGGAAATATGAGCCAAAATCGTGTGTCCGTTTCCGATATCAACCTGAAACATCGTATTGGGCAGGGCTTCAATTACCGTGCCCTCAAACTCAATAACATCATCTTTTGACAAACTGTCTTCCCTCCTCGGTCATGCCGGCCTCGCCGCGAAATATCGCAAGCTCTTTTCGGATTGCACTGTCTGTCGCTTTGCCGGCTATTAATGCATCGGCAAGCTCCGCTGATCCCGTTTTACCTAAACATAAATGCTTGAGGCTTTTCCTTTTGGGGTTTGTGAGCTTTCTCGTCTTTCCGTCGACAATAAGGGCATAGCTGCCATCTGTTCTCAGAACGACATATTCTCTGCCTTTGTCGTGACCGGCAAGAGAGAAAACGACGTCTAAAGACCTCGCGGTCTCCATTACAGATCCTCCGCTATGGTCAGAATCTCAGGCTCACCGTCTGTAATAAGAATTGTATTCTCATAGTGAGCTGACAAACTGCCGTCAACTGTAACAACCGTCCAGTCATTGTCAAGAACTCTGATCGCCGCGCCGCCCATGTTGACCATGGGTTCAATTGCGATGGTCATACCCTTAACAAGGCGGGGTCCGTGTCCCGGCTCGCCGAAATTCGGAACTTCGGGAGCCTCGTGAAGATTCTTTCCGATACCGTGACCGACATATTCACGAACAAGCGTATAGCCGAAGCTTTCAACATACTCCTGAATTGCATGGGAAATATCGGATACGCGGTTTCCCTCACGGGCATATTTAAGTCCCACAAAGAAGCTTTGCCTCGTCACTTCGATAAGGCGTTTGGCTTCTTCCGTGATTTTTCCTGCCGCAAAGGTTCCGCAGCAATCGCCATGGAATCCTCCGGTATAGGCACCGACATCTATACTGACAATATCGCCCTCATGGATGAGCCTTTTTCCGGGGATGCCGTGGATGACTTCGTCGTTCACCGAGATGCAGGCACTGCCGGGAAATCCGCCGTAACCCAGAAAGGAAGGCGCGGCGCCGCATTTTTTGATGAACTTGAATATTTCTCTATCGATTTCTTGGGTTGTAACGCCCGGGGTCACCATCTCCCGTCCGATAGAACGGGCTGCCGCGGTAATTTTCCCCGAAACGCGCATAAGCTCTATTTCCCGAGGGCTTTTAATTGTAATCGTACTCATAGCCCCAGAGCCTTTACTGATGCTTTTGTCATCTCGTCGACTGTGGAATCGCTATTCACAGTCTTGAGCTTGCCCCTGTTCGCATAAAACTCTTTGAGCGGCTCGGTTTCCTTGTGGTAGATAGCAAGCCTTTCCTTTAAGGTTTCAGGAGCGTCATCCTTCCGGATTATCAGTTCTCCGCCGCACTTGTCGCATTTGCCTGCAACTTTCGGCTGGATTGTAACTAGGTGGTAGGTTGCGCCGCAATCCTTGCATGCACGTCGTCCAGACATACGCTCAATAATCGCTTCGTCCGATATTTCCAATGACAAGGCGAAGTCTATATTGATTCCCGCCTCCTCAAGCCCAATAGCCTGAGGGATTGTTCTTGGCATGCCGTCCAGAATGTAGCCGTTTATGCAGTCGTCTTCGGCCAGACGCTCCCTGACGATGCCGATAATAACATCGTCGGGAACGAGCTTGCCGCTGTCAACATACTCCCTTGCCTTGAGTCCGACGGGGGTACCGTTCTTCATCGCGGCTCTGAGTATATTTCCGGTTGAGATGGTAGGGATATTGCACATACGGCTGAGAATATCGGCCTGTGTGCCCTTACCCGCGCCGGGTGCTCCTAAAAGTATTAACTTCATTGAATATCCCTCCTGATTTAATGGTTAATCAAGAAAGCCCTTGTAGTTGCGCATAATCATCTGTGCCTCAAGCGCCCTCACGGTTTCAAGTGCAACACCGATAACAATAATAATCGATGTGCCGCCGAGAGAGATTCCGCTGTTTCTCGCGGATTCGCTGAAGACGCTGATGATAATCGGAACGACCGCAACAATACCGAGATAGATCGCGCCAAATAGCGTAATCTTGTTGAGCGACTTCTGGATGTATTCGCTCGTCGGCTTTCCGGGACGGAACCCGGGGATAAACCCGCCGTTCTTCTTCAGGTTGTTCGCAACCTCGACAGGATTGAACTGAACCGTGGAATAGAAATATGAGAAGAAAATAATCAGCAGGAAATAAATTATTGCGTAAAGAATCGATGTTGTATCGATGGCTTTAAGGAATCCGTAAGCGAAGGTACCTACTTGCGGTGTCGGGAAAAATGCCGCGACAGTCGCCGGCAGGGATGCAATCGACTGCGCGAAGATTATCGGCAGAACGCCGGACATGTTGACCTTCATGGGAAGGTGCGTTGACTGTCCGCCGTACATCTTGCGTCCGACGACGCGCTTGGAGTACTGAACCGGAATTCTTCTCTCCGCATTCGTAACGAATACGATGAGAACTATGATGGCAAGCGCTCCTAAAAGCATTGCGATCAAACCGATGACGGAAAGACCGCCTGTCGATACGTTTGTGACCATCTGTGCAACTCCGCTTGGGAAACGCGCTACGATGCTGGCGAAAAGTATGATTGAAATACCGTTGCCAATACCGAACTCGCTGATCTGTTCGCCGAGCCACATGATGAGCGCGGAGCCTGCGGTAAAGGTGAGGATAATGACTATTGCCTCCCAGATACCGGTGCCGGTTACGAGCAAATCGTTGTTGCGGATAAGCATATAGTAAGCAAATCCCTGCAGCAGACCGATCGCCACTGTTGAATAACGTGTGATGCTTGCCAGTTTCTTCTGACCCTCTTCTCCGCCCTCTTTCTGCAAACGCTCAAGAGCCGGAATTGCGATGGTCAAAAGCTGGATAATAATTGATGCGTTGATATATGGCTGGATGGATAGTGCAAAAATCGTCGCTTTGGAAAATGACCCGCCGGACATTACGTTGTATAGTCCGAGCACAGTGTTCTTTAGCTGATCGAAATAAGAGCTCAGCTTTGCAATATCGACGTAGGGCACGGGGATTGCGTTGCCCAGACGATAGAGAAGTACTATGAAGAGCGTAAAGAGAATCTTTTTGCGCAGCTCTTCGATTTTCCATGCGTTACGGAGGGTCTCAAGCACTTAAACCACCTCCGCCTTCCCGCCTGCGGATTCAATTTTCTGCTTCGCAGCTTCGGAGAAAGCGGTTGCCTGAACGGTCAGTTTTTTTGTGATCTCGCCGTTGCCGAGTATCTTCAGACCGTACTCACATTTTGACAAAACTCCGGTGGCAAGCAGTTTTTCCACGGTGATAATATCGCCGTCTTCAAAGTTGTTGAGGATGGAAACATTGATTGCGGTGAGAGGCTTTGCAAAAATATTGTTAAATCCACGCTTGGGGATGCGGCGTGCCAAAGGCATCTGGCCGCCTTCAAAGCCTACTCTGACTCCGCCGCCGCTGCGGGAATTCTGTCCCTTTTGGCCGCGGCCTGCGGTTTTTCCCTTACCCGAACCGTTGCCTCTGCCCTTACGTTTTGAGGCGTGGGTAGAACCGGCAACAGGTGAAAGTTCATTAAGTTTCATGCCTGCACCTCCTTATTCTTCCGTGACCTTAAGAAGATAGCATATCTGAGCTATCTTACCTCTGGTCTGGGGGTTATCGGGCTGCACTGTCTTATTTCCGATCTTATGCAGTCCAAGAGAGTTGGCAGTGGCGATGTGTTTGTCCATTCTGCCGTTTAAGCTCTTAACCAGCTCAATCTTAAGATTAGCCATTGCTGCACCCTCCTATCCTTTGATTTCTTTAGCTGTTTTGCCCCTGACGATTGCAACCTGCTCCGCATTGCGGAGAGAGCGCAATCCAACCATTGTGGCCGCGACCACGTTGTGGGGGTTATTTGAACGCAGACATTTCGTACGGATGTCCTTGATACCGGCAGCCTCAACGACTGCACGGACAGCGCCGCCGGCGATAACACCGGTACCAGGAGCGGCGGGCTTAAGAAGAACTCTTCCTGCTCCGAATTCCCCAATCGCCTCGTGAGGGATCGTGCCTTCGGAAAGAGTGACAGTCACAATGTTCTTCTTGGCGTCGTCGATGCCCTTGCGAATCGCTTCGGAAACTTCGCCTGCTTTGCCGAGGCCGAATCCTACGCGTCCTTTTCCGTCTCCTACTACGCACAGAGCGGAGAATTTGAAGATACGTCCGCCCTTAACAGTCTTGGAAACGCGGTTGAGGGAAACAACCTTTTCGGTAAATTCAGACGGTTCTTCGTTACGTCTATTGTCTCTGTTATTACTATAAGCCATTTTGTTTCCTCCTCCCGACTAAAAGTTCAGACCGCCCTCGCGGGCTCCGTCTGCAAGTGCTTTGACGCGACCGTGGTAAAGATAGCCGCCTCTGTCGAAGCATACGTTTTCGATACCCTTTGCCTTTGCGCGCTCTGCAACAAGCTTGCCGACCTTTGCGGCCGCTTCGCAGTTGCTGCCCAGTCCTTCAAAGTCCTTTTCGACTGTGGAGGCTGTGGCGAGGGTAACGCCGTTAACGTCGTCTATGATCTGAGCGTAAATGTTGGCGTTGCTTCTGAAAACGTCAAGTCTGGGAATTTCGGGCGTGCCGGAGATCTTGGCACGGACTCTCTTATGGCGCTTCAAGCGCTGCGATCTTGTGTCAGGTCTATTAACCATTTAGGCACACCTCCTTTATTTCTTAGCGCCGGTTTTGCCTTCTTTGTGGCGAACCACTTCGTTGGCATACCGAATACCCTTACCCTTATAAGGCTCGGGGGGTCTTCTCTTACGCACATCAGCCGCAAACTGACCGACCTTTTGCTTGTCGATACCGTTTATGACGATAGTGTTGGCACTGGGAACTTCGATCGTGATATCAGCATTGTCCTCCACAACGACCTGATGGCTGTAGCCAATGTTCATTGTGAGCTTGCTTCCGTCTTTTGCGACCTTGTAGCCGACGCCCTGAACGGTCAGTTCCTTTTTGAAGCCGTTTGTAACGCCCTCAACCATGTTGGAGAGAAGCGTTCTCGTAAGCCCGTGCATGGAACGGCTGTCCTTCGTGTCGTCAGGACGCGATACTGTCATAACGCCGTCGGCAAGTTCGATTTTCATCGAAGGTGCGAGCGTGCGCTCAAGAGTTCCCTTGGGTCCTTTTACGGTGACGTGATTGTTTTCTTCGATTTTTATTTCCACTCCGGCGGGAACGGTGATGGGAGTTCTTCCAATTCTAGACATTCCTATACCCCCTTACCATATGAACGCCAGGACTTCACCACCGACATTGGCTTTACGAGCGGCCTTATCGGTCATGATGCCTTGAGACGTGGATATGATTGCAATGCCCAGTCCCTTAAGGACATAAGGCAGTTCGTCCGAGCCGGCGTAAACGCGCAGACCGGGCTTTGAAACGCGGCGAAGGCCCTGAATAGCCTTTTCCTTACCGGGCAGATACTTGAGAGTGATGCGAATAATGCCCTGGCCGCCGTCTTCGATAAGCTGAAAGCTCTTGATATAGCCTTCGTCCAGCAGAATGCCGACGATGGCTTTCTTCATGTTGGAAGCAGGAACATCGACAGTGTCGTGTTTTGCGCTTCCGGCGTTGCGGATGCGTGTAAGCAGGTCCGCGATAGGATCGGTAATTTGCATACTAATTTTTCCTCCTTGTTAGAGTTACAGCCGTTATACGGTCTGTTCTGGCGGCGAGGTTCCGAGCCAATACATGATTGCCCCCGGCCTTTCGTCGTCCAATTGTTTATTTGAAGCGGGAAATCCGAATCAAAACGATTTTTGCTTTTTCCAACGTCGTCTCACCAACGTTGAGATTAAGCAGGGGTGAGCAGGGTGCCCTTAGGCGAAGCGCAAGCGCCGCAGACAGCATCGTGTATACGGCAAGGCGCTTTCGCAAAGCATTAGGGCATCCTGCACAGCCTTTAATTTACCAAGAAGCCTTTCTGACGCCCGGAATCTGGCCCTTATGTGCCAGCTCACGGAAGCAAATACGGCAAACGCCGTAGTCACGCAGATAAGCGTGGGGACGACCGCAGATCTTGCAGCGGTTGTATTCTCTTGAAGAGAACTTTGCCGGAAGAGCCTGCTTGATTTTCATTGATGTCTTAGCCATGCTTTATCCTCCTATGCCTTTGCAAAAGGCGCGCCCATAAGGGTTAGCAGCTCTTTGGCTTCTTCATCGGTAGCCGCAGTGGTGCAGATGGCAATGTTCATACCACGCAGTTTTTCGATCTTATCGTATTCGATTTCGGGGAATATGATCTGTTCCTTCAGCCCGAGGCTGTAGTTTCCGCGGCCGTCAAAGGCATCAGCATTGATGCCGTGGAAGTCGCGGACGCGGGGCAGTGCGACGTTGAGCAGTCTGTCAAGGAACTCCCACATTCTGTCCTGTCTGAGCGTGACCTTAACGCCGACGTTCTGACCTTGACGGAGCTTGAAGTTTGCGACGCTCTTACGAGCGACTGTTGCAACGGCCTTCTGTCCTGCGATAGTTGAGATGTCCTTGATAACAGCGTCCAGAGCCTTCTGGTTGTCTTTGCAGTCACCTGCGCCGACGCTGATAACGATTTTATCTATCTTGGGAATCTGCATGGTGCTCTTGTAGCTGTACTTTTTCATAAGAGCAGGAGCGACTTCCTCAAGATATTTGGTTTTTAGTCTTGGCATTTAAAGAGTCTCTCCTTTCTTATATTGTTTCGCCGCACTTTTTGCAGACGCGTACTTTTGATCCGTCCTTAAGGAACTTGTGGGCCTCGCGGGTGGGCTTGCCGCACTTGGGGCAAACTCTCATGACCTTAGAAGCATAAATCGGGGTCTCTTTCTTGATGATGCCGCCCTCTGTGCCAGGCTTTGTGGGCTTGAGATGACGCTTCGCGACATTCACGCCTTCAACAATAACCTTGCCGTTATCGGGATCGGCTGACATGACCCTGCCTTCTTTTCCCTTATCCTTGCCGGACAGAACAATAACTCTATCATCTTTTTTAATGTTCATTATTTTGTCCTCCTATATGACTTCGGGAGCCAGAGATAGGATCTTCATGAAATCCTTGTCACGCAGCTCGCGTGCAACCGGTCCAAAAATGCGGGTACCGCGGGGGTTCTTGTCGTCTCTGATGAGCACTGCGGCGTTTTCATCGAAGCGGACATAGGTTCCGTCCGTACGACGGACGCCCTTTGCGCTGCGAACGATGACCGCCTTTACGACATCACCCTTTTTGACGGTGCTGCCGGGCTGGGTCTTACGGACAGACGCAACAATGACGTCGCCGATGTTGCCGTATTTGCGTTTACTTCCGCCGAGAATGCGGATGCATTTGATCTCTTTGGCGCCGGTATTGTCGGCCACCTTGAGAAATGTTTCCTGTTGTATCATTTCGCGGCCTCCTTACTTTGCCTTTTCTACTATTTCGACTAGACGCCATCTCTTATCCTTAGACAAAGGACGGGTCTCCATAACCTTAACTTTGTCGCCAATTTTGCACTCGTTATTTTCGTCGTGCGCCTTCAAGCGATAAGTCTGCTTAATGATTTTCTTATAAAGAGGATGCGCAACGCGGTCCTCAACGATGACAACGATGGTCTTGTCCATCTTGTCGGACACTACCTTGCCAACACGGGTCTTGCGGGAAGATGTTCTTATTTCATTCATTTACGTTACCTCCTCACTGCTCGAGCTGTTTCTGGCGAATAACTGTCTTGACTCGGGCAATGTCACGGCGTACGGCAGAAATCTTTATCGGGTTGTCAAGATGGTTCGTGGCGTGCTGCATACGGAGGGTAAACAAATCCTTCTTAAGCGAAATAAGCTTTCCTTCAAGCTCTGCAGCGGACATTTCGCGTATCTCATTTGCCTTCATCTTATTCACCACCTGTCTCGGAATCGGCAACATCATCGCGCTTGACAAACTTCGTCTTGCAGGGAAGCTTGTGGCTTGCAAGACGCATTGCCTCACGTGCTGTTTCTTCAGTAACACCGGCCATTTCGAACAAGACACGACCGGGCTTTACAACTGCTACCCAGTACTCGGGAGAACCTTTACCGGAACCCATGCGGGTCTCGGCAGGCTTCTCGGTTACGGGCTTATCGGGAAATATTTTAATCCAGACTTTACCACCGCGCTTTGTATAACGGGTCATAGCAATACGCGCTGCCTCGATCTGATTCGAGGTAATCCAGCTGGGCTCTGTGGCCATAAGACCGAACTCACCGTAAGCAACAAAGTTGCCGCGGCTGGCTTTGCCCTTCATACGTCCACGATGCACTCTGCGGTATTTGACTCTCTTTGGCAGAAGCATTACGCATTGCCTCCTTCCTTAGGGGTTGTAGGTGCGGGTGCAGGAGCTGCAGGTCCGCGATTATAACCGCCCTGGCCTCCCTGAGGTCCACGGTTATAGCCGCCCTGACCTCCCTGAGGTCCGCGATTATAGCCTCCGCCCTGACCCTGGCCGCCGCGGTTGTAACCGCCGCCCTGACCCTGACCTTGACGGGGAGGATAATTGTTTGTTCTCTTGCGCTCGCCGCGATTCTGGTCATCCCTCTTGGTCAGATCCATCGTACGGGGAGTGCTGCGCAGTGTCTGGCTGAGGACCTCGCCCTTGTAAATCCAGACTTTTACGCCACAGCGGCCAAAGGTCGTCGCGGCTTCCGCAAAACCGTAGTCGATGTCGGCACGTATAGTCTGAAGGGGAATGGTGCCCTCATGATAGCACTCACTGCGCGCGATTTCGGCGCCGCCCAAACGTCCGGCGCACATAACCTTGATGCCCTTGACACCCATCTTCATGGCGCGTCCCATTGAGTTTTTCATAGCACGGCGATGGCTGATGCGCTTTTCAAGCTGCGCTGCAATGTTCTCAGCAACGAGCTGTGCATCAGTATCGGGAGTGCGAACCTCAACGATAGAAAGAGCAACGGGCTTGCTTATCATCTTTTCAACCGACAATCTGAGACGCTCGATCTCCGTGCCGCCCTTTCCGATGACCACGCCGGGGCGTGAGCAGTGGATAAAGATGCGAACCTTGGAGCTGTCACGCTCGATTTCGATCTTCGGGATGCCTGCGGAATACAGAGTCGATTTCAGATATTTGCGGATATTGTAATCTTCGACGATAAGATCTCCGACCTTGTCGTTTCTTGCGTACCATCTGGAATCCCAGTCTGTGATGACGCCGACGCGAAATCCGTGCGGATTAATTTTCTGTCCCATACTCTGCCTCCTCCCTAATCTTTCTCGGCCACGACGATAGTAATGTGGCTGGTTCTCTTGTTGATCCTGTACATACGGCCCTGAGCTCTGGGCATTCCTCTTTTGAGGATGGGGCCGGGGTTCGCGTAAGTCTCTTTAACGTAGAGCTTATCGGTATCCATGTTGAAATTGTTTTCAGCGTTTGCCACTGCGCTCTTAAGAACCTTAATCATAAGCTCGGATGCCGCCTTGGGGGTATTTCGCATCAAAGCTTCGGCTACCTTAACGTTCTTGCCACGGATAAGGTCGCATACGATGACGACCTTACGGGGAGATATGCGGGCAAACTTGTGTTCTGCTCTTGCTTCCATTTTTCTCCTCCTTATTTGCCGGTCTTGGAGCCGGCATGACCGCGGAAAGTGCGGGTAGGCGCGAACTCGCCAAGCTTGTGTCCGACCATATCCTCGGTAACGTAAACCGGAACATGACGGCGGCCGTCATGGACGGCAATCGTGTGACCAACGAAAGTCGGGAATATCGTGGAAGCGCGGCTCCAGGTCTTTAGAACCTTCTTTTCGCCGGATTTATTCATTTCGTCGACCCTCTTGAGCAGCTCAGGAGCAGCAAAGGGGCCTTTTTTAATACTTCTACTCATTTAATCATTCCCTCCTTACTTCTCGTTCCGACGCTTGACAATGAACTTATTACTCTTGTTCTTCGTCTTGCGGGTCTTGTAACCGAGCGTAGGCTTACCCCAAGGGGTAACAGGTCCGGAACGGCCGATCGGGCTCTTGCCTTCGCCGCCGCCGTGGGGGTGGTCGCAGGGGTTCATGACAGAGCCGCGGACGGTCGGGCGCCAGCCCATGTGACGTTTACGTCCGGCCTTACCGATGTGGATATTGGCGTGATCAATGTTGCCGACCTGCCCGATGGTCGCAATGCAGTTCATGCGAACCTTGCGGTATTCACCGGACGGCAGACGGACAGTTGCCAAATCGCCTTCCTTAGCCATAAGCTGAGCCTCGACACCTGCGGAGCGGACAAGCTGTGCGCCCTTGCCGGGATAAAGCTCGATGTTATGGATAATGGTACCAACAGGGATGTTTGCAAGCGGAAGCGCATTGCCGGGCTTGATGTCAGCTGCCGAAGAAGCAACGACCGAGTCGCCGGCCTTGAGTCCGTAAGGAGCAAGGATATAGCGGCGTTCACCGTCTGTATACTCTATAAGAGCAATGTGCGCAGAGCGGTTGGGGTCATATTCTAGGCGCAGCACTTTGCCGGGCATATCAAGCTTATTACGCTTGAAATCAATGACACGGTATTTTTTCTTGTTGCCGCCGCCCTGATGGCGAACAGTGATACGACCGTTTGAATTGCGGCCGGCGTTAGATTTCAGGACCTCTACAAGGGACTTCTCGGGTACCGCACGCTTGTCGACTCCGTCGAAGCCCGAGACAGTCATATGTCTTCTGGACGGTGTAGTAGGTCTATAAGTTTTAATGGACATATCTCATTTCCTCCCTTACACCATACCCTCGAAGATTTCAATGTTCTTGGACCTTCTGCTGAGCTTTACGACGGCCTTTTTCCAATCGGAAGTATATCCAGCAGGCTTCGCGCCGACGCGCTTTTCCTTGCCGGGTACGATCGTCGTTGTAACTTTAATGACCTTAACGTCGAAAATTTCTTCGATTGCTTTTTTTATCTCAATTTTGTTTGCGTCCTTCGCCACTTCAAAAACGTACTTTTTGATGTCGAGGTCCTCCATGGACTGCTCTGTGATGATGGGACGCTTGACGATGTCGTATGCTGTTCTCATCATGCGTAGACCTCCTCGATTTTCTCAAGCGCAGCCTTGTCGACGACAAGTTTTCCGGCGTTCAGAACGTCATAGGGGGACAGAACGGTCGCTATCGTCGTAACGATGCCGGGAATATTTCTTGCGCTCTTAATAACGGGCTGATTGACTTCTTTAGTAATGACGAGAGCCTTTCCGGTGACTTCGATCTTGTCAAGGAAGCTCTTGAAGGCCTTTGTCTTGATTTCGGAAACTGTGAGTCCGTCAATGACAATGATTTCGCCCTCAGCCGCCTTCGATGAAAGCGCGCTCTTAAGAGCCAGTCTCTTAACCTTCTTATTGAGGGTGTAGCTGTAATCGCGGGGCTTGGGAGCGAACGCTACGCCGCCGTGTCTCCATACGGGAGAGCCGGCATGACCTGCGCGTGCGCGGCCAGTGCCCTTTTGACGCCAGGGCTTCTTGTTTGTAACATCGACTTCGCCCTTTGTAAGCGCACTCTGCGTACCCTGTCGGCAATTTGCGAGGTGGTTCTTGACGGAATCGTGGAGAACCGACTCGTTGGGTTCAATACCGAAGATGGATTCGGAGAGTTCGATCTCACCGACCTTTTCGCCGGCCATATTGTAAACTGTTGCTTTAGGCATTTACATTCTCTCCTTTCCCTTATCTCGTTCTCGCGGAGGCCTTCTGCGGGTTGACCCTTGCGGAAGCCTTCTGCGGGTTGACGCTGATGCCTGCTGCGGCACCCTTCGCCTTAACGTTCTTGACGGTGTTCTTGAGATACACGATGCCGCCCTTGGGGCCGGGAATCGCGCCGCGAACAACGATCATATTAAGTTCGGGGTCGACCTTGACAACGTCAAGGTTTTGAACGGTGACCTGCTCCGCGCCCATGTGTCCAGCGCCAATCTTTCCCGGAAAGATTCTGGATGGATCGCTGTTTGCGCTCATGGAACCTGCATGACGGTGAACGGGGCCGCCGCCGTGGGTCATCGGAGTTCTGTGTGCTCCCCAGCGCTTGATAACGCCGGCATAGCCCTTACCCTTGGAGATTCCTGTCACATCGACCTTGTCGCCCTCAGCGAAAACGCTTGCGGATACGACATCGCCGACATTGAGAGACTCGCAGTCTTCAAGGCGGAACTCTTTAAGATACTTTTTGAAAGCGACGCCCGCTTTTGCAAGGTGTCCCTTTTCGGGTTTGGAGAGCTTACGCTCCGTCAGGTCTTCAAAGCCGAGCTGAACGGAAGTGTAGCCTTCCTTGTCAGCAGCTTTCTTCTGGACAACGACGCAGGGTCCCGCTTCAATAACGGTTACCGGAACGACTTTGCCCGCTTCATCGAAGATCTGCGTCATGCCGACCTTTTTGCCGATGATAGCTTTCTTCATGTTATTTCCTCCTTATAGGTTATTGGTCAGCTCGCTTAGGCTAAAGCCAAGAGGCTGCTGACTTGACCCTGCCCGTTCACGCAAGTAACGGACAATCGGGTTTTTGATGGATTTTCAAGTGCTTAGACCAGTAATCAGAGCTTCATTTCGATTTCTACGCCTGCAGGCAGTTCAAGAGACATAAGAGCCTCAACCGTCTTCTGGGTGGGGTTCATGATGTCGATGAGACGCTTGTGGGTGCGGCGCTCAAACTGCTCACGGCTGTCCTTATATTTATGAACAGCGCGGAGTATGGTGATGATTTCTCTCTTCGTGGGAAGAGGAATCGGGCCGGAAACCCTAGCTTCTGTACGCTTTGCGGTTTCAACGATCTTCTCGGCCGCCTTGTCGATGAGCTGATGGTCATAAGCCTTGAGTCTAATGCGGATCATTTTCTTGTTTGTTGCTGCCATTTGTTTTTCCTCCTGAACGTCAGTTCTGCAGCGGAATTGGCTCCGCCGTATAAATTTCAGTTCGGTGAGAAGTTTTTCTGTACACTTTGCCGTGCGTATCAGACCTTACCCGAAAAACAAACCGGATCTTTTATCCGGTTCAGATCCCGTCCAAGCGATATACGCGTGAAGCAGAAACGTTCTCAACCGCCCGATTACTGCCGATTTTCTCGGCACGGACATACTCCACGAAAGTTACCGGATCGTCCTCACAAACTCTGCTACGCTACATCCGCCTTGCGGCGAATATCCGCTTCGCATCGCTTCTCGTCCTCCCCCAAACAAATCTACGATTTGCTTGGGAACCTAGTCCGCAATCTCCCGCTTCATCGCAATTCGCGCAATTAGGGCGCAACTTCCCCAATAGGCGCTCCGTTAGAATATCAGATAATTCTTTCTCTGTCAATATTTATTTGCATTTTTCCATACAATAAAAATGATTATACTCGTATTTTGAAAAAATCTATCAAAGTAGTTCATCGGGTGCGTTATTTGCGTAAAAAAGGGAGCGGAAAACCGCTCCCTTTTTTGTATTTTTGTTGACCGTCAGCCGCCGGAGGAGAGAATCGAAAAATGCATGTAGTCCGCTGCGGTGCTCCAGCCCTGTCCGCCCCAGCCCCAGCCGTACTTTGCGAAGGCCGCGACGACGCTGCTGTTCGGCGTGATGCAATATGGGCTTGTGCCGTTTTTGTAGCAGAAGCTGCCGACCTGCTGGCCTGTCTTGTAATTTATGTAGTAGTTCTCAGTCGGGTTAATATCAATCGCGCAGCCCCAGCTGTGGCGGAGAGTATCAGAATATCTGGAGCCGCCTATCTGCTTGATAGGGAATTTTTCCGGTGAATTATAGATATAGTCGAATATCGCCTTGACTTCCTTTGCCACAAGCTTGTGAACCGTAATCGACGTTGAAGAACTATATTTCTGTCCTGTCGATTCGTTGAGCTTCCAAATCGGTATCGTTATGCTAACCATATAGTTCGCCGCTTCCGCAGCGCTGACAAAATAGGTCTTGTTCGGATTTCCAAAGAGCGCCTGATGACGATCAGCATTCGTCATGGTTCTGTACTGTATCGCGAAGGGCGTAAAGCTCGTGTCGATCACGACTTCCTTTTCGAGCGCCCAGCTTATCGTCTTTCTTTCCGACTTCCATGCAAGTCTAACTATAACCGCCGCGGCCTCTGAGCGCTTCAAGTTGGAAGCTCCCCAAAAATAGCTGTCGGCGTCCCCGTTCAGAATCCCCTTGGCATAGCATTGCTCAATAGCAGATCTGTAGCCCTGATCCATCCCGCTATAGTCACCGATGTGGTTGGCAAAGCTGTCATTTGAGTCCGTCAGTACCATCTGATTCTCATAAAAAGCCATATAGAGAACAGAGTTAATCAGAAACGCCATCTCATATCGCGTTATCGGAGTATCAAGAGCTTTGGCCGTACAGGGGAAGAGCGTTCCGCTGCTGTTGTAGCCCGTAGACACTTCCAAAAGGCCGCCGTCATTCAAAGCGTTCCAGCTGCCTTCGGCCCAATGTATGCCTTTAGGCGTTTTGTCCGACCATATCTCGGCTACCATTGCCAGCATTTTTATAAATTCACCGCGTGTAAGCGTGTTTTCCGGCTTGAACGTGCCATCCGGATAGCCGTTAATTATCCCAAGCGTTGAGAGCTTATTCACGTTGTCATAGTACCAGGCATTCTGCGGTACATCCGAATACGAAGTGCTGCTTGTCGTCAGCGCCCCTGCCGAAATCGGCGCTTGGAGCAGCATCGTGAAAGCGAGCGCCAGCAGAATAATTGTTTTAAGTCCTTTTTTCATTGCATACCTCTCTGGATTTGCGCTTTGCATTATGTATTATAGGTTTTCGCGTTTTAATTAATCACTTTTCCGCCGAGCAGTTTCGTAAATAGCGTCAAAGAGGGATTATTGCTGTCTCTTCGCCAAAATACGACAATATCAAAGCGCGTGTCGACGTCCTCGATATCGAGAGTGGCGCAGTTTTTTCCAAACTCTCTTGCCATAGGGTACGGCACGAGTGAAATGCCGTTACCGTTTCTGACCTGCAGAAACAGAGATTCCAGCGTCGGAACGGATAAGACCTCACGCTCGGGTTTGTTTTTGAAGATTTCATCTTCTAGCCTTCTTAAAAATCCGCTCCGCTGCTCACCGACACCGACATAGTTTTCTCGACTAAGCTCCGATGCTTTGACGGACTTTTTTAGTGCCAGCGGATGAGTCTCCGAGCAAACGACGCAGAATCTCTCCTCCGAAACACCGCAAAACTCATAATCCTCCGGATTCTTCGGAAGCGCATAAGAAAACGTCACTCCCAGATCCATCTCGTCTTTTCCGACAAGGTTGTGGACCTCCGAAAGCTCGTTGTGATAAATACCGAAAACCACATCCGGATAGCGCGAACAGAAAGCACCGTATATTTCGTTTAGCTCGCTGGAAAAAAGGTAAACGCTTGAAACGGAGAGATTGCCCGTTTCACCACTTTCGACATTCCTGACTTTGTTCTCCAGCTCTTCCGTTTTTTCGAGAAGGATCTTCCCTTCGCGGTAAAGCAGCGCTCCCGCTTTCGTGAGACTTAGACCGCGACTGTCGCGGTCGAGAAGTCTTGTGCCCAGGGCCTCCTCAAGCGCAGATACATTTCTAGAGGTAGTCGAATGGCTTATGTACATCAGTTCGGCCGCTTTTGTAAAGCTGCCACTGTCAACAACTTTGATAAAGATTTTGAGCTGTTCAAAGTCCACTTTGCTCAGGGCTCCCTTCTGATATGATGGAACGGTACAATATTAGGAAAAATCAGAAATCCCCGAGTCTGAAAGGATGTGGCATTAGTTCCTTCAGACGGTAGCTGACATAGCCGCCGGAGCCTCGGGCGCAGAGCACCTCCATGTCCTTTGAAAACTCGGTGAGAACCTGACGGCAGGAACCGCAGGGCATGCAATAGTCCTCGCCTTCGCCGAAAATTGCGATACGTGAAAAGTCTTTTTTACCCACGCTCACAGCTTTGTACACTGCGACTCTCTCTGCGCACATAGTGCTGCCCAGAGCACTGTTTTCAATATTGCAGCCGGTGAAAATACTTCCGTCCATGCATTCGAGTGCCGCGCCGACTTTAAAGCGGGAATAGGGTGCGTAAGCCTTCTCTGAGGCTTCCTGTGCCAGAAGCAGCAGTTCTCTGTCGGTCATAGCCAAAAACTCCTCTCTGCGTCAGTCTGTATTTATCTCCCAATCCTCTATTCCGTTGAACACATTATCTTTAGTCGGTTTCATGCCCGAAACCACACCCCTATGCGTAATGACCTGACTTTTTTCAAAGCAAATCGGAACTATGGGCGCGGTGTCGGTGATGTATTTGAACATCAGATCCGCAGCCTTCTGTCGTCCTTCCTCGGGGCAGACCATGTAGTCGCTCACATACTGTTCGAGCACGGAGTCCGAAAACAGTCCGTAGTTGAGGCTTCCTCCCTCAAATAGGAGACTTCTGACAGAAAAGTCATTTGTCAGCCTGACCTCGGCATAATACATATCAAAGTCGCCCGCCGCGAGTGCTGCCGTATACTCGGTCCATGACAGCAGCCGCAAATCGACTGTGATGCCCAAGTTGGTAAGATTTTCTGCGATTGACTGGGCCGACTGCACCTTGGCGGGACTGTCGCTACATACTATGAAATTAATGCTTATCTCGACGGGTATCCCCGTTACCATCTGCTCTCTTTTGCCGTCGTCGTCGTAATCCTGCACTTCGGCAGCGTCAAAGGCGGCCTCGCTCTTTTTGACCGAATATGAAATAATGTCCGAATACGCGTCGTTATACAAAGCACAGGTCGGATTCATCAGCAAAGTCGCGACCGATGCAGCTCCCTCCAGATAGTCTGTCACTATATGTTCCCTGTCGATAACATAAGTCATCGCTTTGCGGCAGTTCGAATTAGAAAAAAACCGACTTGAGCTGTTGAAGCCAAGATAATGCATATTCGTGGTCGGACAGCTGCGAATCTCATTCGCCGAACCATAGCCTAAGCTGTATACACCCGTGGGGTCGTTCGTAACCAAGTCGATCTCGGAGTTTTCAAACGCGGTTATAACATCCTCAGTCTCCTTGATTTCCTCGAGGTAAATCGTATCGACGGGAAGTTTCGAGTAGTTTCTGTAATCCGGAAACGACGAAAGCTTCGTATACTGCTCGTCCGGCATGTATGGGCCCGTTCCCAGGGGGGCATAGTCCTCAACCGTACCGTTTTTAATAACGGGAATATCGAGCAGGGCAGGGAACTGCATATCGGGATAATTAAGAGTCACAATGAAAAGGCTCTCATCCATTGCGCTCACGCCGAAAATACATTGAAACCTCGTCTTAAACTGCGGACTGCGCATTGCGCGCTGTAGCGAATAGGACGCATCCGTCGCTGTGAGGGTCGTCCCGTCCCAGAATTTTACGGAGGTATCAACATAAAAATACCAGCTCATTCCGTCGTCGCTCTGAAAGCTTTTCACCAGATTCGGTGCAGCGGCAAAGTTTTCGTCGAGCGAAAACAGCGTGTCGTACATTGCCTGAGTGCAGATGATGTTCGAGGCGTTTGTGGTTGTAAAGGGATTAAAGCTATATTCCTTATTGCAGTTAAGCGAAAAAACGTTGTCCGCTTTGTAATAGTCCGTTTTTTCGGTCTGCGTGCCGGAAACTTCGGGTAATGGCTCTTCGCCGCTCGTTCCGCTCATCCCGCAGCCTGAAAAAACTCCTGCAAAAAGGGATAATACGAGGCACGAAAGAATTATTTCTCTGATTTTCTTTGCCATAAAGCTATCCTTTCGTTTTCCCGCTCAGGGAATGGCAATGACTGCCGCCTGCGAGCCTCTTTCTCCCTTGGTCTTTCTATGCGACCAATATTTATCGCTGTTGCACGAGGTGCATTCGTCGCTGACCGATATGTTCTCGCTTTTAAGCCCCAGTTGAAGTAGCCTTCTCCTGTCGGCTTCCTTGAGGTCGACCATGAACTTCCCCGTATCACCGACGGCAAAAAACACATCCTCACAATCGCCCCCAAGGAGCTTTTCAATAGCTTCGGGGACGTCAGTACCCGTCTCATAGCAGCACATCTCAATGCCGGGCCCGATAGCTGCCCTTATATTCTCCGCTGTTGCGCCGATCTCCGTCATCTTCGAAACAGCGACGCCCAGTATGTCTTTAGCGGTGCTTCTCCAGCCGCAATGTATTGCCCCCGCAACTCCCGCATCGGGGTCGCAAAGCAAAACAGGCACGCAGTCCGCTGTGAAGCAGAAGAGCGGCAGATTCTTAACATTCGTCACTATCCCGTCCGCTTCGTAGAGGAATGGCGAAAAAAGCTCCCGCCTGTCGGCTTCCGTGACGATACGGACAACATTTTCATGCACCTGCTTAGTAAAGCAGGGCTTTTGTTCGGGAAGTCCTAGCGCTCCAAACACCCTGCGGTAGTTTTCGCGAACATTTTCCTCGCTGTCGCCTCGGTTTTCGCCAAGGTTGAGGCTGTCGAGAAGCCCTGTGCTTACGCCGCCCCACCTTGTAGTAAAGCAGTGCGGGAAGGGTATTGTCGGAGCAGTCATAAATACGAGCCCTTGGTAGCTCATTTCCGAAAAAGGCTTAGAAAATTCCAATGTCATTTCACTCGTTCCTGCCGCAGCATTCCTTATATTTCAGGCGTCTTGAGCCGTCCTCTTTCATCTTCCCGCAGGGGCAGGGGTCGTTGCGTCCGGGCTTTGCGGCGGCCTTAACCGGCTGCTTTTTGACGGTATCGTCTCCGCCGATGTTGCTGATTGCTCCCTTCGCGACGCTCTTGCGTTCAATGGGCTGTTCCTTCTTAATCTGAACAGTGAAGATGCGGCGGACTACCTCGGTTCTGATACCGTTAATCATCTCTTCAAACATATCATAGCCCTCGCGCTTATAGGCGTCGACAGGCTTGTCGTTTCCGTAGGCGCGCAGACCTATGCCTCGGCGAAGTTCCTGCATTGCTTCAAGGTGGTCCATCCAGTATTCATCGACGACGCGCAGCATTATTACGCGCTCGAGCTCGCGCATGAGCGGGGTTCCGTTGGGCATAAGCCCGAATTCCGCCTCGCGCGCCTCGTAGACCGTCGTAGCCTTCTCAAGCAGCCTATCCGTAAGCTCGTGCGGTGTAATCTTATCGAGTTCCTTCAGTGTCAGTGTTATCTCGCCTTTGCGCAGGAACACCGCTTCGAAGGGCATGACGGTATTTTCAAACTGCGCCACATCCTCGAAATAATCGCGTCCCTCCATGCCGGAATTGACCGTTCCCCTAATGTAGTCCTCGATCATAGTGTGGATAAAGGACTTCACATCTTCACCGTCGAGCACCTTGCGCCGCTGATCGTAAATCGTATTGCGCTGTACGTTCATAACATCGTCGTATTCAAGAACGCTCTTGCGGCTTTGGAAGTTGCGGCTTTCAACAGTCTTCTGAGCATTTTCGATGGCGTTCGAAAGTATCTTGTAATCGAGCGGCGTATCCTCGTCGACGCCCATTCGCTCCATCATGCCAAGCACTCGCTCGGATCCGAAAAGACGCATGAGGTCATCAGTCATCGAAAGATAGAAACGGCTTTCGCCGGGGTCGCCCTGACGTCCGGAACGTCCGCGTAGCTGGTTATCGATACGGCGGGAGTCGTGACGCTCCGTGCCGACTATGAACAGTCCGCCCACTTCGCGAACCTTGTCCGCCTCTGTGACGATCTCCGCTTTGTGGAATTCGAGTCTCTCAGCGAACATTTTTCTCGCTGCTATAACGTTCTCATCCTCAGTTTCGGCATAGCCTGTAGCCTCACCAATGAGCTCATCGCCGAAGCCGTGCTTTCGAAGGTCGTGCTTCGCCATATACTCCGCGTTTCCGCCGAGCATGATATCAGTTCCGCGTCCTGCCATGTTAGTCGCAATCGTGACCGCGCCGAACATACCTGCCTGCGCGATAATCTCAGCTTCCTTCTCATGGTTCTTAGCGTTCAAGACGTTATGCTGAATTCCTGTTTTTTTAAGAAGGGACGAGACGATTTCGCTCCTCTCAATCGAGACAGTACCGACAAGGACGGGCTGTCCCTTCTTGTGGCACTCGACAATCTGTTCGATAATAGCCTTATATTTTCCGTTCTCATTCTTAAAAACCGCGTCGGAATTGTCGATTCTTGCAAGGGGTTTATTCGTCGGTATCTCGATTATATCGAGATTATAGATTGAAATGAACTCCTCCTGCTCAGTTATTGCTGTTCCGGTCATACCCGAGAGCTTTTTGAAGAGTCTGAAATAGTTCTGGAACGTAATCGTCGCGAGAGTCTTGCTCTCTTCCGCGACCTTTACATGCTCTTTCGCCTCGATTGCCTGATGCAGTCCCTCCGAGTAGCGTCTTCCCAGCATTATGCGTCCGGTAAACTCGTCGACGATAAGGACTTCTCCGTCCTTGACTACGTAGTCGATGTCGCGCTTCATAATACCGTGTGCCTTGATTGCCTGATTTAAATGGTGCGACAGTGTGGAGTTTTCAAGGTCGGAGAGGTTTTCAATGCCGAAGGCATCCTCCGCCCTTTTAACGCCGCGCGCCGTAAGGGTCACGTTTCTCGCCTTTTCATCGACGACGTAATCCGCGTCAAGATCAACAGCCTCTTCGCTCTTTTCGTCAACGCTTGAGTAAACTATCGGCTTTAGGCGGGAAACAAAGCTGTCCACCTGACCATAAAGGTCTGTGCTTTTATCGCCCATTCCCGAAATAATGAGCGGAGTTCTGGCCTCATCTATGAGGATTGAGTCGACTTCGTCAACGATTGCGAAGTGGTGACCTCTCTGGACCATGTTGCTCTTATAAAGCGCCATATTGTCACGCAGATAATCAAAGCCCATCTCGTTGTTCGTACCGTAAGTAATGTCCGCATTATATGCCGCCTGGCGCTCTTCGTTATTAAGCCCGTGGACGATAAGTCCGACACTTAGACCGAGAAAACGGTAAATCTTGCCCATCCATTCGCTGTCGCGTCTGGCCAGATAGTCGTTCACCGTTACGATGTGTACGCCCTTGCCCTCAAGAGCGTTGAGATAGGCGGGAAGCGTTGCGACAAGCGTCTTGCCTTCGCCGGTCTTCATCTCGGCTATACGTCCCTGATGCAGGACTATGCCGCCGATGAGCTGCACCCTGAAGGGATACAGGCCTATGACTCTTTTGGAAGCCTCCCGAACGGTCGCAAATGCTTCTGGCAGTATATCGTCCAGAGTCTCGCCCTTTTCAAGGCGCGCTTTAAATTCATCGGTCTTCTCGCGGAGCTGTGTGTCCGACAGTTTGCCGTAATTTTCTGCCATAGCCTCAATTTTGTCTGCTATCGGTTTTATTTTTTTCAGTTCCCTTCCACTGTGGGACCCGAATATGCTTTCTAAAATACTCATTGGCTATAAGCCTTCCTTTAATGCTTTCTTGGTATTGGGTTCAATTCTTCTCACCATAAACATACCTAACTATGGATTGTAGCATACAATTATGAATAAAAAAAGAGTAAAAATCCTGCCGTTTTCACGTTTTCTCTTTTTGTCTCTTTAAATATCGACAAACTGTTTGAAGAATATGCCATTCTGCGTTATAATGTAAAATAATGATTTGCTTTGCTCATAGATAAAAAAGCCGCAATCTGTATTCTTTCTACCTCCGCTATAACAACGAAGGGAGCGGGTATAACCCGCAGATTACGTTATGGATAAAACCCGCCTATGGACAAAAAACTTCACAATTATAACGCTTGGAAGCGCAGTATCCATACTCGGCAACTCCGTCAGCGCATTTGCGATGGGGCTTTTTACGCTGGATAAAACGGGTTCCGTCTTTCTTTATGCCCTGTTTCTGGCAGCCAACAATTTGCCTAAAATAATTCTCCCGCTCATGGTGGGACCACTACTCGACAAGCGCTCAAGAAGGAAAATCGTATATACTCTCGATTTTCTCTCAGCAGGACTCTTCATTGTGATGTTTGCTGTAACGCAAAGCGGTTTTTTCAGCTACCCGCTCTTCCTCGCCCTCAGCATATTAATAGGCTGTATAGACAGCGTTTACATTGTTGCATATGACAGCTTTTTCCCGATGCTCGTGACCGAGGGCAACTTCTCAAAGGCATATTCTATATCGAGTCTGCTTTATCCCATTGCCTTTATGATGACACCTGTCGCGGCTTTCATTTATAAAAGGATCGGCTTGCCTCCGCTGTTTCTTTTCAACGCCGTTTCCTTCCTTATCGCCGCGATTTTTGAAACGAGAATAAAGATCGACGAGGTACATATACAAAACAGTGGGGGAGAAACTTTTTCCTTTCGCGTATTTAAAGAGGAGTTCCGAAAAGGTCTACTCTATATCAAGGGCGAAAAGGGCCTCATGGTCATCACCGTGTATTTCTTTATAAACACTATGACCAGCATGGGAATGGATACATTGTGGATACCCTATTTCAAGTCAGCGCCCGCTCTGGGCATTATGGCCTATTCCTACGCCACCTCGATAAACGTGGCGGGGCGGCTTGTGGGCGGTGGTGTGCAATACCAAATAAAATATCCCGCTAAGAAAAAATTTGTAATTGCAATGTCGGTTTATGTCGTCTCGTGTTTCTTCAATAGTGCTGTTCTATATCTGCCCTTTGCCCTGATGCTAGTATTGTTCTTTGTGGACGGTTTTCTGTCCGTGACATCTTTCAATATACGCCTTTCAACCACTCAGAGCTATATTCCCGAAGAATATAGAGGTCGCTTTAACGGTGTTTTCCAGATGGCCTGCAACACAGGCATTATAGTCGGCCAACTTATCGCGGGAGCTCTTGCGGAGCGCTTTGATTGCCGCCTCATAATCATCGGACTTATGGCTGTGAATCTCATCGCGACCTACGCCATCATGTACCGCAGGCGCCGTGATGTCGCTCCCATATATAACCGCGACGTATAAAAAAGAAAAATGTCGGCGCAGAATGGTCAAAGTTCCCTTTCCGGAACAGCTGTTCCGCGCCGTCTTGGTATAGTATTACTCTTGACGCGCCTTCGATTTTAGCGTATTATTAAAATCACCTTCGCGATTTAAAGCATTATCCTGAAAGGAATGGTCCTACATATATGAAAACGCTTCTCTTGGGTAACGAAGCCGCTGCCCGCGGACTTTTTGAGGCAGGCTGCCGTTTCGTTTCCGCTTATCCCGGCACCCCCTCGACAGAGATTGCCGAAACCGTGGCAAAATACGATGAAATTTATGCCGAATGGGCTCCCAACGAAAAGGTAGCGGCAGAAGCCGCAATCGGAGCTTCCATCGGTGGTGCGCGCTCTTTCTGCGCGATGAAGCACGTCGGCTTGAATGTCGCTGCCGACCCTCTCTTCACTGTTTCCTATACAGGTATAAACGGCGGACTTGTCATCGCAGTCGCAGACGATCAGGGTATGCACTCCTCCCAGAACGAACAGGATTCCCGCCACTACGCAATCGCGGCGAAGCTCCCAATGCTCGAACCTTCTGACAGTACCGAATGCCTTGAATATATGAAGCTCGCCTTCGAGCTTTCGGAGGAATACGACGCACCGGTCCTCTTCCGCACCTGCACAAGGGTCGCGCATTCACAGAGTATAGTCGAGCTGTCGCCCCGCGTCGAGCATGAGCTGAAACCCTATGAGAAGACTCCGTCGAAATATGTCATGATGCCGGGCAACGCGGTTAAGCGCCACCCGATTGTCGAGGAGCGTACGCAGAAACTCATTAATTACGCCGAAACGAGCAGTATAAATCGCATCGAGATGGGCGACACCTCTGTCGGCTATGTAACCGCCGGTATCTGCTATCAGTACCTGCGCGAGTGTCTCCCAAATGCAAGTGTTCTTAAACTCGGAATGGTCAATCCCCTGCCCCTTGAGCTTATAAAAGAATTCGCATCGAAGGTTGATAAGCTTATCGTCGTCGAGGAGCTCGACCCCGTTATTGAAACGCATCTGCGCTCTAACGGCATAAAGGTCGACGGCGGCAAGAACCTCTTTGGTCTCTGCGGCGAGCTCAGCCAGAACAAAATCAGAAAAGCGCTCGGCATAAGCACAGCGTCTTACATAGACTTCGGCGAAACAGTCCCGCCCCGTCCGCCCACGCTCTGCCCCGGCTGCCCGCACAGAGGGCTGTTCTATACACTCAGCAAAATGGGTCTCATGGTTTCGGGCGATATCGGCTGCTACACTCTTGGCTCCCTGCCTCCGCTTACGGCCATGGATACAACAATTTGCATGGGCGCCTCGATTTCCGGTCTGCACGGCTTCAACACCGTCCGCGGCGCGGAAAGCGCAAAGAAGTCCGTTGCCGTCATCGGCGACAGCACCTTCATGCACAGCGGCATCACGGGACTTGTCGATATAGTCTACAACAAGGGCATCTCAACTGTGCTCATACTTGATAACTCGATTACCGGCATGACCGGTCATCAACAAAACCCTACGACCGGCAAGACTCTTAAGGGCGAGCCCGCTCCCGCAGTTTCGCTCGAAAAGCTCTGCGAAGCTATCGGTGTAAAGCGTGTGCGCGTCGTCGATCCCTATGCGCTCGAGGAACTTAAGGCTGCGGTCACGGAAGAGCTTAACGCGCTCGAACCCTCCGTCATCATCGCAAGACGTCCCTGTATCCTCCTCCCCGAGGTCAAAACCGCCCCCGCGCTCTATATCGATCAAGAAGCGTGCAAGGGCTGCCGTCAGTGCATGACAATCGGCTGCCCCTCAATCAGCTTTGCTGATAAAAAGGCAACAATTGACCCCACGCTATGCGTCGGCTGCGAGCTCTGCACCCAGATGTGCAAATTCGGAGCCATCCTCAAGAAGGAGGGCAAATAACATGAGTGAAACAAAAGGTATTATGATTGTCGGCGTCGGCGGACAGGGCACTCTGCTAGCCTCCCGAATCCTTGGCAACGTCCTCATCGATCAGGGCTTTGACGTTAAAATGTCCGAGGTTCACGGTATGTCCCAGCGCGGCGGCAGCGTCGTCACCTATGTAAAATTCGGTGAAAAGGTCTATTCCCCGCTCGTCGATCAGGGTGAGGCGGATTATATTCTCGCTTTCGAGCGACTTGAAGCCGCACGTTGGATTTCCTATCTGAAGGACGGCTGCACTCTCATCGTAAACGACCGCAGGATAAGCCCGATGCCCGTCATCACGGGCGCTATGCCCTATCCCGATGAAATCGTCGAAAAGCTCCGCGCAAAGGGCTCGAAGATAATCGCAACTGACGCTCTCTCGCTCGCGAATGAAGCCGGAAACGCAAAATCCGTCAATGTCGTTATGATTGGCATACTCTCCGCTCTTGCAGAATTTTCCGAGGATGTCTGGCAAAAGGCAATTGTCGAATGCGTCAAACCAAAATTCCTTGAGCTCAACCAAAAGGCCTTCTCGCTGGGCCGTGAATACGCACTAAAAAGCCTTTGAACCATTACGATCGCAACTAATAGTTTGAAGACGCCGCTTAAAAAACAGCGGCGTCTTCCCTTGTAAAACAGTCCGTCCGAAAGGAATTGCCATGCCCGGAAAACTTCAGGAAGTCAATATTAAGGAAGATATGCCGACGGTCTCGAACGCAATAAAGCGCGTTACCTTCCACATCAGCCGCAGCAAGGCGCTCGGTTATACCGCAGTCAAAATCATTCACGGCTACGGCTCCTCTGGAAAAGGCGGTGGGATACGCACAGAGACCCGCGCTTATCTCCAGCGCCAGAAAAATGCGCGTGTCATAAAAGATTTTATACCCGGAGAGCAATTTTCGATTTTTAACGATGCGACCAGAAATGCTTTTGCCGTCTGCGACGATTTAAGGCGCGACAGCGATCTCGAGCGCTCGAACAACGGGATAACAATAGTCGTCCTCTAATCTGAGTATCATTTCGAAAACGGCATAAACAATGTATGCGAACGTGGGAAAACCGCTATAAAGATATTGACAACAGTATTATAAGATGTTATTATTCTATGGCTGAACTCAAATTTGCGGGCGTAGTTCAATGGTAGAACACCAGCCTTCCAAGCTGGATACGTGGGTTCGATTCCCATCGCCCGCTCCAGCGTCGCAATGCGCACTCATAGCACGAGCCGCCGCAAGCGACGTCTCTTATCATTGCGCGCGATTGCTCCTTTCCCCACAAAGTCTGCGACTTTGCGGGGGCCCTAGCTTTCGCCGCGAGGACGGTAAGAGACGAAAGGTTCCAAGTTTTGGAGCAACCTTAGAAAAATCGTTCCATTCGTTTTCCAAACAGAAGCTCAACGAAGTGGGTTTCGTTTGGAGAGGAGCGGCTGCCAACCGTGCTTAGAAGCCTCGCGTATGAGGATTCGTGCAAAGGCAGGCAGTGAGCGACGATATGCGCCAGTAGCTCAGGTGGATAGAGCAACTGCCTTCTAAGCAGTAGGTCAGGGGTTCGAATCCCTTCTGGCGTACCAGTTCTTTCTCGGCTGGATGCCGGTTATCGTTCAAGTATTAGTATATGGTGGGTATAGCTCAGTTGGTTAGAGCACCGGATTGTGGTTCCGGGGGTCGAGGGTTCAAATCCCTTTACCCACCCCATAATAATTCTTGAGCTGTTTTTGCTTGAATCTGCGATGGGATATAGTGTAATGGTAACACACTAGACTTTGACTCTGGTATTGTAGGTTCGAGCCCTGCTATCCCAGCCATTTTTTATCGTCTTTTTTATGATTCAGTAGCTCAGTCGGCAGAGCATTTGCCTTTTAAGCAAAGGGTCCGGGGTTCGAATCCCCGCTGAGTCACCACTAAATAAAGAATCCCGCAGCTATCAAAACTGTGGGATTCTTTATTTATCCTATTTGTCGTTGGGCTGGATTACTGCCGCCCATTCATTATAAAGCTGGTCTTCCAGTTCTTCGGCCGAAATAATGCTGTATTTGTAATTCTCAACGTATAGAGAATAGTCAATGTCATCCATGTCGTATGCTTTCATGTTACCCTCTGGGTCATAATATGTGAAGTACAGCTTATTATTAAACTTATATGTTCCGTTGAGCATAACCGCGTGGTATTTATTTTGGTCTGTTTTGAGTATTATCAGGACAACATTGCTGTTTTTCAGGGAGTCTTTCAGCGAGTCATGTCCCACTTTCTCAATCGTATGAGGTATGCCGTTTTTTGTCAGATATGCGTCAATATCGATGTTTGTCATACCGCGGTCATAATATCCCAGCTCGTCGCGGATGGTATTGACGGACTTGCTAAGTGTCTTATCGTACCACTTCATCGCCATAGACACGCAGGCGACCCCGCAATCCTTACTTGAGCACTTTGTACCCTTCTGCGTGGCATACCAGTCATAGGGTCTTGATGATATATAAACATCCGAATATACCGTTTCAAATTGACCGGTATAATAATCGCGCCATTCTTCGTCGGTCATCGTGCTGTCGTTATACACGCCGACCAGCAGGGAATCATACTTAAAATCCATCCCCGCCGCATACGCGTTTGAAAGTGAACCTGTTGCCAGCATCAGTACAACAAGTATCGCTGCTGTAACAGCAGCCTTGGTCCTGCTAAAGTGTTTTTCTGTTCTTGCCATTGCCGTTTATTCCCTCCGTTTTCTAAGCCTAGATATTCCCTTTGACCGCTTGAGTTATCAGATGATAAGCATGCCGCTCTCGCAACACCTATATTCTTACAGGCATATTCTGAAAAACTTAGCGATTTTTGTATCCTTTCTTTGCCGATTATTGGGAAACAAAGGCGAACGCAGAAGAAAAGCACAGCTTTTTTCGCGCGACCCGAAAAAAGCTGTGCTTATTAAATGCCAGCCCTAATTCTCTCGGCAACCCGGCTATCATAATGAAAGATCGTTTCATCTTAGACCCGTGGCTTTGCGTCCCCGTATTTCTACGGGTTTGCTATTATCTGAAATTAGATATTTTATTGATTTTTATTATCACTGAGTTTGAACCCAGTAATTTCCGCTTACCAAAATTAATGAGTATTAATCTACATCATATTTATACGTCGAAAACAGAATAACTCAACAATGTTTTTTGTCTTTGTTATTATATTTATTGAGCTATGTTATCTCTGTATTATTTCGGTAATATTTTGCTGGAAGAACTTACTCCTTGCCATAATGGTTACAAATAGTTACAATATAGCTACACGAAAGGAGTGAGATATGATGAAAAAGTTACTTGTGACCTTGCTGATTATGTGTATGCTTGTAGCGGTCCTGCCAAGCGCAGAGGCCCTTACCCTACAGGTCAACAGCACAACGTTAACCAACGTATCGATGTACAATTCTACAACTTACGTTTCGCTCAGATCAATCAGTCTCCTGCTCAGTCCCGGAGCACAAATCACTTGGGAGAACAACCAGGCTGTCGTTCGCACATCGAAACTCACTGTAATAGCACGTCCCGGTAGCTATTATATTGATGCCAATGGGCGTAAGCTTTATGCGGCTGACGGTGTGAGACTTATTAATGGCACCACAATGGTTCCCGTCAGGGTGATTGCCAAGGCGATGGGCGCTTCGGTATCGTGGAACGCATCTGCTCAACAAGCGGTCGTGACCGGCGGAAACGGTACGATCACAGCTGGAGATAATTATTACAACAGCGATGCCGTTTACTGGCTCTCTCGCATTATCAACGCGGAAAGCAACGGTGAACCGATAAAGGGAAAGATTGCGGTCGGAAACGTGATTCTTAACCGCGTGGCCAGCTCTGATTTCCCCAACAGCATCTACGGCGTCATCTTTGACAAAGTAGGCGGCACGCAGTTCACGCCGGTTGCAAACGGCACGATTTACAACACGCCGTCGTCCGACAGTATACTTGCCGCCAAGCTCTGTCTTGATGGAGCCTCTGTCGCCGGCAGCAGTCTTTTCTTCCTCAATCCCGTCATCGCGACGAGCTCTTGGATTTCAAAGAACCGCCCTTATGTTGCCACTATCGGCAACCATGTGTTCTACGCATAAATTAACCTACATTTATTAGCATTTAGGCGATACCCATAAGAAGAAACGCCCTCACGTATTTATCATGAGGGCGTTTCTTTATGTCTTCATATTCCGTTCGGGTTCGTCGGGTTGTTCACAACACCCAGAAGCGCGAGAATCGTCCCGATTGCGCTGACGATGTTGTTATAAGAGTCGTTCGTAAGTCCAATCTTCTGCGGCAGTCCTAGTGTCGATGCGAGCAGCCAAAGAGCCGAGAGTATCCCGAGCCACATAGGCCAGCTTTTCCATCTGCTTTGTTTTGCGGTTTTGTTAGCGATTTCTGTTTTGTCCATGGTTGCTACCTCCTTATGTATTATAGATATTAGAATCCAGCCCGAATATTTCTGAATTTTTAATAATACTAAAGGTTAGGATTATCTTGCCTCGTATCACGCTTTCTCCTGCGCCCCCCCTTGCCAAACTCAGATATCTGTATTACAATACCAAGGACAATTAAACATTCGGTGCATGGGTGCGGCGCTGTAACTGAGCCGCCTAAGAGGGAAGCGGGGTGAAAATCCCCCACGAGCCCGTCGCTGTGCAGGAGGAGTCCGTTTGCTTAAAAACCACTGGGCGTATGCTTGGGAAGGTGCAGACAGGCGATGATACCAAGTCAGAAGACCTGCCCACGCTACCGTACAGAAAAGCCGCGAGTCCCGGCCCTTGTACATCACACGAACGGGATAACTGCGCCTTCTTTGTACGGATTTTAGCCGAGCAAGGGAGGAATTTTTTATGAATAAGAGCAAAAAAACAGGTATTGCGCTGGTCTTAATTCTCGTCGTTCTCGTCGCGGGGGCTTATCTTGCCTATCGGCTCCTTATGCCTGATACTGTCGCGGGAGCCAAAACCATCACAGTCTCAATTGACCACCTGAACGGCGACGACAAGACGCTGACGATTAAAACGGACGCCGACTATCTGCGAGGCGCGCTGGAGCAGGAAAAGCTCATTGAGGGTGCAAACAGCGATTACGGCTTCTTCATCACAATGATGGACGGCGAAAAGGCCGACGAAAGCAAACAGCAGTGGTGGGGCTACACTAAGTCCGGCGAATATGTCGATACCGGCGTAGACCAAACTCCGATTACCGACGGCGAAAGCTATGAATTCACACTCCATGAGGGCTACTAAGCCCCCTATTTCCCTGCGGGAGCTCATTGAGCTCTCTCTCATGGCGGCGCTCATGGTCGGTACGCAGGTCGCTATGGCGGCCCTGCCGAACATAAACCTTGTCTCAGTTCTCATAATACTCACGGTGATAATCTACGGAGCAAAGGCCTTTTACTCCGTAGCTGTGTTTGTGTTGCTTGAGGGGCTCATCTATGGCTTCGGGCTGTGGTTCATAAACTATCTATACATCTGGACTATACTGGCCGCCGTTGCGCTGATATGCAGAAAAAACGAAAACGCCCTCATTTGGGCGGTAATTGCAGGACTTTTTGGACTCTCATTCGGGCTTCTCTGCACGATTCCTTATCTTTTCATCGGTGGATCCGCGATGGCGCTGTCCTACTGGGTAAGCGGAATTCCCTTTGATTTGACTCACTGTATTTCGAACTTCGTTTTGACTCTGCTTCTTTTAAACCCGCTGAAAAAGCTATTGATGAAACTGCATACAACGACATAGTATCTGTTTACAATCGGCACTCCTTGGTATATTCTGGTTACATTAGAAAAATACTGATTGCGGGAGGCGCCCTATGTTTTGCCCTAAATGCAAATCGGAATATATCGAGGGATATACTCACTGCAAAAAATGTGACGTCGATTTGGTTGATGAACTGCCAGAGGAAGCGGCGGTTGATGAAGAAGAATTCTTATTCGTGCCGGTCTGCATCAGATCTGTCTCCAACCATATCGAAGCGGAGATGATAATAGAGCTGCTTCGGCAAAACGGCATCCCCTGCTACAGAGAATACTTGGAAGCAGGCGAATATCTCAGAATTTACATGGGATACTCAATCTATGGTGAAGATATTTTCGTAGATTGGGACGATTATGATGCAGCATCGGATCTTTTGGACGACTGGGACGTAACCCGAGAAACTTACGCCGAAGAAAGTGACCGCCCTGAGGAGACTATGGAGCCCGAAGAGCCTTACGAAAACACTCCGAGCTATAAACGCCGCAATTCCGCCGCAAAATTTTTTGCGATATTTACTGTAGCTGTGTATATATTTGTATTGTTATATGCGACAGTAAAAGAAATTCAAGAATTATTGCTCAACTAAAACCAGAGGCGGGTTCGAATGAACCCGCCTTCTATAATTTTTATGCTGTTCTGATTATTTAATCCCCATATTCGGATCGGATTTCCAGACCTTGTCAACAGCTTCACCGTGATACACACGGTTCACACCGTTCGATTTGTGAAGATACACATCTTCGTCGGGATAGTAGCAGGTGTCCTCCGGCTCAACCGTGCCAATATCAAGAATGACGAGGTTCTCTGTACCGGAATTGTAAAAGGTGTGGGCAATCCCTTTTCCGCCGGGCTTTGCGATGAAATCACCCTTTTTCACTTGGACTGTCTCATCATTCAGGCGAAGTGTACCCGTTCCTTCTATAACAATAAAAAACTCCTCCTGTTGCGAATGGCTGTGATATTTCGTGCTGTAGCCCTTTGGCGGAACGCTGTCGATATTGACGTATATTTTACTGCCGCCCGCAGCCGCGCCAAGCGACTTTGTTATGAGCCCCAACGAATCCTGCCAGATAAACTCCGGCGCGAGTTCATTGAGATTATGTATTTTCATATATTTCTCCTCCTTACAGTTTATTGTTTTAATTTCTCTCTTTTCGGGAATTATATCTCATACGGGTATGCGCCGCAAGGTCGAAACAGAAAAAAGATGCGCCCCAAAGGGCGCATCTTTTCAAAACTCACTGATCTATCTTTTGAAGCAGTCGCTGCAATACACAGGGCGGTCACTGCGGGGCTCAAAAGGAACCTTGCAGGGCTTGCCACACCCGGCGCATACTGCGTCGAACATCTGGCGGGTGCCACCGTTTCCGCCGCGAGAGTTGGTGTTACCCTTGCGTGCGATACGGCAGGACTTGCAGCGCTGCGGTTCGTTTGTGAAGCCTTTCTCAGCATAAAACTCCTGCTCACTAGCAGTAAAAGTGAATTCTTGTCCGCAATCTTTGCAGACCATGGTCTTGTCGTTGTACATGAAATACCTCTTTAATTTAGTTACGCAATACCTTTATGTGTTACGCCATTTAAGTATATGGCGAGTCTATACGAAAGTCAACTATTTTGTCAACAATTTTTTAAATTAATTGCATAAAAAGATGCAGATGGGCTTCATTTTCGCCCATCTGCATCTTTTTTCCTTATTTGCAACAACAGCTAATTGCCGTTGTTATCTGATTCGACAAAATACTTCCAAAAAGCTCTTTGGTCTACTCATAGAGCTTAACGAGCTTTTCGAGGTGTTCATATCTGGCTTTTGCATTCGCTTCAGCGTCTACAAAGAGTTCTTCAGCACGCTCCGGGAAGGCGCGGGTCAGGGAGGAGTAGCGCGCCTCGCTCATGATGAAGTCGCGGTAACTGCCGGTCGGTGCCTTACTGTCCAGAATGAACGGGCTCTTGCCCTCGGCCTTCAGCGCCGGATTGAAGCGGAACATGTTCCAGTAGCCGCATTCAACAGCCTTCTTCATCTCACTCTGGCAGTTCTGCATACCGCCCTTAATGGAGTGCATTTCGCACGGGGCGTAGCCAATAACAAGTGACGGACCGTGGTAGGCTTCCGCTTCGCTGATGGCTTTCAGCGTCTGAGCGGGATTTGCGCCCATAGCGACCTGCGCAACATAGATGTAGCCATAGCTCATAGCAATCTCGGCAAGGCTCTTCTTGGCTACAGACTTGCCCGCGGCCGCGAACTGCGCCACAGCGCCGATCTGGGTCGCCTTGGATGCCTGACCGCCGGTGTTGGAATACACCTCGGTATCGAATACCATGATGTTCACGTCCTCGCCCGTGGCAAGAACATGGTCGAGTCCGCCGAAGCCGATGTCGTATGCCCAGCCGTCTCCGCCAAATATCCAAATTGATTTTTTGTTCAGATACTCTTTGTTTGCAAGAAGCTCTTTGGAGTAGGAGCATTCGGGGTCCTTTTCAAGCTCGGAAACAAGCGCTGCTACTGCCGGCTTGTTGGCTTCGCCATCATCCATGGTGGCAAGATAAGCTTCGCAGGCGGCTCTCTTAGTGTCGATGGTTGTGATTTCCATCAGCTCTTGTACCTTGGCGGCAAGACGGCTCCGAATTGCCTTCTGTCCCAGATAGAGACCAAAGCCGTGCTCGGCGTTATCCTCAAACAGAGAGTTTGCCCACGCGGGGCCCTTGCCTGCCTTGTTGACGGTATAGGGCGAGGTCGCAGCCGGACCGCCCCAGATGGATGAGCAGCCAGTAGCGTTCGAGATATACATACGGTCACCGCAAACCTGAGTAATCAGGCGGGCATAAGCGGTCTCCGCGCAACCTGCGCAGGAGCCGGAGAACTCAAGCAGAGGAGTTTTGAACTGACTGCCCTTTACGGAAGTGGTATCCTCCACCTCAGGCTTGGACGAGGCCTTGGAAACCATATAATTGAACACGGTCTGCTGATTAAGTTCATCCTCCTGAGGCATCATGGTGAGTGCCTTCACAGGACAGGTTCCGACGCATACGCCGCAGCCCATGCAGTCCAAGGGCGAAATCGCAATTGCAAAGCTATATACACCTTTGCCTTTGCCGGCTTTAAAGGGCGCGCTCTTCGTGCCTTCCGGCGCGGCAGATAGCTCGGCCTCGGTCAATGCGTAGGGACGAATGGTCGCGTGTGGGCAGACATATGAACACTGGTTGCACTGAATGCACTTTTCCTGATCCCAGGTCGGAACACTCACGGCTACGCCGCGCTTTTCATAGGCAGCTGCGCCCAGCTCGAAAGTTCCGTCCACATGATTTTCGAAAGTGGAGACGGGAATACTGTCGCCATCCATCTTCCCAATAGGAAGCGTAATATTCTCGACCATGCTTACAAGCTTGGCATCGCCTTCAAGAGAAGTCTTTTCGCAAGTCTTGTCTGCAGTTGCCCAATCGGCGGGCACATCAATTTTTACAAAAGCAGTGGCGCCGGCTTCGATGGCCTTGTGGTTCATATCCACGACGTCCTGACCCTTTTTCAAATAGCTTTTGGTCGCCGCGTCCTTCATGTAACCTATGGCCTGCTCCTGAGGAATAACAGCTGCAAGAGTGAAAAATGCGGATTGGAGAATTGTATTTGTACGCTTGCCCATTCCCATCTTTATTGCTAAATCAATGGCATTGATGGTGTAAACGTTGATGTTGTTCTTCGCAATATACCGCTTGGCTTCCGCCGGCATATGTTGGTTAAGCTCTTCCGGCGTCCACTGGCAGTTTATAAGGAATGCGCCGCCGGGCTTCACGTCCCGCACCATTTTGTAGCCCTTGAGGATATATGAGGGGTTGTGGCAGGCGACAAAATCGGCCTTGTTTATGTAGTACGGGCTGCGGATGGGCTTGTCGCCGAAGCGCAGGTGGCTGATGGTTACGCCGCCGGTTTTCTTGGAGTCGTACTGGAAGTATGCCTGAACATATTTGTCGGTATGGTCGCCAATAATTTTTATCGAGTTCTTGTTGGCACCGACTGTGCCATCTCCACCCAGACCCCAGAATTTGCACTCAATGGTGCCGGGAGCGGCAGTGTTTGGAGCCGGCTTCTCTTCAAGCGACATATTGGTAACGTCGTCTGTAATACCGATGGTGAACTGACGCTTGGGTTCAGCTTTTTTAAGCTCCTCATATACGGCAAAGACGCTGGACGGGGGCGTGTCCTTGGAGCCCAATCCGTAACGTCCGCCGATGACGGCGTTGTTCATTCCGGCATTGGCAAGAGCGGTGACAACATCCATATACAGGGGTTCGCCGATTGCTCCGGGCTCCTTTGTGCGGTCGAGTACTGCAATCTTTTTTGCGGTGGCAGGAATCGCAGCAATCAGTTTGTCCGAAACAAAGGGACGGTACAAGCGAACTTTTATAAGGCCAACCTTTTCGCCCATAGCGGTCAGATAGTCGATGACTTCTTCAGCTACGTCGCAAATCGAGCCCATTGCAATAATGACGCGGTCGGCATCCGGCGCACCGTAATAATTGAAGAGCTTATAGTCGGTGCCAAGCTTTGCGTTTACCTTGCCCATATAGTCCTCGACTATGCCGGGCACGGCATCGTAATATTTGTTGACGGCTTCACGGTGCTGGAAGAAAACGTCTCCGTTTTCGTGCGACCCGCGCATGATAGGGCGCTCGGGGTTGAGTGCGCGCTTGCGGAATTCGTTAACGGCGTCCATGTCGCACATCTCAGCCAGATCGTCATATTCCCAGGCTTCGATCTTCTGAATTTCGTGAGAGGTGCGGAAGCCGTCAAAGAAATTTATAAAAGGAACGCGGCCCTTGATGGCTGCCAGATGGGCAACAGCAGAAAGATCCATGACCTCCTGCGGGTTGGATTCAGCAAGCATCGCAAAACCGGTCTGACGGCAAGCCATAACGTCCGAATGATCGCCGAAGATGTTGAGCGCCTGTGTCGCCACTGTTCTTGCGGAAACATGGAATACGGTGGGCAGCAGCTCGCCAGCAATTTTATACATGTTTGGAATCATCAGTAGAAGGCCCTGCGAGGCGGTATATGTAGTGGTCAGCGCGCCCGCCGCAAGAGAACCGTGAACAGTTCCGGCGGCGCCGGCCTCGGACTGCATTTCTGCTACGTTGACCGTGGTGCCGAATATGTTCTTCCGACCTCCGGCTGACCACTGATCAACATAGTCCGCCATCGGGCTGGAGGGTGTTATAGGATATATGCCCGCCACTTCCGTAAACGCATATGATACGTGCGCAGCAGCAGTGTTTCCATCCATCGATTTCATTTTTCGTGCCATTTTTCTAGTCTCCTTATTTAGTATATTTGCTGACGATATATATGCATAACATCATAAGTTCCTTACGCCGCAGATGTTTTTAATGAAATAATCCTAGAACTATTCAACTTACATGATAGAGTTAATCCGCTTTTTTCGATTTTCAACTCATCACAGACGTTTATTATATCACAGATGTTAATCTTATGAAAGTACTTTTTGAAAAAGAGAACATTCTCTGTGAACGCTGGCAGTATTTTCTTCCATGTTAACCCCCAGAACAGCACCTTGTTCTACCCTTTGCCTAAAGCAAAAGAAAAGGAGGCTCCAATTCTACGTGATTAAATCCTCTTTTTCTTATAAAAATAAGCGAATATGACTGCATTTTTTCCTACAAAACTATTATAGCGTCAAAGCATTGATAATTCAAGTAATTTTAGTTTTGCAAAATAAACAAAACTATTGCAATAAGTATCTAATTTTTAAGAGCGCCCAAGGTTTAAACCTTAGGCGCTCTTTTCAGTAGCCTTATTAATGCTGGCTTCATTGATTATCAGTTTCTGTTAACAGTTGTTCAACTATTTCCGTTGCATCCGCAACCATTTTTGGACAAATACTCGTAAAAAGATTTTTTTCCCGTATTTCTTTCTTATGCTCAGGAATGGAAACATCATAACCTAATAATTCTTTGCATACTACGGACTTATTACGCTTACAAAAGCGACTATTAAATTCTACGGCAACGTTATAGGCTTTCTTTATTCCTTCCTTGTCATCTGAATTACAGTTCCCGTACTTCAGCCCCAGCACCATCAGTGCTCCCGAAACAGCTCCGCACAGCTGCCCGCATCTTGCACCGCTGCCAAGTTCCGTTGCAAGCTTTAGAGCAAGATCTTCATCTATTCCAAAGTCCGGAGCAAATGCAGCGAATACGGCCTGAGAGCAGTTGAAATTGTTACTGAAATATGTTAAGGCTTTTTCTTCGTGGTTCATTTCTTTTCTCCTCATCTATGTACAGGAACAAATTGTAATATTTTGAAATAAGGAACACAAATAGTTCAAGAACCATTTATGTCTATACTCATATACCTTTACAGCTTCATGTTCTTGGATCTGTATATTCCTGCAGCGTTTTCTGTTTTAATTTTTATATGCCTATTCCAAAAAGCCTATATCTACATCTTTCATACCATTATCCATCATATCTCTTAAATAGCCAGGACTTTTTATTCCAAACTGTTTTAATTTGTCGTCTATTTCCTTCTGTCTTGCTGGCGTTAATTTTTCCTGGAGTATTTTGTCCTGAATTTCTTTTGTCTTAACCTTTGCGTCTGGCATTTTAATTCCCCCTATGTATTTTGATACTATCCGAAAGCTTATGGTTATCGCAATAATTCCGACGGCACTAAATAGATACCGCAGTGCCTTACGTTCTGCTTTTTAATTTCCTTCTTTTGAAAGATTATCTTTACATCTTCAACCGTTAGCACTCTACCAACGGAAACAACCTGATTGTCAACAACAAGCGCTGGAATCTTATTAACGCCGTACTTAGCCACTTCCGCTGCGTCGCCGATGGGGACAACTTCGTCAGCAAAACCCATTTCCTTTACAGCCTGCTTAACATTACTAAAGGTTTCGTGGCTCTCCGGGCCACAGGCTCCGAGGAAAATAAAACGCGAAGATTTCTCCCCTCTTTTCTCACTGCAACCACACTCATCCTTGTGGTGCTCATGGAATTCGTTACCGCCACAGCCACAACCGCCGCCACCTTCAGTAGGCGTCCAACCGGTATTATCACCGACATATGTAATTGCATGCGGATAATGGTTACCGCAGCCGTGGCAGGGATCATAGCAAGCTTCAGGGTCGTTTACATCCGGCATAGGGATTTAGTCTTTTCGAAAACCATGTAAGGACAGAGTCTTACGCAGGTGCCACACTCAACGCACAATGAACAATCTACAACCCGGTACTTGGTTTTTGACATATGACTTCTCCTCCATAATGATTATACCGATTAGTTCGAATTGTTATATAAATAGGCCTAATCAGGCAAATATACACTATCAGGTTTATAATTGAGTCCTATACAGTCTATTTAAAGATATGTTTAAATAGACTGTATAGGATAGCTTTCATTTTGTCAACAACTATCTTGTAATCGTTCTATTCAAACGGATTTATTTCTCATATCCCTTTTTGCTGTTTATTTAAATAGCCATTGACAAAGGGCGTTGTCAAATATATCGTTTATTCATACCATTAGAAAATTCTAAAATATAGAAGAGGAATAACATGGGACTGACTGAAACCTTTGCCGCTTTGTCCGACCCCGTAAGAAGGGATATAGTTTCTCTACTGCGAAAAGGGAAACTTTCAGCAGGTGAGATTGCCGGACACTTTGATATTACAGGCCCGGCCATTTCGTATCATTTGAAGAAACTTAAGGAAGCGGACTTAGTTATAGAGTCAAAGGAGAAAAATTATATTTACTATGAGTTTAATCCCATTGTTTTTAATCCGGTTCTACACTGGATTGAAGCTACTCCTGACACGCTGAAGGAATTGTCGGATAAATAGGCAGGAAGAGGTACTTAGCTTCTCTGCCAATGCACGCGAGATAGATAACCTCCATCATTACGTATAAAACACACAGGCGGTCCAATATCTGAACCGTCTGTGTGTTTTTATTACGTTTATTTCATTTAAATTAAACGAAATCATCATTTTCCGAGGAAAAAATAACGGAGATAAATACAAAACCACCCGTTTTAAAATTTATGGCTATACCGTTAATTCAAAAAGTCTCTGAGCTTCTTCGAGCGCGAGGGATGACGGAGCTTGCGCAGGGCCTTTGCCTCGATCTGACGGATGCGCTCACGAGTGACGTTGAACTCCTTGCCGACTTCCTCAAGCGTGCGCGTCCTGCCGTCCTCGATGCCGAAGCGCAGGCGCAAGACCTTTTCCTCACGCGGCGTGAGCGTTGAAAGCACGGTCATTAATTGCTCCTTAAGAAGCGTAAACGAAGCGGCCTCGCTCGGTTCGGAGGCATCCTCATCAGGGATGAAGTCGCCAAGGTGGCTGTCCTCCTCCTCACCTATCGGCGTCTCAAGCGAAACGGGCTCCTGCGCGATTTTAAGAATATCGCGCACTTTTTCGACGGGCATGCCCATCTCCTCGGCTATCTCTTCCGGAGATGGATCGTGCCCCAGCTCTTGGAGGAGCTGGCGCGAAACGCGGATGACCTTGTTTATAGTTTCAACCATGTGAACTGGAATACGTATCGTGCGCGCCTGATCCGCGATTGCTCTCGTGATTGCCTGTCGTATCCACCATGTAGCGTAGGTCGAGAATTTGTAGCCCTTCGTGTAGTCGAACTTCTCGACTGCTTTGATAAGTCCGAGATTACCCTCCTGAATGAGGTCAAGGAAAAGCATTCCGCGTCCGACATAACGCTTCGCAATACTCACAACAAGGCGTAGGTTCGCCTCAGCCATGCGGCGCTTTGCCTCCTCGTCGCCCTCAGCCATTCTGACGGCGAGCTCAACTTCCTCATCGGGCGTGAGGAGCGGTATCTTTCCGATTTCCTTGAGGTACATACGGACGGGGTCATCTGTTGAGTAGGAATCCACGAGCGTTTCCGTGCTCGCCATCTCCTCCTCCGTGACTTCCTCAAGCTCCTCAAGTTCCTCGAGCTCGGGAAGCGCTTCCTCGTCGATTGGGCGCAGATAGTCCTCTCCTGCAGTCTCGATTCCAAGATTTTCGAGCGTATCGTAGAACTTGTCAATCTGATCGGCATCGAGATTCAGGTTTTCCAGCACGTCCATGAGTTCCTTGGAGGTTAGCTTTCCAGCCTTTTTGCCTTTTTCTATCAGCTCGCGCAGAAAATCCTCAGGGGTTTTTTCGGGAACAGTACCGTTCTCAACCTGCACTTCGTTGTCTGTTTCGACAGGCAAAATTGCCTTCTTCTTTAATTCGTCTTTTTCTTTAGCAGCCATTTCTTTATCCTCCATAACCCTTGCTCTCGCGAAGCTTGCTTGCAAAATCGTTTAAATCGATTCCGTCTCCGCCCTGTGTCTGCCGCCTTGCGAGTTTCTCGGTCTTTATTATTTTTATGTAATCATTTCGAGCCTTTTCACCCTGAGAAAGCTCCTGCGGTTCACTCAATATTTCGGTTAAAATTGATATTTCCTCGTTTGAAAAACGTTCCGACAGCAGTGCCAACGAAGGCTGCGCACCGTTTTTCGCGAGCTGCCCAAGTTCCTCATAAAACTTGGCGAGCAGTTCAGACGAAAAGTCGTCCCCGATTATCTCCGCTCCGTTTGCGAAGAGCGAGGGGTCATAATAGAGGAGCCTCAGCACGCCCTTTTCCGCTGTCGCGCTTTTGACATTCTCGAAATGAAGCTTTCTGTCTCGCGGCTGCTGCATGTGCGCTGGGCGGGCATTTTCGCTCTCCTGCTTTTTCTTCGCCTGGCCAAGTAATTTTTTGCGGAGACGCTCGACCTCGCCTGAAACCGTGTCACCAGAAACCTTTGCCATATCCGCTGCCTTACGGGAATATACCTCGCGCTCAACCGCGCTCGGAAGGCTTGCAATTAGCCCCGTTGCGTCCCTGATAAACGCTACTCTGCTTTCGTCGGAGCCGAGATCAAATTTCGCCGCGATGTCCGCAAGCCGATATTCGATGTGGCTCTCGGAGCGCCTTAAAAGGTTCTCAAAGGCTGCCGTACCGAATTTCTTGATGAATTCGTCGGGATCCTTTGCGCCTGTCATTCGGAGCACCCGCACCTTAATGTCGAGCTGCTGTAAAATCGTGATCGCTCTCTGCGAAGCTTTCTGTCCCGCCGCGTCTCCGTCATATGCGATGACGACCTCGTTAACAAATCGTGATATGAGCCGCGCCTGTTCCGGCGTAAGCGAGGTGCCAAGCGATGCCACCGCGCAGTCGAAACCTGCCTGATGCATCGCTACAACGTCTATATTTCCCTCTGACAGGATTATATATCCCATTTTTGACTTTTTAGCCAAATTCATTGCAAAAAGATTGTGGCTCTTACTGAAAACTAGTGTTTCGGGGCTATTCATGTACTTTGGCTCGCCATCACCGAGGATTCGTCCCGAAAAACCGATGACGCTGCCGCGTATATCTATGACTGGAAACATCAGGCGGTTTCGGAAGGTGTCGTATATACCTCCGTCGCCCTTTTTTGAAGCTCTCGCGAGTCCCGCATCCAGAAGCTCGGGCTTCGTGTAGCCTTTTTTCTGCATTGCCGAAACGAGGCTATCCCAGCTGTCTGGCGCAAATCCAAGCCCGAAAGAGGTCACCATCGCGTTTGATATGTCTCGCTGAATTATGTACTGCCTTGCGGCTTCGCCGCCCTGCGTTGAAAGCTGATCATAGAAAAACCTCGCCGCATCGCGGTTTAATTGAAGCATTCGCTCACGGCGTGAATAGTTTTCGTCCTTTTCATCCTCGGGAACCGCCATCCCAACCCGTCTTGCGAGAAATCGGATTGCGTCGGGATAGGAAAGGTTCTCTATCTCCATTATGAAGTTTATGACCGAACCGCCCTTGCCGCAGCCGAAGCAATGATAAATTTGCTTATCGTTTGAGACTGAAAACGACGGGGATTTTTCACTGTGGAAGGGACAGAGTCCGAACAGGTTGTTGCCGCTTTTTTTGTTAAGTCTGACGTATTGGGAAACGACGTCGGCAATATCGTTGCGCTCTGTGAGTTCCTTAATAAAGTTCTCGGGAAAAGCCATATCGTCGCCTCCGTTTCCTAAAAAATCTTCCATTTCCGCCTTTATTCGATAGCGGCAGGCGGCGGTACGTCAATAATCAATTGCTGCTTAAAATGTTTTACTCACTTCACCTGCCATGCGGCAGGAATATAGATATTGCTGAACGTATATACCGCATAGTCGTCAGTCATTCCGGAAACATAGTCGCAGACCGCGCGCTCTGTGCCCTCGATATCGGCTATGCGTCTGTAATCTGGTGGGAGCTTATCGGGGTTTTTGATATAGTAGTCCCAGATTGCGCCCAGAATTTTCGAGACCTTAGCCTCCTCGCCTTTGGCTTGCGGATTGCGGTATACCTTTTCAAAAAGAAAATCATGGAACAGCTCGACCGCTTGAGCCATATCGTCTGACATTCGGACTTGGCCCTCGCGGCTCGTTTCGATTACGTCCCTGATTATCGCGTCAATTCTTGTGCTGTGCCGTTCGCCGATGCGCTCACAGACCTCTTTCGGAATTTCATCCGCAGTCAGTATTCCCGCTCGGATCGCGTCATCAACATCGTGGTTGATATAAGCGATTCTGTCCGCAAGGCGGACGGCTGTCGCTTCTGCCGTGTCGTCGGGAGCACCTGTGGTATGGTTCAGTATGCCCATTCGAGTCTCATAGCAGAGGTTCAGCCCTTTTCCGGATTTTTCGAGCTTATCAACAACGCGCAGGCTCTGCTCATAGTGCCGAAAGCCACAGGAATATATTTCGCAGAGTGCCCTTTCACCCGCATGACCAAAGGGTGTATGTCCCAAATCATGACCGAGACCTATTGCCTCAGTCAAATCCTCATTAAGCATAAGCGCGCGTGAAATTGTTCTTGCTATGCGCGTCACTTCGAGCGTATGCGTCAGGCGAGTGCGGTAATGGTCGCCCTCCGGCTGGAGAAAAACCTGAGTCTTATGCTTCAAACGTCTGAAGGACTTTGAATACGTAATCCTGTCGATGTCTCGCTGGAAGCAGGTTCGGACCTCATCCTGCGCTTCGGGAAAGGCTCGTCCTTTTGAAATTTCAGCAAGCACGCCTATGCCCGAAATCATAAGGCGTTCAAGCTGCTCGCGTCTTTCTCTAGGGTTCGGCAATACGGGTCACCTCCAAAGTTTTGGGGATGTATGAAACGACCTATCATCTTATACGACATTGCCACCCATTTCCCTCTTTTTTATTATCATTTTTATAGGAATAAAATATAGATGGGACGGTAATATGAAAGGATACCGCCCCATCTATATGTATTTTCCGTTCTTTTTAAGCCCCGTTCATCTAATCCGGACGCCTTGAAATACGCTCCCCGTATCCTCGGAATTTGCCCTGCCGTTGGATGCGTCCGTGAGCTTTTGTGTAAAAGCCTCCGCTCTGTCCGAGCGTACAAGAGCATCGATAATTACATTCGTTCCAAAGTCCGAGTTTTGTATGACTGCTTCAGTTTCCTCGAGTATCCTCTTCGCCCGCTCAAAAAAACTGTAATCGCAGGAGATTCGGAGCTTTCGCCACTCCGCCATCATCGATACGCCTGCGGCGTCGAGCGCCATTTTCGCCGCCTTGGAATAGGCGTGCACCAGACCTCCGGTGCCAAGAAGCGTCCCGCCGAAATAGCGTGTCACCACACAGCAGACATTTTTGATTTCCTCTGATGTAAAGACGTTCAGTGTCGGCATCCCTGATGTTCCGCTGGGTTCTCCGTCGTCCGAATATCTCGTTATGTTGTTATCACGAATTATATAGGCATAGACGTTATGCGTAGCGTCGCGGTGCCCTTCTCGCGTTTCGCGGAGCTTTTCCAGAGCCTCTTCCTCGGTGTCCGTACGCCAGACATGTCCGATGAAGCGGGAATGTTTTTCCGTGAATTCCGCTTTGCCTTCGCCTGACGGTACAAGATAGCTCGTCATCGGCTCCACCTCCACTCGCGTTTAAGTTATATCGTCTTCGGATAAATCTTCCGTTTCGCCTTTTACGACGAAAGCGCGCACCCTGCCCCAGAGCTCCGGTCTTATGACCGCTTTCACCCTGATGCCGTTATCCACATATTCCGCAGACGTCACTGAGCCCTCACGGTGCAGAAACTCCAGAACTCCAGCCTCCCGATAAGGCAGCAAAAGATCGACATTTCTCTTTCCGTTTTCAAGCTGCTTAGATAGCGCGGACAGGAGCTCCGCCGCGCCCTCTCCGGTTTTTGCCGAGATGCAGACAATGCTCTCTCCGTGCGGAAGCTCACCAGAAAAAGCGTCGCACTTGTTGAAAACACGGATGCAAGGCGTCTTTGAAGCGCCGAGCTGGTCAATGAGCTCGTCTACTATCCTCGCCTGCTCTTCCCAAGTCGGGCTTGAAATGTCTATGACGTGTAGAAGCACATCCGCATAGGCGAGCTCCTCGAGCGTCGCCTTGAAGGCCTCGACCAGATGGTGCGGAAGTTTTCTGATAAAGCCTACGGTGTCGGAGAGCAAAATTTCCTGCGTATCGCTTATACTTGTGCGGCGCGTCGTCGTGTCCAGAGTATCGAAAAGCCTGTCGTTCGCGGGTATACCCGCACCCGTAAGGCAATTTAGAAGCGTTGATTTCCCTGAGTTCGTATAGCCGACGAGCGCGACGACAGGCATTGAGTTTTTTTCTCGTCTGCGCCGTTGAGTTCCGCGGACACGCCGCACTTCCTCCAGCTCCTCACGCAGCTTTTGTATTTTACGTCTTATGTGACGGCGGTCCGTCTCAAGCTGAGTTTCGCCGGGTCCGCGCGTTCCGATAGGCGAGGAGCCACCCGCGGCCGTCTGCCTCACAAGGTGGGTCCACATTCCCGTCAGGCGGGGCAGGAGATATTCGTACTGTGCAAGCTCAACCTGAAGCTGTCCTTCTCTCGTTTGAGCCCTTTGCGCAAATATATCAAGTATGAGTCCGCTCCTATCAAGTACCTTGACTCCGAGATCCTCCGAAAGCACACGCATCTGTGAAGGCGAAAGCTCATTGTCAAAGACAGCGAGGTCGCATTCGTTGCGGTCAATGAGTTCCTTCATCTCCTGAACCTTGCCCTCACCGATGAAGGTTCGCGCTTCGGGCGTTGCTTTGTTTTGCAGCACATAGGCCACCGCTTCTCCGCCCGCCGTCTCAACGAGCGCCGCTAGCTCCTGCATACTGATTTCGGTCGATCGTTCATCCTCCGCCATAGAATTTGCGGAAAGCCCTGCCAAAACTGCTTTTTCTTTTTTTATTTCCATTTATAGCCTCCGCAAAATTTGTCGCCGCGCTCGGCGGCGAAATTTTTTGTATAAATATTATGATTCCCTATCTGACGAAATTCAGTACGAACCTTCAGTGCCTAAAGCAAAGGAGCCGGTAGGCTGAATTCTTGGCTTGATACGAGGATTTCAAACTGCTTTTTCTGTGTGACATCGAGCTCGCACACAAGATAGCTGCTTCCAGTAATCGAGACAAGGGAGGCCGTTTTCCACATGATTTCTCCGTTTTTGATTATCCTGTAATCTGTGGTAAACGGAAGTTCAATCTTTCCGGCCCGTACCACTGTTATTATTTGACTGAGCTTTTCCCTGTCTTCGAAATAGATTATGTTCTCGAGCCAGTTTTTCTCGGCTTCCCCAAGATTTCTTGTTTCCTCGCTGCATCTCACATGGTTGCGGCTGAGAATGCGAAGCGTATCCTCGGAGTAGTTAAATTCGAATATTTCGTCAAAGACCGAGTAGAGCGCGTCGCAATATTTATTGAGATCGTTTTCTCTTTCGGTAAGGAGCCTGTCGGTGGCATCAACGAGTGACATACAAATGAGCGGCTTATCCTCTGTTCCGCCGATATGCTTAATAACACAGTCAAACTGCATGAGGCTGCCGTCGAACCTGAATCTATGCGCAGTCAGCTTCTGAACCGCGCCTGTCGAAACGGCGAGGCGGCACGTATCCAGAAGTCTTTCCCTGTCTTGCGGATAAACTCGGTTAACGACATTGAGCGAATGCTCTCTGAACGCTGCCATGTTGGGGTACCCCATGATCTCATAATAGGTATTGTTAACTCTGATTGCTTCGATGCAATCTCCTGAAAGCTCATAAATGCCGAAGCCTCCGAGGATGCCGTCCAGCATGGAATTTATAAGGCTGTCCCCGCCCAGAACAGCATTGATGCCGCTTAGAGTAACGCCCGCAGGCTTTTCACGTCTGAAGTCTGTTGGATCCTGCCCAGCTATCAGCTTTTCATATTCCTCACGCGGAATCGGGCGCGAATAGTAATATCCCTGAATCGTTTCGCAGCCGAGGCTATGTAAAAAGTCGACCTGCTCTCTGGTTTCGACGCCTTCGGCGACGACCGGTATCCCAAGCCATTTTGCCATACGAATTACCGAGGTAACGACTGTTCCAACCTTACCTCCGAGTTCAAAGCCTTCCAAAAATTTGGTGTCAATCTTCAGCGTGTCAACGTCAAAATCCTTGAGCATATTGAGCGAGGAAAATCCGCTGCCAAAGTCGTCGATCGCGACTGAAAAGCCGAATTCATGCAGTATGTCTGCAACCTTGTTCTGATCCTTCGAATCCATTATGAAAGCCGATTCGGTAAGCTCGATCTCCAGATATTTCGGATCGACCGCATATTTTTGCGTTATATTGAAAAGTCTCTGCGGAAAATGCAAATCGTGCATATGGACGCGTGAAAAGTTAACCGAAATTGGCAGGACTGGTCTGCCTTCCGCCTGTGCCAAAGCGAGAAATTCACAGACCTTCTCAAAAATATAGAAGTCTAGCCTTCGTATAAAACCGTTGCGTTCAAAAAGCTCAATGAATCTGCTTGGCTGAATGATCTCCCCATCGGGCTTTTTCCAGCGCGCCAGTGCTTCCGCACCGATAACGGTTTCGGTGTAAGTGCTGTATTTCGGCTGATAGTATTCAATAAATTCTCCGCTTTCCAGCCCCTTCATCATGCTGCCGACCATGCCGGCGTCCTGGAGCTGGCATTCCAGCATCGATTCATCAAAAATGGCTATGCCCGTGCTGTAATTATACTTAATGGTGTCCTTGGCAATTGAAGCCTTATCGATCATCTCAAAAATTGCCATTCCTCGGTCATTAACAAGGTAGATTCCGGCGCACAGGAAAAACGGCAGTCCTGTCTCTTTCGCTGTCTTTAACGCTGCGCGTATCGTACCGAAAATCTCTTCCTTGTCCTTTCCCGTTGTAAACCAGACGAAGTGGTCTGAATACAGCCGCGAGACAACATCACCCCTTTTTTTATAGCGCAAAATCGTATCGGCAATCGTTTTCAGAAGCGCATCTCCGGCCTCATAACCATAAAGCTCATTATAGGTGCGGAACGAAACAACCTCGAACGAGATGACGGAGCAGTCGCGGTCGAGGGGGAGTCTTAATAGTGCGCGTCTTGTTTCGGCTTCGAAACCCGGTTTATTATATAGCCCCGTAAGTGGGTCGACCGTGCATGCTTCCACATATTTCTTTCGCTCACTGCGCGTTTCTTTCAGACGACGCCTCGCAGTCATACCAACGGATGTGAGTAATAAAAGCGCAAGCGTCACCACGACCCCTATCCAAACAGGGTCCATCCTGCTGATTCCCGAAAGCTCATTTTCTATATAACTCTTGCTGATTGAGTTGAGTATATACCAGCCGCCTGTACCTAAAGGCTGATAAGCATAGTAAATTCCGCTTTCAACGGCGGGATTAACCATACCCTTGCCGCCAGCTCTGACAGTGCTTCTCAGCTTCTCGACATCCTCGCCCGAAACAGCGTTTACCGAGGCAAGCTTATCAAAATATGCATATATATCGGATTCGCCTTCGAAAGCCTGAACCTTCCCTGTATCCGTGACGATTCTTCCGGACGGTTCGAACACAACAGCTGCCGATGCGCATAAGTTTGTTTCCGACCAAAGTATGCGTCGAATTTCTTCCTCAGTACAAAAACCAATAACCGCGCCTATATTTTTACCGTTCTCCTCATAGGGCACGGCAAAAGCAAAGCGCAGTTTGTCGCTGAGATCGATTTTGCAGAGTACGGGAGTTCCGCCTAATGCAGTTTTCCAGCACTCCTGACCTGAAATATCGATAGTTTCGTTTTTTTCGGTTAAAAGCACGGCACTCGGTCCGACGACTGCCGCATAAGAAAAGCCAATATCCTGGGCCGAAGTGCTCAGCTGGCTAAGGAAACGGTCTTTCCCGTCCTGCTCCGCTTTCTCAAGGCGTGAAGCGTAATTTGACAGCACCTCAAAGCGCGTGTCCGCGGCAGAGCCAAAAATGTTGCTCTGCTCTGTCCCTGGTAGATAAAGCAAGCGTTCCTTCTGGGCATCCATCTGTGCGAAAGACTGGGAGCGGTAAAGCCACGCGCAGAGCACCAGTCCCACGATAAGTGCGGCTGGTATTAGAATCGAGAATATGGCACGTTTAGCGTTAGATTCCACTTATTCCAACCGCCTTCTACTCAAGATTGTAGAAACAAGGCTCAGTAGTACAGATTAAAAGTCTTTAGAAAACTGCCAAAATACCGACCGCTCTCTTTTGAATATTATACACAAATCACCATAATCGGTCAACGAAGTTTTCGTACATCTTCCAAATTTTACACGGTTCGCTCAAATGTCCTGTTTCTCTGCTATTTGCATATAAACACGAGCGAAATTGCAAATATATGAAGAATATTGTTTTTATACTTGAGGAATTTCATAAAATATGTTAGTTTCTTTAACAGTGCAATGCGCTTGCACTAATTGAGAGGAAAAATATTTTGGAGGAATTATTTAATGAGTGGTGGAACCATACAAATCCTAATCGCAATGGCTGTCTATATGCTCGCGGTAATAGGCATCGGTCTGTTTTTCGCAAAGCGCGCCAACCAGAACTCGGACAACTATTTTCTCGGCGGCAGGTCCCTTGGACCGTGGATTGCTGCGATGAGCGCGGAGGCCTCCGACATGAGCGGTTGGCTACTCATGGGTCTGCCGGGCGTAGCCTATTGGTGCGGTCTTGCTGATGCCACCTGGACAGCAATTGGCCTTGCCGTCGGTACATACCTTAACTGGCTTCTTGTTTCAAAGCGTCTGCGCCGCTATTCAGCTGTGGCGGACAATGCAATCACCATCCCCGATTTTTTCAGCAATCGTTTCCACGACAAAAAGAAACTCTTGATGTCAATTGCGGCTCTCTTTATTCTCGTGTTTTTCACAGTCTATGCCGCTAGTTGCTTCATCACCTGCGGGAAGCTTTTCAGCACTCTGTTCGGATTTTCATATCAGAGCATGATGATAGCCGGCGCACTTTTCGTTATTGTTTATACCTTCTTGGGCGGATTTCTGGCCGAGAGTACATCCGATTTTATGCAGAGCATTGTAATGATAGTTGCTTTGGTAGCAGTTCTCGTTGTTGCGGTCATCAGCGCAGGCGGTTCTGCTCAAATTTTGGAAAACATCAAGGGCATTCCGGGCTTCTTTGAATTCTTCGGAATGGCATCTCCGACGGTAGCCGATGGAGTACAGCAGGTTTCGAACGGACAGGCTCTGTTCGGGAGTGCCTTGCCATACGGGTTTTTGACCATTCTTTCAACGCTTTCCTGGGGACTTGGTTACTTTGGCATGCCGCAGGTTCTCCTGCGCTTCATGGCTATCCGTAAAGTAAGTGAGCTCAAAACCTCCAGAAGAATTGCAACCACATGGGCAGTTATCTCCATGACAGCCGCCGTACTTATCGGCATTATCGGCAGAGTGCTTTATCCTGTTGAACTTTTAACTTCCGGGGAGTCGGAAAGCGTATTTATACTTCTTTCAACAAATCTTCTGCCGCCGCTGCTCGCGGGACTCGCCATGGCCGGTATCCTTGCCGCCACCATCAGTTCCTCCGACTCCTATCTGCTAATCGCATCCTCGGCATTTTCCAAGAACATTTTCCAGGGGCTTCTCAAGAAAAACGCGACGGACAAACAGGTTATGACCGTGTCCCGTATCGTATTGGTCTTGATAGCCGTTATCGGTATGCTTTTGGCTTGGGATAAAAGCAAAGTCATTTTCGATGTTGTATCCTTTGCTTGGGCGGGCTTCGGCGCAACCTTCGGCCCGATCATGCTGTTTTCACTGTTCTGGAAACGCACCACTCTGCAGGGCGCGGTTGCGGGGATGCTCGCGGGCGGCAGCATGGTTTTCATCTGGAAGCTTCTCATTCGTCCAATGGGCGGAGTTATGGGCATATATGAGCTGCTCCCTGCCTTCCTTATCTCCTGTGTTTTCATCATTGTCGTCTCGCTTTTAACCAAAGAGCCTTCAAAAGAAATTCAGGAAGATTTCGAAAAAGCAAAGACCTACGAATGCTGATACATTATAAAAAGCAATTAAAACAGACCGGAAAAGCAGAAGCTTTTCCGGTCTGTTTTTCTAATTAAAAAATATAGACAGACGATTAAACTGACGGAGCTATATCAAGGAAAGTGATGTTCGGGAATTTCTCCTGCAAGGGTCTCAGCGACCACTTATTTCTGCATAAGAGCACAGGTCTGTCATACTGATCCTGAACCAGAACCGAATCATTGTAACCCAGCATTTCCTTTGTAAAATCAGTATTTGGCCAGTATGCCATCATAAACGGCAGCCTTCTCATCTGCAAATCCACGGTATACTCGTTTTTCATCCTATATTCAAGAACCTCGAACTGAAGCACACCGGCAACGCCGATTGTCAGCACCTCGCCTCCCATATCGGGCTGCCTGAAAACCTGAATGGCTCCTTCTTCCGCTAGCTGATTGATGCCCTTTAGAAACTGCTTTCTCTTTGAAGCGTCCTTTGCCATAACTTCCGCAAAATGTTCCGCCGGAAACATTGGAATACCCTCAAATTTGAAAGATTTATTTCCTCCGCAAATTGTATCTCCGATATTGAATATACCGGGGTCAAAGACGCCGATTATATCACCGGCATATGCCTCATCAACAAGCACTCGGTCCTGAGCCATAAATTGCTGGGACTGAGATAAACGAATTATTTTCTTCAATCTGGTATGATTGACTTCCATACCTTTTTCAAACATGCCGGAACAAATCCTGATAAAGGCAATTCTGTCACGATGAGCAGGGTCCATATTGGCCTGAATCTTAAACACAAAACCCGAAAAGATATCATCATCCGGCTCAATACTGCCTTCACTATGGCATTGGGCACTAGGCGAGGGAGCCAACTCGATAAAGGTTTCAAGAAACGGACGCACGCCGAAATTCGTCATTGCGCTTCCGAAAAACATCGGCGTAAGCTCTCCTGCACTGACCTTTTCCATATCGAATTCATCACCGGCGATATCCAGTAGAGCAATATCTTCGCAAAGCTTATTGTACAGGCTATCGCCCAAAATTGTTTTAAATCGCTCGTCATTAACGCTGCCGGTATCTGAAACAGCAATACTCTGGCCGTGCTCTCCGCTTTCAAATAGCTCAATTTGAGCGCTTCTGCGGTCATAAACGCCCTTGAAATCGCCGTCAACGCCTATAGGCCAATTCATGGGGCAGGAACGGATTCCCAGAGTCTCTTCGATCTCCTCCATCAGCTCAAGCGGGTTTCTGCAGGCCCTGTCCAACTTGTTGACGAAGGTAAAAATGGGTATGCCGCGTTTTCTGCAAACGTGGAACAGCTTCTTTGTCTGGTCTTCAACGCCCTTTGCTCCATCAATCAGCATGACGGCACTGTCCGCCGCAGTCAGCGTTCTGTAGGTGTCCTCGCTAAAATCCTGATGCCCCGGGGTATCCAATATATTGATTCGATATCCGTTATAATCAAAATTCAGAACACTTGATGTAACAGATATGCCTCTTTCCTTTTCGATCTGCATCCAGTCCGAAACAGCGTATTTATTTGTTTTTCTTCCTTTGACTGTGCCCGCGAGCCTGATTGCTCCTCCGAATAGGAGCAGTTTTTCAGTAAGCGTTGTCTTACCGGCATCCGGGTGAGAAATAATCGCAAAAGTTTTTCTTCGATTAACTTCGTTTTGAATTGACATTTTAATTCAACATCCTCAGCTATTTATCTTTTTATTATAGTTGCATTGGCGATTTTTAAACAGAATTTTCGGCTTTTAGCATGACATTACTGCTTATCCGAACGTAAAAAACAAATCCGAACCTTTTGCCTACAAGCTAACAGTTCGGATTTGTTTGGTTTGGTGGACGATACAAGACTCGAACTTGTGACCTCCCGCACGTCAAGCGGATGCGCTACCAGCTGCGCCAATCGTCCGAATTTAATCGGCGAGTGTTATTTTACACCAAACAAAGTAATTTTGTCAACTGTAAAATCCTATCCATGCAAATGAGATTTTTTCAGAACTTTGCTCCTGACATTTTTATTTAAAAAGCGGGCGGATAAGTTCCCAAATAACACCCATCACTCCGCAGGCCAGTATGGTGACTATAACCCCCGGCTTCCACTTTCTCAAAGCGAAAAACGCGGCCACGATCAGCGCCAGCGAAAAGATATCAGTCGACGAAAGCACAATCGCGCTGCCCCATACCGTTTCGATAATAACGCCGAGTCCCGCAAAGGCGATGAGTCCAACGACGCCGGGCTTGAGTCCGCTCAGCGCATTTTGGACAGTTTTAAGCTGCCCGTATTTTCTGTATACCACATAAAGCAGGCTCACAACGAGAAAAGGCGGAAGCATGAACGCAAACGAGGCAAGAAAAGCCCCTGCAACACCGCCCACCTTCATCCCTACAAAGGATGCGGCGTTGATTGCGATTGGTCCCGGGGTTATCTGCGAGAGGGTCAGAAGATCAGAAAATTCGGTCATTGTCAGCCAGTGGTTCGTTTGGACGCACTGCTGCTGTATGAGCGGCAGCACCGCATAGCCTCCCCCGAAGCCAAGAACTCCTATAAGCAAAAACGAAAGCATCAGTTTTATATAAATCATGCTTTTTCTCTCCTGACGCGCACCGCGCCGATGATAACACCTACGGCGCCGCAGGCTACAATGACAAGTGCGATATTAATCTTCAGGAAAAATGCCGCTGCAAAAGCACCGACCATGATGAGGGCATACAGCACCTGATCCTTCTTAATATAAGGCGCTGCCATGCTCACAACCGTATCTGCGATGACCGCTGCAACGCCGGCATTCATTCCGCGAAAGGCTGCCGAAACCAAGCGGCTGCCGCGTATCATATCATAAAAATAACACATTGCTGCAAGCAAAACTATCGCCGGCAACGAGGTGCCAAGAAGTGCGCAGACGGCGCCCCAAAAACCGTGCAGTCGATAGCCGACGAGGACGCTTACGTTAATTATCATAGCTCCCGGTGACGACTGCCCAATCGCGGTCATTTCCGTGAGCTCGTTTTCATTAATCCAGCCGAGTTTTTCAACAAACCGCTCACGAAGCAGCGGTATCATCACATATCCGCCGCCCAGAGTAAAGGTGGCGATACTTAGCGTTTGCAGAAAAATACCGATGCACGACGGCTTATTATTTTCGCTTTGCATATAATAATAGTCCTTCCGAGATAAACGAACCGGCGGATAGGTGGCTTGCGGGGGTTAAGCCCGGAGCGACCATCCGCCGGAAAAATTACTTTTTTAACGCACCCAAACCTTGCATTCGGCCGCTCCACCGTAACAACGAGCTATAACGCTCGCACTTCCCGCGCCGACAGCGGTGACGAGCCCGTTCTCATCGACTGTCAGTATGCTCTCATTCGAGGATGACCATGCCACTGTTCCCTCGATATCCAAGGGATAAATCGTCGCTCCAAGCTGAGTCGTATTGCCGGCATTTGTCGCAAACTCGCTTCTCGCTTCTCCGAGGAAGGTGATTGTGATCGATTCGACCGTTGGAGTCGGAGTCGGTTTCGGTGTAGGTGAGGGAGTCGGCGTCACGGTCTCAATAGCCGAAGGCGTGGGCGTTGCGGTCACATAGTCGCCGTTTATTGTCGTCGTAATAAGGACTATGACCGCAATGATAACCGCCGCAATAAGGCAAAGCCCGAAAATGAGCTGCCATTTCGTGTTGGCCTCGGCTCTCACGCTTGCGGAAGTCCCTTTTCTAACCGCGTCTGATGACTGCGGCGTTCGCGCGCTCTGTTTTTGCTGTCTTGCACCACAGTACGGGCATTCTGCCTTTAGAACGGAATATTCCTGACCGCATTTGGGGCATATTGTCTTTTTAATCAGTCCCATCAAAGCTCAACCTTTCTTTTTATAGAAAAACCCTTTAAGCGCGCTAAATATTGTAAATATGATACTACGTTTCCCTTTAACAGTCAAGTTATTAAGCCCGCTTCAAAGTCTGGTTTTGGGTATATCTGTTAGGCTTAAAATGCAGCTATGGAAAGACTGTGCAATATAACTTGCACTTTTTTGTGAGGAATGCTATAATAAATCTTTGTGAATGATAAGATAAACAATAATATGAAAAGTGGAGATACAGTGAACAATATCAGAAATGTAGCAATCATCGCCCACGTCGACCACGGCAAGACTACCTTAGTCGATGCCATGCTCTCGCAGAGCGGCACCTTCAGAGAAAATCAGGCAGTCATGGAGCGCGTTATGGACTCCGGCGACCTCGAGCGTGAGCGCGGAATTACGATACTCGCGAAAAACACCGCCATTCATTATAACGGCTGCAAAATAAACATTGTCGACACTCCGGGTCACGCTGATTTCGGAGGCGAGGTTGAGCGCATCCTTAAGATGGTCAACGGTGTCATCCTTCTTGTCGACGCGGCGGAAGGGCCGATGCCTCAGACACGCTTTGTTCTCGGACGGGCGCTTGAGCTCGGCCACAAGGTCATCGTTGTCATTAACAAGATAGACCGCCCCGACCAGAGGATTTATGAGGTTATTGATGAATGCCTTGAGCTTCTCATGGATCTCGACGCTACAGATGCTCAGCTTGACTCGCCCACTCTTTTCTGCTCGGCGAGGCAGGGCATCTGCTCAATGACTCCCGACAATCTTGGAACGGACCTCCATCCTCTGTTTGACACAATAATCGATTATATTCCCGCACCGGAACAGGACACGGAAGCTCCCTTCCAAATGCTAGTTTCAGCAATCGACTATAACGAATATGTAGGACGTATCGCAATCGGCCGCATTGAGCGGGGTGTGGTAAATCAAAATCAGGAAATAACGGTATGCGATTTTCACGGAGAGCGTGCCTCCAAAAAGTCAAAGGCGGTAAACCTTTACGAATTCGAGGGGCTCGCAAAAGTCCCAGTTGAAAAAGCCGCGGCGGGCAGCATCATTGCCATGTCCGGTATCGGCGATATTACGATAGGTGATACAATCTGCGCAAGCAGCTGTGTTGAACCGCTGCCCTTTGGAAAAATAACAGCTCCCACAATTGAAATGACCTTTGCCGTAAACGACAGTCCCTTTGCAGGTCGTGAAGGTCAATTCGTAACCACACGCCAAATTCGTGACAGGCTCTTCCGCGAAACGCTCAAGGACGTTTCCCTTCACGTTAACGCAATCGAAAACAGCGATTCCTTTAATGTCGCGGGACGCGGTGAAATGCACCTCTCAATCCTGATTGAGACAATGCGCCGCGAGGGCTACGAATTCCAGGTCTCCCCTCCGCGTGTTCTGATGGAGGAAATTGACGGCGTGCTGTGCGAGCCTATGGAGCGCGTCATCGCTGATGTTCCGGAAAACGCCGTCGGCTCAGTAATAGACAAGCTCTCATCACGCAGAGGAGATTTTATTCAGATGAATCCCGTCGGCAACCGCATGAAGCTTGAGTTTCTCGTACCCTCGAGAGGTCTTTTCGGTTACCGCAACGAGTTTTTGACCGACACCCGTGGCGAGGGCATTCTTGCCTCGGTGTTTGATAGCTATGCTCCCATGAAGGGCGAGGTTGCGCGGCGCAGCACCGGTTCACTTATCTCTTTTGAAACGGGCGAATCCGTTGGTTACGGTCTTTTCAACGCTCAGGACCGCGGCGCAATGTTCATCGGACCTGGCGTCCCCGTCTATGCCGGAATGGTAGTCGGAATCTGCCCAAAAAACGAGGATATCGTCGTCAACGTCTGCAGGAAAAAGCAGCTCACAAATACTCGTGCTTCAGGCAGTGACGAAGCGCTCCGTCTTATTCCTCCGCGTCTTATGAGCCTTGAGCAGTGCATGGAATTCCTCGCGGACGACGAACTTCTGGAGGTCACCCCGAAGAGCCTTCGCATCAGGAAGCGGATTCTTGACCATGGACAGCGCATGAAATCCGTCATGAAAAACAAATAAAAGTGTATGTAAAGACCAGAAAAACTCCCTCTTTACAATCTTTACTATATGTGATAAACTTTTAGAGTTCTAGCCCCTGTGCTTAGTTTTGGGATCCAGCCGAGAAACGGCGCCTTTCTTCCCCATCACTCAGCCTGCGGGTATGTTAAAAAATGAAAGGGGATCATACTATGATCACAAAAGACCAAAAAACCACAGTTATCGAGAGTAACCGCACCCATGGAACCGACACAGGTTCGCCTGAGGTTCAGATTGCAATCCTTACGGAGCGCATCAACCAGCTCACAGAGCACCTCAAGATTCACAAGAAGGACAACCACAGTCGTCTCGGACTTCTGAAGATGGTCGGCAAGCGCCGCCGTCTGCTTGATTACCTTATGGATAAGGACATCGAGCGTTATCGTGCCTGCATCGCGAAGCTGGGTATCAGAAAGTAATAAAAGCATTACTGGGGCTGTTTCGCATTTCGTCGGAACAGCCCCGTTATACATTTTCGCTTTTTGACATTGATATTATGAGTCATTGTGACTATAATATATAAGAAAATACACCGAAGTAAAACCGCGGAGATTTGACCTTTAGCAATTGAAAATGTGCTTATCCTCGCCCATAGTGCTTGCGATAAACCTGTTTTCAAGTGTTAAAGGGATCGGCTCCGCAAAAGGGATAATTCCCGAAAGGAGCAATAGAATGATTATAAAGAAAAAAGAATTTGACAAAGTCCGCCGCTATGAAACCACCTTTGCCGGTCGTCCCCTTGTTTTTGAGACAGGAAAAATGTGCGAATTGGCAAACTCCTCAGTGCTTACCAAGTACGGTGAAACAACAGTTCTCGTCAACGTCACGGCCTCCCCGAGGCCCCGCGACGGAGTCGATTTTTTCCCGCTCTCTGTCGACTTTGAGGAAAAGCTCTATGCGGTCGGCCGCATTCCCGGAAGCTTTATGCGCCGCGAATCCCGTCCCTCTCTGCAAGCAGTCCTCGCTTCCCGCATGATCGACCGTCCGATGCGCCCGCTATTCCCCTATGACCTGCGTAACGACGTCGTTATTTCCTGCACCGTACTTTCCGTCGATCACGACTGTTCTCCCGAAATCACCGCAATGATCGGCGCCGGAGCTGCCGTTGCGATTTCCGACGTACCTTTCAACGGTCCTGTCGCGGGCATCGCTCTCGGCTGGGACGGAGAAAACTTCCTCTTTAACCCCACTAAGGAAGAGCGCACAAGAAGCAAAATGAACGTAACCGTTACCGCGACACATCAAAAGGTTGTTATGATTGAAGCTGGCGGCGATGAAATTCCCGACGATGTGATGTATAACGGCATAGTCGCGGCTCATAATGAGATTCAGGTCGTTCTGAACCTCATCGACAAGATGGTTTCGGAGCTTGGCAAGGAAAAATTCACTTATGAGCACGCCGCTTTTGACACCGCTCTTTTCGATACTCTCTGTGCCAACGAAATCGAAGGCATGAGATACTGCATGGACACTGATGACAAAAACGTCCGCGAAGCAAGAGTCAACGAATGGATTACCGCGGTTAACGCGAAGTACGCAGAGCAGTTCCCCGACATGGGCAAATATATGGATGAAATTCTCTACCGTATGCAGAAAAAGATTGTCAAGGCTTGGCTGCTCGCGGGCAAGCGTGTTGACGGACGTTCGATGGACGAAATCCGACCCTTGGCAGCTGAAGTCGGACTTTTACCCAAGGTTCACGGCTCGGGTCTTTTCACAAGAGGCCAGACTCAGGTTCTCACCGTTGCAACTTTGGCGACAATTGATATGGAGCAGAAGCTTGACACCATCTGGGAAGAGGAGTCCAAGCGCTTCATGCACCACTACAACTTCCCCTCCTACTCCGTTGGAGAAGCTAGAGGAAGCCGCAGCACCAACCGCCGCGAATTTGGACATGGCGCTCTAGCGGAAAAGGCTCTCGAGCCCGTAATCCCCTCCATCGACGATTTCCCCTACGCCATCCGCCTTGTTTCCGAGGTTCTTTCCTCCAACGGCAGCACCTCACAGGGCAGTATTTGCGGCAGCACCCTCGCCCTCATGGACGCCGGTGTTCCCATAAAGGCTCCCGTCGCGGGCATCTCCTGCGGACTCATTCAGGACGATAACGGCGGTTTCACCACCTTCATTGACATCCAGGGTGTTGAGGACTTCCACGGCGAGATGGACTTCAAAGTCGCCGGAACGAAAAAGGGTATTACCGCTATCCAAATGGATCTGAAAAATGACGGTTTGACCCATGAGATAATCAAAAACGCTCTCGATATTACCATGGAAGCACGCTATCAGATACTTGACGAGATTATGCTTCCCTGCATAGCGGAGCCTCGTGCAGAGGTTGCCGAAACTGCTCCCAAGATGATAACCATAAAGATTGACGTCGACAAAATTCGCGAAGTCATCGGCTCCGGCGGCAAGGTCATTCAGAAAATCACAGCTGATACCGGCTGCAAAATCGACATCGAGGATGACGGCACGATTTATATTGCAAGTCCCGACATCAATGCCTGCAGAAAGGCACAGGCCATTATAGGCAACATCGTTTTCGTACCCGAGGTCGGCAAGCTATATTACGGCAAGGTCGTACGCATAATTCCCATCGGTGCCTTCGTCGAACTTGCTCCCGGCAAGGACGGTATGTGCCATATCAAGGATTTGGAAAACAAGCGTACCGAAAAGGTTGAGGACGTCCTCAACATCGGCGACATGACCTGGGTCAAGGTTGTCGAAGTCGACGAACGCGGTAGAGTTAACCTCTCCCGTAAAGAAGCCCTTAAGGAACGCGAAGCGCTGGGCTTAACTGACTGAGTAATTCTATAATATGAATAATCGGGGCGGGACTATCCCCGCTCCGGTTTTTTAATGGAGAAATGGAAATGTTTAAAATAAACACGCTTCCTAACGGCGTTCGGATAATATGCGAAAAAATGCCCCATGTGCGCTCTGCCGCAGTCGGCATTTTCATTGACGTCGGCTCGAGAGATGAAGCCCTCGCTGAAAACGGTAGCGCCCACTTCATTGAGCATATGCTGTTTAAACGCACATCGGCGCATTCCGCTGCCGAGCTTGCCTTTGCAATGGACGCAATCGGCGGCCAGATAAACGCCTATACAACGCGCGAGAGCACCTGCTTTTACGCGAGGGTGCTGGACACACACCTGGACACGGCCGTCGACCTTCTCACAGAGATGTTTTTCGACTGCGCTTTTGACGAGAGTGAAACAGGCAGCGAGCGCGGAGTCATCCTTGAAGAAATCGGAATGTATGAGGATACTCCCGACGATGCCTGCTACGAAAAACTGATGTCCGGCTGCTTTAAGGGCGCTTTAGGTCGTCCCGTTTTGGGTAAGCCCACGACACTCCAAAAAATGTCCGGCGAAAGCCTGAAAGGCTTCAAGGAAAGCCACTACACTGCGGGTAGAATCATCATCTCGCTCTGCGGAAATTACGAAGACAGCCATCTCGAGCGCATTAAAGATCGCTTCTCTGGTATGGAAAAGACAAGGCGAGTCAAAAGGAAAGCCGCTTTATACGGCACTACTATTTCCGTTCGGCGCAAGAAGACCGAGCAGAATCAGTTCTGCCTTGCCTTCCCCTCGAACGAGGTCTCAAGTGAGGACCGTTTTGCGATGAACCTATTAACTACTATTTTGGGCGGCGGCGTTTCGTCTCGGCTTTTCCAAAACATCCGCGAAAAATATGGGCTGTGCTATTCCATCTTTGCCTTCCAATCCTGCTTTTCGGACGCGGGCATCCTGTCCGTTGCAACCGCTGTGAGCAAAGACACAGAGATGCGTACGCTCGGTCTTATAGGTGACGAACTCAAACGCTTTCAAGACGGTGGCGTAGATGAGGACGAACTGTCAAGGGCGAGAGAACAGGCAAAATCCGCGCTCGTAATGAGCCTTGAATCCACGAATTCCCGCATGTTGAAAATGGGAAACTCCCTGCTCGCACTCGGAAAGTGCCTCACGCCGGATGAGCTCCTTGCGCGATATGACGCCGTGACAAGCGCGGAAATACTCGACCTTGCACAAAAACGTCTCGATTTCAAGCAGCTATCATTCTCGGCTCTCGGCAAAACCAAGGGTGCTGAGGAATATATTGAGGCTTTAGGCCTATAAAAAACAGAAGGTATCCAGATGGATACCTTCTGTTTTTTATATTCAATCTTCTATCGCCTGACGCATGAAGTAATTGAACCTTCGCTCTCTTTCAAGCGAGGTGCCCTCCGTATGTCCGGGATAGACCTCATAGTCACCGGGAAGCTGCGCGATTTTTTTCAGCGACTTCATCATATCTTTTCCGTTGCAGCCGGGCAGATCGGTACGTCCGCAGGAATCGCGGAAGAGTGTGTCTCCTGTAAACAGAGCGTCCCCGCAGCGGAAGATGACACTGCCCTCAGAATGTCCCGGAGTCTCGATGACCTCGAACACGAGCGAGCCGACGGTGAACTTGTCGCCCTCTTTAAAAAACACCGTACCTTTGGGGGGCGCATATTTGAAGCCCATTTCAGTGATGACCTTCCTTACGTCCTTGTGACTCATGCAGACCTCGGCCCCCGTCTGCTTCATTACGTCCTCAACGGCACCGGTATGGTCGAAGTGCCCATGAGTAAGCAGGATAAACCGGCACTTGAGCTTATTTTCCTCAAGGTAGCGCATTATCGTGTTAGACTCCGCGCCCGGGTCGATGACCGCGCATTCAAGCGTTGTTTCATCTGTGACTATATAGCAGTTTGTCTGGACATGTCCCAGAGTGAAGGATTTTATAAGCATATTCAGTCTCCTTTATTCTATCGCTTAAAGCATTTTATTCAAATTAAAGCTCATTGGTATCGAGAAGAAGCGTGACAGGCCCGTCGTTTACGGAGGCGACCAGCATTTCTGCGCCGAATACGCCGCACTCAACCTTGAAGCCCTTTTCGCGAACCTTTGCGACACAGCGCTCATACAAAGGCTCGGCAACGGCTCCACCTGCCGCCTTTGTGAAGCCCGGTCTGCGGGAAGAGCAGTCCGCATACAGCGTAAACTGTGAAACGATGAGCATTTCCGCGCCGGCCTTGTCAGGCGAGAGATTCATCTTCCCGTTTTCGTCTTCAAAAACGCGGAGTCCGTAAAGCCTGTCCGCAATTTTGTCTGCCTCAGCGGCAGTATCACTGACCGAGATACCGAGAAGCACTAAAAAGCCCTTCCCAATTTCTCCGACAGTTTCCCCGCCCACTGTAACGGAGGCACTTTTAACTCTGGTAACAACCGCGCGCATAAATATTGTACTCCTTATGATGGGAAATCAGTCGTTCTAATAATAAATCCGTCAGTCGCCCGCTCGCGTAATCTCGGAAACTCCGGCTACCGTTTTGAGGCGACCCATTATGATGTCCAGCTCGCCCGTGTTTTTGACCTCGAGCGTTACGACCGCCGTAGATTTGACTCCATCAAGATCTCTAGCAGTCAGGCTCAGCACCTTTGCCCCAAGCGAATTTAGCACTGTCGCGATGTCCATTACAAAGCCGCTGCGCTCACGGGCGAGAATCTTGATTGTCGTCACATAGCTTTCGCTCGGTGCGCTCGTCCAGCTCACATTAATCCAGCGTCCGCCGTCCACGGGATCGTCCTTGCTCGAAAGATAGTTTTTGCAGTCCGCCCTATGGACCGAAACTCCGTAGCCTCGCGTTATGAAGCCGACGATATCGTCGCCCGGAACAGGTGTACAGCAGCGCGAGAATTTGACAAGGCAGTTATCCAGCCCCTCGACCAGAACGCCGTGGACATTCTGCTTTTCGGACTGCTGTGCCTTACGCTGCTCAGCCTTTTCCGTCATCTTCTCCAACGTTGTCTTCTGAGGAAGCTTCTGGCTCTTTGTTATCTCGTCTTTAATTTTGTTTGCAACTTTGGTAGTTGTTATACCGCCGTAGCCTATTGACGCATAAACGTCGTCAAGTGAAAAGACTGCAAGTCTTTTCAGGATACTGGGGAGCATTTCATCATCCAAAACAGCGGACATCGAAATACCCACGAGCCGAAGCTCGCTTTCCAGAGAAGCTTTGCCGTTTATGATGTTCTCTTCACGTTTTTCCTTTTTGAACCACTGCTTGATCTTTGTCCGCGCGGAACCGCTCTTTGCTATCTTCATCCAGTCGCGGCTCGGTCCGGGGGCGGATTTTGAGGTCAGAACCTCAACAATATCACCATTTTGCAGCACTCTTTCGAAGGGAACGATTCTCCCGTTCACTTTTGCGCCTATCATTCTGTTTCCGATAGCCGAGTGTATACCATAGGCAAAGTCGATGGGCGTTGCTCCTGCAGGAAGATTAATAACGTCGCCCTGCGGAGTAAAGACGAAGACTTCGTCCGAAAACATATCGATTTTGAGGTCATGTATAAAATCCTGCACGTCGCTGTCGGCTTGAGTTTCGAGAAGTCTGCGTACCCACGCAAATTTTTCCTCGTCGCCCTGCTTGACGCCCTGATCTCCGGATTTATATTTCCAGTGCGCTGCAATGCCGTATTCAGCCGTGTGATGCATATCCCACGTTCGTATCTGCACCTCAAAGGGTATGCCCTCGGAACCGATGACGGTCGTGTGTATGCTCTGGTACATGTTCGGCTTGGGGGTCGAGATATAGTCCTTAAACCTTCCCGGAAGCGGCTTATACATATCGTGTATGTGTCCGAGCACATTGTAACAGTCGGCGATATTATCAACAATCACCCTGAACGCACAGAGATCAAAAATCTCGTTTATCTGCTTGTTCTGAGAGTACATTTTGCGGTAGATGCTGTAGATATGCTTGATTCTGCTGGATATGGTGCCGTTTATACCCCAATCGTCCAGTCTCAATTTTATCTTCTCCTCAACGCTCTGCATGAAGGATTCCAAGGTGACCATGCGTGCGGAAAGGGCGTCTGTCACTTCCTTGTACCCAACTGGGTCAAGATATAAGAGCGAAAGATCTTCGAGTTCCCATTTAACCTTTTGCATACCAAGGCGATGCGCGATTGGAGCGTAAATCTCCATCGTTTCGAGCGACTTTGTGCGCTGCTTTTCTTTCGTCATGTACTGCATTGTGCGCATATTGTGCATACGGTCGGCAATCTTTATCAGGATGACCCTGATATCCTTTGCCATCGCCATGAGCATCTTGCGTATGTTTTCCATCTGCTCGTCTTCTTTGCTGGTGTACTGGACGCGCGTCAGTTTTGTAACGCCCTCGACAAGGTCGGCGACTGTCGTGCCAAAGCGTTTTGCAAGGTCGGCATGTGTGAGCTTGGTATCCTCGATGCAGTCGTGCAAAAGCGCGGCGACGATTGAATCCTCGTCAAGCCCCATTTCGACGCATATCTGCGCCGCAGCTATGGTATGAGTGACGTAGTCGGAGCCTTCCCTGCGCTTCTGCCCTTCGTGCGCCGCTTTGGCGCACTCGTAGGCTGCACGAATGCGTGCGATATCCGCCGTGGGATTCGCGTCAAGGACGGTCTTCTCCAGTTGCTCATACATTTTTTCGGGATCCTGATATTCGCTCTTGTCGTCTTCCAGCATTGATGTACCTCTAAAAAGTTGTCTTTATAATCGCAAGTTTTCGCGCTTTCTGTTCAGCTCCATAGGAGCCGAAATAGCGGCGACTTGTCAAGCTCGGTCTTTTCCCCATTATCGCGGGCACAGCACATAACCCGCCCGTTTATTATACTCACATCGAGGAGGCTTAGTTCGCTGAGTATCCGGATACCAAGGCAGAGCTTCATGGGTTCCATTGAGTCAAGCTCGCTACCCTGCAGGCACTCGTCGAATAAAAGCTCCAGCCGCCCGCCAAGTCGCTTGATGCCGCGCCAGAGATAGACGAGCTCGTCTCTTCCTGGTCGTAACAGGCGAAACTCATCTATATGTAAGTCTTGCTGTTCGATGATGCAGCGGCATTTTTCTGGTATTTCCGATTTGCGTATGTCTGCCACAAGAAGCTGGACGTTTTTGTGCTGATGAAAATCATTAACCTGCGGCGTGAAGCAGATATCCACGCTCTCACCTTCGGAAGCTCCGAGGGTTTCCGCAGTTCGCGAAAAGAACACGCAATCGAACGGGACTCCTTTTTTGGAAATGCGCAAGCGCAGATGCTTGCCGTTACCGATGGGCAAAACGCTCTCCAGCACAGCGCCGAAGATGCAAAGCAGTGCCTGCTCATTCCCACTCCCGCAGGGCTCAAGCTCCAAGAGAGCTTCGACACCCTCCATGCTCAGGGTCGCCGGATCGCAAATCAGCACCTCCGTCTCAAGCTTGAGATGCTCCGTCGGCGGATTTGAAACATAGTATTCCGCAAGAGCTTTCCTGAAAGAATCAATGTTTTCCGGTTTAATATTCAGTCCAGCAGCAAAGGCATGACCGCCGAAGCTCACTAGATGTTCGGAACAGGCGGAGAGCGCATCAAAGAGATTAAAGTCACTGTAGCTGCGGCAGGAACCCTTCCCGTTTTCGTCGTCGACACAAATCATGATTGTCGGCAGCTTATATTCCTCTGTCAGCCGTGACGCCGCAATACCCACGACCCCGGGATGCCATGAGCCGCTCTCCAGAACAATCGGGCTTTTCTGCTCGGTATTAGAAAGCGCCGCCATAGCATCCTTCCAGACCTCCGTCTCGAGCTCCTGACGGCGGCGGTTTAGGGCGCAAAGCTCTTTTGCTAAGATTTGCGCCTCCTCATAGTTCTTCGAAGTCAGCAGATTCACCGCTGTTTCGGTTTGGCAGAGCCGTCCTGCGGCGTTAATACGCGGCGCGAGCGTGAACCCGACTGTCGACGCCGAAAGGGGTTTTTTAAAGGCTCCCGCTTCGTCAAGGAGTGCGGCAAAGCCGGGCAGAGGATTGTTTCTGAGCTTTTCCAGCCCAAGGTATGCGAGAAAGCGATTCTCGCCTATAAGCGGCATCACATCCGCAATAGTACCCACCGCAATGAGATCGGCATAGCGCTCAAGTGGGACGTCTGAGCTTTTTTCCAGAGCGCAGACAAGCTTAAAAGCAACTCCCACTCCGGCAAGCTCCTCAAAGGGATACTCTGAATCGGGGCGTTTCGGGTCGACGACTGCGGCGGCGTCCGGCAAAAAAAGCGGGCACTCGTGGTGGTCGGTTATTATCATGTCCATCCCAAGGCTTTTCGCAAATGCAGTTTCCGAAATCGCGGTTATTCCGCAGTCGACGGTTACAATAAGCTCAACGCCTCTGCTATGCAAAGCCTCGATTGCTTTTGTGTTTATGCCATATCCTTCGTCCAGTCTATCCGGTATATATACCTCACAGTCGAGCCCACGGCTTTGGAAATAGTCATACAGCAGACAGGCCGACGTGATACCGTCTACGTCGTAGTCACCATATACGGCTGTTTTCTGCTGCGACTGTATAGCAAGCTCGATGCGCGAAACAGCTTTATCCATGTCCGAAAGCTGCATAGGGTCGCAAAGCAGAGTTCTGTCCCGCCTGAGATATTTTTTCGCCTTTTCCGGCGAATCTATTCCTCTCGCGCGCAGAACCGCAGAAAGAAGCGGCTTATAAGCTGCGGCTGAGAAATCTTTATCTATATCATCCGTGACACACGGCATTTTCCAATCAATTTGTCCCATTGCTTTCCTTAATCCGCGTTTCGCCAATCTAAGCTGTTTAAAACCCTCGGTTATTGCTTCTATGACACGGTTCCCTATTTTATCAGAGTTTAATTATAACAGATTAAAGCGTTGTGAGCAAGACGCAAGAGAAAAAAGCACCTCGTTTGACAAGATGCGGGTTTGGTGTTATAGTTTCGATAAATAAAAAACAACGATCCGCCTTGGACGATTTGTTCAAGGCATTTTTACAGGCGCTGCGGCACCGCTTTTTGCCTGTACGGGAGAATACATATGAAAACCGACGCTATGCTGATGACGGAGGGGCCAATATACCCACAGATAATAAGTTTTGCCGTACCTCTCTTCTGGGGACAGCTTTTTCAACAGCTTTACAACGTCGTAGACTCCGTTGTTGTCGGCAACTTCTGCGGCAGAAGCTCTCTTGCGGCAGTCAGCTCGACCGGCGCGCTCGTTTTCCTGCTTGTCGGCTTTTTCAGCGGAACTTTTACAGGCTGCGGCGTCGTCATTTCGAAATATTACGGTGCGGAAAGATACGATCTCGTGCGAACCGCCGTCCACACATCTGTTGCCTTCGGACTTGTCGCGGGTCTTGGAATGTCTCTTATCGGCGTAGTTTTCACGCCGTTTTTCCTCCGCTTAATGGGCACTCCCTCGGACGTTCTGCCCGAGGCCGTGACATATCTGCGAATATATTTCGCGGGCTCAATCGCGGTTACCCTCTTTAACTCCGCAAGCGGAATTTTTCAGGCGGTGGGCGACAGCAAGCATCCTTTATACTATCTGATAATATCGTCACTAACAAACGTGGTGCTTGACCTTCTTTTCGTCGCCGTATTCGATATGGGCGTTGCCGGTGCCGCAATAGCAACCGTTATCTCTCAGTTTTTGGGAGCGGCGCTTGCCTTCCGCCGACTTTTCGCTTCAAATGAAGTATACCGAGTCCGTCTCTGCGAAATCCGATTTGACCGAGAAATACTAAAGGAAGAACTTCGCACAGGGCTGCCCAGCGGCATCCAAAATTCGGTGATTTCGATTGCAAACATTGTTGTACAGTCCAAAATCAATTCCTTCGGAACGATTGCGGTCGCAGGCTGCGGCGTACATTCCAAAATCGAAGGCTTTGCCTTCATACCCATCACAAGCTTTTCCATGGCGATAACCACCTTCATAAGCCAGAACCTTGGTGCAGGCAAATACAAAAGAGCTAAAAAGGGCGCGTGGTTTTCCATCGCAGTTTGCTGTGCCCTCGCCGAAACCTTCGGACTTCTTTATTATCTCGCCGCCCCTTACCTAATTTCGCTATTCAACAGGGAACCGGAGGTCATCGCTATCGGAACACTCGAAGCGCATACCATCTGCCTGTTTTATGTCCTACTTGCCTTCTCCCACTGCGTTGCGGGGATAATGCGCGGCGCGGGAAGAGCCGCCGTTCCAATGTTTACGATGTTCGGCATCTGGTGCGTCCTCCGAGTCACATATATTTCAATTGTCACTAGTTTTGTCCCTAAAATCGTCATGGTTTTCTGGGCTTATCCCCTGACCTGGTTCCTGAGCAGCATCATTTTCCTTATTTATTTACTCAAATCCGACTGGGTGCATAGTTTCGACAGGGACGACCGCCTTAGCGCCTGCCGATAACGTATACTGGGTATAGAAAAATTACGGATATTTGAAGTGGCTGTTCGACCTGTCTCTCTTGACACGATTCGCTCGGCGTGCTAACATATTCAGTGTCTTCGCCTCTTAACATGTCGGTGTGGCGGAACTGGCAGACGCCCGGGACTTAAAATCCCGTGAGGGTAATTCCTCGTACCGGTTCGATCCCGGTCACCGGCACCAACAAGCCCTCAAGTATTTTATCAATACTTGAGGGCTTGTTGGCTTGCAATTCCGAAAATACTTGAATGCCAAAATAAGGCGATATATAATTTGTGTCGGAGAGGAACTATAAGAATTACAATTTTTATAGTAGGATATATTTATGGCATTTGTAAATGATTACCTCACCAATGAGGAAAAAGAAGTATTCAAGCAAAGGGCGATACCTACAGGGGTATTTTGGAAAGGTGGTATGCTCGGCTATGATCCCTACAGCAAGCTATGGTGTACTCTTGACCGCGATGAGCATATATATTTGTTCGATTTAGGAAAATATCACGACGCAAAAGATTTTGATGAGATTAATTTTGCACTTGTATGGGACTCTCTATCCGGAAACGAGGCGATACATTTTTCTGTAAAGATGGATTTCTTACGTAAATCTATACATGGTGAAGATGGTGTTCTTTGGCATTCTCTCAGGTTAGGCTTGCCAAAAAATTTTAAATCTGAAAGGGCGACTATAATAGATAAATTTAAAGAGGCGCTGTTTTCATATGGAATAAATGGAATGCCCGGGCGTGAAATAAAATCCAATACAAAATTTGATTTTAGGAAGCGTATGCCCGCGACTTTGGGCTATCTGAGCCCAGTGGAGTATCGTCTGAAATATGACGGCATAAAAACCGCATAATTTATTATATTTAAGTCGCCAATGTCGGTACAAAAGTACTATCATTTTTTTGACGCAGTCCAATATTAGGCTTGTATAAAGCAGCGCGTGATTAAACATCACGCGCTGCTTTCACTGTTTTTAATTCGACAGAGTCTACCAGCTTCCGCCGCCACCGCCGCCGAAGCCGCCGCCGGAGAAGCCTCCACCGCCGAAACCGCCGCCGCCTATGCCGCTGTTACTGCTTGGAGGGGGCGCGGGACGCGAAACCATGCTGGTATTCATAACAGCCATTGAGTGGAACAGGGCACTTTGGAATATCAGCGGGGTAAAAACATCGCCCCGTCTGCCGTAATACCATTCAGGGGGTCTCATTGCGATACCCTCAAATTTTTTCGCCCATTTGTCGGATACGCCAAGAACATAGGCATAAGGAATAACGTCGTAAAAATAAGACGGGTTTTCCTCAACCAGCTTCTCAAGACGCGGCTTTTCAGCAACCTCAATGAAATTCTTGAAGCCCAGCAGCTTGCCGAGTATGTCGTTGCCGCCTGCGGTACGCTTGCGCATGAAGATGCTCAACACATTAATAAACGCTGCGGCAACCGCCGTTACAACACCCAGAAGCAGCAGGTTTATAAAATAAAAATACGCTACAAATATCAGGAGCAAAACAGCGCCCGCGATGATACTGAAAACAAGCTTAGAAGTCCTGTTAAAGCCTTTCAGTCCGTTCCATTTTTCGAGCGTCCTGAATATACCCGCAAATGGCGCCATTATGACAGCCGTGCCCACGAAGGCCACTATCAGCGAGACAAAGCCGATGTAATATTCAGCGTTCATCGAATAAAACAGCGCGGCAAAGATGAGCGCTGCGGACATGAAATAGGTCAGCTTCCGAAGCGCAAGCGACTTTGAGTCGTAAAGGCTCTTGTCCTTCGCCGAGTATAAATCCTTTATCATGCCTTCCGTTGTTTCAATGGTCGTATAGAAGGTCTCTTTCAAATCGTCTATCTCGACCTCACTGCCACCGGAAAACAATTTATTGAACATATAAATTTCGTACTTGTTGCTGTCTTCAGGAAGGCCCTTTTGCCTTATCAGCTTGAGTCTGCCAGTTTGGTCTATTGCAAGATAGCCCTTGGATGCCCAATAAATTATCAGCGAAACAACGTCCTTGTCATCGACCGAAGAGTCAATGATGTAACCCGCCTCTGCGGAGGTAATTGCGTCGGGAGGATAAAACTCAACTGGCTTCACCATAACGGGATCGCGGCCGAAGCGCAAAAACAGCAGCAGCGAAAGCAGTGCGAGGATACCCGCTGCAAACATAATGACCGGTGCCCAGGGGAAGGGTGCGGGGATATTGAAATATCCCTCCGGCAAATCAATCTGGAGCGTCAGTGCTTGTCCGGGACTCAGCGTTCCGTTCAAGGAGCCGATAATCGTGTTTCCCGAAATGGTGTAAGAAACGGGAGCCTCTGTCGTTGAGGTATAGTCGCCTGAAAAGAAATGGATTTTCATGCTTTCAAACGCCTTCGGTAAGGTTACCTCAAAGCTCACATTGCTGATGGTGCAGTCCCAATCCGCTCCGATTAGGTTGTAATAGACAAAATCCTCGCTGTCGACTTTATCGTTTCCGAGGCTATGCTTATAAATGATGTTGTAAGTCTTATTTCCGGTGACCGTTTTGTCGGGGTCGCCGATTCGTATAACGAGATTTCCGTCCTCGTTATATGTCGTAAACGGATCGTTCAGTACTGATACTGAACTAACTTTGGTGTGGTAGACGACCTTGTTCGTGGCACCGTTTTCAGTCCAAAGCATTTCCTGCGTGAAAGGGATATATCGGAAAATCCCGTGACGAGCCTCTGAGAAATCAGCCGAAATGGTTTCGTTTACAGAGTAAACGTTATCGTCTGCTATGCTAATTTTGGTGCTGTACGAGGATATATCGTACCCGCCTGCCGAAGCAGCCGCTGCGGGCTGTCTGAATACACCAATTAAGCACAGCAGCACAATAGGCAGTACAAGGCATCCGGCAAAAATACGCTTCCCTCTGAGGTAAAGACTCTTTTGCATAGAGCAGTCTCTCCTATCATTTTTTAGAACTGGACTTTTACGTTTTCTCTCTCAACCGAATTAATTTCAAACATCGTTTCATGCTTAAAGCCGAACATGGACGCAACTATTACGCTCGGGAACGATTCGATTTTGATGTTATAGTCACGTACAACCGCGTTGTAATACTTTCTGGAATTCGCAATGTCACCCTCAACGGCCTGAAGCTGTCTCTGCAAATCCATGAAGTTCGTGTTTGCCTTCAAATCGGGATAGGCTTCGGCAAGCGCGAAGAGTGATTTCAGGGTGCCTGCCAGCGCATTTTCGCCTTCAATTTTGCCTTCGATCGTGGTTGCGGAGGCGGCTGAGTTTCTTGCCTTGATAACTTTTTCAAGCGTGCCGGCCTCGTGCGCCGCGTAGCCCTTGACGGTCTCGACAAGGTTCGGAATGAGGTCATATCTTTTCTTCATATAGACGTCCATTGTCGAGAACGCCTCGCGCACCATATTTCTTAGTTTAACAAGTCCGTTATAGGCCGAAACGACCCAGAGAAGAATTATTACTATAACACCGATTGCTATATAGACTCCGGTCATAAAAAAACACCTTCCATTCTTTTTGATTATTCATACTGCTATCTTGATTAACAGGTACTATTTTATATTATACTACCGTACCCAAATAATGCAACATTATGATGGAATGCCTTGACAAACTCCTCAGTCAGCGGTATATTGCATATACCAGAACCAATAATACGTTTTGAGTTCTGATAGTGTTATCGAAAAAATGCAGGTGAAAATAATGCAGGTCAGCTTAACTAATGTTTCAAAAGGCTTCAAAGAACAGCAGGTTCTAAAAGATGTAAACCTACAAATCGAGAACAACGAGATTTTCGCAATGATAGGACCATCCGGCGCAGGAAAAACGACCTTGATTCGTCTTGTCATAGGCGCGATAAACGCGGATGCTGGAAACATCAAAATCGGTGATATTACAATTCCAAGTCTCGACGCGCTGAATATTATAGGCTATATGCCACAAAACGAAGCTCTCTATGGAGATTTGTCCGGCTATGATAATCTCATGTTTTTCGGGAGAATGTACCGAATTAAAGAATCAATACTTAAGCAAAAGGCGGAGGAAGTGCTGAGGCTTGTTGACCTTGAGAGCGACCGAAAGAAAAAAGTCAGTCTATATTCGGGCGGCATGAAATAGCGGCTGTCGCTCGCGGTTGCGCTTCTTGCAGAGCCGAATCTTCTGATTCTTGACGAGCCAACCGTCGGAGTCGACCCGATTCTAAGGCGAAAAATCTGGGATCAGTTCCGTGCGCTGAAGGAGCAGGGTAAAACCATAATCATAACCACTCATGTTATCGATGAAGCCGAGCTCTGCGACAGGGTTGCTCTCATCTATAACGGCGGAGTTATCGCGTGCGACACGGTCAAAGCTCTTCTTGACCGAACAAAGAACCGCTCGCTTGAAGAGCTTTTCTTGGAAAGCGGGGTGAATTCATGAGAACTTTGAATATTGTCCGGCGTATAACGCAGCAAATCTTCAACGACAAACGCTCTCTGGCTCTGATTTTGCTCGTGCCGGTATTCATCCTCACTCTGATTTACCTCTTGCTGGGTGAGTCCTCCTATAAAGCAAGAATAGCCGAGTCGGGTCTGCCGTCTCAAATCGTCGAACAGCTTGAAGTTCAGGACTTAAGCGTGTCGAGCCTCAATGTTGATGACGGTAGACAGCAGTTGGAAGATGGAATAATCGACGCTTTTATATATCAGGAAAAGGGCGAAATTCATCTTCTTTTCAAAACTTACGATTCGGTCAAGTCAGGCCTTGTTCAAAAATCCGTCGCGAACGCGATGCAGACATTGTCTCCCGCAAGCGCGATACAGACCGAGTTTGTTTTCGGTGAAACCGACGCGAATATGTTCGACAGTCTTGGCTATGTAATGCTTGGTATCGTGTCGTTCTTCATCATATTTATAATTGCGGGAATCTCGTTTGTGAGAGAGCGCACCAATCAGACGATGGAGAGGCTCATGATGACTCCGGTACGGCGCTGGCAGGTCGTGCTCGGATATACGCTGGGCTTCGGCTTCTTCGCCACGCTTCAAAGCATAATCCTTCTCGCCTATGGAATCTGGATCCTCAATATGACCGTCTCAGGTTCTGTCGTTTTAGCAGGACTTGTTATGATACTTCTTGCAATGTCGGCGGTGTGCATCGGAGCGTTCTTCTCAATTTTTTCAAACAACGAGTTTCAGGTAATGCAGTTCATACCAGTCGTTATCATTCCGCAGATTTTTTTCTCTGGTCTGCTTTCACTTGACACGCTACCCTATCACCTTGGTCTGATTTCAAAAATTATGCCTGTATATTACGCTTGCAGCGCTCTGAAAACGATAATGATCATGGGCGGAGGCTTAAGTGACATTTGGCAGGATGTTTTGGCTTTATTTGCCTTCATTCTGCTGTTCTTCTTCATGAATGTCCTTGCGCTCAAAAAATACAGAAAAATATAGAACCGAGGTGTCGTCATGCCAACGTTGGAATATAAAAAAACGAGGATACTAGAAACTTCTGGAAAACTTTTTATGACCTATGGCTTCAAGCGGGTATCCATGGAGGAAATCGCAAGAAACGCTGGGGTCGGTAAAGGCACCGTATATCAGCTTTTCGAATCCAAGCAGGATTTGATGCTGAGCACGATTGACTATATAAGCGAGCAAATCGGCGGGACAATTAATAGCATAATGAACGATAACGGAATTCCCCCCATTGAAAAGCTCCGGCTGTTTATCAAAACCGTGTCCGGCAGGCTTTCAAATCTCCGCACTTCAGCTCTCAGCGATCTTGAAATTGATTTTCCTGAAGGTTACGAGAAGATTCGGCGTAAACGGCAGGAGCTTATTTTTGGGAACCTGACAGAGCTATTGCAGCAGGGCAAGAGAGCCGGAATTTACAATCCTCAAATTAATGAAGCTCTTGCCGCTCATGTTGTCATTGGGGCAATCACTCAAGTAACTCAAGCGGAGGTGCTATCAACGTTCACCTGCTCTCCGGATCAAATTTTTCAGTCAATACTAAATATCGTTTTGCAAGGCTGTCTTCTGCCGGAGTACCGCGACAGACTGCATAAAGAAATAGCTGAAACGTAAAACTCTCCAATAATCGTTTTCCGGAATATCCTGTCTCTTATAACCGAATAATACTATACAGCCGTACTAAACAAACTGAGCTCATTCCAAGAGGGAGGTTTCACTATGAAAAAATGTGCTTTACTTCTTTGCTTCTCGCTCATCCTATTTTCTTTTTTTGGCTGTATTTTCAGGCAGAATTCAGAGCAGCCCCCCGCGTCCTCCACTGTAAGCGCGTCCCCCTCCGTCAGTTCGAGTCCCGCCCTTGAAGCTCTAACCATCGAAGATTTTTTTCCGATACGCGAAAATGTGCACTATGTCTATCAGGGCGAAGGAAATGAATATGCCTCTTACGATATCTATATTGACTATACCTCCGGCACTAAGGTCCAGCAGAGGATTAACAACGGCGGAACCGAGCTTGCTCAGGTCGTCGAGCTTGCAAATGGAAAGGCTGCCTGTGTTTTCAGCCGTGAGGAGTGTTATTACCGCGAGAATTTGCTCGATAAGACAGGCGATGCCGAAGAAATACTCCTGATGGAGCCGATCAAAACCGGAACCTCCTGGAAGCTCGGTGATGGCAGCGTCAGAACGATAAGCGGTACGGACGTCAAAATTGATACTCCTTCCGGCGCTTACTCCGCCGTTTCCGTTGAAACAGATTATACGAGCGGCGGTACTACGACTGATTATTACATGAAGGGTATCGGACTTGTAAAAACAGTCAGCAAGGGCGAGGGCTATGAGGTAAGTTCCTCCCTTTCCGAAGTCCAAGAAAATGCCGTCTTTAAGCAGAATGTTCGCTTCTATTATCCGAATATGGACGACAACAAGCTATACTATAAGGACAGCGAAATTAGCTTTAAAACGAATGATGTCACAAGGTCGGTGCTTGAAACCGCCTACAAGGAGCAATTCGAGGGTCAACCGGGAACGGTTTTCTCCGAAAATACAAAAATTAACAGCCTATACCTAAATAACGACAGCATGGTCTACTTAGATTTAAATAGGGATTTCATAAAGGAAATGAGTGCGGGTTCCGGATATGAAATGATGATACTGCAATGCATTGCAAACACTTTCGGTACCTATTACGGTGCGGATAAGGTCATTTTGACAATCGATAACGGTCTTTATGAATCCGGACACATCAAGTTGGAAAAGGGGCAATTTTTAAGCGTTAAAACTGAAGGCAGCGTTGAAATTAGCTGAATCTTATTATTATACAGCGCGAAAGCGCCGCTTTTTGGGCAGCGCTTTTTCTTTTCTCTATGCGCAGTATTTTTCTATTTCGACAAATAATATTTCTATTGATTATAATAAGACATGAATTTATAATATTTGGCATAATAGAAATAGAAGGTAACCCCAATGAGCAACACTTTCAGCGCATTTAAACACAAGAGTTTCCTGTATTATTTTATCGGGATGTGTATTTCGACAACGGGCTCTTGGATGCAGAACATCGCCCAGCCGTGGCTCGCCTATAAGCTGACCGATTCGGCTTTGCTGCTCGGCCTTGTAAGCGCAATGCAGTTTCTTCCGGTGCTTCTCTTCTCGCTTTTTGCGGGAGTGTTGGTAGACAGATTCCCAAAGAAAAAGCTGATAATCATAACGCAAACGGCATCCCTCATAATAACGGGCGCACTGGCGATACTTGTTTATTCCGGCAATATTCAATATTGGCATCTGCTGGTCACATCTACTCTGCTTGGCTTTGTAAACACTCTTGATATGCCTGTCCGGCAGTCGTTTTTAATTGAGCTTGTCGGCAAGGAAGACCTGATGAACGGCATTGCGCTCAATTCCGCAATGTTCAATCTGGCTAGGACAATCGGCCCTGCAATAGCCGGGCTTGTCATGAAGTATTTTGGCATCGCGACATGTTTTCTCGTTAATTCCATCACTTTCGCCGCAGTGCTCGTCAGCCTGTTTTTTATAAAGCCTCTCATTGTTCAAAAGCCCGTTATAAGAGACGTCAATATATTTAAAGACATAATGGATGGTCTTAAGTATATTTATCGCAAAAAGATTCTGTTCGTTACGATACTGATAATGGCTGTCGTCGGAACTTTTGCAATGAATTTTAACGTACTTGTTCCGGTTTTCTCGGTACAGGTGCTTCACCAGAGCGAAACGGGCTACGGACTTCTGATGTCCTGCATGGGCATAGGTTCATTTTTTGGCGCAATGCTTATAGCGGCAATAAGCAAGTCCGGTCCTAAAAAGTTCATTATGTTCGTCATTCCGATTTTTGCAGCCGTTGCTCTCACGCTCACGGGTCTTACAAGTGTATATGCGCTGACGGGGATAGCTTTGGGCGTTACCGGCTTCTTCTTTATTATGTTCGCTTCAAACGCCAATTCCACTATGCAGATGAACACAGAGAGCAAATATCTGGGGCGGGTAATGAGCGTCTATACTCTCGTATTTGCAGGCTCAACGCCGCTTGGCAACCTCTATGCCGGAGGAATCACTCAAAAATTCGGTGCACGGATTGGCGTTATCGCCTGCGGCGGTATCATACTTGTTCTTATGATTCCGATTTATATCTACCTCAGGCACGGTAAGGAAAACCTCTCTGATGATAAAGCCTGACGCAAAAAGCACCGTCTATTAAATGACGGTGCTTTTTGCTGAATCCGAAGGCGAAATCCAGCAAATATCTTAATTTATAATTAAATTTTATTTTTTATTGAAGAAGCTCATTATATGGGTATATAATGAAAACAATATCAAATTTGAACCTTCCGGGTGATGAAAAATGTTTGGAACAGAAAAGGAACTACTTAATGAGAGTCATCTCATTAAGCGCTTGTCTTATTTTGATTGCAAGTTAAATCTTTCTCGCCGTTACGTAATTATACTTGTTATTGTTGCAGGCTTAATCAACCTTTCTATGCTTATACCCGACCTGAAGCTCATTGAAAGTGCGGCGGCAAGGATTGACATTTTAATCATCCGCTCTGTTTATTCGTTGATCCTTTTAGTTGTAGCCTTTAAAGTTAATAACATCAAGTCGTTTAGGGTGCTTTCCGCCGTTATATCAATTTGCGAGCTGATTGCTATGGGGATTTTCCTTTTCGTATTCAGTCGGTATGGTCATCCCAGCTTCATGATTCAGGCAATGGGAATGTTTATTTTAATTCTGGCTATATTTCTTATCCCAAATCGATGGGCGTATATGCTCTCAGTTGCGATATCAGGTACAGTCGGTTTTTTCTTATGTGCTTCAGTCTTTGTCAGTTCAATAAATAAAACGGAATACGCGGCCGCCATCTCATATGCTTGTATTGTAATTTTGCTTTGCGCCATATCTGCAAGCAATTCGGAAAAACACCGGTTCAGAGAGTTTTTAGCCAAAAGTGAGCTGGAGCGCATAAGCACGACAGATTTTCTGACGGACACCGCCAATAGGCTTAAAATGAGCGAAGATGCTAAAAAATGGATTGAATTCTGCAAACGACATAATTTGCCCTTGTCTCTGATATTTTTTGACGTTGATGATATGAAAAACATAAACGATAAGTATGGGCATTCCGCAGGTGATAAACTTCTTGCCGGTCTTGCGAAATTGATCCAGTGTCATTTGCGGAGTTCGGATGTTTTAGCTCGCTGGGGCGGGGATGAGTTCGTCTTACTTTTGCCGAGCGTATCCCTTGATAATGCCATAATTCTTGCTAAAAGAATTGAAATTAGCGTAAAAGAAAACATGATTATTGAAGGCGACAAGATAACATGCAGTTTCGGAGTCGTCGAAATGAAAAGAGAATCCACCTTTGATGAGCTTGTCAGCGAGGCTGACAGTCTTATGTACATTGCAAAACAGCAGGGCAAGGATATGGTCGAGTTTTCCAAGTAACGCACTTTGAGATTAAACTAGAAAGCGCCGCTCTAAAAAGAGCGGCGCTTCTTCATCTTACCTGTATATGCAATTTTCAAAAATGCCGCGTGAAGATATCAGTGTCCTCAAGGAGGCTTTCAATCGTGTCTATCCCGAGCCTATGGAGCAGTTCTATCACATAGGGGTTCTCGACAGGCGTCGCATACGGCGACTTTTCTCCATAGGCTTCGACCAGCGGCGTTCCTTTCTCGGCTCCCGTGACCGACCTCGGTCCGCCTACGCAGCCGCCCTTGCAGCCCATGCCCTCATAAAAATTGGCTTCCAGCTTTCCGGAGAGAAGCTCATTCATCATTTCCCTGCAGGCCGGAACTCCGTCTGCCTGCTTTGTGAGTATTGAAACGGGTCTTTTCGGATTCAGCCGGTCGAGCGTCTTTTCAACGGCTTCGCTGACGCCGCCCGTTCTGGCATAGATTCTTCCACCTCTGGACGAATGATCCTTTTCGCTTTCCTCCATATCCGCGGGTTCAATACCGAGCGCATCGAAAATATCCTGCACCTCGCGAAAAGTCAAAACGTAGTCGACGGCGCCAACGAGGTCCTTTTCCCGCGCTTCGGCTTTCTTCGCAAGGCAGGGTCCGATGAAGACCGTTGTCGCGTCCGGATGCAGGAGCTTGACCGTTCTTCCGCACGCTATCATCGGTGAAACAGAGCCCGGAACATGGGGCATTAGCTCGTTATAAACCTTTTTTATCATTCCAATCCACATCGGGCAGCAGCAGCTTGTGAGCTGATAGTCTTTTTCGGTGCGGATGTTCCTGTCGAATTCGAGAGCTTCCTTCAACGTCAATATATCTGCGAAAAGTGCGACCTCTAGCATTCCGTCAAAGCCAAGCCTCTTGAGCGCGGTGCGGAGCTTTCCAGGCGTTACGTCAGAGCTGAACTGTCCCAGAAAAGCGGGGGCTATCAGAGCGTAGGCAGGGCCTTTCGATGTTCGAACCGCCTTCAGCGCGGGGAGGGTGTCTGTCGATTCCGCTAGCTTTTTGCTGTCACAGCCGTCGATGCAGCGTGCGCAGCCAAAGCAAAGCTCAGGGCTTATTTTTATCCCTCCGGAACCGACCGCGCTGATAGCGCCGAAGGGGCACCTTTCGACGCACTCCCCCGCCTTCCCCTCAGAGCAGTCGCACTCTCCGGTCCGAATCACAAGAGGGTGCTTTCGTGGATGGAGCAGGCAGTCCAGCTGATGGGCATCAAAGTCGGCTTCTATTTTTGCGCTAAAGTCTCCCTTCAGCGCGGAGGAGACAAGCTCATCATACAATTCCTTAAAGGTTTTCATCTGTATCCCTCTTATCGTATCGCAACATTAATGTTGTCTATGTATAAGTAAGTTTATGGAGCGAAGCTGCAAAAATACAGCATGATGATTCATTCCGACAAATACTGCCTTTCGTGTTTTTTGCTTATTTTTACTTTCTATGAGAACCGTCACAGAACGGCGGATTCTGGGTGCAGCCGCAGGAACAGAGCGCGAGCCTTGAGCCTGTGTATATCAGCGTACCGTCGGAGGAGACGACTTCCGCCGGCCCCTCGACGAGATAAGGCCCCTTTTTAACGACTTTTATTTTCACTGTGTTCGGCATATCCTTTATGTTTTCGATAGACCCTGACCCCTTTGCGAATTGGGGATTGACTCTTGAGCCCTCGGGCAGGGAATAACGGAGCGCTCCCGATGGGCACCTGTCGATGCATTTTATAATCTCCTCCGGTTCCGCCCCGTCAATATTTACCCATGGGCGCTTTTCCGAACAAAAAACCTCCGGCAAGGTCCGCACACAGATTCCGGGATGAGAGCACTGCTCAGGGTACCAGTAAACGATTATATCTTTATTTCTGTATTCTTTCATGTTCCGCTTTCCTATCAGCATTTCAGTTTTTGCGGTTTCCTGCTAAAATAGTACCACAGACAGCTTCAATAGACAACCATTCTGCCTATTTGAATATTACTTGAAATGTGCTATAATTCCAGCTAAGCAATTCAGGAGGCAAAAAATGGAGATTAAAACAGTGTCAATAGTCGGCTTGGGCGCGCTCGGCGTTTTGTTCGGTGACCATCTTTCGAAGCGTATACCGAGGGAGAATTTGCACATAGTTGCGGACAGTGACAGAATTTTAAAATACCGCAGGGATGGAGTTTTCTGCAACGATGTACCTTGTGACTTTAATTATATAACTCCCGATGAGATTCTTTGCCCCGCTGACCTTCTCATTATTGCGGTGAAATACAGCGATCTGCCCGCCGTGATTGAAGCCTCGAGAAATCAAGTTGGCAAGGAAACCGTGATTTTATCCCTTCTCAACGGCATCAGCAGCGAGGAAACCATCGGACAGGCTTTCGGAATGGATAAAATGCTTTACAGCGTCGCGCAGGGCATGGACGCCGTCAAGGTTGGCAACCGCCTCACATATAAAAACATGGGCAAAATCTGCTTCGGGGCGGCTTCGCCGGACGAAAGAAGCGAGAAGGTCGAAGCAGTCAAACAGTTCTTTGAAAAGACTGCTCTTCCTCACGAAGTCGTCGCCGATATGCGTAAAAGGCTATGGAGCAAATTCATGCTGAACGTAGGCGTGAATCAGACCTCCGCAGTTTTCGGGTGCGATTACGGCGGACTTCAAAATGGTGGTCCCGCCAGAAGCACGATGCTCGCAGCTATGGAGGAAGCGATGTTATTGTCCGAAAAGGAAGGCGTTAACCTCACGCAGGCAGATATCGAATACTGGCTCCGGATACTCGACGGATTGAACCCTCAGGGCAAGCCCTCTATGCTGCAGGATATTGAGGCAAAAAGACACAGCGAGGTAGACCTGTTTTCAGGCACTGTGCTTGCGCTCGGTAGAAAACACGGACTAACGTTCCCTATAAATCAGATGCTTTATGGTAAGCTAAAAGCCATGGAAAGCACTTTCTGATACAGAAGCACCGTCCTTAACAGGGCGGTGCTTCTGTATCTTTTATAAACCAACTTCCGCGACGGAATCTTTTTTCTTTTTCCTGTAAAACAGCAAGAGCAGGATTGCGAGTGACGCCGAGACAGAAACAGTTACATAGATTGAGCGGTATCCTTCGTTCAAAGTGCTTTGATATACACTCTCGATTTCTCCTGACTTTGAGTCGAGCTCCTCGAGATAATCTGATTTTGCGGTTTCAAAGGCACCGGGGATAGCGTCGTGAAGAGTCTGCATCTGGTCGCTCAGAGTCTCCATTTCGGCCTTCGCAGCAGTAATTGCGTCCATTGCGGTCTTCATCTGATTTCTGTTCTGCTCACTTGACGCGATTTTCGCTTCAAGCGTTCTTATTGCGCCCTGAAGAGCTGCAATTTTCGAGTTTAGTTCATCAACGGACTTGATTTCTGAAAGCTGCTTCAGAACACTCTCCGGCATCTGGCTCTTCACCGAAGGAGGCAGCATATCCGCGATACTCTGAGGTATTCCAGCCGCGTCTGTAGCGGGTATTCCTGTCGCACTTGAAGGCATTCCTGTCGTACCTGTCGCGGGTATCCCCGTAGCACCTGTTGTGGGTATTCCGGCTGGCGCGCCGCCTCCGGACATCTTGGACAGCATTGCCGAGAGCTGCTGGAGCTGTGCCAAAGCCGCCTTCTGAGATGCAACCGCCGACTGCATACCCTTTATCCCCTGTCCTATTCCGTCATAGCCAGCCTGCATTTCGGCAAGCTTTCCGTTCATCTCCTCAATTCCGGTGTTGATTCCTTTGATTCCCGCTTCAATTCCGCTCTGGCTCTTTTCCATATTCTTCGGAGACATTTCATCGAACATACGCTCGGACATCTCCTTAGTAATACCAACTATGGTTGTTACATCGGAGCTTTTAAGCTTTTCTATGATGTCCTCAGGCATCTTAAAATCACTGTTGCCCGAAAAGCTGATCTTTATCTTGTGCATCGAGGCAAAATCGGGTATCTCCATATCGCCCAGTTTATCGGCCATATTCGGATCAGCTTTTAGCTTTGCTACAGTTTCGGAGACACTCTGTTCATATGGCAACTGCGGTACGTTAATCACATCCGGAAGTACGACCATCAGGTTCGCCTGAACCGAAGTTCCCGCGTAGGCTAGAAAACCGACCATAATCGCCGGAGCGATGGAGGTGCCGATTGAGCGGATTAGCGAAAGCGTCGCAAGACCTGAATTTGTCTCGCTCGCAGCAACGTTTTCCAGCATCATATAGTTGACCGGAGCGCCAATCGTAAAGCCCATCCCAAAGCCAAGAAGCCCAAGGCTTACAATGACGCTAATAAGCGAGGGATGTACTGCTGTGACGAGAACAAGGAACACAGCTCCGATTATCGTTATCGAAAAGCCCAACACGAGCACGAGCTTAGCTCCAATCCTGTCAATCAGCTTGCCCGAAAGCATGGCGGAAACGCCGGACAAAAGTCCCAGTATAACTGTAAAATACCCGCCGTTGCCCGAGGTGACTTTGAGCGAGTTTTCGCAGAACTGCGGGATAAAGACGATTCCCATCATTACAAAGCCGGAGGTAAAGGCGACGGCAAGGGTCGTAAGTATCCTCCCGCTCGTAAAATATCTTAGGTTAATGATAGGGTCTTCCGCGCGTTTTTCCACGAGGATGAAAACGGGCATAAGGACAGTAAAGGCAATGAGGAACGGATAGGTACCCGTACTCGTAACCGTATTTACGAAATCAAAGAAGTCTATCTGTTTCAGTCCATAGAGCAAGGACAGCACCAACGCGACGATGACGAGCGTTCCGAAGCCATCTATCTTTTTGACTGCCTTTTCTTTATGGTCGGGCAGGTAAAAAACGCCAGCAAGTATTATAAGTATCGAAATCGGAATGTTGATAAAAAATATGTACTGCCAGTTCTGCGTTCCAAAAATATCGAGTATCGCGCTGCCGGCAAGCGAGCCGAAAATGTTGGCAATTCCGTAAACTCCCCCCACAAGACCGAGCGCCATGCCGCGTTTTTCCGGTGGGAAGGAGGTGCCGAATTCCGCTGTAGCTACAGGCATAATCCCCCCGCCGCCTATAGCCTGAATGGCTCTTGCGGCAACGAGAAGTCCAAAGCTGTCCATGTAACGGGACAGTCCGCACAATAGTGAGCCGAAACCGAAGAGAAAAATGCTCGCGATGTATATTTTTTTTCTGCCGTATCTGTCCGCAAGCTTTCCCGTTACAGGGATGCTCGCGGCATAGGCAAGAGTGTATATTGTAATAATCCATATACCTGTCTTTTCATCCACCATGAGGTTATTCTGGATTATCGCCCGTGCCGGAGTCACGATACCCGTGTCTATTGCTCCCATGAATATGCCCGCGAGATAAATAATCGAGATGAGCGCAAGGCTCGGCTTTTTTACTGCTTTGTTTTCCACTAACAAAACTCCTTTACAGCATTTTTGTTACATTATCCGCAATCATCTCAACGGTTTTTTCGAAGGCAAATATCTCCTCATCAGTCATTCCGGCATACATGCCTTTCTTCCAGAAGATCAGCAAATCGCTTAGTATCTGCTTGAGTTCCATGGCCTTTTCCGTCAGGGTAATAACCTTTTCTCGCTGGTTTTGGTCGTTCACCTTTCGGAAAATAAAACCCTTTTTCTCAAGCTTTGCAAGGCTTCGCGCAACTGTTCCCTTGTCTAGCACGAAAAATTTAGCTATCTGTTCCTGATTGGCTTCGCTATGGCCTATTAGGTACATGAGAATATATTCTTCTGAGGCATTTATCCCATATTCTGAAAGCTTTCGTGTGGAATGGATGTGACTTCCTCTTACAATTATTGATAGATCACTCATCAGCATATTTTAATTGTCCTCCTGCATAGTTGTCCCAGCAACTGTTGTCTTTGCAACTTTTATTATAAACACAGCTTTCTGTAAAGTCAATCTATATTCCTGCTTTTTGATATAGGGGCGACACGCCCTTAGTATAGCGTATTCTTTTTGCAGAAATCCGTCTTGCCTTTCCCAAATAATATGTTATGATGTTATAATTAAATATTTTAAGAGGTAATACATACTATGGATCCCAAACGCAAGGCCATACTGCAAATGCTCCTTTGCGCGACGATGTGGAGCACGGGTGGAATTTTTATTAAGCTCATCCCGTGGAACTCCTTTGTCATTTCGGGCTGGCGCAGTCTTATATCCGCCGGTACCGTGTATCTGTTTCTAAAAATCTTTAAAATCAAATATAAGTTCGGACGCCGTTCGGTTTATATGGGTCTTTTCATGTTTCTGACGTTTAACTGCTTCGTGCTGGCAAACAAGCTTACAACGTCAGCCAACGCAATCGTTCTGCAATTCACGGCTCCCCTGTTTCTTATGATCTTTTCTGCTGTGCTGTTCCATGAAAAGTTCCGCAAGGGCGATATGGTCGCCGTAATTTTCACGATGGGCGGCATCGCTCTTTTCTTTTTCGACAAGCTCGCGGGCGGTTATGTTCTTGGCAATATAGTCGCAATTCTTGCGGGCGCCGTTATGGCGGTCATGTATCTTATTATTGGGAAAGCCGACGAAGAGACCCGCATGGGCGGCATGCTTCTGGGGCATCTGTTCACCGCGGCGGTCGGCATACCGGTCACGTTCTTTGTGTCAACGCCGGTGAGCACCGTTCCCATTTTATGCATCCTCGGACTAGGGATCATTCAGCTTGGAATTCCCTATATTCTCCTAGTCCTCTCCAGCAAAAACTGCCCCCCACTGGCCTGCTCACTGCTGGGCGCTATTGAACCGCTCCTGAACCCGGTCTGGGTATTTCTTTTTACCGGTGAAGCTCCGGGAACTCTTGCGCTCGTCGGAGGTGCGATAGTCATCGCAGTCGTGACGCTCTGGTGCATCTGGCAAAATAAAAATGCTCCTACAAAAACGGAAGCAGGAATCTGCTCGTGAATCTGTATATAAAAAACACCGCCATTTCGGGCGGTGTTTTTCTTTATGCTAGTTTTGTGTATCGCTTTTCGAAATTTCGCAGGTTTATCAGAAGGAGCTAACTAGATTCTTCAGCTCTTCCATATAGGAAAGTCTCAGCGCGACCAATTTTTCCGTCATACCCGAACAGCTCTGCGTGCCTTTTGCTCTGGTGACCTCTCTGTATTCCTTGTACAGCGCATAACGCGCATCGTAAAATTCGTCCTTTAGTCTTTTTGCGGCTTCAGCGGTCTTTTGGTTAGTCAGCGCCTCATACTGGATCTTATACTCGTTTACGCTGAGAGGATTTGTCCCGTCCGAAAAATCATGGTCATCATACTGTCTAATGTTGATTTTCCAGCCGCATTGTGAGCAGTTTTCAAGATCCTCAAAATCCTCAAATTCCAGCTTGCCGCATACGGGGCATGTTATGCTGGCTTTTCCCATAGTCATATCCACCTTTTCACAATTTGTTTGTAATTATATTCTTTATATCATAGCCTCGAAGCGGCGTTATGATATATGCATAAAATTAAGTATAATGTTCGCGTTGCGGACATTATACCATAATTTCATAAAAAAGTCATTTTAAAATTGCGCGGTGATTTTTACATATAGTCCGAGGTGAATATACATTGTCGCGTTGCAGATAATAAAAATGCTTATAAAAACAGGAGGTGTAAATATGAGCAACAGTGATATACGCGAAAAACTGAAAAGCCTGAAAATGGAGGCCGCAGCTGAAATCGGCATGACGCAGTTCGTCAAAGAAAACAACGATCATTATAGGGGCGATTTGCCTTCAAAGCTCAACGGCTATCAGGGCGGCCCTATAGGCGGACGCATGGTGCAAAAGATTATAGCGGCCGAGCAAGCAAAATTTGAAGGCTAAAATCTTTGCTGAATTTAAGGAGAACGGTTGAATATGGAGCACAGAGGAACCATACCTGAGGGTTCAGGTCCAAACAGAAGATATACCCAAAGAAAGCGTTCAATCTCGGAGACGAATGTTAAACGCATGGGCGAAGAGGAGCTTCTGCACGGCGCCGAGCCCGAAAGCGATTTTGTTGAACTCGAAGGTGGGTTCACGATGTACCCCTCCGAAATACTGGAATTTTCGGACGGGACGGACAACCCTGTTTAGTCAAAGCCGCCGCACAGTCTTTTGACAGTACGGCGACTTTTTTGATTTCATTATGTCAGGTTCACTTGACACCACAAAGCATTTTTGTTATACTGCGTGTAAGGTAAACATTACACAGTCGTGGAGGGTGAACTCTTGAAAAATAGTGTCAGAATGCTTCGAGAGGAGCTCGGATTCACTCAAAAAGAACTGGGCGAGCGTTTGGGGGTTTCCCGTCAGGCAATTAACGCAATTGAAACAGGCAAGTTTGATCCATCCATTTGGCTTGCTTATGATTTGGCTCGTCTCTTCGGAGTATCCATCGAGTCTCTATTTCTTTTCAAGGAGGACGACAGAAAATGAAAAGTTTGCTTCGCCGGCCGCTAGTCAATGCGTTGTGCATCAGCTTGTTCACCGCGTTTTACGGACTGATTTTTATTATAAGCTCTGGACATATCGAGTTTGAAAATATGCTATATTACAGCCGCATTAGTTATAACGTGCCTTCGTTCTGGAAAGGCTTCAGCAGCTTTCTTACCACCGGTTATCACGCTTATATTGCGTATGCGCTTATCGCTGTCACCATACTGGTCGTCGTCCTTCTGCTGCTTCGGAGACATCCTTATGATGAGTACCACATTTCGCTTCTTAGCGGCTGCCTCACTGTCGCCGTTATACTCACGCTGGTTGCTATCGCGGTTTTTTATCTAATGATTTTAAGCGATTCCAACGGTATTGTTGAAAAGTTTACGCTCTTTATCACGATACACTGGACGGTTGTGGTGCTGGCCGATTTATCTTTTGTACTCCTGTGCAGGTGGAGATAGCACCATGAAAATTCTTCTAATTCAGCCTAAAATGATTAAACGCCCCATGGACACAGAGCTTAAAACGCGCCTTTCGCCTTCGCTCGCACTTCTGACGCTGATGAGGCTGACGCCGGAAGAGCACGAGGTGGTGATGGTCAATGAAAATGCCGAGAACATCAACTTTTCCTGCTCCGCTGATCTCGTTGGCATAACGGTTACTCTGGATGTGCTGCCGAGGGCCTGCTATATCGCCGAGCAGTTTCAAAAACGCGGCATCCCTGTCGTTGCCGGAGGCATCCATGTTACCTGCAGTCCCGAGGATTCCCTGCCTTATTTTGACGCAATCTGCATAGGTGCCGCGGAACGGGTATGGACGTGGATACTTGAGGATTCTGCTAATAAAAACCTTCAAAAAGTATACCATGATATGGAAAACTTCTGCGGCGATGAGATTGCGTCTCCTCTTTATGACGGGATTGACAGCAGCAAATACCTTTACACCAACGTCATTTCCACAAGCCGCGGCTGTCTGAACCGCTGTGACTTTTGTTATAACAGCGCTCAGAACAGAGCATACATACAGCGCCCCATTGCAAACGTTCTCCGTGATATCAAGTCGCTAAAAACAAGGCATGTGCTTTTCATCGACGACAACTTCATAGGTGTGCCTTCCTATACAAAAGAGCTGCTCACCTCGATAAGGGATTTGAATCTCAAGTGGAGCGCCGCCGTGACAACAAGAATACTCGACTTTCCCGAGCTTTTGGATCAGATGGCGGAAACAGGCTGTCAGAGCCTTTTCATCGGGTTTGAATCCATTAATAACACGGCTCTCAAGGGCGTAAACAAGGACAATCAGTTTGAAAAATACGAGAGACTTGTCGAAGCCATACACTGCCGCGGCATAATGATAAACGCAAGCATGGTGTTTGGTCTTGACGGCGACGGTCCCGAGGTCTTCTCTAAAACTCTGGACTGGCTGGTGAAAAACCGCATTGAGACTCTTACCTCTCATATACTTACGCCCTACCCTGGTACAGTACTGCACCGCCGTATGGAGGCGGATGGTCGAATTGTCGACCGCAACCTTTCAAAGTACAACACAGCACATGTGGTTTTCGAGCCAAAAGGGATGACGGCGGAGGAGCTTTACACAGGCTACCTGTGGATGTACCGGCAGTTCTACTCCTTCCGCAACATCATACGCCGCTTTCCACGGCAGAAGGCTCAGCGCAAATCGTACCTTTTGTTTAACCTCTGCTACCGCAAATTTGGCTGCTTCACCTCCGCGCTGTCGCGGCTCATACCCCTTCAGGTGCTTGGGAAATTAGCGGCGTGGATATCCTATCGGACATAGCATAACCCCCACATAACTGCCGTTATGTGGGGATTTCAATTTTATCTATCTACTATCAGCGCACAGCCATTTTTCCTGCGCACCGCTCCACCTTTTATAGATTATCGCGGCGATTACCGAGCGCGGTAAGAGCTTTCCGAGGAAGGACAAAATCCTGTTCACTGCTCCGGGAATGTAGAGCCCCGCGCGCTTCTGCACTTTTTCAACCGTTTCAAAAGCAACCTGTTCTAGCCTGTTTGTCGTAACGCTGCCCCAAAAGCCCTGTGCCGTGATTCCTGATATTGCCTCCTCCGTGGTGGGGAGTCCTCCGGGGCAAAGGGTCAGTACTTTGACGTTCTGCGATTTCAGCTCCTGCCTGAGCGCCTCGGCAAAGTCTGTTAAAAAGCGCTTTGAGGCTGCGTAGGTTGCCTTGAGCGGCATCGGGTACAGCGACGCGAGGCTTGAAACAAAAACCAGGGAAAAAGCCTTGTTCTCTCTGCGCCGCGATAAAATCGCATGGGTTATCCTGAGCGTTGCCTCAACATTCAGCGACACGATTTTTACGACGCTGCCGCGTTCGCGTTCAAGAAAGCTGCCCTCGTAATCGATTCCCGCAATGTTAAAAAGCATATCAAAGCGTATACCGCTTGCATCTATCAGAGCAAGCATCTCATCGACGCTCTCATCCTTCGTAATGTCGCAGGCACGGGTCGTGACACAGGCGCCGTATTGGCGCTCAAGTCCCGTCTGCAGGGAGTGCAGTCCCGCTTCGTTAATATCCGTCAGGAAAAGCTTATAGCCACGGGAAGCGCATTCCGCAGCAATCGCCCGTCCGAGTCCGCCGCTTGCTCCAGTTATAAATACGTTCATGCCGTTTTCGCCTGCCCTTCGTAAGAAATTCCGCAGAGCTTCTCGCTGAGTGCAAAAAGTCTGCCCGCGTTCTCCGAGGTCACCTCTCCGCTGAACTTCCGCTCACGGCAGAGATAATAATAAAGTCCTTCCGGTGTTCTTTCCTGTTCGCAGAGGAAAAGATAGGTTTCCGCTGGTATCTCGGGGGCAACGCCGTGCTTTTTGCGCAAAGACCAAATAAAGTTTACAAGAGAGCCCGTTTGCTTGTTGCCTATGTCGGTATTGACCAACCCCGGGTCAACTGTGTACGCACGCACGCCCCTGTCGTTGAGTCCTTTAGCAAAAAGTATGTTGCAAAGCTTTGACTGCTTATAGGCTGTCAGCGGATTATAGCCTTTTTTTAGCATCGGGTCTTCCCAATGCATTTTTATGCCCTTGTGCGAGTTGCTCCCCGTCATAATTACCCGCCCATGCGCCTTTTCTATTAACGGCAGAAGTTTGTTTGTGAGCATGAAGCCTGCGAGATGATTTAGGGCAAACTGCTGCTCATAGCCTTCCTCCGTCGTTGTGTACATGCTGCGCACCCCGCCGACATTGTTGATGAGCGCATAGAGCTCGCCTCCGCAGTTTTCGGAAAGATATCTCTCAAGTTCTTTGGCAATTCTTAATACCTCACGCTGCTGCATGAGCTCTACCGCAAAATATACGATTTTTGCTTCGGGATAATCGGATAAAATCTTTTCCTTAGCCCTATCACAATTAGTTTCGCTGTGTCCGATGCCGATAACATTATAGCCCTTGCCCGCAAATTTGCGTGCAGCCGCCAGACCGATACCTGAAGTGGCGCCGGTAATAACTACAGTTTTCATTTTTCCTCCTTATCAGGTTTTTTATAACTCACATTTAGGTCTTGTTTGAAAAATCAATGTGCTTGGATTTACTGACGAATTTTGCGTGGGGCAAGGCAAAATTTAGCAGGCATAATTTGTTTATGGCAAGAAATTTTAACGCAGTCCGGCACTAAATTCGGCGAAAAGACGGGTGCATGGGTTTGTCAATCAAGACCTCTTATTACACAAACCAGTTCCAATGGTGCCAGAAGCCTGCAGTTCCGGCCTGAATCATCAGTACAACAAAGGCGATTACAAACAGCACTCCGAAAATGATGACCGACCAGAGCAGGACATTTCTAAGCGTCCTTCTCGTTTTAGGCGAAAACTGCGGATTCCACGAAAGCGGAGGCAGCGCTGATTTCCCCGTCATGTTTTTGTGCCATCTGACACTAGCTTTAATCATCTGCTTCAGAAACGCAAAGCAATATACGGTTGCGACGCCAAAGATTGATGCAAGCCCCAGAACGGACAAACCGAGTATTAGCGAACCGATATAAGGTATAAACGGGATGAGTCCCATAATGTTGAGCCCTCCGACAAGGCAGATGCCCATAACTGCGACGGCCAGAGCGGATGCGCCAAGCGCGATGTTCCATGCCAGAAACACGATGTAAAGAAGCGCCTCGAAGATTGCCGTGAAAAACAGCCCGATTTTCACGAAAGCACCGGCACCGGCTTTGCCCGCTTCACCCGCACTATCGAACTGCGCGGCAACAATCTCCGGCGCGCCGAGCTTTGCCGCAATCTCCTCCTCCCCGTAGCCGTCCGCGAGCTTGAAGGCGAAGTGCTGTTCATATTCGGAAACGATCTCGCCCATATCGGCGATGTTATTCTTTTTGAGCTCCTGCCTGAGCTTATCGAGATATTCATTCTTTGTCATCTTTATTCTCCTTTAATAGCATTTCAACGGTTTTCGCAAATTCCAGATAGTCGGCTCTGTCTGATTCATAAGTGCTGCGCCCGAGCTCCGTCAGCGAATAGTATTTTCTCGGAGGTCCGCCGCTTTCCTCAGAAAGATAAGTTGTCACAAGTCCGTCGCTTTTAAGCTTCCGAAGAATCGGATAAACAGTGCCGTCAGCGATATCTATGTGACTTGCCAGAGTATCCGCTATCTCATAGCCGTATCGGTCCTGACACTTTAGCATAGCGAGAACACAAAGCTCCAGCACGCCCTTTTTATATTGATTGTTCACTTAGGCCCTCCTTTAAGAGAGAAATTTAATAGTATTGTTTATCTACTATTGCATATTATATACTAGTTTAAATTTTTGTCAAGAGCTGAAACGAAAAATCTTCGTGCAGTAACGCGGGTAATCATTTTTGCTGAAAGTGCATAGAATACAGAAGACCATCGGGGCTTCTGGGCAAGCCTGAAAAGCAGCTTTTTGGCAGCCCTATTTCACTTTAAATAAGGAGAATATCTATGTGCGGAATAGCAGGCTTCTGCGGCTTTCGGCAAAACTTTACCGACAATTATAAATACTGGACAAAGGTACTAATTGATATGCGCACCTCGATTGCGCATCGCGGAAGTGACAATACCGGCGAATACCTAACGCCGCATCTGGGCTTCAGTCACACGCGGCTTTCAATCAGAGACCTTTCAAACGGCGCGCAGCCCATAATAAGAGAGTATAACGGCTCAAGGTATGTGATTATCTATAATGGTGAAATCTATAACACGGACGAACTCAAGCGCGAGCTCGAAGCGGCCGGCTACGATTTTGAAACGACGACGGACACTGAGGTCATACTTTATGCCTATATGCACTGGGGTATAGAGTCCTTTGAAAAGCTTAACGGAATTTACGCCTTCGCAATCTGGGATGAAACCTTCGAGCGGCTTGTGCTCTGCCGCGACAGGTTCGGCATTAAGCCCCTATTCTATACAGTTAAAAACGACATCCTCGTTTTCGGTTCGGAGCCCAAGGCGCTATTCCGCCACCCCTATGTCGTTCCTTCGGTCAACACGGACAGCTACAGGGAGGTCTTCGGTATCGGCCCCGCGCGAACGGCGGGAAACGGCGTTTTTAAAAATGTTTTCGAACTGAAGCCCGCGCACTATGCAGTTTTCAGCCGAGACAGCTTTACAGAAGTGTGCTACTGGGAACTGAAAAGCCGTGAGCATACAGACAGCTATGAGGAAACGGTTGAAAAAGTGTCCTTCCTCGTTCGGGACGCGATTACAAGGCAAATGGTCTCGGACGTTCCGGTGTGTACCTTTCTTTCCGGCGGGCTCGATTCAAGCATAGTGACAGCAGTCGCGTCAGAAATCATGTCTGACTGTGGCTCGACTCTTAACACTTTCTCGTTCGATTTCAGACAGAATGACCTATATTTTAAATCTAATTCCTTTCAGCCGGAGCGCGACAGACCTTATGTTGACGAGATGCTCGCGAATTTTGAAACGAACCACACCTACCTTGAGTGCGACGAAACCGAGCTTCCTGCGCTTCTTCGCGCTGCCGTGGACGCAAAGGATATGCCCGGCATGGCGGATGTAGATGCGTCTCTGCTCTATTTCTGCCGTCTCGTTAAGCAGCACAACAAGGTCGTGCTAGCGGGAGAATGCGCCGATGAAATTTTCGGCGGCTACCCGTGGTTCTATAAGGAAGAGCTTCTGAAAACAGACGGCTTCCCGTGGTCGCGCGACCTTGAAACGAGAACTATGCTGCTGAGCGATGATTTTAAAAAGAAGCTGGAACTGCCCGAATATGTCCGCTCGCGGTACGAAGAGTCAATTAAAGCCGTGCCTGTTCTGTACGGCGAAAACGAAGAGGAGCGCCGGCGCCGTGAGATTGCCTACCTCAACATACAATGGTTCATGTCCACTCTCTTAGACCGTATGGACAGAACGAGTATGTATTCGGGGCTTGAAGCACGTGTGCCCTTTGCCGATCATCGCATCGTGGAATACCTTTTTAATGTTCCTTGGGATATGAAATACAGTGAAGGCAGGGAAAAATCCCTCCTACGCGACGCCTGCCACGACCTTCTGCCCGAGAACATACTCTACCGTAAGAAGAGCCCCTATCCGAAAACCTATAACCCGAATTATGAGCGCCTGCTATCGGAAAAACTCCTTAAAATCGTATCCGACCCCAGCGCACCGCTAACCCTCATCGTCAACAGAAAAAAGGTGCTGGAGTTCACAAAAGCCCCCTCCGAATACGGAAAACCGTGGTTCGGGCAGCTCATGGCGGGACCTCAGCTCATGGCGTATCTCATACAAGTGAACTACTGGCTGGAGAAATATAAGTTGGCATAAGGCTTGTGTATGTGCTCAAGCTTTTTGAATGGAACTCAAGTGCCAATTGTAAGTTTTCCCAAAAAGCATAAATTTTCTTGACAATCAGAAATACGCGTGCCTATAATTACTCCATAAACCAAAACCATAGACGAAGAGTAGTACCCGACGCAAACCAATCCAAAGAGAGCTTCTTGTGGTGTGAAAGAAGCGTTTGGTGTCTCGGCGAATGGACTTCCGAGGGCGAACCGAAAGAGCTCAATGCTTAAGTAGGCTTCGACGGGTATCCCTCCCGTTATCAGTCGGGGACACGCATGATGGTGCGTGAAGCGAGTGGGCGCATTTGCGTCAATTTGGGTGGTATCGCAGGAGTTTAGCTCTTGTCCCTTGTGGGGCAGGAGCTTTTTTGTTTGTCCCGCAAAAGGATAGCAGGCTTTGGTAATCGGTCTTTGGCAGGACCATCCATCACGCCCAAAAATCATTTTTGGAGGAAAAACACATGAAAAAGTCAAAGAAAATCTCAGCAGCTATCCTTTCAATAGTCCTTCTTCTGGGTCTTGGTGCCTGCGCAAAGACAGCACCCGCAGCGTCAGCCTCACCCGCCGCTTCGGGCAAAGCCTCCCCTGCCGCTTCCGATGTCAAAATCGGAATCCTTCAGTACGCGACCCACGCAAGTCTGTTTGACTGCTACACCGGTATCATCGAAGGCCTCAAAAATGAGGGCTATGAGGACGGCAAAACCTGCACTATTGAATATGTCGACGGTCAGGGAGAAACCGAAACAAACAGCCTCACAGCCTCGAACTTTGTGACGAAGGGCTATGATATCATCATCGCCATTGCGACTCCAGCCGCTACGACCTGCTATGCCGCCGCTAAGGACGCGGGAATCCCTGTCGTCTTCTCTGCCTGCTCCGACCCCGTTGCCGCTGGACTTGCCGAATCTCTTGAAGCTCCGAACACCGGCGCGACCGGTACGAGCGACAACCTGAACTTTGACGCCCAGCTCAAGATGATTCGTGCATTTATGCCCGACTCGAAAAAAATCGGAGTTCTCTATACCACAAGCGAAGCAAATTCCGTTTCCCAGCTTGCAAAGCTCACGGAGCTTGCTCCAAGCTACGGCTTTGAAATTGTCTTCGTCGGCGTGACAGACGCGTCCGAGGTCGCGGCAGGCGCGGCTTCTCTAATTGCGCAGGGCGTTGACTGCATTAATAACCTCACCGACAATAACGTCGTGAATAATCTCTCTGTCGTAGCGAATGCTGCTGATGCGGCAGGAATCCCGATTTTTGGTTCTGAGCAGCAGCAGGTAGCACAGTACGGCTGTGTAGCTTCCGAAACTCTTGACTATGTCGCTCTCGGAGTTACTACCGGCGAAATGGCGGGCAAAATACTCAAGGGGGCAGATGTCAAAACCATGCCCGTTTCCGTTATCACCGATTCAAAACCTGTCTATTCTCTCACGAACATGGCGAAATTCAATCTCACCCTTCCGGCGGATTATACTTCGGCAACTAACGTTGACGCTAAATAATTTCAATTTATTTATAGCCTTATATTATACAAAGCAGGTGGTTATATAATGGTTTTTGGTCTTATCGAGACCGTTTTCCGCGAGGGCTTTATCTATGCTCTCATGGCTATGGGTGTCCTCATAACGTATAAAATATTGGACTTTCCCGATCTTTCGGTGGATGGCACCTTCCCTCTCGGAGCTTGCGTCGCAGCTGCACTCATAACTATGGGCGTAAACCCGTGGCTCGCCTGTATTGCCGCCTTTCTTGCGGGCGCGTTCATGGGAAGCATCACAGGCCTACTTCATGTCAAGCTTGGTATAACCGACCTGCTTTCCGGAATTCTGGTTATGACCGCCTCGTGGTCTATAAACCTTATCATTACGGGCGGTACGGCAATTTCCCAATTTTTTAATCTACCGACGATATTCAATTCGGGAATTGTCAAAGCTCTGCCAGATGCGCTTTATGCGCACCGCCAGCTAATCCTTGTTTTTTTGCTTGCCGTTATAGTGAAGCTAGCTCTGGACTATTTTCTCAAAACAAAGTCCGGTCTTCTGCTCCGCGCGGGCGGAGACAACAGCCGCTTTGTCACAGGTCTTGCTCACAATCCGGGTCATGTGAAAATCCTCGGGCTTGCAATCGGCAACGGCTGCACGGCGCTTGCAGGCTGCGTCCTTGCCCAGCTCAATGAAAATGCGGACGTTAACGCGGGTAAGGGGATGGTCGTCATGGCTCTCGCAGCGGTCATCATCGGAACAGGAGTTTTTCGCCGCGTCAGCTTTTTAAAGCTCACTACAATGGCTGTTTTCGGTGCTATTCTCTACAAGGCCTGCCTTCAGGCAGCCCTCCTGCTCGGTCTGCCCTCCACCTACCTTAAGCTTCTAATGGCAGTCCTGCTGACTATATCGATAGTTTCGCAGAAAATCGGCAAGAAAGGCGGTACCGCAAATGTCTGAAATAATTCGCCCGCTTGTCGCGTTCAAGCACATTAAAAAGACATTCAACCAAGGCTCCGTCAACGAATCTCTGCTCTTTGAAGACTTTAATTTTTCGGTTGAACGCGGTCAGTTCATCTCGGTTGTCGGTTCAAACGGCAGCGGAAAGACAACGCTTTTAAACCTCATCTGCGGCAGTCTTATGCCGGATGGCGGAACAATTTCACTTGACGGATGCGACATTACCAGAATGCCTGAGTATAAGCGCTCGGCGCATATCGGACGCGTATTTCAGGATCCCTCAATGGGTGCTTGTCCGAGCCTTACGATTCTCGAAAACATGGCTCTCGCCGACAATAAGGGCAAAAGCTACAACCTCACTCGTGGCGTTTCAAAAAAGCGTATTGACTATTACAAGCAGCAGCTTGAGCTACTCCACTTAGGTCTTGAGGACAAAATCAACATGCCCGTGGGACTTCTTTCCGGCGGACAGCGACAGGCGCTTGCGCTCCTCATTTCGACCCTCACGCCCATCGAACTTCTCATTCTCGACGAGCACACGGCGGCACTTGACCCCAAATCCTCAGAAAATGTCATGGAGCTAACGGACAAATTCGTCCGCGAGAAAAAACTCACAGCCATCATGGTTACACATAATCTCCGCTACGCTGTAGAATACGGCGACAGGCTCTTGATGATGCATAAGGGCGTAGCCGTCAAGGATGTTTCCTATATTGAAAAGGACGCCTGTACGGTTGATGACCTGCTAAAGGTATTTAACACAATTTCAATTGAGTGCGGCAACTAAAAAGAAGAGCCCACGTACATTTCGTACGCGGGCTCTTCTTTTCAAACACCATACCGTTCCTCATCATATAATGAGATGAACGGTCTTTTTGATTGGAGGAAAACACATGGCTTGTGAGAACAACCCATACAGCGGAGAAAAATCGCTTGAAAGCTGCACAGCTTTTACTTACCAGTCCGCTGCGGTTTCGGTGCCGGTAACCGTTAGGCCCAAGGTCAGCACCGGTAATATAAACACATTTTGCTGCGGGGAGCCGAGCATCAGCCCCTCTCCCTATAAAATTATATGCAATTCAAAAGCGGGAAACTGCAGCTTCATCCTGACGCAAAACATATGCGTTGAGATTCCGATCGAGTTTTCCGCCGAAGCCTGCACCGGTTATCCCTATATCGAGTGCGGCGAAGTGACCAGCAAAAAGTGCGAAAACTGCGAAGACGGGTAAGAATTCTTTTAAGAAAGGAAATGCAAATGCCAGCACAGCTACTATGCAATACCATAATTGATTATTCCACGATACCGGGAGCAGAAACAATTCCATTTACTTTTGAGCTTGATCTTGAGAACTCAAATCTATCGCCCGCTCCGGGCGAATTTCAGAGATTCTGCTATATCGTCACGGGCGTCGGTGAAGACGATCCCACGCAGAAGGACCTAAGCCATTGGGTGCTCGTGCTTTGCGAGGATATTACGGAGGAGCAGATAGTCACGGACACCATCTCCGTCGTGATAGATGAAGTGCCGCAGGAGGTCGAGTTTGGAACCAATGTCGTTCTTGGCACCGACCCCACAACCGGCTGCATGGGACTCAAGTTCGATTTCCCTGTCTCAAAGCAAGGTGGGGTCATGAACGTCTGCTTCGAGCTGTACGTCACCTATCCCATCGGTCCGAATCCTGTCTGCGTCAAGGGAGGCCAAACGGTTGAAACTGGGCTCAGCATCTGCGGTCCCTCGTGCGGGGAACCCGCCCCCTGCAAGACCTACACCTACCAAACGGCGACAGTCTGCGCTCCGGTTGTCGTGACGCCGATTGTCATCCCCGGGGCAACCAGCACAATCTGCTGTGGCGACCCCGTCGTCACTCCGGGCGAAAGAGCCTGCACTTCGGGCAACACACACTGCTATTTCACGGTAAGTCAGCGGGTCTGTATCGAAGTCCCGGTCACCTTTGGCGCAACCGCAACCGTAGGCGACGCACGCATAACGTGTGAATCCGCCAGTCCCTCCGGCTGCGTGGACTGCGACTAGATAAATTAAAAGCGGCAGCAAAGGGATTTTCCTTTGATGCCGACCTTTTTATTAGTTTTCAGCGTTCACTGCCGCAAGCTTTTCATCGTGGCAGCTGTCCAGCTCTTTGTTACCGCCTCAATATTCGCTAAAGTTATACTGATACCCAATCGTCAGGTTCGGACCGTCGAAGGTGCCGTCAATTTTGGAGAGAGTGCGGTTATACTCTACGCTGCCCTCCTCATAAGGGACAGGCTGATAGTTATTGCCGCCAACAACGCCCGTGCACGCGCAGGGTATATGCGTTCGGTCGGCGACGCTGATTGTTCCGTCCACAGCGCGCTCGACCTTCAGCTTCAGTATTATCGTGTCGGGGTCACGCGGGGCGGTGTTGCCGCCGAAGGACCAGTTGCCCATGCTGTAATATATGTATTTCCCGTTATACTCCTCGAAAGGCTGGAGCGTATGCGGATGGCTTCCGATTACTATATCCGCGCCCGCATCGATTGCCGCGTGTCCCTGCTCTCTTTGCAGATCGTTAGCATCATAGCTGCCCTCGTCTCCCCAGTGCAGTGCCGCGATTATGAACTCCGCACCCTGTGCCTTGAGTGACGCGACGCCTTCCTTTATCTGCTGCGTCTTGCCGAAGCTCACAGCGTACACGCCGATTTTGAGTCCGGACTTAGTTTCGTATATCTTCCCCTCATCACGCCCCGCGTAGCCGACGCCCACTGTGTCGAGAGAGGCCTTCGTATCGGCATAGCCCTGCTCTCCATAATCCATAACGTGGTTGTTGCCGAGCGTCACGAACTCCACACTGCCGGCTGTCAGTATCTGCGCGTAGGCGGAATCGGCCTTGAAGCAGAAGTTCTTATCGTCCGAGGCGGTCGAGGCTGTCAGCGCGCACTCGAGGTTTGCAAAGGTGAAGTCGTCATTCTTGAAATACTGTACAGTTTTTTCGAAAGGATAGCCGTAATTATCTCCGACGACATTCTCATAGGAAATCGCAAGCTTTTTATTGTAGGTCGTGCTGGCGAGAGTGCAATCCCCGACGAAGCTCAGCTCGAAATACTGCGGCGTAGGCACGGGTGTCGGCATCGCCGATACGACCGACGGAGCAGCCGATGTCTCCTGCGCTTGCGCGGTTACGGCGTGAGGCAGTCTTGAGGTTGTTGACAGGAGCAGGCACAGGGACACTGTTGCCGCGATTGCAACGAGCCTTGAAACAACGATCAATGCTTTACTTTGTTCTTTTTTCATAAATGAGCACCTGCAACAATAAGATATTATGTAGCGCACCGAAGAGTAGTGCCGTAAGCCTTGGATTCAAAGGATAACAGGCTGTATTATACCACAGGCGCAAAGCGCCGTTGTGGTGTATGCATTATACCATTTGGAGCACACCCTTTGCAATGGAATAAAGCTCTCCGATGCTACAAATAACCCTATAAAATGCCGATTTTGATGTATAAAGTTTGAAAACTCTTGACGGTTTACATAAAAACGAATATAATGTACGGAGCAAAATATCGCCAAATATATTTTTGCAAAGAGGGATTGAAGATGAACAGACAGCAGTTCCTTGTGGAGCTCTACCAGTACCTTACGTTTTTCTCTCCCGAAGAGAAAACCAGAATAATCTCAGCCTATAATGAGAAATTCGACTCCGCTGGTCCCGAATGCGAAGCGGCCCTTTTGGCGCAGTTCGGCACACCCATGATGGCGGCCATTGATCTGAAAAGGCGTATGGAAGCCGGTGAGAAGATAACTTTCGGAGAAGAAAGCCCCTGCGAAGAAAAACCAGACGAAACTGCGTCCGAGTATAGCGTTGAGACCGAAACGGAGGAAACGCTTAATAATGAGAATTCGGAAGCCTCCGATGCGCCAGTGGAGGACGTAGAGCCAGAAGAGCCTCGCTCCGAGCCGGAGCGGACAGTGCAACCTGAAAGGCCGAAGCCAAGAGGGGCAAAATTCGTCTTTGCAATCATCGGCGCCTCGATGATAAGCCTTGTGATCGCTGCATTTTTCCTTGTTATCGCTGCAATCGGAGCGGGGCTTCTCGTCTCGATGTGCTATCTACTTATAGCAGGACTGAAGAGCCTTGTATACCTCACGGACGCTCTGCTGCTCTTCGGCGGCGGGCTTGTCTGCGCGGGACTCGGTCTTATTATCGTATGGTTTGCGGTTTGGTCGGCGATAAGCCTTATCTCAAAACTCTTTCGAAACGCCTGCGGAGCCGGTTACTCCGACTCGGACAAGGAGTAATACATGATGAAAAAGATTTGGAAAGCCGTATTTTTAACCACAGTTATCCTCTGCGTTGTCGGAGCAATCTGCATCGGTGTCTCCTATTTCATCGGAGGCAGTGTGGACAACCTTTACCAAAATAAAGCTGCTCTGCCTATACTGGAAATACTTTCGCCGGAAAATATAGTAAACAGCATCGCTGCATTTTTTGGTGTATAGTTACCGCAATTTTTTGGCAATATAATCATCGGGTATTCCGCCAACGCGACGGAATACCCGATTTTTGTATTTTTTTGCAATTTGAACATTATTTTTTGATATATTCGTCTAAAATCTGTGTCACATTTTGTAAACAAACAGTTGCGATTTTATCAGTGCCGTGTTATTATTTTATACACTACAGAAAAACATTTGACTTTCTGAGGGGGACACTTTTTATGACAGCCGGATACGAACCCAAGTATTTTTTGGTCGAAGCCGACATGCTGCCCGAGATATATGTAAAAGTCGCCAAAGCGAAAGAGCTTTTAGAAACCGGAGAAGCCCAGACTGTTGCGGAGGCCGCAAACATCGTTGGAATCAGTCGAAGCGCTTTTTATAAATACAAGGACTCTATTACGCCGTTTCAGGACTTAAAACGTGGAAGAATTATTACTTTCCACATAACGCTCCGCGACAAAATGGGGGTTTTATCCTCCGTTCTCAATGTGTTCGCATCGAGCGGAGCGAACATACTTACTATTAACCAGAGTATTCCGATAAACGGCATTGCGCTCGTCACAATCTCGGCCGAAACGACCGGCATGGCCATCACGAGCGAGGAGCTGCTTAATCAACTGCACGAAACCGGCGGCGTAAAGAAAGTCGAAGTCATCGCGGGATAAGTTGTAAATCTTTTTATCTTCTCAGCATCAGGAGGAACCATCATGGCAAAAATAGCAATATGCGGTTATGGAATAGTCGGCAGCGGCGTTGCGGAGGTCATAGCGGAAAACGCGGACAGTATCGCAAGGAATGCAGCCGAGGAAGTAGAAATAAAATATATACTCGATAACAGAGAATTTCCGGGCGATCCATTTGAAAAACACATCGTACATGACTTTTCGATAATCGAAAACGACCCCGAGGTCTCCGTGGTTATCGAGACCATCGGTGGAGTCAAAATCGCGTATGAATTTACGAAAAGAGCCCTGCTCGCCGGCAAAAGCGTCGTGACCTCAAACAAGGAGCTGGTTGCCACAAAAGGTCACGAGCTCATCGCGATTGCCAAGCGAAACAACCTTAACTACCTTTTTGAGGCGAGCGTCGGCGGCGGTATTCCTATCATCCGCCCGATTACACAGTGCCTCGCGGCTAACAAGATAGACGAGGTCTACGGAATACTTAACGGCACAACGAACTATATCCTTACGGAAATGATAAAAAACAACGCCAGCTTTGAGGACGCCCTGCATCAGGCCAAGGCAAACGGCTATGCGGAGGCAGACCCAACGGCTGACATTGAGGGTATTGACGCCGCGAGAAAAATCTGCATCCTCACAGACCTATGCTTTGGAAAGCATGTCAATCCCTCGAACGTGAAGGCTGTGGGCATCAAGGGCGTGACGAGTGCCGACGTAGAATATGCAAAGCGTCTCAACTGCAAGATTAAGCTCCTCGGCCGCGCCCTGAGAACGGGGCATGACACCGCGACCGCCTATGTTGCACCGCATCTTGTCAGCAAGTCGAGTCTTCTTTCCAATGTGGACGGGGTCATGAATGGCATCGTCGTCCACGGCAACGCTCTGGGCGATACGATGTTCTATGGCGCAGGCGCAGGCAAGCGTCCTACAGCGAGTGCAGTCGTTGCGGATGTCATCGACGCAGTTAAGCACGTTAAAGCCAGAAAATACCTCGATTGGGACGACGCCCCCGCAGGTTACTTCACGGACAGCGCCTATGTCGAGTCCCGCTGGTATGTCAGAGCCGCAACCTCACTCCAGCAAATTGGCTGGGCCTTTGGCAAGGTCAATTTTGTTACCTATACCGGCGCCGCTGCGGATGAGTACGCCTTCGCGACCGACGTTTGTGACGAGAGCACCATGCTCAAGCTGACAAGCGGCATGACCGTCCGGACGATGTTTAGAATCCTAGATTGACGGCGCACCGTATCGAATCATAAAATGGAGAAGTAAGCTTCTCGGCAATTTAAAGACTTTTCAATCCCTGACTGGAGGAATTTTCTATATGCTTATAGTACAAAAATTCGGCGGTAGCTCTGTTGCGGACTCCGCAAAAATCATGCGCGTTGCTGGGCTAATCGCCGATTCGTTCTGCGAGGGAAACGACGTGGTCGTAATTCTCTCGGCGCAGGGCGATACCACCGACGATCTCCTTGAAAAAGCTGCAGAAATTAACCCGAACCCCTCAAAGCGCGAGCTCGACGTGCTTCTTTCGACGGGAGAGCAAATCTCCGTCGCACTAATGAGCATGGCGCTCGAAAAAATGGGTCTTCCCGTTGTTTCGCTTACGGGCTGGCAAGTACAGATTAGTACTAACTTCGATTACGGCAACGCTCGCATTCGCTCCGTTTCCACCGAAAGAATCCGTCAGGAGCTGGATAAGCGCCGCATTGTAATCGTAACGGGCTTTCAGGGCGTCAACGGTACGGGCGACATTACGACCCTCGGAAGGGGCGGCTCAGACACCTCCGCAGTCGCTGTAGCGGCGGCGCTCCACGCGGATAAATGCCAGATTTTTACGGACGTTGAAGGCGTTTTCACTGCTGACCCGCGTAAGGTGCAGGGCGCTCGAAAACTGGATGAAATCACATATGACGAGATGATGGAGCTTGCATCGCTGGGCGCGCAGGTTCTGCACAATCGCAGCGTGGAAATGGCGAAACGCTACGGTGTGAATCTGGAGGTTCTCTCCAGCTATGAGAGAAAGCCCGGCACAAAAGTTAAGGAGGTCGTGAGAAACGTGGAACAGATGAAGATCAGCGGTATAGCAAAGGACACAAACGTAGCGCGTATAGCGGTTGTCGGGGTCCCCGACGAGCCCGGCGTCGCTTTCAGACTTTTCAGGGAACTTGCGAGTGCAAAGATAAACGTCGATGTAATCCTTCAGTCGATTGACAGGAACGGTTCGAACGACATTAGCTTTACCGTTTCTGAATCAGACTTTGAAAAAGCAATGGCGATTGTAGAGGAGCGCAAGGATACGCTTCGATACAAGGAGCTTTTCGGCGACAAGAGCGTTGCCAAGGTCAGCATAGTGGGCGCGGGAATGCTATCCTCCTCCGGCGTTGCGGCAACAATGTTCGAAGCCCTGAGCGAAGCAAAGATAAACATTCAGATGATCTCCACCAGCGAAATTAAGGTGTCGGTACTTATCGACGAAACTAGCGCAGACAGAGCCGTTCAGGTCATCCATAACAAATTTTTTAACTGATGTAAAAAGCCTGCACCGCAAAAAGCGATATAAAGAACTTAATCGAAATGCGCCAGTCTGACCTTGAAAAAGGTATCGGCTGGCGCTATCTATGTCTTGGGCTACACTGCACTGATAATGTGCTTAAACTTTCCGCTGCCCGCATCCTGCTTCGGCGACTCTTCCGACAGTTCAATCCTAACGTCAGTCACGCCATGCGTCTTCAAAAATTCTCCGAACGCCAACTTTGCTTTTTCAAATGCCGCCTGTTTTGATATTCCCTCGGCAGGCTCCAGACGAAGCACCGCGTGATTATCAGTGTGCGCGACAAGCTGGAAGCGCCTCAGCTCATGCACCTCTTTGAGCGTGGCATAAATTGCAAGAGGCGCAAGTTTTATCTCTTTACCGTCCTGTAAAAAGCCAACGATGTCGTCGGTACGTCCCTCAAGTGTTAGCCATGGCGACGTTTTGCCGCACTTACAAGGCTCATGATGCATAACTGCGCGGTCAGTCACCTCGTAGCGGATAAACGGCTGCGTGAAGTTGAAAAGATTGGTCAGCAGGATCTTATCGGCCTGCACCCCGTCAGGCACAGGGTTACCGTTGTTATCAACCGCTTCGATAATCACCCAGTCGTCGTTTATATGGAAGTGGTGCTCCGTACATTCACACCCTATCGTGCCGCCTTCGGTGCAGCCGTAGGAGGTCTGTACATAGCATCCAAAGGCTTCTGCCAATCGCTCCCGCAGATGTTCCGAGAGATATTCGCCGCCCGTCATGATTAATACAGGATTAATATGTAGCCTGCCACTCTTCTGCTCGTCGATAAGCAGCTCCAGATTCGACGGATAGCCTCCGAGCATCGCCGGCTGGAACGCATTAAGTTCCGCGACAATCTTCTCAACCGGAAGCAGTGCGCTCGTCACAGCCATTTGGCGCTTCTTCCAAGGTATCTTCAGAAGTCTTGCGCGGATAGAACTGTTGCCGAGATAGAATCCGCCTGTTGCGAATATGCCGATGGATTTTCCTCCATGCTTAATGTAAGCTCTGATGTCCTCACTGCGCGTGAAGGAGCGGATTACATTAATAGCACCCATCACATTACTGGTCGTGTTGTCACAGAGAGCGACGAGCGGATTGCCGGTCGAGCCACTTGTTGTAAATACGAGGTATTTCCTCTTGAGCTTACGTCCGACATTGTCTAAATCCGTCATGAAATCGGAGGTTTCACGACGCGTCACGCATCTGTCGGTAATCCACTCGTCCCAGTGTCTCATTAGCTCACCCTTGTTGACGGTCGGAAGCTCCGACAGCGTAAAATCTGATCCGATATTCTGGTATAGCGCCGCGTAATAGGGACTGTTCTCTTTTGCCCATTCCACCATCCGCTTCAGCCGCGATGTGCGCAATTCATCCTTTTCCGCCTCATTCTTTTTTGAGTATCTGTAGCATAGCCACATAGCCTCGAGCATTCCGATTTTAGGTTTTTTCATTGTTAAACCTCCTTTACCACTCCATAAAGCATTAAATCAATGTATTCCTTCATTTCTAATTTTATAGTCTGCGCATTGCTGAAAAACTCGTCTGGCGTGTACTGGTAAGCAAGCAAATACTTGTTTATGATGGCGTTGATATATAATTGTAGCCCCTCCCTCGCCATGCTGTCATCTGTTTTGAGGTGCAGCGTCAAGATAGCTTTATCTATGACCTCAGCCGATGCAGCGCGAATTGCCAGAGCATACCTTCCGAAAATCGCCGTCTTCTCCTCCGAGATCTCGGAAGCTGTTTCTCTCGAAGCCATGTTGAGAAAGCGCGTTTCATCAGGGTATTTCGCGCACAGCTTCAGTTTCTCGTCCATCACTCCGAACAGTATCATGTAGAAATCTCCCCGCGCAGAGTCAATCCTTTCAGTCAACTTGTCCAGCGCATGAGACAGACAGTAAAGGTAAAATTCCTTCTTGGAGCCGAAGTAGTGAAAGAGCAGGCCCTTTGATATACTGGAGTTTCGTGTGATAATGTCGGTACTCGCTTCGGTATATGACTTTTGAGAAAATTCCTTTATTCCCGCAGCAATAATCGCATCCCGTTTCCCTTTATTCAGCTTTTCAAGCGCTTCCAAACGCATATGTACCTCCACACGTTGACTCTCTAGTCAATTTATGGGCATAGCATATCATTTATTGACCGGATAGTCAATAGGCGATATGCATACCGGAAATAATGGACACGCCCGAGGCTGTCTGCCTCGGGCGTGTCCTGCTTTTTGGGGGATATATTATCAGAACTTTGGCGCTGCGGGAAGATTACTGTTTCCGCCGTTTGACGGATTGCCGCTATTTGCGTTGCCGCCGTTACCATTCTGCGTGGTGTTTTGAGTGTCGTTCGAGGGAATGTCCTCGTCGAGCGTCACCTTGATATTTAAATACTCGCCCTGACGGTAAACCTTTAGTGTAACGGTATCGCCCGCCTTGTAATTTTTCTTCTCGTTTGTTAGCTCGGAGGAACTCCTGACTGCGGTGCCGTCAATCTCCGTGATGATGTCGCCGACCTTGAGTCCGGCCTCATCACTGCAGCTGCCGGAGATGACCGAATAAACGTAAGCGCCTTCGACCATGTTGTAATACTGTGCGACCGTGCTGTCAACGGTAGTTACAGTGATACCGAAGTTTGCTTTGCCGCTGACATACCCGTTCTTTATGAGCTGGTCAACAGTATCGGTCACATCTTTAATCGGAATCGCAAAGCCGAGTCCCTCAACGCCTGTGTCAGAGTACTTTGCCGTAACTATGCCCACGACCTCGCCCTTGTCGTTATAAACGGGACCGCCTGAGTTGCCCTCGTTGACAGCTGCGTCAATTTGGAACATGTTGTTCGTAACGGTCTCACCGGTAGTCGAGTCTTGGGTCGTAATGTCCCTATCAAGGGCGCTGACCATCCCGCTCGTTATGGAAAAGCTCAGTTCGCCGAGAGGATTGCCGATTGCGTATACCGTTTCACCGACCTGCAGATCGTCGCTGTTGCCAAGGGTTGCAGCCGAAAGACCCGTAGCCTCGATTTTAAGGACCGCAATATCGCTCGATTCCTCAACACCGACGATCTTCGCGTCGTATTTGTCTCCGTTATAGAGCATCACCGAAACCTTGTAGTTGCTGGTGTAGGCATCGGCTATAACGTGGTAGTTGGTAATGATATAGCCATCGCTCGTCACGACGAAGCCGGAGCCGGAAACTGCGGACTTGGACTGCATACCGAAATAATTCGTATATGTTATATCGGTCGAGATTCCGACGGCCTGTGCGCAGCCAAGGCTGTAAATCTGAGCGCCGGTCAAAGTCTCGCCGGACGAAACGGGACTTGCTGTTTGAGTTGTGTTTTCATCCGGCGTGACAACATTCAGTCCGCCGTAATCCGTAGTTGGCGAATCGTTAATCTGCGCCGCCACAATGGCTCCGCCGCCAACTCCGCCCAGTATCGCGCAAACGAGACAGGCTGCTATGAATTTGCCGATACCGCCCTGCTTCTTCTCTTTTATTTTCTTGGGTGGCTTTACAGGTGGTGTGTAATAAGTTCTTGGCGCAGAATGTTCTTCACTCTGAGGAACGAAATTTGCGTCCATATAAGAACGGCGGGGCAGGTTCTCTTTTGTAAAACTATACTCGGAATTTTGTACGTCAAAAGGTGGGTTTTCGTTTGCCCCACCGAAATTGTTGTCGTTTTCCTGCTCGTACATGGCTTTGTCCTCCTTAGTTACTTTTAGGTATCGTATAAGCTTATTGTGTACTATGGCAATACTAGTATTCATTTGTTACGAACGCATGAACAAATGAGGAAAAAATTATAAACATTTTTTTGATTAAAATATAAATACGTCGAGCCTTACAAGCCTTAGATTTTTGTTTACAAATCGAGACCGTCACTTTATAATACAGAAAGTAATCATGCGCGGGGAGGTTAGCTCATGGAGCGCAGTTTTGGAAGCACCTTATCGGAGCTCAGGCACTCCAGAGACCTGAACCAGCGGGCACTCGCCGCCGAGCTTCACATCAGTCAGGCGCTGCTTTCGCATTACGAAAACGGAACACGCGAGCCCGGTCTGCCCTTCGTCTGCCGAGTCTGCGACTATTTCGGCGTATCGGCGGATTTCATTCTCGGCAGAAGCGATGATGAAAGCTCCGGCCTATGCGCGACGGGCGCTGTAACGGAGCTTAATCGTGCGCTTTCCGAAACAGGAGACGCCGCAATTCACAAAGCTGCTCTCGACTATGTGGATAGCGCCGCAAGAAAAATGACCGCACACCTTACCTATCACGACGAGCTGTTCTTAGCCGAACAGACAGCGGCAATGGCCGAAGCGGAGCTCAATATCGTCCGGCTTTGTCCAAGGAGAAACGATTTATAACAGCATACAACGTAAAGCTCTCTGTGTAAATATATTTCCGACACAAATATCCGTCCTTGGAGGGACAGTATGACAGATCAGAACAAAATCAGGAATTTTTCGATAATTGCCCACATCGATCACGGTAAATCGACACTCGCCGACCGCCTCCTTGAAAAGTGCGGGGCGGTGGACAGTCGTGATGTGACCCCCCAGATGCTTGATAATATGGAGCTTGAGCGCGAGCGCGGTATCACTATCAAGGCTCGTGCCGTCGGGCTCTCCTATAAAGCCACAGACGGTGAAACCTATACGCTCAATCTCATAGACACCCCGGGACACGTGGACTTTAACTACGAGGTCTCGCGCTCTCTCGCCGCCTGCGAGGGCGCGCTTCTCGTTGTGGACGCATCTCAGGGCATCGAGGCTCAGACACTCGCGAACACCTATCTCGCGATTGAGCATAATCTCGAAGTCCTGCCCGTCATCAACAAAATCGACCTGCCAAGCGCGGATCCTCAGCGTACAAAAACCGAGATTGAGGATATCATAGGCATCCCAGCTCTCGACGCACCGGAAATCAGCGCGAAAAACGGAATTAACATCGAATCGGTGCTGGAGCTTGTGGTAAATAAGATTCCGCCCCCGAAGGGCGATCCGAACGCTCCCCTTCGCGCGCTCGTTTTTGACAGCCAGTACGACAGTTATCGCGGTGTAATCGTCCTGATGCGTATTATGGACGGCGAAATCAAAAAGGATATGAACGTTCAAATGATGGCGTCAAACGCAAAATACAAGGTCATCGAGGTCGGGCATATGCGTCCCTTCGGACTCGAGCCCTGCGAAGGACTCTCGGCGGGTGACGTCGGCTATTTCACTGCTAGTATCAAAAACGTTTCCGACACTCAGGTCGGCGATACGGTAACTGGTTCCGAAAACCCCGCAAAGATTGCTGTCCCCGGTTATAGGGAAGCGCAGCCCATGGTTTTTTCGGGCATATATCCCGCTGATGGCGGAGAATATCCCGATTTGCGCGACGCACTTGAGAAGCTGAAGCTAAACGACGCGGCTCTCCATTTTGAGCCGGAATCCTCGGCGGCTCTCGGATTCGGCTTCCGCTGCGGCTTTCTGGGTCTTCTCCACATGGAAATTATTCAGGAACGCTTGGAACGTGAATATGACTTAGACCTTATCACAACCGCTCCGAGCGTTATCTATCATGTTATCAAAACAGACGGCGAAATGCTTGTAATTGATAACCCCTTGAACTATCCCGACCCCTCTCACATTCAAAGCGCGGAGGAGCCTTTCGTAAAGGCTTCAATCATTACTCCGTCGGAGTATGTCGGCAACATTATGGAGCTTTGTCAGGACAGGCGTGGCGAGTATAAGAACATGACCTATCTTGATGAAACTCGTGTCGAGCTGCATTACGATATGCCGCTGAACGAAATCATTTATGACTTCTTCGATGCGCTCAAGGCCCGTACTCGCGGCTACGGCTCGCTTGACTATGAGCTTACGGGTTACCGTGAAAGCAATCTTGTTAAGCTGGACATTCTCCTGAATGGGGACATCGTGGATGCGCTGAGCTTCATTGTGCACCGAGATAAAGCCTACCAGAGAGCAAGGAAGATTGTCGAAAAGCTCAAGGACAACATACCCCGCCAGCTTTTTGAAATTCCGGTGCAGGCGGCAATCGGTGGAAAAATTATCGCACGCGAAACCATCAAGGCCGTGCGCAAGGACGTTCTTGCCAAGTGCTACGGCGGCGATATCACAAGAAAAAAGAAGCTCCTTGAGAAACAGAAGGAGGGCAAAAAGCGCATGCGCAGTTTTGGCTCCGTCTCCGTTCCGCAGGAAGCTTTCATGGCTGTATTGAAGCTGGATGAATAAAAAAACAAGGCGTGCTGTTTCGGCATGCCTTGTGGAAAATCACTTCAAGAACACTCCCTCGATAAGCAGCTTTATGCCTATACCAATGAGTACGGCGCCGCCGATGACACCTGCGATCTTGCCCGAGCCCTTTGGGAGCTTAGCGCAGAGCAGTCCGCCGAGTGCGCAGATGATGAAGGTCGTGATACCGATTATGGCGCAGAGCACGAAGATGTTTGTTTCGGTGAACGCAAAGCTCACACCGACCGCAAGCGCGTCGATACTGGTGGCAAGGGCGAGCACAACGGCCTTCGGATGGCTGAAGTCTCCAGATGTGTTATAGTCCTTTTCGGTATCAGATTTTCCTTTAAGCGCATCAATGAGCATTTTGCCGCCGACAAAAACGAGCATGAAAAAGCTGATATAAGGGCCTAGCGACATTATCTTTCCGCTGACCGTTCCGGCTAAATAATAGCCGATGAGAGGCATCAGAGCCTGAAAAACGCCAAAATAGAGCGAGTGCTTCAGAGCGTTTTTCAGCCCACCCTTAGAGTCGGAAAGCCCCTCCCCAACGGTCACCGCAAAGGCGTCCATTGAAAGGCTTGCTCCAAGAAGTATTTCGGTAAGTATCGCTGAAAGCATCGGTTTCCTCCAAGTAAGTAATTAACGCTGTATAGGGCTGGTCATTTATGGAACACGAAAAATATATGCGTCTCGCGCTTGAACTGGCGCAGGAAGCCTTTCAAGCGGGCGAAATACCTGTGGGATGCGTTATCGCCGATAAAAACGGCGAAATCATCGGTCGAGGGCAAAACACCCGTGAGCGCACACGTTCCGCTCTGGGTCACGCGGAGCTTGCGGCGATTGACGAGGCCTGCCGGTATATAAAGGACTGGCGGCTCCCTGGCTGCACCATCTATGTGACACTCGAGCCCTGCCCGATGTGCACCGGAGCGATAATTAACTCCCGCATCCCCTGCGTTGTTTTCGGCGCGAGGGAGGAAAATTTCGGCTCCTGCGGTAGCGTCATCGACCTATTTTCGGAGCGTTACGGGCACCACCCTGCGGTATACCCGCGTGTTCTCGAAGATGAGTGTACCACACTTTTAACAGAATTTTTCAAAAATATGCGAAAATAAGTATATCAGGCTCAACCCACCGTGTCCATCCTTATTAACAGAAATAAGAAATTATTGTTTGCACCAAACATAATATAGCTTTCTGCACTTTCTCAAAAAACTGCGTTTTTCCTAGATTTGTTAAATAATGTGTTGACAGATGTAATTTTCGCATATATCCTAATATTGTAAAGTAAATAATTGAATATGTATGTCGATAATAGCAAACCTGCCGAAAGACAGGGACGCAAAGCCAAGGGTCTAAGGTCTTATAGACTATGACAGCCGGTTGCCGAAAATGTAACTCTTTCTATTCGAGTTGAGTGTCGTTCAGGTAACCTGAACGACTTTTTTGTTTTTCCTCTTTAGAATTAAAAAAATATAGAAGGCGCTGCTTTTCTTTCCGCTCGTATAAATCAGTACACCGATGTTTGATATTTAATCAATAGTTATTATCGGAGGATTTTTAAATGTTATCAAAATTTAAACTCCTAAAAGAAGAATCCGGCCAGTCCATGGTGTTATTTGCGTTAATTTTTGTTATTTTATGCGCAGGGGTTGCCCTTGCAGTTGACTTAGGAAGGGTTTCTCTTGAAAGAGATCAACTGCAAACCGCCGCCGACGCGGCAGCTTTGGCCGGAGCGCAGGACTTACCCAGCAGTGCCACCGCTAAAAGCACAGCGCTTAAGCTCGCGCAGCAAAACGGAGTTCTGACTTCTGAAATAACAAGCTCCTCACCTTATAACGGTGATTCTGATGAGATCAAGGTTGTGTGTACAAGAACGGTCGATTACACATTTGCAAGCGTTTTGGGATTACATAGTACAACCATATCGGCAAGCTCGGTTGCGGAAAAGACTGGTATTAACACAGGTCCATTTAATTACGCGCTTTTTTCAGGCAGCAGCTCTGATTTATTAGCTATTTACGGAAGCAATCAATATATCAGCGGTAGTGTTCACTCAAACTATAAATTCAATATGAATGGCTCATCTCAAAATATTACTGGATCAGTCGAAGCTGTATCCGGCATCACCATGTATGGTTCCAGCATCACTGTTGGCGGGACATGTCAGTCTGCATCGATTACTACAAGCGGAAGCAGTATAAACATCGGAAGCAAAGTGTTCAGCGCGGCACCCACACTGGACATGCCGGACTTTTCCGATATCCTACAAGCCGAAGCAGAAGCGGCAGGAGAGGCGTATACAGGGAACAAGACCTTCAATAGCAGCAAAGTAAGTGTCGATTCTCCTATATATGTAAAAGGCAATTTGACAGTTAACGGAAGTGATTTCACCGGCAAAGGCGTAATCCTTGTATCAGGCAATATAACATTTAACGGAAGCAATTTAATGTATTCCTCAAACGACTCGGTATGCTTTTATTCTGAAAGCGGCAACATCACGATAAACGGCTCAAATATCCAGCTGGAAGGACTCGTATATGCGCCTAATGGCTCAATCATTATGAACGGCTCAAATCAGACAATCAACGGAAGGGTTATTGGAAAAGTAATTAATTTCAACGGCAGCTCAATAAGAATCACTTCCGGAGAGGACGATTTGGATTGTCTTCCCAAGATGACAGTAAAACTCGTTGAATGATTAAGGCTTTATTCAGGATAAGAAATGAAGTAGCAAGGTAAATTATATCTCTATATAACTTACCTTGCTATAATAATTTATATTCAGTTATTCGTAAACTTTTGTTCTGCTATATTTATCGAGCTTACTTTTTCGGCGTACCGTCCGCATTAAAAAGTGGCAACGGTGCAAGGAAAATTACGTCTTTCCGCTCGCAAGCATCGCCCTCGGCAAGGATGAACGCACGTCCCGCGATAATTCCGCCCGCCTTTTCGACAAGCTCCTCGACAGCCTTGAGAGATTCTCCCGTCGATATTACGTCGTCTACTATGAGTATGCGTTTGCCGCGCATTTGATCGGCGTCCGCCTTGTCCAGTACAAGCTTCTGCACCTTATCTGTGGTAATGGATTTCACCTCTACCTCGAACACGCCCGTCATGTACAGCTTGGGCGATTTGCGGGCGAGAAAATATTTGTTGTTCCCGCTCTGACGCGCCATTTCGTAGAGAAGCGGTATACTTTTGGCCTCGGGAGCGATTATGTAATCGTATTCCGGGGCTCTTTTCAAAAGCGCGGCAGCGGAGTGGATAGTTAACTCTACATCGCCGAAAATAACGAATGCGCCGATGTAAACATCATCGGCAACTCGGCATATAGGCAGCTCGCGCTTGAGTCCGGCAATGTCTATCTCGTAGCTAAGCATTAGGCATCCTCCTAAATTTGTTTTGCTGTTTTCGGGGCAGTCTCCGCTCGGAGCTGTCTCGATTTATTTACAAACAACGTTTCTATTATACAGGTATTTTCGGAAAAATCAATACTATCAAATCAATCTGCGCCCTTTTCCCGAATTAACTTATCTTCTGTGATAGTCGACAACAACAGGGAGTCCAGTCAGGAATCTCCTCACCATGTCAAGTGCGCAGTTTGATGCAAGCGTTCTCACTCTCATGCGTCCGAAACCGGAATTTAGCTGATTGATAAAGACCCCGCTTTCTGTTGCGAGCGCTACAAACACTGTTCCAACGGGATTAATTCCATCGCCCTCGGGACCCGCAAGCCCCGTTGTTGCAACCGCAAGGGAGGATTTAAAAAGCTCTCTCGCTCTTTTTGCCATCTCGGATGCGGTTTCGGCGCTAATGACGCCATGTTTTTCTATGAGCTCCTTCGAAACTCCCAAAACATTTATTTTGCTCTCGGTGGCATAGGTAACGACGCCGCCGACAAAAACCTTTGACGAGCCGCGCAGATCGGTGATGCGCTTTGCGATAAAGCCTCCTGTACAGCTCTCCGCGGTGCTGAGCGTCAGGTTTTTTTCGCAAAGCAGTTCGAAAGCGACCTGCTCGAGACTTGCCACATCTACTCCATAGATAATATCGCCCAGAACGGAGCGAACGCTTTCAATGACGGGCTTTGTCATCGCTTCAGCTTCCTCTACGGTCTTCGCCTTGGCAGTTACGCGGAGCATAACCTCCCCCTCCTTGGCGTAGGGCGCAAGGGTGGGATTCGTAAGCTCGTTCATCATATCGCGGAGCTTCGCCTCGACTGCACTTTCTCCGCTCCCTACGATGTTGAGGTTATGAGAGAAGATGACTTCATCCGAAAGCGCGCGCAGATAGGGCATCGCACAGGCCTTGAACATCGCATTGCACTCACGCGGAGGTCCAGGGAGCATGACGACGTGGACGCCCTTCGATTCAAAGGCGCAGCCGGGTGCGGTTCCCCATTCGTTGCGGAATATCGTACAGCCTGCCGGCAGATAAGCCTGCTGAAAGTTGTTCTCGGTTATATTATCCACGCCGATGACTTCCTTGAAGTAGCGCTTCATCTCCTCGGCAAGCTCCTCATGGAAGACCATTTCAAGGTCAAAGGCCTTTGCCAGCACCTGCTTTGTGAGGTCGTCACAGGTGGGTCCAAGTCCACCGGTGGTAATTATGATATCAGCTCTTTCACGAGCTATCTTCACCGCTTCCGTTAGCCTTTCTGGGTTATCTCCCACGACCGTGTGATAAAAGACGTTAATACCGATTTCCGAGAGATATATGGAAATGTCCCTCGCATCAGTATTCGTTGTTCCACCAAGCAGAAGTTCTGTCCCGACAGACAAAATTTCGGCATTCAAAGTATCGCTCATAAGACCCTTCCTTTCAAATGCAAGGCACGGAAAGCGTGTCTTAACCTTATATATCAAATTTTACCGTGTATTTGTTTTGCATCGCCTCGTCCTCAAGTGCAGCAACGTCCAGAGCGCTTTCAACATCCAGCACATCCTGAAGCTTCGGCTTCGTTCTCGGATGGCGCGGCGTGAACACCGTGCAGCAGTCCTCGTATGGCAGAATCGAAGTCTCAAAGGTGCCGATTCTTCTCGCAATGCTCACTATGTCCGTCTTGTCCATGCCGATGAGCGGACGCAGGACGGGCAGAGAGACGCACTCCTCTGTGACTCTGAGAGCCTCCATCGTCTGGCTTGCGACCTGCCCGAGATTTTCCCCCGTGACAAGCGCTTTACAGTTATTTTGAATCGCTATTTTCTCTGAAATGCGCATCATGAAGCGGCGCATGATCAGCGTAAAATACTCCTCGGGGCATTTTGCTCGGATTTCCTCCTGAATATGCGTAAACGGCACAATTTCGACAGCGAGTCTCCCGCAGCATTTCGTAAGAATTTTTGCAAGCTCAAGCACCTTTTCCTTTGCCTGCTCGGAGGTGTATGGGAAGGAGAAAAAGTGCACCGGCACGAGATGGATTCCGCGGCGCGCTATCATATAGCTCGAAACGGGGCTGTCTATTCCGCCGGAAAGAAGCGTCACCGCGCTCCCGTTAGAGCCCACGGGCATCCCACCTGCTCCGGGCAGGGCGTTTGCGTGGACGTATGCCGAGGTTTCGCGCACCTCGACACGAATCATGAGCTCGGGATTATGCATATCAACAGCTACATCGGGATATTTGTCGCTCAAAAGTCCGCCGACATATTGGGAAATCTCGATGCTCGACATCGGAAAACGCTTATCCGAGCGCCTTGTTTCGACCTTGAAGCTCTTGGCGTTTTTCAGCGCCTCGCCTAAGTATTTTTTTGTGGCTTCATAAATCGCGTCCTTATCTTTTTCGCAGGCTAGAGCGCGGGTTACGCTCACAAAGCCGAAAACCGTCAGCATCGCTTCAAGTGCGCCGTCCATGTCGCAATTCTCGTCCTTCGGCTCAACATAAACGGTGGACTGCGTGGCGTAGACGACAAATTCGCCAAAGGGCTTAAGTCTGCGCCTAACATTTGAAAGCAGCTTTGTCTCAAAAAAGCGGCGGTTCTGACCCTTCAGGATAATTTCACCCTGCTTCAGGAGTATCATATCGTTCATTTAGTTTGTTCCTTAATATAGTATTTGCTTGAGTGCCCAATTATCTATCCCGAATATGTATTGTATCCGAAAATCAAGAATAAAGCTTTTCTATAGTTCTTGTGTCGCGCCGCCCGCCTCACGGAAATCATAGGTGCGGTACTGTATCGCCTCAGCGAGATGCGCGGGCTGTATATCCGCCGACCCGTCGAGATCCGCAATTGTTCTCGCGACGCGAAGAATACGGTCATAGCTTCTCGCCGTGAGCCCCATCCTTTCAAACGCCATCTTCATGAGCTGTTCACATTCATCGGTAAGCTCGCAGTTTTCGCGAAGCTGTTTTTGCTCCATCCTCGCGTTGCAGCCAAAGCCCGCTGCTTCAAAACGCTTCTGTTGAACGAGCCTTGCGGCGTTTACGCGCTTCTTAATCTCCTCGCTCTTTTCGGCGGGTCTTCTCGCGCGTAGCTCATCAAATTCGAGCGCCGGAACCTCAACCACGATGTCTATGCGGTCAATGAGTGGGCCTGAGAGCTTGCTGTGGTACTTTTTCACGCTGCTTTCCGAGCATTTACACCGTCCCGTGGGGTGCCCATACCAGCCGCACTTGCAGGGGTTCATCGCGCATACGAGCATGAAACTTGCGGGATATGTGGCGGAACCTGTCGAACGTGAAATTGTAACTTTCCCGTCCTCGAGCGGTTGACGCATCACTTCGAGCACATCGCGGTGGAACTCGGACAGCTCGTCCAAAAACAGAACTCCGTTGTGCGCAAGCGAAATTTCGCCTGGCTGGAGCTGCGCCCCGCCTGCCATTGCGGAGGATGAGAGCGTATGGTGTGGGGCACGGAAGGGCCTTTGCGTCACAAGTGGATTTTCACGGCTTGTAAGTCCCATGACTGAATGTATTTCGGTGGTTTCGAGAGCCTCCGCACCGCTCATATCAGGCAAAATCGACGGCAGACGCTTGGCAAGCATGGATTTTCCCGCTCCGGGAGGTCCGACGAGCAGGATGTTGTGTCCTCCCGCCGCTGCGACCTCAAGCGCCCTTTTGACGTTTTCCTGCCCCTTGACCTCAGAAAAATCCGCACTATGCGCGGAGCTGTCATTGAGGTCCGGGGTAGCGATTGGCGTTGTCGGCTCCTCGCCGGAGAAATGGCGCAGGAGCGCGGGTACGTTTTTTACGGGAAAGACCTCAACACCCTCCGCAAAGGATGCTTCCGGCGCGTTGTCCTCCGGAACATAGAGCTTTTTAATGCCTGCGCGTCTTGCGGCAAGAGCCATCGGCAGAGCGCCACGCACGGGGCGAACCTCGCCAGTCAGCCCCAGCTCGCCGAAAAATGCGCTATCCTCCGAAGGAGCTTTTATAGCTCCGTTTGCAGTAAGTATCGCAAGGAGCATCGGCAAATCGTAAGTTGTGCCGCCCTTTTTGGTATCAGCGGGAGCAAGGTTTATCGTCAGTCTCGAAACGGGAAAGCTCAGCCCCGCGTTTTTAATTGCTGCGCGGACACGATCTCGCGCCTCCTTGACTGCCGTATCGGGCAAACCAACGATATCAAAGGCGGGCAGCCCAGAGGACAAAAAGCACTCGACGGACACGTCATATCCCCCGATGCCCTTTATGCCAAGTGACCGTATTTTGGAAACCATATGCGGTACCGCCTTTATTTTAAAATGGTTTAATTAACCTAAAAAATGCTTAAGCGAAAATACTTCACGCCCAGCTTTGAAGTTCAATAATATTACCTTCAATATCCGTGGCATAAACGAACTGTGCCTTTCTGCCATCTTCATACTCGGCATACACCAGCTCGCCGAACTGTCCGCCGCCTGCGGCGAGGACTTTTTTCAGAGTTTCAGCAACATCTTCCACTTCAAATGCCAGATGCGCTATTCCGCACTGGTTTATCATGCGGTTTTCAGATGCGACCATATTGTCATATGAAAAAATTTCAAGTGTTGGATGTTTCTCATCATAGCCCGGCAGACACAGATGCTCGCCGGCGATGTGGGCGTTTTTAACGCCTGTCATCGCATCCAGCCACTCTCCTCTTAAACTTCTTGTCTCTCCGATGCTTCTGCATCCGAGAACTTCTTTATAAAACGCAATCAGCTTAGCGCTGTCCTGCGCAATGATATTCGTATGTGCGTATCTCATAAAGTTTACCTTCTACAGCTTCTTCTCCATCAGAACGAAACGGCCTTTTCTGAAATCGGCATAGCCGACCTTTTTGTAGCCGAGCTTGTCATACAAACGAAGCGCAAAGGGGTTCAGAGTGAACGCATCAAAGCGCACGGATTCAACGCCTTCTTTTTTCAGCTCGGCTTCAATATGCCTCATTGTTTCCAATCCGATGCCCCTGTTCTGGAACTTCGGGTTTACGCACAGGCGGTGTATGATGCGGAAGGAGGTGTTCGGATATTGCCATTTCCCGTTTTCATATCCTTCTTGGTCTTCGGAATTTATGACAAAGACGCTGACAATCTCGTCGCCTATCATTCCCACAAAAAGCTCATCTTTCGAAATGTCTTCTGCAAGGATCGCCCAGTCGGGATATAACTCGTCCCACTGCGGAATTCCGTTTCTGTCCATTTCAGCTATCGCGTCCCTGAAGATCTGAAAAACTGCATCAAGCTCGCCTGCGGTTGCCTTGCGGAATTCTAGTGTAATTATGCCTTCCATCACGCGCACTAATCCTTCTCGACTAGCGCGATGTGAAGCTCTTTGAGCTGCTTCGGCTCAACAGTGGAGGGCGCACTCATCATGAGGTCCTGTGCGTTCTTGTTCATCGGGAACGGTATAATCTCGCGTATGCTGTCCTCGCCGGCGAGCAGCATAACCATACGGTCAACTCCCGGCGCGATGCCTGCGTGAGGGGGCGCACCGTAGCAGAAGGCGTTATACATAGCGGGGAACTTTGCCTTGACGTCGTCCTCGCCCAGCCCGACAAGCTCGAAGGCCTTTATCATTATTTCAGGGTCGTGGTTGCGCACAGCGCCTGAGGAGAGCTCAACACCGTTGCACACAAGATCGTACTGGTAAGCCGTGATGGTAAGCGGGTCGACCTCGCCTTTTTCAACCTTATTTAAAGTTTCAAGCCCGCCGTTCGGCATTGAGAACGGGTTGTGGCAGAACTCGAGCTCACCCGATTCCTCTCCGATCTCGTACATCGGAAAGTCGACTATCCAGCAGAATTCATAGCGCTCTGTGTCCATAAGTCCCGGAACGGTTGCGCCGAGCATCTTGCGCAGAACTCCCGCAGACTTCTGCGCGGCAAGCTTTTTGCCGGCAGTGAGTCCGACAAAGCTATTGGGCCTCAGTCCGAGCGCCGCAACGACGGCGTCTTTCTTCTCGGCAAGGAACTTTGAAATTCCACCGACCAGCTCACCGTTTTCATCAAGACGGAACCAATAGGTCTTAACATTCGACTGCACCTCGACATCGGCGCAGAGCTGATCTATAAATTTACGTGTTTGCGCGAAATTTGGTACGACAACGGCCTTGACAGTGTTTCCCGCAAAGGGTTCAAAGCCGCAGTCGGAAAGAATCCCCGTAACATCCTTTAAAACGAGGTCTATACGCAGGTCGGGTTTATCGGAGCCGAAGGTTTCCATTGCGTCGTTGAAAGAAATTCTTCTGAAAGGAGCAGTCGACGCGATGTTATATTTACCGTATTGTGCGAAAATTGGGGGCAGAACATCCTCTAAAACCGCGAAAACATCCTCCTGATTGGCAAAGGCCATCTCCATGTCGAGCTGATAGAACTCGCCAGGCGAGCGGTCGGCTCTTGCGTCCTCGTCACGGAAGCAGGGAGCAATCTGAAAATAACGGTCAAAGCCCGAGGTCATCAGAAGCTGCTTGAACTGCTGGGGAGCCTGCGGGAGAGCATAGAACTTGCCCGGATGGTTTCGTGCCGGAACGAGATAATCTCTCGCGCCCTCGGGGGACGACGCAGTCAGTATCGGCGTTGTAATCTCCAAAAAGCCGTGCTCTGTCATGCTCCTGCGCAGAGCCGCAACCACGTTGCAGCGCAGGATGATATTATTCTTGACCTCGGGATTGCGAAGGTCGAGATAACGGTATTTAAGACGCATTGTCTCGTCAGCCTCGCGGCTGTGATTTATCTGGAAGGGCAGCTCGTTATAACGGCAACGCCCTAATAGCTCAATTTTTTCGGGGACAATCTCGATATCACCGGTGGGGAGCTTCGGGTTTTTCGACGCGCGCTCGCGTACAGCTCCCTCGACGCTGATCGTCGACTCGCGTGTAATTTCTCTGACAGCCTTTATCATGTCCTCAGTCTCGACGACAACCTGAGTCGTGCCGTAAAAGTCGCGAATTACTACGAACACGAGAGACGCACTAACCTCGCGAACATTCTCCATCCATCCGACGATTTTAATTTTTTTTCCCGCATCTTCGATGCGGAGCTCATTGCAGGTGTGAGTACGGGATTGCATCATAATGTTTAGAACCTTTCTTTCATGTTTCTTAACGTGTTTCGGCACTCCGGATGCCGTCAATTTTTGTCTTTAATGGCGCAACCTGTGTTGCGATGAGCTATTTCATTTCTTATACGCAGAGCCGCAATCTCCGGCTTTTCGGAAACCTGCTCACCGCTTCTCATATCTTTAACCTTTATAACGCCCTGTCCTATCTCATCGTCGCCGATGAAAACGACAAAAGGTACGCCAATCTTATCCGCATAGCTCATCTTAGCCTTGAACTTTTTGTCTTCGCTGTAGAGCATGGTGCGGATGCCGTTTTCACGCAAAAGCGTAGCTGTTTCAACGGCCTTGGAAAAATCCTCCGTCATCGGGATTATGAGAACATCCGCAGGAGACGTTATGACCTCGTCCGAGAGCATGCCCTGCTCCTCAAGAACGAAGAAAAGGCGTGTGAGTCCAATTGAAATTCCAACTCCCGGGAGCTTCTTATCTGTATAGTATTCCGCAAGATTATCATAGCGCCCGCCGGAGCAGACAGAACCGATTTCGGGATGCTCGGTAAGCGTCGTCTCATATACCGTACCGGTGTAGTAATCGAGCCCGCGAGCAATGGTAAGGTCGATTTCAAAATTCTCTTCAGGCACGCCAAATTCGGGCAAATAGTCCGCGACTGCCTTGAGCTCTTTCAGTCCGAGGTCAAAGATTTCACTTTTGCCGACGTATTTTTCCAGTGCCTCCAGCTTTTCGGCACTTGTACCCGAAATTGCGATGAAGCTCATAATTTCATCTGCTTTCGATTCGGTAACACCCTCCTCAAGCAAAAGGGCACGGCACTTTTCCGCACCTATTTTATCGAGCTTGTCTATTGTGTGCATTATCTCCGCGGCATTATCCGAAAGCTCCAGAGAAGCAAAAAAGCCATTAAGCACCTTTCGGTTGTTGACACGGATTTTAAACTTTTTCAGCCCCAGCGCCGTAAACGTCCGGTAGATGATGGCAGGAATCTCAGCTTCGTTCATGATGTCCAGTTCACCGTCGCCTATAACGTCGATATCCGCCTGATAAAACTCTCGGAAGCGCCCGCGCTGGGCTCTCTCCCCCCTGTAGACCTTGCCAATCTGGTAGCGCCTAAACGGAAAGGCAAGCTGTCCATAGTTGATTGCAACGTATTTGGCAAGAGGTACAGTCAGGTCGAAGCGGAGCGAAAGGTCGTTTTCGCCCTTGGTAAAACGGTAAATCTGCTTTTCCGTCTCTCCTCCGCCCTTTGCGAGCAGAACTTCGGACGCCTCGATTATCGGGGTGTCGAGCGGTGCGAAGCCGTAAAGAGAATAGGTCTTCCGGAGCGTTTCCATTATGCGCTCCATCTGCGCCTGTTTATCGGGCAAAAGCTCCATAAATCCCGACAGGGTACGGGGTTTGATCCTCTCCATATATTAAAATCCTTTCGATTCGTAATTCTTCCTTAACAGTCAATAACGCCCTCTCCCGCAAAGGGACGAGAGCGTTACGCATTAAAAACATAAGGCGCTATTATTTTTTGGGGTTTACAATGTCGCGCCAGCTGAGATCTCCGCGCTTTAGTCCCTGAATAAGCACTTCCGCCGTAGCTACGTTCGAGGCAAACGGTATGCTGTGCTGATCACAGGCGCGGGAAATCGCAACAACTTCCTTGTCGTCGTCAGAGTTTGATGAATCCCAGAAGAACAGGACCAGATCAATCTCGTTATATGCGATGCGGGACTTTATCTGCTGGGAGCCGCCCTGAGCGGCGCTCAAATACATAGATATCGGAAGGCCGGTCGCTTCAGCAACCAGTCGGCCGGTGGTAGCGGTGGCACAAATGGAATGCTCGGACAATATCCCGCAGTAAGCTATGCAGAACTGCACCATGAGCTCCTTTTTGTTGTCATGCGCCATAATAGCGATATTCATGGCCTTCATCCTTTCAGTGCGATTGCGGCATTAAAGGCAGGCGCCGCTTTGCTGATATTTCATTATACATTAGTCTTCCAGAAAACGCAATATCAAGAAACTTTATTTCGTCAAAGAGATTTGCCGAAATATCTCATTTTAGCAGAGAATTTTCGGTTTCCAGAGACACGGAGCTGTTTTTGAAGCTGAAATAGTAGTCCAGAACATCTCTTGCGATATATCCGATTGCGCTTCCCGCGCCGCCTTTTTCGACGACTACGGCAATAGCAATCTGGGGATCGTCATAAGGTGCGTAGCAGACAAAGATACCGTTATTCGTGATTGCTTCACCGAGCTGAGCGGTACCGGTCTTAGCAGCGACTTTATAAGGGTAGTTTCCAAAAATCTGATAAGCCGTTCCGTCCACAGAGTTTGCGACGTTGAAAAGTCCGGTATGCACCGCGTCGTAATAGGACTGATCCACACTCACAGCGCCTGCAATAGTGGCCTTGCGTTCATAAATGCTCTTTGAGTAGTCGTAGCTCCGCGCCGATTTTAGCAGGGAAGCCTTATAGCGCGTGCCGTTATTTGCAATGGTGGCAAAATAGTTTGCAATCTGAAGCGGTGTGAATACGCTGTATGACTGACCGATTGCCGCCTGCAGAGTGTCGCCGATATACCACGGCGTATCGGTGGTGTCTTCCTTATATTTCTGGGTCGCCATGATGCCGGTGTTCTCAGTAAGCTCAATTCCTGTCGAAGTACCGAGGCCGAAGCGCTCCGCATAGTCTGAGAGCTTGTCAATACCGAGTTGGTCGCCTACGGTATAGAAAAAGTAATTGCAGGAGACTTCGATTGCTTTCGCGGCGTTCACGTCTCCGTGCGAACCGTGGAGATAAAGCCAACAGGTGGGCGCGTAGCCGGCGTCGGCATATTTTTCAAATTTACCTTTATCGTAAATCGTGGTCGCTGTTGTGATTATACCCTGATCAAGAGACGCGATCGCCGTGACCGGCTTGAAGGTCGAGCCAGGCGCATAGGCGCCGTTAAGCGCACGGTTAAACAGCGGTCCGGATTCGTCTTTCAGAAGCTCTGAATAGTTTTCCATGAGCGCACTCAGGTCAAAGGTCGGATAGCTCGCTATGCAGAGAGGCTCGCCTGTCTTAATATTTATCGCGACTACGGCTCCGCCGGTAATCTGCTGCTTGATTTTATCTGTCTCCCCCTGCGCTTCGAAGGTCGCGTTATCAATAAGACGCTGCTTGTTTGTTTCCGTGATAAAGTTACCGAGGGAGATTTCCGCCGCCTCCTGCAATCCAAGGTCAATCGTCAGATAGACCTGGTCGCCGGGCTCAGGTTCTTTGGTATAGTTGGTGCTGATGACGGTTCCTCCCTTGGTCGTCGTAACCACCGCAGTGCCATCCGTCCCGTGCAGATAGCTTTCAAAGGCTTTCTCCGTTCCTTCCTTACCGACCATGGCATTCAGGGGATAGCCGTCGTTCTTATATTCCTTGTACTCCTCTTCATCCATCATTCCCACATAACCCAGAAGGTGCGCGGCGTAGTCGGTGTTGTATTCCCGGACGTAAGAGGATTGAACCGTAAAGCCTGGTACATTGTTTTCCATCAGCTTTGTGATGAGGTCGATGCTCACATTTTCCGCAAAAATATAGTCGGAGGTGTTGATAACATAGCGTATCTTGATTTCATATCGGATTCCCGCTACGCTCCTCATCTGCTCGGAGGTGTAGTTGTTATCTATATCAAAAGCTTCCCTGAAAAAGGCCATGAGTTCGACGGCGGTCGTTGAAGCCGGCAGCTCGTTAACCTTGAGATAGGCGTCAAGTCTTGTCTTTTGAAGGTCCGTCATGTTCGGAACATATTCAAAGGGAGCTACGGTAGTTATCGGGAGAGTATCAATATATGTGTTACCGGAATCCTTGACCGCCTGTGTGAGTTCAAGGATAATGGCATTGGGGTCGGGCTGCTCGAAGAGCTCGTCCGAATTTATGTAGAGGTTGTTGCAGACTCTGTTTGAGACCAGAACACGGCCGTAGCGGTCAAGGATATTTCCGCGCGCTGCCACAACGGTGCTTGTTGTTACTATGCTATTCTGGGACTGTGCGTAGTAGGCGGCGCCCTCAACTATCTGCAAACGGTAAAGGTTTACAACATAAATAATCGTCAGCGATACAACAAGGAGTATCGTTACCGCAAGCCGCCAGGGTTTAATTGTTCTATCCATTTTCTTTCCTTCCGCAAGGAGCTACTTGCTCAGATCCACGCCCGAAAGTCTGCGGCACGGATAATAAATCGCGAATGTAAAGGGCAGTGACCACAGAGTCTGAAGCCCTGCGGTTAAAAGCACGGGCAGAATGTTTGCGTTCGCGAGCGCGACAAATCTGAACATTTGGCATATAGCCGTCAGCACCAGCGCCGCGAGGCAAACAAAAAAGAAAGAGAAAAAGCGTTTGTTTACAAAATTCATAACCAGCGCGCCGGACAGAAAACCGATAACGGGCAGCACGACGGTTAGAAGTATCGGTGCGTCATTCAGGTACATATCGCAAAAAAGTCCCATAAATAGCCCGAACACGCCGCCCCAGACGCCGCCCTCAAAAAAGCCGACGGCAACGACAGCAATGGGCGCGATAAACGCATGCACTCCGAAAATTGTAAAATGCGAGAGAATGTCGTTTTGAACCAGAAGCACGAGCAGCATAACGCCGAAATAGACTATAGCTCTTCGTACTTTTTCAATGTTTATCATATCGAGCAGCATACTGTGCCTCCAATCCAAGGTAATGAGGGTAAATCCGACTCGCTGAGAGCTATTCGATGACATTGAAGTCCTTGATGACGAACACTTCGGACAGAGCTCCAAGCTCGCTCGCGGGTGTAACGACTGCATATTCAACCTGTCCGCCCGCCTCGGTCTGGACAGCGGTCACGTTGCCGATTTCAAGACCCTTGGGGAAAGCTCCGCCCTTGCCGGAGGTAATAAGCACATCGCCTTCGAGAACCTGAGTCTCCTCAGTGAGATATGTGAGCTTAGTCTGGCCCTTTTGCATCAGCGCGAAATCGCCGACTATCATAGCCGCGTTTCCGCCCTCGCCCACCAGCGCGCCGACGCGCATATCCGCATCAATTACCGAGCGGACTGTCGACCAGCCTGCCCCGACCTCCGTCACCTGTCCGACCAGGTTATATTTGCTGTCGATAACACAGTTTCCGACCTCGATACCGCTTTCGGTCCCCTTGCTGAGCGTATATGTAACACTCCAGTTTGAGGCCGGGCGGTCGATGATGTTTGCGGATTCGAAAACGAAATCCTGATGCTTTTCTCGCAGGTCAAGCAGCTCGCGCAGACGTACATTTTCGCTCTGGGCTTCCTCAGCCTCGCGGAGTTTTTTCTCCGATTCCGCAAGCTTTATTTTGAGCTGCTCATTTTCCTCGGCGAGATTGTCATAGCGGAACATGTAGCTGTAAATACCCTCGAGCCAGCCCTTGATACCAGTCGAGCCCACCTTGACGGGCGTAGTTATAGAAGCCGCAGCATTCTCGACTGCGCTCGCGCCGTCCGAAGAGCGGCTTGCGGCAAACCCAAATATGACGGCGACGATAATGACGACTATCCCGAGCCTTATCCCGTTTTTCTTCATGTAATCTTTAAAACTGTTCAAATCAAATATACTCCCAATTGTTCAAGCATTTTTGAAAGTCTGCAAAGCGGAAGCCCCATGACGTTGAAAAAGTCGCCCTCAATGCCTTCGATAAAAAGAGAACCTATCCCCTGTGCGCCATAGGAACCGGCTTTGTCCATCGGTTCACCTGTTTTAATGTATGCTTCTATCTCACGCTCAGTTATATCGCGGAAACGAACGAGCGTCCGCTCAAATTCGACTAAGGTTTTTTCTCCCTGCCTGACCGTCACGCCAGTAAAGACCGAGTGCGCTCTTCCCGAAAGAAGCGTAAGCATACGGAACGCATCGCTTATATCGGCAGGCTTCCCCAATATATTTCCGTCAAGCACGACTATCGTGTCCGCCGCTATGATGACATCCGAAGGATCGCACTTATTCGATACCTCGTCCGCCTTGGCACGGGAAAGCGCACATACCGCTTCGGCGGGAGAGAGCCCCTCTTCAATTATTTCATCGCCTTCGGCAGGGATGATTTTAAAGTCTTTAACTCCGAGCATTGCCAGAAGCTCACGTCTCCGCGGTGAGGCGGACGCAAGAACGATGTTCATAATTTGCCCTCTGCTTTGTATTAAATCGCGCTATTCAACGCCGCGGTAATAAAGTCCTCTTGTCAGCCCGTTCGGAACGTAATCCGTTTTGCCGAGGAAGCTGTCCGCAATTCGAACACATTCCTCAGCGCCCTCGTTGGTGAACAAAAGCCGTATGCCCCAGAGTCCACAGCTTTCAAGGTCACGCTTCCTATCGCCCAGAAATAGCTTGTGAGCGTTCAAAATGACGTTGCGGCAGCCGAATTCCTTAACAACGGGAAAAAGCTGTCCCGTACGGTCCGAAAGCGAAACTGCGTTCTGGCAGTTGCACTTCCCAGCGCTGTTTTTTATAATACACTGGTCGCTCACCATTAGCGGCAGGCGTCCATAGGCAATAACTTCAGTGTTTATTGGCTTATGCATATCCCTAATCTGGCTAAGGCGAAGCTCGAACGAGGCCGTAGCTGATAAAAGACCCGCCGCGTTCAATACCTGAAGCGTATCCGAATTGTATGCGTTCAAACCAAAATCGCCTCTAGCCTCCAGCGATGCAAGTCTGACGTACTTGATGTGTCCCATATTCCCGACAAGCGCCTGCATTACGCCCATAGCCTTTACCCTGCGAAGCTGCTCCATTATTTCGGGCGCCTCCGTATCGGTAATGATGCGCGGCAACACAGCGACGGGACGCGCGCCCTTTTCGGCAAAGGGTATGACCGCTTCGGGGTTCTCCGAAAGTATCGAGAGCGGAACATATATAAAGTCCGGCCTTTCCTCCGCCAGCTTTTCTGTAAGCTGCTCCTCTGAACTGACCTGAAAGATCATTTTCGGGCCGCCGAGTATCTTTACATCGGATGGGGGCTTCGGAGTCTTTCCGGCTCTTCTCACAGGAGGCTTTTTTCTCTCCTCAGTGAGCTCGTCCAGCAGGAAACGTCGAATTTCATTGAGCGTTGATACGGGGAGAAAAAGTCCCTCGTCCAGCACCGTCTCAACATCGTAGCAAAAATAGGGAGTACCTCCCGTTTTGTAGAACTGATCGTGAATCGTCTGCTTGGAAATAGCCTGATTCGTAGCTTTCTGCGGAACCGGTCCGTCTCTTAAAACCTTGTGTCCGTCCTTGTCCTCAACCGCAAATTTGGACGTTTTCCCCTCCTTGATTAGAGTAAAAAACTTTACCGGCACACGGCGGGATTCCGAAGCTCCGTATTCCTTGCGTGCCGCGGAAAAAAGCTTGTTTGCGTCTCTGTCCATCTCCTCGCGGACACCGAACATCGCGGGGCTATTTTGCCCTATGAGGTACCCGTCCGTGAAGCCCTGACGCGAAAACGCAATCTCAAGCTGCTGCATTTCGGTTTCTGACGGCTCAAGGCCATCACGTATCGCGCGGGAATATATCCCCGTCACTATTGCGGAATACTCGGGTCGCTTCATACGACCTTCGATTTTCACGCAGGCAACGCCCGCTCTTTCGAGCTCCTTAAGATATGAGACGAGGCAGTTGTCTTTAAGACTTAGGGGGTAGTTGTCCATTCTTCCGCCGAGACTGTATTGAAGCCTGCAAGGTTGTGCGCAGGCGCCGCGGTTTCCGCTGCGTCTGCCGATGAGAGAACTCATATAGCACTGTCCCGAATGGCAGAAGCACAGCGCGCCATGCGCAAAAACCTCGACCTCAATGGGTGCTTTTTGGGCAATCAACGCTATCTGCTCAAGACTCAGTTCTCTTGCCAGAACCGCACGGGTGACGCCCATTTCGGCGGCAGCTTCGACTCCTGCAAGGTTATGAATACTCATTTGCGTACTCGCATGAAGCGGCAAATCGGGAATAGCGCATTTCAGCACGCGCGCAAGCCCCAAATCCTGAACAAGTATCGCGTCAACCCCAAGCTCGTAAGCACGCTCGGCGAGTTTCAGCACTTCAGGTATTTCCCTGTCGCTCACGAGGGTGTTCAGCGTGAGATATACCTTGCAGCCCCGGATACGACAATATCGGACGGAGGATTCAAACTCCTCGTCCGTAAAATTCTTTGCGCTACGACGTGCGTTGAAGCCGCCGAAGCCCATATAGATAGCATCTGCCCCGCTCTGAACCGCTGCGACGACCGCCTCGGGAGAACCGGCAGGTGATAAAAGTTCCAACATAGCTGTGCCTTTCGGGTGATGCGATTATAGAAGTGTCGTAGGCTCTGTCTCCACCGGTTCGGTCGATTTCTTTTTCGAAGCCTGTTTTTTCTTCAGTTCTTTAAGGTAGCGGTCGGCCATATCCAGAGCCGCCATCGTCGCGCAGTCGACAGCAGAAGCGCCGGAATCCCTTTTAATTTCGAGAATCTTTACGGTCACAACATTAGCTAGTTCTCGGACATAATCCGGATCCTCGTCGGTTCGAAGCGCATACTCGCGTCCTGCAATTTCGACAGTAACATCTTTCATCATCTCGGCATTCACCTCTTCAAATTATGAAAGTAATTTGCTCTTGTAAATAGAAACATGAATTACACTCGTTCGTTCAATGGCTTTTGAATGTATTATACCACAGCCGCGAAGCGGCGTTGTGGTATATGCGTTAAAAATCTGTATATTAATCGCTTGCGATTATTATAACATAAATAGATATATTGCTACAAGTTAAAATTAATGTTATACTGTTTGCAATCGCAAACAGTATAACGCGCATGTGCCGAAATCGTCGGCACGCGCTTGATTTTAATGAATTATATCATGACGCCGCTTTGCGGCTATTATATAATAACTCCTACTAAAAACGTACGAGAGGGTAATATGGAAGATAAAAAATACAGACTTTCAGGTGAACCTAATCTCGCTCTCCCGACAGTTGATGCGGACAAGCTTTTAAGCCTGGGTGACGGAACGGCCACCCTGCTGTACCTATACGCACTCCGAAACGGCGGCGCAGTTGATTTGGCGGGCGTGGCTTCTTCCCTCCGACGAACGCGAACGGAAATTGAGAATGCGATGGCAAAGCTCTGCGAAACTGGGCTTTTCAGAACCGGCGAAGTCAAAACCACTTTGCCCCTACCCGCGGACGAGCTTCCCGAATATACCGCGGAGGACATTGCCTCCCGCACAGGCGAGAACGGCGAATTCAAGGCGATTGTCGATGAGACTCAGCGCATAATGGGACATTTGCTGACGGGCGCGGATCTGAAAATCCTGTTCGGTATTTACGACTATCTGCGCCTTCCAACTGAAGTCATTTTCCTTCTCATAAATCACTGCGTCGAGGAAGCGCACGAGCATCAGGGTCCGGGCAAATTCCCCTCCATGCGCACAATCGAAAAGGAAGCCTATGTCTGGTACAACCGCGAGATACTGACACTCGAGCTTGCAGAGGAATACCTCCTGCGCATAAGGGCACGCTTTGGCGTAATGAACGATATCAAGCGCCTTTTGCAGATAAACGGACGTAATTTCAGTTCCACGGAACGAAAATATATCGAAAGCTGGCTCGACCTTGGCTTCGACCTTGAAGCTATCGCCCTCGCCTATGACAAGACTGTCGTCAAAACAGGCGGCCTTACATGGAAGTACATGAACTCTATCATGATGAGCTGGCACTCTAAAAACCTCCATACGGCGGAGGAAATTTTGAACGGCGACGCCCGCGCGAATACATCGGCAGGCGCTTACGGCCATCAGGCTTTTCAGCCTAAAAGCGCGAGCACGGGCGAATCAGAACTTGAGCGTATGGAAAAAATACTGAACAGAGTCAAAAACGGCTGATTTTGAGGTGAGTTATGGCGTACGACGGAAAGATTTTGGCGCGAGCCAGAGATATTATCGCGGACAGGAAACGGCTTAACGAAGAGGAATTATCTCACCGCAGAGCGGAGGTTTTCTCCCGCATCCCCACAGTTATGGAAACAGAAAAAGAGATAACGAATCTGATGACCGAAATCGCTTTCGAGGCTTTAAAAAAAGGCTCTGATGCGGGCACTGCTGTCGAAGCAGCGAGAGCAAAGTGCAATGAGCTCCTCAAAAGGCATTCTGAACTTCTCAAATCCGTTGGCTACCCCACGGACTACATAGACGAAATTTATGACTGCCCCATATGCCGCGACACGGGATATTGCATGGGAAAGCCCTGTGCCTGTCTCAAAGCTCTGTACAAAACCGAGGCTGTCAAAGAACTGAGCAGCATGCTGGACACAGCCGGTCAATGCTTCGAAAAATTTGACCTCGCATATTACAATGACATTTTTATTCCTGAACTTAAATGCTCTCCGCGAACTTTGATGACCACCGCGCTAACTATTTGCAGTGAGTACGCCTCAAAGTTCGGATCGGACTCAGTCAACCTCCTTTTCCGCGGTGGAACTGGGCTCGGCAAGACCTTTCTTTCCGCCTCAATTGCGAAAGTCGTTTCGGAAAAAGGCTTTTCCGTCGTTTACGACACCGCAATCTCCGTCATGGAGGCCTTTGAGCTGCAAAAATTCGACCGCGGCGGTGACGATGCGGAGGAAACAGCCTCCCGCGTCAGGCGCTATACGGACTGCGACCTTCTGATACTCGACGACCTCGGGACCGAAATGACGACGAATTTTACGCAGAGCGCGCTCTATTCGCTTGTGAACGGGCGGCTTCTCAAGGGCGGTAAAACCATTATTACGACAAACCTCTCGGAGGACGAGCTGCATAGGCGCTATTCTCCTCAAATTGTTTCTCGACTTGAAGGCGAATACCTCCCCTTGAAATTTGCCGGTCGAGATATCCGAGCCATTAAGCATGAACGCGGACTTAAATAAACAGTAAGGGCGGCCGGTTTTTAACCGACCGCCCTTTTCAACACGGTTGAGACACTCAAACCGAAATCTCCAGCTCGCGGAGCTTCAGACTGTCCTTATAGACCTTGATTACATACAGATCTCCCGCGGCGAGAGGTCCGAAAGCGAATTGACCGTCCTCATCCGTCACATTTGACGCGAGAAGTCTCCCCGCTTCCTGCCCCTCGGTTTCAAAAAGAAACACGAGCGCTCCTTTTATGCCTTTTTCCCCATCGGACACCTTTCCGCATATACCGCAGCTTTCGTCCTCCTTCGGTGTGACCACCGTGTGTATTTTTTCGCCCTTGGAAGGCCGAAAATAAAATTTAGCAAAAGCGCTCACAGGCACCCGCCTCCGATATTATGAAAGTCACTCCATAATACGGCGCTAAATCGACTATTGTTCTTGACAAGCCCCGCTTTATTTAATAGAATTACAGGATGACGCAGAGGGCATCCGCCTCTCTGCACTGGTAACCCGCGAAAGTTTTTTGCGGGATGGGACCAACAAAGTCGAAAGGATTGATCACAAATCATGGCAACGGACAAAAAAGTCGAACAGATAACCGATATGGAGGTCGATTTTGCAAAATGGTACACAGACGTGTGCAAAAAAGCCGAGTTGATTGAATATACCAGCGTAAAGGGTATGTTCATTCTTCGACCTTACGGTTATGCCATTTGGGAAAATATCCAGTCGGAGCTTGATAGGCGTTTCAAGGAAACGGGTCATCAGAACGTATCTATGCCGCTGCTGATTCCCGAATCCCTTTTACAAAAGGAAAAGGATCACGTTGTAGGTTTTGCGCCCGAATGCGCCTGGGTCACGCTTGGCGGTTCTGAGAAGCTTGAGGAAAAGCTCTGCATTAGGCCTACTTCGGAAACTCTATTTTGTGACCACTGGCACAATATCGTTCATTCGTGGCGCGATCTGCCCCTACTATATAACCAGTGGTGTAGCGTTCTCCGTTGGGAAAAAACTTCCCGTCCCTTCCTCCGCCATCGCGAATTTCTCTGGCAAGAGGGACACACTCTCCACGCGACCGCCGAGGAGGCTATTGCCGAGACGGAGCAGCAGCTCGAGGCCTATGCCGACCTTTGCGAAAATATCTTAGCAATGCCGGTCGTACGCGGCTATAAAACAGACAAGGAAAAATTCGCAGGAGCCGAGCGCACCTATACTATTGAGTGCATGATGCATGACCACAAAGCACTGCAAAGCGGAACAAGCCATTATTTCGGTACAGGCTTTGCAACGGCCTTTGATATCACTTTTACTGATAAGGAAAATAAGCCTGCTACCCCTCACCAAACCTCATGGGGACTCTCCACCCGTACAATCGGCGGAATTATCATGACGCACGGCGACAATAGCGGACTTGTTCTCCCTCCGAAAATTGCCCCCATTCAGGCTGTAGTCCTGCCCATCGCCCAGCACAAGGAGGGCGTTGTTGAAAAAGCGCAGGAGCTTATCGGAAGGCTCAAAGCCTCGGGGCTTCGCGTCAAGGGTGACTTCTCCGATAACTCTCCCGGCTGGAAATTTGCCGAGTATGAGATGAAGGGTGTTCCCCTCCGCATCGAAATCGGACCTAAGGACATCGAAGCAGGTCAATGCGTGTGTGCTCGTCGTGACAGCGGCGAAAAGACAACCATCCTGCTGAGTGATCTTGAAACAAAGATTCCCGAGCTGCTCGACGCAATTCAGGCAGGACTTTTTGCAAAGGCAAAAAAGAACCTGGACGAGCACACCTTCACCGCCTCAACGCCTGAGGAAGTCAAAGAGATAGTTGATACTAAGGGCGGCTTTGTAAAAACCATGTGGTGCGGCGATGTCGAGTGTGAGCTGGCAATGAAAGAAAAGGCCGGCGTTACAAGTCGCTGCATACCTCTCGTGCAGGAGAATCTCGGCGATGTCTGCCCCGTCTGCGGAAAACCCGCAAAGAAAATGATTATCTGGGGCGTCGCCTACTAATACAGGACTCCAAAATGTAAAAATCCCGAAAACGTGTTCTGCGTTTTCGGGATCTTTGTTTTTGAATAGTTAGTTTGATGCGGCGGCGTATTTTTGGTTCCGTACCGTACGCTTGAACTCATATAGTGCTTTGTCCGCGTCAAAATACAGCTCCATGTAATTGATAGAACCGCTATATTTAAATGAAATACCCATACTCACAGTAACATCGATTCTCAGTTCCTTCATCGCACGCTCCATGACCTCGGTCATGACATTCTCGGCCCGTCTCTCGAAGAGTTCGATGCCGCGGCGAGAGCAGGTGAACGCGCTGAATTCATCTCCGCCGATACGTCCGACAAAGCAATCGGACTGGAAATTTGCCGAAAGAGTCCGTCCGACTATTTCAAGCACTCTGTCACCCATTATATGACCGTAGGTGTCGTTTATCTGCTTGAAATTGTCCAAATCGAAGATCACCAAAGCACAGGGCTCACCGTTTTTGCACTCTTCTAGCATTCTCTGACACCAGAGTTCATAGCTTTTTTTATTGAGAAGCTCCGTCAGAAGATCCATACGGCTGAGTGTCTTATATTTTTCCTTGACTATGAAACCGTTTGCGCGGAATCTCGCATGGAAGCCCAGTACCACTAAGGAGAGAGCTACGCTGAGTGCCACCGAGAATATATCGTGCTGAATGACGGCGGCAGCTTTAAAATTGTAGGCTAGAATGCAGTACAGAAGCCCGCCAAAAACATTGATTGCGGAAACCACCCATGTTTCTATGGATAAAAATAACGGTATGAGGACTATTATAAAAACGAACAGCTCGTCCGGCTTGTCCGGATAATAAAATGCACTTATCACCGAGAGCATAACAAGAAGTATGACAGAGAACGAAATTCCGGCAGTCTGGACAACGGCATAGCGTTTATGCTCTTTTGCCCCATAAATAAAAGAAAAGATCAGAAAAGCCGTGTACATCGGAATCAGCACCCAATAACGCCACATGAATGTCCAGTTTTCCAAATCCAGACGTGACAAAGCGAAAATGAGCAGAGTTATAGCAAGGCCCATTAAACTGATCAGTTTTAGAGCGACCATGTTTCGCTCGACCATGTCTCGCTTACCGTAGCGGTTATATTGCCTGATTTCGAAGACCTGCGCCTGTATTGCTTTTTTCAGCCAGCCTTTTCGCTGCATTTGCTATCTCCCCAAGCCTCGCAATAAATGATTGTTTTAATGATATCACTACTAAATGAAAAATTCAAAGAATTTTGACGATTTTTCAAATATTTTTGTCCTTTTATTATGCTAATTAATTGACTAACCGCTAATAAATCATCAACCAAGAACAAGCATTGAAAGAATATTGATGAGCATGTGCAGGAAGATCGGAATCCAGATGCTATTCGTCTTTTCATAGGTCCATGCGAGTGCGTATCCCGCTGGAATATACTCAATGATGTAAAAAAGCGTTGTCCAGTCCATTGAGACAATCGCAAACTGCCAGACATGGTAAAGGGCGAAAAGGCCGATGGATATGATGAATGCCCAAACGCGGTGTTTCGGACGCAGTGAACCAAAGACTACGCCTCGGAACAAGACCTCCTCTACAATCGGCGCAATGAACACCGCAAGCCCCAGCGCCGCACGCGGACTGCCTTCTGCAAGGGCCTGTATCGCGTCGTTATTCGGGTTAGAAAGTCTATCCCCGATTATCATCAGAAGGACTCCGACAGCGAGATAGCTTAGCAGTAAATATATGAAATAGCCGAAAATCATGGCTGCAATACTCGCTAAAGGATTGTCAAGCATGATGTCAAAAGCGCCTCTAAGGTATTTCCACATCACAATCAGACAAAATGCAAAGCCGAGAGCATAGTAGATAATGTTTGCCGTAAGCTCATTTAGTCCGCCCGGCAGCCATGTTGCCGCCATGCCCAGAAACAGCGGAAGGATGAAAACATGAAACGGGAGATAGACGAGACTCGCGATTTTCTGAGGCTTTGACATTGTGTTAAAAAAGCCGGTAATCACAACTTTCATCAGGCGTCCACCTTTTTCTTGAGCTCATAAAGAAGGTTCATCGCCTCAATCGGCGTCAGTGTGTCCAAATTCGCGTCCTTCAATCTGCCGATTATCTCGCTCGAGCCGAAATCCGAAAAGCTAATCTGGGCGTCGGAGTTCTCACGATTTTCCACATGGTTCTCGTGACCGCCGTTTTCAAGCTCTTTAAGGCAGTTTTTCGCTCTCGAAATCACAGAATCGGGAACCCCCGCGAGCTTTGCAACCTCAATTCCGTAGCTGTCATCAGCCGCGCCGCGGACGATTTTGCGCAAAAAGATAAGGTCGTTTCCACGCTTTTTCGCGGTAATGCTGTAATTGCGAACACCCTCGAGCGCTCCTTCAAGCGCGGAAAGCTCATGGTAGTGCGTTGCAAATAGGGTTTTCGCTCCGAGCTTTTTCTTGTCGGCGCAAAACTCCAGAACGGCTCTCGCTATCGCCATGCCATCATAGGTTGAAGTGCCACGTCCGATTTCGTCTAGTATGATAAGGCTCGCGTTCGTCGCGTATTTAAGGATGTCCGCAACTTCGATCATTTCGACCATGAAAGTACTGCGTCCTCCCGCAAGATCATCAGACGCACCGATGCGCGTGAAAACCCTGTCCACAATTCCGACGATTGCGTTCTTTGCGGGAACGAAGCTGCCTATCTGAGTCATGAGCACGATGAGCGCAGTCTGGCGCATATAGGTGGATTTACCCGCCATGTTCGGACCGGTTATTATCGCGGTCCGCTCGTCCGAAATGTTCATTAAGGTGTCGTTCGGAACAAAGAGCGTGTCGCGCTGGGTCTGCTCGACGACGGGATGCCTGCCGGCAGAAATGGACAGCGCTCCGGAAAGGTCAACCTCCGGCATGGTGTAGCCGTTTTTGACGGCAACCTCTGCAAGAGAGCAGAGAACGTCAAGCTCCGCTATAGCGTCCGCAAGCGCCTGTATCCTTGTTACCTCGGAGGCGACGCGCAGCCGCACTTCCTCGAAAAATCGAAATTCGAGTTCGCCGAGCCTGTCCTTTGCGGTTAAAAGTGTGTTTTCAAGTTCCTTGAGTTCCTGTGTAAAGAAGCGCTCACTTGTCGAAAGCGTCTGTCTTCTTATATATTCCTCCGGCACGTTTTCGGAAAACGCACGGGGTATGTCTATGTAGTAACCAAAAACTCTGTTGTAGCCGACCTTGAGCTTTTTGATGCCTGTACTCTCGCGCTCACGTGTTTCAAGCTGGGACACCATCTGCGCCCCGTTGTCGCGGACATTCCGAAGATTATCCACTTCCTCGCTGAAGCCCTCGCGCAGGATGCCGCCCTCGCGCACGGAAAACGGCGGCTCGTCGCAAATCGCACGCATTATAAGTTCGGGTATATGCGAAATCGTGTCGGTCTCGCTTATTTTTTTCAGCATCAGGCTCTGCTTGCCGGAAAGAAGCTTTACAAGTTCAGGAAGCGCCGCGCAGTAGGACCCGAGCGCAAGCAGGTCGCGCCCGTTCGCCGTTCCGTATACCGCTCTGCCAACAAGGCGCTGTATATCGCCGATATTACGGAGAATTTCGATTATTTCGCCTCTAGCCACGTTGTCGGAATAAAGCTCCGAAACCGCGGTAAGCCGGCGCTTTATCGCGACAGGAGAAAGCAGGGGACGCTCCGTCCATGCTCTGAGGAGTCTTCCTCCCATCGGGGTTTTCGTCTTGTCGAGCACCCAGAGAAGGCTGCCCTTTTTCTCGCCGGTGCGAAGATTTTCTGTGATTTCAAGGTTGCGGCGGGTCGTATAGTCGAGCTCCATGAAGCGACCAACCGAAAAAACATCCAAATTGCTTATGTGACTGATGTTGAATTTTTGTGTTTCAATTATGTAGCTTAAAAGCCCTCCCGCGGCACAGACTGCGGCACTGTCATCCGCAAGCCCTAAACTGTCGACATTCGGTGCGCGGAACTGCTCGCAGATTCTCGCCGCGCCGAGCAGATAATCAAAGCGGTCGTCCCCATTTTCAATGGGGCAGTCGAGTTTTTTTGTAAGGAACGAGCGGAGCTCTTCGTTTTCCATAGCGCCCGCACTCAGAACCGCCTCGCGCGGCAAAAAGCGTCCTAGCTCGTTTTGTATATGCGTAACGGGGGCCTTGTCGAAGCCCGCTACGCAGAATTCTCCTGTTGAAACATCGCAAAAGGCGACGGCTCCGGCGGTGCTGTCAAGAAAAATCGAGCAGACATAGTTCGATCTTCCTTCTTCGAGCATGGAGCTCTCGGTCACGGTGCCGGGTGTAATTATTCTTATCACATCGCGGCTTACAAGACCCTTCGCGAGCGCGGGGTCTTCGGTCTGTTCGCAAATTGCGACCTTGTAGCCCTTTGCAATAAGCCGAGCGATATACGCCTCACAGCTATGATAAGGCACTCCGCACATCGGAGTGCGCTCGTCGGGGTTTTCGACATTTCGGTCACGCGTTGTGAGCGCAAGCTCGAGCTCGCGGGATGCTGTGACGGCGTCCTCATCGAACATCTCATAAAAATCGCCCAGTCGGAAAAACAGCAGGCAGTCCGAATGCTGTGCCTTAATATCGTTGTATTGTCTTTTCATGGGCGTGAGTTCCGCCATGGTTTTACCTCCGGATCGGTTTTTGTGTATCTCTATACGATTTCGCCTCTCAGCGCCCAGGTGTTGCAGTCTGTAATTCTTACATCGGCAAAGGTTCCTATAAGACTCTCGTCGCACGAAATGCGAACGAGCCTTCCGCCCGAGGTACGCGCCGATAATACGCCGTCCTCCCTGTCCTTTCCATCGATAAGAACGCGGACGGTTTTGCCGATATATTCCCTGTGCTTTTCTTCGGAAATTCTGTTCTGGGCTTCGAGAAGTCTGTCAAAATGCACCTGCTTTTCTTCGCGCGTGAAGGGGTCCGGCATCTCAGCGGCGGGGGTGCCGACGCGCTTGGAGTAGATGAAGGTGAACATCGCATCAAAGCACACTTTTTCTATGACCGACATTGTGTCCTCAAAATCTTCCTCTGTCTCATTCGGAAAGCCGACGATAATGTCCGTCGTCAGAACTATGTCGGGGACAATTTCGCGGATTTTGTCAACGAGCGCAAGGTATTTTTCTGTGTCGTAGTGCCTGTTCATCGCCTTGAGTATCCTGTCGCTTCCCGACTGGAGGGGCAGATGCAGGTGCTTTTCGCATTTTTCGCAGTCTCTCATCGCATCAAAAAGATCGTCGTTTGCGTCCTTCGGATGGCTCGTCATAAAACGTATTACAAAGTCGCCCTCAATCGAGTTAATCATGCGTATGAGCTGCGCGAAGCTAACGCCATTTTCGAGGTCTTTCCCATAGGAGTTGACGTTCTGCCCTAAAAGCGTTATTTCCTTATAGCCTTGCGCTACAAGCTCCCGCGCCTCTTTCACAATCTCCTCTGGCTGCCTCGAGCGCTCACGGAAGCGCGTGTATGGCACTATGCAGTAGGTGCAGAAGTTGTTACAGCCGTTCATAATCGATAGCCAAGCCTTGACCTTATCAGAGCGCAGATGCGGAACGCCCTCAGCAACGCAGCCGTCTCCGCTGCCGGGCGCAAAAACTCTCTTCCGCTTTGTCAGAACAGTGTAAATTAGCTCCGGAAATCGCCAGAGCTCGTCCGGTCCGAAAACCAAATCGACATGACGAAAGGATCTTTTAATTTTTTCCACGACGTGCTCCTGCTGAACCATACAGCCGCACACCGCGATTATTTGATTTGGATTTTCCTTTTTCGGATGTGTGAGAGCGCCGAGGTTTCCGAAAACACGCATCTCCGCGTGCTCGCGTACAGCGCAGGTGTTGAGAACGACAATGTCGGCTTTGAATTCGTCTTCCGTCATCTCAAAGCCCATCTCTGCAAGGTAACCTCTTATCTTTTCGCTGTCTTCCTCATTCTGCTGACAGCCGAAGGTATCGACGAGGGCGAGCGGCGCCCTCCCCTCATATCTCTGTCTTACTTCGGTGCAGATGGCCAGCTGTTTATCGATTTCTTCAGAGGGAATGTCTGTTCGTTTTATGCTCATGCTCCAAGTCCTGTCATTATATTTGCACTTCGTGCCTTCAATCGGCAAAATCAAAGCGTTTCTATTGATAATACCATTTTAGTGTGGCATTTTCAATCATTTTAAGTTATAATGTCCGCAAGCGGACATTATAACGCGCATATGCCGACTGATTCGGCACGCGCTTGATTTAAATGCTTATACCATGCGCCGCTCTGCGGCTATGGTATAAGAACCTGATAACGATAGACCGTCGCGCTTTTCGCCTTTTAGAAAGGATACCCGCCATGTCAGAAATAAACATACTCTCTCCGCACGTTGCAGATCTTATAGCGGCGGGTGAAGTTGTCGAACGCCCGGCCTCAGTCATAAAAGAGCTCATTGAAAACTCCTTTGACGCGGGGGCGAAAAACGTCAGCATCGAAGTCAGAGGCGGCGGAATGACCTATATACGTGTAACGGACGACGGATGCGGCATGCTGCCCGAGGACGCGGGACTGTGCTTCATGCGCCACGCAACAAGTAAGCTCCGAGATGAGCGCGGACTTGAAGCCATCGGCACAATGGGCTTTCGCGGTGAGGCTCTGGCCGCAATCGCCGCCGTTTCGCGCATCGAACTACTAACCCGCAAAAAAGGTACCGACGAAGGCACGCGCGTGGTGCTTGAAGCCGGTGATATAATCGAAATGTCGCCCCATGGCTACCCCGAGGGCACAACCCTCATTGTCCGCGACCTGTTTTACAACACTCCCGCAAGACTAAAATTCATGAAAGCTGACCGTGCGGAAGCCTCAGCCTGCTCCGCCGTTGCTCTGCGCTGTGCTCTGGGACGTCCGGAAATTTCCGTCCGCCTCATTAAAGACGGCGAAGAGGATTTTTTCTCCCCGGGAGACGGAAAAATCTCCTCCTGTGCATACAGTCTTTTGGGGCGTGACACGGCAAAAGAGCTTCTCGAATGCTCCTCCGAGGACGAGGGCTTTGCGGTTTCGGGCTTTGTCTCCTCACCGAAGGCCGGTCACGGCAACAGAACGAAGCAGTTTTTCTTCGTTAACGGGCGCAGCATCAAATCTTCGCTCCTTCAGGCGGCGGTCGAACAGGCATATAAAAACACTCTGCTCACGGGGCGCTACCCCGCCTGCGTCATATATCTGACTTTGAGCTACGGCTCTGTGGACGTAAACGTGCATCCGGCTAAAACGGAGGTCAAATTTCGCGACGAGAAAAAGGTTTTCGACGCAATATACTATGCCGCACTCTCCGCTCTAGGGGGCGAAACAAAGACGGCTGAGATAACGCTTTCACCCTCCACAAAAGCCGCGGCGTCCCCGAAAAAGGACTTTTTCAAATCAATGAACGCTGGCGAGTATCGCGAAAAGTATTCAGACGCGCCCAAGATTTCCACCTCAGCTTCTTCCCGACCGGCAGTACCAGAAAGGCCGGCTTTTTCGCCCGATCGCGGAACAATAGTATGGAACCGGACTGTCTCTTCGTCGAATACCGAAACGTCTCTCCATGAAAGCGAAACGCCCTACAGGACATCAAAGACCGCGCCTTTATACGACGACATTCCCCTTCAGACTCCGGTAACGATAACAGCAGATGAACCAATGAGCACGGACGTCATAGACGGAGTACACGAGGATTTCCGCCTTGTGGGCGAGGCGATGAAAACCTACATAATCGTCGAAAAGGGAAACGAGCTTCTTCTCATCGATAAGCACGCGGCACACGAGCGTATGATTTTCGACAGACTTAAAAAGCAGGGTCGCGGGATTATGTCCCAATCCCTTCTTATCCCCATAACGGTGAAGCTTTCGGGCAGCGATCTCGATCTCCTCGAGAAAAATTTCGAAACTCTCGAAAGTCTCGGCTTCGAGATTGAGCCCTACGGCGCGGACAGCGTCATAGTGCGCTGTGTTCCGGCGGATACGGACGCCTCGGACATTGCCCCGATGGTCGAGGAGATTTGTGAAAAGCTCAAAAAGGGCTCCTCCATTTCAAAAGAGGATGCTCTGGACTCTATTCTGCACACGGTTGCCTGCAAGGCGGCTGTCAAGGCCGGCTGGAATACCGAGCCTGACGAGCTTATCGAAATCGTAAAGGCGGTTGTGTCGGGCCAAGTGAAGTATTGTCCGCATGGCAGACCGGTCTCCGTCACACTTACAAAAAAACAGCTCGACAAGGAGTTTTCTCGTATAGTTTAGGCTGTTTAGTCGATAATTCCTTGGAACAAAATCTTTTCTGCGGCGGTGAACAGATGATTAGCGCACCCAAAATCGCGGTCATAACAGGCCCGACTGCAACGGGCAAAACGGCTTTAGGCGTTTTGCTCGCAAAAGAACTCGGAGGCGAGATCGTCTCGGCGGACTCTATGCAGGTCTACAGACACATGGACATCGGAACGGCTAAGGTTACAAAAAAAGAGATGCAGGGCGTTGCCCATCATATGATAGATGTTGTCGAGCCTTATGAAAGCTTTAGCGTTGCCCGCTATGTAAAGGAAGCAGACGCGTGCGTTCAGGACATTCTGCGTCGGGGACTTCTCCCAATTATAGTCGGCGGTACGGGGCTTTATATTGACTCTCTCGTCGCGGGGCGGGATTTTGACGAAAGCTCGTCCGACAAGGCTATACGTGATGCGCTTGAAACAAAATACTCCACACTCGGCGGTGAAAAGCTGCTCTGCGAGCTCGCCGCCGTCGATCCGGAAAGAGCAAAAAAACTTTACCCATCGGATAAGAATCGTATCCTGCGTGCGCTGGAGGTCTTCTACACCACGGGCAGAACAATAACCGAGCACGACGAGGAGACGAGAAAAATACCGAACCGTTATGACGCTGCCGTGATAGCGCTTTCATTCAAAGACCGCGATGTGCTTTATACCAGAATAGACAGGCGCGCCCAAGGCATGGCTGAAGCCGGGCTTTTTGATGAGGTGCGTTCGATTTTAGCAAGCGGCGTACCCGAAAAATGCACCGCGATGCAGGCAATTGGCTATAAGGAAGCCGCGCAGGCGATTCGCGGAGAAATAACAGAAGATGAAGCAATAGAAATCATAAAGCGTGAAAGCCGACGCTATGCAAAACGGCAACTTACGTGGCTCCGCCGGAAGGAAGACCTCGGCTGGATACTATGGGATAAGGCTCCTGATTTTAATTTTGGTCGACAAATTTCGACAAAATTTTTGCACTCTCACGGATTAGAATAGTCCATGAACAATTCGCTTTGTATCGACTTTGCGATTTGTTTAATATTACTATTTAATGGAGCGGCAAACCGTGATAAAATACTGTCGGTAGGTTCTAGAATCCCTACCGCGCTTTTGCTTTCACGATGGATTTTGAACCGCTCCGAGGGGGAGTTGGCTTAAATGCAAAAGACACAGAACATTCAGGACACATTGCTTAATCAGATCCGACGGGAAAAACAGACGGTAACTTTCTTTCTGATGAACGGTTTTCAGTTGAAAGGCATTGTAAAGAGCTTTGATAGCTTTGTTGTCATCCTGGAAACAGACGGACGGCAGCAAATGATTTACAAACACGCCATTTCAACAATCGTACCCTCGAATTCGGTGGATCTCAGAGAGCCGAGAGCCATTGATGACAAGGAGCATACATAGAAAACAAGTAATTCAGAATCTCCCGTTTCAACGCGGGACGATATACCGTAAATATCCAAAGGGTCTCCCTTTGGATATTTTCATAAAAAGCGAAAACCGTATTTACAGTCCCGTAAACTAAGGAGCTACACAGATGAAACGAACAGACACCTTAACAAAAGTTATATCGTTCCTTCTCTTCGGCGCTCTTATTGCATATCTTGGTGTCTATCTTGTTCGAAGTTCATCGGATAATATAAGAACGGCTCCCGCTGTCTTTGTCTCGCTCTCGGATAACGCTATCACCTCGGGTATTGTTGTAAGGCAGGAAAGCCTGATTCAAAGTAACGAGAAATACCTCAGCGTGGTCTCCGTCAGCGGCAAGGCGGTCGCTGTAGGAGAAACGGTCGCTGTCATATATTCCGGTGAAGAATCTCTTGCCCGAGCAGCGAAGATACGCGAGCTGGAGCTCAAGAAGCAGTACATCAGCTCAGTGCTATCAGGCGAGAGCTCTGCCGAAAGCCTCGCCGACAGGGACACCTCAATCAAGGAAGCTCTTTTAAACCTTACAGCATCTGCCGCAAGGCACGACACGGAAAGCCTTGCCTCGGCCTCCGTGAGTCTTAGCTCTCTTGTCATCTCAAACGCTTCCATCAACACAACTGAGGTAGACTTAAATCTTGTAACTGCGGAGCTTGACAGTCTCAGGCAAAGCGCGCTTTCGGACACCGCAGTGATAACAGCAAGCACTCCGGGGCTTTTTTCCGCCTCACCTGACGGTTATGAGTACATTACTCCGGACATGCTCTCCGGGCTGACAGTTTCAAAGCTCACCTCGCTTGAGGAAACGCCGCAGGACCTTGCATCCGATGTTCGCGGCAAGCTCGCCTCCGCCTTTGAGTGGTATTTTGCCGCCGAAGTGAAAAGGGATGATGCAGACAGATTAAAAGTCGGCAAATCCGCGACTTTGGACTTCGGCCGTTATTGCTCCAATCTGCTGAAAGCCAAGGTCATATCCATAAGCTCTCCGGAAAATGACGAGTGCGCAGTAGTTTTCAGATGTACCGAAGCAACGTCTGAGCTGCTCTTCGTAAGACGAGCATCGGCAGAGATTGTTTTTGACTCTCACGAGGGTCTGAGAGTACCGAAGCAGGCCGTTCTTTCGGACGAAAAGGGTTCATACGTCTACACTCTGACGGGGATGCAGGCTGAAAAGAAATACATTAGCATCGTCTGGGAAACGGACGATTATTTCCTTGCCGAGGTTTCCCAAAACGCGGCGTCCCTGAGGGAGGGGAACGATATCATCCTCACCACCAAGGGACTGACGGACGGCAAGATAATGAAGGATTAGCATAAGGTGATGAGTCAATTGAAAATAGCAGAAAATGTTGCTTTGATAAAAGACCGCATCGAAAAGGCGGCTCGCGCCGCAGGTAGGTCGCCGGAAGAAATTACGCTCGTCGCGGCGACTAAAACGAACTCTGCCGATTTGGTGGCAGAAGCAATAAAAGCCGGGATAAATGTATGCGGCGAAAACAGGGTACAGGAGCTCGTCGAAAAAAATGCGCAGGGCGCATACAACGGAGCATCTCTCCACTTCATCGGGCACCTTCAAAAAAACAAGGTCAACAAGCTTGTGGGTGTCTGTGACCTTATCCAGTCTGTAGATTCTCTCGAACTACTCGAAGCCATCGACAGCCGTGCCAAGGCATTAGGGCGAACACAGGACATTCTTATCGAGATTAATATCGGCGGTGAAATTTCGAAATCCGGTATTGATGAATCAGAGCTTACGAAGATATTGGAAAAAGCGGAAAGCTTCTCCTGCGTTTTTATCAGGGGTCTAATGGCAATACCTCCCATTTCAGGCTCAGAGAGCGAAAATCGTGCCTGTTTTGCCCGTATGCGTCAGCTTTTTATTGACAATTCAGCAAAAAAATACGATAATGTCAGCATGGATTTTTTATCAATGGGCATGAGCGGAGATTTTGAGGCTGCCATTGCGGAGGGCTCGAACATGGTGCGGGTCGGCTCTGCGATTTTTGGCGTCCGAGTATATCCCCCAAAGGCAGACTAGGCAAAGCCGCTCTTGAATCCATCCTGATTACTATAAATTTCACCTTCATAAGATGTGCCGAAAGCAGACAATGCTGCTAAGATGCAAAGCGTCTCACCCTCGTTTTGTGCTCAGGCACCGCGAAGAGAAAGGTCATAATTATGGGTCTGTTTGACGAGCTTAAAAAGCTCACTCGTCCATACAGCGGCGATGAATATGACGATTTCGGCGAAGAGTATCCCGAAGCTCCAGCGGAAACGCGTATTCCCGCAGCAGACAGCCAGAAAAGGTATGCTGCTCCCGCTGAGCGCCGCAATCCTTTTTCCGATTTCGACACTCATCCGATTGCTCCCGTGAGAAGGGACAAGGTTGTTAATCTCGGCGGAGGGCCTCAATCACAAGTTGTTCTCGTTAAGCCCGAACGCTTCGAAACAGCGGCGGAAATCGCCGATCACCTTCGCGAAAGACGCTCTGTCGTAATGAACCTTGAGCAGACCGGCAAGGATACTGCCCGTCGTCTCATTGACTTCTTAAGCGGCGTTGCCTATGCGCTCGACGGTAAAATTAAAAAGGTCGCCGCCAACACCTACATCATCACTCCCTACAATGTAGACGTCATGGGCGATCTCATTGACGAGATTGAAAACAGCAGCCTTTATATGTAGGTTTTTTCAAGTAAAATACGGAACGTGAGAAATCGCTTCAGGTCTTTCGGCTTTGGCTTTGTTCCGTGTATTATATCGGCAAAAACTTAGCTCGGCAACCGTTTTAGATTATTGCGCTTTGCAATGCAGAAAGGGATTTTGATATGTTGACACCTCAAAATTTTAGAGAGAAAACCTTCGAAAAGGCGATTTTCGGCGGCTACGATATGGGTGCCGTGGATGATTTTCTGGATGAGGCCGCGAACGACTATGCAGCCGTAGCAAAGGAAAACATGGTTCTAAAAAGCAAAATGAAAGTTCTCGTGGAAAAGATCGAGGAATATAGGGCCACGGAGGACTCCATGCGTCTTACCCTCCTCTCCGCCCAGAAGCTAAGCATGCAAATTGAAGAGGACGCCCGCAAGAAGGCTGAGGATGCACTGGCTAACGCCCGCAGTGAAGCGGAACGTATCACCCGTGAAGCATATAATCAGCGCACGACTGAGGAAGCCACGCTTCTTGAAGCAAAGCGCGAAAGCACCCAGTACATAGAAAATATGCGTATGATCTGCTCAAAGCAGCTCGACTTTCTTGATAGCCTCAAGGGCATGAAGCTCGAAGAGATTTCCCGCCCCGCAACCGCTGCGGAAACCGTTGAGGAAACTGTCCGCAGCATCGAAAGCTCTGTTGAGCGGCTTGCGGATTCCGGCGTTGCAGACGAGGAAATACGCAGAGTCGTAACCGGCAAGTCAGATTCTCCCTCTAACAGCTTCGAAGAGCCGACCCGCCAGTTTTCGGGCAGCTCGGCACAGGGAAGCCAGTTCTCCTTTGACAATCTTCGCTTCGGCAAATAATTACACCAATAATGGCGTGTATCGCATATGCCGCTCGTTGGCGAACGGCACGCCTACAATTTAGATTTGATTCAGTGTGTTTTAGTGCACTGAATATCGTCGGGGCGGGGCATAATACGCTACAGTGCTGTGCCGCGCCCCGCAGCTATTATTTTCTAGTTTCAGATAGGAGCCAAAACCAAATGCCACAGGATTACAACAAAACAGTCAACCTTCCGCAGACCGAGTTTCCGATGCGCGCGTCTCTCAACACGCGTGAGCCGGATATGCTTAAAAGCTGGTATGAAAACGATATATACCACAAAATGATTGCCCGCAACGAGGGGAAGCCCCGCTTCATCCTTCATGATGGGCCTCCATTCTCTAACGGATACATTCACATGGGTACCGCCATGAATAAAAGTCTCAAGGACTTCATCGTCCGTTATAAAAACATGTCGGGATTTCAGGCACCTTATGTTCCCGGCTGGGACAACCACGGCATGCCCATCGAAAGCGCTATAATAAAGCAGAACAAGCTGGACAGGAAAAAGATGTCCATCCCCGAGTTCCGCGATGCCTGCCGCGATTTTGCTGCAAAATTCGTCGATATTCAGCGCGAACAGTTCAAACGTCTGGGCGTTATGGGCGAGTGGGACAAGCCCTACTTAACGATGGACCCCGCTTTTGAGGCGGAGGAAGTCAAGGTATTCGGCAAGATGTTTGAAAGAGGCTACATCTACCGCGGGAAAAAGCCCGTTTACTGGTGTAGCCATGATGAGACTGCGCTGGCGGAGGCTGAGATAGAGTATGCCGACGACAGCTGCAAATCCATATATGTAAAATTTAAAGTCACAGACGACCTGGGCAAGCTTTCGAAGTTTGCAAAGCTCGATGAGACTTATTTCGTCATCTGGACTACAACGACCTGGACCATTCCCGGAAACCTCGCTATCTGCCTGAACGCGGAGCTCGACTATGTCCTCGCGAAGGCTCCGAGCGGAGAAGTCTACGTCCTCGCGAAGGAGCTACTCGCTAGTGTCGCGAAGGCAACAGGTATTGAGAGCTTCGAGATTCTCTGCGAGATGAAGGGCTCCGAGTTCGAGTTTATGCGCGCAAAGCATCCGCTCTATGAGCGCGAAAGTCTTGTTATAAACGGCGACCACGTGACGCTGGAAGCCGGTACAGGCTGCGTCCATACCGCTCCCGGACACGGTATGGAAGATTACATGGTCTGCCAGAAATACGATTACAGCGGTAAGGCGAAGATCGGCATCGTCGTGCCTGTGGATGACCGCGGCGTAATGAACGCTGAAGCCGGAAAATACGAGGGCATGTTCTATTCAAAGGCGAATGATACGATTTGGCAGGATTTAAACGACTGCGGCGCTCTGCTCGCCTCTCAGACTATAAGCCACCCCTATCCCCATTGCTGGCGCTGCAAGAATCCCGTCATCTACCGCGCAACGGATCAATGGTTCTGCTCCGTGGACGCTTTCAAGGAAGAGGCTTTAAAAACCTGCGATGGTGTCACCTGGCTGCCCGATTGGGGTCACGACCGCATGGTCTCAATGATACGCGAGCGCGCCGACTGGTGCATCTCCCGTCAGCGTCAGTGGGGTCTGCCGATACCCGTCCTTTACTGCGAGGACTGCGGTGAACCTATCTGCACTCCCGAAACTATCGAAAAAATATCGAATATCTTCTCCGAAAAAGGTTCCAATGCCTGGTTCTCGACGGATTCTTCCGATTTTCTGCCCGAAGGCTTTGTCTGCCCCAAGTGCGGCGGACATCACTTCGCCAAGGGTACAGACACCTTGGACGGCTGGTTTGATTCCGGCTCCACGCATTTTGCGTCGCTGGAGCACGACAACGCCGCCGACTGGCCCGCGGATCTCTATCTTGAGGGCGCAGACCAATACCGCGGCTGGTTCCAGTCCTCCCTCCTCACCGCAGTTGCGACCAAGGGCGCCGCGCCCTACAAAGCCGTCCTTACGCACGGTTGGACGGTTGACGGCGAAGGCAAAGCAATGCACAAGAGTCTCGGCAACAGCATCCTGCCGGACGACCTCATCCCGAAATACGGCGCGGACCTAATGCGTTTGTGGGCGGCAAGCGCCGACTACCGCGTTGATATGCGCTGCTCGGACGGAATTTTCAAGCAGCTTTCGGATACTTACCTCAAAATCCGCAACACTGCGCGCTTCATGCTCGGTAACCTCGATGGCTTCGATCCCGACGCCCGTGTCGCTTTCGCAGATATGGAGGAGCTTGATAAATGGGCGCTCGCTCGCACGAATAAGCTCGTCGAAAAATGCCTCTCGGCCTACGAAAACTACGAATTTTATAACGTCGTCCACGCCGTTCACAAGTTCTGCGTCGTGGATATGTCAAACTTCTATCTGGACATCGTCAAGGACAGGCTCTATTGCGAAAAGCGTGACAGTCTCCTGCGCCGAAGCGCACAGAGCGCAATGTACGGAATTCTTGACGCTATGGTGCGTCTGATTGCGCCTATTCTCGCCTTTACCTCGAACGAGATTTGGCTTTCCATGAACCATGACAAGACCGCGAATTCCGAGCACGTCATGCTCAACGATATGCCGAAGGCAAATCCCGAATATACATTCGACCCCGCCACCGAGGAGCGCTTCGACCTCATTATTGCTATGCGCGACGACGTGAACAAGGCTCTTGAGCTTGCGCGTAATGAAAAAACCATCGGCAAACCGCTCGAGGCGATAGTCACTCTATTCGTCTCCGAAAGCGCGAAGGACGAATTCTCCAAAATCGCTGAAATGCCGCTTTCCATGCTGTTCATCGTCTCCGAAACGAAGGTCGTTTACGGCGCGGGCGAGGGCTATGAGGGCGACGAGTTCAAAGGCGTAACAATTAGAATCGAACCCTGCACAGCGCCGAAATGCGTACGCTGCTGGATGCACGACGAGCACGTCGGAGAAAACCATGAGCATCCCGAGCTTTGCCCCCGCTGTGCCGCTGCTGTTTCCGACTAAAAGCGGGAAAAGTCTCGCGCCAAATAAAATTGCCGCCCCCAATCGTACAAGGCGGCAAAACTAATCACAGGAGGTACCTGCTATGCTCTATGCAATCGTTGCGGTAATCATCCTAATACTCGATCAAGCAACAAAATACTGGACTAATCTCCACCTTGCCGAAGGCGAAACCGCTCCCTTTATTCCCGGCTTTATACAGCTCACGAATGTGCACAACACGGGCGCCGCCTTCAGTTTCCTAGAAGGCGGCCGCTGGTTCTTCGTAATACTGACGCTTGTGGTTACAGTTGGCGTTATCGTCCTGCTGGCGAAAGACATCGTCAAGGGCAAGCTAGGCCGCTGGATGCTCATTCTAGTCGTTGCGGGAGGTCTTGGCAACTGCATTGACCGCGCGCTCTACGGCTATGTCGTGGATATGTTCCAGTTCCAGTTCAAAATTTTCGGTGGAGATTTTGCAATTTTCAACGTCTCCGACATCTTCATTACGGTCTGCGGACTCATATTCTGCATCTACCTCATCCTATACAAGGAACCAGAAAAAACGCCGGTGCCCGTTAAGGCAGCTCCGCATACTGTGCCTTCCGAACGCCCCGTCAAAGCGGACTATATTACACAACTCAAAAAGCCCGTTGTCGAAGGACGAAGGAACATCGAAGCGGAGCTTGCCGCGAAAACCGCCGAGGCCGCGCTTGCACGCAATCCCGAGGGAGTCGTCACCGACTGGAATATGCCTGAGGATTTCGCTGTTGAAAAAGCTCCCGCCGCAAAACCTGCGTCCGAGCCAAAGCAGGATTATTCCGAATTCTTTAAGTCCGGACCCGAAATAAAACCTGAAGCTAAGCCGGAGTCCATCTTGGATGAAATCAAAAAGGAACCGTCAAAACCTGCAAATAAGAACAATTCCGATTTCAGCATAGAGGATATTATTGCGGAGTTCAAAGATAAATGACAGACACCTATACGATAAAAGCACAGGAGAGCGGCGAGCGTATCGACGCTCTCCTTGCGCAAGAACTAGACGATATGACCCGTTCACAGGCAGCTCGGCTTATTGCCGAGGGCAAAGTGACTTTGTGCTGCGCTCCCATCAAGAAGAACCACCGCGTAAGCGCGGGCGAGATTTTTGTTGTCGAGGTTCCTGAGCCCGAGGACACAGAAATTACAGCCGAAAACATCCCTCTCGATATAGCTTTTGAAGATGATGACCTTGTCGTTGTGAATAAGCCCCGCGGAATGGTCGTCCACCCTGCTCCCGGTCATACAGGCGGAACGCTCGTGAACGCACTGCTCTGGCACTGCGGAGACAGCCTTTCGGGCATAGGCGGCGAGAGGCGCCCGGGAATTGTTCACAGAATCGATATGGACACCTCGGGGCTGCTCATTGTCGCAAAAAACGACTACGCGCATCGTTTTCTTTCCGCCCAGCTTGCAGACCACAGTCTTTCCCGCACTTATGAAGCCGTGGTTATGGGCAGAATAAAGGATGAATCGGGCACGATTGACGCGCCAATCGGCCGCCACCCGATAGACCGGAAACGCATGGCGGTAACGGAGCGCAATTCCAGAAGCGCCGTAACGCACTATGAGGTCATCGCGCGTTATAACAGCTATACACACATCAGATGTAATCTCGAAACAGGGCGCACTCACCAGATAAGGGTGCATCTGGCTCATATAGGTCATCCTCTGCTCGGCGATGAGGTCTATGGTAGGAAGGGCAAGGAAAAGGGTCTTGAAGGCCAATGCCTGCACGCGCGAACTCTGCGCTTCATCCACCCCCGCACGAATGAGCTTTGTGAGGTAACAAGCGAGCTGCCCGCCTATTTCACGGACGTCCTTTCCCGTCTTGGCGAAATAATATAGCAAACAAAGTTTAAACCCCGCGGAACGTTTGTTCTGCGGGGTTTCTGTCTATTAAGAATGTTGTGGTACTATTTCGAAGCCCTGCGCCCTAAGCGCAGTCCTTATCGCTTCGACCTGAGCGTTGTCGCGAGTCTCAAGCTGAAGCGTCAGGAAACAGGAGTTTATCGCCATATTCTCCTCGCTCCTGTTATAGTGAACGGAAACGACGTTGCCGCCCTGCTCCGCGATTGTCTTTGAAACGAGCTCGAGCTGGCCCGGCTTGTCGGTGAGCGCTACGCAGAGGTTAACAAAGCGCCCTGCTCTCAAAAGTCCACGGGTTATTACTCGACTCAGAATGTTCACGTCGATGTTCCCGCCGCTCACGACGCATACGGCTTTTTTGCCCGAAATATCCACCTTATCGAACATCACAGCCGCGACCGCAACCGCGCCCGCCCCCTCGGCAATCAGCTTCTGCTGCTCGATGAGCGCAAGCACCGCGGTTGCAACCTCGTCGTCCGTCACCGTCACTACCTCGTCGACGTACTTTGAAACAAGCTCGAACGTGAGATCTCCCGGACGTTTGACGGCGATACCGTCAGCGAAAGTGGCGACGCGCGGCAACTCTTCAATCTTTCCGCAGCACATGGAGTTTGCCATTGAAGCCGCGCCCGAGACCTGTACGCCGTAGACCTTGCACTTCGGATTCAGAGACTTAACGGCAAAGGCAATACCGGATATAAGCCCTCCGCCGCCTATGGGTACTATGACAGCGTCCAAATCGGGAAGCTGTTCCAAAAGCTCAAGCCCTATCGTGCCTTGACCTGCGATGACATCCTCGTCGTCGAAGGGATGTATGAACACCCGTCCCTCGCTCTTTTCGAGCTCACGAGCCTTTTTATAGGCGTCGTCATATACTCCGTTTACTAGAACAACCTCCGCGCCGTAGCTCTTTGTAGCTTCGATTTTGCTGATAGGCGCTGAGTCCGGCAGGCAAATCTTTGACGAGATGCCCTCCATAGATGCTGCCCGCGCGACGCCCTGCGCATGGTTTCCCGCACTGCACGCTATAACTCCGTACGCTTTCTCCTCCGCTGTGAGCTGGCTGATTTTATAATAAGCTCCGCGTACCTTGAACGAACCCGTAACCTGCAAGTTCTCAGTCTTGAGGTAGACCTCGCCCGCCGACGGTATATTGGGCGCATATATGAGGTCGGTCCGGCGGATAACATTTTTCATTGTAAACGCGGCATGGTAAACTTTATCAAGTGTCAGCATTATATCAATCCTTTATTCAAAAAATCCCTAAATAACAAAAAACTCCGTCTCTAAAATAAGAGACGGAGATAAGTCCGCGGTACCACTCTTGTTGCCCTTAAAAAGAGCCACTCATAGACGCCGAACAGCGTCCGCTTCTGTAACGGGAAGACCCGGTATTGCTTACTTTTATTTCGGCAAACGACTTGGGGGTGATTTGGGATCAGCAGCAGCTGCCGTATCGCACCATACTACGGCTCTCTTAAAACTGCGGGCGCTTTTCCCCGTCCCCTTCAACGTCTTTGGATTTATTCATCATATGACTTAAGAAAGTATGGGCTAAATATACCGATTTTTTGTTCGCTTGTCAATAGGCAGTTTAAATCATCTTTTCGTAGCAGTAGTGCGCCGTTTCCGTCAAAGTTGTTCAATGCCTAGATTCTTTCGTAGACACAAAAGCGGTATTTTAGTCCCTCGTGCTCTTTTTCCTCGCCTAGTTTAGTTAGCTTCCAATCCGCCAAGCTGTCGAGATCCGGAAAAAATCTGTCCGCTTCGGCCGACTTTGAAACTTTCGTGACAAAAGCCTTCTCGCAAAATGGGAGCATCGCCCTGTAGACCTCGCTGCCGCCAACGACATAAGCCTGGTCCTCAGACAGATCGGAAAGCAGTTCCAGCGCCTGCGCGGGTGAGTGGACGACTTCCGCCCCCTCAACCTTATAGTCCTCATTGGTTGAAATAATAATGTTTCTTCTATTATTAAGCGGGGCGCCGTTCGGGAAGGACTCGAGAGTGTTGCGTCCCATAATAATTGTTTTTCCTGCCGTTATTTCACGGAAATACTTCATGTCCTCCGGAATTGAAAAGAGCAGTGCGTTGTCTCGGCCTATACCCCAGTTTTTGCTCACTGCGACTATTGCGTACATAAGGTCCTCCACTGTGCCTATGATATGTTTTGATATCTTATATTGTTTTTAAACTGCGACCGGTATCTTATCGTTAAACTCACTGTATTCATAGCCCTCAAGCGTAAAGCTGTCCCGAGTGAATTTATAGAAATCATTAACGCTCTCATCGAGTTTGAAAGTCGGCGCCTTTCTGGGCTCGTTTGCGAGCATTTTTTCAATGATCGGGACATGCCGGTCATAGATATGCGCATCTGAAATAACGTGTATCATCTCGCCCACCTTCAGCCCCGTTGCCTGCGCAAACATATGAGTCAGCACGGCATACTGGCATACATTCCAGTTGTTCGCGGCAAGCATGTCCTGCGAGCGCTGGTTCAAAATGCTGTTAAGCGTATTGCCCGAGACGTTGAAGGTCATCGAATAAGCGCAGGGGTAGAGCGCCATCTCGGAAAGATCGGCAAAATTATAAATGTTCGTCATTATCCTGCGGCTCGCAGGGTTGTTCTTTAAGTCGAAAAGCACCCTGTCCACCTGATCCATGTCACCCTCGGGGTAATGGTGCTTAATGCCTAGCTGATAGCCGTAAGCTTTGCCGATGCTCCCTTTTTCGTCTGCCCACTCGTCCCAGACCCTTGTGCGCAGCTCATTTACGTTATTGGACTTTGCCTGCCATATCCAAAGAAGCTCGTCAACGGCGGATTTCAAAAACGTGCGTCTGAGGGTGAGTATGGGGAATTCTTTTGAAAGGTCGTAGCGGTTAACTATTCCAAACTTTTTTATTGTATGAGCGGGAGCGCCATCCTCCCAGCGGGGACGGACTTCTCTGTCGGTGTCCCAGACACCATTTTCCAGAATGTCCCTACAGTTATTTATGAATATCTCGTCCGCCATGCTCATGCGCGTTCCTCCGAAGCCAAAATCAATATCTTTCTTGTATCCCTTTGATTATACCGCCAATCGCCCCATGTTTCAATATAGAGTTTGGTTATATCCTCCGTTCGACCACTATTCCTTATCGCTGAAAATAAAAATTCCCGCACTCCCAACGGAGTGCGGGAATTCTACTTTTGACAGAAATTCAGCTAAAGCTTAGCACATTTCATAGACACCAGCTGCGCCCATGCCGCCGCCGATGCACATAGAAACAACCCCGTACTTCTTGCCTGTGCGCTTGAGCTCGCTCAGGAGCTTGCATGTCAGCATAGAGCCTGTGCAGCCGAGGGGATGTCCCAGAGCCACGCCGCCGCCGTTGGGGTTGAGCTTCGAGGTATCTAAGCCCATTTCCTTGATGCAGCCAAGAGCCTGTGCGGAAAAGGCTTCGTTGAGTTCCCAAACATCGATGTCTTCCTGCTTGAGGCCAGCAATCTTAAGAGCCTTCGGTACCGCATAGACAGGGCCGAGTCCCATGTAATCGGGAGCGCAGCCTGCAACTGCAAAGCTACGGAAAATTGCGATGGGCTTGAGACCAAGCTCCTCGGCCTTTTCCTTGGACATAATGAGAACGCAAGCCGCTGCGTCATTCATCTGGGAAGCGTTACCTGCTGTTACTGTTCCGTCCTTCTGGAAAACGGGCTTAAGTTTTGTAAGATCTTCCATCTTAAGATTGTAACGGATGCCTTCGTCCTTGTTAAAGGGCACGGTATACTTTACAACATGGCCGGTTGCGTCGTCAGTCTTATACTTGACAGCGTCGACAGTGATGATTTCGTCATCAAACTTGCCAGCAAGTTGCGCAGCCTCTGCCTTCTTGTGGCTGTTGAAAGCGAACTCATCCTGCTCCTCGCGGGTGATGCCGTACTTTACAGCAACATTTTCAGCTGTGTTACCCATAGCGGTCATAGCTGTGGGCATAACGGTTGTTCCGAGATAAACGTTAGGAACGTTCAGATTGCCGCCCATGGGAACCATGGACATGGTCTCAACGCCGCCGGCAAGGATGACATCAGCCTGTCCTGCCATAATTGCGTTTGCGCCCATTGCAATGGACTGAAGTCCGGACGAGCAGAAACGGTTAACTGTCTGTGCAGGAACGCTGTCGGGAATGCCTGCAAGAAGTCCAATGTTACGTGCTACGTTTGTTCCGGTTTCAGCTTCCTGGAATGCGCAGCCGAGGATAAGGTCATCGATAAGAGCGGGATTAAAGGTGGGAACCTTTGCAAGAACTCCCTTTATAACCTGTGCTGCATATTCTTCAGGTCTTGTATCTTTCAGTGTGCCCTTGGGAGATTTTCCGATGGCACTGCGTCCATATGCTACTACTACTGCTTCTCTCATGATTTTTCCCCCTTAATTGCGGACGGGCTTGCCGTTCATCAGCATGCCTACGATACGGTCCTGAGTCTTCTCTTCGCCGGCAAGGGACAGGAAAGCTTCACGCTCGAGATCACGGATCTGCTGAGCAGGAACTTCTGCGCCATAGGGCAGATTGCCGCCGGTAATAACTTGTGCTATTTTCGTGCCTATTTTGATGTCATGGTCAGAGCCGAAGTGACCATTCTTCATCATCAGCATGTCATATGCGATTGCGCCGTAGCCATAATCGCCTGCAACCTTGATGGTGGGGTCAGCTGCCGGACGATAGTTGTGAGCTGCCATCCAAAGAACCATTTCCTTTGCGGTCTGGATCTGCTTCGCCTTGTTGCGCTCAACATAGGTTCCCTTGGAGAGGTAGCCTGCTTCGATTGCAGCGTCAGCACCGACATTGACCTTACCAGTCATGATGTACTGCCACAGAGCCTTGATAGCATCGTAGCGGGACTTCTTCTGGTCGTTGTAGCAACGATCCATCATACGGATGAGCATTTCTGTGCAGCCGCCGCCTGCGGGAATGAGGCCGACGCCGACTTCAACGAGACCCATGAAGGTATCGGTGTGGGGAACGCAGGCCGGGCAGTGAATGGTGACTTCGCAGCCGCCGCCGAGGGTCTGGCCGAACGGAGCGGAAACAACAGGACGTGCGGCATACTTAAGAGCCTTTGTGCCGTCCTGGAGGCCTCTGATGAGGGTATCCAGCTTATCGAATTCCTTGTCCTGAGCAAGGTTGACTATTGTAACAAGGTCAGCGCCTACGCAGAAGTTCTTGCCTTCGTTACCGACAACCATACCCATCCAATCGTCGCCCTTAAGCAAATCGGTTCCCTTGAGAATCATTTCGCCGACTTCCTCACCGATTGCGTTAGCCTGGGAATGGAACTCGAGGCAGAGGACGCCGTCGCCGATGTCGCGAATGGAAGCAGCATCGTTTCCTGCAACTTCGGTGGTTCCCGTGAGGGTGAGGTACTTGCTGGTGGTGACTTTGGAAGCATAGAATTTTTCCTGACCGGATGCGAGCATATCGAGAACCCACTTCGGGATCACTTCGCCGTCAGCCTGCCATGCTTCTACGGAACGTCTTACGCCGATCTTGTCCCAAAGCTGGAATACGCCGTAGGTCCAGTTGAAGCCAGCGGTAAGCGCTCTGTCAATTTCTCTGAAATCATCTGCAATTTCAGGAACAAGACGTGCTGCATAAAGAAGGAGTCCCTTGTTGAAGTCATATGTAAACTTCTGCTCTTTGGCATCACCAAAGGTCATGTATGCATACTTGTTGTCGGAGTCCTTAGCAGCCTCGACTGCGGGCAGCTCGTCAGCCTTCTTGTTTATGTAGGTCTTTGTTGCCTTGTCATAGCAAAGAACGACTTTCTTGCCGTCGATGATTTCTTTTTTATAGAAGCCCTTCTTAACCTTGTCGCCGAGCAGACCGTCTGCGACCATTTCCTTAAGGAACTTAGGAGGATCGTATTCGACCTTCTCGCGCGGGTCGGTTGTAACTTCAAGAACGTTATCCGCAACGTGGCATAGGATGTCCAGACCGACCATATCGGAGGTCTTGCAGGTCGCGGTCTTCGTATGAGCCATGATGGGTCCGGTCAGAGCATCCAGAGTCGGGATGTCATATTCGTACTTCTCAGCCAGATTCATTGCAAGAACCGCAGCGAAAACGCCGATACGGTTGCCGACGAAGTTCGGTGTGTCCTTAGCGTTAACAACGACCTTGCCGAGGGAATTCTCAGCGAATTCCTGCATACGAGCATATGCGTCCTTATCAGTCCACTTGGTGGCGATCATCTCAAACAGAGCCATCCAACGAGGGGGGTTGAAGAAATGGGTGCCCATGAAGTATTTCTTAAGGTCATCGCTCAGACCATCAATGATCTTGTGTACGCTGACGCCGGAGGTGTTGGAGGAAACGATAGCATCGGCCTTACGATACGGCTCGATTTGCTTAAAAACGCTCTGCTTAACAGCTATGTTCTCTGAAGCAGCTTCGACGATCCAGTCAGCGTCAGAGATATAGTCGAGGTTATCGGTCGTGTTGCCGATTCTGATGTTCATGAAGGCTGCCTTGCTATAGAGCATGTTGTTTCTGGGGTTCTTGATCTTCTCAAGTCCGGCAATTCCGAAACGGTTACGGAATTCTTTGCTCTGCTCGGTGAGACCCTTTGCAATTTCCTCTTCGGTGAGGCCTTTGGGAGGAACGATGTCCAGCATCGTAACCTGCACGCCGACGCTTGCCAGCAGGCCGGCTATTGATGCACCCATGACACCGGCGCCAATAACGACGGCTTTGTTAATGTTCTTACTCATGAGATAGCTTCTCTCCTTTTGCTTTCTATTAAACTCAGCGCGAGGCTCTAAGCCCCGTGCGGGATTTACTTCGTGATTTCGAAAACGAGTGCTTTGTCGCAGAAGCCCCGCATATTATGAGCGGGGCCTATGCCACGCGCCGAAGCGATATGAACCGCAATCCGGCAGCATCTGCTGATTTCAGATCTTATTTGAAGCTGGGTCTTCTCTTCTCTACGAAGCCGCCAACGCCTTCCTTGAAGTCGTCAGTTGCGCCGCAAGCCATCTGAGCGTCAACTTCTCTTTTGACATAAGCGTCAAAGCCGTTGAACTCGGACTCCCATACCAGCTCCTTGATGTACTTGTAGGAAGCGGAAGGACCATAAGTGAACTTCTTTGCCTTTTTAAGAGCTGCATCTGCAAATGCGTCGTCGTCTTCGATGACTTCGTTGATCATGCCGAGAGCCTTAGCATCGTCTGCGAAAACCATCTGGCCGCCGTCCATAGCAAGCTCAGTAGCCTTCTTAACGCCGACAGCGCGGGTGAGAAGATAAATGCCGCCTGCATCAGGAACAAGGCCGAGCTTTGCGAAAGCGGTCATAAATACGGAGGCCTGAGTAGCCATGGTGTAGTCACAAGCAAGAGCAACACCGATGCCTGCGCCTGCGCAAGCGCCCTGAACAGCGCCGACAACGGGCTTGGGGCTCGTGAGGATAGCCTTGGTGACACTTGCCATCTTGCCAATGGACTTGCCGAATTCAGCGATGAACACTTCCTTGGCGTTGTTCATGAGGCCGTCATACATAGCTTTTACATCGCCTCCAGCAGAGAAAGCGTTAGTGTTGGTGCTGTTGATGAGAATAGCCTTGACGTTTGCATCTGCATCTGCCATACCGATAGCGGCAACCAGATCGTCGATCATGACCTCGTCAAATGCGTTCATGTTTGCGGGGTGGTCCATGGAGATGATTGCGACTCTCTCGTCTACCGCATACTTAACCTTAGTAAATTCCATAATTCTTGTCCCTTCCTATTGTTTGATAAAGTAGTATAGCGCTCACTCATCACAGATGGTGAACTCACTATTGCATTATACAAGCAACAAGCGTGCCAATGCAAGATGCCAGCCTCGCTTTTGTTAATTCTCAATAATAAATTCTGGATATTATTTGCATTATTTACAAGTGATTAGGCCCCATTTTTTGACTACATTTGTAATCCTTCCGAATACACCTGTCTTGTCGAACATAGTCTGAAATAATATGAAACATTTTGCGCACATTTTGTGTCACCGTTGTCTCACGTTGTTCCGAGAGAGAATTGTCCTATAATAGGCTTCAAAATCACTAAAAAATTCAAAGTTAAGCAATAGTTTAGCACTTGCTTTTTATATTGGCATGATTTATACTTATTCAAGTATAATTTAGGGTGGTTTTATATAAACAACTTGTATGAGACGACTGTACTAAGATTGTCAATAATTGGGAGTTAGGAAGCACTCCCGAATAGCATAAATAGAGGAAAAATATAAGGAGTTTTGAATTATGTACAACACGGATCCCGAAGCCAGAAAGAAATCTCAACGCGCCCTTACTAAGGTGTTCCCCCGCAACGATGAAGGCTTGGCGCATTTAATGCACGCTCAGCTTTATTTCGGCTACATTCCCCTTTACATATACTACATGAGGTCTTCGTTCAACAACTATCTTCCCGAGCCCGATAATCTCGTAAAGCCCGAGGGCATTGAATTCGACATAGTCGACGAGCTCGTCAAGACCGCCGTCAACGACTGCAACAGCAAGGTTGGCTCGCTAATGACAAACTCTTATCACGCAAAGGTGCTCCGTCTTGAAGATGCGGAGCAGGTCGTCACGCTCACAGAGGACCTGAACCTCGGCGAACTGCCTAAGACCATCATGCCGTATGAAATCGCGCGCGACCTTATCATCGACAGCCCAGACCGTATTGCCGTCATCGACTGCGTCTGCCGCAGAGTCAGAGGCGAAAAGGGCTGCACGCCCGTTGATGTCTGCCTGGTAATCGGCGAGCCTTGGGTTTCCTGGGCGCTTGACCGCGACAGATACATGAACGGTCGTCTCATCACTCAGGATGAGGCTCTTCAGATACTCCGCGAGTGCCACGAGAGAGGCAACGTCCACGCCGGCTTCTTTAAGGATTCCTCCGCAGGCCGTCTTTACAGCATCTGCAACTGCTGCCCCTGCTGCTGCACCGCCCTTCTGTCCCAGAACTACCTCACCGCTCCCATGATGGCGGGAAGCGGCTACATAGCAAAGATTGATATGGACAAATGCGTCAACTGCGGTCTCTGCGAGAAAAAGTGCAACTTCCTTGCAATCTACAGGGACGCAAATAATCATGTTCAAGTCAACGAGGATCTCTGCCGCGGCTGCGAAGGCTGCCTTATTGCCTGCAAGAAGGATGCCATAACACTGGAACTCGTCGACGCAAGCGTTCTTGCTCCTCTTGACATCAAAACCCTCAAAGCTCAGATGAACGGCTAAAAATGCATGAGCTTGGCATAATGGTCGACGTTCTGGACACGGCTCTTCGAGTCGCCGAACAAAACGGCGGCAAGAAAGTGACGAAAATCACTTTAAAGATTGGTCTGATGTCCGGCATCATGCCCGAATATGTTCAATCATTTTTCGATGTAATATCAAAGGACAGCATAGCTAAAGGAGCGGAGATTATAATCCAGCCCGACCCTGCCGTTTTCATCTGCCGAAAATGCGGAGAAAAAACGACCTATGAGGTGCTCGGTACCGAATACGTCTGCAAAGACTGCGGCAGCGCGGCGCTCCGTATGCTCTCGGGCCACGGCTTTCAGATTGTGAACGTCGGAATAATTTGAGGCGAAAACAAACTCCATAATTAAAAGGATATGAAAAGCCTTTCGGTTTTCATATCCTTTTTTGTTTTTGTCGTGTTATTACTAAACGCCCGCGAGCGCCAGCTCACTAGTTTCGATCCTGTGTTTCAACTCCAGTATCTTTTGCTCGATGAGTTTAATTGTTCTTTTAAATTCCTCATCCGATTTGCCCGTCGGATCCTCAAGTCCCCAGTCCTCCCTATATTTGCAGGGAAGATACGGACAGGTGACATTGCAGCCCATCGTTATAACGATATCTACGGGTGGGATATCCGAGAGCAGCTTGGAAAGCTGAGTTTTTTCCATATAAATACCGTAAAGCTGCTTTATGAGCCTTACCGCATCCTGATTTATCTGCGGCTTTGTCTCCGTCCCCGCGGAAAAGCTTTCAAAAACATCGCCGGCAAAATGTTTTCCGAGCGCTTCGGCAATCTGCGAACGGCAGGAATTATGAACGCAAATGAAGGCCACTTTGGGTTTACTCATATTTAAACCATCCTTTAGTTCTATTAGCAATCCTAACAAGCGTCAGCATAACAGGAACTTCAACAAGAACACCGACTATTGTTGCAAGTGCCACTGGACTTTGTGTTCCAAACAGCGCGATTGCAACAGCGACGGACAGTTCAAAGAAATTGGATGCGCCGATCATCCCCGCCGGAGCGGCAATATCATGCGGTAGTTTTAGAGCTTTGCTTGCAAAATAAGCTATGAAAAAGATTAGGAAAGTTTGAATGATCAAAGGTATTGCAATTAAAACAATGTGGAGCGGGTTTTCAAGAATAACTTTCCCTTGAAAGGAAAATATGATTACGAGCGTCAGAAGTAACCCAATAATTGTTATGTTACTGAATCTCGGTATAAAACTTTTCTCAAAGTAGTCAAGGCCTTTCTTTTTTGTTACAACATTCCGCGTTAACGTCCCTCCCACTAAAGGAATGACGACAAACAACACCACTGACATGATTAGTGTGTCCCATGGAATTGCAACTCCACTAACGCCGAGAAGAAAAGCGACAATAGGGGTGAAAGCTACAAGTATTATAAGGTCATTGGTTGCAACCTGCACAACTGTATAGGCCGGATTTCCTTTAGTCAAATGGCTCCAAACAAAAACCATTGCCGTACAAGGAGCTGCTCCCAGCAGGATTGCACCAGCCAGATAATCCTTAGCAAGTTCCGCAGGAATGAGCGTTTTGAAAACAACAAAGAAAAACACCCATGCGATTCCAAACATAGTAAAAGGCTTAATTAGCCAGTTTGTAACCCAGGTAACGAACAGCCCCTTGGGGTTTTTACCCACATTCCTAATGCTTTGAAAATCCACCTTTAGCATCATCGGATAAATCATGAGCCAAATGAGTATAGCAATTGGTATAGAAACATTGGCATATTCAAAACGCCCAAGAAAGTCCGGAACACCTGGCAAAAACTTTCCGATTAGGATCCCTATTGCCATGCAAAGAACAACCCATAAAGTAAGGTATTTTTCGAAAAAACCTATTCCTGTACTTTTGCTATTTTCCATAACATCTCCTCCTAAACCATCGGTTCTGTCATATAGTCTGTAAAATTTTAACGCTTCCAAGCCACAAAATTATCTAACCTTCTGCAGAATCTTAACAACTTCGTCCGTTTTCAGAACTTTGCCATAGGATACTACTTTACCGTCCACAACCAGTGCCGGAGTCGTCATTACTCCATAGGCCGCAATCTGCGAAAAATCGGTTACATGGTCGATAGCGGTGTCCATTCCGAGCTTCTCGAGCGCCGCTTTGGTTGCGGCTTCGAGCTGATTGCATTTAGCGCACCCGCTCCCGAGAACCTTGATGCGTGCGCCGTCAGTCTTGGCGCTTTCCGCCTTTGCCATGCTTTCCTTATCACAATTTCCGCAGCAGCTTTTGGGTTCTTCCTTTTTTGTTACCTTTGCAAACAGTGCCATAATATAATCTCCTTACTCAATTTAAAAATCTTCTAATATATTAGCAGCAGCTTCCTCCGCAAGAACAGCCGGACATGCTTTTCTTCCCCTCAAAAAAGGATCTCAAATTCTCCGGAAGTTCATAGGCTCCGCATGAACAGCCGCTTTCAGTATTACCAAACACAGTACGTAGGATCGTCTCAGCCAGCATTTCTTTCGGAGGTACCTCGTATGTTTCTCCATTATACTCAAAAACACGGCAATCAACATTGCTTCCGCTGATTTCGCTGCAACAACCGCAGCTGTTTTCCTTCACCGAACTGCAGATATCCTGCCCGTTAACGCGGATCGTAGGAGAGGAAAGAAACCTGTGCTTCACTGCAAGCTCTGCTGTCTTCATCTCGGTTTTGTTATATTCGACCTCAAAACCGGCAAGCTTCAGAGCTGGTGTAAGCGTCATCATTACTTCATCTAGCACATTATCTGTTCCGATACAGCGGTCACAAGTATTTAGATCAAGATATAAATATTCCACCAGTACCTTTTTCTCAAAAGCCTCTCCGCAGCCACAGGAGCAGCACGATTCTGCCGCTTCCTGACTTCCATTTGGAGGAGTCCAGCCCGTATCGTCTCCCACATAGGTGATCGCTCCAACTGGACAGCGGTTGCCGCAGCCATGACAGCGGTCAACGCACTCGTCGGGATTAGTAACCACGGGCGTCGGAGCTTTTTTCGTGTCATAGACGCTATGCGGGCACTTGGCTACACACGTGCCGCACTCAATGCAGGAGATATAATCGATAACGGGATACCAAGTCTTAGCCATATTAAAATTCCTCCTATACTAAAAATGCCTGAAAAGCATTGAATAGATAGCCAACAATGATAATTCCAATGGTGCAGATACCTATGAACAGAGCAAGAAGCTTGGGCTTAACCGCCTTACGTAGCATAATCATGGACGGCAGACTGAGAGTCGTCACTGCCATCATGAAAGCCAGCACTGAACCGAGCAGAGCTCCCTTAGAGAGTAAAGCCTCCGCAATAGGTATTGTCCCAAAAACATCCGCATACATCGGCACTCCGACAAGTGTGGCAAGAATTACTCCGAACGGGTTCTCGCTGCCCAGAACCTTCACGACCCAAGCCTCGGGAATCCAGTTATGGATTATTGCGCCGACGCCAACGCCAAATAGAACATATGGAAACACTTTTTTAAATGTTGCAACAACCTGCTCCTTGGCGTATGTTGCGCGCTCTCTTTTGGAAAGTGTCGGTGATTCGATATCTATGCTTCCCGCCGATAGAATGAAGCTCTCAACGTGTCTCTCCATGTGGAGCTTTTCAATTATCGTTCCGCCGACAACGGCAATTATCAGCCCTAGAATTACATACGCTGCAGCAACCTTAGCCCCAAAAATGCTCATGAGCAGAACGAGCGAGCCGAGGTCTACCATAGGGGATGAAATCAGGAATGAAAATGTCACGCCTACAGGCAGTCCTGCGCTAGAAAACCCGATAAACAGAGGTATCGACGAGCATGAGCAGAATGGCGTTACCGTGCCAAGCAGAGCCGCTACTGAGTTTGCCCCAACGCCATGAAAGCGTCCGAGTATTTTTTTGCTCCTCTCCGGCGGAAAGTAACTCTGGATATACGAAATTATGAAAATAAGGGTGCAGAGCAAAACCGTTATTTTAATTACGTCATAAAGAAAAAACTGCGCGCTTCCAACCCAACAATTTGAAGTGTCAAAGCCCAATGCGGACAGACCACTGCCAATCACTTCATTAAGCCACTTCATTCCGAGTAATTGATTTTGTATGAAGTCCCATATCCCCATTTAATGTCATCCACCTTTTAAAATCAAATTATTTTGATATATGTTGGAGAAATAAATCATCCGTTTCCGGATGATTCTTTATTAATCGCAGCAGCAGTTCTGCGTCTCCGTCTCTGCTACAGGAGTTGTAAGCTCCTTGAGGAGTTCCACGGCATAATCCCGTCCGCTTTCGCTCAGCTTGTAATGAGTCCATTTTCCCTCTTGCCGGCTCTCAACCAAACCCGAGTCGCAGAGTATCTTCATGTGGTAGGAAAGGCCCGACTGAACAATATTCATCTGCTCGATAAGCACGCAGGCACATTTTTCGCCGCTGCGGAGACGCTCGATTATTTCTAATCGCTTCTCATCACAGAGTGCCTTAAATACACGCGCGTTATTCTGATGTATTGTTTCCATCACGCACCTCACATCAACTTTATTTGATATGACCAGTATATGCGCTCATGCCTGAAAATGTCAAGCGAAAATTTTCGAATTTCATTAAAGGAGAGGGCTTGCCGTCTGCTCTGCACAGACCGCAAGCCCTCTCTTCAATTCAATTTAGATTCAATTCATGTCATTTTCCGATTATATTTTGCTAATTATCAAGAATGAACTTTGAAACAAGATCACGAAGCATGCTTGCCTGCGCAGAAAGCTCCTCACTGGCAGCTGCGCTTTCCTCGGCCGTAGCAGAGTTCAACTGGACTACATTGGAGATTTGCTCGACGCCGATCTGTATCTGGCTTATGTTCTCGGCCTGAGCCATAGTTGCACTTGAGATTTCCGTTACCAGCGCTCTCATTCGAGAGGTTTTTCCGCTAACATCTTCAAACGCGCTATTTGCGTTATTGGCGAGGACAACACCCTTTTCAACCGCAGCAACAGCATTTTCAATCAAAGCTGTGGTGTTCTTTGCAGATTGTGAGGATTTCTGTGCAAGATTCCTGACTTCATCGGCGACCACCGCGAAGCCTTTGCCCGCGACGCCCGCTCTAGCAGCCTCAACGGCGGCATTCAGCGCGAGTATATTTGTCTGGAAGGCTATGTCATCAATATCCTTGATTACCTTTCCGATATTTTTGGAGGCGCTCGCTATATCTGACATTGCCCCGAGCAGCTGATGCATTTCCGACAGGCTGGTATCCATTACAGTACTGACCTGATTTGTAATCTCGGTCGCGGTGGTGGCATTTATAGCAGATTCACCAAGCTGTTCTGATACTTGACTGATACTCGCCGAGAGCTCCTCAATTGATGCCGCCTGCTCGGTTGCGCCCTGGGCGAGGGACTGAGCACCTGAGGAAACCTGATCCGAGCCCGCTGAAACCTGTTCCGCGGTTTCTTTTATTCTGTGCAGAGTAACGTTAAGCGTCTCCTTAATATGCCTCAGGGATATCAAAATCGCCTCATAATCACCTACATATTTGTCACCGTTTTGGGACCTGACACTGAAATTATTGTCTGCCATTTCCGTCAAAAGATAATTGATATCATTGATTATAAGGCGCAGTCCTTCGCTCATATTTTTAAACGAAAGAGCAAGCTGTCCGATTTCATTCTCGGATTTAATGTCAATGTCAATATCGAGATCGCCGCTTTCAATTTTCTTAGCCGAGCTTACAATAACCGAAACAGGATTAATTTCCTTTTTGAGCGTAATGTAGGTAAAACCTATTATGAGCATAACGGCTATAATAGCAACAACAACGAGCCAGATTCCAAGATTTAAGGCCGCAGAATTAAAATCGCTCGCCCCGATAACGGTTTGCGACCACCATGTGGCATTGCTCAGTTTAATAGGCTCAAAAAAACGGATTTCCGCTTTTCCTTCGCTACTGACTGTTTCAATTTGGAAGGGCTTGCCCTCTTTAAATTTGCTGACAGTTTCATTGTATTCATCAGGATTCGCGAATTCGGCTTCAAAGCTGCTTCCAATTGTCTCCAGGTTTTTGCTGTCAAACATAACAGTACCGCTCTCCGAAACAATTCCGGCATACATTGAAGAATGGTTAACGTCCGTAACCTTGATAGAACTGAAGCTGTCCATGCTTATATCTGAAATCACAGCGCCTATAACCTGACCGTTCACTTCAATCGGATAGGCAATGGACACCATGTATATTCCGTTCCATGTAAACGGCTCAGTAATAACCACCTTATTGTTATTGACGGCGTCCATATAATAAGCCTGAGTTGTATAGTCCTCTGTGTACATGGACACTGTTTGGCTTTGAGACATGGCTTCGTCTATGTAAATACTGTAACGATCAATACTGCTGTCAAAGGCATAGGGCTCGAAAAACACGCCGAGACCTATCAGGCTTTCGCTGCTTATAACTTTTCTCCAGCCTGTTTCAATTGCAAACGCTTCAATGTCTTTGGAGGAATGCAACAAGCTAGTACCGTAAACTGCGCTCGTTTGAGTTTTTTCTTCATCTGATGAAGAAACACCCTGATAGTTAGAGACCACATATGATTTTAAGCCATCCGCGGCATCCGCGGCTTCGTTCAGCATAAATTGGATTTGAATCGAATTCTGCTTTGCATAGGCGCTCATTTCCCCGTTTGTACCCTTCGAAACGGATTTGGATGACAGCAATACCGCAACGGCAATCAGGGCTGTCATCGTGATAAGAACTGAGGCTGCCATCGTAATTGCCAATTTTGTTGAAAGCTTCTTTTTCATGTAGTCCCTCCATTTTTATCTTAAGGAATGCAGAGAATTTTTAAGGTTGCATCGTAATTATTATACGAATTAACTAAAATACTAGCGCATTTTTGTTAATTTCCATCATATTCCAAGCAAACTCTCACCTTGTTATTGAATGGTGGCGGTGCGTCATTTATCTTCATCTGAGTCCATTTTCGCTTGAATGAAGGTGATTATGGTTACGAGTACTTCTTTCCGAATTAAAAAAGCCTTGACTTGAAGTCCACTTTAAGACGTATACTGTTGCTAATGATTTTATTGTTATCGCAAAAGCCTTAAAGGAAGGAATATACTATGAATGATTTCAGATTTTATGCGCCCACATATTTCTGCTTCGGACGGGAGTCCGAAAAGAACATCGGCGAGCTCGTCAGAAGATTCGGCGGGACAAAGGTCCTTATTCATTACGGAGGCGGTTCAATTAAACACAACGGCGTATATGACCGCGTAGTATCGTCTCTTCAGGAAGCGTCAATCCCCTTTATGGAGCTTGGAGGCGCGCTTCCGAATCCGCGCAGCGGACTAGTGTATGCGGGCATTGACCTGTGCCGCACGGAAGGAATCGATTTTATCCTGGCTGTAGGCGGCGGAAGCGCTATCGACTCCGCTAAGGCTATTGCCGCCGGAGTGCCATATGACGGCGATTTTTGGGATTACTATAAAACGGGAAAGCCGATTGACAGAGCTTTGCCGATCGGGACTGTGCTGACCATTGCCGCCGCCGGCAGCGAGGGCTCGCCCGACAGCGTTATAACTCATGAAAGCGGGATGTATAAGCGCGGAGCTTCAGGCGAGGCGCTGCGCCCAAAGTTTTCTATCCTCAATCCGGAATCGACCTTAACTCTTTCCGCCTACCAGACCGCCTGCGGTATCACGGACATTATGGCGCATGTTTGCGAGCGATATTTTACGAATACTAAAAACGTGGAGATCACCGACCGGCTGTGTGAAGGCGTGCTCAAAACCATGATTGAAGAATCACCTAAAGTGATAAAAAACCTTCAGGACTACGACGCCCGCGCCAACATAATGTGGGCCGGCATGGTAGCCCACAATAACATCTGCGGCGTAGGCCGCGATCAGGACTGGAACAGCCACAACATTGAGCATGAGCTATCTGCTCTCTACGATGTGGCACATGGGGCGGGGCTTTCGGTTGTTATGCCTTCCTGGATGAAGTATGTCCTGCACCATGACATCGATCGTTTTGCACAGTTTGCTGTCCGCGTATGGGGCTGCGATATGAACTTTTCAAATCCTGAAATCACTGCGGAGGAAGGGATCCTACGTTTCCGTCAATTCCTGTCCTCCATCAGCATGCCGGCGACCTTCTCTGATCTCGGTGCAAAAGAGGCGGATATCCCCGCCTTGGCGGCACACCTCTTTGAAAGCAAGCAAGAGCCTCTGCATGGCTTTATGGACCTTTACCGCAAAGATGTTGAAGCAATTTACCGTCTTGCCCTATGATAATGAAATACTGATGGCACACAGAGGGCACAGGAATAATTCTGTGCCCTCTGCTCACAAAATGCTCCGGCAAAGTTAGAAAACCTTGCCGGAGCATTTTTCATGTGAAAATTTTTCTTTTAGATAAGTCCCGATTTCTGCAGCAGTCTCTGCACCATAACGGCAACCTCTGCACGGGTAACGCAGTCCTTCGGAGATATTTCAGTTGCGCTTGTTCCGGTTATGATGCCCGCCTTGAGGCAAGCCGCGGCACCTTCCCTTGCGTAGCTCGAAATGCTCGCTCCGTCCGTATACTTCGAAAGAAACGCACTTTCTTCGCTGTCCGTTAGGCTTACGTTCATTCCCGCTATCTTCATTGTTCGCGTAATTATTGCCATCGCTTGCTCGCGAGTTATGGCGTCATTCGGACCATAGGATGTGCTGTCATAGCCGGTTATCAGCGAGTATGACGTTGCAGTGTCTACATAGCCGTTAAACCAGTCGGTCAACGTTACATCTCCGAAAGCACTCTCCGTCGTTCCCTTTTGCAAGCCCAATGCTCGGACAACAACCGCCGCGAACTCAGCTCTTGTGATGCTTCTGTTAGGCTCGTAGGTGCTGCTTCCAACTCCTGTCACTACCATTCTCGAGCCCATGTCGTTAATTGCATCCTTTGCCCAATGGTTTGCGACATCGGTAAAGCTTATGGGGTTATAGATAACCGAATATGTGCTGTTCGTGAGGCTGTTTATTTTCGCGTAGTACTTACCGTCTATTTTGATTATCTGTGTGGGAACATGGCTGAAGGTTCCGTCAATGTTCAGCACAATGCCTGTTGTTATCTTCGCGGGGTCAATACCGTCCGGTATCGCGACTGTTCTCTCGACATAGCCGTTGAAACGGCTTACATCAACTGTCTTGCCGCCGCTTGTGCAGGTGATTTCAAACTCCACGGGCTTCACGACAAGCTGATAGCTGTTCTTGTTTGCTGTGTCCTGAACTATTTTCACCGTGTCTGCGGGGGGCTCAGCTATGCTTACGCTTACCTTGATGTCCTTGAGTGCAACCTGCGAGCCTAGTTGAGCCGATACTTCGTCGATGTTTATCTGGGAAGCGGGCAGCGTATAGGTAGCCATTCCGGTCTTGATTTCCAGTACCGCTTCCTTGTTTTCCATGTTTTTGACCATTTGTCCCGTAAGCTCGCCGACCGCAACATCAGAGCCGCTGGGTACAGGGATTGTAACCACCGCTTTTCGGCCCGCAGCTTCAAGTTTTTCGTCAAGTTTTTTCTGGTCAAGGGCAATTGTTGTTACACTCTTACCGTTCTCGGTGCTTTTCTTTTCAGTACCGATGCTTTCAGCTTTCCCGTTTACCAACACATCAGCACCCTTTGTTGCAGTATCCGGTACGTAACCGCCGCTGCTCGAAGGCTTAAAGACTTTCAAATATGGATAACCACCGTTTGTTCCGGCATCAATCGCCCATACTGTTGAGAAATCCCAGCCCGCAAACGTGCTCTGAGTTTTCATTTCGGCTGTGGTTTTCCCTGTCGCGCCTACAGTATCAGTCTGACCCGATACTGTGATATCGTAATAATTTGAGGTAAAAGTATTCTTATCTCCCTCATGGACATAAGGATTATCGGCACCAACCAAACCGCCAATATAATCTTTATATGCTTTGCCTTCGCTGCCAAAAGAATTAGTATTTGCATTTACTATGCTTACAGTTCCTGCCGCATAAGAGTTAGTGATAGAGGAGCTTTCTATCAAACCTACAAGTCCGCCGACTACTCCTGAGCCACTTACAGTTGCCAATGAGTAGCAATTGAGAATAGTTTTGTCGGAAGCGCCAAACCTTCCAAATAAACCTCCAACATAACGACTACCCTTAACTTCACCTGTTACATACACTTCTTCAACATGGATGTTATCCGCTCTACCCGCGAGTATTCCCACATAGTTATACCCTGTTACTTTTGCATTTGTAATAGCTAAGTTTTTTATAGTCGTTTCAGTACTACCATTACTAAGTGCTGAAAACAGACCCGTACCGTCAACCATGAACAGGCTCACAGAATCATACTTAACGGTGTAACACTTCATATTGCTGATGGTTTTTCCATTACCGTCAAGTGTTCCGTAAAACCCGTATATTGGGTTCCAGCCATCTTTATAAGCCGATTCCCCAAGGTTAATATCATTCATAAGGATAAAGGATTTCGGACTATCCCATTCTGTATATTCACCAATTTTGCTCAATTGCTCTGCTGTCGTAATCTGATAAGGATTCGCCGAAGTTCCGTCGCCGCCGGAGAAAAAGCTACTATCCGCTGAGGCAACATTTTTCAGATAGGGATATCTATCGTTTTTAGCAGAATCGATTGCCCAAATATCAGTAAAATTCCAAGTAGCGTCAGTAAATGTATTTTCTGTTTTCATTTCATCTGTTGTTTTGCCTGTAATACCCGCTATAGTAGTTTGGGGTGCGCCTGCCGTTTCGGAATCATAAAAGCAGTTGCTAAAAGCTTCTCCTTCTGTTTCCCCGCAAAAAGCTTGCGGTGCATCTCCGGAGATAACCTCAGCACTTGAGTAACAATTCCGTATGGTAACCGTATTTTCATCTTTTTCATCGTTCCCTGCGACACCAGCAAACCCAGCTAAATCACCAGTCGTTATTTCGCCGGAAACAGTGCCCCTAGCATAGCATTCTTGTACAATAATATCACCATAGTCATCCATGCCAGCTATAACCCCCGCAAACCCGCCGCCAACTTCATTGCTTACTATAACATCTGAATTTGCGTAGCATTCGGAAAAGGTTCCACCAGCAACAATCCCTACAAAACCGCCGACACACATAGGTCCCTGCACAATTGCCAAAGAGCAGCATTTTTCCACGGTTCCAAATAAATTACCCCCAACAAGGCCACCTGCATATGACTCACCTTTGGTAGCCGAGTTTGTAACCGTTCCCGTAACTGAACAATTCTTAATTGTGCCTGCATTTGCACCACATAAACCACCGACAAGCATGCCGCCGGTTATGTTTACATCAACAAGCTTTAGGTTTTCAATATCTCCTATGTTGAAGCCGAATAAGCCCACAGCTTCAGCCTGAGCGTTATCTATAGTAAAATTGCTGATGATATGATTGTCGCCATCAAATGTCCCCGAAAACAGGCTCGTGTCATCCTCACCAAAATCTTTTGTTAATCTACCTATAGGTGTCCAGCTTCTGCCTGTCATATCAATATCGGCCGTCAGCTTATAGTACGCAGCCACGCCATACGAGTTCGCTCCAACTAAATCCAGCTGGTCAGCCGTGCATACCAAATACGGCGAAGCTTCGGTTCCCTCGCCCGTAAGGACAACGCCGGTAGGCGCAATATCCATTTTTAAAACATCACTTTCATTCTCCGCTTCATCTACCACTGAGATATAAATATCCCACGAGCCGGCAGTCAGACTCGAAAGTGTTATAGTTGTTTCGGCATCAGCTTCCTCTGTGGAGCCTGTCCCATCATAAGTTTCGGGCGTGTCAGGTGTAATATCAGGTGCATCAGCATTGTTTGCCACTACCTTATAGTAATATGTACCGGCTTCATCGGAAGTAAAAGCAACTGTTCCCGCAGCATCACTGACACGGTTGACAGTTCCTGCAGTCAAGTTAGGATCTGAATTATCAGGGCCGGTTTTTAGATAAACATTTGCTGAAGAAGCTAAAAGATTTGCTATCGTAGCTCCATTCGATGTGCTGATAGAGGTCAATCCTGCACTATCGCTTGTCCAAGCACTGAAGCCAAGAGCGCTATTAAAGTCTGTTGCATTAAGAGTTGCGCTTGTGTCGCTAAATACACGCTTACCACTATCAGCAACACCCGTAATTTTCAAATCGGCCTTACTGCTGCGGTAAATATTTAAACCATGCGCTTCAATCTTTGCAGTATCCGCTGTACCTTTTGCAAGCTTTATCGTATTATCATTGGCTGATTGGATTGTTCCGCCGCTTACAGTAACCGTGGATGAGGATGCGCTTGATATATTAACTGCCGCACCTATAGTGCTCGTATCGGTCGACTCCACTGTGCCACCTGTAACAGTAACAGCACTTGAATTTTCTGCGACTATGCCATAGGTCTTCGAGCTTATAAGCCCTCCGGAAACCGTAACATCACCTTTGTTTAAAATGGCAACGCCATCGCTTGGCGCTTCGGACTTTACCGTTCCGCCTGACACATTTAAAGTAGCGCCAGTATTATTTAAAATGCACTTTTTTGTATTGACATCTCCGCAAATGGTGCCGCCATCAACATTTAAAACACCGCTATTTTGAACCACATACGAATCGTTTGTGCTTACAAAAGTAGTGCTAATAGTCGTACCGGTATGAATATTTAAAGTTCCGTTCACATTCACAACAACCGGAGAAAAGCTAAAAAAGTCGGTGCTGGTATTTGAGATTGTCAAATTGCTGAAATTAGCGATAATATCTTGTGGGATATATAATCCGTAATACCCACTAGGGCCAACCGAAAAGTGTACATTTCCTGTATATGTACCGCTTTTACTTAATGCATACCCCGGACCAGCGCCAAGTTGAAGTGCGTTAGTACCATCACCAAAAGTAATGTTAGAGCCGCAAGCTGCCAGTGCTTCCGAGAAAGAGTTGTAAGACGTGGGTGTGCCGTTATAAGTAACAACATATCGGGAGCCGTCATTGGTAATATAATAACTTGAGTATGGCATTGCCCATGCCGCCACCGTCATTGCAGGCAGCATGGTCATTATCATCGCCAGTACAAGCAAAACGCTTAGTACCGGCTTGGTGTTAAACCCTCTTTTTTTGCTGATTGATAAATGAATGCTATTTAGTTTTTTGTTGAAAAGGCCTTTCATTTGTTTTCCCCTGTTCTTCTAATTAATATAATTACGGTTATAGATGGTCTTTCCATTTGTTTGTTAATAATTTTTATTGTCTATTTATGGATATTTTTTTATATTATATCCTAATTTCTGACACTAATCAACGATTATTTTATAAGCATAACAAGTAGTTTTTGAGTATCAACTCCACCAACAGAAAGTCCTGTAGCTATAAAACTACAGGACTTTCTGTTTTTATCCGCTGTTGCGCTGTCGGCCGGTTTCACCGCAAGCGAGTCGATTCTGACATCTGTATTGACAATGGCGGAGGCATACCTGATTATCATGAAAACCTTAGATTGATCAGTGATTCCTGTAAAATGAATCTTGTTGCCCTCAGGCGACACATAAGCGCTGCCGCAGTTGACAGTTTAGCCGTCGATTTTATAAATGTATGCAGCAGCAATGGTATGATCGGAGTAGGAATTGTATATCAGATATACCTTATCAGTGGAGGCTGAGAAGTTCAGGTAATCAATGGTGTCCACAGTAATCTGAGATACGGTAGTACCGGCAGAGGTGACTCTGCAGAGGTAGATAACGGTGCTGCCATTGAGCGTATTCGAGCCGCTCGTTGCGCCGGTGAAGCTCAGCTTGCCTCCGGAGCATGTGATAGCTGTCAGCCCGGTGTAGAGAGCGCTGTAGTAGCTGGAACCGCTGTATGCTGCTCCGGTCAGGATTGCACCGTTGGCAGCATAATTCTTCGCGAAGTAGAGCGTGCCCTTGTCGAGCTGGTCATAGCTGACGACTTCGCTTCCGACATTGCCGTTCTTGATACAGGAGTAGGTATAGATGATGTTGTTGTTCACATCCATTGATATCATTGCGTCGCTGGTGATGAAGTATTGGTCATAGCTGTACGCATTAGGCGAAGTTATGATGGTTTTGGTTTCCGTCGAGCCGTCAAAATAGACGTTCGTATTTCCGTCATCGTCTTTAACGATGATATCGCCGTTTATGGTACAGTTCAGCAGACGGATTTCGTCCGAGCTTAAACCTGTTCCGCCATATATTATAAGGTCGCTGTTGAAGGTGCAGTTCATGAACAATATGAGGTCGCTTTCTCCGACGGCGTAGTTTACTGTCACGTCAGAGCTGTAAGTCTTGTACAGGCTGAGGCGGTAATTGTACAGACCCGGAGTATACTCAACAGCGCTTGCTATTTCAATTGTGCCAACACTCTCGGCGAAGCTGCCAAGAAGGATATTGAAGTTGGAGCTGTTTTCCGTATTACACAAATAAGCAGTATCAGCCAAATTTTCCACACCGTAGCCTGTTATTTCGGGCAGAGAAGGATTTTTGACCTCAATGGCGTCGGCCAAACTGCCGAGCATTTCCATCATCGCCGAATAAGGCAGCTTCATCCAGCCGTTGATATTTGTGGCGCCATTGCTTATCACGCCGTTTTCGATAAGGAAATTGATTGCTGCTATTCCCGCGGCCGAGTTTTCATTAATAAAATAATCTTCAGCATAGCATCCTTTGTATATGTCTTTTGCAGCGCTGTTTAATAATCCGTAATCAACGCCGTACCTGTTGTAAAGCCCGACAGCAAAGTCCTCCAGACTGGCATAGGTGTTGATTATGCCTGTGCCCATCGTCTTGACATGCGAGCCCCAGTCATCGCCGCCGTCAAGCCATCCGTAAACATTCACTATACCCAGAGCCGAAAGAACTCCGTTCGCAGCAATTCCGTGATCTTGAGCAATATCCAGCGTAACGCCCTCATCTACGGTGAGCATTATGCCTTCCTTTATTACGACGTCCTTGTTGAACTCATAGGTCGTTGGCTGTCCATCTTTCCGGCTCAGGGCGATGTTCGAGTTAATAAATATCTTGTTGATATTATCGTCTGCAAGTGCGGCAGTAAGCTCTTCCGCGGTATCGACCGTGACCTCACCGCTTTCCTCGCCGCTGTAGCTCCATAAGACGTTGAATGTACGTGAATCGTCGCCGTCCGAAGTAACTGGATCGGTGTATTTAACGGACAGAAGCACATTGAACGGAACCGTCAGCGGCGTAGAGGGTAATAGCAGAATTTTGCCCGGCACGGTAGTGGTATCCACGTTGTAAGGCAGTGTATCCCATGCTTCCGTTGCATCATTGAGATTATTAAGCGACAGCGTATAGTCTCCGAAGGTTTCGTCGGAATACAGCGCCGTTAGGCCGCTTCCAAGAGAGATTTTGAAATCCTCGGTCATGGCAATGCCAGAGAAACCGTTTATTGTTACATTTTTCTCCGCGCCCAGAGCGAAATATAACACCACTCCGGTTTCAAGTGAATTTGTTTTGTTGGCGATGTTAAATGCGAAATTTTTACCTGAGTCGTTGTCTTTGTCATAGATAACCACGATGTTTTTGTCGCCCAGGATAAAGTTCTGGTCGATTTCGGACCAGTGTCCTGTTACGAAGTAGTAATTCCCGCTGACGGTTACGTCCTTGACATCAACGTTTCCATAAAGGTTAAGGTCTAGATACGTATATGCGGGGTCGCTCTCGTCCGTGCCTGTGCCACCTGTCACGTTTCCTGTTAATTTCAGCGCATGGGCGGAATGATTGCGCAGGCTTAACCCGCAGTCATAGTTCGGCGTCCAGCCGCCGTCTATGCTCAGCGATACGTCATAGGGGCAGTCGTCGCCGACGTTGAAGGCGCCGAACTTCGTCGTGCACGCAGCAGGCACATTCAAGCTCGCAACTCCGCCGCTGAAGCCGAGAGTCTGAGCTTTTAAGCCTGCTCCGTATTCATCAAACCAGATACCTGCGACAAAGAAATGATTTGGATAAGCGTGACCCAGACCATCGATGTTGTCGAAATTAAGAGCTGTGATCGTCGCGCCGTTAATTTTCAGAGTACCCTCGCTCGTCCGGCAGTCCGCGTAGAATCTGACATAGGTCGAGTTTATCGCCGTGCCACTGGGCAGGTTATTAAGATTTACGTCCTCGGTCTTATACTGTTCGGTTGTCGTCACCGGCGCGAGATTTATTGTCAAGTCCGCGGTGCCGGAATACGTGCAGTCATCGCTGAAATTGACGTTCAAGCCGTGGTCTGACTTAATGTTCAACTCCAGACTTTCAGCGGTATCGAAACTGCAGTTGCTGAATTCAATATTGCTCCACAGGCTTTTACCCGTCGTCATCGAAACTGCACCCTCAAAGGTCGCGTCCATGAATTTTGGGCTGTCGCCAATGTAGACGCCATCCTCGCAGGCAGTTTTAAAGGCCTCGAGCAGGATGGAAAGTTCCGTATTGTTGTTGCTGTCCATTTTGGTTCTGCCAATCGTATCCTGACCATTAAACTCAATTGCAAGTACATTGCTGTTTTTTTCGCTGTCCCATGTGTAATAGGGAGAACACTTTCTGCCGAGCGCGAACGCCGACGCCATGCTCAGAAGCTCCGCTTCAAATTCGTCGCCGTAGGAAATGTTGTCGCTGTAATCGACGCGCGCAAGCTCATTATCCGTATAGTAGTCCTTGAAGGCGACGCCGAGCTTATCCGCTATTGCGGCAAAAGCCTCGACGGCCTCGTACATCGTAACGGGGTTTCCGGTAAAATTCGTCATTAGCCCGTTTTCGATAACAAATTCCGCAGCATTTCCTGCGCCGGTGAAATGAGTAGTATCAGAGCCGTAAATGGTATACAGTGCGTTTGCGAAATTGGCGCAGTCCACGGCGTCGACCTTGCGCTTCATTTCGACCCAGCGAACGGTCTTACCGCCGTATGTGACATCAAGTTTCAGCCCGTCCGTGTCGGGAAGTCCGTATACAAAAGTTGAATCGTTTCCCGCTTCGTAATGGATAGACGTGCCCACAGGCGTACCGATGTATTCATCGCCGTTTTGCTCCTTCATAATTTTATACAGCGTGAACACGTAGCCGTCTGCCTCAAGGTCGCTCTTGCCGATTTCAATAGCCGCGCTTGAGTAGTCGCCGACGACTGTCGGGAAAAGCCATTCCCCGCTCGTCTCTAGCCGTATCATGCTTTCAGAACCTGCGGAAATATCGGCATTGTAAGCCGTTAGCCCCGAGATATCCACTTTTCCATTCAGATACATTCCGAGGCTATAAATAACCGTCATAATATTCCGCTATATGATGTAATTGAAATTAAAATACACAACCTATTGAAATTCAAAACGTGAGTGATCCCCCCGATAGAACATTCAATTGTGAATTTTATATTCTATGATTGGATGAGGTATTTTGCCGAAAAGAAGAATAATGCGCCAGCATTTTACAAAGAATATGATTGCTTGGAATATGTGACAGTAACATCAAGTCTGGCGGCGCGGCCACTCAAACGGTTTATGCCCTGTTTCCCCCCGACTTGCGTACACCGAAGACATAAGCATTGGCTCCGCCGAGAATTAAATTTGCGCATCAGCCGCATGGGAGGTTTTTTATGAAAGCAACAGGAATTGTACGCCGGATCGACGATCTGGGCAGAGTTGTCATACCGAAGGAGATCCGCCGAACGCTGCGCATCAGGGATGGCGACCCACTGGAGATTTACACTGAAAAAGACGGAGAGGTCATTTTTAAAAAGTATTCGCCCGTTGGCGAACTTTCGGATTTCGCAGCCCAAATCTGCGAGGCGCTTTATAAATCGGGCGATTGCGTCGCCGCGGTCTGCGACAGGGACACGGTAATAGCCTGCGCGGGAGTCCCGAAGAAAGAGCTCGTTGACAAAAGGATAAGTGGCGGACTGACAGACATCATGGATTCGCGCAAGATTTACGCGGCAATGCAGAAGACAGACATCCCGTTTGCCGAGGGCGATGAAATGCTCTTTGTCTCCGTGGCCGCGCCAATAGTCGCCGAAGGCGACATCATGGGCTGCGTGGTCTTTGCCGCAAAGCCGGGCTCACCCGAGCCGACCGAGGTACAGGTTAAGCTTGCCGTTACGGTCGCAAGCTTCCTCGGTAAGCAAATGGAAGGCTAAACGGATTCTCCACCCCTCAGTAAATCAAAAAGCACTGCCGTGGCTTACACAAAACCCGGCAGTGCTTTATTTTATATTGAGCATTATGATATAATTCAAAAATAAATTTCCTAACGCGAAATAAAATCTTAGCGTTACTTCATCTAATATGTGAAATCGCCATAAAACACAGGAAGGGGCAATTCTTTGAACGAAAATGAATTCGCCGCACAAATCCAGGCTCAGAGGAGCGGACTTTACCGAACCGCATATATGTATCTCGGTTCTGAAGCCGCCGCGCTGGACGCCGTGGACGAGGCTGTATACAAGGGGCTCCTGTCCTTCAAAAAGCTCCGCGAACCGGAATATTTCGGTACCTGGATGATGCGCATACTTATAAACGAATGCAAAACCGAACTGAGACGCAGGAAATGCACTCTAGCCGTACCCGAACTGCCGGAGGCAGCTGTCGAAGTGTTTGATGCTCTTCCTATAAGAGACGCGGTTTCAAGGCTTCCAAAGGAGCTGAAGGAACCGATAATCCTGCGCTATTTCTCGGGATTTACAACAGCCGAAACCGCCGCGGCTTTGAAGCTACCGCAAGGCACGGCCGCAACACGTCTGCGCCGTGCGCTGAAGCTGCTCAGGCTCAATTTTTCGGAGGAGGAAGTATTTGATGGATCGAAATGAAGAATATAAAAGCCTCCTCGAGGAGCTCGACGAGACACCGCTGAAGCTGGACTTCACTTTTGAGCGGGCGCTTCAAAAGCGCCGAGAGCATCGACATCATGTGCATAAGGCGGTTTTTGCGCCTATGGGGACGTTTGCCGCGGTATTCGCCGTTTTCGTGCTGCTTGTCAATGTCTCGCCGACCTTTGCCTACGCCGCAGGGCGCGTTCCGGTGCTGCGTGATTTGGCAAAGTTCGTGGCAATGTCGTCCTCGCTCTCCGCTGCCGTCGAGAATGAATATGTTCAACCGATGGATCAGGAGCAGACCGCAAACGGAATAACAGCAAAAATCGAATACGTCATTGTCGACCAGAAGCAGCTAAACATTTTTTACACTCTGGATTCCGAAGTATATTCCGCTATGGATGCGACTCCCGATCTTCGAGGCGCGGACGGCGAATATTTGAATGGATGCAGTATAGGCTCCGGCGGCTGGGATGTCGAAAACGGAAAGCTGCGGAAAATTACCGTTGATTTTTCCTCCGGCACCATGCCTGATACAGTAATGCTTAGACTGAAAATACGAGACAACGGAGCATTGACAAAAGAAGCTACCGCTCCGCCCTCTGATGCCAATGTCCTCACCGAATACGAGTACGAAGAGCCAGTTTTCATAGCGGAACTCAATTTCACTCTCAAACTTGACCCGAATTTTACAGAAAAAGGCGAGAGGATCGAGCTAAACAAGAGCTTTGCTCTCGACGGTCAGATTTTTACTCTTACAGCCGCAGAGATTTATCCTACACATATGCGCTTCACCTTTGACGACAGCGAGAGGAACACTGCGTGGATGGTAGGTCTTGAATTCTACGTCGAAAACGAAAAAGGCGAGCGTTTTGAGGGGATTTCAAACGGGATCACGGCATTCGGAAAGCTCGATAGTCCGATGATGGCAACTTATATGCTTGAAAGTGCATTTTTCTCAAACAGTAAACACCTCACCTTGCACATAACAAATGTAGTCTGGCTTGATAAAGATATGGAAAAGGTCCGCGTCGATCTTGAAAACAAAACGTTGGAGTCCTATCCTGCCGGCGTTAAATTCGAACTGGCCACTCGAAAGACAAACGGCTGGGTTGTCGTCTTCTCCGCGCCGGTAATTAAAGAAAATTCCGCTTATCAGCTATGGGGATGGTCATATTTCGACTCTGAAGACAAAGAGCATGATTTGAACGGAATGTCTTCGTCCGATGGTGGATATTACGACTTTGAAAAGAATGTTTTTGTAGAGCTGCCCGGCAGGTTCATTGAACAGTTTAATCTTATCAACTACCCCTATGATGAGATATGGCTCTGCCCTTCATATTCCAGCCGCGTTATGCTTGATACTCCCATAAACATCGAAATTAAATAGCAAAAACGACCGTTTCTCGCTTGAGAAACGGTCGTTTCTTATCAGAACAGGCTCATCTGACTCGTGTCCGGCATATCGCCCAGTGCGCCCAGCTCCTTGAGCTGCTGCATATGCGTCTGGCTGACCTTCGGGCAGGCGCCCATGACCTCTTCGACCGATATAAATTGCCTTCCGCTCTCGCGGCACTTCACAAGATCGTTCGCCGCCGCCTCGCCCAGACCCGCTATTGCGATAAAAGGCGGAATTAGTGACGTCCCGTCGATAACGAACCTCGTCGCCTCGGACTTATAGAGATTAATGCGCTCAAAATCAAAGCCCCTTAGATAAAACTCATAAACCGCTTCGAGCGTCGTCAAAGTATCCTCGTTCTTTTTGCTTGCGGCAGGATCGTTTTTTATTTCCTTTATCTTTTTGCGGACGGGCTCGATGCCCTTAGTCATCAGTACCGCGTCAAAGCTGTCGCTCCGGCGGTAAAAATAGCAACTGTAATAAGCCATCGGATAGTGCACCTTGAAAAACGCTATACGAAACGCCATCATGACATAGGCTACCGCATGTGCCTTCGGGAAAAGGTACTGAATCTTACGGCAGGACTCGATGTACCAGTCCGGTACGCCGAGCTGCTGCATTTCCTCAACTATTCCCTCCGGCCAAGGCTTACCCTTGTGGATTGCACCCTTTCGTACGGCCTCCATAAACTTGAACGCCTTTTTAGGGTCCATCCCCTTCGAAATAAGGTAAAGCATAATATCGTCGCGGCAGCCGACGGTTTCCTTAACAGTAGCGGTACCCGAAAGCACCAGTTCTCTTATGTTGCCCGCCCAAACATCCGTGCCGTGCGAAAAGCCTGAAAGCCGAACCAGCGTATCAAAATCCTTGGGATTTGTGTCCACCAGCATTTGTCTAGTGAAGCCTGTTCCGAATTCCGGTATTCCGATTGTGCCCGTTTTGCCGATAATGGGGTCGTCCTCGGGAAGTCCGAGAGGCTTCGGCGAGCAGAATATGCCCATTGTATCAGGGTCGTCCAGTGAAATGTGTCTTGCGTTTTCCCCGGTCAAATCCTCGAGCATCTTTATCATAGTCGGGTCGTCGTGCCCGAGCTCATCGAGCTTTAATAGATTTGCCTCCATGCTGTGATATTCGAAGTGGGTCGTAATAATATCACTTTCGGGGTCGTCCGCAGGGTGCTGGACTGGGCAGAAATCCGTAACATCCATGTCCTGCGGAATAATGACGAGTCCGCCGGGATGCTGACCTGTCGTGCGCTTCACGCCTACGCAGCCCTGAGCGAGACGGTTCTCCTCCGCCTTTGTAACCTTTCTGCCCTGCTCGTTCAAGTAGTTCTTGACGTAGCCGAAGGCTGTCTTTTCAGCGAGTGTGCTGATAGTTCCCGCCTTGAAAACGTGGTCGCGCCCAAAAAGCTCCTCGGTGTATTTGTGCGCGCGTGACTGGTATTCTCCGGAGAAGTTGAGGTCGATATCCGGCACCTTGTCTCCACCGAAGCCCAAAAAGGTCTCGAACGGAATGTCAAAGCCGTCCTTTCCGAGCTTTTCCCCACATACGGGGCAGATTTTATCGGGCATATCCGCTCCGCAGCCGTAGCCCTTTCCGCTCTCGAAATCAGTATATTTGCACTTGGGGCAGCGGTAATGCGCGGGCAGGGAGTTGACCTCCGTTATGCCTGACATGAAGGCGACTATTGAAGAACCGACGCTTCCGCGCGAGCCAACCAGATAGCCGGCGTCGAGGGAATTTGCGACCAGCTTTTGAGCCGACATATATATAACATCGTATTGACAGCTTATAATGTCGTGAAGCTCCGTTTCGACACGGATTTTCACGATTTCGGGCGGGGTATCACCGTAGAGCTCATGCATACGGTCGTAAACCAGCTTCTGAAGGTCCTTGGCGGAATTCTCGATTTTTGGAGCAAAGAGTTCCTTAGGCAGAAGCTCAATTTCGTCGCACAAATCGGCAATCGCTCTAGGGTTCGAAATAACGACTTCGCGGCACTTTTCCTCGCCCAGATAGGAAAATTCCTCAAGCATTTCGTCCGTAGTCTTGAAATAGAGCGGCAGGCTCTTGTCCGCGTCCGCAAAGCTCCGTCCAGCCAGCAGAATGTGCCTGAAAATCTCATGTTCGGGATCCAGAAAATGCACATCTCCTGTTGCGACAACGGGCTTATTGAATTTCTCACCCAGTTCAATGACTCGGCGGTTGAAGCTGCGCAGATCTTCCTCGTTTTTCGCCGTGCCGTTTTCGAGCATAAACATATTGTTGCACAGAGGCTGAATCTCAAGGTAATCGTAAAGTGAGCAAAGCCTTTTAAGCTCCTCGTCGCTCTTGTGGTGACTAACTGCGTCAAAGACCTCGCCCGCCTCGCAGGCGGAACCGACTATGAGCCCCTCTCTGTATTGCAGCAGCAGACTTTTTGGAATTATCGGGTTCTTTTTGAAGTGCTCAAGATGCGATTTTGAAACTATCTCGTAGAGGTTTTTAAGCCCCTTTTTGTTCTTTACAAGGATGATAATGTGCTTCGTACGGCTTAGGCGATGGTTTGCTCCTCTCTCCGTCCGTGTGTATCCCTCAAGCTCAGAAAGCTTCGTAACACCGCGCTCTCCCAGCATTTTGACGAATTTCGCCATTATGCGACCGCAGGTCAGCGCATCATCGTCCGCTCTGTGATGGTTAAAATCGGGCAGTCCTAAACGTCCAGAAACGATATCCAGCTTAAAGCGCTTGAGGTCCGGCAGAAGGCTCTGCGCGAGAGTCAGAGTGTCCATATAGGTCGGCTCAAACTCGACTCCACTGCGCCTTGCCGCCGCTTTCATGAAGCCGATATCAAATTCTGCGTTGTGGGCTATGAGTGTGCGTTCTCCGGCAAATTTGATGAAGCTCTTTAGCGCCTCGGCTTCCTCTGGAGCGTCAAAAACGTCTCTATCCGTGATGCCCGTGAGCTCAGTTATTTCACGCGGAATGGGCTTTCCTGGATTCACAAAGGTTTGAAATCGCGAAACGACCTCGCCGTCTTTCATAATAACGGCGCCAATCTCAGTCATGCGCTCAGTATTTACGTGAAGTCCCGTCGTTTCAATATCAAAGGCGCAGTACTCGTCCGAGAGCTCGCCCTCCGTCTCGCCGACTATGGCAAGCTTATCATCGACATCGTTTATATAGTAGCCTTCGACGCCATAAATTATCTTGATGCCGTGCTTTTTACCCGCGTGCCAGACCTCCGGAAAGGCCTGCGCTACCCCGTGGTCAGTAAACGCTATCGCGGGGTGACCCCATTCGGCCGCGCGCTTAACCGCCTCCTCGGGGTCGGTCAATGCGTCAAGCGTTGAATAGCGCGTATGTAGGTGGAGCTCGACCCGTTTTTCCTCCGCTTTGTCCTCGCGTTTAGGTCTTGAGCCAAGAACTATGCTTTTTGGCTCAAGCGCGATGTCCTCGTCGTAACGGTTATAGGCCACATTCCCCGAAACTGTAACGTACATTCCCTTTTTTAGACTCTCAAGGCTCCCCCTGTCATCCCCGGGCTTGAAGTACTTCGAGACTCTGATTGAACCTGTGTTGTCGGTCATTTCAAAGCAAAGTACCCATGCCTTTGTCTTTGCGATTTCCCTGTTTTCTACGAAAAATATTTCGCCGCTAACAACGACAGATCCGGATTCTATGTTGAGGGTTTCCATAGGAACGGGTATACCCTTTATCGCTCTGCCAAATATAACTTTTCCCGGGGCCGGCGCACTTTTACTCTTTTTTTCGCCGGTCTTTGCCGGTTTCTCATCGCGTGACGCCGAGCTTTTCGAACTCAGGGCAACCGAATTCAAGCCGTATTCCGCCGCTATGCGTCCCTCAATCGTATGTATCTCCGCAGGAATCGCGCTGCGCCGAAAAACGGCCGTTAAATTCATATGTAATTTTTCTTTGTTTACGGTCGCTTCCTTGATAAGCGCCCCGTCGAGCCCGCCGCACATATCCGAAAGATCAGCGCAAAACGGAAACATCTCCAAAAAGGGTATCTGATTGTCTTCGCTCATTTTAAGAAACTAAACTCCTTTTTCCTCCTGCATTATGAGGTCAACAAGAGCCTCAGCAAGTTTTTCCTCCGGCACCTTCTTCACGATCTCGCCGTTTTTAAAAAGCACGCCCTCTCCCGCTCCTCCGGCAAGTCCGTAATCGGCCTCTCTCGCCTCGCCGGGTCCGTTTACAGCACATCCCATCACGGCCACTGTCAGAGGTTTTTTGAAATCGCGGAGAAGCTCCTCGACCTTATTTGCCGTTCCGATGAGGTCTATATTCGTCCTGCCACAGGTCGGGCAGGAGATTATATCAACCCCGTCGCGTCTTAAGTCCACTGCCTTCAAAATAGCGATGCCCGCTTTCACTTCTTCCACGGGGTCTGCCGTGAGAGACACGCGCAACGTACTGCCGATACCGTCCATCAGCAGAGATCCGATGCCGGCAGCGGATTTCACGATACCCATATATGGCGTGCCTGTTTCCGTCACACCTAGGTGCAGGGGGTGTTCCGTCAAAACTGACAAGAGCCGGTAAGCTGTGACAGTATCCGCAACGCTCGAGGATTTGATGGAAATGCATATGTTATCAAAATTCAAATCTTCAAGAATACGTACGTGGCGCATAGCACTCTCGCAGAGGGCATCAGGCGTGCGGCCTAATTCCTCCAGCAGGTCCTTTTCGAGGCTCCCGCTATTCACGCCGATGCGTATAGGTATGCCATTTGCCTTACACGCATCCGCGACGAGCTTCACCTTCTCAAGCGAACCTATGTTGCCGGGATTTATTCGTATCTTGTCAAAGCCTGCTTCAACCGCCGCAAGAGCTAGCTTATAGTCGAAATGTATGTCCGCGACAAGCGGCATTTTGCAGTTTTTTCTTATGTCAGGCAATGCGCGCGCGGCCTTCTCGTCGGGTACGGCAAGCCTCACTATCTCGCAGCCCGCGTTTTCAAGCGCCTCGATTTGCGCAAGGGTAGCGTCTATATCATCGGTCTTCGTATTGCACATTGACTGCACGGAAACTGGAAAGCCGTCGCCAATGTATTTATCTCTGACCCTGATTACCTTTGTTTTCTTCCTGTTCACGTCACTTGCTCCTTCGGTCAGCCGCTAAAACACGAGCTTCCAGATGTCATTGAACATGACGACTGCCATGAGTCCCAAGAGCAAGACTAGCCCCGTTGCATGGACATAGCCTTCGTATTTTGGGTTCAACTTTTTTCTGAATATTCCTTGAATCGCCGCCGTGATTGCAAGGAAGAAAAGCCGTCCGCCGTCAAGCGCCGGAAGCGGCAGCAGATTCATAACGGCAAGGTTAACGGCAATAAAGGCCGCAAGATAGGCGATGTTGAGCGTTGCGTCCACAGCTGTCGGAGAGTTTTCTCCCACGTCATTGATAATCCCGACAATACCGACAGGTCCGGAGAGGTCCTTGAGTCCGACAGCTCCCGTGACTAAATCGGATAGCCCCATCCAAACCATTCGGACGTAATCGAGCGCGCCTTCCCAGGTATACTTCAGGTTTGAGAGGATATCGGTTTTTTTATCGGTAAAATAAAAACCGTATTTCATTACTTTCTGGTCGTCGATCTCGTATTCTTGCGCTGTAAGCTTAAAATCGTCCAGCTCGACCTTTTCACCGTCGCGTATCACGATAATGTCATGTGTCTCGCTGCCCGTCCGGTTCAAGAGAAGTGATAGATTTGACGGAAAGAAAACGGCGTTACCGTCAATTTTATAAAAAACGTCGCCCTGCTGGAGTCCCTGCGCACTCTCATAGGGACAGCCTTCAAAAAAGCCTGTTATTGTCGGAGTGGCAAAATAACTCGAATTCGGAACAATAAACATCAGGATTATGAGTCCCGTCAAAAAGTTCATTAGAGCGCCTGAGGCCAAAATGATGAAGCGTTTCCACCACTTCTGATTTGTGAAGGCACGCGAATCCTCCGACTCCTCGTCCTCCTCCATTGCGCAGAAGCCGCCAATAGGAAAGGCGCGGAGAGAATAACGCGTTTCACCCTTCTGCCTTTTCAAAAGTATAGGTCCCATGCCTACCGCAAACTCCGAAACGCGAACGTTGAAGAGCTTTGCCGCCGAAAAATGACCCAACTCATGAGTGACTATAAGAAAACCGAAAATTAAGATTGCTATAACAATATACATTATTTTACCTCTAATATTTGCGGTAATTTTCCTTTACAAAGCATCTGGCCGCATCGTCAGCGTCACGAAGCGCATCAAGCGTCGGCATTCCGTTAACAGAAATCCTATTGACTGCGTCCTCAACGATTTCACTAATTGCGCCTAAGCAGAGCTCTTCTTTTAAAAACAGGGCGACCGCTTCCTCGTTCGCAGCGCTCATAACGGCGGCAGCCGTACCGCCGCGCCTTGCGCAGTCCATCGCGAGAGCGAGGCAGGGGGTCTTCTCGAGTTCCGGCTCGAAAAAGCTGAGCTTTCCCAAAGCCGTAAAATCCGGCGAGGAATAAGGAGAATCCGTCCTTTCCGGATAGGTCAGCGCATACTGTATCGGAAGCGCCATATCGGGAATTCCGAGCTGTGCCAGAACACAGCCGTCAGTGTACTCCACCATTGAGTGTATTATGCTTTCCGGGTGGATTATGACCTTTATCTCGTCAGGCGTGACTGAAAACAGATGCATGGCTTCGATAAATTCGAGTCCTTTGTTCATCATCGTCGCGCTGTCGACGCTTATCTTCGCGCCCATATTCCACTTTGGGTGGGCAACTGCCATAGCTGGCGTCACGTTTCGTGTTTCCTCGAGTGACTTTCCGCGAAACGGGCCGCCGGAGCCTGTCAGCAGGATGCGCCGGAGAGCCCTCTCGCTTCCCTGCGCTTCCAGACATTGAAAAATCGCAGAGTGCTCGCTATCCACGGGAATGATCTGCGCGCCTTTTTCCCTCGCCCTTTGCATAACGATTTCGCCGCCGCAGACCAGAGTTTCCTTGTTTGCGAGCGCGATGCGGTGCCCCTCGTCGATTGCGGCAAGCGTCGGTATAAGTCCGACAGAGCCTGAAACTGCGGTTACAACACAGGAGGCGTAACAGCAGGCACAGTCGGTAAGCGCCGCCATGCCGCTTCCGACCTTGATGTCGGTATCCGCAAGCGCGATTTTAAGCAGTTTTGCGGCGTCCTCGTCATAAACGCAGACAAATTCCGGATTAAATCTGCGCGCCAGCTGTTCGAGAAGCTTAACATTCCTGTTGCCCGACATGGCCTTGACGGGAATACCCAGTCTCTCGGCGACGTCAAGTGTCTGCACTCCGACACTGCCTGTCGAGCCGAGAACGGAGATGGATCCTACCATAAATTTTACCTCATAAGTATGCCCGATAAAACGGACAGTACACGCTTTTAATAAGACCTAAACTATTGCGGGCAAGAGCACGACGAGCAGCCCAATCATCGGTGCCGTGAAGTGCATGCTGTCGAACCTGTCCAACATTCCGCCGTGACCGGGGATGAGATTGCCGTAATCCTTGATCCCGTATTGACGCTTTACTGCCGAAAAGACGAGGTCGCCAAACTGGCATGCAAGACTCCCGAAAAGACCGTAGACAGCAAGCAGCAAATAATTCACCTCATGCCCGAAGCGGGATATTATAAACCCGTAAAGTACCATAAGTAAAACCGCCGAAACGAGTCCGCCGATACAGCCCGCGACAGTCTTTTTTGGGGAAAGATGTGGAAAAGCCTTCTTGTTTCCCCAAAAATACCCCGCGAAATACGCGCCGCTGTCACTTGAAAACGCCGCAACGAATGGCAGGAACACATAGGCGGGAGAGTCCTCGCGTACGCCTATACGCACAAGGGACAAAAGGAGCATGGGCATTATTCCGCCCGCTAATATAACATATAAGACGGTCTCAAGCTTTATGTGTTCCTCTTTTTTGTAAGAAAGCAGAAGCTCTGTGAACATAAGTACCGTTAGGATGAATATTGCCGTTGAAATAACCGCGTCCGCACGCGCAAAAGCATAGACGACCGGCATCGCAAAGCCCGCAACGGCTGCGTATACACGAAATCGCAGTGGCAGGCTCGCGTCGACGCAGCGCAGAAGCTCCCACGCGGAGCCGGCGGATATAAGTCCCACCAAAATCGAAAACGCCCACAGCGGAGCGAAAAATATCAAAAGAATAAAAAGCGGAATCGCTGTAAGTCCTACTATCGTTCTGGTTTTCATTAACATGAATCCTTTCAAACACGGAAAATCGGCGAGGGGAAATTGTCAGACTCCCCCAAAGCGCCTGTCACGCTGCTGGTACCAAGCTATGGCCTTGTTCATTTCGTTCTTTGAAAAATCGGGCCAGAGAGTGTCGGTAAAATAAAGCTCCGCGTACGCCGCCTGCCACAAAAGGAAGTTGGAAAGGCGCATTTCTCCGCCCGGTCTTATTAAAAGGTCGGGGTCAGGGACACCTGCCGACCAGAGACTTTTTGAAAATGCTTCCTCAGAGAAAGCTGTCTCGTCGCCTTTTGCAAGCTTTTCGGCACAGCTTTTTGCGGCTCTAAGTATCTCGTCCCTGCCGCCGTAATTCAGGCACACATTGACCTGACAGCCATCATAGTGGGTGCTGATATCGCTCGTGCGCTCGATGAGCGTTTTGAGCTTCGGCGGAAGCGGCGCAGGGTCGCCGAAGAACTTCATTTTGACCTTGTCGCGCTCCATGCGGTCAATGGCCTCATAGAGATATTTCTCCAGAAGCCCCATGATTGCCGACACTTCGTCATTCGGGCGCTTCCAGTTCTCGGTCGAGAACGCATAAACGGTCAGGTATTCGATGCCTATATCCTTGCAGTAGGTCGCGATAGTGCGGAAGGTCTCCGCTCCCTGCGCATGCCCCGCGTTCCGGGGAAGTCCGCGCTTTTTCGCCCAGCGGCCGTTACCGTCCATAATAATGGCAATATGGCGGGGGAGATTATTAAAATCCACTTCCCCCGCCTCTTTTTTAGTTCTGCTAAACAGCCCCATCAGATAGCCATTAGCTCCTTTTCCTTCTTGGCGGCTATGTTGTCAATCTCCTTGATATAGTCGTCCGTCAGCTTCTGCATATCCTTTTCGATGTCCTTGAGGTCGTCCTCTGTAATCTCGGACTTCTTCTTCTGCTCCTTGAAATCCTCCATTGCGTCGCGGCGGATGTTGCGGATCGCGACCTTTGCCTCCTCAGAGTATTTCTTGACCTGCTTAATGAGGTCGCGTCTGCGCTCCTCAGTGAGCTGGGGGAAGCCAAGACGGATCATCTTGCCGTCGTTCGTGGGGTTGATGCCGAGATCGGACTCGAGTATTGCCTTTTCAATCAGCTTTAGACTGGTTGCGTCCCACGGCTGGATAACGAGCGAGCGCGGGTCCGGTGTCGCAATTGCCGCAATCTGGTTTATGGGCGTGGGAGTGCCGTAATATTCGACTCTGAGCTTGTCAAGAACTGCCGGATTTGCGCGTCCTGCGCGGACAGAATCGAACTGCTGGCTCAAAACCTCGGTCGTCTTCTTCATTTTAACGGTAATTTGCTGATAGTCACTTGTCATTTTCTATCCCTCCGAAATTGTTGTGAAATACAAAAATATCGTTTTATCTACCTACTGTACTGTCGTGCCGATTTTTTCGCCCATAACGACGCGGACGATATTGTCGGGGTCCTTGAGAGCAAAGAGAATAACGGGAATTTTATTGTCCATTGAAAGCGAGGTTGCCGTTGAGTCCATGACAGCGAGGTGCTGGGCCAAAACCTCGTCATAGGTGATAAACTCGTATTTAACAGCGTCCGGATCTTTCTTCGGGTCGGCGGAATAAACGCCGTCCACGTTCTTTGCAAGAAGTATGGCGTCCGCCTCAATCTCCGCTGCGCGGAGAACGGCGGCTGTATCGGTTGAGAAGAAGGGACTGCCCGTGCCGCAGCCGAAGATGACGACTCTCGATTTCGAGAGATGCCGCATAGCGCGCCCGCGTATGTAGGGCTCCGCAATCGCACGCATCTCGATGGCGGTCTGTACCCTGACATCGACATCCATCTGTTCAAATACGTCCGCGAGGGCAAGACAGTTCATGACGGTTGCGAGCATGCCCATATGGTCGGCACGGGTGCGCTCCATTTTTCCGCCACCGTCCTTGACGCCGCGCCAAAAGTTGCCGCCGCCGACGACTATTCCGACCTCGACTCCAAGCTCAATGCATCTTTTTACAGATGCGCAGACCTCACGTATCACATCAAAATCTAGTCCTCTGCCCTGAGCCCCAGCAAGAGCCTCGCCGCTTATTTTAAGAAGTACACGTTTGTACACAGGCTTCTTATCTTCCATAAATGCACTCCGATCAATTTCATAAATCGTTCTAAGGTATTTTAATATAAATGCTCACATATTAAAAGGGTTTTTGCTCAAAAAGCAAAAATTTTACCTTTCGGTCACAAATTCAATCTGCTATGCACAGTCCGGAAAACGTCTCAGATGAGTATTTGTATCCATCGGTGGTTTCAACCATTTGACCGTATTCTGTATCAAGACGTACCCAGCACTGTTTTCCATCCGTGGTTTCCGCAAGCACCCAGCATTTGTTGTCCGTTGCGATTAATGTAAGGGCGGCTCCGGCGTTCAGCACGGTTTTTTCCGATGCGTCACTTTTAGATGCATATACGAGGATGTCAACAAGTGCAGTCACATCGCATCCCGATTCAGACGTAGGGTAATAAAGGTCCGCGGGAACGACCTCGAATCCGCCTGTTTCAGCGAGCTTCCAGTCCACATTGGCAAACCAAGTCTGCATAACCGAAAGACGAACATAGGAGCTTATCGTACCATCTCCATTGAAAGTAAGGTCTGATTTGTCCGAATAAGAACTGACTATCAACCCGCTGACATTCCCGAGATATTTAAGGTTATTCCCATCATATCTAAAAAAGCTGGTGATGCAGTCGTCACTTGGACCGTAGTCCATAATTGCTATTTCAAGCATATTGTCCGACTTGTCAATATCGGTAATGCAGTAAGCACCCTCAAGATTGTCGCTGTAGAAACCCTGTTCTGGTACGGAACCGGCGTAATCCGTTCCGTTGACACTTAAATGAAGAATCGAATATGTGTCCTCGTCGGGCTCAAAATACACCTCATCCTCTTTCCCATCTCCGTTCAAGTCGACGTTGACAGAATTACCGGCTTTGACAACCAGCGGATATTGCGTTGCTTCAGCGCTCGGCGTCGGACTAACGGCTATGGGCGAGGGCGTAGCGCTTGGCGCAGCGCTCTCCGCCGTCGATTTCGCTCCGCAAGCGGACAGAAGTAAAGATGAAGTAAAAGTTAATACAATGGTCAATACAAGAATATTTCGTTTCATAGTTTTCCCCAATCGAATTCGTTGTTAAATGTGTTTATTTCTCCGCTCCTTGAAATTCCCTGCACACATGACGGATGCAGCATTTTTCGCACAGAGGCTTTCTCGCCGGACAAACCGCCCTGCCGTGCAGCACCATCCTGTGGCAAAAATCGGAGGACTTCTCCGGCGGCAGAAGCTTTCGTAGCTCCGTTTCAATCTTCGCTGGGTCTTTGAGATTGTCAACCAGCCCTATGCGGTTTGTGAGCCTGATACAGTGTGTATCGACGACGACGGCTGGCTTTCCGAAAACGTCTCCCAGCACCAGGTTCGCAGTCTTGCGCCCGACTCCGGGCAGGCTCGTCAAATCATCCATATTGTCTGGCACCCTGCCGCCAAAGCGATCTATGAGCGCATTTGCACAGTCGATTATGTCGCGCGCCTTCGTGTGGAAAAAACCGCAGGAGCGAATAATGTTCTCAAGCTCAAGGATATCCGCCTCCGCAATCGATTTCAGCGTCGGGTATCTTGCGTAGAGCATGGGAGTTATCTTGTTTACCCGCTCGTCCGTACACTGTGCGGCAAGGCGCGTCGCAAAAAGCAGCTCATAATCTTTTTCATATTCGAGAGAGCACTCCGCAAACGGATATTCGTCCTCGAGCCTCGATATTATCTCATTTATCTGCTCACTTGTCCTCATATTTGTCTCCTTTGCTACCGTGAGGTTTTCTTATAGCAAAAGTATAACATTACACGCCGGAAAATCAAAGAATTTTCATAATTAGCCAGTTGCCAAGCTTTGTCTGTACGTTTATAATTATAATAGTATCGGTTTACATCGCACATACTTAATTAAGTTCTTGCACCTTCAATGAAGAGTGCAATTTACCGTTCGTCAATTAAAACATATAAAAGTTTACGGAGGGCATGCAAATGACTGTGGAAAGTCAGCTGGAAATCATTTCACGACAGGACAAGGAAGTAGCGGACGCAATGGGTCTTGAACTTAAACGCCAAAGGGACAACATTGAGCTCATTGCTTCGGAAAATATTGTCAGCGAGGCGGTGCTTGCGGCTGTCGGCAGCGTGCTCACTAACAAATATGCTGAGGGCTATCCCGATAAACGTTATTACGGCGGCTGCCAGTATGTGGACATCGTAGAAAACATCGCAATCGAACGCTGCAAAAAGCTCTTTGGCTGCAAATTCGCAAATGTCCAGCCCCACAGCGGCTCGCAGGCAAACTACGCCGCGTATCTCGCGCTCTGCTCTCAGGGCGACACGGTGCTCGGCATGGATCTCGACGCAGGCGGTCACCTAACCCACGGCTACAAGGTCAATTTTTCTGGTAAAAACTATCACGCCGTTTCCTACGGAGTAAACCTCGAAACGGGTTATATTGATTACGACGAGGTGCGCAGGATTGCGCTCGAAGTTAAGCCCAAAATGATAATAGCGGGCGCCTCTGCGTATCCGCGCGTTATTGAATTCGATAAGTTCTCCGCAATCGCGAAAGAAGTCGGCGCCTATCTGATGGTCGACATGGCGCATATCGCGGGGCTTGTCGCGGCAGGGCTCCACCCCTCGCCCTTCGGCTATGCCGACGTCGTTACGACAACGACACACAAAACCCTCCGTGGTCCTCGCGGCGGCGCAATCATGACGAACGACCCCGAGATTGCGAAAAAAGTCAACAGTGCCGTCTTTCCCGGCTGTCAAGGCGGACCTCTTATGCACGTCATCGCAGGCAAGGCCGTCGCCTTCGGCGAGGCGCTGCAGCCCGAATTTGCGGCTTATCAGGCCCAGCTCCACGAAAACTGCGCGATACTCGCCTCCGAGCTTCTAAAGCGCGGGCTTAACCTTGTTTCCGGCGGAACTGACAACCACTTGGTTCTGCTCGATCTCCGCGGCACCGGAACTTCGGGGCGCGAGCTTGAAGTCCGTTTGGACGAGGTTCATATCACCACCAACAAAAACAAGATTCCCGGCGATCCGCTCACCGCAAAGGAAACGAGCGGTCTGCGTCTCGGCACAGCGGCTGTTACGGCGCGCGGCTTAGTCGGCGAAGACATCGTCGAAATAGCGGAGCTTCTCGCTCTCTCCGTCCGTGACTTCGACAATCAGAAGGAAAACATCTCCAATCGCGTTTCCGCTCTCTGCAAGAAATATCCCCTGTACGAATAATCCATTCTGTGCTATAATAGCAACAGGAAATTCTTAATATCGGCTGCATATTATCAGCAAAACAGAGCCGACAGGACTATTCCTCTCGGCTCTTTATTATACTCATTAATGCTCTCAACAAGGAGGTACTTCATGTACAGACCGCTTGCCGACGAGCTTCGCCCGACTTCATTGGACGAGGTCTTCGGACAGTCCGAAATTTTAGGCGGAAACTCGATGCTGCGCCGCATCATTGAGTCAAAGCAGATACCGAACATGATATTCTACGGTCCCTCGGGAACGGGTAAAACTACGGTTGCAAGCATTATCGCAGAAAAGACGAACCGCGCCCTGCGAAAGCTCAACGCGACAACGTCGGGCATAGCCGACATAAAGGCGATAATTGACGAGTTGGACACGTTGATGGCGCCTGACGGCGTGCTGCTTTACCTAGACGAAATCCAGTACTTCAATAAAAAGCAGCAGCAGTCGCTTTTGGAGTTCATCGAAAACGGTAAAATCACACTCATTGCCTCGACAACGGAAAATCCGTACTTCTATGTCTTCAACGCGATTTTAAGCCGTTCCACAATCTTCGAGTTCAAACAGCTTTCTGCCGCCGACTGCGAGAAGGCTGTCGTGCGTGCTCTTCGTTTTCTTGAAGAACGCGACGGAACCAAAATCACCTGCGAGGACGGCGTAACCTCGTATCTCGCGCAGGGCTGCGGCGGCGACGTTCGAAAGGCGATAAATGCGATTGAGCTTCTCTATAGCGCGTGCAAGGGCGCATCAAGCAAGGTTAAACTTACGCTCAATGACGCGGAGCAGGTTTCGCAGAAGAGCTCCATGCGTTATGACCGCGAGGGCGACGCGCACTTTGATATACTTTCGGCGCTTATGAAATCTCTGCGAGGAAGTGACCCCGACGCCGCCCTGCATTATCTTGCGCGGCTTCTGGAGGCGGGCGACCTTCCCGGCGCTTGCAGGCGCATCCTCTGCTCCGCGAGCGAGGATATAGGGCTCGCCTATCCGATGGCGGTGCCGATAGTCAAGGCCTGCGTGGATTCCGCGTTGCAGCTCGGTCTGCCCGAAGCTCGGCTCCCGCTCGCCGAGGCTTGCATACTACTCGCGACAGCGCCGAAATCAAATAGCGGCGTTATAGCGATTGACAAGGCCTTTGCCGATATCCGAGCAGGCAAAACCGGAAACATCCCGCGCGAAATGCAGAACGTCCACGCGGATTCAACGGAGCACAAGAGAGAGCAGAATTACAAATATCCACACAGCTTCCAGAACCACTGGGTTAAGCAGCAGTACCTTCCGGATGAGCTTAAAGATACGAGGTATTACGATTACGGTGACAACAAAACCGAGCTGGCGGCGAAAACCTATTGGGACAATATCAAGAAAAAGTGAGGGCTTAACGTGGATATAAAAGTAGGCGACATTCTGACGATGAAAAAGGTTCATCCCTGCGGCGAAAAGCGCTGGGTGGTGCTGCGCACCGGCATGGACTTCAAGCTCCGCTGTATGGGCTGCGGACATGAGGTCATGGGCGCAAGGAATAAATTCGAACGGAATATCCGCGCGGTGGAGCGCAAAGATGAGGACTCTCAAAGTTAGAAGCGGACTGTCGGACAGCGTATGAACGACTACAACAAGCTTGAGGTGAAAACAATGGCTGTAGAGGAACAATACCTATTGGATGTTGAGGCGATATTGTCGCATAGATATGATAATGGAGCCGACTATTGGACAACACCCGACAAACGTCTAATAAAAGGAGCTCCATTCTCGACTTTGGAGAGCGTGCAGATTCTGCTGGGATTAGGCATGGATAAAGACGAGCCTTTGCTAAAAGAAGCCGCCGAATTGATATTCAGTACATGGCGTGAAGATGGACGTTTTAAGCTGTACCCACAAGGCGGTATTTATCCCTGTCATACAGTCAACGCTTTAAGCGTGCTTTGCCACATGGGCTATGCCTCCGATTTAAGGCTGCAAAGAACCTTCCGTCATCTTTTAGACACTCAGTATGCCGACGGAGGCTGGCGATGCAATAAATTCAGCTTTGGCCGAGGACCGGAAACAGAGTATTCAAACCCCTTGCCAACGCTTACCGCACTCGATGCTTTTCGTTTCAGTGACTATCTCAACAAAGAAGAGGTGCTTGACAAATCAGTAGATTTCTTGCTTGCGCATTGGACAATCAGAAAGCCGATTGGCCCCTGCCACTATGGAATCGGAACACTATTCATGCAGACCGAATATCCCTTCAGTAATTACAACCTTTTTATTTATATCTATGTTTTGTCGTTTTATAATAGGGCAAAGAAAGATGCGCGGTTTCTTGAAGCCTTGAAAACACTGGAATCCAAAATGGTCGATGGCCAGATTGTGGTTGAACGCGTTAATCAGAAGCTTGCCCGGCTTTCTTTCTGCAAAAAGGGAGAACCCAGCGCACTCGCAACAAAACGCTATCACGAGATAATTAGAAATCTTGGTGAAAAGTCATAGCGGCATTTGAAGGCTTTATCGAGCAAGTAGCAGTTTAAATATAGAAGAGCGCACCAATCGGTGCGCTCTTCTATATTTAATTTTCTGATTTTAGCTCTACCCACATCTTGTCATAGTAGTTCAACGTCTCCTGGGGGAGGTTGATATATGACTCGCTTTCTGAAAGCACTGCATTGTCGGGGTACATTATGCCTTTTGTAAAATCATCGACTTCAATCAGATCCTTGACTTCCTTGTTGGGGCTGGTGTATCCGATATAAACGGAGTTAGCCATACTCTGCTCGGTCCCTGACATGAAATTAATGAAGGCCTCTGCGTTATCCTTGTTTTCCGCGTTTTTGAGAACGCACATCGCGTCGCAAAAAACATTCGTTCCTTCCTTTGGAATGCAGAACTTGAGATTGGGATTTGCCTCATGCATTGTGAGGTAGTCACCGGCGTAATATGGGCCGATTGCGGCCTCGCCGCTTTCAAGCTTGTCGAAAATCTGATCCATGACATAGCCCTGAAGAATGGGTTTCTGCTGTTTCAGAAGCTCAAAGGCTTTGTCAAGCTCGCTCTCATCCGTCGTATTCATCGAGTAGCCGAGATACCGGAGGGCGATTGCCATCGCGTCACGCGAGTTATCGAACATCAGTATGTTGCCTATGTTCTTCTCGTCGAAGAGAGCGCCCCAGCTAGAAACCTCGCCAACGACTGCCGGGTCATAGATTATTCCCATGGTGCCCCACATATAAGGCACGCTGTATTTATTGTCCGCGTCATATGCCATGCTCTTTAGACTGTCATCGATGAGCGAATAGTTCGGGATCTTCGAAAAATCGAGGGGCTCGAGCATATCCTCGTCGATAAGTCGGGAAATCATATAATCGGAGGGGACGACAACGTCATAGCTCACGCCGCCCTGTTTTAAGACGGAATACATCTGCTCGTTTGATTCATAGGTCTTGTAGTTGACCTTGATGCCCGTTTCGTTTTCGAACTGCGTTATAAGGTCTGTGTCGATGTATTCGCCCCAGTTATAAACATTGACAACTCCGTTCGGGGTTTTGCTTCCTCCGCAGCCGGAAAACAGGCAGACGAGCATAACGGCGCAGATAACAATTGAAACTGTTTTTTTCATTCCAGTGCTCCTTTCAGCATTCCATCTTTTTTTATCTCTGCCTTGTGCTGCCTTGATTCACGTACATTGACGATGACAAGGAGAATCAGAACTACGGCAAAGAGAAGTGTTGAAATTGCGTTTATTTTCGGGCTTATTCTGCGGCGGGTCATGGCGTAGATGGTCATGGAAAGCGTCTGCACGCTGCTTCCCGCCGTGAAATAGCTGATTACGAAGTCGTCCATCGACATGGTAAAGGCTATCAGAAGTCCATTTATTATTCCCGGCATAATTTCGGGTATTATCGCTTTATAAATTGTCTGGAACCATGTACAGCCGAGGTCCTGCGCCGCTTCAAAAAGGTTGCGGTCAAGCTGATAGAGCTTCGGCATGACAGAGAGAATAACATAGGGTATATCGAAGCTGATGTGTGCGATTAAAAGCGTTCCGAACCCGAGCTCAAAGTTCATGAGCGCGCCCGCCGAGACGAAAAGCAGCGAGAGCGAAACACCCGTTATGATGTCCGCGTTGACGACGGGGATGTTGTTGACTAGAAGGAGCGGACTTCGCCAGTTCTTCTTCATGTTGAAAAAACCGATGGCGGCAAAGGTGCCGATTACGGCGGCGGCGACGGAGGCGATGACTGACACTGTAATCGTCGTTTGAAGTGACGACATTATGAGGCTGTCGCTAAAAAGCTCCTTATACCAGTTGAGCGTAAAGCCCGACCAGATAGTGCGGCTTTTTGTGGAATTGAACGAGAAAATGATGAGAACAACAATGGGCGCATATAGGAAAACATAGGTGAGCGCGGCGAATATCTTTCCGCCCGCATAATTTTTTTTCATATCACTACCGCCTGTTCCTCACCCTCGCCGAACTTGTTCATGACGCTCATGCAGATAACAACAATGACCATCATAATAAGGGAGATAGCGGAGCCTAAATGCGGATTATAGGCGGCTCCCGTGAACTGCATCTCAATAAGGTCGCCTAAAAGCATAACTGTTCCGTTTGAGAGCAGCTTTGAAATGACAAAGGTTGAAACGGCAGGCACAAAAACCATTGTTATGCCGCTGATGACGCCCGAAAGGCTCAAGGGTAAAATAATCTTCCTAAATACCTTCCTTCTATTTGCGCCGAGATCCTGCGCCGCTTCAATTACAAAGGGATCAATTTTGACTATAACGCTTTGAATTGGCAGAATCATAAACGGCAGGTAATTATAAACCATACCGAGGATAACAGCTCCGTCCGTATTGATAAGCTGAAAATGCGTTATCGGGGTATAGCCGATTTCGCCTGCGTGGAGGGAGTTTATCAGGTCGAAAACTCCGATTGAGGCTAGAAGCCGGTTAATGAGACCAGTGTTTTCAAGAAGCGACATCCACGCATAGGTGCGCAGCAGAAAATTTATCCACATGGGGAGCATTATGAGCATAATCAAGATGCGCTGGTTTTTGGGTGACATGCGGCTTATCGTGAGCGCGACGGGATAGCCTATCAAAATGCAGACGACTGTTGCAACGAACGCAAGCCAAATACTGCGTACGAAAACGGGGGCGTAGTCTATCATACCCGAAAAATTGTCGAAGGTAAAACCGCCCGATGAGCTTGTGAACGCGTATACAGCGATGAGAATTATCGGTATCACGACAAAAAGCGACATCCAAAGGACGTATGGATAGGCGAAGGACTGTCTGCGGAAGCGGTCGAAAAAGCCGCCCACGGCACTGAAAGCGCCGGAGAAGATTTTTCCTTTACTCATCTTCCTGCCCTCCGTCGTCAGGAGCGGCAGAAAGCTCATCATATTCCGCACTGTAGGAGCTGTAGTCTCCATAAAGCCCCGAATACTCGCTCTTTTTCATTATGTGGAAGCCATCCGGATCAATCTTTACGCCGATTTTCGCTCCGACGGGGGAATGGTCGGTCGTTTGGATGAGCCATTTAAAGCCTTGAAAGTCGACGATTATGTCGTATTGCATGCCCTTGAAGGTGACCTCGGTCACGGTACCGGTCATCTGTCCCTGTGGAACCTCGACAATATCAATGTCCTCAGGGCGCACGACAACATCGACAGGTTCATTCGGTGAAAAGCCCTTGTCGAGGCACTGAAAGTTCCTGCCGTACATGCGGACGGTGTTGTCCGAAACCATTACGCCATCTATTATGTTGCTCTCGCCTATAAAATCCGCGACGAAAGCGTTTTTCGGTTCATTGTATATATCCAAAGGAGTGCCAATCTGCTGAATTTCGCCCTTGTTCATAACAACGACGGTATCAGACATTGTCAGGGCTTCCTCCTGATCATGCGTAACATAAATAAAAGTGATGCCCACCTGCTGCTGAATCTGCTTGAGCTCGCGCTGCATATCCTTGCGGAGCTTCAGATCCAAAGCGCCCAGCGGTTCATCTAGAAGCAGTACCTGCGGCCTGTTTATGACAGCTCTGGCTATGGCGACGCGCTGCTGCTGTCCTCCGGAGAGCTGGCTGACAGAGCGCTTTTCATAGCCTTTGAGCGCAACAAGCTCCAGAGACTCCTGCACTCTCCGCGCAATCTCCTCTTCCGAGAGCTTTGGCCTTTGAACTCGAAGTCCAAAGGCAATGTTCTCAAAAACATTGAGATGCGTGAACAGCGCGTACTTCTGAAAAACCGTGTTGATCTTGCGCTTATGAGGTGGAACATCATTAATCTTCACACCATCGAAAATCACCGTGCCGGAATCGGGTCTCAAAAAGCCGCCGATTATGCGCAGCGTAGTTGTTTTTCCGCAGCCCGAGGGACCGAGCAGTGTGAGAAATTCTTTATCCTTTATAGCTAAGCTAATCGAGTCAAGTACGACCTCGCCGTCAAATTCCTTGCGGCAGTTCTCAAGTCGTATTAATTCTTTGGCCATTGGCGTCCCCCTTTGGTTTGGTACCGGCATGAGTGCATAAGCCAAATTATGCATATCATATAGTAATCCGATATTTCCCGATTTTTTCTCTTTTCCCCGCTGTATCCGCGTGTAGCATCCCGCTTGCGAGCTTTTACAGCGTAAAACTCAATATATATTTAAAAATGTCAGTTGTCAACGGAAAATTGGAAATCAAAATATTTTTTGGCGAAATCTACATTATCCACTGAGAAGCTCTGCCCCCGGAGGTAATTCAGCGCTCCTGCGTCGGTTTCGAAGATAAATTTCAGGCGATAGGAATACAGTGCCTGAGCCTTCTCCCCAAATTCCCTGTTTTTGCGTTCCTCACCGTATTTTCCGTCGCCCAGAAGCGGGTTACCAAGCTCCGCCATCTGCGCGCGTATCTGGTGGGTACGCCCTGTGAGCAGGCGGCACTCGACGAGCGAAAGCCCGTTTTTCGTCTGCAAAGTATGGTATTCCGTAACGGCTTCTTTGGCGCCCGGACAGCTGTGTTTTTTTACAAAGACCTGATTTTTTGAGGCATCCTTGAATATCCAGTCTCGCAGGACTCCCTCCTTAGGGCTTGGCTTGCCGTATACCGTACAGAGATAATACTTATCTATTTCCCTGTCTCTGATTTTCTCATTCATTATTCGCAGAGCCTCGGCGTTTTTCGCCGCAATAACGATTCCGCCCGTATTGCGGTCAATACGGTTGCACAAAGCGGGAGCAAAGGAGTTCTCGGTTCTGGGGCTCCACTCACCCTTCTGGGCAAGATAAGCCTGTATATTTGCTATAAGCGTGTCATAGCTCCAATCGCCGGCACTGTGGCAGAGCATTCCCGGCTTTTTATCGGCTAGAAGTATGTTCTCGTCCTCATAGACTATGGTCAGCCTCGGCTTTGAAACCTTAAGGTAAGCGTTCTCCTCCGTAGGCACATCGAAAAACTCATCATTTATATAGAGCTGAAGTACATCGCCCAGTTTGACCTTCTCGTCGCGCTTCGAGCCCTTGCCGTTTAGCTTTATGCGCTTCAGGCGGATGTATTTCTGCAGAAGTGACTCCGGCAAAAGCGGAACAGCCTTGCCCAAAAAGCGATCCAGACGCTGGTCCGCGTCATTTTTCGTTACTGTTAGTTCTCTCATGTTTTTTCTCCGAGCTTTCTCCGAAACTGTTTAAAAATACGTTGAATGATATTATAATAGCATTGTTTCATCTAATAGTATATATCAATTTTTAGTTGACAAGCCGCGATATATAAATTATAATACTCAAGCGACTATGTGAGGTGCTCAATGAGGCTTAATCTCTGCGAAATTATCGAAATGCCCGGCAGCAGTCTGCCGTTCAAGTGTGAACTTGAAACGGAAAGGCTGATTGCTCCTGCAATTAAGAGTTTTGTTTCGCCTCCATCTGCGGAGGGAATTATCCGCAATTCCGCTGGCGTGCTTATGCTGACGGGAACGATTAGAGCCGAAATGTTCTGCATCTGCGACAGGTGCTCCGCAGAATTCCATTGTGAAAAAGAGATTCCTCTTGAAGCAAAGATTAGCGCGCACCCGTCGGACGAAGACGACCCCGAAGTATTCCCTCTTGATGGGAACTGGCTGGACTTGGGCGATCTGCTCGAGACTTGCTTCATTCTCAGTACAGAGTCAAAATTTCTCTGCAGGGAAGATTGCGCCGGACTTTGTCCTATTTGCGGCAAAAACCTTGGCGACGGCCCTTGTGGTTGCAAAAAGGAAATTGATCCAAGATTAGCTGTATTAGGTCAGCTTTTGGACAAAAATAACTAATAAAAGCTGTCAAACCAGCTAACAACAGGAGGTGTCAATATGGCGGTTCCAAAAAGAAAAACATCGAAAGCAAGAAGAGACAAGAGACGTAGCTCTCATTGGAAGCTCGAAGCTCCCGGAATCGTTGCGTGCCCCAACTGCGGCGCGTATCATCTGCCCCACCGCGTTTGTAAGGCCTGCGGTTTCTACAACGGACGCAAGGTTCTCGACGTAAAAGGGTAAACTTGAAGCTTGAGGAGAGGAGGCACACGCCCCCTCTCTTTTTGCTTTACCTTTTAGTAGACAAATAAACGCCGCACACCATCGTCTGCGGGGCTTATTTGAATTCTGTATGCTTTGAAAGGAGCAGGCACATGGGTTCTGTAATAACTAAAATTGAAAAGTACAGTCCCCTGCTGCACAAGGCGAAGGTTGGGGACACGCTCGTTTCCATTAACGGCAAGGAGCTTGAGGATGTGCTCGACTATAAGTTTTTTTCTTACGACTCAAGGCTCGAGGTGCTTCTGGAATCCGAAAGCGGTCAAAGGCGCACGGTCCGCGTTAAAAAAGACGCAGGAAGCGACCTTGGACTTGAATTCACAACCTATCTCATGGACAAGGCGCGTGCATGTAAAAACCGCTGTGTGTTCTGCTTTGTCGACCAGTTGCCGAGAGGTCTGCGCAGAACGCTCTATTTCAAGGACGACGATGCGAGACTCAGCTTTCTCACAGGCAACTATATTACGCTCACGAACCTTTCTGAGCGCGAAATCCAGCGCATAATCGACCTTCGCATAAGCCCTATAAACGTATCCGTCCACGCGACGGAGCCGGAACTCCGGGCAAAACTTCTGGGCAATCTCGAAGGAGCAAACGGCTATGAGCTTCTTAAACGGCTGTCTGCCGGTGGGATAACGATGAACTGCCAGATTGTCTGCTGTCCGGAACTGAACGACGGAGAGGCCCTCTCACGCAGTATGACAGACTTAGCCGCGCTCTATCCGCAGGTGAATTCTGTTTCCATCGTCCCCGTAGGGCTTACTAAGCACAGAGAGCACCTTTTCCCTTTGAAACCCTTTGACAGGGAGGGCGCCACTGAGACTCTCGACAGGGTCAACGCCTTCGGCGATGTCTGCCTTGAAAAACACGGTAGCCGTATCTTCTTCCCTTCTGATGAACTCTTTCTCAAGGCGGAACGTCCGATACCGGAGGACGAATATTATGAGGACTACACCCAGCTTGAAAACGGCGTCGGACTTCTTCGGCTTTTGCAGGAGGAGTTCAGGTCGGCTCTGGAAAACGAGGACGTTAAAAGTGACGGCATACCGTTTTCGATTGCGACAGGCGTCTCAGCCGGGCCTTTTCTTGCAAAGCTCTTAGTGACAGCGACGCAAAAGCATGATAACATAAACGGAAGGGTATTTCCGGTAAAAAATGACTTTTTCGGGCACACTATAGATGTGGCGGGACTCGTCACGGGGCGCGACCTGATTAATCAGCTTCGCAACAAGGATTTGGGAGAGCGCCTACTCATCCCTCAGGTCATGCTGCGCGACGGCGAGGGAGTTTTCCTTGACGACGTCACAGTATCCGAGGTCGAAAAAGAACTTCAGACTCAGGTCATCCCCATCGGTCAGGACGGTGGAGACCTGTTCCTTGCCATGACAGGCAACTTTTCCCTAAACGATTTGGAATACCCGAAAAAATAAAAACATAAAACCAAGGAGGGCAACGCATGAAACCGCTTGTTGCCATCGTGGGACGGCCGAACGTGGGCAAGTCCCTGCTTTTTAATAGAATAGTCGGCCAGCGTCTCTCCATAGTCGAGGATACGCCGGGCGTCACGCGAGACAGGCTCTATGCGCCCTGCGAGTGGAACGGAATCAGCTTTGACGTCGTCGACACCGGCGGCATCGAACCGAAAACAGACGACGAAATTTTGCTCTTCATCCGCGAACAGGCGCAGATTGCCATCGACACAGCTGATGTCATCGTCTTCGTAACCGAGATTGGAACGGGCGTCACCGCCGCCGATATGGATGTTGCAAGCATCCTTCAACGCTCGCGCAAGCCTATCGTACTCGTTGTGAACAAGATGGACAAAACAGGCGTTACAGATCCTGCTTTCTACGAGTTTTATTCTCTCGGACTCGGCGACCCCTTCCCTGTTTCCGCTGTTCATGGTCACGGAACGGGCGATATGCTCGACGCCTGCGTCAAGGCGTTTCCGAAATTTGAAATCTCTGAAGAGGACGAGGATCGCATCAAGGTCGCAGTCATCGGGAAGCCGAATGTTGGAAAGTCCTCTCTTATCAACCTGATTCTTGGTGAAAACCGCTGCATCGTTTCAAACATTGCCGGCACGACGCGCGACGCGGTCGACAGCCGCGTGGACAGTGAACTCGGCAAATACATTTTCATTGATACTGCGGGCATACGACGCAAATCGAGGGTCGAAGACCGCATAGAAAAGTTTTCCGTCATGCGTGCCCAGCTCGCAATCGAGCGTGCGGACGTCTGCCTCATCATGATTGACGCACGCGAAGGTGTGACCGAACAGGACACTAAGATTGCCGGTCTCGCGCACGAGTCCGGCAAGGCAAGCATAATTGTCGTCAATAAATGGGACCTCATCGACAAGGACTCCAAAACCATGGACAAAATGCGCGCCGAAATTATGAAGGACCTTATCTTCATGACCTATGCGCCTGTCCTTTTCATATCTGCGGTCACGGGCCAGCGTACAAACCGCATTTTCGAGCTTGTGAACTACGTAAACGACCAGAGCGCTATGCGCATCACGACGGGTATGCTCAACAACGTGCTCGCGGACGCGCAGGCAAGGGTTCAGCCACCCTCCGACAAGGGCAAGCGCCTGAAAATATACTACATTACGCAGACCGGCATACGTCCCCCGACCTTCGTTTTGTTTGCTAACAGCCGCGAGCTTTTCCATTTTTCGTATCAAAGATACATTGAAAACCAAATCAGAAGTGTTTTCGGATTGGAGGGTACGCCCATTCGCATGGTCATAAAGCAGAAGGGCGATAGTGAAGGATGACAAAGCTGACTCTCTTTCTTGCAATTACCGGTATTGTCTCCTATTTTTTGGGTGGTATGAATGGAGCTATCATAGCTTCCATGAACATTTTCAACCGGGACGTCCGCAATTACGGTAGCGGAAATGCGGGCTTGACCAACTTTACGCGTACTTTCGGCGGCAAGGGCGTCGTGCTAGTGCTGATTGTCGATATTATCAAAACCATCGCCGCCGTTATGCTTGGTCACTGGCTGCTCGGTATGGTCGGCGCTCCGATAATCGGCAAGCTATTCGCGGGCTTCTGCGCCATGCTCGGGCATGTCTATCCCGTCTATTATCGTTTCCACGGCGGCAAGGCCGTCCTTTGTGCCGGGACTCTTGTCTGGATGATTGACTGGCGTGTAGCGCTCATGTGCTGGGCCATTTTTCTCATAGTCGTCGTGTTTACAAAATATGTTTCCCTCGGCGCAATATCGGGTACTGTTTTCTTTCCGATTGGGCTTTGGGCTTTCAGCTATACGGGACTAGAGGGTTTTCTAGGTCTTCTCTGCGCGCTTCTTCTGGTCTTCGCACACCGCGAAAATATAAAGCGGCTACGTAGCGGTACCGAGAGCAAGCTCAATCTTGGCGGCAAACCGAAAAGCCGTTAATTTAGGAATTATATAGGTTTCGGGACGTAAGCTTACCTTCCGTCTCACGTCCCGAAAAATTTGCGTTCCCTGTTTGGGACTAAAGATTATTGACAATAGTAATAAAATCTGTTAGTATACCTCTTGCGGTAGATTTAACGCCGCAACGTATTTGGGGGAGTAGCTCAGCTGGGAGCCCAAGGTATCCGGTGTGCCACCCCACAAATTAAAATCTTCCCTTCAATTTAAACTGCCGGAATTCCTTGTAAATGCAAGGTTTTTCAAATCCTGGGGGTATAGCTCAGCTGGGAGAGCGTCTGACTGGCAGTCAGAAGGTCAGCGGTTCGATCCCGCTTATCTCCACCATAAAAGTCTGTAGTATCAATTACTACAGGCTTTTTTGTCTTCTATTAAATTGGTTAAAATTTGCCCCAAAATCGTTTTTAGCCACTATTTAGTCACTACTAAGACACAGGATAAAATCACAGCATTATTAACGAATAGTCTTTGTGCGCTATTTAAAACATTTGATAGGTATACGTCGTCGCGCCGTCGGGAGTTATCTGTTTCATCAGATTCCCGGCAGCGTCGTAGTCGTATGTGGTCGTCCCGTCTGTTCCCGTTTTGGTGAGCAGGCAGTTTTGTTTGTCATAGGTATAAGTATATTTGTTATCGGAAGAAGATTGCCCGAAATATCGTAGGAGTAAGTAGTGGTCATGCCCTCAATGACCGTTGATGTGAGATTGTTCGCCTTGTCGTAGTAGTAGCGGACACTCTGGTCGGCCTTTTTGACGTCAACGCCTGTCCGCTGCTCACTCTTGAGATTTCCCGCATCGTCGTAACCGTAAATTATCTCGCGGCGCGTGGAGTTTGCCTTGTCGACCTCCTTCTGCTGAATCATCAGACCAGCGGCATTGTAGTCGTATTCTGTCGTTGAACCATCGCTGTAGGCCGCCTTTGTGACCTTGCCCTCCGCGTCGCACGTGTAGGTTGTACCCTTGCCGTCGTAGTCCATCAGATTAGCGACACATCCAAGGGTGTCGTAGGTGTTCGTAACCGCGTTCCCGTCAGGGTAGGTCGTCTTCTCATTTTCGCGGTTCGTGAGCTGAGTCAGGTTACTGACGATCCCGAAAGGGAAAAGCAACAACCGAGGATGCGAGAGGACCACACGTGGCAGCAAACTGCCGTTCTAAGAAAAGTGCGAGTGGTGTACATCGGTTAGGTAGGGCAGAACTAGCAAGCCGCTTTGCAATGACCTTGTCAGCCTACAATGATACTCCTTCTCAGCCATAGACTCAAGCAATGGGAGCAGCCCGGAGAAATGCTCGGGGAGGCTAGCTTCCTGTGGAGCGGTGTTCACCGCTTTTTTGTTCGTCGGCCTTGGTTCGGGATGTAGTGTCAAATAGAACCGTAATAATTTAAGCCATAGGGCTTAATGGCAGAATTTACGGAGATCGCCTGATGCAAGAATATCCGTATTAGTTCATCTGACTGCGGTCTCCGTTTTTTGTGCCATTAAACTGCGATATATTAAGCGAGAGGAATAGTGAATCGCAGACGGCAAGCCCATCTGGTTTGCTATTAAGGTGTCTCAAAAAACCCTTTTTTGTCCCAAATGAAGGTGTTTTTTATCTGTAATTGAATTATTTCGGGGAAAATAAGTGGGATTATGTCGAATATGAAAAGATTATGTTGATAGATGGAAAATAATACATTATGATTAATATAGATAACTTTAATTGAGAAAAGAAGTGGAGTCACAGCGGATATTATATTGGAGGAATAAAAGTGAAAATTAAGAACATTTTCGTTAAGCTTCTAAGCATTGCGCTGGCGGCTTTTCTGCTGCTGACAGCAACACCATTCGCCAGAGCGGAAGCGACTGTCCATGATGTGATAAACGCGATGGGTCTTTACACGGCACTGGATAACTTTAAAAATGACGCAAATGGCTACGCAAGCGGTGATACGATACGATTGACGGGCGATATTGAATACGGCAACAACATCGTGTCTGAGTTAACAGGAAAAGAGCTTACAATTGATTTAAACGGACATTTGTTTAAAACCGCCGGCATATCTGTCAGCTGCGCGGGCCGCTTATTCGTCATCGATACGAATTCCACCAAGGGAACGATGACCGTGAACGGGTACTTATCCGCCAGCAGCGGTGGCGTTATAAGCCCGTCAGCCGATGTAATATTGAACGCGAGTGGAAGCCTGTCCGCCGACGGAAGCGGAAGTTCAGTGTCCGTAAACAACGTTACCACCGACTCCTACGGCGTGACGGTCTCAAACGGAGGCATCGCGACCGTTGACGGCGACATTACAGTGAACACGGTTTACAGCGGAGTCTACGGAGCGGGTATCGGCACTGGCGATGGTACCATTACTGTAAACGGCGATATCCTGATTAACGGAAGCTTCTGCTATGGAGTCAATACGAAAAGCGACAGCTCCGGCGGGTCTATCACCGTAAACGGCAGTGTTACGGCGAGCGGTGTGAACTCTTCCGGAGTCTGGGTTGAAGGAACATCCAACATTGTGTCGGTGAAAGGCAATGTCATTGGCGCCAGCTATGGCACCGCCATTAATACCAGTTACAGCGGAAACTCCATCACCGTCGGTACGGATACGAGCAGCGCAAATGTAACGGCGACCGCTGCCGGCGGTCGTGGTGCATCCATCGGTTTTGGAACCAATCACACAATAATAATCTACGGCAATGTTACCGCGAACGGAGGTCCCACTGCCGGTAACAATAATTCATACGGCATACTGATGTCGTCCTCAGCGAACAGCACAATCACTGTTGATGGCAGCGTATCCTCAATCGGTGAAAAAAGCAAAGGCGTGTACATCACAAGCGGTACGGTGAATATAGACGGGGATGTTATTACCACGAGCGAAAGCAGCGTTCCGCTTGATACATATGGGCTCGAGGTTTCCGGCGGCATCGCGAACGTGGGCGGCAACGTCACTGCCAGCAGCACCGGAGTATATATATCATCTGGCTCCGCACATGTAAAAGACAACGTAACTGTAACCGTGCCGAGCTCGGAAACGGAATATGGCTATTCGGCAATCAGTCTTTCTCCTGGCGGTACAGTCATAGTGGACGGAAATGTTTCCATCACAGGCGCCACAACAGTCTACGGGGTGAATATATCCCAGTTCGGGTCGTACGCATCAGATGCCAGCGCAACAGTTCACGGCGACGTCTCGGCTTCGACGATGGGAACCACTTATAAAACGGCTTATGGCGTTAATACCTACAACTCGACGGGATTTAAATCTGATGTCACGGTCGACGGCGATGTGAAGGCAACAGCTGTCTATGAGGCCAGGGGCTTATCCGCCTATATGAGCAATGTCACGGTCGGCGGAATCGTGTCCGCAAGCGGCGCCGCAACCAACACCGGCGTAATAGCATCTGGCGGCAGTACTGTCAAGGTGAACGGCGGAATAAGCGCCGCCTCGTACATAATAGGCAACTATCCCACTGTTCTGAACGTCGGCGGCGGCACGCTGAACGGCACAACCGGTTATTTTGATTACGCCTGTGCAGGAGGCACCACCGTCAGCGTAAAGGGCTGGACGCTTACCGTCGCAGCCGGAACGGGCGGAGTCGCGGGAATCGGCGGTACAACGGTCAGCACAGGCCTTTTTGAGGCCTTCGGCAGCGCCAATATCACTGCCTCAGACACAGTCTCCGGCTATGATTTCTACAGATGGACCGCAACCGGCGAAGGGAGCTTCGGGAACTCTTCCAGCGCCTCCACTACGTTCACTATGCCGGTGGCGGACACCACGGTCACGGCGAACTTTATAACTGCACCCACTTACTCAGTGGATACCTCAGGGCTGACCCACGGCAGCATTGCGGCCTCTCCCTCGTCCGCGGAGCAGGGGGCCACGGTCACGCTGACGCTCACGCCGGATGAGGCCTATCAATACGCGGCGGGCAGCCTCAAATATAGCTACGGCGGAAACGAGTACCCCCTCACGGTCACGGGGAATACCGCCTCTTTCATAATGCCCGCGGGCGACGTGGCGGTGTCGGCAACATTCGAGGCGCTCACCGTGCCAACGGTAACGACTACAACTCTGCCTGCCGGTACAAAAACAGTAAGCTATTCGCAAACGCTTACCCAATCCGGCAACGCGAGCGCCGCTTGGGATCTTGATTCCGGTAGCCTGCCCGGCGGGCTTTCACTTTCGGCGGCAGGTGTTCTTAGCGGCACGCCGAGCGCGGAAGGCACTTTTACCTTTACTGTTAAGACGGAAAATGCCGGGGGCAGCGACACGCAGGAGTTGACTCTCGTCATCGCGGGAGTAAATCCAAAAATCACCACGACCACCCTGACAGACGCAACTGAGGACAGCGACTATTCCTTTACGTTCGCCGCTACCGGTGTGAGCGGATACTATTGGGGTATTAGCATTGATAAAGACGGTCAAGCATGGCCCTCCGGTCTTTATATTAACTCGAATACAGGCGAAATTTACGGAACTCCCTCAAATGAGATTAGTGAAGATACAACCTACAGCTTTACTGTTACAGTCAGCAACTGGATAGGCGAAAGCCAGGTAAGCGATTCCAAAGATTTTACTCTCACACTACACCCTGCTCCGGAATACGCGCTTACCTTGACGGCGGGCAGCGGAGGGATCATAATAACAGGAACAAGCAAGAATTATGAAGCCGGCTCCAAACTAAGCATCACGGCCGAGCCCGATGATGGTTATGTTTTTTCCGGCTGGACCTCCCCCAGCGGCGTGAGCTTCAGTGATGAAACAAGCGAAGCCACTTTCTTCTATATGCCGGCGCACGCGGTAACTGTCACAGCGACTTTCGTGCAGGGGTATAATGTGACGGTGCCTGCGATGTCAGGCGGCAGCATTACTGCAATCCCGCAGCTCGCGGCGTTCGGAACCACCGTCGGCCTGACAATTATCCCGGCTCCGGGCAAGCAGCTCAAAGCCGATAGCCTCAAGTGCAGTTATGGAGGGAACGATTACACTATAACGCCCAATGGGAATTCAGCCGACTTCACTATGCCGGCCGAAGATGTAACGATTTCGGCTGAGTTTGAAGATAAACCCGCACTCGAGGTCACTGACGCGGATGGACTTTACGATGCCTTAGAAGGCCTGGAGAGCGGCGATACCATCCGCTTAATGAACGACATCGAGTATTCGGACTCCGTAATGATAAGTGATAAAACCCTGACAATTGACCTAAACGGACACAATCTGACACTGTCGGGCGACGGCCCTGCGCTCAGCGTGACGAACGGCGGAAAACTGAAGCTGACAGGAGAAGGCGAACTGAATGTTTTGGGCCGTGTCTATATCGACGACACCAACAGTAGTGCGACCGTGACAAGCATTCGCTCCTCATCGGAATATTACGGAGCAGAAGTCTATGACGGCGGTGAACTTACAGTAACTGACAGCGTAACTATAACAGGACAATATTCCTGTGGAGTATACGTCGATAACGGTACAATCTCGGTAGGCAAAGACGTAATGGTGGACGGTTATATTTCCCGCGGCGTGTATACCTATAATGGCACTGTTACGGTGACCGGCAGCATAACTGCAACGGGAGAAAACTGCTATGGCGTGGATTCCTATTACAGTACTGTTACCGTGACCGGCGACGTGTCAGCAGCAGGTGAATATTCCTCTGGCATATATGCTAATTACGGCACCGCCGAGGTGAATGGCAGCGTAACGGCAACGGGAGACTACTGCTGTGGCGTGTACGCAAACGAAAACAGTGAAATCTCGGTAAGTGGCTCTTTGACGGCGTCTGCAGACGGTAACGGTACAAATGCCTTAGGCGCTTATATCTATTACAATGGTATGGTCACGGTAAACGGCGCAATAGCGGGAAGTATAAAATCGGTGGATAACGAAGACGAGAAGACCATTACCAACGAAGACATCGTGCTAAATGGCGATGGAACCTATTTTGAATACGAAAACGCAGATGGCGGCTTTGTCCGTCTCAAGGCGTGGACGCTCGGCGTGAGCGCCGGAAGTGGCGGCAGCGTCAGCGACGTTTCGGGGAAATACAGGGCGGGCGAGCAGATAACAGCCGTTGCCACGCCAACGAGCGGCTATTCTTTCAAAAGATGGAACGCCACCGGAACAACCCTGAGCAGTACGACCAACGCTTCGGTCAGCTTCATAGTGCCAACGGCAAACGTAACGCTGGAGGCGGTTTTTGAAGCTGTTTCTTCCGGCGGAGTCGGCGGTCAGGGTCAGCAGAACCAGCCGCAAACCGAAATTTCTGGGAACACGGCGACAGCCACTACGACGACCACAGCCGTATCCATCGGGGCTAGGGCAAGCGCCTTGGTAAGCCAGTCCCAGATGAGTAGCGCCATCGATAAGGCGAAAGAAGCCGCTTCCGCCCATGGCGGAAATACCTTAGCAGCGGTGGAAATTAAGGTGGAGGCTCCGACCGGCGCTACCACAGTGGGAGCCAGCCTTCCAGCGTCCTCCTTGAGCCAGGCGGCAAGCGGCGGTATCCAGAGTCTGGCGGTAAGCTCCCCTGTGGCCACAGTAAGCTTTGACGCGGCCGCCCTCGGTACTATCGCTAGCACGGCCTCCGGGGATGTTATGATTACCTCTGCCCGAATTACGGATTCTTCATCTCTCTCTCCTGCCGCACAGGAAAAAATGCAGGAGGGACGTCCGGTGTATAGCTTCAGCGTCACCAGCGGAAACGAAACTATCTCCCAGTTCGGCGGGACGGTGACAGTATCGATTCCCTATACGCTCGGCCAAGGTGAGGATCCCACCGCCGTTGTGATCTACTATATCGATGCGTCTGGCTCGCTTCAGACCGTGAGCGACTGCAGGTATGATCAATCGACCGGAACAGTGCGTTTCGGCACGACCCATTTTTCGGAATATCTGGTGGGATACAACAAGGTAAGCTTCAGTGATGTGGCACAGGACGCGTGGTACTACAACGCGGTTAGCTTCCTCGCGGCGCGCGAGATTACAGGCGGAACCGGTGATGGAAAATTCAGCCCCGACACTAAACTTACAAGAGGGCAGTTCATTACCCTGCTGATGAAAGCGTATGGTATCAGTCCCAATTCCGCACCGACGGGAACTGTACAGTTTGCGGACGTCGGCGACACATACTATACTAAATATCTGTTGGCGGCAAGGGGCCTCGGAATTACTGGCGGAATCGGAAACAATCAGTTTGCGCCCGAACGGGTCATTTCAAGGCAGGAAATGTTCGTAATGCTTTATAATGCTCTCAAAGCAATTAACAAATTACCCACAATATCCGCGACAAAACAACTAACGAATTTTAGCGATTCATCTCAGGTTGCAGCGTGGGCACAGGAGGCTGTAAACACTCTCGTTAAAGGCGGAATAGTTACCGGAGACGGTAATAAACTTGAGCCTGAGGGTTCGGCTACCCGTGCGCAGACAGCACAACTGCTTTTCAAGCTTCTGTCATAGGAGCAGATAAACGGCGGTTCAGATAATATCTGAACCGCCGAAAAATTCAACGATAATATTTAAGGAGACTAAAATGGCTAGAAGGTACGACGGAGAGTGCTTTCGGCGATGTGACGCAGACCGACTGACTCAACGTTTACGTCGATACGGCAACGGCCTACGAACTAATAATAGGATATAACAGAACATCCTATTGCCAGGATGACACTATCACTCTCGAGCAGGCAATGGCGATAATATTTCGGGCGATAGATTTATTAATCAGTAGGCGCTCAATTCGTCTTCTAGCGATACGAGGCTGAATTTATAATATAGCTAAAAAGAGCTCATTCGTCATAACGAGACAGCAAATACGGGGGTGCACACCCGATACTTAGGGAGAGCGTCTGACTGGCAGTCAGAAGGTCAGCGGTTCGATCCCGCTTATCTCCACCATAAAACAGCCTAAAACGAAAGTTTTAAGGCTGTTTTATGTATTTTTAATTAAAATTCCATGAGGGTCTTGCTTGAGCGGATACGTTGGATTTTTTTGCGAATAGTTCGCAATATCAAGAAGAGCACCCGCATGAATGGCACTTCTTTTTAGTAAAAAGCAGACTATCAATTACAACAGGAAAAGAGAATGAGCGCGTCATGGTTACTGTTTCTACGGTGGAGGAATAGATTTCAAACATTAAGAAACAGTTTAAAAACTCTAAATATGCGGAAAATTTGCAGTTAAATCAGCTCATGGGGATGCTGGAACAGGTAACGGACGTGGTAAAAACCATTGCCAGTGATGCGACCTCTACTGAAAAAAGAATATGTGGTAATATAGCGTAAGGGCGACAATCAAACGATTGCCGCCCTTACGCTTGTCATACTGCCTATGTGGGGCTGCTCCTCCAGTTAAGTTTGTTCTTTATCCAACATCTTGCTACCCTAGCGCAGACGCGAAAGTGCAACACCGCGCGTCCGATCGGACGGGGACCTCTTAATCCTCTATCCACTCGTCCGTGCGGCGGTGCGCCCTTCTGCGTCCAGATTAGGTTCTTAAATTACCAACGATTACTGTTCTGTAGTGCTAACTAGATTATTGTATTATTCATTAGGAAATGCCTTGCTTTTTTTCTGTTGATTTTAATTTATTATTCTTAGCCTCTGCTAAAGCCCATATAATAATAGGTATTATGACTTGAACCGGAAAAGCATAATAAGGATAAACTTTAAAAGCCCAATATTTCATCTCCATACTGTTATCATAAATTGTATAAGAAAAATAAACCATTAATAATCCGGTTTGTATCACAATTGATCTATAATTCTTTAGGTTTAGAATTTTTCGAATTCCTTTACAGACAACCAATAAACACATTGAGCATTTTATAAATACACCAAAAATAAATACCGTTACCACAGTAACTTCTATTCTTTCTATTACATTACCGATATTAATCCTACTTACAGCTTCATAAGATGGGAAGTAAAAGCTGCCAAGCATATTACCTAACACTCCAATGTTTCTGATTGTAGTAATAATTATAATTATTGACGAAATCAAAATCCCCCAACAACAAACCTTTAACGGTGACTTTTTTGTTTTTAGTGAACCAAAAACACCTATGAGCACAACTGTTTCTGCAAAGGGAAATGAAAAAGCTGCAAATCCGTTTGTCAATACCGGGACTAACCCATTCCCTAAGACGGGCTTAATGTAGTTTAGATGAATCTGTGGTATTGCCAGTAATTGTACCATTAATAAGATAAAAAAAATGAGCGGGAGAAAATATGTCGTGGTTCTTCCCAGCACCTCTATTCCCAACCGCACAGCAATAATGCATAAAATACACATGCAAATCAAAGGAACAAACATCGGCGTTTCAGGCATGGCTACTGTACTAATTAGTTCGCCGAAGTTGCGGAACACCAATGCGCCTAGGTGAAAGGCATACAGGATATACAAAAAGGCTACAACTTTACCCATTAATTTGCCAAGAGTAATATTGAGAATATCAAACAAATCTTTTCCCGGAAATAGCGCCAGCATTCTTGAATAAACCAGCAACATGGGAACAGCCATAATAATACCCGCTATAGCTGCGAGCCATGCATCATTTTTAGCACCTCCCCCAATGCCGATAATGAGCGTGCTTCCAATTATGAATGAGACAAATAGACATATTGCTTGCTTGTCGGTAATTTGTTCTTTTTGCATGATCAGCCTACTTCCCAAATATAGAAGTGATCAATTCACGAATTGGTTGTTCAGGACTTGGTATTTTTACATTTAAGCACAATAGTATGGCAATAGTAAATGAAAAAGCCCCTAAAATGGCATTTGCCCAGAAGTCGCGCCGGATTTTTCGCTTGTATAAGGGTACAAGATCAACCACAACTAAAAGAGAATATCCTACAATAGCTAATGCAAACATAGCTTCAAATCACCTTCTTAAAAAGGTTATGAGAGTAATGCGCTGTTTTTAATATGCACATTCGTCTTAACATTGACTTTTATGTTTTGGAATACATCTTCCCAGTTACTTTCTACACTTTTCCACACTTGTGCATTGTTTTCCCATAGCTTTACCCCAAATTTAAATATATCCGCATCATATTTTGATTGTGTTTTTCTGATAAGGGCCTCTATTCGTTCTTTCATTGTATTTTCAGCAATTTGTTGCAATGTATTTACTTCTTCCTCGTCACTAATGTTTATTTGACTTTCAGCTTCCCCAAGTGCGACCGCTGTATCAATTTCTATATTTATTTTTATATCCTCATACCCATCCTCTGCATCAAAAGAAACTTTAGTTTTGCTTTCAAATATCTCAAGGGTAATAAAAGTGGACTTATTGTTTAATTGCACATCTTCAACTAATACTCCGCCTTTAACTTCATTTCTGATGAAATTTAAATCCTTAGTTTCTTCACCATTCAGAAAGCCTACTAACTTATCATTTTTAATAATTGCAGTCCCAATAACTTGGGGTACCATTTTATCATTCATTTGCTTTAAACTTACAGCTGGGAGTATTATTGATACCCCTTCTGATTGTGACTCGATATAATATTCAAGAATATCTGTTGGGGGAGCTTTACTTAAACTCACTTGATTTTTTATTATATCAGACAAAACAAACGACTTAATATTATCCGTGACTCCCTGTCCATCAAATATTTCCTTTGCGGTTTCTCCTTCGGATACCAAAATGTAAACGCTTTCACGCGTTTCGGAATCACGAGTGTACCACTCAATTACGTTTTTTGCTCCTCGATTTGCAATTTCCTTACTTAAAATTATAACCTTTGCATGACTCCAATAAAGTCTTTTCCCGGATATAGATATCATGTTTCTTGCTGCGTCAAATATAGTTTCCCCTTCTACTGTAACCGTTTTTGACGTTGTTTTAGTGTCCTTCCCTCCACTTATTTCAATAAGCTCCACCGTTAATTCGAATTGACTGTTTTCCCCTTTGTCAACAGCCACACCTGCAACAATTGCAAATTGATCTACTTCCTTATAATTCCAGCACCCTGTAACAAATATTGAATTTATCAAAATTATCAATATCATCAAGATAATTTTGATTTTTTTCATATATACTAATTCTCCTTACTCTTTCCCGATGACTGTCTGACTAAGTCATTTGCCGCAATAATTTTAGGTCTTAAGGTCATGGTCCACCATGGAGCACGAATCCATCCATCTTGTCCATCATGGTTTTTAGCTCTAGTGACATTCATCATATAAGGTACACCGAAAGAACGTATACTCATCAAGTGCAAATAAAGTAGAATAAAACATATAAAAAATCCGTAAATCCCTAAAAAGGAAGCACCCATTAATAAAATAGTGCGGAAAATAATTGTTGCACTCAAAAAATTCATATTAATCAATGTCATAATCCCTGTAATAGCAGTTATTATAACAACCGGAGCACTTACTAAATTTGCTTCTACAGCTGCCTGGCCTAGCACAATTGCACCAACAACATTAACTGCCTGACCTATGGGGACAGGCATTCTGTTACCGACCTCTCGTAAAACATCGAATATGAACAGCATTAAAAATAATGAAACTGATGTAGGTATTGGAACATTCTGCCTCGAAGCAGTGATGCTCAGTAACAAAGGTGTGGGTAGCATTTCCTGGTGGTAGTTGACTACAGACAAAAATATTGCCGGAATAGTAATGGAGGTTACCGCAGTAAAGCCTCTAATAAGCCGATTCATAGTTGAATAAATGTAATTATTATAGTAATCTTCATTTGCTTGGAAATTCTCAACTACCACATATGGAACTGTTAATACAAAGGGGCTTCCATCAACAAACAGAGCTATTCTACCTTCCAGAAGCTTTGCTGCGATAACATCGGGCCTTTCGCTTGAACCCACCGTTTCAAAGGGAGAATATGGTGCATCTTTGATCATTTCCTGGATATACCCGGAATCAATAATACCGTCAATATCTATTTTATCCAGTCGCTGCTTCAATTCGCTCAGTATACTCTCCAAAGCCAAACCTTCAATATAGCAGATGCAAGTCTTTGTATGAGTTCTTTCTCCGATTTCCTTGAACTCGAACTTTAAATCAGGAGTATTTATTTTGCGCCGTACCAATGACAGGTTTACCATTATTGATTCTGTAAAGCCTTCCCTCGGGCCACGGACAACTTTTGTAGACTCTGGCTCACTTATTGACCTTATCTTCCAACCTTTTGAGCTTATTACTAACGCTTTATTGTAGCCATCTAACAAGAAAAGTGTATCCCCATAAAGAACGGAACTTACTATTTTGCTAATATCAGTTTCCAGCGCCACACAATTTGAAACGATAACTTTCTTCATTAATTCTTCCAACAAATTGTTGCTTTTAATATCTTCAGATAAATCACTGCGAAGAACAGGCTGAATGATATTCTCATTAATAATTTCTGTATTCACCATTCCATCAACATAAATAATGCAACATTGTGCAGCCTCCAGATGCTTATTCTGGAATTCTCTGAAAATCACCGTTTCGTCTTTTTGGAAAATATTTTTAAAAATTTGAATATTTTTATCTAAAGATACATCTAAACCAGTATTTTTATCGTTTGCATCGCTACTTTTTATGCTTTCTTCTGGCTTTCTTTTTAGTATATTTTTAAACATAGCATCACCCATGTTTAGTATCTCCAAGTTTTTATTATCTATAAATAACAAATGCATTTATAAAAACCCGACTAGTATCCGGTAAGTTAGGAATACATTTCTTTAAGAATACGATGATAAAATATCTGAAAATTAGTAACGGACAATATTAACATTCAATATATATTTACCTTCATTTTTAATTGGTTGGTCAAAGAACTTTTGCTACTATTAGCGATACAAGTCCGCTAAGCAGTCTTTGACTATTAGGGTTAATCGTGCCAAACGACTGCAACAGGTTCTGGTCGTGTGTTTTTCCCAAATATTGAGGGGCGGACGTTTTTCCACCGTCCGCCCCTCAATCTGGGCTATATTTTACGAATTTAAAATGCCTGCGCCAGATCCTCAATAATGTCGTCAATGTGCTCTGTACCGATAGAAAGACGGACTGTATTGGGCTTGATACCCGATTCAAGCAGTTCTCTTTCGCTCATCTGCGAATGGGTCGTGCTTGCGGGATGAATTGCAAGGGACTTGACATCAGCTACGTTCGCAAGCTGCGAGAACAGCTCAAGCTTGTCGATGAATGCTCTTGCAGTGTCAGCGCCGCCCTTTATCTCAAAGGTGAAAATTGAGCCTCCGCCATTCGGGAAATACTCCTTATACAGCTTGTTGTAAGGACTGTCGGACAGGGAGGGATGGTTAACTTTTTCAACCTGGGGATGGGTTTTCAGGAAATCAATTACTTTGAGCGTATTGGAAATATGGCGCTCAACACGAAGGGAGAGTGTTTCAAGCCCCTGCAAGAATAGGAAGGAATTGAAAGGGCTCAAGGTTGCGCCAGTGTCGCGGAGCAGTGTTACTCTGGCTTTGGTTATATAGGCAGCGGCACCTGCCGCGTCGGTAAGACGAACTCCATGATAGCTTGGATTAGGCTCGGAAAGTCCGGGGAATTTACCGGAGGCTGCCCAGTCAAATTTGCCTGCATCAATAATAACACCGCCTATTGATGTGCCGTGTCCACCAATGAACTTGGTTGCGGAGTGGACAACGATATCCGCGCCGTATTCAATCGGACGCAGCAGATAAGGCGTTGCAAAGGTGTTGTCTATGATTAGAGGAATTCCGTTTTTATGTGCAAGGTCTGCAACTGACTTAATGTCAATTATGCTGGAATTCGGATTGCCGAGTGACTCAATGAAGATAGCCTTTGTGTTGGGCTTGATTGCCGCTGCAAAGCTTCCCTCTATGTCTGGATCTACGAAGCTAACGTCAATTCCGAAATCCTTCAGCGTATGTGCAAAAAGGTTGTGTGTGCCGCCATATAAGGTATTGGCCGAAACAATGTGATCGCCTGCTCTTGCAATGTTCTGGATAGCGTAGGTAATAGCTGCCGCTCCGCTGGCTGTGGATAGTGCTGCGATACCGCCCTCAAGTGCTGCGATTCGCTTTTCGAATACGTCCGAAGTCGGATTCATGATGCGGGAATAAATATTACCACCCTCGGTAAGACCGAAGCGTCCGGCTGCCTGAGCAGAGTTTTCGAACACATATGAGGAGGTTTGATAAATGGGAACGGCTCTGGCGTCAGTCGCCGAATCAGGAGTTTCCTGTCCGACATGAACCTGCAGTGTTTCGAATTTGTAATTTTTACTCATAATTTTATTCTCCGTTTCTAAATTTGTGTTTTGTGTTGATTGTGTTTCAGCTTTCGGCAAACACATTCGTCCAAAACGGAAGTTACTCCGGAGAAGATCGAAAAATTTTAGGTTCATACTGTCACCCCCAATTTGTTATAATACCTATCGGATTAGTATGTTTATAACATACTAGAGCTTGTTTTGTCAAGCAAATTTATTAAAAAACTGAAAATGCTACTATATTTGTATGAAACACCATTACTTTGGAGGGCTTGAGCTTTTCCATTGCAGCGTTATCCAATAGCGGCTCTGTTCTGGAAAATTCGTTTAACATGTGCAATTCTTTCCGGTGGGGACTTTATCAAAGAATGGGGAATTACAATTGAGTCAATTCATACGAAAATAATATGATTAATTGTTAAATCTGTCAAGCCCAATTATTTTTGTGGAGAAGCAAAAGGGAAGAAATCGTTTTATCGATTTCTTCCCTCAAAAATATATGCATGTCCTACTTCAAATCCCTGTATGCAGGGTATCCGCAAAGCGAGTCGGCATTTTTTATAGCGTTCAAAATCGCCTGCTCTGTTGCGTGGGCAGCAAGAATACCGACAGCGTCGAAATTCGCCTGTGATTCACCTGTACACATTGTGAAAATGGTGTCTCCATCAAAGACCGAATGCGCCGGACGAACAGCTCGTGCAATTCCGTTATGACTGACAGAGGCAAGCTTATTCGCCTGCGCCTTATCAAGCTTTGCGTTTGTGATGATGCAGCCAATCACTGTATTTCCGCTGAAAAGATCAGCCATATTCTCGTGCTTAGATAAGATGATTTCCTCCGAATTTCCAAGCGTGCGCTTGTCGCTGTTAAGTACTCCCGCAATGATTCGCCCAGCTTGACTGTCATAGACATCTCCCACGCAGTTGACCGCGATTACTGCTCCGACTAAAAGCTTGCCTCGCCGGAGCGCACAGGCTCCGATTCCGCCTTTCATAGCGTTCGTCAGTCCCGAAGCTTTTCCTATTGTGGCTCCTGTTCCGGCTCCGACGCTTCCTTGGGCAAGTGGCAGGGAACCGGCGTTCAGGCATGCACGATAACCCATCTCCGTATCAGGCCGAACCTTGTAATCGCCGCATTTTAAGTCAAACAGAATTGCGCCGCACACATTAGGAACACATGTGACGCCTACATCTCTGCCGATTCCTCGTTCCTCGAGATACCGCATAACGCCGCCCGCCGCATCCAGACCGAAGGAACTCCCGCCGGAAAGCAAAACGGCGTGGGTTTCTTTTCTGTTATTTACAGGGTTAAGCGCGTCCGTATCCCGAGTTCCGGGAGATCCTCCGCGCACATCAACGCCTGCTACAGCACCCTTTTCGCAAATGATGACCGTACAGCCTGTTGCGGCGTTTATATTCTGTTCATGGCCTATTCTAAATCCTGGAATATCCGTTATATTTATTTTTTCCATTGACGCCTCTTAATTTATATTTTCAACTTGCTTCAAATTTGATAACACCTGACTGAGCGTACCCTGTAAATCCTGAACGCCTGCAACCCGATACACTTTTATTCTGCCTTTATTTTGAGGGGCAATGGCTGTCAGGGATCAGACATATATGATTTTTTCAATTTCCTAGAAAAGCAAAAAAGACTCCGCAATAGCGCAGCCAAGTGCTCCGGTCGAATTGTTGGATATATGTCGGACTCCATCAATTTTCTCAATAGTTCCGCCGGACGTAATCACTATTTTCATTTCAAACAACACCATCAATATAAGTAATACAAAAGAGAATATTCCAATTATTATATCATATCCTAATTCATGGATTCTTGCAATGAGTATTTTCCCACCGAAGCAATGTGAAATACAAAACAAGGAACTGCCTCAGTACAGACAGTTCCTTGTTTTGCTCGGTGGAGGATCACAAGTTGGTTAAGCCGGAAAATCACATTACAAGGAAAAAGGAGAGGAGAGTTACTACAAGGGGGACGCTATTCAGAGAAAAGCGGTGTCGAGAGATAACGTTCACCGGTATCTGCGAGCAAAACAACAACTATTTTGCCGGCGTTTTCAGGACGTTTCGCAATTTCTGTTGCCGCCCACACGGTGGCTCCTGAGGAAATTCCAACGAGAAGTCCATCGGTTTTTGATAGTTCTCGTCCGACTTCAAACGCATCTTCATTTTTCACTCGTATGATTTCGTCGTAGATTTTTGTATTAAGAATATCGGGTACAAATCCCGCGCCGATGCCCTGAATCTTATGAGGACCGGATTTACCCTCCGAAAGAACCGGAGAGGCATCAGGCTCGACCGCAATTATTTTTATATTTGGATTCTTGGATTTCAAATATTCACCGGCGCCTGTAATTGTACCGCCGCTGCCGATACCGGCGACGAAAAAGTCAACCTTCCCGTCTGTATCTTCCCATATTTCGGGGCCTGTAGTCGCCCTGTGAATCTCTGGATTGGCTGGATTTGTGAACTGTCCCGGAATGATGGAATTAGGAATTTCATCTGCCAGCTCTTTCGCCTTTGCAATCGCACCTGACATGCCCTTTGCGCCCTCTGTAAGAACCAGCTCCGCCCCGTATGCCTTCAAAAGGTTTCTGCGTTCAACGCTCATCGTTTCCGGCATTGTAAGAATAATGCGATATCCGCGTGCAGCCGCAACGGAGGCCAAAGCAATTCCCGTGTTGCCGCTGGTAGGCTCAATGATGACGGATTCGGAATTCAAGCGTCCCTTTGCTTCCGCGTCATCAATCATTGCCTTGGCAATTCGATCCTTGACGCTTCCAGCTGGATTGAAATACTCCAGTTTTCCCACAACGGCAGCCTTCAGGTCATGCTTCTTTTCATAATTCGAGAGCTCCAATAGCGGTGTTTTTCCTATAAGGTCAGAAAGATTCTTGTATACCTTTGACATAATATTACCTCCATAAAATGTTTAATGGCATATTGCCTATATGATTAGTATGATATGTGCATCATACCGCTTGCTCTAGGTTTTGTCAATAGGGTTTTTAAAACAATATATAAACTATATGAATTATATGCTATTGACAATTTTCCAATTAGTATTTATTATATAATACATACTAATAATGTATGAAAGAGAGCTTGCTATGAGGATTTCAACAAAGGGGCGTTACGCACTTGCCGCTGCCATTAGTATGTCACAGCAACATGATAAAGGAGAATATATCACTGTTTTAAGTATTTCCGAAAATCTGGGAATATCCAAAATATATCTGGAACAGGTCTTTTCGCTGCTTAAGCGCGGAGGCTTGGTAATCTCGGTCAAAGGCGCACAGGGCGGCTATATGCTTTCACGGATTCCGGCCCAGATAACTGTTTTTGAAATACTGTCAGCTGTCGAGGGGTCTCTTTTTGAAAGTGCGGAAGACACGGTCGCGTCATTCGCTCCAGGTATTGAAAAAGCAATGCGACTATCCGTATTTCAAGTGTTGGACAAATCCGTCAAAGACACACTGACAGCTGTAACGCTGGATGATTTAACTTCCGAGGCAGAAAAACACAATGCCGACAGTGCCCAGATGTTCTATATTTAATTCTCAACGCAATTGAAAAACCGATAAGCGGCACGGTTTGCTTCTCCGTCGAGGAGACAAGAGACCGTGTCGCTTTATTTTATCGCTAAAATGAAGTTGTATCGCAGATATAATATGGTTTTCTACTGTAGTAATCACAGCATCGACCGGAGGCAGAATGTCAAACAATATATATCTCTGAGCAGTTTTTAATAAGGATGCCGGTCAAAGAAGTCTTGTCAGAAATGCAAGCAAGGTTATTGTAGTCGAAGGATGCTTTATTAACTGCGCTTCAAGAATGATGTAAGGCGTTATACCGGAGCTAAAACCGATTGTAGTTGATGCGAGCTCTATTTATGCTGTGCAATATTATTGTCATAAACCGTATGCACACGAACGAACAGCTAACTCCTGCCCCCTTTTTATAGAGGGCAGGAGTTAGCTGTTCATTCGTGATTGATTTCTGTATACGTAGTTGTTTGATGCTTCACTTCGCCACTTGTTCGCTGAATCTGTGGAGTATCGCAGCCACCTGGCAGCGTTCCGCATTGCCCTGAGGCATCAGCTTGTCATTGGAACCGTTGATAAGGCCCGCGCCACAGGCCCACTGTACAAAGGGTACTGCGTAATCGCTGACACTCTCGGCATCAAAGTAGCTGAGGATGTTGGTACTCTCACCGATGCTCACATCGTAGCCTTTGTACTTGGCGTAACGGTACAGGATAGCTGCCATCTGCTCGCGAGTGATGTCCTGCTCGGGCTTGAATGCCTCGGGACTGAACCCCTCGACAATCTTATACTCCGCTGCCCAGGCTATGGCCTCCGCGTAATACGCGCCGTCGTTCACATCAAGGAATGTGGCTTTGGCAGAAGCTGCCGGCTTACCCTCCATGCGCCACAGCACCGTTACAATCATGCCGCGGGTGGTGGAGGCGCTCGGCTCAAAGCTCGTTCCGTCTCCGGTGCCGTTCATCAGACCGCTTTCATAGGCCCATGCAATATCGTCATAAGCCCAATGGTTTTCGGGCACGTCCACAAACGGGAAAGAGCTATCCGTTTTGCCGAAGGTCGGAGTGACGGTTGCCTTGCTGTTTGGCATGGTAAATGTATATGTTCCATCACCGTTATTGGTGCAAGTGATCTCTTTGCCGCTTGCGTCAAGGATGGATAATCCGGTAAGTTCAAACCCCTTGTCGAGTGTGACGGTGAGTGTCACCTTTTCTCCGAAAGCTGCCATGGTCCTGTTTGCCTTTACGCTGCCACCTGAAACACCGGCTGTGGTAATGTTTACAGCGTAGGTGGTCATGCTGCTGTAATTTGTGTAGGCAATTGCGTAGGTCGAGAATTTCGACGTGTAAACATGAATCGAACCGGATTTCATGTCGAGATAGCAGGTTTTGTCCACAAAACTGTCTGCCGGCATAGTTTTAAGCTGTTCAAGTTCCTCGGCGGCGCTTCCGTGATAACGCAACACCTTGACAGTGGTCTTTCCGCTGAAATCGAAGGGAATGACTATCTCGAGAACATTTGCTGTGCTTGTGAGCGTATCGCTGCCCTTCTTTACAGTCATATCCAGATACATCCCCACTGTATTCCCACCGGATTCCTTTATAATGGCGAGTTGTTCCGCGTTTGCCTTGTCCTCTGCCTTCGCGGTGACGGTCATGGTGATGTTCGCCTTTTCTGTGGACGCAAGGTCGTCCAGACCGCCGACAGTCAGCGCGGGGGCCTCCGCCTTGGGCTCGCTCGTCACAACGAGCACACTGTTGTTGGTGGCTGCTGTGGGGATGATTACATTTTTAACGGTATTTGCAGTAATAGTCATAAGCACCGTGACTGTTTTGCCGTCCTTCGTGGCCACAAGGTTGTAAGTTCCGGATTTGAGATTTCCGAAGAAGTAGGCTCCGTTTGCGTCAGTCTTGGTCTGTGCAATTACATCACTGCCCTGCGTGAGAGTGACGCTTGCGCCGGAGAGCAATTTGTTATCGCTATCCTTGACCGCTCCGCTGAGGTTAAAGCGTGCGTTTTCGGTCCACTGGGCGTAAAGGGTTATGCTGCTTGCGGTATCACCGGGAAGATTGGTGACCTCCTGCCCGTTGGCGTAGCTCAGGCCGGAGCCATTGGCTTCGGTGTTCCAGCTGGCAAAGGTATAGTCAGTGCGGGTATAGGCGTTGGCATTAAGAGCGGTAGCAGTACTTCTGCCGATGGTCTGGGGCAGCATATCTCCAACGCCGCCGTTTGCCTCGAAACGCACCTCGTAGGTATAGGCTCTCCAGACGGCGTATAATGTGACCGTGCCGTCGGCCATGGCGGTTAGGTTGCTGACGGATTGCTCATCTGTATAGGTCGCAGTCTCAGCCGTGGGCGAGGTCGACCAACCGAGGAAGGTATCGCCGTTGCGGAAGAAATCGATTGAGGGTAGTTTCTGCGCCACGTCATAGGTGAAGCTCTGGTTTCCCATGTTTCCCGTACCGCCGTTTGAGTTGAACGCCACGGTGTAGCTGTTGGCTTTCCACTTAGCATAGAGAGTCGGGCTTGCACCTGTGAGGTTGTCCAGTGTCATGAGGGCTGCGCTTGCCGCATAATTCGTGCCACTGCCGTCGGCTTTGGTATTCCAGCCGTCAAAGGTATATCCGGGCTTTACAAAGCGGTTGTCACTCACTTTGCCGCTGTCGCCGGTGGCAAAGTTCTGGTAGTCCATGCTACCCACGCCGCTGTTTGCATTGAAGGCCAGCGAGTAGGTGTCCGCCGTCCATTGAGCATAGAGTGTGACGCTGGCGTCCTTAACGGCGGTCAGATTCTTCACCCAGGCCTTGTTTGCATAGCTCAGACCGGAGCCGTCAGCATTGGTGTTCCAGCCTGCGAAGCTGTAGCCAAGGCAGGCGAAGGCATTTTCAGGGAGTGGCAGCGATGTGTTATAGGTGTGGTTCTGGATGCTCATGGTTCCGCTGCCACCTGTACCCGCGTTAAAACTAACGGTATAGAGGTTTGGCGTCCAGACAGCGTAGAGGGTGACCGTGCCGTTCTGCGTGGTTGTAAGGTTTTTCACCGACGCGCTGTTGTCGTAAGCCTTTACACCGCCGGAGGTCAGCGCCCAGCCCTCGAAGGTATAGCCGGTGCGGGTGAAGGTGTTGACGGTCAGAGCCTTTGCGCTCTCATCATAGGCGAAGCTCTGGCTTGCCATTGGGGTACCGCCGTTTGCGCCGTTACCATAAAATACAACGGTGCAGCTATTTGCTATCCATTGAGCGGTAAGGTTAATATTCGCGGTGGCGCTAACACTCTGCCCGTTGTAATAGTCATTGCTGCCCGAATCCTTCCAGCCTGTGAACGTGTAGCCCGTGCGGGTGAATGCGTTTGGCGTCAGCTCCTGCGGAACGCCATGGGTGAAGGACTGGGGTGACATCGTTCCCGTGCCGCTGCCGTTTGCAAAGCTCACGGTATAAGTTTGCGCCTGCCAGACTGCGTACAGGTCGACTGCGCCGTTATTAACATCCGTGAGATTCTGTGCGCTTGCGCCGATGTCATAGACCTTCGGTCCGCCGGCGCTTGCCGACCAGCCGGATAGTGTGTAGCCAGTCTTGATAAAGCTGCCGTTTAGCGCTTCTGCCGCTGCGTCATAGGTAAAGTTCTGATTGGTCGTCGTGGCGTCGTTATGAAACACCACTTTGTAGGTGTTGGGCGTCCACACTGCGGTGCGGGTAACGTCGGAGGTGCCCATGGTCTGCTCTCCCGTTACGCCCCAGCCGCCGAAGGTATAGCCGGTCTTTTTGAGCACGCTGCCGTCCGGCAGCGAATATTTCTCGCCCTCGGTATAAGTTGCGCTGGCAAGAAGTTCTTCGCCGTCCTTAAAGCTAACTGTATGCTTCGGTTTTTCCGCGAAGCTCAATGTTATGGAAAGGCCTGTTATATTCGAAGCGGGCATATTAAAATAGAAGTTTTTTGTTTCGCTGACGGCGGCGGTTCCGACGTCAATGGTCTGGGGCAAATTATCGATACCTGCTCCGGTTACTGTAACAGTATAAGTGCCGGCTTTCGTCGGCGTACCCGAAAGATCCACGTATACGGCGACTAGGTCGCCGGCGCTTATATTAGATGTGCTGGGGTAGGCGGAAACTCTCGGGCTTGCCGTGATACCCGCAGTTGTAACACTCGCCGGTGTGTTCACACTATAAGTCGGCGGCTGGAGCGTATTGTTAAGGCTATCCGGAACTGTGAATGTGCTCGACTTATTCCCCAGTGTCGCAGTATAAGTTCCGTCAGGGAGCCAGGCGAAGACGTAGCCGTTCGGGTCGTTCGACGTCCATATATCCTTTGTGCCGTAGCTGAAGCCCGCGTCGCCCTGCTTTGTAATGGTCAGCTTGCCGCTGACGTCAGTGTTTCTAAGTCCGGTGTTCAGCGCGACCATGTTTACGTATGCTCCGGTTCCGTTGACGTTGGAGGCTTTATACTGCGATGGATCCAAGTACAGGCTGCCGCCATTAAAAACGAGATTTCCGGTAGTTCCTGCTCCGATATATCCGCTACTTGAAGGATTAGAATAATTTACATATACAGAAAGAGTACCGCCATTGAGAGTGAAACCGGATAGGGAGCCTTTGTTTTCCGTACTCCCCAAAGCAGAATTGATAGTGACCTTTCCTCCGTTGATGGTGATGCCGGAGGTAGCCATGCTGTATACTCCGATGCTGGCACCGCTTCCGCTTGCAGTAATGGTGCCGCTGTTAATTGTAATGTTGCTGACGTCTGTGCCCATGTAATTTCCTATACCGGCGCTGCAGATACCCTCTCCCGTGGCGGTTAGAGAATGGTTCACCGTTCCGTCGATGCTCTGGATTGTCAGCGAGCTCGTTCCGCTTTTGCACAGAGCAACGCTGCCATCATACTGATTAGGTCCAGTATTTTGTGCGTATAGGGTGTTGGCTTCTTTCAGAAGCAAGGTGACATTGCCGGATCCGTTCACTATGTCTATAGCTTTCATATGTTGGAGTCCGGAAACGCTGATATTAAGACTATCCAAAATAATTGTCGCACCGCGGGAGGCATTAATAGTGACGTTATTACTTGACGTTCCCGTTATGGTAAATGCTGCGGCAGGATCGATGTTGTCGATTGTAGTTTGCCCCTGCTGTTCCACCTTGATTTTTCCTGTGGAGCCGGAGTCCGAAACGGTAATTGAACCTTTGCTTATGTCAAAGGGCACTCCGGTATATGGCTTATACGCCGAGGGGGTAAGAAGATAGTCCTTATCGATGCTGCTGATGGTGGGAGAAGCTTCAGTAAAGTTTGCCGTACCATTCCAGCCGTTGAAGGTATAGCCGCTGTCGTAAGAGGTACTAATATTGACATTGCTCCCCTCAAGATAAGCGCCGCTCCCTAAAACGGAAATGATTCCCGGTCCCGCCGTAAGAGAAACCATGTAGTATTTCAGAGTTATACTCGGGGCGGACTTTGAAACAGTTTTGCCCGTGTCCGCTCCGTCGGCATACACACTGTAGGTGAGGCCGCGGTCAAGACCTGAGAAGCTGCCGGAGTTGCCGCTGTCGGGGATTTTCGTTGTTCCGCCGTTTTTAAGTGTGATGGATTTGGTCACGCCTGTCACAACAACGTTCGCGGTATACACATTTGATGCCTCCGCGGTAATATCCTGCGTGGAGGATAGTTTGTCAATGGTATAAGTTGTGCTAACTGAAAGCGGCGTACTGCCGGAGTACCAGCCCAAAAATTCGAAGCCGCTGTTGGCGGCGGCCGTCAGAGTCACCTTGCTGCCCGCAAGGTACACTCCGCCGCCGTCGGCGCTTGCGTTGGTTTTCGTGACGCTTACGGTATAGTAGTCCACAATGGTGGTGGTAGCCGCGCGGCTGAGCACACGCCCGGTGAAGACATCTCCCGCCCAGATGTAATAGGTCATGCGCGGGTCAAGGTTTGTATAAGTAAACACTCCGCTCGCGCCGGTTACAGTCAGCATACCGACTGTTTTGTCTGCGCTGCTGGTGGACAGGGTGATATCGCTTGTCTTTGCCGTATAAGCACTGCCGTCCAGTTTGACATTGACCGTGCCGGTATAAGTGTCAAGCACGGCGACGGCAGTGATGGCTTCCGCCTTTGTGATATTGTTTATGGTGTAGCTGGTGCCTGTCCACCCTTCGGTGTCGATGCGGCAATAGTCCGACAGCGTTGCGGAAACTGTCACTTTGCTGTCCTTGAGATATTCGCCCGCACCTGTGACAGCGATGACGTTTTCGCCCTTAACCACAGTTACGGTGTAGTATTCCAGCGCAATACTCGCGGCGGAAGAGCTTATCTCCTTACCGGTATAGGTCACGGTGTCTGCGTCCCACACGTAGTAGTTGCCGGTACCGGGGAGATTTAAAAAGGTATATGTATTGCCGAAGACCGTGCCTGTGACGGTTCCCGCAAGCTCTGTCTGTGAGGTGGAGAGCACAATTTTTCGCGGACCGCTTGCCCAATCAGTGCCGTCCTTTTTCAGCGTTACCGTGGCGGTATACTTGGTAGCTCCGCCGACGGCAGTCAGGCTTACCGCACCGTTCACCGTGAAGGTATAGGGGTTCGCGGAGGATACCAGTGCTCCGCCCGTTGTGTTCTGCCAGCGGCCGAAAACAAAGTCGCCTGTCTTGACTGTTGCGGCGACGGTGATTTCCTTTCCCTTGAGGAACACGCCGCCGCCAACAACATCGGTTATGTTTGTACCGGATGTCACGGCGACAGTGTAATAGTCAACCACGGCGTCTTTGCCGGAGGGTGTTACGGTCTGGCCGGTATATGCACCGTCCATCCAAACGTAATAGGTCACGAGTGGGCTGAGGCTTGTAAAGCTGTAAACGCCACTTGTGCTATCAGATACCGATTTAAATCCTGCCGTATCTGCAGACGTGTTCGTGGGAGAGATCGTGACGACTTTGCCTGAGCCTTCCCACGCCGTACCGTTCTTGTTCAGCGTTACGCTGCCGTTATAGGTGTTAAGTACGGCGTGAGCGGTGATGTCCTTTGTGCCGTCAAGCAGAATGCTGCCGTTTGTCGATTTCAATACCTCCTCGCCGCTCGAGGTGTTCGTCCAGTTAACAAAGCTGTAGCCGTTCGTCACGTCTGCCTGAACGCCAGCGTAAGTGCCCTGAATCTGAGTGGCATTCATAAAAACGCAGTCAATCCCCTCGCCTGCGCTCACCTTAAGGCTGTAATAGTTCACGGTGGGGCTGGAATTTTCATATTTTAGCTCAACACCGGAATACCCATAACCAATTTGAGCTTTGCCCCAGACATAATAGGTCTTGTTCGGGTCAAGGCCGGAAAAGACATATACTCCGCCTTTTTCAGGACTTCCATTTTTATCGGCAATAATGGTTTTGTCCGGTGCGCCGAAGTAATTGTTTGTCGTGTTATCAGCGGACAGGGTGACGCTCGGCGGTGTGTCCGTCGTCTGGCCATCCACCTTCACCGTCACTCGGGCGGTGAAGTTTGGCAGGACGCTGGTCTTTCCGGAGGCGATGCTGCCGGAAACGTCGATTTTATCGGTCTTGTATTTTGCGGTGGTTGCAGTGGACGGGAGCCAGAGATAGACCGTGCCGCCAGCGTCGGTTTTCACCCCGTTTAAGCCGTAGCTTATCGCTGTGGCAAGGGTCAGTTCACTGGCTGTGACGGGAATATTTTTCACAATTGAGCCTTTGCCGTCCGTAAGTGTAATACCATAGAATGAGAGAGTGGCACCAGCGCTGTTTTTCGGCGTCGCGCCCTGAATGGCCTTTATTGAGCCGCCGTTTATAACAATGCCGCCGCTTGCGTTGTTGTTGACTGCCAACGCGAAGGTACCTGCGTTGATTTCGATTTTGCCAGTGCCGGAGTTATAAAGCTCTACTGTGGCAGCCGCAAGCGTGCCGCCGTTAATGACGGCTGTACCCGCGCCCTGATTGAGCAGGCAGGCCGTGCCGCCCGCGTTGAGGACCGCGGTTCCGGATATGGTCATTTTGCCGGCGGCATTATTGGACGCACAATAGCTGCTAGTGCTGGAAAGCGTACCGCCGGACACCGTGACCTCGCTGCCGGATGGCGCAAAGCTGACGAGGGCCAACCCGGAGTCGGAGGATACTGTGCCTCCGGTCATGGTGAGATTGTCGTTATTGTTCACGGTGGTGCCTGAGGTCGAGCTTAATGTGGCTCCGTCGGAAATAGTGACGTTGCCGCCGCTCAAATTGCAGACGGATACTCCGGAACCGGAAGAGGCCGTGCCGCCGGACAGCTTCAGCTTGCCGTTGCTTACGAGGGCAAAGCCTGAATCGGTTCTCACCGCACCGCCCGTGACGGTTACAGTGTTGCCACTTCCGTTGTTTTGTATGGCTTGCCCTGACGTACTTTCCACAGTGCCGCCCGAAACGGTCAGCGCGGAACCGCTGCCGACGTTATGCGCTCCGATACCGGTTTTCGCGGACACCATGCCGCCGGAAATCTCCGCCTTGCCGTAGTTTACGAGGGCACTGCTGGAGTCGGTGGACACCGTACCGCCGCTCATGTTAAGCCATCCGGTGGTTAATTGGTTGATGACAGCATAGAATTTTGCGGATTTGACTGCTGCTCCCGAGAGCTTAATTGTGCCGCTGCCGGTATTAAACACGCAGCTTGCCATCTCTTTATCCGCGATAATCGCTCCGTCTGAAAGCTCCATTATACCGCTGCCCGCGTTGCTCAGAGTCGCGCTGTAAGTCTCCGACGTAATAAATTTTCCGTCTGTGCCGGAGTCTTTAACAGTAAACATACCCGTACCTGTGAAACGGATACCAATCATGAGAAGTTTCTTCTCAGTGTCCGTGCCCGTATAGGTCAGGGTGTGTCCGTTTAGGTCAAGGGTCAGGGCTTTTGATGTTATGATCGTATCGGAATAGCTGAAGTCCCCGCTAAGCTGCACAATGGTGCTATCGGCAGAAGACGTAAGTGCCGACTGCAGACTATCGTAGTCAGTCACTGTGACCGTGTTCGCCGCCATTGCCGTCATGGGCAGAAGACCAATTGTCATGCACAGCGCAAGCGCCATACTTAGTAATTTTTTTCTCATGCTTTTATTCTCTCCTTAAATCTGCATATTCCGTTTTCCGTGGGATGTTCTGTATAAATACCAAAATCACCATATTTGCAATACCAACACTCACGGCATAAGAACAGACGGTCTTCGTCCATTTTATAAGCCTCGCAGAAGTCGTTCCGGCATATTTCAAGCTTGCCGTCCGCCTGCGTCACCTCTGTGGTTCTGTCACAGGGTTCTTTCATCTTCAAAGTCACTTCCTCAAAGCCAATTTCTCAGTTTGGATTATATAAGAAAACCACGGCCGAATACCGGCCGTGGCGTAATTGCATAATATTTAGCGTAAATGTCGTAAATTGTCGTATTGTTGGGCTTGCTATTACAAATGGAGAAGAACGCGCGTCCTGAACACGCAGTTTTCAGCGGAAAATTCCACCATTCCGTTATACCTCTCAGCAGTATAGGCAATGCTTTTTGTTCCTGTTCCACCGCCTGGTTTCTGCGATATTGGGAAGCCGCTTTCAAAGACGATATTATCCGCACATGAGTTCTCGACTACAACGAGGAGCTTTCCGGCTCCGTTATAAACGGAATAAGCAATCTTTACGGTGATAAACTTCTCTATTCCTACAGGCGCGAGCAGGCAGCCTTCCACAGCATTTTCAAAGGAGTTTGCAAGTATACCAACTAGCGCAACCTCGTCCATCGGAAGATTTGCGGAAATGCCTGCATCTATTTCAGTTTTGATGCCGTTCTCTCTCGCCCTCGCCGCCCATCTTGAAAGGATTGCGTTTGCCGCAAGGTGTTCGCAAATGCCAGCAAGCACCGTGTTTTCCGTTCTCTGCGTCTGCGCGTTTAAATAAGACACCGCTTCCTGCGTTTTTCCGCCCTCGAGCATTGATAAAAGAGTGTCGTAATGATGGCGAAGATCATGGCGGTCACGCCTCGCCGCGTTGATAGCATTTTTCTGTTCCTCAATTTGCTCTTGCCAAAGCTTGTTTTGCGAAGCGAGGATGCCCTCCCGCTCCTGAACCTCAAACTTTTTGACGATTGCATTGATCAACCAAAATATCATCCCGTAGATACCTAAGAACACAAGATAGGAGCTTGCAACCAAATACCAGCGCTTACCGGCATCATACCAGTACAAATTCGGATAATACTGAATCACAGCTTCCAGAACACAGAAAGAGAAGGCGACAAGTGCGATCAAATGCCATTCTTTTTCCAATATATCCACCAGCCTGCGAAAACGAGGACGAACTATTTTAAACATAAAAAACAGAAGCCCGCCGAACAACACTGTTCGGCACAGAAAATATACCATCGCATATGTATATCCCGACATACCGGTGGTGCATATATCAGAAATGTAGCTTATTGCAAAGTACAAATTAAACTGAGTAAACATCACAAAAAGCGATACCGGCCATTTGTCCGCGGAGCAGATAATGAGAAGTATCAGACACAGCCCCATTTCGACGGGAATAATCAGGCTTTCTGCAAACTCCTGTCCAAAAATAAGCAGAACGGCAGAATATGCCGCAGCAACCACAATATAAATCGCAGCAGTAATTGTAATACGTTTTCTTTTCGGTTCTTTAAGCTTAATCATTGAAAAGAAAAACAGGCTGATATAAGCAGCCGTTTGCAAAAAGCGCAGGAACATCACTATATAGGTAATTATAATCACAAGCATATATAACCGCTCCCTCAGCGACAGCAGATGTAATCCATATACAGTTTTTTAAATTCCGAATATTTCCGGTTGAGTATAGGAATTTTTGAGCCGGTAGAAAAGGCAATGCACTTAGATGAAAGTTCAACGATATAGTCCATGTTTATAATATAGGTATTACCACATTTGAAAAAGCGAGGGGCTTTATCGAGCAGCTCAAAAAACTCTGTGGAGGATTTGCGTACATAGATTGTCCTGCCATCCAGCATATATAAGCGCTGAAAATGGTTTTCTGTTTCAGTGTAGACCAGCTTGTTCAGGTCGATACGACTGATGCCTTCGGTTGATTTGACAGTAATATAAACTTCATCTTTATTTGCGAGCTTCTCAAGCACCTTATCAATTGCCGAAAAGAACTCTTTTTCGGAATAGGGCTTGACCAGATAATGTGCGGCATTTAACGAAAAAGCATCCACAGCATGGTCACGTGATGTGGTCAGAAAGATAATCTGGCAGTTATCTCCCATATCTCTTAACTCACGTGCCGCATTTGTACCGAGTATCCCCGGCATATATACATCAAGCAACAGCATATCAAATCCGCCATTTGCTGCAATATAAGTGAGCAGTTCAAGAGGGGCCGTGAAGTGATACGTTTTTAATTCATATTGGAGATGTTCATTTGCATATTTCTTGAGCAAGCCATCGGCTCTTTCAAGTTCCGGCGATTCGTCGTCGCAGATTGCAATTTTAATCATTGGTTTGCTCCTTTTTCTATAAAAGCTGTTTTAGGAGTTAAATAATTCTAACATAGGATGTAACAGGTTGCAAATTAAAGTCGACTATGTTTCCGATAAGTCAAAATGGCTTATATAAATAATTTTTAGATGCACTGAAAAATAGTTTGACTTATTCACGAAACCGTCTATAATTGGTTATGGCTAATAGGCTTAGATTGTTAAAAGATACAATGATTGCCCTAAAAAGAACGAAAATATTAATACGGAGGCTGTTATGGAAAACAAAGTCAATCCGTTCCAGAGCTTCATCGCGACAATGGAGCGTGCGGCGAAGATGATGGAACTACCCGAAGCGAACTACATTCGTCTCAAACACTGCGAAAGGGAATTGACAGTATCAATACCTGTCGTTATGGACGACGGGTCTCTGAAAATCTTTGAAGGATACAGAGTTCAGCACTGCACCGAAAGGGGCCCCGGAAAGGGCGGCATCAGATTCCACCAGGATGCTGACATTGACGAGGTAAGGGCTCTGGCAGCTTGGATGACCTTCAAATGCGCTGTGGCAGGAATACCTTACGGCGGAGCAAAAGGCGGAGTAAAGGTTAATCCCGCTGAACTTTCCAAGGGAGAGCTTTCAAGACTGACGAGAAGATATACCGCCGCAATCTATCCCATTATCGGACCTGAAAAAGATATCCCCGCTCCTGATGTAAACACTAACCCACAAATCATGGCGTGGATCATGGATACATACAGTATGCTCACTGGCTATGTCGTCAACAGCGTCGTAACCGGAAAGCCCATCGAGATTGGCGGCTCGCTTGGACGCTTTGAAGCGACCGGCATGGGCGTAATGCTTATTACTAGAGAAATACTGCACAAGAAAAACAAGGAGATTGCGGGAACCAGAGTTGCGATTCAGGGCTTCGGCAATGTCGGCAAAAACGCAGCCTTGCTCCTGCAGCAGAAGGGCGCCATAATTGTTGCTGTTTCAGATGTGAGCGGCGGACTGTACAAAGAAGCGGGTCTCGATATTAATGAGCTCTCCTCTTTCCTTGCGGTAAACAAGGGAAAAATGCTCGCGGATTTCTCGGCGGACGGCATCAAGCATATTACAAACGAGGAACTGCTCTCTGTCGAAACCGATGTTCTTATCCCTGCGGCGCTTGAAAACCAGATTACCGAAGGAAACGCTGACAGCATAAAGGCCTCTATTATCGTCGAGGGCGCGAACGGCCCGCTGACTCCCGCCGCCGATAAAATTCTGGAAGATCGAGGCGTAACAGTTGTACCGGATATTCTTGCCAACGCAGGCGGTGTTATAGTTTCCTATTTTGAATGGGTTCAGAACATCCAGAACCTAATGTGGGATAAGGACGAGGTATATAAGGCGCTTGAAAAGCTCATAGTAAAGGCTTTTAACAGCGTCTGGGAGGATACCACGGAGTATAAGACCACATTGAGAATGGGTGCATATATTAACGCCCTTAGGAAGATAGCATCCGCAACCGAAATTAGAGGCGTGTTCCCCTGATTAACAGTTCGATTCAATTCGTTAATACCTTATCAAAAACAGCCTAAGATTTTGCACTGCACCTGGTGCAACGGGAAATAATAAAAACCCCTACCGCGATATTTGCGATAGGGGCTTTTATTATTGTCAAGACTCTATTGCCTTTTTCTCCCCTGCCGGCCCTTGCTGCCCTTAAGCCGTCAGACCAGCTTCGGATAATCCGTTCGTTACTGATTCGCTGAGTTCCCCGAGGGAAAAGACAGATACGATGTTACTTCCCTCAGCCGGTTCACGTGCGGGAGTTGCTGTGGTATCAGAGAAAGTGTAATCAACCTTAAGCGTAAGCTCTGTTACCCCGTTTGAAATCGTAGTTATACTCATATTGCCCTTGCCTGCAGCTGTGAAGGAATAAGTTATCTCGGTGCTGGCCGTTTCAAGCTGCTCGTCAAAAACAGTATCGCCCATGTAATCGTAGCTAGGATAACATGTCGAATGTAGGAGGGAATAAGACACGCCTGAAAATGTTTCTCCGTCAAACTGGAAAACCAGTTTTGAAGCTTCTTTGGTGTGGGTGTAGTAATCTTCATCTTCAGAATTATCAAATGAATATGTAAACACATAGTCGTCGCCGTCATTGACCGATACTTGGTCACTGAATTTGGCGTTCAACTCATCGAGAGTTTCCAGGACGTAATCGCTTCCGTAATAAAGTAGCTCCTGCTTAAGCACCGCAGACACATAGTCCCTAAAGTTGGAGACATTTCCGACACTGAATATGGAGTACCCGGAAAGATCAGATAAATCCGTGGAGGATAAAGCTTCTCCTGTCTCGAGACAAAGCCACGCGTCTTCAGCCTGCCCTGTGATAGCGCAGATCAGAGGGGATTTGACGTAAAGTAAACCGGTTTCGTTGTTAACAATCAGACTAATGTCTGTATTATCTAGGGAACCGAGGAGAGCTTTCGTTCCGTCGTCGATAGCTTCTTCTGCTATAAGCTGTGGTATCACACTTGAGGCATTTGATTTGAGGTTTATGCTCATCTCACTGCTGCTCTGGTCAAAAACTCCTGTAGCTGTCCCGTTAATGGTCAGCGGCGGAATCTCGACCATCTCAGTTTCCGAATCGGTATCGTCATAGTATTCGTCATCATAATAATAATCGCCGTAATAAAGCGAATTCATATCGGCGGCAAGGCTGAACGTTCCGTTTAGAGCTTTGTTATTCGATATGGGCTCCTTAGTGAAAGCCAGATACTTGTCCATCACAGAATAGGTTGCGCCGCTGTTTTTAATAAGTTCATCAACCGTCTGAAGTGTGATTGCGCGGCTGGCGCTGTTCCATGATACGACATAGCCAAGCGCTTGAGCGGCATCGCGGATGGGCACATAGATTTTCCGCGTTACCGTGTCCACAATCGGCGCGCCTTCTGTGTAGCACCAATCCTCCACCCCATCAGTTGAACCAGTCATTGTATAGCCTTCCATGCTGAAGATTATTGTTGTCGTTCCTGACACAGCTGTAATTGCCTGAGTTTCTTCGTCATAGCTGGCTTTGGCGCCGAGCGCCTTGAACAGAGAATCATAAGGGGCATATGTATGACCACCCTGTGTCAGAATAGGAAACACATTCAAAGCCTTTCCATTTTGCATGATCCTTATTGCGGGTTTTGCGGCGGCAGACGCCAACGGGGAAAATGTAAATAGTGTTGCAAGAATAAGCACGAGGGTCAACGCTGATTTCATGGCTCTTTTCATTATTATATCCTCCTAGTTTATATATCTTTCTGGCTTAACATGTGTAAAAAACACATTACCGAAACAACTCGCCACGACAGGCACGACATATATCGACAATTGTCGACATTATGGTCTAAATAAACAAAATTAGTTCGGTAGAAAGAGTCCTTTTAGTATATTTTAGCATAATTATTATAATATGGCAATTACTTTAGTCCCATAGATTTTTAAAGTATAATTCATGGGCACATAAACCACTTTTGTCGACCTCAATAAAAGCCACACTCTGAAAAGAGTGCGGCTTTTATTATTGCATCTCGCCCTGAAAGTTCTGTTGTTGCTGCTGAATGATTGACTGCTTACCTTTTTCCATGTTCTCGGCTTCCTTAGGACATAGAATATAGAGCAGCTGCTGCAACTCTCCGACATGCTGTCTTTCCTCGTCGGCAACATGGGAAAGTACCTTTTTTACTCGTTCGTCACTTGTTGACATAGCATGAGCTTCATATCCGATGATGGCTTCAAGTTCTCCGGCAAGGTCAACGCGCAGAGCCTGAATTGTTTCTTCCTGGGTCATTTGCTTTGTTACATTGGCAACAAAAGGATTTCCTAAAAGCGCCATAAACTTTATCCTCCTTATTTCATTTATTTTATTTTCTACATCAAAAGTATCATTATGCAAACTTATCAGCATTTTTCTTTATTATTAATGCAAACATAATAATAGCATTATTCCGCGGCTTCAAAAATAAGCATTAAGTATGCCGCTAAGTGGCAGGTTAAATTTGTTTTGCGGGTGAGATGCTTGGATATTTTTGAAATGGCAGTTCTTGTCGCAGTCCTCAACCTGGAAATTGCAATATTATCCGTCAATCTGGGGACTCGGGTTAAGGCTTTTGCGGACAGACTTTTTCTTGCGCTCATATTCGCGCTCCTGCACTGCGCCGTCTCGCTTTTGGGTTTTGCCGTCGGAAGCGTACTGAACGGTCTCGTAGGCGCTGTGAGTCGTTACATAAGCTCTGCAATTTTGATCTGTGTCGGCTATAAAATCGCAAAAACGTCCTCCGAAAAGACGGGCGGAAATCTTTCGCAGGCGAATATTCTTCTTGTCCTTCTCGGCGCGGGCATTGAAGACCTCGTGGGCGCTTTCAGCGTCGGCGTCGGAACCTTTGGTGGGAGCGCTTCCCTCCTGCTGCTGCTGTTTTTCGCCATATCTGTACCTGTCAATCTTCTTGCTTTCTGGTTCGGTGGAAAGCTCGTGAAGCGCTTCGGTTTTTCCGTCGATCTTGTTACGGGCATACTCCTCGTCGTAGTTGGAATTCTAAGCGCCTTCGGCGTCCTTTGATGATGTTTCAGTGGTGAAGAATCAGGCCGATTCGGTTACAGCTAAATAAGAAGCGGACAATCACAAAGCTTGTCCGCTTCTTATTATAATTCTCATCGGTTATTCCAAGGTCTTTTCGAGCCCATCCAGCCCTTTTCCATCCAGTAATCCCCATCCGCCGGGTTCCACGGCTTTTTCTGCATCTGACGCATTATGCCGAATATCAGCTTCGTTTTAAGCGAGGGGCGGACCTTACCTTTACGCCTTTTAATAGCTTTCGCAAGCCGGTCGGTCTTGCTCTCGATCTTCACCTTTTTCTTATCAGCGACCTCGCGCCATGACATAGCCTGAACGCCTATGCCGTAGCTGTAAATTCTGCCGACACCCCAGTAAGATAGACTGTCGCGCATATCCTTCAGCGTTGATTTCATTCCTATTCCCGCAGCGGTCGATATTATGGCGCCCTGCTTCCCGAACATTTTACCCTCAGGCCTATGCGACATCCAGCGATAGGCATAGTGGTCGAGCAGCGCCTTGATTGAACCAGTCGCATGAAGCACATACACGGGCGACGTGAAAATCAGCACATCAGCCGAGTCAATTATCTGCGTTATCGGCTCCATATACTGATAGTCCGGGCAGACATTTTCGCCTTCCATAATGCACCTTACACAGCCGATGCAAAATTTCGGCATATCCCGCGGCAGAAACACCTCGGAAATATTTTCGTTATCAGTCAGCTTTTCGGCAAGCATTTTGCCGATATGATATGTAGAGCCCTTGTGGTTTTGTCCGTTAATAAGCGCAACTTTCATAGCAAGCTCCTTCTTCAGTACGCAAGTCTTCTGTGTATTTTTATGAAATGTGTCGCAATTTAACAATACGCATGTATTGTTTTTATTTATTGTTACAAAATTATCAATTTGTCATTTATACCAAAATTTCGTTCTTTGACAAGCGGGTACTATTGTAGTAAAATACAATTTGCCTGTTAGGGAAGAAACTATTGTTCTGACCAAATCATTGAATATCGGAGCAAAGCGCTCTGCGAAGGCAGTTAAAGCTTGGCTCCGGCAGTTCAATGAAATTCTCCCTCTCCGAAATGTCCTGAAGCCTGTGCGCATCGGACGAGGTGACAATGAAAAACTCATTCCTGTAGCGCGCGTTATCAGCTTTTTCGAAAAAGCTCTGCGGATTATGGACCTCGAGAGAAACAAACTTCGGCGTTTTAGGCACCTCACCGAAAACAGAGATAATGCTGTTGGAGGCGCGGTCGATATGCGCAGGATAGCAGAAGCCGCCGAAAGAATCGACGAGCTTCGGCAGTGCGTCGATCGATATATCAAGCGCATTAGGAAGTAGCCTCGGGAAAGTCCCACTAATTCCTTCATTTTCGTACATTATTACCTGTTCTCCGAAGTATTCAGGACGATTTTGAACAGGTGGAAGATGCCCTTCGAGCTCTGCTCCTGCTTTTTCCGCGCTGTCCGCATCGGGAAAAAGGCAGACTATGTGGATTTCTTCTGCGGTCGTGACTTCAATTCCTGGTATCACCGTCATTGGAAGTCCCCTCGCCGCCCACATTACGGCACGGACGTTGCGCGCACTGTTATGATCAGTAACGGCAATTATGTCGAGCCCTTTGATATTTGCCATGTTCGCAATATTCGGCGGAGTCATGAGTGAATCGCCGCAGGGCGATAGGCAGGTGTGTATATGCAGGTCATATGCATAAAGCGGCACAGCTCCTCCGCCCCCTTTTCCTTATATTTTTACTAAGCCAGCTTCATCGCTTTTGCAGCGAAAAGTGCGGCCTCAAAAACAGGCTGATCAGTTTTCAAAACGGTGATTCCGCCTTTTTTCGCTCCTTCAAGTGCTTCCGCGTCAAGCGGCATACGCTCCGCAATGACAACGCAAGCAGTATCGGCAAGCGTCGCCACAGCCATTGTGTTGACGTTACCCATAACGGTTATCCAGATACTATCGGACGGAGCTCTTCCCATAACGAGGGACAAAAGGTCACAGCAGTAAATGCCTCCTGTTATTTTGCGCTCACCGTCACCGGTTGCCAGCTCCCAACCCAGCTCTTCGCACAGCTCTTTAACTTTCATTATTTGTCCCCGCTTTTATCTCTGCTGTCGATTTTGAGTGACAGCATACTGGATCTTACAGCGTCCACCTTGTCCTTGAGAAGGTAGATACAGGCGTCCTCTGTGGAAAAGCCGAGAACGATATCCTCCGCCAGCGCACGGCAGCTTGGCGCTCCGCAGGATCCACAGTCGAGCCCGTATAAGCTCTGTTCGATCTTCTCAATTTCACGCATCATTTCCAGAGAACGTTCGGGCAACGGGTCGAGCCGCAGAGCGTCAATGGGCGCGACTTCCGCGTCCCAGAGTAGCTCTTCCGGAACGAAATCGTCAGACAATTTGTTGCAGGCAACGGGACGGTAATTTCGCAGATGTTTCATTCTCGTCGCCGCCACATATGGGTTTTCTATATTCAGTACCCCGCCCACACAGCCTGCGGGGCAGGCATTGAGTTCGACGAAGTCCTGATCCGCCAGGCGGTCGTCCTCCATCTCCTCAAGCACCTTGATAACATTTTCGATTCCGTCCGCCGCAAGATAGCGTACCGTGAAGGTCGCTGCGGCCTCTCCACCGCTGTTGCCCCAGCTTAGACCGGTGCGTCCAGACTGCGAAGTGTCGGGCCCTGTGCCCTCCAGCGCGCATTTGTTCATGGCGGCAAGCAATGCGGGATATATCTCGCTGACGGAAACAGCCAGATCAACGCCGCTAATTTCGGTTCCCATCGGGTTTTTAATTGCCGTTGCCTTCGCGGGGCACGGAGTTATGAATACGATTCCGATTTCCTCCGGCTTAAATCCCGTAACCGTAACCGCTTTCTCGCGTGCAAGACGCGCCGCAACTTCCATCGGGGCGGAAAGCGGCAGTACGTTTTTTAGAAGATGCGGAAAGCGTATTCTGATAAGCCTTAATACGGCGGGGCAGGCTGATGAGATAACAGGCTTTATAAGCTCGCCCTCTTCAAGCATCTTGCGTGTTGCGTCTGAAACAAGCTCCGCTGCGGCTGCCACCTCATATACGGCATCAAAGCCGAGCTCACAGAGTGCGGCGCGTATCAGTTCCAGGTCCTCCTGCCTCTTGTACTGACCAAAAAGGGACGGCGGCGGAAGAACTACCTTATATTTATATTTTTCCATCTCGCTGAGCGGATCGGTCACGGCGTGCTTGGCATGATGCGGGCAAACCCTGATGCATTCTCCGCAGTCTATGCAGCGCTCTGCAATAATTCGCGCCTTCCCGTCACGGACACGGATTGCTTCCGTCGGGCAGCGCTTGACGCAGGTTATGCACCCACGGCAGGCATCCTTGTCCAGTGTAACAGAGTGAAAATACTCAGCCATTTTAAGCCTCCATAGAGTATGTTATTTGACAACATTCACGACGAGAGTCACCTTTGTTCCAACGCCCACGGTGCTGTCGATTATAAGTTCATCGGAGTATTTTTTCATGTTGGGGAGCCCCATTCCGGCTCCGAAGCCCAGTCCCCTCACCTGCTCGGAAGCTGTGGACCATCCTTCCTGCATGGCAAGCTCAACGTTCTCAATTCCAGGCCCCTTGTCAGCGAGCTCCGCGACGATTTTTTCATCGTCAATCCAGACATCAATCTCGCCGCCGCCGGCATGGATAACCATATTGATCTCGCCCTCAAAAAGTGAAATTGAAAGCTTCCTGACTGTTTCAGGGTTTATCCCCAGTTGCTTGAGAGTTTTCTTCACGGAACTTGATGCTATCCCCGCCCTTGTAAAATCATCCCCGGGTACGAGATAATGGTAATGAAGACTGTTATCGCTCATTTTATATGACAACCTCCATTCAGTCCCGCCTCATAAAGGAGACCACAGGCGGTAAACATTCGGTGAGTTGTTGTCATAACAGCGATACCGTTTTCCCTTGCCGCTTCGAGAATGTCCTCTCCGGGCATTTTTCCGCGGACGAACACAACACAAACCATGTCCATCATCGCTGCGGTTCGGATTGCCTGCTGATTAAGAAGTCCTGTTATCAGAACCGCCTGATCCTTGACGAAAGCAAGCACATCGCTCATCATGTCGCTTCCGCAGGCCGAGCGGACCTCCGTGTCCAGAAGCTCATCTCCAACAAGAAGCTGCGCGTCCAGAATCTTCTGGATATCTTTAATAAACATAGATATTCCCCCTGTACCTGTATTGTTGTATCGTTCGGGCTATAGGTATTTGTTAAATAAGTCACATTCTAAACGCGGTTTTTATTGCATTTTTTCGGCTTCGGCGCCTGTGTTTTTTCTTAATACAATTATAACACAAAGGCTCCGGCAAAAACAATGTTACATAACGCAATATGTCGAAAAATTAACAAATCATGCTGGTAAAACGTATTGCTTTATGCTATAATATCGGACGGGAGTTAAGCAACTGTTCGACATAAATCTGTCACAGAATACATTTTTATAAAAACTGGAGGAACACACAAATGTCATGCAAAACATGCACAGCTGGTATTGTCGGAACGCCTGAGCAAGACAAGAAGTTGCGAGAAAGCATTGCGTCTCTGCATGGTGACCATTCGCTGGTCCAGGTATTGCAGGTAGCACAGGAAATCTATGGTTATCTGCCCGAAGAGGTGATTGAGGTAATCGCTTCCGAGCTGGGCATCTCAACGGAAAGCGTCTACAGCGTCGCCACCTTCTATTCGCAGTTCAATTTCAGCCCCAAGGGCAAATATGCCGTTTCCGTCTGCCTTGGAACCGCGTGCTACGTCAAAGGTTCCGGCGAAATCTATCAGAAGATTAAGGATAAGCTAAAGGTCGAGGACGGCGGCTGTACTCCGGACGGCAAGTTCTCTCTTGACGCCTGCCGCTGCCTTGGCGCCTGCGGTCTTGCACCGGTACTTACGGTAAATGATGAAGTTTACGGGAAGGTAACCCCCGACCAGATCAATGGGATTCTGGCCAAGTACGAATAACGAATACCTCGAAAATGCGGAGGCAGCACTATGATGCAGGAGCTTTCCATGAACATACTGGACGTGGCGGAAAACTCTGTCCGCGCCGGTGCCACGCTCGTTGAGATAACGGTGGATGAAAAGCCAAGCTCTGACCTTCTCACGGTCACCATTTCCGATAACGGCTGCGGAATGACGCAAGATCAGGTCAAAAATGTCACCGACCCCTTTTATACCACCCGCTCGACGAGAAAAGTCGGTCTGGGCGTACCGTTTTTCAAAATGGCGGCGGAGCTCACCGGCGGAAAATTTGTTATAAAGAGCGAAGTGGGGAAGGGTACCGAGGTCAAGGCAGATTTTGTCCGCTCGAGCATCGATCTTATGCCGCTGGGTAATATTAATGAGACAATATCCTCGCTCATTTACTGCAATCCGCAAATCGATTTTGTATACACGCGACACCTTGAAGATAACGATATGATTCTGGATACACGGGAATTCCGCCGTGTTCTGGGCGGAATCGAGCTCAATGATCCGAGTGTTTCCAAGTTCATTCGTGAGTTTTTAACCGAAAACACCTCGGACCTGCTCAAAGGTCAGGAAGAATAACTAAATCAGGGGATGCGCTTTTTAGTGCGTCCACAATATAGGAGGTAGTCCAAAGATGAAGAGTTTAGCAGAACTTCAGGCTTTGCGCGACGAGATGAAAGAAAAAGTCGGCGTCCGCAAAGACAGTGAGCACCGCATGAGAATAGTCGTTGGTATGGCAACCTGCGGAATCGCCGCAGGCGCGCGTCCGGTCCTTGCTGCCTGCATCAAGGAAGTTGAAACCCGCAAGCTTACCGACGTTGTTGTAGCTCAGACAGGCTGCATCGGAATTTGCCAGTTTGAGCCGGTGGTCGAAATTTTTGACGCCGACGGCGCAAAGACCACATATGTACATGTCACGCCCGAAAAGGTCCCCAAAATCTTCGCTTCGCATGTTGTAAACGGCAGCCCAGTGGTCGAATACACCATCGGCGCCAACGCAAATTAAGGAGGTAAGATAATGGTACGTTCACACATCCTCGTTTGCGGCGGTACAGGCTGTCATTCCTCAGGAAGCGATAAGCTTTTCGAGAATTTCGAGTCCGAGCTCAAAGCTGCCGGCCTCGCAGACGAAGTTAAAGTTATAATGACCGGCTGTTTCGGTCTGTGCGCGCTCGGCCCCGTCGTCGTAGTGTATCCCGAGGGTGCTTTCTACTCTCAGGTCAAGGTCGATGATGTCAAGGAAATCGTCACAGAGCACCTGCTCAAGGGCAGACTCGTGAAGCGTCTTCTTTACACCGAAACAATTGCCGAGGATACGATACTCAGCCTTGACAACACCGATTTCTATCGTAAGCAAAAGCGCGTCGCTCTCGAGAACTGCGGCGTCATTGACCCCGAAAACATTAATGAATACATAGCCTATGACGGATATATGGCTCTGGCTAAGGTTCTGACCGAAATGACTCCGCAGGATGTCATTAAGGAAATCTCAGACAGCGGACTTCGCGGACGCGGCGGCGGCGGCTTCCCGACGGGCAAAAAATGGAGCTTTGCCGCGGCTCAGCCCGCTGGCGATAAATACGTCTGCTGCAATGCCGATGAGGGCGACCCCGGCGCATTCATGGATCGCAGCGTGCTCGAAGGCGATCCCCACTGCGTACTCGAAGCTATGGCAATCGCGGGCTACGCAATCGGCTCTGCCCACGGCTACATTTACGTCCGTGCGGAGTATCCCATCGCGGTCAAGCGTCTTAAAATCGCAATCGCTCAGGCGAGAGAAGCCGGACTTCTCGGTGATAACATCCTCGGCTCGGGCTTCAATTTCGACATCGACATCCGTCTCGGCGCCGGCGCTTTCGTCTGCGGCGAGGAGACCGCGCTTATGAACTCCATCGAGGGCAAGCGCGGCGACCCGCGTCCCCGTCCTCCGTTCCCAGCAGTCAAGGGCCTTTTTGGCAAGCCCACAATCCTCAACAATGTTGAGACCTATGCGAACATATCGCGTATCATCAGAAACGGCGCAGCGTGGTTTGCTTCCATGGGCACAGAAAAGTCCAAGGGCACCAAGGTCTTCGCGCTCGGCGGCAAGATTAACCATACCGGACTTGTCGAAATCCCGATGGGCACGACGCTCCGCGAAATCATCGAGGAAATCGGCGGCGGCTGTCCCGACGGCAAGAAGTTCAAGGCTGTTCAGACCGGCGGTCCCTCCGGCGGCTGCATTCCCGAGAAGTACCTTGATACTCCTGTCGACTACGAAACTCTGACCGCTCTCGGTTCAATCATGGGTTCCGGCGCAATGATAGTCATGGACGAAGACAACTGCATGGTCGACATCGCGAAATTCTTCCTTGAGTTCACGGTCGAAGAAAGCTGCGGAAAATGCACACCCTGCCGCGTCGGCGTCCGTCGCTTATACGAAATCCTTGACAAGATTACTTCCGGCAACGGCGAGATGGAGGATATTGACAAGCTCGAAGAGCTCTGCTACTTCATCAAGGAAAACGCTCTCTGTGGTCTTGGACAGACCGCTCCGAACCCCGTTCTCTCGACGATAAAATATTTCCGCGAAGAGTATGAGGCTCACATCATCGAAAAGCGCTGCCCCGCGGGTGTCTGCAAAAAGCTGCTCAACTACACAATTGACCCCGAGCTTTGCAAGGGCTGCACGCTCTGCGCGCGCAACTGTCCGGCAAACGCCATTACGGGCGAAGTCAAGAAAGCCCACGTTATAGACAGCGCGGCATGCATCAAGTGCGGAGCTTGCATAGATAGCTGCAAGTTCAAAGCAATCTTTAAGAAATAAGGAGAGGAGGATATGGAAATGAAAATGATAAATCTCAAAATCAATGGCGTGCCTGTTACAGTCCCCGAAGGAACGACCATTTTGCAGGCTGCCCGTGAGGCGCATATCGACATCCCTACTCTCTGCTACCTCAAGGATATAAACGAAATCGGCGCTTGCCGTATGTGCGTTGTCGAAATTAAGGGTTCCCCGAAGCTTAACGCCTCCTGCGTCTTCCCTGTCTCGGAGGGAATGGAAGTCATTACAAACAGCAAAAAGGTTTTTGAGGCGCGCAAAACGAACCTCCAGCTCCTTCTTTCCAACCATAAGCGCGAGTGCCTTACCTGCATCCGTTCCGGCTCCTGCGAGCTCCAGAAGCTCTGCCATGACTACGGCGTGGATGATGAAGGCAAATACGACGGAGCCAAGACTCCCTCGACCGTTGATGATTCCGCAACCCACATGGTTCGCGACAACTCCAAGTGCATCCTCTGCCGCCGCTGTACGGCGGTCTGCGATCAGCTTCAGGACGCGGCGGTCATCGGCGTAAATAAGCGCGGTTTCAACACTCATATCGGAAGCGCTTTCGACGCTCCGCTGAACACCGTTGCCTGCGTCTCCTGCGGACAGTGCATTGTTGCCTGCCCCACCGGCGCTCTCCACGAGAAGGATCAGACGGACGAAGTCTGGGCGGCTCTTGCCGATCCCACAAAGCGCGTCGTCGTTCAGACGGCTCCCGCCACCCGCGCAGCACTCGGCGAAGTGTTCAGTATGCCCATCGGCACCAATGTTGAGGGCAAGATGGTTGCGGCTCTGCGCCGTCTCGGCTTTGACGATGTGTTCGACACCGATTTCTCCGCTGACCTCACGATACTTGAAGAAGCCACCGAGCTTGTAGAGCGCATCAATAACAAGGGTGTCCTCCCGCTCATCACCTCCTGCTCGCCCGGCTGGATTAACTATTGCGAGCATTATTATCCCGAGTTCATTCCGAACCTTTCCTCCTGCAAGTCCCCGCAGCAGATGTTCGGCGCTATTACAAAGAGCTGGTATGCCGCAAAGCTCGGCGTTGACCCGAAGAACATTTTCGTCGTCAGCATCATGCCCTGCACCGCGAAGAAATACGAGTGCAAACGTGCCGAACAGGGAGCAAACGGCGTTCCCGATGTCGACGTCGCTCTCACAACCCGCGAACTCGGCCGCATGATTGAGCGCGCAGGTATCGACTTTACAAATCTGCCCGACGAGAATTATGACGCTCCTCTTGGTGTTTCCACCGGCGCTGCCGTTATCTTCGGCGCAACCGGCGGAGTCATGGAAGCAGCTCTGCGCACCGCTGCTGAGTGGCTCACAGGCGACCCCGCGGCCCCCATCGAATTCTGCGATGTACGCGGAACGAATGGAGTCAAGGAAGCCACCTATACTGTCGGCGGACTCACGCTGAATGTCGCCGTCGCCTCCGGTCTCAAGAACGCGAAGGAGCTCCTCGAAGCCGTCAAGAGCGGTGAGAAGAACTATCACTTCATCGAGGTCATGGGTTGCCCCGGCGGCTGCGTAAACGGCGGCGGTCAGCCCATTCAGCCCGCAAGCATCCGCAATAACGTGGACCTCAAGAAGCTCCGCGCAAAGGCTCTCTATTCCGAGGACGCGGGCAAGACTCTTCGCAAGTCCCATGACAACCCTGTCATTAAGGAGCTGTACGACAGTTTCCTCGAAAAGCCGGGCAGTCACAAGGCGCACGAACTCCTGCACACGACCTATACCGCGAAGAACCGTTTCCATGGCGAATAACTAATATAACAGTAAGCTCCCGTCCGATTCTTCGGACGGGAGCTTTTTATTTTTATGATATCTAAAGCAGTTCCTTTATCTTCTCAGTCAATTCTTCGGAATACTCCGATTTTTCGTAGCTTCCGGCTATCTTGACGGGAGAACCCGAGAGAATAATTATCGTATCCGCAAGGCGCAGGGCTTCAGAAATGTCGTGGGTAACAAAAAGAACTGTCCGGCGCGAGAAGTCGTTTTCGTAGGCGCGGAAGAAGGTTTCGTAAAGCTCATCCTTCAGCTTCGGGTCCTGTTCCTTGAAGGGCTCGTCCAGAAAAAGCAGTTCGGATGGATACAAGAATGCCCTGCAAAGCGCAACTCGCTGTACCATGCCGCCCGAAAGGTCGTCAATGTTTGAGAATTCGTAAGCCTCCAGTCCGACGAGCTTCAGCTGTTTTTTTATGAGCTCGGTGCGCTCTTCCTTGGTATAGCCGCGCCCGTCGGATTTCCGCGCATTTTTAAGTACAAGGTCAAGATTTTCATGTACGTTCAGCCACGGCAGTAGCCTATGCTCTTGAAAGACATACGAGCCACGCAAAACGCGCTCTTTGCCGTTTGTCTCAAAGACGACCCGTCCACTGTCGGGCGGCACTATCCCTGCGATGATGTTTATAAGCGTAGTTTTGCCCACGCCGGAGGCTCCAAGGATACAGGTAACCTCGTGTTCTTTAAACTCGGCGGAAAAGTGCGAGAACAGCTCTCTCCCGCCGTATTTTTTACTGATGTCCAGAAGTTTTATCATAGCCCGACACCTTTGCATAAATGGTTTCGAAAACGAAGCTCAAAAGAATGATAATGACTGTCCAGGCGAAAAGCAGTGCGGGGTCTAGCGAGGTCTTAGCGAAATAGAGGTTCGCGCCAATCGATAAGCGCGGCATACTCAAAACCTCCGCCGCGGCGACGGCCTTCCAGCAAATGCCGATTTCCGATATCACCGAAGCATTTATGTGGGATTTTGCTGCGGGAAAATAAAGGGATTTGAGCCTTTCAAAGCGCCCTACTCCATAAAACAAACACATTTCTATGAGCTTCGGGTCTGTACTCCGAACCCCTGCTACAGTCCCCGTAAACACGATAGGAAAGCACATTAAGATACCTGAAAAAATCGGCACATCCGTCGAGCGAAACCAAATTATCGAGATAATGATGACTGACACGACGGGCGTTGATTTGAGTATTACCATAAGGGGATTCACAAAGTCGTACATCGCGCGGCTAAGTCCGCACGCCATACCGAAAACAACGCCGAGCACCGCGGAAGCAATAATTGCGAACAGTGTGCGGTAAAGGCTCCAGCCGATGACGACCCACGTCTTTTGCTCTGTCAGCAGTCTAAAAAAGGTCGTGACAACGGAAACCGGCGAAGGAAAATAGATTTCCCTGCCTATAAGCAGGTAGGCTCCTTCCCAGATGGCCAGCCAGAGTAATATTACAAGTACGCGCCTGCGCCAGACCGCGAAGGCTTTTTGTGATAGTTCGGCTTTCACTCTGAATCCTCTCTGATCTCGATTATCTCGTTATCGGAGAAGCGTAGTAGAAACCGTCATCCGGCATCGCGCCTCCGACAGACGCCGGGTCAAAATCGAAGAGCACCTGCAAAAATCCGTTTATTCCCGGCTTTGCGCCAAGTGCGGTTTTGAACACGATGTTGCAGAAGGGTATTGCCTTCTCCGCTATCTCCTCCGATGCGACGATGCCAGAATCTGCGATTAGCTTCGCCGCGTCCGCAGGGTTCTCGTTAACGTACTTCACGGAAGCCTCATACTGCTTCAAAAATTCCGCAACGAACTCCGGGTTTGCATCGGCGAAATCCTTCCGAATGGCAAGGCAACCCATGGAAAGCACGCTGCTGCCGCCGGAAGCTACGTCCCATTCCTTGTTGAAGTCGAGCAGTATCTTCATACTCGGATCCTTGGCGAGCACCTGCGTCACGAAGGGCTGGGGCAAAATCGCAAGCTCCGCATCTCCCGCGAGTAGAGCCTGCGCGACAGATGCGTGGTCGGGCAGGTAATTGAGCGTCACAGAGTCCTTGATTCTCGCCTTGTCGAGGATATACTCCGTAGCATATTGAGGAACTCCACCGCTGCCGCTCAAAGCAATTGTTTTACCCTCAAGACCTTTGAGAGAAGTTACGTTTGATGCTTCCTTCCCAACGACATAAAGCACACCCAGCGTGTTTAGCGCGAGGAACTGCACCTGTCCTTCCGTTTTGTTATAGAGGACGGCGGCGGAGTTTGTGGGCAGAGCCGCAATCTGGACTTCGCCCGTTATAAGCTTTGCCGTCAGCGTATCAGGCGCTGACGCAATCTCATAATTGACAGCGTAGGCATCGGAATTAAGCGCTTTCTCGGAAATCATTTTTATCATGCCCATCGAGGTGGGTCCGGCAAGACCGGCAACGGTCACATTGACCTGTTCCAAGGGCGCCGCAGAGGCTGTTTCCTTTGGAACGTCCGTGCTCGTTGAGGGATTCTTTTTGCCGCAGCCGGCAAGCAAGGCAAACGTCAGAACGAGGCAAAGGATAATAGCTAATGTGTTCTTTCTCATAAAAATCTCCTTCTCTGAATATGGATTTTCCGTAAGACGGTCAGAGCTGTACCGCTTGCGTTTTGGCATAGACCGTCTTCGCGCTGACACCGGGGAGCATCCCCAGTTTTCCGGAAAAGGAGCTGATAACGTCGGACGGGGCATCGAGCCCAACGCTTATCAGGGACACTCCTCTTTCACGACAGGGCAGACCCATCCGTCCGATGATATACTGTCCGTTTTCGTGCATGAGTTTGTTCAGCTTCTCGACCGAATCGAAATCTTCGACGATGATAGCGACCATCGCAAGCCTTTTTTCCTGATTTGTTGCATCCATAAAACACCCTCCAAAACAAAAATTGCGCCCGGACAGGCGCAATCAGCGTAATCGCTACTTAGCTGCCTTCCACGTCAGAAATTCATCTTCGATGTCAGTACGGTTTGTAAATTACAACTATAATATACCACTTTGTTAATATAGAGTCAATCTTTCTTTGCCTAAGAGGAGTCGGCCCACAGCGTTATTGGCGCTGCGGGCCTTATGGAGGAGAGAAGACACTTTATGGCAAAGTGGTTAGTAAGGTAACGGTTTTAATGTCAAGCATCAGATGAAGAGATTGACGTTCGACTCTTCCGCGTCACCTAGATAGGCTCCGACGCCGCCGAGTTCGACTCCTTCGATAAGCTCTTCTTCCTTGATGCCCATTACGTCCATGCTCATCGTGCAGGCCACGATCTTGACGCCTGACTTCATAGCCTTTTTGATGAGCTCCTCAAGGGAGTCGACGTTTTTGTCCTGCATGATCTTTTTCATCATGGCAGTTCCCATGCCGCCCATATTCATGTTGGAAAGCTTGAGCTTTCCCGCGCCTCTCGGCATCATCGTTCCAAACATGTTTTCCATGAGGGACTTTTGAACCTTCTGTTTTTCGGGCTTGCGAAGGACGTTGAGCCCCCAGAAGGTGAAGAACATCGTAACGGGTCTGCCCATGGCCGCGGCGCCGTTTGCGATGATGAAGCTCGCGAGAACTTTATCGAGATCGCCGGAAAAGACGATTATCGTCTTGCCCTCATTGGAGGTCGAGCCCGATGCGGCATTTTTCTCAACGCCACCTTTTTTGACGAGCGCGACATAGTCACCTCCGCGTTTTTCGTTTGATACGAGGGAGTTTCCGGTGCGTCTGCACCATGCGCCGATGTCTTTCGCAAAGCCCGCATCAGAGGCGGATACTTCCATTACGTCTCCGTCTTTCATATCCTTCATGGTCTCAAAGACCTTCATGATAGGTCCCGGGCACTGCATCCCGCTGCAATCAAGTCTCATCGACGCAATGGGGACATCTTTTGTGTCCACGTGTCCGCTATCTGCAACAGGCGCATCAAAAGCCATGGTTTTTTCCTCCTCATAGTGCGTAGCGCGATAAAATCGCATTCCGCCCGGATAGATTTTTACGTTTCCAAAGCCGTTATTCGTGAGTATCCGCGCCGCGTTATAGGCTCTAACTCCGATTGCGCAGAAAACAACAATTTCCTTTGATTTATCAAGCTCGCCAAGCCGTGCGCGGAGCTGACCGAGCGGGATGTGCTTTGCCTTCTCGATTGAGAAAGCCATAAGCTCAGCGTCCTCGCGCACATCGAGCAGTGTTACGTCAGCATTTTTTTCGGCAATGTTCCATTCTGCAAACTTAGCGTCTCCCGCAAGGACGTTTGCGGCAGTGAAGCCAGCCATATTGACGGGATCCTTCGCGGAGGAATAGGGCGGCGCGTAGGCAAGCTCAAGATTTTTGAGCTCGTTTATTCCTCCTCCGAGGCGAATGGTGACCGCGATTGTATCAATTCTCTTGTCAACGCCATCCGTTCCGACAATTTGTGCGCCGAAGACTTTTTTGCCGTCCTTGGAGAACAGGAGCTTTAGTGTGAGCGGCACCGCTCCGGGGTAGTAACCCGCGTGCGAGTTCTGGACTATTGTTATCGCCTCAAAATCCTCGCCCTTTTTGAAACCGCGCTTTATGAGCGTTTTCTCGCTTGCGCCCGTGCTTGCCGCGGTAAGGTCGAAAACCTTTGCGACCGCGGTGCCCAGCGTACCCTCGTATTTTTCTCTTGCGCCTGCGATGTTGTTCGCAGCGATACGCCCCTGCTTGTTCGCGGGACCCGCGAGCGGTATCATCGTGCGGCTCTTGTCGATGAAGTCCTCGACCTCAATAACGTCACCCACAGCGTATATATCGGGGTCTGAGGTTTTTAGATATTCGTCGACTACTATGCCACCGCGTGCGTTCATCTCAAGTCCCGCGCCTCTGGCAAGCTCGCCGTTCGGACGAACACCGATTGCAAGTATTACAAGCTCTGCGGAAACGGTTTTTCCGCTTTTGAGCGTTATATCAACCATTTCGCCGGTGTCGTTGAAAGACGAAACGCCGTCTCCAAGATGCAGCTCAACGCCGTTTTTGGCTATGTTTTCGTGGAGTAGCTGCGCCATTTCAAAGTCCAGCGGCGCCATGACCTGATCGAGCATTTCAATTATTGAGACCTTGAGCCCAAGCTGGCGCAGGTTTTCGGCCATTTCAAGTCCTATAAAACCGCCGCCTATAACAGCCGCCGACTTTACGCCCGATTCTTTGATAAAGGAACGAATCCTGTCCGTGTCCGGTACCGTCCAAAGTGTCTGGATGCGGGGAGATTCTATACCCGGAATGGGCGGACGCAGCGGAGAAGAGCCTGTCGAGATAACGAGCGTGTCATAGTTCTCAGTGTAGGTCTCGCCTGTTTCCGTTTTTCTAACGATAATCGTTTTATTTGCGCGGTCGATGGACATGACCTCGTTTTTAACCCTTACGTCAATGTTGAACTTTGCCCGCATTGCGGCAGGTGTCTGAAGAAGCAGGGCATCGCGGGACTTTATCACGTCGCCGACATGATAAGGAAGCCCGCAATTTGCGTAGGAAATGTATTCCCCACGCTCAAACAGAATTATTTCCGCATTTTCATCCAGTCTGCGAAGACGTGCAGCGCAGCTCGCACCGCCTGCGACGCCGCCGATTATAAGAACTTTGCTCATGAAAATTTCCCTCCCGATCATTGTTAATCATCTGGCAATGCTGAACGTATCTGAACCGCACGCAGATTTTATGCATAGAGACCATAGTCCCTTTCATCCTTCGTGATTTCAGTTTATGCCGTTAACGATAGTATTTCCGTAACTTTGTCACACATGAAATACTTATCCAAAAAAAAGATCGTGCAAAAGCACGGTCTTTTCGATCAGACTTCGTTGCAGTCTCCTGCTGCTTCGGAAATCTCGTTTTCTTCTGGGAACGAGCGGGATAGCGTAACTCCCTCGCGGTAGAAGCTCTTCCAGCTGCAAATCCAAGCGGTCATTACGAGCAGCCCTATGCCTGTGCCTATCATGAGCCACTGCATGGGCACGACGTCCGCGAGCGGACCAAAAACAGCCAGCCCAATCTGCATAACAAGAACATTAACAATTTGTACGAGGGAAAACACCCGTCCCTGCTTTTCCGGTTCAACCTTCTCCTGAAGCAGAACCATCAGCGGAGAGTTGTTGAAGGGCATCGCAACGCCCGCAATGAATATGATGACAAGATAAATCCAGAACGAACCGGTAAGCCCGATTCCGACTGTCGTCACGCCGAACCCGACTCCGCCCAATGCGAGCGTCTTGAGCCTGTTCGGAAATCCACCCCACGCGCCCAGAATCAGCCCTCCCACAATCGCTCCGGCGAAGAACACCACGGCGTTTATGGCGAGCGCAAGATAGCTGTTGTCGGGAAAAACATCTCCGAAAATTCTGACTACAAAGAGTTCGTTCAGAATAGCGGCCGGGACGATAAGAAAGCAAAATATTCCGCAAACCATGAGCGTTCTTCGCAGAAACTGGTGCCCCAGAGCGTAGCTGACGCCCTCCTTCAGGTCGTCAAAATATTTAGGTATCGCCTGTTCCGTTGATCTTTCAAGCTTGGGAAGCGGTACAAAAAAGGCAAAGATGGATATGCCTATAGCTGCGGTAAACACGTCGATGAACATGACGTAATAGAATTTTCCCAGAATAAGCACGCCGCCGCCGACAATGGGCGCGACTAGGTTAATTACCGACTGCACGCTGCTGTTTATCCCGCCGACCTTCATGAGCTTATCCATCGGCACGAGCTGAGGAATGGCGGCGTTCACGGCGGGGGTCTGGATGCCCGCCCCGACGGAGCGTATGGCTGCGATTACAAACAGCGCCCAGAAAAAGTCTTTGGACTCCATTATTATGAAAGCGAGTATGAGAGTTGAAACGGCGATGCCTCCGTCGGCGAGAATTATCATCTTTTTGCGGCTAAATCTATCCGCCCAGACGCCGGCAAAAATCGAGATGAGCACCTGCGGCAAAAAGCCGCATATCATCATTAGCGTCGTCATGCTGCCGGACTTAGTTTCCGTTGCGACATACCAGATGATCGCATACTGCACGAGCGAAGAGCCGAGCAGCGTGATTGCCTGGCTTGTAAGGAACAATGCAGTGTTTTTCTTCCAATTGTCCATATAAAAAGTATTCACCTCATAAAATCATTTTTTAGTTACTTTGAGCTTAATTCCGGCTGAAAATGCTCCCTATGTCCGGCTGGAACGAAGCTGATAGAATATCAATTGTGAGTTCTTCAAGAGCGGAAAGCGTTGCGGCTATGCCGAGTACAAGTACGGGTACCGTGGGAGAAACCAGCGCAAGCGATAGGGGCAAGAGAAAAAACAGTATTCCCGTAGCCTTGTTCGCAAGCGTGTGGAGCATGCCAGGTGTTCCGAATTTTGTCCAGACAACTCCGACTGCCGCAAATCGGATTAGCGCTATGCCCGCGATCCACAGCAGAATCCCCCCTGGCAACTTTAGTATCGGATAAATCACAATTATTACTGAAACAGTCAGAACAAAATCAGCCGCGGAATCGAGCCGCGAGCCCAGAGGGCTTTCCGTTTTGGTTTTCCTCGCAAGATAACCGTCCAGAACATCCGATAATCCGCAGAGCAAATATACCGCAATAAAAGCGGTACCGAGCGGAGGAAGCAGAAGTAGCACAAGGGCAAGGACAATCCTCGCCGATGTTATCAGATTTGCGGCATATTTTATCTTCATCGCGTACAGAACCGCAACAGCTTGTCAACCAGCATAAAAAGCTCTCCGTTCCCTATCAAGCTTATCTACCAAAACATTTGTTTAAGTGTTACATAATATAAAATTTATGTCAAGGACAATATTAAATTCTAATAATTTTCAAAAGGAAAGGACCCTTTTTTCAAGAGGTCCTTACTTATCTTTATAGCGTTTCTATGATTGCGTGACCGTCGCGGAGGAACTTGCGTCATTGGGCATAGTGCCGCCGGGGCCGCCCTTGCCGCCACTGGGTCTGTTTTCGCCCTGAGGCTGCTGACCGCCAACGCCGCCTTGTCCGCCGTTTGAGAAGCTAGTCGAACTGAGTTCGATTGTGTATTCCTCCGTGCCTACAACAAGGGTGTAGGTGCTGCCAGAGGTGAGGGTGGGAGCACTGATGTTAACGGACGCGAACTGCTTTGCCGGTGTGAATTCCGCGAGGACATCGCCACTTTCGTCCTTGAGTGAAACTGTCGTCCCTGCCGCCTGCACACTTGAAAAGTTATATAAAATTGAGCACTGGGTCGAGCCATCGGAGAAGCCCTCTGCCATACCGCTGCTGCCCGCTCCGAGGAGCGTTCCTCCCGTGATTTCGCCTATTCCGTTATAGTCTATCGTGCCGTTACCGCTATCGGTCGGGCCGCTCACTGTTATAGTACCACCCGAAATCGTCAGGCTCCCGTTGGAGTCGATGCCGTCGCCGGAGGCGTTGATGCTGAGCGTGCCGCCGGAGATTGTGATGGCGCAGACCTCTGTCGCTCCCATACCGCCGCCCATGCCGCCGTTGCCACTCTGGTCGGCTCCTCCCGCGGCGTTGAGTCCATCGTCACTGGATATAATATTGGTTTCACCGCCGGAAATGTTGATTACCAAACCCTCGATGCCCTCGTAGCTCTTAGTAATATCAATTTCTCCGCCAAGAATTGTTGCAGAGGTTTCGGCATGGATACCATCATCATTTGCGGAAATGGTGATAGTACCGCCTGCGATATACACGAAACCTAAAGTCGTATCGTCCTCGTTCTCACTGTGAATTCCGTCAGTTCCCGCCTCAATTGTGAAGATGCCGTCCGCTATGCGAACGCTGTCCTTGCCGGAAATTCCCTGCTCAGCCGCCGTGATGACGTAAGTTCCACTGGTTACGGCAAGGTCGTCCTTAGAAACGACACCGTGTCCGTAAGCGGAACAAATCGTCAGCGTTCCCGCTCCGTTGAGCGTCAGGTCGGATTTCGCAAAGATTGCGCCGTCAATCTTGTTGTCATCGGTCTGGACGAATTCTCCCGTGACGGAGAGCGTGTTCTCGGTGCCTGATGCCGTTGTAACAAACACCTTATCGGCGTTCTTGACATAGATTGCGGCGCTCGATTCGTTTGTAATGTCCACTCCGTTCAAAACCAGCTGAATCTTCGCATCGTCGGCCGCATCGACAACGATTTGCCCATTCGAAAGGCTTCCCGTCAGGATATAGGTGCCTTCTTTTGTTATCGTAACGGTATCATTTTCAACCTCAGCGCCGTCACCGCTCGCGGAGCTTGCGTTGTCTGCGAGAGTAATTATCGAGCTTTCGGACTCGCTGTAGCCGATCTCCTTGTCGCGATCCGAGAACATCTCGTCGCTCGACGTGCTTGACACGACCGTTGTCACCGTTGTGTCTGTGGTATCTGTCGCGCTCTGTTCCGCTGTCCCCGTTTGGGTTGAGCAGCCGGCGAAAAGAGCGGTTATTAATAAAAATGACATTATAATTGAAACTATGAGTTTCATGCCTGTGCCTCCTTATTATAGCTCCCCGAGCTTCATTTCCTGCAAAGAAGACGAAATTTCAAGGTTGCCGTTTCTGCAGCGCAGCTTGTCAATGAATTCCTTCTCCATTTGAGTATCCTTCAGGGTAATGTTGTATGTCAGTTTAAAAAGACTTCCCATGTTGGTCGTCTTCACGGTTACAAGGCTGTGCTTTACCGTGTATTCGCTGAAAAGATCGTCGAAAACGCCTGTATAATCAAGGTCTTCGGGGATTGTTATACGCAGTGTCTTGTCGCAGATGGGTTTTTCCGATTCGCCGAATTTGAGCTTTGTGAGAAGCATTCCAGCAAAGCCTATGATAAGAACAAACATCGCTGCATAGCCGAGATAGCCCATGCCGCTTACAAGTCCTACCGCCATCGCGAGGAAAATCGACGCGATTTCCTTTGCGGTGCCGGGTACGGAGCGAAAGCGTACCAGGCTGAACGCGCCGGCAACCGCTACACCCGCCCCGATGTTACCGTTCACCATCAGAATCACAACGCAGACTATCGCAGGCAGGAGCACAAGCGTTGCAAGAAAGCTCTTTGTTGCGCTGTTTTTATAGGAATAGAACAGAGCTATCACGAGTCCGAGGACTAGTGCAACTCCGACGCAGGCGAGGAATGGGCCCACGGCGATACTGCTTGCCGCAGCAGTCGAATCGAAGAGTCCCGAGAACAAACTATCAAGCACAGATTATCGCTCCTTCCTGAGGCCCGCCCAGCATTGCTTTATAGGCGTTGCCGTATTTTGAAAAATTCACCTTGAATACTCTTTGCTCACTGAGCTTGTTCGTAAGCCAAAGCGGAAGGGCTGTAGAAACCTTGATTTCCATAAGGCTCTGTCCGGGCTTCAGAAGAGACTTTCCGCAAAGCCCCTTGCACAGGCAGATATCATAATCGCGATAGACAATATTATCGTCAAAGGTAATGCGCAGGTTCGGGTCGTCCTTTGAGAAATACGCTTCCCTTTCATAGCCGATGAAAGCCGCGGGGATTAGGTTTTTATATTCAGAGAGGAAATAATCAATCTCGCTGACAATCTGGTTTTGCTTAGGAGATTCGCACTTTCCGGCAATATATTTTTCCGCCTGCTCAGCACTCATCGAAACACGGCGCTTAAAGACCACGTCGTCGTATTTCTTTTTCAGCTCGATGAAGACCCTGTCTCCAGCAGGCAGCGCCCCATAGCATCTGACTCTCAGCTTTTCCTTATAAACGGGCTTTTCGATGGAGCGGCGCACAAGGCGCATATCCGGCGTATCGTAATATACATTACATATTGTGCTTCTGCCGAACTCATCGAGAGTCATGTATTTCTCCATAAGCTTCGTGATTGCCCTACGCTGCTCGGCATTAACCAGATATTTCATTTCATATCTCATAAATGTATTCTGGACGGTTTTCATTTCCTAGCCCTCCTGAAATAGTGTGCTGAAAAAACCGTTTCCGGTTTGATTTCGCTCACCTTATGTATGAAGATTATCAGTAAAACCTAAACTGAGCTTAAAATCCGACCTAAACTTTACTTAAAAACGTAAAGAATTTGTAATCTGCCCCGAACCGCAAATGTAAAGCCCCGAACCCATTTGCGGTTCGGGGCTTTTGTCATGATTTTTTAGCTATAACTGTATGCTTATCGTAAGCGATTTTCCGTCCTCGCTCCGCGCCGTTATCTTTCCTTTATGAGTATTAACAATCGCTCTCGCGATTGAAAGACCGATACCGAAGCCGCCGATTTCGGAGCTATGCGAGGAATCTCCGCGGTAGAATCGCTCAAACATTTCGTCGTGATTACCCTTTTCGATTCCTTCGACGGTGTTCCTGAAGAGGAGATGAGGACCTTTAGAGCCGGTTTTCAGCGTGACCGAAATTTCGCCGTTTTCGCCCGAATATTTGATGGCATTGTCGGTAAGTACCCCGACAAGCTTTCTAATCTCCTCCTCGTTTCCCTCGTAGGTAATATTCTTCTGTATATTCGTTTCGAAGGTTTTGCCTTTTTGAACGGCAAGAATCGCAAAGGGCTCAAGGCCTTCGGAAACTGCGTCGCTTATGGAAAAGTCCGTCATGAGGGGCTTTGAGTCATGTTCGTCCATTCTGGCAAGGGATACAAGGCTATTCGTGAGCTCGGTGAGCCGCGCAACTTGATTTCTGATGCTTTGCGTCCACTCGCTTTCGCCCTGAGTCATTTCAAGTACTTCCGTACTTGCGTTTATTACCGTGAGCGGTGTTTTGAGCTCATGGGAGGCGTCAGTTATAAAGTGCTTTTGCTTTTCGTAGCTGATTGCAATGGGTTTTATTGCCCGCTTTGAGAGCAGAAGCACGATGATAAATACACCGAGAAGCCCCAGCAAAGATACGGCGAGGATAGCACTAAGAAATTTACTAAACATGTTTAATCCACGGCTGCAGTCAAGAAAAATCACCATTATGCCCGAGTCTGTCTTACTGACACTGAAGCGATAAACGCCCGAAAAGCCCTTTTGTCTGCCGCTTTCAATAACCTCACTGGTATAATCTATCGCCTCGTCGGTCGCAACAGCCGCGATGCTGCCCGTGTTGACGCTTGAAATTTCACCGCTATCGTCTAAATAGGCCACGAAAAAGCGGGTTTCAAATGGCGCTTCGGGCGACATTTCCTGCCTCGGTTTGCTGCTGTAACTAAAATTACCGCCGCCATTATTGTTGTCTTTGTTATTGTCCGGCTTAGGATAATTGCCGTTATTCTCCGCCAGTATCGAAAGTGTTGAATCCGCCTCCGCTACGACCTCAGAATAGATTGAGATGCAGATGCTCCCCAAAATCACAAGAAGAACCGCCGCAACAGCACTGACGGCGATAATGATAAATCTTCTCTGCAGTTTTTTTATCATGGTTTTTCCTCCAGAGAATAGCCGGCACCGCGGGACGCCTTGATAACGGCGCTCGCATTAATTGCCGAAAGCTTTTTGCGCAGGTATGAGATGTACACCCAGACGACATTGATTTCGGCTTCGCTGTCGTAACCCCAGATTTTTTCCATAAATCTATCGGTGGAGATGAGGATTTTCGGATTCGCCATGAGCATCTCCATCATCTGGAACTCCTTATTCGCAAGTCGGAAGCTCCCCCCCTCGGCTGAAAGCTCATAGGTCGAGCGGTCGAGCTTGATATTGCCGTAGCGCAGGATGTTGTCCGTAACCTCAGCCTGCCGCCTTGTCATTGATCGAATTCGGGCGAGTAGTTCCTTCGTCGCGAAGGGCTTTGTCAGATAGTCGTCCGCGCCGCTGTCAAGCCCCATAACTCGATCGTCAATCTCGGACTTTGCCGTAAGCATGAGTACGGGCAGGTCACTGCCTTTTTCGCGCAGCTTTCGCAGGACGGTCAACCCGTCCATTTTTGGCATCATAATATCCAAAATCGCGCCGTCATAGTTTTCGGCCTGAAGATAGTCCAGCGCCTCCAGCCCGTCATAGACCGCGTCGACGGAATAATTATTATGCTTTAAAATCGTAACAAGAGCATTCGAGAGCTCTTTTTCGTCCTCGGCAAGAAGTAAGCGCATACAGACCCCTCCATTCATATAATATAAAATTACTTCGGAAACCTTAAATCTAACTTAAAAAGGGATAATAATCGCCTATATTTTACTTTATCCGATATTTCACCGTTACGCAACAGTTTGCTGATAATATGCAATTGCAGCTTATCCCCCTTATGGGCTTGAACTCTCGGCGAAAACGCTGTAAAATAGCAGGCAATGACTCGCGTGGCGGATGAGGAGGAAAATATGAAAAATCAAAAATTAAAAACGCTTGTCTCCTATTACAAACCGCACAGACTGCTGTTTTTCTCCGACCTACTCTTCGCGATTATCGGCGCGGCTATTTCTGTTGTTTTGCCGCTGCTCGTTCGATTTATCACGAACAAAGTTGTCTTTTGGGACAGAGGAGCTGCTATACGGACCATTCTCATGATAGTCGGCATAATGCTAGCGATGCTCCTTATCGAGATGTACTGTAATTACTTTATCTCTTATTATGGGCATATAGTCGGCGCAAGAATCGAATACCATATGAGAAACCAGATCTTTTCTCACTATCAGAAGCTGTCCTTCAACTTCTTTGACGATCAAAAGGTCGGTCACCTCATGAGCCGTGTTACGAACGACCTTTTTGACATCAGCGAGCTTCTTCACCACGGGCCGGAGGAATTAACAGTCTCGGCTATTAAGCTGCTTGGCTCACTCGCAATATTGCTCACAATCAACTGGAGGCTTGCGCTCGTCGCCTTCATCCCGGTGCCGTTTATGCTCTGGTTCGCAATTGTTTATAACCGAAAAATGAAAAAAGCCTTCGTCCAGAATAGGGAGCGTATCGGCGAGATTAACGCAACTATGGAGGACAGTCTTTCGGGAATTAGAGTCGTCAAATCCTTCGCGAATGAGGACATGGAGATTAAGAAGTTCAGGGTCGGCAACTCCCGTTTCGTCGAAAGCAAGATGAACAGCTATCGCTATATGGCGTCCTATCACACCGTGCTGAACGCTTTGACGACCTTCATAACCATCGCCGTAGCCGGAGTCGGTGCCGCACTTTCGATAATTAAGCTCGTCGATTTATCCGATCTTCTTGTTTTTCTTCTATACATCAGCAACTTCACGGAACCCATCAAAAAGCTTGTCTTTGTGACCGAAACCTTTCAGAACGGGTTTTCGGGCTATAACCGCTTTTACGAGATGATGAGCATCTCCCCCGATATCGCAGATGCACCTGACGCGAAGGAGCTGGGCGATATTAAAGGCGAAATCCACTTTAATGATGTCACTTTCCGCTACAACGGCGGAGAGCCCGTTTTCGAGCATCTTGACATCACCGTTCCGGCAGGGGACTATGTCGCGCTCGTCGGCTCTTCCGGCGTCGGCAAAACTACGCTTTGCAGTCTGATACCGCGCTTTTATGAAGTATCTAACGGCAGCATCCTGATAGATGGAACGGATATCCGCTCTGTTACGATGAAGAGCCTGCGCGACCATATCGGCATAGTTCAGCAGGACGTCTATCTCTTTGCGGAAACCGTCATGGACAATATTAGATACGGCAGACCGGACGCAACGGATGAAGAAGTAATCGAGGCGGCGAAGAAAGCCGATGCACACGAATTCATTATCTCACTGTCTGAGGGTTACAATACTAACATCGGTCAGCGCGGGCTCAAGCTTTCCGGCGGTCAGAAACAGCGTCTTTCCATTGCAAGGGTTTTGCTCAAAAATCCGCCGATACTCATTTTCGACGAGGCGACAAGCGCCCTAGACAACGAAAGCGAAAAGGTCGTTCAGGAGTCGCTTGAAAAACTAGCGAGTAACCGCACCACCTTTGTTATCGCGCACAGACTCTCGACTATACATAACGCAAAGCGTATCCTCGTTCTCACCCAGAGCGGCATCGCCGAGGAGGGCACTCATTCGGAGCTTATGGAGCGTGGAGGCGTCTACGCCTCGCTCTACAAAGCGGCGCTGATATGACGCAGCAACTTCAGTCGAACTTATATATACGAAAACAGCACGGGCTTCGCCTGTGCTGTTTTTATTGCTATGAAGTTCATTCAGTTATAGTCTCGGTGAAAGGACGTGTCTCCCAGTTGTTATAGTGTTTTTGAAGGCCTTCAAGAAATTCGAGGACAAAATCCCTGAAGTGTCTGGCATTCCTGTTTTCAACGGTCAGCTTGTTATATGTCAAACCGTATTCACCGATGACCTCTGGGATCTCAATATCCACACAATATTTACGCAGCTCCGGGTAATCCTCCATAATAAGCGGAGTTACGATAGCGTAACCGAAGCCGCCCTGTACGGCCTGAGTAATCATGTTGAGATTGTTTGATTCAAAAACGATTTGAGGATGAAAATCATATTTTTCAAAGACCGGGTCGATTTTGTTGCGCATACCGCTGTTCCTCGGCATAGTGACAAGCCTCTCGCCGCGGAGATCTTCCAGAACAATCGGGTTTTTGGCTAGAAGTCTGTGTCCGGGCGGCAGCAGGATTATGCCCTTTGCGCTGAAAGCCTGCTTTGTGACGAGGTTCAGCCCCTCGTTTTCCTTTATCGGCGGTGAAGACAGCGCAAACTGCGCCTCGCCCGTCGTAAGCGCTTCAATCATCTCCTGCTTTGTAACGTTGAGTACGGAAAGCGTGTAGTCAGGATTTTTATCCCTGAAGGCGATAATAAGGCGCGTGGCGAAGGACTCGGTGTTACAAAGGAGCGTAATCGTCTGCTCCTTGCGATCGAAAATGTAATCCATTTCGGAATACAGACTTTCCATATCGGCAAGAACCTGCTTTGCGTATTTATAGAAAACCTCACCGTTCGAGTTGAGTCTGATGCGCCGACCAGCCTTTTCAAACAGCTCTCCGCCGATTTCCTCTTCGATTTGCTTAATAATTCTAGTCAGAAACGGCTGCGCAACTCCAAGCCTGTCCGCCGCCTTTGTAACGTGCTCGATCTCTGCGGTAAGGCAAAAAAAACGCAAATCCCTAAGCTCCATTTGAATTCCCCCAACGATTTAATCTATAAGCGCAAAGTTATTATAACATACATATTTAGTATATCAAAGTATAAGTTGTGTTGTAATATAAATAAAACAAATTATATATTATACATTTTGCAGCTTGATTGCTAAAATTATATCGAAATTCAACTTAATAATAGCAAAAACCTCTAATTAAATCAAATTTAAGGAGTTTTATTATGACGGAATGGAAAAAGTATTACGAAGAGCATCTTGTAACAATGGCGGAAGCCGCTGGCAAAATCACCTCCGGAGACGCAATCTGGATGGGCAGCTCGCTGAGTATTCCTTATGACTTTATGGACGCGCTGGCAGACAGGTATGAAGAGCTGAGCAATATCACATTAATGGGTAACATGTATCTTTCACCAGTCAAGGTTTTGTTTGATCCGACCTACAAAAAAACCTTCCACACCATTTCCTTCTTCCCGAATGTATTTGAGCGTATGTCCGCAGATATGGGCATTGTCGACATTCATTCGGCACCCTTCGGTTCCTTGCTGGAAACTGTGACCGCAGTTTATAAAGCAAATGTAGTTGCTGTTGAAGTTTGTCCTCCCGATGAGGACGGTTACTGCAACGTCGGCCTTCTGGGAACGAACTACACACCTAATATCATGAAGATGGACTGCATCAAAAAGCACATCGCCGTTATAAATAGCTTCCAGCCCGTTGCAACCGGTAACGACGAACTAACAAGGATTCATATTTCAAGGTTCGATTGCATTGTTGAAAACCACCACGATATTCCGGCTCTCCCCGTATCGGCTCCCACAGAATTTGACAAAATCATCGCAAGCCAGATTATGCCCTACATAAACGACGGCGACACCATTCAAATCGGCATGGGCGGACTCGGAAACCAGATCGCTTATGACCTCATGAACAAAAAGGATCTCCACGTTTTCACCGAAATCGGAACCGATGCCATGATTGATCTGGTCGAGGCTGGCGTTGTCAAGGATATCCGAATGGGCGGCGCATTCGGCTCGAAGGAACTTTACGAGTGGCTCGGCAAGCACGGCGATGTTGTTACGCTTCTGGATGTCTTTGACGTTATCATGCCTGAAGCGATTGCAAAAGTCGATAATATCGTTGCGATAAACTCAACCTTCATGGTTGACATTACAGGTCAGGCCTGCTCCGAAGCTCAGGGCACAAAGCAGTACAGCGCAGTCGGCGGCTCTTTCGGCTTCCTTGCCGGCGCACCTCATGCAAAGAACGGACGCAGCTTCCTCTGCCTGCGTTCCACCTATACCGACAAAGCTGGCGTGCAGCACTCAAACATCGTTTCAAAGCTGCCAGCCGGTTCAATCGTTACGACGCCTCGCTACTTGCCCCAGTACATCGTCACTGAATACGGCGTTGCGGATGTTTATCTACGAACAAATAAAGACCGTATAAAGGCTCTGGTTGCCATTGCTCACCCGGATTTCAAGGACCAAGTCAAGCAGGAAGCTATCGACCTCGGCTTGATATTTGAGGACGATTTTTAAGGGCTTGTTTTGAGACACATCTTCTTTCGGTTCTATTATTTCTGATGTCCTCTGCTCTGGAGCGTGACCCTCCGCGTCTTCAGGCTGGCGGCAGCGGCATCATAAGTTATATAGACAGTCCATACGGCGAGACGCAGGTCCGATTTCGGACCTGCGTCTTGTTTTTATTGAGGTTTCATCGCCTGCTGTGTAATATAGTCTTCTAATCTAACTGCAGATCAGTTTTTTACTCCGTTCTTCTTTCTGCATACAACGATTATAACTTCGCCTATAACTATGAAGAGTACCGACCCGATAGTAATCGGGAGCGTCGCCGCTAGGGTTTCGGAGTCAAAGCCCAAGGGAACCGCCGTGAAGAAAACGGATACTATTATCAGTACCATCGGAACAATCGCGAGTATCTTCTGCATCACTTTTCCGCCGGGAGCTCTGAAGGGTCTTTCGCGATCGGGATCGACTTTACGCATTTTTAGGAACGCCGGGAAAATTGGCAGGTAGGACAGCAGGAACATGACAAGGTTCAGCGCGAAGAAACTCCAAAACAGGTTGGAATCCGGAAGGAATGCGCCAATTAGTACAACGATGGTAGCGACTACACCGTTCATGATTGCAGCACCGGTCGGCATATCGTTCTTTTTGCTGCGTTTTGCGAACACAGACGGTAAATCGTGGTTCTCAGCTGCATACAGAGCTACGCTGTTGACTCCAAGCGACCAGGAAATCATGTTACCGAACAGCGTAAGCATAAAGAGCACTGCCATGATTGCAATGAATATCCCGCCGGTTTTTCCGGTCAAAAGCATCATTGCATCCAAAAGTCCTGTGTCAGAGCTGATTTGGTCGGAAGGAATCGCCGCGCCTATACCGAAGGCACAGAAAAGGTAAATTGCCGCAATTACTAGTCCTCCGGTTATGATAGCCTTTGGAATTTGCTTTTTGGGGTTCTCCATATCTCCGGCAAATGTGCAGATAACCTCAAATCCAAGGCAGTTGAAGATTATTACCGAGATAAATGAAAGGCTGTTAATATCAAAGGACGGTAGCAGGGACGAAAGAGTGTATGGATTTGCAACGCCGTTAGTAATTGCGCCGTAAATTCCCAAGCCACCCATGATAACTGCCAGAAGCACCTTGATTACGGCTCCGCCGTTCAATATCCAAGTGCTTTCGCCGGCAGGGAAGAAGCTAATAATAACAATCCATATAAACGCCAACTGGATTAGCAGGGATGGAACGACACCGAACGTTATTCCCGTTATCATCGAGATAAGATCGGGGCAAAGAACGGCTAACGACGCCATCCACAGCGGGAAGTTAATCCAGTAATACCATGCGGCGCGACCGGCAGTTTTGCCTTTCGGATATGCCGCACGTATCCAGTCATACATTCCTCCGTCTCCGTTGTAGGTCGTGCCCAGCTCCGAGGATATTAATCCATAGGGCAGCAGGAATGCGATGATCATGAAAATCCACCAGAAATATTGCGAATTTCCGATCGATGCAACGGGAGCGGCCGCTTCCGCCACAAAGACGACACAGATAACCGCCAAAATAGCATCTGTTAGTCTGAATTTCTTCTTTGTCGTCATTTTCTTCTCCTCTACTTTCATTTTATATTTACCTCTGCCTCAGTTCTCCGCCGAGGCAGTTGCTCAAAAAATGCTATGCGAAGGTCGTGCCTGTTCGTTTACAGGAGGTTCTTTTCCGCCATGAATCCCTCAAGCTCTTCCCTCGCTGCCTGCTTTGCAGCCTCGGAGCCTTCCTGCTGGTAGCGGGTAAAGTAAACGAGAAGTCCGCGCATGGCAGTCAGACGGTTGCCCGCCTCGTCCCAGCAGAGGGACACTGCGGAATCGGCTACTTCGTCGGTCACGTCCTCACCGCGCGTTGCGGGCAGGCAGTGCATGAATTTGCAGCCGAGGTTTCCAAGTTGCATGAGCTCGCGGTTGACCTGATAGTCATGGAAAACCTTAACGCGCTCGTCCTTGGGCATTTCGTTCTCGTAAAGACCATACCATACGTCGGTATAGATAAAGTCCGCGCCCTTAACAGCATTGCGGTCATCGGTAACTTCCCATGTGCCGCCGGATTCCTTGCAGTTAGCTTCCATAATAGCCTTGTGGACATCGCCCAACTGGTGGGATTTAGGTCCGTAGTGGACAAAGTTCATGCCAAGATGCGTTGTTATCATGCCGAGGGATGCGCAGACCTGCGTACCGTCTCCGACGAACACGACCTTGCAGTCCTCTAGCTTTTTGCCCCAAGGGAGGTTTTCGACTATCGTGCACATATCGCCGATTTCCTGAGTGGGATGGTTGTAGTCGCTCATGCCGTTAAGCACGGGAATAGTGCAGACTCTTGCAAGCTCCTCGATGGTGCTGTGTTCTATAACACGCGACATCAAGACGTCTACGAGCTTTGAGACCACTCTTCCGGTGTCGCTGACGGTTTCGTGTCCGCCGAGTTGGATCATACCGGGTCCGAGATACTGGGCATGTCCGCCGAGCTGTTCCATCGCGGTTTCAAAGGAAACGCGTGTGCGTGTTGAAGACTGCTGGAATATCATTCCGAGTGTCTTGCGGCGCATGAGCGGAGGATAGTAGCCCGCCTTGATGCAGTTTTTAATCTTGAGAGAGAGCTCGATTATGTCCAGAAGCTCCTGCTTTGTAAAATCCTGTGTATCGATGAAGTGTCGTAAGTTTGCCATAAGGCACCTCCATATAATTAAATTATTTACACTGATGCTGAGTGATGCAATGGATATTTCCGCCGCCGTAAACGACTTCCCATGTCTCTACGCCGACGACCTTGCGCTCGGGGAACATCGCCTGAATCTGCTCGAGCGCGAGAGAATCATTTTCGTCGCCGTACTGGGGAACGATGACGCCGCCGTTGACTATGAGGAAATTCATATAGGAAGCGATGCAAACATCGCCGTCCTCACGAGGCATCGTGCCCTCAACTACGTCGATTGCAAAGTCACCCTTGATGGTGACGTTTTTCTTAGGCATGCAGAGCTTATGTACCTTCAGCTTGCGACCTTTAGCGTCTGTCGCCTCGGAAAGAGTCTTGTATGCGGCCTGACAGTCCTTGTAGAAGTAGTTTTCCTCGTCCTCTGTCCAGATGCAGGCGACTTCGCCGGGACGTACGAAGCAGGCAACGTCATCAACGTGTCCGTTCGTCTCGTCAGGGTCAATGCCATCCTTAATCCAGATTATCTTTTCGAGGTTCAAATATTCCTTGAGCTTTTCCTCAATTTCTTCCTTTGACATATCGGGGTTGCGGCCTTCGCTCAAAAGGCACATTTCGGTGGTGAGTAGCGTTCCCTCTCCGTCAGCATGGATAGAACCGCCCTCGAGCACGAAGCCGGGGGTGCGGTAGGTATCGATGCCCTCAATCTCGCAGACCTTCTGAGCGACCATCTGATCCATATCCCACGGGAAGTAGAGTCCATCCACGAGTCCGCCCCAGGCGTTAAAGTCCCAATCGACGGCGCGGACGTCGCCCTTATCGTTCGTGAGGAAGGTGGGCCCGCAGTCGCGTATCCATGAGTCGTTCGATGCCATCTCAATTACGCGAATTTCAGAGGGAAGTGCATTTCGGCAGTTTGCGTACTGCTCCTTGGAAACACACATTGTAACGGGCTCAAATTGGCTTATCGCCTTGGCAACATTAGCAAAGGCCTTCTGTGCGGGCTTTGCGCCGTCTCTCCAGTTATCGGGACGTTCCGGCCAGAGCATCCATACCTGCTTCTGATGCTCAAACTCTCCCGGCATACGGTATCCGTCTTTTTTAGGTGTACTGTCAATTCTTCTTGCCATAATGACACTATCCTTTCATTCTTCTGTAGGGTGATTTTCGGCAAAACTTCCGTCAACACTGCGCAGTTGTTAACATCTATGTAACGCCGAGGAATATAGACTTAATTTGAAAGCAAACGCTTCCGAAATCAGAGGAGTATATTGTACATTTGCACATGGATTGGCTACTTCGATACCGCAAATCATCTATTTCAAACAAATCTTATTCCCTAAGCGGGCAAGTGTCAATAATTCGACAGCAACATGGAACAGTTAACAGCCAGTTGGCGCAGTGTTACTTTTTAGGTAACGCCGCGCCAACTCATCAAATATCGCTCTTGTTATTATTATTTTTTGTTATGCGCTTATACATCAGGGTCTCCATGATGGCAATCATGCCGCATCTCGATGTTACGTCGATTCCCTCATAGTCGATTTCGTCCGCAAAAACATAAAAGTTCAGGTCTGACATGTTCTGGATGATGTTGTTATCCGCCCTCGTGAACGAGACGATTGTTGGCGTCGCGATGGCAAATATTCGCTCCACATGGTTAATGATGCTCTGATTGTTTCCCGTATAGGAGAGGATAAGCAGTACGTCGTCTCTTTTGACACGGCGAAGCAGCGACGCAAATTCATATTCTTCCGTGGGTATTTCAACATTATAGCCCATGGTGATGAGAAGCCGTGAAAAATAACGAGCAACCTCGCTGCTCAAACCTTCAGAGAGAATGTAAATGTGAGGATAGCGCCCCATAATCTTGTGGAAAGCCTCAATTTTCTCGTCTGTGATGACCTTAACGGCCTCCACCACATTCTTAAGATAGCTGTCCCTGTAATTGTCGTCGTGCACGATGTTCGGAATGTGTATCTTGCGGGATTCCCTCTCTGTCTCCTTGACTGCCGCAACGAACTCCCCAAAACCTTCGTATCCAAGTTTTTTCACAAACCGGAACAAGGTCGTGGTGGAAACGTAGGTCTCTTTCGCAAGCTCTCTGATGCTCATGTTCTTGACGATGTGCATGTTTTTCACGACATAGTTCAAAATGTTCCGTTCCGTCGGCGACAGCTTGGAGGCGTTGCTGCTGGTCTGCGAATAAAAATCCATTGCTTCCCCTTATCCTTTATCAGGACTACCCTTGTATGCGTATTAAAAGCGTCTTTTTGAAATTATATCTATTCGTTCAATCATTGTCAATCGTTCCGCCGGATTCGCAAAAAAGACCTGTGCGACAGTATTAAAAAACAATCCCAGCATAAAAACAGGCAGGAAAAAGCTTGTCATAAGCTTCTCGCTGCCTGTTTGTCTATTTGGAAATTGCCGAATGCGGGTTAGACCACAAAGCGACGTGTTTATCATAGTTTGGGCTTCGTGTCAAGCGCGCTTCTTTTTAGTACATCATAGATGCTCCCGTTGAGCATTCTTCCCATAAGTTCAATGAACTTTTCCGGCTCCTGCTTCATGCCGCCGCGTATCCAGTCGTAAAATATCCCGACAAACGCAAATGAATAGAAGTCGGCTATAAAGTTCCTGTCCTCTTCCGGAAGATACTTGCCTTCCGTTACGTTGTTCGATAAGGTGATGAGCAGTCCGTGCGCCGTCTTGAACAGATATCTCTTAATTGTTTCGGGGCTGATGGAGTTTAACACGTTATGTATTATCATTGAGTGCTCGACAAGATAATGCATGGATTGGAGGCAGCCCTCCTGCCAGTGTCCATGGACAGGATTCTGTGATGTCACCTTATAGGTCTCTATATTGAAAATATCGTCTACAAGGTCATAGATGTCCTTGTAATAATAATAAAATGTGTTCCTGTTGATTCCGCACGCCTCGACTATGTTTTTGACGGTGATTTTTGAAAGAGGCTTCTGCTCCAACAGACGAAAGAAGGTCGCAATTATTTCTTTTTTCGTAAAACTTGACATGGTTTTGCGCCGCCTTTCATCGGAATACGGAATATTTTTCGTCTGAATGGGTTTCAAACTGCTTCGCCAGCTACGGAAAGTTTAATCAAAAATCTAACAAGCCTATTTTATTAGTCAATCATAAATGCATGTATATAATAACACAGGGAATTTGTAGAAAGCAATAATAAATATTCTCAGTAATTTACAAAATTTTACTAAAGTGTGCACGATTTTTATTATGCTGCATCAACTTTTTATTTGAATAGGTACGTAAGCCGCGTGTAAAAAGACCGGTGGCTTACGTACCTATATCTTTGTGGCACAAGCGGGATCTACCGTCTGCAAAGAGTAGCTCACGTGCGCAGGAGAATGTGGGTTATCGTGCCGGAATTTTTTCACAACCCGCTCCAGCACTTTTTCGCTGTCCTCATAGCTCGCAAGCGGCAGCAGGATTATGAACTGCGAAACGCTGTAACGAGAAAAGATGTCGCCTCCGCGCATGTTATTTCTTATGCAGGAGCAGAGCCGCCGCATAACAGTGTCCTGCTTTTTGGGGGGAAGCGCCTCTTCCTCTTTGCCATCGGCGTTAAAAACACAAATATGTAAAGATCTGCCCTCCCGCTTTGCCGCGTTGAGTTCTCTTTTGAAAACATCTTGGAATATTTCGTATTCGCAGAAAAATGCGCCATCCTCCGTTTTGCTTTCGCAGAGCTCAGCGCTCACGACATTCATGTTCTTCTCGACGCCATTTTCCGATTTGATAAGCTTTTTATAAAGAGACTGAAGCTCCTTCGACGGAGCAATCCCGAACTCACCGTAAAAAAGCCTTTTCATGCTTTCATACTGCTCACGTGCGGCCTGCATCCGATTCGTATTCATCAGCGCAAGTATAAGGTTGTAGTAGAGCGACTCAACATAGGGATCAATTGTAATCGCCTTTTCGACTAACTCGACTACTTCATCAAAGTTTCCGCGCCCAACGAGCGCCTCAAGCACCTCGTTAACGGCGCTCATGTACTGGAAATGAAAATATGTATTTATTGACATCGCCCAGATTTCCGCCGCCGCATCTGGCAGAAAATCGCCTCTGTACAGTTCAAGCGCATCCAGCCGCAGTCGAATTCGCCTCTCCCTATCCTCCGCGCAAAGGGACGCCTCCCTTAAAAGGCTTTCGAAGCGCTCGGTGTCGAGTTCCATGGGTATACTCGGATTCCATCTGTATCCGTCAGCACATTTGAGGACGATTTCCTTTCCGTCTGCAAAGCCGAGACTTGACAGCACCTCCCGCGCGCGGTGGATAAGAGTTTTGAGCGCACCCGACGGCACACCGCCTTTATCCTCCTGATACAGAAGATCGATTAGCTCGTCCTGCGGAATGCATCTGAAGCGATAAGTTATAAGGTATTCCAAAAGCGTCCATATACGCTTTGAACGAACGTTTTTGCCATCCAGCGTTTTGCCGTTGTAGGTGAGGCTGCATCCGCCGAGCATCGACACCTGTATCGGTTTTACTTCGCTCACTGCAGCTCCTCCTAATACTATTTGCGGCATAATCCGCCGTAATAAAAGTATAAGAGAGCTCTTGAGTGAAACTTGTTCTTTCGTGAGTGGGGAAAATCGGTTTATTCAGCAGTATCCTGCTGCAACACGGCAAAGAGCCGCGTTTTATCGCGGAAGTCCTTTCACAGGCTCGAGCTATCTACATAGAATGGAGCAGTCCTGGTTTCAAGAAAGGTGGAGAACGTTTGAAAAAGCATAAAGCCCTGCCGGCTGCTGCATTGGTACTGGCACTTGTACTCTCCTTCTTCGCCGCCTGTTCTAGCACAGTCAAAAACCCGTCCGATATTTCGCCTGACGACATTCCTCTCGCCTCTGGCGCACCTATAAGCGAGTTAAAAACGGCGGTGGCGTCCGGAACAAAGACTGAAGCAAACCAAAAAGTCGCCCTCGACTACTCAAACACGGCGGACGGCTATGTTATGCTGAAATACTTGGGCTCGAATCAAAAGGTGAAGACTCAGATCACGGGGACGAGCGGAACTGCCTACACCTATAACCAGTCACTGACCGGTACCTGGGACGTCTATCCGCTCACCGATGGGAATGGGAGCTACAAAATCTCCGTTTTCGAGAATATTTCCGGCACGAGCTATGCTACGGTATTCTCCTATAGTCTGACGGTATCTTTAAAAGATGAATTCGCGCCCTTTCTTCTCTCGAACAAATATGTGAACTACTCTTCTTCCAGCAAGGTCGTAAAAAAGTCAACCGAGCTTTGTGCCGGAAAAACGGCCATACTCGGAAAAATCAAAGCCATCTATGAATACGTCATCAAGAATTTCACCTATGACTATAAGCTTGCAAAGACCGTGCAAAGCGGGTATATACCCGACCTCGACGCAGACATGGATAAAAAGTCGGGAATCTGCTTCGACTATGCCGCAGTGATGACGGCAATGCTGCGCTCACAGGGAATCCCGACTAAAATGGTCTTCGGCTACACGGGTAGCGTTTATCACGCATGGATCTCGGTATATAGCACAGAAACAGGCTGGATGAACTCAGTAATTTATTTCAACGGCAAGGAATGGAAGCTCATGGACCCCACCTTTGCTGACTCGGGAAAATCCTCCGCCGCCATTATGAAATATATCGGCAACGGCAAAAACTACACGGCAAAGTATCTCTATTGAAAGGCAGGCGCAGCAAATGAAAGCGCTCTCACCCAAAAATCTCTCGGACTTCTGTCTTGAAATACGGCTGCTGCTCAACGCCGGCGTCAGCGTCAGCGAAGGGCTTGCCATGCTAGGCGGAGGAAATCGTAATAAAGCCTCGAAATCGCTATTCAACTTTTTCTGCGGCTCAACGGACTGTGAGGCGCCTCTTTCGGATAGGCTTATTGCCTCAGGTCTCTTTCCGCAATATTTTACGGACACGGTACAGCTCGGCGAAAAGTCCGGAAAGCTCGACGAGGCTCTTTTAAATCTTTCAAAATATTATAAAAGAAGGAGCATCCTCTCAGACAATCTGCGCAGCGCTATCACTTATCCCCTAATACTGTTTATAGCAATGACAGCGGTTGTGATTGTCCTTGTAACGCAAGTACTGCCTGTTTTCAACGAGATATACGCGCAACTCGGAACACAGATGACTGGTTTCGCCGTATCGCTCCTGAACGCAGGAAGATGGCTCACGGCGGTGCAGACGGTGATTCTTTCGGCCCTTGCCGTCTTTCTTGTCGTAGGTATCGCGGTATATTTAATACCTCCCGCACGAAGAACCGCATCGAGAGGCTTTGATGCCCGCTTCGGCAGCAGAGGGGTTCTCGGACGAGTTTCGACAACCAAACTCGCCTCCGCGATGTCGATTGCAGTTTCCTCGGGACTTGACCCCATCCGTGCACTTGACCTCGCCGAAAGCGTCTGCCACGGTTCGAGCAATATGTGCCGGAGGATAGAGAATTGTCGGGAACACATCGAGCACGGAGAAAACCTTGAAGACTGTCTGACCAAAGCTCACATTTTTTCCGTACGCGAAAGCCGTCTTATTTCTCTGGCCCGGACCGCAGGCAGTACAGACGAGGTCTTGAGAGAAATTGCGAGCGAAACGGAGGATAAGCTCACTTATGAACTGGACGCCAGACTGCGAGGGCTTGGGCCCGCGATGCTTCTTGCCGTCTGCATTGTTGTCGGACTGACTCTTTTGTCAGTAATGCTCCCGACTATTGGGATACTATCCTCGCTGGGCTGAAGCCTGCTGAGAAAGGAGCTATGGAAGATGAAAAAGCGGCGTTTACTGCCGAGCCTGCCCTATGTTATACGCGGGATTATCTGTATGCTAACGGTTTTTGCCGTTACGCTTGCTCTCGTCCTCACAGGACTAGTTCGCACCGGTGCTTCAGTTCGCTCAGAGGGAATGCAGTCGGCAGAGGAAGCAGTCCGTAGGGCGGCGCTTTGCTGCTATGCACTCGAGGGAGCTTATCCCGAAAGCTATGAATACCTTAAAAATCATTATCCTCCCAGGATAAATGAAGCGCTTTACTCTGTGCATTACATCGCCGTTGCGCCGTCTCTGATGCCGGAGATAACGGTGGTAAGGCGGGGTACACAGCCATGAAGAAATCAAAGCTCGTTTCCGTTTCCGTAGCTGTCGTTATTTTTCTGTACCTCCTTTTCATAGGCTCCGCGGCTGCGTCGCTTTTTCTTGGAACAAAAGCTCAGGGCTCTTTGGAGATTCTTTCGGTGCATTCATTCGAAGAGCGCACAATTCCCGCCTTCATCGCTGAAAAGCTCCGTGAAAGTGACGGCAACGGCGCGATATATACTGGAGATTTTTGCGGGTCAAGCGCGCTTTTCATTGAATCATCTCTCGAAGGGGTTTTGTATACCGACATCATCTACGGCTATGACGGTCAGCTTTTCGAGCTATTCTGTGTAAAGGGCGACCCCTTCTCGCGTGAGGACGGAACACAGCTTGTTTCGCTGGACACAGTCGTTTTTTCCGAGCCGAAGACGGGGCTGATACATGTCATCATCACAAACTCAGCTGGGGAAACGACCATTCTTGACATCTTTTTGAGGAGCGGAGGCGAGCTATGAAAAAGCATATCGGCTTTGGAGCGGAGCTCACTTTGCTCGAGCTCATCATAGCCATAGGTCTGTTCGCGGTTTTCGTGGCGCTGGATCTCAGGATTTTTGCCGAGGCGCACAGGCTCGAAACGGAAAGTGAGAAGCTCGATCACGCTGTTATCGCCGCCGAGAGCGCGGCGGAATGTTTCAAAGCGGGCGAAGTCCCTGACCTTTATTACGACATCGACTGGCTCCCGACGGATAATGTAAATGCTGAATATATCGTGACTGTCGATATTGCATCAGAAGACGAAATTGAATCGGCGAGGATATCTGTTGCAGATAAAGGCGGCGAGCTTTTCTCGCTGACGGCGAAAGTTTCTAAGGAGGCGTCGCCATGAACAGCGGTCGCTGCTTTGGCGCCGGAAGCGCTCTTCTTGCCCTCATTTTTTCCATACTTTGCCTGACAGTTTCGGCTCTCACAGCGCTTTCCTCCGCAAGCGGGGACCTGGTACTAGCCGAAAAGGTCAGCTCTGTCGTTTCGGACTATTATTCCGCCGACTGCCACGCAGTTAAAACCGTAGTCGCACTGCGTGAGAATATTCGAAACGGCAAAGTTCCCGATAAAATAGGAGAAATTGTAATTAATCACGAGGAAAACGGGCTGTTTTCCTTCTCCGTTCCGATAAGTAAGAACCTCGCTTTAACCGTGAAACTCGCGGAGGAAGACGGCAAAACCACGATAATCTCTTGGCTTCAAACTCGCACAAATGAGTGGACTCCCGATGAAACGCTGAAGGTTTGGACGGGTGAAAATGTCCCCTAAATATTTTCTCCGCCGCAAGCTGCGGCGGTTTTTTATTTTCAACTTAATTACAGCAATTTTTTCCACTCACTGTAACGAAAAAGGCAATATGTACCTAAAATAAACCTCCCCAATGTTATAAATACCCAGTGCTAATAGGCAGAGTATGGCTCTGCCTACTTAATAAACGGGGAGGAATATGTTTGAAGAGAACAGGTCGAAAAAAAGTACTGTCTTTTATTCTTGTGGCTGTAATGCTCACAAGTCTGTGCGGTTTCTACGTACAGGCGGAAGACAGTGTCGGCGATCAGTCGGAGCTGACTGCCGAAACAGCAAGCCCGGACACAGGACAACCGAGCGCGGAGCCCTCGGTGGAACCAAGTTCGCCGCCGAGCGCGGAGCCGTCCGTTGAGCCAAGCACAGACCCCAGCGCGGAGCCATCTGTCGAGCCGACTACTGAGCCATCTGTTGAGCCCAGTACGGAGCCGTCCATTGAGCCAAGCACTGAGCCATCTGTTGAGCCCGGTGCAGAGCCCTCGGTCAGCGAGTGCTATCCAGCCTTCTATGCGGTGGTTTACGCTAACGGTACAACGATCACAGTCAGCGCTCCCGAGGGAGTTCTGCCCGCGGGCACGACTCTGTCTGTGGAACCTGTTGTCATTGAAAGTACCGTCCAGAGCGAAATCGAAAATCAGATTGAGGGCGAGATCGAAACCGTGCTCGCTTTTAACATCACTCTTTACGATAAAGACGGGAATGAGATTCAACCAGGAGGAGATGTCAGCGTCTGCTTCCAGCCGGAGGACGCTGATATTGGTCAGTCCGATACTCTGGATGTCTTCCATGTCGACGAGCTCGGCAACGCCGAGCAGCTTGACGCTGATACCATCGGAACGGACGCCGCAAGTGTCAGTACAGACAGCTTTTCCATCTATGCCTTAGTAGGAAGCAGCACGAAATTTGCTAACAGTTATTCGTTGATACCTGGAGAGCAGGCTGCGCTCACAAACTGTAAAAATTCATCAACTTCCGATTCCGATAAGATAGCCGGAAGTTGGTCAATCACGCAGAGCGACACCTACATAAGTTTTGTAACCAGTGATGTAAGTAGCACCGATAACATAACAATAATTGGCAACAAAGCCGGAACAGCTACCGTTACCTGCGTTTATCTAATAGGGTCGGCGACTAAAACGAACACCTTCTCCGTTACCGTTACTGATAACAAATACGGCTACACCGGCAACATACATCACGTAGATATAGAGCTGGCAGGCGCTACTGTCAGTATCACTCAGAACATAGTCGACCAGATGGGCGACCCTATAAGCACGTCGACAAAGACCGTTGTCGGAACTGTTTCTGGCGTTACAAGCGCGACGCTCGATTTGGTTTCCGGCACAGACGTTCTTGTGGATCACTTTATATATGCGGGTTCAGACGGTGAATATCAGGGCAGTGATGGTAACCGTACCGCAATTAATGTTCCTCTTTCCAATCTTGCCGGAGTCTCCGCAATTGTCGACATCTCCTATCAAGATGGAACTGAGACAAAAACTCTCCAAGGTGTAGATGTGACTTTTTCAGACGCCAACATCAAGGAAGCGATTGAGGTCTGCCCCGGCACTTTCGGCGGCGGAAATAAGGGTCTGGACTTATCCATTGTAACAGGCGAAACTATTACGGGAACACAGAATGTCCCCTGCAAGCTCAAGATAACAAAAAGCTTCTCGGGACTGACGGATGCGCAGATAGCGTCACTCGCGAGTGCGGGTTTTGCTGTTACGGTTATCAAAAACGGTGGTGACGACACATATACTCTGCCACTCAGCCAGGCTTCCGTTAATAGTGGCGTCTATACTTGGGGGCTTGCGAATATCAAGAATGGAGCTTATACGGTAACCGAGTCCGGTTATACTGTTGCAGATTTCAACGTATCCGCTGCTTACTCATACGCCGATCCCTTCTCACCTGATAACAACAGGACCGGAAATGGTCCTACCGTTTCGAATGTCTCCGTCTCAAATGGCAACACCATAGCACAAGTTAATTTTGTCAACACTTACGTTCCCGCTACAGGTATATTGACCGTTACAAAGACCTTCTTGGGTAGCGACGGGAAAACGCCGGACTGCTTCAGCATTGAAGTAATTGACAGTGAGGGCGTGCCCCACGCTCTCACGCTCTCGAACGCTGATGCTGATACTTCGTATACCTGGACGCTGCGTCTTCCGCTCGGAGACTATACCGTTACCGAACACTGCGGCGAAATTTTGGATTACAAGTATGACACCGCGAGCAGCATCGTCTCCGCTTCAGGTACGCTTGAGGCTGTAGGTGCAACCGCAGCGCTTAAAAATGTCTACGTTCTAAAAACCGTTCGCATCTGCGGGATAAAAGACTGGAGATTTGTCCCCAGAGGAGTGGATCTTCCTGAGAGCATCACGGTTGAGCTTTTGAAAAACGGCGCTTCCTTCAGTCCAGCCCGCACTGTAACCGTTACGGCGGAGGATGACTGGAAGTACACATTTGAAAACGCTCCCGAATTTGAAAACGGACGCAAAATCAATTATTCCGTTAAAGAAGTGGCAATTGCAGGCGCAGAATTCAAAGACGGTAGATTCATGGTCTACGGCTCTGAAACTGCCGCAAACGGCGACAGGGCAGTCCTATGCTGCTGGGTCCCCTTCTACAACTGCCTCAATATCACGAACACATATTTCCCCACCATTAATTTCGGAACCGGCAGCTTTTGTGTACAAAAATACAAGGCAGGGACTGAAAACGAGCCACTTTGCGGAGTGAAGTTCACCTTAACTAAAGCTAATGATAAATGGTTCAACATTTCTCAGGTGACTCCCGCAAATGGGCGACTCACCTTCAGCCTTCTCCCCGTCGGCACCTATACGCTCACGGAAACCCCGCTTTCCGGCTATGGAACGGCAGGTCCCTGGGAAATTGAAGTGACCGATGAAGGCAAGGTTCTTGTCGATGTCATTGCACCGGCACACGGCAACATTTTTACGAACATATGGAACTGGATTGTCAATGTAACCGGAAACGAGGGCTTTTCCTCCGGAACACTGACGATTTATAACTCCCTTGTCCCGACCTACACCGTAAGCTACGACGGTAACGCAGGCGGTGCGGCCACTGGAGTTCCCGCAGGTCAGTCCAAGACCGGCGGTCAGGACCTGACAATCGGACCCGCGCCGACCTATACCGGCCATTCATTCGTTGAGTGGAATACAATGCCTGACGGCATTGAGGGCGAAAGCTATCAGCCGGGCGATACCTATTCAAAGGACGAAAACCTTCAGCTCTATGCTCAGTGGCTGGACCTTATCAGCTTCTATATCAACATAGACGGCGACATCCTTGACACTTCAGGCAATGTTACCGGTCACGGCGCCGATCTCTTCTCGGATAGCGTATATTCAGACACTGCCAAGTTCACGGGAACCGCGGCGGAGGACAGCTACAACAACACAGGCGACGCGGCTGTCAGAGCGGAATTTGTCTCCGGCGGTAAATTAACTCTGACGAGCGGCTTCCCGTCCGACGACGCCATATTCACTAAACTAAAAGCTCTTTACCCGAGCGACTCTTCGAGCCTTAAAATACCTAAAAAGACTCTCGGTAAAACCGACATCGTATGGGCAAATCTTGATTCTTCGCATTACAGCATAGCGTGGTACGTTGTTAAGGATCAGGCAGACGCGTGGCACGTTGACGGTGTCATCGTCGAGAAATCTTCTCCCATTATCTACCACTCTGTAACCTACACATGGAGTGGCAGTTACCCAAGCGACGCTACACTACCCGCTCCTGCCAGCTACAAAACCGGCGATCCGGTAACAATCGCTTCAAACCCGACGACATCGATTTCCAACTGGACTTTCAACGGCTGGAAAATTGGTGACGCCACCGCAGCAGACTTCACGATGGGTGAAGGAAATGTGACTATAGTCGGAAGCTGGAGTAATGGCTATGTGCCGCCTCCACCTCCGCCTCCTCCCGACAACCATTACACTGTAAAATATGTGCCGGGCGAACACGGAACATTTGCCGAGCAGACATATAGTCGCGTTTTAGGCACCGCGACCCCCGCCTTTGATGGTACCCCCACCGGTCAGTCCGGCTGGACCTTTACTGGCTGGAGCCCCGCTGTCAGCCAGACCGTAACAGGCAGCGTGACCTATGTGGCACAGTGGAGCAGCGGTACGCCTCCTACCGTGATTCCCGATTCTCCGCCTCCTCTCGGGGAAACTCCTCCCCCGGTAACCCCCATCCCGGAAGACCCTGTTCCCGGTGCGGATTTACCTGTAATAGCCCCAACCGTCACGCCGCAGACCGGCGACAATAGCAATATTCTGCTTCTGGCGATACTTGCTATTTTGAGCGCAGCCGGACTTGGCACCGTTGGAATCGTTACTAGGAAGAAAAAACACAACAAGTAAAATTAGACTAATATCACGTAGAAAAGATAAACGGCGTAAGGGAGGCCCTTACGCCGTTTATCAGACGGAGGATCAACAACATGAACAAAATACTGCGCTTGGTGCTGATAATAGCTCTTTCCGCAGTGCTGATATGGAGCCTTACCAGTATCGGGCTGACAGTGAGCGATTACAAAAAAGCCGACGCGATTTATGAAGAAAGCCGGAACGAGAACTTTCATATCTCGGAGAGCTCTCCCGACGTTCCTGTATTGAGCATATCGGAGGAGTACTTTCCGGAGGTATCCGTCGATTTTGAAGCACTGAATAAGACGAATCCTGACGTCATCGGCTGGTTATGGATACCCGATACGGACATCAATTTTCCCCTGCTCCACTCGGCGGACAATTGGAAATATCTGAGCCTGAGCTATGATTTGCAGCGAACAAATTCAGGCAGTATCTTCATGGATTTCAGAAATTCCAATCACTTGAGCGACGACAATACGGTCATATACGGTCACAACATGAAATCAGGAGGAATGTTCGGCAAGCTTAAGGACTTTGGCGACTTAGATTACCTCGCGGAGCACACGGACCTCTATGTCTTCACGGAAACGCAGATTTTCAAATACCGCATTTTTGCCGCATATAAAACTGTATCGGATAGTCAGAGCTACACCCGCTCTTTTTTAGAAGACGTGGACCTTAAGGATTTTTTAGATTACATTCAAGTCTCCGCCGCCGAAAACAGCCTTGACCCGCCGAAAGATATTACGCCGTTTGTTACGCTATCAACCTGCACCACTGGGCAGCGAAACGGGCGTTTCGTCGTGCACGCCTATCTTGTGGCTTCAAAGAGTCCGGAAGGCTCCTCTTTGGATAACAAAACGGAGTAGGGGGTTCCTCTACTCCGTTCTATCTTGATTTATACTGCTATACTTCCCATTTCCACTTAAGGACTTCCGGCATATCCATACCGTGCTCGGTGATATATTGATGATGCTCAACGAGCCTGTCCTTCATCCTCTGTACGAGTGACGCTCCACGGTTGCCGAGCTGCGGCAGACGGTAAACGACATCTATTACGAGGTGGAACCTGTCAATATCGTTCTGTACGCGCATATCGAAGGGAGTCGTTATCGTACCCTCCTCCTTGTAGCCGCGGACGTGGAGATTTTTGTTGTGTCTGCGATAGGTAAGTTCATGCACAAGCGTAGAGTAGCCGTGGAAGGCAAAGACTATTGGCTTATCCTTTGTGAACAGCATGTCGTAGTCCTCGTCGGTCATTCCGTGTGGATGCTCCGCGCGGGGCTGCAGACGCATAAGATCGACGACGTTTATGACCCTTATTTTCACATCCGGCAGAGCCTCGCGCAGTATCATCACGGCGGCAAGCGTCTCAAGCGTTGGCGTATCACCGCAGCAGGCCATGACAACATCCGGCTCCGAGCCCTGATCGTTCGACGCCCACTCCCAGATTCCAATGCCCTGGGTGCAGTGCTTGACAGCCTGTTCCATAGTCAGCCACTGCGGGCGCGGGTGCTTCGAGGACACAATGACATTCACATAGTCGCGGCTTCTAAGGCAATGGTCGACGGTCGAGAGCAGGCAGTTCGCGTCCGGCGGCAGATAGAGGCGAACCACATCCGCCTTTTTGTTCGCGACGTGGTCAAGGAAGCCCGGGTCCTGATGAGTGAAGCCGTTGTGATCCTGCTGCCAAACATTCGAGGACAGGATATAGTTGAGCGAAGCTATGCTCTGCCTCCATGGGAGCTGACCCGTAACCTTGAGCCATTTTGCGTGCTGTGAGAACATGGAGTCGACGATTCGGATGAACGCCTCATAGCTGTTGAAGAAGCCGTGGCGTCCGGTGAGCAGATAGCCCTCCAGCCAGCCCTCGCACATATGCTCGGAGAGCATGGAGTCCATGACCCTGCCGTCGGGAGCCAGGAATTCGTCATCCTTGTTTGTCTCGGCGTTCCACGCCCTGTTCGTCACTTCGAAAACCTTCGTCAGTCTGTTCGACATCGTTTCGTCGGGCCCGAAGATGCGAAAGTTGCGGCTATCCTCGTTAAGCTTAAAAATGTCCCGTACAAAGCCGCCCAGTTCCGACATATCCTGTGCGTTAACTGAGCCGGGTACGGGAACCTCGACGGCGTAATCGCGGAAATCCGGCATGCGCAGGTCACGAAGCAGCAGACCACCGTTCGCATGAGGATTTGCTCCCATGCGGCGGCCTCCCTTCGGCGCGAGTGCCGATACTTCGGGACGCAGTTTTCCGTTGTCATCAAAAAGCTCTGTCGGTCTGTAGCTTGTAAGCCAGCCTCGAAGTATCTCCAGATGCGAGGGGTCGTCCATCATGACGGGTACCTGATGCGAGCGGAAGGAGCCCTCAATTTTGTTGCCGACGACTTCTTTCGGGCCAGTCCAGCCCTTCGGCGAGCGCAGAACTATCATCGGCCAAATCGCTCTTGCCTTGTCGCCCTTTTCTCTCGCATTTTTACGTATTTTGAGTATATCCAGAACTGCCTTATCCAGAGTTTTCGCCATGAGCGCGTGCATTTTCATCGGGTCGTCGCCCTCGACAAAATACGGCTTCCAGCCGCAGCCCTCGAAAAACTTCTGCACTTCCGCGTGCGTTATGCGCGAAAATACGGTCGGATTGCTGATTTTAAAGCCGTTTAGATGCAGGATGGGCAGCACGGTTCCGTCTGTGACGGGGTTAATAAATTTGTTCGAATGCCAAGCCGTTGCAAGCGGTCCTGTTTCGGCTTCTCCGTCGCCAACAACGCAGGCGGCGATAAGGTCAGGGTTATCCATGACGGCGCCGAAGGCATGCGCAAGACTGTAGCCCAGCTCTCCGCCCTCATTTATGGAGCCCGGCACCTCAGGCGCGACATGGGACGATGTTCCGCCGGGGAACGAGAATTGTTTGAAGAGTTTCTTCATGCCCTCCAAATCCTGACTAATATTCGGATAGATTTCACTGTAGCTGCCGTCCAGCCAGTCCTGCGCGATCATCGCGTTACCGCCGTGACCAGGGCCGGAGATGTAGATCATATCCAAATCAAATTTATTGATTGCGCGGTTCAGATGCGTATAAATGAAGTTCTGCCCGGGTACTGTGCCCCAGTGGCCGACGATTTTCTTTTTGACATGCTCGGGCTTCAGTTCATCCTTGAGCAGCGGATTATCCAGCAGATAGAGCTGACAAGCTGCAAGATAATTTGAAGCACGCCACCATGCGTCCATCCTTGTGAGAAGTTCAGTCGTTATGGGTGATTTTTTTGGTTTATTAGCTTTACTCATAGGTCATCTTCCTTTCTAAGCGAAAAAACGGATTACCTCTTCAAACGGCTGTGTTAGTATTACCCTATAACCATTATATAACACATAATCACATGTTAATAAAGCTATATTTTGGCATTGTATCATATGTTACATACATTCGTACATTATCACAAAAATGCGCATCATAAATCGGGAAACTTGTTCCCTTTACAAGCGTTTTTTTATTCTTATCTCATTTTTATAAAAATTTCTATTTTCTATCCCCCATGGTGGCTTGCGGAGCAAAAATGGCGGTGCTATACTTCAAAATGTAATTCAAACTCCTTATTATGTATCTCCTTTAAAAAGAGAGCGGTCCTGCAGAACCGCTCTCTTTTTATATGTACTTTCGTTCAGAATCCGCGGTACTTATCGGGTCTGAGCATTTTTTCGTCCTTCATTGCCCTATGTACCTGATCGAGCAGTCGCTCCCTATCCTGTGGGAGTGTTCCCTTCAGCACAAGCCGGTTCGAGGCATGATTGCTCCTTATAACGCTTTCCTTTTTGCAGTTGGCATTAGAGAGGATAAGGTCAAGCTCGCGCATAACGTCCTGCGAGTTCAGTGGTTCAAATCTGCCTGATGCGATATCCTCCGATATCGACGAGCCCGGGGCTATCATGAGCGTCATGAGTCCAATGAAGGATGCGCCCATTGCGCCTATCATCTTCCCTGTTTCGACCGCGTGCTCCTCCATGAGCTCGCGGCCGCCGAGGCCCGAAATAAAGGTCACTGAGACGGGTATGCCGGCATTTTCCGCGCGATGTACCGCTAGAATCATGTCCTCCGGAGTTTCGCCCTTGTTTACTCTTCGGAGCACCTCCGCGGAGCCCGATTCCGCGCCAAGATAGATTATCCCCAATCCCGCTTCACGGAGCTTATTTAATTCGTCGTCCGTTTTACGGAGAATGTTATCCGCCCTGCCATAAATTCCGATGCGTGTGCATTCGGGAAAAAGCGCCTTAGCGGCGCCTAGAAGCGGAAGAAGTTTATCGGTCGCGAGGCACAGCGCATCGCCATCCGCGAAGAAAATTCGTTCGACGCTCGGGTTTTCCCTTCGCGCCGCCTGAAGGTCACAGTAGACCTCCTCGAAGGAGCGCATTTTGAATTTTTTATTCCAGTACATGGGGCAAAAGGTGCAGCCGTTGTGCGAGCACCCGATGGTCACCTGTATTATAAGGCTGTAAGCCTCGCTCGGCGGACGATAAACACTGCCCTCATATTTCATGCAGTAAAGCTCCTTTTGCTTTCAAGTAAGTTCTTATTTTGCTTTATCGACCTTGACACGCTTAATGAGTATTCCGGCTATAACACCGATTGCGACGCCCGCAACAGTTCCCGAAACGAGTAGCACCGGCAGATAATAGGCAATCTGTTTCGTTCCGAGAAGCACCATCGCACAGAGTATTTGACCGATATTGTGCGCGACACCGCCGCCTATGCCGACTCCGATATGGCTGAAGCGGTTTATTTTCATGAGAAGCAGCATAACCGCGAAGCTGAGCATAGCGCCGGAAAGACTGTAGAAGAGCGCAAAGGCGTTGCCGAACATAAAGGTCATCAGCAGGACGCGCAAAAGTGAGATTACAAAAGCCTCTGTTTTGCCAAGCCTATACAGAGCAAAAACGACGACGATGTTTGCAAGCCCCAGTTTCACACCCGGTACGGCAACGGAAAAAGGTATTAGAAATTCGACATAGCTTAAAACCATCGCGAGCGCTATAAGCAGTCCATATTCCGCAATCTGCTTCCCAGTCATTTTCTTTTTCATTTTGCCACCGCGTCGTAATCTGACTGCTCGCCGCCCCTTATCTCGACGACGACCTTGTTCGGCAGACAGATAATGCTCTGCCCGTCATATTCGGCCGTCCCCTGCTTTACGCACAGCTTGTCCGGACATGAGGCCTCGGTTATCTCGGCCTTCGTGTCCTTTATGACGAGAATGTTGAAGTGTTCATCGTCTCCGATGCGTATCTCGGTATCAGTATCCAGCGGATATGTGCCATAGACTGCACCGTCCACGGTGACAACAGCGTAGGCACCGTTATTTTGCGTCATACTCGTGTAAAGCCAAATTAGAGCGGCAATGATGATTACAGCCGCAAGAAGTATGATATCGTTTTTACGTTTTTTCATAGTTGCCGCCCCCCTTCTTGTATTATTACGCCATAGGCGCAAAGCGCCGTAATGGTATATGCATTATACCACATTTAATTAAGCTCCGCTTAAAAAACGGAGCTTAATAGTTGGTTTATTCCTGATTTACGTGGTAAATACCTTTGAAATCGCCCTTCATGATGCATTTGGTCGGGCAGACCTCCGCGCAGTGACCGCAGTTCGTGCACTTGTCGTAGTCAATCTGCGAGAGATTATTCACTACCGTGATCGCGCCGACTGGGCATTCCTTTTCGCACTTTTTACAGGCGATACAGCCGTGAGAGCATGCTTTTCTGGTAATCGCGCCCTTTTCAGTGTTCGAGCAGGTAACGAGCATTTTTTCCACGTCCGGCATGATGCTGATGAGCTTATTCGGGCAGACCGAAGCGCACATACCGCAGCCTATGCAAAGGCGGGTATTGACGTGAGCGATGCCGTTTTCAATGCAAATCGCGTCGTTCGGGCAAACAGAAGCGCAGTCGCCGAAGCCCATGCAGCCAAAGGTGCATTTCCCCGTACCGCCGAAAAGAAGCTTTGCAGCCTTGCAGCTTTCGATGCCCTGATAGTCCATTTTGTCAGAGGTTGCTTTGCAATCGCCTTTACATTTGATTACGGCAACCTGTTCAACCACATCCTCGAACTCGACGCCCAAAACCTCGCTAAGCTTTTTTGAAACCGCGTCCGCTCCTGGAACACAAAGATTCGTTTTAACGCCGCTGTCTTCGATGAGAGCATGAGCATAGCCGTCACATCCGGCGTAGCCGCAGGCTCCGCAGTTAGCGCCCGGCAGACATTCGCGGATGATAGGAAAACGTTCGTCCTCCTTGACCGCCATAACCTTTGAGGCGACCGCGAGCATTACGGCACAAATTATACCGATCGCGGTTACCAGACCAACAGCAAATATTATTCCATCCATTGTCCGCCCCCCTTAAGAAAACAGGCGCTCTATAACTCCGGCAAAGCCGAAGAAAGAGACGGATACGATGGAGGCCGCAACCAAAGTGATGGGCAGTCCCTTGAACGCTTCGGGCGTATCTCCGCCCTCCATGCGGGCGCGGACTCCGGAAAACAAAACCATGGCCAGGAAAAATCCGAGACCCGAGCCAAGGGAGTTGATGAGAGATGAAACAAAGTCATATTTGCTGCTGATATTAAGGATCGTAACACCCAGTACAGCACAGTTTGTTGTTATAAGTGGCAGATAAACGCCGAGCGCAGAGTGAAGAGAAGGAATATACTTTTTCAGTATAATCTCAACAAGCTGAACAAGCGCCGCAATTACAAGAATGAATACTATGGTCTGCATATAGTCGAGACCGTGGGGGTTAAGCAGATAATACTGTATCGGCCAAGTAACCGCCGTTGCAAGTATCATAACGAAGATTACGGCGATGCTCATTCCGGTAGCCTGATCGAGTTTTTTGGAAACGCCTAAGAATGGGCATATCCCGAGAAATTTCTGTAAAACGTAGTTGTTTACGAACACGGCGGACATGAGGATTATAACGAGTCCTTTAAAATCAAAATGCAGCAGTCCTTCCATTAGGCTTCACTCTCCTTTCCGCTTTCCGTGCCTTTGAGTTTTCCGCAGGCGGTGGCTGAGGGACAGCCCTTGCAGCCAAAATCGTCCTTTTTTATCGCCTTGCCCTTGCTGATTTTATTGACAAGGGCTATCATACAACCGAATATGAAAAATCCGCCCGGTGCAAGAGTCATAATCGAAATGTTGTTATCGATGAGAACGGGTATCTCCATGCCGAGCCATGTGCCGCTTCCTAGTATCTCACGGATAGTAGCCATAACGAACAATGTAAGGGTGAAGCCGAGACCCATGCCGATGCCATCCAGTGCTGAGTCAAGCACTGTGTTTTTGTTTGCAAACATCTCGGCACGTCCGAGGATGATGCAGTTTACGACGATAAGCGGCAGATATATGCCGAGGCTATCATTCAGTGCCGGGGCAAAAGCTCTGACCAGCATTTGCACAATTGTAACAAACCCCGCTATCAAGACTATGTAGCATGGAATGCGCACCTTATCGGGTATTACGTTACGAAGAGCGGATATCGCGACATTGGAGCCGAAAAGAACGGCGGTTGCCGCAAGTCCCATTCCAATCGCGTTCGAGGCCTGAGTTGAAATCGCAAGCGTCGGGCAGGTACCCAGAACGAGGACAAGTACGGGGTTTTCTTTAACTAGACCCTTTAGCAGTATGCCGAGCTTTTTCATCTATGTCGCCTCCTTTGCTGTTTCATATGCTGTAAAAGCGTCTTTTATCGCGCCCATATAAGCCTTCGAGGATATCGTTGCGCCCGAAATGGTTTCAACGCCCGAAAGCGATGAATCCTTGCCGGCGAATTGCTGTCTGAATTCGGGCAGGGTCGTTTTAGTTCCCAGTCCCTTTGTTTCGGACTGCAATAAAGTGTTGCAGTCCGTAATCTTGCCATCCGCGTCCATGCCGCATATAAGCTTCATATCGCCGCTGTAGCCTTTCGCTGTCAGCATAAACACAAAACCTGCGCCATTATCAGCTTTATAGACTTCGGTGACTGTTGACGGAAGCCCGTCAAGCTCCATGATCGTGAAACTTTCCGCTTCCGGAAGCACCTCCTGCCGCGCCGCTTCCGCCGCAGCCTTTTCTGCCGCTGCGATAATCGGGGCCGTTTTCTGGTTAGTAAAGGCAAGCGCCGCAGAGATGACAAGGCAGATAAGCGTTAAAACCAGAATCGGCTTTACAAAATCTTTTCCAATGCTGTTCATATCTTGACACCTCCCAGCGGCTTTTTACGCGTTGCCTTGGAGATATATGGAGTGAGAATGTTCATAAGTAAAATCGAGAACGATACGCCCTCGGGATAGTTGCCCCAGACTCTGATGAGAACCGTTATAAGTCCGCAGCCTAAGCCGAAGATGATGCGTCCCCAATCTGTTGAGGGAGTCGTTGAATAATCCGTTGCCATGAAGAACGCACCGATTAGAAGTCCGCCGGAGAGCACCTGATATATGGAGTAGTCAATATCTCCTTTTAAAAGGAACGTAAACAGAAAAACAGTTCCTATGAAGGCAACCGGCGTATGCCAAGAAATGACGCGGCGAATAAGCAGATAGATACCGCCGAGGAGCAGCGCTACGGCACTTGTTTCGCCGAGGCAGCCGCCGCGTACACCGAGAAGCATGTTGGTCATGGACGGGAGAGTTCCGCCGCCCTCCATACCTTTTAAGATAGCGAGCGGCGTTGCGCTCGAAACAGCGTCTGTGGCACCCGGGATGACCCATGTCGTCATGGTGCTTGAAAACGCGATCAGCAAAATAATACGCGCGGTGATTGCCGGGTTTGCGAAGTTTTGCCCCAGCCCGCCGAAAAGCCCCTTAACCACGACGATTGCGACAAGGCTTCCGAAAGCCGCCTGCCAGAGCGGTATGCCGACGGGCAAGTTGTACGCCAGCAGAACGCCAGTGACCACCGCCGAAAGGTCGCCTATTGTGGACGGCTTTTTAACGATTTTTTCAAAGCCCCATTCACCTGCGACTGCGAAAGCGACGCAGACCGCCGTCACGAGAATGGCACGTGCTCCGAAAATTAAAAACGAGGCGATTAGCGCTGGGAGCAGCGCAATGAGCACATCGCGCATTATTTTCGTGGTGCTCGTATTGTCCTTTATATGAGGAGAAACCGAAACCGTCATGTTGCTCATTTTTTCTCCTCCTTTTTTGCTTCTTCTTTCTTTTTCAGCATTTCAGCCGCAGCTTTCTGAGCATTTTGATAATCCCTTAGCATGACCTTTGCGAGTTTGTTGACCTGAACAAGCGGACGGTTTGCCGGACATACATAGGCACAGCAGCCGCATTCCATGCAGAGATTGACCTTCAAAACATCCAAATCTTCCGGTTTTTTGAGCTTGAACGCCGTTTCGATGTCGGTGGGCGCAAGATTAAGCGGGCAGTGCGAGACACAGCGTCCGCATTTTATACAAGCAGTCTCCGCAGAAAGCTTTGCGTCCTTTTCGTTAAAGGCAAGGATTGCGTTCGTGTTTTTGAGTATGGGTGCGTCGAGATTTGGAACCGCAAGCCCCATCATCGGTCCGCCGTAAAGAACCTTTTTAGGTTCACTTTTAAAGCCGCCGCAGAAATCGAAAACATCCTTGACAGGTGTTCCTATCGGCGCAATCACGTTCTTCGGGTTTTTGACCGCCGAGCCATCGACGGTTACGCACTTTTCGACAAGCGGCATACCTGTTTTAATGTATTTTGCGACAGCGGCGAGAGTTGTACAGTTAATAACGATTGCGCCGACGTCGAGCGGCAGCTTTCCTTCCGGTACGATGCGCCCGATTGTGTGAAAAATCATAACCTTTTCACCGCCCTGCGGGTACATGGCCGGCAGAGCCTTTACCTCGACTCCGCCACCCGATACGCACAGCTTTTTGTAAGTGCTAATGCATTCGGGCTTGTTGTCCTCAATTCCGATGATAATGCGCTTAACCTGCATGTACTTTTTGAGCAGTTCTATGCCCTCCCAGACCAGCTCCTTGTCATCGAGCATCGTTCTGGTGTCACTTGTTATATAGGGCTCGCATTCGGCTCCGTTTATAATAACGGCTTCGATTGCTGAAATATCCTTAACCGTGAGCTTGACAGCAGTCGGGAAGCCCGCTCCGCCGAGACCCACAACGCCGCTCCGGCGAACTGCGTCGATAAACTCCTGAAGGTTTTCCACCCTGGGAGGCGCTATACTTTCGGACACTGTCTGTAATCCGTCTGTTTCAATCGTAATCGCGGGTACGAACTGCCCGCCCGACATAAGCATATCGTCAATTTTCTTGACCTTGCCCGAAACGCCTGAATACACGGGTGAAGACACAAAGCCGCCCGCCTCTGCGACGAGCTGGCCGACTTTAACCTCGTCACCAATGTTCACAATGGGCTTAGCCGCGGCGCCGATATGCATTGACATCGGAATCGTGACTAGAGCAGGAATCGGCATTTTTTCAGGCTTCAAACCTGCCGTGTTCTTCCGATGCGGCACGCGTACTCCGTGAAGTGCTTTTTTGTACACGGTTTCTCCTCCTAACTTTATACCCCACGGCTCTCTCCGTAGGATGCAATCATGCAATTTTTATTATATACACCAAGCACTTGGATTGTCCATACGGAAATCTATAGTTTTTGTTGAAATCTTTGACAATCTATTGTAATATTAATGCAACAACTACAAAGGGGACGCACTATGAGAGGCAGACATCGACAAAACATTAACATTCTGGCTCTTGTTTTTGTTCTAATATTTACAAATTTTAGCGCTTGCGCAAGCTCAGAGACTGGGAAAATTACCAAAAACGACTTTGTTTTAAATACAGTCGCGACCATAACGCTCTATGACAGCAAGGACGAGACCCTGATTGACGAATGCTTCGATCTTTGCCGTCATTACGAGTCACTTTTCTCCAGAACAGACGAAAACAGTGAAATATATAAGCTCAACCACCGCGAAATAAGCGAAGTATCGGATGAGACGGCGGAGCTGATTAGCGAAGGCCTCTATTACTCCAAGCTTTCAGACGGCGCTTTTGATATAACAATTGCGCCGCTCTCCTCTCTGTGGAACTTTACCTCCGACTCCCCTGCCGTCCCCTCTGCGAAAGACATCGAGTCGGCACGTAAAAAAATCGATTATACGGCAGTCACCGTCTCCGGCAACACCGTAACCTTTTCTAACAACTACACAGCAATCGACCTCGGCGCGATTGCTAAGGGCTACATCGCAGATAAAGTTGAAGCGCTGCTTGTATCGAGCGGAGTCGAACGAGCCATCATCAACCTCGGCGGCAATGTCATGTGCATCGGCGGAAAAACCGCCACGGAAGGCTTCAAGATTGGAATACAGTATCCTTTTAAGGAGGGCTCGATTGCGAGCGTCTCGGTAAGCGGCCTTTCTGTCGTTACTTCGGGTATATATGAGAGATATTTCGAGCAGGACGGAACTCTTTATCACCACATCTTAAACCCTAAAACGGGCTATCCTTATTACAGCGGCTTGCTCTCGGTCACAATCATCGGGGAAAACTCCGGCATCTGCGACGCACTGTCAACGGCCTGTTTTGCGCTCGGCAAGGACGCCGGCACAGCGCTCATCGAAAGCATGGACGGCCTCTACGCAATTTTCATAACAGACGACTACAAGCTCTGGTATACAAGCGGCGCGGAGACAGCGCTTAATATTGAGACGTAAAATATCAATAGAAAAACCGGAGCGTTTTTGCGCTCCGGTTTTATTTAAATGGCTGGTTTGTCCTTGGGCTTTTTGGCAAGCAGGTTTTCAACCCATGTGAGCACTTTACCTGCAGGTCCCTTGTAAACGAAGAAATACACGGCGGCCGAGACGACAATGCCGGCGAAAATATCTAGCACCGAATGCTGCTTTAAAAACACTGTTGCGAGGATGATGGCCGTGCAGAGCGTCCAGTTAAATATCTGAAGCCACACCTTTGATTTAAGTGTTTGGCTCTTGGTAATTGCGAAGGCAACAGCAAGCGCCCCCACAACATGCATACTTGGAAAAACATTGGTGTTCGTATCAAAGGCCTGCGTCCATTTGACTATCTGTGAGGCAAAATTTGGTCCATAGATGACAGGGCGAAGATCCTGTCCGTTGGGAAACACGGATATAATCGTTGTGCTTATAAAAAATCCGAAGATTAGCGAAAGCATATAGTTCTCAAAGGCTTCGTCATCTTTAAAGAGGAAATAGAAGCCAGTAATTACCATATAAAAAAACCATGTAAAGTAAGGGAAGATAAACCATTCACAGAAGGGTATCAGGTTGTCGAGCGCACAGTGTATGGGATAGTAGTCGGTTATAACCGTCTGCTCCAGTATGAAATACCAGAGAAGGTGAATGGGTAAGTACAGCATCATTATCCATTGCCTTTTTGTCGGGAAATTTTTATTCATTCTGATTGACTCCTAACGCAGAGCTTAATTTCACAGCCGCGCATATATTAACACAACGCCGCAGTAAATTCCATATTTTTATTATTCACCGTGGCGCGCAAAGAATTCCTCGATAGCCGAGGTCGCCAAACCGACCTGCTCCTCGTATTTCACCGACGGATCATAGGGTATCGGTTTTCCTACTCGGATAATTTTTCTCTTCCAGTCCACATATGTAGGATAAAAATACACGCTCTCCTTCCTGCGGGCATAGTAGAGCTTGCCGACAGACAGGAATCCGTCAAATATTTTCTCTCCGTACTTGCCATAGCCCGTAGGGTGTTCGGGGAAAAGCAGCAGGTGCTTGCCGTCGTTCAGCATCTTTACGCTGTTTCGCAGGGTGGACATTACGCCCGTGTCGTGATAGACGGGAACGCAGTCACTTCCGTGTAAAATTAGCGGCAGAATAAGGGCATAGATATAGGCAACGGTGTGGCCCAGAATCGGCGAGTACCACTTATTTGTGTCCCACCAGTAATCTCCCCGTATATATGCAGGAGCTCCTTTTGGAGTCAAGACCTGCGCATTTATCCAAGGTCTGATATCCTTACTAAGCTCGAAGTGAGCATTCATCGCAATCGGTCCATAAGCCCTGTCATGGTTACAGACAAAGACCGAAGGCTTCCCCGCATAGGGCTCCTCCCACACGGTTTTCATCGGCTTCGTAAAAAAGAGGATAAGCCCTCGCAGAAACCTATAAAACCGGCTCTGAATATGTTTTTCAATTTTTTCCGTTCGCTTTTCCTTCATTTCTACCATAAAACTCTCCTTGATAGCAAAAAACGCGGAGATTTACAAGCGCGCAAACAGCTATTTTTTGAGCAGTCTGTCCCGCTCCTTGTAGTCCGGCAGCACCGAGCCAATCAGCGCATAAAACTCTTTTCCGTGGTTTCTATGTACGATGTGGGCCAGCTCATGCACGACGACATATTCGACCGCCTCGCTCGGATACTGCATCAGCCTAAAGGAAAAGCAGAGCTTGTTTTGGGCGCTGCAGCTCCCAAAGCGTCTTCCCGCCTTCGTAATTTTTATGCCTTCCGGTTTTAATCCCATTATCGCCGCATATCTTTCAACAAGCGGAGGTATCTCCGTTCTCGCCCTCGCGGTCAAATCGGACACATCCTCTTCCGAGAGCGGGATGCGGCTTTCGGCACGAAGCCGCTGTTTTTCCATGTGGCTATCGATCCAGCCACTTTTACTTTCGACAAAGCTATTTATATACGCCGTCGGACAGCGACGCGGCGCGCGGATAATTAGCTTTGCTTCACCTGTTATCTCAAGCGAAAGCGTCTTCCGGTCCGAGCGGACTATTTCGTAATCATAGGTCATTTTTCGACTTGCCGCCTATCAAAGAAGCTTGCACGCTTCGGAAAGCTCTTTAGCCGCTTTCTCGGATTTCGACAGTTCGCCCGGTTCATTGGCTGAATAGAAATATCCGAAAGCCTTCTTCCAGCCCAGATACTCGCAAACGCAGTCAAACTGAGTGTTTATGAGCTCGTACTGCTTTCCTGTAATCGCGTCCTCTCCGACGGCAAAAATTCCGAGCTTCTTATTTTGCGCCTTAAACATTTCAGTTCTGGAATGGAACTTGTCCAAAACCGCCTTGAGCTGGGAGGATATTCCCCACCAATAAACCGGCGAACCGAAAATTACGGCATCCGCCGCATATATTTTGTCTATGACCGCTTTCGTGTCGTCCTTCATTACGCAGTCGCCGCCGTTTTTTTGACAGGCGTCGCAGGCGACACAGCCTCCGACCTTCAGTCTTGTTACATTTAATATTTCAACTTCGTTCGCTGTGTTTTTTGCTATCCCGTCCGCAAGCGTTTTCATGGCATAGCTCGTATTTCCGTTCATTCGCGGACTTCCGTTAAGAATCAATATTTTCATTGTTTCTCCTCCGTTATTTTAGGTTAGAATTAAAATAGTCAATTAAAACAAGCCCGTTATTATTCCGTCGTCATCGACATCAATGTTCTCAGCTGCGGGAACCTTGGGAAGCCCCGGCATTGTCATTATATCACCAGTTAGAGCGACTATGAAGCCCGCTCCCGCAGAAACCTTGAGGTTTCGCACAGCGACCTTGAAGCCTCGCGGCGCACCAAGCTTTTTGGGGTCGTCCGAAAAGCTGTACTGCGTCTTTGCCATGCAGATGGGCAGACTCCCGAAGCCTAGCGCCGTTAGCTGCGCCGCCTGTTTTTTCGCGTTATCAGTCAGCTCTACGCCGTCCGCGCGGTATATCCTTGTGCATATCGTTTCGAGCTTTTCCTCGATGCTCTTGTCGCAGTCGTAGGAAAACGCAAAGCTGTTGTCCTGTTCAGCAAGACGAACGACCTCTTTCGCAAGCTCAACGCCGCCTTCTCCTCCACGTCCCCAGACCTCCGAGAGAGCAACGTTGACGCCTTTTTCGCGGCACTTGTCCTCAATGAGTTTAAGCTCCTTTTCGGTATCCGCCGGAAATCGATTTATTGCGACAACACAGGGCAGCTTATAGACCTGCGTGATATTTTCAACGTGCTGCAAAAGGTTCGGAAGTCCCTTTTCGAGAGCTACCAGATCCTCATTGCAAAGCTCAGTCTTTAAAGCGCCTCCGTGGTGCTTGAGAGCGCGCACAGTTGCGACTATGACGACCGCAGAGGGCGTAAGCCCCGCCATACGGCACTTGATATCAAGGAACTTCTCTGCACCGAGGTCCGCGCCAAAGCCCGCCTCCGTAACTGCGTAATCACCCAGCTTAAGTGCCATCCTTGTCGCCATGACGGAGTTGCAGCCGTGCGCGATATTCGCGAACGGCCCGCCGTGGACAATTGCGGGGGTATGCTCAAGCGTCTGCACAAGATTCGGCTTGAGCGCGTCCTTCAAAAGTGCCGCCATCGCGCCCGAAGCCTTGAGCTGACCCGCCGTGACAGGCTTGTCGTCATAGGTGTAGCCGACGATGATGGACGAAAGGCGTTTTTTAAGGTCCGCAATACCGCTTGACAGGCAGAGTACCGCCATAACCTCGGACGCGACGGTAATATCAAAGCCATCCTCTCGTGGGCAGCCATTCATTTTGCCTCCGAGCCCGTCCACTATAAAGCGAAGCTGGCGGTCGTTCATATCCACGGCACGCTTCCAAGTAATTTTTTTGGGGTCGATGCCGAGGGAGTTTCCTTGCTGGATGTGGTTATCCAGCATCGCCGCGAGCAGGTTGTTCGCGGCGCCGATTGCGTGGAAGTCTCCGGTAAAATGGAGGTTAATATCCTCCATGGGTATAACCTGCGCGTAACCGCCGCCGGCGGCGCCTCCCTTGACCCCGAACACGGGGCCGAGCGAAGGCTCTCTCAGCGCGACGACTGAGTTTTTGCCGATTTTTCGCAGACCGTCCGCAAGGCCGACGGTTGTTGTGGTTTTGCCCTCCCCCGCGGGGGTCGGGGTAATCGCTGTAACGAGAATCAGCTTGCCGTCCTCTTTCTTTGCGTCATTAAGAAGTGAATGGTCGATTTTGGCTTTATAGTTTCCGTATTGCTCAATATATTTTTCGTCGATACCGCATTTTTTTGCGATCTCGGTTATTTTTTCGGGAACGGTCTCCTGGGCGATCTGAATATCTGTCTTAATTTCCATGGCATCTTATCCCTTTCAACTCACGCTTTTTTCCGAACGGCGTTTTTCTATAAGCATACGCATTATGATTCAATATAACCGCCAAGCGGAAATATTGCGGCTGTACCGACTCAGTCGGCACGCTCATTAAAATAATATATCCTTGAGCGCTATGTGGCTATGATATATAATTTTGTCACAAAAATCAAGAAGTACGAAAAATCTCTGTGCATAAGCCCCTGAATTTTTAGAAACGGCCCGCATAATCTTGCTATTTTCTGCCATGCGGTATAAAATTAATAAAATACCCCGAAAAGCTAAGCCACATTTGGAGCTTTTCTGGAATTACAGGAGGCAGCAATGGACAAAAACGCTCAGCCAAAACTTACAAAGAAGCAAAATTCCTGGATGGTTATTAAATTTATTCTGTTTTCAGCCTCCGCGGGTATAATTCAGTTTGGCTCATTTACTCTTCTTAACGAATTTGCACACCTTGACAAGTACACAACGCTGGATGAACTGCTTGGAAACGATTACGGTCTTTCGTACTTTATCGCTCTTGTGCTGTCCGTTCTGTGGAACTTTACGCTGAACAGGAAATTCACCTTTAAGTCCGTTGCAAACGTTCCGGTTGCCATGCTTAAAATATTCGGCTACTATTTGGTATTCACCCCCCTTTCCTTATGGTGGGGTGTCAAGCTTACCAATCTCGGTTGGAACTATTATTTGGTTTTGGGTATCACAATGCTTGCAAATCTCAGCACGGAATTCATATATGACCGTTTTGTCGTTTATAGGAACAACATATATACAAGCGAAACGGCTATGCGCGAGCTTCGCGAAAAAACTAGCGACGTTGAATGAAACAGGAGGATTAAATGGTACTAAATAAAGATAACGTTAGAAAAATAATTCTCATATTGTGTGCCGCAATTCTTTTTTGCATAGGGCTTATTAATCTGCACAGTGTCTGGGCGTTCATATCAGGCTTATTAAGCACTCTTACTCCGTTAATAATCGGTCTGTGCATCGCTTTCGTTCTGAAACCACTCACCACTATCATCGAAAAAAAGATGCTGGGTTTTCTTTCCGTACGTTTTCCCAAAAAAGGAAAGGTCGTGGCGCGGGGACTCAGCGTGGTGCTATCCTTAATTATTGTTGCCGGACTTATTGCGCTACTTTTGCTTCTGGTTATTCCGGAGGTTCAGGACGCCTTCACAATACTTGGAAACACCCTGCCCGCCTCCTTCACGACACTATTTAACAACATTAACGAGCTCCTTGCCAGATTTGATATCACTTTCAGGATACCTGTCGGCGACAACGCCGGCTGGACCGACCTATTGTCTACCGCAAAGAGTTATCTCCAGAGCGCCTTCGAAAGCGGAGCGCTGAACGACATCGCGTCAACGGCTCTCTCCGTTCTTGGCGGACTTATGAACTTCGTTTTGGGACTCATTTTCTCTATTTACGTTCTGATGCAGAGAGAAAAAATAGGCGCCTTTGTTACTCGTTTCGTCAAAGCCTATTCAAAACAGAAACTTGCAACGCAAATCTTCCATGTCGCTCACCAGACAAAAGCTTCTTTCCGCAAATTTGTCACTGGTCAGCTAACCGAGGCCGTCATCATTGGGCTTCTATGCTTCTTCGGCATGCTGATTTTCCGATTTCCGTATCCCACCGCGACAAGCGCCGTCGTCGGCGTTATGGCGGTTGTTCCCGTCTTCGGCGCATGGATTGGCGCCATACTCGGCGCGCTGCTTTGCCTATCGGATTCTTTCACAAGGGCTCTGCTGTTTATTCTTTTCTTTATCATTCTACAGCAGCTTGAGAACAACTTTATATATCCCAGAGTCGTCGGCAAGTCCCTCGGGCTTCCCGGCATGCTTGTGTTCGTCTCAGTTATTTTAGGTGCGAGCTTTGCAGGCGTTGTCGGAATCCTTCTTGCCGTTCCGCTGTGTTCGGTTATTTTCGTCCTGACAAAAGAGGGAATTGACAATCGACTTAATAAGAAAAAAGCTTTAAAGAATCTGGACGACATTGGGATACCCACTGACGAAAACTCATAACTAATAAAAAAGAGGACAGCTTCGGCTGTCCTCTTTTTTCAGAGTGTCAAACAAATCGCGCTAGAAGGTAACTTCGCCCGCGCAGTTTGTTGAGAAAATATTTCGAATTTCCTCCAAGTCGGAGGTCTGCCCCAGCGCCCACATGAGCTTTGTAACCGCCGCTTCTGTGGTCATGTCGAGGCTCTGGATGGCGCCCGTGGCAATCACCTTACGCCCGACCTCGTAGAGCGAAAAATCGCTTTTTTCGTAAAGGCACTGACTGCACACGACAACCGGTAACCCGCCGTCCACAAGCTGCTTAATCGGTGTTGAAAGGTCGCGCCTCAGATAGTGAATTCCGCCCGCACCAAAGGTTTCAAGCACCACTCCGCGGTAATTCATGCCCCTTAGGCAATTGAAAATCGCAGGGTTCGTGCCCGGGATGAGCTTTAGAAGAAAAACATCATTGCATAAATTGTCTTTCAGCTCGCATTTTTCGCCTCGGGGCGCAAACCGTTCGGTGACAAGGCGCACACCGTCCGCGAAAAATTCGCCTCTGTTCTGGGAGTTCACGCTCTCAAACGCGTCGAAGCCCATCGTTCGAACCTTGACGGCGCGGCAGCCGCGCATGAGCTTGTGGTTGAAGGCAATCGTCACGCCGACGACGTTGTGATCAATCGCGGCAAGAGCGGTAGCGAGATTTGACTGCGCGTCCGAAAGCGGCGAGCCGATGGGTATCTGCGAGCCCGTGAAAACCACGGGTTTATCGAGGTTTTGCAGCATAAACGTGACCGCCGACGCCGTATAGGCCATCGTATCCGTGCCGTGGGTTACGACAAAGCCGTCATAGTCCGGCAGCGCTTCATAAACACTGCGGGCAATCACCTTCCATTCCTCAGCCTGGATATTCGAGCTATCCAGATTCAAGATGGCTTTATATGATATTTCATAGTATTTTCCGAACTTTTCAAGCGCGCCCATAAGCTCCGGAGGCGCCGTCTGCGGAACCATGCCCTCTTCTCCCACACGGGAAGCGATTGTTCCTCCGGTCGCAAGAATCAGAACCTTTTTCAACAATTTATCCTCCTCAGCATACTTCAATGGCGAAAAGCTCCCGCTTTCTAACCCTTATGTAAAGCGCGAAAGAGGCAATTGCCGTCAGAAGTTCAGCGCACGGAAGGGCCCACCAGACCATGTTGACATTTCCTGTGAGCGAGAAAATATATGCAAGCGGCAGTGCCCCCACAAGCTGGCGCACACTCTGAAGAATGAGCGCGTGCACCCCGTGCCCCAGCGCTTGGAACACGGAACCGATAACGAACATAACAGATGCGAAAATATAACCGAGGCTGATAATCTTCAGCGCCGCGACGCCCATCTCCATGGTTTCGGGATTGTCAATAAACAGCGAAAGCACCGTTCTGGGCGCAAACTGGAAGAGGAGGATTCCGCACGCCATGATACCGGTCGCATACATCAGCGAAAGGCGCGTGGTTTTTCTAATTCTGTCCGGTTTTTTAGCGCCGAAATTGTAAGCGACAATTGGAATCATCCCACTCGTCAGACCGAATACGGGCATGAATATAAAGCTCTGGAGCTTTATATAAACGCCCATTACAGCGGTCGCGGCTGTCGAAAACCCAAGCAGAATCCTGTTCATGCCGTAGGTAAAAACCGAAAACAGCGTGGATGTCAAAATAGCGGGAATTCCCACCGCGTAAATCTCTCCAATCACCTTCAGGCTTGGGCGGAAGCCCCTGAACTGAAACTCTATTTCCTTGTTTTTTGTAAGATTGAAGGCTAAGTCGAAGCACATCCCCACAACCTGCCCTATGACCGTCGCCCACGCCGCTCCCGCGACTCCGAGTTTCGGAAGGCCGATAAGTCCGAAAATTAAGAGAGGGTCGAGAACGATGTTTGTAATCGCTCCGATTAGCTGCCCGTACATCGAATATTTTGTGAGACCTGTCGACTGAAGAAGTCTAGATAGTGTTATGTCAAAGCATAGACCGAAGGAAATAACGGAGCAAACAGAGAGATAAGCCGTTCCGTATTCAATAATCTCGGCAACATCCGTCTGCGTTTCAAAGTAGGCGCGGGCGAAGAAAATGCCGAAAACTGTGAAAATAATCGTATTAATCAGCGAGAGGAAGATACCGTTCATTGCCGCGGAGTTAACCGCGCCCTGATTTTTCTGTCCAAGCCGCCGCGAGAGCAGCGCGTTCATGCCTACGCCCGTTCCTATACTGACGCCGATCATGAGGTTCTGCACGGGAAACGCAAGCGACACAGCCGAGAGCGCGTTTTCGCTAATCTTTGAGACAAAATAACTGTCTACGACGTTATAAAGGGCTTGTACAAGCATTGAAAATATTAACGGCAGCCCTATTTTCAACAGCAGCTTGTTTTCTGACATCGTGCCCATTATGTTTTCGGGTATTTTGACTTCTTCGTTCATATGCAATTTTCTCTTTCTTTTGCTTTTTGTTTATACGCGGATGCCCAAAAAACAGCATATTCGCGAAAGTCCGTCGCCCTCGACCACATTAAATGGGACGGCGGCATATAGTATTTTACCACTATTTTAAAATGAATTCAACAAAGATGTCCCCCATCACGCCTTGTAAGCGGCAATTTTATTTTTTTGTGTTTGATTCTCCGTTAATCGGAAATAATTGATTTATGCAAGAAAATCTGAGACGGGGGACGGACCATGGACTATCTGAAAAATGGAAAGCGGAAAACGATTGGCGGCAAGGAGCTTACCTTTATCCGCTGTGACAGAGACGGGAATATTATTTCGGAGGAAGCGCTGCGGAATCTGGGAATCACGAACCCGACTATCGAGCACATAGTATCAGGCGTCGCAGGCAGGATTACAATGTCGGGCGAAGAGAGCGGCACTTTCGAGGACGGCATTATTACAGGCTGACAGATAGTAACACGCCCACAGCTCAAAGCAGGCGGCACAACGCGTGCCGCCTGCTACTTAATTTTGGTCACAAAGGGGTCGTTAAATGGCAAAAAGCAAGATGCGGAAACTGACTGCGGACCCGAACGAGATTGTTAAGATCGCCATGTACGTCAGAGTATCCACTGACCGTCAGGCGGAGGAGGGCTACTCCATCGAGGTTCAGAAGGAGCGGCTCGTTGCTTTCTCAAAGACTATGGATGGTGAGGTTTCCTATGAGTTCTACATTGACGACGGTTTTTCCGGAGCAACACTTGAGCGTCCCGCGATGCAGCGGCTCATTCTTGACGCGAAGAACAAGGCAATCACCCATATCTGCGTCTATAAGCTCGACCGTCTAAGCCGCTCCCAGAAAGACACCCTCCACCTTATCGAGGATGTTTTTCTCCCGAACAACATCGCCTTCATCTCAATTCAGGAGAGCTTTAACACGGCCACCGCTTTCGGACGAGCTGTCGTCGGAATTCTCTCTGTCTTCGCCCAGCTCGAAAGAGAAAACATTTACGAGCGCACACGGAGCGGAATGCAGAAGCGTGTCGAGGCGGGCTTCTGGCCTGGAGGCGGCGGTGTGCCCTTCGGTTACGACTACGACCTTGATAAGGGCATCCTAGTCCCCAACAGCGACGCTGATACCGTCCGCCAGGTATACAGCCTATATCTCAAAGGTTATTCGCTTCAGAACATTGCAAACATCCTCGGACTTAAATATGAGAAGCTCGCCTCGCAGATACTTCTGCGAAAAACGAATATCGGCATTATCGATTATAACGGTGTGGAATACAAGGGTCAGCACGAGCCGATTGTATCGCTCGAAACCTTTGAGAAGGCCATGGCGCTCCACGCCCAGCGCTCTGAAAAGGGACTCTCTGCGGGTACAAAGCATCTCCTCACAGGACTCGTATACTGCGGCGTCTGCGGCGCAAAAATGCGCTATCAGAAGTGGGGAAACGCAGGGTTTAAGCTCGTCTGCTATTCGCAGCAGATTTCAAAGCCCTATCTAATTAAGGATCCGGACTGCAACAACGAAACGGTCTGGGCAGAGGATATCGAAAAAGCGGTAATTGCGGATCTCATGGAGATGACAGCAGACGAAATAGGCTCCGAAGACTCCGAGACGCCCATTACTCTCGCCGAAACCCTTCAAAGGAAAAAGTCGCTTTTGGAGCAGAAGCTAAGACGGCTCTATGACCTCTACAGCGACTCTGGCAACAGCGTTCTGCTCGCAAGTATTAACGAGCAAACGAACGAGATTAAAAAGCTGGAGGAAAAAATCAAGCAGGAGGAAAATCGCGGGCTCTGGACAAAGAATGCGGAGGCTGCCAAAAAGCAGCTTCAAAACATCCGCGAGACCTGGAACTACATGGACATTCAGGAACAGCGCAACCTCATCTGCTCCGTCATCGATAAAATAACCGTTATGCACAATTCGGTACGACTGGACTACAAGTATTAGCTATAGTTACCCTCATCCTTCGTCTTATGCTTTTGCGGTAAGGGCATCTGAACCCGGAGAATGTCCACAGACGAGGAAGTCCGTCCGTCGCTGTATGAGTATACAGCAGGGCGGTGCTGACGAAGTAAGCAAAAAGCATTTATATTAACGGCGTTAGCCGTTACATTATTGAGGTTCAAAAGGATTAGCTACATTAAGAAGTTCTTCATTTTAATGCTTTTTGCGGTGCGGGCATTATACGGAGCTCAGTTCTCGACATCGGACGCTCGTTCCGATGATAGCTGGAGAGATAAGACGCTATTTGCGCGACAATAGCTCAATTCGAGTCAGCCGGAGTATGCGGGACACGGCCTATCGGGTTCTACAGGTCAAGGAGCGCCTTACGGCGGAGCGGCAGAAGGAACCTGACATTGGCGAGATTGCGAAAATTCTTAAAATCTCACGGCAGGAGGTCTATTTCGCACTCGACGCAATATCGGAGCCGATTTCGATATACGAGCCGGTTTTCTCCGACGGCGGTGAGAGCATCTGCGTCATGGACCAAATTGGCGACAGCAAAAACACCGACGATGCGTGGATTGAGCAGATAGCTCTTTCCGCTGCGGTCGCGGGACTCGACAGTCGGGAAAAGCGTATTCTTGCGCTTCGATTTTACGACGGAAAGACCCAGATGGAGGTCGCGTCCGAGGTCGGAATAAGTCAGGCACAGGTTTCACGGCTCGAGAAAAACGCCATCGATCAGATCAAAAGAAGCATAGACGCGGGATAAATAATCTGCGTTTTCTTGATAATAAAATTTTGTAATAGGACAATCAGCGCCTCCCATATAAATCAAAGTGGGGGGTGCTGCTTGTTGCTATTATTCAAACCAATTGTTTTGATGCACTGTGCTCAACTTATACGCGATAACCGAAATTAATGCGCGATATGACCATCTCTAATGGTCGTTTTGCGCATTGAACATATTGAAAGGAAGTGTCATTATGGAATGCCGTATCGAGGATTTCCGCTACAAAGAGGTCGTGAACGTCTGCGACGGGCAGAGACTCGGCTTTGTATACGACGTGCTGATTGATATAGTAACGGGCAGGGTTCTGGCACTCATCGTCCCCGGTCGCTGCCGATTTTTAGGGCTTTTCTGGCGTGAGGACGACTATATCCTGCCATGGGAATGCATCAAGCGCATAGGCGGCGATATAATCCTGGTTGAGATCCCCGGCGAATACAGGCGCGGAAAGCGAGAAAAGCATCCATGGTTCACCTGGCAGTTTGACGAAAAGCACAGACTGTAAATTCATTTCTGCCGTTTCGCGGCAAGAGCCGTCAGCTGGAAATGAAAGTCATTGCCATGTTAAACATCATTACGTCTGAAACGAGTTGCTTCATTGTATTTCACAGTATTTCACATATTTTTTCTATCCTTCCGCTCTTTCTTTGGAAATTATCCCGAATTCATACATTATACAGAATAATTCTTGTTTTCGCCTTGTCCAGCCGATATAATAAAACTATAAAAATGCAATTTTGCGCTTCAATTCTTGCAATATTCAGATTCTTTCGATTGAAGAGAGGGATAACACATGGCCGAAAGGCAATTTAAAAAAGTCCTTGTAGCAAACCGCGGCGAAATCGCAATTCGAATTTTTCGTGCCTGCAATGAGCTGGGTCTGCACACTGTGGCAATGTATTCAAACGAGGATACCTTCAGCCTTTTCCGTACAAAAGCGGATGAGGCTTATCTTATCGGCGAAAACAGAAGCCCCCTTGGGGCCTATCTGGATATCCCTGCCATTATCGATCTTGCAAAGCGCAGGGAGGTTGACGCCATCCACCCCGGCTACGGCTTTCTTTCCGAAAACGCCGATTTTGCCCGCGCCTGCGAGGAAGCGGGTATAAAATTCATCGGTCCCTGCTCGAGCGTTCTTGACAAAATGGGCGATAAGCTAAACGCAAAAGCTATTGCCATTAAGTGCTGCGTTCCTACGATTCCCGGCTGCACTGTGCCGCTGAAAGATGGAAACGAGGCGCTCTCTAAGGCAAAAAGCTTCGGCTTCCCCGTCATACTCAAGGCGGCGGCGGGCGGCGGCGGGCGCGGTATGCGCCTATGCTCAACCGCGGACGAAGTCAAGCCTGCTTTTGAGCTCGTTAAGAGCGAAGCGAAGAAAGCTTTCGGCAACGACGATATATTTATGGAAAAGTACCTCGTTGAGCCGAAGCACATCGAGGTTCAGATACTGGCGGATGAGCAAGGCAACGTCATGCATCTTGGCGAGCGCGACTGTTCTCTCCAGCGCCGCTACCAGAAGGTCGTTGAGTTCGCCCCCGCCTTCTCCGTCCCTATGGAGGTTCGCGAGAGGCTTCACGCGGACGCCGTCAAAATCGCCGAAAGCGTTGGCTATACCAACGCAGGCACAATTGAGTTTCTCGTCGACAAAAACTGGAACCACTATTTTATCGAAATGAACCCGCGCATTCAGGTCGAGCACACCGTTACCGAAATGGTCACGGGTATCGACCTTGTCCGGGCACAGATACTAATTTCGGAGGGCAAGCCGCTCTCCACTCCGCTCATTGGGCTCGAAAAGCAGAGCGACGTTGAGTATAACGGCTGTGCCATCCAGTGCCGCGTGACGACCGAGGATCCGGCGAACAATTTCGCCCCCGACTGCGGCAAAATCACCTCCTACAGAACCGGCGGCGGCTTCGGCGTCCGCCTTGACGGAGGCTGTACCGGCACGGGCGCGGTCATCTCCCCCTATTACGATTCGCTGCTCGTTAAGGTGACCTGCTGGGACAAAACCTTCGAGGGCGTATGCCGCCGTTCGATGCGCGCAATCAACGAGGTTCACGTCCGCGGCGTCAAAACCAACATTCCCTTCATAACAAACATACTGCACCATCCGACCTTCCATGCAGGCAAGTGCCATACAAAATTCATCGACGAGACACCTCTGCTCTTCGATCTCAATTTGTCGCGCGACCGTGCAACTCGTGTTCTGAAGTATATAGCCAAGCTTCAGGTCGACGACCCTGATATTGACCGCCAGCAATACAACATCCCACGCATTCCGAACGTGGATTATCCCAAGGTTCCGGGGCTCAAGCAGCTGCTGGACGCGGAAGGTCCGGACGCCGTCAAAAAATGGGTGCTCGACCAAAAGAAGCTCCTCATCACGGACACGACAATGCGAGACGCTCATCAGTCGCTTCTTTCAACCCGAGTACGTACCCGTGATATGGCAAAGGGTGCTGACGGTACAGCCGCGATACTTTCGGACTGCTTCTCGCTTGAAATGTGGGGCGGGGCGACCTTCGACGTGGCTTACCGCTATCTGCACGAATCTCCGTGGGAACGTCTGGACATTCTCCGCGAAAAGATACCCAACATCCCCTTTCAGATGCTTTTACGCGGCGCAAACGCTGTCGGATACAAGAACTATCCCGACAACCTTATCCGCGAATTTGTTAAGGAAGCGGCAAGAAGCGGCATAGACGTTTTCCGAATCTTCGACTCACTCAACTGGATACCCGGAATGGAAGTCGCGATGGACGAGGTCATTAAGCAGGGCAAGCTATGCGAGGCCACGATCTGCTACACCGGCGATATTCTGGATCCGAAGCGTGACAAATACACGCTTGAATACTATGTCAGCATGGCCAAGGAGCTTGAAAAGCGCGGCGCGCATATTATCTGCATCAAGGATATGTCGGGTCTTTTAAAGCCCTATGCTGCGAAGAAGCTCGTAACAGCTCTCAAGAACGAGGTTGGCCTGCCCATACACCTGCACACCCACGATATAAGCGGAAACCAGGTCGCAGCAATTCTTCTGGCCGCCGAAGCGGGTGTCGACATAGTCGATACAGCAATTTCCTCCATGTCTTCGCTCACGAGTCAGCCCTCGATGAACGCAGTTGTCGCGGCACTCGAAGGCAACGAGCGCGATACGGGTCTCAAGCTTGACGAGCTTCAAAAGCTCACGGATTACTGGGCAGACGTTCGCCTGCGCTACGCAAAATTTGACGGCGGACTCAAGTCCCCCGTCACCGAAATATACAAATACGAGATACCCGGCGGTCAATACACCAACCTTCAGCCACAGGTTGAATCCCTCGGTCTGGGCCCCCGTTTCGTCGAGGTCGAGGAGATGTACGCGACCGTCAACGGGATGCTGGGCGACATCGTAAAGGTGACCCCATCCTCAAAGATGGTCGGCGATCTTGCAATTTTCATGGTACAAAACGACCTTACTCCCGAAAACATCGTCGCTCGCGGCGAAGCCCTGACCTTCCCGGATTCTGTGGTGGATTATTTCAAGGGCATGATGGGTCAGCCCGCATGGGGCTTCCCCGAGGATTTGCAGCGAGTCGTGCTAAAGGGCGAAAAATCGATTACCTGCCGTCCCGGTGAAATTCTGGACCCCATCGACTTCGAAACGGTACACGCTGAGGTTGCGTCCTTCATACCCGAGGACGTAATCAATATGCGCGGGCTGCTCTCCTACTGCCTGTATCCGAAGGTATACAAAGAGTATCGCAGCCACTACAAGGAATACGGTTACCTAATGCGCATGGGCAGCCACGTCTTCTTCAACGGGATGGCGCTCGGAGAAACCACCCGAATAAATATTGAAGAAGGCAAAACGCTTGTTATCAAATATCTCGGCCTGGGCGATTTAAACAGTGACGGAACGCGCAACGTCCAATTCGAGCTTAACGGGATGCGTCGCGAGGTCGCTGTGCCAGATAAAAACGCGGTCGCCACAGTCAAACAAGCGGTTCTGGCAAATCCCGAGGACAAGAGCCAGATTGGCGCTTCTATCCCCGGTGCTGTCACAAAGGTCGAAATTAAGCCCGGTGACAAGGTCGTCGAAAACCAAGTCATCGCCGTAGTCGAGGCAATGAAGATGGAAACGAGCGTCGTCGCGAGGATGGACGGAACTGTCGACGAGGTTTTCGTAAAGTCGGGTCAGACGGTCGTCGCCGGCGAGCTCCTCGCAACTATCAGATAAAGTTTTAAATAGCTAAGGGCCGGAATCGAGGATTCCGGCCCTTCTTTTATCCGCTGCTACCACAAGATGTAGTATGATGTGGCAAGCGGACACAACTCGACTCAAAAAAAGATCAAATAAAGCCTTCAATAACCTGAAATATCAAAGATTTTTTGTAAAAACGCTTGTAAAATCATAGTATACTTGTTATAATACCAAGGCATTACGCACGGAGTTGGATTGTTTTCTCAGTGACCGTTTTGAGAGAAATCGAAGCGGTTGGGACGACAAGTTGAACGCTCCGGAGGAAAAAACAAAAATTCAGGAGGAACAAAAATGTCAGTAGTATCAATGAAACAGCTTCTCGAAGCAGGCGTGCATTTTGGTCACCAGACCAGAAGATGGAACCCCAAGATGGCCGAGTTCATCTACATGGAACGTAACGGCATCTACATCATCGACCTTCAGAAGACAGTCAAAAAGCTTGAAGAATCCTATGACTTCGTCCGCAGCATTGCTGCCAAGGGCGAGAACATTCTTTTCGTCGGCACAAAAAAGCAGGCTCAGGATGCAGTCCGTGAAGAGGCTGCGCGCGTCGGTCAGTACTATGTCAACGCCCGTTGGCTCGGCGGAATGCTCACGAACTTCAAGACCATGCGCACTCGCATCGACCGTCTTGCTCAGCTCCGCAAAATGCAGGAGGACGGCACCTTCGATATGCTCCCAAAAAAGGAAGTTATTAAGCTCACAAACGAAATTGAAAAGCTCGAGAAATATCTCGGCGGCGTTAAGGAAATGAAGAAGCTCCCCGGCGCTCTGTTTGTCGTTGATCCCCGCAAGGAACACAACGCGATCGCAGAAGCACGCAAGCTCCACATCCCTATCATCGCAATCGTCGACACCAACTGCGATCCGGACGAAATTGACTATGTTATCCCCGGCAACGACGACGCTATCCGCGCCATCCGCCTGATAAGCGCTGCTATGGCGAGCGCCGTTCAGGAAGGCCGTCAGGGTCAGGACGCTCCTGTGGTTACTGCTCCCGCAGCAGAAGCTCCCGCTCAGACTGAAGCTGGAACCGCCGAATAATAACAAATCCGCGCGAATATGGTGTTTTTGCCCCGCGCGCCGCATATACGGGTTTTTGACCCATCATTTTAATAATACGAGAGGAAGAATAAAATATGGCATTCTCAGCACAGGATGTTAAGAATTTACGCGAAATGACCGGCGTCGGCATGATGGACTGCAAGAAAGCACTCACTGAGGCCGACGGCGATATTGACAAGGCTTGTGACTGGCTCCGCGAAAAGGGTCTCGCCGCAGCTCAGAAGAAGGCCGGCCGCATCGCAGCCGAAGGCGTCGCCTATGCAGACGTTTTTGATGGTATCGGCGTAGTCGTCGAAGTAAATGCCGAGACGGATTTCGTTGCAAAGAACGATTTGTTCAACGAGTTCGTAAAGAACGTAGCGCTCGTCGTTGCAAAGGAAAACCCAGCTGATCTAACCGCTCTCTTCGCCTGCAAATACCCCGGAACCGAGCTCACCGTTGAGCAGATGCAGCAGGAGAAGGTTCTCGTCATCGGCGAGAACATCAAAATCCGCCGTTATGTTCGCTATGAAACCGGCGTTTCCGTTCCCTATGTCCACATGGGCGGCCGCATCGGCGTCATCATCAATATGGACGTTCCCGCAGGCTTCGAGAGTAAGTCCGAAGTCATTGAGCTTGGTAAGGACCTCGCGATGCAGATTGCCGCGATGAATCCCGCCTACCGCGATAAGTCTGACGTTGACCAGTCTGTTCTCGACAAGGAAAAAGAAATCCTTATGATACAGGCCAAGGAAGACCCGAAGAACGCTTCAAAGCCCGAAGCTATCATCGAAAAGATGGTCGTGGGTCGCGTAAGCAAGTTCTATGAGGAAAACTGCCTACTCCAGCAGTCCTATGTCAAGGGCGACAAGATCTCCGTCGAGCAGCATATTGCGGAAGTATCAAAGTCCATCGGCGCTAAGCTTGCAATAACGGGATTCACTCGCTTTGAAAAAGGCGAGGGCATCGAGAAAAAGCAGGACGATTTCGCAGCCGAAATCGCAAGCCTCGTAAAGTAATTTCAAACAATAAAAACGCACCGGTTTCCCGGTGCGTTTTTTCATATAAAGGTCAGGTCAGGAAGCTGATGGCTGAATGGAGATTCTCGCATACGACCTCCTGATGGGCGCCGCCTGCTTCGCCGTCCTTCGTCCATTTGACGGGCTTGTCAAAGGTAAACTTAACCCGCTTGCTTTGGAACATCATAACCTGATTGCCCTTGAAATTCTGTGTAAGCACGTCCGAAACGATTTTATTCATTTCGATGACGTTTGCGGGGTTCCGGACCAGCGTAACTTCAAACAGTCCGTCATTCAATTCGATACCAAGCTTCTTGAGCTTCACAATACCGCCGACGGATTTTGTGTTCGAAACGCTGCCGAATAGTAAATCGTCCTCAATAATTCCCCCGTCGAACTCGACTATCGTGTGGTATGGGACAATCTTCGGCAGCTGCGACATGCCCTGCAGGATATAAGCAAGGTGCCCCAGAGACTGCTTATTTCCTCTTGGGGTCTCATAGCTGACCTCAGTGAAGGCTCCAAACGCCGCGATATAAGTAAAATATTCGTTTTCGTTGAATCTTCCTACGTCCTGTTTAACAGCCCTGCCATTCGTAATAATTCTGGCGGCCTGTACAGGCTTTTTGGGTATATTGAGTGATACTGCGACATCGTTCGCCGTTCCCTGCGGGATATAGCCCAGCGGCGGCGGTGATGACATCTGTGCAAGACCTGCGACGGTTTCGCTGAGCGTCCCGTCTCCTCCGACGCAGACGACACAGTCGAAATCCTTCGCGTTCTCCAACACCAGCGAAGTCGCTTCGCCGACGCAAGAGGTATAAAACACCGTGGGAACGAAGCCGCCTTTATATAGAACCTCCATCGCAGGACCTATGGACAGCACTCCGGTGCCGCTTCCTGCCGCGGGGTTTAAAATCAGCATTAACTTTTTGCTCAATAAACTCCCTCCAACCGCTTGTCCTTATGTTAAGCAGCGTATTATGATCTCGGATTCTTTAAACAAGCCTTAATGTCTTTATCATAGCCACGAAACGGCGATATGATAAATTATTGCAAATTAATTTTATTTTGTTTGTATGTTATTATAGCTTCTTCCGACGACAATGTCAATTTTTAGGCGCACTTACAGCTGACGTTCATAAAAATTTAACCGCGGAGCTATAAGCTCCGCGGCTTATTATAATGCCTAAATCGGTCCAAGAATTACGGGCTGGAGCTGTTTACCTCCAAGCGCCGCCTCTATCGTCTCAGGTAAAAGCGAGAGATCTGATATCATCGAGGTCGGTTTCCCAACCGGATCGTCCTGCCGGAAAGGCGCGAAATAAATGTTTTTACGGTTCATCAGCTCACCTATGTTCTTTGCGTTTGTACCCAGCGCGTCGTTCGTGGATACAGCGATGATGACGGGTCTCCCGTTTCGTAAATGCGCTTTGCACGCCATAGTTACTGCGCTGTCTGCTATACCGCAGGCGAGCTTTGCGAGCGTGTTGCCCGTACAGGGAGCAACAGCTATGACGTCAAATAGCTTTCCGGGTCCGACAGGCTCCGCACCCGCAATAGTACAGATGATCTCTTTTCCCGTAATTTCGGTAAGGCGGGTCCTCACCGCTTCTGCACAGCCGAAGCGGGTATCCGTTTCCGCGGCATTTTCGGACATTACGGCCGTGAGCTCGTATGTTTCCGTCAGGCTTTCGGCTAATGGCATAATTTTGTCGAAAGTACAGTATGAGCCGCAGATCGCAAGCCCGAGTTTTGTTTTCGGCATGAAAGGCACCCTCCTGTTTGTTTTGTTGCAGATTTAGATCTCCCCGCGTTTTTCCCTTAATATATTCAGAACAGTTTCCTTGATGATCTTTCCTGCGGTAACGGGGGCGGTCTCCGCGGGAAGTCCCAGAGCCCAAATTGTATTGATATCGAGCCTCTTAGCGGCCTCAAAGTCGAAGCCGCCGGGCCGGGAAGCAAGATCGATACACAGCGCATCTTTTTTAAGCAGTCTGAGCTGCTCAACGCCGAGGACGCGGAACGGAACGGTATTTATTACCGTATCAAAGCGTCTAAGCTCAGCTCCCAGCGTTCTTGTATCCAGCGCCTCGCAATTTGACGCGCGGATATACGCTTTGTCGCCCTCTTTTCTTGCGGAAACGGCGACATGGGCGCCGAGCGCACGGAGGCGTGAAGCCAGCATTTTTCCGATACGTCCGTAACCGATTATAAGTATTCGGCTATCCCAGATCGTAATCGGTGAGTTTTCAAGCAACACCGAGATCGCTCCCTCGGCTGTCGCAAGCGCGTTAAGGGCGACGAGCTCCTCCCTCGTAAAGTAATCTACAAAATCGAGTCCCAGCTCTTTCGCAAGTTTCGTAAGCTTATCTCCGGGCATACCGCCGCAGATAATGGCATTCTTCGGTAGGCAGCTCAGTATTTCCTCCGCGTCGTGCCGAAAAGCGCTCAAGGGCGTGTTCAGTCCGCCCCGCATATCCAGAACGGGCAGCGGCAGTATAACGCAGTCGGCGTCCTGTGAGCAGTAGCAGGCGGAGATCGAGCAGCTTTTAATTATGTCGGCAGGCGCTTCGTCCAGAGCGAAGCAGCGCACCTCGTGGCCTTCGCTCTCAAGCATGGCGGCAAGGCGAACGATACGCATATCGCCGCCGATCACGGCAAATTTCATGGCACCACTTCCTTCTTCAATATATAATATGATTGATTTTCATTTAAGTGAGAACGTCTTTAATCATTCAATTATTAAGGCTTGCAAAGTAGACATCGTTTATGGAATTATTGTATAATCTGAACGGGAATCTTGCGTTGCTGATATTTTAGCCTCGCTTTTTCTGCTTTTCATCTACAGATTTTGACCACTTACCCATAAATCGCTGACAAATCCCCTGAAATGTCATATCCTTAAATCGCCGGCAGAAAGAGAGATGATTTTATTGAAGATTGATATCAAGATATCTTTGGATATCAAAGAACCGTACGCAGTAATATATTCCGATGCAATGACCGATGAAATACGAAATATTGCTTCTGCACTTGATTCATCCGGAAGCATCATCACAGTAACTGAAAATGAACGAATACTTGTGGTTCGGCCAAAAGAGATTTTTATGGTGCGTGTGGAAAATGAAAAGACTATTATTTACTGCCAGACTAAGAGCTATCTTTCGGGCAAGCGTCTTTATGAGTTGGAAGCACAGCTTGGAAAAGAATTCATGCGGATATCAAAATCCACACTCATTAATCTTAAAGAAATCAGTTACATAGAACCATCATTCAACGGAATGATGCTGTTGCTGCTTAAGAACGGCAGCAAGGAATATATTTCAAGAAAATATCTTCCGGATTTTAAAAAATATTTAGGGCTTTAAGGAGGCTCACGACATGAAAAACATATACAAATTCATTATTTTCGGTATCATGATTAGCTGCACAATTTTTGCAGTCATAGGTGTATTCTTTGATACAGCCAATCACGGCAACTTTACTCTTATTAATTGGTCATATACAAAGATGGTTATGGGCGCAATGCTCATCGGGATAGGCTTTTCCGTTCCGGCTCTTGTGTATGACAGCGAAAAATTGCCTCAGGCAATCAAAGTGCTGATTCACATGGGAATCGGCTGCGTCGTTATGCTGACAGTCGCTTTCAGCGTTGGTTGGATTCCACTTGAAGCCGGCTGGAAGGTGTGTACCTTAGCTGTAGGCGGATATCTAGTGAGCGCTTTTGTTATTTGGCTTGCCTGCACCTGCTATTTCAAACGGGAAGCAAAGCAGATAAATGAAAGAATAATGAAAAAACAGAAGGGCCAATAACAAATTTCACCACTACTGATGACAAATCAACCTAAATAAAATATAATGTCTTTAGGTGAGAGCGTCGAAACCGATACGCCTCGCCTAAAGACAGTTTTTACTCACAAATTTTTCGGAGGAAAACATGGACAAAATAATCGAGGTCGAGGGCTTACATAAGTCTTACGGCAATATCAAGGCTGTCAACGGACTGGATTTTTATGTTGAAAAGGGCAAGCTGCTTGCGTTTCTCGGCCCAAACGGTGCCGGAAAATCTACAACCATCGACATTATCTGCACTTTTCTCAAGTCGGACAGCGGAAAAGTCACCGTGGATGGCTTCACGCTCGGCAAGGATGACACGGAAATAAGAAAAATAATCGGCGCCGTATTTCAAGACGGCGTTCTGGACGAGCTGCTGACGGTCGAGGAAAACCTTAAGTCCCGCGGCGGCTTCTACGGTCTTAAGGGCAAAAAGCTCAGGGAGGCAGTTTCTAAAACCGCTGAAGCAACAGGTATCACGGAGATACTTAAGCGCCCCTACGGAAAGCTATCCGGAGGGCAGCGCCGACGTTGCGATATAGCTAGAGCGCTCATAAACACACCAAAAATTCTGTTTCTGGACGAGCCAACGACGGGACTTGACCCACAGACACGCAGATATGTCTGGGACACGATAACAAATGTCCGTGAAAAGAATGACACAACTGTTTTCCTCACTACACACTATATGGAGGAGGCGGCCAGCGCGGACTATGTCATTGTCATCGACAAAGGCGAAATTTCCGCAAAGGGTACACCCTCAGAGCTGAAAGAAAAATATTCATACGACAGGCTCGTCATTTCTTCGCACAAAACGGCTGAGCTTGAGGAACTCTTGAAAAACAGAGGCCTTGCCTGCACGGTGGTCGCGGACACGCTCACGGTGCCGCTCTCGTCGACGCTTGACTCGCTCCCGATAATCGAAAGCTGCCGGGACCTAATCGAGGGTTTTGAGGTTATTAAAGGCACGATGGACGATGCGTTCATTACCATCACGGGAAAGGAAATAAGAGAATGATAAGCTTTGGCGTGCGAAATCTGAAAGTCTTCTTTAAGGACAAATCTTCGGTTTTTTTCTCTCTTCTCGCGGTATTTATAATAATCGGACTTTACGCTCTTTTCCTCGGAGATGTCTGGACGAGCAGTATGAGCAGCGTTCCCGGTGTTCGCTTCCTGATGGATAGCTGGATAATGGCAGGCATTCTCGCTGTCACCTCTGTCACAACGACGATGGGCGCATATGGCATAATGGTTCAAGACAAGGAAAAGAAAATCACTAAAGATTACGCGGCTTCTCCCGTTGGGAGTCGAAACATCACCGGCGGCTATATAATTGGTGCCGTGATAATTGGAATAATCATGAGCATAATAACGCTCGTGCTCGCGGAACTCTACATACTGTCCGGCGGAGGCAAGCTTCTGGAGCTGCCCTCACTTTTGAAAACGCTGGGTCTCATCGTTATCTGCACTCTGTGCAATTCTTCACTGATACTTTTCATGGTATCTTTTTTCACAAGCAACAACGGCTTTGCGACGGCGAGCACAATAATTGGTACAGTCATCGGCTTTCTGACGGGTATTTATCTGCCAATTGGTCAGCTCCCCGATGGTGTGCAGTGGGTCGTCCGCTGCTTCCCCGTATCACATGGAGCTGTTCTTTTCAGGCAGGTAATGATGGACTCCGCTATGGCTGAGAGCTTCAAGGGCGCTCCGACCGAGGCTATAAACGAATTTAAAAACATGATGGGAGTTACCTTAAGCTTCGGCGGCGACAAGCCCGTTGCGGCTCTTACAAGTATAATCATCCTGCTTGCCACGGCGGCTGTGTTCTATACTCTGGCTCTCATCAACCTCTCGAGAAAACAGAAATAGTATGAGAGAAAGAAAAAACGCAAATAATTAATTAGGTTAATAGTAAAGATAAGGATTGAGCAAATGCTGACATTTAAACCGGTCACACAACAAGACGGCGGCAAGTTGCGCAGCTACTATAAGGACTGTGCCTATGGTCTCTGCGAATATTCCGTGGGTACAAAGCTGATGTGGCGAACCGTTCTTCACCCCGAATGGGCAGAGGCAGACGGCTGCCTCATCGTTAAAAACCATATTGACGGGAGGTATGTCTTCGATTACCCTGTAGCGGGTCCAGAGGGAGACGAAGAAGCCGCTTTGCATACCATAGAAAGCTATTGCATCGAAAACGGTATTCCTCTTGTGATTTCAGTTGTCCCGGAAAGCAAGGCGCCCGTTCTTCTTTCGCGTTATCCCTACTCGAAGGTCAGCAATATTCGCACCTGGCGTGACTATATTTACAATGCAGAGGACCTTCAGAATTTTGTCGGACGTAAATACGGCGGACAGCGCAACCATATAAAGAAATTCCAGCGCTTGTATCCCAACGCCGTTTTCCGCACACTGACGGAAGCTGATCTGCCTGCCATCGAGATTTTTTGGAAGAGCTTTGAGCTTGAATTCGGAAAAACCGACTACAAAGCTGAAAGGGAGCTTTCCTTTGCAAAGAAAATGCTGCGTCTCATCAAAAAACCATGGTTTTTTGCGGGCGGTATCTTCGATGGCGAAAGGCTTGTTGCCCTCTCGCTAGCCGAGAGATGCGGATCGACGCTCATCATTCATATCGAAAAGGCACTCTACTCCTACGAGGGAGTCTATCCTACGCTCGTGCAGACCTTTGCGCAGCACTTCGCAACCGGAATCAAGTGTATAAACCGCGAGGACGATGCCGCGGACAGAGGACTTCGCATCTCCAAGCTGCAGTATGAACCCGTGAAGCTTGCACCGAAATACTTCTTTGAACCCCAGAACGAGCTTTTGTGTCATGTAAAGGAAATCCCCCTTCTTGAGACGAAGCGGCTTACCCTCTCCGCCATTACCGAGGAGGACATCCCCGCCTATAACAAGCTCTTGCTGGATACGGAGCGAAACCGCTGGTGGGGCTATGACGACGTTTCGGGGCTGGGAAAACCGGTCGAAAACAGCAGCTTCTATGATGTCGCAAAGCATGATTTTTGCTATTGCTTGGCGATTAACTTCGCTGTTCGGCTGGACGGAAAAATGATAGGCGAAGCCGTGCTTTACCGCTTCAATTACAGGGGAGACGCCGAACTGGGCTGCCGGATTTCCAAAGAATATGCAGGAAGCGGTTACGGTACGGAGGCCTTTTCCGCGGTGGCGGACTGGGCTCTTTACAGAGTTCACCTCAACAGAGTCGTTGCCAAGTGCTACAAGGAAAACGAAGCGTCCTTTAAGATGCTCTCCTCCTGCATGAAAAAAAGCGGTGAGGACGATACGTTCTATTACTTCGAGAAATATGTGTAGTAAATATGTTTCATTAAGAGGGCTGCAATCCTTAACGGATTGCAGCCCTCTTTGGGTTTAGCTATTAAGCTTTACTATGTCAAAAGGTCTGCCCATTTGTAGGCATTTGATGACACGAGCATGTAAAAAAACCAAACCGAGATGCCTTTATGTAATATGCAACTAAAAGGAGGGAAACGCATTTACACTCCGGCATCCGGGTTTGGAACGATAAGGGGTTTCTTATATTATTTCAGAAAACGCCTGTATACGGGTCTGCGCCTGTGCCTCGGCCTTTTGGTCAATTTCCATGTAAAGGCAGGGAACGCCCTTTTTCTCGAGTGCGTCTTTGAGCAGTGGATAGTCGTATTCCTCGGGGTCGCAGAACTTCATCATGCAAACGACAACACCCTTGACATCAAATTTTTCAACGTCTTCAAGAATCATGTCGATACGCTTCTTTTCGGGGTCATATGCGAGCGAGCAGCCTTCAAAAATCTGCCACCACATGGCAAGGCGGTGCATGGCACTGCCACCCTCGGAGGGGACATCATAGCGGAACTGTCTTGTCTCCTGAGCGAGATCGTCAACAGCAACGGACAGGCCGTTATCCGTGAGGATATCGAGCATAGCATCGTCATCGGCCATGATGCCGGTCAGAAGAACGCTCTTTCCCTTTTTACTGACGGGCAGGTCAGAGAGCGCGTTGCAAAGCTCGTTTACAAGAGCCGTATGCTGTGGTTTTTCCATGAAAAATCCGCTTTTTATAACTGCGTGGCGAATTACGGGGGTGATGACGTCCGTGTGCTCGGAGGCGAGAGCTACAAAGCGGCGGAGCGCTCGCCTATTGTCGTTAAATACATCTATCGCGTCCGAAATTGCCTTGTCTGTAACCTTCGTGCCGGAAATTTCCTCGAGCACTGCAAGAACGCGTCCGTATTCGCTCTCAAGGAATCTTACGCCCGCTTCGATTTTACGCATCTGAGGATAGGTAAATTGAATGTGCTTAATAGATGGCACGGCAACCTTGAAGTTCTGACCGAGGCATTTGAGCGTATCGCAGAGGGTTGGAACGATAACTGCGTCGATATCCTTATATGTGCCGTTAAGACCGTATTCAAGGTCGCTCATCAGAACGTAGCAGCAGAAGGCGGGAACGTATTCCTTCGCTCTGCTGTTTTCAACGCTTCCGCCCCAGAGTCCGACTGGGAACATTCCCGCCGCGTATACGAGCTCTGCGGGAACATATTCGGGGAAGCACCCGATTGCCTTACGGCCCGTGCGTGCCTTGAACTCCTTCACCTGACGGAGGGGGTGCTTTGAAATATCAACCAAAGTGTCCAGAATTTCCTGATAATTTCTCATAAGTTAGCCCTCCTTCTTGTTTTCTGCCATGACTTCTTTTAGGCCGTCAATTCTGGTGGAAAACTGCGCTTCCGAAAACCCGCGCGGGTCGGCCTGATCACCGTCAAATATCGCATAGGGCTTGCCTGTTTTTTCGGCTGTGCGCTTAGCTATTGTGTACTGCATCATGTCCCAGACCTTACAGCTTCTGTTCATGTGATAGAGCGCGCCGTCGCAGCCGCTTTTTTCCATCAAATTGGCTCGCGCGTCGACATGGAATTCGACGCATCTGGTATTTGCCGTTCCGGCATAGCCTCTTGCCATACCCTCGAGCGTGGGCTCATCATAATATACGGCAAACGCATCTGGATAGGTGCTGGCGTTCATGTTGATGCCGTTTCTGATTAGCGTTTTTGCCGTGAAGCCAAGGAAGGGCCAAACGGCTATACCGTCCCACATGACGCGGAATTCTTCTTCGACCTTGAAATTTGTCTTTCCCTCTTCGGTGAGCTTCTTATGCTCCTTTGCGAGTAGCTCGAAGACCTCCTTCGTGCTCTTCTTACCGCGGGCGCAGACTATCATAGCCATATAGTTGAACATGGTGAAGCCGTTCATCGGAGAGGGCTTTCTCTTCAGATAGCTCATGGCCTCCTGCCAAGCTCTGGAGTTTTCATTTGAAATCTTCATGACCTCCTGAAGCCTGTCATAGTCCATCTTTTTGCCGGCGATCTCTTCGAGCTGTCCTATCGCGTGCTCAAGCTGACCCTTTATGTAGTCGATTCTCGCCTTATCGGGATAATACTGATCGTTAAACGGAATATCAATCATTATCATTGGAATGCTGAGATTTTTGGAGAGGTTTTCATACCACTTGATGACCTCGTTGCAGATGTTGTTGCAGCAGCAGATAAAGTCCGGCATAGGAATCGTGAGCGATTCGGCGTAGCCCTCTTCCGCGTAGCCAAGATTAAGGCGCGCATAGGCACACAGGTCGACGGAATAGCCCTTGCCCTCCGCGATGTCAATAAATTTCGGGGATTCCTTGCGTGCCGCGACAGCGCAGCAGTGGTTTTCGGGGTAAACATAATCAAGGTCGAGAGCTTCGACTATTTCCTGCGGAAAGATTGACGTCAGCCAGCCGATGGGCTTGCCCTCCATCTTCTTTTCAAACGCATTCTGGTAATGCTCCATCTGAAGCATATTCAATACTTCTACGGAGGTCTTTTCTTCGTCCAAAATATATTCTCCTTTACTTCAGTTTAATTGCCTCGTCATAGGCAAAGATGGCGGCTCCCAAAGCACCGGTTAGCTGGGGCATCGGCGCGGGGAGTATATTCATTTCCAGTATTTCAGACATTGCCGTTATAACTCCCAGATTCTGCGCAACTCCGCCCGTCAAAACGACGTCTGGTTCGATGCCGACACGCCTTGCCAGACCCGCCACTCGGTTCGCGACTGACATATGGATGCCTGCCGCAATATCCTCGCGCTTTTTCCCCGCGGCGAGCTGCGAAATGACTTCCGACTCCGCAAAAACGGTGCAGACATTGCTGATAGATATCCGCTCCGTCGACCTTGAGGAAAGCTCCGCGAGATCAGAGACGTCAACTTCAAGAATCTTTGCCATGACGTCAAGGAAGCGACCTGTGCCAGCGGCGCATTTATCGTTCATTACAAAGCCCGTCAAAGTGCCGGCAGGACTGAGCTTCAACGCCTTCGCGTCCTGACCGCCGATATCGATTATAGTTCGGGCATGGGGCAGCAGAAAATGCACGCCCTTTGCGTGGCAGCTCAGCTCGCTTATCTGGTTGTCGGCTTTTTCGAAGGTAAGGCGTCCGTAGCCCGTTACGACTATCCGCGAGACGTCCTCCGGCGCGAGATTTGCCGCTTTGAAAACGTCCTCATAGACCCTGCCCGGTCCGCTTGTTCCGGTTCCGGTCTGGATAATCGAGCTTCCGACTATTTCTTTTCCGTCTTTCAGCGCAACGGCTTTGCAGGCGGTCGAGCCGATATCTATTCCAATTGTGTACAAAACTGCTTTCTCTCCTATCCTGCTATGACTTTATCCTCTTTCATCTTCTCAATCTCTGCTTCGCTCATTCCCAATTCCTTTAGAATTTCTACAGAGTTGCAGCCGACGCCGCCGGGTAGCTTGTAATCGAACTTACCCATGCTTCCGAATCTAACGGGAGTGGTCGCAAGTACGCCCTTGTTGCCGTTTGTATATTCCATATTTTCAAGGAAGCCGTTTGCGTATGCCTGTTCATCGTGGAGAACATCCTGCCATTCGCATACGACTTCGCCCGGCACGTTTGCGTCATCAAAGATTTGTCTCCATTCGAGAGAGGTCTTCTGGATGAACTTCTCCTCAAACATTTTCACGATCTCTTCGACGTTCATAAGCATGCCCATGATTGAGTTGTATTCATCATTTTCAGCAAGCTCTTGGAGTCCAAGAGCGCCGGCAGCCCTTGCAAAGTATGTATTATAATCGGGCGTTCCAAGATAGTACCATTTGCCATCTGCGCACTTATAGGTGTTTACGAGCGGAGTCAGCGGATGGGTACGGGTATAGGGATACATTGTTGCATAATACTCGCCGACAAGCGGAACGGCGAAGGCGTAAATTCCGACATGATACAGGCTGACATTGACATAGTCGCCTTTTCCGGTCTTTTCTCTCTTATAGAGAGCTGCCGAAATGCCGCCGGCAAGATACATGGCCAGCTGGTTGTCGCCAAAGCCAGGTGCATTTATAGTCGGTGGGCCTTCGTTGTCTGCCATAGCGTGCATAAAGCCGCTGCGGGCAAAATATGCTGTAAAGTCGAAGCCCGGACGGGCTGCATCGGGTCCGAGTTCTCCGTAACCGAGAATGTGTGCAAAGACGAGCTTCGGGTTTCTCACTTTCAGAGTGTCGAAGTCAAGTCCCATGGCCGCTAGAGCTTCCTTGCGGAAATTGGTGACAAAAACGTCTGCCTCCAGAAGGAGCTTTCTCATGATTTCTTTGCCTTCGTCGGTCCTCTGGTTTATGGCAATAATGCGCTTATTTGAGTTTGTGACAAAAAATGCGGGGTTCTCCTCGTCGTCGGTCGGGGCCAGCATATTCATTCCGAGAACGCGGACAGGGTCGCCTCTGTAGCTTTCGACCTTGATGACGTCCGCGCCCCAGTCGCCGAGTATGCGTGCGCACATGGGACCGGCCACATATGTTGACATTTCTACGACCTTGATGCCGGATAAAATCTTGTCTGTCATATACTACCTCCAAAAAAATAGTTGATTAGGATATGCCCTTTGATTCCATTAATATATTTAAGCAAATATCATGCCAAGATGTTTTATTCGTCTCTAATGGTAAATGTTTATGCAAGAGTACCACTACCCCAACCTTTTATTGTGCATTATTTCTATTTTTTATTTTGCAATTAAATAAAATAATTCGCATATTGCAACGGTAAATTGCAATATGCGAATTATTTGTTTTAAAATTTATTTATTTCTTCAGTTTTCTATAGATTGTGGAGGGTGGGACGCCCAGCGCATTTGCGGCCTTCGGCACTGACTTGTATTTATCAAGCGCCATGTCGATGAGTTGCTTTTCCATCTCCTCCTGCGCTTTTGACAAGGTTGTAAGCTCTGTAACCTTAACAGATTGCTCGGAAATATCTCTGCCATCGTTTTCGATATCGAGCCTTAATATCGGCAGCAGGTCCTCCTGAAGCAAAGGGCCGTCCTCGGATAAAATAACAATGCGCTCAATTACGTTCTTAATCTGACGCACATTCCCGCGCCACGGTAGGCAGCACAGATAATTGTATGCCGCGGCGGAGAGCTGGACGGCTCTGTTATATTTTTTGTTATAGAATGAGACAAAGTGTTCGACCAGCGGGATAATATCCTCTCTTCTTTCTCTGACCGGAGATACATGGATAGGTATAACGCTGAGTCTGTAAAGAAGGTCCTGCCGGAAAATTGAGCCGTCAAGCAGCCTTGCCGTGCTAAGATTCGTCGCACTTATATATCTTACATTGATAACGGACTCCCTTGTCGAGCCAATGCGGCGGAGCATGCCATCCTGCTGAACACGCAGGAGCTTGCCCTGCACCTCAAGCGGCAGGTCACCGATTTCGTCTAGGAAAAAGGTTCCGCCGTCAGCTTCCTCAAGGAGACCTTTTTTGCCGCCTCTCTTACTTCCCGTGAATGCACCCTCGATATAACCAAAAAGCTCGGATTCAATCAGTTCCTTCGGAATGGCCGCACAATTTATCACGACAAAGGGTTTTTCCTTTCTTGTGCTGTTTCTGTGGATGAATTTCGCGATTTCTTCTTTGCCCACGCCCGATTCGCCTGTTATAAAAACCGATGCGTCGGATTTTGAAGCGCGCATTGAGAGCTTGAGCGTGTCCTCCATCTTCTTGCTTGAGGATATAATTGAATCCGTTTTCTCGAATTCCGCTAGTTTTTGCACCATTACGGAATAATAACGGTTCAGCTTCTCGGCTGCAGCGAGTTGTTCTTCTAACTGGATAAGATTTGTCATGTCGCGACCGGTAGCAACAATATATTGCAGCTGACCGTTCTCCATAATCGGAATTGCCGTATATAAAATCGTTTTGTCCAGCCCCTTGCTCTCCAGCTTATATCGGATGTTTCTCTGGAGCGGAACTTTCTGCTCTGCGCAAAGCGCGACGACGGAGGTGCCGTCATAGATGAGCGGTTCTAAAACCTCGTCAATATGATGTCCGAGCAAATCCTCCGGCTCCATATCCGCCATTTCTCGCAGCTGAGCACAGCCCGCTTTGTTGATCATGATGACGGTCTTGTCCGCGTCACAGATTGCTATAACGGCGTCGATACCGTCAATAACAGTTTGAAGAATGTCCTTTTCAAAGACATTTATGCTTTCGCTGTTCTGTTCACTGTTCATGAAGCTCACGCCCTCGCTTAAATATTTGCAATATGATAATATTATAGCATTTCGCAATGTCACCTACAAGTAGTGAAAAGCAGCAATCCGCAGACCTTTGTGATTTCAACGGTCTGCGGATTTTATTATGCACTCATGCACCGATATCAGAACCTATAATTTGAATGTATGGTGCTCGCACGCTTCTGCGCTCCGGCCATATCTCCCGGTGAAAAATATTTACTGAGCAGCGTTTTTATTCCGTAATTGTTCTTGTTAATAAGAATCGTGGGAATCGTTGTGTCCTCAACCGGATAGTCTGTTGCCGGAATCGGCAGCGGAACCAGCCCCGTATTGGCCTCAAGCCACTTCTCTTTTCGCACGATTATGCAGTCCACTGCGCGATTGTATATTGTTTCGACAGTTCCTTCAATCGGCATAACGACGAATTCAACGGCCTTCCCCTTACATAAAGCTTTTGATATCTGCACCTGATCGATGGCTTCGGGGTCGACGCCGATCTTCATACCGTCGAGTATTTCGGTATGCTTATTATCCATAAAAACCAGACAGTACGGTTCCTCATAACGGCAATCAGGAAGGTCAAAAAGTAGCTCTATATTATCATTCTCGGCAAGGATATACCTCGCGGTTGCTTTTGACGTGACGATAAAGTCAAAAAACTCTTTTGAAAGCATTTTCAATCTGTTTCCCGCACCGCTGACATAGGCTATCGACGATTCGACCGGTAGTTTCCTACTGTCAACGTACAGTGCCGTTGCAAGGCTTCTGAAGCTATCGTTGAACGGAATCGGCATTGCCCCGACTATGGGATCCCAGCCGGAGTGCTTACAAAGCTTCGAATAATCAATTCCCGTAATCACGGTACCGAGCTTGCCGCTGCGGCTGAGGGAAACACAGCCTTCTTCCTCAAGCAAGGAAATTGCGTTTTGAACAATTCCCCTAGAAACAGAGAATTTTTCGATGTATTCAATTATCGTCGGCAAACGGTCGCCGACATTCAGAGACAGTATATCACGCGATAGATTTGCTGTAATCGAACCGTGCTTGTTGAATTTTTTCCTGTTCATATATGCTCCTTGAAACTTGTCGTTAAGTCTCGGAGATATTATTTTACAGCATATTTAAGGGGTTGAGAAGCCCTTTTTTATCGAAAAAGTGTTTTATTGTCTCAGCATTCGAGCGGCGCGAGCCTGCCAGTATACTAAAAACATCTTTTTTCGTTTTTCCGATACCGTTTTCCCACGTAATACAGTCGTTTTGCCCAGCCAGAGCGCGGGCAAGCTCCGCGATAAGCGCCTTGCCTTTTTCGTATTCCGTAAAGTTTTCAGGGATGATATTGAAATGCAGGCGTCTCGAGTGCAGGTGCCCGAAAACGACGCCCTTCAGTCCGCTTTCATTCAAAGCCGCGCTGTAGAAGCGCTCGGCTTCTCTCATGCTGAGCGCGGGGATTTCAAAATCTGTACTGAGCTTACAAATTCGACTATCGCTTTGGCGGATTCTGTCCAGCTCGGCATTTACGGCTTCGGGTACGGCATGCCTCAGCAGCCGGAATTTTTTGATTTCCTCCGCGTCGGAGCCCGCCCAGGTATCCTCCTCTCCGCCGCCGTATGAAGCGAACATTTCGAGAAGTTCCGAAAGCTCTGCCTCGACTGCTTCAGCCGATTCCCCTTCAAGTTCCAGATAAATCGCGCTCTTCGCGAAGGGCGGGAAATTTGGTGCGGACTTTAAAAGCGTCACTTCTTTTTTGTACTCGTTTATGAGTTTCATCGACGCGGAGTCAAAATATTCCTCTGCCGCGAGATATACTCCCGTGTCGTTTTCGATTTCAAAACGCGCTTCGACCGCTTGCGCAAAGATTAGGGCTTCGTCCCTGTCAAAAAAGAAGAACATGACCCCCCAAATTTCGGGAGCTATTTTCTCAAGCTCGAGCTCCAGCTCCGTCACGATTCCAAGCATACCTTCGCTACCGCCCAGCACGTCGATGAGATCGCTGCCTTCGTGGACAAAGGCAGGCCCTTTTCCCACGCATGCGGTTTGGGGAAGGTTTATAATTTCATGCCGTCCAAGCTCCGGAACATCACAGCCGGTCTTGTCAAAGATACACTCTCCGCGACGGAGCTTGAGAACGCTCCCGTTTGTAAGCAGCATTTTCAGACCCCACACTTTGTCTGTCGTATCTCCGTGAAGCGCGGAATTCGGTCCCTTAGCGTTGCACGAAAACATCCCGCCAAGGGTGGCGGTTTTTTCTGTGGGGTCGGGCAGAAACGTTCGTCCAGAAAGAGCCGCGGCATTATTGGTGCAATAGTCAAGCAGCTCTGATAATCTCACGCCCGGCTCAAGTGTGACAAAAGCCTTGTCCCCGACTGTCTCGTGCCCGACTATTTTGTTCAGCTTCTCGGTCGAAATAACTTGGCCTCCGCAGGGGACAGCCGCACCGCAGATGCCTGTCAGCGCGCCTTGCAAGGTTATAGGCACGTCTTTTGCCCACAGTTCCTTTGCCATTTTTTGCATTTCTTCAGTGGAGGAGGAGGATGAGAATGTGTCGCAAAAACCTGCCAGGCGCGATTCGTCACGAAGTCGAGTGCTTTCTTGCTCCGATATTTTTTTAATATCCACGTCAAGCCCTCCTTCTGTGTCAGCCATTGCGATACTTCTGCAATAGCGCCTCCGCAAACTCATTACAGTCTGCAACGATGCCGACATCGCAATTGTCAAATATAAGTGCGTTCGAGTCACGGTTTACCGCAATGAGAAGTTTGCTTTTCTCGATGCCCGCGAGAAAGGGCGCGGCTCCCGAGGCCCCGAACACGATACAGCATTTCGGAGCTAAAACAGCGGCGGAGCTTCCTATCATCCGCTCACGCGGAATTTTTCCGTCATAGACGGCGGGTCTTGTTCCGCCTAGCACCCCGCCCATCACTTCCGCAAGCTCCGAAAGCCTGTGAAAGTTTTCTACCTTTCCAACGCCTCTTCCGGCGGCGATAACAAGCTCTGAGCTTTTGAACAAATCACCGTTTTCGGTGCGCTCATATTCAACATCGGTAAGCCATGTCGGTAGCTCCGTTTTCGCATAAAAACGGGTAAGCTCCGGAGTTTCAAGGCTTTCCACTTCGGTTTCAATAACTGAAGGCTTTAGCGAGAGCACTAGTGGAAGCGTTTCAAACTGAAACGAGGCCTGCAGATTGCCGGAATACACAGGCTTTTTTACAGATACACCACTGTCATCGCAGCAAAGCTCAGTCGCTTCCAAGATGCACCCTCCGCCAATCAGAACGGAAACCCGCGCAGCAAGCTCATCGTCCTTGATTCCCGAAGGAAAAGCGATAATGTCTACAGGATTACTACAAAAGCATTTATTTACCGCGTCGGCACAGCACATCGGCTCTTTGAGATGCTCCGATTCGGCTAGAATTATTTCGGTTATTCTCTTGAAGTTCAGCTTTTTGATTTCCTCTGTATCGGCAAGGCCGCCCAAAACCCAGAGTTCGATTGAATCTCCTGCCTGCTGAGCAGCGGTTTTAATAAAAAGTGAATTTGCGATTAATAGCTCGTCCGAAAAGCAGACAACAGAAATTTTCATCTTTTGACCACCTCCGGATAAGACTCAAGCAGCTTTGCTGCTTTGTCCATGCAGGTTTCGCCCTCAATAAGCACGCAGCAACGCAGCTTCTTTTCGTGGCTCAGCGAGCACAGGACGGCGTCTTTTCCGTTACTGTGCGAAGTCTCTGTTACTTCAATCGTTTCCGCCGAGAGTTTTGAAACGGCGAGCTTTTGCTTCAACGTCGCCATACGTAGGTACGGGTTTACACTGTTGCCGATTGCAAACAGTGCGGGGGCTTTTACTGCACACCTGCGCACGCTGTTTCCCGTGTCACAAGTGACCCTCAGCTTGCCGTCAGTATAAAGAAGCTCAGAAACATTGCTTATGCAGGGGATTCCAAGTCTTTCCGCCAGAAAATACGGCGTGAGTCCGTTTGCTCCGTCCGCGGACTGAATACCGGTTATAACAAGGTCAAATTCACTTTGCCCTGCAAGCTCACTGAGGATTCCAGACAGTGTGTGCGGTGTAAAAAGCAGTTCCGCTGAAAAAATCCCCTGTATAATCCTTTCGACTCCGACTGCAAAAAGGTTTTTAAAGAAAGCCTCGTATCTCCCCTTGCCGACTGTGATTGCTGTAATATGTACAGTCTCTCCTTGCTTTTCGGCGCTGTCTTTAATTCGAAGCGCGGTTTCAAGTCCCGCTTCGTCGAAGCAGCTTATGACTTTTTTTACATAGCCCAAATCCACGCCGGAAATATCCGCCGACGACCAGTCGCGCTCCATAACAAGGTCAAGGTCGCTTACAATTTTAAAGCAGCATAGAATATTCAACGCTTTTACCTCATCAGCCCATACTTCTTGCATTTTTGGTCGGAGATATGGTAGAGCGGCAGGAGCTTATCGAACACCTTGTCGAAAACCTGCTCGCTCATCTCGTCATAGAATTTGTGTACCTGCATATCAGGCTCGAAACGGTTGCGCTCATGGACCATCGCGGCGCAGGCCTCTTCGTAGTCCTTGAAATATCCGAGCGCTTTAAACGCGACCATGGCGCTGCCCACACCGCAGGCCTCATGGGTCTGTGTGCGCACTACGGGGATTCCGAACATATCCGCTGTGATCTGGCAGATTTCCGCGCTCTGCGAACCGCCGCCCGCCACATAAAGGGTTTTTATCTTGGTTTTCGCGCGTTTCTCCATCTTTTTCATTCCGCTGTACAGACAGTAATTAATGCCCTCGATTATGGCCCTGTAAACATGAATTCTTGTATGGACATCGGAAAACCCGATGATGGCGCCCTTCGCGAAGGGCATATTCGTGTCGGCTGTGAAATAGGGCTGAAGTAAAAGTCCGTTGCAGCCTGCGGGAACCTCTTTGAGTCTCTCGTTTAGCAGTTCCTCTGGGGAAGCCTTCTGCGTTTCCGCCTCCATTACTTCCTTGGCAGCAAATTCGCGCTTGAACCACGAAATCAGCCAGTAGCCGCGGAGAACCTCTTTTTCCGGATTCCAGCGTCCATCGACAACGGAGCAATAGGCCGGCATAAAGGGCTCAGGCTCGACATAGCTCGAGGTCGAAAATTCTATGGTCGCAGTTGTCCCGAAGCTGATGGCGGCCTTGTCGTCACTGATTACTGAAAGACCCAAGGTTTCACAGTTCTTATCTGAGCCTGTCGCGATGAGCGGCGTACCCTCCGGTATACCCGTTGCAAGCGCCGCTTCCGCTGTTATTCCGCCCAGCACGGTTTCGGGCTTCACAATTTCAAACCGCTGCGAGTTTTTAACGTTAAATACGCAGCTCGCAGGATTGCTTTTGGTCATCCATGTGCGGGTTTTGTTGTCAAAGGGTATGCGTCCGCAGCAGCTTGCGTCCGTATCGACGATTCTGCCGCATAGTTTATAATTCATGTATCCGGAAAGTAGAATAAAATACTTCGTTTTTTCCCAAATCTCGGGTTCTGCTTCCTCAATCCAATTGCAGAAAGAGGCTTTTCGTTGGAGCATTACGGTGCTGTCCATATTAATCGCCTTAAAAAGGGCGCGCATGTGAAGCGGCAGCTTTTTTTCGCACTTTGCCTGCCTGTTATCCAGCCAGACGATAGCGTCACGCAAAGGTTTGCCGTTTTCGTCAAGGCAGATGTTGGTAGCGCGGATAGTTGCCACGGTCACCGCAATGATGTCTTTCCAACGCACTCCTGCCTGCTCCTTGAGTCTATTTGCACAATCGCAAATAATCTCCCAGTAAAAATCAGGTCTTTGCTCCGCCCAGCCCGGGTTCAAGGAATAGTAAGGCTGTTCATATTGCTTCTGGGCTATATACAGGATGTTTCCGTGTGGATCAACGAGCACCGCGCGGGCGCTTTGTGTGCCAATATCAAAGGTTAGAACCAAAGAGTTTTCCAAAGTCAGCATCCCCCTATTCTTTTTTTAGTATATATCAACATCGTCCGTCGCTACAAGGTCAACGCCTAAATTCATAAAGTTATTTACAATAACATCTCCGCATTTCAGCTTTGTGCTAACAATAATTTTGTTGATTTCCGCCATTGCGTTTTTAATCTCACCCTTCGGAATTGCCCCTGTTATCCGAACAGGCAGGACGGGGTGCTCCCGAAATGCGGTCGCGACCGTGCTTGTGAGGGTTCTTTGGGGACATAGCAGCTCGCTTTTGGCGTATTCCTCACCCTTTGGGCACTTATTTCCCGTTACAGTGACTTCTCCGCCGTTTTCCTCCGCGCGTAGGGAACAGCCGTTGGGGCATACGATACAAATAATTTCTTTGACCATCTTATGCCTCCCTCATTTCTAGAGCAATCCCATCGCCGGCCTTGACACTGCTGAAATCGACTTCTATCCGTTCCATCTCTGGCGGCTTCAGCTTCATAAATTTTCTTTTATAGACGCTCTTTCCGTTAACTAGAACATCAACCTCGGTTTTTTCACGCACGTCCCGACTGCGGAAAAACAGCACCGTTTTCGACGCGTCTGAGGCTACGTCCAACTTTTCCGGCACAGCGTAGGCAAAATCCTTGACTGCCGCAATGTCGACGAGTTCTCTTTTTTTGCCACAATACTCCGCCGCCGCGCTTCCGGCGGCGTCGCCTGATTCGGAAACGTAATCCACAAGGTCATTCACATGCAGGGCGTTTCCGCAAACAAACACGCCATCTAATGAGGTCTCATAATTCTGGTCGCAGACAGGTCCCTTTGTTTTTGGGTCAAGCTTAATATCAAGTGTCTCCGCAAGCTCGTTTTCGGGAATGAGCCCCACGGAAAGTATGAGTGTGTCGCACTCAATAATCTTCTCCGTTCCGGCTATCGGACGCATTTTATCATCGACCTTGGCGATTTCGACCGCCGTGAGGCGGCTTTCTCCGAAAAGACGGGTAACCGTGTGGCTGACATGGAGCGGGATATCAAAATCGTCCAAACACTGCGCGATGTTGCGCGTAAGTCCGCTGGGTGTGGGCTTTACCTCATACACGCCGATAACCTCCGCACCCTCCAGCGTCAGACGTCGTGCCATGATAATCCCGATGTCTCCGCTGCCCAGAATGACGCATTTTCTCGCAGGCATCTCGCCCAGAATGTTCAGGTAATACTGTGCGCTTCCTGCCGTAAAAACTCCTGCAGGGCGGGTTCCCTGAATAGCGACCTGCTTCGCCGTTCGCTCACGGCAACCCGTGGAGAGAACGAGGGCTTTGCTGGTTACAGTTTTAATACCGGCGCGGCTAACGAGCGTTATGTGGAAAACACCATCCTTTTTAACTATGCGCGTTACGAAAGTCAGTAGCGAGACTTCGATCTTTGAGGCTTTGACTTCATTTATATATCTGTTGGCATATTCGCAGCCCGAGAGCTTTTCTCCGAAACGGATAAGCCCGAAGCCGTCATGTATGCACTGGTTCAGAATCCCGCCCATTCGCGCCGCTCGTTCGACTAATAGCACACGTTTGCCCTTTTTCTCGGCGGCAAGCGACGCCGCGAGTCCGGCAGGTCCCGCGCCAATAACGGTTACGTCAAAATCAGTCATTCCTGTCGCCCCCCTTGCTCCTTCCAAACAAAATCCTGCTCTCTTCATCCGCTTTGCAGACCTCTTCAAGCGGAATGTTCTTCTGTTCGGAAATAATTTTTGCAACGTTCGGGCCGCAGAAACCGCCCTGACATCTGCCCATACCCGGGCGGCAGCGTTTCTTCACGCCGTCCACAGTTTCGCAGGGGACACTGCGATTCAGCGCGTCAATTATTTCTCCGCGGCTAATCTCCTCGCAGCGGCACACAATCTCGCCGTATTCGGGATTTTGTGCAATTAGCGCAGATCTTTCCTCGTCACCGAGCCTTGCCACACGCGGAATTCCCCGCCGCTGCGGGTTAAATTTCTCGTTCGACAAAACCTTTCTACCGCGCTCCGAAAGAAGCTCGACGCACATTTTAGCTATATCCAGCGCAATCGCGGGAGCCGCTGTTATTCCGGGAGACTGTATCCCTGCGGCATGGACTAGGTTGCGTGTTTTGCGTCCCTTTTCAACAATAAAATCTTCCTCAAAGGTTGGTGCGCGAACACCCGAAAAATATGTAATTGTATCCCCGCGGGATATTTTTTCGGTCGCTTTGGACTGCTTTTCGAACACCGCAGCGATGTTTTTGTCCTCGGTTGTGAAATCCTCTTTTTTGTAGGTCTCAACTGCGTCCGGTCCAACAAGCACATTGTTGTCGATTGTGCGCACAATGCCGCCGCCCTTTGTATTAACTTCGGTTTTTTCCTTCCCACGAAGAGTGTACGAGGTGTTGACGAATCGTGCCGTTTTTTTATCAAGGATGGTATTCGTGCCCTTTCTCGGGTGAATAGAGAAAAAGCGGTCGTGAGCCATTTTAGCAATATCTTCCGCGAAAACTCCAGCGGCGTTTACAACGACCTTGGGGTAAACCGTACCGCGGTTTGTGGTCACGGAAATGATTCTTTCACCTTCCACTTCCATGCCGAGAACCGCCGTATTGAGCGACAGCTTTGCCCCGTTGTCAACGGCATTTTCCCCATAGGCTATGGTCAGATTATAGGGGCAGACGATTCCGCCGGTGGGGAAGAACATTCCGCATTTCAGTTCCTCTCTGACAGCAGGTTCAAATGCGTGAAGCTGCTGCTGATTAAAAACCTTAACTTTTCCCAGACCCATCAATTTGAAATAAATCGTTGAAAGGTGTAGAATCGGCAGCAGCTTTTCTGAATCAAACGCAACCGACTGCCCGCAGCGGTCAAAGTCAACATCAAGCTCATCTGTTATCCTGCCAAACATACGGTTGCCCGCAAGATTGTATTTTTGCTTCAGACTGCCCTTGACGAGGTCAATTCCAGGATGCACACAGCCGTCATTTCTGCCGGACGCGCCCAGCGCAAGGTCGTATTCCTTTTCCACAAGCAGAACGTCCAAGTCCCATTTCATCAGTTCTCTGGCAATTGAGGCGCCGATTATACCACCGCCGATTACGAGGACATCGGGGTGCTGTCCGTCTATCGCCTTGTCGCAGAGCTCGGGTGTGCGCATCGGCGGAATTTCGTCTCCCGTGAAGTGCACATCGTTAATAACATGCACCTTTCCAAATTTTTTTGCGGCACAGAAGCCGGCGTTCACCATATCATTCCAGTTTGAGCTTTCGCCCTCCAAAACAAGCCCCTCAGTACATTCGCGGACGGAGAAATCAACAAACCCGTTCTCTTTAAGTTTTTTATTTATTTTTTCAACATTCACAGCAGCTCCTCCAAGCAATCAGCGTTTTGCGGTACCCTATCAGACAAGCAGAATTCCCTCGTTGAGGATTCCGTTCGGGTCGAGCGCCTCCTTGAGCTTATACATAAGCTCATAGGAACTGCCGTGCTCCTGCGGCATCCAAGCAGTACGGTATTTTCCGCTGCCGTGGTGGTGGGCTATGCTGCCGCCGCGCTTTAGAGTTTCCTCCATGATGATTCTGATTACATGCATATAGTCCTCTTTCACAGTACCCTTTTCGCGCACCTGAAACAGGAATTGAAAGTAAATATTTGTGCCGTTTATATAGCTGTGGGAGGAGTGTCCGCCGATTGCGATAAGGTTTTCAAGCTCATCAGGCATTTTTTGCAGAACAGCCTCATAAATTTTTCCGATTTCCGACCATGACGCGGAGATTTCGCAGGTGTCTACGCAGGTATTCATCGAATACAGTTGGCGGCTCGTCTCCTCAAGCTCAAGGCTTACATCGTTGCGGTGCTCGACCCACAATTCAACGGGTTTTGTACCGAGAGACTGCGCACCGTGTTTTTTGACAATGGCGTCAACCGCCTCACCTGTCGCGTCCGCAATGGACTTCGGGCCCTCGGCAAGGAAAAGCATAAGAGCTTTGCCAGGGTCTGTTACGGCGTTGAACAGGAGCTCAACCTCCAGAGGGTCGTGGAGTCTGACAACGGCGGGACGGTAGCCCTCGACCATTATTTCGCGGATAGCCTCCAGCCCCGTCTGCATATCGTCGATTTGATAAGCGCACAGCCAACGCTCCTCTGGCTTATACTTAAAAATTTTCACGGTTACCTCAGTGATGAAACCCAGCGTTCCCTCGCAGCCGAGGAAAAGTGAACGGAGGTCGGGGCCCACGGAGCGGCGCGGCACATTCTTTATTCTGACAATATCCCCGTTCGGCAGCACCGCCTCCATCCCGACAAGCAAATCCTCGATTCCGCCGTAGAGCGTGGAAAACTGGCCTATGCTTCTTGTGGCGACAAGTCCGCCCATCTGCGCGAGCGGCAGAGATTGGGGGCTGTGGCCCGTGGTATAGCCCATTTTGTTGAGGTAGTTTTCAAGATACTGGAGCGGCGTTCCGCAGAGCGCGGTGACCTGCATATCTTTTTCGTTTACGTCTACGATTTTATTCATCTCGGAACCGTCCAGCATGACGGCGCCCGCAACCGGCTCGATACCCATAGTGACGCTGGAGCCGCCCGTGCGCGGAGTGACCTTGACCTTATTATCATTAAGGAATTTCAAAACGTCCGAAGCCTGCTTCGTATCCTTGACCTTTACAACACAGAGCGCCTTCGGCGCGTCAAAAACGCCGTCGTCCCGCTCATAGCGGCGAAAGCCAATGTAATCCTTGGTCGCGTCTATGATGGCCTCGTCACCAAGGCTCAATTTATCCTGTCCTACTATTGAGGACAAACCGCTGATAATTTCTTCGTTTTTCATATATATTTCCTCTCAATGTCTAATTTACAATTTATTGTACTTTTAATTTGACTCTATCACAAGCTCCGTTTCCTGTCAATTATCGAAGCCGCCTAAGTTTCAATTATATTTTTGGCATCATTAATACCGAGGCCTCTTTAGGATTGATTATTTCTGGATGAATAGTTATAATATGGTCATTACTTGGAAAAAGAATTTCTTTTTTACGCACGACATTTCTACAAACGAACCTGCGTATATTGATGACTTGCAGTCGTCATCATAAAGGAGCTTCAAAAATGGAAAAACTCACAAAGCGTTTATGGGCATCCTTTCTTCTTCTTGGTCTGATGGGACAGTTCGCGTGGACAATTGAGAACATGTATTTCAACGTTTTTCTTTACAACACGATTTCGACCGACCCCTCATACATAGCCGCAATGGTGGCGGCGAGTGCTGTTGTTGCAACTCTTTCCACTCTTTTCATGGGTTCGCTGTCTGACCGCGTCGGGAAGCGAAAAGTGTTTATTTGCGGCGGCTATATTATCTGGGGTCTATCTACGATGGCTTTTGGACTGATAAATGTCCAGCACGCAGCCGCATGGTTTCCTACGCTGAACGCTGTGTCTACCGCTGCAATGATGGTTGTGCTGATGGACTGCATAATGACCTTTTTCGGCTCCACTGCCAATGACGCAGCCTTTAACGCCTTTGTGACGGATGTCACGAACGATAAAATCCGCGGAAAAGTCGAGTCGGTGCTGGCTGTACTGCCGCTTGTTTCCATGCTGATAATCTTCGGCGGCTTTGACTTTATGACGAAGCAGGGGCATTGGAATCAGTTTTTCGGCATCTTCGGCGCTCTTGTGACGCTGACCGGCCTTGCTTCCATCTTCCTATTAAAGGACAGCCACGTAGAGGCTAAAAAAGAATCCTTCTTTAAAAACCTTGTCGCTGGCTTCCGTCCGTCCGTTATTCGGGGAAACCCCGCTCTATATCTTACACTTTCGGCTTTCGCCTTATTTTCCTGCGCTGTGCAGATTTTTTTCCCGTATCTGATTATCTATATGCAGAATTACCTGTTAATTGAAAACTACGCCATTGTGCTGGGGATAGTGCTTCTCCTCGCCTCACTTATAAGCGTTATCGGCGGACGTTTTATCGACAAATCTGGCAAGCTCAATTTTGTTCTGCCCGCAGCAGCAGTTATGTTTATCGGGCTTCTGGGAATGTTTTTCGTTCGCGGAGCCGCCTTTGTTATAGTAACGGGTACCATCATGATGGGCGGCTACATGCTGGTGACTGCCGCGCTATCCGCATCGATTCGGGACTTCACGCCCAAAGACAGCGTCGGAGAGTTTCAGGGCATCCGCATGATTTTTGCGGTAATGCTTCCGATGATTATTGGCCCCTCGATAGGCGCCGCAGTAATCAAAAACAGCGGCAACACATATACCGATTTGGGCATTGTCAAAAGCGTACCCACCCCCGCGATTTTTCTTGCCTCGGCTGCTGCCCTTCTGCTTATTATTATTCCGATTATTATTTTGAAACGGAGATCAAAGAATGAAAACAGTGTGGGGAGATAAGCTTGACCCGAAGCACATTTTGGAGGAATATCCGCGCCCTCAAATGAAGCGTGACAGCTACCTGAATCTGAACGGCGTTTGGGACTATGCGATTACCGAAACGGATGCGCCACCCGAAAAATACGAGGGCGAAATCCTTGTCCCCTTCTCGCCGGAAAGCGAGCTCAGCGGAGTTAATCGCTCTCTCGCGCCGTCACAAACGCTTTGGTACCATCGCATAATACGTCTCCCCGACGGCTTTAACTGCGGACGCATACTGCTGCATTTCGGAGCAGTGGATCAAGCGGCTGTTGTATTTATAAATGGAACCGAAGTCGGCTCTCATGTGGGGGGCTATACCCCGTTCTCGATAGATATAAGCTCCGTCCTTCAGGAAGAAAACACTATCGTTGTGAAGGTGCGCGATTTCTCCGACAGCTCATATTTTTCGCGCGGCAAGCAGAAAACAGACCGCGGAGGCATCTGGTACACCTCGCAGAGTGGAATCTGGCAGACCGTCTGGATGGAGAGCGTGCCCGAGGAATACATAAACGGAATTAAAATCACCCCGCTTTTCGATGAAGGCGAGGTTGAGCTGACGGTCATTTCCGAGGGCAGACACCCTTGTCAGTCGCAAATCGAGGGAAATGACTTTTCTTTCTACTCCAACGAACCGACACGAGTGAAAATTCCGGATTTTATAGCGTGGAGTCCGGAAAACCCGCACCTTTACCCCCTCGCCATCACAATGGGAGAGGATAAGGTCGAGAGCTATTTCGGAATGCGAAAATTCTCCGTCGCGCCGGATAAAAAAGGGGTAAATAGGCTTTTCCTAAACAACAAACCGTATTTTCATACGGGTCTCCTCGACCAAGGCTACTACAGCGACGGGCTGTACTCCGCGCCTTCCGACGAAGCGATGATATTTGACATCCAGACCGCCAAGGATTTGGGCTTCAACATGCTGCGTAAGCACATTAAAATTGAGCCTCTGCGTTTTTACTATCACTGTGACCGCCTCGGTATGCTGGTCTGGCAGGACATGGTTAACGGCGGCGGAAAATATAAGACGCTGACGATTTCATCCCCACTAATAACCGGAGTACACTGGAAGGATCGCCGCTATAAGCTGTTTGCACGTGAAAGCAGGGACGGACGTGAACAGTATAGGAGCGAGCTCGAAGAGACGGTGCGCCATCTATACAACGTAGTTTCCCTCGCGATGTGGGTGCCGTTCAACGAGGGCTGGGGTCAGTTCGACGCCGCCGACGCGGTAAAACACATTCTAGCTTTAGATAACACCCGCACAATCGACCACGCAAGCGGCTGGCACGACCAAAAAATCGGCGAAATCCAGAGTCTGCATGTCTATTTCCGTCGCTACCGTTTTAAGCCGGATAAACTCAACCGTGCGGTCGTGCTGTCCGAATTCGGCGGCTACAACTACCGCGCTGAGGGACATTCGTTCAACGACAGGGACTTCGGCTATAAGCGTCTGAAAACGTCAAAGGATCTGCAGGAGGCTTACGAAAACCTCTATTATAACGAAATTCTGCCTGCAAAGGAAAAGGGGCTTTGTGCCACCGTTTATACCCAGCTCACAGACGTTGAGGACGAGCTGAACGGGCTGATTACCTATGACCGGAAAGTCCTGAAGCTCCCTTCCGAAAATGTGCGAAGGATAAACAATACGCTCAGGAGCTGAGTTTTCACCGAAATTCTTTTTGGCAAATTGAAATTTATTAACACAAAGAAAGCCTGTAGTATCGGTTACTACAGGCTTTTTTCTTTGCGGCGCAGAAATCGGGTCGATGTAACTCAAATATATCCCGACTGAGGTAAAGTCGAACTGAAAAGCCGAAAGCTCTTTCGCATAATTTTAAGTGTTCACAGATTGCAGCCCTCCGTCTTTGTTTATAAAACATACGAAGCGCAATCGCATAGGAAAGGCATTAATATGAAAATGGATGTGTACATTGTTGATAGAGAAAATTTATCACGCTGTGAGAACAAGCATTATCAAGTCATGTACAAGGCTGATTATGGTCTACATCATTTATATCCCGGAAAGTTTATGACGCTTAACGAAGCAAAACAAGTCTGTGAAGAAAACGATTTTGAGGTAGTAAAAACCGGCACTGTTGGCGAGTGTTTTACTCTGTAAAGGGACTGCTATGTCCTTAAAAAGCACCACGCTTATGCTTGCAATGAAAAAACCTCGAGGTGTGAGCGACATCATTTTTCAAGAATGAGCCTCCAAGAAAAGAGCGACAAGCAACGCGATGCTTGTCGCTCTTATTTTTGACCGAACACCAGAACAAGAGTTCCGCTGTTATTATCCGGCGTCATATCCGTAAAACCGGCAAATATAGATTTTGTTAAATTTAATTTTATAAAATCATTGACAGCCAAAATCTGTTGTGGTAATATAAAAATAAGTTTATAACAATTTAATTTGACACAATGGAGGCTTGGCTATGACAATATATGATTTCAAGGTTAAAACTATGGACGGCGGAGAAAAAAATCTCGCTGACTACAAAGGTAAGGTTCTGCTGATCGTCAATACGGCCACAAAATGCGGTTTGACTCCGCAGTATGAGGGCTTGCAGAAACTATACGAGAAGTATGCGGATAAAGGCTTTGAGATTTTGGACTTTCCGTGCAACCAGTTCCTCGATCAGGCGCCGGGAAGTGATGATGAAATTCATTTGTTTTGCACCGGAAGATTCGGAGTAACTTTTCCTCAATTTGCAAAAATCAACGTAAACGGAAAAAATGAAGATCCTCTTTATACTTGGCTGAAAAAGCAGGGAGGCGGAATGATTAAATGGAACTTTGCCAAGTTCCTTGTTGACCGCCAAGGTAATTTGGTTGGAAGATTTTCGCCGACCAAGGCGCCAAAGGCAATTGACGATAAAATTGCCGAATTGCTTTGAGGAAGTTCCCTGTAGAAACATCTAATGGTAATGCAATTTAATTGCAGAAAACCGATTTGACGAGTATACTCATAAACGGAGGTGTTTTTATGAATGATGATGCGCTTAAGCTGGAAAATCAGCTATGCTTTCCCTTATATGCCTGTTCGCGCGAGGTAGTTAAAAAATACACGCCGTTTCTCGACAAGCTTGGCCTGACCTATACTCAATACATCGCGATGATGGTGTTGTGGGAAAAGAAAAGAGTTAGCGTTAAAGACCTCGGAGAAAGTCTTTATCTAGACTCCGGCACATTAACGCCTTTATTAAAGCGAATGGAATCAGACGGGCTTGTTTCACGCGCAAGATCTTCTGAGGACGAACGCAGCCTAATCGTCACAATAACGGCAAAGGGTGAAGAGCTTAAAAAAGAAGCTATTGAAATTCCGTCGAAAATGATTTCCTGCATAAATCTCCCGCCCGAGGAAGCAAAAACTTTGTATTCTCTTTTGTATAAGGTTTTAGGATAAATTTAGAATTACACGTTTTGATTGATAATAAGTATAAATAAGCAGTATGTTCATTTTCGAACATACTGCTTAAAATTAGTATAGCATTTATGTATCGTAATAGTAAAAAACATGTAATAACATTATACATCACATGTAAACCATGGTAAAATATGCTTAATTCTTTGCCGGTCAATTCAAAAACGAAAGGGGAACAGCTATGAATCGTTATTTAAAGAGAGTATTAGTCTTCTTGGGAAGCCTTATTTTACTGCTTTTGCTTTTTGTCGTCGCTTACGTTATCTATATGCAGATAAACTATTACAGGATTGATGACAATACCGCTCTGGAAATAAGCAATCCGTCCGATGAAGTACTGCAAAGCGGAGTCAGCTATAAAGCGCTCACATATAACATCGGGTTTGGAGCCTACAATCACGATTTTTCCTTCTTCATGGACAGCGGCACAATGCTTGACGGCACAGCGGTTCAGGGAACAATGTCGCGTGCACAAAGCCGTGATATTGAGACGGCGAATACCGAGGGTGCACTCGAAGTTGCTCAGTCGCAGGATGCTGATTTTTATCTGCTGCAGGAAGTGGACACCAAATCGACACGCAGTTATGGGATTAATCAGCGGTCAATTTTTGAGCTGGGAAATCCGGATTACAGTGACATTTACGCGGTAAATTTCCACAGTTCTTATTTGCTGTATCCCTTTAACGAGCCGCATGGCAGCGTGCTTTCGGGTCTTCTGACCATGAGCCGTTACTCCGTCAGCGAGGCAGTTCGCAAAAGTTATCCTGTCGACACCAGCTTTTTCACAAAATTCTTTGATCTCGATCGCTGCTTCACTCTTCTCAGGCTTCCTGTGGACAACGGCAAAGAGCTCGTTCTTATAAACAGCCACATGTCAGCTTATGACGAGGGCGGTACAATACGCGCCCAGCAGCTCAAGCTCCTCAACGACGTAATGGCGGAGGAATACTCAAAGGGCAACTACGTCATCGTCGGCGGCGACTTCAACCACGCTCTATGCAATACGATTACAAGCTTCCCATCAAAGCAGAAGGTTCCGGAATGGGTGTTCCCTCTTGAGGAAACCGATATTGCGGAGGGTCTGGGCGTAGTGAAGGCCGACAATCTAAATGATGTACCGACCTGCCGAAGCACCGATATGCCTTATGAAAAAGGCGTCAATTATTCGGTGGTTATCGATGGCTTCATAGTGTCGGATAATGTTACGGCCACAGCTCTAAACATTGATACGGATTTTTACTACAGCGACCACAACCCTGTTCTTCTTACGTTTACACTGAATTGAGTTAATATCAATAACAAAGCAAGCATTGAACCTCTTAAAAGTGGTTCAATACTTGCTTTTTGAATATCTCTTTGCCCTAATCTTAAGTACAACTATGTTAGCAGTTTTTCACACTAAGCGCTCGAAATGCGTTCAGTACCGCAAGGATAGTAACACCTACATCCGCGAATATTGCCGCCTGCATGCTGGCAAAGCCAAGGGCGCTCATTAAAAGAACGATTACTTTTATACCAATCGCAAATGCAATGTTTTGATGTGCAATGCCAAGTGTCTTTTTGGAAATCTTCATCGCGGACGCTATTTTTGACGGCTCATCAGTCATTATAACAATGTCCGCAGCTTCAATTGCCGCATCTGAGCCTAGGCCGCCCATTGCGATGCCTATATCGGCGCGTGCCAGAACAGGGGCATCATTGATGCCGTCACCGACGAAGGCAAGTTTTCCCTTAGTTGACTTCTCGGAGAACAGCTCCTCGAGCTTTTCGACTTTGTCCGCCGGCAGCAGCTCCGCATACACTTTATCCAGCCCCAATTCCTTGGCAACTTTTTCACCGACATTTTTGTTGTCGCCTGTGAGCATGACTGTTTGTCTTATACCGGCTGCTTTCAAATCTCTTATCGCCCGCGCGGCATCTTCCTTTATCTCATCCGCAATAACAATATATCCGGCATACTGATTATCAACCGCAACATGCACGACAGTGCCGATTAATTCACCTTTAAAGTAGGGGATATCCATTTGCTCCATTAGCCCTGTATTGCCGGCGAAAATCTTTTTACCGTCAACTATTGCGCTCACACCATGTCCCGATATTTCTTCCACATTTGAAATGCGTTCGTTATCAATTTCTTTGCCGTATGCTCTTTTCAGTGACAGCGATATCGGATGATTGGAGTAGCTTTCCGCGTATGCTGTAAGCTCCAGCAGCTCCTCCTTCGAAAGTCCCTCCGCTTGTATTTCCTGTACATTAAAAACCCCTTTTGTCAGGGTTCCGGTTTTATCGAAAACAACAATTTCAGTTTGCGCCAAGGCCTCGAGATAGTTGCTGCCTTTAACCAGAATTCCACTTCGCGAAGCCCCGCCGATTCCACCGAAAAAACTAAGCGGTATCGAGATAACAAGTGCACACGGACACGAAACCACGAGGAAGGTCAGCGCCCTAAAAAGCCAGTCATTAAAGGTCGCTCCGCTTAATACAAGGGGCGGCACTACGGCAAGAATGACAGCGATGATAACGACAATAGGAGTATAGTATTTCGCGAACTTTGTGATAAACTTCTCTGAATCGGATTTTTTACTGCTTGCATTTTCGACCAAATCAAGAATTTTGCTTACTGTAGACTCGCCGAATTCTTTTGTAACCTCTGCTGTAATTACGCCGTTTATGTTGATACAGCCGCTTAAAAGCTCACATCCCGCATCTACCTCACGCGGGACGGATTCGCCTGTCAGCGCCGATGTGTCTATCATGGAACAGCCTTCAAGGACCTTGCTGTCAAGCGGGATTCGCTCACCGGCTTTTATTACGATAACATCGCCGATGTTCACTTCATCCGGGTCAGTTTTGACAAGCTCTTCACCCTTTTTCACGTTTGCGTAATCGGGGCGAATGTCCATTAGGCTCGCAATCGATTTCCTTGATTTGTCGACAGCGTAGCTTTGAAAAAGCTCGCCTATCTGATAAAACAACATTACCTCGACGCCTTCCGGAAACTTTCCGATACAAAACGCGCCGATTGTCGCGAGCCCCATCAGAAAGTTTTCGTCAAACACCTTGCCTCGGGCTATGTTTTTTGCAGCTCTTAATACCACGTCTCCGCCCACAACCAAATAGCCGGCTGCAAACATGGCAGGCTGTATCCATTCAATATCTGGCGGAATAATCAGCGCGGAAACAAATATCAAACCGCCTATGATTATTCGCCAAAGCCGCTTTTTCATTTTCTTAAGCTCCTTATGCCTTTTTTAGTCTAACATCAGGCTCAATTTTTTTAATAATCCTTTCGGCGGCTTCCAAAACCCCGGGCATCTTATCATCTTCAGCTTCAACGACCATTTTTGCAGTCATAAAATTAACAGTAGCGTTCGAAACTCCATCCAGCTTCTTTATCGCCGCTTCCATTTTAGCCGCGCAATTTGCGCAATCTAAGCCTTCAAGTTTAAATGTATTTTTCATATATGATTCTCCTTATCGCTCTTGTTTTCTCTGATATGTTCCAAGCCTTTTTCAAAGATAGCTTCAACATGATCATCCGCTAGGGAATAAAAAACTACTTTCCCTGCCTTTCTGTATTTCACCAAATCGGCTTGCTTTAACGAGCTGAGCTGGTGAGATATGGCTGACTTCGTCATATTCAAAAGGACAGCAAGATCGCAGACACACATCTCGCTTTCATCCAAGGCCCAAATAATTTTTGCTCGGGTACTATCACCCAGAACCTTAAAAAAATCAGCCAAATCATATAGCTCATTCTCGTCCGGCATCTTCTGTTTTACCGATTCTACCAAGTCTGCATGGATAACATCGCAGTCGCAAAACACATCCTCTTTCTTCATTTTAAAGCCTCCTTAGTTTGAATAGTTGAACACGCGCTCAACTGACAGTTTTATTATAGTTGAACGGCCGTTCAATTGTCAAGGGCTTTTTTAAATTTTTTGCAAAGTTATGGCCGCAGAACAGGCCCGATATTGTTAACTATATGTAATAATTATTTAATATATTTTTAATATATTGGTAAAACTATTGGAACATTTTCTTTTTTTCTCTCCGTCAAAAGCGTGTAAGTTAACGAAGCTGCGGCTTCGTTCCGCCAACACGATGACAAGGAGGCTAAGAAAATGAAACGGGTTTTCACTATTTTGACTGCGGCAGCCATTCTCTGCGGCACACTTGCGGGCTGCGGCAGTAAAAGCTCCCAAAGCTTCAGCACTGCCGAAGCACCCTCCGCCTCATGCGCACCATACGGCATATAGGGTCCGGACAACTTTAACACCGAAGAATACGACTTTATCAAGGAGAACAGCTTCGTCCCTGTGGCAGATTCGCCTCTGTCCACCTTTTCCGCGGATGTGGACACCGCTTCCTATTGCAACGTGCGCAGAATCATAAACGATGGTTACGGCATCGGCGATATCCCCGCCGGAGCGGTACGCACGGAGGAAATGCTAAACTATTTCAGCTACGATTACGCAAGTCCCGAAGGCAGCGAGCCCTTCGGCGTAACGGCCTCTATCAGCGCCTGTCCATGGAGCTGTGTGCGAATTCTCCATGCTCCTCAACGACAGCCGCTACAAGGGCGACATCACCCTGGGGGGAATACTGGACGACCTACAAGTACTCGATTTCGGCGGCGACCCCTATAAAAAGGAATTTGCCGAGCTTGTGAGAAAGCTTGCGTAGCTTCTAAAGCTATTTCCGACACCTTAAAAATCAGCGACGGCAATCTGCAAAGTGTATTTGCCCTAAAGTGTCAAGCAGCAATACACCAAGCATAACAGTAGTTAATGCGAGCAATCCTGAAACCCATGCCGAAGCGAATATAATCTTAATATACTGAGGTATTGCCCCAAAATGTTTGCATTAGACAAGAAAGCCCACAGGTATCGATACAACACCTGTGGGCTTTCTTGTCTAATGGTACGACTGTTGAAAAAAATCGAGCGCTTACTTTTTTAAAATAGTTAAAGAATTGGGGATGTATCATCACGCTTCCTTTCTGCGTTTCGATACAACACCTCTTATATTCCAGGCTTTTTAACTCTCCGAGCTTCTGTCATCCGCAAGCTCGAATTTGCTTATAAGTTCTTTAAGGATACTAGCCTGTCCAGAAAGTTCCTCACTTGCCGCTGCGCTCTCTTCAGCGGTGGCTGCATTTGTCTGGACAACGTAGGAAATCTGTTCTATGCCCTGATTAATCTGTGCAATAGACATCGCCTGCTCTTCAGTTGCCTGAGCAATCTTGTTAATTAGAGCAACAGCCTCAATTGTGACCTCGCTTGTCTTATTCAATGAACTCGAAGTCCTGCTGGCAATATTCGATCCCTCTTCAATGGCTTGTATGGATTCTTCGATTAACGCGGTTGTGTCCTTCGCAGCCTCAGCCGATTTTCCAGCGAGGTTTCTTACCTCATCGGCAACCACCGCAAAGCCCCTGCCTGCCTCCCCGGCACGAGCTGCTTCAACAGCCGCATTGAGTGCCAGAATGTTTGTCTGAAATGCAATATCATCAATTATTTTCATGATTCGGGATATTTTAGAGGATTTGTCCGTAATTTTCTGCATCGCGCTAATCATATCCTGCATCTGAGCAGTACTGTTATTAAGTTCCTCTCCTGCATAAGCCGATTTGTTGTGTGCCGACTCCGCGTTGTCCGCATTATCCTTTATCTGCTGTGCTATATCAGCAATTGAGGCGGAAAGTTCCTCGATTGCACTTGCCTGCTCGGTCGCTCCCTGTGAAAGCGATTGGGCTCCATTTGATACCTGTATCGAACCGCCATCGACTTGGATCATAGACTGTTTTATTTTAAGCATAATGGCATTGAGATTGTCGGTTAAATTAGACATACTGTCTTTAAGTTTTTTAAACTGACCGGAATATTCCATGGTCAGATTATTTTTGAGGTTGCCATTTGAGACATTTTGCAGGGCTTCGGATATATCGTCAATATATCTCTGATAGTTAACAAGCTTTTCAATCGTAAGGTTAAACGCTCTTGCAAGCTGGCCGACCTCATCCTTCGAGTTTATGCTGAGTAACACGTCAAAGTTGCCGTCAGCAATTTCCTTAGCAACATCGGTGACCTTTTTAATTGGTTTTACGATCCTGCCGCTTAAAATGATCGTCACTGCTGCCACTGCAATCAGCATTATAATAATGATAATTGACAGTGTCCTGATTGTGGCCGACGTCCCGTTGTCATATATCGCATTTACTGCCGACATTGGAACCCCGACAAAATATATACCAATTACCTTATGCTCAGCGTTATACATCGGGACATACTGGGTCATATACTGGACTCCGAGTATTTCACTTTCGCCAATAAACGAATTTCCTTTTTTTAGCTCCGCATATGCTGTTCCTTTTGAATCAAGCGCGGTTCCGACAGCCCTTGCGCCCGACTCATCTTTTATGGTCGTGATGAGCCTTGTGTAGTTATCGCCTTCAGCTTGAAACACCGTTGCAACTACATTCATATCTTTGCAGAACTTGTCGATAGCCTCATAGTTACCTTCTATGGATTTGCCATACTTGTCACATAATTTTCCGTCACTGTTTAAATCTAACGAACCGAACTGTGTTTCCAGATAAGTAACCAGCATATTGCTGGCGCTGCTCAACTCATCACTTATCTGCGTTTGTATAATATTTTTTGTCATATCAAAACTCTTATTGAGTCCGATTACCATGGTTGACATAGATGCAGTAATAACCATAATTAAAATTATAATCGTCAGTTTTGTTTTCAGACTTTTCATAAATTTACCTCAAATATTCTTTCTCTCTTATTTGTTTTAGAGACACCACTTAATTCTTGAGCAATATGTATTAAATTCCAAAATTGCTTAATTTTTGTAAAATTTGTACTACTTGAAATATTATTTCTTCTTACAATATTACTTATTCCACAATATGCAAATTAGTAAAGAGGTAATAATTGATCCAAAATAATAGACGCACTGCCAAAGAAATAACGAATAAGTCAAGCGTTTATAATACTTTTTATAAGGACAATGTTGCTTTATGTCCACTTAGCGCAGTAACCAGCGAGGGTGAGCGCGTTAAATTTTCTCTTGACATATCCTTATCAGCGTGTTACTTTTATCGCAACGTTTCTTTGAATGGATTTCAGAGAAATTTAGACCAGTCTTCGGAAAAGCCCGAAGATAAGCCCATACGGACAGGCGGGTCGGGTGCCGTGCGGTAAAATCCGCATTATTGATTGAGTTAAAAGCTCAAATTTTACAAAGTTGATTACTTTATAATCGTGGCAAATCATCTTGTGAAACGGTCAATAAGAGTAGCAGCCGAACTTGCTGAAAATCTCTTTATCCCTCCGTATAATATCGCGCTTTGGGGCACCTCCCGTGCCTTTATGCGCTTATTTCGCGGCGGGAAAAACTGTAAACCGTTTATAACGCAGATGACTTTTGTCGTCTGCGTTTTTTTCGCGTTTTATCAAATAATAATATGTGAGTAAGGAGGCGGAGCTATGAATCTGGAATGGCAGAAAGCCGTACCGATATGCGAGGCGCTTGAGCAGATACAAAGACGGCGCGTCGTTCCCTTTGATGTGCCCGGGCACAAACGCGGGCGCGGAAATCCCGAACTTGTGAAGCTGCTCGGAGAGCGCTGCGTCGGACTAGATGTAAATTCTATGAAGCCGGTCGACAGTCTCTGCAACCCGGTCTCAGTCATAAGAGAGGCCGAGGAGCTGACAGCCGAAGCCTTCGGAGCGCAGCATGCTTTTTTTATGGTCAACGGTACGACCAGCGCGGTCCAGAGCATGGTGCTCTCGGTCTGCAAGGCGGGAGACAAGATAATCCTCCCTCGAAATGTCCACAAGAGTGTTATTAACGCTCTCATTCTGAGCGGCGGTATACCGGTTTACGTCAATCCGTCAATCCACCCGAAAATTGGTGTGGCTCTTGGCATGGAGCTATCCGCCGTTGACGCGGCAATCAAGGAAAACCCTGACGCCGTCGCTGTTTTCGTCAACAACCCCACCTATTACGGCATCTGCTCGAACCTCCGCGCAATCTGCGAGCTTGCCCACGGGCACGGCATGAAGGTACTGGTGGACGAGGCTCACGGCACGCATTTCTACTTTGGAGAAGACCTTCCTCCCTCTGCGATGGCTGCTGGCGCTGACATTGCCGCCGTGTCGATGCACAAATCCGGCGGCAGTCTGACGCAAAGCTCTGTCCTCCTCACGGGAAACGATATTGATCACAGCCACGTGCGCCAAATAATAAACCTTACCCAAACTACGAGCGCCTCCTATCTTCTCCTCGCGAGCCTTGATATCTCGCGCCGCAACCTTGCCCTGCGCGGGCGCGAATCGTTCGCTAAGGTGGTGCAGATGGCGGAATACGCGAGGGATGAAATCAACGGTATCGGCGGATACTACGCCTATGGGCGCGAGCTTCTCGACGGCGTTCATGTTTTCGACTACGATGTGACTAAGCTCTCCGTGAACACTCAGGGCATCGGACTTACGGGCATCGAGATACACGACCTGCTCCGCGACGAATATGACATACAGATAGAATTCGGCGACATTGGAAACATCCTTGCCTATATCTCCATCGGCGACCGTATGCAGGACATTGAGCGTCTGGTGGGCGCTCTCGAGGAGATAAAAAGGCTCTATGAAAAGGATCCCTCCGAGCTCTATTTCGACTACTATATCCAGCCCGAGGTCGTATTTTCGCCGCAGAAGTCGTTCTATTCCGAAAAGATGTCAATGCCGATACGGAAAACGTTCGGCAGAATAAGCGGCGAATCCGTCATGTGCTATCCCCCCGGCATCCCGATAATCTCGCCGGGCGAACGCGTTACGGACGAAATCATCGACTATATACTTTACGCCCGCGCCAAGGGCTGCACAATACAGGGCGCGGCCGACCCGAGAGCGGATCATCTTCAGGTCATAAAGGAGTAAGGGCTCATGTATATGTGGTTTTCCGAAATGCACACGGACAACGTCAAAATGAGCATCCGCGTCGACAAGCAGCTCTTTTCCGCTGAGAGCGAGTATCAGCGCATAGACGTGTTCGAAAGCCCTGAATTCGGTCGCTTCCTTACGCTTGACGGCAACGTGATATTCTCCGAAGCGGACGCTTTTATCTATAACGAGATGGTGACGCACGTTCCGATGGCCGTGCATACCGATGTCAAAAGGGTGCTCATCATTGGCGGCGGCGACGGAGGCGTGGCTCGCGAATACACCGCCTATCCCGAAATCGAGGAAATCGACGTTGTGGAGCCGGACGGGGTTTTCGTCAAGGCCTGCCGCGAATTTTTCCCCGATACAGCAAAGGGCTTCGACGATTCTCGTGTGAACATTATCCACAAGGATGGTCTGCCCTTCCTGCGAGGTCGCAAAGCTGATTATGACATCATTATAAACGACTCGACAGACCCCTTCGGGCACACCGAGGGACTTTTCACCAAGGAATTTTACGGCAGCTGCTACCGCGCCCTCAAGGACGACGGTATTATGGTCTATCAGCACGGAAGTCCGTTTTTCGACAGCGACGAGGCAGCGTTCACCCTGATGCACCGCAAGGCCTTCCAGAGCTTCCCCATCAGCCGCGTATATCAGGCGCATATCCCCACCTGCGCTTCCGGCTACTGGACCTTCGGGTTCGCGTCGAAGAAATACCATCCTATTGGAGATTTTGACGCTCAAAGATGGAACAAGCGCGGGCTCAAAACCAGCTACTACACCACGAATCTGCATTTCGGCGCTTTTATGCTGCCGAAATATGTAGAAGACTTGCTTATAGAAGCAGAAGATTCAGGCGGCAAAGCCAACTGATAAAAATATAGAACAAACCTTCAGGAGGAATTACTAATGGCTAAACTTCTTGTTATCGGCTGCGGCGGCGTTGGCTCCGTTGCAATCCACAAATGCTGCCAGAACAGCGAGGTATTCACAGACCTCTGCATCGCGAGCCGCACTAAATCCAAGTGCGATGCCCTCAAAGCGGAGCTTGAAGGCAAAACAAAAACCCGTATTACCACAGCTCAGATTGACGCTATGGATGTGCCCGCTCTCACCGCGCTCATCAGGAGCTACGCTCCCGACGCGGTGCTCAACGTCGCCTTGCCCTACCAGAACGTCGCCATTATGGAAGCCTGCCTTGCCGCCGGCACTAACTACATAGACACGGCGACCTATGAGCCGGAGGACATTAACGACCCCGACTGGCGTCCCATCTATGAGAAGCGCTGCGAGGAGCTTGGCTTCTCCGCCTATTTTGATTATTCGTGGCAGTGGGCGTTTATGGACAAGTTCAAAGAGGCGGGACTCACGGCGGTGCTCGGCTGCGGCTTCGACCCCGGCGCAACCAATGTTTTCTGCGCCTACGCGCTCAAGCACTACTTTGACGAAATAAACACCATAGATATTCTCGACTGCAACGGCGGCGACCACGGCTATCCGTTCGCCACGAACTTCAACCCCGAAATAAACCTCCGCGAGGTTTCCTCGCCCTGCTCCTATTGGGAAAACGGGCATTGGGTGGAGATTCCCGCGATGTCCGTAAAGGCTCAGTACGACTTTGAGCAGGTCGGCAAAAAGGACATTTACCTCATGCACCACAATGAAATCGAGTCGCTTATCCTCAACATGCCCGGGATAGAGCGCGTCCGCTTCTATATGACCTTCGGTCAGAGCTACCTGAACCATATGAAATGTCTTGAAAACGTTGGTATGCTTTCGACTGTGCCGATAGAGCACGAGGGGCAAAAAATTGTCCCGATACAGTTTTTGAAGGCGCTTCTGCCTGACCCCGCATCACTTGGGCCACGTACAATCGGCAAGACGAACATCGCATGCCTCTTTAGTGGCAAAAAGGACGGCAAGGAAAAGACCCTCAAAATCTATAACATCTGCGACCATCAGGAGAGCTACCGCGAGGTCGGCAGTCAGGCCATTTCCTACACGACAGGCGTGCCCGCAATGATTTTTTCGATGCTCGTCGCGGACGGTCGCTGGAAAAAGCCCGGCGTGTATAACGCCGAGCAGTTCGATCCCGACCCGTTCATGGAGGCCATGGGCAAATGGGGACTTCCGTGGATTATCGACGAAAATCCGGTGATGGTGGACTGATGAGATTCGAAAATCTTCCGACCCCCTGCTATGTTGTGGACGAGGTAAAGCTCCTGAAAAACCTACGGCTTCTTAAACAGATTCAGGACGACACCGGCTGCAAAATTCTTCTTGCACAGAAGGCTTTTTCCATGTTTTCGGAATATCCGCTAATGCGAGGGTATTTGTCCGGTACCACTGCCAGCAGTCTCTTCGAAGCGCGGCTCGGAGCCGAGGAAATGGGCGGCGAGACGCACATCTTTGCCCCCGCCTATAAGGACGCAGAATTTGACAAAATCGCGGCTCTCTGCGAACATATCGTATTCAACTCCTTCGCGCAGCTCGTAAAATATCGCAGTCGCTGCGGGCGGGCGAGCATAGGTCTTCGCATAAATCCCGAGCGCTCGACGCAGGACCATGTCATATATGACCCCTGCGCCCCCGGCAGTCGCCTCGGCATTACCGCCACTAATTTTCGTCCCGAGCTGCTTGACGGAGTTGAGGGTCTGCACTTCCATACCCTTTGTGAGCAGGACGCGGACGCTCTTGCCGTCACATTGGACGCGGTTGAGGAGAAGTTCGGAAAGTGGCTGCCTCGAATGAAATGGCTGAACATGGGCGGAGGGCACCACATAACGCGCGAGGGCTATGACCTTGAGCTTCTCGAGAGCTGCATCCGCCGTATGCGGGAAAAGTACGGACTGGAAATTTATCTCGAACCCGGGGAGGCTGTCGCCCTGAACGCCGGACATTTTGTTACCGAGGTTATGGACATTGTTGAAAACAGTGGCATTAGCTCGCTAATTCTCGACGGCTCCGCCGCCTGTCACAACCCAGATGTGCTTGAAATGCCGTTTCGCCCACCTGTCAATGGCGCGGGCTTGCCCAACGAAAAAGCGTATACCTATCGTCTGTCAGCCTTCACCTGCCTTGCGGGCGACGTTTTCGGTGACTATTCCTTTGACGAGCGTGTAAAAATCGGCGACAGACTGCGCTTTGATAACTTCGCAATTTATACCATGGTCAAGAACAACACCTTTAACGGCATACAACTGCCTTCGATAGCCATCATGGCGGAGAACGGCGACTGCCGTATTGTCAGAAGCTTCGGCTATGAGGATTTCAAATCTAGACTTTCGTGATGATTATATGATACTATTCCTTTAGAGAAAGAGGCGGTTTATATGCGCAGGGTGACCATAGGAGCCATACAGATGCAATGCTCCGTCAGAACGGAAGATAATCTGAATAAGGCTGAAGTTCTTGTGCGAAAAGCCGCGGCGGACGGAGCGAACGTCATACTGCTGCCGGAACTTTTCGCCTATCCTTATTTCTGTCAGGAACGGCGCTACGAATACTATTCCTACGCAACACCTGTCGATAAAAATCCCGCCGTTTCGCGCTTTGCCTCCGTTGCAAAGGAGCTGGGCGTCGTGCTGCCAATAAGCTTCTATGAGAAGGACGGCAATTGCCTGTTTAACTCCGTCGCGATGCTGAACTCAAACGGAGACCTTCTGGGCGTCTACCGCAAAACACATATACCCGACGATCATTTCTATCAGGAAAAATTCTATTTCACTCCCGGCGACACGGGTTTTCGCGTATGGGACACCGCATACGGGCGTATAGGCGTCGGCATCTGCTGGGACCAGTGGTTTTCAGAGACTGCACGCGCTCTGGTGCTGAATGGCGCCGAGATGCTACTTTTCCCGACCGCCATAGGCAGTGAGCCCATACTAACCTGCGACAGCATGCCGCACTGGAGACGCTGTATGCAGGGACACGCGGCGGCAAACATCGTTCCCGTGGTGGCCGCCAACCGTATCGGCATTGAGTTTGTTGAACCCAGCAGCGAAAACGGAGGTCAGTCCTCTTCTCTTCTTTTCTACGGCTCCTCGTTCATCACCGACGACACCGGCGAAATTGTATCCTCCGCCGGACGCGAGGAGGAAGCGGTGCTGACGGCTTCCTATGATTTGGACGCCGTCGCCGAAAACAGGCTCAACTGGGGTTTCTTCCGCGACCGACGTCCCGAATACTACGCTCCACTTGCATCAAAATAAATGCTTAATGCTATTTTATAAATATTCTCGTCGACCTTAACTATAATATTTTCTCTCTCCACAAGCTCCTGAACAGTAAAAGAGCACCATGATCTGGATACTGCCGCAAAAGGGTAGATTTCTGAAAAGGGTGCACTTTCTATGCTGTGCACCCACTCCAAAAGCAATATTCCATTGCATCAACAGTCTTATCATTAGACAAATAGGCATCAATCTTTGATACAAAAGATTGATGCCTATTATTTCATATATATATCGGAAAGCGTTGTGATTACCGGACAGCAAGCATAATTTTTTCAACCGGAAAATTCTTCTATCAAGGCTCGCATTCCGGCAAAGCTGCTGTCATTGAGGTCAATTTTGAGGAGGCTTTGAAAAACTCAATGACGCACCTGTGACTACGCCATCAGTAAAAGTTAACGAGAAAATTGATTTATCGGCATAGAAATCAAGGTAATAGTCCAGTTCATCGAATCCGTCTATATCATTTGTGTATTTTCTATAGCTAAAAGCACCGTTTGTCAGAAAAACCTGTACATATCCGTCTTCAAAGTCCTTTCCGGATATTCTGTTGTCCTGACAATATTTAATTATTTCTTCTCTTGATCCGAGTTTTCCGATTTCGCTGAGTTCTGAGCCGATTTTCATCGCCGAGACTACTTCGTCCAGAGACATACCGCTCTTTAAGTTATACGGAAGTGCAAATACGTCAGTGTTAAGACTAATATACTTAACTTTCCATGTGCCGGGTTCGAATCTTGCATAAGTGATTGCTTTACCGTCAGCCCAGCTTGCCCCCATTCGATTGTCGTCTTCTTCCTCCTGATACAGAGAACCATTATCCATATCGGCACGCAATGCCTCAATTGAATCATAGTATTCCGGAAGTCCAAACAAGTTTACGAGGTCAAGGAGCGTTGAGTCTTCAGTTAAACCGCTGCTTTTAAAATCCTCGGGATTGTAGGAAACGCCGGACGTGATCTTATCACCCGCGATTCTTGCCCATCCGGAGTCATACTCGTCGCTGTTCAGCTCTTCAATATTGCTGCCGGCATTACTGGCAGTGCTGATTTCTCCCCCTGAGAAATTGAAAACATGCCACGTTGTTCCGACGAGGTTCGTAGGTACATTGTATTGTCCAATCATCGAATCACCCGCATAGACTTGGACGATCGCGCCTGAATTGGCAAGCGCGGTGGAATTCTCACAGTCGCGATTTGAATAATCATGTACATAAAACGAATATGTTCCATCGACAGCTTTGTATATTGTTGTGGTTTCGGGGCCATAGCTTGTCGTATCGTCAAGATCCAGTCCCGTCATAGTCTCGGCGTTATAATCCGAGGTCTTATGGCTATAGAAAATGTGGAACGGCTTGCCTTGTGGCGACGGACCGGTAAGATGAGAATCAAGATCGAGAGGGTTTTCACCCCAGGTAAGTACGATTCTTAACTGGCCTGCCTCCAGAATAGGTGTCAGAGCGCCGTTCTGATTCTCCACTGTTTGTCCACCGATAACAATGAGAGGCACCGACAGTTTTGAAAAACCAATAACGTTGATATCGGCGGTATAATAACCGGCCGGAAGCTCTGCTATGTAACTGCCCAGTTCATCGGTCACCAGTTCAAACGGTTCAAACGTACTTCCGACAGTGCTGCTTTTAATCTTTATGGCGGCGCCGGTCATCAGTTCTCCGGTCAGGGAATTTATTAACTGTCCGCTGACGGTTCCCGGACTGTCTGAGTCAGCAACCAGCTTTGTCAGCGGCAGATAGGTTTCAGTGTTTTTGCCGACGTCAAAATCAATGGCGGCGGTGACATATCCTTCGTATTCCGCGGTAATCGTATAGGAGCTTTCCTTGAGATCGAAAGAAAACTCTCCATTTGAGTTTGTTTTCTTTTTTGAAATGACTCTGCTGCCCTTCGAAACCGTTATCTGAACATTTTCCAGACCCGAGTTCTCGTTGCCGTTGACATATGCTTCGGCATCTGTAACTTTTCCGGATACCTTGCTGGAGCTTCCGCCGCCCCCCAGCAGGAGGAGCCCTGCTATTGCGCCGATAACGACCACTGCCGCGATTGCGCCGATGATAATATTACGTTTTTTTACCGTCACAGAGCTTTTGATTTTTGCGTTTCCGCGAGTGGGCGAAGCATAGGCGTTAACCTGTCCCTGCATTGGCTGCGGATATGTAGGCTGATTGTAAGGGGGTGTATTGCTTGGTGCCTGGGGAAAATGCGTTGCTGGGTTTCCGCTCGGTACCTGTGTCTCGCTTGAAGCGGGTTGATTCACCGTCGAACCGCAATTTGGGCAAAACTTGCTACTGTCATCAACACGATTACCACAGTTGCTGCAATACATATTTATTCTCCCATCTCAATTTTGTTGTTCTCCGTTTTTTCTCGCTAGGCTATATAACTGTTATATGCTTTTCAAGCTGACGATTTTTTCATATCCTCACAAATTATTCTAGCAAAACGTCTCTCATATAGCAACAGATTGCGTCAAAATATTACAAAGATAGCCTGTAAAAAAGCTTTAAGAGATATTAAAATCATTTTAGATCATTTTAGATCTTTTTGATAAATCGTAGGATTTAAAAACAGCAAATCATATACATATAGAAAAATTGTGAATACCGATTAACGAGCCATATCCTCGTATATGCAGGCAGCCGATGATTAATGAAATTCTTCAAGCTTTTAGCGAAACCTAACCTTATAGCGTTTCCTCCGGCTGCAAATCTGCGATTACCAAAAAACAGACCGGGAAATCGGTGATTACCGACCGCTCAGTCTGTTTTTGTATATATTGGCCACATTCCAGCCGAGATAATGTCATATTCAACCTGAAAACAAGCCAAAAAGCACCCTGATTAGGATACCAGATCAGGGTGCTTTTTTTGGCAGGGGCAGAAGGGATCGAACCCTCGGCCTACGTTTTTGGAGGTCTACACGGTCGAACCCGCAACCGCTTGATAACAGGGCACAACTCGTGCAGATTTCTCGGTTCAAGATGCATCAAGATGCTTGGCTGGCATTTCCGAATTCCTATGCATATGCTCAACCACGCCCACTCTCATTTTTTTCGACGCACTCCACAATTTGCTGGTCTTTTTTTCGCCTTTCGCACGTAAATATCATGGCTTAGCTTTACACAGATTATTTGGCTTTTTATACCAACATTTCTTCTTTTCCATTATGCGAAAAGTATCCCTTGATGCAATGTAGAGTAAATTTCTCAACTCTTCTGCTATAATGTCGCCTGTGCAACACCATCGCTCACTTCGTCAAACAGGCCTGGCTTTTTTCAACATCGACCAAAGCAGTTCGGCACCAGTCCCCTTTTTCTTGTGGTAGGGCTGACCGCCGTAATAGGTACACTCTGGCCGGAAGGATACAACGTCTTTCGGATTTATTGCAAAAAGATCTTCGTCGGCAGTGAAGAAATCGGCCGCTTTGCCGACTTCTAGCGTGCCGCGTTCGTCTCCTTCCAGAATGGCTCTGGCAGGATTGATCGTATAACAGCGAAAAGCCTCGTATGGTGTGATGGATTCCTCCGGATTATAGAAATCTACCATGCCAAGCATCTGCAGCCATGGATCCAGGTCCTGCACGGGACTGTCACTGGAGCCACAAAGACAGATGCCCGCATCATAAAGCGCTTTAAATCGCAGACGGTTAACGATCTCCTGCGGCAGAAACTGAGTGTAAGTGTTCAGATAGCGCTTGTCGATCCAGGCATAGCCCGGCTGCATCATGACAGCATAACGAAGCTTTTTCAACTCTTCCAGGGACTCGTCGTTGTGGAACTCACAGTGTTCGATACGGTGCAGCCGCCCGGAAGTCGTTTTGTTTAGAGCGGTAATAATGCGCTCGATAGCTGCTTCACCAATGGCGTGGCTTGCGATTTGGTAACCCTTCTCGTCGGCCTCCTTCACAACGCGATCCACTAAGTCCTGCTCATAGTAACAGGACGCAGTCGTGCCAGTGTCTTTGAACGGAACATGGAAGGCAGCGGAATGGGAGCCGGTGGCTCCATCCATTTCCCAGTCGCCACACCCGCCTACGCGCAGGTGCTTCTGATATTTCGCAAATCTTTCGGCTTTTCTCAGATCTAAATACTGAAAATAGAAACGAACGCCCACATCGAAGTGCCTTGCCAGCTTCACGATGAGAGCCGTCGTAGGGTCCTTGGGAGAGTCGCCGTTGCCTTCCAGCGCTCCGACGACGCTAATGCCGTATTTGGCACAGGCGTTCTGAAAATTGGCGATGCCTTTTGCCAGCAGAGGCAGGGTGATAGATGCGCCGATAATGTCCGTCAACCGGCCCTGCACACGTTCATGGGCCACACCGGATAAAATACCGTTGTGTCCAACAGGGTCGATTTCGAGCTTTAAGAGCATTTTCGTGGAAAGAGCACTACAGTGACCGTCGATGTTGTATATAACAACAGGTCGGCCGCCTGCCCAGTTGTCTAATTCGTCCTTGGTGGGAAGACGTCGCTCGTCCACAGCTGTGATGATATAGTTATTTGCGGCTATGACAGCGTTTTTGGGCTGCCTCGCCGCATAATCCCGAATTCTCTTTTCAACCCCTGTCAAATTGTGCGGCTCGACACCGTCCTTTGTTATCTCGCATACATTGAAGCCCATGGCCATGACTGCTATGGAAAAGAGCATGTGAACATGCCCGTCAATCAGGCAGGGATAGACGTGCTTTCCGCCCAGAGAAATCTCTTTCGTATATCTGACGTCCTCAGGCTTTTCCTGATATGTACCGGTGATTGTCCCATCCGTGACCTCCAGAAAGCGGAAAGTATCAGCCTCACTGACGCCTGAGTGGAATATGCCGTCATAAAAGAGGGCTCTTTTCATACAGGAACCACACTTCCGATGCCCATAAGAATATAAGCTATTATAATCACGGCGGCCGTAACCTTGCCTCCGCAGTGTGTCAGGATGGACCCCTCCACCTCCTGCCGGGCATGGAGATAGGCGGGCACGACCATAATTGCAATGATTATTGATATCAGGCCTCCGGCCAGACGCATGAAATCCATAAAGCTGCCAAAGTTGAACAGCGCTAGGATCAACGAAGGTAGCGTGGCAATGAGCCAGCACAGCCTTGAATTCCATTTCATCTGTTCCTCCACGATGGAGCCCAGTGCCAGAGACAAGGACCAATAAGTTGTGAGCATGGCGAGGATGGTAAACAGGCCGCCAACAATTTTGGCCCAGGTACCGATGCCGGCGCTCCAACCGACCATGGCTACCTCAGTGACTTTATCGGAGGCAAGCAGGGCGCAGAAGGTAATCACGACGATAATGATAAAGTTGTTGAACAGGCCGAGAAACACGGCCTTTTTGATTTGCTTTTTATCTTTATTCAGGCCTTCCACTGCTTGAGGGACAGAGAAGAAGGCTGCCATTGCAAACATAGCCATACCATAGAAGGCAAGCGTTCCATTGACGGAGCCTCCGGTAAGTGGAAGCGCATGGGAAGGCGCAAAAAATGAGGCAACAGCCAGCACGGCGATTAAGCCGAATATGACTGCGACAGATATCTTCTCGCTGACGCCGACAGCCTTCAGTCCGAAGAGGACGACGGAAGCGGCGATAACATAAAAGATAAGCGTTGCAACGAAGCTTGGAATCGGCAGCAATCCTACGATAATCTCTTCCGATCCAGAAATATAGGCAGCCAAATTGGTAAAGAGTATCAACGTCATAAGAACGAAAAACAGCGTCGTCAGTAATTTCTTCAGCTTTCCGCGAAACAAGAACTGGGACAGACAGGCAATGATCTGCCCTCCTTCCGAAACTTTGAGCGCCAAATCCGCTATCATCAGATGGAGTATGTAGCTTGCCAGTAGAGCTATGACCAGTATCACAAAGGAAAGAAGAAGGCCGACCTCCTCCGCCAGGTATGGCATGCTCAGAACGCCGCCGCCAATACCGTAGCCCGTAATAATGCAAGCCGCTTCCCAAGTAGTCAGTCTTTTTTTGCTCATTTTTACCCCTCCGTGTTCAGATAATTACGTCATATTTTTATCTAAATTATTATGCCGCGAGATATAATTGCCCTGATTTGTGTCGTTAACTTCTTTCCATAAATGGTTTACATCCTTGTATTTCTTCCTGTTCCCATATAATAAGCACATAATGAGCAGTTCAGTTAATATTATAATGGAATGCTCAATACTTATATTGACATAGGCTATTAATAGAAAAATACTAACCCTCGTTATGCTTGAAGATCGATTAATTCTGTATCAATTACATTTGCAAACATTCCATTCAGAGAGGCCATAAACGTGTTATGAACAATCTCGGCAGGAATTAATTTTCCATTGAAGCTAAGGCCCTTTGTGGCACAAGCGTCATTTAATAAGGTTACTTTGATATTGAAATCCTTACATGCCCTTGTTGTTGTATCAATGCACATATGGCTCATCATACCGCAGATAACAATGTCATTTATATCATTATTCTTCAAAATATCTAAAAGATTTGTTTCAAAAAAGCTGTTTGGAGTATGTTTTATCACAAGATATTCACTATCAAGTGGTGTTAGATTTTTATGGATCAAAACTCCATCAGTATTTGGTAGAAAAGCAGTCGCTCCCTTGCGAGTGTTTACATGCTGAACATGAATCACTGGGCGGTTACATTGGCGGAATATCGTCAAGACTTTTTCTATATTCTTCAAAGCTCCTATTGGATTGCAAAGTTCAGATTTACCGCCTTCAAAATAATCATTTTGAACATCTATTATGAGCAGCGCTTGCATTGTGTTTCTCCTTCTTATTAGGTAACAGAATATCGAAAATCCGCAATTCAACATATAGGTCTTTTTAAATTGGATTGTAAATATCAGTTTATTGTGTACGTATGATAACTGTCTGAGTGTCACTATCCCAAGTTACGTTGCAGTTAAGGCATTCGGCAACAAATCGCGCTGGAACCATCGTACGCCCATTTACATTTGCTGCCGGAACATCCATCTTCGTTGTAATACCATTGACAACCGCCTTGTCACTACCAATTTGAAGAGTAACTATAGTGCTGCCTTTACGAGCACTTACTGTTTGGGTCATCCCGTCCCATTTTACTTCTGCGCCCAATGCACTAAAGATATATCGCAGAGGAACTAACGTCCTGTCGTTCACAATAGTCGGTGCAACATCGAAGGAAATGGGCACTCCGTTAACAGTGACCTATATGATATCAAGCGGGGAGGAAGTCAATAACGTACCGAAATTTCCTCCTAGTGCGTAGCTGTATCCATTCCATGCACCTACATAAATATCATTGCTGATTGATGTTTCTGTCCAGTTTTGCAAATCAGTGGAGACTATTAATTTCCCATAGGAAGTTGCCAAATAGTATTTACCATTCCAAATGATATCCTCGAGCTCGTATTCGCAATCAACTGCAGTAGCTGTCCAATTTATTCCGTCTTTTGATACTGCAATGGTTTTCCAGTCACCGACCGCAACGAATTGTGAACCATCCCAAATAATGCTGTTGAGATCGTTTTTTGTATATGAATTCTGTGTTTGCCAGTTAACGCCATCCGTCGAAGTTATTATTTTTCCGAACATCCCGACGGCAACAAACATCTTGCCGTTCCAAGCGATAGAATTTAGCCAATCATCATATCCATCATGATCACTCCATGTTTGTTTGGCCCAGGTATTACCATCGGTAGATGTGAGTATCAACGCATTCATACCAACAATTATATATTGACTGCCTGTCCAGATAATTTTTTCTGGATTTGCGATTTGAGTATATACTCTCATATTCCAAGTCACACCGTCTTTTGACGTCAGATATGTTCCAGTGTCGCCTACAGCAATAAACTGATTTCCGTCCCATATAACATCTCTAAGATTGTCGGTTGTAGGTGAAGTTTGTTCTTTCCAATCCTGTCCGTCAGAAGAGGTAAAAACGACTCCATCGCTGCCAACCATCACAAATATTTTGCTATTAGTTGCAACACCCCAGAATCGATATTTTGTATTTCCACCTATTGTTTGCCACGTTTTAAAGCTGCTTGAAACCAGTATTGTTTCTCCGAAGCCAGTTATTATGTATTTCCCGCCTGCATAAATAATATTGGTCAAATAGTTTTTGGTTTCAACGGTTTGATATTTCCAGTTGCTTCCGTCGGATGAATACATGAGTTCACCGTATTCATCTAACGCAACAAATTGAGTGCCATCCCAAATAACGCTGACCAGACTCGGATTGTTTGTAAGGCTTATCTTTGACCAAGATGAACCGTCAGAAGAAGTTAATAACAAACCATCCGTTCCTACAGCAACGAATTTGTTTCCGTTCCATACGGTGCATAGCGTCATAGCATACGTTGAATTGTAGCCTGTGCTCATAACTGTCCAGTCTGTCCCGTTATCAGATTTTAAGAATTTCCCTTTGTCGCATGAGATAAGATGAACTTTTCCGTTTGTCGTGATATTGTTTAATGAAAGCTGCGGATCGACTGGTAATACATCCCATTTTATTGCATCCAGATTACTTTTTTAATCATATTTGTGGTACCGGAATTTTGCCTAGTCCAATTGATTGCGTCTGTAGAGGTCCTAATGTCGCCGTCGGTACCGACTACAACATACTGGTCCTTCCCGTTATAGGTGGAGTCTTCAAAATTGCTACATGATATGGCAGTTTTCCACTCTGATGTATCTGCCTATGCATAAGCACCATATAATGGCAAAATTGATAATGCGATAAAGAAACACATCGCCTGTTTTATTAATTTCATATGTTTTAACATATAGACCCCCCAAGAAATATTTGAAAGCAAGGTGCAGAGCTACAAAACCGCCCATTATTGCTATTAACCAGAAGCAATCTCAGCTTCGCATAATTGCCAGATGTGAAATTCTAACACATGAATAAGCCCGCTATACCAAACGGCAGAGCGGGCTTCAAATCTCACACACTGCCGGTATCATGTAAAGAAACGGCTGGATTGAATGGTTACGGAGTTAAATTGTTTGCATCAAGAATCATTGGGTAATTATACCAGTATTCAGTCAAAATGACAAGCAAATAAAACTTTCTAATATAATTCGTCTCCCTATCTGATTTCGCGCCAAGTATCCAAAATTTCAGCCTCGGTGGTATTCCCAATGAAACTAATGACCTTATCCATTATGCTATCAGCAAGAGCAACTGTACCAGCAACACAAGCCATTCCAAAAATTATGGTTTGGTGTATATCCTGATCGTCCACCTCAGATATAGATATATTGAATTTACTCTGTACTTTCGCTAGGATACTTTTAACCACCATGCGTTTTTCTTTCAACGAATGTACCCATGGCGCATAAAGCTTGATGGTTGCCGCTCCGATAATCATAAGTCATTCTCCTATATATTGAAATCTTTTTGCAACAATCCCATTCTTCTCAATTATTTCATTCCACTTGGATGAAGGGCGAACCCAAACTCCGTAATCACCGTATAATGCTTGATACACAGACATGGGCTCCTGCGTTTTAGCGTTCTATGCAATTTATAGGACCATGTATTTTCTGCATTTGAAATGACGACGATATCGGCCTAGTTTCAAGACCGGTTGATGGGTTAGGTCAACTATTAGTTCCTATTTTATATCTTTTTGTTTGACAAAGTCCCCTTTCGGGGACTTTGTCATCAATCTGATAGGCCTTAGCTACCTTTTCTAAATAAATATTTAGCCTTTTTTTGATTTATCAGGTTTCGACCTTTTTTGCTTCGGAGCTTGACCTGCAGATGATTGACCGCTGTTTTTTGATGCGTTCTTTTTACCCAAAGATATCACCTCAATAGAGAATTTGAGAATTTACTTTTTCTCCAATTTTTCTTTTGCTTTCCGTTCAGTCTGCGGTGCCTCACGACGTGCAGGAGGTGTTTTTCCTTCAGAACTTTTTCTTTGAGCATTTCGTGTCTTTTCGTTAGACGTTTTCATCACCTCATAGATTAGTTTGTTCAGCTTGGAATGGTTTTATGAACTTAGCCTTGTGTGTGTGTGTGTTACACAAACGAGAGCGGTGACAGCATCATACTGCTCACCGCTGAAGCCTTTTAGAACATCGGCGGAATCGACGGCGTGGAAAACAGTGTGGCCACATATCAAGTAATGCCATTACTTTTCAAAAACTGGACTGCGCTGAAAAAAGGTCAGTGGGTCTCGCAAAGTCATCTGCATAGAAAACACTAGTTTTTAAGCAGCTTCGCCGCCCTGATTCTTTCTTCTGTATGCAACCGCGCTCAGATAGCCTAAGACCGAATGCATACGCTTCCGATTGTAAAACATCTCGACATACGAAAACATGTCCCGCCCAACATCTTCCATTATAACATAACGTCGCTGGTAAATACATTCCTTTTTTATAGTGGCGAAGAAGCTCTCCGCGCAGGAATTATCATACGGACAGCCCGGGCGGGTCATTCTGCTGACTATACCGTGCTTCTCCAGCATTTGCTGGTATCCCTGGCTGCTGTACTGACAACCTCGGTCGCTGTGGAAAACCAGCCCATTTAGGTTATCTCGTCCTCTGATTGCATTGCCAAGGGCACGATTTACAAGCTCGGTGTCAATCTGCTTGTCGACGGCATAGCCGATAACCTCTCGGTTATACAGGTCAATCACCGCCGCAAGATACACCCAGCCCAATGTCGTTTTAATATATGTAATGTCGCCAACCCAGACCTTATCCGGCTTTTCTGTTCTGAAGGTTTGCTTTAACAGATTCGGACTGAATTGTCCGGTCTGCTTGCCGTTGTGATAAGGACTATACTTGGTACATGTCTCGGGATAAAAGCCGTTCTCCCGCATTATCTTCCGTACGTGATACACGCTGATTTCAGTGCCCGACTGCGCCAAGGCCCGCTGCATTTTGCTGTAGCCATAGGTCTCGCGGCGCTCTTTGAAAACAGAGCTTCTATCTTCATAATCAGCAGCTTTTCTTGCCAGCAGGTTTTCTGCTGGCATTTTTGTCTGTCTCGCCACCTATAGTAATTGAATTCCTTTACTCCAAGTGCACTGCACATCTTCCGCACTGAGAACTGGCGGCGATGCTCATCTATTGCTTCATATTTCATTCTTGTGCTTGCATGAAGATGTGCAGGGATTTTTTTAGGATTTCTACCTTCTCTTTCTCCTCGGATAATCGCCGTTCCCGCTGTGCAAGTTCAAAATTCTTATCTTTTAAGGCTTTCTCTAATTCTTTGACTCGATATTTCAGCTCTGGCGCCGACTGAGGAGCTTTTCTCGTCTGACCTTTTTCCTCCGCATAGCTTGGCAGCTTATACTTCCTCCGGTAATCTCTCACCCAGCGACACACAGTATTTATGTCGATTCCCATTTCCTCCGCCATGCTGGTTGCTGATTTGTGGTTCTCAATGATATGGGCTGCTGTCTGTTCCCGCATTTCCGTGGTATACTTCGAGTTATTGCTTGGCATAAAATTCAGTTTCCTTTCTTTCTGAATTCCTATGCATATACTCTACCATACCCACTCTCACTTTTTCTACGCAGTCCAAATTGGATTTTGCCTGTTCCGGAATGTTTGCCTTATCAATGACAAGTTGGACATCCGAATCAGCAATGGTATAGCCGTTTTTATCGATCATATAGGCGTTACCATTTTCTCCGAGCGTAATATTTCCAACAATGCTGCTAAGGATTTCCTGTTTGATAATAAATTCAACAACGCCGATAACCGTTGAGTCATCTCTCAATACAGGTGTAGTAATGGTAAATACAAGTTTGCCGAAGGATTCATCTTTATAGGGCGACGAAATTATGTTTTACCTTCGCTACCAGCTTGGAAAGATATAGAAGACGAGTAGTCCTTGCCATCATCAATTTGGACACCTCTGGCTGTGTAGCATTTGGCTCCGACGAGTCCATAAGACTTGACTACCGCATACAAATATGCCATTTTTTGCTCTAAAGTAGAATCCTCGTTTCTAATAACCCTGTTACCAGCGGCAACCTGCGTCAAGGCGACCATTCTCTTGATTTCACTTGTTGCAGTCTGGGCAGCAGCTTCAACTGTTTCGGGCATTGACCTTGCCAAGCAGCTTTTCGTGCTCTGTTAGGACCAATAGGCAGTCAGAGAACTGAATATTATAGCTATAATAACATTCGACGCTAAAATCGCACTAAAGATTATATGCCCTAAAGTTTTTTCTTTGTTTTCTTAACCATACTGTTTTCCATTAAAAACATCCTGCTTTTCTTTTATAATTCTATTTAGCGAAGAAAATTACTTCTGTAGCATATTCTATGAGCTTCTTTTTTCGCAAAAACCCATTACAAGCAAACAAACAGTGCGCCGGAGAACCGACGCACTGCCTGTATGAAAGGCGACCTGCCTCCTGACGGTGAGGCAAGCCACCGTGGTACACCTTTTACATTGATGTAGTTAGGGTTTAAAGACCCTTCGCATTAGCGGCATCGATGAACGCCTGGATCTGTGCTTCGGGCATCTTAGCGGCAGGAGTCTTAACGATTTTGCCAAGAGAGAATCCCTTTGCCATCTTCATCATAGGATTTTTGGTAACGCCGGGGCTCATCTCCTCCATAAGAGCAGAAAGTGCAGGGCTATCGAGGATTTCTGCAATAGTTGTATCCATAGAAACTGCCATAATAATGACCTCCAAAATAATAATTTTATTTCTGCTCAACCGCTGCGTCAGATTGTAGATGTGCCGTCAGAACCACCGGACTCCAAGCACAAGCAGTTTTGCTGACGAGTCGGACTTAAAGTTCCGACATTGTCGATATTGATTACCCCATCTTGAACGGGATTATAGGGTAAGAAGCTGCCTCGCGTCTACTTTCTATTTGAAATTAGAATCAGACGCTCTTACCATGCAGCATTAGTCTTTTTTCACTCTATGTGCACATCTCATAGATGCCTGCTGCACCCATGCCGCCGCCGATGCACATGCTGACTACCCCGTATTTTTTACCTGTGCGCTTGAGCTCGCTGAGGAGCTTGCAGGTCAGCATTGCGCCTGTGCAGCCGAGGGGATGACCGAGAGCAATTCCACCGCCGTTGGGGTTGACTTTTCGAGGGTCGAGCCCAAGCTCATTTACACACGCAACAGCCTGCGATGCAAACGCTTCATTAAGCTCCCACACGTCGATGTCGGCTATATTGAGACCTGCAAATTTTAAAGCCTTTGGAATGGCAACCGTAGGCCCGATGCCCATGTAAGCGGGATCAACGCCTGCAACTGCAAAGCTTACGAACTTTGCGATGGGCTTGAGACCGAGCTCTTCAGCCTTTTCCCTGGACATGAGGAGAACTACAGAAGCTGCATCGTTCATCTGGGATGCGTTACCTGCTGTGACTGTTCCGTCCTTTTGGAAGACAGGTTTAAGCTTTGTGAGCTGCTCCATGGTGAGACCATAACGGATACCTTCGTCCTTGTTGAAGGGCTCGGAGTACTTGACTACACGGCCTGCCTCATCTGTTTTGTACTTAACAGCATCAACAGTAATGATTTCATCATCAAACTTTCCGGCAAGCTGAGCAGCTTCGGACTTTTTGTGGCTGTTAAAAGCAAACTCATCCTGCATTTCGCGTGTAATACCATATTTCGCAGCGACGTTTTCGGCGGTGTTGCCCATTGCTGTCATGGTCTCGGGCATTCCAACTGCAAGAGAAACTACGGGTACATTGAGGTTACCGCCCATGGGAATCATGGACATGGTCTCAACACCTCCGGCAAGAATAACGTCGGCCTCTCCTGCCTTAATCGCGTTTGCACCCATTGATATGGCCTGAAGTCCGGAAGAGCAAAAACGGTTTATTGTCTGTGCGGGAACGCTATTCGGAATGCCTGAAAGAAAGACGATGCTGCGAGCAACATTTGTGCCTGTTTCAGCTTCCTGGAATGCGCAGCCGAGGATAACGTCGTCTATAAGAGCGGGATCAAAGGCTGGAACCTTTGCAAGAACGCCCTTAACCACCTGTGCTGCAAAATCTTCGGGTCTTGTGTCTTTCAACGTACCTTTGGGAGATTTTCCGATGGCACTGCGTCCATACGCTACTATTACTGCTTCTCTCATGATTTCTCCCTCCCTTAATTTCGGACAGGTTTGCCGTTCATAAGCATACCTACGATACGGTCCTGTGTCTTTTGTTCACCGGCAAGGGACAGGAATGCTTCACGCTCAAGATCTCGGATCTGCTGAGCCGGAACTACTGCGCCATAGGGCAGATTTCCGCCGGTAATAACGTGAGCTATCTTCTCGCCGATGTGAATATCATATTCGGAGCCAAAGTTGCCGTTCTTCATCATCAGCATATCGTATGCGATTGCGCCGTAGCCGTAGTCACCCATAACCGTGATGGAAGGATCGGAAGCAGGATGATAATTGTGGCTGGCCATATAGAGAACCTGCTCTTTAGCGGATTGAATTTGCTTTGCCTTGTTGCGCTCAACATAGGTACCCTTAGCGAGATAGCCTGCTTCGATAGCAGCGTCAGCACCGACATTAACCTTACCTGTCATGATGTTCTGCCAAAGAGCTTTCAAGGCGTCATAACGAGACTTCTTCTGGGTGTTGTAGCAGCGCTCCATCATTCGGATAAGAAGCTCCGTGCAGCCGCCACCGGCAGGAATAAGACCTACGCCAACTTCAACAAGACCCATGAAGGTATCTGTATGGGGAACGGATGCGGCACAGTGCATGGAAACTTCGCAGCCGCCGCCGAGAGTCTGGCCAAACGGAGCGGAAACGACGGGGCGAGCGGCAAACTTGAGGGCCTTTGTACCGTCCTGAAGACCTCTGATGAGAGTGTCAAGCTTATCGAATTGCTTGTCCTGAGCAAGGTTTACGATTGTGACGAGGTCAGCGCCTGCGCAGAAGTTCTTTCCTTCATTACCAACGACAAGGCCGACCCAATCATCGCCCTTAAGCATTTCTGTAGCTTCAAGCATCATATCGCCGGTTAGCTCGCCGATGGCGTTGCCGGTTGAATGAAACTCAATGCAAAGTACTCCGTCGCCGATGTCACGGATGGAGGCGTCGCTATTGCCCTTGACCTCGTTGCAGCCTTTAAGCTTAATGTACTTGCTGGTTGTGGAACCTGCTTCATAGAACCTGGTCTTGCCGGAAGCAAGCATATCGAGAACCCACTTTGGAATATCCTCGCCGTCTGCCTGCCAAGCCTTGACGGAGCGTTCAACGCCGATCTTATCCCACAGTTGGAAGACACCGAGATCCCAGTTGAAGCCGGCTGTCAGTGCGTTATCGATGTTCCTGAAGTCTTCGGTTATTTCGGGAACGAGGCGGGCCGCATAAAGCAGAAGGCTTTTGTTGAAATCATAGGTGAACTTCTGCTCGGGCATATCTCCGTATGTCATAAATTCAAACTTATTGCCGGATTCCTGTGCTGCGGCAACGGTGTCGAACTTCGTAGCCTTAATGTTCTCATAGGTCTTTGTTGCAGGGTTATAAGTAAGAGTTGTCTTTTTACCGTCTATAACTTCCTTCTTGAAGAACCCCTGTTTAGTCTTGTCACCGAGGAGTCCTGCAGCGACCATTTCCTTAACATAAGCGGGAAGATCATAGTTTCTCTTCTCGGCTTCGTCTGTGCTGCTGTCAAGAATGTTCTTGGAGACGTTTGCAAAAATGTCCAGACCGACCATATCGGCAGTCTTGCAGGTTGCGGACTTCGGATGGCCCATAATCTTACCGGTCAGTCCATCAAGCGTCTGGTTATCAAAGCCGTATTTCTCTCCTAGCTGCAGAGCCTGAATACCTCCGTATACGCCTATGCGGTTACCGACGAAGTTCGGCGTGTCCTTTGCGTTAACAACAGCCTTGCCAAGCTGGCTTTCAGCAAAGTCAGCCATGCGTGCATAGACGCCCTTGTCTGTCCATGGCGTGGGAATCATTTCAAAGAGTGCCATCCAGCGGGGAGGATTAAAGAAGTGAGTACCAAGAAAGTGTGCTTTGAAATCATCGGACTCGTCTTCAATGATCTTTGTAATGGAAACACCGGAGGTGTTGGAGGAAACAACTGCATCAGCTTTGCGGTGCTTTGCGATTTCCTTCATGACACTCTTCTTAACATCAAGACGCTCGACAACGACTTCGATGATCCAGTCAGCATCATTAAGCATATCCATGTCGTCGGACATGTTACCGATCTTTATATTTTCAAGTTTGCTCTGGGTGTAGAGCATGTTGTTCTTGGGGTTTTTAATCTTCTCGTAGCCGCCCATTGCGAAGCGGTTGCGAAATTCGGGGCTCTGCTCGGTGAAGCCCTTTGCCTTATCTTCATCGGTCAGTCCCTGGGGAGGAACAATGTCCAGCAGAGCGACCTGTACGCCGACACTTGCCAAAAGCCCGGCTATACCGGCACCCATGACGCCTGCGCCCAAGACGGCTGCTTTGTTTATCACTTTGCTCATAATGTTGCATTACTCCTTAAGTATTAATTGTATTGAGTGCACACCTCACTCATTTTCATTAAGAAAAAATTGGAACGGGTAAGTATATTTTCCGTGGTACCAATTTCACTCCCCTGCTAGTAGGGAATATATCAATTCTCCTACTAGCAGGGGAGCACGCTTCAGTAGGTTACCGACTACTCTATTGGCAGAGTATAGAGAGTCAGCAGCAAAAGGAGAGCTTATTTGTACTGAGTGGATACAAATAAGTGAAGCCATGAGAAAGGATTGCTATTAGAGATGAAAGAAATTCTGACATCAACGCTCGTGAACATCATAGCAGTCCGCAGGGTCTTCATTGAATAAGTTGAAGCCGTTTTCAAAATCAGCCTCTGAAATTAACGGTGTTGTGCAAATCTTATCTTTAAGTTCTTGTCTGAAGTCTGGATGTGCAATCTTGATTATGGCTTTGATACGGTCCTTACAGGTTTTGAGGTACACATCTGCAAGACCCCACTCAGAAACTATGTACATCTGATAGTTCTTTGGAGTTGTAACAATGCTTCCTTCAGGTAACCAAGGCACGATGTTCGATTGCAATTTCTTTTCTTTGTCTTTATATGTGGAACGCAGGCAAACAAAACTGCGTCCGCCTGGTGCATTCATTGCTCCGAAAATATACGCAAATGAACCGCCAGCACCGCTGTAAGGCTTAAGTCCCTGTGATTCGGAGCAAGCTTGACCGAGCAAGTCAACCATGAAAGTTGCGTTGATTGCAACAATGTTTTCTGTCTTGCCAATTACAAATGGATTAATAGTAGTAGATGTAGGGATTAGTTGAGCTCTTGGATCCTTTGCAATAAAATCGAAGAATTTTTCAGAGCAAGCTCCGGGGCTGGATGCAACAACCTTTGTAAGAACACCTTCCTCAACGAGAGTGGCCATATTATCACAAGCCACTTCGGAGAAAATTTCGAGCTGGCCTACGTCTTTTAGGTTTGCAAGAATTTCTTCGCCCAAACCGCCAAAGCCGATTTCGACCTTGTCGCCTTCGTGAATGTAGGGCAGGATATAGGATGCGATTTGCTTATCAACGTCCGTAGGCGGAGCTGCGGGGATTGGGACTAGAACAGTATCGTTTTCGACTATGTAGTCAAATTCGCTGATATGCATAGATACGTCTTCTTGCTTGCCGGGAACTGCATACTGGCCGTGATCGATGAAAGCAATTTTCTTTGTAATACGCGGGTCGGTTGCAACCTGAGCGCCGTTGGAAATACCGTAAGCGCCGTAATTGCAGTAACCGTTTTCATCCGGAGGACAAACTTGATAGGCTATCGTATTGCAGCCATACTCAAAAACATATTTGATAGTAAATTCATAGCCGACACTGGGATATTCCATAACACCCATGTCGCCCGACATACGCTCAAGAGGCAGGCAAAACAAGGAAAGCATGCGAAAATGCTTTTTTGCATCGGGATCAAAGATCATGTTAAAGGGAACATTTGCACAGTTCCAGATTAAGGTAACATCGTTGTAAGATTCCTTGTGCGCATGGAGTTCATCAAGAAAAGCGTATGGAACCTGTGTTGCCTGTCCCATCCAAACAACGTCGCCGGCTTTAATCACTTTTGCTGCGTCTTCCATTGAAACCAGATGATCCTTGTAGTACTTATTAATGTCTGTGGTTAAGTCTCTTGTTGCCATAATAAAGTCCTCTCCTTCTAATGCTTTTTGAAGCTGTTTAACTGATATATAAATAAATCACTCAATATTCTCCACCTGGAACAGTTAACAAAACTTATTTTGCTTTCATTAGTGCAGATGAAATAACTATGCGTTGAATTTGGTTTGTTCCTTCAAAAATTTGGAATATTTTTGCGTCCCGCATGAGCTTTTCAACAGGGTAATCGCGGCTGTATCCGTATCCTCCGAGCACCTGAATGGCATCGCACGTTACTTTCATTGCAATATCACCTGCAAAGGTCTTTGCCACTGCGCTGACCTCCGAGTCAAAAATACCGTTATCCATCAACTGTGCGGAATAATGAACCATTCTCCGAGCGACTTCGGTCTGTATCTCCATGTCAGCCATAGTAAACGAGACAGCCTGATGCTTTGATATCGGTCTGCCGAATACAACTCTTTCTTTGGAGTAAGCGACGCATTCATCTATCGCTCTCTGGCAGAGACCCACAACGACTGATGAGCCAGCTGGGCGGCTGCGGTCGAGCGTTTGCATCGCAATTAAGAAACCAAATCCCTCTGCTCCAAGCAAGTGATCTGCCGGAACGCGAACATCTTGAAAAACCACTTCAGAGGTGTTGGATGCTCTAATACCCATTTTGTTCTCGTGAGCGCCCACTGAAACTCCGGCACGGCTGCGCTCGACTAAAAATGCCGACATTCCTCTTACGCCCATTTCAGGGTCGGTCATTGCAAAAACTATGTAGACATCGGCATTTCCACCGTTTGTAATAAACGCCTTAGTACCATTAATTATATATTCGTTTCCTATCTTTACTGCAGAGGTTTTGCAGTTAGACGCATCGGAGCCGCCCTGAGCTTCAGTCAATGCAAATGCCGCAAGTCCTCCCGGCACAACAATATCGGCAAAGATTTTCATTTGTTCATCCGAACCCGCAATTACCATTGCGGCATAAGCGAGCATATTTGTGCCCACGGACAACGCAAAGCCGGCGTCGCCGTAACCCATCTCTTCCATGATAAGACAATCGGTTAAATGATTGAGGCCCATACCGCCGAATTTTTCTGGCAATTCTGTAACATGAAGTCCCATGTCGACAGCTTTTCGATAGGTTCCAATCGGAAATTCACCTTTTTCATCCCATATCGCCGCATAAGGTATAATCTCTTTGGCAACGAATTCCCTTACCATTAGCTGAAGATCTTTCTGGTCATCCGTAAGTAAGTACTGTTTTCTCATATTATCCCCTCCAGAATATTTTCACAGCTTTACTGCTGAAAGTATGAAAGCTTCTTACCGGAAGAGTGATTGTCTCTCCCCTTGTGCTTTAATGATACTCTGTTTTTATAACCGCAAAAACATCCGAAAAGATTTAATAATAGACGGAAGCAGTACATCTCAAAAATTAGTAAGGGTGAATTTATCGTCCACACTGTTGAGAAACTAATCGAAAAAGAGGACTTTCGATTTACGAAAGTCCTCTTTTGTTTCTATTCTATTAATCTTAATTAGATTAAAGCCTCCGGGGTTCGTCGGTTCGAAGCTTTTTCAGCATCTCCGTGCGTGAGCTCACCGCTAGTTTAGAGTAAATGTTACTGATATGTGTTTTGACAGTTGATACCCCTATATACAAATCGTCCGATATTTCCTGATTGTTATAACCCTTTGCAACGAGCAAAATCACCTCTGTTTCTCTTCGGGTAAGGCCATAGCGTGAGGAAAGGGATATAGAATCGATGTCAGGAACCCGCTCTCCTTTGTCCTTTTGAAGAGTAATATAGTAAAGGTTCTCTGTGCGAATTGAAAGAACAACCCTCTTCTTCTGCATTGTAATTATAACACCGTTCACATGCGCTTCTTCTCGGAAATAATTTCCTTCAGGCAATTTGTCGGTTCCTGTAACCGCAAAAATTATATCCTTTGCAATTTCACCCTTTGTAAGGCCGGATGAAAGCTTGGCGCTAAAGTTCATAAATGCAGCATTGCTTTGCAAAAGCCGTCCTTTACCGTCAAGTATTGCAAAACCGAAAGAGATTTCATCACAATAGGCGGAGACGGATTCGAGCTTCCGCTGCTGACGGACGAACTTGCTAAAAAGCGTTTTACTATGGTTAAATGCCTGACCAATATACTGGAACAGCTCTTTTTCTCGTTCTGTAAAATCTCCGGCGTCTAACGACTTATAGATTCTAATTATATGAACTAAGCTTCCCGGCAAACCATTTACACCTATAAGCGCTTCATGCCCAATATTAGATTTTCTCAGAAGCTTTGTGTAACCGGAGCTTTGATATTCTTCCTTATCAAGTAAATCATCGGTAAAACAGCAGGCATCGGGGTTGGCGTAACAGAGCTGCGAATAGTTGTTGAGAAAAGGATCCGCTAGGAAATATTCTTTTTTATATTGTTCGAGAATTTCCCCACGAATGCTGTTGCTAATAATATGATCCACTTTTATAACGCCGTTACTATCGATTCTGAACGCGCCGTAGGCTGCAAGTTTGATTTTAAATATTGTAGAAAGTGAAAACAAGACGATATTTTCATAGTTCGAATAGTCGCTGTTTATTGCCGTATAGAACGAGAAGATGTTGTCGTAATCCTGTTTTGTTAGCTGATACAGATGTGGTCACCTCCATATTCCCCTGAGTGTCTTGCAGTGATATTTTGTAATGATATATTTTAACATATTTCATGTCATTATGTCAAAATCCAACAATTGAAAATTATTCGTGGGCACAATTGTGGATAAAAACCAGACCCTTACGCTATTGCAATTATTAAAAGCTACGACGCTTCTGATATAAGAGAAGTGTTTTTCATTAGGATGCTGGATAGATTAAAAAAATGCCAAATGCGCCGAACCAAGTAAAAGACTTTTCGTTTATGATGATATAATGGGTAATTACACAACATCACTACGCATTTGGCAAAAATAATAATAAAAGCAGTTTTTAGGGTAATCATTTTGTATTATACTTAAAGCATGACATCATGCATTGGTTTGTATAATTCCAATTACATAATAGTATGTTGTTGCTAATGGATAAACATCCTAGCGGTCTGAAATAATTGCAGAACAGGCTTACTCCGATATGAATTGGGATGAGTTCCTCATACTTTTATGATGATGTTAGTATGAAGCCAAAGTGCTCGATATTGAAAAATTGGACTGTGTCGAAAATATGAGACCTGCAAATAAATGTCAAGCCCCAAAATTAAGTTTTTAGGGCACAGGAAATCGGCATAAAAAACCACCCTGAATTTACAGGGTGGTTTTTTGGTGGTTAGAGAAATTCTTTTAGCTGCTGAATATTGGACTCTTCAAACTTAAGCAGTCTATCCATAAGGCCTAAGATTCCTGGTTCAGAATCTTTATACTTTTTGAGATTCTTCACCGCGTTAATGACGCCCATATTGCTTCCTATAATAAGCATCTCAGAGATGTGGGAAGGTGTTTTATCTGTTAGCGTTTGTATGTTGATCATTAAATAAGTTCTTATTTTGTCAAGTGCGCCGATTCCTTTCTCATCATACCCATTCTCGTTCAACGCTTTCTGCGCAGCACTATGAATTTCATTGTACTCATTAAGCTGTGATTCCAGATGGTGCTTGTAATACTCATCCTCAACGATTTCGATTAATTGTTTTATAGTATCTACACCCATTTGCGAGTTCTGGTAGACAAAATTTAAAAGCTCAGCGTTTCCATTCATAAAAAACACACCCCTTCTAAATTATTGTTACCTAAAAAATTTGGGATATGCTTAACCCAAGTGTATACAAAACATTTATTAAAAGAATGATTATGGTATAAGCCTGTTTTTGCGGAAGCCTGCCGTTATGAAACGCCATGTAGCCTTTCGGCTTGACAGCCAAGCTATTTGAGCGTCATTTTTGGTATTAATAAGCATTCTTGGAATAAAATATTTGGCGACTGTATCGGGCTTGTCGGCCAATATATTGAATAATTTTCTGAACTTCTCATCTGCAATGACCTCAGATTGCTCACCGTCAGGCGTTTTTGTGATAAAATCGGTCAGCATCATCCCAGGCGACAATCGCCCTGCTATTACACCAGTGCCTTCCAGTTCCTCGGCAAGCCCTTTCATAAAGTACGTTAACGCGCGTTTGGTCGTACCGTACAAAATTGTTTTAATCTGTATCATGTTGTTCGATCCAAGGCCCTCCATGCTGTATATTGCGCCATGCCCTTGTTTTAGCAATCCCATTGCCGCAATCTGTGAACCATATATCATTCCGATAATGTTGGTCTTAATAATGTTTTCGGTGTATGTTTCGCCTGTTTCCCACGAAAATTTGTGTGGCGTATTTTGCCCCGCGTTATTAATCCAGATATCTATCTCGCCCCACTGAGCCAGAGAAGTATCCCAGAGTCCTTGCAGGCTTTCTTTTTTCTGGACGTTGCAAGGAACATAGATATATTTCCCCTCAAAAGGTGACAGTTCAGTATGAACTTCTTCCGCAAGCACTTCACCCCTGCCAGATAAAGTGACATTACATCCCGCTCGCAAAAACTCCGTCGCCATAGAAAAACCAATGCCGCGTGTACTGCCAGTTATCACTATATTTTTCATAAAAAGCTCTCCGTTACTTTGTGTTAAGCCATTCAAGAACAGGTAGGAGATTTTCCTCTTTTACGCCGTCAAAACCATTTTCAATAATAGAGATGGCCTCTTCTTGCTTTTCATCTTTATTTTTACGGCTTTTTAGCATCTTTAAGAACATTAACATCATAATTTTATCCATAAGCTTTAACTCTTTTAAAGGGAAACATCCGCCTCGAAGATAAAAAAACGGTACGCCTTGAATCTTGTTCCTTGCGACAACTGTTTCGATGTTGGGCTCAGCGGTTCGTCCGGTACCCGATCCGCAAACAGCTTTGACGTTATATTTTCGCAGTTTCTCAAGACCCTGTATCTTTCCGACTTTCATCCAGCCTAAAAAAATGATTTCTTCTTTATGACTAACTTCTGAAATTTCTTTTACCTGCAAAATATTTAGTCCTGTCTTTAAAGCTAGCATTTCTGCATACTTTTTGGTAAAACCTGTTTTAGATTCATAAACAATTACCAATTTATATTAAACCTCCAATAACTAAATTATTTTAACGAAAATAATTTAATCCTTTTATAGCTTTTTAAGAACAAGTTCTGTGTTGGCTATCTTCCCTGCAGGGATTTGAGCGTTCTGTTGAGCGCGCCGGCTTCCTTTTTGTCAAGCAGCCAGCTGATTAGGTTGACTGCAATATAAACGACGAAAACCTCCAGACCGAAAAGGGATGCCTCGGTAGGGTTGTGGAGAAGCCTAGTCCAAAATCCGAAGGCGATAAGCATCGCTTCTAGCACAATGAGTTGAAATACCTTGCGAACAAGTACCTGACGCAAGG